>NZ_RKHQ01000001.1 GCF_003751805.1 Salana multivorans | reverse complement strand
ATGAAGGTCGGACGGCGAGTCGACCGCACGCTCCATGGGCTGGCGGCAGCATGGTGACCTGCACCTATGCCGGGCTCGCTCTCGCGACCGACCCTGACCCGAGCACCCGTACATCGTCGAATCCATCCAGGGATGGCATGACGGCGCACCCGATGCCACGACCGAGATCGAGCACTGGTCTGGAGACGGGACCGTCTCGCTATGGGAGCGACTGGGGGCTCGCACGGTCGAAGTCTCGGGCGTAATAGACGCCAGCGGCCCAGACGCGGACGACGCTCTCGCCGCGCTGCGTCGACCGCGACGCGGCGCCCTCGCCATCGACGGCCTTGAGTGCGACGTGCGACGCGTCGACATGAACACAACGCGGCTCGAGCGACGTGGGGATTCACCCTCTACCTGCGAGCCGACGACCCCCTGCGCTACCGGCCGACCCCACTCGGGCTCACGTCTGGCCTGCGGCAGTCCTCGCGAACCCGGGCGACGCCACGTCGTGGCCCAGGCTGAGCATCACAGGCCCCCGTCGCAGCCCTCACGGTCACACACCCCTGGCGGCACCTGGAGCCTCGCCGCCGACATCCCCCGCCGATCAGGCAGGCAAGGTCTTCATGCGCGACGGCGAAGTGTGGCGCGCGGGGGCTCGCTGGGACGTCGAAACCACGGGCCGCGAAGGTCGTCGTCCCGCCCGGCGGCGCCAGCGTGACCGCGACATGGACAGGAGACGGCGCCGTGACGGTGAGTTCATTTCGAGGCGTGGGCCTGATGCGCATCCGTGTCTGGGCTGCGAAACGCGCTCAGTGGCGAGGTCCTGGGTGAGCTGCGACTCGCCGGCGGCGGCGACTGGTCAAGCCACCTTGAGGGCGGCGAGTGCACCGCCTCGATCTCGGTCGGCCACCTGCTGCGCGCAGACGGCGAGAGCATGGACGAGGATGCCGTCGCGCGCGTCGTCGACCTGACGGAGCCCGGCCGTCGCGTCCTGCTCGTCACCGACGGCCAGCGCCTCCTCGGCGAGTGGCTGATCTGGGAACGCCACGACGACGACCGGGTGTGCTCACCGTGATGGGACGCGAGTGGACCGCGTATCCGGAGCAGCGGCTGCTCAGCGCTGCGCTCAGCACAACGGACGATCAGACTGAGCATCGCGCAGGACCCTGCTCGCCGAGGCGTTCACAGGCGGACAGGGCGTCCAGATCGCCATCCCGCCGGCGGTGTCAGGAGTGACCCGGACCGTCGACATGCGAGCCGGTACGCCTGTCGCGGAGAACCTCCACACGCTCATGGCGGTCGAGGACGTTTCGACTGGGTCGTGCGATCGAGCGTCGAGTGTCCACAGACGGCGGACGTCCCGCGAGGGTGCTGCGCTCTGCTCGAGTGGGGGCCACCCCGTGCTCGCTCGCACCCCCGAGTCCGCGATGCTCAAAATGGGTCGGCCCGGCGCTCGCGCGGGTGCCGTCATGCAGATCAGCCGCGGCGTCGACCACTCTCGGTCGGGCATCGCGTGTCGTCGGAGTCGGCGCCGGCCAGGGTCACCGCCCACCGCCGACGTCAGCCGCTTGCGGACGCGGTTGCTGTCGAGCGTCAGCGGCTCTTCTCCTCGATCTCCGACCCGGCCGGAGATCGCTCGCCTCGCCCAAGCGTTGTTGACGCCGCCCAGCAGCGGCGACACTCCGACCGAGGTGAAGGTGCTTCTCGCTGATCGGCTCGCAGGGTGGATTCTGCCCGGTGATAGCGTCCGGATCGTCGCCGCGTGGACGTCGACCCAACCGTCCGGCTGGGACGCTGTGCAGCGAGTCGGCGAAGGTCACGTTCCTCGTCGTCGGCCATGAGGTCGCCGAGGTCGTCATCCGGGGTCGCGGACCCGGAGGAGCGCTTCCCTGGCCCCCGACGCTCGCGAGCAATGCGGCCGGCACTCGCGGCGCGCTCGGCGGGCTCGCCCTCGGCGGGCTGTTCGCCTGCCTCCCGCACCCAGCCCGCCGACCATGCTGGACCGTCGACGAGCGGGTGGGGGGTCGCTCCCGGCGACTATGCCGCGCGCAGCGAGGTGACGTTCTCCTGGGTTGCGCCGACGACCAACGTTGATGGCAGCCCGCTGACCGATCTGGCGGGCTTCGACGTCCAGTGGGTGCTGGATCACGGGAAGAGCCAGCTCGGATCGTCAGCCTCGGCGCGGATGCCTCGTCGATGGACGCGGCGTTCTCATCCCCGGACACTCGGTTCGCCCAATGGTGCGTGCCGTCAACAGCGCTGGACTGACGTCCGACTGGCGTCGATCGAGTTCCTGGCGATGTCCTACGGGGAGCTGACCGGGCGCACATCTGGGGCAATCTCCGCGACAGTGTCGACGAGCTTGGTACTCGGCCGACGAGAACGCGGCGCGGGACGACGGGCAGGACTCGCGCCTGGACTCGCTAGAGGAGTCGGATCAGGTGACCGACTCCGAACAGGCGATCCAGGACGGTCGGCTCGACACGCTCGAGCAGGAGAAGGCGTCGGGCGCCGACGTCGAGCTGGATCAGTGGCGTCAGGACCAGCAGCGCCGCGCCGGCGACCAGGACCTCGGGCGGCGGATCTCCGCCGCCGAAGGGCCGCAGCCGAGAAGGCACGCCAGGAGGCCGCCGCTGAGGCGCGCCGGCCGGGCACGGCTGGAGCAGGCGCGGACCGAGGCGGAGCAGAAGGCCCGCGAGTACGCCGAGGCGCAGGCTGAGTAACGCGCGGCAGGATTGGCCGAGCAGGAGCAGCTCGGCCGGCAGCACTCCCGGGAGATCGGCCGCGTCCGCGACCGGGTCGAGAACCTCGAGGAGGAGGTGCGCCGCGCCAAGGAGGGCGGCGACAACATCTCCTCGTGGGCCGAGAAGGCCGAGGCGGACAAGGCCGCGCAGGACGGGGTGACTCGGCCAGTTGCTCGGGTGGATCGACGAGCTTTTCGGGGAGTCGAACTCCAGCCAGCAGAAGGGGTGGCAGCACGACTCCTGGATCCTGTCGCTGCAGGACCTCACGCAGTCCCAGGGCACTCGGATCGGCGCGGTCGAGGGCGAGGTCGTCGGCGCCCGTGGCGGGTGGCCCACGCTGAACGGCCGCATCAACAACGCTGGCGACCGGATCATCGCGGTGGAGAGTGAGGTCTCCACGGCGCGCGGTACGCACGGCTCGCTCGGGTCCCGGCTGACCGGGATGGACGGCGTCTCGACAGGGCTGGGCTCCCGGATCGGCGCGGTGGAGGGTGAGGTCGTCGGCGCCCGTGGCGGGTGGCCGACCCTGAACCAGCGGATCAACAACGCCGGCGACAGGATCGTCGCGGCGGAGGGCAAGCTGAACGACCACGCGGGCTGGATCGACACCCTCTGGCCCCTGCTGGGCCGGATGAACGCGGCGGAGTCGCGATCTCGGGGCTGTCCTCGCAGATGTCGGGGAAGGCGTCGGTCCTCGTCGTGAACAACCTCGCGTCGGCGCTCAAGCACGCTCCGCGATGGCCGTCGCCGCACTCGCCGCCTACACCGGGTCGCTGCGCAGTGCGATCAAACAGCCTCCACCCCGGCACGAACCTGCCGGCACCCCCGACTATCCCACCGTGATCGGAGACGACGCCATGCCTGAGATCGAGCTGGTTCCTGGCCCGCAGGGCGAGCAGGGCCCCCCGGGGGCGCCCGGCCTGGACGGTGCTGAGGGCGCTGAGGGGCCCCAGGGTCTGGCTGGGCCGGCTGGTCCTGCTGGTGTTGACGGCGCGGACGGCGTCCAGGGGGTGGCAGGGTGAGCCGGGGCCGGTGGGTCCGCAGGGGCCGACTGGTCCGGTCGGTCCCCGTGGCCCGGCTGGTGGGCTGACGCCGGAGTACCAGGGCATCCTGGACGACGCGGTCGAGACCGCGACCACGTCCGCGACGGCAGCCGAGGCAGCGGCTGCGGCGGCGGTGCGGCAGCGTCTACGGCCACCGCGGCCAAGACCGCGGCCGAAACGGCGCGCGCCCAGGCGCAGGCGGCGCAGACCGCGGCGGAGACGGCCCGCACGGGCGCGCAGACCGCCCGCACCGCAGCCGAGAGCGCGAAGACCGCGGCCGAGACGGCGTCGAGCGCTGCGGTCCCCGCGGCGACCGCAGCGCAGACCGCGAAGGCGGCCGCGGAGGCGGCCAGGGCGGCGGCCGAGCAGGCCGCCGCGGACGCGCAGGCGCCGACCGACTCGATGGTCGCTACCCTCCTGGACGACGCCGGGTCGGCGACCCGTGCCGCGGCCGAGGTGATGGTCCGCGACGTTCTCGACCCCAAGGTCGTGCTGCGGTTCGGGCAGTGGAACATCTACTACGCCGGCGGAACCGACCACCCGTGGGCGGGCGCAAGGCCGGTCTCGCCGCGTCCGTCATCGCGGCCGGTGTGGACGTCCTGGCCTTCCAGGAGTCGGACTATCCCGGCCTGGCCGCGGACCAGTGGCCCGAGCTCGTCGCCGCCCTGAACACCGCGCCCGGCTCCTCGGGCGGTGGCGGGCGGTCACGATGGGCTCACGCTGCGGCGTCGCCTACGACGAGGCCGTGTGGGTCTGGACCGGGGTCGGGGGCAAGGAGCCCTCTGCCTGGGCCGAGCGGAACATGGTGTGGCTGCTGCTGAGCCACGTCGCGACCGGGGTCAACATCGTCGCGGCCGCCGACCACTGGCACCCCGACAACGGCGCCACCCGCAACACCCAGGCCTCCGACACCCACGCCCGGCTCAAGGCGATCGCGGACCGGTACCGGTGCACCACGGTGCTCGGGGTCGACATGAACGACTACGGCGCGACCTACGGCCAGCCCGTGACCCGGATGAGCGGCGGCGGGATCTTCAAGAACCTGAAGCTGGACTGCCCCGGCGTGCGGCGCCCGGAGTGGCCCACCTGGCACAACTGGAAGGCCAACCCGCCCTGGACCGACGCAGGGAACAGCCAGAACGAGTGGTTGGACACCATGTGGCTGCGCCACGGTGAGTACCTCACGGGCGGGATCTGGGCAGCCACCCTCCCGATCGCGACCGCTGCGCAGAGCGACCACCACCTGCTCACGGCTACGATCGCCGTCACGAACAAGCTGCCGCCCGTCGCCGGCTACGACACCGGCTGGCAGTACCTCGACACCTTCCAGAACGCGTTCGTGGCGGCGGCTGGGGAGGAGCGGCCTCAGGTCCGGGTACGGAATGAGCAGATCCTCGGGCGGGGGGTGCTCTCTCGGGCGAGCGCTCCGGCCGCGAACGCAGTCATGGTCGTCCTGCCGGACTGGGCCCGCCCGTCCCCGGCCGCTGTCGGCGAGGAGAGCATGGTCCCCGTCGCGTCCTACGGCGCCACGACCTGGGTCGCGCCCGCGCTCGTCGGGATCCACCCCGACGGCAGCGTCCGCCTCAAGGCCGGCGACTACCGCTACATCTACCTCGACGGCCTCAACATCCCCCGCGGCTAACTCCCGCTGCACCGCTCACCCAGCCCCCGCACCACCAGGCGCGGGGGCTCCGTCATGCCACCACACGAGAGGAGCCACCCCATGGCCTCCACCGATCCCGCGACCGTCCCTGGTGTCGACCTGACCGACCTGGACCTGACCGAGGTCCCGGCCGAGGAGGTCGGCGACCAGGGCACCGAGCCTGACCACGACCAGGTGGAGCCGGGGGCGTGAGCGCGCCGATCACCCCGAACGGGTGGGCCGTCGTGCCGGACTACGGCGACCCCGCGCTCGGGACCCTGGACGCGGTCGCCGGCCGAGGCAACGTCTTGGCCGGCGATGTCGCGGCCGTGCTGGGTGCGTTCTGCGCGGACTTCGCGCGCGAGGTCGAGCCGATCGTGAAGGCCGACTCCTGGGGGTACGCCCCCCGCAAGCAGCACGGCTCGGATCGCTGGTCCAACCACGCCTCCGGGACCGCTGTGGACCTCAACGCTTCCCGCCGCCCCGAGTTCCGCTCGACCTACACCGCCGCGCAGAAGGTGGCGATCCGCGCGCTCCTGGTCCGTTACCCCGTCCTGCGGTGGGGAGGGGACTGGTCGCCGGCGGAGCTCGACGAGATGCACTTCGAGATCGCCGCCAGCCCCGCCGTCCTCGCGACGTTCGCCCAGACTCTAGGAGGTGGCGCCATGGCCGCGCCCCGCATGACCAGTCCCGTCCAGGGGTACGTCTCCAGCCGCTACGGCTCCCGCTCGGGTGGCTTCCACGCCGGGCTCGACATCGCCGGCGGTGGCGTCTCCCGCACGGTGCGGGCGGCGTTCGCCGGCACGGTCGAGCGGATCGTGCGCGGACGAGCACGCGGCCAGTCCGCCTCCATCGGCGCGGTGCTCGCGCCGGGACGCTCCGGCAATGGCGTCGTGGTCCGCAACCCGGACGGGGAGCGTCAGCTCTACGGCCATGTCACCGCCGATGCCGGGCTCAAGATCGGCGACAACGTAGGGGTCGGGGACCGACTCGGTGTCACCGACCTGTCCGGCGTCACGACCGGCTACCACCTGCACTTCGAGGTGTGGACCGCGCGCGGCGCCACACGCAACCCCGAGATCGACTTCCGCACCTTCGACGTGACGCCCGGCGCGGCGCCGTACGTACCCGCGGCCCCGCCCGCGCCCGCACCGTCGAAGCCCGCGCCGAGCGCGCCCACCCAGCAGGCGCGCGACCCGAAGGTCCTGGCCTGGCAGCAGCGCGCCAACCGCTACGGGAAGGCCGGCCTGGTCGAGGACGGCGTCAAGGGGTCCAAGTCGCTCCGCTGGGAGGCGTGGGTCCGCCAGCTCCAGACCGCCCTCAACCGGTGGAAGGCCGTCGCCCCGAAGCTCGTGGTCGACGGCGACTACGGTGCGGTCACCGACAACGCCGTCTACCAGGCGCAGAAGGCCAACCCGGCCCGCTTCGGGCCGAAGCCCGACCGCGTCGTCGGCCCCAAGACGGTCCGCGCGCTCGGCATTCCCGCGAAGCCGGACGTGAGCTGACCCGCATGCCGTACGTAACCGCGCCGCCGTGGGCGCGCAGGGTCTCCTACGGTGTCCTGGTCGGGGTCTACACCATGGCCCTGGTCATGGGCGCCGGCGCTGTGCTGCTCACCCCGACCACGATCAGCGCACGGATGCCGCCGTGGCTGACCGACGCGTGGGGCGTGCTCGCCGTCGCTGGCGCCCTGGGGTGCCTGTACGGGGCAGCGACCCGCCGCTACCGGTGGGAGTGGGTCTGGCTGATCGCCCTCATCGGGGCCACCGTGGTGTACGCGATCACGGTCTGGGACATCGTGGGCGACGCCCCGACACGACTCGCGCAGGCCGGCGCGATCAGCACCATGGCCCTCAGCCTGACGCTGCGCTACGTCCAGCTCTGGTCGATCCGCTCCCGAGAGGTCGCAGCCCACAAGGTGCGGACGGGGGCGCGCGGGTGAACCTCGAGCACTGGGGCACCATCGTCGCGCTCGTCGCTGCCCTCGCCGGGATCATCTGGCAGGGCACCAAGGCCATCGCCGACGCCCGCGCCGGGGTCCACGCCCGCCACTCCACCGAGCGCCGCGACACCGTCGCCGACCGCGACGCCCTCATCGACCAGATGCAGGAGGAGATCACCGCGCTGCGCCTGCGCCTGGACAGGGTCGAGGCCCAGCTCGCGGTCGAGCAGGACTACTCGCGCCAGCTCGTCGACCAGATCTACCGCGGCGAGGGCCCACCACCACGCCCCCGCCCCACCACCGCCTGACCGCAAGCCCCACTCCTACTCATCTTCTAGTCGACCCCGAACTAGAAGATGCGGCCCCAACTTTCAACCGCGGCACCCGGTGAGTTGGAAGTTTCCGCGCACGCTCCAACCCGATCTGCACCAGGAGGAACCCCGCCATGCCCAAGCACGCCCTCGTCCGTCCCCGCTGGTACGCCGCCGCCGGGGTCCGCGCTCTCAAGACCGCGGCGCAGACCGCGGTCGCGCTCATCGGCACCACCGCCGTCGGCGTGACCGACATCGCCTGGCCCGGCGTCGCGTCCGCCGCCGCGCTCGCCGGCATCCTCTCGGTCCTCACCAGCCTCGGCGGACTCCCCGAGGTCGACGACACCGAGACGGCCGCCTCGTCCGTGGGCGACTGACCATGGTCACCCCTGTGGTCGTGCCGACGCCCGAGACGTGGCTGCCCGTCGTCGGCTACGAGGGACTCTACGAGGTGAGCGACCGCGGTCGAGTCAGGTCGCTGGACCGCCTCAGTGCCGCAGGGGCGCCGCAGAGGGGTCGCGTCCTGCGACCGTCGATCGCGAAGGGCGGCTACCCCATGGTGAGCCTGTATCGCGACCGGGGGCGCTCCACTAGGACCGTGCACCGTCTGGTTCTGCTCGCATTCGTTGGACCCGAACCCGAGGGTGCGGAGGCCTGCCACAGGGACGGCAACCCGACGAACAACGCGCTGCCCAACCTGTACTGGGGAACCCACTCCGAGAACATGCACGACGCCGTGAGGCACGGCCGCAACAGGCAGGCTCGTCGCACCACGTGCCCCTTGGGCCACCCGCTTGAGTGGCCCAACTTGGTGCCATCGACCTGGTGGAAGCATGGACATCGCCAGTGCCGGGCATGTCATCGCGAGAGAGCCAGGGCGAGCCACTTCGGAAGCGACTTCGATGCAAGTCAGGCAGACGTCGCTCTCGCCATGATCCGCGCCGAAGTTGGAGAGACGCACGATGAGACCGGCTACCAGGTGGCATGCCTCCACGGTCACCGGCTCGCCCCGCCGAACCTGGTTGAGTCCACATGGCGAAAGCACGGGCGTCGCGCATGTCGAGCCTGCCACCGGGAGCGCAGTAGCGCTCGACACGCTCGGCGCCCGTTCAGCGTCTCTGCCGCCGACGAGAAGTACGCGGACATCATGGCCGGAGTCGATCGAAGGCTGAGCACCTCCGTCTACGCCTCGCGGTCCGCTGCCCTCGCGTGCTGCACCGACCACGGCTAGCCTCGAAGGGTCGGGTGCCGCCGCCCCCTGCGGCATCCGACCCCAGCACACGACGACGCCCCCACCACCTCATCGCGAGGTGGTGGGGGCGTCGTTCGCGCTTTAGGCGCCCCCGCTCCACCGTCATGGTGGGGCGGGGGCTCTTGTCACGCCTGGGTGAGGTGGTGGCGGACGGTCTGGCCGGTGATGCCGTAGGCGCGGCCGATCTCGGCGTAGGAGGCGCCCGCCTCGCGCATGGCCCGCATCCGAGCGACCCGGTCGGGGTCGCGTGGCCCCCGAGCCACCCGCTGTGCCTGCCAGGTCGAGCGGCACTCGGGTGAGCAGGTCAGGGTCCGCCGGTCGCCGGGCCGATGCTCCCGCCCGCACACCACGCACACCAGCGGCGGGACCTTCGCGCGGAGGGTCGCGGCGATCTTCGGGGCCGCCTGGGGCGCTCGAGCGACCGCGGCACGGCGCATCACCTCGGGATCGCGCACGGCCGCCGCGCCCGCCTTGTCTGCGATGCCCGCCTGGAGCCGCTCGCCCTCGGGGCCGGCCATGATCCGCCGCTGCCGCGCCGCGTGCCTGGCGCGCAGGGAGTCCGAGACCAGGCCCCGCGACACAGGTAGGCCGTGCATGAGCTGGTACTCGCGCACCGTCATGGCATGCGAGCGGACCACGTGCCCACCGAGGTTCGCGTACCGGCGACCACACAGCTCGCACGTCAGGCGGTCGTCGACGCTCATGGCGTCGCGTGGCTGCGAGGGCTCGGACCTCCGGGGCCGACGAAGAAGTCGCCCACCCGGGCCGAGCCTCCTCGCGTTCGCCCACGAATGTCTCCGGCGCCGGCGATCACGAGCCCGGGGATCTCGTGAGCGGCGCGGGCGACCACGTGGCGCCACCAGCGGGCGGTCAGGTGCGCCGTGTCGGGACGTGCGGCGTGCATCTCCCGGTCCGTCCGGTACACCAGCACGGCCGGGGTCGCCTGGTCATGGAGCGCCGCGACGACCTCCCCGGCGATGGAGGCCGTGAATGCCTCGACCTCCTCGACCTCCTCCCGCACACGGTGCGGGATAGGGTCACGGCCGGACTCCCACCGGCGCACGGTGTCGGGTCGCACACCCAGGATGCCGGCGAGCGCGTCAGTCGTCAGACCGAGGTACTCCCTGACGGTCTGCAACTCCCCGGCTGTCATCCGCTCATCCATGCCTCGTCCTCTCGTGGTAGCGCAGCGCCCCACCCGCCGGTCGTGCGGATGGGGCGCTGTTCGTGCGTCAGGCGTTGTCGGCGGCCTCGGCTGCGGCGTCGAGGGCCTCGCGCATCCACTGCTCGTCAGCCGGGGCGATCTCTGCGGTCTCGTCGTAGTCGCGGCCCAGGTCGAGCGTCGCGGCGATCTCGTAGGGCTGAGCGTCGTACTCGGCGGCGAGAGTGCGGATCGTGGTCATGGTGTCCTCCGTGTGGACCCGGTGGTCTGGGGCTGATCCCCTGACCTCGTGACAACTACTCTACCCCACGGTTTGTGGGGCACCTAGTCCCGTCAGGCAGAATCTCACACTCTGAGACCAGCCTCAATGTCGGACCCCCGGCGCACACTCGACCCCATGACCCCCGAACCCGAACCCCTCGCCCCCCTGAATGCACGCAACCCACCAGCCGACCGTGAGCTGCGGGAGTACCCAGGCTCCCGCGACCCGCTCGTGGTCGCCCGACTCGTGTGGCCCGGCCGGATCGAGGTCCGCCCCGGCCGCGCGGTCCGACGCACCGAGTCCCTGGTCCTCGTGGAGTGGGAGACCCGCACCGGCCGCAAACGCAACTCCTGGCTACCCCGCGCCGACGTCGCGCGCGCCGTCCGGTTTCGCCGACGAGCTGACCGGGATGCGTGGCCGGCCGAACTCGCCGACCCGAAAGGAGGACGCGGACATGCCCGACGAAGAGGACCCGCAGCCGCCTGAGACGGACGAGCCCGCCCGCGAGCCCGTCCCGCCGTGGGACAGCGTCCGCGGCGTCCCGCTCCAGGCCCGCATCGACGAGCGCGTCACCACCCCCGACAAGCCCGTCCCAGTCAGGGTCTGGATCGACGCCGGCCGCACGGCCTGGCAGCACTGCGACGGCCTCGCCGTCGCCTGGACCCCACGACAGGTCCAGGTCGTCTACATCGACGTGCACGGACGACAGGGCACCACCTGGGTCTGGGCCAACGCCGTCACGAGGGCGTGAGAGCCGTGTCGGTATCGCGGCGGTATCGCCTGAAATGTGTAGACCAATGTGTAGACCAGGGCCATCCGGAGGCGAGTCCCCGGAGCAAGCGAAAGGCCCGGGATCGCTGCAATCCCGGGCCTGCGCCCTACCGTCGTACTTGGAGCGGATGACGGGAATCGAACCCGCACCATCTGCTTGGAAGGCAGAGGTCGGAGGGTAGACTGGTGCTCAGAAACGTTGGAAATCCGCCAGTCTGCATCGTCGTGATACCGTCGCGATACCGCCCCAATGTGTAGACCAATGTGTAGACCGGGCGCCGAGGCAGAGGATGTGGTGACCATGGTCGAGAGGAAGCCGAAGCGCGGACACGTCACCCGCTACGGCGAAGGCTCCTTCAAGTGGGTGCCCTCGCGCGGACTGTGGGTCGGCCGCTACGACACCGGACGGATCACGCCCGCCGGCACCAGGATCGTCATCACCGCCAGCGGTCGCGACGAGGACGCCGCCTGGCAGGCGTTCGTCGCCAAGAAGAAGGACTACATGCTCCACGGGCCCCGCGTGCCCGAGGCGCGGGCGAGCGAGACCGTGCGCACCTGGGCCGAGAAGTGGCTCCGGCACCGCGACGGGGAGGTCCGCGCCACCACCTACGCCCAGGACAAGACCAATGTCGTCCGGTGGATCGTCCCCGCGATCGGGACCATCCGCCTCGAGGCGCTCACCGCGGCGCACATGCGAGCCGTGGGCGACGGCGCGCTCAAGGCCGGGCGATCTGGCTCCACCGCCAACTCGGCCCAGCGCACCCTCACGAAGATGCTCAACGCTGCGAAGTCCGACGGGCACCGGGTACCAGACCGGATCTTCGCGGCCACCAAGGCCAGCCGAGGGAAGTCGGCCCGCACGAGGATGAGTAAGGACGAGGTCCGCGCAGTGTTCCAGCACGCCTACGCGACCCAGTCCGACGCGATCCGCTACGTCATCGCTGTGCTGTACGGCGCGCGACAGGGCGAGGTGCTCGGACTCACGTGGGACCGGGTACGCATCGACCCCACCCCCGAGCCGGACGCCGTGGTCGTCGGCGAGATCGACCTGACCTGGCAGGTGCAGCAGCTCCCGTACCGCGACCGTGCGGCAGGCACCTATCGGACCAAGCGGGGTGACGAGGTCGAGCAGCTAGTGGACTCCTGGCATCTCACTCGCCCGAAGACAGCGAGTGGGGCGCGGGCCCTACCGATCATCACCCCGGTGGCGAAGGAGCTCGCGGCGTGGCGCGAGAAGTGCCCGACCGGGAAGGCGAACCCGCACAACCTCGTGTTCCCACGCATCGACGGCGCGCCGCGCTATCGCGGCCACCCCCGCAACGACAAGGCCGACCTCGCCACATGGAAGGAGCTCCAGCGCGCGGCCGGGGTCTACAAGCGCGCGCCAGACCCCGCCGTCGAGGGTGACGAGGGCGAGTTCTACGTGCTCCACGAGGCCCGGCACTCGATGATCTCGATGCTCGCCGACGCGGGGACGCCGCGCCACATCATCGAGATGCTCGTAGGGCAGACCGAGCTGGTCGAGGGGTACGTCCACGGGGAGCTGGAGGCCGCCGGTCGAGCCGTGAGCGACGCCCTGGCTGACCTGCTCCCTGCGCTTGATCCGCCCACATCAGCCTCTCCGGCTTGATCGGCGCTCGCTGCGGGCGTCCCGGAGTCGTCGGAGCCGGCCCACGGTCACGGCGTCGTGCTCCCACGCTTCGGGCCGTTCGATGAGCGCGTTGAGCGCCTGGTTGTAGCGCGTCTCCGACATGTCGAGCTCGCCCCGGATCGCGTCCGCCTTCACCGCGCCGTGCCGCCACGGCCGGCGCTCCAGATCCAGCATCGCCCGGTCACGGTCCGAGAGGGTCGTCATGCCGCGACGGTAGCGGCGGGGTGCGACAAGTACGGCCCGGGGCCGGGTCGGGGTCAGTCGAGATCGTGGACCCACCCCTCATAGCCGTCATAGAGGCCGAGGAGCACGAAGTCTCTCGACGCGAACAGCGCACGGCTGGCCGCGTTGCTTGGATGCACGTAGGCGAACACTCCGCAGTCAAGGTCGTTCTCGTCTCGCGTGCGACGGAGTACCTCGAGCGACACGTCGAGGGCGTCGCCGCCGAGCCCAAGCCCTCGATGTCGAAGGGACGTGGCGATGGCGAGGATGCGTAGGTCCCCCTGGTCTGGGTCGAACGCGAGGTAGGAGGCCACGGCGACATCAGCCACATCCATGCCGAGGATGAGCATCTCGTCCGATGGTCTCGGGAGCCTCAGGCCGCGTAGTCGTGACTGGACCTCTAGCTCGTATGGTCGAGGATGGTGCCGTCCGCGATGGGGTTCATACAGCAACCCAGGGGGATCCGTGCAGACGAACTTCTGGAGCGCGTACTCGTGAACTCCCGACGGGTTAACCCACGAGATCGCCACGCCGACCAGCGAGCCAGGCCCGCATGTCGGCACCCTCTCGCTCCCCCATCGGCCTGCCTGCGCCCGTGGTGGAGTGACGCCACGCGTACTCCTCGCGCTCCACATCCGTCAGGCCGTCGTTGCCAACAGCCCGGTCCATCTCCACGCGAGGGCGGGGGTGTGCCTGCGGCTTGAGTGCTGCGAGCGGGGCCATGACAGGACTGTAGCGTGCCGCAGCGGGACGTAGCGCCGCATAGCGGGTCGTGAGTCGTGAAGGTGTTGTACGCGCCCCGCTAACCCCTACGCGATGTCCTCCATCCGCAGCGTCCGGCCCCGGCGGTCGTGGTGAGCCGTCAGTAGCCGACAGCCGTGACGCCGTGCTCAGCCTCGTCCTGACTGAAGCCCTCGAACACCAGCTGGTCGATGAGTCCCTGTCGCGAGAACGACATCAGATCGAGGTAGTTCTGGGCGGACTTGGCTGCCTGCTCGTACCAGTCGGGGGCGATGTGGTCCACGGCGAAGGTGGCGTCCTCGGTGGAGTAGCCCTCGTACTCCAGTTGGTCGATCAAGCCGCTCCGGGAGAACGGCATGAAGCTGAGGTAGTTCCGAGCGGAGTCGACCGCGTTCTTCTGTCCGATCGTCAGGTCGGGTGCCGGGGCTGCGGCCGGTGCCTCGTTGGTGGCTTCCGTGGCCTCAACGGGGGCCGCCGTAGGCGTCGAGTCGCTGGACTTCTCGGCGCCCAGGACCACGGTGGATCCCTGCTTCTCCTGGCTCGTCACGACCCAGTTCGCGCGGTTGATGATCGTGCGATCCTCGCGGGAGTCGTGCGTGACGACGTCGAAGCCCTGACCTTCGAGCTCGTCGACCGCGACGCGGAGATTCCATCCCATGACATCCGTGGGCTCGACGTCCACCTCGACGGTGATCGGCGTCGCCTCCTCGGTTGCGGCGGGGATGGGCGCGCTCTCCGCCTCGGTTGACGTGGCGCTCGTCGCAACGTCAGGGGCACCAACTGAACACGCCACGAGAAGGGCCAGCACCGGGACGATAGCGAGGGGTCGAATGAATCTCATAGCCAGACCGTAGCGGCTCGGCTAACTCCGCGCCTGCCGATCGCCGGGCCGAACGTACAGACGGATCATTCGCAAGGCAGTAGGCTCGCGAGAACGGCCCTGCGAGAAACCTGTGAATGGAAATGACGGACCATAGCGAGTCGCATCCGAGCAACGACGTCCCCCCTCCGGTCGAGGCCGCTCCCAACCAACCCAGAAGGCGCGGGCGAACTGCGATCATCGTCGGGGTCACGCTCGTCGCGCTCTGCGCGATCATCGCGATCGTGCGCCTTGGCAACCGCGCCACGCCGCTCGAGTCTGCCGTCGAGTCTTGCGGCCTCGGCGACAAGAGCCACGTGGCGTCGCTACGGGATGGCGGCAGGACGCTCCTGCTCGACAACAAGGGCGAAGAGGACGTGCTCGGGCTAGACGTCTTCGACATCGCGTGCGTCCTCGATGAACTTCACGCCCCATCATCTGTGATCGCGAAGATGGACAGCACGCGAGCGCTCGACGGCATGCAGTCCGCCTCGTGGGGCAACATCGAGGCCACCTGGTCCTACCACCCGAGCAACGGCCTGGACCTCATCCTCGAAATGAACTGAGTGCGGCTCGCCGCGCAACTGTGCAAGTCCAGCCGCGGCCATGACCAGCCTCGCGCTGGAAGGTCTCCACGACCCACCGCGAGACGCCCAGCTCTTCCGCGATGGCGCCGGCATCGGGGCCGACGAGCCGCTCTGCGCGGGCGTACTCCTCCGGTGAGATGAGCATGCGCGCTGCCTCGACGTCGGCTCGGCGTTCGCGGCGGTCGTGCTCTCGGCGGTCTCGGATCGGCTCGTCGCGGTGGAACGCGTGGCTGTACTCGTGCGCCGCGGTCGAGACGATCTGAACGCCGGTCAGGCAGAGGTGGAGCGTGATCGTGCGGCGCTCGTGGTCGTAGATCCCGTGGTCGTCGTCGAGGTCTGCCCACTCGACTCGGACTCCGAGCGAGTGGGCGGCGTCGAAGATGGCGTCAGGCGTCGTCAGCATGGGCCGGCTGCTCCTTCCGCGGATCCCCCTCCTTCGCCACCTTGATCAGCGGGAGTTCGTCCTCATCCGGGATCGTGACACCCGGGGCTGACATCTTCGCGATGGAGATCGGCGCGGGGGGCTCAAGCGGCTCAACGAGCGCCGGGTGCTCACCGACGCCTCCCTCCTCGATCCGGCGCAGGATCTCGTCGGTCAGGGCCTTGTCGGTGATGCGCCGGAGTGCGGACTCTAGGTCGCCCGCCTCGGCCTCCTCGTCCGTGATCAGACCGAGAGCCACGAGACCCGACAGCGGAGAGGCGCCGTAGGCCCGCGCGATCGCCACAACGGTCGCGGGCTGGACGCGCCCATTGCGCACCTGGTCGGTGAGCGTGGGTACAGCAATGCGCGAGTTGAGCGCCACCTGTCGGAGCGAGTCGCCGTCCGTGACCCGGATGATCCATGCCTCTGTCGTATCCATGACTGACATCTTAGTCACATGTGCGGCTGACCGTCTAGACATGATGGATGACTTTCGGTTGACACCTGCTGAGTTGTCGTGCATCATGGATGACATCGCAGCAATCGCGACCATGGAAGGAGCGACATGTCCGCCACCCTCATGATCCGTCCCGGGCTCCTGGACCGGATCAAGCGCTACTCGGGCATCGCCTCCGACGACGCCCTCGCCGGAGCCATCGGAGTCAGCCGACAGACGCTCGTCAGCGTGCGGGACGGCAAGCAGAACGCCAGCGCACAGTTCATCGCCGGCGTCTGCCGGGCGTTCGACATGAGCGTCGGCGAGGTCGCAACCCTCGCCCGCTCCACCGACGACGTCCACACCGACGCCGCCTAGATACAGCAGTGCCCCGGCTCATCCGCCAAGACACACCGGGGCAACCACCACTCGAAGGAGAGCGTACCAATGACCGACCTCACGCAGTTCAACTTCCACGGCCACGGTGTCCGCCACATCATCGACGAGCACGGCGAGCCCTGGTGGATCGCCAAGGACGTCTGCCAGATCCTCGGCCTCGGCAACATCTCGCAGGCGATCGTCAACCTCGACGACGACGAGAAGGGTGTCACTACTGCTGATACCCCTGGCGGGGCGCAGCAGGTCGCGATCATCTCCGAGTCCGGGCTGTACGCACTGATCCTCCGCAGCCGCAAGCCCGAAGCGCGCGAGTTCAAGCGCTGGGTCACGCACGAGGTGCTCCCCGCGATCCGCAGGACCGGCGGCTACGGCGTCGTGCAGGGCCGCGCGCTCCCCAAGTCGTACTCCGACGCGCTGCGGATGCTCGCCGCCGAGGTCGAGAGGACGACCACCCTCAACGCGCAGATCGAGGCCGACGCCCCGAAGGTCGCCTACGTCGAGACGTACGTCGCCGACTCCGACCTGTTGACGTTCCGCACGGTGGCCGCGAACCTCGGCGTCAAGGAGAGCGCGCTGCGGGAGCTGCTCGTCGAGCGGAAGTGGATCTACGTCGAGCTGTCCTCGCGCTGGTCGGAGAAGGCGCAGAAGATCGAGCCTCAGCGCCGCTACTCCGCCTACGCGGACAAGAAGATGTACTTCACGCCGCGCCTGGCCCACGAGGCGCCCCGCTTCAAGGGCGAGGCGATGCACACCCTCAAGATCACCCCGGCCGGCGCGTCCGCGATCGCGCGGCTCGTGCGCCAGTCCGGGATCCCCACCGCCGAGCCGATCGAGGGCGGCGCCGGCCTCGAGGTGGTCTCATGACCTCCCCGATCGTCACCCGCGTGCAGGGCGGCGAGTACAGCACGGTCGTCCTCTCGGACGGCTCGGTCGAGACGTGCTTCTTCCACGACGACGGATCGTCGCGGGTTGTGGCCCGCGACTTCCCCGAGCGCGTTCAGGACATCGCAAGCCGGCACGTCCGAGCCGATCGCGAGGGTCGCCCATGACTTCCCCGCCCGCCGTCGGGCGGGACACCACGCCGTGCATGAGTTCGTCCATGCGGCCCGAGCGCACACCGCTCCCGACCCTCGCCTGGTGCGAGAACGCGATCCGGGACGAGTGCGAGCGGCGGCACTACGTCATCCCCGGTGACGAGACGCAGGTGCGCGCCGAGGTGCGCCGGGCCGCGAAGCAGTACCGGCGCGAGTGGATCACCCACCTGGACCCGCCCGTCGACCTGCGCATCCTCGGCATCTACCAGGACCCCACCGCCTGGCACGCCCTCAACGGCATCCCCGCCTAACCCCACCCACCCCGGCCCCGCCACCACCTGGTGAGCGGGGCCTTCCTGTACCCGAAAGGAGATCGCCGTGAGCGACATCCAGCTCCCCGCGACCCCCGCGCTGATGAGCGTCGAGGAGTTCGCCCGCTGGCACGGGATCGGTCCCACCACCGTGCGCCAGTGCATCGACGGCACGTCCGCCAACTACCCGCCGCTGCGAGCCAAGAGGAACAAGCCCGGCAAGGGTGGCCGCCTCTACATCACCGCTGAGGCTGCCGCCGAGTGGCGCGCGAGCCTCCCGGACGCATGACCCGCCCGCCGTGCCCGTCGTGTGGCCGCCCGACCGTCCGTCCGTCTCGCCGGCTGGGTGAGCGGGTGTCGGAGCGGGGCGGTACGGGCCGTTGGGCGGTGCTGGTCGCGTTCGGTCGGGCTGACATCTGGGGTCCGCACGGGCAGTACATCGAGACGCACGAGCGGCACGAGGACGCGATGGATGCCGTGCAGGTGTACGCGCTCGCGGACCACCTTGCTCACCGGGACGCGGCATGACCCGCCGCACCCCCCGCCCCCGCCGTTCCCGGTCCCGCTGGGACGTGGTGGTGGAGACGGTGTGGGGGTCTGTCCTGGTGCTGCTGGTGCTGTCGGCGATGGTCGCTGGTGCCGCGTGGACGGGGGTCGTGCCGTGAACCCGCTAGTGCTGGCCGTGGGTGTGGCGCTGGTCGTGTGGGGGTGGGGGTCGGGCCGCTACGGGCTGGCCCCACTGACGATGCGACGGTGCGGACACCTGCACCGGGCTGACCTCGCCGCCTGGGCGTGCATCCGACGCCGTCGACTGCTGCCTCCCCGACGCGCCACCGCGGCATCCATCGCCGCCCCCCTGACCCCCACCATCCCCGCGGGCACCACGCTCGCCCACCACATCGACAGGACCACATCATGACCCCCATCACCGTCACGAGCCAGGCCGAGTGGGACGCCGCGATCAAGGCGCACCACGACGACTACGTCACGGTCTACATCGACTCCCCCGCGGGCGTCGTCATCCGCATCGACGACACGGGCTCCTCCCGCGCCGTGCTGCGGGGCTCCTCCCGCGCCGTGCTGCGGGGCTCCTCCAGCGCCGTGCTGTGGGACTCCTCCAGCGCCGAGCTGCGGGGCTCCTCCCGCGCCGTGCTGCGGGGCTCCTCCCGCGCCGTGCTGCGGGGCTCCTCCAGCGCCGTGCTGTGGGACTCCTCCAGCGCCGAGCTGCGGGACTCCTCCAGCGCCGAGCTGTGGGGCTCCTCCAGCGCCGAGCTGCGGGGCTCCTCCCGCGCCGAGCTGTGGGACTCCTCCAGCGCCGTGCTGCGGGGCTCCTCCCGCGCCGAGCTGTGGGACTCCTCCAGCGCCGTGCTGCGGGGCTCCTCCAGCGCCGTGCTGCGGGGCTCCTCCAGCGCCGTGCTGTGGGGCTCCTCCCGCGCCGTGCTGTGGGACTCCTCCAGCGCCGAGCTGCGGGCGTTCGCCACGGCCCACGCCCGCGACCGCTCCACCGCGACCGGCGGCAGCCACACGGCGATCCACGTCCACTCGCAGCGCGCCACGGTGTCCGGCGGTCACCTCATCGACCTGACCGGCATCGACGAGTACGACCCGGCGACCTGGGTCGACCTGCACACCCGCGGCTCCGACTCCGACGGGCTCGTCCACCTCTACAAGGCCGTCGACGACGACCTCTGCGCCGGCCACCAGTACACGCTGACGCAGTACCCGATCGGCGAGACGATCACCGACCCCCGGTGGCGCGACGACAACCAGTGCGGTGGTGGGCTGCACGCCTGCCCCACCCCTGTCATGGCCCGCGACCACTACATGGACGCCACGAGGTTCCTCGAGGTCACCGTCCCCGTCGCCGACCTGCGACCGATCGACGACACGAAGTGCAAGGCCCCCAGGGTGACCGTGCTGCGGGAGGTCACCCTCGACGGCGACCCGATCGAGGCAGCATGAACAGCCCGACCGTCGTCGTCCGCCGCCGCCCCGGCACCCCCGGCTTTCCGTGGGTCGTGTACTGGCGCACCAACCTCGGCCTGAGCCCCCTAGCCGAGGCCGGCACGCACACGGAGGCAGTCGCCTACGCCGACCGTCTCGCCCGACACCTCCCTGGTGGTGCCCGATGAGCCCCCGCAAGGCCAGCGTCCTAGACGGGGCGGACGACGTCGTGGAGATCCGCCGGGCGCTCGCGGGGTGGGAGGGGTCTGACCTCGACGGCGCGGCGCTGCGGCTGATCGCCGACGGCGCTGAGACCTACACGGCCGGCGCGCTCGGGGTGCTGGTGAACCGGGTCCTCGCCGTCGTCGCGGACCTCCGGGCCGAGGACGGTGTCCGGTGACCCCGCCACGTGAGCCCGACCCGGACCCGTGGACGTGGATCGCGCGGGGTGTCCTCGCCGTGATCGTCGTCCTGACCTTGCTATGGGCGGTGTCGGGATGAGAACTCTCGCGACCGTCTGTCTCGGCTGCCCGTGCGGCTACGACGACGACACCGAGGCCGAGCTGGTCGGCGGCCCCCGGGACACGCACGCCGTGTGGACGTGTCCCGACTGCGGCACCGAGCACGAGACCGACATGAGTGACCCCGACGACGACTACGAGAGGAGCAGGGACGATGACGCCTGACCAGATCGCCGCGATCCGCGACCGCCACACGCGAGGCAGGGGGGCGATCGAGGCGTGGATACCGCTGGAGGTCGTCCGCTCCCTGGAGGACGTCCCGGCCCTCCTGGACCTGCTCGCCGAGCGTGACGCCGAGGTCGAGCGACTGCGGGCGCAGCGCGATGGAGACGGCGACGTCGACCTCGAAACGACCCAGCGCGAGAACGACGCCCTCGCCGCCCGCCTCGACGCCGTGCGGTCGGTCCACGCCCGCTACTTCGACCCCGAGACCAGCGAGGCGGGCGAGGGCATCGAGCCGGAGGACGTCTGGCGCTTCGATCGCGACATGCGGGCACTGCTCGCCCCCACCCCCGAGACCACCACGACCGAAGGAGAGACCCCGTGAACCACGAATGCGCTGGCGGCTGCGCTATGTGCCGCGACGAGACCAGCACCACCCTGCCCCGCGTCATCCCCCTGTCCGAGGTGCGCGTGGGTGACACCGTGCGCGTCGAGTGGACCGAGGACGACGTGACCCCTAGCAGGACCGGCGTCGTGGCGGGGATCGACGGCGACGGCACCCTGCGCTCGCCGAGCTGCCGCGCCATCGGCCCCTACACGCTCCGACAGCTGGCGGGCCGCACCGTCGTCCGCGCCGACCTGATCGTCTACCTGCTCGACCGTCCCGCCCCGACCCTGCCGACCGAGCCGGGGTCCATGATCGTGGACGCGACGATCCGGGGCATCGAGGGCCGCACGGCGATCCTGAACGACTGCGGCATCTGGAACACGCCGAGGAACGTCCGTGGCCACCGCAGTCACAGCCCCGAGCACATCACGGCCTGGACCCCCGCGCGGATCGTGGCTGACGGAGAGCCGGTGACCCGATGACTGGCTACGGCCTCCAGATCACGGAGGCGAACCACGACGAGAACGAGTTCTTCACCCTCGGCGGCGCGATCTTCGACACTGCCGAGGAGCGGCAGGCGTCGATCGACGCACTCCCGCGATTCGTCCACGACTGCGCTGACGAGTCGGTCCGCCGCTGCTACACGGTCGACGTCCTCAACGAGGACGGCTGGTCCATCGTGGACAACATCGAGGTCAGCGAGACGACCGCCCAGGAGCTCCTGGGCACGTCGGACTTCGAGCCGATGCGACAGTCCGAGCGGGCCGCGCTCCGTGCAGTCGCAGCGGGGGTGTTCGACCGATGAGCGGCGAGCAGTACGCGCACTGCCTGGACTGCCCCGCGACGTTCGCGGACCGGGCCGAGATGAACGCGCACCTCTCATCCACGTTCGGTGACGGCCCGTCGTCACACAGGGCTCGGGTCGACAACCCGACCGAGGCAGAGCAGCGCCAGTCGCGAGCCTCCATGGCCGTCAGCGACGCGCTCGACCGCGCCGTGGAGAGCCTGGACCGCGAGGTCGAGTACGGCCGCGTCACGGCCGAGGACATCCGGGACGCCCTGTGTCACTACGACCTCTCTGACGAGTGGGACGCGTGGATGCGAGAGAACACACCCGCGCCCGAGCCGACCCCCGAGCCGACCGGACCGCAGCCCATCGACGGCGACACCCCGTTCGACCTGGAAGGACTCAACGCATGAGCGAGCAGATCACGACCCTGGCCGAGCTGGAGGCGCTGCCGCCGCTGGTTCAGGCGCTCACAAACGCCCTCGCCGAGGACCGCGCGGACGACAACGGGATCGACGTCGGATCGCTGGTGCCGGAGGCGCGGCGTCTCGCGGCGATCCTCCGTCACGACCCACGCCTCGTAGCCGAGGCCGTCGCCGCCGAGCGGGAGGGCATCACTCAGGCCATCGAGGCGATGGGCGACGACGAGTGGCGGGCCAGCGTCGAGGCCTACCACCAGGCCGGATGGGAGGGCGACCCGACCGACTACGACCGAATGTTCTGGGAGGCCGGACTCCGCCGCGCCGCCCGGATCGCCAGCGAGTACGGCCAAGGGGGTGCGTCGTGACCCCCTACTACGCCGACGACCTGGTGACGCTCTACCACGGGTCGATGTTCGACGTGCTGCCCGAGCTCGGCCGGTTCGACGCGTGCATCACAGACCCGCCGTACGGCACTACCAACTTGGCGTGGGACCGGTGGCCCACCGGGTGGCCCGATGCCGTCGCCGAACACACGGACACGCTGTGGTGCTTCGGCACGATGCGCATGATCCTCGCCCGGGCCGACGAGTTCGACGGGTGGCGGTTCGGGCAGGAAATCGTTTGGCTAAAGAACGCTGCGACGTCGATGATCACCGACCGGTTCCTGCGAAGGCACGAGAACGCCGTCCACTGGTATCGCGGATCGTGGCCGGGGCAGCATCGCGCGCTGCCAAAGGTGAGCCGAACTGGTGCCCCGTCCGGCACGCGAGCACGCCCCGGTGATGATGGCGGTCCTGGCGGTGACGGCGTGTTCGACCGGCACTTCAAGCCATTCCGACCGTGGGTGGATGACGGCACCCGCTGGATGACCTCGGTGATCGAGGCGAAGAGCGAGCCTAAGCGTGGGCGCCTCAACCCCACGCAGAAGCCGCTCGGTGTGCTCACGCCCCTGATCCAGTACAGCGTCCCCGAGGGCGGGAGCGTGCTGGACCCGTTCGCCGGGTCCGGGTCTACCGGGATTGCGGCACGGCATCTTGGTCGCCGCGCTGTCCTGATCGAGGCGCGCGAGGAGCAGTGCGAGGCCACCGCCGCGCGCCTCACCAAGCCCATCGAGGTGGGCTTCAACCTGGAAGGACTCACGACGTGACCCCACGATGCGGCCAGCGACGCGCCCCGATCCGCGTCGGCGCGCAGGTCGAGCAGGCCCCGACCTGCCACCTGCCCGCCGGACACGACGGCCCCCACGCCGCCGTGATCCTCGACTCCGACGACAACCCCATCACCGAGAGGTGGCCCCGATGACCCGCTACTGGCTGTCCACCCGTGACGGCGACATGATCGCCAGGCCCGACGAGCACACCCCGCTCGGCGACTGCTGGATCGAGGTCACCGTCTCGCCGGTCGCGTCGGGGGACGTGATCGAGGAGGCGGCGCGGGCACTGCGTGACGAGGCATCCCGTGTCGACGCGATCCTCGATGCTGCATGGGATGACGAGGTCTTCGACGCGTCGATCGAGTCGTCGCACGTCATCGACGGGGTGCCGCAGCGGGTCGAGGCGGCGCCGGAGGTCCTCGTCCGCTTCCTCGCCGCCCGGGGCTACCTCACCGGGCCGCGCACGGTCACGGCCGAGCAGCGGGTGGCGTATCTTCGGGACGCGCTCCGGTCGCTCGTGGAGGCCGTCGAGGCGGTAGGTGAGGGGCGCAGGTACTGGCCCCGCGACATGAGGATCGACGGTACCCACCGGCGGGTCGAGGATGCACTCGACGTCGCCCTCGCCGCTCTTGAGGCCGTGTTCAAACCGGAAGCGACACCCCCGCGCACGGTCACCATCACGGCCGAGCAGTTCGAGTCTGCCGCCCGCGCACATGCAGGACTGGAACCAGGCGAGGACTGGCCAACAAACGAAGCGCTTGGTGGCTCGCCCACCGGGGTGCGTGACGACGAGTACCGGTGGGCCATCCGCGACAACGTTCGCGAGATCATCGAAGCACTCGGTTTCACCGTGGAGGAGGCCGACTGTGGCTGAGCCGTACACCCCGACGACGGACGAGATCGTCGCCGGGATGACGCACCTGGGGGACAACTTCTGGCGCGAACTCACCGAGGCCGAGGTACGCCGAGGACTCTCCGCTCACGACCGCGAGGTGGCCGCGAGGGCTCTGCGGGAGGCGGCGGACGCGGTCCCCCTCGACTGCTACGACCCCCGCCACCACGCGGACTGGCTCCGGGATCGCGCCGACCAGATCGAGAAGGGAGAGGACCGTGGCTGACCTCGTCAACCGCGGGATCGCCACACCCTGACCCACCACCACACCCCAACCAAGGGGCCCGACACCACCACGGTGCCGGGCCCTTCGCATACCCGGAGACAGACATGACCAGCAGCACCGAGCGGGCCGTCCTCGACGGTCTGACCCGCACGATCTTCACCAACCCGATCACGCCCGCGTCGACCACCCAGATCCTCACGGCGGGCGTCGAGGTGCTGACCCTGACCGGGTCGCGCATCCCCACGCTCGACCCCGGCGAGGCGTACCCGCGTCGCACCAGCGACGGCACCCAGTACTGGGTCGGGCTCGCCGGCAGCGACGACGTCGAGCGGCGCGAGGACATCGCCCGCGGCTACGGCATCGAGCTGTACACCGGCCTGCACGTCCCCACCGCCGCCGAGGGCGTGCAGTTCGCCCGCCACACCATCAAGCGGCGCGGACTCACGCACTGGCGGATGCCGCTGCGTCGCGTCGCCGAGGGAGACCTCACCGTCGCCGAGCCCTGGGACCCCGCCAAGCCGGTCGGTCGCGGGTACGTCCTCGTGACGTTCATCGGACGGCCCCGCTGGCTCGCCCCCCACGGGGAGGTCGCGGCGTGAGCGGTCCCAAGCCGAGGCCGTCCGGACTCCGCTTCTCCGAGTCGGCACACCGCTACTGGCTCGACGGCAAGCCGGTCCCGGGGGTGACCACGATCATCGGGAAGGGCATCCCGAAGCCAGCACTGCCCTACTGGGCTGCGAAGTCCGTCGCGGAGTACGTGGTCCAGAATCCCGACGGCGTCCGCGCGCTCTGGGAGATGGGCGAGGCGCCCGCGATCGCCGCCCTCAAGGCCGTCCCATGGCAGAAGCGCGACGAGGCCGCCGTGCGCGGCACCGATGTCCACGCCCTCGCCGAGCAGATCATCAACGGGGCCGAGGTCGAGGTGCCCGACCACCTCCTCGCGCACGTCGAGGGGTACGCCCACTGGCTCGACGAGTGGGCCGTCGAGCCCATCATCACCGAGCAGCCCGTCGGGCACCGCGCCCTCTGGTACGCCGGCACCCTCGACGCCGTCGTGCGGTTCGGCCGCGGCCCCTGGGCCGAGCAGACCGCACTCCTGGACTGGAAGACGTCCAGCGGCGTCTACGGGGAGACCGCGCTCCAGACCGCCGCCTACGCGGGCGCGGAGTTCTACGGACTCGCCGGTCAGGAGCAGCCCCTCCCCCAGATCGACCACATCGGCGTCGTCCACATCACCGCCCAGGGCTCAGCCCTGTACGACCTCGGCGACCACGCCGAGGCGTTCCGTGTCTTCCAGCACGTCCACTACCTCGCCAGCCGCACCGACTGGCTCAAGAACCTCGTCGGCGACCCGATGGAGATGGAGCAGACAGCATGACGGACCTCACCCCCTACAACCCGGCGCGGACGGAGATCGCCACGCTCGCCCCATCCGACCCGACTGGGCGGCGACTCATCTCCTGGGCAGAGGCGGGCCAGGCCGCGAACCAACTCGCCCGCGCCCTCTCTCAGACCGCGTTCGTACCCAAGGGCATGACCGACGTCGGAAATGCGACCGCCGCGATCCTCATGGGCGACGAGCTGGGCCTGTCCCCGATCGCGTCGCTGCGGTCCATCTACGTCGTCCACGGCACCCCCGCCCTGTACGCGCGGACGATGGTCGCTCTCGCCCTGTCTCACGGCCACCAGATCTGGACCGAGTCCGCCAGCGACCAGGCCGTCACGGTCTGCGGCCAGCGGCGCGGGTCCGAGCACGTCGAGCGCGCCGAGTGGACCATCCAGCGGGCCACCAAGGCGGGCTACACCGGCAATGCGAAGTACAAGACGAACCCGGTCGAGATGCTCTACGCGAAGGCGGCGGCGGAGGTCGCCCGTCGGATCGCGGCCGACGTCCTGGCCGGCGTGCCGTACTCGGTGGAGGACTTGGAGCTGGAGCAGCCCGCGACGACCACGGTCACCCGGGAGTCCGCCGCCCGGTCCCGCGTGAACCGCGCCCGGTCCCGCGTGAACCGCGACCGGCCCCAGCCGCCCGAGCCGGACCTCCCGTCCGACGACCTCAGGTCCGAGCTCGGGCCCGAGTCGGACCCCGAGCCGTCGGAGCCTGCCCGCGTGACGGACGCGCAGATCCGCAAGATCGGTGCGGCGATGCGCGACCTCGGCATGACCGACCGGACCCTCGCGCTCCAGTACGTCTCCGAGGTCGCCGGCCGCGACGTCCCCTCCCGGTCCGACCTCACCCGCGACGAAGCATCCCGCCTCATCGACCAGCTCGAGAGCGACCTCAACGCCCTGCCCACCGCCAGCGACGACACCGACTGGCCGCCCGAGCCGCCCGCCTGACCACCCACCCCGAGAGCCCCGCCCACCACCAGGTCGGCGGGGCTCTCGCGTACCCGGAAGGAGGGGCCATGGTCGCGAACCGCCACCAGCCCTGCACCTCATGCGGGACCGTCTGCTGCGGAGGCAAGACCGGCCTGTGCCGCGCCTGCCTGCACAAGATCCCGGCACGCGAGCGCTCCGGCACCTTCGGGGCGTTCCAGCTCCGCCAGTCGCACCTCAAGACGCAGACCACGGCCCCCGCCCGCGCCTACGACTCCACGGTCCCGGACGTGCCGCCCGTCGCGATCCGACTCGCCGCGATCCAGGCCGCCGCGCACGTCCCCCGCGAGCACCTCGCCGACGTCCTGGACACGCTCGGCATCCTCGACACGCTCCGGGACGCGGCCGCATGACCACCCTCGCGCTCACCGTCCCGAAGCGGCTGTGGCTGTCCTCGAATCGGCCGGTGCTCAACGTCGGCCACCGCGGCCGGATCGTGCGAGCGCTGCACCAGATCGCGATCGACGCCGCAGCCGAGATCGACATGGAGCCCATCGACGCGCGCGTGCACGCCGTCTGGACCATCCACTACCCCAAGGGCGTCGGCTGGCAGCACGGGGACGCCGCAAACGCACACCCGACCACCAAGGCCCTTCTCGACGGACTCGTGGAGGGCGGGTGGCTCCAGGGCGACGGGCCTCGCTACGTGCGCCCCGAGACCTTCGACCGCGGCCCCAACCTCACCATCCCCGGCGACCACCTCGTCGCCCTCGAACTCACACCCCTGGAGGCGCCGTGACCCCCTACTACTCCGACCCCGGTGTGACGCTGTGGCACGGGGATGCTCTCGGCGTGCTGCGCGGCCTCGACGCCGGCTCGGTGGACTGCATCGTCACGTCGCCGCCGTACTACAAGCTGCGGGACTACGGCGTCGAGGGTCAGCTCGGGGCCGAGGAATCGCCAGCGGAGTACGTCGAGGCGCTCGTCGCGGCCCTGCGCGAGGCGCGCCGCGTGCTCGCCGACGACGGCACCCTCTGGCTCAACCTCGGGGACTCCTACTACTCCGGCAAGGGCTCCCCGACGAGTCCGGACCTGAAGAACGAGGCGCGTCGCCCACCCGCACGCGCACTCGACAGGCCGGGCCAACCGTGGGGACAGCGCAAGGGGATGCTGGGCATCCCGTGGCGGGTCGCGCTCGCGCTCCAGGACGACGGCTGGGTCCTCCGCAACGACATCATCTGGGCCAAGCCGAACGCGATGCCCGAGAGCGTGACCGACCGGCTCTCGACTCGGCACGAGCACGTGTTCCTCTTGACGAAGTCGCCCCGCTACTTCTTCGACCTCGACGCGATTCGGGAGCCCGTGACGTCGACCCGCGACGGAGCCCTCACGTGGGATCGCGACGAGCAGGGCGTGCCCGGGCAGAAGCCGCAGCACCGCCCCGGACGCACCTGGAGCGAGCGCTCTGCCTCCGGAGCGCCGCCCCGACGCGGGCTCAATCCCGGGCACGCACAGGGCGACAGCGACTTCGCGACGCCCTCGCGTGGCCGCAACCCTGGCGACGTGTGGACGATCGCGACGCAGCCGTTCCCCGGCGCGCACTTCGCGACCATGCCGCCCGCGCTCGCTGAGCGGTGCATCCTCGCCGGCTGCAAGCCCGGCGGCACCGTGCTCGACCCGTTCTCCGGGTCGGGCACCACCGGTCTCGCTGCCGCGAAGCACGGCCACCCCTACGTCGGGATCGACCTCAACGCCGACTACCTCGACATGTCCCTACGCACCCGGCTCGCGCAGCCCGGGCTCGACCTGGAAGGACTGACCGCATGAGCGTCGTCAGCGTGGGGTCTTGCTGTAGCGGCGCAGGAACCGCAGCACGGCGTCGGTCACGGTCTCCCCGCGCCGCTCAGCCTCGGCCTTGGCCGCGTCCCACACCTCGTCGGGGACGCGGATGGACCGGGGCGGGGTGTGCGTGGTCCTCATGCGAGGACCAGCCCGCGCCTGTGCATCTCACGCTCGATGCGGGCGGCACGGGCCTTGAGTCGGGTCCACGCCTCACACGTCTCGGCAATCCACGAGGCGGCGGGGGTGCCGTGTCGGCCCAGGAACCAGGCCTCGTCGACGGCGGTGTCGGCGGCGTAGGTGAGGAGTTCGTTGTCGGTCATCGCATCCATCCCCCCATCATGCATGATGTCAATACACGCGTCAATACACAGCCCTCACTCATGGAAGGACTCACCGCGTGAGGACCCCACCGACCCCGCATCACGGCCAGCCGATGGGCACCCGCGACCGTCACCCGGACGAGATTCATGTCGGCGACATCATCACCTGGACCAGCCAGGGGAAGGAGTGGCACGGCGTCATCACCGGCCGGGAGGGACAGCCCTACGTCGAGGTGTGGATCGTCGGCGACACCCGCGTCTACCGCCGACACGTCACCCAGCACCGGCCCGGCACCTGGCAACCACCCGTGTTCCCCGGCCACGACGCCCCCGACGTGGACCTCGACCGGCTCCGCGAGGCCCTCCTGGAGTACTCCTGGGACGACGCGATCAGGCGACTCGGCATCACACCCGAGGACGCGCTCCGACTGTGGGACCAGATCGTGCGAGAGGAGGCGACGGTCGGATGAGCGCGGTCTACCGGGAGTGCGCCGAGGACGCCTACGCACGCGGCTACAGCGAGGGCCACGCCGCAGCTCTACGAGAGACACGGGAGGCCCTCGCCGTCCAGCGCATGCGCAGGCAGCGCGAGGCTCGCGCGGAGATGGCGCGGACCATCGCCGACGCCAAGGCGATCCTCGCGCGCATCGGGACCGACCCCGACGCGGCACAGCATCGACACGAGGTGTCCCAGTGGTGACCCCCTACCCACCCCAGCGGCGCATCGACGTCGCCCTGTCCATCATCGGCTCCAGCCAGGGCCGACACCTACCCACCGTCCTCGGCGAGGTCGAGCACGTCCTACGGGGCGCGACCGCCGAGGACATCACCCTCACCCGACTACTCGACACCGAGGAGGAGATGCCGTGACCTGGTTCAAGGTCGACGACCGGCTCTGGTCGCACCCGAAGTGGCTCGCGACCCCACCGGCGGCGCGCGGACTGTGGGTCACCGCGGGCAGTTGGAGCGCACATCAGGAGCAAGATGGGCGCGTTCCGTACGCAACTCTGCGCATACTCGGCCACAGTCTGGGTCACGCCAGAGCTCTGGTCCACTCCGGATTGTGGCGCGAGATCGAGGGCGGCTTCGAGTTCCACGGGTGGGCCGAGTTTCAGCCCACATCGGCGGAAGTGCGGGCGAAACGAGCCCTCCGCGCCGAGGCTGGGCGCAAGGGCGGGCTCGCCTCCGGGCGAAGCAGGCGTGAAGCAAATGCTTCACCTGGGCTTGAAGCAAACGGGAACCCCGTCCCGTCCCGTCCCGGCCCGGTTACTCCTAACGGAGTAACTGTTTCTCCTCGCCGGAAGCCTGAGCGGCCCCTCCCGGACGACTGGACGCCAGACGAGGGACACAGGAGACGGGCCGCCGAGCTGGGTCTCGACCTCGACGCCACGGCGGAGGCGTTTCGGAACCACGCCGCCACCAACGACCGACGCGCCCGGGACTGGAATGCCGCCTTCCGTTCCTGGCTCACCAAGGCCGCCGAGTACGCCGCCCGGGACAGCGCTCGCGGGCGGCGCCCCTCGGACCGTCAGGCCGACATCCTCCGCCGCGAGATGGACGCCGCGATCGCGTGGGACGCCCAGCGCGAGCACGACCAGCCGAAGGAGATCACCTCATGAACCGCATCGAAGCCGCCAAGGTCGTCGCCTACCTCAACCGCGCCGGACTCGTCGGCGCGATGGAGGGCCAGGCGGCCGTGTGGGCCGACGCCCTCCACGACGTCGCATACCAGGACGCCCAGCAGGTCGTCCGGGACATGGTCCGCGCCCGCACCAGCCGCGAGCGATGGGTCACCCCAGGCGACGTGATCGCCGGCATCCGGGAGGCTCGCCGGTGGGGGGTGCTGGAGTCGGACCGCGCCCGTCGCGCCCAGCAGATCGACCCCCCGGGCGGGCTCACCGCCGACCAGGAGCGAGCATGGCGGGCGGAGTACCACGAGGCTGTCATCGGCGGCGCCTACCCCGACGTCGCCGCCAGCCTCGCGACCCAGGGACTCCGGGCGCTCGCTCCGCCCGACCCGAGCGACGCACGGTGAGCGCCGAGGCCGAGGCTGCGGTCATCGGGGCGGCGCTCCTCAGCCCGGGCAGTCTCGCGCTCGTCGCCGACCACATCACAGCCGACGACTTCCAAGACGTCGCGCTCGGTCGCGGCTACGCACTGCTCCAGCAGATGCGCGCGGCTGGCGACAAGATCGACCCGATCACGTTCGTGGACCGGGCGGCCGCCGAGGGCATCCGGGGACTACCTCACGAGCGGGTACACCAGATCTTCGCCAGCACCCCCACCGCAGCCAACGCGGACTACTACGCGCAGATCGTGGCCGACGCCGCCACCAAGCGGCGCCTGGTCGTCGCGGGGCAGCGGCTCGCACAGATCGGCTCGTCCGAGATCGACGCCACCCAGGCCATGACCGCCGCACGCGAGGTCATGGCTGGGGTGTCGACGAAACCCACGGGCGGACTCCAGGCACCCACGCTCGGGCACCTGCTGGAGGGCAGCGACGAGTACGACTGGCTGATCCCCGGACTGCTGGAGCGGCGCGACCGGCTCGTCCTGACCGGCGGTGAGGGCGCTGGGAAAAGTACCTGGGTGAGGCAGATCGTCCTCGCGTCCGCAGCCGGGGTGCACCCGGTGACCTTCGAGCAGATCGAGCCCGTCCGCTGCCTCGTGGTCGACGCCGAGAACAGCGAGAAGCAGTGGCGGCGCAAGGCGGGCTACATCGCCCGGCACGCCGCACGCCGCGGAAGTGTCGACCCGGCCGACACCGTGCACATCGCGTGCGTCGCCCGGCTCGACATCACCACCGACCGGGACCTCTCGGCCGTGCATCGACTCGTCGACGAGCACGATCCGCAGATGCTCGCGATCGGGCCGCTGTACAAGCTCGTCCCCCGCGCCATCACCTCCGACGACGACGCCGCACCCCTCATCGACGCCCTGGACTCCCTCAGAGCCCGGGGTCTGGCGCTCGTCATGGAGGCCCATGCCGGCCACGCCCAGACCGGCGACGGGGAGCGCAACCTCCGCCCACGCGGGTCCGCCGCCCTGCTCGGCTGGCCCGAGTTCGGTATGGGTCTGCGCGCCGTCTCCGGAGATCCCGCCGCGGTCGACCTCGTCCGATGGCGAGGCGACCGAGACGAACGCAGCTGGCCGGCCCGCCTCCGCCGAGGCACCACGTCGGGATGGCCCTGGGTCTCCGACGACACCACATCAGGCACCTGGACCCCGTCCGGTGCGCACGAGAAATGGAGCTAGACCATGGCATCCGCCACCATCACGATCGAGGGCTTCGTCGCCCAGGACTCGACGCTGAAGTTCACCCCGTCCGGTGACGCCGTGTGCGAGTTCTCCATCCCCGTCACCCCCCAGAGGCGCAACGCCGCCGGGGAGTGGGAGGACACCGGGCCGACCGTCTGGTACCGGATCTCGTCCTGGGGCCGCCCCGGCGAGATGCACGCCGAGCTGCTCACGAAGGGCATGCGGGTCAAGGTCACCGGGCCGCTGACCGTCCGCGAGTACGAGCACAACGGCGAGAAGCGCACCAGCCTCGACGTTCGCGCCGACCAGCTCGGTATCGCCAAGCCCCGCGACGGCTGGCCCCAGGGCCACCGCAGCACGTCCCAGGCCGACCCGTGGCAGGGCGGCGGCACCAGCCAGGCCGCGGCCGGCGGCTACGACAACTCAGAACCCCCGTTTTGAGCCACCAACCTCGAGGGGCCGCACCACACCAGGTGCGGCCCCTTCCTGCACCCACCACCCCGACGCCACCTAGGAGACACCCATGAGCAGCACACCCGAGACCATCGAGCCCCGGATGATCGACTTCGCCGACCTCGCCCCCTACACGACCGCATGGGAGGGCGTCGGCGAGCTGGACTGCTGCGACTCCTGCGTCCCCGACGCCGGCCTGCTCGTCCGCCTCGAGGTGGACGGCGTGGAGTGGGTGACCGACCGCTACATCCTCGTCCGCGCCGACCGGCTCACCGGAGCGCCGGGCCGACTCCAGGAGTGGGTGACAGCCCCCGGCGGTGTCGCAGAGCGGGTCACGACGTGGCTCCAGCCCGGCGAGGTCGACCCGGGCCGTGGCATCTCCCCGATCTACCTCGACCTGGCCGAGCGCCGCGGCCTCACCCTCACACCCGGGCAGGGCGACAAGTGGCTGATCCTCGACCGCGCCGAGGTGATCGGCTGCATCCAGGCCACCACAGCCGACGTCGACCACGGGTGGCGACCCGGAATGGACCTGACCCGGCTCCGCGCCGTCGTCGGCCTCCTCCCGGAGGCCAACACCCACCCGATGCGCGCGTGGGCGACCGCCTACGAGATCATCACCTGCCTCGACGCGATCGGAGCCGACCAGTGAGCACCCACATCGACACCCTGCGCAGGGCCGCGACCAAGCTCCGGGACATGGCCGACGCCGCGGCACCCGGGCCGTGGCACGCACTGCTGTGCGACGGGTCGACCGGAGACCCCAGCCTCGACCACGTCCCGCACGCATCCGGGGTCACGAGCGAAGGCGGCTTCGTGGTCTGCGACGAGGTGATGCTCACCGTCACCGACGCCACCCTGATCGCCGCGATGGGGCCCGGCGTGGCGCTCGCGCTGGCGGGCCACCTCGACGACACCGCCACCGGCATCGAGCGGCGCGGCGTCACGGCACGGATCACCGCCGCCGAGATGTCCGCCACCGCCGTCGCCCGCCGCGTGCTCGGGGAGGCGTCGTGAGTTACGCACGCTTCGGCCCCAGCTCCGACGTGTACGTGTACGGCGACATCGCCGGCTACGTCGCATGCTGTGGCTGCATCCTCAGCGACCAGTGGGACTTCCACTCCGCCGCCGAGATCGTCGCCCACCTACGTGAGCATGTCGCCGCCGGACACAACGTGCCCGAGAACCTCCTCGACGAGTCGCTCTACCCCGACGAGGACTTCGTGGCCGAGTGCAGCATCCACCTGTGCCGCAGGGATAAGGGTCACGGCGGGGAGCACACGCCCATCGCCGGCTGGCCCGACGCCGACCGGCACGAGGCGATTCGCACGAAGCAGCTCGGGGGTGCGTGATGCCCGCGCTCGCCTGGCCGCCCCGGATCACATGCCCCAAGTGCCGGGGCGTCGGCGCGATCTACCCGACCGGCTACCCGGTCGTGTGCCCCCGCTGCTGGGGGACCGGGACGGCACTCCGACCCAGCTTCACGAGCATCACCAGGAGGACCGCATGACCATCGACACCATCGCCAGCGCGGTCTACGCGCACCAGCCAGCCAGCATCGGTGGCGGCACGGCGGGCGGCTCCCGCTGGGAGTGCGCCTGCGGAGACAACGGGCTCATCCCCGGCACCCGTCGGGCCGCCGCGCACAGGCACGCCGAGCATGTCGCCGAGAAGATCGTGGAGGCGCTCGGGCTCACCGAGGTCACCCTGCCGCACTCGCACATCCACCCGTGCGGAGAGACCGGCTGCACCGTCGAGAGCGTCACCTACTGGCGCACACCCGACGTCCCGACTCAGCGCGAGACCCTCACCATGCAGGAGATCGCAGACGCAATTCGAAGCGGCTTCGCGAGGCTCACCGCGCCCGCCTTCGGCACCTACGAGCCGCCGCGATACGCGAGCGGCGGACCCGTGGAGGTGCCCCGGCGCGACGCCGAGGACTGGCCGCGACTGACGGACGGTTGCCCCGTGATACCCGCGTCCGCCTTCCCGAAGGGCGGGCTCCTGCGTGCCTTCGGCACCTACGAGCCGCCCGCCTGCGACCACAGGCAGACGGTCAGCGACGCCACCCCCCTGCGACCCCATCCGGCTCGTCTGCGCCGACTGCGGGCACGTCATCGATCGGGACGAGACGTGAGCGCCGACACCAAGGCCGCACTCGCCGAAGCCATCGCCGCACACATCGCCGACGAATGCGCCGGTGACACCCCCGGAGCCTGGATCGTCCTCACCGAAACCACCACCCTCACCGAATAGGCCGACGACACCGCCAGCATCCACGTCACCAGCCACGGCTCACGACTCACCATCCGTGGCCTCATCGAAACCTGGCGTGACATCGACCGCGACAGCTACCAGCACGGCGACGACTAGCCCCACAACCCAACCCCCAACCCCAAGCCCCCAGGACCACCACCTGGGGGCTTCGTCATGCCAGGAGGACACGTGACCACAGTCCAGGACGACCTCGACGCCCGCGACAACCTCGTCTACATCGCCCAGCGATGGCCCGACCTCAAGGCCAGGCTCCGACGCGAAGGAGGAAGCCCTCTCACCGGACGCACCAGCGGCAGCCACGAGCAGCCGCTCGTCATCGACATCCACATCAGCGACCTGCTGCACGAGATCGAGACCGAGACCCGCTCGCTCGCGCACGTGCTCTGCGACGAGACGGTCGACGCCGACGGCCGGCCATGGGCGCCTCGAACCAGCGTCATGCCCCACCTGCTCACCGAGGTCGCAGAGCACTTCGGGCACTGGACCACCGCCGACGAGCGAACCGCGCTCGCCTTCTGCGACTGGGCCCACGAGTACAGCGAGAAGGTCCGGCGAGCGCTCGAACGCCCCGCGCCCCCCACCTACATGGGCGACTGCCCACTCAAGGTCGTAACCCCGCTGAGCTGGGACGGCGAGGACTACCTCGCCGGCGACCCCTGCCCCGGCTCGCTCTACCTCCGCCCCGGCAGAACCACCATGAGCTGCCCCGCCTGCCGTGGAGAAACCACCCTCGAGGCCCAACGCGACCACGTCCGCGCCGAGCTCGAGAAGATGCTCATGACCCAGACCGAGATCCGCGCCGCCCTCGTCGTGCTCGGGCACACCGTCCCACTCAAGACCGTCCAGTCATGGACGCAAGAGCTCAAGTCGCGACCCCCCAGGCTCCCCGAGGCATACCCCGAGTCCGGCCTCTACCGACTCCGAGAAGCGCTCGACCTCGCTGAGCGGTGGGGAGCGCGACGCGCCGGCTAGAGCCACGCCAGATCCTTGACCAGTCAGGTACGCTGTATGCGACGGTGTTGAACAACACCCAAAACCAGGCCCGGAGAGCACAGCTCCCGGGCCTTCGTCATGCCCCAGGCCCACGAACCCCGGCACGACGGCGGTCCTCCACCGACTCGACCGCGTCACCAACCCGAGTCGCCCGCCGCGAGCGAGGCCAGGCGCCCACGACACCCTGGCCCCGCTCGCGCTCGACTAGTCCAGACGCTTGCAGCTACCGCAGCGCGGCAAGCCGCCCTTCCCCGCAGCTCGGTTGCCGGGACTGATCTGCTGCCCATTCGGACAGTCCCTGTAGTCGTGATAGACCCTCGGGTCCCTCAAGTCCGTCGAGTGGTACGGCGAGGTACTTATAGCCATCATCGGCTCCTCAATCTCACGCGGGCGCGGCGTTGCGCCCGACACCGCCGACGGTAGCGCTTCCACCTAACCTCCGGACCGAAAACAGCGAGCCCGGACCCCACGCCCGTGAAGGGCAGACAGGAGAGGCGTGATGCCTCGCGAACGCACCTACACCGACACCGGCTACATCGAGACCCAATGGTCCCGCGGCGGGCAGCTCGTCTGCATCGTCAGCAGCGACGGCAACACCGAGACCATGCACCAGTTCACCGACCACGCCGACCTCACCCCCATCCTCGCCGGGATGCGACGAGCACAGCGGCAGGCATACGGACGCGGCGAGTAGGACTGGAGGGGCGCGACTCGACAACGCGCACCCAGTCCGACGGGTAGGTTCAGGCCATGGCCTCAAGAGTCTGCTGGAACTGCCACCAAGCCGCTCATCACACGCGGATGCATGAGCCCACGCGCGGTCGCGACTCATGGTCCGCCGGAATGAAGTGCGACAACTGTGGCGCGATGAGCATCGCAGTGCAGCCCCTCGCGCTCGCGTCCGACTACGTGGCAGCACGAAGGCACATCGACGACCCGGACGCCACTCCCCGCTGGCTCCCGGAGCGCGTGTACGGGAAGGAGTTCCCTGACGTGCCCGAGCAGATCGCCGCCGCAGCCTCCGAAGCCTGGGTCTGCTACTCCATCGGCCAGTACCGCGCCTCCGCCGCGATGGCACGAGCCGTCGTCGAGGCCACCGCCAAAGACAAGGGCATCACGACCGGTGGCATCCTCGCCAAGATCGACGCCCTCTACGACCAAGAGATCATCGGCAAGGGCGTCAAAGAAGCCGCGCACGAGATCCGCTTCCTCGGCAACGACATGGCCCACGGCGACTTCGTGGCCAGCGTCCCCGAGGAACTGATCGCCGACATGCTCGGCTTCCTCGACCAGTTCCTCGACGAGGCATACCAGCGGGATGCCAAGCTCACCCGCTTCCGCGAACAGCGCCTCGCCCTCCGCGGCGAGTAGGGGCGAACTAACGCAAGTCGCCGAACTGCCCGATCCGCAGGTGCACCTGCACCGCGGAGAGCAGGCGGTAGGCACCAACGATCAAAGAGATCGTCCCCCAGAGGGCTAGCAGTCCGCTGACACCGAACAGAACCATCGGGAACTGGCCGCCGTCGCCAGTCGTCAGCACCAGCCAGCCCACAAAACCGATCACACCTGCCAGCACGGGAAGCACCACGAGGCCCATCACCAGCGGGTCCACGAACGACTTCCTCGCGGCCGGATGCTCCGACACCGCACTCCGCACCCACGCGGCCTGCACCTGATCCATCCCGAGATTCTGGCAGGCAAAACACCGCGCCGCACCCGATCAGGCCCTACAGTCGGCGCCATGGACATCGAACCGATCGAAGCACTTCGCAGGGCCCTCGCAGTGGCGACCAACCTCCAAACTCAGGACGAGAACGAGAACGCCTGGACCGAGTGCTACCTGCTCCTCGCAGACCTCGACGCGCGCGATGCGCGCTTCGTTGCAGTCGCCATGGCTCACCTGCTCACCCGAGCGCTCCACTACGCCAGCGACCTGGTGCAGGCCGTTGAGGGTGAGGGCATTCAAGTCAACGGGATCCCGGGCGGCACCAACCCTGAGAACATTCTGGCCGAAGTGGGGCGCCAGGTTGCCGCCCACGAACTGGGCGAGGGCGTCTAGCCCTTCGGGTGGGTGTGCTCAGTCCAGCGGGAACCGTCCCAGTACCGCAGTTGGCGGTCATTCTGCGGGTCCGGGTACCAGTTCGCCGGCCACGAAGGCTGAACCGGCGGAGGCGGAGAAGCGGGCTGAGCCGAGACCGGCTGCGAGTACGCGCCACGCTTGACCGCGAGGATCAGCTCCTTCATCGAAGCCGCCTCCTTCTTCGAACAGCGCATCTCGATCACACCAGACGAACTATGTAGAACCACCACGTCGTTCAGCACCGTGTCACGACGCGTCGTCACCCCCTGGATCGCGTCCATCAACAACATGTCCGACCCCGCACCACGGCGACCACGCGCCCCCGTGGCCGCGAACGAGGCACCCATCGTGATGATCCCGGCCGTCACCTTCGCGCCCGACACCTTGCCGACCTTGTCCCACTCCACCCGGTCCGGATAGACACGCACCTTCGCGTTCTTCCCGTCGATGTGGGATGTGATCTCCAACAGGGGGGCGTCCTCGCTCATACCCGGGAGGCTAGTCGCATCCCGCGGGGGTGTCTCCCGGACACCGGGAGAGTGCGCAAGCCGGGAGGGGAGCAGTGGCACGCCATGGTCACCTCACGGACCGGCACGACATCACACCTCCGCTTCCGCAAAGCTGTCCTTGCCGCAGGAAGAGCAGCCGGAGTCACCCGGTGCCCAGTCCCAGGGTGCGGCGTATGGCTCGATTACGACGTCAGCCGCCAACCCAACAGCGCCGAACCAGACCACATCATCCGCGTCGTCGACGGCGGAACGAACGACGCCAGTAACGGGCGGGTCATCTGCCGGCGCTGCAACCAGCGGCTCGGACAACGACGAGCAGAGACGCGGGCCGCCCCACCCCTCGGCCCAGGAGCCGAGCCTCGAATCGAGTGGTGACGCGACTCCGCGACAGACCCGGGGGGCACCCCCTCCCCCTCCCGGTTCCTCGCACCCTAGAGGCATAGCGACTTTCACACACAGAGCTCGGGAGGTCCGCCGATGGACCGCAAGGCCGTGCTTGAGGAAACGCTCGACCTGCTCATGAGCGGACTCCGGGACGAGGCGAAGGGGCCGGCAAGGGCTCCTCTCGCCGCCCAGATCCGCGCCGTGTCCGCCGACCTCGCCGCGCTGGCGGTAGACGAAGGCAAGGCGGGTGATCCGGTTGACGAGCTCGCAGCCCGTCGCGCTGCTCGGGGAGGCGCCACCGCGCGTCTTGGTCGAGCCCAGGGGCGCTCGGGCTAACTCCTGGGAGGACGTCGCTGACCTCTCGGCGACGGCGGGCATCGTCCTGGACGGCTGGCAGGAGACGATCCTCAAGGCCGCGATGGGCGAGCGCCGTGATGCCACCTGGGCGGCCAAGCGGGTCGGAGTGACGGTGCCCCGCCAGAACGGCAAGAGCCAGCTGCTCGTGGCGCGCGCGCTCGCGGGCGCACTTCTCTTCGGCGAGAAGAAGATCGTCATCAGCGCCCACCAGCAGGACACGGCGCGCGAGGCGTTCTCGAAGCTCATGGAGATCGTCGAGGACGAGGCGAACGCCTGGCTGCGGGAGCGCGTGAAGCCGGGCGGCATCATGCAAGCTCTGAACCGCGAGGCTGTGAAGTTCGCGAACGGCGCGACGATCCAGTTCAAGGCGCGCTCGGGGGCAGGCGGCAAGGGATTTTCGTCTGACTGCCTGATGCTGGACGAGGCTCAGATCCTCGGATCTCGCGCATGGACCTCGATCAACTCGACGATGTCTGCGATGCCGAACCCGCAGGTGTGGCTACTCGGCACTGCGCCCCAGGAGGAGGACGACTCGACCGTCTTCGAGTCCGTCCGCGCGGCTGCTATCGAGGGCAAGTCGACCTCGGCGGCGTGGTGCGAGTGGGGTGCCGACCGGGAGTCGCCGGAGTATGCAGCGGCCTTGCCCGACCTCAAGTCGCGCCGATGGACTCCGGCGGTCGAGTACATCTGCTGGTCCGCCAACCCGGCGTGGAACGCGCGAATGAACGTCGAGGTCGTGCAGGGCGAGTGCGAGACCTACTCGGTGGAGAAGTTCGGCCAGGACCGGCTCGGCCTATGGAGCGAGACCACCGGCAAGGTCAGTCGCCTCATCACAGCCTCACAGTGGCGAAACGCGGAAGCGCCTGCCACTGATGGCATCCGATCGCTCGGGGTGGCATTCTCCGCCTCGGGCACAGTGATGGGCGTCGCGGGAGCGACGAAGCACCCGGACGGCTTCCACGCCGAACTTCCTTGGGATGCGCGTGGCTCGCTTGCGGGCTCGGTCGATATCGGGCGTGTGGCTCGATGGCTGGCCGAGGATGAGCGCTGGAGGCGGTTCGCGCAGATCACGATCTGTGGCCCCTCGCACGACGAGGTGCTCCGCCTCGCGCTGATTGACGCGGGCGTGTCGAAGTCCCGCATCCACATCGCGACGACGGCCGAGTACTACGACTCCTGCTCGCTCGGGTACGAGGCGATCCTCAATGGATCCCTCACCCACACCGAGGGACAGGTGGCCCTGGAGGAGTCCGTGGCCGTCTCGGACAAGAAGGCCCGACCGGGCGGGGCGTGGGGCTGGAACTCCACGGGCGACGACGGCCTCGAGGCGCACATCGAGGCGATGTGCCTGGCGTACCGGACGGCTCGGACGACACGACGCAAGCCGGGCAAGAAGCAGAGGGGGATGATCCTGTGACCCCTGCCTCGACGCAGACACCGTACGTCGCCGGCCTGAGCGCTCAGCACCAGGACATGGTCACCGGCCTGGTGGAGAAGATCCGGCGGAAGGCGTTCAGGAACCGCCTGCGTCGCACGTACTACGAGCACAAGGCCGGCCTCAAGGATCTGGGTATCGCGATCCCACCGCACCTGCGGGGCGTGGAGACCGCCGTCGGGCTGCCCGCTAAGGCGGTCGACTCGATGTCGCGTCGGACGATGCTCGAGCGCTGGACTCTCGCCTCGGGCGGAGACCCGGACGTGCTGGGCGTCGGCGAGATCTCGGAGGCGAACCGCCTCGAGACGCTGATGCCGCAGGCGCACACCTCCGCCCTGGTCGCCTCGACCGCATTCGGCTTCGTCACGGCGGGCGACACGGGCGCGGGCGAGCCGGAGTCGCTGATCACGCTGCGGTCGGCCGAGTGGGCGACCGGCACATGGTCATCGCGCCTCAACTCGATGACCAGCGCTCTCTCGATTGTGGACGTCGATGACCTCGGCGCGATCGACCACATGGTGCTCTATGTCCCCAACGCCGCGATCGTCATGCGGCGCAGTGGTGCCCGTTGGGACATCCGACAGTCCGTCCACGAGCTCGGCGTACCGGTGGAGCAGTTCGCCTACCGCGCCGAGCTCGGGCGCCCCTTCGGTCGCTCTCGCATCTCACGGCCGGTCATGTCGCTGACGGACTCGATCGTCAGGTCCATGCTGCGTACCGAGGTGAGCGCCGAGTTCTTCAACGCGCCTCAGCGGTGGGCAATGGGCGCCGAGGAGGGCGCCTTCTCGGACCGGGACGGCAACCCGCTGTCGGGGTGGCAGATCATCCTCGGCAACCTCCTGACACTCTCGCGCGACGAAGAGGGCAATGCGCCGACGGTCGGCGAGTTCAAGCAGCAGTCGATGCAGCCGAACATCGAGCAGCTCCGAATGCTCGCACAGTGGTTCGCCTCGGAGACGAACCTGCCGCTGCGGTCGCTGGGGATCGTGGGAGACAACCCCGAGTCCGAGGGCGCGATCTCAGAGGCGAACCACGAGCTGGAGCTCGACATCCGCCACTGGCAGAGCACGTCCCTGTCGCCCGCGTGGCGCCGCCTCATGGTGTCAGCCCTGCGGCTCCGGGACGACTCGGATGCGGCGCGCGCGGAGTACGCGGGCCTGTCGCCCGTGTGGCTGAACCCGACCAAGGTCACGACGAGCGCGGCCGGCGATTGGTTCGTCAAGGTCGCCCCGGCTATCGACGGTCTGGCCGCCTCGACGGTGGGCATGGAGATGGCTGGGCTGTCTCCGCAACAGATTGATCGCTTCACGGCTGAGCGTCGCCGCATCCAGGGTGGAAACACCCTTGACCGGGTGCTCGCTGCCCGAGCGGATGTCGCCCCTGGTTCGGATGCGACATCGCCCTCGTTGGCCGCGGGGGGGGGGCTTCGGTGACTGAGGACGCCCTGGCGCTCAAGACCAAGTTCGACGCTCTCGGCATAGCCATTCGCGCTGGGGTCGACCAGGCGGACGCCGCAGGTCGCCTTGGCCTCGCTGGACTGAAGTTCACGGGCGCGACACCCGTGTCGCTACGACCGCCGTCGGACTCCGAGTGACCACACGGCGCGACGTTGAGCGGCTGAGGACCGCGAACGCTGAGGTCGTGGCGATGGCCCGGGCCGAGCTTGAGGCGTTCTGGCGCGGACTCGATCTCTCCGACGCAGAAGCGGCCAGGGACGCGCTGATCGAGTTCGTCCCCACCCTGGTCCGCGAGTATGGCGACCTCGCGACCGCGGTCGCGGCCGACTGGTACGAGGAGGTCCGCGCGGCTCAGGTGGCTGGACGCTTCTCGGCTACCGCCGCCCCAGGCGTCGAGGCGGCTCAGGTGGTCGGCTCGACGCGGTTCGCCGCTGGGCGCCTCTTCGCGGGTGACCCCGCAGAGGCGCTATCGATCATCTCGGGTGCGGTGCAGCGCTACGTCTCCTACTCTGCCCGCGAGACAGTCCGGCGCAACGTAGCCTCCGACCCCGCCCGTCCGCGTTATGCGCGAGTGCCCAAGGGCGCGACCACGTGCGCGTTCTGTCTGATGCTCGCCAGCCGCGGCTTCGTCTACCGCTCCAGCAAGACCGCTGGTGAGATGGACCACTACCACGACGACTGTGACTGCATGCCGGTCGTCGAGTTCGACCGGGCGCAGCACCACATCGAGGGCTACGACCCCGATGCGCTCTACGCCGACTATCAGGAGGCCAGGAAGGTCGCCGGGAGCGGCGACCCCCGCGCGATCCTCGCCGCCCTGCGCCAGGAGCAGGGCATCCGCTGACCACGGCCGCACGGCCGGGACCACCTATCCACCACCGCGACGTCCCGCATGGGCTTCGTGGCGATCCCGCACGGGAGGCAACACAGATGAGCGACACCACGGCCACTCCGACATCAGCCCCGGCCGACGTCACGCCCGCTTCGACCCAGCCCACCCCCGCTCAGCTCACGCCTGCACAGGCCAAGGCCGAGGCAGACGCCGCACGCGCTGCGGGCGACGAGCTCGCCGCCATCAAGGCCGAGTCCCGGAAGTGGGAGGCGCAGGCCAAGGCCAACTCCGCCGCCGCCGCACGGCTGGCTGAGTTGGAGGAAGCCGCGAAGTCGGACGAGCAGAAGCGCGCCGAGGCCGCCGAGGCTCAGGCCAAGGAGCTCGCGGAGACGCGGGCTGAGCGCGACGCGCTCAAGGCCGAGAAGCAGGTCGCCGCGTGGAAGGCCGAGGTCTCCACCGAGACCGGCGTCCCCGCCGTCGCCCTGGCCGGGTCCACCCGCGAGGAGATCGAGGCGCACGCCGCGACCCTCAAGCCGCTCATCACCCCGTCCGAGCCCGTCAAGAAGGCGGCCCTCGGACCCTATGTGCCCGACGAAGGCACACAGCCCACCAAGCCTCTCGGTGGGCCGGCGCAGGCGTTCGCCGACGCCCTCGGACCGATCTTCTCCTAGGAGGAAGAAGCCATGGCTGGAATCGACATCAACCGGACCACGTCCGGCATCACGCTGCCCAAGGAGGTCTCCGCGGAGATCTGGGCCAAGACGCAGGAGGCGTCGTTCGTGCAGCAGCGCGCTCGCCGCATCGAGCTGCCCGGTGGGGGTGTGGACGTCCCGATCATCACGGGCGACCCGGTCGCCACCTGGGTCTCGGAGACCGACGAGAAGCCCGTCTCGCGCTCGACGTTCGGGACGAAGAACATCAAGGGCTACACGCTCGCGGTGATCGAGCCGTTCTCGAACCAGTTCCGGCGCGACCTGCCGGCGCTGTACAACGCCCTCGTGGGTCGCCTGCCGGGCGTCCTCGCGAAGACGTTCGACCAGACCGCGTTCGGGTTCCAGGCGTCGCCGGGCACCGGGTTCGACACGCTGGCGTCCGCGCCGGCGGTGTCCCTCACGACCCCGGGAGCCAACCGCACCCAGTACGACCAGTTCCTCGCGGCCCTGGAGTCCGTGGCAACGGTCGGCGGGTCGGACGTCACCGGCTGGGCGCTCTCGGTCCAGGCGGAGATCGCCGCGATGGGCGCCAAGGACGAGCAGGGTCGGCCCCTGTTCATCGACTCCATCCGCGACCAGGGCAGCATCGGCCAGGTGCTCGCCCGCCCGGCCTGGAAGACGGCGCACGCCTACAAGCCCGGCACCGCGGGGAGCCCGGGCACCCCCGCGACGCTCGGCATCGCGGGCGACTGGGACTCGGCCGTGTGGGGCTTCGTCGAGGGGCTGAGCATCAGCATCTCCGACCAGGCCACGCTCAACGACGGTGGCACCGCGATCCACCTGTGGCAGCGGAACATGTTCGCGGTCCGGGTCGAGTTCGAGGTCGGCTTCGCAGTCCGCGACGTCAACCGCTTCGTGCGGCTGACCGGCAACACCCCGAGCTGATGGTGAAGCTCCGGTCGCCGCAGTCCGGCGGCGAGGTGTGCGTGCCGGCAGAGAGTCTCGCCGCGTTCCTCGCTGCCGGCTGGAGGCCCACCGAGCCGGACGCGATCGCCGTGACGGCTCCCGTGCCCGAGGATCCTGCGGGCGAGGGCGTGGCTGAGGCGGCGCACACCGCCCCGGCCACCGAGCCGGACGCGATCGCTGTGACGGCTCCCGTGCCGCCGCGGGCGAACGCCTCTCGGGGGGAATGGGCGGCGTTCGCAACCGCGAACCACGTCCCGTTCCCCGAAGACGCGAAGCAGGGCGAGATCCGCGCCCTCGTCGCATCGCACATCGCCTAGGAGGGAGGGGCCGTCATGGCATACGCAACGGTCGAAGACCTTGAGTCGCGGTGGCGGCCCCTCGACTCCGATGAACGTGCTCGCGCGGACGTTCTCCTTGGTGACGTCGCGGTGCTGATCGACGAGGCAGCTCCCCTGCCAGTACCCCCAGCGGAGCCGTCGCAGCATGACCTCTCGCTGCGACGGCTGATCTCCTGCGCTGCGGTCAAGCGCGCCATGGCGGTCTCCGCCGCCACCGTCGGGGTCTCATCGGAACAGCACGGCACAGGCCCGTTCCAGGACTCCTGGAACTACGCCAACCCGATGGGAGATCTGTACCTGCTCGCTCCCGAGATCAAGCGACTCCGAGGCGACGGCAGGCAGCAAGCGGCGACCATCCCGATGTACAGGACAGCCGGTGGTTGAGCGCATCTACGCCTGGCGCGGCGCGGCAGCTCGGCAATCCTGGCGCTAGCGAATGTCGCCGTACTGCCCGATACGCAGATGCACCTGCACTGCGGAGAGTAGACGGTACGCACCGACGATCAGAGAGATCGTCCCCCAGAGGGCTAGCAGCCCGCTGACACCGAACAGAACCAACGGAAACTGGCCGCCGTCGCCAGTCGTCAAGACCAGCCAGCCCACGAACCCGATCGCCCCCGCAAGAACCGGAAGCACCACCAACCCCATCACCAGCGGGTCCACGAACGACTTCCTCGCAGCGGGATGCTCCGACACCGCGCTCCGCACCCATGCGGCCTGCACCTGATCCATCCCGAGAGTCTGGCAGTAACCACATGGCGAGCGAAACGGGGGGTTCTCGTGAGAGTCACCGAATCCGGCGAGCCCGTCTGGCGAGTCCGCGCCGGCGGGCAAACCGGCACAGATCGGTACGGCAACCCAATCCATGGGCCCGACGTCGTCGAGCCGCTGCCGACCGCCCTGTTCGACCCTGGCGGAAGCCGCGAATCCCGAGAGCCCGGGCGCGCTCCCGTGATCAGCGAGCCGGCGCTGTACTTTCGAGGGGCCTTCCCGGATCTTTCGTCAGGCGACAGAGTGCGGGTGCGCGACCTCGTCTACGCGGTTGAGGGAGACCCAGCCGTGTGGATCCACCCTGGCCGTCGGACCGACGGAGCGGTCGTCCAGCTCCGGCGAGTGACCGGCTGATGGCTGCGCCGAAGGTGGTTCTGAACTCATCCGGAGTGCTCGAGGTGCTCTCCGATCCGGGCGTCGCTGCGTTTCTCCATGAGGTCGCAGAGGGCGTCGCTGGCGCGGCTCGAGCGGCAGCCCCCCACGTCACGGGCGAGTATCACGACTCCATCGACGTGGTCGACGTCAACACCGGGCGGGCTGTTGCTCGGGTCGTCGCCACAGCACCTCATGCCCACCTGGTAGAGGCGCGCACCGGCAACCTCGCGAAGGCGATGAGCGCCGCAGGAGGTGGGCGATGAGCATCGTGCTGCCCGACGTTGTCGCGCTCACCGTCGCCCACGTCCGCGCGTCTCTCGCCACGCGCGCCGAGCCGTTCGCCTCCAACGTGTGGGTGTCAAACGCGACCCCCGCTGATCCCGACGGATCGACGCGCCGTGACCCACGCATGGTGATCGTACGAGGCGACGGCGGAAGTCGGATCGGAGACGTGCGCGGGCTGGCCCGACTTGGCCTGAACGTATGGGCCGAGACGGATGCCGACGCGACCGACCTCGCCAACCTCGTGTCGGCGATCGTCTCCGGCATGGCCGGCATCGGCCCCGTCCGGCGTGCGACGGCCACCCTTCCGGCAGACGTCACCGGCGAAGACGGGCACGCCCGTCGCTACCTGACCGCCGAGCTCGTAATCCGCGGCCACTCCCTCTGACGCGAACCTCACCTTCAAGGACTCCGGCCACCCGCCGGGCACAGCGGCCTCGCCGCACGACAGAAAGGGGCCGACATGACCCTCAACTCCAGCAACGTCCGGGTGGCCGTTACGGGCGCCATCTACATCGGCGGCGCGTCGGCGGCCAAGCCGACCGATGCCGACAGTTCCTACGGGTCTGGCTGGTCCGATCTCGGATACGCCAGCGAGAACGGCGTCACCGAGTCGCGCAACCGCACCACCCAGACGATCAAGGGCTGGCAGAACGGCGACGTCGTCCGCGAGGTCGTGACCGAGGCCGGCCTGACCTTCAAGACGGTCCTGATCGAGACCAAGGAGGAGACCGTCGGGCTCTACTACGGGACCACGGTCGACGCCAACGGCGCACTCCAGATCGTCCCATCCTCGACGGGTGGGCGGCAGAAGTTCGGCTTCGACATCGTGGACGGCGACGCGTTCATCCGCGCATACGTCGCATCGGGAGAGATCACCGAGGTGGGCGAGCAGGTGTACCGCAACGGCGAGGCGATCGGTTACGAGGTCACGATCCGGGCGTACCCGCACGCCGACCACACGGACCCCGTCACGGGCGCGATCGGCTCGGCCACGAAGTGGTACTCGACCCTCGCGGGCGAGACGCCGGAGCCCTGACGTCCGCCCCGCCCTGGCGATTCCGCGCGGGACGCCAGGGCGGGTGCTCCACCCTCCCGCGACCACAACGACACGAGAGGCATGCGCATGCCCACGCGCAAGGCACCACAGGACCGCAAGACCAAGGCGCTCCCGCCGGGCCAGTTCCAAGGAGTCGACGGCAAGACCTACGTGCTGCCCGACCCGAACGAGTCGGTCACGCTCGCAACCGGTCGAGATCTCCGTGACATCGCCCTCGGCGACGATCAGGCGCAGCTCGCCGTCCAGTTTCGCCTTCTGGAGCGATGTGGTGTCGACGAGGTCACGCTCGACGCCCTCTACTCGCTTCCGATGCTGGACACGGCCAACGTGATCTCGGAGTGGATGACTGGGGTCGACCTCCCAAACTCCTGACGCTCGTCGGCCTGTACGACGAGCACTCCATCAAGTTCGACTACGACTGGCGCAGCCGGTTTCACATCCCGTTCTCCCCCGGTGTGACGCAGACGTGGCGCGAGGCGTGGGCCCTCTTTCTTGAGCTCCGCGAGGACCCTTCCTCTCGGGTCGCCGCCGCGATGGCCGGGTGGGAACGGCCCGTGTCGCACGAGGAGATCGCACTACTCGATCTCCTCGACACGCTGCGGGCTGTGAACTGGGACCCCAAGAAGGGGCCCTACGAGCCACTGCCGCGCCCATGGCCAGACCCGAACAAGACCCGGATCGGCAGAGCAACCCGACCGCAGTCCGAGATCCTCGCGGCACTCAGAGCCCGGGCGCCCAAATCTCGACCACCTCGCGACGCGAGGGGTCGCTTCATCAAGCGGAGGTGATCCCGTGGCTGGTGAGGTCGCCAAGGCGTACGTCTCGATCATCCCGAGCTTTCAGGGCGGTCGCTCCGCGATCGCGCGTGAGCTCGATGGTCCCGTGCGCCAGGGGTCACAAACCGCTGGGAGTGCCGCGGGCGCGGGCTTCCGCGACGGGTTCCTCGGGCGGGTGCGCGGGATGGCAGCGGCAATCGTCCCGGCGATGGGAGTCGCCGCCGTCGTGACGTACATCAAGGGCGCGATCGCAGCAGCCTCCGACCTCGAGCAGGCGATCGGCGGAGTCGACGCCGTCTTCGGGTCGTCGTCGGCGCAGATCCACGAGTGGGCGGCGCAGGCGGATCAGGCTCTCGGGCTGTCAAAGACGGCCTACTCGAACCTCGCGACAATCCTCGGATCTCAGCTCAAGAACATGGGCGTGTCCATCGAGGACCTCAATGGACAGACGCAGTCGCTCATCACTCTGGGCGCGGACCTCGCGGCAACCTACGGCGGAACGACCGCCGATGCCGTCTCGGCCGTCTCCGCCCTTCTGCGCGGCGAGCAGGACCCGATCGAGCGCTTCGGCGTGCGAATCATGGAGACGGACGTCAAGGCTCGCATGCTCGCCCAGGGGCTCGGCGACCTGGAGGGCGAGGCGGCAAAGAACGCTAGAACCCAGACGGTCCTCGCAATGCTGATGGAGCAGACCAGTGCGGCGCAGGGCCAGTTCGGTCGAGAGTCCGATACTGCCGCAGGGAAGCTGGAGCGACAGCGCGCGCGGTTCGACAACCTCCAGGCGACCATCGGGGAGAAGCTCCTCCCGATCTACGTCAAGGTGCTGGACTTCATCTCCACCAGCGTCATCCCGATCCTTGAGAAGGTCGTCGACTGGGTCTCGGAGAACACGTGGGTCATCGGCGCCCTCGCCGCCGTCATCGGCGGGGCTTTGGTCGGCGCGATGGTCTCGTGGATCGCCTCGATCGCGGCGTCCACCGCGGCCCTCCTCGCGAACCCCATCACGTGGATCGTCGTCGGGGTCGTCGCGCTCGTCGCCGCGATCGTCCTGCTGGTGAAGAACTGGGACGCAGTGACTGCCGCGCTCTCCCGTGGCTGGGCCGACCTGACCCGCATCGGTGCGGGGATCGTCGCCTGGGCGGGGAACGTCAAGGACGGCGCGATCCAGAAGCTCACCGAGTTCACCACATGGATCGCCGGCCTGCCGCAGCAGATCGCGAACGCGGTTGCGGGGCTCGGGGCTGCCATGTGGAACGCAGGGGTCGCGGCGCTCAACGGGTTCTGGGAGGGGCTCCAGTCTGGCTGGGCCGCATTCCTCGGCTGGATCACGGACGATTTCGCTGGAGGCATCGTGGGGGCCGTCACGGGCGCGCTCGGCATCCACTCTCCCAGTCGAGTCTTCATGGAGATCGGCCAGAACGTCGGCCGTGGCATGGAGGACGGCATCGCCTCCTCCCGCGGCTCAGTGGTAGGGCAGGTCCAGTCGCTAGCGGCGTCAATCGCGAGCACTCCCCTCACCCCTCCGGTCGTGCCCATGGCGGGGGTCGCCCAGCGAGGCAGCGTGCCAGCAAGCGCGGCAGGTGGCCGGGTCCAGATCAATGCCTATGGCGTCGACGCAAACGAGGTTGCGATGAAGGTCGGACGGCGAGTCGACCGCACGCTCCATGGGCTGGCGGCAGCATGGTGACCTGCACCTATGCCGGGCTCGCTCTCGCGACCGACCCTGACCCGAGCACCCCGTACATCGTCGAATCCATCCAGGGATGGCATGACGGCGCACCCGATGCCACGACCGAGATCGAGCACTGGTCTGGAGACGGGACCGTCTCGCTATGGGAGCGACTGGGGGCTCGCACGGTCGAAGTCTCGGGCGTAATAGACGCCAGCGGCCCAGACGCGGACGACGCTCTCGCCGCGCTGCGTCGACCGCGACGCGGCGCCCTCGCCATCGACGGCCTTGAGTGCGACGTGCGACGCGTCGACATGAACACAACGCGGCTCGGAGCGACGTGGGGATTCACCCTCTACCTGCGAGCCGACGACCCCCTGCGCTACCGGCCGACCCCACTCGGGCTCACGTCTGGCCTGGCGGCAGTCCTCGCGAACCCGGGCGACGCCACGTCGTGGCCCAGGCTGAGCATCACAGGCCCCGTCGCAGCCCTCACGGTCACACACCCTGGCGGCACCTGGAGCCTCGCCGCCGACATCCCCGCCGATCAGGCAGCAAAGGTCTTCATGCGCGACGGCGAAGTGTGGCGCGCGGGGGCTCGCTGGGACGTCGAAACCACGGGCCGCGAGGTCGTCGTCCCGCCCGGCGGCGCCAGCGTGACCGCGACATGGACAGGAGACGGCGCCGTGACGGTGAGTCATTTCGAGGCGTGGGCCTGATGCGCATCCGTGTCTGGGCTGCGAACGCGCTCAGTGGCGAGGTCCTGGGTGAGCTGCGACTCGCCGGCGGCGGCGACTGGTCAAGCCACCTTGAGGGCGGCGAGTGCACCGCCTCGATCTCGGTCGGCCACCTGCTGCGCGCAGACGGCGAGAGCATGGACGAGGATGCCGTCGCGCGCGTCGTCGACCTGACGGAGCCCGGCCGTCGCGTCCTGCTCGTCACCGACGGCCAGCGCCTCCTCGGCGAGTGGCTGATCTGGGAACGCCACGACGACGACCCGGGTGTGCTCACCGTGATGGGACGCGAGTGGACCGCGTATCCGGAGCAGCGGCTGCTCAGCGCTGCGCTCAGCACAACGGACGATCAGCTGAGCATCGCGCAGACCCTGCTCGCCGAGGCGTTCACAGGCGGACAGGGCGTCCAGATCGCCATCCCGCCGGCGGTGTCAGGAGTGACCCGGACCGTCGACATGCGAGCCGGTACGCCTGTCGCGGAGAACCTCCACACGCTCATGGCGGTCGAGGACGGTTTCGACTGGGTCGTGCGATCGAGCGTCGAGTGGTCCACAGACGGCGGACGTCCCGCGAGGGTGCTGCGCTCTGTCGAGTGGGGCCACCCCGTGCTCGCTCGCACCCCCGAGTCCGCGATGCTCAAAATGGGTCGGCCCGGCGCTCGCGCGGGTGCCGTCATGCAGATCAGCCGCGGCGTCGACCACTCTCGGTGGGCATCGCGTGTCGTCGGAGTCGGCGCCGGCCAGGTCACCGCCACCGCCGACGGTCAGCCGCTTGCGGACGCGGTTGCTGTCGAGCGTCAGCGGCTCTTCTCCTCGATCTCCGACCCGGCGGAGATCGCTCGCCTCGCCCAAGGCGTTGTTGACGCCGCCCAGCAGCGCGACACTCCGACCGAGGTGAAGTGCTTCGCTGATCGGCTCGCAGGGTGGATTCTGCCCGGTGATAGCGTCCGGATCGTCGCCGCGTGGACGTCGACCCAACCGTCCGGCTGGGACGCTGTGCAGCGAGTCGGCGAGGTCACGTTCTCGTCGTCGGGCCATGAGGTCGCCGAGGTCGTCATCCGGGTCGCGGACCCGGAGGAGCGCTTCCCCTGGCCCCCGACGCTCGCGAGCAATGCGGCCGGCACTCGCGGCGCGCTCGGCGGGCTCGCCCTCGGCGGGCTGTTCGCCCTGCCTCCCGCACCCAGCCCGCCGACCATGCTGACCGTCGACGAGCGGGTGGGGGTCGCTCCCGGCGACTATGCCGCGCGCAGCGAGGTGACGTTCTCCTGGGTTGCGCCGACGACCAACGTTGATGGCAGCCCGCTGACCGATCTGGCGGGCTTCGACGTCCAGTGGGTGCTGGATCACGGGAAGAGCCAGCTCGGGATCGTCAGCCTCGGCGCGGATGCCTCGTCGATGGACGCGGCGTTCTCATCCCCGGGACACTCGGTTCGCCCAATGGTGCGTGCCGTCAACAGCGCTGGACTGACGTCCGACTGGGCGTCGATCGAGTTCCTGGCGATGTCCTACGGGGAGCTGGACCGGGCGCACATCTGGGGCAATCTCCGCGACAGTGTCGACGAGCTTGGTACTCGGGCCGACGAGAACGCGGCGCGGGACGACGGGCAGGACTCGCGCCTGGACTCGCTAGAGGAGTCGGATCAGGTGACCGACTCCGAACAGGCGATCCAGGACGGTCGGCTCGACACGCTCGAGCAGGAGAAGGCGTCGGGCGCCGACGTCGAGCTGGATCAGTGGCGTCAGGACCAGCAGCGCCGCGCCGGCGACCAGGACCTCGGGCGGCGGATCTCCGCCGCCGAGGCCGCAGCCGAGAAGGCACGCCAGGAGGCCGCCGCTGAGGCGCGCCGCCGGGCACGGCTGGAGCAGGCGCGGACCGAGGCGGAGCAGAAGGCCCGCGAGTACGCCGAGGCGCAGGCTGAGTACGCGCGGCAGATGGCCGAGCAGGAGCAGCTCGGCCGGCAGCACTCCCGGGAGATCGGCCGCGTCCGCGACCGGGTCGAGAACCTCGAGGAGGAGGTGCGCCGCGCCAAGGAGGGCGGCGACAACATCTCCTCGTGGGCCGAGAAGGCCGAGGCGGACAAGGCCGCGCAGGACGGGGTGATCGGCCAGTTGCTCGGGTGGATCGACGAGCTTTTCGGGGAGTCGAACTCCAGCCAGCAGAAGGGGTGGCAGCACGACTCCTGGATCCTGTCGCTGCAGGACCTCACGCAGTCCCAGGGCACTCGGATCGGCGCGGTCGAGGGCGAGGTCGTCGGCGCCCGTGGCGGGTGGCCCACGCTGAACGGCCGCATCAACAACGCTGGCGACCGGATCATCGCGGTGGAGAGTGAGGTCTCCACGGCGCGCGGTACGCACGGCTCGCTCGGGTCCCGGCTGACCGGGATGGACGGCGTCTCGACAGGGCTGGGCTCCCGGATCGGCGCGGTGGAGGGTGAGGTCGTCGGCGCCCGTGGCGGGTGGCCGACCCTGAACCAGCGGATCAACAACGCCGGCGACAGGATCGTCGCGGCGGAGGGCAAGCTGAACGACCACGCGGGCTGGATCGACACCCTCTGGCCCCTGCTGGGCCGGATGAACGCGGCGGAGTCGGCGATCTCGGGGCTGTCCTCGCAGATGTCGGGGAAGGCGTCGGTCTCGTCCGTGAACAACCTCGCGTCGGCGCTCAGCACGCTCCGCGATGCCGTCGCCGCACTCGCCGCCTACACCGGGTCGCTGCGCAGTGCGATCAACAGCCTCCACCCCGGCACGAACCTGCCGGCACCCCCGACTATCCCACCGTGATCGGAGACGACGCATGCCTGAGATCGAGCTGGTTCCTGGCCCGCAGGGCGAGCAGGGCCCCCCGGGGGCGCCCGGCCTGGACGGTGCTGAGGGCGCTGAGGGGCCCCAGGGTCTGGCTGGGCCGGCTGGTCCTGCTGGTGTTGACGGCGCGGACGGCGTCCAGGGGGTGCAGGGTGAGCCGGGGCCGGTGGGTCCGCAGGGGCCGACTGGTCCGGTCGGTCCCCGTGGCCCGGCTGGTGGGCTGACGCCGGAGTACCAGGGCATCCTGGACGACGCGGTCGAGACCGCGACCACGTCCGCGACGGCAGCCGAGGCAGCGGCTGCGGCGGCGGTGCCGGCAGCGTCTACGGCCACCGCGGCCAAGACCGCGGCCGAAACGGCGCGCGCCCAGGCGCAGGCGGCGCAGACCGCGGCGGAGACGGCCCGCACGGGCGCGCAGACCGCCCGCACCGCAGCCGAGAGCGCGAAGACCGCGGCCGAGACGGCGTCGAGCGCTGCGGTCCCCGCGGCGACCGCAGCGCAGACCGCGAAGGCGGCCGCGGAGGCGGCCAGGGCGGCGGCCGAGCAGGCCGCCGCGGACGCGCAGGCGCCGACCGACTCGATGGTCGCTACCCTCCTGGACGACGCCGGGTCGGCGACCCGTGCCGCGGCCGAGGTGATGGTCCGCGACGTTCTCGACCCCAAGGTCGTGCTGCGGTTCGGGCAGTGGAACATCTACTACGCCGGCGGAACCGACCACCCGTGGGCCGGGCGCAAGGCCGGTCTCGCCGCGTCCGTCATCGCGGCCGGTGTGGACGTCCTGGCCTTCCAGGAGTCGGACTATCCCGGCCTGGCCGCGGACCAGTGGCCCGAGCTCGTCGCCGCCCTGAACACCGCGCCCGGCTCCTCGGGGCGGTGGCGGGCGGTCACGATGGGCTCACGCTGCGGCGTCGCCTACGACGAGGCCGTGTGGGTCTGGACCGGGGTCGGGGGCAAGGAGCCCTCTGCCTGGGCCGAGCGGAACATGGTGTGGCTGCTGCTGAGCCACGTCGCGACCGGGGTCAACATCGTCGCGGCCGCCGACCACTGGCACCCCGACAACGGCGCCACCCGCAACACCCAGGCCTCCGACACCCACGCCCGGCTCAAGGCGATCGCGGACCGGTACCGGTGCACCACGGTGCTCGGGGTCGACATGAACGACTACGGCGCGACCTACGGCCAGCCCGTGACCCGGATGAGCGGCGGCGGGATCTTCAAGAACCTGAAGCTGGACTGCCCCGGCGTGCGGCGCCCGGAGTGGCCCACCTGGCACAACTGGAAGGCCAACCCGCCCTGGACCGACGCAGGGAACAGCCAGAACGAGTGGTTGGACACCATGTGGCTGCGCCACGGTGAGTACCTCACGGGCGGGATCTGGGCAGCCACCCTCCCGATCGCGACCGCTGCGCAGAGCGACCACCACCTGCTCACGGCTACGATCGCCGTCACGAACAAGCTGCCGCCCGTCGCCGGCTACGACACCGGCTGGCAGTACCTCGACACCTTCCAGAACGCGTTCGTGGCGGCGGCTGGGGAGGAGCGGCCTCAGGTCCGGGTACGGAATGAGCAGATCCTCGGGCGGGGGGTGCTCTCTCGGGCGAGCGCTCCGGCCGCGAACGCAGTCATGGTCGTCCTGCCGGACTGGGCCCGCCCGTCCCCGGCCGCTGTCGGCGAGGAGAGCATGGTCCCCGTCGCGTCCTACGGCGCCACGACCTGGGTCGCGCCCGCGCTCGTCGGGATCCACCCCGACGGCAGCGTCCGCCTCAAGGCCGGCGACTACCGCTACATCTACCTCGACGGCCTCAACATCCCCCGCGGCTAACTCCCGCTGCACCGCTCACCCAGCCCCCGCACCACCAGGCGCGGGGGCTCCGTCATGCCACCACACGAGAGGAGCCACCCCATGGCCTCCACCGATCCCGCGACCGTCCCTGGTGTCGACCTGACCGACCTGGACCTGACCGAGGTCCCGGCCGAGGAGGTCGGCGACCAGGGCACCGAGCCTGACCACGACCAGGTGGAGCCGGGGGCGTGAGCGCGCCGATCACCCCGAACGGGTGGGCCGTCGTGCCGGACTACGGCGACCCCGCGCTCGGGACCCTGGACGCGGTCGCCGGCCGAGGCAACGTCTTGGCCGGCGATGTCGCGGCCGTGCTGGGTGCGTTCTGCGCGGACTTCGCGCGCGAGGTCGAGCCGATCGTGAAGGCCGACTCCTGGGGGTACGCCCCCCGCAAGCAGCACGGCTCGGATCGCTGGTCCAACCACGCCTCCGGGACCGCTGTGGACCTCAACGCTTCCCGCCGCCCCGAGTTCCGCTCGACCTACACCGCCGCGCAGAAGGTGGCGATCCGCGCGCTCCTGGTCCGTTACCCCGTCCTGCGGTGGGGAGGGGACTGGTCGCCGGCGGAGCTCGACGAGATGCACTTCGAGATCGCCGCCAGCCCCGCCGTCCTCGCGACGTTCGCCCAGACTCTAGGAGGTGGCGCCATGGCCGCGCCCCGCATGACCAGTCCCGTCCAGGGGTACGTCTCCAGCCGCTACGGCTCCCGCTCGGGTGGCTTCCACGCCGGGCTCGACATCGCCGGCGGTGGCGTCTCCCGCACGGTGCGGGCGGCGTTCGCCGGCACGGTCGAGCGGATCGTGCGCGGACGAGCACGCGGCCAGTCCGCCTCCATCGGCGCGGTGCTCGCGCCGGGACGCTCCGGCAATGGCGTCGTGGTCCGCAACCCGGACGGGGAGCGTCAGCTCTACGGCCATGTCACCGCCGATGCCGGGCTCAAGATCGGCGACAACGTAGGGGTCGGGGACCGACTCGGTGTCACCGACCTGTCCGGCGTCACGACCGGCTACCACCTGCACTTCGAGGTGTGGACCGCGCGCGGCGCCACACGCAACCCCGAGATCGACTTCCGCACCTTCGACGTGACGCCCGGCGCGGCGCCGTACGTACCCGCGGCCCCGCCCGCGCCCGCACCGTCGAAGCCCGCGCCGAGCGCGCCCACCCAGCAGGCGCGCGACCCGAAGGTCCTGGCCTGGCAGCAGCGCGCCAACCGCTACGGGAAGGCCGGCCTGGTCGAGGACGGCGTCAAGGGGTCCAAGTCGCTCCGCTGGGAGGCGTGGGTCCGCCAGCTCCAGACCGCCCTCAACCGGTGGAAGGCCGTCGCCCCGAAGCTCGTGGTCGACGGCGACTACGGTGCGGTCACCGACAACGCCGTCTACCAGGCGCAGAAGGCCAACCCGGCCCGCTTCGGGCCGAAGCCCGACCGCGTCGTCGGCCCCAAGACGGTCCGCGCGCTCGGCATTCCCGCGAAGCCGGACGTGAGCTGACCCGCATGCCGTACGTAACCGCGCCGCCGTGGGCGCGCAGGGTCTCCTACGGTGTCCTGGTCGGGGTCTACACCATGGCCCTGGTCATGGGCGCCGGCGCTGTGCTGCTCACCCCGACCACGATCAGCGCACGGATGCCGCCGTGGCTGACCGACGCGTGGGGCGTGCTCGCCGTCGCTGGCGCCCTGGGGTGCCTGTACGGGGCAGCGACCCGCCGCTACCGGTGGGAGTGGGTCTGGCTGATCGCCCTCATCGGGGCCACCGTGGTGTACGCGATCACGGTCTGGGACATCGTGGGCGACGCCCCGACACGACTCGCGCAGGCCGGCGCGATCAGCACCATGGCCCTCAGCCTGACGCTGCGCTACGTCCAGCTCTGGTCGATCCGCTCCCGAGAGGTCGCAGCCCACAAGGTGCGGACGGGGGCGCGCGGGTGAACCTCGAGCACTGGGGCACCATCGTCGCGCTCGTCGCTGCCCTCGCCGGGATCATCTGGCAGGGCACCAAGGCCATCGCCGACGCCCGCGCCGGGGTCCACGCCCGCCACTCCACCGAGCGCCGCGACACCGTCGCCGACCGCGACGCCCTCATCGACCAGATGCAGGAGGAGATCACCGCGCTGCGCCTGCGCCTGGACAGGGTCGAGGCCCAGCTCGCGGTCGAGCAGGACTACTCGCGCCAGCTCGTCGACCAGATCTACCGCGGCGAGGGCCCACCACCACGCCCCCGCCCCACCACCGCCTGACCGCAAGCCCCACTCCTACTCATCTTCTAGTCGACCCCGAACTAGAAGATGCGGCCCCAACTTTCAACCGCGGCACCCGGTGAGTTGGAAGTTTCCGCGCACGCTCCAACCCGATCTGCACCAGGAGGAACCCCGCCATGCCCAAGCACGCCCTCGTCCGTCCCCGCTGGTACGCCGCCGCCGGGGTCCGCGCTCTCAAGACCGCGGCGCAGACCGCGGTCGCGCTCATCGGCACCACCGCCGTCGGCGTGACCGACATCGCCTGGCCCGGCGTCGCGTCCGCCGCCGCGCTCGCCGGCATCCTCTCGGTCCTCACCAGCCTCGGCGGACTCCCCGAGGTCGACGACACCGAGACGGCCGCCTCGTCCGTGGGCGACTGACCATGGTCACCCCTGTGGTCGTGCCGACGCCCGAGACGTGGCTGCCCGTCGTCGGCTACGAGGGACTCTACGAGGTGAGCGACCGCGGTCGAGTCAGGTCGCTGGACCGCCTCAGTGCCGCAGGGGCGCCGCAGAGGGGTCGCGTCCTGCGACCGTCGATCGCGAAGGGCGGCTACCCCATGGTGAGCCTGTATCGCGACCGGGGGCGCTCCACTAGGACCGTGCACCGTCTGGTTCTGCTCGCATTCGTTGGACCCGAACCCGAGGGTGCGGAGGCCTGCCACAGGGACGGCAACCCGACGAACAACGCGCTGCCCAACCTGTACTGGGGAACCCACTCCGAGAACATGCACGACGCCGTGAGGCACGGCCGCAACAGGCAGGCTCGTCGCACCACGTGCCCCTTGGGCCACCCGCTTGAGTGGCCCAACTTGGTGCCATCGACCTGGTGGAAGCATGGACATCGCCAGTGCCGGGCATGTCATCGCGAGAGAGCCAGGGCGAGCCACTTCGGAAGCGACTTCGATGCAAGTCAGGCAGACGTCGCTCTCGCCATGATCCGCGCCGAAGTTGGAGAGACGCACGATGAGACCGGCTACCAGGTGGCATGCCTCCACGGTCACCGGCTCGCCCCGCCGAACCTGGTTGAGTCCACATGGCGAAAGCACGGGCGTCGCGCATGTCGAGCCTGCCACCGGGAGCGCAGTAGCGCTCGACACGCTCGGCGCCCGTTCAGCGTCTCTGCCGCCGACGAGAAGTACGCGGACATCATGGCCGGAGTCGATCGAAGGCTGAGCACCTCCGTCTACGCCTCGCGGTCCGCTGCCCTCGCGTGCTGCACCGACCACGGCTAGCCTCGAAGGGTCGGGTGCCGCCGCCCCCTGCGGCATCCGACCCCAGCACACGACGACGCCCCCACCACCTCATCGCGAGGTGGTGGGGGCGTCGTTCGCGCTTTAGGCGCCCCCGCTCCACCGTCATGGTGGGGCGGGGGCTCTTGTCACGCCTGGGTGAGGTGGTGGCGGACGGTCTGGCCGGTGATGCCGTAGGCGCGGCCGATCTCGGCGTAGGAGGCGCCCGCCTCGCGCATGGCCCGCATCCGAGCGACCCGGTCGGGGTCGCGTGGCCCCCGAGCCACCCGCTGTGCCTGCCAGGTCGAGCGGCACTCGGGTGAGCAGGTCAGGGTCCGCCGGTCGCCGGGCCGATGCTCCCGCCCGCACACCACGCACACCAGCGGCGGGACCTTCGCGCGGAGGGTCGCGGCGATCTTCGGGGCCGCCTGGGGCGCTCGAGCGACCGCGGCACGGCGCATCACCTCGGGATCGCGCACGGCCGCCGCGCCCGCCTTGTCTGCGATGCCCGCCTGGAGCCGCTCGCCCTCGGGGCCGGCCATGATCCGCCGCTGCCGCGCCGCGTGCCTGGCGCGCAGGGAGTCCGAGACCAGGCCCCGCGACACAGGTAGGCCGTGCATGAGCTGGTACTCGCGCACCGTCATGGCATGCGAGCGGACCACGTGCCCACCGAGGTTCGCGTACCGGCGACCACACAGCTCGCACGTCAGGCGGTCGTCGACGCTCATGGCGTCGCGTGGCTGCGAGGGCTCGGACCTCCGGGGCCGACGAAGAAGTCGCCCACCCGGGCCGAGCCTCCTCGCGTTCGCCCACGAATGTCTCCGGCGCCGGCGATCACGAGCCCGGGGATCTCGTGAGCGGCGCGGGCGACCACGTGGCGCCACCAGCGGGCGGTCAGGTGCGCCGTGTCGGGACGTGCGGCGTGCATCTCCCGGTCCGTCCGGTACACCAGCACGGCCGGGGTCGCCTGGTCATGGAGCGCCGCGACGACCTCCCCGGCGATGGAGGCCGTGAATGCCTCGACCTCCTCGACCTCCTCCCGCACACGGTGCGGGATAGGGTCACGGCCGGACTCCCACCGGCGCACGGTGTCGGGTCGCACACCCAGGATGCCGGCGAGCGCGTCAGTCGTCAGACCGAGGTACTCCCTGACGGTCTGCAACTCCCCGGCTGTCATCCGCTCATCCATGCCTCGTCCTCTCGTGGTAGCGCAGCGCCCCACCCGCCGGTCGTGCGGATGGGGCGCTGTTCGTGCGTCAGGCGTTGTCGGCGGCCTCGGCTGCGGCGTCGAGGGCCTCGCGCATCCACTGCTCGTCAGCCGGGGCGATCTCTGCGGTCTCGTCGTAGTCGCGGCCCAGGTCGAGCGTCGCGGCGATCTCGTAGGGCTGAGCGTCGTACTCGGCGGCGAGAGTGCGGATCGTGGTCATGGTGTCCTCCGTGTGGACCCGGTGGTCTGGGGCTGATCCCCTGACCTCGTGACAACTACTCTACCCCACGGTTTGTGGGGCACCTAGTCCCGTCAGGCAGAATCTCACACTCTGAGACCAGCCTCAATGTCGGACCCCCGGCGCACACTCGACCCCATGACCCCCGAACCCGAACCCCTCGCCCCCCTGAATGCACGCAACCCACCAGCCGACCGTGAGCTGCGGGAGTACCCAGGCTCCCGCGACCCGCTCGTGGTCGCCCGACTCGTGTGGCCCGGCCGGATCGAGGTCCGCCCCGGCCGCGCGGTCCGACGCACCGAGTCCCTGGTCCTCGTGGAGTGGGAGACCCGCACCGGCCGCAAACGCAACTCCTGGCTACCCCGCGCCGACGTCGCGCGCGCCGTCCGGTTTCGCCGACGAGCTGACCGGGATGCGTGGCCGGCCGAACTCGCCGACCCGAAAGGAGGACGCGGACATGCCCGACGAAGAGGACCCGCAGCCGCCTGAGACGGACGAGCCCGCCCGCGAGCCCGTCCCGCCGTGGGACAGCGTCCGCGGCGTCCCGCTCCAGGCCCGCATCGACGAGCGCGTCACCACCCCCGACAAGCCCGTCCCAGTCAGGGTCTGGATCGACGCCGGCCGCACGGCCTGGCAGCACTGCGACGGCCTCGCCGTCGCCTGGACCCCACGACAGGTCCAGGTCGTCTACATCGACGTGCACGGACGACAGGGCACCACCTGGGTCTGGGCCAACGCCGTCACGAGGGCGTGAGAGCCGTGTCGGTATCGCGGCGGTATCGCCTGAAATGTGTAGACCAATGTGTAGACCAGGGCCATCCGGAGGCGAGTCCCCGGAGCAAGCGAAAGGCCCGGGATCGCTGCAATCCCGGGCCTGCGCCCTACCGTCGTACTTGGAGCGGATGACGGGAATCGAACCCGCACCATCTGCTTGGAAGGCAGAGGCTCTACCATTGAGCTACATCCGCGCGGGCACTCCGACCGGTCGGCCGGGAGGCGCGCGGTGTCGATTCTAGCCGAGCCGCGACCGGGGCCAGCGCGCCGTAGACTGGCGTGCCGTGACCCGACCGGTCCAGAACCACCGGGTCGCGCCGGGGTGTAGCGCAGCTTGGTAGCGCATCCGCTTTGGGAGCGGAGGGTCGCAGGTTCAAATCCTGTCACCCCGACGCAGGAGGGGCGACAGGATGCCGGGAGGAGCTCGGCCCGGTGAGGGACGAGCCGGTCCGAGCGACGGTTCCTGTCACCCCGACGCAGGAGGGGCGACAGGAACTCGGGACGAGCCGGTCCGAGCGACGGTTCCTGTCACCCCGTCGCCCCGACCGGGCGTCTCAGTCCAGGACGGCGAGCGCGTCGATCTCGATCAGCATCTCCTCGCGCGGCAGCCCCGTCATCACCGTCGTCCGGGACGGCAGGACCCCCGTCGTCGAGTGCTCCTGGACGAACGCGGCGTAGGCGTCGTTCATCGTCGCGAAGTGCTCGCGCGTCGTGAGGTAGACGCGGACCATGACGAGGTCGTCGAACGTCCCCCCGCCGGCCTCGACGACGGCCAGGACGTTGCGCAGCGTCAGGGTGGTCTGCGCCGCCACGTCCCCGGGGTGGAGGTACTCGTTCGTCGCGGCGTCGACGGGTCCCTGGCCGGACACCTGGAGGAACGGCCCCCGCCGCACGCCCTGGGAGAACGTGTGCGCGGGCGCCGGTGCGTGCGGGCTGAGGATGGCGGTCTTCTCGGTCATGACTCTTCCTTCTGGGAGCTGGGAACGGGACTGGGACTGGGACTGGGCGTGGGCTCGGGACCGGCCGAGGCCGAGGACTGGCGGACCGTGTCGAGGTAGCCGTACGCGGTGACGCGGGAGACGCCGAGGCGCTCGGCGACCCGCTCGACCGCCTGACGCACGTGGAACGCGCCGCGCGTCTCCAGCAGCCGGACCACCTCGAGCCGCGCGGGCTTGCGCATGACGGCGACGGGCTGGCCGACCGCGTCGATCGCCTCCGAGATCATCGCCTCGAGGACCTGCTCGATGCCCGACCCGACGACCTCGACCTCGCCCGGCCGGCCGGGCTGACCGCCCTCGGGCGCCGGGCGCGTCGGCAGCAGCGCGGCGATGCTGGCCTGCGCCGCCTGGAGCTGGGTGAGGTCGACGTTGAGGCAGAGCGCCCCGATGATCGAGCCCCGCGCGTTGCGGTAGTACACGGTCGAGCAGCTCAGGTCCCGCCCGTCGGCCGTCCGGCCGGGGTAGCCGTACGCGTCGTGGTCGCGCCCCTCGTCGGCCAGCGCGATCAGCCCGAGGTTGGTCGACGGGCCCCCGACCCGCCGCCCGCTCACGTGACCGTTGACGATGTCGACGATGGTGCGCTCCATCGCGCGGTGCGTGAGGTCGTGCAGGACGACCTCGCACGTTGGGCCGACGGCGGCCGCGACGGCGCGCATGACGGGTCGCAGCTGCGCGTGCAGCTCCTCGATCGTCTCGACGGTGGGGCGGTTCTCGCTCATCACCTTCACTGTACGGGTAGTCAACCTTCTGAACCTAGAGTTAACTAGAGACATGGCCGCACCAGCCCTCACCGCCGATCACGACGTCGTGATCGGCCCTCGGCACAAGGGGTTCCCCGCGGGCACCTGGGGCACCACCGTCGGCGAGCTGGGCGCACGGCGCCCGACGCTGGCCGAGTTCAGCACGCCGCTGCTCACCCTCGACACGGGCGTCGTCGACGCGAACCTCGACGCCGTGCGCCGCTGGACCGCCGAGCGCGGCCTCGACCTCGCGCCCCACGGGAAGACCACGATGTCCCCGACCCTGTGGCGGCGGATGCTCGACCGCGGCGCCGTCGCGATCACGCTCGCGACGCCGTGGCAGGTCCAGGTCGCCCGCGCCGCCGGCATCCGGTCGATCATGCTCGCCAACACGCTCGTCGACCCCGCCGGCATCCGGTGGATCGCGGCGGAGCTCGACGCCGACCCGGACCTCGCCCTCGCGAGCTGGGTCGACTCGGTCGAGGCCGTGCGGCTGCTCGCGGACGTCCGCCGGGCGGCGGGGGCCGTCCGGCCGCAGGACGTCGTCGTCGAGCTCGGCGCGACCGGGGGCCGGACCGGCGCGCGAGGCGTCGCCGCCGCCCTCGACGTCGCGCGCGCCGTCGTCGCCTCCCCCTCGCTGCGCCTGGCCGGCTGCGGCGGGTACGAGGGCGCGCTCGCGCACGACCGGTCCGACGCCGCTCTCGCGGCCGTGCGCGGCTACCTCGCCGACGTCGCGACGCTGCACGGGACGCTGCTCGCCGAGGGGCTCTACGAGACCGACCGCGTCGTCGTCACCGAGGGCGGGAGCGCGTACCTCGACGTCGTGGCGGACGAGCTGGGCCCGCTGGTCGACCCGGCCGGCGAGCGCGGCACGCCGACGTCCGTCGTGCTCCGCTCGGGGGCGTACATCGCGCACGACGACGGGTTCTACCGCGGCATCTCACCGCTCGACGGCGGCGCCACCGGCGTCTCCCGGAATGACACGAACGCCGACGCACCCCGCCTCAGCTCCGCGATGCACGCGTTCGTCCGCGTCGTCTCCCGCCCGGAGCCCGGCCTGGCCCTGCTCGACGGCGGCAAGCGCGACCTCCCGTTCGACGAGGGGCTCCCGGTGCCGCAGCGCGTCCTCGGCCTCGGTCGCGAGGCGAGCGAGGCCGCGCTCGCCGGCGCCCGGATCACGGCGCTCAACGACCAGCACGCCTTCCTCCACCTCGGCCCGGCGGCGCGCGACGCCCTTCCCGTCGGCAGCGTCGTCCGGCTCGGGCTCTCCCACCCGTGCACGGCCTTCGACAAGTGGCGGCTCGTCCCGCTCGTCGAGGACGCCGCGGCCGACGACCCGGTCGTCGTCGACGCCGTCGCGACCTACTTCTAGCCGCCCCGAGCCAGCGAGTCACGATGACCGGCACGACCGACACGATCAGCACGCGCGCACCGGCCATCGCGCGCCCGGTCGACGTCCTCCTCCTCGGCGGCGAGGTCGTCGACGGGACCGGGGCGCCGCGCCGTCGCGCCGACGTCGCGATCGCCGACGGGCGGATCGTCGCCATCGGCGACCTCGCCGACCGAGCGGCCGAGCGGCGGATCGACGTCTCCGGACACGTCGTCACACCCGGGTTCATCGACATGCACGCCCACTCCGACCTGCCGCTCCTGACCGACCCGGATCACCTGGCGAAGGTCGCGCAGGGTGTCACCACCGAGGTCCTCGGCCAGGACGGCCTGTCCTACGCGCCCGTGGACGACGCGACGCTCGCCCAGGTCCGGCGGCAGATCGCGGGGTGGAACGGCAACCCCGCCGACCTCGACCTGTCCTGGCGGACCGTCGGGGGCTACCTGGACCGCCTCGACCGCGACGGCATCGCCGTGAACGCCGTCTACCTCGTCCCGCAGGGCACGCTGCGCCTCCTCGTCGTCGGCGCCGACGACCGACCGGCGACGCCGGCCGAGATCGAGGAGATGTGCGCCGTCCTCGCCCGGTCGATGCGCGAGGGCGCGGCCGGCATGTCGAGCGGGCTCACCTACCCGCCCGGGATGTACGCGGACACGGCCGAGCTCGCGGCGCTGCTGCGGGTGGTCGCGGAGCACGGGGGCTACTACAGCCCGCACACCCGCTCCTACGGCCGCGGGGCCCTGGACGCCTACGCCGAGATGATCGACCTCGCCCGGGCGACCGGCTGCCCGGTCCACCTCACCCACGCCACGATGAACTTCGAGGAGAACGTCGGACGGGCCGGCGAGCTGCTCGCGCTGGTCGACGCCGCCCTGGACGAGGGCCTCGACATCACGCTGGACAGCTACCCCTACCTTCCGGGCAGCACGACGCTCGCGGCGCTGCTGCCGAGCTGGTCGGCCTCGGGCGGGCCGGAGGAGCTGCTGGCGCGCCTGGCCGACCCCGAGGCACGCGAGCGCATCCGTCACGACGTCGAGGTCGCCGGCACCGACGGCTGCCACGGCCTCACCGTCGACTGGGCGACGATCCAGGTCAGCGGCGTCACCGACCCCGGGTTGACGGACACCGTCGGGCGGACGATCGCCGACCTGGCGCGGGAGCAGGGCGGGTCGGGCACCGACGTGTTCCTCGACCTGCTCGTGCGGGACCAGCTCGCGACGACGATCCTCCAGCACGTCGGCCACGAGGAGAACGTCCGGCTCGTCATGCGCCACCGGGCCCACCTGGCCGGCAGCGACGGCATCCTCGTCGGGGACCGGCCGCACCCGCGGGCCTGGGGCACGTTCCCGCGCTACCTCGCGCGGTACTCCCGCGAGCTGGGGCTGCTCGGCCTCGAGGAGTGCGTCGAGCACCTGACGTCCCGCGCGGCCCGCCGGCTGCGGCTCGTCGACCGCGGCGTCGTCCGCGTGGGCGCGATCGCCGACCTCGTCGTGCTCGACCCGGACCGGGTCCGCGACACGGCGACGTTCGAGCAGCCGCGCTCGGTCCCCGAGGGGATCCCGTACGTCTTCGTCGGCGGTGTCGCGGCGATCGACGACGGCCGGCGGACCGGCTCGCGCAGCGGCCGCGCGCTGCGGCGCGACGCGACGGGCGACGTCGTCGGCTGAGCCGACCCTCCGGGCCGACCCCACCCGGTCGGACACCGCCGGCCGGGCGTCGTTCGCGGAGCGCGAGAACGCATAACTCCGGCCGACAATCAGCCGCTCGCGTGGTTATAGTTGTCGCGGCAACCGCGACGCGTTCCGACCTCGTCGGCGCACGAGGCGCGGGTGGACCGAACGACACCACCGAACGAAGGGCCCTCCCCATGGCACGCATCTACGAGGACGTCACGAAGCTCGTCGGCAACACCCCGCTCGTCAGGCTCAACCGCCTGACCGAGGGCGCGAAGGCCACCGTCCTGGCGAAGCTGGAGTTCTACAACCCGGCCAACTCGGTCAAGGACCGCATCGGCGTCGCGATCGTCGACGCCGCCGAGGCCTCCGGCGAGCTGCAGCCGGGCGGCACGATCGTCGAGGCGACCTCGGGCAACACGGGCATCGCTCTCGCGATGGTCGGCGCCGCCCGCGGGTACGACGTCGTCCTCACGATGCCGTCGTCGATGTCCAAGGAGCGTCGCGCGCTGCTGCGGGCCTTCGGCGCCGAGCTCGTCCTCACCGACCCCGCCGGCGGCATGAAGGGCGCCGTCGAGGCGGCCAACGAGATCGCCGCGCAGCGCCCGGGCGCCGTGCTGGCCCGCCAGTTCGCGAACGAGGCAAACCCGGAGATCCACCGCCGCACGACGGCCGAGGAGATCTGGAACGACACCGACGGCGACGTCGACATCGTCGTGGCCGGCATCGGGACCGGCGGGACGATCACGGGGATCGGCCAGGTCCTCAAGGCGCGCAAGCCGGAGATCGAGATCGTCGCCGTCGAGCCGGCGGAGTCCCCGATCCTCAACGGCGGCCAGCCCGGCCCGCACAAGATCCAGGGCATCGGCGCGAACTTCGTGCCGGAGATCCTCGACACCTCGGTCTACGACGAGGTCATCGACGTCGACGCCGAGCGCGCCGTCGAGCTGGCCCGCCGCGCCGCCGCCGAGGAGGGCCTGCTCGTCGGCATCTCCTCCGGCGCCGCCATCTCGGCCGCGCTCGAGCTCGCGAACCGCGACGAGAACGCCGGGAAGACGATCGTCGTCATCATCCCGTCCTTCGGCGAGCGCTACCTCTCGACGGTGCTGTACGCCGACCTGCTCGACTGAGCACCGCGTCGCGGTCCGGTGCCGGCTCGGCACCGGACCGCGACGGTCCTCCCCCACCTCCTCGACCGCCGGAGCTCCCGTGCCCCCTCGCCTCGCCCGCGTCGTCTCGACGATGCGCGACGACGTCGCCGCCGCGCGGCGCAACGACCCCGCGGCCGGCAGCGACGTCGAGGTGGTGCTGCTCTACCCCGGCATCCACGCGATCTGGTCCTACCGGCTGGCGCACCGGCTGTGGCGGCGCTCGGTCCTCCTGCGGCCGCTCGCCCGGGCGATCTCGCAGCTCGCGCGGGCGCTCACGGGCGTCGAGATCCACCCGGGCGCGACGCTCGGCCCGCGGCTGTTCATCGACCACGGCATGGGCGTCGTCATCGGCGAGACGGCCGTCATCGGGGCCGACGTCATGCTGTACCACGGCGTGACGCTCGGCGGCCGGACGACGTCGCCCGGCAAGCGCCACCCGACGCTCGAGGACGGCGTCACCGTCGGCGCCGGGGCGAAGATCCTCGGCAACATCACCATCGGCGAGGGCGCCCGGATCGGCGCGAACGCCGTCGTCGTGCACGACGTCCCGGCCGACGCCGTCGCGGTCGGCGTGCCCGCGCGCGTGCGCAAGGTCGCCGTCGTCGACCCGTTCGAGGTCGACCCCGCCATCTACATCTAGGCCGAGCGCTCCGGCCTCGGCCTCGCCGGGCCGCGCCCGGAGCGCCCGCGTCGCCGGCTAGGCCGGATCGAGCTGCGCGAACAGGTCCGTGCGCAGCTCCTGCGCCGGGGTCCGCATCGGGTCGCTCACGTAGACCTCGATCCAGGACGGGCTGCCGGTCCGGCCCGAGGCTGCGATCCCCGCGTTGAGCCTGTCCCAGCTCGCCGGCAGCGCGTCGTACGGGCCGAGGTGCCCCAGGACGGCCCAGGACGCGGCCGGGATCCGGCCGCCGCGCACCGGGAAGCCGCCGAACGTCAGCTCCTCGGCGAGCGGGACGGCCAGCGGGTAGCCGACCTCCAGGTCGAACCGGCCGTGCGGCTCGCCGTGGTAGAGGCCGAGCGCCGGGCCGGCGGGCGTCACGGCGCCGGCACCGATCGCTGCGTGCAGCGCGCCGAAGGCCGCGTCGTAGCAGTCCATCAGCTCGGCCATGGTGATGCCGTCGAAGCGGATGACGGCCGTCGGGCTCTCCGCGGTCTCGACGAACGAGACCTCGGTCGGCATCTCGGCCGGGATGGGGAACGTCATGGTGGTCCTCTCCTCGTGCGGTCGGTTGTCGAGCGCGCTCTCAGGTGGTCCGGGGTAGACCGTCGCGACCGGCGCGAGTCATCGCTCGCCCACCACGAGCCCGTCCGGCCGGAGGGACCGCTCGCCCGCCGCCGGCTGGCACCCCGGGCACCAGTAGACCCGGCGCCCTGCCATGTCGGTGACGGCGATCGGCGTCCCGCACAGCAGGCACTCGCGGCCGTCCCGCTGGTAGGTGTAGCGCAGGTCCTCCCGCGAGCGGCGGTGCGCGCGCTCCATCGTGTCGATGACGCCGGTCCGCACGCCCTTGCGCATGAGGACCACCGCGTCGTCCCACACCTCGCGCAGCGTCTGGGCCGGGACGTCGCGGCCGGGCGTCCAGGGGTTGAGGCCGTGCCGGAACAGCAGCTCCGCGCGGTAGATGTTGCCGACGCCCGCCAGGACCGACTGGTCCATGAGGGCGGAGCCGACGGGGGCCCGCGAGCGCCGGACGTTCTCGACGAACGCCTCGCGCGCCCGCCCGCCGGTGTCCGGCCGGATCGGGTCGGGGCCGAGCCCGTCGATGACGCGCTGGCGGCCGGCCGGGTCGAGCACCTCGCACCGGGTGGGTCCCGTGAGGTCGGCGACGCCGTGCTCCCCCACGAGCCGCAGCCGCACCTGACCGCGCGGGGGTGGCGGGACGAACGGGACGTCGTCCTCACCGCCCGTGACCGCCGCACCGTCGCCCGCGCCGGCCGGGCTCCCGTCGCCCGCATCGACCGCATCGCCGTCGGCGAGCGGGCGCTCGGTCTCGCCCAGCCGCACGCGCGGGGCGCCGATGGCGTGCGGGCCGGTGAAGTGCGCGTCGCCGGCGAAGGTCCAGGCGCCGTAGAGCCCGAGGTGGACGTGGAGCCAGCGCTCCGGCGTCCGACCGGCCTCGCGGGAGAACCCGAGGAACAGGTGCTTGCCCCACGCGTCGGACGCCGTCAGCACGTGGCCGTCGAGCAGCGCGGCCCCGGCGGCGAACCGGCCCTGCGGCGAGGTGACGTCGAGGCGCTGGCCGAGGAAGGAGCGGCGCAGGGCGCGGGCGAGGCGGTGGAGCGAGTGACCCTCAGGCATGCTCCTCATCCTGCCCCGAGCCACCGACATCCACGCCGCCGGCGTCCGCGTCACCGCCGTCGAGCGTCGGCAGCTCGAACGCGTGCAGCGCCAGCCGCAGGTCGACGCGGGCGCCGCGCAGCGGCACCCCCTCGTCGACGAGGAGGCCGAGCTGGTGCTCGCCCTTGTGCACCGCCGGTGCCCCGCTGGCCGACACGACGCGCCACCACGGCACCTCGTCGCCGTGGTGCGCGAGGACGTGGCCAACGGTGCGGGGGCCGCCGCGTCCGCACCGGGCGCGGGCCTCGGCGGCCACCCGGCCGTACGTGCTCACGCGACCCCGCGGGATCTCGGCGACGCAGTCGAGGATGCACTCGGCGAGGTCGTCGAGGGACGGTGGCTGCTCCGGCATCCCGCCATTGTGCCGCGCACGGTGCCGTCGACCGGTCCGATCCCGCGGGCGGCGGCGGAACCGTAGGATCGACGCTCGTGACGACGCCTGAGCCCGACACCCCGGAGAACCCTGCGGCCGAGCCCGAGCACCCCCACGCCGACGGCGGTGAGGCTCACTCGTGCGAGCACTGCGCCTCCGACGGGGACGCGGCCGCCGGAGCCCACGGGTCGGCGCCGGACGCGACGGCCGCAGCCCGGGAGAAGCTCGCGCTGGCGCAGCGCCGGGGCGTGCCGCGCGTCGTGCTCGGCGTCCTCGGCCTCGGCCTCGCCCTCGTGCTGGCGGACCGCGGCGGGTTCCCCCTCGCGCCGGCCGCGCTGGTCTACGTCGCGGCCGCGGCGTGCTGGCTCGTGGCGGCCGCCGTCGGGATGCTCCTGGGGGCGCTGCTCGCCCGGCGCGGACCGCGGCGTCAGATCGCCCTCGGCCAGGTCCTCGCGTCGGCCGTGACGCCACTGCTGGCGCTGCTCGTCGCGCTGGTCCTGCTCCCGCTCGACGGTGCGGCGACGCCGCGGCTCGAGATCCCCGCCGGCGCGCTCGTCCCGGGCGGCGTCGCGGCCGCCGCCGGGTGGTTCCTCGCGGCGGCGATCGGGGAGCTGGTCGGGGTCCGCGCGCTGCGCCGCCGGATCGACCGGCAGGACGACGACGGCGCGCGCGCCCGGCAGGAGGCCGAGGCGGTCACGCTCGCGTCGATCCAGCGCGGCGAGGTCCTGGCGCTCGCCCTGGCGATCGGCTTCGGCGCGATGGTCGTCGCGCTCGCGTGGCTGCCCTGGCTCGCCGTCGTGCTCGTGCCGTTCTGCGCCGCCGGCGCCGCGTGGTGGGGCGTCCGGTCGATGCGGGCGGGCGCCGAGGCGCCCGCCGCCGGCTAGCGCGCCGACGTCAGCGCGTCGCGACGGGCGTCAGCGCGTCTCGTACGCCGCGAGCTGGTCGATCCGCCGCTGGTGGCGCGGGTCGCCCGAGAAGGCCTCCGCGACGAAGGCCTCCGCGATCGCGATCGCCTCGTCGACGGAGTGCTGGCGCGCCCCGATCGAGACGACGTTGGCGTCGTTGTGCTGCCGGCCGAGCACGGCCGTCTCGACGTTCCACGCGAGCGCCGCGCGCACGCCGCGCACCTTGTTGGCCGCGATCTGCTCCCCGTTGCCGGAGCCGCCGATGACGATGCCGAGCACCTCGGACGTCGTCGCCCCGGCCTCGATCTCGTCCACGACGGCCTCGCCGGCCGCGAAGCAGAACGCCGGGTAGTCGTCGAGCGGGTCGTAGGCGTAGGCGCCGTGGTTGACCACGTCGTGCCCCGCGGCGACGAGGTGCTCGACGAGCACGTCCTTCAGCTCGAAACCGGCGTGGTCGGAGGCGATGTGGATGCGCATGGCCCCCATCGTGGCAGAGGTTCGACGGCCGTCGCACGCTCCCGCCCGGCGGGACGGGGCCGGCTCAGGCGACGATGTCGAGCGCCAGCGTGACGCTGCGGCTGGCGGAGACGAAGCCGACGCCCTCGTAGAGCCCGAGCGCACCCGTCGGGTTCTCCGTGTCGACGTCGAGCACGACGCGTTCGAGGCCGGCGTCGCGCACGGCCGTCAGCACGGCGGACAGCAGCGCCGGCGCGAGGCCGCGGCCCCGCCCGTCCCGCGTCACGCCGACGATCGCCAGGTACGCGCTCGTGAAGCCCTGCAGCTCCCAGTCGTCCTCGTTCGCGTTGCACAGCGCGAACCCGAGCACCCGAGAGGGGTCGGTCCCCGCATCCTCGACGACGAGGAACGACAGGTCGGCGCGAAAGAGGTCGGTGCCGACGAGCTGCGCCCAGCGCTGCGGCGAGAAGTCGGCGCTGCCCCAGTGGTCCCGGAACGCGTCGTTGCGCGCGAGCCGGGTGTCCTCGGCGCGGTCCGCCGTGTAGGGGACGAGCCGCGTGCCGTCCGGCACGAGCCGGACCGGGATCGCGGGGGCCCGGCCACCGGGGCCGGAGGTGACGATCCGCTCCATCGAGGTGAACCAGCGCACGGGTCGCAGGCCGAGGCGGCGGGCGAGGGCGAGGCCGCCGGGGTTGCGCTCGTCGGTGTCGACGCGCAGCCACGCCGCGAGCCGCTCCTCGGACAGGGCGAGGCGGGCCGTGCCGCGGGCGAGCTGCCAGCCGAGCAGGACCCGGCCGATGCCGCGGCCGCGCACGCGCGGGTGCACGCCGCCGACCAGCACCCCCTGCACGCGCTCGGCGTTCGCCGGGAGGATCTGCACGACGCCCCACGCCAGGACGTCGCCGGCGTCGTCGAGGGCCACGAGCGAGTCGGCGGCGAGCTCGACACCGGGGTGGGTCAGCTCGTCCTCGACGTCCTCGCTCGGCGTGGTCCAGTCGGGGTGGTCGGCCGCGTCCATCGCCTTCTGCGTCGCGGTGATGGCCGCGACGTCGCCGAGGGTCGCGGGACGCCAGGACGCGACGTCGGGGTGCGTCGGCGTCGGCGGCTCGACGGCGACGACGACGTCGCACAGCCGCGCGCGCCCCGCGCTCGCGGCCGGGGTGACGTCGGTGGTCATGCGGCGATTCGACCACGCGGCGCCCGGCCGGGGCCAGTGAATACTCCTCGCTGGCCCAGGGAGCCCGTCGGCGCTCCGCCGATCGTCCGTGTCGGACCGCTCGCCTAGCATCGACGTCGTGAGCACACCAAGCCCCACCCACAACGCCGACCTCATCGCCTCGGGCTCCGACGCCGCCGTCCGCCCGCAGGACGACCTGTTCCGTCACCTCAGCGGCCGCTGGCTCGCCGAGTTCGAGATCCCGGCCGACAAGGCCCGCTACGGCGAGTTCCACCGCCTCGCCGAGCAGGCGGAGAAGGACGTCCGCGCGATCATCGAGGAGGCCGCGGCGAGCCCGGGCGGCGGCGTCGACCCCGCCGAGACGGCGAAGATCGCCGCGCTCTACACCGCGTTCATGGACACCGAGGCGATCGAGGCCGCGGGCGTCGCCCCGCTGCGCGCCGACCTCGACCCGGTCGAGGCCGCGACGGACCGCACCGAGCTGGCCCGCGTCATGGGCGAGCTGGCCTCGACCGGGGTGGGCGGCGCGATCGCGGTGTACGTCGAGCCCGACGCCGACGCACCCGGCGTCTACGCGCTCTACCTCACGCAGTCGGGTCTCGGCCTGCCGGACGAGGCCTACTACCGCGAGGACGCGCACGCCGCCGTCCGCGACGCCTACCTCGCCCACCTGGGCCGTCAGCTCGCGCTCACGCTCGGGCTGTCCCGAGAGGACGCGGACGCCCGGGCGCGCACCGTGCTCGACCTGGAGACCCGGCTCGCCGGCGGCCACTGGGACCGCGTGCGCGACCGCGACGCCGTCGAGACCCACAACCCCGTCACCGCGCAGGAGCTGGCGGAGCTGCTGCCCGGGTTCGACCTCGCCGCGTGGGCCGACGGCCTCGGGCTGACGGGCGGCGTCGACGCGCTGCCCGTCCGGCTCATCGTGCGCGAGCCGAGCTTCCTGGAGACGTTCGCCGCCGCCTGGACGCAGGAGCCGCTCGAGACGTGGCAGGCATGGCTCGCCTGGCGGGTCGTGCGCTCGCGCGCCCCGTTCCTGACGGCCGCGATCGTCGAGGAGAACTTCGACTTCTACGGTCGCACCCTCACCGGCGCACCGGAGCTGCGGGAGCGGTGGAAGCGCGGCGTCGCCTTCGTCGAGGGCGCGCTGGGCGACGCGGTGGCGCGCATCTACGTCGACCGCCACTTCCCGCCGGAGCACAAGGCGCGGATGGACGAGCTGGTCGAGCACCTCGTCGAGGCCTACCGCGTCTCGATCGCCGACCTGCCGTGGATGACGCCGGCCACCCGGCAGAAGGCGCTCGCGAAGCTGGACGCCTTCACCCCGAAGATCGGCTACCCGGTGAGGTGGCGCGACTACTCGGCGCTCGACCTCAGCGGCGTGAGCGGCGACCTCGTCGCGATGGACCGCGCCGCCACCCGCCACGAGTGGCAGTTCGAGCTGGACAAGCTGGGCAAGCCGGTGGACCGCGACGAGTGGTACATGACGCCCCAGACCGTCAACGCCTATTACCACCCGCTGCTCAACGAGATCGCCTTCCCCGCCGCCATCCTCCAGCCGCCGTTCTTCAACGCCGCCGGGTCCGACGCCGGGAACTTCGGCGGCATCGGCGCGGTCATCGGGCACGAGATCGGCCACGGGTTCGACGACCAGGGCAGCCAGTTCGACGGCACCGGCGCACTCGTCAACTGGTGGACCGACGAGGACCGGGCCGAGTTCGAGAAGCGGACGGCCGCGCTCATCGCCCAGTACGACGCCTTCGTCCCGACCCAGCTCCGCACCGCGACGTCGCCCGGCGAGGCGACGGACGACGGGGCCGCCGAGGCCGCTGAGGCCGAGGACCGCACCGACCACGTCAACGGCGCCCTCACGATCGGTGAGAACATCGGCGACCTCGGCGGGCTCGGCATCGCGATCAAGGCCTACCGGCTCGCGCTCGCTGCGGCGGCACCGGACGGGGTCGTCGACCCCGAGGTGGAGCGAGCCGGCCTGCGGGAGCTGTTCGAGGGCTGGGGGCTCGTGTGGCGCGAGAAGGGCCGGGACGCCGAGGTGCGCCGCCTGCTCGCGATCGACCCGCACTCCCCCGCGGAGTTCCGGTGCAACGGCGTGCCCCGCAACCTGCCCGAGTTCTACGAGGTCTACGACGTGCAGCCCGGCGACGGCATGTGGCTCGACCCGAGCGAGCGCGTCCGCATCTGGTAGCCGCCAGCGTCCCGGACCGGCCCCATCGGGCGCCGGTCCGGGACGGACCGGCGCCGACGCGGGACGGACGGGCGACCGACTCCGGACAGCACGGCTCGGCCGGGCGCGAACGGCTCGGCCCCGCTCGGCTGCCTGGTCCGACGCGGCTCGGCGCGGTCCCGCTACCGGTCGCGCGCCGCCAGCCGTGCCGCGACCTCGTCGGCCAGCTCGGCCGCCGGGCTCGCCGCCGAGAGCACGTGCCCGTCCTCGGCCGGCGTCAGCGGCTCGAGCGTCGCGAGCTGCGACGCGAGCAGCGACGGTGGCATGTAGTGGCCGGTCCGCGCGCTCATCCGCCGGGCCAGCTCCTCCTCCGGCACGTCGAGGTGGACGAACGTCACGTCGCCCTCGGCCGAGTCGAGGATCTCCCGGTACGCCCGCCGCAGCGCGGAGCAGGACACGACGCTGCCGCTCCCCTCCCGCTCGGACATCCAGTCGGCCAGCCGATGCAGCCACGGCCAGCGGTCCTCGTCCGTCAGGGGGATGCCGGCGGCCATCTTCGCGCGGCTGGCGTCGCTGTGGAACTCGTCCCCCTCGGCGAACGGGACGCCGTAGCGCCGCGCCAGCAGCGCGCCGAGCGTCGACTTGCCGCACCCGGACACGCCCATGACGACGACGTGCCGACCCGCGAGGCTCACGCGTCGACCCGCGTCTCGGACCGGTCACCGGACCACTCGGTGTGGAACACCCCGGGACGATCCGTCCGCCGGTAGGTGTGGGCGCCGAACAGGTCGCGCTGCGCCTGGATCAGGCTGGCCGGCAGCGAGGCCGCGCGGACGCCGTCGTAGTAGGCGAGCGAAGCGGCGAACGCCGGCACCGGGACACCGTTGAGCGTGGCCTGGGCGACGACGCGGCGCCACGACGCGACGCCGTCGCCGACGGCCGCGGCGAACACCGGGTCGGCGATGAGCAGCTCCAGCTCCGGGTCGCGCTCGTAGGCCTGCGTGATCCGGTCGAGGAACCGGGCGCGGATGATGCAGCCGCCGCGCCAGATCCGGGCGCAGGCGCCGCGGTCGATGTCCCAGCCGTGCTCGGCCGAGGCCGCGGCGAGCTGGTCGAACCCCTGCGAGTAGGCGACGACCTTCGAGGCGTAGAGGGCGCGGCGCACGTCCTCGACGAACGCCGCCCGGCCCTCCGGGGTGTCCGGCACGTCCCATCCGGCGGTTCTGGCGGCCAGCCCGGCCTCTCGCGCCGCGGCCCGCTGCGGCGCCGACCCGGACAGGGCCCGCGCGAACGTCGCCTCGGCGATCCCGGTGACGGGCACGCCGAGGTCGAGAGCCGACTGGACCGTCCACCGGCCCGTCCCCTTCTGCTCGGCCGCGTCCGCGACGACGTCGACGAACGGCCGCCCCGTCTCGGCGTCGACATGGGCGAGCACCTGCGCCGTGATCTCGACGAGGTAGGAGTCGAGGTCGCCGGTGCTCCAGCCCGCGACGACCTCGCCGATCTCGGGGGCCGAGAGCCCCAGCCCCTGGCGCAGCACGTCGTAGGCCTCGGCGATGAGCTGCATGTCCGCGTACTCGATGCCGTTGTGCACCATCTTGACGTAGTGCCCGGCGCCGTCCGGGCCGATGTGCGTGCAGCACGGGACGCCGTCGACGTGGGCGGAGATGCGCTCGAGCATCGGCCCGAGCGTCGCGTACGCCTCCTCGCTGCCGCCGGGCATGATCGACGGCCCGGTGAGCGCCCCCTCCTCGCCGCCGGAGATGCCGGCGCCGACGAGGTGCAGCCCGCGGGCGGCGAGGTCCCGCTCGCGCCGGGCGGTGTCCAGGAAGTGCGCGTTGCCGCCGTCGACGACGATGTCGCCCGGCTCCAGGTGCCGCGCCAGCTCCTCGACGACGGCGTCGGTCGCGTCGCCGGCCTTGACCATGACGAGCACGGTCCGCGGCCGCGCGAGGCTGGCGACGAGGTCGGGAACGGTCGCGCACGCGACGAAGGCTCCCTCGTCGCCGTGCGCAGCCAGGAGCTCGCGGGTCCGGCCCGGCGTGCGGTTGTGGACGGCGACGGTGTAGCCGTTGCGCGCGAGGTTGCGGGCCAGGTTGGAGCCCATGACGGCGAGGCCGACGACGCCGATGTCGGCGAGGCCGCGCCCGGCGGGCGTCGGCCCGGACGTCACGGCGGGGGCATCGGGGCTCACGGGGTCTCCTTCGGGTCGGGTCCGGCGGCGGGCGACGCGGCCCCGGCACCGGCGAGGTACTGCTGGACGACGGACGTGTCGAGGTCGCCGAGCCCGGCGGCCGTCACGCCCTCGAAGATCGACAGGAGCTGGGTGGTGACCGGGACGGGCGAGCCGGTGCTCGCCGCCTCCTCGAGCGCAGCCCCGAGATCCTTGATCATGAACCTGGCCGGCCCGGACGGGGAGTAGTCGTGCTCGGCGAAGCGGTGCTTCTTGACCTCCATGATGCGGCTGCCCGCATAGCCGCCCCCGAGCAGGTCGAACATGGCGAGGACGTCGAGGCCGGCGCGCTCGGCCAGCGTCGCGGCCTCGGCCATCGCGACGACGGCGGCCGCGACGATGATCTGGTTGCACGCCTTCGCCACCTGGCCAGCCCCGACGGCGCCGAGGTGGACGGGGGTCCCGGCGGCCGCGAGCACGGGCAGCACCCGGTCGACGGCGTCCGTCGGCCCGCCCACCATGATCGACAGCGTGCCCGCCTCGGCGCCCTCCTGCCCGCCGCTGATCGGGGCGTCGACGACGCGGACGCGCCCGTCGGTCGCCTCGGTCAGCTCGCTCGCGAGGGCGCGCACCGCCGTCGGGGAGGTCGTCGAGCTGATGACGACGTCGAGGCGGCGCTCGCCGACGCCCGCGAGCAGGCCGTCAGGACCGGTGAGGCTCGCCCGGACCTGCGGCATGTCGGGGACGACGTAGACGACCGTGTCGACGAGGCCGGCGAGCTCGCGCGCCGTGTCGGCCCACCGGACGCCGATCGCCTCGAGCTCGGCTGCCGCGCCGCGCTGGAGCGCGGTTACGACGACCTCGGAGCCCTCGGGCAGCCGCGTCATGAGGTGGCGGGCCATCGGCCTGCCCATGACGCCGATCCCGATCACCCCGACCCGCACCGGGTGGCTCGGGGCACGCGTCGGACGGGGTCCACTGTGACGTTCCATCTCTCCTGATCCTAGGGACGGGGGTCGATCGGTCACGGGCGCGACGGGGTCGCGCGACGGGGCCGCGGGGCGGTCAGAGACGGGGCACCTTCTGCTCCCAGCCGAGCGCCGACTCGAGGATGAACCAGTAGTCGTCGTCGGCGTGGTGGATGAGCGTCGCGAGCGCGCTGCGCTCGACGTACCGGCCCTCCGGGGAGTGGTTGCCCGCCACGTGGACGATCTCCTCCGGCAGACCGACGAGCATGGCGATGTGCGCGCCGTAGGCCGGGTGGCGCAGCGCCGGCTTCCCGCTCACCCGCGGGTCGTCGGCCCACTTCTCCCGCAGCTCGCGGTTGTACTCGTAGGTCTTGCCGATGTCGTGGCACAGCCCGGCCGCGATGATGAGGTCGCGGTCGTAGAGCTGCTGTCCCGCGGTCTCCTGGAGCACCTCGGCGATGCCGAGCGCGATCCGCGCGACGCCGAGCAGGTGGTGGGTCTGGTCGCCGATCGTCGGGGCGCCGGGCATGCCGGAGCCGGGCAGCTCCTCGACCCGGGTCCAGCCGTTGAGGGCGAGCGAGAGCGCCCAGCCGTCGATGACCCGCTCGCGCAGGTCGGCGTCCTCGATCTCCTCGACCAGCGGGAGCGAGACGGGGATGGAGGCGCGGATGTCCTCGGGGATGCGGAGCTGCACGTCGTAGATCGGGTCGGTCATCGGGGTGGTCCTCTCGTCTGCCGAGTCGGCGGCCGGGTCGTCGGCCGGGTGGTCTGCTGGGTCGCCCGCCGGGTCGCGGGTGGGGGTCGTCATCTGGTCCGGCGGCCGGGCTCGGGCGGGTCGAACGACAGCCGCGAGCCCATGAGCCGCTGCGTGTAGGCCGTCTCCGGCGCACGCAGGACCTGCTCGACGGGTCCCGACTCGACGATCGCGCCGTTCTGCATCACGACGACGTCCGAGCACAGGTACTCGATCGTGTGGATGTCGTGGGAGATGAACAGGTAGGCCGTCCGCCGCTCCTCCTGCAGCCGCTCCAGGAGCCGCAGGATCTGGCTGCGCACGGACACGTCGAGCGAGGAGGTCGGCTCGTCGAGGACGACGAGGGTCGGGTCCGTGATGAACGCCCTGGCGATCCCCACGCGCTGCTGCTGGCCACCGCTCATGTCGCCCGGGTAGTCGTCGGCCAGCTCCTTGCGCAGCCCGACCTGCTCGAGCATCGCGAGCACCTTCTCGCGCACGCGGGCCGGCCGCCCGCCGCCGTGGAGCACGAGCGGCTCCCCGACGACGTCGCCGACCCTCATCCGGGGGTTGAGCGACTCGAACGGCTCCTGGAAGACGACCTGGAGCCGGCTGCGCAGCCGGCGCATCTCGGCCGCGCTCACGCTCGTGAGGTCGCGCCCCTCGAAGACGATGCTGCCCGAGGTGGGCTCCAGGAGCCCGAGGCACAGGCGCCCGACCGTCGACTTGCCGCTGCCGGACTCCCCGACCAGCCCCATCGACTGCCCCGCCTCCAGCCGCAGGTGGACGTTGCGGACGGCGTCGACCCGCGAGCCGCCGCGTCCCACGAACGTCTTGCACAGGTCGCGGGCCTCTAGCATGACCGTCATGCGACGACCTCCTCGACGGGGACGAAGCAGGCGCGCCGGTGGTCGGAGACGCCGATCGGCTCGAGCCGCGGCACCTCGCGGCGGCACACCTCCCGCGCGAACGCGCACCGGTTCGCGAACGTGCAGTGCGTCGGCGGGGCGAACAGGCTCTCGACGGCCCCGCCGAGCTCGTACAGCTCCGCGCCGCGGCGCGGCACCGACGCGAGGAGCGCCTTCGTGTACGGGTGGGTGGGGTTGGTGAACACGTCGAACGTCGTGCCCTGCTCCACGATGACGCCGGCGTACATGACGGCGACGCGGTCGCAGTACTGGGCGACGACCGAGAGGTCGTGCGTCACGATGATCGTCGCCCCGCGGGAGGTCCGCTCCCGCAGCAGGTCGAGGATCTCCTGCTGGACCGTGACGTCGAGCGCCGTCGTCGGCTCGTCCGCGATGACGAGCTCGGGCTCCAGCAGCGTCGACATCGCGATGCACACCCGCTGCGCCATCCCGCCCGAGAGCTGGTGCGCGTACCCGGACAGCACCCGCTCGGGGTCGCGCAGCCCGACGTCGAGCAGCGCCCGTGAGGCGAGGTCCCAGCTCTCCGTCTTCGACAGGCGCAGCCCGTGCGCCCGCAGCATCCGGCGGAACTGCTGGTAGACCGACAGCACCGGGTTGAGCACCCGGAACGGGTTCTGCGTGATGAAGCCGATGTCCTTGCCGAGCACCCGGCGGCGCCGGCCCGGGGTCAGCGCGACGAGGTCGCGGCCCTGGAACTCCGACTCGCCGCCCGTGATGACGCCCGGCGGCCGGATCAGGCCCAGCATCGCCCGGACCGCGGTCGACTTGCCGCAGCCGGACTCGCCGACCAGGCCGAGGGACTGCCCCCGTCCGATCTGCAGGTCGACGCCGTTGACGGCGTACAGGGACTGACGCAGCCCGCGGAACTCGACCTTCAGCCCGCGCACGTCGAGAACCGGTTCGGTCGTCGTGACGCTCATGTCCCCACCTCCTTCCATGCCCGCGTCCTCGCGCGCTCTCTCGTTCACCTCGTCGTGCCGCCGGCCGGACGTCGGGACGTCACAGCCGCAGACCGCTGTCGACCCAGCCGTCCCAGTTCTCGATCGTGAACCAGTAGGCGTCGTCGGCGTACTGGACGATGTGGGCCAGCAGGCTGCGCTGGACGTAGTTGCCCTCGACCGCGTGCGCGGCCGCGACGTGCATGACCTCCTCCGGGAGGCCGACCGTGAGCGCGACGTGCGCGCCGTAGGCGGGGTGCCGGACGGACGGGCGCCCGTACAGGACGCGGTTCTTCGCCCAGCGCTCGCGGTTCGCCACCGAGTACTCGACGGGCTTGCCCAGGTCGTGGCACAGGGCGCTGGCGATGAGCATGTCGTCGTCGAACGGCATCCGGTCCGACAGCGTCTCCTCGATCGCGCCCTTGATCCCGACCGCGATCCGCGCCGTCCCGTCCATGTGCTGCGCCTGCGTCCCCTTCTCCGGGGCGCCGGGGCGGGCCGAGCCGGGCATGTCGTTGATCGCCTCGAACCCGTTCCAGCACAGCGCGACGGCCCACGCGAGCACGACGTGCTCGCGCAGCCCCTCGTCGCCGATGGACCGGAGCATCTCCAGCTCGTCCCTGACGTTCGCCTTGACCTTCTCCAGGTGGGCGTCCTCGACGCCGTACGTCTCGCTCACTTCGTTCATTTCCCTTCATCTCTCCCCTGCTGGTGTCTCGACGCGGGACCTCCCGCGCCGGTGCGTGCCCGCGTGCTCGGAGCCGGGCGTCATCGGCCCTTGAACTCCAGCGACTCCGAGATCGAGTTGAGCGCCCAGACGCAGAGCGCGATCGCGATGCAGGGGAAGGCCGCCGCCCACCACTGGCCGATCTGGATGACCTTGGCGCCCTCCTGCGCCATCTGCCCCCAGCTCGGGTGCGGCGGGTTCACCCCGACCCCGAGGAAGGCCATCGTCGTGATGATCATCATCGCGTTGGCCGCCGACAGGGAGAACTGGGCGAGGATCACCTCGCGGACGTTCGGCAGCACGTGCCGGAACAGCACGCGCGACGGCGGGTTGCCGAGCGCGGTGGCCGCCTCGATGAACCGGCTCTCGCGCAGCACGAGCACCTCGCTGCGGATGAGCCGGACGAACCGCGGGGTGTCGATGATCGCGATGGCCGCGATGACGGTCCACGGCCGGTTGCCCAGCAGCGCGATGACCGCGATCGCCAGGATGAGCAGCGGGAAGGACTGGAAGACGTCGAGGGCGCGCACGATGAGGGTGGCGCCCCAGCCGCGACCGCCGGCGAGCAGGCCGAGCACCGTCCCGATGACGAGCGCGACGCTGGCGCCGCCCAGCGAGAGCGCGATGTCGCGCGGGGCGGCGACGAACACGCGGGAGAACACGTCGAACCCGTTCGGGTCGGTGCCGAACCAGTACTCCGAGCTCGGCGGGCGCGAGATCGCCGCCGGGTTGGGCCAGAGCGGGTCGTGCGGGAAGGAGACGAGCAGGCCCGCGAGGACGATCCCGACGAGCCACGCGAGCGAGATCACGAGCGGCCAGCGGCCCTTCATCGTGAGGCGGAACGACCGCCAGCGCGAGCGTGCGGGGGACGCCGGGACGGGGACCGCCGCGACGTCGTCGTGGGTTTCCGACCTAGTGGTCACTGAGCCTCACCCTCGGGTCGATCAGCGCGACGATCACGTCGAGCAGCAGGTAGATGACGACGGTGGTGACGCCGGCGAACAGCACGAACGCCTGCACCACGGGAATGTCGAGCGCGAGCACGCCCTCCAGGCCCCAGCGGCTGACGCCGGGCCAGGCGAAGATGAGCTCGACGACGGTCGAGCTGCCGAGGATCTGCGCGAAGATGAGCATCCCGTACGTGACGATCGGGATCCGGACCGCCTTGAAGGCGTAGTTGACGACGGTCAGCTCCCGCAGCCCCTGGACCCGCGCGAACTCCGTGCGGGTCGAGGACAGCTCGCGCGCCATGAGCCCGCGGGTGATCTTGCCGAAGAAGGCGAGGTTGACCAGCGCGAGCGTGAGCGTCGGCAGCACCAGGTGGGCGAGCGAGGACCTGAACGAGCTCCAGGCTCCGACGAGGGCCGCGTCGATCGGGACGAACCCGGTGACGCGGGGCGGGTCGACGTCGGTGAACCCGAGGATCCCGACCGGGGAGGGCGCCCAGTGCAGCAGGTAGTAGAAGACGTAGATGAGCAGCAGCCCGATGATGAAGAGCGGGACGGACTGGGCGAGCGTGATCCAGGTGCGCGCGGCGCGGTCGATCGGGCGGCCCCGGTAGTAGGCCGCGAGGATGCCGAGCGGGATGCCGAGGACCGCGGCGAGGCCGATTCCGCACGTCACGAGCATGACGGTGTTCGGCAGGTAGCGGACCAGCTCCTGCGACACCGGCGCGCCCGAGACGAAGCTCGTGCCCATGTCCCCGTGCACGAGAGCGACGAGGTAGTTCCAGTACCGGACGGGGAGCGGGTCGTTGAGGCCGAGGCTCTCCCGGATCGCCTCGAGCGCCTCCGGGGTGGCGAACCCGCCGGCCACCGACACCGCGGGGTCGCCCGGCATCATCGCGAGCAGGAGGAAGGAGATCGTCGCCACCGCGAGCAGCGACGGCGGGAGGAGCAGGAGCCGGACGATGATGATCCTGAGCACGGCTCTCCCGTGCCGGCCGCTGTCGCGGCCGGCACGGGGCGCCGTCGGCTCAGCGACCGGAGTCGTCTGAGTGTCGGTCATGGTGATGGGTCGTCCCTCCCGGGCTAACCGTCGACCTCGGCCCGCCAGAGCTCCAGCCGGTTGCCCGGCTGCTGACGGATCGTCGCGGTGTCGACGGTCGTGGAGAGCACGAACTGCGTGTTGGTGTCGACGAGGTAGACGACGGGGGTCGTCCGCACGGTGAGCGCCGCGATCTGCGTGGCCAGCTCGTCGCGCTCGGGACCGGGGTTGGTCTCGAGCAGCCGGAGCGACAGGTCGTCGTACTCGGGGTCGTCGAACCCGAACGTGTTCTGCGGCGACGTCGAGGCGTTGTACAGGGTGGCGGAGTACTGCGGGTCGGCGATCGCCGGCGGCTCCTGGTACACGACGGCCTGGTACTGCCCGTCGAGGAAGGCCGAGTTGAACTGGGTCGAGCTCGGCACCTCCTTGAGCGTGACCGCGATCCCGAGCTCGCCGAGCTGGCTCTGGATGTTGAGGGCGAGCTGCGTCGCCTGCGGGCCCGGCCGCGACTGGCTGTAGGTCACCTCGAGCTGGAACCCGTCGGGGTACCCGGCCTCGACCAGGAGCGCCTTCGCCGCATCGACGTCGTAGCGGATGCGATCGGCCTCGTCGGTCGGGCGGGGGAAGTCGTACGCCTGGGAGAGACCGTCCGTCGGCTCGTTCGCAAGGCCGAGGTAGGCACCCTGGTTGAGCTGTCCGCGGTCGAGCGCGAGGGACAGCGCCTGTCGCACCCGCTCGTCGGCGAGCGGCTCGTAGCCCTGGTTGAGCACGAGCGTGTCCCGGTTGGCGGAGAGGCAGTTGAGCACCTGGGCCGACGCCGCGTCCTGGATGTGCGTGACGTCCTGCGCCGAGAGGTCGGTCGCGAGCTGCGCCTCCCCGGTCGTGACGAGCTGCGCCCGGCTGGAGCCCTCGGGCACGGCCTTGATGACGAGCCGGTCGACGTTCCCGTACTCGTCGGCCGCCCAGTAGTTGGGGTTGCGCGTCATCGAGAGCTGCTGCGTCGACTGCCAGTCGGCCTCGGTGAACGCCCACGGACCGAAGTCGGCGCTGTTCTTCTGGAGCCACTCGGCCGCCCACTCGTCGTCGGGCGTCGCGTGCTTCTTCGCCTCGGTCGAGTCGAAGATCATCCAGGAGAACATCGTGAGGTTCGCGACGTCGAGCGACCCGGGGGTGTCGACGTGGATCTCGACCGTGTGGTCGTCGACGATCGTGATCGGGTCCTGCTCCCGCCACATGGTGGTGAGCGCGAGGAAGCGCTGGCTGGTCGAGCTGAGAGCAACGCTGCGCTCCAGGCTCCACTTCACGTCCTCGGCCGTGAGCTGGTTGCCGAAGGAGCTCGTGACGCCCTCGCGGAGCTTGAACGTGATGGTCGTGCCGTCCTCGCTGATCTCCCAGCTCTCGGCGAGGTCGCCGCGCAGCGCGTCGATCGGGGCGAGCGCGTCGCAGCCCATCCCCGCGACGTCCGCGAGGTCGTACTGGACGAGCAGGCTGCCCCGCTCGGGCCCGATGACGCGGGGCAGCGGGCCGCCCTCGACGGGGTCGGTGGTCGACGGCAGGCCGGGGACGACCCAGACGAACGAGGCGCCGGCGGCCGGCGCGTCGTCACCGCCGGTCGTGCTGCCCTGGGGGGTGCTCCCCTGTCCGGTGTCACCCCCGCAGGAGCTCAGAACGAGAGCTGCGGCGATCGCCGCCGCCGCTCCGGCGCCACGCAAGGTGCGCCGCTTCACAGATGTCAAGGACATGTCCCTCTCCACACGGGTCTCAAGGTGCATCGCTTCGTTGGGTGCAGCTGTCGGGGCGACCTACGCTGGCTTCGCACCCGGTGGACAGTATCTTGACTCGCGTTCAGCATACTGTCAACCGGGCCGCCTTCCCGGGCGCGCCGCGGGGGCCCCATGCCCGGACGAGCCACCCGCCCCACCCTCGCGTACCGGCCTATTCTCGCACTCCAGGGGCACAACGGACCGGGGTCGCCACTTTTTTACCGGTCCGTTCAGTCCACTGTCTTGCGTTCCACATCGTGATAGCCTCATCCCGCTGGCGGTGGTCGACGCGACGTGCGCGAGCTCATGGGCGACGACGACTCGAGCCATCCCCCGGGTCGGCGTCGCACCGCCAGCTCGCTCCGCGGTCGGGCCGGCCGGCTCGCAGCAGAGCCGGGCGACCCGGGCGCCACGTCCCCGGCCCCCTCTCCCACGATCTCGAAGGACGCTCATGACCGAAGCACCTCTCCGCGTCGTCGTCGCGACGCCGCTGCCCGACGACCTGTGCGCTCTCGTCCGCGAGCGCGAGCCCCGTCTCGAGCTCGTCGTCGACCAGTCGCTGCTGCCCCCGAAGCGATGGGCGGCCGACTACGAGGGCGACCCGGCCTGGTCGCGAACGCCGGCGCAGCAGGCGGCGTTCGACGCGCTCCTCGACTCGGCCGACGTCCTCTACGGCATCCCGGACGTGCGGCCGGCCGCGCTGCGGCGCGCGGTCCGGGCCAACCCGCGCCTGCGCTGGGTCCAGGTGATGGCGGCCGGCGGTGGTGCACAGGTCAAGGCCGCGGGCCTCACGGCCGAGGAGCTGCGCCGGGTCGCGTTCACGACGTCGGCCGGCGTGCACGCTGGACCGCTGGCCGAGTTCGCCGTCTTCGGCCTGCTCGCCGGCGCCAAGCACCTGCCGCGCCTGCAGGAGCTCAAGGCCCGGCGCGAGTGGGCCGGGCGCTGGCCGATGGAGCAGATCTCCGACGCGACCGTCCTCGTCCTCGGCCTCGGCGGCATCGGCTCGGCCGTGGCCGACAAGCTGGTCGCGCTCGGCGCCCGCGTGTACGGCGTGGCGCGCGAGGCGACCGCGGTCGACGGGATCGCCCGGGTGCTCGGACCCGACGAGCTGCCGGAGGTGATCGGCGAGGTCGACGCCATCGTCAACACCCTCCCGGGCACGGCGGCGACCGAGCGGCTGCTCTCGGCCGACCTCCTCGCGGCCGTTCGCCCCGGGGTCACGCTCGCGTCCGTCGGTCGCGGGACCGTCATCGACGAGGACGCGCTGGTCGACGCACTGCGCGACGGACGGGTCGGCTTCGCCGCGCTCGACGTCTTCGCGGTCGAGCCCCTGCCGCAGGACTCCCCCCTGTGGACGCTCCCGAACGTCGTCATCGCCCCGCACACGGCCGGCAACTCCGACCACGAGGAGAGACTCGTCGCCGAGCTGTTCCTCGACAACGCGCGGCGCTTCATCGACGGCGAGCCGATGAGAAACGTGGTCGACACGGTCGAGTTCTACTGAGACCCAACTAGGCTCGCGCTTGTGAGACGCGAGAACGAGTCGGAGAACGAGTCGAACGGCGCCGCCCCCGACGCCGCCGAGCGCAGCCTTGCCCCCGCGGTGTCGCGCGCCATGCGCGTTCTCGACCTGCTGGCGCAGTCCCCCGGCGAGCCGGTGAGCCTGGCGGAGATCGCCCGCTCGCTCGGCGCGGCGAAGTCCTCGACGTCGAACGTCTGCACGGTGCTCGAGGAGAGCAGGATGATCTCCCGGGTCGCGAACGGCTACGTCCTCGGCCGGCGCACCGTCGAGCTGGGCGGGGCCTATCTCACGCAGTTCGACCAGATCAAGGAGTTCTACCGGATCTGCGCCGAGTCACCGCTTCTCCAGCGTCAGCTCGTCCAGCTCGCCGTGCTGCACGACCGCGAGGTCATCTACCTCGCCCGGCACGAGGGGCGCACGCCGCTGCGGCTGACCTCGGGCGCCGGTGTCGGCGACCGCTACCCCGCCGCGCTCACGGCCATCGGGACCGCGCTCCTGGCCACCCTCGACCCCGCGCAGGTGACCGAGCTCTACGACGAGACGACCTTCCCGGCGCTCACCGCGCGCTCGACCCGGTCGCTCGAGCAGCTGCACGCCAAGCTGGCCCTCACCCGCGAACGCGGCTACGCGGTCGACGAGGGCGAGGTCTTCCCCAACGTCGTCGGGATCGCCATGGCCATCCCGCCCCGGCAGAGCGGCGACCACGCGTTCGGCATCAACATCTCCCGGATCGTGCCGACCGACCCGCCGACGCTCTCGCGCGAGGAGCTCGACTCCGTCGTCGAGACGCTGCGGCACGCCGTCTCGCAGCTCACCAACCCGATGGCGCTGGGGACGGACACACACCACTAGGCGTCACCGGGGACGCGCACTGTTCAGTGCGTTGAACTTCATTCAGCAGACTGCTACGGTGAGCGGGATGCGTCATCGACGCACCCCTCATCGATCGACCGGGCCCCTGCGCCGCCGCAGTCCGGGGTCGAGCTGCCACGGACCTACGCCCCACGGCACTCCCCTCGGCTGACGCTCGGCACCGGGCACGGCCCCGATGCGGTCCCCGGGTCGAGCCCCGCGACGGGCGCGGCCCCTCTCCCCCGCCTACCGCAGAGGTTCCCCATGACCACCACCCTGTCCAGCGCTGCCCCCAGCCCCTTCGACATCACGGGCCGGACCGCCCTCGTCACCGGCTCCAGCCGCGGGATCGGCCTCACGTTCGCCCGCGGCCTCGCCAGCTCCGGCGCCCGCGTCGCCGTCCACGGCATCGACGCGGCCGAGACCGAGGCGGCCGCCGCCGCCCTCGCCGACGAGACCGGCGCGCAGGTGCACGCCGTCACCTTCGACGTCACCGACGCCGCCGCCGTCCGAGCCGGGGTGGCCGACGTCGAGGCCGCCCTCGGCTCGATCGACATCCTCGTGAACAACGCGGGCATCCAGCGTCGCCACCCGCTGGTGGAGTTCCCCGAGTCCGACCTCGACGCCATCCTCGCCGTCAACCTCAAGGCGCCCTTCCTCGTCGCGCAGCGGGTCGCGGTCGGCATGATCGCGCGCGGCAGCGGGAAGATCGTCAACACGGCGTCGGTGCAGAGCCAGCTCGCGCGCCCCAGCATCACCCCCTACTCCGCCAGCAAGGGCGGCATCGTCATGCTCACCCGCGGGCTGTGCGCCGACCTCGCCGCGCACGGCATCCAGGTCAACGCGCTCGCGCCGGGATACATCGAGACGGACCTCACCCGCGCGCTCGTCAAGGACGAGGCCTTCTCCGCCTGGGTGACCGGCCGCACGCCGGCCGCGCGGTGGGGGCAGGTCGAGGACCTGGTCGGCACGCTGCTGTACCTGGTCTCCCCGGCCGCCGACTTCGTCAACGGCCAGACGATCTTCGTCGACGGCGGAATGACGGCGGTGGTGTGATGCTCGCCGTCGTCGTCCACGGTGCCGGGGACCTGCGCCTGGAGGAGCGCGAGCCCGTCGAGCCCGGTCCGGGCGAGGTGCAGCTCGCGGTCGCCTACGTCGGGATCTGCGGGTCCGACCTCCACTACTACCGCAACGGTCGCGTCGGCGCGTTCGAGGTCGTCGAGCCGCTGGTCGTCGGCCACGAGATGTCCGGAACCGTCGTGCGCGACGGTGACGGCGTCCTCGCCCCCGGCACGCCCGTGACGCTGCACCCCGCGACGCCGGGCACGCCCGAGCCGGCCATCCTCGACCGGCCGAGCATCTGGCCCGGCTCCCGGTACCTCGGCTCGGCCGCGACGCTCCCGCACACGCAGGGCGCGGCCCAGTCCCTCGTCACGGTCCGGACCGACCAGGTCCGCGTGCTCCCCGACGGGCTGGGGCTGCGGACCGCGGCGCTGGCCGAGCCGCTCGGCGTCGGGCTGCACGCGATCCGCCGGGCCGGCGGCGTTGCGGGTCGGCGCGTCCTGGTCTCCGGGGCCGGTCCGGTCGGCCTGCTCGCCGCCGGCGCGGCCGTCGCGCTCGGCGCCGAGGTCACGGTGTCCGACGTGCTGGCCCACCCGCTCGGCCTCGCGCTCCGGCTCGGCGTCGACTCCGTCGTCGACCTCACGTCGGCCGAGCCGACGCCGGAGGGCTACGACGTCGTCCTGGAGTGCGCCGGCGTCCCCGCGGCGCTCGACACGGCCGTGCGCAGCGTCCGGCGCGGCGGGGTCGTCGTCGCGGTCGGGATGCTGCCGGCGCAGGCCAGGCCGTACACGCTGGCCGCGCTCGTCGCGCGCGAGATCGACCTGCGCGGCTCGTTCCGGTTCGACGACGAGATCGACCAGGCGGTGGAGCTGCTCGCCGCGCACCCGAGCCTCGCGTCCGTCGTCACCGACGTCTTCCCCGCCCGGGAGGCGGTCGCGGCCTTCGACCGCGCGGTTGACCCGGCCGTCTCGAGCAAGGTGCTGCTCGACCTGCGCGCCGAGGAGGGGCCGGCGTGAGGATCGCGAGGCTGCGCACGCCGGCCGGGCCGCGCCACGTCGTCCAGCGCGAGGACGCCTGGGTCGAGGTGGTGTCGCTGACCGACCACACGCCGACGGGCGCCAGCCACCCCCTCGACGGTGCTCACCTGCTCGCCCCGTGCGAGCCGGTCCTCGTGCTCGGGGCGGCGCACAACTCGGGGCCCGAGGGCCGCGAGCTGCCGCAGCAGGCGTTTCAGAAGTCGGCGCGGACCGTGGTCGGCCCGGGTGAGCCGATCCTGCGGGAGCCCGGGCTCGGCTCGCTCGTCGTCGAGTGCGAGCTGGCCGTCGTCATCGCCCGGTCGGCGCGACACGTGCGGCCGGAGGAGGTCGAGTCGGTCGTCCTCGGGTACACCGTCGGCAACGACGTCACGCTGATGGACCAGACCGAGCGCGACGGCCTGCTCCTCCAGGCGAAGAACGGCGAGGGGTTCACCCCGCTCGGTCCCTGGATCGAGACGGGGTGGCTGGGTGAGGAGGGCGCGCGTGACGTCCTCGACGGCGGCGACGTCGGGATGCAGACGCTGGTCGACGGGCACGTCGCGGCGGACTCCTCGGTCGCCCGGCTCGGCTGGACCATCCGGGAGCAGATCGTCCACCTCACCCGGTACCTCACGCTCGGCCCGGGCGACGTCGTCCTCACCGGCTCGCCCGGGACGGGCGCGCCCGTCGAGGCCGGGCAGCTCGCCCGGGTGCGGATCGCGGGGATCGGCGAGCTGGCCAACCCCGTCGAGCTGCACCCGGGCGCCGGGCGCCCGACGGGCTGAGCCGCGACGGCGAGTCGCGGGCTCGCCCGCCCGGCGCGTCACACCGGGTGGCGCGCCGGGCGTCGTCGCTACATCAGGCGGCCGGGACCGTAGGAGGTGAAGCTCGCGCGGGCGAGGGTGAAGCCGGTGCCGTCGGCGCGCGAGCTGCACTCGACGCCGCGGTCGCTCGACGTGCACAGCCAGGTCCCGACGGAGCTGGTCTGCCCGTACTCGAGCACCGCCGCCCCCTCGTCCGGTCCCGGCGGCGCGGTCTCGGGACAGGGCAGCTCGACGCCGTCGTCCGAGAGGACGACGATCTTGCCGCGCAGGTCGCAGGTGGGTCCCGCGGGCGGGGTGAACGTCGAGTCGCCGATCTCGCAGATGACGCCGGACTCGCTCATCGAGCAGGAGATGTTCCGGCTCGGCAGCGTGAAGCTCGTCAGCTCCAGGGCGCCATCGGGCACCGGCGCCAGCTCGGCCGGGGTGCTCTCGGACGTCGTGGGGGTCGGCTCCTGCGACGGTGAGTCCGACTCCGTCGCCGTGCCGTCATCGGTGGCCGTCGCGTCCTCGCCCGAGGCGCTGGTCTCGCTCGTGGAGCTCTCGCCGCCGCTCGCCCCGGTGCCGCCGGGGCCGCGCAGCAGCAGGGCCCAGACGAGCACGACGAAGAGCAGGACGACGACGCCGGCGAGCACGCCGAGGGTCACCTTGACGGCCGAGGACATCAGTCGAGGATCGGGCCGGACGTGCGCGTCTTCTTCAGCTCGTAGAAGCCGTCGACGCTCGTCAGGAGCAGCAGGCCGTCGAACAGGCGCAGCGCGGCCTCGCCCGTCGGCGCCGGCGTCACGACCGGGCCGAAGTAGCCCTTGCCGTCGATCGCGACGATGGGCGTCCCCACGTCCTCGCCGACCAGGGCGATGCCCTCGGCGTGCGAGGCGCGCAGCGACTCGTCAAGCTCGTCGCTGGCGGCGTAGTCGGCGAGGTCGGACTCGAGCCCGACGTCAGCCAGCGCCCCGGCGATCAGCTCGTCCCCGCTCTGCTTGCGCAGGTGGATCCGCGTGCCGAAGGCCGTGTAGAGGTCGCCGACGACGCCCTCGCCGTGCCGGACGCGGGCGGCGTTGACGACGCGCACCGGTCCCCAGGTCTGGTCGATGTGGGCGCGGTAGTCGGCGGGCAGGTCGCGTCCCTCGTTGAGCACGGCCAGCGACATGACGTGCCAGTGCAGGTCGATGTCGCGCTGCGACGCCACCTCCACGATCCAGCGGGACGTCATCCAGGCCCAGGGGCACGCGGGGTCGAACCAGAAGTCCACGCGCGGAATGCTGTTGGTCATCGTTCCTCCTCGGCCCCCATCGTACGAACCCCGGCTCGGCACCCGTCCACCGGGCCCGACATGTGGCCCTCGGGGTCGAGCCGGGTCAGCATGGCACCGGCGATCGCGGCGAGCTGGTCGACCTGCTCGGGGGTGAGGGCGTCGAAGGCCGACTCGCGTGCCGTGCGCACATGGCCGGGCGCCGCGTCCACGAGCACGTCCCAGCCGGCATCCGTCAGCACGACGTCCGTCGCGCGCCGGTCCTCGGGCGACGTGCTCCGCTCGACGAGCGAGCGCTCGGCCATCCGCGTCACGACGTGCGACAGGCGCGGGAGCGTCGCGTTGGTCCGCTCGGCGAGGGCGCTCATCCGCAGTGTCCGGCCCGGCGTCTCCGACAGCATCGCCAGCACCTGGTACTCGAAGTGGGTGAGCGAGCTGTCGCGTCGGAGCTGGGAGTCGAGCGCCCCGGGGAGGAGCTCGACGACGGCGAGCAGCCGCAGCCAGGCCGCGAGCTCGGTGTCGCTCAGCCAGCGCGGGTCAGGGGACTCGGGCACGCTCGCTCCCCTCTCCTCGCCGGGTGGCCTCCCCGTGTCGTCCGGGGCGCCGTTCCCCGACACACCCTCGGGTAATTGACGCAACAACCATACTGGCCGACCCGTTCCCGGTCGCCCCCGGGTGTCGGCAGGATGGGGGGATGGCCCTCACGATCGACGATGCCGCCACCGTCCGCCGCACCTCCCCCTCGCCGCCGGCGTCCTCGGCCGCGTCCGACGGCACCGGCCGGCCGCTGCTCGTCGTGCTCCACGGGTACGGCGCGAGCGAGCGCGACCTCCTCCCCCTCTGGCCGCACCTCGGGTTCGACGGCGAGACCGTCTTCCTGCGCGCGCCGCTCGCGCTCGGCCCCGGCGCCTGGGCGTGGTTCCCGCTGCCGTCGCTCGAGGCCATCGAGCTGCCGTCCCTGCCCGCCGTGCGCGAGGCGGCCGACGCGCTGCTGTCCTGGCTCGCCGCGCACGCGGCGGGACGGCGGGTCGTGCTCGCCGGGTTCAGCCAGGGGTCGACCGTCGCGCTCCAGGCCCTGCGGACCGCGCCGGAGCTGGTCGCCGGCGTCGTCGTGCTCTCGGGGTTCGTCGCCGGCGTCGGGGACGCGGCGACCGCCGAGGACGACGCGCGGCTCGCCGCGCTCGACCCGCGCGTCCCGGCGTTCTTCGGGCACGGGACGGCCGACCCGGTCATCCCGCCCGTCGCCACCGAGCTGACCGGTGAGTGGCTCACGGCGCACACCGACCTGGTCGAGCGCGCCTACCCGGGCCTGCCGCACGCGATCGACGGCACCGAGCTCGCCGACGTCCGCGCGTTCCTCGCCGGGATCGCCTGACCCGAGCGGCGCTCGCTCGCCGCGAAATCCCTGGCACTTCCGGCTAGGTTCGGGAGACATGACGACGACGTCTCCCGTCCGCTCCCGGCTCGCCGCGGTCGGACTGACCCTGGCGATGGCGCTCCTCGGGCTCGCCCCCGCGACGTCGGCGCCGGACGAGCCCGCCGAGTCGACCGAGCCGAGCCAGCCGGAGGAGGCGACGCCGGACGAGCCGGTGGCCGACGAGACGCCGGACGAGCCGATGCCGCCCGCGGACGCCGTCGCCGTCGTCGCGGTGGAGAAGCTGACGAACGGTCTCGTCCAGGAGGCCGCCCCGGGCGCGACCGTCGCCGCCGGCTCGCCGGTCGAGTGGACGTACGAGGTGACGAACGTCGGCGACACGGACGTGCGCATCGACGCCCTCACGGACGCCTGGACGTCGGCGGCCGGCGACGGCTCGGTCGATCTCGACGTGACCCGACCGCCGCTCGTCGACCAGCCGGGCGTCGAGGCCGACCTGGACGCCGAGGTGCTCGACCTGCCCGGCGTGCTCGCGCCGACGCCGTGGGTGCTCGCGCCGGGCGACTCCGCGACCTTCACGCACACCGGCGTCGCCATCACGGGTGCGTACGCCAACACCGCGACGGCGACCGCGACGCCCGTCGACGCCGACGGGACCCCGATCGGCGAGCCGACCGAGGCGGGCGCGACCTCCTTCTACCTCGGCGGCGAGGCCGGCGTCACGCTGAGCAGCCGCGTCGAGGACGTCGCGACGACGCAGGAGCCGGGCGTCGGCGTCGCGATCGGGTCGACCGTGACCTGGACCCACACCGTCACCAACACCGGCAACGTCGACCTCACCGACCTGCGGCTCACGCAGTCCCGGACGGCCGGCTCCGAGACGTCCGAGGTCGGGTCGCAGGCGTGGGACACGCTCGCGGCGGGCTCGAGCGTCACGGCGACGACGACGGCACCCGCGCTCGCCGGACAGGTCTTCTCCCGGACCTGGATCGAGGCGGACAGCTCGGTCGGCGACGTCGCCGCGGCCGACGACACCTGGTACTACGGCGGCACACCTGACCTGGCGGTCGCCGTCGCCGTCAACGGCGTCGTCACGACCGGCGCCCCCGGGGTCGCCGTCGCCGCCGACCAGCCGGCCGAGGTGACCGTGACCGTGACGAACCGGGGCGAGACCTCCCTCGACGACGTCGCGACCCGGGTGACCGTCGCGACGGCCGACGGCGCACCGGTTGACGTGGAGCTGGCCGGCGCGACCGGCATCCTGCGCCCGGGAGCCTCGCGCACCTACTCCGCGACGCGGACGCCGCCCGCCGGGGACTCGGTCGTGCAGGCTCGGGTCGCCGCCGTCGCGGTCACCGGGCACGGCGCGCGGCTCGCCCAGCAGCCGGAGGCCGTCTCGGCGACGGGCTGGTTCCGGGCCGGGTCCAGCGGTCTGACGGTGACGACGACCCTCGACGACGCCGACCACCCGAGCGCCCCCGGCGCCGCCGTCCCCGTCGGCGCGGACCTCGCCTGGACCTCCGCCGTGACGAACACGGGAGAGCTCCCGCTCGGGCCGGTGACGATCACCCGGCTGACCGAGCGACCCGACGCCGACGACGCGAGCGCGTCCGATCCCGAGACGATCGGGACGATCGAGTCGCTCGCGCCCGGCCAGTCCGTGTCGCTGCCCGCCAGGGGCTCGGCCGAGGGCGGCCTCGTGCGGACCACGGTGACGGCGGCGGCCGCGGACCCGCAGAACGACGGCGAGGAGGTCACGGCGTCGGACGTCACGTACTACACGGGCGGCCTGCCCGCGCTCGCCGTGGTCAAGGAGCTCGCGCCGACCGGGTCCGCCGACTTCGCCGACAGCCTGGAGGCGGAGGCCGAGGACCAGGTGACGTGGCGGGTCGTCGTGACGAACACCGGCGAGACCGATCTGACCGACCTCGTCGTGCGCGACCCGCTCGTGCGCGAGACCGGGCGGACGGAGCTGCTCGCGCCGGGTGAGACCTTCGAGGTCGAGTGGCCCGGAACGGCCGAGGCCGCCCTCGCGCACGCCGCGCAGGAGCCCGACCAGGGCGGGGCGACGCTCGTCAACGCCGTGACGGCGACGGCCACCGCGCCCGACGGAACGCAGGTCAGCGGGACGGACAAGGCGAGGCTCACGCTCGTCGCCGCCGAGGCCCCGCCCGAGATGCCGACGACGGACACGCGGGGCAAGGGCGGGTCGCCGCTGGGCTGGGTCGTGCTCGGCCTCCTCGTCGTCGCCTTCGCCGGCGGCGGGTTCTGGCTCTACACGCGGAGCACGCGGGAGGAGCGGCAGGAGGGCTGAGCCGGTCCTGGGCGTTCCGGCGGGCGGGCGCTCAGGCGGGCGGGCGCTCCGACCAGACGACGAGGTGCGCGCGGTCGAACCTGCGCGAGCAGCGACCGCACGAGAGCTCGCGAGTCGGCCGACGGAACCGGTGCAGCACGTGCCCGGCCGGACACGTGCCGACCCAGCGAGCCAGCTCGACGGCGGCTTCCCCGCTGTGCCGCACGCCCCCGGTGTAGCCGAGCCGGCGGGCGGCGGCGAGCCACGCCCGCCCGTGGCCGACCTCCGGCCCGACGAGCGCGTGCGCGATCTCGTGCAGGAGCGTCTGGTGGTTGGTCGCGTCGTCGTACCGGGCGGTGAGGTGGCGCGACAGCGTGATCCGACGGTGCGTGAAGTGCGTGGCTCCCGCGCGGCGGCGCGCGTGGTCGTAGGCGAAGACCCAGCCGGTCGGCAGGTGCTCGTCGATGAGCGCCTGCGCGAGGCGCCGCACGTCGTCGAGGTCGGACACGCAACGAGGGTAGGCCACGCGGGGTCGCGGTCGAGCAGGGTCAGCGCCGCGACGGATGATCGCGCCTGACTGCGGTGAGCGGCCGCTCTCCGGTGTCGGTGGGTCTCCGGTGGTGGGGTGGGTTGGGTCGTGTGTGGCGGTCGGTTCTACCCCGGTATCGGAGGGTGTGGGGGCGTGAGCCGGGCTGCCGAGCAGTCCATCTCCGGTGGTGGGGTGGGTTGGGTCGTGATTCGCGATCGGTTCTACCCCGGTACCGGAGGGTGGGGGCCGCGGGGTGCGGCTGGTGTGCGGGATGTGGGGTGGTGGTCGAGCGGGGTCCGGGACGGACGAGTGCGCTCTACTCGTCCGCCCCGGACCCCGCTCGACCCCCCACTGCCCCGAACCGGCCAGGCCCGAGCCGGCCCGGCGGGCCTGGTTCGGGGTGGGTGGTGGTTAGCCTTCGCGGAGCTGGATCCCCATGCCGCCGCGGGGGTAGTGCCACTCCAACGCCCCCGGCGCGGCCACGGCCAGGCACGCCCCGCACTCGAAGCAGGCGGCGTACTCGACCGAGATCGTCCCGTCCGCTTCCCGCGCGTAGACCTTCGCCGGACACACCGCGATGATCCGCTCACCGGTCCCGGTCGAGCGAGCAAGGTCCTGATCGACGTGGATGTGGGACTGCTCCTCGTCGGTCTCATACCGGTTCGCGGCCAGCCGCTCCGGAATCGACATCTGCCTCACAGTGCCCGCACCCCCGCGATCGCGTCGGACACCAGATCCCGCATCCGAACCCCCGACTTCTTCACCACACCCCGCGCCAACGCCACCAGGTGCTTGCGCGGGGTCAGATCATGGTCGAACGCCCCGTACAACACATCCGCCAGCACCTGCCCGTACTCCGCATACATCCGCGGCCGCTCCAAGAACGCCGGCGCCTTCGCATACGTCACCATGTCCCGCCCAGCAAACGAGGCCATCAGCGCCTCCCGGTAACCCCCCAGCCCCGCCTTCGACACATCCCCGGACTCCAGCGCCGCCTCGATCCCGGCCGCGGCCGCGATACCCGAGGCCGCCGCCAGATCCATCCCCCGCACCGTCAACCCCGTGTTCAACGTCAACCCGGCCGCGTCACCCACGACCACCAGCCCATCGGTCGCGATCTCACCCAGCATCGCGATCCCGCCCTCGGCCACGAGATGGCTCGCGTACTCCGAGACCTCCCCACCGGCCAGGAACGGCGCCACGAACGGGTGCGCGAGGAAGTGATCGAACACCACCGAGGACTCCAACCCCCGCGCCATCAGATCATCCAGCCGCAGCACCACACCGATCGAGACCGAGTCCCGATTCGTATACAGGAACCCGCCACCACCAACCCCCAGCGTGCAGTCCCCCACCACCGCATAAGCCACACCGTCGTCCTGGCCCAGGTGGAACCGCTCACGGACCCGCTCCTCGCCCAGCGTCACGACGGCCTTGACCCCGATCGCCAGGTGGTTCTCCGGCTCCTTCGCCCGCAGCCCGGCCGCGCGGGACAGGAACGAGTTCACCCCGTCCGCCGCGACCACGACCCGCGCCCGCAGCTCGTCCTCGCCGGCCCGCACCCCGACCACCGGGCCGGCCTCGCCGCCCGCGCGCAGGACCTCATCCACCCGGACCCCGGGCATCAGGAACACCCCGGCCTCCTCGCACTGCTCCCCCAACCACGCATCCAGCCTGGCCCGCAGCACCGTGACCGCATTCACCGGATCACCCAGCCGCTCATCGGCGTAATCGATCCCGACCGACGAGGTCGCGTTGAGGAACTGCACATAGTTCCGCGTGATCCGCCGCTCAACGGGGGCCTGCGCGAGGAAACCGGGGAACACCTCCTCCATCACACGCGAGTACAACACCCCACCCGACAGATTCTTCGACCCCGGCGCCTCACCCCGCTCGATCAGCACCACCGACCGACCCGCCTGCGCGAGCCGGTACGCGGTGACGCACCCGGCGATCCCAGCCCCGACGACGATGACGTCGAAGTCCGGCTCCAGCTCCTCGCTCACGTCACAGCGCTTCCGTCAGGGCGGGCACCACGTCATACAAATCCCCCACCACCGCATAGTCGGCGTAAGCGAGGATCGGGGCCTTGTCGTCGGTGTTCACCACCACGATCGTCCGCGCGTCCTGCGCGCCGACCATGTGCTGGAGCTGGCCCGAGATGCCGATCGCCAGGTAGAGATCGGGCGTCACCGTCTGCCCGGAGACGCCGATGTACACGTCCTTGGGCAGCCAGTCCAGGCCCTCGGCCAGCGGCCGCGAGCAGGCCAGCTCGGCGCCCAGCCTGGCGGCCAGCGCCCGGATCATGGCCAGGTCCGCCTCGCTCTTCAGCCCGCGGCCCACCGCGACGATCCGCTTCGCCGACGCCAGGTTGGCGACGGTGGTGGAGGCGGCGGAGCTCGCGGTCACGCGGGCCGGGTACACCGAGGTCGTCGGCGTGGCCGGGACCGGCTCGCCCACCGGAGCCTCGGCGCCGCCGTCCGCGACGATGACGACGGGTCCCGAGGTCGCCACCGTCTCGAGCGCGATGCCGCCGAACCGGGCGCGCGTGACGGAAACGGTGCCGACCTCCCGCACGCCCGTGAGCACGGGCGCGCCGAGCCGGGCGGCGAGCGCACCGGCGATCACCCGCTCGGCGGGACGGTTGGGCAGGAGGACGACGTCACCGTCGCCCGCCGTCACCGTCTCCGCGACGGCCGGGGCGAGCGCCTCGACCGGGGCGTCGCCGGCATCGAGAGCGACGACGGTGGACACGCCGTCGACGGCGCTGGCCTCGGGGGTGAGCGCGACGAGCGTCACGGGCGCGCCGAGCGAGCGCGCCGTGTCGAGCAGGGACGAGACCGCCGTGTCGGCGGTGATGATCCAGGTGGTGGCCATGGTGGCGAGTCCTTTCAGATGGCGCCGTCGGCGCGCATGGCCGCGACGAGCTGGTTGACGGCGTCGGTCCCGCCGAAGACGTGGTGCTTGCGGGTGGCCATGACCGGCCGGGCGCGACCCTGGATCTCGAGCGCCGCCTCGGGCAGCTCGATCTCGGAGACGGAGACCTCGTCGACGGGCTTCTTGCCAGCGGCGAGGATCTCCTTCATCCCGGGCACCCTGGGAACCACCGCGTCCGTCGTCACCGCGACGACGACGCCGCCGGAGACCTCGATCTCGCGCGTTCCGCCCGAGACCACCTGGGTCAGGCGCCAGCCGTCGTCCGTCCGCGCCACCTCGGACACGTCCTGGAAGCACGGCCAGCCGAGGGAGCCGGCGACGAGGGCCGACGTCATCTTGGCGTTCTCGTCGACCGACGCGTCCCCCGTCAGGACGATGGTGGCCCCGGCGCGGTCGGCCAGCGCGGCGAGCGCTGCGGCGACCCGGGTCAGGTTCCAGCCCGCGACGGCGTCGTCGGCGAGGACGACGGCACGGTCGAGCCCGCGGGAGAGCGCGGCCTTCTTCGCCATCGGCGACGCGACGGCGGCCGGGCCGACGCTGACGCCGACCAGCTCGTCGCCGGTCGCGTCGGCGAGCCGCCGGCCGAGCTCGATCGGGATGGTGTCGTACTCGCCGACGCCGGCCTTGGCGCGGCTCCAGTCGACCGTGCCGTCGGAGCCGACCACGGCGTCCTGCGGGTTGGCCGACCACTTGTAGGCCACGACTGTGCTCATGGTGATGTCCTTCGTTCTGTCCTGGTGACGGTTCTCGGGCTGCGCTGCTCGGTGCGCTCAGCGACTGTGCTGCTTGACGATCTGCCGTCCCACGATGTGGACCATGATCTCGTCGGTCCCGCCGCCGAAGCGGTGGCCCCGGGCGTCGCGCCACAGACGCTCGACCCGGACACCCTCGGTCACCCCGAGGCCGCCGAAGATCTGCATCGCGTCGTCGCAGACCTCGAACGCCGCGAGGGAGCAGTAGCGCTTGCACATCGCGGCCTGGGTGCGGTCGAGGCAGTCGTTGTCCACCATCCATGCGGAGTGGTAGACGAAGTTGCGCATGTTCTCGATCTTGATGGCCATGTCGGTGAGCTTCTGCTGGATCTGCTGGAAGTTCCCGATCGGCTGACCGAACTGGACGCGCTGCGCGGCGTAGGCGGCGGCGTCCTCGAACGCGGCCTCCGCCAGGCCCAGCGACTGGGTCGCGGTCATGATCCGCTCGACCTCGAAGTTCTTCATGAGCTGGACGAAGCCCTCGCCCTTGACGCCGACCAGGCACGACTCGTCCACCACGACGTCGTTGTAGAAGATCTCCGAGGAGTCGGCGGTGTGCCAGCACATCTTGAGGATGGGCGAGAGCTCGATCCCCGGGGTGTCCATCGGCACCAGGTACATGGAGATGGCCCGGCGCGGGTCCGTCGCGTCGGGGTTGCGCGCCATGGTGAGCAGGTACTTGGAGTCCACGGCGTTCGTGACCAGCGTCTTCGTCCCGTTGAGAACGACCTTGCCATCGCGGTGCACGGCCGTCATCGCCATCGCGGCGGAGTCCGACCCGGCGCCCGGCTCGGTGAACGCGAGCGCGAACGGCACCTCGCCCTCGGCCAGCACACCGAGGACGGCCTGCTTCTGCTCCTCGGAGCCGAACTCGAGGATGTCGAGCACCTGGAGGATCTCGGTCGAGTACCCGAGGTTGAGCCCCTGACGCGCCACCCGCTCGGCGATGAGGCAGAGCGTCATGGTGTCGGTCGGGGTGCCCCCGTACTCCTCCGGGAACCCGAGCGTCAGGAAGCCCGCCTCGTGCATGGCGCGCTTGAACTCGACCGGCTGACGGTGCTCGGCGTCGCAGGCGGCGATGTAGGCGAGCGAGCAGTCGCGTTCGAGCAGCTCGTCGAGGCTCTCGAGGAGCAGCTGCTGTTCCTCGCTGAGGCTGAAGTCCATGGCGATCTCCGGTTCGGGGGGACGGGTGGGCCGGCTCCCGCCGGTCCGGATCGGACCGGTCGACCGGCCGACCAGCTGACGTCCCAACTATAGGACCAAATCAGTCCGGAAGTGCTACGTTGAGTCCGTCACAACGTCGACGGGCCGGTCGAGGGGGTCGCCCCGACCGGCCAGCCGTCGACATCACCGCAGGTCAGAACCACATGGCGACCTGCTAGAACCGAAAGTCGAGCTCCATGGCACAGGTCATCACGGCGGTCGAGGCCGCTCGCCTCATCAAGGACGACGACACCGTCGCGCTGTCCGGTTTCGGCCTCTCGTGCGTCAACATGGAGGTGATCGCCGCCCTGGAGCAGCGCTGGCTGGCCGAGCAGGCGCCGCGCAACCTCACGATCGTCAACTCCTCGGCCGTCGGCGCTCGAGGCCGGCGCGAGGGGCTGAGCAAGCTGGCCTACGCCGGCCTCGTCGGCCGTTGGGTCGGCGGCATCATGTCCGCCTCACCCGCGCTCGGCGCGCTGGCGATGGCCAACGAGCTCGAGTGCCACAACCTCCCCCAGGGCGTCATCACCGCGCTGTACCGCGAGATCGCCGCGCGGCGCCCTGGCGTCATCACGAAGGTGGGGATCGGGACGTTCGTCGACCCCCGCCTGGAGGGCGGGAAGGTGAACGACGTCACGACCCGCGACCTCGTCTCGCTCCTCGAGCTCGACGGGCAGGAGTACCTGTTCTACCGGGCCTTCCCCATCGACGTCGGCCTCATCCGTGGCACCTACGCCGACGAGATGGGCAACCTCACCATGGAGCACGAGGGGCTCAAGATGGAGGTCCTGCCGATCGCCCAGGCCGTGCACAACAGCGGCGGCATCGTCATCGCGCAGGCCAAGGGGATCGCCCGCACCGGCTCGCTCGACCCGAACCTCGTGCGGGTCCCGGGCAACGTCGTCGACTACGTCGTCGTGTCCGAGCCCGAGAACCACATGCAGACCGAGAACACGCAGTACAACCCCGCCTTCTCCGGACAGATCCGCGTCCCCGTGTCGGGGTTCAAGCCGGTCCCCCTCACCGAGCGCAAGGTGATGGCGCGGCGCGCCGCCGCCGAGGTCCGCCCCGGCGACGTGATGAACCTGGGCGTCGGCGTCCCGGCCGAGGTCGGGGTCATCATGTCCGACGAGGGGGTCGCCGACTACGCCCTCCTCACCACCGAGGCCGGTGCGGTCGGAGGCACGGCCGCCGACGACAAGAACTTCGGGCACAGCTACAACGCCCTCGCCCAGCTCGGGATGCACGAGCAGTTCGACTACTACGACGGCGGCGGCCTCGACCTGACCGTGCTCGGCCTCGCCCAGGCCGACTCCCACGGCAACCTCAACGTCTCGAAGTTCAACGGCAAGGTGGCCGGCTGCGGAGGCTTCATCAACATCACGGCGACGGCGAAGCGCGTCGTGTTCGCCGGGACCTTCACGGCCGGCGGGCTCGAGGTGGAGTTCGTCGACGGGGCCGTCCGCGTCGTCACGGAGGGCCGCATCCGCAAGTTCGTCCGCGACGTCGAGCAGGTCACCTTCTCGGGCGCTCAGGCGACGCGGAACGCGCAGAAGGTCGTCTACGTCACCGAGCGCGCCGTGTTCGAGCTGGTCGACGGCGTCATGACCCTCACCGAGATCGCCCCGGGGATCGATCTGCAGACCCAGATCCTCGACCAGATGGACTTCGTCCCGGCGATCGCGCAGCCGCTGCGCGAGATGGACCCGGGCCTGTTCCGCGAGGAGTGGGGCGGCCTCAAGCAGTACATCGACGACCAGGTGGCGGCCGGCATCTGACGCGCGGCGCGCACCCGTCGACACCCCGACCGGGATCCCGGGGATCCCGGTCGCCCCTCCTCCCTCCACCCCTTCCTCATCTGGAGACACAGACCCATGTCCACCTCTCGACCCGTCACGGCCGTCAACCGCTGGGGCGTCCTCAGCGGGGCCGTCATCGCCCTCCTCATGGGCGGCACCCTCTACAGCTTCTCGGTGTTCGCCAAGCCGTTCGCCGAGCTCCGCGGCTGGGCCATGCCCGACGTCATGCAGGCGTTCGGCTTCACCTCCATGCTCGCCCCGGTCGCCATGATCGGTGCCGGCTACTTCCTCGACCGCGGGCGCACCCAGCTCCTCATGATCGCGGGCGGCGTGCTCTTCGGCGCCGGGCACGTGCTCGCCGGCCTGGTCACGTCGATCGGCGCGTTCTGGCTGTGCTTCGGCCTCATCGCCGGCCTCGGCCAGGGAATGATGTACTCGGCCGCGCTGTCGAACACGCTCAAGCTCTTCCCCGACAAGCGCGGGCTGGCCTCCGGGATGATCACGGGCGGCATGGGGGCCGGCTCCGTCATCGCAGCTCCCGTCGGACGCGCGATGGTCTCGAGCATCGGTGTCTCCCAGTCGTTCGTCGTGCTCGGGGCCGTCTACGCCGTGGTCGTCGTCCTCGCCGCCGTTCTGCTCATCCGTCAGGCGCCCGTCGGGTACGCGCCCGCCGGCTGGACTCCTCCCGCCCCCGTCGGCGGCGGCGCGCCCACGGCCATGAACTGGCGCCAGATGATCCGGACGCCGCAGTTCTGGATCATCGTCCCGATGTTCGTCGCGGGCGCCTTCTTCGGCCTGATGATCACGTCGAACCTCTCCGGGATCAGCCAGGACATGTTCGGCGCCACCGCGGCGTCCGCCGCCCTGTTCGTCTCGCTGCTCGGGGCCTGCAACACGATCGGGCGCATCTCGTGGGGGTGGGTCTCCGACCGCATCGGCATCACGACGTCGCTGATGATCGTGTTCGTCCTCGCCGCCGCCGCGCTCGTCCTCCTCGGCGCGGGTGCCGGGACCCTCGTGCTCGCCGCCGGCGTCATCGTGCTCGGCTTCGCCTTCGGTGGCGTCATGAGCCTGTTCCCGCCGCTCACCATGGCCAACTACGGTCCGCGCCACCAGGGCGTCAACTACGGCATCGTGTTCTCCGCGTACGCCCTGTCCGGTCTGGTGGCCCCGAAGTGGGCGGCATCGATCGCCGAGGGTTCCGGAGGCGACTTCTCGAGCGCCTTCTACATCGCCGCCGCCATCGCGGTCTGCGGCCTGGTCCTGACGCTGCTCTACCGCGGCGTCACGGCCCGCAGGTCCGCCGCGGCTAGCGTGGTCGTCGAGCGCGAGCCGGTCTCCGCGCCCTGAACCACCCGCGAGAAGGACGCATCGTGCCCCTGGTCCCCACGCCGCTGCTCGACCAGCTCCGCACGGACGACGCGGACGCGCCCGCCGTCGTCTGTGCCGGACACACCTGGACGCGCGCCGACATCGCCGACGAGGCGACCCGGCTCGCGAGCGCACTGGTCGAGCTCGGCGTCGGGCCGGGTGACCGGGTCGCGGTGGTGCGGCGCAACTCCGTCCTGCACTTCACCGCGCTCCTGGCGGCGAACCGCATCGGCGCCGTGCTCGTCCCGGTGAACTTCCGTCTGCCGGCTCGCGAGGTGGCCCGGATCCTCGAGGACTCGCGTCCTCGCGTCACGCTGTGCGGGCCGCGACACGCGGACGAGATCGACGACGTGCAGGAGTGGTTCACGCCCACGACCTGGGTCGTCGACGACATCGACCCCGTCGCCACCGCCGTCTCGCCGGACCTGCCGGACCGATGGCTGCGCCTGGGTCGGCTGATGGCCGACGCGACGAGCGCGCCGCCCTCGCGGACGGTGGGGAGCGACGACCTCGTGATGCTCCAGTACACCTCCGGTTCGACGGGGCGACCCCGCGGGGTCCGGATCGCCGTGGGAAACCTCGCCGCCTCGTGGCGCGGGTTCGAGGCGGCGCTGGGGATCGGGCCCGAGGACGTCGTCCTGGCCGGGGCGCCGTTCGGGCACGTCGGCGGGCTCAACACGCTGGCACTGCAGACCCTCCTGATGGGCGGGGTCAACATCGTCCAGCGCCAGTTCGACGCCCACGAGGCCATCACCCTCATCGAGCTGTACGGGGTCACCACGATGTTCGGGGTCCCCTCGATGTACGAGGCCCTCGCGGCACAGCCGGACTTCCCGCGCCGGGACATGACGAGCCTTCGCGCTGCCGTCGTCGGAGGGGCGCCCATCAACGCCGCCCTGCTCGACGAGCTGCGCGGCGGCGGCGTGCCCGTCGTGCCGTCGTGGGGAATGACCGAGACCTGCGGCGGCGTGACCTTCCTCCTCCCCGAGGAGGTGGCGACGCACCCCGGCTCGGTCGGGCGCGTCGCGGCGGGAAGCGAGGTCTGTCGCGTGCCGGGACCCACGGGTCCGCTGACGTGCGGCGGCGACGCCGACCACCCGGGCGAGCTGCTGGTGCGCGGGCCGGTCGTGACCCAGGGGTACTGGGGGTGCGAGACCTCACCCGTCGACGACGAGGGCTGGTTGCACACCGGCGACCTCGGCTGGATCGACGCGGAGGGGTACGTCCAGCTCGCCGGGCGCCTCAAGGAGCTCATCATCTCGGGTGGGGAGAACATCTGGCCGGCGGAGATCGAGAACGAGCTCCGCGGTCACCCGGACGTCGCCGACGTCCTCGTCGTCGGCGTGCCGGACGAGACCTGGGGCGAGACGCCCGCGCTCCTCCTCGTCACGTCGGCCGGCCGGGCACCGTTGAGCCTCGCGGAGATCAGGAGCCACCTCGACGGGAGGCTCGCGCGCTACAAGCTGCCGCGGCACGTCGTCCCGGTCCCGGCGATCCCCCTGGGGAGGACCGGCAAACCCGACCGCCACGCCGCGCGGGACCTGGTCCTCGACGCCCTCGCCCGCTCCTAGGTCGATGGCGTCCGTCCCCGTGCCGCCGCGTCAGCCAGAGGTCGGCGGCTCGACCAGCGCGCCCGCCTCGGGGCTCCACACCCGCCCACCGGTGGCGCGCGGCGTGAGCCACGGGCCGAGCGTGCGCTCGACGAACTCGGTCGCGTACTCGTCCAGACGCTCGACGGCGAGCGGGCGCAGGGAGGTCGGGGTCGCGAGCGCGTGCATCGTCATGCCCCCCTCGAGCGCGTCACCGAGCTGGACGACCGAGGTCGCCGCGATGAGGTCGCCCCGCACGATCCCCTCGTTCAGCAGGGCCCGGGTGCGCCGGACGGCACGCCCGACGGACTGGACCCAGATCTGACCCATCTCGGCCGGATCGGTCAGGTGCTCGAGGTTGAGCCGGATGACCGCGATGCCGGCGGGTGCGAAGTAGGAGCGCAGACGGTGCCGCACGATCCGGTGCACGCGCTCGAGGAACGGCAGCTCGGCGACGTCACTGTGCGCCTCGGCGTAGAAGGCATCGACCTCGTTGAGCGCCGCCAGCAGCAGATCGCCCTTCGTCGGCCAGCGGCGGTAGAGCGAGGACTTCCCGACCCGGGCGCGTTCCGCCACCTTGCCGAAGGTGAAGCCCGACCAGCCGAGCTCACCGTAGACCTCGACCGCCGTCACCAGAGCCCGACGGTCCACGTCGCGATCCCTCGGACGGCCGATCGTCGCCGTGGCCTCCGCGCCTGCGTCCAGCTCGTCGTTCACGTCGTTCCTCCGGTACCCGACTCTAGTGCCAGCTCGCGGGCCGGTCCCCGCCCGCCCGCGCCCGAGCGGTGCGAGGATGGAGCCAACGCCACCACCCCTCGGCTCGTCAGGAGTGCCACGGCGCGCGACGACCCCGTCACGCTCCGGCCGGCACGACCGACGACCCGGGCCGACCAGCCGACAAGGAGCCCCCGTGCCAGGGCAGAACCTCACCCGCGTCGAGGCGCAGCAGCGCGCCGCCACCGTCACCACCCACAGCTACGAGATCGCGCTCGACCTCACCGGGGGCGCCGAGACCTTCCGCTCCACCTCGCGCGTGCGCTTCTCGGCGACGCCGGGCGCCTCCACCTTCATCGACCTCGTCGCGCCGCACGTCGAGTCGGTGCGGCTCAACGGCCGCGACCTCGACCCCGCGCAGGTGTTCGCCGACTCCCGGATCGCCCTGGCGGACCTCGAGGCGGACAACGAGCTCGTCGTCGTCGCCGACTGCGCCTACATGAACACGGGCGAGGGCCTGCACCGGTTCGTCGACCCCGTCGACGGCGAGGTGTACCTGTACTCCCAGTTCGAGGTGCCGGACTCCCGGCGCGTGTTCGCGGTGTTCGAGCAGCCCGACCTCAAGGCGGTGTTCACCTTCGACGTCACCGCGCCCAAGCACTGGACGGTCGTCTCCAACGCCCTGGTGGCCGACGTCGAGCCGCACGGCGAGGACGCGAGCCGGTGGCACTTCCAGGACACCGAGGTCATCTCGAGCTACATCACGGCGATCGTCGCCGGCCCCTACCGGGGCGGGGAGGGGACGATCCGCAGCATCGACGGTCGCGAGCTGCCCGCGCGCGTCCTGTGCCGGGCGAGCCTGGCCGAGCACCTCGACGTGGAGAACATCCTCGAGATCACCCAGCAGGGCTTCACCTTCTACGAGAACGCGTTCGACCGGCCGTACCCGTTCACCAAGTACGACCAGCTCTTCGTCCCGGAGTTCAACGCCGGGGCGATGGAGAACGCCGGCGCCGTGACCTTCCTCGAGCGGTACGTGTTCCGGTCCAAGGTCACGGGCGCCATGATCGAGCGCCGGGCGATCACGATCCTGCACGAGCTGGCCCACATGTGGTTCGGCGACCTCGTGACGATGCGCTGGTGGAACGACCTGTGGCTCAACGAGTCGTTCGCCGAGTACGCCTCGACGCTCGCCGCGGCCGAGGCCACCCGGTTCACGAACGCGTGGACGACGTTCAACTCGCTCGAGAAGTCCTGGGCCTACCGGCAGGACCAGCTCCCCTCCACCCACCCGATCGTCGCCCCGATCAACGACCTGGAGGACGTCCAGGTCAACTTCGACGGCATCACGTACGCCAAGGGTGCCTCGGTGCTGCGCCAGCTCGTCGCGTGGGTCGGCACGAGCGAGTTCCTCGCCGGCGTCGCCGCCTACCTGCGCAAGCACGGGGGCGGGAACACCGAGCTGAACGACCTGCTCGTCGAGCTCGAGGCCACCTCGGGGCGGGAGCTGTCCTCCTGGTCGAAGCTGTGGCTGGAGACCGCCGGCGTCAACACCCTGACGCCCGTGATCGAGACGGACGAGGCGGGTGTCATCACGTCCTTCGCGGTGCGTCAGACGGCGCCGGAGCAGTGGCCGACGCTGCGACCGCACCGGCTCGGGATCGGCTTCTACGACGTCACCGAGTCCGAGTCCGACGACGGCGCCGACTCGGCCCGGCTGCGGCGCACCCGGTACGAGGAGGTCGACGTCGACGGTGAGCTGACGCCCATCCCGGCCCTGGTCGGCGCGACGCGCCCCGACCTCGTCCTGCTCAACGACGACGACCTCGCGTACGCCAAGATCCGGCTCGACGAGGCCTCCCTCGACACGGCGCTGGCGCACCTGCGCGACTTCGCCGACTCCCTCCCCCGCGCGCTCGTGTGGTCCGCGGCGTGGGACATGACCCGCGACGGCGAGTGGCCGGCCGGCTCGTTCGTCGAGCTCGTCCTCGGCAACATCGGCGCCGAGACCGACTCGACGGTCGTCATGATGCTGCTGCGTCAGCTCGTGACGTCGCTCGACGCCTACGTCGACCCCGCCGTCAGCGAGGCCGCGACCGTCGAGGCGGCCGACCGGCTGTGGGAGCTGCTCGGCACGGTCGAGCCGGGCGGCGACCTGCAGTTCCAGCTCGCCAAGGCCTACGCACAGCTCGCCCGCACCCCGGAGCAGCTCGCGCGGCTCGCCGGGCTGCGCTCCGGTGAGCTGACCGTGCCCGGCCTGGACGTCGACGTCGACCTCGCGTGGGAGCTGCTCGCCGGCCTCGCGTCGGCCGGCGCGGTCGGGGTCGCGGACCTCGACGCGGCCCTGGCGGCGGACAACACCGCGACGGGTGCTCAGGCGCTCGCCCAGGCGAAGGCCGCGCTGCCGGTCCCGGCGGGCAAGGAGGAGACGTGGACGGCGGTCGTCGAGCGGGACGAGCTGCCCAACGCCGTCCAGGCCGCGACGATCGCCGGCTTCACGCGCAGCCACGACCCCTCGCTGCTCGTGCCGTTCGCCCAGCGCTACTTCGACGTGCTCGAGCGGGTCTGGGAGGGCAAGACGAACGAGATGGCGCAGAACATCGTCGTCGGGCTGTACCCGAGCGAGCTCGCGGACATCGACGGCTCCTCCGGCGTCGACGTCCTCGCGCTCACCGACGCGTTCCTCGACGGGCTCGGCGACCGGACGCCGGCGCTGCGCCGGCTCGTGGTCGAGGCCGCCGACGGCGTGCGCCGCCAGCTCCGGGTCCAGCAGGCCGACCGCGACGCGCGCTGACCCGCACCCGACGCCGAACGGGCGGTCGGTCCGCGATGGCGGACCGACCGCCCGTTCGGCGTTCGTGGGGCTCGGCCGGCGCGCGGCCGGCCGGCGTCAGGCTGCCCTGGCGACGGTGAGGCGGTCGAACTGTCGCTGGAGCGGCTTGAGCGCCACGACGTCGAGCACGGACGCCGCCGCCAGTGCCAGCAGGTAGGCGCCGACGGTCGTGAGGACCCAGATCAGCAGGCGCACGAGACCCGGGTAGGCGGCGACGTCGCCCAGCAGCAGGCGGTCGTAGACGAGGCCGGTCACGATCGCGATGGTCGTGTACTGGAACAGGTAGATCGAGTAGGAGCGCTCCGCGGTCCACGTGATGATCCGTCCCGCGAGCCGCCCCTCGACCCTGACCCGGCTGAACACGAAGAAGACCGCGATCGTGCTGAACACCCAGAAGTAGCTGGGGTCGACGCGGTCGATCCCGAAGGTCGCGAACAGCACGTCGGACAGCCAGGCCAGGGCGCCGATCCAGATCGCGGCCCGACGCTGCCGGTCGGACATGATGCCGTCGAGCCGCGTGTAGAAGTAGCCGAGGCAGAAGAACAGGAAGTAGTTGGACCCGGGGATCAGCGACGTCGGGAGGATGCGGGTCCCGATGGCGGAGAGCGTCGAGAGCGACTCGATCCCGGTCTGCCGCGAGAGCCACCCGACCACGTTGTTGAGGATGCCCCAGCACGTCATGATGACGACGATCCGGGAGACGATCACGACGGAGCGGTCGCTGAGGGCGCTGAGCGCCTTGTACAGGAACGGCGCGAGGATGAGGAACGGGATGAGCGCCGGGATGAACCACCACCCGCCGCTGAGGAGCCCCGCCGTGTGCTGCAGGTAGCCGGGCAGGCTCATCCCGTGCAGGCGCGTGACGTAGGCGTACAGCACCACCGAGTAGAGCGCGAGCGGCAGCACGATGGTGGAGAGCTTCTTGTAGTAGTAGGTCGTGAGGCTGGTCTTCAGCGGCCGGATCCCGAAGTAGCCGGACAGGGCGAAGAACACCGGGTCGCAGATGATCGCGAAGGCGACGACGCTCCCGTGCGGGTTGAAGTCCCGGATCCACGGGACGTACGCCGCCATGTGGGTGACGACGACGAGGAACATCGTCAGGGCCCGCAGGAGATCCCAGTTGACCAGGCGGCGGCGCGCGGGCGCCTGGGCCGGGGTCGGCGACGCCTCGACCCCGCGCTCCGCACTCGTTGACACCATCGGCACTCTCCCGTTCGGTGGTGGTCAGTCGACCTGGAGGAGGGGGTCGCCGGCGGCGACCTCCTGGCCGACCTCGACGAGCAGCGTCACCGTGAAGTCGCGGTGCTCGAAGACGACGACGGGGGTCACCGTCGCCAGCCCGCGCGCGAGGGCGGCGGTCGGGTCCCAGCGCAGCAGCTCCTGACCGGTCACGACGTCGTCGCGGTCGGCGACGAGGACCTCGAAGCCCTCGCCGTGCAACGTCACCGTGTCGATGCCGAGGTGGACGATGACGCCGGTCTCGCCCGTCTCGAGCGCGACGGCGTGCGGGTGCACCTTGGCCAGCCGGCCGTCGCACGGCGCGACCACCCGGACGAGCGGGACGACGCCGTCGACCCCGGGCGCCGCCGGCGGCTGGATGGCCAGCCCCGGTCCGAGGATCCCGGCGGCGAACGCCTCGTCCGGGACGTCGGCCAGCGCGACGACGCGCCCCGCGATCGGGGCGACGAGCCGGAGCGTCACGCGGGCTCACCGTCCGTGACCGGAGCGCCGGCCTCGCCCGGGCCGGCGTCGTCGGCAGCGCCGTCACCCGCACCGCCGTCGGCCGCGGCCGCCGGGTCGCCGGCGGCCTCCTCGAGCCGGTGGTCGCCACGCTCGGCCGCCACGCGGCGCATCGCCGCGTCGACGGTCCCGGTGAGCGAGGCGAACCGCGCGACGTCGTCGAGGTCGTCGACGAGGACGACGTTCTCGGCGGAGTCGGCGAGCGGGATCGACCAGTTCGGGTACTCGCGGTGCGTCCCGGGCTGGTTCTGCGCCCGGCGCTCCCCCACGGCGTCCACGAGGGCGACCCCGAGGAGCCGCGACGGGGCCGCGACGAGCAGCACGTGCAGCGCCTCGACGATCTCGCGCTCGCTCGCGTGCTCGCCGATGAGCCGCCGCTCCCGCAGGAACGCGAGCATGGACTCGCGCTCCGCGTCGGCGGCCGCGCGGACCTGCTCGACGGGCTCGGTGAGCAGACCGAGCCGCTGGCGCAGGTCGACGTGCTCGCCGGCGAGGTAGCCGGCGGTCGGCGGCAGGTCGTGCGTGTTGACGGTGGCGAGCAGGAGCTCGCGGTAGTGCTCGGGCGGACGCGGCCGGCCGCCGTCGTCCTCGAACCAGAGCACCGAGGTGCCGAGGATGCCGCGGGAGGAGAGGTAGTCGCGGACCCACGGCTCGACGTTGCCGAGGTCCTCGCCGATGATGACGGCGCCCGCGCGGTAGGCCTCCAGCACCAGGACGCCGATCATCGCCTCGTGGTCGTAGCGCACGTAGGTGCCGTTGGCGGCCCCGGCGCCGCTCGGGATCCACCACAGCCGGAAGAACCCGAGGACGTGGTCGATCCGCAGCGCCCCGGCGTGGCGAAGCAGCGAGCGGACCATGTCGCGCAGCGGCGCGTAGCCCTCGCGCGCCAGCATGTCGGGCCGCCACGGCGGCTGCGACCAGTCCTGGCCCTGCTGGTTGTACATGTCCGGCGGGGCGCCGACGCTGATCCGGCGCGCGTACATGTGCTGCAGCGACCAGGCGTCCGAGCCCTCGGGGTGCACGCCGACCGCGAGGTCGTGCATGATCCCGATGCCCATCCCGGCCCGCTCCCCGGCCGTGCGCGCGTCGCCGAGCTGCTCGTCGGCCACCCACTGGAGCCAGGCGTAGAACTCGACCCGGTCGGCCAGCTCGCGACGCAGCCGCGCCACCTCGGCCGAGCGGACGTCGTCGACGCCGGCCGGCCGCTCCGTCCCGTAGTAGTGCTCCTCGATCGCGCAGAACAGCGCGAAGTCCTCGAGCGCCCGCCCCTCCCGAGCGCGGAACGCCGCGAACGCGCGCTGGCGCGAGGCCGAGCGGGGCGCGGTGAAGATGACCTCGAGCGCACCCTTCTTCGCCGACCACGCCGCGTCCCGGTCCAGGAGCAGCGGGTCGAGGTTCGCCGGCGCGACGTCCTCGTGCGCCCACTCGACCAGCGCGCGCTGGTTGCTCGGGAGGTACGCGGCCTCGCGGACGTCCTCGGGCCGGATGTAGAGCGGGGAGATGAACCGCCGCGTCGTCGGCAGGTAGGGCGAGGGCTCGATCGGGCCGGCCGCCTCGCCCGCGTGCACCGGGTTGATGAGGAGGAAGTCGGCGCCGCGGCCGCCGGCGATCTCCGCGAGGTCCGCGAGGTCCGCGAAGTCGCCGATCCCCCAGGACTGGCGCGAGCGCACCGAGTAGAGCTGGGCCATGAGGCCCCAGCCGCGCCCGCCGTAGCCGGGGCGCAGGTCGGGGAACGTGAGCGCGCGCGGTGTCACGGCGAGGACGCACGTGGCCCGGCGATCGGCCCCGCCACCGCCCTGGCGACGCTGGACGGCGCGGATCTCGTGCCAGCCGTACGGGAGGTCGGCCGGCAGGGGAACCTCGAGGCGCCAGATCCGCACGCCGTCGACGTCGCGCAGCTGCGGCACCTGGTCGGGGACGGCCAGCGTCGTGCGCGTCCCGTCCTCGAGGTGGAGGGTCAGGTCGACGTCGTGCCGGTCGTGGACGTTGACGACGAGCGTCGCGCGGACGCCGTCGTGCTCGCGGACCACGACGAGCGACGGCGGCAGCAGGTCGCGCCAGGGGTGCTGCTCGACCTCGGCGAGCTCGAGCGCCACCTGGTCCGGGGTGTCGGCGTGGATGCCCATGGCGGCCAGGACGAGCCGCAGCGTCTCGGCCGGGACGTGGACGCGCTCACCGAAGAACGACCAGTACTCGGACGCGACACCGTGCGCCTCGGCGAGGGCTGCGAGCTCCGGCGACGGCGGGGTGCCCACCTGCGCGAGGGTGCCGGACGATGCGTCAGACATGGGCGTCCTCCTGCGTTGCGATCACAACGCTTGATCCTGCCAGAAACCAACCCATCCCACGTCCGGTCCCGGACCGGGGGCGACGCCCGCGCCGGAGCCCCCGGCACCCGCCGTCACCGACCCGTCCTAGGGTGAGAGCGTGATCCTCGCGAGCGACGACCCGACGGGCGTGGGAAGCCCCGCACCCGCTGACCCCTCGTCCCCCACCCCCTCGACCGACGGCGTCGTCGAGGAGCAGGCCAAGCAGGCGTGGGACTGGTTCACGGGCGCGCCGCTCCGCTCCATCGTGATCGTCCTGGTCGGGCTCCTCCTCGTCGTCGTGGCGCGCTGGGTGCTCGCCCGGATCATGCGTCGTCTGGCCGCCGCGCCGCTGCCGGCCGTCGACGCCGCCGGCCGCGTCACCGTGACGCTCGGCGAGGTGCCCGGCGACCACGCCCGCGCCCGGCGCGTCACCACGCTGCACCAGCTCCTCGCCTCGACCATCGGGGTCGTCGTCACCATCGTCGTCGTCATCATGGTGCTGGCCGAGTGGGGCGTGAACGTCGCACCGCTCATCGCGTCGGCGGGGATCGCCGGCGTCGCGATCGCGTTCGGCGCGCAGTCGCTCGTCTCGGACGTCGTCTCCGGCCTGTTCATGCTGACCGAGAGCCAGTACAACGTCGGCGACCGGGTCGAGCTCGGGGCGGCCGGCAGCGTGCTGGCCGCCGGCGTCGTCGAGGAGGTCGGGCTGCGCGTCACCACGGTGCGCGACGACGACGGGCGCCTGTGGTACGTCCGCAACGGTCAGATCCAGCGCGTCGCGAACGAGTCGCAGGGCTGGTCGCTCGCGCTGGTCGACGTCGCGCTCGCGCCGGGCGGGGACGTGCCGGCCATCCGGGACGAGGTCGACGAGCTGGTCCGCCAGGTCGTCGCCGAGGACGCGCTCCAGGGCGTCGTCCTGCCCGACCACGAGCCGAGCGTGCGGGTGTCCGACATCTCGGCGACGGCGGCGGTGCTCCAGGTGCGGGTGCGCGCCGAGCCGGGTCAGAACCACCGGCTGGCGTCGATCCTGCGGCAGCGGCTGTACCGCTTCCTCACCTCGCGCGGGATCGAGCTCGCCTAGCCCGGCCCTCTCTCGCCCGTTCCGCACGCGACGCGGGCGGCACCGGGGCTCGGCTCCGGTTCCGCCCGCGTCGTCGTCGGGTGGGGCCGCGCCTCGAGCGCGGCGTGCTCGGCGCCGCCGGAGGTCTCAGCGCAGCGCGTCGATGGCGGCGGCCAGGTCGTCGGCCTCGGGGCCGACGACGACCTGGACGACGCGGCCCGAGCGCACGACCCCGAAGGCCCCGTGGCCCTTGAGCGCGGCGTCGTCCACGAGCGCGGGGTCGTTGACCTCGACGCGCAGCCGCGTGATGCACGGCTCGATCTCGAGGATGTTCGCGGGACCTCCGAGGTCGGCGAGGAAATCCTGCTCCTTGGCCATGGACGCCCCTTTCCAGCAGTGTCCGGCGCTCCCCCGCTGGCTCGCGGGAGGAGGACCGGGCGACGAACGTGATCCAGGCCACTCTACCCGGCACCCGGGCGACGGGCCGGGGCCGTCCACACCCCGTCGCGGGCCTGCGACCGGCCCCGAGGTTAGGGTGAGCTGGTGAGTGGGGACGGTGCCGCGGGCGAGCTGAGCTTCTACGAGTCGATCGGCGGCCACGCGACCTTCGAGGCGCTCGTCGCGCGGTTCTACGACGGCGTCCGCGCCGACCCGCTGCTGGCCCCCATGTACCCGCAGGAGGACTGGGAGGGCTCCGAGTGGCGCCTGCGGTCGTTCCTCGAGCAGTACTGGGGCGGCCCCTCCACCTACTCCGAGACGCGCGGGCACCCCCGGCTGCGAATGCGTCACCAGCCGTTCGCCGTCACGCCGACGGCCCGCGACCGCTGGCTCGCCCACATGCGCGCCGCCGTGCTCTCGCTCGACCTGCCGCCGCTGCAGGAGGGGCTCCTGTGGGACTACCTCGAGCGGGCGGCCCACGCCATGGTCAACGCCCCGGACACCGGCCGCGACCCCCTCTCGCCCCCTCCCGGACGGAGCCTCCTGTGACCGACCCGAGCACGACGGATCCGAGCGCGACGCCCGCGATCCCCCCGAGCTGCCCCCCGTCGACCGGCATCCCCTCGGGTGCCGAGGCGTTCGCCGAGATCTGCCGCGTCCTCGACGTCGAGCGCACCGGCCCCGACGAGTTCGTCGGGCAGGCGCATCCGCACTCGAACGGCCGGATCTACGGCGGCCAGGTGTTCGCCCAGTCGATCATCGCCGCGGCGCGCACCGTCCCGGCCGACCGCCACGCGCACTCCGTCCACGGCTACTTCCTGCGCCCCGGCAAGCCCGACCTGCCGATCGCCTTCGCCGTCGAGGAGCTGCACGACGGCCGGTCGTTCTCGGCGCGGCGCACCCACGCGCTCCAGGAGGGGGTGCCGATCCTGTCGCTCATCGCGTCCTTCCAGGAGGACCAGGAGGGGTTCGAGCACCGCCAGGACGCCCCGCCGGACGTCCCGCGGCCGGATCGGCTCGCCTCCAGCGACCTCATCTTCCGCAACCCCCGGATGCCGGACCTGACGACGACGTTCCTCATGCCGATCTCCGCGCTGGACATCCGCCACGTCAGGCGGGAGATCTTCACGGCGCCGGACCCGGAGCCGTCCTACACGCAGGCCGTGTGGATCCGCGCCCACGGCGAGCTGCCCGCGTGGGCCGACCGCAACGCGCGGGCGGCGCTGCTGGCCTACGTGTGCGACCACGTCATGCTGGAGCCCGTGCTGCGCGGCCACGGCCTGTCCTGGACGACGCGCGGCCTCTCCGTCGCGAGCATCGACCACGCGATGTGGTGGCACCGCGACGTCGACGTCACCCGGTGGCTGCTCTTCGTCCAGTACTCCCCCGCCGCCCAGGGCGGGCGGGGCCTCGGCGCCGTCCGCGTCTACGACGAGGCGGGCGAGCTCGTCGCATCGGTCGCCCAGGAGGGCGTCGTCCGGCTGCGCGACTGACGCGTCGTCCGGCGGGTCCCGGCCAGGGTCGCGCCGAGCGCGCTCAGCGCCAGGTGCCGCGCCACTCGTACGGCTCGGCGGTCGTCTGGAACTCCTGCAGGTCGACGATCAGCCCGTCGGCGATGCGGGCGACGGTCGCCCCGTCGAAGCTGCTGCGCTCGCCGGCCCAGGTGCACTCGAAGGTCCAGCGGGCGACCTCCCGGTCGCCGCAGACGATGTGGTCGACGACGTCCCAGCCGTGCACGACGCCGCCGGCAGCGAACCACTCCCGCGCCCACCGCAGCACCCACGCCCGGCCGACGTAGACCGGTCCGTAGCACTCGCTGACGACGCCGTCCTCGGCGACGAGCGCGGCGATCCGCTCGGGGTCGGCGGCGAGCCAGGCGTCGATGTAGTCGGTGAGGGTCGTCACGACGGCAAGGCTAGCCGGGCCGGGTCAGCCGGGCCGGGTCAGCCGGACCGGGCAACGCCGGCCGAGACGCGCGTCGGTGCCGACGCGCGTTCCTGTCGGTGGTGGCGCATAGCATCCGAGCATGGTGGAGCTGCTCACCGGACTCGGCCTCGCGTCGGCCGCCGGACTGAACGCGTACATCCCGCTGCTCGCGCTCGGTCTCCTGGCGCGCTTCACCGACCTGGTGACGCTGCCGGACGGCTGGTCGTGGCTCGAGAACCCCTGGCTGCTCGGCCTCCTCGCGCTGCTCCTGCTCGTCGACGTGGTGGCCGACAAGATCCCCGCGGTCGACTCGGTCAACGACGTCGTGCAGACCGTCGTGCGGCCGGCCAGCGGCGGGATGGTCTTCGCGTCGGGCATCGGCGCCGAGACGGTCGCCGTGAGCGATCCCGGCAGCCTGTTCCAGGACTGGCGCTGGGTTCCCGTCGCCCTCGGCGTCGTGATCGCGCTCGCCGTCCACCTCACCAAGGCGACCGTGCGCCCCGTCGCCAACACCGCGACGGGTGGGCTGAGCGCGCCGGTCCTCTCGACCGCGGAGGACGCCACGAGCGTCGGTCTCGTCGTCGCGGCGCTCGTGGTCCCCGCCGTCGTGCTGCTGCTCCTGGTCGCGATGGTCGTCGCGGCCCTCGCGCTGCGGCACCGCCGCGCACGCCGCCGACGCGAGTCGACTGCCCGGCCGCGCGGCGCCGGCTAGGCCGGCCCTCTCACCCCCGAACGACGACGGTCCGCTCCCGCCGGGTGTCCGGCGGTGGGACCAGCACCGGGGACGTCGCCGACCGGCCGGCCCGGGGCTCGACCACCACGCGGACCGGGGCGCCCCGCCAGAGGACGGTGGCCTCGAGCCCCGCCAGCTCCGCCGGCAGCTCGGGCGACACCCGAAGCCCGTTCCAGGTCGGGACGAGACCGAGGAACCCGCGGAGGAACACCTCGATCAACGTGGGGTCCCCGGCCCAGGTGCTGAGCCACGGCTCACCGGAGGGCTCGAGGAACTTCTCGGGATAGACCCAGGGAACGGTCGCCGGGTCCCGCCGGTGCACGGCGGCCGGAAGCTGGTCACGCACGAGCGCGAGCGCATCGTCCGGGTGCCCCGCCCGCGCGAGCTCCGCGGCGAGGAGGTGGGTCAGCTCGGGCCAGGTCGACGAGCACCACACAGCCGACACCTCGTCCGCCATGACTCCGGTCGGGTCGGTCACCGCCGCGAGGTCAGCCCCGGTGAGCGCGCTCGGCCCGCACATCGGCATCCCGCGAGGCGTGCGGTAGCGCAGGACCCGACGCACCCCCCGGTCGCTTCCCCGCAACCCGGCGAGCGCCGCCCAGATCTGGGTGTGGACCCAGGCGCCGTCGGGATCCCCGCCGCCGACCGAGCCGTCCGCGTAGAGATGCTCCGCGAGGTGGCCACCGTCCTCGACCAGAAACGTCTCGACGACCCGGTCGGCGAGCGCGCCGGCCTCGGCCCGTCGCAGCGCGGCCGACCGCGGCTCGTCGGCGGCCCCGAGGACGTCGGAGAGCGCGCGGAGCGCGACGATCCAGGCGCAGGAGGACTGTGCCTGTGCCACGACCCCCTCGGGCCACGCATCGATCCAGCCGCAGGGCGGCATGAGTCCCCCGACGCGACGGGAGGCCGCGGTCGCGGCGATGTCGACCAGGTGCTCCAGCACCGAGCGATCGCCGACCCGGCAGGTCAGGAACCCGCGGTCGCCCGTCCACATGAGGTAGCGGTGCACCGCCAGCAGGACGTGCGCCTCCGAGTACCCCGAGACGTACGGGTGACTCCCCCCTCCCGGTGCGGGCGAGCGGTCGAGGACGCCGTCGCGGACGAGGCCCAGGTGGACGAGGAGGTCGTCGCGCACCAGGCCGGTCTCCCCGGACGCCAGCGCGACGAGGTGCATCTGGTAGCTCTGGTGCAGGTGTGCGACCTCCCCGAAGCCGTCCCCGGGACGACCGTGGAGCAGGAAGCTGCGCCCGTCGTGGACGGAGCGCGGGACGAGCGAGTTCAGCTCCGCGAAGCCGAGCTGACGCTCCAGGTCCGCCGGGACCCCGGCGAACCCGAGGCGGGCCGCCGGCTCCGAGACCCCGATGCTCGCCCGTGCGCCGCCGCGCGGCGGGACCGCCGCACCGGGGCGGGCCGCGAGCGCCCCCGCGACCGTGAGCACGAGACGTCCCCCGTCGCGCGCCGCGAACTCCGGCCCGAGGACCGCGATCGGTCCCAGCCGGTCGTCGTCCGGCCCGAGGTCGATCTCTCGCCCCCCGGCGTCCACCGACAGCACGAGCTCGGGCCCGGGACGATCCGGCGGGAGCGGGTCGGTGAGCCGCGTGTTGGAGTGCCGAGCGAGGAAGGGCTCCTCCCTCGCCAGGCGCAGCGGCTGACGGAAGGCCCCGTCGCGCCACGCCGTGTCGGCCGCGAGAGCGGATCGGACGAAGGCCCGCAGCCGGGTCCCGTCGGCCCCCTCCACCTGGATGACGAGCGCATCGCCCTCGGTCGTGAGACGCGCCGCGAGGCGACGACCCGAGCGCGTCGTCATCGTCAGCCCGACGGCCCCGGGCGTGACGGTGACGCGCTCGATCTCCGGCTCCACCCACCCCGCGGCGCCGTCGTCCGCGACGACTCCGACGCGCAGGCGTGCGCTGCCCTCGTACCCGATCGGGTGGAGGACGAGGCCGCGGTCGAACACGTCGAACCCCGCCGTCGGCGTCTGCAGGTAGTACGGGCCAGCCCAGCGCTCGTCGTCCGTCGGGTGCCAGGCCCACCCCTCCTTCGTCGGCTCGAAGCGAACCGGCCGGCGCCGACGGCGACGTTCGCGGACGGCGGCCCGCACCTCGTGGGCGAACGACCCGCTCTCACCGCCGGTCAACTCTTGACCGCCCCTTCGGCGATCCCTCGGACGTAGTAGCGCTGGAGGAACAGGAAGAGCACCATCACCGGCACGCTCGCCACGATGACGCCGGCCTGCTGCGCACCCCAGTCGACCGTGCCGAGGTTGCCCGTCTGCGCGTTCATCAGCGCGAGCGGCAGCGTGAACTTGCCCGCGTCGGTCAGCACGATCAGCGCGGCGAAGAACTCGTTCCAGGCGGCGATGAAGGCGAACAGGCCGACGGTGATGATCGCGGGCCGCACGATCGGCAGCATCACGCTCCACAGAGTGCGGACGGTCCCCGCGCCGTCGAGCACGGCCGCCTCGCGCATGGCGGTCGGTACGGCCCGGAACGCGTTGCGCATGAGGAAGACGGCGAACGGGAGCTGGTACGTCGCGTACACCAGGGCGAGACCGATCAACGAGTTGTACAGGCCGATCACCTGGAGCACCTGGAAGACGGCGATGATCATCGCGGGGAAGGGCACCATCATCACGGCGATCACGAGGGCGAAGAGCAGCCCCGCACCGCGGAACCGGACGTGGGCGAGCGCGTAGCCGAGCAGCACCGCGGCGATGACCGTGGCCACCACGCTCACGGCCGCGACGACCAGGCTGTTGGCCAGATAGACGTCCAGCCCGACCCCGTACTCCCACAGGCGGGAGAAGTTGGTCATGGAGAGCCGGCTCGGGAGCGCCGTCGGCGGTGCGGCGGCCGCCTCCCCCCGTGGCTTGAGGGCCGTGAGAAGCGCCCAGACGAGCGGGAAGGCGAAGGCAGCGGCGACGACGATCCCCGTCACCCAGTAGAGCACCGTCGCCGTCGCGGCGCGTGGGCCACGACGGCGCCGGGGCGCCGGCCCCGACCGTGGCAGGGTCATGACGTGGTCACTCATCCGAACCTCCGCGGCCCAGCAGCCGAAGCTGGACGAGGTTGACGACGACGAGGACGGCGAGCACCAGCAGTGCCAGCGCGGCCCCGTAGCCGAGGTGGTAGTTCATGAAGGCGCGGTTGTAGATCCAGTAGACGGCCGTGATGGTCGAGTTGCTGGGGCCGCCACGGGTCATCAGGAAGAACTGGTCGAAGACGAGGAAGTTCTGCGTCAGCCCCATCACGGCGACCAGGGCGAACGTCGGGCGCAGGAGCGGGAGGACGATGCGGCGCTGGCGCTGCCAGTAGTGCGCGCCGTCGACGCTCGCTGCCTCGAGGAGCTGCTGCGGGATCGCCTGGATCCCGAGGAGGAGCAGGAGCATGGAGAACCCCGTGCTCTTCCACACGGTCATGACGACGATCGAGACGAACGCACCGGCCGTGCTGTCGAGGAACAGCGGCGGCGTCCCGTCGAGGCCGAGCGCCGCCCAGAGCCAGGCGACGGGACCCACCTGGCCGTTGAGGAGGTAGAGCCAGAGGAACGAGGCGGTGGCCATCCCGATCACGACCGGCAGGAAGACGAGCGTCCTGATCACCCCGGCGCCTCGGCGCTCCACCTGCAGGAACATCGCGAGCAGCAGTCCGACGGCCACCGAGACGACGGTCGTGACCACGGCGAACGCGACCGTGAAGAGGACCGCGCGGTGGAGCTGCGCATCGTGCAGGGCCGTCTCGTAGTTAGCCACGCCGATGAAGCTGCGCTCACCGAACAGCGGCCAGCTGAACAGCGACATGACCGCCGTCATCGCGAGCGGGGCGATGAAGAACAGGATCAGGAGGACCGTGGCGGGCAGGGCGTAGGCCCCGCCCACCACGGACGGACGACCGAGGCTCCGGCCGCGTACAGCGACAGGCATCCGGCTACTCGCCAGCCCCGACGACGTCCAGCGCGGCCCGCTGCGCCGCCGCAGCCGCCTCGGCGGGGTCGGCCCCGCCGTACGTCACGTCGTAGAAGAGGGTCGAGAACGGCCCGTTCGCGTCGACGACGAGCTGCTGGTAGAAGACCGACTGCGGCGTGCGGGAGACGGCCAGCGCGTCGTTGGCGATGCGGACCAGCGGGTCGGCCTCGCTGTGCTCGTTCTCGACGAGGTCGGTCCTGGCCACCAGCTCGTGCGAGGCGGCGACGACGTCGATCTGCACCTCATCGGACAGGGTCCAGGCGATGAACTCCCACGCCTCGTCGGGATGCGCGGACGCGAGCGGGATCCCGATGACGTCACCGCCGACGAAGGAGGCCGAGCCTCCCTCGCGACCCGGCAGCGGGGCGATGCCCATGTCCATCTCGGGGTTCGCCTCGCGGATCGTGCCGATGCCGAACGACCCGAGCGGCAGGATCCCGACCTTCCCCGCCGTGAACGCCGTCATCCAGTCGGACCCGGTGTCCGTCTGGGCGCTCGGCGGGACGAGGCCCTCCTGCACGATCGTGCGGTACAGCTCCAGCGCGGCCACGACCTCCGGGTCGTCGAAGGTCGGGCGACCCTCGGCGTCGAAGAGGTCGCCCCCGGACGCCCACACCAGCGGGAGCCACGGGAAGACGTTGCACACGCCGCAGTTGCCCGGGAAGTAGAAGCCCGAGACGTCGCCGCCGAGCGCGTCGACGGCCCTGGCGCTCTCCAGCATCTCGGCCCAGGTCGTCGGAGCGGCGTCCGGGTCGATGCCGGCCTCGCGGAACAGGTCCTTGTTCCACAGCACCATCGAGTTGCCCGGGTCGCGGGGCAGCGCGTAGACGCGGCCGTCCCGGGTCGAGACGTCCATCAGCGGCTCGAACAGCTCGTCGGCGAACGGAAGGGCGGCCACGCGGTCCGTCAGGTCCGCGAAGATGTTCGGCTCGAGGAACCTGGGCATGTAGGCGGAGTCCGTCGCCAGGACATCGGGCAGGTCGCCGGTGGACGCGGCGGTCGCCAGCCTCGTGACGTACTGGTCGTCCGGGAAGGCCGTGACGGCGACGCGGATCCCCGTCGCCTCCTCGTAGGCAGCCGCGAGCTCGCGGGACTTGCCCTCGTTGGCCGCGCGCACCCACATCGTCAGCTCGCCCACGCCCCCGGAGGCGGCCGCCGAACCCTCCGACGGCCCGGGGCCGGGCGTTCCGCCGTTGCTGCAGGCGGCCTGGCCGACCATCGCGACGGCGAGCAGCCCCACCGTGGCGATGGTGGATCGAAGACTCCTCCGGGGCCTCTCGACGGTCCTTCGTCGCATGCCGTGTCTCCTCACTGGTCCTCGGCCGCGTCGATGCGGCCGATCGTCTCCACGCAGATCGCCGGACGGCACGACCTGTGCGCATCTGTGCGCTACGTGTTGCGCTCAGTATTGCCATTCGTTGCGCTGGTTGTCAATCGCCTCACCTCGTCCGGCGCACCGACGGCCGCGGTGGCGGGCTCCGGACACGCCGAGCCTGGCGCAACGTGTTGCGCAACGCGCTAGTGTCTGGCGTGTGACCGACTTCGACACCCCGCAGCCCACCAGCATGAGCTCGCTCGCCCGCATGCTGGGCGTCGCCCCCTCGACGGTCTCGCGCGCGCTGCGCGGTCAGCCCGGCGTCTCGCCCGCGACGCGCGCGCGGATCCTCGCGATGGTGGGCGAGGTCGTGCCGGAACCGGCCGGCTGGGCCGCCTCGCGGACCAGCGACGCCCCGATCCGACGGATCGCCGTCGCCGTCCCCCACCTGGGGTCCTGGTACTACGGAACGGCGCTCCCCGAGATCGGCGAGGTCCTGCACGCCTCCGGGGTCGAGATGGTCGTCCACCACATCGGCGGCGCACGCGACCGTCACCGGTTCTTCGACGGCCAGCGCCGCCATCCCGGCTACGACGCGCTGATCCTCGTCGCGGTGCCCGTGCTCGACGACCTCGCGCTGGACCCGAGCGCGCTCGGCATGCCGGTCATCTGCGTGGGCGAGCTCGCTCCCGGCGTCGCCAGCGTCTCGATCGACAACGACGCCGCAGCCCACGAGGCCACGAGCTACCTGATCCGCCTCGGGCACCGGCGGATCGGCTTGATCGCCGCCACCGACGAGGAGGGGCGGCTCTGGTCCGTGGCGACGGAGCGCCGCGCCGGATACCGTCGGGCGCTCGCCGAGGCGGGTCTGCCACATGCTCCCGAGCTCGAGGAGAGCTCGGACCGGGGAGCCGCGGGAGGCGAGGAGGCGACCGTCCGGCTCATGACCCTCACCGACCCGCCGACGGCCATCCTGTCGCTGTCGGACGAGGAAGCCATCGGGTCGCTGCGGGCGGCCGAGCGGCTCGGGCTCCAGGTGCCCGACGACCTCAGCGTCGTCGGCTTCGACGATCAGGCGATCGCGCAGGTCAGCGACCTCACGACCGTTCGTCAGCCCGTTCGCGAACAGGCTCGCGCGGCGGCGCGGCTCGCGGTCGCCCACGTCCTCGGTGGCGAGCTGCCCGGTGAGGCGCGGCTTCTCCCGACCCAGCTCGTCATCCGCGGCACCACGGCACCGCCGAACGCACCGGGAGCCTATCAGCCGGCCACCGTGTCGTGACGCCGACGAGCCGAGGAGGGGGCCTCGGCGCGGCGTGCCGCGTGGTCAGGCGCGCCGGGTGGGGGCGGTGGTGAACTCGTAGCCGGTCTCGAGGTCGGCGATCGTCAGCTCGACCCGGCCGTCCGGCCACAGCGTGTACGCCTCCTCGACCAGGCCGGCGTGCTCGTCGTCCCCCAGGTGGCGCGGCTCGCGGCCGGCCAGCCCGGCGAGCGCGCCCCCGTCGCCCCGCACGACGTCCTGCAGCTCCCGCGTGAACGGGAACCGGACCTCGGCCACGGGCACCAGCTCGCCGACCGGCTGCCCCGCGTCGTCGACGCGGTGGTACTCGACGTAGCGGAGCACCCCGAGGTCGTGCACCGGGCGGTACCGGCGGGTCACCGTCACGGGCTCGCCCGAGGGCAGCTCGGTGTCGGCTGGGATCACCTCGTCGACGGCGAGCGCGCGGCCCGAGTCCCACTCCCGGAACACCCCGAGCGCCCGGGAGAGCCGGTCGCGCAGCGTGTAGCGCGAGTCGGGATCGGCGGCGATGGCCAGCCCGATCGCCGTGGCCGCGCCCGGGTAGGGCGAGCGGTGGACGCGGCGGCCGAACCGCTCGCGCAGCACCCGCGCCACGAGCGGCAGGCCCGAGGCACCGCCCACGAGGTACATGCCGGCCACGGCCGACAGGGACGCCGAGATGGAACCGGTGTCCAGGCGCCCGACGAGCGGCTCCATCGCCTCGACCGACGACTCGACCAGCTCGGCCGCCCGGACGTAGAACTCCTCGACCGAGACCACGACGTCGCGGTCCCCCAGCTCGACGACGAGCCGACGGGTCTGCGGCGTCAGCCCCTCCTTGGCGCTGCGGCACGCCTCGACGAGCCGGCGCCACTGCGCCCGCGTGAGGTGCGGCTGCGCGCCGTCCTCCCGCGCCACGGCGTCGAGGACGGTCTGCGCGAGCGCCGAGTCGAAGTCGTCCCCGCCGAGCCGGTTGACCCCGACCGAGCCGACGACCTCGTGCTGGTCGCCCTCGGCCTCGACGAGCGAGGCGTCGAACGTCCCGCCGCCCAGGTCGTAGACGAGCACCTGGGTGCGCCGGGAGGACAGCGCGCGGGTCTGTCGGTGGGTGAACTCCATGCCGGCGGCGCTCGGCTCATTGATCATCGCGACGACGACGAACCCGGCGCGCGCGAACGCCTCGAGCGTGAGGAAGCGCTGCGCCGTGTGCGCGTGCGCCGGGACGGAGACCACGACCTCCAGCGGCTCCTCGGGGTCGAGCGCGTCGGCGAGCTGCGCCGCGATCTCCTCCCGCAGCGCGCTCAGGTAGCCGGTCGTGAGGTCGAGCAGCGTGACCGGGAACCCGGCGAGCTCGACGACGGTGTCGCCGGTCGCACCGGGGTCGCCGAGCAGCCGCTTGAACGAGCGCAGGCCCGGCGCGCCCTGGCGCTGGGCCGCGACGGCGTCGAAACCGAAGACGAGCTCGGGGGGCGCGGTGTCCTCGTCGCCGTCGACGGCGACCGTCCCCGGGCCGACGCCCCGCAGCGCGGCGACCGACGGCCAGAACTCGTGCGCGTCGCCGTTCTCGTCGGTGAACGGGAGGACGGGGTAGTTGCCACGGTCCGCGAGGGCGACGACGGTGTGGGTGGTGCCGAGGTCGATACCGAGACGCATGCCTCGACCCTAACGGCGGTGCCGGAAGGCGAGCGGCTGCTCGACGAACGGCTCCCAGGCGGCCCGCTGCTCCCGGGAGAGCCGGGTCGGGGCACCCGTCGCCGTCGTCACCATGACGAGCGTGGTCGCGGCGACCGTGTAGGGCTCCTCGTCGAGCGCCGGTCCGATCCGGTCGATCCCAGCTCGCCACGCGTGCACGGCGTAGCAGAGCTCGATCGAGGAGCCGCCCAGCCGCCCGATCCAGGTCTCGACGACGATCCCGTCCCGCAGGAACGGCACGGGACGGCGGTACTCGATCTCCTGGCGGGCCACCAGCGTCTGCGTGTCGGCGCCCGGGCCCATGCCGAGGACCGCGGTCGGCCACGGGTCCGGGTCGGCCGGGTTCGCCCAGAACGCCTTGATCCGCGCCTCCTCCAGGAGGGTGAAGGCGGCGGCGTTGTTGACGTGGCCGTAGGCGTCGAGATCGCCCCAGCGCACGATGATGGGGATTCGCAGGCGCACGGGGCGTCCTTTCCTGGGACTTCCTGGGGTGGGCCCGGCCGCCGCGTGGTCCGGGGGCGGGCGCCGCCGCCCATTCTCCCGCGTTCGCCCGTCCGGCGCGCACCGGTCCGCACGCGGGTGGGCAGGCGGCCGCGCCCCGCGGTCGCGGCGGCGATGCGTCGCCCGGGCACGCGGGGGCGAGCCGGACGCCGGCTCAGTCGGCGGCTCAGTCGGCGGCGCGGGTGGCCGCGGCACGGACGCGCGCGAGCGCAGCGAGCTCGTCGTCGACGCGCCCGATGAGCCGGTCCCCCGCGAGCGCCTCGACGCTGCGGCGCAGCTCCGCGCGCACGGTCCGGGCCCGGCGTCGCGCGCTCACCCGCGCGGCGGCTCGGGAGACGGCGGCGAGCAGGATGCCGAGCAGTGCGCCGCCGACGGCGAGCAGGCTGGGCCACGGCCAGCGCAGCCGTCCGATGGTCACCACGGGCACGTCGAGCGACGGCAGGCGCAGGTAGTCGATCCCGGCGAGGAGCGCGAGCCAGGCGAGCCCGGCCAGCAGGACCGCGAGCAGCAGCCACTGCCAGAACCCGACCACGCCCCACCACCGCGCCGGCGGCACTCGCACGCTGCGCGCGACGGCGACGTCGAGCGGGTCGGCGATCTCGCGCACCCCCTCGACGACGCGTGCGTTGAGCTCCTCGCCCCAGGCGCCCGGGAGCTCGGCGCTGGCCTCGGCGACGTACCCCCGGGCGGCGCTGGCCAGCCGGGCCTGCACCGCCGGGGACGCGGCCGGCAGCGAGCTGCGGCGCAGCTCGACGTCGGCGTCAGCCGCGTCGCCCGTGCTCCCCGTCGATGTCCGCGCGGACCCGCGACCCAGGCGAGGGGCCTCGCGACGCAGCCCGAGCGTGCGCAGCGGGTCGGCCCGGAACCGTTGGAGCCATCGGGTCGGCGGCCAGCCCGTCCGCGCGATCGCGTCGCGCAGGCTGGCACCCTCGACGGCCGAGACGACGAGGGGGACGCCGGCCGCCTGCTCGAGCGCGTCGACGAGCGCCGTCCGGGCGCCGCGCACGGCCGGCGCGTCGCCACCCCGGGGGCCGAGGGCGTCCAGCAGCGAGCGCGCGGCGGCGCGGACCTCACCGGTGAGCCGCTGCGTCGCGGCGCGCCGGCGGCGGACGGCGTCGGCGACCGCCTCCTGCAGCTCCGCCATCCCCTGCCCCGTCACGGCCGAGGTCGCGAGCACGTGCGGGTCGAGCCCGTCGGCGCGCACCAGCCGCTCGAGGTCGGCGAGGCAGTCCGCGACCTCCCGCTCGCTCAGCCGGTCGGCCTGGTTCAGCACGACGAGGACGCGCAGGTCGCGCCCGGCGAGCGGCGCGAGGTAGCGGGCGTGCAGCACGGCGTCGGCGTACTTCTGCGGGTTGGTCACCCAGACGAGCAGGTCGGCGCGCTCGGTCACGTGGTCGGCCCGACGGCGGTGCTCGGCGACGATCGAGTCGTGGTCGGGCAGGTCGAGCAGGACGAGCCCGCTCGGGTGCTCGTCGTCGACGGGGTGGTCGCGCCGCTCGGGCACGCCGAGCCAGTCCAGGAGCAGCTCCGAGCCGCCGGTGGCGGCGAGCTGCGGGCTCTCGACGACGACGGCGAGCGGGTGCGCCGTCGTCGGTCGCTGCTGGCTGGTCCGCGCCACCTCGGAGCCGACGAGGGCGTTGAAGACGCTCGACTTGCCCGCGCCCGTCGCGCCCGCGAGCGCGACGACGGTGTGCTCGGCCGAGAGGCGGCTGCGCTCCAGCGCGCGGGCGAGCACCTCCCGGGCCGGGGCGACGACCGCGTCGGGGAGGCGTCCTTCCGCGGCCGCGACCGCCTCGGCGAGCGCCTCGGTGCGCTCGGCCAGCGCGCCAGCGGCTCGGGCGGCGGAGCGGGGGCCGGGGTCGCGGTGCGCGGCCCGGCTCATCGACCGCTCCCGAACAGCCGGCGCCACCAGCCGCGGGTCTCGGCGCTCGCCCCCTGACCAGCGGCGTCGGCCGCGGGGCCGGGGTCCGCCCCGGTGGCCTCGGCGTCGTCCCACGTCCCGGCGCGGTCGCGCAGGCGGGCGCCGCGCAGCGCTGGCACGGCGACGGGGACGCGCTCGACGATGGCGGCGCGCACCGCACGCTCCCGCGCCGCGGCCGCGGTGAGACCGGCGGACGCGGAGCGCAGCAGCTGCCCGTCGCCGTCCGAGACACCGCTCGCCGCCACGGCCGTGAGGGCGATGGTGGCGTCGGCGTCCAGCACGGAGTCGAGGCGGACCTGCAGGCGCGCGGCCACCTCGTCGGTGAGCCGGCGCACGGCGTCGTCACCGAAGGCCGCCTCGAGCACCTTCTGCGCGAGGATCGCGGTCCCGCCGGCGATGCCGACCTCGACGCCCGTGACGCCGCCCGTCCCGGCGAACACGACCAGCATGAGCGCGACCCCGAGGCCGTTGACGCCGAAGCTCATGGCGCGAGCCAGGCCGCGCCGGTCCTCGCCCTGCTCGCGCACGACCGCGAGGACGTCCTCCTGCCAGCCGCGGATCTGCTCGGCGATCGAGGCACGCAGCTCCGCCGTCCCGACGCCGGTGACGCCGGCCGTCGCACCGTCGCCGTCGCGCAGCAGGGCGGCCCCGGCGGGATCGGACCGCCAGGCGGAACGGACGCGCTCGCGGGCCGTCTCGACGGCGTCGAGCGTCACCGCCTCGAGACCGTGCGCGATCGCCAGCTCGACGGGCTGGGCGGAGGGCCGGCCACCCCGGAAGAACGCCCCGACCGCGTCGCGCACCCGGCCGACCCCGCGCTCGAGCGTGCGCATGATGTCGCTCGCCCCGACGAAGTCCTGCCAGCGGCCGAGCACCTCCCCGCGCAGCATGGCGCCGTCCGTCGTCGCGGTCCGGACGGTCGCCGCGGCCTGCGCGTAGGCGACCTCGACGATGTCGGTCAGCCGGGCAGCCGACTCGGCCTGCGCGTCCGCCGCCGTCGCGATGACGTCGACCGCGCCCGCGACGTCCGTCACGACGCCGTCCCGGGTGGCCAGCGCGACCTCGTCGCGGGCGCTCGCGCTGCCGCCGAGGTCGGTGAGCCAGCCGGCGATCTGCGCGACGGCCGCCTCGGGCAGGAGGCCGTCGGCATCGAGCCGCGCCTCGGGGACGACGAAGAGCCGCGCGTCGCCGAGGCCGTTCTCCCGCGCCATCCGCGCGAGGTCAGCCACCACCTCGCCGCTGCCGGGGTCGACGCGGCTGATGACGAGCGCGACCTGCGCGTGCCGGGCGGCGGCTGAGCGCAGGAGCTCCCACGGCACGGCGTCGGCGTAGCGGGCGGCCGTCGTGACGAAGAGCCAGAGGTCGGCGGCCGCGAGGAGCTGCGCGGCCAGGTCGCGGTTCGCGGCCTCGACCGAGTCGATGTCGGGGGCGTCGAGCAGCGCGAGACCCGGCGGCAGCGCCGGGTACGGGACGAGCCGCAGCGCGCGGACCCCGTCGATCGGTGTGCCGTCGCGGTCGGCGGCGGCGCGGCCCGCCGGGACGCCCGCGAGGTGCGCCGGTGCGCCGACGGCGCCGGGCGAGGCGGGGACGGCCCCGGGCGGCGTGGGGACGGCCCCGACCCCGGTCGCGTCCGCGACAGCCCCGGGCGGACCGGGCGTGGTGGTGGCGACCGCCGCGGGCGCTCCCCCGCCCGTCGTCTCGACGCGGGCGAGGGTCGGGAAGACGCGCTCCGGTGCGAACCAGGGACCGTCGGCGGGGTGGTGGACCAGGACGGGCGAGCGGGTCGTCGGCCGCAGGACGCCCGGCTGCGTCAGCCGCTCCCCGAGGAGGGAGTTGACGAGGGTCGACTTGCCGGCGCCGGTCGAACCACCGACGACGACGAGCAGCGGTGCCCCGTCCGTGCGCAGCCGGGGCAGGAGATAGTCGTCGATCTGGTCGAGCAGCTCGCGTCGGCGGCGGCGCGCCGCCTCGACCCCGGCAACCTCGAGCGGGAGCCGGGTCGCGGCCAGGCGACCGCGGACCACGTCGACCGCGCTGACGAGGTCGAGTCGTGCCGCGGTCTCGGCTGCCCCGCCGGTGTCCGTCGTGCGGTCCGTCATGGCCCCATCCTGCCCTGCCGGTCTCCGGGCCGGGCGGGCACACCCCGGAACGCGCCCGAGACGCTCGCGGCGTGAGGAGCTGCCGAGGCGCCGTCACGACTCACCCGCTCGGGAGCCCCCGGCCGGGGAGGCGCGTCGCCTCCGGGACACGCGGGGACGTCCGAGCGCGACGGCCCAGGTTCCGCATTGGCCCAGTGGTGCGACGGCGCCGACAGACGCAACGGCCCAGCGTCGCGACGGCCCGGAAGGGGCCATGGACACCAGGACGCGACGGCCCCAGGTGCGCGACGGCCCCAGGTGCGCGACGGCCCCAGGTGCGCGACGGCCCCCGCCCGGATCGGGCGGGGGCCATCGCGTCGGGACGCTCGCGCCCGGTGCGGACCCGATCGGTGCGGGCCGACCGGTGCGTCAGTCGCGCGTCAGCTTGCGGTAGGTCACGCGGTGCGGGCGGGCGGCCTCCGGGCCGAGGCGCTCGACCTTGTTCTCCTCGTAGGCCGCGAAGTTGCCCTCGAACCAGTGCCACCTGTCGGGCTCGGCCTCGGTGCCCTCGTAGGCGAGGATGTGCGTCGCGACACGGTCGAGGAACCACCGGTCGTGGGAGACGACGACGGCGCAGCCCGGGAACTCCAGCAGCGCGTTCTCGAGCGAGCCGAGCGTCTCGACGTCGAGGTCGTTCGTCGGCTCGTCCAGCAGCAGGAGGTTCCCGCCCTGCTTGAGCGTGAGCGCGAGGTTGAGCCGGTTGCGCTCGCCGCCGGAGAGGACGCCGGCCGGCTTCTGCTGGTCCGGACCCTTGAAGCCGAACTGCGACACGTACGCGCGGGACGGGATCTCGACGTTGCCGACCTGGATGAAGTCGAGGCCGTCGGAGACGACCTCCCAGAGCGTCTTCTTCGGGTCGAGGTTCTCGCGGCCCTGGTCGACGTAGGAGATCTTGACGGTCTCGCCGACCTTGAGGTCGCCGCCGTCGAGCGGCTCCAGGCCGACGATCGTCTTGAAGAGCGTCGTCTTCCCGACGCCGTTCGGGCCGATGACGCCGACGATGCCGTTGCGCGGGAGTGTGAACGAGAGGCCGCTGATGAGCGAGCGGTCCCCGAATCCCTTCTGCAGGTCCGTGGCCTCGATGACCACCGATCCCAGGCGCGGGCCCGGCGGGATCTGGATCTCCTCGAAGTCGAGCTTGCGCGTCCGCTCGGCCTCGGCCGCCATCTCCTCGTAGCGCGCGAGGCGCGACTTGGACTTGGTCTGGCGCCCCTTGGCGTTCTGGCGAACCCAGTCCAGCTCCTCCTTGAGGCGCTTGGCGAGCTTGGCGTCCTTCTTGCCCTGGATCTGCAGGCGCTCCTGCTTCTTCTCCAGGTAGGTGGAGTAGTTGCCCTCGTACGGGTAGAGGCGGCCGCGGTCGACCTCGGCGATCCACTCCGCGACGTTGTCGAGGAAGTACCGGTCGTGCGTGATCGCGATGACGGCCCCGGGGTAGCGCGCGAGGTGCTGCTCCAGCCACTGCACGCTCTCGGCGTCGAGGTGGTTGGTCGGCTCGTCGAGCAGCAGCAGGTCGGGCGCCTCGAGGAGGAGCTTGCACAGCGCGACCCGACGACGCTCACCACCGGAGAGCACCGTGACGTCGGCGTCCGGCGGCGGGCAGCGCAGGGCGTCCATCGCCTGCTCGAGACGGGCGTCGATGTCCCACCCGTCCGCGGCGTCGATCTCCTCCTGGAGCTTGCCCATCTCGTTCGTGAGCGCCTCGTAGTCCGCGTCGGGGTCGGCGAACTCCTCGGCGATCTGCTCGTAGCGCTCCTTCTTCGCGAGGATGTCCGCCACGGCCTCCTGGACGTTGCCGAGGACGGTCTTCTCGTCGTTCAGCGGCGGCTCCTGCAGGAGGATGCCGACGGTGTAGCCCGGGGAGAGCCGCGCCTCGCCGTTCGACGGCGTGTCGAGCCCCGCCATGATCTTGAGGATCGTGGACTTCCCCGCGCCGTTCGGACCGACCATGCCGATCTTCGCCCCGGGCAGGAACGCCATGGTGACGTCGTCGAGGATGACCTTGTCACCGTGCGCCTTGCGGGCGCGCACCATCGAGTAGATGTACTCGGCCACAGTTCTCCTAGTGAGAGTCTTGGATTTCCGGGGTCCAGCCTACTTCCCCCGTCGAGAGGCAGCCGCGGCGCGGAGGCCCGTTCAGAACGGCGGCTGGATCCCCACGGCGACCATCGCGTCCGCGTCGTCCTCGCCGCGCCCGTGCGCACCGCCCTCGTCCTCGCCGTCCCGGTCCTCGTCCCCGAGCGCGTCCGCGCCCCCGCGCCCGGTCTCGCGCCCCGGCTCGCCGTGCCCGCACGCCACCGCGTCGACGTCCGCGTCCTCGTTCGCACTCTCGTCGAGCTCGGCCAGGTCGGAGACGTCGGTCGCGTCCCGGCGGGCGGGGGGACGCCAGATGATCCGGCCGCTCGTGACGATGTCGAGCCCGATGGCGTCGGCTTGCAGCACGAGGTCCGAGCGCGGGACGCCGTCGCGGTCGGCGTAGGTGTCCAGCTCCACGCGACCGCGGACCACCAGCGGGGCGCCGCTGCGCACGCTGTCCGCCGCGCGGCCGGCGAGGTCGCCGTTGGCGTGCACGGTGTACCAGGTCGTCCGCCCGTCCCGCCACTGGCCGCCCGGCAGCCGGTAGCGGCTCGAGGTGGCCAGGCGGAAGGTCGTCCAGTCGCCCTTCTTCCCGTCCATGAGCCGCGGCGTCGTGCCGGCCCGCCCTCGCACCATGATCGTCGTGTCGTTCGCCATCGGTGACCTCCCGGTCCGGTGCCGGGCGGTTCCCGGCGCATGGAAGCACCGTGGCAAGGACCGGGCCGCGCCGCGACGGGGGTGTGCGCGACCGCCGAACCGATGACGTGTCAGTCGGCTGTTGACAGCTCGCGGTGGCGGATCCGCAACGCGTCGAGCGCCTGGGCGAGCAGGGCGCGGACCTCCCGCGACGGGGCGAGCAGCCGCGCGACGCACGCGCGCAGCGCCTCCTGGGCCGCGTCTTCGTACCCGCGGCGGGCCTCGTCAGCCGCGCGCTCCAGCGCGCCGGGGCGCAGCCGCGTGAGCAGCCCGGCCCGCGGCACGACCCCGAGCGGCACCTGACGGACGGCCGCCGTCGCGGCCTCGCCCAGCTCGCGGGCGGACGGGAGCGCACGATCGACCGAGGCGCGCCACGCCGGCGACAGCCCGGCCGCCTGGGCGTCGAGCCACTCGGCCCGGATGGCCTCCCAGCGCGCCGGCGGCGCCTCGCGCACCTCGGTGACGGTCCCGCCGTTCCTCACGGCCGCGACGATCGAGTCCGCGACCGCGCCGACGCCGACGGCCTCGGCGAGCCGTGTGACGGCGGCCTCGTCGTCGACCCCGGCCGCGGGCGCCGACCCGAGCCCGGCCGCAAGCTCGCGCGCGACGGTGTCGAGCTGGTCCCACACCGCGACCCGGTTGACGGACGAGCGCAGCGAGACGCGGCGCAGCGTGTCCCGCACGGCATCGATCCCCTCCCCCGTGCGGGCGGAGCTGGCGAGGATCTCCACCTTGCCGAGCTGCTCCTCCACGAGGAGCCGCGCGATGTCGAGCCGGAGCTCGGCGAGGCCGTCGGTGGTCAGCCGGTCGACCTGGTTGACCAGCGCGATCATCGCCTCCTGCCGCCCCGCGAGCGCCGCGAGGTACTCGGTGTGCAGGCGGTTGTCGGCGTACTTCTGCGGGTCGAGGACCCACACGAGCAGATCGACCACCGGCAGCAGCGCGTCGACCTGGGCGCGGTGTCCCTCGGCCACCGAGTCGTGGTCGGGGACGTCGAGGAGGACGACGCCGTCGAGCTGCCCCGGCTCGGGGCCGGCGAGCGCCGCCTCGCCGCGGTGGCGTCGCTGCTCGGAGACGCCGAGGTGGTCCAGCAGGGCCGTGGCGTCCGATCCCCACGCGCACGCGGTCGGCTCCGAGGTGGTCGGGCGGACCGTGCCGACGTCGGCGACGTCGAGACCCGTGATGGCGTTGAACAGGGAGGACTTGCCCGACCCGGTCCCGCCGACGAGCGCGACGACCCGGTGCCCGATCCCGAGGTCGAGCCGGCGCGCGACCGAGTCGAGGTCACGTCGCGCTCTGGTCACCGTCGCGGCGGGCAGCCACGGCGTCATCGTGTCGACGATCTCGAGCAGCTCCGCGCGGCGCGCGACCTCTCGTTCGTCGTGCTGGGCGTGATCCGCCATCAGTCCTCCCCTGCCAGTCGTCGCAGCTCGGCGATGCGGAGCCGCAGTGCCGTCACGGACTCGCCGGGAAGCCGGCGAGCCACCTCGTCCACGTGGTCGAGCGCCTCGGACTCCAGGCACTCGCGGCACGCACGCACCAGGTCCTCCAGCGCGTCCCGCCAGGACGGGAGGCCGAGCCGCTCGGCCGCGGCCCGCGCCCCGGCCAGCCCGGCCGCCGCGAGGGCCACCACGGTCCGGGCGCTCTCCTGGCCGAGGAGGCCGGGCGTCGCCTCGGCGGGGTTCTCGGGGACGGGGATCGAGGCGAGCCACGCCTGCCACGTCTCCTCGACGCGCGCGCGTCGCGCCTCGTCGACCCCGCCGGCCCGGCGCTCGGCCGCGAGCGCCGCGCCCGCCGTCGAGTGCTTCGTCCACGCCAGCTCGACCACGTCGGCGACCGTGCGGCTCGCGGCTCCCGCGACATCGGTGAACGCCCGGTGCAGGTCGCCGCGCAGCGCGGCGAGCGCGCGGGCGCGCTCCGGCGCCTGCCGCTGGGCGCGGCGCCGGGCGAAGAAGCCGTCGGCGGGGTGGGCGACGGCGGCCAGCGCGCCCTTGCCGGACGCGTCCGCGAGCCAGCGCGAGGTGGGGGCGCCGTCGGTGAGGATGCCGGAGCGGAGACGCTCGGCGAGCTCGGCCTCGACCGGCTCGACGACCGTGCGCGCGGCGGAGCTGAGATCGGCGGCGGCCTCGGCCTGGGCGACGGAGGCGTCCAGCAGGCGACGCGTCTCCTCGCGCAGCGGGCTCCACACGCCTCGGATCGTGCGCGCCACCACCTCGTGCGAGCCGTGCCGCCCCGCGACCAGCGTGAGCCAGCGCTCGACGTCGACCACCTGGTCCTTGGGCAGCGGGCCGTCGAGGGGGCCGGCGTCGGGCACGACGAACAGCGGGACGGAGCCGAAACCCGCGTCGGCGAGGCGGGCGAGGAGGTCGCGGCGCACGGTGTCGAGCGCCTCGGGACCGATCCGGTCGAGGACGACGCCGACCGTGACGCCGCGGCGCTTCACCTGCTCCAGCACGGCCCACGGCACGGCGTCGCCGTAGCGGTTGGCGGTCGTGACGAACAGCCAGACGTCGGCCACCTCGACGAGCTCGAGCGCCCGCTCGCGGTTCGTCACCTCGACCGAGTCGAGGTCGGGCGCGTCGAGCAGGGCCAGCCCGCGCGGCAGGTCCGCCTCGACGACGGCGGCGCGCCCGGACACGGGGTGATCGGCGATGAGCTCGCGGTCGGCGGGGTTGACGACGAGGACCGGCTTCTTCGTCGTCGGCCGGACGACGCCCGCCGGGGAGACCTCGGTGCCCGAGACCGCGTTGACCAGCGTCGACTTGCCGGCTCCGGTGGGACCGCCGACGACGACGATGGTCGGCAGGCTCGCCGTCCGCAGCCGCGGGACGAGGTGGGAGTCGAGCTGCGTCGTGATCCGGTCGCGCAGGGTCCGGATCTCCTCGACGCCGGGCAGCTCGAGCGGGAAGTCGAGGGCGCCGAGCTGGGCGCGGAGCGCGACGGCGACGTCGAGCGCTGGCCCGGCGGCTGACCCGGGCGCGGAAGAAGGCGTCGTCACGCCCTCAGCGTGCCCGAGCGGTGCCACGGCACCAAACAGCCGCGCCGGGGACGTCGTGACCGTGCGCGGCACGATCGCCTAACGTGGGGCTGCGGGAACCACCGGCGGGTCGCGATGCGCGACCATGAGAGTTGGGGAGTGAGCACCGTGAGCACGACGACGGCAGGGGGTGCGGGGCACCCGGGCGGCCCCCTCGACGACGCGCAGGCGCAGCTCGCCTTCGCGATCGACCACCTCGGACTTGGACCCGGTCCGCACGCCGTGCTCGCGACGCCACGCCGCGAGCTGACGGTGAGCGTCCCGGTGCGGATGGACGACGGGAGCACCCAGGTCTTCACCGGCCACCGCGTGCAGCACAACTTCACCCGCGGCCCGGCGAAGGGCGGCGTGCGGTACGCGCCCGGCGTCGACCTCGACGAGGTGCGCGCGCTCGCGATGTGGATGACGTGGAAGTGCGCGCTGGTCGACGTCCCGTACGGCGGCGCGAAGGGCGGGATCAACATCGATCCGCGGCACTTCTCCGAGGGCGAGCTCGAGCGCATCACGCGCCGCTACACCAGCGAGATCATGCCGCTCATCGGCCCCGACCAGGACATCCCGGCGCCCGACGTCGGCACGAGCGAGCAGACCATGGCCTGGATGATGGACACCTACTCCGTCAACCAGGGTCGCACGGTGCTGGGCGTCGTCACCGGCAAGCCGGTGAGCGTCGGCGGCTCGCTGGGGCGGGCGTCGGCGACGTCGCGCGGCGTCGCCCACATCACGCTCCTCGCGCTGGCGCACCGCGGCCTGGAGCCCACGCGCTCGACCGCCGTCGTCCAGGGCTTCGGCAAGGTCGGGCGCGACACGGCCCGCCTGCTCGCCGAGGCCGGCGTCCGGGTCATCGCGGTGAGCGACATCGACGGCGCGGTCCACGACCCCGAGGGACTTGACGTCCACCGCCTCGCGCGCCACGTCGACGAGACGGGGACGGTCACCGGGTTCGCGGGGGCCGAGGCCATCGACGGCGGCGCGATGCTCGAGCTCGAGTGCGACGCCCTCGTCCCCGCCGCGGTGGAGGGCGTGCTGACGGAGGAGAACGCCGACCGGGTGCGCGCCGGCCTCGTCGTCGAGGGGGCGAACGGCCCGACCACCAAGGCGGCCGACGCGATCCTGCGGGCGAAGGGCGTGCTGGTCGTGCCGGACATCCTCGCCAACGCGGGTGGCGTCGTCGTCTCCTACTTCGAGTGGGTGCAGGCGAACCAGGCGTACTGGTGGACCGAGGACGAGGTCAACGAGCGCCTGCGCGACCGCATGACGATGGCGTGGCACTCCGTGCTCACCTACGGCAAGCAGCAGGACCTCTCGCTGCGCGAGGCGGCGACGTGCCTCGCGGTGCACCGGGTCTGGGAGGCGCACCGCCTGCGCGGGCAGTACCCCTGACGGGCCGCGCGGCGGCGCCGGGGCCGCAGCCGGTCGGCGCCCGACCGCGACCGCGGCCGCGGAGAACCGGGCGGCGACCCGACCGCCGCGGCGCCGCGAGTCCGTAGGATTGGCGTCGACCTCGTGGGCCGTGTGCGTCGTGACCGTCCGCCCACACGGGTCGTGTGCCCTCGTAGCTCAATGGATAGAGCAACGGCCTTCTAATCCGTAGGTTGCAGGTTCGAGTCCTGCCGGGGGCGCCCAGGTGGGCACGCGACGCCCACCGTTGTCCCGTCGCGGGTTCCGTGCCAGGATGACGACACGGCGATGGCGCTCGCCGGGGCAGACAGCCCGAACCGCCGTTCTCGGCTGATAGCACCTGTGACGAGAGGAGTCACGGGTGTCTGCTGCGCCGACGCACCGGTCCGAGAGCGTCCCGACGCGCACCAACGGCGAGGGCTCCCCCGCATCGGGCACCCGATGCTCGCGCACGACGAGCGACCCCTTTACCGCGTCCGACCCGCGCGCCACCCCGGGCCGTTCCGCCACCGAGCCCGCCGCGACCTCCGCGCCGGCTCCCGCCATGCCCTCCGCACGGCCCTCCACCCCGCCCTCGGTGCCGCACGAGCGCGCCCGCGTGCCCGTCGAACCACGTCGAACGAAGGAGATCCCCATGCCCACCCCGCGGACCCACGTCGTCGTCGGTGTCGCCCTCGGGCAGCCCGACGCCGTCGTCGTCACCGCCGCGACGTTCGCCGAGCGCTTCGGCGCGGAGCTGGTGTGCGCGTCCGTCGACGTCGCGCGCTACCCGATCGACACGGGACCGGCCGGGACGGTCATCGCGACGTCGATCGATCCCGACCTCGCCGACGACGCCGTCGAGGTGTTCGACCCCGACCTGCGCTCCGCGATCGCCGCGGCCCTCACCGGACGGCAGGTCCCGTGGTCGACGCGTGCGCTGGCCGGCAGCCCGGCGCGCGAGCTGGCGCGGCTCGCCGACGACGTCGACGCGGCCATGATCGTGATCGGGACGCGCGAGCCCGGGTTCCGCGGGGCGCTGCACGAGTTCTTCAACGGCTCGGTCGCCGCGCAGCTCGCCCACCGCCAGCACCGCCCGGTCGTGGTCGTCCCGCTGAGTCCCGTCGGCCTCGACGCCCCGCTGCCCTGGGCGGAGGAGGAGCGATGACCGCGCCGGCCCACACACCGACCGATCCCGACATCGGCGCGGCCGTCGATCCCGACCCCGCGGGCGCCGCCGCCTCGACCGGCGGTCCCCGACCGGTGCACCTGCGAGCCGGCTCCCTGCTCCTGGTGCTGCTCGGCGGCACGCTCGGCACGGGCGCCCGCGAGGCGATCAGCCTGGCGGCACCGTCGGCGGACGGCATCCCCTACGCGATCCTCGGGATCAACCTCACCGGCGCCTTCCTGCTCGGTGTCCTGCTCGACGCCCTCGCGCGGGGCGGTCCCGATCGCGGCCGGCGGCGCTCGGCCCGGCTCCTGCTCGGGACCGGCGTCATGGGCGGGTTCACCACCTACAGCGCCCTGGCGGTCGGCACCGCGACGCTGCTGGGCAACGGCGCCGTCGCCGCCGGGATCGGCTACGGGCTCACGACCGTCCTCGTCGGTGCGGTCGCGACCTGGGCCGGCATCGCGGTCGCCGCGGCGACGCACCGCCGGAGCCGGCGGGCGGTCCGGTGACCGCGCTGTCGTTCGTCGCGCTCGCCCTCGCCGGAGGGATCGGCGCCGCCTGCCGGCTCCTGCTCGACGGGGTCATCAGCTCCCGCCGTCGCGGTGCCCTGCCGTGGGGCACCATCGTCATCAACGTCACGGGATCGTTCCTGCTCGGTCTGGTGACCGGCCTCGCCACCGCGACCGTCCTGCCGGAGACCTGGCAGCTCGTCGTCGGCACCGGCTTCCTCGGCGGCTACACGACCTTCTCGACCGCCAGCTTCGAGACGGTCCGCCTCGTCCAGGAGCGCAAGCACCTCGCCGCCGTCCTGACCGGGCTCGGGACGCTCGTCGTCACGACGGCGCTGGCCGGGCTCGGGCTCTGGCTCGGCTCGCTCGTCTGACGCCCGGCCGGGCGCCGGCGGGACGTCGGCGCGCGACGTCAGTGCGCCGCGAGCTCGTCCCGAGCCTGGGCCTCGTCGTAGCTGCCGCGCGCGTCGAGGACGCCGGACATGTGCTCAGTCGCCCAGTCGGTGAGCGCCCGCAGCGGCCCGAGGAGGCTGCGCCCGACGTCGGTGAGCTCGTACTCCACCCGCGGCGGCACCTGGGGGAACACCGTCCGCGCGACGAGCCCGTCGCGCTCGAGCGCCCGGAGCGTCTGCGTCAGCATCTTCTGCGACACCCCGTCGACGGCGTGCTGGATCTCGGAGAACCGGAGCCGGCCGTCGGCCAGGACGCCGACGACGAGCACCGTCCATCGGTCGCCGATCCGGTCGAGCAGCCGTCTCGACGGACAGTCCCGGACGAGCGGGTCCCACACGGGCTGCGTCACGACGCCTCCTCCACCGAGTCACCAGTCGGTCGGCAGGGCACCTGGCGGTGCCCTCTTCCCGAGTCTCCTTGAGTCACCTACAGTAACTAACTACCCAGTCGTAATCCACTATCGAAGGGATACTCATGTCTCGCATCACCGTCCTCGGGGGAACCGGCTACGCCGGGGGTCACATCGTCCGGGCCGCCGCCGCGCGGGGACACGACGTCACGTCCATCAGCCGCGCCCTGCCCGCCGACCAGGTGGCGGGCGTCCGGTACGTGACCGGCAGCGTGCTCGACGACGCCGTCCTCGCCTCGGCCGTCGCCGACGCGGAGGTCGTCATCTCCGCCCTCGCCCCGCGCGGGGAGCTGGTGGGACGGGTGCGCCCCGTCCTCGCCACCCTCGCCGGCCTGGCCGGTGACGCGGGCGTCCGCCTCGGCGTCATCGGCGGGGCCGGCTCCCTCCTGGTCGCCCCGGGCGGGCCGCGGCTCGCCGACACCGCGTCCTTCCCCGAGGCGTTCAAGGAGGAGGCGGCCGAGATGAGCGCCGTCCTCGACGACCTGCGCGCCCGCGAGGACGACCTCGACTGGTTCTACGTCAGCCCGGCCGCCGGGTTCGGCTCCTACGCGCCGGGCGAGGCGACGGGCACCTACCGTCTCGGCGACGACGTGCTGCTCGCCGACGCCGACGGCACCTCGGCCATCTCGGGCGCGGACCTCGCGGACGCCGTCGTGACGGAGATCGAGACGCCGGCGCACCACCGGCGCCGCTTCACCGTCGCGTACTGACCCCGCGCGGGCCCCCGGCCCCGCGTCGCCCGGCACCCTGGTCGTGCCGGACGACGCGGGGCACACTGGACCATGCCGACCCCGACGCCACGGCGCGCCCCCATCGCCGGTCTCGCCGCCATCGCCGTGGCCGCGGCGCTGACCTCCTGCACGACGGTGCCCGACGAGCCGACGTCCGCCCCGCCGCCGGGCGCGACGTCGACGTCGTCCGCGTCCACGCCGTCACCGTCCACACCATCCACGCCGTCACCGTCCGCACCGGCGACGCCAGCAGCACCGCCCGCGGCCGTCGAGGTGCACGCGACGGGCCTCGACGCCCCGTGGTCGATCGCGTTCCTCGCCGCGCCCGCCGCGCCCGACGCGCCCGACGCGCCCGCCCAGCACATCGCCCTCGTCAGCGAGCGCGACTCCGGGCGCGTCCTCGAGCTGGCCGAGGACGGCACCGCGCGCGAGGTCGGTGTCATCGACGGCGTCGTCCACCGCGGCGAGGGCGGGCTCCTCGGCATCGCCGTCGACGACGGCTCCCTCTACGCCTATCTCACGACCGCCGACGACAACCGGATCGTCCGCTACGACCTCACCGGCCGCCCGGGGTCCCTCGCGCTGGGCGACGCGGAGACGATCCTGGCCGGACTGCCGTCGGCGGCCAACCACAACGGCGGCCGGATCGCGTTCGGGCCCGACGGGATGCTCTACGCGACCGTCGGGGACGCCGGGGACCGGCCGGCCGCGCAGGACGTCGCGAGCCTCGCCGGGAAGATCCTCCGGCTGACGCCCGACGGCGCCGTCCCGGACGACAACCCGTTCCCCGGCTCCCCCGTCTACAGCTACGGCCACCGCAACCCGCAGGGCCTCGGCTGGGACGGCGACGGCACGCTGTACGCATCGGAGTTCGGCCAGGACACGTGGGACGAGCTCAACGTCATCCGGCCCGGCGGCAACTACGGCTGGCCCGAGGTCGAGGGCATCGCGGGCCGGGACGGCTACGTCGACCCCGTGCAGCAGTGGGCACCGGCCGACGCGAGCCCGAGCGGGCTGGCGATCGCGGACGGCGCGATCTACGTCGCCAACCTCCGCGGCCAGCGCCTGCGCGTGATCCCCCTGGACGACCTCGCGTCGTCGACCGAACGCCTGGTCGGCGAGCACGGGCGGCTCCGCGACGTCGCGCTGGCGCCCGACGGCACGCTGTGGGTGCTCACCAACAACACCGACGGGCGCGGGGAGCCGACCGGGGACGACGACCGCGTCCTGCGCCTCACCCCCTGAGCGCCGCGGCCCGACCGCCCGCGGCTCGGCGGTCCCCCGCGTCATTCCCTCCCGACGAGGAACGCGAGCTTCCCGGTGGTCGCGCCCGACAGGAGGTCGGCCAGCATGGCCGCGTGGTCGGCGAGCTCACCGGTGCCCGTGAGGTCGACCCGGACCGTCCCGCCGGCGACCGCGCCCAGCGACCAGCGCAGCGACTCCGCCCCCTGCTCGGGATGGTCGCCCAGCCACGCGCCGACGTTGAACCCGGCCGTCGTCTTGTTCTCGAGCCAGTGCGCGAGGGAGCTGAGACCGACGTCACCCGCCCGGGACGCGTTGCCGACGCGGACCAGCCGGCCACCGCCGCGCAGGGCCTGGAAGGCGCGGGCCGTCGCGTCGCCGCCGACCGGGTCGACGACGACGTCGTACGCGCCGTCCGGCACGGTCGCCGGCTCGGCGCGCAGGTGGGCGTGGTCGTAGCCGAGGTCGCGCGCGACCAGCAGCTTCTCCGGCGTCCCGACGACGGCGTCCACGCGGGCGGCGCCGAGCGCCCGGGCGACCTGCCCGAACTGCGAGCCGAGGCCGCCGACGCCCGCGTGCACGAGCACGCTCTCGCCGGCCGCCAGGCGAGCGACGGTCGTGAGCGCGAGGTGCGCCGTCACGGTGTTGATCGGGACCACGGCGGCCTGCGCCGTCGCCATGCCGTCGGGCACCGGCGTCACGAGAGCGGCGACGGCCGTCGCCACCTCGGCGAAGCCGCCGGCGCCGGGCAGGAGCGCGGCCACCGGCTGGCCGACGTGGAGGCCGACGACGCCGGCGCCGACCTCGCGAACGGTCCCGGCCACCTCGAGCCCGGGGACGAACCCCTCGTGCTGCGGCATCGCACCCGATGCCCAGAGGGCGTCGATGAGGCCGATGCCCGCGGCCTCGACGTCGATGGTGACCTCCCCGGCCGCGGGACGCGGGGTCGGCCGCTCGGTCAGGGCGAGACCGCGGACGGTGCCCTCGGTCGTCGGTGTGTCGGTGACGGTGAGTGCGCGCACGGCGCCTCCTCGGGATTGCAGGAACGGACGCCGGCGACGCTAGGAGCTGGAGTCCGCTCCAGGGCAAACCGGGCCGCTTGCCCTGGAGTGCGCTCCACGGCCTAGGTTCGAGTGGTGGAGGACGAGAGCCGACTCGCGATCGCGGAGATGGCCGCGACCGCCGGGATCACGACGGACGCGCTGCGCTGGTACGAGCGGGAGGGCGTGCTGCCCCGGGTCCCGCGCGACGCCTCGGGGCACCGTCGCTACGGCCCGGCCGAGCAGGGGCTCGTCGCGCTCCTGCTCGCGCTGCGCGGCGCCGGGATGAGCGTCGCCGGCGCCAGGAGCTTCGTCGAGCTGCTGGGGGAGGGTGCCGCGAGCCACGGGCGCCGGATCTCGCTGCTGGAGGAGGGGCGCGACCTCCTGCGCGAGCAGCGTCGACGGCTCGACGCGGCCGAGGCGGCCCTGGAGCGCAAGATCGCACACTACGAGCTGCTCATCGCCGCCGGTCTCGATTGCACCGGAGCGCCCGTCCCGGATGACCAGCGAGCGCGGCAGTCGGCCCGGGCCTGAGCCGCGGCACCCGATCGGTCGCGACCCGCGGCCGCCGTACCCTGAGCCCCATGCCGTACGAGTTCACCGCCCGCGTGTGGAAGACCCCTCCCCCGGGCGTGTGGCACTTCCTCACCGTCCCGCCGGACCTCGCCGACGAGATCGACGAGCGCACCACCGGTCTGCAGGGCGGCTTCGGCTCCGTCAAGGTCGAGGTGACGATCGGCGCCACGACGTGGTCGACGTCGATCTTCCCGAGCAAGGAGGCCGCGTCCTTCATCCTCCCGGTGAAGCAGGCGGTGCGGCGCGCGGAGGACTGCGAGGCGGGGACGGACGTCGTCGTCAGCCTCGTCCTGGTCGGGTTCGAGTAGTCGGCGCAGCCGCGGCGCGCCGCGCCGCCAGGGCGTCGACGCCCGACGCGACTGCGACCCCGGCGGCGGCCGAGACGAGGTCGAGCCAGGCGAACGTCGAGCCCAGCACGTAGCGCGCGGGCGGGAACGCGCCGACGACCGCCGTCGGCACCCCCGTGAGCTGGAGCAGCTCGATCCCCAGGACGAGCGCGAGCGCGGCGCACGCGATGCTCGCGCGGCGCACCCGGGGCAGGATCGCCACGAGCAGCGCGTAGACCATCGCGGCGTACGCGACACCGCCGGCGAGGTCCCCGACCAGGCCCGGCAGCAGCCGCACCGCGAGTCCCAGCGGGACGAGCAGGACGACGACGGCGGCGGCCGTCCAGCGGCGGACGCGGGTGCCGGCCGGCCCCGGTTCGGCGGATGCGCTCATCCGGGAAGGCTAGGCCACGTCCCGCAGCGCGTCGCCGTTCCCGACGCGCTCGGCGCCCTCGCCACCGGCGTGCTCGGCCGCGGCCGTCTCCCGCCGCGTCGTGAACCAGCCGGACGCGACGAGGTAGCCGAGGCCGACGACGACGGCACCGCCGACCAGGTTGCCGAGGCCGACGGCGACGAGGTTGCGCCCGAAGTCACCCCACGTCGTGAGCTGCTCGGCCTCGAACAGGCCGATCGAGAACGTCGTCATGTTGGCGACCACGTGCTCGAACCCGGAGGAGATGAACGCCAGGAGGCACCAGAAGATGATGATCGCCTTGCCGGACTCGCTGCGCAGCCGGTTGGCGGACCAGATGGCGAGGCAGACGAGCACGTTGCACAGGATGCCGCGGAAGAACAGCTCGCCGTTCGACTCGTGGGCCTTCGCCTCGAGCATGCCGGCGACCATCTGGCCGGCCGGCGCGTTCGAGTGCAGGATGCCGGAGCGCACGACGAGCCACGCGAACACCATGGAGCCGAGCAGGTTGCCGGCGAAGCAGAACAGCATCGTCCCGAGCGCCCGCGCCCACGGCACGCGCCCCGTCACGGCGCCCTGGGTGAGGATCATCATGGCGCTGGTGACCAGCTCGGAGCCGGCGAACACCACGAGGGTGAGCCCGATCCCGAAGACGGCACCGGAGATGAGCTTGACAGCGGGCTCCCCCGCCGCGAGGAACGGGCCGGCGGTCGACACCATGAGGACCACCGCGATCCCGATGTACATGCCGGCGAGCATGGACGAGACGAGGTAGGGCAGGGGTCGGGTGGCCGCGGTGACCTTGTGGTCCGCCTGGTCGAGGTGGACGGACAGCGTGGTGGGCAGGTCGAGCACCTCTCTACTGTGCCGCCACGCCGGAGCCGCGGTGCGGGGCGAAGGTCCCCGGTCGCTGTGGCGCGACTCACCCGGGCGCCGTGAGACGACGTGGTGACACGTCGGCGGCCCACCTACCCTTGGCACATGATCAGCACGCGCTCCTCGCTCGTCCGCGCCCTCGCCGCCCTCGGTCTCGTCGCCGGGATCGGCGCCGCCGCGACCGCCTGCTCGGCTCCGGCCACGACGGACGGGACGACGGCGTCGGCGTCGTCGTCGGCGTCGGCCACCGCGGGAGCCGCGGACGGCGACGCCGTCCTCACCTACGACGACGAGGACCAGCTCCTCTCGATGAGCTACCCCGGCGAGGACGGGAGGACGGCGCTCGAGCTGCTGCTGGAGCACGACCCGAGCGCCACCGTCGAGGGCGAGGGCGAGATGGCGTTCGTCACCGGCATCGGCGGCCGCGCCGCCGACCCGACCAGCGAGTTCTGGTCGCTCGACGTCGACGGCCAGTTCGCCGAGGTGGGCGCCGGGTCGCTGGAGACCAAGGACGGGGAGACGATCACGTGGACGCTCACGGCCTTCGAGTGACCGGCGGCGGGAGCGAACGGCTCGGGCCCCTCACGCTCGGCGAGCTCGCCCGGCGCTGGTGGCGGCCCGCGGTCGTCGCGCTGCTCATGGCGTTCGCGATCGGCTGGCGCCTCGTGCGCTCCGACCTCGGCGCGCCGCCCAACCTCGAGCTCGTCACGGCGGCGACGTTCGCCGGGGCGCTCCTGCTGCGCAACCGCGTCGCGGCGTTCGTCCCGCTGGTCGTCGCGATCGCGAGCGACCTCGTCCTCGGCAACACCTCCGTGCTCTGGTTCGTCTGGGGGACGTGGGCGGTCATCGGCCTGGCGTCCGTCCTGCTGCCGCGGTGGACGGGTGGACGGCGCTACGTCGCCGCGCTCGGGTTCGGCGTCGGCGGCTCGCTGTTCTTCTACCTGACGACCAACGCGGGCGTCTGGTTCCTGGGCCGCGGGCGCTGGTACGCCGACGGGGTGGACGGGCTGATGGCGAGCTACGTCGCCGGGCTGCCGTTCCTGCGGACGATGCTGCTGGGCAACCTCGTGCTGGTCCCGGCGGCGGCCGGCGTCGTCACGCTGGTCGAGCGCTGGGAGCGGACCCGCGCGCTCGCGACGCGGCCGGTCCCCACCGCCTGAGTCCCCGTCACACGGAGAAGTACTTCGCCTCCGGGTGGTGGAACACGAACGCGTCCGTCGACTGCTCGGGGTGGAGCTGCAGCTCCTCCGACAGCTCGACCCCCATCCGCTCCGGCCGCAGCAGCTCGACCACCTTGGTCCGGTCCTCCATCTCCGGGCACGCCGGGTAGCCGAGCGAGAACCGCGCGCCGCGGTAGTCCAGCTTGAACAGTCCCTCGACCTCGGTCGGCTCCTCCCCCGCGAACCCGAGCTCCGCGCGGATCCGGGAGTGCCAGAACTCCGCGAGCGCCTCGGTGAGCTGCATGACGAGCCCGTGCAGCTCCAGGTAGTCCCGGTAGGAGCTCTCGGCGAACATCCGCGCGGTGACGTCGTCAACCTTGGACCCGGCCGTCACGAGCTGAACGGGCAGCACGTCGACGCGGCCCTCGGCGGCCGCAGCCTCGCGTGACCGGACGAAGTCGGCCAGGCACAGGTGCCGGTCCCGGCGCTGGCGCGGGAACGTGAACCGCAGCCGCTCCTCGCCGAGCTGGCCGCCCGACCCGCCGTCGGGCGCGAGCAGCCCCGGCACGCCGAGCACGCCGCTCGGGTCGTCGCCGTGGTGCAGCACCACGACGTCCTGGCCGTCGGAGACCACCGGGAAGTACCCGTAGGCCACCGAGGCGTCGAGCATGCCCTCGGCCAGGATCCGGTCCAGCCAGGCGCGCAGCCGGGGCCGGCCCTCCGTCGCCACCAGCTCCTCGTAGGACGCCCCGCCCTCGCCGCGTCCCGGCTTGAGGCCCCACTGCCCGAGGAACGTCGCGCGCTCGTCGAGGAACGCCGCGAAGTCGGCGAGCTGGATGCCGCGCACGATCCTCGTCCCCCAGAACGGCGGCGTCGGCACGGGGTTGTCGGCCGCGACGTCGGAGCGCCCCGGCATGACCTCGGGCTCGGTCAGCGTGACCGTCGCGCCCCGCGTGTGGCGCCGCTTCTTCAACGGCGGCAGGCCGACGGCCTCGGGGTCCGCCCCGCGCGCGACCGCGACCAGCGGCTCCATGAGCGCGAGCCCCTCGAACGCGTCCCGGGCGTAGCGGACCTCGCCGTCGAACAGCTCGTGCAGGTCGTCCTCGACGTAGGGGCGGGTGAGCGCCGCGCCGCCGAGGATCACCGGCCACCGCGTGGCGAGCCCGCGCGCGTTGAGCTCGAGCAGGTTCTCCTTCATCACGACGGTCGACTTCACGAGGAGGCCTGACATGCCGATGACGTCGGCGTCGTGCTCCTCGGCGGCCGCGATGAAGTCGGCGATCGGCTGCTTGATCCCGATGTTCACGACGGTGTAGCCGTTGTTGGTGAGGATGATGTCGACGAGGTTCTTGCCGATGTCGTGGACGTCGCCGCGCACGGTGCCGAGCACCATCGTCCCCTTGCTCGCGCTCGACCCCGACTTCTCCATGTGCGGCTCCAGCAGCGCGACCGCCGCCTTCATCACCTCGGCCGACTGCAGCACGAACGGGAGCTGCATCTCCCCCGCGCCGAAGCGCTCGCCGACGACCTTCATGCCCTCGAGGAGGTGCTCGTTGATGATGGTCAGCGGCGCCATGCCCTCGGCCATCGCGAGATCGAGGTCGGCCTCGAGCCCCTTGCCCTCCCCGTCGACGATCCGCCGCGCGAGCCGCTCGCCGACGGGCAGGGCCGCAAGCTCGGCGGCCCGCTGGTCCCGCATCGCCCTCGTGTCGACGCCCTCGAACAGCTCGAGCATCCGGGCGAGCGGGTCGTAGGTGACGGTGCCGTCCGGGTCGTGCTCGCGGCGGTCCCACACGAGGTCGAGCGCGACCGTCCGCTGCTCCTCGGGCAGCGACGCGACGGGCACGATCTTGGCCGCGTCGACGATCGCCGACGACAGCCCCGCCTGCGCCGCCTCGTGGAGGAACACCGAGTTGAGCACGATCCGCGCGGCCGGGTTGAGGCCGAACGAGACGTTGGAGACACCGAGCGTCGTGTGGATCCCGGGGTAGCGCGCGGTGATCTCCTGGATCGCCGCGATGGTCTCGATCGCGTCGCGCCGCGTCTCCTCCTGCCCGGTCGCGATCGGGAAGGTGAGGCAGTCGACGACGATGTCGCCGACGCTCATCCCCCACTCGCCGACGAGCGTGTCGACGAGGCGGGAGGCGATGCGCACCTTGTCCTCGCGCGTGCGCGCCTGGCCCTGCTCGTCGATCGTGAGCGCGACGACCGCGGCGCCGTGCTCCATCACCAGCGGCATGATCCGGCCGAACCGGGTGGTCGGGCCCTCGCCGTCCTCGAAGTTGACCGAGTTGATGACGGGCCGGCCGCCGACCAGCTCGAGCCCCGCCCGGAGCACGGCCGGCTCGGTCGAGTCGATGACGAGCGGCAGCGTCGAGGCGGAGGCGAGGCGCGAGACGACCTCGCGGGCGTCCGCCACCCCGTCGCGCCCGACGTAGTCGACGCACACGTCGAGCAGGTGCGCCCCGCCGCGGACCTGGGCGCGCGCGATCTCGACGCACTCGTCCCAGTTCTCGGCGAGCATGGCCTCGCGGAACGCCTTCGAGCCGTTGGCGTTGGTCCGCTCGCCGATCGCGAGGTAGCTCGCGTCCTGATCGAGCGGGACGTGCTGGTAGAGGCTCGCGACGCCCGGCTCGGCCTCCGGCCGACGGTCGCGGACGAGCACGCCCGAGTCCCGGCCGACCCGCTCGACGACGGCCGCGAGGTGCTCCGGGGTGGTGCCGCAGCAGCCTCCGACCAGCCGCAGCCCGAACTCCCGCACGAACTGCTCGTGCGCCACGCCCAGCTCGGCCGGGGTGAGGGGGTACTCGGCGCCGTTCCTGCCGAGGACGGGCAGGCCGGCGTTCGGCATGCACATGACGGGGACCTCGGAGCGGGCCGCGAGCTGGCGCAGGTGCTCGCTCATCTCGGCCGGGCCGGTCGCGCAGTTCAGCCCGATCGCGTCGATCTGCAGCGGTTCGAGGGCCGTGAGGGCCGCGCCGATCTCGGATCCGACGAGCATCGTGCCCGTCGTCTCGACCGTGACCTCGACGAAGATCGGCAGCCGGACACCCGTCTCGACGATGGCCTGACGGCAGGCGTTGACGGTCGCCTTGGTCTGGAGCAGGTCCTGGCTGGTCTCGACGAGGAACGCGTCGGCGCCTCCCTCGATGAGGCCGCGGGCGGCCTGGGCGAAGGTCTCCTTGAGGTGGGCGTAGGTGGTGTGGCCGAGGCTCGGCAGCTTCGTCCCCGGGCCCATCGAGCCGAGCACCCAGCGGACGCGGCCGTCGCGCAGCTCGCAGGACTCGGCCTCGGCCCGCGCGATCCGGGCTCCCTCGCGGGCCAGCTCGGTGATCCGGTCGTCGATGCCGTAGTCGGCGAGGTTGGACCAGTTGGCGCCGAACGTGTTCGTCTCGACCGCGTCGACCCCGACGTCGAGGTACGCGCGGTGGATGGCGCCGACGATGTCCGGTCGCGAGACGTTGAGGATCTCGTTGCAGCCCTCGAGGTTCTGGTAGTCCTCGAGGGTCGGGTCGAACCGCTGGAGCATCGTGCCCATGGCGCCGTCCGCGACGACGACCCGCCGGGCCATCTCGTCCAGGAGGCCCTGGCTGCGCGCGGGGCGCGGGACGGCCTCGACGTCGAGCGGGTGCCGGGGTGCTGCGGGCGCGGGGGCGGCGGAGGTCACGGCCCCGAGTCTAGGTTCCCGCCCGGTCCCGCCCCGTGCCCCGTCAGGGGCCGAGACTGGCGACCAGGTTGACGAGGAGGGCGACGATGACCGTCCCGAACAGGTACGCCTGCAGCGCGTGCACCAGCGCGGTCCGCCGCATCCGCGACGAGGCGAGATCGGTGTCCGAGATGGCGAAGCTCATGCCGACGGTGAACGCCATGTAGGCGAAGTCGCTGTAGCGCGGCGGCTCGCTCTGGTGGAAGTCGACCCCGCCGACCGGCTGGGTGTAGTAGAGCCGCGCGTAGCGCGTCGTCGCCAGCGTGTGGACGGTGAGCCACGACGCGACGACGGCGACGAGCGCGCTCGCGACCGTCTGGACGTGCGTGCGGTCCATGAGGACCAGGACGACCCCGACGAGGCTCGCGAGCCCGGCGAACGCGACGACGAGGTGCGCGCCGAGCCGCGTCGGCTCCTCGCGGGTGGCGTGACCCGCCGTCCGGTCGGGGTCCATCGGCATCAGCGCGGCGAGCGTCCAGCAGCAGTAGACGAAGGCCGTCGCCGCCCAGCCGCTCAGTGCGGCCGCCGCGCCGCCGTCCCACCGCGGCAGCAGGCCGACCACGAGCCCGATCCCGAGCGCGACGGCGAGCCGGACGATCGCCGGGAGGTCGCCGGGCCGGCGGGAGGAGGCCATGGCCACAGTCAAGCACTGCCGACGCGCCGGCCCGCGCACGGACGGGGCACGCACGCGGTGGCGGCCGGGCCAGACGGGCCGACGCGTCCGGGCCCGGCTACGTCGCGCGCGTCCGGGCCGCCGCGCGCTCGGCGACCTGGCGCTTGGTGCGCGCGAGGAGCGCCGTCATGCCGCGCAGGCGCAGGGGCGAGACGGCCTCGGCCAGACCGAGGGTGAGCGGGTAGTCGCCCGGGACCGCCTCGACCTGCTCCACGCTCAGCCCGTCGATCCCCTCGGCGAGGATGCCGGCGAAGCCGCGCGAGGTCGGCGCCCCCGGCGGGGCCGAGGCGTAGAAGCGCACGCGCACGGCGGCCCCGTCGTCCGTCTCGTCGGTCTCCAGCTCCGTCACGAACGCGATCGGCGACTGGCACTCGGGCACCGGCTCCAGCAGCTCGGGACGGTTCGCGAGCCGCTCCGGCATCGGCGGGAGGCCACCGGCGAACTCGAGCAGGAGCTGGAGCCGGTCCGCGACCGACAGCGCGAGGAAGTCCTCGCGGATGGCCGCGAGCGTCGGGGGAAGGTCGGGGACGGGCGCCGTGCTCACGCCACCATCCTCGCACCGGGGCGCGTCAGGCGGACCCGGGCTCCCCGCCCGTCGCGATCGGCACGCGCACCGCGTTGCCCCACTCGGTCCACGACCCGTCGTAGTTGCGCACGTCCGCGAACCCGAGCAGGTGCGTGAGCACGAACCACGTGTGGCTGGACCGCTCGCCGATCCGGCAGTACGTGATGACCGGCTGGTCGGGCGCGAGTCCGAGGCCCGAGCCGGCCTGGGCGTCGGCACCGGCCGGGGAGCCGTAGATCGCCGCCAGCTCGGCGCGCGGCTTGAACGTGCCGTCGACGTCGACCGCGAGCGCCCACGGCGCGTTGACCGCCGTGGGGATGTGACCGCCGCGCAGCGCACCCTCCTCGGGGTAGTCGGGCATGTGGAGGCGCTCGCCCGTGTACTCCTGCGGCGAGCGGATGTCGACCAGCGCGGTCGGCCCGCCGTCGCCCCGGAGCGCGGCGGTCACGTCCTCGCGGAACGCGCGGACCACGGCGTCGTCGCGCTCCACGACCGGATAGCCGCCGGGCTCCGGCGCGCTCGGGGCGATCGTCAGCTCGCGCCCCTCGGCGATCCAGGCGTCCCGGCCACCGTCGAGCAGGCGCACGTCGGGGTGGCCGAACAGCGTGAACACCCACAGCGCGTAGGCCGCCCACCAGTTCGACCGGTCGCCGTAGACGACGACCGTCGTGTCGCGCGAGATGCCCTTGCGCTCCAGGAGACGGGCGAAGGCCTCGCCGTCGACGTAGTCGCGCACGACGGGGTCGTTCAGGTCGAGGTGCCAGTCGATCTTGACCGCGCCGGGGATGTGCCCCGTCTCGTAGAGCAGGACGTCCTCGTCGGACTCCACGACGGCGAGGTCGCGCGTCCCGACGAGGTCGAGCCGGTCGGCGAGCCACTGCGTGCTCACGAGCCGCTCGGGGTGGGCGTACTGCGCGAGCTTGTCGCTGGTGTCATCGGCGCTGACGGGCATCGGGACCTCCACGGGCCCGCTCGGGTCGCGGGCAACAGTCCGCCAGCCTAGGTCGCGCTCGACGTCCACCGACAGGGGCACCGCCGCCGTCCGTCATGCGAGACCCGGTCGCACCGCGCGCGGGCTGTTCATCCCCGGTTTCCCCGGCATCGGGCCCGCCGTCACGCCGCGTCCCTACCGTGGCGACCGCATCCGCGTCCCAGCGGCCGACGCGCCGCCCCACCTGCCACCCACCCGCGGATGATCGCGAAGGAACACCTCCATGTCACTCGTCGTGCGCCCGCGGGCCCCGCGCCCGGTTCCCACGATCCTGGCCTCCGGCCTCGTCCTCGGCCTGGGGGTCGGGCTGGCGTCGCCCGCCCTCGCCGCCCCCGACCGCCACACGACGCTGCTCGGCGAGTTCGCCACCTACTGGGAGGCCTCGCCCTACGACCAGACGAGCCCCGAGACCAAGGCGGCCACCGCGTTCCGCGGACAGGTCACGGACGCGGGCGTCGACATCCTGGGCGAGAACGACCGGACGCTCCAGGCGATCAACGCTGCCGGCGCCGTCGACCCCGTCCAGTCCAAGCGCGCGCTGATCGACGCGGACCTGGACTGGACGCAGACCTTCCCCGACGCCCTCGGGCCGGTCATCGGCGGCTACCTCGCCGACGGGCTCGCCGCGGGGGCCCTGCCCCGGACCCAGGCCCTGTACGACGCGCTCGGCTACGCGATGGCGAGCACCGGCGACGCGAAGAACGTCTACAACTACCCGCGCCCGTTCCTCGAGGACCGCTCGTTCGGCCGGCCCGCCGCCCTCGGCGGACTCGCCACGAACCTCGGCATCGTCCAGGTCGCGCCGTGGACCGACCCCGAGACCGGGCTCACCCACGACGGCACCTACGACCTCGTCCTTGCCTCGTTCTCCCAGGCGTTCCCGTCCGGCCACACGGCCTACGCCTACGGCGACGGCATCGTGCTCGCCGCCCTGCTGCCCGAGCTCGGTCCGGAGATCATGACGCGCGCGTCCGAGGCCGGCCTTGCCCGCAACGTGCTCGGCGTGCACTACCCCCTCGACGTCATCGGCGGGCGCATCTCGGGTCACGTCAACGCCGCCGCGCGGCTCGGCGACGCCGCGTACGTCACGAACACCGTCCTGCCCGCGCGGGAGGAGCTGACGCAGTTCCTCGAGGCCGAGTGCGCCGCCGACGGCCACGGCACCACGCTCGCCGAGTGCCTCGACGACGTCGGCGCCACCGCCGACCGCGGCTACACGAACGCCTTCACCGACGTCGTCTCGACGGCTCCCGTCACGGACCGCGGCTCCGCGCTCGCGGCGTACCGCGCCCGGATGACCTACGGCTTCGACCAGGTGGGTGCCGCGGGTCAGGCACCGGTCGTCCCCGCGGGTGCCGAGGCGCTCCTGGTGACCGCGTTCCCCGAGCTCTCCGACGACCAGCGCCGAGCGGTGCTCGCGGCGACCGAGATCGACTCCGGCTACCCGCTCGACTCCACCTCCGACGGCTGGCAGCGGATCGACCTCGCCGCCGCGCTGAGCTCGCGGGTCACGGTCAGCTCCGAGGGCGAGGTGGTCTCGGTCGAGCCCGGTCAGGCGGCGGCCTCGGTCGTCGTGCTCGACGAGGTCGACCCCCAGCCGACGCCGTCGACGGACCCGACGCCGTCCGTCGAGCCCACGCCGTCCACGGACCCGACCCCGTCGGGCGAGCCCACGCCCTCGGGCGAGCCGACGTCGAGCGGGTCGACCGGGTCGCCCCGTGCGACCGGCCGGGAGAGCGCGGCCGCCGCGGGTGACCTCGCGTCGACCGGAGCCGGGACGACCGGCGTCCTCGCCGCCGCCCTCTTCCTGCTGGTGGCCGGCGGGGGCGGCGTGCTCACCGCGCGTCGCCGGACCACCGCCGGGTAGGGCTCGGCGGGAGGGTCGGCGGCGATCCGCCGTGCCGCGTGCGGGGCGTCCCGGGTGACCGGGGCGCCCCGGCACGCGCGCGCGACCGTTTGACATCGCGGCGCCCGCGGTCCGACCCTGAGCCTTGGGACCACCGGAGCAGGCGGCGATCGACGCCCGGATCTTGGCCTACTACGGCGAGCAGTTCGACGAGGACGCCCGCCTCACCACGCGGTCCGCGCAGGGTCCGTTGGAGCGTGACCGAACCCAGGACCTCATCCGTCGCCATGTGGCCGGCGGGCGCATCCTCGACGTCGGTGGCGGGACCGGGAGGCACGCGGCGGCCCTCGTCGCCGCCGGGTACGACGTCGAGCTCGTCGATCCCGTGCCCCGTCACGTCGACGCGGCCCGGCGGGCGGGCATCGCCGCGTCCCTCGGCGACGCGCGCGACCTCGCCCGTCCCGACGGCGCCGTCGACGCGGTGCTGCTGCTCGGGCCGCTCTACCACCTGGCCCGGCGCGAGGACCGGCTGCGCGCGCTGCGCGAGGCGCGGCGGGTGACACGCCCCGGCGGCGTCGTCGTCGCGGCCGCCCTGTCCCGGCTCGTCGCCTTCGCGGCGGTCTCGCTCGGTCGCCCGACGCCGGTCCCCTTCCCGGAGGCGTGGGTCCGGCTCCTCGCGGACGGGACGCCGCCCGAGGACCTCCGGTTCCCGGCCGGCCACTTCCACACCGAGGCCGACCTGCGGCTGGAGGTCGAGGACGCGGGGCTCGCCGTGCGTGAGGTCGTCGGCGTCGAGGGTCCGGCCGGACTGTTCCTGGAGACGATCGCGGACGCCGACCCGCGGCTCGCCGACGCCGCCGCGACGCTCGCCGAGGCCGCGGCGACGACCCCGGGGATCCTCGAGCTCAGCGCCCACCTGCTGGCCGTGGCGGTCGTCCCCTGACACGAGGCCCGAGCGGGCGACCGGCCGCGGGGGTCCGCTCCCCGCGGATCGAGCACCGCGCCCGAGGGTCCGCCGACCGACCCGCGCGCATCACCGCAGGTCAGCGGCACGTCTCCGCCGGGCTCCGGCGGTGAGCGGCGGACCGTTCCGCGGGGAGCGGACGGCCGGCGCCGGTCAGCGGACGTGCAGCGCCGGGAACCCCAGCGCGCGCACGTCCTCCACCAGGCCGGCGAACTCCTCGTCCCAGCCCGGCGGGTGCGCGTCGCGCAGGTGCAGCGTGCCCTCGGCGCGCGCCTGCTGGAGCGCGTAGGTCGCGACCCCGGCGTCGCGCAGCTCGCGCGCGAGCCGCAGCGTGTCGACGGCCATCCCCGGCGCGACCGTCGTGCGCACCTCGTATCCGAGCCCGCGCTCGGCCGCCGCGAGGACGAGCCGCAGCGACTCGCCGGCCTTGCGACCGGCGTTCGGGGCGGCCACGACGCCGTCGTACCGCGCGGCCGACGCCTTGACGTCCAGCCCGACCCAGTCGACGTTGTCCAGCAGCGCGGCCAGGCGAGAGGGGTAGGGCCCGGCCGTGTGCAGCCCGACCTCGAACCCGTTCCTCCTGGCCCAGCGCGCGGCCGCGAGCGCCCCGGGCTGACGTGTCGGCTCGCCCCCGGTGAGCACGAGCGCGTCGAGCAGCCCGCGGCGCGACGCGAGCAGGTCGGCGACCTCGGCCCAGGTCACCGACCCGGGCTCCAGGCAGGACTGGAGGTCCGGGTTGTGGCAGTACGTGCACTGCCAGGGGCACCCCTGCAGGAACGCGGTCGCGACGAGCCGGCCGGGCCAGTCGACCGTCGAGAACGGCACGAGCCCGGCGATCTGGAGCGAGTCGAGCAGCACGTCGTCCGGCATCGCGCGCCCGACCGGTCGCGACGCGCGCGCGTCCGGCCGCCCGGCGCGCGTCGCGGGACGCGCACCGGGAGCCGGGCCAACGGAGGCGTCGACGGGGACGGTCATCGCGCGGACCTCACGCGAAGGCGGGCTCGCGGAAGGGCGTGCGCTCCTCGTACTCGCCCTTCTTGCCGATGTTGAACGACTGCACCGGCCGGTGGTAGCCCATGACGCGCGTCCAGACCTCGCACTGGACCTCCTTGCCGTGCGCCTGGCAGGTCGGGCAGACGAGCTGCTCGCCGGCGAGGTAGCCGTGCGTCGGGCAGATGGAGAACGTCGGCGTCACCGTGAGGTAGGGCAGCGCGAACCGCGTGAGCGACCGGCGCACCAGCTCCTTGCACGCATCGGCGGAGCTGACCTGCTCGCCGAGGTAGAGGTGCAGGACCGTGCCGCCCGTGTACTTGCGCTGCAGCTCGTCCTGGAGCTCGAGCGCGTGGAACGGGTCGGTCGTGTGGTCGACGGGGAGCTGGGAGGAGTTCGTGTAGTACGGGTTGGCGTCGGTGCCGGCCTGGAGGATGCCGGGGAACCGCTTGCGGTCCTCCTTCGCGAACCGGTACGTCGCGCCCTCGGCCGGCGTCGCCTCGAGGTTGTACAGGTGCCCGGTCTGCTCCTGGAACTCCACGAGCCGCGCGCGGACGTGGTCGAGGACGCGCAGGACGAGCTCCCGGCCCTCGGGGTCGGTCAGGTCCTTCTCGCCGAGGTAGAAGTTGCGCACCATCTCGTTCATGCCGTTCACGCCGAGCGTCGAGAAGTGGTTCTCGAGCGTGCCGAGGTAGCGGCGGGTCCACGGGTAGAGGCCGCCGTCGATGAGGCCCTGGACGAACACCCGCTTGACCTCGAGGCTGTCCCGGCCGATCTCCAGCAGGCGGTCCAGCTCGGCGAGGAGCCCGGCCTCGTCGGAGGCGAACAGGTAGCCCAGCCGCGCGGTGTTGACCGTCACGACGCCGATCGAGCCCGTCTGCTCGGCCGAGCCGAACAGGCCGTTGCCCCGCTTGAGGAGCTCGCGCAGGTCGAGCTGGAGGCGGCAGCACATCGAGCGGATCATGCCGGGGTCGAGCTCCGAGTTGATGAAGTTCTGGAAGTACGGCAGCCCGTACTTCGCCGTCATGGCCCACAGCCGAGCGGCGTTCTCGCCGTCCCAGTCGAAGTCGCGGGTGATGTTGTAGGTGGGGATCGGGAAGGTGAAGACGCGGCCGTCGGCGTCGCCCTCCGTCATCACCTCGATGTAGGCGCGGTTGATGAGGTCCATCTCCGCCTGCAGCTCGCCGTAGGTGAAGTCCATGACCTCGCCGCCGATGAGCGGACGCTGGTCGGCGAGGTCGGCGGGCGGGTTCCAGTCGAACGTGAGGTTGGTGAACGGGGTCTGCGTCCCCCACCGGGACGGGACGTTGAGGTTGTGGATCATCTCCTGGAGGCACTGCAGGACGTCCTCGTAGGCCATGTCGTCCAGGCGGACGAAGGGCGCGAGGTAGGTGTCGAACGAGCTGAACGCCTGCGCGCCCGCCCACTCGTTCTGCAGCGTGCCGAGGAAGTTGACGATCTGGCCGCACGCGCTCGACAGGTGCTTCGGCGGGCGCGAGGCGATGGCCCCGGCGACACCGCCGAACCCCTCCTCCACCAGCGTGCGCAGGCTCCAGCCGGCGCAGTAGCCCGAGAGCATGTCGAGGTCGTGGATGTGGATGGCTCCCTCGCGGTGGGCGAGGCCGGCCTCGGGGGCGTAGACCCGCTCGAGCCAGTAGTTCGCGACGACCTTGCCGGAGGAGTTGAGGATCATCCCGCCGAGCGAGAACCCCTGGTTGGCGTTGGCGTTGACGCGCCAGTCCGAGCGCTCCAGGTACTCCTCGATGGTGGCGGCTGCGTCGACGGTGGGCATGTCTCTCACTCCTGGGTTCGGGTCGGGTCGGTGCTGGTGATCGGGTGGGCGCCCCGGCGTCCCGGGACGCGAACGTCTCGCCAACAAATCTACGCCGACCACAAGATGATGTGGTGACAACGACGCGCCGACACTAGATCTAGTAGGTCCTGTGATCTATCCCACACTGAAACCGGGACCTTCGACCCGGGTCACGCCGTCCGGGCCGTGCCCGGTGACGCGGCGTCACGACCCGGGGGCCGAGGCCGGACCCGCCTCGATTTCACGATATTGTGAAACCGTGAACCCCACGCAGGCCCCGCTCTACGAGATCAAGGCCAACCTGTTCCGCGCGCTCGCCCACCCCGTCCGGATCCGGGTGCTGGAGCTGCTCGTCGCCTCGACCGGTGAGGTCAGCGTCGCCGACCTGCTCGCCGACCTCGCCGTCAGCCCCTCGCACCTGTCCGGCCACCTCGCCGTGCTCAAGCGCCACGGTGTCGTCGAGTCCCGGCGCGCCGGATCGCACGTCTACTACCGCACGGCGCACCCGGCGGTGGTCGACCTCCTCACGGCGGCGCGCACCTTCCTCCTCGACTCCCTCGCCCGCGGCTCCGACCAGCTCGCCGCCGCCGAGGCCCTGCCGCGCATCGCGCCCGCGTCGTGATGTCCGCCCCGACCCAGACGCGACCGGCGTCGCCCACCACCCCCGCGCGGGCGCGCCGGGTCACCCGGCACCTCGCGGGCCTCCTGCCCGGGCCGGCCGACCTGCGCCCCGTCCGCCGCCACTGGCGCGGCGACCTGCTCGCCGGCGTCACGGTCGGCGTCGTCGCGCTGCCGCTCGCGCTCGCGTTCGGCATCTCCTCCGGGCTCGACGCCTCCGCCGGGATCGTCACGGCGATCGTCGCCGGCCTCGTCGCGGCCGTGTTCGGCGGCTCCAACGTCCAGGTGTCGGGGCCGACCGGTGCCATGGCGGTCATCCTCGCGCCCATCGTCGCGAGCCACGGCGCCGGCGCCGTCGTCGTCATCTCCATCATGGCGGGCCTCGTGCTCGTGGCCGCCGGCCTCCTGCGGCTCGGCCGGGTCGTCGTCTACATCCCGTGGCCGGTGATCGAGGGGTTCACGGCGGGGATCGCGATCATCATCGCCCTGCAGCAGGTGCCCCTCGCGCTCGACGGGCACGCCGACCACGGGGCTCGTCCCCTGGCCGCCGCCGTCGACGTCGCGCGGGGGGCCGACTGGTCGCGGGCGTGGCAGCCGCTCGCCGTGACCGTGGCCGTCGTCGCGCTCGTCGAGGCGCTGCGCCGCTGGCTCCCCCGCGTGCCCGGGGCGCTCGTCGCCGTCGTGCTCGCGACCGCGGTCGCCCAGCTCGCCGGCCTCGACATCGCGCGGATCGGCGCCCTGCCCTCGACGCTGCCCGCACCGCAGCTACCGGCCGTCGACCTCGGCGCACTGCAGCCGCTCGTCGGCCCGGCGCTCGCGGTCGCGGCGCTGGCGGCGATCGAGTCGCTGCTCTCGGCGCGGGTCGCGGCCGGGATGGACCCGCGCACCGGGCGCGTGCTGCCGGACCGCGAGGTCGTCGGCCAGGGGCTCGCGTCCATCGCGTCCGGGCTGTTCGGCGGGATGCCGGCGACCGGCGCGATCGCGCGCACCGCCGTCAACGTCCGGGCCGGGGCACGGTCCCGGCTCGCCTCCGTCACGCACGCCGTGCTGCTCGCCGCCGTCATCGCCGTCGGCGCGGGGCTCGCGGGCGCGATCCCGCTCTCGGCACTGGCCGGGGTGCTCATCTCGACCACGCTCCACATGGTCCGGCCGGCCGAGGTCCGGGCGCTGCTGCGAGTGAGCCGGAGCGCGGCCGCGACGTTCGTCGTCACCATCGCGTGCACGGTGTTCCTCGACCTCATCACGGCCGTCGAGGTCGGCGTGGCGCTGGCGGCGTTCTTCGCGCTGCGCACGCTGTCGCGGACGACGAGCGTCCGGCGCGAGCAGCTTCCGGGACCGGCGCGGCCGGGCGACGAGCAGATCGCGCTGCTCACCGTGTCGGGCTCGCTGTTCTTCGGCGCCGCCGACCGGATCATGGACGACATCGCCGACTCCCGCGCGGTCGTCGTCGTGCTCCGGCTCTCGGCGCTGGGTCTGATGGACCCGACGGGCGCGAGACGCCTCGGCGAGGTGGTGACGCAGCTCGAGGCGCGCGGCGTCACGGTGCTCATCAAGGGCCTGCGGCCCGAGCACGTCGTCGTCGCGGACCGGTCCGGGATGATCGGGTCGCTGCGGTACGCGGCGCACCGGTTCGACACGCTGGAGGACGCCGTCGCCCACGCGCGCGAGCACGTGAGCGGGGCGCACGCCGACGCCGAGGGGTGAGCGCCGAACCGGCTACGCCGGCGCCAGCCCGCGCTCGGCCCAGACCCGCGTCGCGAGCGTCGGCACGTCGGTCACGATGCCGTCGATCCCCAGGTCGAGCAGCCGGTGCATCTCGGCGGGGTCGTTGACCGTCCAGACGTGGACGACGTGCCCGGCGGAGTGGGCGGCGTCGACGAACTTCGCCGTCACGACCGGGATCCCGCGGAAGGTCAGCGGGACCTGGATGGCGCGCGGCGAGCCGGCGTAGCGCCCGACGGACGCGAGCACCGCCGCCCGTCCGGGCAGGTGGGTCCAGGCGAGCAGGCGGGCGACGTCCGCCATCCCGACGCCGATCATCGCCTTCTCCTGGGTCACCCGGGCCATCGTGGCGACGCGACGCGCGGAGAACGCGGTGAGGCAGACGCGGCGCGTCGCTCCGGCCTCGCGGACGTCGCGCAGCAGGGGCGCCACGACCTCGTCCGTCTTGGCGTCGATGTTGACGACGAGCCGCGGGTAGCTCTCGAGCAGGTCGCGCAGCAGCATGGGCGCGGCGCCGTCGGTGTCGCGCATCTCGGACAGCTCGTCCCACGGGACGGAGGAGACGTTGCGCGGGTCGCCGTAGAGCCGCGACAGCGTCTCGTCGTGGGCGAGGACGGGGTAGCCGTCGAGGGTGTGCCGCACGTCCGTCTCGAGGACGCCGACGCCGAGGTCGACCATCCGGTCGAAGGCCTCCCGCGAGTTCTCGGGGAGCTCGGCGAGCCCACCACGGTGGGCCAGGACGACGGGGTGGCCGATCTCATAGACGGCACGGCCGCCGGGACGCTCTCGATTCACACTCACAGCCTCTCTCGTGCTAGAGTAATTCTCCGTTGAGCGCGCCGGTCACCCGGAAGTTCACGAGCACCTCTAGCTCAATTGGCAGAGCAACTGACTCTTAATCAGTGGGTTCTGGGTTCGAGTCCCAGGGGGTGTACAGCAGGGCCCCGGCTCGCGGAGACGCGAACCGGGGCCCTTGTCGTGTTCCCGGTCGCGGCGGCGACCGGGCCGGACGCGCGAGGCGACGCGGAGCCGTTACGGTGGGCCGGTGAGCACCGTCGCACCCACGCCCCGCATCGCACTCGTCACGAGCGCCGACCTGCCCGAGGGCGAGCCCGAGGACCGCGCCCTTCTCGTCGCGCTCGCCGAGCGCGGCGCGACCGCCTCGATCGAGGTGTGGGAGGACGACGGTGTCGACTGGTCGTCGTTCGACCTCGTCGTGCTGCGCTCGGTCTGGGACTACTCCGAGCGCCGCGACGCCTTCCTCGCCTGGGCCGCGACGGTGCCGACGCTGCGCAACCCGCTCAACGTCGTGCGGTGGAACAGCGACAAGCACTACCTCGCGGCGCTGGCCGAGGCCGGGCTGCCGGTCGTCGAGACGCTCTGGCTGGAGCCGACCCGCACCTACGCCAAGCGCGACCTGCACAACCGGTTCCCCGCCCGCGAGGACTTCGTGGTCAAGCCGGCCATCTCGGCCGGGTCGGCTGACACCGGGCGATACACGTCGACCGACGCCGACTCGCGGCGGATGGCGATCGCCCACGCGCACCGGCTGCTGAACGAGCACCGCACCGTCCTCGTCCAGCGCTACATGCCCGAGATCGACACGTTCGGCGAGAGCTCGCTCGTGTTCCTCCACGGCGAGTACTCCCACGCGATCCACAAGGGCGCGATGCTCGTGGGCGAGGAGTCGGCCGACGAGAGCGTCTACACGCGGGAGACGATGCAGCCGTGGCAGCCGTCGGAGCTCGAGATCCGGACGGCCAGCGAGATCCTCACGACCGTGCGCAAGCTCATCCCGGGTCGGTCGCTGCAGTCCCGGCCGTTGCTCTACGCCCGGATCGACCTCGTGGTGCGCGGCGACCAGGAGCCGCTGCTCATGGAGCTCGAGCTCATCGAGCCGGCGCTGTACACGCCCCTCGGGCCGGGGTCGCTGGACCGGTTCGCGTCCGCGATCCTGCGCGAGGTCGCGTTCGGCGCCGACCCGAAGAACGACAGCAACGCGGTCTGAGCCGGTCGGCGCCCGCGGCCGTCGGCGACCCGGGCCGGACGCGCCCGTCCGACGGCCTGACTAGGGTGGCGGGGTGACAACGCACCACGCGACCGACGTCGACCCCATCGTCTGGATCGACTGCGAGATGACGGGCCTGGACTCGAAGAACGACGCGCTCGTCGAGGTCGCGGTCATCGTGACCGACTCCGACCTCACGCCGCTCGGCGACGGGATCGACCTCGTCATCGCTCCCCCGCCCGGTGTGGTCGAGCGGATGAACGACGTCGTCCGGGAGATGCACACGACGTCCGGCCTCATCGACGAGCTGGCCGACGGCATCTCGATGGAGGAGGCGCGCGAGCGCGTCATGACCTACGTCAAGCAGTACGTGCCCGAGGCGCGCAAGGCGCCGCTCGCCGGCAACTCGATCGGGACCGACAAGGTCTTCCTCGAGCGCGAGATGCCCGAGCTCATCGCGCACCTGCACTACCGGGTCATCGACGTGTCGTCGATCAAGGAGCTCGCGCGCCGCTGGTACCCGCGCGCCTACTTCGCCTCGCCGCGCAAGAACGGGGGCCACCGGGCGCTCGCCGACATCGCGGAGTCGATCGACGAGCTGCGCTACTACCGCGCCGCCCTCTTCCCCGACGGTGACGGGCCGACCACGCTCGACCTGCGCAAGAAGGCGGCCCTCGTCGCCGCGGCGCCGACGTCGGCCGTCGTCGGGAGCGCCGAGGTGGTGGCGGTCGAGGAGAGCTGACCGCACGCCGATGTACGCCACGACCGTCACCCGGCACCTGCGGGCACCACGCACCGCGGTCTACCGGGCGCTGATCGATCCGGTCGCGATCGCGACCTGGCGGGTCCCGGACGGCATGACCGGACGGGTGCACGAGCTCGACGCCCGCGAGGGTGGCCGGTTCCGCATCTCGCTCAGCTACGACGCGGCGGACGGCGCCGGCAAGACGGACGCCGGGACCGACACCTACCACGGGACCTTCGTCAGGCTCGTGCCCGACAAGATGGTGGTCGAGACCGCGGAGTTCGAGTCCGACGACGCGAGCCTCCGGGGCACGATGACCATGACGACGACCCTCACCGACGCGGACGGCGGGACGGACGTCACGATCCGGCACGAGGGCATCCCCGACGTCATCCCCGCGGCAGACAACGAGGCCGGCACCCGGATGGCCCTCGACAACCTCGCCCGCCTCGTCGAGGGGCCTCGGTCCGGGTCCCGCACCGGGGGACGAGGGCCATCGGCGACCGGGAACCGGTAGCGGACGACCCCGTCGTGCGGGTCGAGACGCTCAGCCCGTGCACGACCCGCCGCTCACGTCCAACCTGCTCCGCGAGCCCGGCCGGACGTGTCGAACGCGCCGTGCCGCACCGACGACGACCGGCCGGCGCTCACGGCGCGGACCAGTCGCCGTAGCGCGCCCACGTGTCCGTGAGGGTGACGGCCCCGCCCGCGCTCGCCCTCGCGAGCCCGACGCGGCGAGGGCGGCCGGTCCGCCTCTCCTCGTCCGCCCTGTCGAGCCGCCGTCGAGCCGCCATCGAGCCCCGGCGACCGACCGAGGCGGGAGCGGCTCCGACCCGCGCGACTATGGTTGGTATACCAAACCGTCGGAACGGAGCCAGCCGTGAAGCGCCCCCGCATGCTCGTCGCCCTCGTCGCCGTCGCCGCGGCGTCGAGTCTCGCCTCGTGCGTGGGTGGACCGGACGACTCACCGTCTCCCAGCGCCCCGAGGAGCGTCATGCCAGCACCCCACGAGTCCGGCCCCAGCGCCGAGGCCGCCGCGACGCAGGACCTGCTCGACCAGCGGCTGCGCGAGGCCGCCTGGGCGAACGACGTCCCGCGCGCCCGCGAGCTCGTCGAGCTGGGAGCCGACGTCAACGCCACGGACTCGACGCAGCAGTCCGCCTACCTGATCGCCACGAGCGAGGGGTACCTCGAGCTGCTCCGGCTCACGCTGGCGAACGGCGCCCAGGTCGACGACAGGGACAGCTGGAACGGCACCGGACTGATCCGCGCGGCCGAGCGGGGCCACGACCTCGTCGTCGGCGAGCTGCTCCGCGCGGACATCGATCGCGACCACGTGAACCGCATCGGCTACCAGGCGATCCACGAGGCGGTCTGGCTCGGCCAGGACACGGACGACTACGCCGCGACCCTGCGCGTCCTCATCGCGGGTGGGGTGGAGCTCGACCGGCCGTCGGGGAGCGAGCGGCTCACCCCGCTCCAGATGGCCGGCGAGCGGGGCTACGACGGGCTGGAGCGAGTCCTGCTACGCGCGGCCGACGCCGGCGAGATCGCGCGACCGGACGCCGAGCTCCTCGCCGCGGCGGCGAGCGGCGACGCCGACGGCGTGGCACTCGCACTGCGGGCTGGTGCGGACCCGGAGGCGCGCGACGCGCAGGGCCGCACCGCCCTGCTGCTCGCGGCCGCTGAGGATCACGTCGCGACGGCGCGGCTGCTCGTCGCGATGGGCGCGTCGCCCGACGCGCTGGACGATCGGCACGACACCCCGTGGCTCGTCACCGGCGTCACCGGCAGCGTGGAGATGCTGGAGACGCTGCTCCCGGCCGACCCCGACATGTCGATCCGCAACCGCTTCGGCGGCATCGCGGTGATCCCCGCCAGCGAGCGCGGCCACGTCGACTACGTGCGACGCGTCGTGGCGACCGGGATCGATGTGGACCACGTCAACGACCTGGGCTGGACCGCGCTGCTGGAGGCCGTCATCCTCGGCGACGGCGGGCCGGACCACCAGGAGATCGTCCGGATCCTGCTCGACGCGGGTGCCGACCCGTCGATCGCCGACCGCGACGGCGTCACGGCCCTGGAGCACGCACGCGAGCGCGGCTACACCGAGATCGCCGCGCTGCTGGAGGCCCAGGACGGCTGAACCCGGCCCGCGCATCCGGGGGCGGCGACGGCCCTCCTGCCACGCCGGCAAGACAAAGGGCGAGTACGGCGGGGAAAAGAGGCCGATCCGGGGCCGCGTCACCACGGACAGAGTCTCCAGCAAGCGGCGGAACCCGAACCCATTACTCATGCGACGTGGGGACGCACGCCACGCTGCAAGATGGACCGCGGCTGCGCATCCTGGGCTGACTAGCTACCCGACCGTTCGACCCCGGACGCCTTCCCGAGGGCCTTCGCTGACTCCTCGACCACCTTGGACAGGTCCAGCGACGTCACGTCCGCGGCGTGCTTTGCCGCGTCGCGGTTGGCGAAGCGCGAGAGCACGTTCTTGACGAGAACGGCGTCACCGACTTGAACCCGGGCCGCCTTTCGAACGTCGTCGTCAGCGTCTGCGTAGAACGGGGCGAGGGCCTGCAACGAGAGAGCGACGTCCTCCGAGGTGTCAGACTCTCGGAAGTGTCGACTGGACTCGCGCAAGAGTAGCCCACCGAACGCACCGACCACGACGGCGATACTGGCACGGAGGATGCCGTCCCCGATCGTCAAGTCGAACTCGTTGCGAATTGCCTCAGACACGATGAACCACCCAACCGCCACGGCTACCAGGAAGGCTCCCACGGCCCCCGCCCGCATCCACTGCGCTGCTCGACGCTCACGCTTCGCACGCCCCATCCAGTCGGCAGCGCTCAGGGATCCCGCCGCGTGCTCTGCAAGCGATCTTCCCGCCTTAGCGGTCGCGGCGAGGCCCGCGACGTGTTCCACGGCTTCCTCATTGTGCCCAGCGTATGCCTCGTCGGCCTTCGCCTTCCACTCCGCCAGAGTCACAGTCCACTCAGTAGCGATCTTCGAGGCGGCTTCGGCTCGCACAGTCTCGATCGCGGCTCGCTCGTTGGCCACTTGGTTCCGAAGAGACTCGATCTCTGCATTGAGACGAGCCACCTCAGCTTGACGCTTGGTCAGAGCGTCCTCTGTCTTTCTGATCGATTCGCGGAACTCTCTGAGCAGAGTGTTACGGGCATCCACTTCCTGATCCAGCAGGAGTATATAGCTGGCAGCGAGGTCCTTCGGCGGTGGCAGCGGCAGCAGCCGAAGCGCCTGCTCGAGGCCCTGGATTCTCGGAGGGTTGTACATACGAACTACACCGACGTGGGCGGCGAACTCACTCGTAGTGACCGGCAACGCGTTCAGCTCCGCACTTACCTGGTCCAGTATGCCAAGGTAGAGCGCTGGTACTCTCGTTTCTCGAGTCTTCGCAGCTTCAGTGAGCCACTCGACAACGTCCTTGCGCCATTGCTCCGACTCGGCACTGTCAAACCTTGCGGCGGCCAGCGCCTCCTTCTTTAGTTTCAACGTCTCCCACACGGGATGCCCCCGGTACCGCTCGCTTGCTGTGCTCATCCTCGCTGCCGGACTCCTCGGTTGTCGCGCACGATGGTGGTTCCGCCCATCATGGACCACGATCACACACGCAGCGCCTCGTTCGAGGGACACCGCAGGTGATAGACGCCTCGCCCTACCTGGCACTTCCTCGTACTTACGAGGCGCCCGGGCATGCCTTACTCATGCGGGTCCAGGCCCGGCGTACCGGCTGCTGAGGTCCCAGAAGATGTCCTCGCTCTCGCGGGCGGGAATGAGCCCGTCGGGAGAGAGGTGGTCGGGGTGAAGGGTCGCGTAGTGGTCGGTGCACCAGATTTGGAGCGCCAAGGAGACCGGTGCGGAGGGTGTGGCGAGCCTCGCTGAGGCTCAGATCACGGATCATCGCGAGAACCGGACCCGCCAGCTCTTCGAGCCGTCGCTTCGGGTGCGCGTTGCGATGCTTGCCATGTCGTCCGAGTCCGTTCCGTGCCATCCCGTATTACCGGGGACCGTAACTGTCGGCTCCGACATCTACCCTGACCTGGGCGTTTGCCCAGGTCAGGGGCCTACTTTATTGGGGTGAGTAACGGGACTTGAACCCGCGACCCCCTGGACCACAACCAGGTGCTCTACCAGCTGAGCTATACCCACCATCGCACCACGTCGCACCGTCCTCCCGGAGGCGGCGGCGCTGTAGTGCCGATCTAGCATAGCCGATCCGGACCCGTGCCTCCGCCTCCCCGCAGCCGCGGCGGGACGCGGCGGAGAGGCCGCCGGCGGACGCCCCGGACGGACCCATTCGTGAGACCGACGTGACCGCTCGTGCCCGGTAGGGCAAGATCGACCGGGGCACGCACGGCGCGCCTCGCGCACGACACGGCAGTGCGCCGACCCCATGACCGAGGAGCATCCCGATGGCCACGCTCACGGTGGGCGACGTCGCCCCCGAGTTCACCCTTCCGACCGCAGGCGGGGACGAGGTGAGCCTCGCCGAGCTGCGCACGCGGGCGCCCAAGGGCGTCATCGTCTACTTCTACCCCGCCGCCGGCACGCCGGGCTGCACCACCCAGGCCTGCGACTTCAAGGACTCCTACGCCTCGCTCGAGCGGGCCGGCTACACGGTCGTCGGCATCTCGCCGGACACGATCGAGAAGCTCGACTCGTTCGTCGAGCGCGAGGGGCTGCCGTTCATCGTCGCGTCCGACCCCGACAAGAAGGTCCTCGAGGCCTACGGCGCGTGGGGCGAGAAGAAGCTCTACGGCAAGCTCGTCGTCGGCGTCATCCGCTCGACGTTCGTCGTCGAGCCCGACGGGACGATCGGTCTCGCGCAGTACAACGTCCGCGCGACCGGCCACGTCGCGAAGCTGAAGCGGGACCTCGGGCTGGCCTGACGCCGCAGCCGCGCCCGACGCTCCGCCGACTACGCTGGGCTGGCACTCGCGCGAGTGGCGGAATTGGCAGACGCGCTGGATTTAGGTTCCAGTGTCCTCGGACGTAGGGGTTCAAGTCCCCTCTCGCGCACCACCCGCTGGACGGTGACCGGCCCGGCGCGTCGGCACCGTGGCCACCGCAGGACCGTGTGTCGGGAGCGACCCGGCTCGGAGGTGGACGCGGCGAGGCCCGCGGTCACCGTCTGACCGGGTCGTTGCGGCGATCCGGCGCTGGTGTGGCCACGGCGCCACGGAGCGCCCGACCGGCAACCCCCGACCCGCCCCCGCGTCGGCACGAGCTGTCCGGTCATCGCCGCGAGTGCCACCGCGAACCCGACGAGCTGCACCGGCGTCAGCGCCTCCCCCGCCACGACCGTGCCGACGACGGCCGCCACGAGCGGCGGGAGCAGCCCGAGCAGCGCCCCACCCGCGTCGAGCACGGCCGCCACGAGCGACTTCAACGCCTCGCCCGCCGTGCGGGCCTTCCTCGACGTCCTCGACGCCGCCCGCGCCAGCGACGCGGGCGGTACCAACGACGCGGACACGCCCTAGCTCTCTCGACCCGACGGCGGAAGGCTCGGCACCCGCCGCCCTGTCATCGGCTCACGAGTCGGCGTCGCCCGTCCTACTCGACGAGCCTGCCCTCGACCGAGGTGTCGATCGCGGCCTCGGCGAGGCCGCGGAAGGAGTCGGGCGCCTGCGCGACGGGCTCGAAGGTGACCCCGCCGTCGGGCGTCCACACGAAGCTGCCGCGCAGCGCGTCGTCCTGGGCCGGGAAGTCGGAGCGGTTGTGGCACCCGCGCGTCTCGCGGCGCTCGATCGCGCACTCGAGCGTCGCCCGCGCGGCGAGCAGCGAGCCGTAGAGGTCGTAGGCGTGAGCCAGGTCGTCGAAGCCCGCGATGTCGGGGTGGACTCCCAGGTCCGCGGCCCGCGCCTCGATCTCGGCCAGCTCGCCCAGGCCGGCACGCAGACCCTCCTCGCTGCGCACGACACCGGCGTGCTCGGTCATGACGTCGCGCAGGGCTCGCTGCAGCTTGCGCGGGGTCTCCGTCCCTCGGCCCGAGAGCAGGTGCCGCATCTCCGCCCGCGCCTGCGCGACCGCCTCGGGCGAGCGAGTCACCTCGGTCAGCCCCGAGACGTACGACGCGGCCTCGGCGCCCGTGATCCGGCCGTAGACGAGCAGCTCGACGAGCGAGTTCCCGCCGAGCCGGTTCGCCCCGTGCAGCCCGCTCGATGCCTCGCCGATCGCGTAGAGCCCATCGACCCCGGTGCCGTGGTCCTCCGGCCGCACCCACACGCCGCCCATCGAGTAGTGCGCGGTGGGCGCGATCTCGATCGGCTGCTCGGTGATGTCCAGCATCTGCAGGTCGATCAGCGTGCGGTAGACCCGCGGAAGCCTGGCGAAGATCGTCTCGCGCGGCAGGTGCGAGACGTCGAGGTAGACGCCGCCCTTCTCGGTGCCGCGCCCCTCGGCGATCTCGGTGTAGCTCGCGAGCGCGACGCGGTCCCGCGTGGACAGCTCCAGACGCTCGGGGTCGTACCGCTCCATGAAGCGCTCGCCGAGCGCGTTGCGCAGGATGCCGCCCTCGCCGCGCGCGGCCTCCGAGACGAGCGTGCCCGCGGCGTCCGCCGGCTCCAGGATGCCGGAGGGGTGGAACTGCACGAGCTCGGCGTCACGGATCCGGCCGCCGACCAGCGCGGCGAGGCGGAACGAGTCGCCCGTGTTCTCGTCGCGACGCGAGGAGGTGGTGCGCCAGATGCGGGTGTGGCCGCCGGCCGCGAGGATCACCGCGTCGGCGTGGATGACGACCGGCGTGCCGTCGACGATGTCGAAGCCGTAGGCGCCGAAGATCCGTCCGTCGGCGGCGAGCAGTCGGGTGATGTAGATCGTGTCGACGATCGGCACCTCGAGCTCGCGGGCGCGTCGCAGCAGCGTGCGCTGGATCTCCAGCCCCGTGTAGTCGCCGGCGTAGCAGGTGCGCCGGTACCGGTGCGCGCCGAAGAAGCGCTGGCTGATCCGGCCGTCGGCCTCGCGGGCGAACGGCATGCCCCAGCGTTCGAGGTCCTCGATGCCGCGCGCGGCGTTCCTCGCGACGACCTCGACGATCGCGGGGTCGGCGAGGAAGTAGGACTCGCGGAGGGTGTCGGCCGCGTGCTGCTGCCAGCTGTCCTGCGGGTCCATGGTGCCGAGCGCGGCGTTGATGCCGCCGGCGGCGAGGGTCGTGTGCGCGTCGTGCCGGCGACGCTTGCCGACGGTGAGCACCTGGACGCCGCGCTCGGCGAGCTCGATCGAGGCCCGCAGCCCCGCGCCCCCGGTCCCGATGACGAGGACGGAGGTCGCCAGCAGGCGTTCGGGGCGGGCGGAGGACGGGGCAGAGGTAGTCACCCGGCCCACGCTAGGTATCCTCGCTCGATTACTCCAATGCATAGTTTGGAGCGTGACGATACGGATACGCTATGGATCATGAATCTCGATCAGCTGCGCGGCTTCGTCGAGGTCGCCGCGACCAGGCACTTCACCCGCGCGGCCGAGCTGCTGCACGTCGCGCAGCCGACGCTGAGCCGGCAGATCTCCACCCTCGAGGCCGAGCTCGGCGTCGAGCTCCTCCACCGGACCCGCGGCAACGTCGCGCTGACGGCCGCCGGCGAGCGCCTGCTCCCCCTCGCCCGCCGGATGCTTGCCGACGCCGAGACGGCGCGCAAGGAGATGGCCGAGCTCGCGGGACTGCGTCGCGGCAGGATCCGCATCGGCGCGACGCCGACGCTGTGCCTCAGTCTCGTCGCCGACGTGCTCGCCGAGTTCCACGGGCGCTACCCCGGGATCGACATCGAGATCCTGGAGCGGGGATCGCACACCCTGGTCGCCTCGCTCATGGAGGGCACGCTCGACCTCGCGCTGATCGTGACGAGCGTCTCCTCGGGCGCGGCCCGCGCCGTGCTCGAGCTCGAGCCGATCCTCAGCGAGGGCCTGGTGGTGGTGTGGGCGGCGACGGCCGACGATCCGTTCGCGGACGCCACTGGTGACGCGAGCGCCACGGGTGACGCGGCGCACGCCGCGGTCGAGCTGCGCGACCTGGCCCGGGTGCCACAGGTGGCCTTCCCCGAGAGCTACGACCTGCGCGTCGCGATGGACGCGGCGTTCCGCGCCGAGGGGCTCGCACCACTCGTCGCCGTCGAGGGAGCCGAGATGGATGCCGCGCTGCGCTTCGCCGAGCGCGGGATCGGCGTGGCGGTGGTGCCGGCGATGGTCGCGGCCCTGCACCCGCGCCTGCGCGCCGCGCCCCTGGCCGACCCGGCGCTCCGGCGGACGGTCAGCATCGCTCGACGCTGCGACATGGTGCCGGCCCCGGCCAACGCCGCGCTGCAGGAGCTGATCCACGGCGTCGCCGACCGGCTCGCGGAGCCCGACGACGGGGGCGCCTCGGTCGTCACGCGCCTCACGGGGTCGCCCGGGCGCGGATGAGCGTCGGCGTGGCGGACGCCCGGCGCGATCTCACGGCCTTGCCCCGTGATCCGGAGATGTTTACGCTGCTCACATTCGACCGAGCGAGGGACGTGATCCGTGCCGACGACAACGCGTGAGGCCTACCACCACGGCGACCTCCGGTCGGCCCTGCTCCGGGCGGCCATGGCGATGCTCGAGGCCGGCGAGCCGTTCTCGCTGCGCGCGGTCGCCCGGCGGGCCGAGGTGTCCCAGACCGCCCCCTACCGGCACTTCGCCGACCGCGAGGCGCTGGAGTCGGCACTGGCGGTCCAGGGCTTCCGCGACCTGCGGCTGCGACTCTCGCTCGACGGCTCCCCCGCCGCGTCCGAGGACGAGCTGGTGGAGTTCGCCGTCGCCTACGTCCTCTTCGCGCTCGAGCGCCCGGCGCTGTTCACGCTGATGTTCGGCCGCGAGTGCGACGACGGCAACGACGAGCGCGTCCTCGCCGCCGCCGAGCTGCGCGAGCTGCTGGCCGGCTCGCTGCGCGGGCTGTTCCCCGACGCCGACCACGATGCGCTCGCGACCGCGCTGTGGTCCGTGACGCACGGGCTCGCGTTCCTCCACCTCGACGGGAAGCTGCCGTCCGGCTCGACGCGGGAGGTCGCCGAGCGGGTGCGCGGCTCGATCGCCGCGCTGCGCACGGTCTTCTCAACCCCCGCAACGGCGTCGTCGACCGACGACGCGGCCGCGCGGACACCGAGCCGCGTCCCGGAGGAGAGCAGCGCATGACCCGCACGACCCGGCGCATCCTGCACGTCGTCACCAACGTCGGCCACTACGACGAGCCCGACCACCCGACCGGGCTGTGGCTGTCGGAGCTCACCCACGCCTGGGAGGTGTTCGCCGAGCACGGGTTCGAGCAGCGGATCGTCAGCCCAGCCGGCGGGCCTGCCCCGCTCGAGCCGCGCTCGCTGAGGTTCCCGAGCTACGACCGGACGGCCAGGGCCTGGCGCGCCGACCCCGAGAGGATGGCCCTGCTCGAGCACACCGCGGGCCCGGACGACGTCGACGCGGCCGACGTCGACGCCATCTACTTCACGGGCGGCCACGCCGTCATGTACGACTTCCCGGACTGCGCTGGCCTTCAGCGGATCACCCGGGAGGTCTTCGAGCGCGGCGGCGTCGTCTCCTCCGTCTGCCACGGCTACTGCGGTCTGCTCAACACCCGGCTGTCGGACGGCTCGCTGCTCATCGCCGGACGCCGGATGACGGGCTTCTCCTGGCGCGAGGAGGAGCTCGCGCGCGTCGACGGGCTCGTCCCCTACAACGCGGAGGAGGCGGCGAAGGAGCGCGGCGCGCTCTACGAGAAGGCGCTGCTCCCGTTCGTCCCGCACGCGGTCGTCGACGGCCGGCTGGTCACGGGGCAGAACCCCGGGTCGGCCAAGGCGACGGCGCGGAAGGTCGCCGAGCTGCTGTAGCCGCGCCGACCGAGAGCCGAGCCGCGCCCCTCAGCGCAGCGGCTGGAGCGCCCGGTGCAGCGCCAGCAGGTCGTCGAGCTGGAGCCCGAGCACCTGCGCCTGCTGCTCGTTCGGCTCGAACACGCCGTCCGTGAGCTGGCGCTGGGGGACGTTGATCTCGACGTTCCCCTTCGTCATCACCATGCCGAGCGCGCCGACGACGGGGCGCAGCGCCGTCTGCGCCCGCGTCCCGCCGGAGTTGCCGCCCCAGTTGACGAAGCCGACCGGCTTGCGGTTCCACTCCTCGTGCAGGTAGTCGAGCGCGTTCTTGATCGCGGGGCCGAAGCTGTAGTTGTACTCCGGGAAGGCGAACAGGAACGCGTCGGCGGCGTCGACGCGCTCGCTCCACTCGATCGTGTGCCGCTTCGTGTACTGCCGCAGTCGCGGGTGGTTCGGCTCGTCCATCAGCGGGAGCGCGATCTCGGCGAGGTCGGCGAAGTCGACCTCGAAGCGGCCGTCGGCCTGCGCCGCGCGCCGCACCCACTCGGCGATCGGCAGACCGATCCGGCCCTCGCGGACGCTGCCGACCACGATCATCAGCTTGGGCACGTGCTCCTCCAGTTCGTGATGGATCCGCCTCCGACCCGACGGGCCGCGGACGTGGCCGCCGCCGCGAGCGGCAGCCGGCCGGCCGCGTGCGGGCCGGCGTCGATCCTAGCCGCGGTGCCGCCGCCCGCGACCGGCCACCTCGGGCCGATCAGGCCGCCCGACGGAGTGCCTCCCGCGGTGCGGCCCGCCGCGCGAGGTACCGACCGAGCAGCCCGTGCCGCGGCGCGAGCAGCCAGACGAGGAGGAACACCGCCGTCGCGGTCAGCACGATGGTGCCGCCCGTCGGCAGGTCGACGGACCAGGACAGGTAGAGCCCGACGACGGCGCAGACCGCGCCGATGGCCGGCGCCAGCGCCATCATGACGCCGAGGCGGTCGGTGAGCAGCCGCGCCGTCGCCGCCGGCGTCACCAGCAGCGCGAGCACCAGGATGTTCCCGATCGTCTGGACGGAGACGACGACGGCGACCGTGACCATGACGTAGAGCACGAGGTCGAGGCCGAACACGGGCAGCCCCGTCGCCCGGGCCATCTCGCGGTCGAGGCTGACGGCGACGAGCTGGGAGTGCAGGAGGAAGCAGAGCAGGAGCAGCACGGCGCCCGCGATCGCCACGACGTAGAGGTCGGAGTCCGGGATGCCCGTGATCGAGCCGAACAGGAAGCTCTGCAGCGATCCCGAGTAGCCGGGCGAGCGGGAGATCACGACGATGCCGAGCGCGAACGCCGCGGCGAAGAAGATCCCGATGACGGAGTCCTCCTTGAGCCGCCGGTTCTGCGAGAACACCGCGACCAGGATCGCCGTGACGACGCCCGCGACCATGCCGCCCAGCACGAGCGAGCCCTGCAGGACGAACGCGACCGCGAGACCGGGGAAGACGGCGTGGGCCACCGCGTCCCCGATGAAGGCCATCCCGCGCAGCACGACGTGGCAGCCGATGACGCCGCAGATCACGCTCGACATCACGGCGATGAGCAGCGCCTTCGGTAGGAAGGACAGCATCGGGTTGGCCAGGTCCTGGAGGAACTCACCGAACGTCAGCACCGGTCACCCCGATCGTGGTCAGCAGCGGGGACCCGGGCCGGAAGCCGAAGGCGTCGATCCAGATCCGGGGGTCGGTGAGGTCCTCGGGCCGACCGGCGGCGACGACGCTCCGGTTGACGAGGTAGAGGCGGTCGCAGCTCACGAGCGCTCCGGCGAGGTCGTGGGTGGTCATGAGGAGGGCCCGACCCTCGCCCGCCAGCGAGGTGAACAGGTCCATGAGCAGCTCCTGGGTCGGGATGTCCAGCCCCGTGAACGGCTCGTCGAGCAGGAGGAGCCGCGGCCGCAGGGCCAGCGCCCGCGCGACGAGGACGCGCTGACGCTGACCGCCCGAGAGCTGGCCGACCGGCCGCGCGCGCAGGTGGTGCATCTGGACGCGCTCCAGGGCGTCGCGGGCCGCGCGGAAGTCCTCGACGCCGGGGCGACGACCCCAGCCGATGACGCCGACCCGCCCGGAGAGCACCACGTCCTCGACGCTGATCGGGAAGTCCCACGCGAACTCGTGCCGCTGCGGGACGTAGCCGACGCTGCGGCGCCCGAGGTTCGGGGTCCGGCCGGACACGCGGATCGTGCCCGAGCGCACCCGGACGAGCCCGAGGGTCGAGCGCAGCAGGGTCGTCTTGCCTGCGCCGTTGGGGCCGATGAGGCCGACCAGCTCGCCGCCCGAGACCTCGAGCGTGACCTCACGCAGGACCTCGCGCCCGCCGAGCTCGACGGCCAGGTCCTCGACGCGCAGCTCCGGCTCACTCACGCGGGTCCCCGTCCGGCTCGACGTCACCCTCGACCTGACGCCGCGCCCCGCGGGCGCGCGCCGCGCTCGCCGCGACGGCCGCGCCGACGAGCACGACGGCACCGCCCGCGATGACCGCGGCCGTCGGCACACCGGAGGCACCGTCGGACCTCCCATCGGACACGTCCTCGGCGGAGGGCGCCGACGCGGAGGACGCCGATGCCGGGTCGTCCGTTCCGGACCCGGTGGCGTCGCCCGCGTCCGTCGACCCCGAGGCCCCCGACGCGCCGTCGGTCGGCCGGCCGGGCGACCCCGACCCGGCCTCGTCCGCCCCGGGGAGACCGGCCCCGAAGGCGTCCTCGGGGTCCGTCGCGTCGCTGACCGCGATCCGCAGCGTCTCCCGGTCGCTCGCCACCGTCCCGTCGGCCAGGTCGGCCAGCACCTCGACGTCCAGGAGGTAGACGCCGGGCTCGGTGAAGACCCAGTTGCCGTGGACGTGCGTGTTGGTCAGCGCCCAGATGTCCTGCGGCCCGTCGACGCCCGAGTCCCACAGGAGCTGGGCCGGGTCGAAGTTGCCGCTCTGCAGGAACAGCGTGAACTGGCCGGGCCCCTCGACGTCGAGCAGGCGCAGCGTCATGCCGCCGCCCATCACCTCGACCGCCGACGGGTGCTGGCTGTTCCAGCCGGCCCAGACCACCGCGGTGTTCTGCGTCTGCGGGATCACCCAGACGTCGCTGCCCGGGGCGGCGTCGATGAAGTCGAACTGGACGTCGTCGGGCGCGGGCAGGATCGAGGAGTCGGGCAGCTGGAGGACGACGTCGTCGAGCGAGCGCCACACGGGCGGGGCGAGCGTGTCGTCGCGCAGCTGCAACGTCCACCGGCCGTCGATCATCCGGGGGCCGAGGTCGACGTGGCCGCTGCTGATGACCACCCGTCCCTCCCCCGTCGCCTCGTCGGGCGCGACGGTCTGGACGAGCGGGTCGGCCGGCGCGGCGCTCGCCGGGGCGGTGAGCAGGGCGGCCGGGACCGCGAGCAGGGCGACGGACGCGATGAGCAGCGCGGCGGGCGCGCCGATGGAGCGAGTGGCGGGGGGCACGGTTCTCCTAGGAAAGGCAGTCGTGGAGCGAGTCCGCGTTGAAACGCATCATCGCCGTGTAGGTCGTGATCTCGTCGTCGAAGGCGTCGCCGTAGATCCGGCAGACGCGCACGCCCAGCTCGCCGGCGATCTCGGTCAGCGTGCTGGACCTGGCGATCAGGTTGGGCTCGAGGAAGACGGCGGGGACGTGGAGGTTCTGGATCGTCTCGACCAGCCGCCGCCGCTCCTGGATGCTCGGCTCGGTCGACGGGTTCGGGGTGACGAACCCCGCGATGTCGATGCCGTAGGCCGACCCGAGGTACCCGAAGGCGTCGTGGGTGGTCACGAGGTGGCGCCGGGAGGGCGGGATGTCGTCGATCCTCGCCTGGACGTAGGCGTCGAGGTCGGCCAGCTCCAGCAGGTACGCGGCCGCGTTGCTCCGGTAGTGGTCGGCGCCCTCGGGGTCGATCCCGATGACGGTGTCCCGGATGATCTCGACGTAGGCCTGCGCGTTGCCGACGTCCTGCCACAGGTGCGGGTCGATCTCGCCGTGGACGTGCGCGCCGAGGACCGCCTGCGGGAGCTGGTAGACCTGCTCGCCCGGCGGACCGAGGAAGCGGTACTGGCTGCCGGCGGGGAGCTCGTGCAGCGCCTTCGTCGGCACCTCGACGACGACCTCGTCGGCCGGCAGGACCCGCTGGGTCGCGTCGCCCCCGCCGTGCGGGTCGGAGTAGAGGTAGATCTCGCCCTCGTCCAGGTCGACCGTGACGTCGGCGTGCCCGGAGCCGAGGACCGTGACGTCCTCGCCCAGCTCCGCGTACGGGTCGACGCCGACCGCGAAGGTCACCGTCGCCGCCGGAGCCAGCGCGACGGGGTCCCGGCCCTCCAGCAGCAGGTCGGCCTCCAGCGTCAGCCGGTAGACGCCGGGCTCGGTGAAGGCCCAGCTCATGTGGGTGTGCGCGTCCGGCGGCAGCGAGGTCGCGTCCGTGTCGCCGATGCCGTCGGAGCTGTCGATGTAGAACGACGGCGTCCCGAAGGTCTCGGTGAGGTAGGCGACGAGCTCGCCCGGGCCCTCGACGGCGGTCGCTCGCAGCCGGACCTGCGAGGTCCGGTCGGCGCCGCGGTCCTCGCCGGTGCCCCTGACCCGCATGCCGAGCCAGATGGTGTCGAGCGAGACGTTCTCCACCAGCGGGATGATCTCGGCGGCGTACTTGACCGCCTCCTCGGCGAGGGAGACGTTGGGGACGTCGGGCTGGACGTTGGCGTCCAGCGTCCGGATGATCGCCCGGCCCTCGAGGAGCAGGTAGTTGGAGAACGCGGCGTCGGCGTAGACCACGTCGCGGACGTCGCGCAGCGACGGCTCGTAGCTGTGCGGGTCGGCGCCGGGCGGCACCAGCGAGTGGACGTCCATCCGGTCGCCGACGACGTGCTGGGCCAGGTCGGCGAGGATCCCGGTCGTCGTCACGATGCTCGGGCGCTCGCCGCCGTCGTCGGTCCGGGGGCTCGCGCACCCGGCGATCGAGACGGCGGCGAACGTCGCCACCGCGGCGGCGACCCCCCGCCGCACGCGCCCGGATGGCGCAGTGGAACGTGCTGTCATGAGAAGCCTCCCGCCGCGGGGGCCGCGCGTGCGCGACCCCCGCGACCGTTGAGCTAGGCCGCCGGCCCGCGTCCGAGCGACGCGCGCCGCCGGCGAGCGAGGAGCTGGAGACCGAGCCCGGTGACCACGGCGAGCACCCCGATGACGGCGAGCGCGCCGGGATCACCGTCGACGCCGGTCGTGGGCAGCGTGCACGGCTGGCCGGAGGCCGTCCGGCCCTGGGTGCCCGACGCCGCCGCCGGCGTCGCGCCGGTCCCGGTCGCCGCACCGGGGGCGGCGGCCGCCGCTGGGTCGGCCTGACCCACGGCGAAGCGCAGCGTCGCCGTGTCCGACTGCCCGTCGGCCGACATGGTGAAGGTCACGGCGTAGACCCCGGGCTCGGTGAAGACCCAGTTCCCGTGCTGGTGGGTGTTGGCCGGGATGGTGTAGCTGGTCGGCCCACCGACCGTGTCCACGACCCGCTGGCCCACGAGCTGGCCGAAGTTGCCGTTGAGGAAGATGGCGAGCTCACCGGGTCCCTCGACCTTGTCCAGCCGCATCGTGACGCCGTTCGAGCCCGGCCCGTTGACGATCGTCTCGTGCTGGGTGTTCCACCCGAGCCACGGAACCCCCGCCTCCTGGATCTGCTGGATCATGTAGACGTCCTTCCCGGCGGGCGCGACGAACTGCAGCTCGGCCGGGATGTCCGCGGCCTTGCGCAGCGCCGCCGTCCCCAGGTCGAACACCACGGTGTCGGGGTCGCGCCACACGGGCGGCGCGGTCCGGTCGTCCTTCACCTGGATCTGGAACGCGCCGTCCTGGACGACCGGGCCGAAGTCGAAGTGGCCCTCCGTCCCGACCACGACCGAGCCCGTGGCCGACGGCGTGGTGCCCGTGGTGCCGGTCGTCGCCGCGGTCGCGGGGACCGGGAGGCAGATCTCCTTGCCCGTCGTGCCGGAGCCACCGCCGCCCGTGCCGCCGCTGCCGGACGGGCTCGGGTCGGGGTCGGTCGTCGGCGGGTCGGTCGTCGGCGGGTCGGTCGGCGACGGGTCGGTCGGCGACGGGTCCTCGTCGCGGGCCGGCAGGACGGTGAGCTCGGTCCAGCCCACGAGCTCGTTGTCCGCGTCCACCACCGAGACCCGGTGCTCGCCCGGCTCCGCGGAGCGCGGGACCGTGACGAGGAACCGGCCGTCGGAGTCCGCCGTCGTCCACCCGTCGGTCAGCGCCAGCGGGTCCGAGTGCAGGAAGGCCGCCACCGTCGCGCCGCCACCGTCGGAGCCGAGCGACACCGTCGCCTGCTCGCCGGCCCGGACACGGGACGGGTCGATCGTGACGTCGCCGCGCGTCGCCTCGGTCAGCTCGTCCTCGGCCGGAGCCTGCGGGTCGACGGCCGGCGGGGCCGTGCAGTCGCGGTAGTCGTCGGGCAGGTCGGCGTCCCCGACCGTGAACAGGTAGGTCCCGGTGTTGGTCGTGTGGCTCACCCCGCCCGCCCTGTGCGCCGTGGCGGTCACCGTGAGGTAGTAGGCCCCCGGCTCGGTGAACGCCCAGCTCGCGTGCACGTGGGCCAGCGCGCTCTGGTGGATCGTGCCGGGCAGCTGGTAGCCGCCGCCGTCCAGCAGCGAGGTGGCGCCGCCGAAGCCGCCGCTCGACCACAGGTACACCTGGCCGGGCCCCTCGATCGCCGAGACGTCGATGTCAACCGTCTCCCAGCCGCCCGGGGCCAGCTCGAGGCTGTCCCAGCCGGGCCAGAGGAGATCGGGGTCCTGCGTCAGCGGCAGGTAGTAGGCGGTGGCGCCGTGCAGCTGCTCCGGGACGCCGGCGACGGCGGGCAGCGTCGTGCGCGCCGACTCCTTGACGACGAGGTTGACGTCCTCGGGGGCGTGCTGGACGTGCTGCCCGGTCACGTCCTCCTTGAGCGTCAGCGTCGGGACGCCGTCGGTGCCGCCGAGCCGGACGTTGAACGCGTCGACGTGGCCGTGGTCGAGGTCCAGCGCCCAGCACTGTCCCGGCGGGGTCCGGGTGACCACGACGGTGACGGGCTCGGAGGTCAGGGTCGCGTCGCCGACGGTGACGACGACGCGGAGCCGCTGGCCGTCCGTCGCCGCTCCGGAGTAGGTCGCCCCGGTCCGACCCGGGACGTCGACCCAGGCGGAGGAGCCGACCAGCTCGGTCCACTCCTGCCAGGCGTAGCGCGCGTCCTCGGCGGGACGGTCGGTCGTCGCGGTGAGGCGCACCGTGTCGCCCGGTGCGTAGGAGGACTCCAGGCCCGTGATCGAGACGGTGGTGGGCTGCTCGGGCGCGCTCGGGGCGACGGACACGACGACCGGGGGCGACGTGAGGCTCCACCCGGCGCCGCTCGCCGTCACCCGGATGCGCTGACCGTCAACGGCCGGCACCGCGAGCGACGGACCGGTCCGGTCCGCGACGCCCCGCCAGGCGACGCCGTCGGCCGAGGTCTCCCACGCGTACGTCGCCCCCTCGGCAGCCATGTCGAGCGTCGCGGTGAGCTCGACGGTCTCATCGGCCGCGTAAGAGGTCTTCAGGCCCGCGATCGACACGGACGTCGGGATCGGAGCCGCGACCGTGACGGTGACCGGGTCGGAGACGACGGTCTGGCCGTAGCCGGTGTAGGTGGCGCGAACCTGCTGGTCGGCGACGGCGGGGAGGGTGAGGACGGAACCGGCCGCACCGGCGACGACCTCCCACGTCGCGCCGTCGACCGAGGTCTCCCAGGCGAAGACGCCGCCGTCCACCAGGACGTCGGGCTTGGCCTCGATGACGACGTCCTCGCCGGGCGCGTAGGAGTCGGCCAGGCCGGTGAGCGTCAGCGTCGTCGGCAGGTCGACCAGCTCGACGACCACCGGCTCGGAGGTGACGGTGCGCTCCCCGGAGACGTGGGAGACGCGGACCAGCTCGCCGTCCACCGCCGGCAGCTCGACCGAGGCCGAGGCGCCGTCCTGGAGCGTCGTCCAGGTGGCGCCGTCGCTCGACGTCTCCCACCGGTAGGTCGCCCCGGGCACCTGCGCGTCCGTGACGGCGGTGAGCTCGACCGGCGCGCCGGGCAGGTACGGGTTGCTCAGCCCCTGGATGGTGACGCTGCCGGCCGCCAGCTCGGTCGTCGTCACCGGCTCGGACACCACCGTCGCACCGCGCGCGGTGACCACGGAGCGCAGCTGCTGCCCGTCCTGCACCATGGCGGCGTAGGCCTCGGCGCTCTGGCCGGGGACCTCGGCCCAGGTCACCCCGTCGAACGACGCCTCCCAGCGGTAGGTCGCGTTCTTCAGGGGGACGTCGGGCCGGGCGACGAGCTGCACGGTGGCGCCGGGGAGGTAGGGGTTCGCCAGGCCCTCGACCGTGACGGCGGTCGGCGGTGCCTGGGTGCCGACCGTGAAGAGGTAGGTCGCCTCGTTCGTCGTCGCCGAGGCGCCCGTCGAGGTGGCGGACACCACCGCGTGGGCCGTCACGAGGTACTCGCCGGGCTGGGTGAAGGCCCAGTTGGCGTGGACGTGGGCCAGCGCGCTCTGGTGGATCGTGCCGGGCAGCTGGTAGCCGCCGCCGGTGAGCAGGGGCTGCTTACCGCCGAACGAGCCCTGCGACCACAGGAAGACGTCGCCCGGACCGTCGATGTCCGTGACGTGGATGTCGACGTCGTTCCACGGCGAGCCGAGGGGGAGGCTGTCCCAGCCGGGCCAGAGGAGGTTGGGGTCCTGGGTGAGCGGCAGGTAGTAGGCCGACGTGCCGAGCAGCTCCTCCGGGAAGTACGCCGCGTAGGAGGCGTCGCCCGGGAACTGCGTGAGAGCCGCGTCCTTGACGACGAGGTTGACCTCCTCGGGCGGGTGGGTGACGTGGCTTCCCGTCACGTCCTCCTTGAGGTTGAGGACGGGCTGGCCGTTCTCGAGGGCCAGGTTGAAGGCGTCGACGTGTCCATGGTCGAGGGTGAGCGGACGCTCGTCGGCGAGGGCGGGGACGGCCGTCAGGACCGCCGAGCCCAGCAGGCTCACGATGCCGGCGAGCGCCACGACGGGTCCGAACCGTCGCCGCGCCCCCCGGCGTTCGAGGGGTGAGTTCGTCACGGGTGATCTCTACTTTCCAGCGCCGACGGCGCAGCAGGGTTCGGCCGAGCGTCGACGACGCGCGGGCCGGAGGTGGGTCAGGCGGGTGTGGTCGACGTCCGTCAGCCGACGGACGGGACCCGGCCGACTCCTCGGGTCGGTCTCACGCCCACCTTAACCATAACGAGAACCATTCTCAATTCGTGCGTCGCGATGGTCGGGCGGAGAACGCGGGACGACGGTCCGGAGGGAGGCCGGGGGCGCGTCGGACAGGGCGCGTCGGGTCGGCCGGACCGCGCGGGTCGCTGGGCGCACGTCGCGAGCGGACGCGGGCGGGCCGTCCGGCCGACCCGGGTCCGGCCCCCGGCCGAGCGCTCCTGCGCGGGAGGACGCGTCAGTCCGTGCGGCCGGCATCCCCGCGGTAGGCGCTCGGCGGGAGACCGAGGACGCTGCGGAAGTCGTGGCTGAGGTGGGCCTGGTCGGCGTACCCGAGCTCGGCGGCCACGTCGGCGATCGTCACCCCCGGCTCGTCCCGCAGGCGCTGGGCCGCCTCCTGGAGCCGGTAGCGGCGGATGACCGCGAGCGGCGGCAGTCCGACGTAGCGCTCGGCGAGCCGCTGCACCGCGCGGACGGAGACCCCGAGCCCGGCCGCCGCCTGCTCGACCTGCGTGACCGAGCGGTCGGCGGCGACCAGGTCCTCGAGCCGGTTGGCGAGGAGCGCCCGCGCGCCGGGCGGCTCGACGTGGTCGGCGAGCCAGCCGGCGAACGCCGCGACGGCCGCCCGCCGCCGCGCAGCGCCGGCGCCGGCGTCCTCGTCCTCGTCCGATCGACCGCCCGCCATGACGGCCGCGACCGCCGCGCGCAGCTCGGGGGCCGCGACGGCGACCTCGGCGTCCCGGACGGCGCGCGGACCGTCCGGGCACAGCGACGCCACCGCCGCCGGGCGCAGCAGGGCGCCGACCGCCCACCCCGCGCCCGTGAGGTCCCGGTGCGAGACCCGCGTCGTCGGCCCGGCCAGCGTGACCCCGTCGGGCTCGACGACGAGGTTCGAGGCGGGGAACGGCAGGACGCTCTGCCGCGAGGTCCGCCCGGGGGCGAGGCGCCACTCGGGGATCCAGAACCACCGCACGAGGTCGCCGAGCCCCGGCGGCGCCGGCACCCGGTGGAAGGTCGGCAGCCGCGTCGGGTAGAGGATGCCGCGCGGGTCGTGCGGCTGGACCGGATCGACCACGCGGTACCTCCTCGCTCGCTGGCCGCCTCGACGGCTCCGTCGCGAATCTACAAGCCACCCCGGCTCCCCCGGTCCTAGCGTCGGGGCATGAGCGAGACGACCAGCCCCGAGCCCAGCACCCCGACCAGCGGCGTGACCGGCGAGCACACGACCGACGGGATCCCGCACGGCCTCACCAGCCTGACCCCGTTCATCTCCGTCGTCGACGCCGCCGGCGCGATCGCGTTCTACCGCGACGTGTTCGGCGCCCGGGTCGTCGACGTCACCGAGATGGGCGGCGTCGTGGCCCACGCCGACCTCGACCTCGGCTCCGGCCACCTCCAGCTCGGCGAGCCGAACCCCGCCTTCGGCCTCGTCCCGCCGCCGGACGGCGACGACGACTGCTACTCGATCGGCCTCTACTGCCCCGACGTCGACGCCGTCGTCGAGCGCGCGGTCGCCGCGGGCGCGACGGTCCGCGAGCCCGCGGGCACGTTCGTCTCGGGCGACCGGTTCGCCTCGATCCGCGACCCGTTCGGCGTGCGGTGGTCGATCATGACCCGCGTCGAGGACCTCTCCGAGACCGAGAGCGCGGCGCGCGTCGCGGCCTGGGCCGCCGAGCAGAGCGCCGCCGCGACGGACGCCGCCGACACCGAGCGGGACGCGGACGCCTAGGTCGCGGCTCCCCCACCGTCCGCAGCCTCCCACCGCCGACCGAGCCACCGTCGTCCGCCTGACCAGCGGACGGCGGTGGCTCGCTCCGTGCCGGACTGGTACAACTCGACCCCATGAGCCTCGAGACCGGCGTCAACGTCGGCGTCGCCGTCATCCTCCTCGACCTCGCGATCCGGATCACCGCGCTCGTGCTCATCCCCCGCAACCGGACGCCGTCGGCCGCGATGGCCTGGCTGCTGACGATCTTCCTCGTCCCCGTCGTCGGGGGCATCCTGTTCCTCGTCATCGGCAACGAGAAGCTGCCGCGCAGGCGGCGCGAGCGGCAGGTCGCGATCAACCGGGTGATCCGCGAGAACGTCCCCGAGGGTCTGGGCGTCGATCCCGGCACCTGGCCGCGGTGGTTCCGCGGCCTCACCGAGCAGAACCAGGCGCTCGGGGCGATGCCCGTGTCCGGCGGGAACCACGCGGAGCTGATCGACGACTACCAGGCCTCCATCGACCGCGCGGCGCACGACATCGACGCGGCCGAGCGGTTCGTGCACGTCGAGTACTTCGTCGTCGGGTTCGACCGGACCACCCGCGGCTTCTTCGCCGCGATGGAGCGGGCCGTGCAGCGCGGCGTCCCCGTCCGCCTCCTCATGGACCACATCCCCTCGCGCAGCCAGTCGGTCCACCGCGCGACCATCGCCGAGCTGGACCGGATCGGCGTCGACTGGCGCTACATGCTGCCCGTCCAACCGCTCAAGCGCCGCTACCAGCGGCCCGACCTGCGCAACCACCGCAAGCTTGTCGTCGTCGACGGCCGGGTCGCGCACACCGGCTCGCAGAACCTCGTCGACCGCGCCTACAACAAGCGGTCGAACGAGCGCCGCGGGCTGCAGTGGCAGGAGCTCACGACCCGCGTCACCGGCCCGGTCGTCGCGGCGGTCAACGCCGTGTTCCTCTCCGACTGGTACGCCGAGACGGGCGAGGGACTCGACGCCGACCGGCACGTCCCGGCGGCCGAGCTCCTCGACGAGGCGCCGGGGGCCGACGCGCTCGTCTGCCAGATCATCCCGAGCGGGCCGTCCTACGAGCACGAGAACAACCTGCGGCTGTTCCTCGGGCTCGTCGCGTCGGCGCAGGAGCGGGTCATCATCACGAGCCCGTACTTCGTGCCGGACGAGGCGATGATGCTCGCCATCACCTCCGCGCGGCTGCGCGGGCTCGACGTCGAGCTGTTCGTGTCCGAGGTGGGCGACCAGGGGCCGGTCTGGCACGCGCAGCGCTCCTACTACGACGCCCTGCTGCGCGCCGGCGTGCGGATCTTCCTCTACCCGAGCCCGTACATCCTGCACGCGAAACACCTGTCGATCGACGACGACGTGGCCGTCATCGGCTCGAGCAACCTCGACATCCGCTCGTTCGTCCTCAACTTCGAGATCACGATGCTCGTGCGCGGCGCGTCCTTCGTCGCGGGCATGCGCGAGGTCGAGGCGAGCTACCGGGAGCTCTCGCGCGAGCTGACCCTCGAGGAGTGGCGGCGCGAGCCACGGTCGCGGACGTTCCTCGACGGCGTCTTCCGTCTCACCTCGTCGCTGCAGTAGCCGCGCGGCTAGAACATGACGAGCGTGCCCGCCAGCGTCGAGATGCCGAGCACGACGAACCCGATCACCACCGTCCGCGCGATGGAGACCCACGCGCTCGTGTGCTCGCTGCGCGACCCGATGAACCCCGAGATGACGAGCGAGAGCGCGACGGCCGCGACCGTCACCTCCCCGCGCGCCCAGCCCGGCGTCACGAGCAGGACGAGCAGCGGTCCGAGGCTGCCGAGGAGGAACGCGAGCGCGCTCCGACCGGCGAACACCCACGGCCAGCGCGCCGGGGCCACGTCGTCGAGGTCGAACTCGGCGTCGAGCTGGGCCGCGAGCGCGTCGCGGTCGGTCAGCTCCCGTGCCACCCGCCGCGCGGTCGGGCCGCTGAGCCCCTTGCGCTCGTAGAGCGTCACCAGCTCCTCGAACTCCTCCTCGGGCGAGAGCTCCAGCAGCGCCCGCTCCGACTCGACGATCGCGAGCTGGCTGTTGCGCTCGGCCGTCGCCTCGCTCAGCGCGGTGCCGGCCGTCGTGAGCATGCCGACGGCCATGAGGGCGACGACACCGACCATGGCCTCGACCCCGGTCGCGCCGGCGGACGCGAGGCCCTGGACGATCGCGGCGGAGGAGATGATCCCGTCGTTGGCGACGGAGGTGAGCTCGCGACGCCGCGCATCGGCGTCGACGTCCCACTCACCCGTGACACGAGCCGCCGGGGCTCGCAGGATCCACCACACAGGGGCCAGGCTAGGGGTAACGAAGGAGGTCCCGCATGCCGACCGTGATCCCACCCGGTGACTCCCCGCCGCCACCCGAGAACGAGGCGGAGCGCACCAACCGCAACTTCGACGAGCTGCTCCAGGAGCTGCGCGTCATGCAGACCGGTGTGCAGCTCCTCACCGGGTTCCTGCTCACGCTGCCGTTCCAGGCGAGGTTCGCCGACCTCGACGCCTACCAGCGCGTGCTCTACCTCGTGCTCGTGGCGCTCGCCGTGCTCACGACCGGCATCCTCATCGCGCCGGTGAGCATCCACCGCGCGCTGTTCCGCCGCGGCTACAAGCGACCGCTCGTCCTCGTGAGCGACCGGCTGGCCCGGCTCGCGCTGGTGCTCCTCGCCCTCGTCGTCACGGGAACGGCGATGCTCGCGTTCGACGTCGTCGTCTCCCGCGCCGCCGGCATCGCGATCGGCGTCGTGGCCGCCGCCGCCCTGCTCGGGCTCTGGCTCGTCGTGCCGTGGAGCATCGCGCACCGCATCCACCTGCGTCACCGCCCGGACGACCCCGAGCCGTCGGCCCAGCACCCCGGCGACGCGGCTGGCAGGATTGGCCCGTGAGCGACGTCCGCACCGATGACCTGGGCCCCTGGCTCTCCCCCGAGAACCTCGACTTCGTGCGCCGCAAGGTGCCGATGGTCTACGTCGACGTCGTGCCCGTGCGGCTCGACGCCGACGGCCGGCTCGAACGCGTCGGGCTGCTGCTGCGCAGCCCGCGCGAGGGCGGTCTGTGGCGCACCGTCATCTCCGGCCGCGTGCTCCTGCACGAGTCGATCCGGCACGCCATCACGCGCCACGTCGAGAAGGACCTCGGCCCGATGTCGCTGCCGCGCGTCCCCGGCTCGCCGGTCCCGTTCACGGTGACGGAGTACTTCCCGACGGTGGTCCCCGGCGCCCACCACGACCCGCGGCAGCACGCGGTGTCGCTCGCGTACGTGGTCCCGGTCGACGGCGACGTCGCGCCCCAGGCCGACGCCCTCCAGCTCGCCTGGCTCACCCCGGCCGAGGCGATGGACCCCGTCGTGCAGAGCGAGTGCGTGTCGGGACACGGGCAGCTCGTCGTCGCGGCGATCGCGCACCTCGGGGCGCTCCCCTAGGGCCTCTCCCCTCCCGGTCCCCGACCCGGCGGAAGGCCGGCTCCTCCCTGCGGGGGACCCGGCGGCGCGACATCCCACCCCGCCGGGGGATCCGCTCGACCTCGCGCGCTGGTGTCATGGAGACACCGGACAGCGAAGGGACGGGCACGATGACGACGACGGCGACCCCCGAGACGACGGACCGCACGACCGACGGGACGCTCGCGAGCCTCACGGCGGCCCGCCTCCTGGTCGCGAGCATCGACTCCAGGGGGCGCACCCTCGTCGTCCACCAGCAGCTGCGTCCGGCCCTCGTCGCCGCCACGATGATCGACGCCGAGCGGGCCGGCCTCCTCGTCACCGCCTTCGACGGTCGCCACACCGTCCTGCGCCGCACGCCGGAGACCGCGTCGGACGGGCTGCTCGCGGCCGTCGTCGACGGCTGCGACGGCCGCACGGTCCAGTCCGCGGTCAACCGGCTCGCGCTGTCGACCTGGTCCGGCGGGGCGGTCGACCTGCGCCGACCCCTCCTCGAGCTGCTCGCCGCCGACGGCGTGCTGCGCCGCGAGCCCCGGGGCGGCCTCGCCCGCGAGCGCTGGTTCCCGGACCCGGAGGTCCAGCGCCTCGTCGTCGCGCCCGTCCTCACCGCGCTGTGCGGGGACGTGGTCGACGAGACCGTCGATCCCGGCACGGCGGCGCTCGTGGCGGCGGCCGCCGTCTCGACGCAGCTCGTCCACCGCATCGTCCGGACGCACGCGCCGGCGACCTGCTCGACCAGCCCGCGCGTCGTGCGCCGGCGCGCGGCGCGGGTCCTCGAGGCCGAGCCGCTCGCGCTGGCGACGCACCGCGCGCTCGCCGCGATGATGGGCGCCGCCGCCGCCTGACCCCGTGCGGGGAGCTGCTGCGCCCCGCACCGGGTCCTAGGAGACCGGTCAGGCGAGGTCGAGGGTCGGCCAGGCCGCGCCGTCCGGCCCGAGGTCGGCGCGCATCCGACGGTCGTGCGTCGCGACGACGACGGCGGCCGGGGTGCCGGTCAGCCACTCGGTCAGCGCGTCCATGAGGTCGACCGCGAGGTGGTTCGTCGGCTCGTCGAGCACGAGCACGTGCGGCGCGAGCATGAGCGCGAGCGCCAGGTCGAGCCGGCGACGCTGACCGGTCGAGAGCTCGCCGACGGGGCGGTCGAGCTGGTCGGGAGCGACGAGCCCGGTCGCCGTCAGCGGGACCAGCCGGTCGGGGTCGACGACACCCGCCTCGACGGCGGCGAGGATCCGCCGGGTCGCCAGCTCCTCCCCCGTGAGTCCCTCGGCCGGCCCGAAGTCCGGCTCCTGGGCGAGCACGCCGACCCGCACGCCCGGCGACCCGGCCTCCGCGAGCAGCCGCAGGAGCGTCGACTTGCCGCTGCCGTTCGGGCCGACGACGAGCAGGCGCCCGCCCGGACCGAGCTCCACCCCCAGGTCGGGCCGGTCCAGCCGTCCCGGCACGACCGCCCCGCGCAGCGCGAGCAGCGGCGCTGCGACGACGGTGGCGTCGGCGGCGTCGTCGACGGGCCGGTCGTCCGCCGGGCCGACGACGGACGGCAGGACGGGGAGCAGGAGCTCCGGCGGGGGTGGCGGCACCGCGACGGCCGCCGCCTCCAGCGCGGCGTGCGCGCGGTCGGCGGCCTTGACGTGCTGCCGGGCGCGCGTGCCGCGCCGGTGCTTCTGCGAGCCCTTCGGCGGACGCCACTCGTCCGACAGGTGCTCGTAGGCGTAGTCGCGCTGCTCCCACAGCTCGCGCAGCCGCTCCTGCTCGCGGCGGTAGCGGCTGCGCCACCGCGCGAGGGCCGCGTCCTTCGCGTGCCGGTAGTCGGCGTAGGAGAAGACCCGCGGACCCTCGCCGGACCGGCGCCGGCGTGCGCCGTAGACGGCGACCCGGCCGTCGACCGTCGGGTCGAGGTCGAGCACTGCTGTCGCCACGTCGTCGAGGAGCGCGCGGTCGTGGGTCACGACGACGACGCCACCCGGCCACGCCCGCAGCCGGGCCGTGAGGTAGGCGACCGCCGAGGAGTCGAGGTGGTTCGTCGGCTCGTCGAGGAGCAGCAGCTCCGTCCCCTCGGCGAGCCGGCAGGCGAGACGGACCCGGTAGCGCTCGCCGACGCTGAGGTGCGCCAGCGGCCGGTCGGCCTCGCGCGGTGCGCCCAGCCGGGTCAGCGCCTCCTCGAGCAGGCGGTCGGCGTCCCACGCGGCGAGGGCCTCGTACCGCTCGAGCGCCTCCGCCAGCCGGCGCGTGTCGGTCCCGTCCGCGGCGGCGAGGACGCGCTCCAGCTCGGCCGTCGCCTCGCGGACGCGGGCGAGCGAGGCCGCGGCGAGGTCCCCGACCGTCTCGTCGGGCGCGTGGCTGAGCTCCTGCTCGACGAGCGCGAGGCCGCCGCGCCGCGTCACCGTGCCGGCCGTCGGGTCGAGCGTTCCCGCGAGCAGCCCGAGCAGCGTCGACTTGCCGGAGCCGTTCTCGCCGACGACGCCGAGCCGGTCGCCCGCACGGACCCGGAGCCCGACGTCGGCGAGCACCGGCGGTGCCTGCGGCGGCGCGCCGGGGTAGGAGAAGGCCACGTCGCGCGCGGCGAGCAGACCGGCCATCGCTGCCTCCCTCGCCGTCAGGCGCTCAGGACGCGGGCGATCTCGGGCGCGAGCGCGCGGAACGCCTCGCCGCGGTGGCTGATCGCGTTCTTCTCCTCGGCCGGCAGCTCCGCCGTCGAGCGCGTCTCGCCCTCCGGCAGCAGGATCGGGTCGTAGCCGAAGCCGCCGTCGCCGCGCGGGGTCCGCAGGAGCGTGCCGCGCAGGTGGCCCTCGCGCACGACCTCCTCCCCCGCCGGCGTCACGAGCGCCGCGGCGCAGACGAAGCCGGCGGCCCGGTGCTCGTCCCGGACGTCGCCGAGCTGGGCCAGCAGCAGCTCGAGGTTGGCCCGGTCGTCGCCGTGCCGCCCGCTCCACCGGGCCGAGAAGATCCCGGGAGCGCCGCCGAGCACGTCGACGGCCAGCCCGGAGTCGTCGGCGATCGCGACCAGGCCCGTCGCCGCCGCGAGGGCGCGCGCCTTGAGCAGCGCGTTCTCGGCGAACGTGACCCCGTCCTCGACGGTGTCCGGCACCTCCGGGAAGGCGTCGGCGCCGACGACGGCCGCCGGGTCGAGCCACGGCAGCGCGCCGTCGGGTCCCGTGAGGATCGCCCGCAGCTCCGCCACCTTGTGCGCGTTCCGGGTGGCCAGGACCAGTCGCGGCGCGACGGCGGCGTCCTCCGGTGTCATGCGCGGAACCCCGCGACCGGCGCGGCGAGCGCCTCGGCCTGGAGCCGCGTCAGCTCGGCCGTCCCGGCGAGGGCGAGGTCGAGCAGGGCGTCGAGCTCGGCGCGGTCGAACGGGGCGCCCTCGGCCGTGCCCTGGACCTCGACGAACGAGCCGGAGCCGGTCACGACGACGTTCATGTCCGTCTCGGCCCGCACGTCCTCGACATAGGGCAGGTCGAGGCACGGCACGCCGTCGATGATCCCGACGCTCACGGCCGCGACCGAGTCGGTCAGGACGCGTCCCGGCCGCACGTGCCCCTCGCGCTGGCCCCACGCGATGGCGTCGGCGAGCGCGACGTAGGCGCCGGTGATCGCGGCGGTGCGGGTGCCGCCGTCGGCCTGGAGCACGTCGCAGTCGAGCACGATCGTGTTCTCACCGAGGGCCGAGACGTCGATGATCGCGCGCAGCGAGCGGCCGATCAGCCGGGAGATCTCGTGCGTGCGGCCGCCGATCTTGCCGCGGACGGACTCCCGGTCGCTGCGCGTGCTCGTCGAGCGCGGCAGCATGGCGTACTCGGCGGTGACCCAGCCCTCGCCACTCCCCTTGCGCCAGCGCGGGACGCCGGCGGTGAACGACGCCGCGCACAGGACGCGGGTCCCGCCGAACTCCACGAGGACGCTGCCCTCGGCGGCGTCGAGCCAGCCGCGGGTGATCCGGATCGGGCGGAGCTGGTCGGGGGTGCGGCCGTCGGCGCGCGCGGGCGCGCCGGAGGACGGGGAGGGGGTCGAGGTCATGCCTCAAGGCTACGGGCACCCCGGCCCCGGCCCGTTGCGCGTCCACCGGCCCGCGCGCCGGGCCCGTCCCCGCCGCGCGCCCGTCCCGTCCCGGCGGTGCCCCGGGCGCCCCCGGGTGCGGGAACGGCCCCCGTCCCGGTGACCGTCGGGTCACCGGGACGGGGGCCGTTCCCGGCGATGCGTCCGGGTCAGCCGGTGTTCTGCAGGCCGGCGGCGATCCCGTTGACGGACAGCAGCATGAGCTGGCGCGCCTGCGCGAGCTCGTCGTCGCTCACGCCAGCGCGCAGCCGGCGCAGCGCGCGCAGCTGGATGAGCGAGAGCGCGTCGACGTACGGGGAGCGGAGCTGGACGGCGCGGCCGAGGACCTTGGAGCTCTCCAGCGGCCGGCTGTGGCCGGTCGCGGCGAGCACCCACTCGCGCGTGAGGGCGAGCTCGTCGAGCACGAGCCGGGCCAGGTCGTCGCGGTCGCCGAGCGCGAGGTAGCGACGCGCGATCCGCTCGTCGGTCTTCGCCAGCGACATCTCGACGTTGTCGAGCATGGTCGAGAACAGCGGCCACTCGCGGTAGGCGTCGCGCAGCGTCTCGAGATCGCCGACGGCGGCGAGCGCCGAGCCGAGGCCGAACCAGCCCGCGAGGTTGATCCGCGCCTGCGTCCAGGAGAACACCCACGGGATGGCGCGCAGGTCCTCGAGCGAGTCGACCGACAGGCCCCGCTTGGCCGGGCGGGAGCCGAGCGCGAGCAGCCCGACCTCCTCCAGCGGGGTCACCTGGGCGAACCACTGGGGGAAGCCGTCGGAGCGCACGAGCTCGTAGAACCGGCCGCGGGAGACGCGGTCCATGACCTCGGCGACGCCGGCGAACCGCTCGGCCGCCTCGGAGTTGCGCCGCTCGATCGACGGTGCGGACGACATGAGCGTCGCGGCGCCGACCTGGTCGATGTGCCGGGAGGCGATGTCCGGGTTGCCGTACCGGGCGAAGATGACCTCGCCCTGCTCGGTCAGCTTGAACCGGCCGTCGACCGAGTGCGGCGGCTGGCCGAGCACGGCGCGGTTGGCCGGGCCGCCGCCGCGCCCGAGGGCGCCGCCGCGGCCGTGGAAGAGCGTCAGCTCGATGTCGTTGTCCTTCGCCCAGCTCGCGATGCGGGCCTGGGCGTCGTAGAGCGCGAGGATCGCCGAGACCGGGCCGACGTCCTTGGAGGAGTCGGAGTAGCCGAGCATGACCTCGACCTTGCGGCCGGTGGCCGCGAGCCGCTCCTGGACGTGGGCGTCCCCGAGCATCGCGTCGAGGATGTCGACGGAGTTGCCGAGGTCGTCGAACGTCTCGAACAGCGGGATGGCGTCGATGACGGGGGGCTGGCTCCCGTTCGACGCGAGCTCGGCGAGCCGGTAGACGGCGGCCAGGTCCTCGGGACGCTGCGTGAACGAGACGATGTAGCGGCGCGCGGCGTAGGGGCCGAACCGGCGCTGGATGCGCCCGACGATCCGGAACGTCTCGAGCACCTCGCGGGAGCGGTCGGACAGGTCGCCGTCCAGCCCCTTCTCCTCGATCTCGGCGAGCGTCTCGGCGTGGACCTGCGAGTGCTGGCGCACCTCCAACTCGGCCAGGTGGAACCCGAACGACTCGGCCTGCCAGATCAGGTGCTGGAGCTGGCCGTAGGCGCTGCGGCTGTCGCCGGCGGCCGCGAGCGAGGCCTGGACGGTCCGCAGGTCGTCGAGGAACTCCTCCGGCGAGGAGTAGGCCAGGTCGGCGTCGCGCGTGCGGGTCGCCTCGAGGCGTCCGGCGAGGAACAGCATGACCTGGCGGTGCGGCTCGCTCGGCGAGCGCTTCTCCACCTCGGCCGACAGGTCCTCGGACAGGTCGCGGTGGCGCTCGCGCAGGTCCAGCAGGGCGCGCGACGGGGGCGTGGTCGCGGCGTCGAGCGTGAGCTCGCGGCCGATCCGCGTCGCGTGCTTGGACAGGCCGAGCAGGACGTGCTCGGCGGCGATGATCGACGCCTCCCGGGTGATCTTCGCCGTGACGTTGGGGTTGCCGTCCCGGTCGCCGCCGATCCACGTCCCGAACCGGACGAACGCCGGGGCGATCGGCGGGACGGTGCCGGACCGGCCCGGCTGGAGCGCCATGTCGAGCGCGCGGTAGACGAGCGGGATCTGCTCGAACAGGGTCCGGTCGAACACGCTCATCGCCGTGCGGACCTCGTCCAGCGGCGTCGGGCGGTCCTGGCGGACCGGGGCGGTGCGCCACAGCACGTCGATCTCGGCGAGGAGCTGGCGGCGGATCTCGCGCAGCTCCGCCTCGTTCGCGCGCGGGTCGTCCTGCTCCGTGAGCAGGCGCGAGATGCGGGTGATGGCACCGGAGACGGCGCGGCGGCGCGCCTCGGTCGGGTGCGCGGTGAGAACCGGGCGGAACTCGAGCGCGGCCAGCCGACGCATCGCCTCCTCGGCCCCCACCTCGGCGCGCAGCTGGGAGACCGCGCCCGGCAGCGTGTCGACCGCGGGCAGGATGCCCTCCGGGCTGGAGAAGTCGCGCGCCCGGAGCATGCGGACGCGGTGGTGCTCCTCGGCGAGGTTGGCCAGGTGGAAGTACGCCGTGAACGCGCGCGCCACCTCGGCGGCGCGCTCGAACGTGAACGATTCGACGAGCTCCTCGGCTCGCGCGAGCGACGCCTCGTCGCCCTGGTAGGCCTCGATGGTGAGGGCCCGCAGCCGCTCGACGTCCTCGAGGAGGCTCTCGCCGCCCGACTCCGTGAGCACGATGCCCAGGAGCTGCCCGAGCTGGCGGACGTCGGAGCGGAGCTCCTCTGGCATGGCCGGAGCTGCGCTGGCGCGCGTCTCGTCGCTCATCTGTCACCTTCCTGCCGGGGCACCTTGCCCAGGGCAGGCTAGCCGCCCCGCGTCACCACGGCGTTTCCCGGATCACCATCCGACCATCATCCGGACGTGAATCTCACCACTCGGACCCTACTCCCCTCCCGGCTGCCGGCCGGGGACGGGGCTCAGATCGTGTAGCCGGCCCCCGAGCGCGCCAGCTCGACCGGGCCCGCGAACAGGCCGGCGGCGGCGGCGCGGGTGAGCTCGGAGTCCGCCCACGGCTGGACGTGGGTCAGGACGAGCCGCCCCACCCCGGCGTCGCGCGCGAGACCGCCGGCCCGCGACCCGGTGAGGTGCAGGCCCCGCAGCTGCTCCGTCTCCGGGAACGCGGCCTCGGCCAGCAGCAGGTCGACCCCGCGGGCCAGCGCCGCGGCGCCCTCGCACAGGTCGGTGTCCCCGGTGTAGCCGAGGACCGTGCCCGTCGGGCCCGTGACCCGGAACCCGAAGGCCGGCACCGGGTGCAGGACGGCGTGCGGCACGACGTGCAGCTCGCCCACCTGGACGGCGACGCCGTCGCGCAGCACCTCGACCTCGAAGGTCTCCTCGACCTCCCGCGGCGTGAGGTCGGCGAACCTGGCGAGCTTGTCAGCCGTTCCCTCCGGGCCGAGCACGCGCAGGCGCCCGGCGCCGGTGCCCGGCCCGTAGCGCAGCCAGACGGCGAACGCCGACACGTCGGCGCAGTGGTCGGGGTGGAGGTGGGACAGGATCACGGCGTCGAGCTCGTGCGGGGCGAGCTGGGCCTGGAGCGGGCCGAACGTCCCCGACCCGAGGTCGAGGACGACGGCCGTCCCGGACGCGTCGGTCGTGCTCCGGCTGCGGAGCAGGTAGCCGGACGCGGGCGAGTCGGGGCCGGGCATCGAGCCGGTGCACCCGAGGACCGTGAGCCTCACGCGCGCACCTCCCGCGGCGCGGCGCCCGCGGCGTCGTCGCCCGCGGCCACGGCTGCCCGCACGCGCGGGATCTCGCCCGTGACGCCGGTGGCGTCGTGCACGTCCGGCACCTCGGGGCCGAGGAAGCGCCGCGCGAGCGTCCGGAAGGACGCGGTGTCCCCCGTCGCGAGGAACTCGTGCCGCGGCGGCGCCGCTGCCGTGCGCAGCAGGTCCTCCCGCACGAGCGTGCGGTACAGGTCCTTCGCCGTCTCCTCGGCCGAGGAGACGAGCGTGACGCCCTCGCCCATGACGTAGGACAGCGCGCCGGTGAGCAGCGGGTAGTGGGTGCAGCCGAGGACGAGCGTGTCGACGCCGGCGTCCCGCAGCGGCGTCAGGTACTCCTCGGCGGCCGCGATGACGTCGCGGCCGGAGGTGACGCCGCTCTCGACGAACTCGACGAACGCCGGGCACGCCCGGGTGAGGATCTCCAGGTGCGGCGCAGCCGCGAACGCGTCCTCGTAGGAGCGGGAGGAGATGGTGGCCCGCGTCCCGATGACGCCGACCCGGCCCGACCTCGTCGCCGCGACGGCGCGGCGCACGGCGGGGTTGATGACCTCGAGGACCGGGATGCCGGCCGGCTCGTAGCGCTCGCGCGCGTCCCGCAGCATCGCCGAGGACGCCGAGTTGCACGCGATGACGAGGGCCTTGACGCCGGAGTCGACGAGGTGGTCGAGCATCTCGAGCGAGTACGCGCGCACCTGCGCGATCGGCCGCGGCCCGTACGGCGCCCGCGCCGTGTCCCCGAGGTAGCGCACCTCCTCGTTCGGAAGCTGGTCGAGCACCGCGCGCGCGACGGTCAGGCCGCCGACGCCGGAGTCGAAGATGCCGATGGGACGCTCACGCATGCCCCACAGGCTAGGCCGGGGCACCGACATCGAGCGTCCGCGGAGGCCCTATTCGGCCCCGGTGTCGGGAAGATCACGCAGCATGGCCTCCAGGAGCGACTCCTGGAGCCAGGACAGCGCGAGGTAGAGCGTCGCCAGCGCGCGGCTCACCTCGTCCGGACCCGCGAGGGCCACCCGGTCGAGCCGGGCCGCGTCCTCCTCGTCCTCGATCCCGAGCCGCTCGGCGAGCACGAGCCGCACGTCGGTGAGCGCGCCGGCCCACTCCATCGCCCGGTCGAGGGGCACGACGAGCTTCTCCCCCGGCGCGCGCAGGGCGTGCCAGACGGCGTGCAGCCGCTGCGCCTTGGCCGTGCGGACGGACGCCTCGCTCAGCCGGCGCAGTTCCCCGGCGATCTCCTGGTCCTCGCTGGCGGGCGGCAGCAGGCGCATGAGGGCCGGGTCCTGGGGCGGCAGCGCGTCGTCGTCGTGCGTGTCCAGCGACCCGACCGCCGGGCCGCCGTCGGCGCGCGGATCGGCCGGGTGGCGCCACGACGCGGGCTCGGGCCCGTCGACGGGGAAGCCGAGGAGCGCCGCGACGTCGGCGACGGTCCGCGCCACGATCGTGCGCTCGGTGGCGTCGAGCCGGGCGGTGTAGCCGTCCCGGGACCGGCGGAAGGCGCGCACTCAGGTCTCCTGCTCGAGGGTGGCCCACAGGCCGTAGCCGTGCATGGCCTCGACGTCCGCCTCCATGCGCTCGCGGCTGCCCGTCGAGACGACGGCGCGACCCTCGCGGTGGACGGCCAGCATGAGCTCGTCCGCCCGCTCGGCCGAGTACCCGAAGTGGCTGCGGAAGACGTAGCTGACGTAGCTCATGAGGTTGACGGGGTCGTTCCACACGACGGTGCGCCAGGGCCGGGCGGGCTGCTGCCGGGCGTCCGGGCGCGTCCGGCTCGCCGGTGCGAGCGAGGGCGCGGCGGTGGCCATGCCTCCACCCTACGCATCGCCGGGCTCGCCGCGGGGTCGGCGTCGGGACCGCCGTCCGGCGCGGTGGGGTCGAGCTCGGCGCGGGGGACGCCACTACCCTGGTGGGATGCCCGCAGCGCCCGTCGTCGTCCCGCTCGACGGCGCCCCCGACGTCGACGTCGTGGTCGTCGGTGCCGGTCCCGCCGGGGCGAGCGCCGCCCTCCGGCTCGCCGAGCGGGGGCTCGACGTCGCGCTGGTCGAGCGCGCCGAGACGCCCGGGGCGAAGAACCTCTCCGGCGGCGTGCTCTACCTGGACGCGCTCGTCTGCGCGGTGGGCGACGCCTGGCGCGAGGCCCCGCTGGAGCGCGTGGTGACGCGGAACGTGACGACGCTGCTCACCGCCGACGCCGCGGTCTCCCTCGACTACGCCGACTCCTCGCTCGCCGGACCGCCCGCCCGGGGGGCGGCCGGCGCGCCCAACGCGGCGACGGTGCTGCGCGCGCGGTTCGACCCGTGGCTCGCCGGGCGGGCCGAGGCCGCCGGCGCGTTCCCGATGCCGGGGATGCTGGTCGAGGCGCTCGCCGTCGCGGAGGCGCCCGAGGCTCCCGGCGGCCGCCGGGTCGTCGGGGTCGTGGCGGGCGGTCAGGTCATGCGCTCCACCGCCGTCGTCCTCGCCGACGGCGTCAACTCCTTCCTCGCGCGCGGCGCCGGCCTGCGCGGCGAGCCGGCGGCGCGGGACGTCGCCGTCGGCGTCAAGGCGGTCCTCGGGCTGGACCCGCGGCGGATCGCCGACCGGTTCGGCGTGGCCGGCGACGAGGGCGCGGCGCACGCGATCATCGGCGACGCCACGCTCGGCGTCGCGGGCGGCGCCTTCCTCTACACGAACCGGGAGTCGCTCTCGCTCGGGGTCGTGCTGCGGCTCGACGACCTCGTCGCGTCCGGACGCACGGCCCGCGAGGTGTTCACGCACCTGCTGACCCACCCGGGTCTGCAGCGCTACGTCGCGGACGCCGAGGTGCTGGAGTACGGCTCGCACCTCGTGGCCGAGGGCGGCGCGGCGATGGTCGGGACCGTCGCGTGGCCGGGCTGCGTCGTCGTCGGCGACGCCGCGGGGCTCACGCTCAACTCGGGCCTCGTCCTGCGCGGGATGGACCTCGCGATCACGTCCGGCCTCGCGGCGGGCGACGTGATCGCCGACGCCGTCGCGGCCGGCGACCCGGACGCGACGCTCGCCTACCAGGAGCTGCTGACGGCCTCGAGCGCCTACCGCGACCTCGCGGCGCACGCCGGCATGCCCGACCTGCTCGACCGGCGCGGCCCGTACGGGCCGTGGGGCGAGACCGCGCGCGACGTCCTGCGCGCGACCTACACGATCGACGGCTCGGACACCGTCCCGCTCCGCGTCGCGCTGCGCCGGGCGCTGCGGCGGCAGGGCTGGCGGACGTGGCTGGGCGACGCCCGGCGGATCTGGAGGTCGGCGTGAGCGAGGAGGTCGGCGGCGAGGCCCGGGACGCGGGGCGTCCGGGCGCACCGGCGCTCAACGTGCTGCTCGGGGCGACGGCGTTCGACGCCGCCACCCCGCACATCGACACGAGCGCGATGGACCCGCGCAGCCCGGAGACGGCCGCCGTCATCGCCGTCTGCCCGGCCGGCGTCTACCGCGTCTCGCGCTCGCGCGAGACGGACGAGGAGCTGGTCGTGGCCGACGAGGCCGCCTGCCTGGAGTGCGGCGCCTGCCTCGTGGTCAGCTCGGGCGGGCTGCGCTGGGGCTACCCCGAGTCCGGCGGCGTCCGGTTCCGGCACGGCTGAGCCGCCGCGAGGCGGGTTCTCCGGCACGCCCTAGGCTTGCCACCATGCGTGCCAGCACCGCTCTTCTCACGGATCGCTACGAGCTCACCATGATCGACGCGGCCCTGGCGGACGGCACCGCCGACCGCGCCTGCGTCTTCGAGGTCTTCGCGCGCCGCCTGCCGTCCGGCCGGCGCTACGGCGTGGTCGCGGGGACGGGGCGGCTGCTCGAGGCGATCGAGTCGTTCCGGTTCGACGGCCCGGCCCTCGACTGGATCGCCGCCGAGGGGATCGTCAGCGACCGGATGCTCGAGTACCTGCGGGAGTACACCTTCCGCGGCGACATCACGGGCTACGCCGAGGGCGAGCTGTACTTCCCCGGCTCGCCGATCCTCCAGGCGTCCGGCACCTTCGCCGACGCCGTCGTCCTCGAGACGCTCATCCTCTCGATCCTCAACTACGACTCGGCCGTCGCCTCCGCCGCGTCCCGGATGACCCAGGCCGCGATCGGCCGCCCCTGCCTGGAGATGGGCAGCCGCCGCGCGCACGAGGACGCGGCGGTCGCGGCCGCCCGCGCCGCCGTCGTGGCCGGGTTCGACGGGACCTCGAACCTCGAGGCCGGCCGGCGGTACGGGCTGCACACGATCGGGACGGCCGCCCACGCGTTCACGCTCCTGCACGACACCGAGCGCGACGCGTTCGTCGCCCAGGTCGCGAGCGCCGGGGCCGGCACGACGCTCCTCGTCGACACCTACGACATCGAGCAGGGCGTCATCACGGCCGTCGACGTCGCGGGCCGCGCCCTCGGCGCGGTGCGCCTGGACTCCGGCGACCTGCCCGTCGTCGCGCGCGAGGTCCGCGAGCAGCTCGACGAGCTGGGCGCGAGCGACACGCGGATCGTCGTCTCCTCCGACCTCGACGAGTACGCGATCGCCGCGCTGGCCGCGGCTCCGGTCGACTCCTACGGGGTCGGCACCTCGGTCGTCACGGGGTCAGGGTTCCCGACCTGCGGCATGGTCTACAAGCTCGTCCTGCGCGAGGGCGAGGACGGCGCCATGCACGCCGTGGCGAAGAAGTCCTCGGGGGGCAAGGCCAGCATCGGCGGCCGGAAGGCGGCGGGCCGGCGGATCGAGAACGGGCTCGCGACCGAGGAGGTCGTCTTCCTCTCTCCCGACGACGACGTGCCGGTGCTCGACGAGGCGATCGCCGAGGTCGGCCAGGGCGAGCTGCGGGCGCTCCAGGTGCCGCTGGTCGTCGCCGGCCGGATCGACGAGTCCTACACCGGGCCTGCGGGCGTCCAGCGCGCCCGGGAGCGGCACGCGGCCTCGCTGGACGAGCTGCCGCGGGCGGCGCGTCGCCTCTCGGCCGGTGACCCGGCCATCCCGACCGAGGTCATCACCGTCTGAGCCCGGGCGGGCGCAGCGCGCGGGGGTCGGCTGCCCGCGGACCGGTGCGCGCCCGTGCCCGGGCGTGCGCGCCGTCGGCGCCGGTCGGGCCGCGCGTCCGGCCGGGGCGCGACCGGACGGCTCCCGCGAGGGGCGCGCGCCTCCGCGCGGGGCGGACGCGTCACGCGGGGTGCGGCGCGTCCCGGCGCGGTCGCCGGGTCAGCGCTGGCCGACGAACCAGGCCCGCACCTTGTCGATCCGCGTCCGCAGCTGCTCGGCGTTCGCCACGGGCACCTCGCCGCCGCCGCTGTGCTGGCGCAGCCGGGTGTGCACCACGGCGTGCGGCGTCCCCGACCGGCGCGCCCACGCCGAGACGAGCTGGTTGAGCTCCTTGCGCAGCCGGGCGATCTCGCGGTGGTCCACCACCTCGCCCGGCCCGGCCGCCCCGTGCCCGGCGCGCATGTGGGCCGCCTGACGCGCGCGCAGGGTCGAGGACACCTCGTGGGTCTCCATGAAGCCCGGGATCGCGAGGAAGTCCGACTCGACGTCCGAGCCGATGTCGCCGCCCGTGCCGAACTGGTCGCCGTCGAACAGGACGTGGTCGAACGTCGCCTGGGCGGCGAGCGCCTGGAAGCCGGGGCCGTCGAGGTCCGACGACGCGCTCTCGGCCCGGTTGGCCCGCTCCAGCGCGGCGTCGTCGAGGCCGGTCTCGCCGTTCTCGGCCGCGCTCGCGGGCCGGTCGAGGGCGTGGTCCCGCTCCACCTCCAGCTCCGAGGCGAGACCGAGCAGCACCGCGACGCTCGGGAGGAACACCGAGGCCGTCTCGCCCCGGCGCCGCGCGCGGACGAACCGGCCGACGGCCTGGGCGAAGAACAGCGGCGTCGCCGTCGCCGTCGCGTAGACGCCGACCGCCAGCCGCGGCACGTCGACCCCCTCGGACACCATCCGGACGGCCACCATCCAGCGCTGCCGCCCCGCGGAGAAGGCCTCGATCCGCTCGCCGGCGCCGTCGTCGTCGGAGAGCACGACGACGGGCTCCTCCCGCGTCACGGCCCGGAGCTGGGCCGCGTACGCCCGCGCGCTCGCCTGGTCGGTCGCGATGACGAGGCCACCGGCGTCGGGCACCGTGCGGCGCACCTCGGACAGCCGGCGGTCGGCCGCGCGGAGGACGGCGGGGATCCACTCGCCCTCGGGTGCGAGCGCCGTGCGCCACGCCTGGGCCATGAGGTCCTTGGTCAGCGGCTCGCCGAGCCGGGCGCTCACCTCGTCGCCGGCGCGGGTGCGCCACGTCATCTCGCCCGAGTAGGCGAGGAACATGACGGGCCGGACGACGCCGTCGCGCAGCGCGTCCCCGTAGCCGTAGGTGTAGTCGGCCCGCGAGCGCCGGATGCCGTCGCGGTCCTCCTCGTAGGTGATGAACGGGATGGGCGCGGTGTCGGAGCGGAACGGCGTCCCGGTGAGCGCGAGCCGGCGGGTCGCCGACTCGAACGCCTCACGCACCGCGTCGCCCCAGGACAGCGCGTCGCCGGCGTGGTGCACCTCGTCGAGGATGACGAGCGTGCGCGAGCCCCGGGTCCGCCGTCGGTGCAGCTCGGCGTTGGCCGCGACCTGCGCGTAGGTGAGCGCGACGCCGTCGTAGTGGCTGCCGTGCGCGCCCTGCGCATTGCGGAAGTTGGGGTCGATCGCGATGCCGACCCGGGACGCGGCGTCCGCCCACTGGGTCTTGAGGTGCTCGGTCGGCGCGACGATCGTCACCTGGTCGACGACGCGGGCCTTGAGCAGCTCGGTCGCGACCCGCAGCGCGAAGGTGGTCTTGCCGGCGCCCGGGGTCGCGACGGCGAGGAAGTCGCGCGGCTGCAGCTCGCCGTACCGGGCCAGCGCCGCCGCCTGCCAGGCCCGCAGGTTGGAGGCGGTGCCCCACGCGGCACGCGCGGGGAAGGCCGGGGACAGCTCGGCCGCAGCGGAGGGCGACGGGTGCGTCGGCTGGTGCGCGGCCGCGGCGGCCGGCTGCGCCGGGGACGCGGCGGGCTCGGCGAGCGACGCGAAGAGGTCCGGCCCCTGGTCGGGCTCGGGGGCGGGACGCGCGGCGCCGTTGCTGCGGGTGGAGCCCCTCACTCGTCCGATCCGGAGCCGGAGTCGCCCGAGCCGCCGTGCATGCTCTGGTAGATCTCCTTGCAGGCCGGGCAGATGGGGAACCGGCTGGGGTCGCGCTGCGGCAGCCAGATCTTGCCGCACAGTGCGACGACCGGCTCACCCGACATCGCCGAGGCCAGGATCTTCTCCTTGGGGACGTAGTGCGCGTAGCGCTCGTTGTCGCCCGGCTGCTCCCGGTGGCGGGTCTCGGTCCGCTCGATCGTGCTCGTGGAGCCCTGCGTGCCGGGGTGCGCGGGGGCACCCGGCGCTCCGGGCGGGTTCAACGGCTCGGTCATTCTTCGAGTGTAGGTCAGCCCGCCCCGCGCTCCGCGAGGTCGTCCACCGGGGTGGCGCGCCCCGGTCCCGCGGCCCGCGCCGGTGCCGCGCGCCGGTCGCAGGTTGGTCGCAGATCGGCCGCGTGCCGGTCGCGCGTCGGTGGCGGATCGGCCGCGTGCGGCGTCGCCCCTAGCGGTCGCAGTCGCAGACCGCGTTGAAGCAGACGACCTCCTCGCCCTCCTCCGGGCGCGCCCAGGCCTCGGCCTCCTCCCGGCTGGCGAACGAGCGTCCGGCCAGCCGGCCGCTCGGCAGCAGCACGGAGAAGGAGACCTGCTCGCGAGGATCGGCCCAGGTGGTCATGGTGGTGGAACGCGCGGTCGCGCCGGCGTGTTCCGCGCGGCGCCGGGACGGGCCGAGCCCGTCCGGCTCGCGGAGAGCGCGCGTGGCCGCGTCGCCTCCCGGCCGGCCGCCTGTCGCCTCCTGGCCGCGGCGTCCCCGGCGACGGCGAGCCGCCGCCCGGGACGTCAGTGCTTGGGCCAGGACTTGATCCGGTCGAGGACCGCGACGGCGCGCTGGTCGTAGAGCCGGCCACCGAGCCGGATGCCCAGCACGAAGCAGATCACGCCCGTCGCGACGCCGACGGCGAACGTCAGCCACCCCCAGGTCGCCCCGACCCCGATCGTCGGGATGAGCGTGAGCGCCGTCGGCGCCACGAGGACCGCCATCGCGAGGAACGAGCCGAGCTGGGCCACCATGGTGAGCCCGACGGACCCCTGCTGGGAGGCCATCGGGTTCGACCCGGGCGGCGGCGCGGGGTAGGGCACGAGCACGGACGCGATGGAGGCCGTCCCGAACCCGGCCCCGAGCAGCGCGAGCGTGCCGCCGAGCACCGCCGGGACGTACTCCGACCGGCCGAGGATCGCGGGCGGGACCGCCGCCAGCACGAGGCAGACCGGGACCAGCCAGACGGCGACGCCGAGCACCCGGCCGAGCCGGTCCTCCGCGCCGCGCACCCCGGTGGTGACGTGGAGGGCGAACGCCGTGGAGTCGTAGGCGACGTCGTTGCTGATCGACCAGGACCCGAACCACGCGGCGATCGGCGCGACGAGGAGGCTCGCCACGGCGAGGGCGCTGGTGCGCGGGATGCCGTCCTGGTTCGAGATCACGAACGCGAGCAGGACCGCGAGGAGCGGCATGAGCACGATCGAGCCGGCGCTCGCCACGTACCGCGGGTCGCTGCGCCAGTAGCGCAGCGAGCGACCGGCGACGGCCGCCGTCCCGCGCGTCAGCGGGAGGCCCAGCACGGACCGCCCGGCGCCGATCCCCGGCCCATCGCCGAACCACGCGATGAGCCGGTGCGCGAACGGCAGGCGCGACGTGCGCTGCCCCGAGGGGCCGCCACCCGAGCCGACGGTGGTCATCGAGCGTCGCAGCAGCGCCAGGTACCCGAGGTAGGCGACGACCAGCGTCGCCACGACGAGCGCGAGCCGGGCGATGAGCACGAGCCAGCTCCCGGCGACGGCGTCCGCCGGGAGCGCCCAGGCCGCACCGAGCGGCGTCCACGCCAGCACCCGCGCCGGCGTCTCGATCGACTCCCAGGTCAGCGAGAAGGTGAACGACTGCAGGAGGCTCGGCGTGAACGCGAGCGCCATGACGAGGACGAACCCGATGAGGCTCGCCACCTCGCGGCCGCGCCGCGCCCGCATGAGACCGGCACCCGCCGTTGTCGACAGCCGGGCCAGCACGAGGCACAGCAGCGCGCCCAGGACCCCGCCGAGCAGCGCGACGACGAACCCGAGCACCCGTTCCCCGAAGCCACCCGACCCGAGCCAGGCGATCGAGAGCGCGAGGCTCGCCAGCACCGTGGCCAGCCCGGGAATCGACACGGCCCCGCCGACCAGCAGGCCGAGCGCCAGCCGTGGCGATGGTGCGACGTAGACGGCGAAGCGCTGCGGGTCGAGCGTGTTGTCCATCCCGAAGGCAAGCACCGGGATCACGATCCAGCCGAGCACCAGCAGCGAGCCGAGGAGCACCAGCAGGTCGCCGCGGGCCTCCGCACCGACCGTGACCCCGAGCGCGAACGCCCCGGCCACGACGAGCCCGACGACCGAGAGCGCGTACAGGCCACCGAGGATCAGCAGGATGAGCCGCCACGACTCCCGGCGCAGGGAGTTGCGCAGGATCTGGAACCTCAGCCGCGCGAGGGTCGCAACCATGCCAGTCCCTCCGTCCGCTCCTGGGCGCCGACGAGCTGGGCGAACCGGGCCTGCAGGTCGCCCCCGCCCACCTCGGCGATGGTCCCGGCGGCGACGAGCGCGCCGTCGTTCATCACGGCGACGTGGCTGCACAGCCGCTCGACCAGCTCCATCACGTGGCTGGAGAGGATGACGGTGCCGCCGCCCGCGACGTAGTCGGCGAGGATCGCCCGGATGTGGCCGGCGGACACGGGGTCGACCGCCTCGAACGGCTCGTCGAGCACGAGGACGCTGGGCGCGTGGACGAGCGCCGTCGCCAGGCCGATCTTCTTCGTCATGCCGGCGGAGTAGTCGGCGACCAGCTTGGTGCCGTCGTCGGCGAGGCCCAGCACGTCGAGGAGCTGGTCCGTGCGCTGGCGCACGACCACCGGGTCCATCCCGCGCAGCAGGCCGGCGTAGGTGATGAGCTCGGCTCCGGTGAGCCGGTCGAACAGGCGCAGCCCGTCGGGCAGGATCCCGAGCATCGGCTTGACCTTCTCCGGCTCGGCCCACACGTCGACGCCGTTGACGAACGCCGTCCCGGCGTCCGGGCGCAGCAGCCCGGTCGCCATCGACAGCGTGGTCGTCTTGCCGGCGCCGTTCGGCCCGACGATCCCGTAGAAGGACCCGGCCGGGATGGCCAGCTCGAACTGCTGGACGGCCACCTTCGCGCCGAACCGCTTGAACAGTCCCCACGTGCGCAGCGCGGGGACCGGTCCGGACACGGGTGGTGGGACGGGGCTCGCTTCGGGCGTCTGCGTCATGCGTCCAGCCTGGCACGCGGCGCCGACATCGAGATCGTCCGCTCGGTGGAGATGGGCGACGGCGCTGCTCCGTCGCGCGGCTGAGGCCGCGGTCGGTCGTCGCCAGCGCACGCCGGCGTCGAGCTCGGCCGGGAACGCCGAGGGGCGGGCACCCGGTCGGGTGCCCGCCCCTCGGACGGAGCGGCCGGTCGGGACCGGCCGCGATGGCTCACTTGGCGACGGCGGCCTTGAGCGTGGAACCGGCGGAGAGCTTGACGCCGTAGCCGGCCGGGATCGAGATCTCCTCGCCCGTGCGCGGGTTGCGGCCCGTGCGGGCGGCGCGCTCGACGCGCTCGGCCGAGAGCAGGCCCGTCACCTTGACGGCCTCACCCTTGGCGAGGGACTCGACGAGCACCTCGTGGAAGGCGGACAGAGCGTCGTCGGCCTGCTTCTTGGTGAGGCCGGCCTTGTCGGCGATGGCGGCAACGAGGTCAGTGCGGTTGACGGTCACAGGTTTCCCCTTTGGGTGGTCCGGTGGCGCGCGGGTGCGTGCCTTCGTCGGGAGAGACTACGCCCATTCCGAGCGCGAGCCGCACGAACACGCCGTTTTCCCGTCCCTCGGGCGCGTCGCGCCGTCGGCCGGGTCGCGCCGGCGAGGCGGCAAACCCTCAACCGGCGTCCCCGTGACCTGCGCACTCGCCGATGCGGGGCGTCGCGGGGGATCAGCGCAGCGGGTCGGGCGCCACGTCGAGCTCGCCGCGGTCGGCTGCGGCCCGCAGCGCCCGGAAGTCCTCCTGGACGACGTCGGCGTACGCGTGGGCGAACTGCGTGACCGCCTCGACCAGCCGGGCACCGCCGCCGGCGTAGCCGTCGATCACGAACGCGTTCCGGCTCTGCGCGTGTGCCCGGGCGAGCGAGCGAGCGCACACCTGGACGTACTCGGAGAACGCGTGCTCGCCCATCCCCTCGACGTCGACGCTGCCCTTCATGTCCTGGAACTGGCGCACGTAGTAGTCGCGCCCGTCCGCCCGGAAGGTGCCGAGGAACGGGTCGCTCGCGGCCTGGAGGATGCGCTGGGCCGCGACGACCCGCCCGCCGTCGCCGAGCACCTGCGCGACGCGGCGGAACGCCGTCGGCTGCACCACCTCGCCGTACTGCTCCAGCACGCTCGGCGTCGCCTCCTTGATCTGCAGGACGAGCGGCTCGCCGACCGGTCCCGTCATGACCCAGAGGTAGCACCGGGTCCCGACGCTGCCGACGCCGACGACGCGGCGGGCCGAGTCGACGTAGCGGAAGCTGCGCAGCGCGAGCTGGATCTCGGGGGCGACGGCCCGCGCGTAGGCCTGGTAGGCGTCGCCCAGCTCCCGGCTCGTGATGCCGGACAGGTGGGTGAGGATCGGCGGGTTCTCGACGAGACGCAGCCCCTCGTCCGTCGTCGTCATCATCCGCTTGAAGACGCGCTCGGACGTGCGCCGCTGCGCCGAGCGCATCGCCCGCTCCATGACGGCGCGCAGCTCCGGGCTGAACTGCTTGAGCGCGCGCTCCGGGTGGCCGCGCAGGTACAGGCGCTGCAGCGCGTCCATGCCGAGGACGTAGCGCAGCGTGACGAGGTACTGGCGCGTCGTGTCCCGCGCGATGCGCTCGACGACGTCGGGGGCGTACCCCGCGTGCTGACCGCCGACGACCGCGCTCGTCACGAGCCGCTTGAGGTCCCAGTCCCACGGCGCGGCCGCACCCTCGTCGAAGTCGTTGAGGTCGAACAGGAGCTGGCGGTCCGGCGCGGCGAACAGACCGAAGTTCGACAGGTGGGCGTCGCCACAGGAGACGACCTCGATCCCGCTGCTCGGCGACGCGGCGAGGTCGGCGGCCATGACGGCCGCGCTCCCCCGGTAGAACGAGAACGGGTCCTGGAGCATCCGGGCCCAGCGCAGCGGCACCAGATCGGCGAGGCGGCCGGTGTTCTGCTCGGCCAGGATCTCGAGCGCCGCCCGCGGCCCGCGCACGAGGGTCCCGAGCGCACGACGGGGCGCGGTCGAGCGGGTCTCGACCCCGATCGACCGCAGCCGCTCGGCCGGGAGATCGGGGTCGACGGGGCGCCGGGAGGTCTTCGTCGACCGTGTCATGGGGTCAGTCTGGCGCTCGGCCCAGGCCCCGACAACTCGGCGACCGGTTGTCCCGGGGGCGACGCCGAGGCAGGATGGGAACGACCGCAGCGCTCGAGACCAGCGGCGCCGCTCCGGACCCGTCAGGGACGAGCGCCGCGTGCGTGCCCACGAGAGGACGCGCTCCGGTCCCCCTCCCCCTGTTTCCCGGGTTCGGCCCGTGGTCCCCCGGGACCACACCACCGAAGGAGAAGTGACATGGGAACCGAGGATCGCATGGACGCCACCGCCGACAAGCTCGGCGGCAAGGCCAAGGAGGCCGCCGGCAAGCTCACGGACGACAAGCAGCTCGAGGGCGAGGGCCGGGTGGACCAGGCCAAGGGCGCCGTGAAGGACACCGTCGAGGACGTCAAGGACGCGGCCCGCAAGGCCGCCGACGGCGTCAAGGACGCGTTCGACCGCTGACGCGGCACGCGTCGATCGTCATCACGACACCGCGATCCGGCCGGTCCCCCCGGCCGGCCGGCTCGCGGGCACTGAGAGGAGACACACCATGGCACGACGACGGGACCCGGGTCCGAGCGTCAAGGATCCCGAGGTGTACGAGGCGCTGCGGGACGACGGCGCATCCAAGGAGAAGGCGGCGCGGATCGCGAACGCCTCGGCCGCGCGCGGCCGCAGCGCCGTCGGGCGCAAGGGCGGCCACGCCGAGCCGTACGAGAAGTGGACCGTCGAGGACCTGCGCCATCGCGCGGCCGAGCTCGGGATCGACGGGCGCTCCTCGATGCGCAAGGCCGAGCTGATCGAGGCGATCCGTGGCCACTGAGCCCCCGGACGCCGACCGTCCCGGGGGCGGGCCGCATCGGCCCGTCCCCGGGACGGGCACAGGGACGGGCAGCAGGACAGGCACCGGGATGGGCCCGACGCTCGCGCTGTTCTGGCTGCTGCTCGGCGGCGTGGTCGTGAGCCTCGGCGTCATGCTCGGCATCGGGTTGGCGGGGCGGTGAGCGAGCCGACGGCCACGTCGGCGGACGGGCGCGGCCGGGCACGCGGCGGCTCGCGGCTCCGGGCGGAGCTGCGCCGCAACGGTCTCGGGCTCGCGTTCGTCGTCGCCTTCCTCGTGGCGCTCGCCGGTCAGGCCGTCGTCGGCCTCGCCGGTCACAACGAGGAGCTGACCGCCGCCGGGCTCGAGCCCGTCTCGTTCGCGCGGTACGTCACGGGGTCCTCGTTCGTGGTCGACGTCGCGGAGAACTGGCAGTCGGAGTTCCTCCAGTTCCTGCTGTTCATCCTCGCGACCGTGTGGCTGGTCCAGCGCGGCTCGCCCGAGTCCAAGCCCCTGGCGGACGCCGGGCGCGGCAGCGACGAGGAGCAGAAGGTCGGCGCGCACGCCCGGCCGGACTCCCCCGCGGCGGCCTCCGCCGGCGGCTCGCGCCAGTGGCTCTACTCCCACTCGCTCGTCCTCGTCATGGGCGCGATCTTCCTGGCGAGCTGGGCCGTCCAGTCCGTCGCCGGGCGGGTCGCCTACAACGAGGAGCGGGCCCTCGACGGGCACCCGGCCATCGGCTACGGCGAGTACCTGACGCGGCCCGACTTCTGGGACCGGACGCTGCAGAACTGGCAGTCGGAGCTGCTGGCGGTCGCCGCGATGGTCATCTTCTCCATCTACCTGCGCGAGCGCGGGTCACCCGAGTCCAAGCCGGTGGGCGAGCCGCACGCGACGACCGGCACCAGCGGGTAGCGCCGAGCGGCGCGTACGCCTCGGGCGGGGCCGTCTCGTCGCGGGCTCGACCCCCACCCGAGGACGGTCAGGCGACGTCCTCCGTCGCGGTGGCGGGCGTCGCGGGGACGCCGGCGTCGTCGTCGGGGCCGATCGGCAGCTCGCGCGTGGCGATGAGACGCTGCGCGACCATCCGGAGCTTGATGTTGCTGGTCGAGGAGATGCGGCGCAGCAGCGCGAACGCCGCCTCCTGGTCGAAGCCGAACCGCTCCATGAGGATGCCCTGGGCGATCCCGATGGTGTGCCGCGAGCTGACCGCGGTCCGCAGGTCGGCCACGAGGCTGACCGAGGACAGCGCGAGCGCCGCGTGGGTGGCCAGGAGCACGGCGAGGTCGATGTCGTCGGGGTCGGTGAACAGGCCGGGACGCTCACCGTAGAGGTTGAGTGCTCCTATCACCTGCGTGCCGGACAGGAGGCGGACCGCGAGGACCGAGTGGACCCCCGCCTCCGCCGCCACCGGTCCCCACCGCGGCCACCGGGGGTCGCCGGCGGTGTCGCCGCTGCGCAGCCAGGGCGAGCCGTCGACCGCGTCGGCCGCGTCCACCACCGTGTCGACGCACGGTCCCTCGTTGAGGACGTACTGCGCCTGGTCCAGCTCCCGGGCGCAGTCGGAGGTCGAGCCGAGGCTGTGGAAGGACTGCTGGCGCCGGATGGTGAGGCTGGCGTGCGCCGTTCCCGGGATGAGCTCGAGCATGCTCGCCGCGATGCTCGCGCCGGCGTCGGGCGCGGCGGTCTCCTGGTGCCACGCCGACGCGGCGTCCGTGAGCTGCTCGGCTTCGTTCGATGGGGGCATCGGGGTCCTCTCAGGACGCTGGTGACGGCGGGGTGTCGGGGGTCATCGTCGCCCCCTCACGGCTCGGAGATCTCGCCGACGACGACGCCGACGTGCGCCGCGTCGTCGTGCCGGGCGAGGTCCGCCTGGCTCAGGACGCCGACGAGCCGGCCGTCCTGGCCGCAGACGGGCAGCGAGCCGACGTCGTGGGCGCGCACGAGGCGGGCGGCGGCCGTGAGGGAGTCCGTCTCGGCCACGACCTGGACGTCGGGGCTCATGAGGTCGCGGACGCGTGTCATGTCAGATCTCCTCGGTGTGCTGAGCAGGACCTCGCGACCTCCTCGCCCCGCGCATAGAAAGAGGGAAGGGGACGTCGCACGTTCTGGTCGGGCCACCGTTCTGGACCCGGGCCAAGTCAATCACCGGCGAGGCCCGAGAGCCACCCCGACCCAAAGCGGACCGGATCGCGCCCAGCGGGGGCGATCCGGTCGACCACCGTCACATCGTTCCCACCGCTCGGCTCGGAAAACCGGGCGGCTGGACGGAAAGCGAGAACCGGTGCACACTGACGGCAGCGCTCGAGACCTGTGGCGCCGCCCCCCGGAACTGCTCCAGGAAAACGGCCATGCTCACAGCCCCGGACCGACTCCGCCCCTCTCCCGCGACCCCCCTGACGCCACCGACGTCGCCCTCCTCCCTCGCCGGCCCCCGCCTCGCCGCGGTCTCCGGCGCGGTCCCGCCGGAGACCGCCGACGCGCCCCACCACCCGAGCCCCGGTCGAGGAGCCTGCGACTCCGTGCGCCGACTCGTCGCCACCGTGCTCGGCTCGGCGCAGGAGCCGTACCTGCCCTGGCTCGCCACCGCCAGCCTCGGCCAGCTCCACGACGCCGTCGCGCTGGCCGCCGCCCAGCTCGACCACGAGCGGTGGGCGTTCGGCCGGCTCACCTCGGCCGGCCTCGCGCCGGCCGAGCCGGCGGCGTCCGCGTGGCCGATCGCGCCGGCGGACGGCGTCCGCGCCCGCCCCGGGGACGCCGGGCCTGCTGCCCTGCCCGCCGCCGGGGACATCGACCGCGTGCTCCGGGCGCTGGCGCTGCCGCTGCCGGTCCGGGCGATCCCCGCCGTCCTCCCGCACCCGGCGCTGCTGCGCCGCCTCACGCTCACCCTGCTCGTCGAGGACGGCGCACTGGGCGGGGCCGCGCTCGGCTGGCTCACCGCGTCGCAGGCGCTCGTCGCGGCGGGGCGATTCCCCGGGGCGGCGGCCATCCGGGCGCACGGCTTCGGCGCGGACACGGCCGCCGCCTGGGTCGACCTGCTCGAGCAGAGCTCGACGCTGCCGTGCCTCGCGCTCACCGAGTCGGTCCTGCGCGAGCACCCCGACCTCACCCCGATGGCGTTCGCTGGCGCGCAGCTCGCGATCCGGTCCGCGGCCGCGCTGGAGCAGCACCTCACCGCGGCGTGGCGCGCGGGCCGACGGCTCGTGTCGTGGCCCGGCCCCGAGGTCTCCGAGACGCCCGGGGTCGTCGTCGACCACCGGGGCGAGCCCGGGAGCGGGGTGATGGCCACCGCCGGATGACGCGCGCGAGCCCGGCCACGACGGCCGGCACCCGACCACCGACCCCACCGTCGATCAAGGAGAACGACATGACCGACCACACGGCCGACGGGCCGACGACCGACCAGCCGACCTACCCGACGCACGTCGAGGCGCAGGCCCAGGAGTGGCCCGGCCACACCGACGGGATGACGCCGACGCCGGACCACGGCGAGACGTCGTGGCGGGGCCTCGGCCGACTCGCCGGCAAGCGCGCGCTCATCACGGGCGGCGACTCCGGCATCGGCCGCGCCACCGCCATCGCGTACGCCCGCGAGGGCGCCGACGTCGCGATCGCGTTCTTCCCGGCGGAGATGGCCGATGCCGACGAGGTCCGCGAGATCATCGAGGAGACCGGGCGGCGCTGCCTCCTGCTGCCGACCGACCAGCGCACGGAGGAGGCGAACCAGCGCCTCGTCGAGCTCACGGTCGAGGGGCTGGGCGGGCTCGACGTCGTCGTCTCCAACGCCGGCTACCAGATGGGGACGAAGGGCGGCATCGAGGAGTTCTCGGCCGCGCAGCTCGAGCAGGTCTTCGCGACGAACTTCTTCGGCACGTTCTGGCTGGTCAAGGCGGCCGTCCCGCACCTCGCGCCGGGGTCGAGCATCGTCTTCACGACCTCGATCCAGGCGTTCCAGCCGAGCGAGGTCCTCCTGGACTACGCCGCGACCAAGGCCGCGCTCAACAACCTCATGGTCAACCTGGCCTCCGAGCTCGGCCCGCGCGGCATCCGGGTCAACGCCGTGGCGCCCGGGCCGATCTGGACGCCGCTCATCCCCTCGACCTTCGACGGGGACAAGGTGGAGGGCTTCGGCACCGACACCCCGCTCGGCCGGCCGGGACAGCCGGTCGAGGTGGCCGCAGCGTTCGTGTTCCTCGCCTCCGACGAGGCGTCGTACGTCAGCGGCACGGTGCTCGGCGTCACGGGCGGTCGCGCCGTGTTCTAGGTCCGGCCCGCCCGGGTCAGCACCGGGCGACGGGCGATCGATGCGACACGGCCCGCGGCGAGCCTCCTGACGGGGGTGACCCGCGGGTCGCGTCGTCTCCGCGGTGAGACGCGCGTCACTAAAAGGATTCTTTCCGGTAGGGTGGGCACCACCCGGACCGGAGGGAGTGCGATCGTGAGCACGAAGGCGTCGCGACCCGACTCGAGCCCCATTGTGCCGGGTTCAGCGGCCGCGGCAACCCCGGTCGTCGCGCCCTCGACCTCGCTGGCGACGCTGACCGCGCCCGGCGGGACGGTCGCCGGGCTCGCCGCGCCCATCCCGCCACCGTCCGGTGCCGCAGCGCCCGGCACGCCGGCGTGGCTCGGCACGGTCAACGACCGCGCGGCGCTCTCGATCATCGTCGAACGCGGGATCGCGACGCGCAACCTCGTCCACCAGGTCACCGGCCTGTCGAAGCCGACCGCGTCCCAGGTCATGGCGCGCCTGCTGAACGCGGGCCTCGTCGTCGACGTCGGCCCCGTCCCCAGCCGCCGCGGACCGAGCGCCGCCGGGTATGCGGCCAACGACGCGCGCCACGTCGGCGTCGCGATCGAGGTCACCCGGACCAGCGTCAACGCGACGCTCGTGGACGTCACCGGCACCGAGTACCCCGTCCACCGGTTCCTGCGCGGCGACGCCCGCGAGCACGAGCTGGTGCTGCCCGAGGGCGAGGCCGGGCCGGACGGCGAGCCGCTCGACCACGGCGCCGCGACCGCCGTCGCGGAGATCCGCGCCGCGATCGACGGGGCCGCGGCCGCCGCTGGGCGCGACGCCGCCCTGGTGCGCCACCTGCTCATCTCGATCCCGGGCTCCGTCAACCCCGAGATCGACGTCCTGTGGGGCGCCGAGGCGCTCGCGCCGTGGCCGGTGTCGGGGCTGCGCACGCTGCTCGAGCACACGATCGGCGCGACCGTGACGCTCGAGCGCGACGTCAAGCTGGCGACCATCGCCGAGCTGGCCGAGGCGGACGAGCCCGAGGACATCTGCCTGCTGTGGCTGGGCAACGGGCTCGGTCTCGTCAACGTGGCAAACGGCGCGATCGTCCCCGGTCGCCACGGCCGCTCCGGCGAGATCGGCTACCTGCCGGCGCCGAGCGGGCCCGAGGGGCACGGCGCGCACGACATGCAGGACCTCCTCGGCGGGCTCGCCGTGCGACGGATCCTGCGGGAGGCCGGGATCGGTCTCGACGCGGAGAACCTCGACGGGGCCCTCACCGAGCTCGGCGCGCTGATCCGGGCGGCCGAGGCCGGCGACCGGGACGAGGACACCGGCGCCGCGGGCGAGGCCCACCCGGGCGACGCCGTCGACGCGACCGGTCAGCCGGGTCCCGCGGGCGACGCCGCCGGCCCCGGCGCGGAGCCGGCCTCCGCCGACCCGTCCGCCCCGGTCCTGCCCGACGTCGACGAGGAGACCGTCGGCGGCGTCCTCGACGTCATCGCCGACCGGATCGCGCTCATGGCGATGCCGACGCTCTTCCTGCTCGATCCCGTGCGGCTCGTGCTCGCCGGCCCGACCGCCGTCGCCGGCGGGGAGCTGCTGGCCCGCCTGGTCAACGAGCGGGTCCGGCCGAGCACGGGCTGGACGCTGGACGTGTCGAGCACGCGCGTGCGCGGCCGCGCGCCCCTGCTGGGCGCCCGGCTGCTGCTGCTCGCGTCCGTCCGCTCGGCGCTGCTGGACGAGGTCAGCGCCGACCTCTGACCGCGGGGCCCAGCGACCGCTGAAGTCGTCGGAGCGCGGGACGACGGACGCCCCGGGGTGCACCACCTCGCGGTGGCGCGCCCCGGGGCGTCCGGTCTCCCGGCGGGATCAGTCCCGACCGGTCACCTTGCGCGCCAGGTCGGCGGTGCCGAACCGGTCGCGCTCCGCCGCGCCACCGCCGGCGGCGAGCTCGGCCAGCTCCGCCCGGACCGAGTCGCGCAGGTTGCCCTGGTTCTCCGGGTTCGGCGCGGCGGCCAGCAGCAGCTTGGTGTAGTCGTGCTGCGGGTTGAGGATGACCTCGTCCGACGGACCCCGCTCCACGACGTTGCCGCGGAACATCACGAGGATCTCGTCGGAGAAGTGCCGCGCGGTCGCGAGGTCGTGCGTGATGTAGAGGACCCCGAGGTTCTCCTCCCGCTGGAGCTGCGCCAGCAGGTTGAGCACGCCGAGCCGGATCGACACGTCGAGCATCGAGACCGGCTCGTCAGCGATGAGGAACCGTGCCCCCGGCGCGAGCGCCCGGGCGATCGCGACGCGCTGCCGCTGACCGCCCGACATCTCGTGCGGCTTCTTCTCGGCGAACACCTCGGTCGGCGTGAGCCGCACCCGGTCCAGCAGGCGGTGCACCTCGGCGTCGATCTCCGCCCGGTTCCGGCCCCGGCGATGGATCCGCAGCGGCCGCTCCAGGTGGTGCGCGACCGAGTGGAACGGGTTGAGCGAGGCGAACGGGTCCTGGAACACCATCTGGAGCTGGCGCCGGTAGTCCTCGATCCCGCGGGAGCCGGTCGGGACCGGGTGCCCGTCGAGCAGGATCTCCCCCGACGTCGGCGTCTCGAGCTTCGCGAGCATCTTCGCGACGGTCGACTTGCCCGAGCCGGACTCGCCGACCAGCGCGATCGTCTTGCCCTGCTCCAGCGTGAAGCTCACGTGGTTCGCCGCGGTGAGCTTCTCCGTGCGGACACCCCTGCGGACCTTGTAGACCTTCGTGAGGTCACGGACCTCGAGCGTTCCGGTCACTGCGACACCCCCGTTCCCTCTCGGACGAATGAACCGCGGTCGCCCGTGAGGCTCGGGAACGAGCTGAGCAGCCGCTGCGTGTACGGGTGCTGCGGGCGGTGGAGGATGTTCTCGGCCACGTCGACCTCGACGATCTCGCCCCGGAGCATGACGGCGATCCGGTCGGAGATCTCCAGCAGCAGCGGCAGGTCGTGCGTGATGAACACGACCGCGAACTGGAGCTGCTCGCGCAGGCGCATGATCTCGCGCAGGATCCCGCGCTGGACGACGACGTCGAGGGCCGTCGTCGGCTCGTCCATGATCATGAGCTGCGGGCTGAGCGCGAGCGCCATGGCGATCATGACGCGCTGGCGCATCCCGCCGGACAGCTCGTGGGCGTAGGCGCCGAGCCGCGACGGGTCGACCCCGACGAGCTCGAACAGCTCGACGCAGCGCGCCTCCCGCTCGGCCTTCGACATGCCGGGGCGGTGGGTGGCGAACACGTCGTAGAGCTGCGCCCGGACCGAGATCACCGGGTTGAGCGAGTTCATCGCCCCCTGGAAGACCATCGAGATCTTGTCCCAGCGGAACCGGCGCAGGCCGTCGCCGTCGAGCGCGACGACGTCGACGTCCGTGCCGTCGGCGTCGTGGAAGGCGATCGACCCGGAGGTGAGCAGCGCCGGCGGCTTGAGCAGCCGGTTGATGCCGTAGGCCAGCGTCGTCTTGCCGCAGCCGGACTCCCCGGCCAGGCCGAGGATCTCGCCGCGGTTGACGACGAGGTCGACGTTCTTGACGGCGTGGACCACGGGGGTGACCTCGTAGTCGATGGAGACGTCGGTCGCCGTGAGCACCGGCGACTGCTCCGCCAGGTAGCGCTCGTGGTCGGCCGAGCTGAGCGGGCGGGTGGGCGTGATGGCGTCGGTCGTCATGTCCTCACCTGGCCGTTCCGGTCGGGGCGGCGGCCGTCCGGGACGACGACGCCGTCGGCAGCGACTTGTTCTTCTTGGCCTTGCGCACGCTGCGCGCGGCCGCGGGGACGCTCCTGAGCTTCGGGTTGATGATCTCGTCGATCGAGAAGTTGATGAGCGAGAGACCGCAGCCGAACGCGGAGATCATGAGGCCGGGCGGGATGAACCACCACCACGCGCCGGCGGACAGCGCGTTGCCCGTCTGCGCCTCGTTGAGCATCGTGCCCCAGGTGATGACGCCGTTCGGGCCGAGGCCGAGGTAGGACAGACCCGCCTCACCGAGGATCGCGAGCACGACCGCGGCGATGAACTGCGCCGCGAGGAGCGGCAGCAGGTTCGGCAGGATCTCGACGGCGATGATGCGGAAGGACTTCTCCCCCGCGACCTTCGACGCCGCGACGTAGTCCCGCGAGCGCAGCGAGCGCGCCTGGGAGCGCAGCACGACGGCCGCTCCGGCCCAGCCGGTCACCCCGAGGATGAGCGCGACCAGCAGCATCGAGCGCTGCTGCGCGTAGGAGGCGATGACGATCATGAGCGGCAGGCCGGGGATCACGAGCATGACGTTCGTGACGAGCGAGAGCGCCTCGTCGGTGAAGCCGCCGACGTAGCCGGCGACGATACCGAAGACGATGGAGAGCGAGAGCGCGATGAGACCGGCGATGAGGCCGACCTGGAGCGAGCCCTTGGCGCCGTACGCGAGCTGCGCGAACACGTCGTAGCCGAGCTTCGTCGTGCCGAGGATGTGGTCGCCGTTCGGCGGCTCGAAGGCGGGGTTGCCGGAGAACTTCGGGTCCTGGGTGAACAGCGGCGCGATGAGCGCGAACGCGACGATGCCGACGACGAGCACGAGCCCGACGATCAGCTTCGGCGTGATCCGCGGCATGAGCTGCGCGCCCCGCCACCCCTTCCGGCTCGGCGCGCCGGGCGCCGCCGCACCGCCGGCGGCGACGGCCGGGTTGATCGCCTCGCGCGCGGCAAGGCTCTCCTTGTCGACGAGCTGCGTCCCCATCGTGCCGAGATCGGCGGCCGGGGCCAGGTCGGCCTCGTGCTCGGCCGTCGGCGACGGCTGGATGTCGTCCATGTCAGCCACGGGTCCTCGCTCTCGGGTCGATGAATCCGTACACCAGGTCCATGAGCAGGTTCGCCGACAGCACCGCGATGGTGATGACGAGGAACACCCCCTGCATGAGCGGGTAGTCGTTGCCCTGGACCGCGGTGATCATGAGCTTCCCGATGCCGGGATAGGTGAAGACCTGCTCCATGACGATCGAGCCGGCCACGACGAACCCGAGCGCGACGCCGAAGCCGGCGATCGACGGCAGGGCGGCGTTGCGCACGGCGTAGGTCATGAAGATGCGCCGCGGGCGCAGGCCCTTGGCCTCGGCGGTCGTGATGTAGTCCTCGGCCAGCGTCGAGACCATCATGTTGCGCATCCCGAGCATCCAGCCGCCGAACGCCGAGATGACGATCGTGAGCGCCGGCAGCGTCCCGTGCTTGAGGACGGACAGGACGAACGCCCAGCTCTGCTCCGGCTCGTCGAACGTGAACACGTCGTACGCGCCGATGCGCGGCAGGATCTGCCACTGCACGGAGAACAGGTAGGCGAGCAGGAGGGCGACCCAGAAGTAGGGCAGCGACTGCAGGAGCGTCGAGCCGGGGACGAGGTTGTCCACCCAGGTCCCGCGCTTCCAGCCGGCCCAGGCGCCGAGACCGACGCCGATGAGGACCGAGATGATCGTCGCGAGCCCGACGAGCCCGATGGTCCAGGGCAGCGCCTGACCGATCAGCTCCGTGACGGGCGTGGGGTACTTCGTGACCGAGACGCCGAGGTTGCCCCGGAAGAGGTTCCCCCAGTACTGCAGGTACTGCTCCCACATCGACTGGTCGGACTCGGCACCGAGCAGCAGCCGGACGGTCTTCTCGACGCCGGGTGGGATCTCCCCGTTGCGCGCCATCTTCGCGAGGATGATGTCGGCCGGGTTGCCCGGCAGCAGGCGGGGGATGAAGAAGTTGAGCGAGATGGCAGCCCAGAGCGTGATGACGTAGAACGCGAGCCGTCGCGCGTAGAACTTCACGTGTCACCCCTGTCCATAGCGGTTCCTCCTCGAACCTTGCGGGTGGTGGATCACATCATGGTGAAGCGGGTGAGCGTGCGGCAACGGCCTCACGCCCACCCGCTTCCGGAGCCGTTCGGGGCTCCACCGTCCAGGGCGAGGCCCCGGGTCGCCGTCCAGGGCGAGCCCGGGGCCTCGTCGCCTCAGCCGACCGGCTGGAGCTTGGACAGGATGTACCCGGCCGAGTTGGAGCCCCACGCCGGCGGGAAGGCGTAGAGGTCGTCCTCGGTCGGCCAGCCCGTGAAGTCCTTGTCGTTGAAGAACGTCTGGGTGGCGTTCACGACGACCGGGATGTACGGCAGGTCGTTGACGATGTGCTCCTGGATGATCGCGTACTGCGCGAGGCGCTCCGCGTCGTCGTTCGTCTGCGACGCGGCGAGCACCGCGGCGTCGACCTCGGCGTTGGAGTACCGGGAGATGCCCCAGGCGCCGGCGTCGAGCATCTCGCCGACGGGGTTCGTCATGTCGGTGGTGAACCAGTCGCGGTAGATCTGGAACGGGTCGGCGACCGGCGTGCCGATCATGCCGCCGACGATGAGCTCGAAGTTGCCGGACTGGCGGCCGTCGGAGAACTCGTTCCACGAGACGGTCGAGGCGATGACCTCCATGCCGGCGGCCTTGGCCTGCTCCTCGATCAGCTTGGCGGCGTCGTTGTAGTCGCTCCAGCCGTCGACGGAGGTCAGCTTCATGGAGACGCGCTGGCCGTCCTTCTCGTAGATGCCGTCGCTGCCCTTGGTGTAGCCGGCGGCCTCGAGGATCGACGCGGCCTTGGCCGCGTCGGCGCTCTGCGACGCCTCCTTCGGCATGCCGTCCGCGATCCACGCGTCGTCACGGCCGAGGAGCGCGAACGTCGGCGAGATCTCCTTGGTCAGGCCGACGAAGGCCTTGTCCTTGATGACACCGCGGTCGATGGCGGCGTCGAGCGCCTGGCGGACGGCGACGTCCGTCTGCGCGCCCGTGCAGCCGAGGTCGGCGTTGGAGCACGTGTAGAGGACCGTCGGGTCGATCGGCGTGTTGACGTAGCCCATGTCGACGCTGTCCGGGTCCGGCACGAACATGGCCGTCCAGTCGATCTGACCGGCCTTGAGCAGGTCCTCGGCCGAGGCGTTGGCGTCGATGCCGAGGTAGCGGAGGTTCTTCACCGCCGGAGCCCCGCCCCAGTAGTCCTCGTTCGCGTGCAGCGTGTAGGACGCGTCCGAGACCTTGTCGACGATGTACGGGCCCGTGCCGACCGGGGTCTCGTTGACCCAGGACATGAGCTCCTCCTCCGTCTTGTCCTTCCAGATGTGCTCCGGGAGGATCGTCGTCTGGAGGATGGCGGACTCGTTCGTGAACGCCGGGGCGTTGAACTTGAGCTCGACCGTGGTGTCGTCGGTCGCCGTCGCGGAGTCGAGGTAGCTCGCCTTCGCGACCGCGTTGGTGAGCGAGTAGACGACGTCCTCGGCCGTGAAGTCCTCGCCGTCCGTCCAGGTCACGCCGGAGCGGACCTTGATCGTCATCGAGGTGCCGTCGGCGCCGAACTCGTAGGACTCACCGAGGATCGGCACCGGGTCGCCGGCCGCTGCCTTGTTGAACAGGAAGAGGGGCTCGTAGACCGGGCCCTGGGTCGCGTGCAGGAAGCCGGGGATGTACGGGTTGAAGTTCGCCTTGATCGGCGTCTGCGAGCCGGCCCAGATGTTCAGCGTCGCACCGTCTCCGCCGGCCGCACCACCGTCTCCCCCGCCCTCGGAGGTCTCGCCACCCGTGCCGTCGCCCGTGCCGGGGTCGTCCGACCCGCCGGTGGAGCAGCCGGCCGCCAGGAGCGCAAGCCCCGCCGCCGCGGCCACCAGCGTGGCGACCCTGCGCCGTCCTGTGCTTCGAGTCATCTACTCGATCCTTTCTCAGTCACTCGCAACGCGTCCATGCGTCGCTCCCACCTCGTCGGGGGGTGTACCGCTCACGCTAACCGCTGGATCGCGATCGCGCATCCGTTCTGGAAGGAAAGTTGCCTAATTGAGACCTGCGAGGTCGGTGACCCCCTCCGACGGGTCGACATCAGCAGGATTTTGACGGCTCTACGAGGCTGAAGAGACGGATGGAACGCGTTCGGCGCGTGTCGCCGCGCCTCCCTTCCCGACCGTTCGCGTCAGCGGTGCCAGAGATCGTTTCGCGTGCGCAGCACGGGCGCGCGGCCGAGGGCGCCGGAGTCGACCGTGCCCGACGCCGACCCGCTCGAGGCGGTGACGAGCAGCTCGAGCGTCTCCCCGGGCAGGACCGTGCGCAGCATGTCGTCGGCCACCGCCTCCGGGACGACGCGATCGGCGAGCACCGCGACGTCGGCCAGCACGACGCGCGCCCTGACCCGGACCAGCCAGCCGCCGTCGACCGGCTCGACGTCGACGCTCGCGCCGGACGCCGCGTCCGGCCAGGCCACGCCGTCCGGGCGGCACAGCGGCGCCGTGGCGCGACGGGGCGAGGGGTGGCACGGCCCCGACGGCGCAGCGTCGTCGGCCTCGCTCAGGTCCGCGACGAGGATCTCCTCACGCCGTCGCCGCGGGAGGGCGACCGCTGGCGGGACCGGCAGCCACGCGACGCCGCGCGGGGCGACGCTCGCCGGGAGCACGACCCGCTCGACCTCGCCGTCACGGACGTGGACGCGACGCACCAGCACCTCGGTCGACCACGCGTCGTCGGTGTCGTTGACGAGCACGACGTGCGGTGCGCCCTCGCGGGGCTGGATCGACAGGGCACGCGGGGCGAAGGCCGTGCGCAGCGCGTACCAGACGGGCTTGCGGCGTCCGCCGTGGTCGACGATCGACCAGGAGATGCCGGGCCAGGCGTCGTTCATCTGCCACACGAGCATGCCGGCGCTGCGCGGCCAGTGGCCGCGCAGGTGCTCGGCGGCCGTGCGCATCGCGTCGGCCTGGAGGAGCTGGGTCGCCCAGAGCCAGTCGTCGAGGTCGGCCTCCAGCGCGGCCGGGTCCGGGACGTTGCCGGCCAGACGACCGAGAAGGCTGCGCATCCCGGTGGGCTGACGCTGCCGGGTCGCCATGGCCGCGGACGTCGGCGCGACCGGCCAGGCGTCGATGGCGCCGGCCAGCGTCGCCCAGGTGGCGGGCGCCTGGTAGCCGAGCTCGGCGGCGAACCGCGGGACCTGGTCCCGATAGGTCGAGTGGTCCCGCAGGTTCCACTGGTCCCACAGGTGGGTCGATCCGTCGCCGTCGACGTTCGCGGCGACGTCGGGGCCGCTGGAGAACGGGCTGGACGGGACGTACGGGACCCCGGGCGCCTGCTCCGCGACGATCGCCGGGAGCAGGCGGTGGTAGTAGCCGTCGCCCCAGGTGCGGCCGGCGACGCGCGCCTGCCAGCCCCAGTCCTCCCAGCCGAGCAGGCACTCGTTGCCGCCGTTCCAGACGACGACGCTCGGGTGCGCCGCGAGCCGTCGCACCTGCTCGGTGGCCTCGGCGACCACCTCGGAGCGCAACGGCTCCTCCTCGGGGTAGGCGGCGCAGGCGAACGCGAAGTCCTGCCAGACGAGCAGCCCCGCCTCGTCCGCGAGGTCGTAGAAGAGGTCGTCCTCGTAGCGGCCGCCGCCCCACACGCGCAGCATCGTCATGTTCGCCTCGACGGCCTGCGCGACGCGCTCGCGATAGCGCTCGGGCGTCACGCGGGCGGCGAGCTGGTCGTCCGGGATCCAGTTCGCCCCGCGGGCGAACACCGGTCGACCGTTGACGACGACGGTGCACGCGCGACCGTGCTCGTCCGGCGTCGTGTCGAGGTGCGCGTGCCGGAAGCCGACCCGTCCGGCGTGCAGCTGCGGCGAGCCGACCAGCGTCACGCCGACGTCGTGCAGCGTCGCCCGGCCGTACCCGCGCGGCCACCACAGGTCGTCGTCGGTGAGCTCGACGGGCAGGCGCAGCGTGGCCGAGCCCTCGACGTCGGCGCGCCAGGTCAGCTCCCCCAGGCGCACCTCGACCGATCCGCTCGCCGAGCCGTCCCCCGGCGCGGCGTCGAGCGCGACCTCGACGACGAGCGTCCCCTCGCGCAGGTCCTCCGCGACCTCGGTGCGCGTCCTCGTCCGCAGGCGCGCGCCGCGCCACGACACCAGCTCGGCGCGCCCGATCCCGGCCGTGATCATCGGCGGTGCCCAGTCCCAGCCGGCGCTGCACGCCGTCACTCGCAGGCGGTTGTACTGGTGCTCCCAGTCGTACGGGAGCTGGCCGCCGGGGTCGGCCGCCTCCGCCGCGTCCATCGCCCGCGCCGCCGAGTCGATCTCGATCACGAGGTCGCTGCCGCCCGGGCGCAGGTGGGGGCCGACGTCGATCCGGTGGGTGCGGTTGGCGTTCGCGAGCTCGGCGACGACGACGCCGTCGACGAGCACGCGCGCCACCGTCTCGACGCGGGTGAGCACCAGCTCGTGCCGGAGGGCGGCTGCATCGGCGCCGGCGGCGCCGGCGGGGTCGGCGGGGAGCCCGATCCGCGTCCGGTACACCCAGTCGCTCTCGCCGATCCAGGCGGCGGCCGCCGTCCCGTCGTTCCGGTACGGGTCCTCGACGAGGCCGGCGGCGACGAGCGCGTCGTGCGCGTTGCCGGGAGCGCGCGCCGGGACGCCGGACCGGGCCGCGGCGAGCACGTGCTCGGGCGGGAGGGCGCCGGACCGGCTCGGCCGCGCCTCGCGCAGCGCGAGGGTCCAGACCGTCAGCTCCGTCGTCGCCACCGCGCCCGGCTCGTCGGGGAGCCGGAGGGTCGTCGCCCCGGCGGTGTCGTGGGAGGTGGTCATCAGGACTCCGGGTAGTCGGTCGGGGCGGTGTAGCCGGCGGGGATGCGGGGTGGCGTCACGTCGCCGACGTCGTGCAGCAGGACCTCGGCGAGCCGGGCGCCGGCGCCGGTCAGCTCGATCTCCAGCGCGCCGTCGCCGGGCGTCGCGACGATGTGGAGCCGGCCGGCGCCCACCGTCCCGCCCTCGGCGATCACGGCGCCGTCGCGGAGCACGCGGTGGGACACGACGCGCTGCCCGTCGCGCAGGTCCTCGACGAGCCGCACGTGGTCGAACGCGCGGGCCGCGGGGACCTCGACGCGCCAGGTGCTGCCGCCGGCGTGCGTCGCCGACTCGGTCGGCGTGACGCGGACCGGGTCGGCGAACCGGCGCCGCAGCTCGGCCCCGAGCTCCTCGACGCGAGCGAGGTCGGCGGGGTCGAGGCGGCCCCGGTCGTCGGGCGGCACGTTGAGCAGGAGGTTGGCCCCGAGGCCGACGGAGCGGTAGTAGATGGCGAGCAGGTGCTCGAGCGACTTGGGCTCGTCGTCCGCCCGCCAGAACCAGCCGCGGCGCAGCGAGACGTCGCACTCGGGCGGGAGGTAGAGCGCGTCGGCGTGCTCGATGGTCTCGACCGTGTAGTTGCTCATCTGCGAGTGCGTCACGACGTACTCGACCGGGTCGGTCGCGAGGCCGTCCTCGTTGCCGACCCAGCGGATCGTCGGGTCGCCCATGTTGAAGACCATCGCGTCCGGCTGGTGGGTGCGCGCGACGTCCATGATGCGCCGCCAGTCGTAGCGGTAGCCCTCGGAGCCCGCGCCGTCGAACCAGAGCTCGACGAGCGGTCCGTAGCGCGTGCACAGCTCCGTGAGCTGCGCGACGTAGAGGTCGGCGTACGCGTCGGGGTCGGCGTAGGCGGGCGCGTTGCGGTCCCAGGGCGAGAGGTAGAGGCCGAGACCGATGCCCGCCTCCCGGCACGCCCGCGCAACCTCGGCCACGACGTCCCCGCGACCGTCCCGCCACGGCGAGGAGGCGACGGAGTAGTCGGTCGTCGCCGTCGGCCAGAGGCAGAAGCCGTCGTGGTGCTTGGCGGTCAGGACGAGGTAGCGCGCACCGATCGCGCGGGCGGCCTCGACCCACTCCCGGGCGTCGAGGTCGCTCGGGTCGAACGCCGCGGGCGGGATGGTGCCGTCGCTCCACTCGACGCCGCGGAAGGTGTTGACGCCGACGTGGACGAACAGGCCGATCCCCCACGACTGCCAGGCGAGCTGCTGCGGGGTCGGCGCGAGGGGCGGGGCGGAGGCGGTCACGGGGATCCGTTCTGGTTCGAGGGGAGGGGCGGGGTCGAGGCTGCTGGAGGTTCGTGCGGGGGGCCGACGGTCAGGTGCCGTAGACGTCGTCGCGCAGCCGGGCGGCGGCGATCGCGACCGCGCCGTCCACGACGGCGTCGGCACCGAGGCCGGTGGGGCGGACGTCGAGGTCGATCGGGACGAGCGAGGCGAGCTCGGCGCGGACCCGCCTCGCGAGGTCGGTGCCGCCGGCGGCACCGACGGGACCACCGAGCACGACGCACTCGGGATCGAGGATCGTCGCGATCAGGCTCGTCACCTCGGCGATCCGCCGCGCGACGGCGTCGGCTCCCCCGCGCTCGTCGACCCGCCCCAGCGCGGAGCGGCCGAGGAGGTCCTGGAGCCGGAGCGGAGCGTCGGTGCCGCGGTCGTCGGCGCCGCGGTCGTCGCTGGCGGCCCCCGTCGCCGCGCGCGAGGCGACCGGGAGCACGGCAAGGCCGATCTCGCCGGCGAACCCGCGGGCACCGCGCAGCGGCTCGCCGTCGAGGATCGTCGCGGCGCGGACGCCCTCGGCGAGGTGGAGGACGGTGTAGCGCGCGCGGTCGCTGGCGTTCCCGGTCATCCCCTCGGCGAGCGCGAGCAGGTTGACGTCGTTCTCGACCTGGACCGGGCAGCCGAGGCGGCGCGCGAGCTCGGCGACCGGCTCGGGATGCCAGTCGGGGTGGCCCCACACGTACGTCGCCTCGCCGTCCGGCCCGACGACGCCCGGCATTCCGACGACGACGCGACCGAGCGCGCGCTCGTCGACACGGAGATCCCGGAGCACCGAGCGGACGGCGTCGACCACACCGTGCCGGTCGAACGTCGTGGCGTCGGCGAGCGCGCGGCCGGCGAGGTCGGCGACGACGACGCGGACCGTCCCCGGCATCAGCTCGACGCCCGCGGCGAGGGCCAGCTCGGTCACGGCTCGGAAGTGCACGGCGTTCGGGCCGCGCCTGGTCGAGACCACCTCACCGACGGGCTCGACCACGCCCGAGGCCACCAGACGGGCGACGAGCTCGTTGAGCGAGGCGCGGGACATGCCGATCCGCTCGGCGAGGTCGACCCGCGAGGCCGGGCCGTCCGCGAGCAGGAGGTCGACGACGGTGCGCTCGTTGGCGGACAGCCGCCGTCGCGCGTCGCTCCCGGTCATAATAGTTAGGCTACCTGATTGATACTCCGTACGCCGCCCGAACGGTGCTGTACTTGAAGCATGAGCTCCGTCAGCCCCGCCACACCGCCGGTGCGCGTCGTCCTGCTGTGCGGGCCGGCGGGGAGCGGGAAGTCGTACCTGGCTCGGGCCATGGCGCGCGAGGGCTGGGTGCGGCTCTCGATCGACGAGCTCGCGTGGGAGCAGGGCCTGCGTCACCACCCGCTGCCGGACGAGCGGCTCGCGCGACTGAACGAGGAGCTCCAGGACCGGCTTCTCGCGACCGTGGCGCGGGGCGACGACGTCGTCGTCGACGCCTCGTTCTGGTCGCGCCGGCGCCGCGAGGACTACCGGAGCCTGCCCTACCCGCGGGCGGTGGAGGTCGAGGTCTGGTACCTGCGCACGCCGGAGCCCGTGCTCCGCACCCGCATCGCCGCGCGGACGAACTCCGGCCCCGACGACGTCGCGCTCACCCAGGACGTGCTGACCGGCTTCCTCGCCGGGTTCGAGGTGCCGACCCCGGACGAGGGCCGGCTGCGGGTGATCGACGCCGACGAGGGCTGACCGCGCGTCGCTAGCCCCCGACGATCACCGTCGGCGCCCCCGGTCCGGGCACGATCGGCGACCCGTGCATCGACTGGTCCCCCACGCGCGCGGCGGGGAACCCGCCGACCAGCACGGTCATGCTGCCCATCGCGATACCGTTCGGCGCCGGCGAGACGCACACGATCCCGCCGGGGGTCGCGTTGGCCACGGCGGCCGGCGCGCCGCCGACCAGCACCGTCATGACGCACGCCGCCGGCGTGATCGGGCCGCCGACGTGGGGCTTGGGGCCGTCCGACAGCGGGCAGACGACGGTGTCCCCCGCGCGCAGCCACGGACCGGTCGGCACGGCTCAGCCCCGCCCGCGCGACCCGGGGGTCGCCGGCCGGCCCGCCCCGGCGGCTCCGGCCGGAGCGCCGGCTCCCCGCACCTCGTCGATCACGGCGTCGCGCACCTCGTCGCGACCGCCGACCGCGCTCCTCACCCGTCCCACCTGACCCGCCTCACCGGACCGGGCTCACCCACCGGTCTCACCGGAGGTGTCGGCGCCGGGCTCGACGGGCACGAGCCGCACGAGGTTCCCGCCGAACGAGACCCCCTGGGCGCACGTCGTCGGCGGCGGCGTCTGCCCGAACGGCGTCCCGGGCTGGCGGCAGGACAGCGAGAACCGCAGCTGCGCGTCGCCGGGGACCACGATCGGCGTCTGGAAGTGGAAGTCGGAGTCGCGGAAGTTCTCCAGCCCCAGCTCGGTCACCACCTCGAGACCGGCGTCGGACAGGACGGACAGCGTCACCGTCCCGAAGTCGCCCTGCGGGTTGTTGAACAGCAGGCTGTAGACGCGCAGCGTCTGCCCGGACGGGACGACATAGCTGTCGGCGTCGGACCCGCCGATGCCGGCCGAGGTCTCGAGCCGTCCGACGGTCGGCGTCAGCACCTCCGTCGCGGGCAGCAGACCCTCGCGCAGCGCGGACATCTCCTCGATCTGCGCCTCGCCCTGCGCCGCGGCCGCGTCGGCCGCCTGCCCGGCGGCCGCCGCGTCACCCTGCGCGGCCTCCGCGGCTCCCTTGGCGTCCTCGGCCGCGCTCTGCGCCGCGGCGACGTCCTCCGCGACCGCGGCCCTCGCCGCCGCCGACACGGCGGGCTTGACGAGCAGGAACCAGAGCGCGACCAGCAGGAGCAGCAGCGCGAGCAGCGCCAGGAGCGCCTTGAGGAACCATGGGGGAAGGGTCGGCCGCTGCACGTGCGCCGCGTCGAGGATGACGGGGGTGGAGTTCGCCGGCGCCACGGTCACGGCGAACGGGAACGTCGTGTCGGCGCCCCGCCAGATCCGCTTGGGCGGCTTGACGCGCACGGTGGTGAACGCGGCCTCCCCCGGCGCGACGGTGAGGTACTCGGGGTCGACGGCGAACCGCAGGCCCTTGCCCTCGTCGGCACCCTTGACCGTGACGCTCACCGGGGTGTTCCCGCGGTTGTCGATCGCCACCTGGTGCTTGGCGCCCATCCGCCCGGTCGACGTGCGCGGCAGGATCTCGGCCGTCGACTCCAGGTAGGGCAGCACCTCGACGGTCCCCTCCGGGACCACGACGCCGGTGGCGTCGTCGATCGGCACGACGCGCACGCCGTAGTCGAGGGTGCCGGCGGCGACGCTGGCGCTGCGCGGCGGGGCGAACGTGATCGTCGCGGTGGTCGAGGTGTCCGGGTAGAGGCCGTCGATCCGAGCTGGCTCGACCGTCGCCCACGAGGCCGGGACCCCGAGGATCTCGATCCGGTACCCCTCGACCGTCGTGCCGCCGTTGCGGATGCTCAGGGGCACCACGGCCTGCTCCCCCGGTACCAGCCGGACGTGCGCGCCATCGAGCGTGGCTGTCGTGGTCATGCCCCGACGCTAGGAACGCGGCGGGATCGAGCGGGAGGCGGCCGGGACGGCCGTTCGGGCAACGCGGTTGCCCGTTGAGCCGTTGTTGAGTGCGCGATCAGTCAACCGAGGATGCTGTCCTTCTGGGCACCCGAGGATGCCCGGGAATCACGCAGGGGGGAGCCGGGACGGACAACTGTGTGAGGTGGAGCAATGAGCGTGTCGACGGGCACGACCGGGACGCTGACGTCCCGGGTCCGGGTGTGGGTGAGCGCGAGCGACCCGATCTCGCTGGCGGGGGTGATGAGCGCGCTGCGGTCGCGTCCGGAGCTCTCGCTCGTGAGGGATCCGGACGCGAACGACGCCGAGGTCGCGGTGGTCGTGACCGATCGTGTGGACGAGCAGGCGCTGCGGGCGGTGCGCAGCGCGCGACGCAACCACGGCGTCCAGGTGGTCCTCGTCTGCGGCCGGCTCGGTGACGACGACGACGTCGTGGCCGCGGTCGAGGCCGGGGCGCTCGGTCTGGTGCGGCGCTCCGAGGCGACGCCCGAGCGGCTGGTCTCGGTGATCCGGGGCGCCAGCCACGGCGAGGGGACGGTCCCGCCCGACCTGCTCGGCCACCTCCTGGACCAGGTCGGCTCGCTGCAGCGCCAGGTGCTGCGTCCGATGGGTCTCACGTTCACGGGGCTCACGACGCGGGAGGTCGACGTGCTCCGGCTCATCGCCGACGGCTTCGACACCGCCGAGATCGCCCGGAACCTCAACTTCTCCGAGCGGACCGTGAAGAACGTGCTGCACGACATCACGACGCGGCTGCAGCTTCGCAACCGCCCCCACGCCGTCGCGTACGCGCTGCGCGAGGGCCTCATCTAGCCGCGCCACCCGCCGCCGGTGTCGGTCGGCCGGCACCCGCGGTGCGGGCGAGGCTCGGCCGGGACACCGGGCCGAGGGGGCGGCGCCCCGGGCCGCTGCCCGTTCGGGCAGCCCCGGTGCCCGCTCCGGTGACCGGCAGCCCTGCCGTCGCGACATCGACGCTCGCGACGCTGACACCCACGAGCGCTGAGGAGGTGCGGCGATGAGGCGTGCGCCGTTGATGCGTGAGCGTGCGCGCGTGCGCCGGCCCACGTCCGTGACGGCGACGCTGTCCTGCGTCGCGCTCGGGGCGAGCCTCGCGATCGCCGCCGTCGTGGTCGCCCCGAGCACGAGCGCCGAGCCGGCCATCCCGTGGCTGCCGGTCCTCGAGGGCGACGTCGCCCCGCGGCTGGCCTTCGCCGACGACGGCGTCGAGGTCGCGCGCACGTTCGTCGACGACGCGTGGAGCGAGGACGACGACGTCTTCCCCTTCCGCGACCCGGACCGTCGCTACCTCGCCGACTACCGCACGACCTGGGTCGACGCCGACCGCGTCTCGACGCAGCCGGCCGTCGAACGGGGCTGGTACTCGGAGGGCGGGGCCGTCGTCGCGTTCGTCTCGAACGCCGACCTGACCGGCGGCCCGGTGTTCCCTGGCGGCGACGTCTACGCGCAGGGGATCGACGACAACGAGGTGACCTGGATCGCCCGGCTCACGTGCAACGCCGCGGTCGAGTCCCACCCCGCCGTGAACCCGGCCCACGACGGCGTCGCCTACACGACCAACGCCGACGAGAACGGCGAGCCCGGCTCCGACTTCGACATCGTCATGACCCAGATGTGGGCGGACGACGGCATCGACGCCTGCGGAGGCGACCTCGTCACCACGCCGCTCGCGACCGGCCCCGGCGACCAGCTCTGGCCGGCGTGGAACGACGTCGAGATGCAGCTCGTCTACTCCTCCTCGAGCGGTCCGGGCGCCCCGGCCGACCTGTACGTCGTGCCGGACCCGGAGGACAACGGGCCGGGCGCGGAGCCGACCTCCTACCAGGTCACGAGCACGGCGGCCGACGAGACGCAGCCCACCGTCATCACCGCGACGCGGATCGACGAGTCGTCCTGGACGGCCATCGCCTTCCGGACCGACGAGTTCCGCCCCGACGGGTCGCTCGGGCTGGTCATGTGCGCCGACCTCGCCTGCGCCGACGGGCCGTTCGACGGGGCGATCGACCTCTACCGCGACGACGCGCGCGCTCGCATCCAGGGGTCCCAGCCGAGCTGGCTCGAGGCCGACTTCCCGGAGGGCTCCACGAGCGGCGAGTTCGGCGTCATGGATCTCGCCTTCACCAGCACGTCGGGCAGCCCGGACGGGGACGTCTGGGTGGCCCACGTGACCTCGCCCGACTCCGACCCGCAGATCGAGGACCAGGGGCGCGCGGTCGCCGACCCGCTGGTGACGGAGGGCAACCCGACCGGCCTGCCGTCCTGGCCCTACCCCGGGAGCGACACCAGCGGCGGCCTCCTGCTGTCCCAGGACGGCGACGACGCCAACGTCGACGACGTGCTCGCGTCCGACGGCACCGACCGTCGGGTCCTGACCTCGGGCACCCGACCCTCCCCCAGCGGCGTCGACGTGCCAGCGGACGAGGACGGACCGGCCTACAGCCCCGACGGCCGCACGATGGTCTACTCGGTCGCGACGTGCGACTGCCACCCGTCGATCGAGTGGCACGGCCGTCAGCTCGTCGTCGCGGCCGCCGACGGGACCTCGCCGACGCCCCTGACCTACCCCCACGACCTCATGGACCTCGACGTCGACCCGGTCTGGTCGCCCGACGGGACCCGGATCGCGTTCGTGCGCTACTCCACGGCCACCGGCCCCTGGCTCGGGTACCCGTCCCTGTCACCGGGCGGCTACCAGCCGCCCGTCATCATGGTGCTCGACCTGCGGACCATGCTCGTCGAGCCGCTGCTCTCGGCCGACCCGCGGGAGAGCCAGGTCGGCAACCTCGACCCGGCCTGGTCCCCGGACGGCACCCGCATCGTGTTCACGGCCGAGGCCGAGGTCCACGACGGGGCGCCGGGCCCCCTCGGCGTCTTCCTCGCGGACGTCGCGGCGCGGACCGCGATCCCGATCGGACAGTCCCGGACGATCACCTGTCCCGACGCGACCTGCGCCCCCCACGAGGAGCAGATCGCCCTGGTCGGGCGCCACCCCTCCTGGTCGCCGGACGGCCGGGCGCTCGTCGTCGCGGACGCGACGCTCACCGCGAAGTACGGCGGCCTCGTCCACGACGGCCGCGGTGCGCTCTCGATCGCGACCCTCGACCCCGAGGCCGACGGTGGCGAGATGGTCACGCGGATCCAGCTCCTCACCCGCCCCGCCGTCCTCGCCACCGAGGTCGACGCGGGCGCGGTCGACGCGACCTGGCGCCGGCTCACCGCCGTCAGCACGCCGGCGTGGTCGCCCGACGGCGCGCGGATCGCGTTCGTCGGCGCCGACGTCGACGGCGCCCGCGACGTGTGGACCGTGGGTACGGACGGCTCCGGCCTCACCCGAGTGACGGACGACCGGACCGAGCAGCGCGACCCGGCGTGGCAGGCGGCGCCCGACGTCGCCGCCGAGGTGTCCTCCGCGGCGTCGACGCTCACCCGGGGCGACGCGACGACGGTGACGTCGACGGTGCGGCCGGTCGGCGGCGCGGCCCCCGCCTCGACCCTCACGATCCACCTCCCGACCGGCCTCACCGCTGACTGGTCGGCCGCGTGCGGCTGGCCGACGGCCGACCCGGACGGCGGCGGCACGGTCGTCACCTGCGCGGTCCCGCCGCTCCCCGCCGGCGGGTCCTTCGCGGTCACGCTCGACGTCACGGCGTCGCGCGACGGGCAGCACGTCGTGACGGCGACGGTCGCGCTCGCGTTCCCGGACGCCGACCCGGACAACGACACGGCCTCGACCACGATCGACGTCCAGGCGCCGCCGCCCCAGCGCGTCGACCGGCCCCGCCTGGCATTCACCGACGACGGCACCGCGGTCGCCACCGAGTCGCTCACGCGCGGCGAGGAGGGCTACGGCTGGCTCGGGCAGCAGGGCGGCCGGATCACCGAGCAGGCCAGCATCCTCGAGCCGGACGGCTACTACGGCAGCATGTCCGTCTGGATCAGCTCCGGCGCCTGGACCGAGGGCGGCGAGGAGAACCTGTTCCCGAACGGCGACATCTACGTGACGCTGGCCAACTGGCAGGGCGACGTCCGGCTGACCTGCGACGACTCCCGCAAGAGCCACCCCGTCCTCGACCCGAGCGGCGAGTGGGTCGCCTGGGCCACCGACCGCGGCGGCGACTTCGACGTCGTCGTCGCGCCGATCACCGACGCCGACCCGTGCGCCCAGCCGCCGGAGATCGTCGTCGTCGCCGGCGGCCCCGGCGACCAGACCTGGCCGACGTGGGCCGGCGAGCACGGCGTGATCGTCTACGCGTCGAACACGGCGTCGGGCGAGCCGAGCGACCTGTGGGCGGTCTCCCGGGACGGGGACGGCGGCGCGGCCCAGCGGCTCACCGACACCCCGACCGACGAGACGCAGCCGTCCGCCGTCGACGTCATCGCCTGGTACGACGGGATCTCCTACGTCGACTCGATCGCGATCGCGGCGCGCAGCGATGCCGTCCGGCCGGACGGGTCGATCGTCGTGCTGCAGTGCGACTCCTACATCGTGGTCGACGGCGGCGGGTGCGGCGCCCCGGTCGACCCGTACGCCGCGGACCCCGGCGCCCGCGTCCAGGGCAGCGAGCCGGCGTGGAGCGGGAGCGCGACGTGGGAGGAGGGCAGCGACCTCGCCTTCACGACGACGGCCGACTCCCCGCTCGGCAGCCCGTGGACGGCCGAGGTGGCGCTGCGCGACCGGACCGCGAACGAGCCGAACGGCGCGGCGGTGGTCCAGTGGCAGGAGCGCGGGTCCTCCGAGCCGCTCACGAGCCGGACGCACCCCACCTGGCTCAGCACCTGGAGCCCGTACGAGATCCCGGGCGGCGACGTCGAGTGGGCGGCCCAGCTCGAGGTGACGAGCAACTCCAGCCAGGGCGCGATCCACGACGTGCGCGCCACCGACTACAGCCAGCGCCGCACGGTCCTGGACCAGGAGGTCCTGATCGAGCCGTGGGAGTACCTGTGGTGGCCGGACGAGCGTCAGCCCGCCTACAGCAGCGACGGCGACCTGCTCGCGTTCTCGACGGACGTCTACGTCGAGAGCGAGGGCGAGGTGGACGCGCCCGAGCGCGTCCTCGGGGTGGTCGACTGGAACGGCGTCCCCGTCATGTCGCCGCTGGCGTACGAGACCGAGACGGGCGCGCGCGACGTCGACCCCGTCTTCTCCCCCGACGGCACGCGGCTCGCCTTCGTCCGCTACCCCGCGCTGGCCCAGGGCGAGGCCCAGACCTCGACGGCTCCCGCCGGCTACGGCCCCGGCCGGGTGATGGTCGTGACGCTCGCGACCGGCGCCGTCGAGGAGCTGCTCGCGAGCGAGACCGAGGGGATCGGCGAGCTCGACCCGGCGTGGTCGCTCGACGGCAGGACGATCGCGCTCAGCCGCGTCGACGGCCGTCCGGCCGGAGAGCCGGTCGACCTCGGCATCCACCTGGTCGACGTCGCCACGCGTCAGGCGCGCCAGCTCCGCGTCGGTGTCGGCTGCGCGACGACCTGCACCGGCCAGCGACCGGTGCTCGGCCGGCACCCCGCGTGGTCGCCCGACTCCAGCCGTCTCGTCGTCGCCGACCTCTCGGTGCCGGCGGCGTCCGGCGGCGGCACCGTCGTCGACGCGCGCGGCTCGCTCGCGATCGTCCGGGTCACGGGAACCGGCGCCGCCGGGACGGTCGAGGCCGGGGAGTCCATCGTCGTGCTCGACGCGACGTCGCGGGCCGACGCGCGGCAGTGGGGCTCTCTCGTCAACCCCGCCCAGCCCGCGTGGTCGCCGGACGGCGAGCGGATCGCGTTCATGGCGCAGCACGCCGGTCTGTCCGCGTCGACCGACATCGCGACCGTGCGGGTCGACGGCAGCGACGTGCGGTGGGCGACCGACGACCCCTCGCGCCAGACCGACCCGGCCTGGCAGCCCGCCGGCCTCCCCACCCCGACGCCGACGCCGACGACTCCCACCCCGACCCCGACCCTGCCGGGACCGCCCGACCTCGGCGTCACGATCGAGGTCACGACGCCGGTCGCCGTGACGGACTCGGCGCTGCCCGTGCTGTGGCAGGGCGGGCAGAGCGGCGAGGTGCGGATCACCGTGCGCAACCACGGCGGGTCGCCCGCCCCCGGCTCCGCGCTCGACGTCGTCTGGCCGGCCGGGCTCGTGCCGACGGCCAGCGGGTCGAGCACGGGCGCGTGCCTGGCCGCGTCGGACCGGTGCCAGCTCGGCAGCATCGCCGCCGGCGCACAGGTCGTGCTCACCGCCGCCGTCGCCGCCACCGGGCCCGTGACCCCGCCGGCGCCGGTGGAGCGCTCGCAGCCCGCGCCGAGCGTCGGGCCCGTGACGCCGCCGACCACGACGACGCTCACGGCGTCCGTCACGTCGACCCCCGTCCCGCCCGGCAGCGTCGACGCGAGCGTCCGGGTCGATGCCTCCGACGACGCGGCGAGCTCCACCGTCGAGCTGCGGCTCGCGCAGCTCCGCCTGGCGAGCTCGGTCATGCGGACGGGGACGCCGATCACCGTCATGGGGTACTGGTTCCCGCCCGGTCAGCAGGTCTCGCTCGCGTGGAGCCGGGGCGTCACGTCGAACCCCGGCGCGGTCACCGTCGCTACCAACGGGACGTTCGCCACGACCGTCCTCGCGCTCAACGACGGGCTCCTCGACGACCGCGACCTGCTCGCGCTCACCGCGCCGTCGGGCGCGCCGCCGGGCTGGGGCGACGCGCGCTCGCGCGTGCTCGTCGTGCAGAACACGACCCAGGCCCCCAACTTCCTCTACCGGAACTAGGCGGGTGGTCCCGTGATCCCCCAGGTGGACGACCTGCTCAAGGAGACCGTGCGCTCGGCGCTGGCCGGGTCCGACGTCGACGTCGTGCTCGACGCGCCGACGAAGGAGTGGGCGGCGCGACGCAACGCCCCGACCATCTCCCTCTACCTCTACGACCTGCGCGAGGACCCGCGCCGGCGCAGCCGCGGGGTCATCGAGCTGCGCGGCGACGACGGGCTCGTCACCCGGCGGATGTCCCCGCCGCCGGTGTTCCGGCTCTCCTACCTCGTGACGGCGTGGACGCAGCGGCCGGAGGACGAGCACCGGCTGCTCGACACGGTCCTCGTCCGGCTGCTCGGGCTGCCGACCCTGCCCGGGTACCGGCCGGTCGGGGCGCTCGCGGACTCGGGCATCAGCGCACCGCTCCTCGTCGCGCTCCCGCCGCCGGAGGACCGCGGGCTCGCCGACATCTGGAGCGCGCTGGGCGGGGAGCTCAAGCCGTCCGTCGACGTCGCGGTCATCGTGCCGGCCGACGTGCCCGTCGACGACCACATCGCGCCGCCCGTGCGCGAGGGTCTGCTGCTCGACATGGCGGGGACCGACGGGACCGGCGGCACCGACGCCGGCGTCCAGCGGCACGTCCCGCCGCCGGCGACGGGGGACGGCGCAGCCGCGGGTGGTGGCGACGACCGCGGTGGTGGCGGTGACGGCAGCAGCGGCGGGGCGCGCGGGGGGCGAGGTGGTTCCGGCGCGGGCGGCCGCGCGGGCGGCACCGGCCGCGGCGGCTCGGGCTCGGGTGCCGGCTCCGCGCGGGACGCCGACGCACCGGATGGCGCCGCGGGCACCGGCGACCCCGGCGAGGACGGTGCCGGCACGGACGGCACGGCGGCGCGTGGTCTCGGGCTCGATCTCGGCGCGCAGGCGCGGCGCGGGCGCCGCCGGACGTCGTCGTGACGCCCGGGACGACCCACCTGCTCGAGCGGCTCCTCGCCGTCCAGGAGCGGGTGGAGGCTCTCGTCGCCGCGCGGCGTGGCGGCGACCACAACCCGGACGACCCGTTCCGCGGGCTCTACGTCGACGACGCGATGGTGGACCACCTGCTCGCCCGCGGCGCGCCGGACGCCGCCGGCGACGGCCTCGCCGGCCCCGACCGGGAGCGCGTCGCGGACATCGAGGCCCGGGCGGACGCGGTGCTCGCCGAGGACGGTCCCGCGCTGCCGCTGCGCGACCTCGAGCTGACGTTCGGGCTCGACGCGCTCGACGTGGAGCTCCTCCTCGTCGCGCTGGCCGGCGAGCTCGACCCGCGTCTCGACCTCCTGTTCGGCTACCTCAACGACGACGTGACGCGGCGCCGACCGTCGGCCGCCGTGGCGCTCGCGCTGTGCGGGCTGCCGATCGCGTCGGCGTCGGCGCGACACCGGCTGCAGCACGGGCCGCTCATCGAGAGCGGTCTCCTCACCCTCGACGAGCCGGACCGGCCGCTCCCCTCGCGGTGCCTGCGCGTGCCCGACCGGGTGGTCGACCACCTGCTCGGCTCCCGGACGCCGGACGCCGCGCTGCGGGACCTGCTCCTCGCACCCGACCCGGTCGAGTGGGGCGACGGCAGCGAGCTCGCCCTCGCGCTCAGCCTCGGGCAGCGGCTGGTCCACCTGCGCGAGGGCGCGACGGGGTCGGGCCGGCTGCTCGCGCTCGACGCGCTCGGCCGGCTGCGTCGCGGCGCGCTCCTGCTCGACGCAGCGGCGCTCGCCCAGCACCCCGACGCCGACGTGCTCGCCCGCACCGCCGTCCGGGAGGCGCTGCTGACCGGGGCCGGTCTCGTCGTGTGCGGGCTGGACCAGCTCGCCGAGCGGCCGGCCGTGCTGCACCGACTGCTCGACCCGCGCGCCACCGTCGTCACCGTCGGGGCGCTCGGCTGGGACCCGGAGTGGAGCTCGGTCGCTCCGCTGCGGCTCGAGGTGCCCGAGAGCACCGTCGCCGAGCGGCTCGCGCTGTGGGACCGGACGCTCGGGATCGACGCCGACGTGGTGAGCGACGGGTCGGGTGAGGGGTCGGTGGTCGGTGGGCGGCCCGGCGAGGGCGCAGCGACGGCCGCGGCCGCGCCGTTCCGGCTGCGGCCCGAGCAGGTGGTCAGGGCCGCGCGGACGGCGCGCCAGCTCTCGCAGCTGCGCGGCGCGCTGACGCCGGAGCACGTCCGGCAGGGCGCGCTCGCCGAGAACAGCTCCGCGCTGGAGCGGCTCGCGCGACGCGTGACGCCGGGCGTCGGCTGGGACGACCTCGTGCTGCCGGCCCCGATCCTCGCGTCGCTGCGCGAGATCTCGCTGCGCGCCCGGTTCCGCGAGCGGGTGCTCGGTGACTGGCGGATGCGCCCAGGGGGCGGGCGTGGCATCGGCGTCGCCGCGCTGTTCGCCGGCGACTCCGGCACCGGGAAGACGATGTCGGCCGAGGTCGTGGCCGCCGACCTCGGGCTCGAGCTGTTCGTGGTGGACCTCGCCACCGTCGTCAGCAAGTACATCGGCGAGACCGAGAAGAACATCGAGCGGATCTTCGTCGGCGCCGCCGGGGTCAACGCGGTGCTGCTGTTCGACGAGGCGGACGCGCTGTTCGGCCGGCGCACCGAGGTGCGCGACTCCCACGACCGCTACGCGAACCTGGAGAGCGCCTACCTGCTCCAGCGGCTGGAGTCGTTCGACGGACTGTGCATCCTCGCGACCAACCTGCGGGCGAACATCGACGAGGCGTTCACCCGGCGCCTCGACGTGCTGGTCGACTTCCCGCTGCCCGACGTCGGACACCGGCTCGCGCTGTGGGACCGCTCGCTCGGCACGGCGCTCCCGCGGGAGGCGGACGTCGATCTCGCGTTCTGCGCCGAGGCGTTCGAGATGGCGGGCGGCGCGATCCGCTCGGCCGCGATCACGGCCGCCTACCTCGCGGCCGCCGACGACGGCGTGCTCCGGATGTCGCACGTCGTCTCGGGCATCCACCGCGAGTTCCGCAAGCTCGGCCGGCTCACGATCGAGCAGGAGTTCGGGCCCTACTGGGAGCTGGTCGAGCGTCCCTGAGCCCGGCCCCGCGCAGGGGCGTCGACCCGTGCGCGCGGTCAGGCCGCCCCCGCCGTGGCCACCCCACGACCGGCTGCCGAACACCACCCGAGCCGTCGGTGGACGCCGTGGCCGCGGTGTCCACCCGGGGACCGGACGCGCTCGGCGATCCGGCTCTCCCGTGGACACCGGTCCCGCGCGGGACGCCCGAAGGTGCAGCCGCCTCTGCCCTCGCGGGCGCCCGAACCGTCCGTTCGCCGACGCGCGCGTCGACGACCCTCGACGCATGGCGGCGTCGCGGTCCCGTCTCGATGCGCGCGCGGGTCCGACCGCGCGCGACGACTCGCGCCCGCGCCGTCCGGCACCGACCCCACCGGTGGCGCTCATGCGGCTCCAGGCGAGCGCCGGGAACGGCGCGGTGGCCACCCTCGTGCGCTCCTCGGGCGTCCGCGCCTCGATCGGAGCCGGCGCCGTCGGGTCGGTCGGCGTCGGGCCTCTCGGCGTGGGGCCGGTCGCCGCCGCGGGACGTGCCACGACGGCCTCGGCCCCCGCCGCGTCGGGGCGCGACGCGGCCGGGGTCGCCGGGGCCGTCGGGCCGGCGGCCGCGCAGGAGGGCGCCACGACGACGGGCACGCCGACGGCTGGCGCCGTGAGCGGGGTGCCGGCGGCCGCGTCGCAGACACCGGCGTCCGCCTCGACGCCGGCGGGGCCTGCAAGCGCAACCCCCGAGCCGACGGCGGCCCAGCCGGTGACGGCCGTCGGACCGACCGAGACGTCGGCCGGCGCCGTGCCCGGGGGTGCAGCTCCCGCATCGGACGCGGCCCGGGAGGGGCCGGTGCCCGCCGATCCGGCGGCGGCCACCGGCCCGACCGAGGGAGCGTCCACCGCCACGACGGACGAGTCGAGCGCCGGGCCCGCCCTCGCGGCCACCGAGGTCGCGGCGACCCCCGGGGCGGCGGAGTCCGCGAGCGAGGCCGCGGGAGCCGCGACGCCGACCCGGTCGGCAGCCTCCTCCCCCGGCCTGGCCCGCGCCAAGGCACGGGTCGCCGGCGCGGCGCGGACGCTCAAGCAGCACGGCGCCCCGGCGGCGGCCGGGGCCGCCGGCGTCCGGGCGGCCGCTGCGCCCAGCGGCGAGCGGGAGGCCATCGCCAAGGCCGGCCAGGCGGACGACATGGCGGCGGCCGAGCCCCGACCGTTCGATCGGGCGGCCTTCATCGCGGCCGTCCACCAGGCCATCGCGCAGCAGCAGCCGCGCACGCTCGAGGAGGCCGACGCCCAGTCACGCCCCGACCCCGCCGTCGCGACCTCCGTCCGGCAGACCGTCGCCGCCGGCCAGACGCAGGCGGCGGCGCCCGTCGCCGAGGCGACGACCGCCGCGCCGAGCACGAGCCAGGTCCCCGTCGAGGAGCCGGAGCGGCTGGCGCCCCCCGTCGTCGTCCCGGCGCCCGCGATCCACGCGGCCGAGGCGGTGCCCCAGCCGCTGCCGGCGGAGCAGACGAACCTGGCGGCCGGTCCGGCCGCCGTCTCGGACCAGATGGCACGGGCGAACGTCACGGAGGAGCAGCTCGCCCGATCCAACGAGCCGGAGCTGACCGGCGCGCTCGACGCGAAGCGCGCGGGCGAGGCGCACAGCGCGACGGCGCCCGGCGAGGTCCGCGCCGAGGAGGCCACGGTGCTCGCGGGCGCCCGGGCGGGCGCCGAGGCGGCCGGCGCCCAGGCGAGCGTCGCCATGGTCGGTGCCCGCGACACCGGGCTGGCCGCGGCCCACACGAGCCAGGGCGGCGCCGCTGACCGCACCGCCCAGATGCGCGCCCGCGTCACCGGACGGATCCACGCGATCTTCGACGCGACGAGGACGACGGTGGAGGGGATCCTGGCCGGGATCGGTCCCAGCGTCGAGCAGCAGTTCGTCGCGGGCGAGCAGGCAGCCGCCCAGGCGTTCCAGAACCACCACGACCAGGAGATGGCGGCGTTCCGCGACCGGCGGTACGGCGGCGCCCTCGGCTGGACCGACTGGATCGCTGACAAGCTGACCAGCCCGCCGCCCGAGGTGAACCGGATCATCGAGAGCTCCCGGGCCCTCTACACCGCCCGGATGACGGCCCTCGTCGAGCAGATCGCCGACACGGTCTCGGCCGAGCTCGGCCGCGCGAGCGCCGCGGTCCAGGCCGGTCGCGCGCAGATCGCGGAGTTCGTCGCCTCCCGGCCGGCGCAGGAGCGGCAGGTCGCGCAGCAGGCGGCGACCGAGGTCGGGACCGGGTTCACCCAGCTCGAGACCTCGATCGACGAGAAGGCCACCGCGCTCGCCGACGACCTGGCCGCGCGCTACGTCGAGGCCAGCGCGGCCGTCGACGAGCGGGTCACGGCCATGCGCGAGGCCAACCGGGGGCTCATCGACCGCGCGCGGGACGCCGTCGGCGGCGCCATCACGACGATCCTGAAGATGAAGGACATGCTGACGGGCGTGCTCGCCCGCGCGGCGGGCGCGGTCGACCAGATCATCCAGGACCCGATCGGCTTCCTCGGCAACTTCGTCGGGGCGATCCGCGCCGGGGTCGGGCAGTTCGTCGGGAACATCGCCACGCACCTCAAGCGCGGGCTGCAGGAGTGGCTGTTCGGCGCGCTGGCCGAGGCGGGCATCGAGGTGCCGGAGACGCTCGACCTCAAGGGCGTCATCACGCTCGTGCTGCAGCTCATCGGCGCGACGTGGGCGAACCTGCGCGCCCGGATCGTCAAGCGGATCGGCGAGCGCGCGATGGCGGCGGTCGAGCGCGGCGTCGAGGTGATCCAGCTCCTCGTGACCAAGGGCATCGGCGGGCTGTGGGAGTGGATCGCCGGCAAGGTGACGAACCTGTACGAGCAGGTCGTGGAGAAGATCCAGGACTTCGTCGTCACCAAGGTCATCACGGCCGGCGTCACGTGGCTGATCTCGCTGCTCAACCCCGCGGCGGCGTTCATCAAGGCCTGCCGGATGATCTACGACGCCGTTATGTGGTTCGTCGAGAACGCGGCCCGGCTGAAGGACTTCGTCGGCTCGGTGCTGGACTCCGTCGAGTCGATCGCGCGGGGCGGCGTCGGCGCGGTGGCGTCGCTCATCGAGAACACGATGGCCAGGACCGTCCCGATGATCATCAGCGGGTTCGCGAGCCTGCTCGGGCTCGGCGGCATCGCGGCGAAGATCAAGTCGATCCTGCAGACCGTGCAGCGCCCGGTCGGGAAGCTGATCGACAAGGTCGTCGACACCGCGGTCCGGTTCGGCAAGCGCGCCATGGGCAGGCTCACGCGTGGTGGCCGGTCCCGCGGGCCGGGTGCGCGGGACGACGGCGCCCTCGGTCCCGCGCTCCGCGCCGCCCGAGCGCTGCTCGCGCGACCGGGCGCGACGCCGGAGACCGTTCGCGCGGCGCTGCCCGGGCTCACGTCCGAGCACGGTCTGCGAGCCGCGTCGCTGCAGGAGACGAGCGGGAGGTTCCACATCCACGTCCAGCGCGAGGACGGCGACACCCCAGCCGTGGCGCTCGGTGGGGGCGACCACACCGACCTCGTCGGACGGCGCGTCTTCGTCGCCGCGGAGAAGAAGATCGCCAAGGTGGTGAAGATCGTCACCGAACACGGGTTCGCCATGCTCCAGTGGGACACCGGGCGGGCCGGACCGCGGAGCAGGAACGGGCCCGCGAGCTTCGGTGTCAAGGCCGACCTGCTCGCGGAGCAGCTCCGGGCCGGTGGACCCGCGTACACGCTGGCGACGGGCAACGAGAACCAGACGACGTACACGATCGACGGCGAGAACCTCCGCGAGACCTACGACGGTCTGACGATCCGCAACGTGTTCTACGGCGGGACCAACGCCTACCTCCACCACCTGCCGGCCAAGCTCGCGCCGCTGCGCAATCCCGACGGCCTCACCTTCCGCTGCCCGGGGACCGGCTCGCGTCCCGCCCACGATGCCGCCCTCACCAGCGCAACGCTCGACCACGCTCAGTCGCTCGCCGTGCACTGGAAGACCCACGGCCACAACGCCACCCAACGCGAGCGGGTCGAGTTCAGCGGGCAGTCGGAGAACCTCGTGGTGCTCTGCCGCTCGTGCAACAGCTCGAAGGGCTCGGGGGGCGTCACCTACGTGCGGGTCATCGGCGTCGCGTTCACGGGCCCGAACGGCGATCGCTGATCTCGCGCGTGGCTCCACCAGCGCCACGCCGGTGGAGCCACCCGCGAGCGCACGCCCAGCGCACGCCCGGCACCCGGCCCTTTCGGGCAGTCCTTCTTCCCTCACGGGCGTCCGCCCGGACCGGCGCCGACGGGGCCCGCGCACCACGCTGGAGCCACCCATCAGTGCCACCCATCAGTACTGCTCAGCGGCGAGGAGGATTCGCGATGCCGACGTACCTGTCCCCCGGTGTCTACGTCGAGGAGGTGGAGGCCGGCTCACGCCCGATCGAGGGAGTCGGGACGTCCGTCGCCGCCTTCGTCGGTCTGGCCGAGAAGGGCCCGATCAACACCCCGACCCTGGTGTCCAACTGGACCCAGTTCGTCGACACGTTCGGGGACTTCGTCCCGGGCAGCTACCTGGCGCACGCCGTGTACGGGTACTACCTCAACGGCGGGTCGAACTGCTACGTGGTCCGCATCGGTTCCGCGGCCGAGCCGACGCCTAAGGCGGTCGGCGGCGGCTCCGGGCGAGCGGCCAAGCAGATCGCGCCCGGACCGGCGCAGGCCATGGTCGGCGCGCTCCGCATCACGGCGCAGGACTCCTCGGGCAAGCCGAAGAAGATCACCGTCGAGGTCTCGGACGCTGGCGGCGACTCGCCCTCCGACGACCAGTTCAAGCTCGTCATCTCCGTCGACGGCAAGGAGGCCGAGACCTTCGACAACGTCACGACGAAGAAGGGCGAGAACAACGTCGCGACGAAGGTCAACGCGCACTCGAAGGTCGTCGTCATCGAGGAGACGGCCGCGGGCAGCGCCGCCCTCATGAAGCCGGACAAGGGGTCGACGGAGCTCGTCACCCCGCCGGTCGAGGAGCCGGCCCCCAGCTCGGCCGAGCTCGGCGCGCAGGACTACATCGGCGACGCCTCGGCCCGCACCGGCTTCTCCGGCCTCGAGGCGATCGACGACATCACGATGGTCTCCGTCCCCGACCTCGTCGCCGCCCTCGAGCAGGGTGCGATCGACCGCGAGACGTTCAAGGCCGTACAGCTCGCGATGATCGCGCACTGCGAGCTCATGGGCGACCGGATGGCGATCCTCGACCCGCCGCCCGGCCTCAGCGCCCAGCAGATCAAGGACTGGCGCGTCGACGAGGCCGGCTACGACTCCAAGTACGCCACCCTCTACTGGCCCGAGATCAAGGTGTTCGACCCGGCGTCGGCCACGAACATCTACGTCCCGCCGAGCGGCCACATGGCCGGCATCTGGGCGCGCAGCGACGGCGAGCGCGGCGTCCACAAGGCCCCGGCCAACGAGGTGATCCGCGGGGCGATCGACCTCAAGACCCAGATCACCCGCGCGGAGCACGACCTGCTCAACCCGGTCGGCATCAACTGCAACCGGGCGTTCCCCGGCCGCGGCATCCGCGTGTGGGGCGCCCGGACGCTCTCCTCCGACCCGGCGTGGCGCTACATCAACGTCCGCCGGCTGTTCAACTACCTCGAGGAGTCGATCCTCGTCGGCACCCAGTGGGTGGTCTTCGAGCCGAACGACGACGCGCTGTGGGCCCGGATCCGCCGCACCATCAACGCCTTCCTCGTCAACGAGTGGCGCAAGGGCGCGCTCTTCGGCACCCAGCCGGCGGAGGCGTTCTACGTCCAGTGCGACCGCGAGACCAACCCCGCCGAGGCGATCGACGCGGGGCAGGTCACCTGCCGGATCGGCGTCGCGCCGGTGAAGCCGGCCGAGTTCGTCATCTTCCAGCTCGCCCAGTTCTCGGGCGGCACCAGCCTCGTCGCCGAGTAGTCGGCGCACCCGAGAGAGGAACCTCCCATGCCACTCCCCGACCAGTACGACCTCGCCGCCGGCTACTCCTTCAGCGTCACCATCGACGGCGTCCAGGTGCCGCACGTCATGGAGGTCAGCGGGATCAAGGCCGAGGTCGAGAAGATCGAGTACAAGCAGCAGGCGAGCGACGGCAAGTTCATCGTGCGCCAGATGATGGGCCGGATCAAGCCGGGCGAGATCAAGGTCAAGCGCGGCCTCACCGACTCCACCACGGTCACCGACTGGTTCAAGATGGTCTTCGAGGGCAAGCTCCAGGACGCCCGCAAGACCGCCGAGGTCGCGATCTACTCCTCCGACGGCACGGTCATCAAGCGCGTCAACTACACGAACGTCTGGATCAAGGACGTCGAGCTCGGCGGGTCGCTCAAGGCCGGGTCGACCGAGCCGCTCACCGAGTCGTTCACGATGTGCTGGGACGAGATGGAGTTCGCGCAGTGAGGCGCGCGGTGGCGGGAGTGCTCGGAGCGGAGGAGCCGGGCATCGGCGACGCCGACGAGATCACCTCCGCCACCGCCGACCTCTCCCGGGCCGGGAGCGGCGGCGCCCCGGCCCTGCGGACCGAGTTCGCGTTCCAGCTCCCGCGCGGCTACCTCGACGACGACGGCGTGCTCCACCGCAGCGGCGTCATGCGGCTCGCGACGGCGCGCGACGAGCTGCTCCCCCTCTACGACGCCCGCGTCCAGGAGAACCCCGCCTTCACGACGGTGGTGCTCCTCAGCCGGGTCATCACGGAGCTCGGGACGCTGAGCTCGGTCTCGGCCAGCGTCGTCGAGCGGATGTTCGCCTCGGACGTGGCCTTCCTGCAGGACCTGTACCGCCGGATCAACGCGGAGGGGCACACGCACGCCGCCGTCGTGTGCCCGAGCTGCCAGCACCACTTCGTCGTCGACATCTCGGGTGGGCGCCTGGGGGAATCGTGACGTACGCGGCCGACAGACTCTACGAGGAGGTCGCGTACGTCGCGTTCCACTTCCACTGGCCCCTGGCCGACATCCTCGACCTGGAGCACCCCGAGCGGCGCCGCTACGTCGCCCAGATCGCCTCGCTCAACCGCCGGATCAACGGGGAGGAGTGAGCAGTGCGCTGGCCATGGAGCCGTGACCGCGCCGGCGACGCGTCGGTCGAGCCGGCCGCCCCCGGCGGTGGCGTCGATGCCGTCCCCGGGCCCGTCGCACCGCGGGTCGCCCCGCGCGGCTGGGCGTTCCTCCCGCCGCTGCAGCGCACCGTCGCGCCGGCCCCGAGCATCTCGCGCCCGGTCGGCTTCCCCTCGCTGCTCGCCACCCGCGCCGACCCCACGACGCTGACGTCGATGGGGCACCTCGTCGCCGACGACGGGCCGACGGGCGTCGTCGACGGGCTCGGCATCGGCCTCACCGGGCCGACCGCTCCCCCGATCGGTCGGACGACGTCGACGCTGCCGGACCTGACCATCGCCCAGCCACCGCAGCTCCAGCGCGCGACGCTCGCGCCGAGCCGGCCCGCAGCGTCCGACCTCACCCGCGCCCCCCGGCCGCGCACGCTCCCGCCGCTGCCGACCGTTGCCGCGCCCGCGGCGGCGCTCGTGGTCGCCGCGCCGCCCGAGCCGTACGCCGAGCGACCCGTGGTCACCCCCGTCGAGACGCTCGCCGAGGCCGCCGTCCAGCGGTCCGTCGTTCCCGACGCTGCCGCGCCCGCGCCCGCGGCCCTGGCACCCCGGCCCGAGCGGCTCGACCTCCCGCTCGTCCCGACGCTGCGGCCCGAACCACCTGCCGGGCCAGCCGCGGCGCCGTCGGTCGAGCCGGCCGTCGAGGCCGTCCTCGACCCCGGGGCACGCGCCGCGGCCTCGACCGTCCCGTCGGTCGAGGCCGGGGTCGCCCGGCCGCCAGCCCCCGACCTGGTGACCGCCCAGCGCGCGACGACGCCGACGGAGACCGTGCCGACCGAGCCGACCGCCGCCCCGACGGTGACGTCGAGCGCCACGAGCGTCGACCTCCCGGCCGGTGCCGTGCGCGACGACTCCGGGACGAGCGTCCCGATCCTCGGCTCCGCCCCGGCCGCCGGGCTCGCGCCCGCCACCGCGGGGTCGAGCCTCCCGACGCCGCTCGCCTCCGAGGGCGGGCGGCGGCTCGGTCTCGGCGCCCCGATCCGGCGGGACGCGCCGACACCGGTCCAGCGGGCGGTGACCACGCCCCCGGCGAGCGCGACGCCGCGCGGCCTCGCCGCCCCCGTCGGACCGCTCGCGCCCGCGTCCGGCAGCGATCTGCCCACGCTCTCGCGTCTCGCCTCGGGGCCCGACGTCGGCCCCGTCCCCGGGTCGGCCGAGCCGGCCGCGTCGCCGATCCCCGCCACCCCGACGCCGGAGCCGGCCGAGCCGACGGCGCAGACCGCGGTCGTCGAGCCCGTCGCCGACGACCCGGTCGTCACCCTCGCCCCGGTCCGGACGCCGGCCCCGCTCGGCGACCTCCCCGTCGCGACGGCTCCGGCGACGTCGGACACCCCGCCGATCACGGCGCAGCCGACGCCGGAGGGAGCCGTCGGCGCCGCGCCGGCTCAGGCACCCGCGCCCGCGTCGAGCGCCGCCACCGACGCTGGCGAGCCCGTGGCGCGGACGGCGCCCACCGGGCCGAGGACGTCACCGGCGGCCGGCGTCCAGCGCATGCCCGACCCCGACGTCCCGCACCTCGCAGCCACCGTCGTCCCGCTCGACCCGGCCCGCGTGTCGGTGACGGCCCCCGTCGTCGACCTCGCGGTCGCCGCCGGGGCGCGCGCGACCGCGGCGTCCGGGAGCTCCGCGTCCGGGGGCTCGGCCTCCGGGACCGCCGCGTCCGTGGGCTCGCCATCGAGCACGGCGGAGCCGGCCGGGCCGGGCGGTGCGACCGCCCCAGCGGCCCTCGGTCTCTCCGGGCGGGCGGGCGTCGCGACGCTCGCGGCCCCGCTCGGTGCGGTCGGGACGTCGCTCCAGCGCTCGGTCGCGCCGGACCTCGCCTCGGTCGCGCGCCCCGTCCGCCACGTCGTGCACGCCCGGCTCCAGCCACCCGCCGTCGCCGAGCCGACGGCCGGCGGCTCGACCACCCCGACGACGCGGCCGGCCGCCGGGGACGGCCCGCACGGCGTGCTCGCGGCGCAGCGGTCGACCGGCGAGCCCGCCCGCCACGCGGGCGCCACCGCCGCCGGCGCGGCCACCTACGCGGCCGCCGCCACCGTCGGAGTCCAGCGACTCGCCCAGCCGCCGAGCTCCCGCGCGCCCGGCGCGCAGCCACCGGTCCAGCGCGCGCCCGAGGCCGCGGTCGCCTCGGCCAACCCCCTGCGCCGGTTCGTCGACTGGCTCTTCGACTCCGGGACCGCACCCGATCCCGCCGCCCTGTCCGCCGTGGCCGAGACGGCTCCCGCGTCGTCCATCCCCGCGAGCGCCCCGAGCGCGCCGTCGTCGTCCGCGGCGCTGCCGGTCGCCACCCAGCTCGCGGCGCCCCTGGACCACCCGGCCGATGCGATCGCCGCGACGCAGCTTCCCGTCGCCGCCCCCCGCGCGGCGACGGCGACCACCGCGGCACCGACTCCGGCGGCCCCGGCGGCTGTCCCGGCCGAGGCCGCCGAGGCGGACCTCGTCGCGCCGGCGGAGCCCGTGCTCGACGCGCGGTCCACGACGTCCGACCCGAGCGCGACCGCCGCCTCGGCCGGCGACGCCGGGACGCTCGACGTCGACCTGCTGGCCCGGCGCCTGGCCGACCCGATCATGCGACAGCTGCGGCACGAGGTGCTGCGCGGCCGCGAGCGCCTCGGTCAGCGCGCCGACCTGTGACCAGCCGCCACGTCACCAGCCACGACCACCCGAGAACCTGCGAGAGGAGCACCCGATGACGATCCTGGAGACGACGGAGACGGCGGTCGGCGTCCGCTACCACGTGAGCGTCGACGGCCAGGACCTCGGCCTGTTCTCCTCGTGCGAGGGGCTCGCCGTCGAGGTCGTCATGGAGACGCGCGAGGAGGGCGGGAACAACGACTTCGTCCACCAGCTCCCCACCCGGCTGCGCTACCCGAACATCAAGCTGACCCGTCCGCTCGGCAAGGACGCGGCCAAGGTCGCGGCCTGGGTGTCGTCGGTCGCGAGCGGCTACCAGCGCCGCACCTGCCAGATCACGGTGTTCACGACGGACGGCCGGCAGGTCGCGTCCTGGTCGCTGCAGGGCGTCGTCCCCGTGCGATGGACCGGCCCGCAGCTCCAGGAGGACTCGGCCAAGGTCCTGACCGAGCAGCTCGAGATCGCCCACCACGGCTTCACCGGGGGTGCGTGATGGCCACCCCGGGGCTGGCCGGAGCCTCGACCGCCGCCTCGGCCGCTGGCTCGCGCCAGGCCGCCGTCCTCAAGCTGTTCTCGCCGCCGCCGGCCGGCTCGTCGCAGCCGGGCGGGCAGTTCGACTCGATCGAGTTCGAGTTCAACCCCAAGGAGCTCACCATGGGGAAGGAGGCGGACTGGACGACGAACGAGGGGCAGAGGGCCGACAGCGCCTCGCCGCCCCAGTACAAGGGACCGAAGGCGTCGCGGCTCGCGCTGGAGCTCTTCCTCGACGACTCGGCCGAGCGACGCGGAACGGTCGTGGCGAAGGTCGAGAAGCTGTTCGCCTGCTGCACGCCGAAGACCGCCGGCAGCGACAACACCTCCCCGCCCTGGGTGCAGTTCCAGTGGGGCGGGATCACGAGCTTCGTCGGGTACGTCAGCTCCGTCCAGGCGCGGTACACGCTGTTCACCCCGGCGGGGCTGCCGGTCCGGGCGGTCGTCTCGGTGACGCTGCAGGAGTTCCCGAGCACCCCGCCGCGCCAGAACCCGACGTCGGGGACGCTGGTGCCGCACCGCGAGCACGTCGTCGTCGCGGGCGACACGCTCCAGGGGATCGCCTACCGCGAGTACGGCGACGCGGGCCGGTGGCGGGACATCGCGGCCGCCAACGGCGTCGACGACCCGGCGCGGCTGTCGCCGGGGCTGCGGCTGCTCCTCCCGCTGCGCGGCGAGGACGAGGCGGCCGGCGACGGACGCGACGGCGCCGATCGCCCCGCGGCGACCGCCGCGTCCCGGGACGGCGGCTAGCCATGCCGAACCAGATCTACAGCGCGACCCTCGAGGTCAAGGTCAACGGCACGGCGCTGCCCGACGCCGTCGCGACGAGGCTGACCTATGCCCTGGTCGAGACGGCGCGCCGCCTGCCCGGCATGTTCGAGCTGCACTTCGCCGACGGCGAGCGCACGGTGCTCGCTCGGTCCGGGCTCGCCGTCGGCGCCGCGGTCAAGCTCTCCGTCCGCAGCAACGAGCCCGGCGCGACGGAGCTGTTCGACGGCGAGGTCGTGACGCTCGAGGCCGAGATCGGCCCGCTCGGCGCGCTCACGATCGTCCGCGGGTACGACCGCTCCTACCGGCTCCTGCGCCAGCGCCGGGTCGCGGCGTACCAGGACCAGACCGTCGCCGACATCGCGCGGCGGATCGCGGGCGACCACGGGCTCACCGCCAGCGTCTCGAGCCAGGTCAAGCACCAGCACGTGCTCCAGGCGGGGACGTCGGACTGGGCGTTCCTGCACGAGCTCGCCGACGCCGAGGGGCTCGCGTTCTCGGTCTCCGGCACCAGGCTCACGCTGGCCGACCCCGCCACGGCGGCGCCCGGCAGCCCCCGCGCCTCCGCGCGCACCGACGCGACCGTGCTGCAGTACGGCGCGAACCTGCGCTCGCTGCGCGCGGCCGTCACCGCCTCCGACCAGGTGAAGGAGGTCGAGGTGCGCGGCTGGGACCCGACGAACCACAAGCCGACCGTCGCCACGGCGACGGCGAGGACCAGCGGCGTGAAGATCGACCAGACCCCGGCGAAGCTCGCCACCGCCATCGCGTCCTCACCTCGGCTCGTCCACGCGCCGCAGGCGAGCACGCAGGCCCAGGCCTCCGCGCTCGCCGATGCCGTGGCCGACGAGGTCGGTGGGGCGTTCGCCGAGCTCGAGGGCGTCGTCACCGGCAACCCGGCGCTCGCCGCCGGGGGCAAGGTCACCCTCGCCGGGCTCGGGGCGCCGTTCGACGGCGGCTACGTCCTCACCCGCGTCACGCACCGGTTCGAGCCGGGAGAGACCGGGTACACGACGGCGTTCCAGGTCTCCTCGGGGGCCGACCGCACCACCCGCGGCGTCCTCAGCGGCGGTGGCGGGGCCGGCGCCGCGCTCGCCCCGCGCGTCGGCGGGGCCGGCGGCAGCGGCGGCGGGCCGCGCCTCGTGCTCGGCGTCGTCACGAACAACCAGGACCCCGACTCCCTCGGTCGGGTCCGGCTCAAGCTGCCGACGCTGTCCGACTCGGCCGAGACGTGGTGGTCGCACGTCGTCATGCCGGGCGCCGGCACCGAGCGCGGCTTCTCGATGGTGCCCGACGTCAACGACCTCGTCGTCGTCGCGCTGCCGGAGTCGGCCGCCGAGGCGCCGTGGGTGCTCGGCGGGCTGCACCACCCGAAGGTGAAGACCCCGGCGACCAAGGAGCAGATCAAGGCCGCCACCGCGATGTGGGTGAGCAAGAGCGGCATGACCGTCCAGCTCGTGGAGAAGCAGGGGTCGGAGTCGATCCGCCTGTCGATCAGGTACGCGGAGGGCAGCGACGAGGACTCCATCGTCATTGCGAAGGACACGAGCAAGGGCATCTCGATCAGCTCGAAGGGACCGGTGGCGATCACGGCCGACGGCGACGTCACCGTCAAGGCGAAGGGCAAGGCCGACGTCACCGCCGACCAGGACGTCTCCGTCAAGGGCATGAACGTCTCGATCACCGGCAACCAGAAGATCTCGCTCAAGGCGCCGCAGATCGAGCTCGCCGGCGACGCGAAGATCGCGGCCAAGGCCGCGGCGCTGGAGCTCAAGGCCGACGGCATGGCCGAGCTCTCGGCGTCCGGGATCCTCACGGTCAAGGGGTCGCTGGTCAAGATCAACTGACGTCGAGCACGACGGGCGCGCGGCCACGCGGACGCCCCCACCACCGACACGAACGACGGGACGGAGAGGAGGACGAGGAGATGGCACGGGAGTTCATCGGCTCCGGCTGGGCCTACCCGGTCGGCACGGACGCCACGGGACGGATCGCGCTGTCGCGGGAGTCGCACGAGATCGAGGAGAGCATCCACCTCATCCTCGGCACCGCGAAGGGCGAGCGGCCCATGCGGCCGGAGTTCGGCTGCGGCGTCCACGACTACGTCTTCGCGCCGGCCGACGCCACGACGGCCGGCGCGATCGCCGACGCCGTCCGCGTCGCCCTGGAGTGGTGGGAGCCCCGGATCACGCTGGCCGACGTCGTCGTCCGGCTCGACCGCGCGACGGAGGGCGTCCTGCTCATCGAGATCCACTACACCGTGCGCGGCACCAACGACCCGCGCAACCTCGTCTTCCCGTTCTACACGATCCCGTCGGAGCCATCCCGCGCGACGCCCGACCCGGCTGGAGGCTGACGTGCTGCCAACCCCGAACCTCGACGACCGCCGGTTCCAGGACATGGTCGACGACGCGAAGCGCTACGTGCAGCAGCGCTGCCCCGAGTGGACCGACCACAACGTGTCGGACCCGGGCGTCACCGTCATCGAGACGGTCGCGTCGATGGTGGACGAGATGTTCTACCGGCTCAACCGGGTCCCCGACCGGCTCTACCTGGAGTTCCTCCAGCTCCTCGGCGTGCGGCTGCACCCGGCGACCGCGGCCGTCGCCGAGGTCGTCGCGTGGCTCTCGGCTCCGCAGACGGAGGACGTCCTCGTCCCCGCGGGGCTCGAGCTCGCGACGCCGGGCGTCGACGCCGGCGACGCCGTCGTCTTCACCACGACGCGCTCGCTCACGATCCCGCCGCGCTCGCTCGCCCACGTCATGACGCAGGCGAGCGGCGACGACGCCGGCCCGCCGGTGTCCCGGGACGACGCGCTGCGCGACGGGCAGCACGTCCCGGCGTTCTCGCCCGAGCCGGTGATCGGCGACACCCTCCTGTTCGGGCTCGACGACCCCGCCCCGAGCTGCGCCGTCCTGCTCCACCTGGCGTGCGAGGTCCAGGGGGTCGGCGTCGACCCGCGCTACCCCCCGCTCGTCTGGGAGGCGTGGACGGGATCGTGGACGCCGTGCGAGGTCGTCGAGGACGGCACCGGCGGGCTCAACCGGACGGGCGACGTCGTCCTCCTGCTGCCCCCGACGCACACCGCCAGCGTCATCGCGCAGGTGCGGGCCGGGTGGCTGCGCTGCCGCGTCGTCGAGGCGGACGAGGGCTACCCGACCTACACCGCGAGCCCGACGCTGCACCGCGCGGTCGCCTCGACCGTCGGCGGCACGACGGAGGCCGTGCACGCGCGCACCGTGACGGACGAGGTGCTCGGCCTGTCCGAGGGCGTGCCGGGCCAGGTGTTCCGGCTGCAGCACGCGCCCGTGGTCGCCGGTCCGGCGCTCGTGCTCGAGGTCGCGGCCGGGCACGGCTGGGAGACCTGGCACGAGGTCGACTCCTTCGCCAGTCACGACGGCGACGACGGCGTGTTCACCGTCGACCGGGCGAACGGGCTCGTCGAGCTGGCCCCCGCCGTCCGGGAGCCCGACGGCAGCGTCCGGCTCTGCGGCGCCGTGCCGCCCAAGGGCGCTCCGCTGCGGCTCGTCGGCTACCGCACGGGCGGCGGACCGGCGGGGAACGTCGCGGCCGGGGCCATCAGCGTCATGCGCACACCGGTGCCGTTCGTCGACCGGGTGGAGAACCGGCGCGTCGCGCACGGGGGCGTCGCGGCGGAGACCGTCGCCGAGGTGCGCCGGCGGGGGCCGATGACGCTGCGTGTGCGGGACCGCGCCGTCACGACCGAGGACATCGAGGCGATCGCGTCGGCCGCGGCTCCCCAGATCGCGCGGGTCCGCGCGTTCACCGACGACGAGCCGGGCGCCGTGCGGGTGCTGCTCGTGCCGTCGGCGGTCCCCGACGAGGAGGGGGTGCTCCGGTTCGAGGACATGGTGCCGCAGGAGGAGGCGGTCGCCGCGATCGTCGAGGCGCTCGAGGAGCGGCGGACGGTCGGCGCACGGATCGTCGTGGAGCCCCCGTCCTACCAGGGCGTCACCGTGGTGGCCCGGCTGGCGGCGACGCTGCGCGCCGCCCCGGCGCTGCTGGAGCTCGAGGCGCTGCGCGCGCTCAACCGGTACTTCGACCCGCTCGTCGGCGGCCCGGACGGGACCGGCTGGCCGTTCGGCCGACCCGTGCAGACCGGCGAGGTCTACGCCGTCCTGCAGCGGCTGCCGGGGACCGACCTCGTCGAGGACGTCCGGCTGTTCGCGGCCGACCCGATCACGGGCAAGCGCGGCGAGCCGGTGCCGCGGATCGACATCGACCCCAACGCGCTCGTCTTCTCCTTCCGGCACCAGGTCCGGGTCGGCGGTCGCGATGCGCGGTGAGACCCCCGGCGTCATCAGCCCCGTCCCCGTGGTGGACCGCCTGCCGGCGATCCTCGCGGAGGACGACTTCCTCGCGCGCTACGTGAGCGGGCTCGACGACCTGCTCGCCCCGATCTACCTCACGCTCGACTCGCTGCACGCCTATGTCGACCCCGACCTGGCCCCGGAGGACTTCCTCCTGTGGCTCACGGGCTGGGTCGGCATCGAGCACGACCAGACGTGGTCGACCGAGCGCACCCGCGGCGCCGTGCGCTCGGCCGCGTCCCTGCACCGCTGGCGCGGCACGCCCCGCGGGGTCGCCGAGGCCGTGCGGCTCGCGTTCGACGGGGACGTGGAGGTCCACGACTCCGGCGGCGTCGTCGGCTCGATGAGCCCGCGGGGCGAGCTGCCGGGCAGTGCGACGCCGGGGCTGCGGGTCGTCCTGCGGGTGCCCGACGCCTCGCGCGTCGACCCACGACGGCTGGACGCGCTCGTGGCGTCGGTCAAGCCGGCGCACGTGCCCCACACGTGCGAGATCAGGGAGCTCGGGACCGAGGAGGCAGGGACATGAGGGTCTGCGTTGAGTGCGGCTTCCGCAACGAGGCCGACGAGGCGTTCTGCGGCGGGTGCGGGGCGTACCTCGAGTGGGCCGAGGAGCCCGAGGTCCTCGAGGCGGGGGCCGTCGAGGGGAGCGAGGAGATCGCCGCGGTCGAGGGCGACGACGCGGTGGTCGAGGACGTCGCGGTCTCGGAGGTCGCGGTCGACGACGCCGGACTCGCCTGGCTCGCGGAGGACGACGACCCCGGGACCGTCGGATGGTCCGAGGGCGTCGAGGAGACCGGTGACCCGGTGAGCGAGCGAGCCGTCGAGGCCGTCACGGCCGCAGAGGCCGTCGAGGTCGCGTCGACGCAGTCGGTCGCCGCCGACCCGCCGGCGACGGCGTTCGCGGCGGCGATCGAGGAGAGCGACGACGAGGACGTGCCGCTCCCCCGCGGCGCGGCCGGCCTCGGGGTGGGGGCCGAGACCGGGAGCGGCGCGGGGGCAGCGGGGGACGTCGAGGGACGCGGTGCCGGCGAGGCCTCCGACGTCGGGGCCGCGGCGGCCGGCAGCGCAACGGGCTCGGCCGCGACGACGGGCGCGGCGGAGCCGGACGCCCCCGCCGAGGCGGCGAGACCGGCCGCGGCAGCCGGCCCGGCGGCCTCCGCGGGCACCGCGGCCACCCCCGGTCCGACGCACGAGTCGCCGCCCCCCGCCGCGACGACGGCTCCGGCCCCGTCCCCGGACGACCCGGCCCCCAAGCCCGCGGAGACGCCCGCGCCCGCCCCGATCGCCGCACCGGCCCCGACCGCCGCGCCAGACCCGACGTCCGCTGCGGCGAAGCTGGTCCCCCCGCCGCGCTCCGCGTCCGCAGCCACGTCGGCGTCGGCGGCCGCGGCCAAGCTCGTCCCACCGGCCAGGCCCGTCGTCCCGGCGAAGCCCGCGGCGCCCTCGCCGGCCGCGGCGACGCGCAAGGCCGCCCGGGCGGCGACCGCCGCGGCCGCGGTGCCACCGATCAGCCCGACGGCAGCAACGGCAGCCGCGGCGGCGAAGCGGGCGGCCGCCCCGTCGCTGGTCGCCCCGGTCCGGCCGGCAGCCCCCAAGCCGGGCAGCGTCGCGGCCGTCCAGCCCGGCCGGGCCAGGCCGAAGCCGCCGCCGCGTCAGGCGAAGGCGGACGAGCCGCCGCCGGCCCCCGGCGACCTCATCTGCGGGTCGTGCGGCGCCGGCAACGTCCCGACGCGCAAGTTCTGCCGCCGCTGCGGGAACAGCCTGGCGGAGGCCAGGGTCCAGCCGCGTCGCTCGTGGTGGTCGCGGCTGTGGCGGCCCGAGCCGAAGGCCGGACCCGTCGCCGGGACCCGACCGAAGGTGCGCCGGCGCCGGTTCCCGACCCGGGCCGTCGTCACGCTCGGCGTCCTCGGTGTGCTCGTCTTCGTCGGCTTCCTGTTCCGCCCCGAGCTGGCGAAGCTGGTCGTGGCCGTGCAGGACCGGATCGCGGGGAACGAGGCGATCAACCAGGTGTCGGTGACGGCGTCGTCGGCCGCGGCCGGGCACGAGGCCGACCTCGCCCGCGACGGGACGACGAACCTCTCCTGGCAGCCCGAGGCGACGGGGGCCGGGGCCGGGGAGTACCTCGACTTCACGTTCGCCGAGCCGTTCCGGCTCACCCGCGTCCTGGTCATCCCCGGTGCGTCCGACGTCGAGGCCGAGTACCTCACGACGGCCGCGCCGCAGCAGCTCACGATCACCGTGACGACCTCGGCCGGGACCCAGCAGGACTTCACGATGACGCTGGAGGACCGGGTCGGGCTGCAGCACACGGCGATCGAGGCCGACGACGTCGTGGCCGTCCGGGTCACGATCGACCAGAGCTACCGCGCGAGCGACACGATGCACGTCGCGCTGGCCGAGGTGGAGTTCCGCGGCCGCACCTGACCACGCCGCACCGTCGCACCACCTCCGACATCGGGGTGGATCCAGTCGTGATTCACGATCGGACCCACCCCGGTATCGGAGGGGCTACTCCTGCAGCTCCTCCTCGGGCGCCTCCTCCTCCTGACGCTGGACGGCCATCGCCGCCTCGGCGTTCGCGGCGGCCGCCAGCTCGAAGGAGTCCCCGGGGTCGCTCACCCGCACGCCGTTGCCTGCGTCGGAGCCGGCGACCGGCCCCGACCGCTGCTGGATGACGTGCGTCAGCTCGTGCGCGATGGTCGTCCGCCCGGCGCGCGAGGACGGGTCGAACGCCTCGCGCTGGAACACGACGTCGCTGCCCACCGTGTAGGCGCGCGCGCCGACGGAGCGGGCGGAGTCGTGCGCGCGCGCGTCGGTGTGGATGCGGACGTCCGAGAAGTCGGCTCCGAGCCGCGTCTCCATGTCGCGGCGCAGCCCGCTCTCCATCGGTGACCCGCCACCGCGTCCCACGACGTCGAGCACGGGCGAGCGCTCCTCCTCGAGCATCCCGGCGACGGCGCCGTTGCCAGCCTCCCGCTGCAGGCGCAGGATCCCGCTCGCGCCGAGCACGCCCGGGGGCGCCGCGTTGGCGTGCTCCCCACCCGCCGGACCCGCGCGCCGCACCGGCGCGACCGACGTGACGTGCTGCTGCGGATCGAGCTCGTGGGCATACATGGGGCGCCTCCTCGTCGAGTCCCCCTATTGCAGCGCCGAACCGCTCGGTCGCGGGAGCCCGTCGCCCCAAGACGCATCGAAGCCTGCCCGAACGCGCACCGCCGTCGTCGCGCCGTCCCGGACGGGACCGTCACGGACCGGCGGGTCGCGCCCCCGCGGGCCGCGCCCCGCGCTCGGGCGCCGGTGCCAGCTCCGCCGCCCCGTCCCGCCCGGCCACGATGCCGCCACCGGTCCGCACCGCCGACGGGTCGCGCTCATCGATGCCGAGCGAGCGGAGCACCTCCCGGTAGGACCGCCGCACCCGCTGCGCCGACGCGCGCTCGCCCGAGAGCGTGAGCGCCGCGATGAGCACCCGCCACGCGTTGTCCCGCCACTCGTCCAGCTCGATCGCGCGCGACGCGGCCTCGGCCGCCGCGACCGGCTCCCCCGCTCGGAGCAGCAGCGCGGCGAGCGAGGTCGCAGCCCCCGCCACCTGCTGGCGCAGCCGGTCCCGCGGCCCGAGCACCCACTCGGCGGACCCGGCCTCGGGCAGCAGCTCGCCGGGGTAGGCCGCGAGCGCCCGGCTCCACGCGCGGCGCGCCAGCTCGTCGTCGTCGCGGCTCGCCGCGTACTCCCCCGAGCGAAGGGCCGCCTCGAGCTCGAGCAGGTCGCAGCTCGCCCCCTCGCCGAGCCGCAGCACGTACGACTCGCCCTCGCGCTGGAGCAGCCGCCGACCGAGGCCGGGCTCGACCTCGTTGAGCAGCCGGCGCACGGCCGAGACCGCCACGTGGAGGTTGTGCGTCGCCGACTCGGGCGAGAGGTCGAACCAGAGCGCCTCGACCAGCCGCTCGCGATGGACGACGTGCCCGGCCTCGATCGCGAGCAGGCGCAGCAGGTTCCGCGCGCGAGGGCGCAGCCGGGTCAGGTCGACCACGCGCCCGTCGGCGCGCAGCTCGAACGGCCCGAGGCAGCGCAGCCGGACCCCGGTCTCCGCGACCGGGCGGGCCGCGAGCGCGCCGGCCGTCGGCGCACCGGTCGGCGCCGTCGGGGTGGGCGACACGAGGGCCGACGGGACGCGGGCGCTCGCGCCCGCCGCGATCTCGGTGACGCGGCCGCGGCCGGCGACGGGGCGTCGCTCGCGCACGTCGCTCGCGCCACCGCCGCCGTGCTCGACGACGCGCGGGACGGCCGGTGCCTCGGTGCCCGCCCAGTCCTCGGGCGGCAGCTCGGCGACGAGCCGCCACGCCGTCGTTCGCGCGGCGGCCACCCGGCACGTCTCGGCGACGAGCGGGAGCCCCCGCTCGTGCCACGCGGCCGCCAGCTCGAGCCAGCGCTGGGAGTCGTCCTCGTCGCGGCGCATCGCGCACAGCTCCGCGACGCTCGACACGACGAGCGGCCCCCAGGCGTCGGAGGCCTCCTGTCCCCACCGGCGCAGCCGCCCGACGGCCTCGCGCCACCCCGGCGTCCCGTCGACGGCGAGGACGACGGTCTGTGCCAGCCGCTCGGTCCAGGCCAGGCCGAGCTCGTGCGCCTCCACCAGGATGCGGTCGGCCCCCTCGAGGAGCTGCTGGAGCGGCAGCGTCCGGTCGAGCAGCAGCGCGGCGAGCGAGGCGAGCAGGCCGAGGCCGCGCCCGGCGCCGGGATCCTCGACGACCCGACCGAGCTCGTCGCGGGCCAGGTCCGCGTCCTGGCTGAGCCCGTGGACGAGGCCGGCGACGAACAGATCGGCCGGCCGGCCGGACGACGTCGGCGACGGCGCACCCTGGAGCGCCCAGCGCAGGCGGGTGCGCCACTCGACGTCGCCGTCGGGCTGGGCCGTGATCGTCCGGGCGCTCCCCCAGGCCACCAGCGAGCCGCGCAGCCGGGCGAGCCGCGGGTCCGCCCCCGCGTCGAGCTGCTCGATGAGCGAGCCCGCCGTGGTGAGCGCGCCGTCCGCCATCGCGCGGGACAGGCGGGCGAACAGCCGAGCGTGCGGCGTCGCGTCGTCGGGGAGCGCCTCGTCCCAGGGCTCGGCGGCTCGCGCACCGTGCCACAGCGCGGCGTCGGGGCGCTCGGTCAGTCGCCGGACCGAGACCGCGTCGCCGCCCCGGCCGTAGCACAGGAGGGCGCCGGGCACGTCGCCGTCGGCCTCGAGCACCGCGCCGCCGGCGAGGAACCACTCCCGCGCCCCCGCGCGGCCGAGGTCGCGGGCGTGCGTCGCGCGCAGGTAGCGCCGCAGCGGGCCGGGCAGCCGCAGCCCGGCCGAGGTGCGGGCCGCCGGCAGCGAGGGGCGGCGCTCGAGCCGGTCGAGCGTCGCGGCGTGGTCGCCGGCGCCGAGCAGGGCGTCCAGTCGCGCCGGCGTCAGGTGCTCGAACACCGATCCCCAGCGCAGCAGCGCGAGCTCCTGCGTCGAGCAGCCGGTGAGCAGGACCTGCTCGGCGTAGCCGGCGAGGAACCAGGGCTCGTGGACGAGCGAGCGGACGGCGCGGCTCAGCTCGGCCGGGAGGTGGGCCGCCGTGCCGGCGTGGAACAGCTCGAGCGCCGCCGGCCAGCCGTCCGTCACGCGGGCGAGCAGGTGGACGTCCTCGGCTCCGAGCGGCGTGCGATGCACCTCGCGGAAGAGCCGGTCGACCTCGTAGGGACGGAACGTGAGATCGACGCCGCCGATCACGCCCGAGATCATCCGGCCGGCGTTGACGAGCAGGCAGGAGGGCACGACGGCCACGGCGATGACCACCTGGACCTCGGGCGGCAGCAGGCGCACGAGCCGTTCGAGGTCGCGCTCGTGGTCCGGGTGGTCGGTCAGGCGGTCGCCGTCGTCGATCGTGACGAGCCACGGACCGGACAGGCCGGTGACCGCGTCGACGACGGCGGCGAGCGTGAGCTCCAGCTCGTCGCCGTTCGCGTGCCAGCGGAGGTTCCCGTCGTCGTGCGCGACGACGCGGGCGGTCGGCACGCCGTCCGCACCGGCGGCATCGACGAGCTGCCCGAGCAGCGTCGACTTCCCGCTGCCGGCGGTCCCGACGACGAGCGCGACCCCCGGGTCCATCTCGGCGACGCGACGCAGCAGGCGCGGTCGCACGAGCGACCGCACCGGGGCTGCTCGGTACCTCCACGAGCGAGGTGACTCACTGCCCAGCACTTGATTCCCAACGACAGCGCCTGCGGCCTGGGTGCTGCCCCAACGACCGCAGGCCGCAGCGGTCGGCACTCAGCATCCTTCCAGGGTCAACCCCGCGGTGCTACTAGGGAAAACCCTCACCGTGGCCCGTTCGGCCGCACGTTCGCGCTTGACTTCGGGCCGCGTGCGTGCCGGCACCGGGCGCCGCGCGACGCGTCCTAGCCTTGGCCCATGGCTGCGAGCTCGCGCGAGGTGCTGGTCCGGGCGCTCACGGCCGCGCTCCTCGTCCTCGTGCCGGTCGTGGCGGTCTCGCTCTCCCCGTGGCGCGACGCGACGGGTCTGCTCGTGCTCAGCCTGCTGCCGACGCTCACGGCGCTGGCGGCCGGGCCGCGGGCGACCACGGCCGCCGCGCTCGCCACCGGCCTCACGGGCTTCCTCGCCGTGCTCGCGGCGGGCGCGTTCGCACCGGTGACGGGGACACTGCTCGTGGTCGTGCTCGCCTACCTCACGGCGACGGTCTCGCCGCGCGGCTACCACGCCGTCGGCGCGGCGACGATCGCGTTCGCCGCGTACCTGCTGGTCGACCCGTCCCGCGTCGTCGAGGTGCTCGACGCGCAGGCGCCGCGTCTCGCGGTCGCCGCCCTCGTCCTCGGGACCACCGTGCTGGCGGGAGCGTGGGCGCTGCTCGTGCGCGCCGTCCTCCTGCGCGGGATCCGCCTCCCGATCCGCACGGCACCGGCGACGCTCCCCTACGGGGTCCTGCTGGCGGCGCTGTGCGGGGCGTTCATGCTCGTCTGCCTCGTGTGGTTCCGCGGCACGAACGCCTGGTGGGCCGTCATGACCGTTGCGCTCATCCTGCAGCCGACCCACGCGGACACGCGGACCCGGCTCGGCGGCCGCATCGCCGGCACGATGCTCGGCGGGACGGCGGCCGCGCTCGTCGCGATCGTGCTCCCGGGCGTCGGAGCCGCCACCGTGCTCGGGGTGCTCGCGGCGCTGGCGTCCGTCGTCCTGACGCTGGCGGGCGGCGCCTACTGGCTGTGCACGACGGCGACGACGATCTCCGTCGTGCTGCTGACCTTCGAGCCGTCGGACCGGCTGGCCGGCGACCTCGCGCGCGTCGGCATCACCCTGGTCGCGGCCGGGGTCACGGCCGGGGCGGTGTGGCTGGCCGCCCGGCTCGCACCCGTCCCCGACTGACGGCGGGGCCGACCGAGGTCGCGACCGCCGCGCGGCGCCGGTCTCCGGCACCGGGTCGGGGTGTCGGCGCGGACCGGGACGACGACGGCCGGCCCCCGGGGGGGCCGGCCGCGTCGAGCCTCCGTCGGCTCCGTGCTACCGGAGCGCGCTGCGACGACGCTGAGCCATGAGCCCCAGCGCGCCGACGACGAGCAGCAGCACCGCCACGAGCGCGGGGACGGCCGGCGAGACACCGGTGTTCGAGAGGTCGCCGGCGGTCGGCGAGGTCGAGGGCGAGGGCGACGTCGTCGAGATGGACGGCGAGGCCGAGGCCGACACCGACGGGCTCGGTGCCGGAGCGACCGTTCCCGTGAGCTCGATGCTCGTCGGCTCGCCGAACCCGTTGCTCGCCGTGATCGTGAACGAGTAGGTGCCCGGCGTCGTCGGGCTGCCGAGGAAGGCACCCGTGACGGGATCGAGCGTGACGCCCGGGGGCAGCGCGCCAGCGGTCACGGCGTAGGTCGGCGCCGGCACGCCGGACGCGGAGACCGAGCCGCCGGCCGGCTGACCGACGACGAACGCGTCCGGACCGCCGGTGACCGCACCGGGGGCGACGCCGACGACACCGCTGACCACCAGGTCGTCGGTCCCGGCGGCGTTCGTCGCGCGGAGCGTGAACTCGTAGGGGCCGGGCTGCGTCGGCGTCCCGCTGACGATCCCGGTGGCGGGGTCGAACTCCAGGCCCTCCGGCAGCTCACCGGCGACCAGCTCGTAGGTCGGCGCGAGGACGCCGGTCGCGGTGAACGTGACCTCGACCGGGACGCCGAGCTCGACGGGACCGAGGCCCCCGTTCGCCCACTGCGGCGCGGCGGGCTGGGCGCAGGTGTAGCCGCTCAGCGCGGCGGAGCTCGCCGAGGACGACCCGGCCGCGTTGGTCTGGGTCACGGTCACGGTCAGCTCGCTGCCGGGGGACGCGACGAGGAAGCACGTCTCGGCGGTCTCGCCCTCGAGCGGGGTGCTGACGCCGTCGACGGTGCTCACCCACTGGAAGGCGGTCCCGGTGATCGGCGACCCGCCGTCCGTCCAGGTGCCCGGGTGCGCGGTGACCGTCTCGCCCTCGGCGACCGTCCCCGTGATGTAGGGCAGGCCGGCGTTGATCGGGGCCGTCGGCTCGCTGAGCACGCGGAAGGAGCGCGTGACGGTCTCCGCGGCCACGTAGTCGACGCCGTCGCCCGGCTGGTTCGCCACGACGCTGCAGATGCCGGTCGTACCGGTGAGCGTCACGGTCGTGCCGGACACGGTGCAGACGCCCGGCGTGCCGGAGGCGAAGGAGACCGGGCCGCCCGGAGCGGTCGCCGCGACGTCGAACGGCGCGGCGCCGACGATCCGGTCCGGCAGCCCGTCGAACGCGATGGGGTTGGCCAGGCCGACCTTCACCGCGGCGTCGAGGTACATGTCCGAGCCGAGCGCCCAGCCCCCGCTCCGGTCGTAGGAACCGTTGACGAAGCGGAACCGGTAGGTGCCGTCGGCCGGAACGTCGAGGCTCGTCGTCGTCCAGCCCTGCGCCGTGCCGCGGCCGTAGGCGAGGAGCGTGTGATCGGCCTCGGTGCCGTAGCCCTCGCCGTCGACCCGGACGAGGAAGGCGTAGATCTCGTAGTCGTCGATCACGGCGTGCGCCGCCCAGTCGAACGACACCGCCTGGCCGACCTGCGCGTCGAACGGCTCGGTCCACACGTCCGGCCCGAAGGTGGAGCAGTAGGTCTCGACTCCCGTGGTGAGGTTGTTGCGGGTGCACTCGATCTGCGAGGCGAGCCACAGGACACCCGTCCGGCCGTCGTAGGTCTGGCCCGTCTGGGAGATGAAGTAGGTGGAGAGCGACTCCCGCTCGAGGCCCTCGCGCGCCCAGCCCGGCATCGTCCACTCGGACAGGCCGCCGTAGTCGCTGTCGGTGACGAACTCGTACGGGAGCTCGGTGCGCGAGTCGGTGCCGCGCACGGTGTAGGGGCCGATCCCGCTCGTCGCGACCGGCTTGCCCTGCGTCCGGCTGGCGAGGTTGCCGAGCTGGACGCCGGTCGTGCCGGGGGCCTCGAAGGCGATCGTGGTGATCGCGGCGGACGCGGGCTGGGCCGTGGCGACGAGCAGCACCGGCAGGGCGAGCAGCATGGCCACGAGGAGGGCGAGGAGGGAGCGGACCGATCCGCGGACCCCGGACGGGGCGAGCGCAGACCGATCGAGCGCGAAGGCGCGAGAAGACATGGGGGTCCCAAGGGGTTGTGCCGACGAGGTGCGCGACGTGGAGGTCGCAGGTGTGGAGCGACCACACTTCCGCCCGGAGCCGTGGCGGGACGCACGCTACAACCACGCGTTGTCGTGCCCGTTGATCCGTCCACATGTCGGATGCCGGGTTCTGATGCCCGACCCCATTGCGAGGTTTCACTATGAGGGCTTTTGGCATCGAAGGCAGTCGATGCGGGCCTATCGCGATCCTTCCGTTCCCGCCATCTACTCTCGAACCTAGTCGGACGCGACCGACCTGCCCCTAGCGGGACCAGCTCCACACGCCGCCCTCGCTGAAGTAGTTGAGGCGGCCGTCGATCCAGGTGGCACCCGTCGCCATGACCCCGTCGGCCTTGAGGTAGTACCAGAACCGTCCGGACTGGAGCCAGCCCGTCCTCATCCGTCCGGACTCCTCCAGGTAGTACCAGCTCCCACCGACGCTGACCCAGCCGGTGTGCATGTAGCCCGGCGAACCCGAGGAACCGAGCTGGCCGAGGAAGTACCAGTCGCGGCCCTGCTGCAACCAGCCCTGCCAGCCGCGGCCGGAGCCGTCCATGAAGTACCAGACTCCGCCGACGACGCACCAGCCCGTGCACATCCGGCCGTCGGCCCTCAGGTAGTACATCCCCCCGTCGGGCTCGGTCACCCAGGTGCTCGCCAGCATGGCGCCGTCGTCACGCCGGAGGTTGTACCAGGAGCCGCCGTCGCGGACCCAGCCCGATCGTCGGGCGCCATCCCGGTCGAAGAGGTACCAGCGTCCGTCGACCTTTGCCCACCCCGTCGCCATCGCACCGCTCGACGTCAGGTAGTACCAGCTTCCTGAGTCCTTGCGCCAGCCCGTCATCATCTGCCCGGACTCCGGCGAGAACCAGTACCACGCGCCGCTGATCCTCGCCCACCCGCGCTTGAAGAACCCCTGCTCGTTGGCGTGGATCCAGGCGTCTCCGACACGGGACCATCCGCCCCGCAGGAGCACGCCGTCGACCACCCAGGCGGCCCCCGACTCGCCCGTCCGGGTGTCGGTCACGGTGCCGAGCTCCAGGTAGGGCACGGAGCTCGGGCCGACCCACCAGCGCTCGGACTCGTAGGTGACCTCCACGCCCTCGTCGATCACGGTGACCTCGAGGTAGCCCCAGTCGCCGGCGCCGGACGTGACCGTCTGGCTGCCCGCCCGACCGGCCGAGCTCGGCTGATAGGTCCCCCACACGAGCCCCGTGAAGACGAGGGAACCACTCACGAGCTCGCTGCGGACCCGCAGCGACTCGATGCGCGGCTCGACGCCGCCGGTGATCTCCCAGCGCACCGTCACGGGCGACCCCGGTCCCACGCCCGAGGGGGTGATCTCCAGGTCGACCTGGTGCTCGCCCGCGGGCACGGCCTGCGCCTCGACGCGCCCGGCCGCCTGAGCAACCGGCTCACCGGGTGCGGCGGACGCCCCCGTCACCCCCGTACCGACGAACATCGCAGCCACGAGCGCGGCCACCGATCCAACCCTGGCCCACCGAACACCCGTCATGGCGAGACTCCCTTGCCCCGTCGTCATCGGCAACAAAAGCCGCGAGCGTCGGCCTCGTCGTCGGCGCCTGATGCTCAACCTAGGACCAAGCGTCCGCCCGCGCCAATTCCGCGAGACAACTCGCTCCATTTCTCCCCCGAATACGACGAGTGCCCGATCCCACGCGGTGGGATCGGGCACTCGGGGCGTCGCGAGACGCCGGGGTGGAGGTGGCGGGAATCGAACCCGCGTCCGACGGTGTGGAGCCAGGGCTTCTCCGGGTGCAGTCAGCTGCTGTTCTGCTCGGCCCCGGCGCTGTCGCTGACAACGCGCCGACGGGCCCAGTCATCTAGATGTCCCCGCAACCCCGATGACGAGGGCTACGGGCAGTGGCTCTCTAGGCGACGCCAGGACCCCGGTCGAGAGCTATCCGGGACTGACGGACTTCGAGGCTCGCTCAGGCGGCGAGGGCGAAGTCGGTGCGCTTGGAATCGGCACCTATTGGTTTGCGTGGAGCGTTATCGAGATAACCACGCATCCTCGACCCGCTTCCCCTGGCTGAACGGCCGTCGTCGAAACCGTTCACCCCCATGTGGAGTTGTCAATCGTCCGGGGCTCTCGCCCCGGCGTGCCGCCCCGAGGAGCGGACGTTCCATCCTACCTGGCCAACACCGCGGCGGCCAGGGGTATTTCCGCGCGCAGCTCGCGGACGGCGCGCGCCGGCGGCTCAGCGCTTGCGGAACGCGTCCAGCACGAGGGCGAGCCCGATGCCGAGGAGGAACACGTCCTTGGCCATCGCGATGCCCTGCTGCGTCGGGCGCACGCCGTCGAGCGTCGCGCCGGGGGTCTTGTGATACAGCCACAGCAGCGCGCCCGAGAAACCGGTCAGCCCGAGGCCGGCGATGACGCGCGGCACGAACGGCAGGAGCAGGGCCGAGCCGAGCGCGACCTCGGCCGAGGCCAGGAGCTTGCCGAACTCCGCCGGCGCCATCTCCTTGACCTGCGGGAACGCCTCCGCCGCCGCGGCCTGCAGCCCGGCGGCCGCCTCCTCCGTGAGGGAGAGCTTGCCGAGACCCGAGTTGAGGATGAACGCGCCGGACGCCAGTCGCAGCGGGACGTTACGCAGTGCCATGAGATGTCTCCTGGTGGATCGGTGACGGATTCCTCGCACCTCCAGTATCACCCGGATCGGCGGACCGAGACGGTCGATCCCGGCGCCGACGGCGCGACACCGGTCCCGCCGGAGTCGAGCGCCTCGTCCGCCGGCCGCCCGGGACTCAGGCGATCTCGCGGTGCCGGATGGCTCGGTGCGCCTCGCGCAGGTCCTGCTTCTCGCGCAGGGTCTGCCGCTTGTCCCACTCCTTCTTGCCGCGCGCGAGCGCGATCTCGACCTTGGCGTGCGAGCCGAGGAAGTACAGCTCGAGGGGCACGATCGTGTACCCCTTCTCCTTGGTCTTCGCGGCGAGCTTGAGGATCTCGGTCTTGTGCAGCAGGAGCTTGCGCTTGCGCCGCGGGGCGTGGTTGGTCCACGTCCCCTCGGCGTACTCGGCGATGTGGACGTGCTCGAGCCACGCCTCACCACGGTCGATCAGGACGAAACCGTCGATCAGCGACGCGCGCCCCGCCCGCAGCGACTTCACCTCGGTCCCCGTCAGCACGATCCCCGCCTCGTAGCGCGCGTCGACGTGGTAGTCGTGCAGCGCCTTCTTGTTGCGCGCCACGACCACCTTCGCCGGTCGCTCGCCCTTGGCGGCGGCAGCCTTCGCCGCGCGCTCGGCGTTCTTCATGCGGGACATGGTCAACCAGCCTAACGGGCCCCGCGGCGACGAGGCCCGTCCTTTTCCGTCGCGCCCACCGGCGCCGGACGTCAGGTGCCGGACGCGTCCCGGTCGGCGAGCTCGCGCAGGATGCCGACCTTGGTGGGCAGCGCCGTCTCCAGGAGCTCGCGCACGTCGGGCTCCTCCCAGTCGGCCGCGAGGCGGACGCCGACGAGGGTGTTGATGAGCATGCCGCCCGAGAGCACGTCGACGACGGCCTCCGGCGTCAGCCCGATCTCGTCCCGCAGCGTGCGGTACACCCGGATCCACCCGGCCCGGGCGATCGGCCCGATCTCGGGGTCGGCCCCCAGCATGAACGCCTGCATGAGGCTGAGCAGGATCCCCCGGTCACGCAGGAGGTCGACGTAGTTGCGCCCGACGCACGCCGCGAGCTCCTGCTGACCGGGGCTGGACCGGCCGACCTCGGCCGCGGCGCTCCGGAACGTCTCGAGCAGCCGATCGAGCGACCGCTCGAGCACCGCCTCGAAGAGCGCGGCCTTCGAGCCGAACATCCGCACGACGTACGGCTGGCTGACGCCCGCCGCGCGCGCGACGGCGTCGGTCGTCGCGCCGACGTAGCCGCGCTCCCCGAACACCTCGGCGGCCGCGCTGAGCACGAGCTCGCGGCGCTCGGACCCGCGCATCCGTGCCGGGGGCGTCGCTGCCGGGCTGCTCATGCTTGACAGGTTATCACCCGATTACTTACCCTCGCCTCGCAAGTAATCATCCGATTACCTCATCTAGTCCAGGAGCCCGCATGACCTCCCCCACCACGACCGACGGGCGGCGCGCGCCGTTCCTGCTCGTGATCCTCGCGACCGGCGTCCCGATGTTCATGGCCACGCTCGACAACCTCGTCATGACGAACGCGCTCCCCGTCATCCACGCCGACCTCGGGGCGAGCGTCGAGCAGCTCCAGTGGTTCGTCAACGCCTACACGCTCGTGTTCGCGAGCCTCATCCTGCTGGCCGTCGGGCTGGGCGACCGGGTCGGGCGGCGCACCGTGTTCGTCGCCGGGATCGCGGTGTTCGCCCTCGCGTCGGTCGGTGCGGCGCTGAGCACCGACCCCACCCAGCTCATCGTCGCCCGCGCCGTGCAGGGCCTCGGCGGTGCCGCCGTCATGCCGCTCTCGCTGTCCCTGCTCGCGGGCGCGGTCGAGCCGCGACGGCGACCGCTCGCCATCGGGATCTGGGGTGGCCTCGCCGGACTGGGCGTCGCCGTCGGGCCGCTCGTCGGCGGGGCCGTCGTCGAGGGCTGGAGCTGGCACGCGATCTTCTGGATCAACGTCCCGGTCGGGCTGCTCGCCATCCCGCTGGTCCTGCTCGTCCTCCCGGCCGGGAGCCGCTCACGGCTGCGGCTCGACCTCCTCGGCACGCTGCTGGCCGGGCTCGGCGTCCTCGGCATCGTCTACGGCATCGTCCGCGGCAACGAGGTCGGCTGGACCTCGGCGGAGGTCCTCGGCTCCCTCGTCGCGGGCGTCGCCCTCCTCGCCGCGTTCCTGGTCCACGAACGACGCACCGACTCACCGCTGCTGCCGCTGCGACTGTTCCGGGACCGCAGCTTCACGCTCGCGAACGCGGTCGGCCTCGGGTTCAGCTTCGGGATGTTCGGGGCGGTGTTCATCCTCATCCAGTTCCTCCAGGTCGTGCAGGGCGCGACCCCGCTCGAGGCCGCCGTCCAGACGACGCCGTGGACCCTGGCACCCGTGATCGTCGCGCCGATCGCCGGGCTGCTGGCCCCGCGGGTCGGCACGCGGGTGCTCATCGTCGTCGGGCTCGTGCTGCAGACGGCCGGGATGGCGTGGCTGGGGCTCGTCATCTCCCCCGACGTCGCGTACTCGACCATGCTGCCGGCGTTCATCGCCGCCGGCGTCGGCATGAGCCTCGTCTTCGCGCCGTCCTCGACCGCGGTGCTCGCGAACATCGGCGAGGCGGACACGGCGAAGGCGTCGGGAACCAGCTCGACGATGCGGGAGATCGGCACCGCGCTCGGCATCGCCGTGCTGACGGCGGTGTTCACGGGCGCGGGCGGCGAGCTGACCCCGACCGGGTACACCGACGCGGCCGGCGTCGCCGTCCTCGCCGGGGCCGCCGCACTGGCCGTCACGGCCGTCGTCGCGGTCTTCCTCCCCGCCGAGCGCGGAACGCCGCGGACGGCGCCGACGTCCGAGGAGCCGGGCCGACCGGACGCTGCGGTCGTCGCACCCGCACCCGCCGCCGTCGTCCCGGCCTGACCGGCCGCGGCCGCAACCCGATGTCGGGGTGGATCCGATCGTAAAACGCGACGCGATCCACCCCGGTATCGGACGAGGGGGTGAAGCCCGGCGCCGGGAGGCTAGGCGGTCGCCCCGCCCGGCCCCGCGGTCCCGCCCATCCGGACGAGCCGGCCGGCGTGGTCGACCTCGACGGTGAGGTCGCCGTCGGGCATGGTGAGCACCGACCCGTCCCAGCCGAGGCCGCGCAGCGTCGCGTAGCTCGCGAACGCCCGCCGGGCGTCGGTCAGCAGCCCGAGCTGCGCCGCCTCCCCCGCGATGCGCAGCGTGCGCAGGATGCCCGGCTCGGGCAGCGTCAGCCCCTCCCCCGTGAGCAGCAGGTAGACCCACTGGCCCGGGTTCGGCTGACCGCGGTAGCCGAACCAGTCGCCGGAGACCACCCGGCTGACGATCCAGATCCTCGTCGCGAGGTCCTGACCGTCCTCGTCACCGTCGGGGAACGGGATCTCTCCCGTCGTCAGCTCCGGGATGCCGTAGCGCTCACCGAGCTCGCGGACGGCGCGCGAGGCGCGCAGCACCGGCTCGGGGAAGCCGGCCGGGTTGGCCCAGCCCCACATCCACGTGCGCGGGGTCGGCGCCGTCGAGCCGAGGAGCTGGACGCCGAACACCCGCTCGCCCGTGGAGGGGCCGCTGAAGGTGAACGTGCCCCGCGCGAGGTCGACGTCCCACCGCGGCTGGTCCTCGAACCGGTCGGCCATGTGCGCCTGCACCTCGAGGGCCAGCAGCGCGCCGTCGCTGACCAGCGCGTCGAAGCCGGCCGACGTCATCAGTTCGACCTCGTCCAGCCCGCCAGCGACTCCGGGTTGATCGCGGTGCCGTTCTTCCAGACCTCGACGTGGACGTGGCAGCCCGTGACGTTGCCGGTCATGCCGGTGTAGCCGAGCACGTCGCCCTTGCCGATCCACTGGCCGTTGCTCACGTTGAACCGCGAGAGGTGGTTGTAGACCGTGACGTAGGAGTCCCCGTCGATGACCCCGTGGTCGATGAGCACCTGGTTGCCGTGCGTCCCGTTGCCCGCGGCCTTGCGCACGCCGACGACCGTCCCGGAGCCGGACGCGTACTGCGGGTTGCCGCAGGCCGAGCGGATGTCCGTGCCGTTGTGCATGTAGCGGCCGCCGTTGATCGGGTAGATCCGCATCCCGAACGGCGACGTCACGTGGAACGGGGCCGCGACCGGCGGCGAGAGGCCGGGGCCGGACGACGACGGGGGCGCGGCGCCTCCGCCACCGCCGCCACCACCGGTCGAGCCGCCACCGGAGCTGCCGCCCCCGCTGGAGCCCGAGTTCTGCTTCGCCGCCTCGGCGGCGGCGGCCGCCTCACGCTCCTCGCGCTCCTTGCGCTGGCGCTCGCGCTCGTCGGCCTGCTGGGCCATGAGGTCGTCGATCTGCGCCTTGAGGTCGGCGTCGTCGGCCTCGATCTGGTCCTGCTGCTGCTCGATCTGCGTCCGGTAGCTCTCGAGCTCGCTCGCCTTGGACGCGCGGTCGGCGCGCAGCGACGTCAGCTCGTCGCGGTGCTGCTGCGCCTCGTCGCGCGCCTCGTCGGCCGCGACGACGGCCTCCTGGGCCTCCACCTCGAGCTCGCCGATCCGCACGTTGACGGCGTCGAGGCGGGCCTGGGAGTTGCGCTGCTCGGCCGCGGTGTTCTCCAGGTCGTCGAGCACCTGGGTCTGGGAGCGCATCGCGAGGTCGTACGCGGAGGCACGCTCGGTGAACTCCTGCGGCGAGGCAGCGTCGACCACGAGCGCGATCGCCGACAGCCCGTCGGTGCCCCGGTAGGTCGACCGGGCCAGCTCGCCGATCTCGTCCTGCGTGCTCGCGATGTCGGCGTCCGACTGCGCGATCTCGTCCTCGAGCGTCGTGGCCTCGCTCTGCGCGACGGCGAGCCGGTCCTGGACGGAGTCGCGGTGCCGCTCGGCGGCCGCGAGGTCGTCCTCGGCCTGGGCAAGCTCGGCCTCGGCGATCGGGATCTCGCCGTCGAGCTGCGCGATCTCCAGGTAGACCGCCTGGAGGGAGGCGTCCGTCCCCTCGAGCTCGGAGGAGAGCTGCTCCTGCTTGTCCTGGTTCGCCTGGCGCTGGGACTCCAGGTCCTTGGTCTGGGACTGGAGCTGCTCGAGCTTGTCGGCGAAGGCGACACCGCCGGCGAGCCCGAGACCGATGGTCACGGCGAGGACGGCGGCGACGCGGCGCACGACGCGCGTGCGGCGGGGGGTGCGGGGGGTTCTGGTCACGGTCGGCTCCTCAGACCCTCGTGTACCGGGACAGGCTGACGATCGAGCTGACCGCGGCGATCGCGATGCCGATGACGGCGAGCCCCGGTGCGATCAGCCACACGTCGGCCGTCGATATGTAGTCGTTGACGATGTTCACCGAGCTCGACAGCCACTCCTCGACGCCGTAGCGCACGCCCAGCCACAGCGTGGTCGTCGCCAGCGCGGCGCCGACCAGCGCGGCGAGCGCGCCCTCGAGCATGAACGGGAGCTGGATGAAGAAGTTGGACGCGCCGACGAAGCGCATGATCTCGGTCTCCCGGCGTCTCGACATCGCCGAGAGCCGGATCGTCGTCGTGATGAGCAGGACGGCCGTCACCGTCATGACGGCCGCGAGGCCGATCGACAGCGCCGTCGCGCGGTTCATCACGAGGAACACCGGTTCCCAGATGGCGCGCAGGTCCTGGACGCTCTCGACGCCGGCGCGGCCCGAGACCTCGTCGGCGACCACGTCGATCTGCGTCGGGTCGGCGAGCTTGACCCGGAACGACGACGGCATCATCTCGACGGTCACGCGGTCGAACCAGTCCAGGTCGCCCACCTGCTTCTGGAGCGCGGTGTAGGCCTCCTCCTTCGTCTCGAAGTAGATCTCCTGGACGTAGGGGGCGAGGCCGTCGCTCTCGAGGATGCCGCGAACCTCGTCGATCTGGTTCTGCGACGCCTCGCCGCCGGCGCACGTGGCGACGATGGGCTTGTCGCGGTCGGGGCACATCCAGACGGTCAGCTCGACGCGGTCGTACCACTCGCCCTTGAGCTTGCCGATCTGCATCTGCAGCAGCGCGGCGGCGCCGACGAACGTGAGCGAGACGAACGTGACGAGGACGACCGAGATGGCCATCGGCAGGTTGCGGCGCAGCCCCTGGCCGAGCTCGCCGAGGACGAAGCGCAGCCGGGTCACGCGGCGCCCCCCTCGGTCTCGGGCGTGTGCTCCATGGTCTCCGCGAGCGTCGCGCCGGCCGGGATGGACCCGACGCGGCCCGCGCCCCCGGGACGGGCCCGGCCGCCGACGTCGGGATCGTCCAGGCCCTCGGCCGAGTCGTACGTCCCGTACTCCTGGTCGCGCACGACCTCGCCGTCGATGAGCTGGATGACGCGCTTGCGCATCTGGTTGACGATGTTCTCGTCGTGGGTGGCCATGACCACCGTCGTCCCCGTCCGGTTGATCCGGTCGAGGAGCTGCATGATGCCGGCCGACGTCGACGGGTCGAGGTTGCCCGTCGGCTCGTCGGCCAGGAGGATGGCGGGCCGGTTGACGATGGCGCGCGCGATCGCGACGCGCTGCTGCTCACCGCCCGACAGCTCGTGCGGGAGCCGCTTCTCCTTGCCGGAGAGCTTGACCAGCTCGAGCGTCTCGGGCACGTCGCGCGCGATGGTGTGCCGCGGCCGGCCGATCACCTGCTGGGCGAACGCCACGTTCTCGAACACGGTCTTGCCTGGCAGCAGGCGGAAGTCCTGGAACACGACGCCGATCCGGCGACGCAGGCCGGGGACCTTCCACTGCGAGAGCGCGGTGATCTCCCGGCCCGCCACGTACACGCGGCCGGACGTCGCCTGCTCCTCGCGCATGACGAGCCGCAGGAACGTCGACTTCCCCGACCCGGACGCCCCGACGAGGAAGACGAACTCCTCGCGCTCGATCTCGAGCGAGACCCGGTCGAGGGCGGGGCGCGCGCCCCGCTTGTAGACCTTGGAGACTCTGTCGAACCGGATCACGTGCTCTCTCTCGCCTAGACCGTGCGCGTGCCGGCCCCCGTCGATCGCGCGCGGGCCGTCTGCGTACCACGCGTACCAACGGACAGAAGGCCCAGGTCACCATAAGCACGCCTCGTGGCAGCCGTGCGGGAGGGCACGCCGATGACGGCCGACCCCGTGTGGTCGGGCCTCGCCGCGGCACGACGCGGGACGGCCCCGGCCGGGCGGCGCGATGCCGTCCGGCCGGGGCCGTCCCTGGAGGTGGTCGGCGGGGGTGGTCAGCGGGAGTCGCTGAGGCGCCCGCTCCCGGCCGCCTCGATCGCGGCGCGCCCCGCCTCGAGCCGGGCGACCGGCACGCGGAACGGCGAGCACGAGACGTAGTCGAGCCCGACGGCGTCGAAGAACCGGATCGACTCCGGGTCGCCGCCGTGCTCGCCGCACACGCCGAACACCAGCGACGGCTTGGCCTCGCGCGCCTCCTCGACGGCGATCCGGACGAGCCGTCCGACCCCGCGGGTGTCGATCGACTCGAACGGCGAGACCGTGAGCACGCCGTTGGCCGCGTACTGGGAGAAGAACGCGCCCTCGACGTCGTCGCGGGAGAAGCCCCAGGTCGTCTGCGTCAGGTCGTTCGTGCCGAAGGAGAAGAAGTCGGACGCCTCGGCGATCCGGTCGGCCGTGAGCGCCGCGCGCGGCAGCTCGAGCATGGCGCCGACCTCGAGGTCGATCTCGACGCCGCGCGCGGCCGACACCTCGGCCATGATCCCCTTCGCCGTGTCCCGGACCAGGTGGAGCTCCATGACGGAGGCCACCAGCGGCACCATGATCTGCGCCCGCGGGTCCCTCCCGGCCAGGAGCAGGTCGGCCTGCGCCTCGCAGATCGCCCGGATCTGCAGGGCGAACAGCCCGGGGACGACGAGCCCCAGCCGCACGCCGCGCAGGCCGAGCATGGGGTTGGCCTCGTGCATCCGGCGCACGGCGGCCAGCAGCTCCTCGTCCCGCTCGACCTCCTCGCCGCCCTCGCCGCGCTCGTGCGCGAGCGCCACGCGGACGCTCAGCTCGGTGAGGTCGGGCAGGAACTCGTGCAGCGGCGGGTCGATGAGCCGGATCGTGACCGGCAGCCCGTCCATCGCCTCCAGCAGCTCCGTGAAGTCCGCCCGCTGCAGCGGCAGCAGCTCGGCGAGCGCCGCCTCCCGCTCGACGTCGTCGGCGGCGAGGATGACGCGCTCGACGAGCTTGCGCCGGTCGCCGAGGAACATGTGCTCGGTCCGGGTGAGCCCGATGCCCTGGGCGCCGAGCGAGCGGGCGCGGCGCGCGTCCTCGCCCGTGTCGGCGTTGGCCTCGACGGCCAGCCGCCGGGTCTCGTCGGCGTGGTGGAGCAGCAGGTCGACCGCCTCGACGAGCGCGCGCGTGTCGGCGCCGGCGTCGCCGTCACCGGCCAGCTCCAGCGCGGCCTCCAGCCCGTCCGTCAGGTACGTCGTCACGGGCGACGGGACGACCGGGACCTCGCCGAGGAACACCTCGCCCGTCGCGCCGTCGATGGCGATGACGTCGCCCTCCTCGACCACCCGTTCCGTCGGACGCTCGCCGTCCCGGCCCCGCGCGGCGACCCGGAACAGGCGCTGCTCGGGGTCGACGTCGAGCGCGTCGGCCCCGACGACGCAGGTCCGGCCCATGCCGCGGGCCACGACGGCCGCGTGCGAGGTCTTGCCGCCCCTGGCCGTGAGGATGCCGTCGGCGGCGATCATCCCGGCGAGGTCGTCCGGGTTGGTCTCGCGACGCACCAGGATGACCTTCTCGCCGCGCTCCGCCCACGCCGTCGCCGTCTCGGAGTCGAACACGGCCCGGCCGACGGCGGCCCCGGGCGACGCGGACATCGCCTGGGTCAGCAGCACCTTGTTCGCCGCCCGCGGGTCGAACTGGGGGAACATGAGCTGGCTGAGCTGCTCCCCGCTCACCCGCAGCAGCGCCTCGTCGAGCGTGATGACGTGCTCGCGCTCGAGCTCGGCGGCGATCCGGAACGCGGCCGGCGCCGTGCGCTTGCCAACGCGGGTCTGGAGCATCCAGAGCCGGCCCTGCTCGACGGTGAACTCGATGTCGCACAGGTCGCGGTAGTGGTTCTCGAGCCGGCGCATGACGCCGCGCAGCTCCGCGTAGACGTCCGGGTCGATCTCCTCCAGCGCGGACAGCGACAGCGTGTTGCGGATGCCGGCGACGACGTCCTCGCCCTGGGCGTTCTCGAGGTAGTCGCCGTAGTCGCCGGGCCGCCCCGTCGCGGGGTCGCGCGTGAACGCGACGCCGGTGCCCGAGCGGTCGCCCAGGTTGCCGAACACCATGGTGCAGACGTTGACGGCCGTCCCGATGTCGTGCGGGATGCGCTCGCGGCGGCGGTAGAGCATCGCGCGCTCGGTGTTCCACGAGTCGAGGACGGCGACGATCGCCAGGTCGAGCTGCTCGCGCGGGTGCTGCGGGAAGTCGCGTCCCGTCTGCTCCTTGACGATCTCCTTGTAGCGCTGGGTGAGCGCGCGCATCGCCCCGGCGTCGAGGTCGGAGTCGCTGGCGGCACCGGCGGCGGCCTTCGCCGCGTCCAGCTCGGCCGCGAACAGGTCGCCGTCGATCCCGAGGACGGTCTTGCCGAACATCTGCACCAGGCGGCGGTAGGAGTCCCAGGCGAACCGCTCGTCCCCGGCCAGCTCGGCCAGGCCCTGCACGGACGCGTCGTTGAGGCCGATGTTGAGGACCGTCTCCATCATCCCCGGCATCGAGAACTTGGCGCCCGAGCGCACGGAGACCAGCAGGGGGTCGTGGAAGTCGCCCAGCCGGCGGTCCATCGCGGCCTCGAGCCGGCGCACGGCCTGCGTGACCTCGACCCGCAGGTCGGTCGGGACGCGGCCGTTGGCCAGGTAGTAGCGGCAGGCCTCGGTCGTGATGGTGAAGCCCGGCGGGACGGGGAGCCCCAGTCTCGTCATCTCGGCCAGGTTCGCCCCCTTGCCGCCGAGCAGGTCCTTCTGCTCCATGGACCCCTGCGCGAAGTCCTGCACGTACGTGACCACGAACGACCTCCTTGTCGCTGCCAGAGCGTCGGGGGCGCGTCCGGCACCCGCCGCGAACGACCTCCGACCAGTTCGGCCAGCCTGCCACGGTGTGACGCAGGTCACCGGGGACCATGGGCCCACGTGACGCCGATCACACCGACCTAGCGTGGTGTGCGGGCGGCGCCGTTGCGGCTCACCGGGCCCACACCGCCCCCGCCTCCCCGCCGGTCTCCCGGCGGACGCGACGCGCACGGAGGCGGCACCAACGACCGTCACGCGCTGCGTGGCGTGGAGGAACCGATGGACGGCTCACACGGCGGCGAGGCCAACCTCGTCCTGCCATCGCTCAGCGACGTCATGCTCGCCGGCGGCATCCCCGGCCGCGTCGCCCTCGTCGTGGCGCTCCTGCTGTGCCTCGCGGGGCTCGCGTTCGGCGGGATCGTGCTCGCGCAGCTGCGCCGGCTGCCGACGCACCCGTCGATGCGGGAGATCGCGGACCTCATCTACGCGACGTGCAAGGCGTACCTGCTGCGGCAGGGCCGGTTCCTCATGCTCCTGTGGGTGTTCATCGCCACGGTGATCGTCGCCTACTACGGCTTCCTCATGAGCCTCGGCGTCGCGAAGGTCCTCGTCATCGTCGGCTTCTCGCTGCTCGGCATGGCCGGCTCCTACGCCGTCGCCTGGTTCGGCATCCGCGTCAACACCTACGCGAACGCGCGCACGGCCTACGCGTCGCTGTCCGGCCGCCCGCTGCCGGTGCACCGGATCCCGCTGCGGGCCGGGATGAGCATCGGCATGGTGCTCATCAGCCTCGAGCTGTTCCTCATGCTCGTCATCCTCCTGTTCCTGCCCCGCGAGGTGGCCGGCGCGTGCTTCATCGGCTTCGCGGTCGGGGAGTCGCTCGGCGCGGCCGCCCTGCGCATCGCCGGCGGCATCTTCACCAAGATCGCCGACATCGGCGCCGACCTCATGAAGATCGTCCTCAAGATCAAGGAGGACGACGCGCGCAACCCCGGCGTCATCGCCGACTGCACGGGCGACAACGCCGGCGACTCCGTCGGGCCGTCGGCGGACGGGTTCGAGACCTACGGCGTGACCGGCGTCGCGATCATCACGTTCATCCTCCTGGCCGTCCACGACGTCGGGGTCCAGGCGACGCTGCTCGTGTGGATGTTCGTCGTCCGCGCCGTCATGCTGATCGCGTCGGCCGCGTCCTACGCGATCAACGACGCGATCACCTCGGCCCGGCACCGCGGCGCGACGCGGATGGACTTCGAGAAGCCGCTGACGAACCTGGTCTGGCTCACGTCGCTCGTCTCGATCGTCCTGACCTACGCGACGAGCTGGGTCGCGCTCGGCACGCTGCCGGGCGGCCTGTGGTGGAAGCTCGCCTCGATCGTCTCGGCGGGGACGCTGGCCGGCGCGCTCATCCCGGAGCTGGTCAAGGTCTTCACGTCGACCTCCTCCCGGCACGTGCGCGAGGTGGTGAAGTCCTCCCGCGCCGGCGGCCCGTCGCTCAACATCCTCTCCGGCCTCGTGGCTGGCAACTTCTCCGCCTACTGGCTCGGCATGGCGATCGTCGCCCTGATGGCCGCCGGCTACGGCATCTCGACGATGGGGCTGGACGCCTACATGACCGCGCCGGCCGTCTTCGCGTTCGGCCTCGTCGCGTTCGGCTTCCTCGGGATGGGGCCGGTGACGATCGCCGTCGACTCCTACGGGCCGGTGACGGACAACGCGCAGAGCGTCTACGAGCTCTCCCTCATCGAGGAGATCCCCGGCATCGACGACGAGCTGCGCGCGCAGGGCGTCGAGGTCGAGTGGGACCGCGCCAAGCAGATGCTCGAGGAGAACGACGGCGCCGGGAACACCTTCAAGGCGACGGCCAAGCCGGTGCTCATCGGGACCGCGGTCGTCGGCGCGACGACGATGATCTTCTCGATCGTCATGGCGCTGACCGACGGGCTGACGACGAACATGGCGAACCTCTCGCTCATCCACCCGCCGTTCCTGCTCGGGCTGGTCGCCGGCGGCGCGATCATCTACTGGTTCACGGGCGCGTCGATCCAGGCGGTCACGACGGGGGCGCACCGCGCGGTCGAGTTCATCCGCGACACGATCCGGCTCGACTCGGGCAGCCGCCGGGCCTCGACGCAGGACTCGACCCGCGTCGTCGACATCTGCACGCAGTACGCCCAGCGCGGCATGCTGACGATCTTCCTCGCGACGTTCTTCGTCACGCTCGCCTTCGCGTTCGTCGAGCCCTACTTCTTCATCGGCTACCTCGTCTCGATCGCCGTGTTCGGGCTCTACCAGGCGATCTTCATGGCCAACGCGGGCGGCGCGTGGGACAACGCGAAGAAGGTCGTCGAGGTCGACCTGCACGCCAAGGGCTCGGCGCTGCACGACGCGACGATCGTCGGCGACACCGTCGGCGACCCGTACAAGGACACCTCCTCCGTCGCGCTCAACCCGATCATCAAGTTCACGACGCTGTTCGGTCTCCTCGCGGTCGAGCTCGCCGTGTCGCTCACGAACCAGGGCCGCGGGCCGCTGGTGCACGTGCTCGCCGCCGTCTTCTTCCTCGTCTCGGCGTACTTCGTCCACCGCTCGTTCTACGGCATGCGGATCGGGTCCTCCCTCGAGGCGGACGAGGAGGGCGACGAGGACGGCTCCGGCGACCGGATCAGCGAGACCGCCGACCTCGGCGGTGCGTCGGGCTCGTACGAGGGCCGGGCCGCGGCGAGCGCCCCCGCCGAGGTGGAGGTGACGTCGCGATGAGCAGGCGGATCGCGGTCAAGTACGCCGGCGTCGAGCTGGACCGGGCCGGTCGCGTCGCGGGGCACGACTCGGGGGCGACGCTGGTGCGCCGCATCCTGCGGGTGTTCCCGGGCTCGATCGTCGTCGGCGCCGGACCGCGGCGCGGCGAGGGCTTCGACGTCATGCCGCTGGAGTTCCTCGACCCGGCGAGCGCCGTCGTCGTCAACATGGACGTGCTCGACAGCCTCGACGTGGTCCGGCAGCTCCGGGCGAGCGCCACGGCTCAGGGCTACGGGCCGGAGACCTCCCCGCAGGTGATGAACTTCCTGTGGTGGCCGCCGAGCACCTACCCGGAGATCGAGGACCGGGCGGCGCTCGCGCTGTCGGCCGCGCTCGTGCCGACGTTCGCCGACTCCGAGCGCACGGCGCAGGAGGTGCGGGAGCTGGTCTCGCGACTCGTGGTCAAGCAGCTCGCCGAGCGGATGCGGATGGGCTGGGTCAACCTCGGGTTCCGGCTCGACCACGTCCGCCCGCGCAAGGAGCGCGCGGCCGGGGCGCCGCCCGTCGTGCAGTACCCGGCGACGTACCTCTCCGAGCGCAAGCGTCCCGAGCTGTTCCTCGAGGTGGTGGAGCGGGTGCGCCAGCAGGTGCCGATCCGCGTCGAGGTGCACCTGCACGAGTCGCAGCTCACGCGGGACCTCGCGCTGCGGATGGGGCGCAAGGAGTGGATGTGGGTCGGCCCGCTCGCGACGCGGTCGGACTACTGGGACGACCTGTCCGGGACGACGGCGTTCCTCGCGACCGCGTCCGAGGAGTCCTACGGGATGGCGTACGTCGAGGCGCTGGCGGCCGGGGTGGTCGGCGTGCTGCCCGACCTGCCGTGGGCGAGGGCGCTGCTGCCCGCCGGCTACCCGCTGCTGTACCGGACCAAGGACGAGGCGGCCGCGCTGCTGCTGCGGGCCGTCACGGAGCCGGCGGCCTGTCTGGCCGAGGTCGACGCGGCCGTCGGCGGCTCGCTCGCCGAGGTGCTGCGGACCGAGCACTCCGACGCGGTGTTCGACCGCGCGCTGCGCTCCCGCGTCGCCGAGTGGTTCGGCTAGGAGCCCTCGACCTCGAGCTGCTGCTGGCGGCGCCAGCGGATGCCGGCGTCGATGAAGTCGTCGATCTCGCCGTCGAACACCGCGGCCGGGTTGCCGACCTCGTGCTCGGTGCGCAGGTCCTTGACCATCTGGTACGGCTGCAGGACGTAGGAGCGCATCTGGTCGCCCCAGGACGCCTTGATGTCGCCGGCCAGCTCCTTCTTCTGGGCCGCCTCCTCCTCCTTCTTCGCCAGGAGGAGTCGCGACTGGAGCACGCGCATGGCGGCGGCGCGGTTCTGGATCTGGGACTTCTCGTCCTGCATCGAGACGACGATGCCGGTCGGGAGGTGGGTGATCCGGACGGCCGAGTCGGTCGTGTTGACGCTCTGCCCGCCGGGGCCGGAGGAGCGGAACACGTCGACCTTGATGTCGGTCTCGGGCACGTCGACGTGGTCGGTCGACTCGATGAGCGGGATGACCTCGACGGCCGCGAAGGACGTCTGGCGCCGGCCCTGGTTGTCGAACGGGGAGATCCGGACGAGGCGGTGCGTCCCGGCCTCGACCGAGAGCGTGCCGTAGGCGTAGGGCGCCTTCACCTCGAACGTCGCCGACTTGATGCCGGCCTCCTCGGCGTAGGACGTGTCGAGCACCTTGGCGGCGTAGCCGTGCCGCTCGGCCCAGCGCAGGTACATCCGCAGGAGCGTCTGGGCGAAGTCGGCCGCGTCGACCCCGCCGGCTCCGGAGCGGATCGTGACGACGGCCTCGCGCTCGTCCCACTCCCCCGACAGCAGGGTGCGGACCTCGAGCTCCGACAGCGCCTTGCTCACCGATGCGAGCTCGCTCTCGGCCTCGGCGAGCGTGTCCGCGTCGTCCTCCTCCGCCGCGAGCTCCACGAGCGTCTCGAGGTCGTCGATCCGGGCGGCGAGGGTGTCGAGCCGCTTGACCTCGCCCGAGACGTGCGAGAGCCGCGACGTGACGGCCTGCGCCTTCTCCGGGTCGTCCCACAGGTCGGGCGCCGACGCCTCCTGCTCGAGCTCGGCGATCTGGGCCCGCAGCTTCTCCGGGTCGCGCACGGCGGTGATCTGCCGGAGCGTGCCGCGCAGCTCGGAGATCTCGGTCGGGAAGTCGGTAGCCACGAGGGTCAAGCCTACCGGCCGGCCGACGGCGTCCTCGGCTCGGCTCCCCCGCTCGACCCGGCGGCGCGCCTGCCCTTCTGGAGCGCGCCCGGGCCCGGCAGGTCGAGCGTCGCGACGAAGGTCTCGTCGTCGGCGTCGAGGGTGAGCCGGCCACCGAGGAGCGCGGTGAGCCGGTCGGCGATGAACAGGCCGAGCCCGCTGCCCTCCCCCGTGCGCGCGGCGTCGCCGCGGGTGAACTGCCCGACCAGCTCGGCCGCCGGCACCGCGAGGCGGCGCGCCATGACGTTGGCCAGCCGCAGGCGCACGACGCCGGACCGCTCGGCCGGCCGGTCGATGCTGGCGCGGACGGTCGTGCCCGGCCGCGCGTACTTGACGACGTTGCCGAGCAGGTTCTCCAGGATCCGGCGCAGGTGCTCGCCGTCCGCCGTGACGAGGGCCCGCCCGCGACCCGGCTCGCCCGCCGGACCGGCGTCCGGCCCGACCCACGCGAGGTCACGCGCGGCGAGGTCGTCGTCGTGGTCGCCAACGATCTGGCCGAGCATCTCCGCCAGGTCGAGCACCTCGCGGTGCACCGGCAGGCTGCCCGCACTGGCCCGCGACGCGTCCAGCAGGTCGCCGATGAGCACCCTCAGCCGCTCGGCCTTCCGGCTCAGCACGGCGGTGTAGCCCGCGAGCCGGTCGTCGTCGATGTCGAGCCGCGCGATCAGGTCCGCGTAGGCGATGACGGACGTCAGCGGCGTCCGGATGTCGTGCGTGACGTTGGTGACGAGCTCGGCGCGGAAGCGCTCCTCCCGGAACCGCGCCTCGACGGCCGCCTCGTTCGCCTCCGTGATCTCGATGATGTTGCGGCACAGGACGGCGACGACGGCCAGCGTCACGAGCGGAAGGCCCACCGTCACGAGCCACCAGCCGGTCCAGTTCGCGAAGAACGCGGAGCCGAAGGCCGAGGCGGTCACCACCTCGGCGATGCACCAGACGGCGCCGCCGAGCAGGAGCGCCGTCGCGGTGACCACGACGACGAGGACGCCCATCCCGGCGATCTGCCCGGGCGGCAGCGTCCGGAAGACGCGCGGCCAGAAGATCGTGCGCGCGAGCGTCCCGGCCCGCAGGCGCACCAGCGTCGTCGCAGTCACGTAGCAGACGCTCACCGCGACGACCGCGAGCCAGAGCACGTGCCAGACGAGCTGACGACGGCCGGTCTCGAGCAGGATGGTCACGAGTGCCAGGGCGCTCAACGCGCCCACCAGGACGAAGAAGTAGTCCCACCGGTGGATCCGCAGCGTCGAACGCTCGCGCGCCCCGGCGAGGCAGGAGGCGCCCCCGACGACGAGCGCGGCGACGCCGACGACGAGGCCGACGCCACCGTCGCCGAGCCCGAACGGAAGCTGCGTCGCGGCGAGGTCGCCCGGGATGAGGACGCGGTCCGGGTCGTCCGGGGTGCGACCGAGCAGGACCCAGCGGTAGGAGGTGAAGGGCGGGACGCTGCCGTACAGCCAGAGGGTGAGACCGAGGGTCGCCACGACGAAGGCGGTCACCATGACCCGCGTGGACGCGAAGCCCCGCGTCGCCGGCTCGCCGGACGTCCGCGCGCGGGGGCCGTGCCGCGTCGCCGTCGGGCTCACGGGTCGGACACCACCTTGTACCCGAGGCCGTAGACGACCCGGAGGTAGCGCGGGCGGGCCGGGTCCCGCTCGATCTTCTCCCGGATGTGCCGGACGTGGACGGCGACCGTCCGGCGCGGGTCCAGCGCGACGTCGCGCCAGACCGCCTCGTAGATCTGCTCGGAGGAGTAGACGCGGTCGGGGTGCGCGATGAGCAGGCGCAGGATGCCGAACTCGAGCGGCGTCAGCGTGGCCTCCCGTCCCTCGACGACCACCGTCTTGCGCTTGTCGTCGAGGACGAGCTCGCCGGTGCGCCAGACGCTCCCGGTGCCCGGACCGGACGCCGACCCGGCCGTCACCGGGCCCGGGCCAGCCGCGCCGCCGGACGGCAGCCCGCCGAGCTGCGTGTACCGGCGCAGCGCCGAGCGCACCCGGGCGAACAGCTCGCCCGGCGAGAACGGCTTGACGATGTAGTCGTCGGCTCCGGCGTGCAGGCCGAGGACGCGGTCGGCCTCCTCGCCCCGGGCGCTGAGGAACAGGATGGGCAGGTTCGAGGTCTCGCGGATCCGCTCGGCGGCGGCGATGCCGTCGAGGTTCGGCATCATGACGTCGAGCAGGACGAGGTGGACCGTCTCCGTCCGCACGAGCCGGACGGCCTCGAGCCCGTCGGCGGCGCTGAGCACCCGGTAGCCCTCGCCGGTGAGATAGATCCGCAGCGCCGCGAGGATGTCCGGGTCGTCGTCGCACGCGAGGATCGTGTGCTGCGTCATGGCGTCCCTCCCGAGCCCCGGTGCACCCGCTCGCCCGGGGCCGCCGTCGTGCCCATCCTGCCCGTTCCCGCGCTGCCACGCGCTCATGCCGCCCCCGCGTACTCCTCGAGCGTCAGGCCCTCGCGCTGGCAGATCTCGGCCACCTCGGGGCCGACGTAGCGGAAGTGCCACGCCTCGTACGCGATCCCCGTCACCTCCTCCTTGCCGGCCGGGTAGCGCAGGATGAAGCCGTACCGCCAGGCGTTGTCGGCCAGCCACCGGCCGGAGGAGCTGTCGGCGAGGCTCGCGCCGTCGGGCTCGAGGTCCGCCAGGTCGACCGCGAGACCGGTCTGGTGCTCGCTGTGGCCGGGCGGCTGGACGAGGGACCGGTCCTCGGCCGTGTCCCAGAGCTCCCGCTGGTCCTCGGCGGAGCGGTACCCGCTGTTGACGTACAGGCCCGGGTACCCGGCGTCGGCGGCCGCGCCGAGCATCTGCCGCAGCGGCTCGACCAGCTCGGCGGCGACCTGGACCCCCGAGCCCGAGACGGGGACCGTCCCGACGAGGTCGACGAGATCGGGCGCACCCAGGTCGTCGGGAAGGGCGTGGTCGGCGTTGACGAGGAGGACGCTGGGCCGGCTCCCGCCCGCGGCGTCGCCCTGGGCGCCCCCGGCGCCTCCGGCGCCCGGGTCGTCGGTCGTCGTCGCGTCGGCCGCCTCGTCCGTGGCACCCGCGTCGGCCGCGTCGTCGGTCGTCGCGTCGGCCGTCATCGTGCCGACGGCGTCGGCGAGCCGCACGAGGCCGGGCACAGCGACGGCGACGACGGCGAGGACCGCCCCGGCGAGCAGGGTCCTGACCAGGAGACGGCGACGACGACGCCTGCGGCGCAGGGCCTCGGTGAGCGTGAGAGCTGTCATGCCTCCCAGCCCAGCGCACGCATCTTGTGACCCGTGGCGCGGAGAGCTTAAGTTCCGTTGAAGACCGCCGACCCGCCGCGTCGGCCGCCGCCCGGCTCGGCGTAGGTTGGAGGTCATGGTCACCTACCGCTATCTCGGCAGCTCCGGTCTCAAGGTCTCGGAGATCACCTACGGCAACTGGATCACGCACGGCTCGCAGGTGGAGGACGGCGCGGCCGTCGCCACGGTGCACGCGGCGCTCGACCTCGGCATCACGACGTTCGACACGGCGGACGTCTACGCCAACACGCTCGCCGAGGAGGTGCTCGGCAAGGCGCTGGAGGGCCAGCGTCGGGAGTCCCTCGAGATCCTCACGAAGGTGTACTGGCCGACCGGCCCGCGGGGCGCCAACGACGTCGGTCTCTCCCGCAAGCACATCCGCGACTCGGTGCACGGCTCGCTGCGCCGCCTGCGAACGGACTACATCGACCTGTACCAGGCCCACCGGTTCGACTACGAGACGCCGCTGGAGGAGACGTTCCAGACGTTCGCCGACCTCGTCCACCAGGGCAAGATCCTCTACGTCGGGGTCTCGGAGTGGACCGCCGAGCAGCTCCGCGACGGCGCGCGGCTCGCCAAGGAGCTCGGCATCCAGCTCGTCTCGAACCAGCCGCAGTACTCCGCGCTGTGGCGGGTCATCGAGGAGAAGGTCGTGCCCGCGAGCGAGGAGCTCGGGATCACGCAGATCGTCTGGTCGCCGATGGCGCAGGGCGTCCTGTCCGGGAAGTACCTGCCCGGCCAGCCGGCGCCGGCCGGCTCGCGCGCGACGGACGAGAAGTCCGGGGCCCGCACCATCAAGGGGTTCATGCGGGAGGAGGTGCTCGAGGCCGTCCAGCGGCTCGTGCCGATCGCGGCCGAGGCCGGGCTCACCATGCCGCAGCTCGCCATCGCGTGGGTGCTGCAGAACCCGAACGTCTCCGCCGCCCTGGTCGGGGCGTCCCGGCCCGAGCAGCTCGCCGACACCGTCAAGGCGTCCGGCGTCGTGCTCGACGACGCGACGATGAGCGCGATCGACGCGGCGCTCGACGCGGTGGTGGAGCGCGACCCGGCCAAGACGTACGACGTCTCGCCGCGGACCCGCCCGTAGCGCTCCGCGGGGCCCGGCCGGGCCTCGCGTGGGGGCGTGCCCCCACGCGAGGTCTCCGGTCGGCTCCCTGTCCCGCCCGACCCCCGAGCGGAAGGCTCGAGGCATGAGCTCATCGGCTGCTGCCCCTCCCGTCCCCTCCCTCGCCGGCGTCTACTCCTGGCGCGCCCTGCCCCGGCGGGTCGGCTACCTGCTCCTTGGCCTCGTCTGGTCGCTCTCGCTCGGGCTGGCCGTCGTCGTCCTCGTGGCGGTCGGCGTCCCGCTGTCGCTCATCGCGGTCGGCGTCCCCGTGCTCCTCGCCGGTCTCTCCCTCGCCCGCGCGTACGGCGCGCTGGAGCTGGCGCTCCTGCGCTGGACCCGGATGCCGGCGGTGACACCGCCGACGTGGCGGACCGAGAAGGCCGACACGATCGGCACCTGGCTCTGGCGCCGGCTGAGCAGTCCCGACGCCTGGCGCGCCGCCCTGTTCGCCGCCGTCACGCTCCTCCTCACGCCCGTGACGTGGGCGCTGACGCTCCTCTTCTCGGTGCTCACGGTCGCGTTCCCGGCGATGCTCGTGCAGGTCTACCTCATCCCGTCGCTCATGTACGACGACGCCGAGAGCCAGTCGCTGGGCGAGCTGCTGTTCAGCCTCATGACGCCGGCGGAGCAGGCGCAGTGGCGGATCGGCCCGCACGGGCTGGACCTGCTGATCGGCGGGGTCGGGAGCGTGATCGGGCTGGCCCTGCTGCCGCTCGTGGCCGGCGCCTGCGTCCACCTGCACCACGCGATCGCGCGCGGCCTGCTCGCCCGACGCACGAGCGACGCCCTCCGCGCCCAGGTGGTCGAGCTGTCCAGCGCGCGCCGGGCCGCGACCCAGGCCGAGGGCCGGACGCTGCGCCAGCTCGAGCGCGACCTCCACGACGGGCCGCAGCAGCAGCTCCTGCGCCTGCAGCTCGACCTCGAGGCGGCGCAGCGCCGGCTGGAGAGCGATCCCGGCGGCGCGGGCGACCTGCTCGCCGACGCGCGGACGCGGACCCGGGACACGCTCTCGGAGCTGCGGCGACTCTCCCGCGGCATCGCGCCACCGCTGCTGCAGGACCGCGGGCTGGCGGAGGCCGTCGCCGCGCTGGCCGAGCGCAGCCCGATCCCGGCGACGGTCGACCTCGGGGACGGCACCGGCCCGGACGGCCTCGGCGGGGACGACGTGGGCGACGGCCTCGACCCGGCGGTCGCGCAGGCCGCGTACTTCGTGGTGAGCGAGCTGCTCGCGAACGCGGCCAAGCACTCCGGCGCCGAGCACGTCGTCGTCGCGCTCGGCCGGGTGATCGGCGCGGACGGCGGCGACGGGGCGGAGCTGGCCGAGCTCCTCGTGGTCGAGGTGTCCGACGACGGTGCCGGCGGAGCCGCGCTCGTGCCCGGCGGTGGGTTGGACGGCCTGGCCGAGCGGCTGCGCGGCCTGGGCGGGACGCTCTCGGTGAGCAGTCCGGACGGCGGGCCGACCCGCGTCCGGGCGGTCGTCCCGCTCGCGGCGTGAGGCGTGGCCCGAGCCGGCTCAGTCGAGCTGGCGGGTGAAGTGGTGCGACACGATGTCCATCCGCTCGCGCAGGTAGAACCGGTGGGCGCCGACGCGCTGGACGCCGGAGTCGAGGTCGATGGCGGTGCAGCCCAGCTCCCGGGCGCGCTCGGTGAGGACGCGCAGCAGCGTCGAGCCGTGGCCGCGGGACCGGTGGGCGGCCGCGGTCGAGAGGTCGTCGACGTAGAGCTTGCGGATCGCGCTCGTGTTCGCGACGAGGCGCCAGCCAGCGACGGCGACGCACTCGCCACCGGCGAGCAGCGCCGTGAACCGGAGGCCCTGCGGCGCGCCCTCGGTCGCGACCTGGCGCAGCAGCTCCGGCGTCAGGTGGGGGCGCAGCTCGCGCAGGACGGGCAGCGCGAGCGCCCAGCGCGGGTCGTCCGGCCCGTCGAGGTCGACGACGGTCGGCTCGGGTGCCTCGGGTTCGCTCACCCGACGAGGCTAGCGCCGCGCCTAGGGTGAGGGCGTGACACCGCCACCAGCCCGGATCGCCCTGGCCGAGGACTCGGCCCTGCTGCGCGAGGGACTCCTCCGGCTGCTCGGGGAGGCGGGCTTCGAGATCGTCGGCTCGCACGGCGACGGCGCGTCCCTCCTGGCGGCCCTGGACGCCGAGGCGCCCGACGCCGTCGTCCTCGACGTCCGGATGCCGCCGACGTTCACGGACGAGGGGGTCAGGACCGCGCTGGAGGTGCGCCGGCGGCGGCCCGGCACCGCGGTGCTGCTGCTGAGCCAGTACGTCGAGTCGGTCTACGCCCAGGAGCTGTTCGCCGCCGGCGAGGGCGGCTGCGGCTACCTGCTCAAGGACCGGGTGCTCTCGCTCGCCGACCTCAGCGGTGCGCTGGAGCGGCTGCTCGCCGGCTCGACCGTGCTCGACCCGGAGATCGTCGCCGCGCTCGTCGGGGCGCGCCGGGACCCGCTGGCCGCCCTCACGCCGAGCGAGCTCGAGGTGCTGGGCGACATGGCCCGCGGGCGGACGAACCAGGAGATCGCCGCGGCCCGCGTCGTGAGTCTCGGGACGGTGGAGAAGCAGGTCGGCTCCGTCTTCGACAAGCTCGGCCTCGACGCCGCGGACGGCGGGCACCGCCGCGTCCTCGCGGTCCTCACCTGGCTGCGCAGCCCGCGCGCGGCGCGCTGAGCCGGTCCTCGCTCAGTCGCGCCCGGTGGTCCAGCCGCCGCTGCGGTAGGCCGGCGTGCCGAACGCCACGACGAGCAGGGCGAGCGTGAGCGCCCCCGCCATGACCGCGGCCATCGCGATCGCCGTGCCGCCGAACACGCCGACGAGCGGCGAGATCGCGGCGGGCAGCAGCGCGCCGAGGCTGCCGCAGACGGCTGCGGCGGCGCCGGCCCGGTCGCCGTGACGCCCGAGCGCGAGCGCCGTCGCGTTCGGGGGGACGAAGTTCTGGAACGACAGCGTCGCCGCGAGCACGACGAGGAACCCGATGACGCCGCCGATGCCCGTCACCGCGACGACGAGCAGCGCGACGGCGAACGAGAGCTGGATCGGCAGGGCGAGCCGGATGATCCGCACGGGGGCGTACCGGTGCACGAGCGCCGCGTTGACCTGCGCCATCCCGACGAGCAGCATCCCGCCGACGGCGAAGAACAGCGAGAACTGGCCGACCGAGAGCCCGAACTGCTCCTGGAGCACGAACGGCGAGCCCGACACGTACGCGATGAGGGCGCTGGAGACGAGGCCGGGCAGCACGGCGAGCGCGAGGAACCGGGGATCGCCGAACAGCACGCGGTAGCTGCGCAGCGCCGTCCCGATCCCGCCGGTCTGGCGCCGCTGCCGCGGGTGGGACTCGGGCAGCATCCGCCAGCACAGGGCGAGCACGAACAGCCCGCAGCCCGCGAGCACGGCGAACACCGCCCGCCAGCCCCAGTGGTGGGCGATGAACCCGCCGACGCTCGGGGCGAAGAGCGGGGCGACACCGATCACGAGCATGAGCCGCGAGAGCGTCGCGGCGGCGACGGGGCCCGAGTAGCGGTCGCGGATGAGCGCCTGCGCGCACACGCCGAGCGCGGCGGCCGCGACGCCCTGGAGCAGGCGGAGGCCGAGGAAGACCCCGATGCCGGAGCCGAGGAGCACGAGCGCGCACGCGACGACGTGCAGGGCGGCCCCGATGAGCACCGGCCGGCGGCGACCGATCCGGTCCGAGAGCGGCCCGACGACGAGCTGGCCGATCGCGGCGCCCGCCATCATGAACGAGATCGTGAGCTGCGACGTCGCGTCGGAGACCCGCATCTCTCTCGCGACGGTCGGCAGCGACGGGAGGTACATGTCGACCGTGACGGCGAAGATGGCCGACATCGCGCCGAGCAGCGCGACGAGCCAGGCCTGCGGCCGCGGCGGGACGACGCCCGGTCGGTCGCCGCGCCACTCCCCCGGCGCGAAGCCGTCCGGGTGGACGACCTCCGGCTCGCTCGGCGCCGCCGGTGTGGCCGGCGTGGTCGTCCCCGGGGAGACGGGCGCCATCGCGGGCACGGCGTGCGTCGGGTCCTCGCCCGCGTCGCCGACGGCGAGCGCGCCCACCTCGCCCATGACGGAGTCGATGGTCGGGACGTCGAGCGCCTCGGGCACGCCGAGGACGTCGACGGGGTCGTCGGCCCCGTCGGAGGAGCGTGGCTGAGGCATACGAGTCATGCGAGAAATGGACTCCAGGGGGTTGCTCGACGTCACGCGCGGGCCGGTGCGGACGACGAGTCCATCGTGCTCCACCGCGGGGCTGGTGTCGAATCGTTTCGAGGACGCGTCACGGCCGGGTCTTGGCCGGGTCTGCGAGAGGTACGCGACAGGTCAAGCCCGCCGGGCCCGACCCTCGTCCGCCGCACGTCCAACCACCGGGACCGGATGACGCCGCCGGGTCAGCGGGCCGACGTCGGCCGGCTCGGGTCAGGTGCCGGCGGCGGTCGAGGTGACCCGCAGCGCGATGCCGTCGGACCACGGCGCGAGCAGCCAGGGCAGGAAGGCCGGCCGCGAGCGGCCGACCAGCGTCACCTGCGCCGTGACCTCGTCGGGAGCACCCGTCGGCTCGGCCAGCGCGAGGCGGTCGACGTCGACCGCGTCGATCGGGACGGACGCGAGGAACTCATCGGCCCCGGCGCGCACGCCGGCGTCGGTGAGCACGACGAGGCCCTCGGCGTACGCCGCCGGGTCGATGCTCGTCGCCGCGTGCGCCGCCGTCGCGTCCGCGAGCGCCAGCAGCTCCCGCCGGTCGAGGTAGACCGCCGAGGCCACCGCGACGACCACGACGAGCAGCGCCGCCACCCCGAGGGCACCGAGCGTGAGCGCGAGGACGCCTCCGCGCTCGGCGTCCTCGCGCCCACCCGACGGCGCACCCGGGCTCACGGATGCTCCCGGTGCGGATCGATCGTCCCCCAGGCATCGCCCTCGGCGGTGTAGCCGGCCCCCTCCGGGAGGAACGGCAGCGCGACCGCGGCTCGGACGGTCACCACCACCCGGTCGCCCGGCCCGCAGTCGCGCTGGCAGACGATCGTCACGGCCCGCGACCCGTCGACCACGAGGCCCTGGTCGGCGAAGGCCAGCTCGACCGCCGCGGCGGTCAGCGACGACCACAGCTCGGGGTCGGCGGTCGCGACGAGACGGGCCGCGTCGCGCGCGGCTCCGGTCGCGGCGAGCTGCGCGCCCTGGACCTGGACGAGCGTGAGCACGAGATACACCAGCGGGACGAGCAGCACGATCGTGCCGCCGAGGAGCTCCACCAGCGCCGAGCCGCGCTCGCCCCGGGCGACGGGTCCGGCCGGGCAGCTCATCGCTCGACCACCGCGTGACCGGTGACGCTCAGCGCGCCCGGCGGGCCCAGCAGCCCGAGCACGGGCAGCGGGGCGCTCAGCTCGACCGCCATGACGTCGTACCCCGGCACGCCGAGCGCGTCGTCCTCGCGGTGCACGGAGACGGACGGCTGGTACCCCGACCCGAGCGTCGACGCGACCAGCTCGGCGGCCCGGGAGGCCGCGGCCAGCTCGTCGCCGCCCGCGAGCGCCGCGAGCCGCGCGCCCTCCGCCGCCGCGTCGATCAGGACCGTGCGCACCCACAGCGCGAAGGTGAGCTGCACGAGGGCGAGCACGACGACGACGACCAGCGCGGAGGTCATCGTGAACTCGGCGATCGCGGAGCCCCGCTCCCCCGGTCGGGTCACGGGCCGGAGACCCGATCGACCGCCTGCTGGAAGAGCTGGCGCAGCCAGTCGTCGGCGAGCACCCAGATGACGGCGACCAGCCCGGCCGACATCAGGGTGATCATCACCCAGCCGGGGACGTCGCCGCGCTCGGGGGTCGCGGCGCCAGCGGTCGCGCGAGCACGGACGGCGCCCGCGATCCCGTCGGCGAGGCGGGTCAGCAGGGCGGCGGTCGCCACGGCGAGGGCGAGCAGGTGGCGGTTCATCGGACCTCCAGGAGGGGTGGTGGGTGGGGCTGGTTCGGGAGCTGGGAGGGGTCGCCGCCCGTCGTGACGCGTCACGGCAGGCCCGACCCGAGCACCGCGAGGCCCGGGAACAGGGCGAACACCACCGTGAGCGGCAGGATGAGCAGGACGACGGGCACGAGCATCGCGATCTCGCGCCGGCCGCCGGACTCCATCAGCTCCTGGCGGGCCGACTCGCGCGCGTCGCCCGCCTGGGCCCGCAGCACGTCGGCGACCGGCGACCCGCGCTCGACGGCGACGGCCAGGCCCTCCGTGAACCGGGAGAGCTGCGGCAGCCCGATCCGGTCGCCGAGCGCGGTGAGCGCCGTCGCGAGGCCCGAGCCGGCGCGCAGCTCGGCCAGCGTGCGGCGCAGCTCCTCGGCGAGCGGCCCGTCGGTGCCGCGGGCCACCCGGTCCATCGCCGCGACCGGCGACTCACCCGCGCCGACCGCGAGCGCCAGCAGCTCGGCGATCGTCGGCAGCTCGGCGACGATCCGCTCGCGCCTGCGGCGCACCTGCCGGGTCAGCACCCGGTCGCGCAGCAGCGCACCGCCGAGGCCGCACAGGGCGACGACCGCGAGGACGAGCACGGGCGAGAAGCCCCGGGCGATGCTGAGCGCCCCGCCGAGCAGCAGCCCCGCGACGAGCCCGAGGCACGCCCAGACGACCTGCTCGAGCCGGAAGCCGTCGAGCGTGAGGGACGAGCCGAGGACGGCGAGCCGGTGCCGGACGCTGGGGGCCGTGCTGCCGAGGCGGTCGAGCCCCCGCGCGAGGTCGCCCGTGATCGTCGCGACGAGGCGCGCGCCGGCGGGCACCGGCCGCTCGGCGACCCGCAGCCCACCGAGGTAGGGCGCCACGCGCTCGGCGAACGTCGGCCGCCGCCCGCGCCAGGCGGCCGCGACGAGCAGGGCGCCCAGCGCTCCCAGCAGCCCGGCGAGCGCGCCCAGCGGGCTCACCGCCCGCCTCCCGGTCGTGCGGCCGGAGCCGTCCGGCGCCTGGCGCACGACCGGGACGAGCCGACGACACCGCTGGATCCCGCCACGCCTCCGGGGCGGGCGGTCGCGCCCGCGGCGCCGCCGTTCGCCGGTCCTCCCGTGCCGCCGCCCGCACCCGGTGCCGGCGCGGCCGCCCGCAACACCCGCGGGTCCTCCGGCAGCCGGCCGAGCCGCAGCATCAGGGCGTACGCCACCGCCGAGGTGACACCTCCCCCGGCGAGGAGCGTCACGCCGGCCGGGGTGTCGAAGGCCGCCGCGGTCGCGCCGCGCCCGCTCATCAGCGCCAGGACGATCCACGGCGCGGCGACCGCGAGCCGGGCGCCGTTGACCGTCCAGCTCTGGCGCGCCGCGAGCTCGCCGCGCGTGCGCAGATCCTCGCGCAGGAACGTCGAGAGCGTCCGGAGCATCCGGCCGAGGTCGCTGCCGCCGACGTCGTCGGCAAGCCGCAGCGCGGCCGCGATCCGGTCGGCGACGGGATCCGCGAGCGCGAGCTGCCACCGCGCGAGCGCGTCCGAGAACCGCCCCGTCGCCCGGTACTCGGCGGCGAACAGGGCCATCTCCGGTCGCAGCTCCGCCGGGCCGCGAGTGGCGAGGGCGACCAGGGCCTCCGGGAGCGAGAGACCGGCCCGGACCGCGGAGGTGAGGTCGTCGACGACGTCGGGCCAGAGCGTGCGCCGCTCGACGACGCGTCGCCGCGCCCGCCGCCACAGCCAGGCCAGCGGCAGCGCCGCGGCCACCAGGGCGAAGGCGACCGTGACGCTCGTGGCAATCCCCGTGCCGAGACCAACGAGCGCGACGAGGACGGCGGCCAGGGCGCCCAGCCCGACGACCGGACCCGGGTCGACGCCCGCGAGGCCGGCCCGCGCGGTCAGCTCCCGCCACGACCGGACGGGCCACGACTCCCCGCGTGGGAGCTCGTCGGCCCAGGTCGCCGACCAGACCAGCAGGAGCCCTGCGCCGAGCAGCAGACCGGCAACGGTCCCCATCAGCCGACCTCCTCGGCACGGGCCGGACGCATCGCGGCGGCGCGGGCGGCGGCCGAGCGCGCGTCGGCGGACCGGTCGGAGCCGAGCAGCGCCGCGACGTCGTACCCGGCGCGCTCGAACCGCTCGACGCCGGGCGGGAAGCCGCTGCCGCGGACGAGCTCACCGGGAGCCCCGTCCTCCGGCCGGTGGAAGAGCGTGGCCGTCCCGACGATGCCGTTCTCGCTCCGGCCGGTCACGGCGAGGATCTCGCGGACGCTGCGTCGACCGGCGCGGTCGAGGTCGAGGTGGACGACGAGGTCGAGCGCGCCGGCGACCATCGGCACGACGAACTGCGGCGTGACGTTCTCCCCCGCCAGGAGCGGGAGCACGCAGAGCTTGGCGACCGCGTCGCGCGCGGAGTTCGCGTGGATCGTCCCCGCGCCGCAGATGCCGGCGTTGAGCGCGAGGAGCAGGTCGAGGCTCTCCGCCTCGCGGACCTCGCCGATGACGAGGCGGTCCGGCCGCATCCGCAGCGCCTCCTTGACCAGGCGGCGCAGCGTGATCTCGCCGGCGCCCTCGAGGTTGGGCTGGCGGCACTGCAGCGCGACGTGGTCGCGCAGCGCCGGGCGCAGCTCGAACACCTCCTCGCACGTGACGAGCCGCTGGGCGGCCGGGACGGAGCCGGTCAGCGCGCCGAGGAACGTCGTCTTCCCGGCCTGGGTCGATCCGCTGACCAGGACGTTGAGCCCGGCGACCACGGCGGCGTCGAGGAACCGCGCCGCGTGCGCCGGGAGCGACCCGGCGGCGACGAGGTCGTCGAGGTGGCGGGCCCGGGCGACGTACTTGCGGATGTTCACCGCGACGTGGCGGCGGGTCACGTCGGGGATGACCACGTGCAGGCGCTCGCCGCCGGGGAGCGTGGCGTCGACGAACGGCGCGCTCAGGTCGAGCCGCCGCCCGCTCGGCCGCAGCATCCGCTCGACGAGGTCGCGCACCTGGGCGTCCGTCAGGACGATGGTGGTGAGCTCGGGGACGCCGTGCCGGGCGACGAAGACGCGGGCCGGCTCGTTGATCCAGATCTCCTCGATCGCCGGGTCGTCGAGGAGGGGTTGCAGCGGGCCGAGCCCCGCGAGGGCGTCGCTGACCTCGCGCGCCGCCTCGGCGACGTCGGCGAGCTGCGGCACGGCGCCGAGGCTCGCCTCGTGGACGTAGTCGGCGACGACGCCCTCGACCAGCGCCCGGAACTCATCCGCCTCGCGCACCGGATCCACGCCGCGGCGGCGCACCGCGTCTCGGACTCGGCTCTCGAGAAGCCGCGTCGTCGTGTCCACCCCCTGCCCCTGTCCGCCCCGAGGCCACCTTAGTCACGGACTGAGTGGGTTGGGAAGGATTCGACAAGATCGTGGACGACTTGATGCTACGTAGACGTGGCAACGGCGCGCCCGACGGGACGGTCCGCCGGCCCGTAGGCTCACCAGCGTGACCACCCCGGCAGCCCGGCCCCCGACCGACGCGCAGGTCCCCCGCTGGCGCGCCATGGCCGCCGCGACCGGCCTGGTCGCACCCGACGGCGCCGTCCGGCCGACGATCTTCGCCGAGATGTCCGCCCTCGCCCTGGCCAACGACGCGGTCAACCTCGGCCAGGGCTTCCCCGACACCGACGGGCCAGCGTGGATCCGCGAGCGCGCCGTCGAGGCCATCCGCGCCGGCGCCAACCAGTACCCGCCCGGTCCCGGCATCCCCGCCCTGCGCCGCGCGATCGCCGCCCACCAGCGGCGGCACTACGGCCTCGACCTCGATCCGGAGAGCGAGGTGCTGGTGACGGCCGGGGCCACCGAGGCGATCGCGGCCGCGATCGTCGCGCTCGCGGGGCCGGGCGACGAGGTCCTCACGCTCGAGCCGTTCTACGACTCCTACGCCGCCACCATCGCGATGGCCGGGGCGACCCACACGACGGCTCCGCTCCGGCCGACCCCCGCCGGCTGGCGCCTGGACGCCGACGTGCTCCGTTCCGCCGTGACCGAGCGCACCCGCGTCGTCCTGCTCAACAGCCCGCACAACCCGACCGGGACCGTCCTGACGCGCGAGGAGCTCGACCTCGTCGCCCGGCACGCCCGGCGGGTGGACGCCGTCGTCGTGACCGACGAGGTCTACGAGCACCTCACGTTCGACGGCGCCCGGCACGTGCCCGTGGCGACCCTGCCGGGCATGCGCGAGCTGACGCTCACGATCTCCAGCCTCGGCAAGTCGTTCTCCCTCACCGGCTGGAAGATCGGCTGGGTGAGCGGGCCGGCCGCGCTCGTCACGGCGGTCCGCACCGTCAAGCAGTTCCTCACCTACGTCTCCGGTGCCCCGTTCCAGCCGGCCGCCGCGGCCGCGCTCGACGGGGGCGACGCGGACGTCGCGGACCTCGCCGGCTCGCTCGCCGCGCGACGCGACGCGCTCATGGCGGGCCTGACGCGGGCCGGCCTCCGGGTCGCCCGGCCCGACGGCACGTACTTCGTCTGCGCCGACGCGTCCGGGCTGCTCGACGCGACCGGCCTGCCCGACGGCGCCGCCCTCGCCCGCGCGCTGCCCGGGCTGGCTGGCGTCGCGTGCGTCCCGCTGACCGCGTTCTGCCGCCCCGGCGGCCCGACCAACGACGCGCTCGCGCCGTGGCTGAGGTTCACGTTCGTCAAGGACGAGGCGACGATCGACGAGGGCGTCCGCCGGCTCCTCGCGTTCGCCGCGTCGCTCGGCACGCTCGCGGAGGAGGACCCGGATGTGCGGCCGGTTCGCTGAGTACACCTCGGCCGACGACCTGCTCGAGGCATACGGCGCCGCGGAGGCGAGCGAGGCGGCGCGCGACCGCCCGCCGTCGTACAACGTCGCGCCGACCGACCCGGTCCGCATCGTGATCGACCGGCCGGCCGACACCGACGCGACCCCCGCCGCCGACGCCGCCGACGAGGCCACCGCCGACGCCCGCCCTCGTCGCGAGCTGCACCTCGCGCGCTGGGGCCTCGTCCCGTCGTGGTCCAGGAGCCTGACGACGAAGGGCGCGCCGCTGTTCAACGCGCGGATCGAGACCGTCGCGGAGAAGCCGGCCTTCCGCGCCTCGCTGCGGGCGCGGCGCTGCCTCGTGCCAGCCGACGGCTACTACGAGTGGCGGCGCAACGACCGGTCGGACGACGCGGCGGTCCAGGCGGCGGTCCGCGCCGGGACGATGCCGGCCAGGACGCCGTTCTACATCACGGAGGCGTCGGGCTCGACGCTCGCCTTCGCCGGTCTCTACGGCTGGTGGCGCGACCCGTCGAGGGCGGAGGACGACCCCGAGCGCTGGGTGCTCTCCACCACGATCCTCACCCAGCCGGCGCGCGACGGCCTCGAGACGATCCACGACCGCGAGCCGGTCGTCCTCGCCCGCGACGCCATCGGCGCGTGGCTCGACCCGCGGGTCCGCACGGCCGACGAGGCACTGGGCGTCCTGGCGGAGCCCGGTCCGCCGCTCGAGTGGTACGAGGTCGGCCCGCGCGTCGGGTCGGTCCGCAACGACGACCCCGGTCTGATCCACCGCGTGTAGAACGGCACCACGGGATGACCCGCCGGACGCGGCCCCGCTCGTAGGCTGCCGGGGTGACCTTCCCGACCGCGACCTCCGACTCGCCCGTGCAGCAGGCCGACGCCTGGCTCACGCGGCGCGGCTGGATCCTCGACGTGAGCCTCGCGGTCCTCGCCTTCCTCCTGCTCGGCGGGTTCTCGTTCGTCACGCTCGGCACCTCGGTCGAGGGCGGCGCCGCCGGCCTCGTCACGACCTGGCTCGCCTCGCTCGGGATGCCGGCGGCGCTCGCCGTGCGCCGGCGGTTCCCGGTGGCCAGCGCCGTCGCGGTCAACGCCCTCGCGCTGCTGCACTGGCTCCTCGGCCCGCCGCTGCTGCCGATCGACCTCCTGATCTACGTGTCGGTCTACTCCACGGCCGTCCACGGCCCGCGCTGGGCTCGCCGCGCCAGCCTCAGCTCCGCCCTCCTCGGCAGCGGCCTCGTCGCCCTGCAGGAGGCGGCGGTGTGGGGCAGCTTCAGCGACCGCGCGATCGGCGTGGTGTTCCTCTTCATCGCGATGGCGGCCCCGGTCGTCGTCGCCTGGGCGCTGGGCCTGCTGCGCCGCAGCACGCGCGCCCGGTGGGAGTCGCTGCGCGAGCGGGCCGCCCGGCTGGAGTACGAGCGCGACCAGCAGGCCGTCATCGCGGCCGGCGCGGAGCGCGCCCGGATCGCCCGCGAGATGCACGACGTCGTCGCCCACTCCCTCTCCATCATCGTCGCGCAGGCGGACGGCGGGCGGTACGCGGCCCGGACCGACCCGGACCTCGCGGTCGGCGCGCTGGAGACGATCGCCGACACCGCCCGCGGCGCCCTCGCCGACACGCGGCGCATCCTCGGCGTGCTGCGCGGGGACGCAGCGGCCGACACCGCGCCCCAGCCGGGCCTGGCGTCGCTGGACGACCTCGTCCGCACCGTGCGCGAGTCGGGTCTCGGGGTCGAGGTCGTGACATGGGGCGAGCGGCTGCCGCTCACCCCCGCCGCCGACCTCGCGGTCTACCGGGTGTGCCAGGAGTCGCTCACGAACGTGCTCAAGCACGCGGGGACGCCCGGCGTCGTGCACGCCCGCGTCGACGTCGCGTGGCACCCGGGTGCGCTCGTCGTCCAGATCGACGACGACGGGCGCGGCGCGGCGGCCGGCGACGACGGTGCCGGCAACGGCATCCTCGGGATGCGCGAGCGGATCGCGCTGTTCTCGGGCAGTCTCGAGAGCGGGCCGCGACCGGGCGGCGGCTGGCGGGTCAAGGCCACGCTGCCGACCTCCGCCATCGTGGCGGGCACGATGGGACGCTGGTAACGGTGGCACGACCGGACGGTCGGCGCGACGGGACGACGAGGGAACGGACGGGGACGGGTGAGCGAGAGCGTGATGGGTGACGGGACCGGCGACGGCGGCGGGGCGCGGATCCGCGTCGCGCTCGTCGACGACCAGCAGCTCGTGCGGGCCGGGTTCGCGATGGTCATCAACTCCCAGCCCGACATGACGGTCGTCGTCGAGGCGAGCGACGGAGACCAGGCGCTGCGCGTGCTGCCGAGCTACGACGTCGACGTCGTGCTCATGGACGTGCGCATGCCGGGCCGCGACGGCATCTCGGCGACGGAGGCGCTGCTGTGCGCACCGCGACCGGCCGGGCACGCCACGCCGAAGGTCATCATCCTCACGACGTTCGACCTCGACGAGTACGTCTTCACCGCCATCAAGGCGGGCGCGAGCGGGTTCCTGCTCAAGGACACCCAGCCCGAGGACATGCTCGGCGCCATCCGGACCGTGCACGCCGGCGACGCCGTCGTCGCGCCGTCGGTGACGCGGCGGCTCATCGAGCACGTCGCCGCGACGCTGCCGGCCACCGAGCGGACGCCGCTGGAGGCGCTGGACGACCTGACCGATCGGGAGCGGGAGGTGCTCGTCCTCATCGCGCGGGGGTTCACCAACTCCGAGATCGCGACCGAGCTGTTCGTGGCCGAGGCGACCGTCAAGACGCACGTCGGGCGCATCCTGGCGAAACTCGGCGCGCGCGACCGGGTGCAGCTCGTCGTGACCGCGTACGAGACCGGGCTGGTGTCGCCCGGCGCGTAGCCGCGTCCGGCCGACGCGAGGAGAGCGGGTGGCGCCGGACGCTCACCCGCCCGGTGCCACCCGCGTCCTCCAGCCGGCGCTCAGGCGCTCAGGCGCTCAGCGCGACGGTCGGCGAGGTCCGCGCCGCCCGGATCGCCGGCAGCATCCCGGCCACCGCGCCCACGACGACGGTCACCGTCACCCCGGCGGCGAGCACGAGCGGCGGGACCGACACGAGCCAGCCGTTCGCCGACGCGACCGCCGCGGTGATGCCCCAGCCGAGCACGGTCCCGGCCACGCCGCCGCACGCGGCCAGCAGGATCGCCTCGACGAGGAACTGCGAGCGGATGTGGCTGCGGGTCGCCCCGATGGCCCGCCGCAGGCCGATCTCGCGCCGGCGTTCCAGCACCGAGATCACCATGGTGTTCGCCACGCCGATGCCGCCGACCAGCAGCGCGATCGACCCGACGCCGACGAGCAGCCCGGTGAACGCCTGGTCGACCGTGTTCTGCGCCGCGAGCGCGTCGGAGGGTCGGCTGACCTTCACCTCGTTGGGCGCCTCGGGGTTGATCGTGCGCGGCAGGAGCTCCCTGACGCGCTCGACCGCGTCGTCCCGCGACCGCTCGTAGATGCTGCCGGGCGAGCCGTCGAAGGCGAAGAGGTCCCGGGCGACCGGCTCGCCGATCAGCGCCGTCGTGTCGAGCTCGGGCACCAGCGCCGACGGCGCGAGGATGCCGAGCACGGCGAACGACTGGTCGCCGAGCCAGACCGTCCCGCCGACGTCGACGATGCCGAGCCGGTCCGCCGCCTTGGTGCCGAGCACGACGCCGGGCAGGCGGGCCGTCGCGTCGTTCAGCCACACACCGTCGGCGAGCTCGCCGCTGACCGCCCGGAGCAGGTCGAGGTCGGCCGCGGCGACGGTGAGGCCGGAGGTCGCATCGGGATCGACGAGCGCGTTCCGGTAGACGTGCACGTCGGACAGCCCGGCCAGCCAGCTCGCGTCCGTCACCCCGTCGATGCGCCGGACGCGCTCGACCGCGTCGGCGGGCAGCGAGGTCTCCTTGCCGAACAGGTCGGTGCCGGCCGAGGCCGTCAGCAGGTTCGTGCCGAGTGCGGCGAGGCGCTCGCGCACCAGCGCCTCGCTCGACGTCGAGATGCCGATGACGGCCACCATCGCGGCGATGCCGATCGCGATGCCGAGGGCCGAGAGCACGGCCCGCAGCGGGTGCGCGCGCAGGCCGTGGAAGCCCAGCCCGACCAGGTCGCCCGGGCGCAGCCGGGAGCGCGGGGTCACGCGGCGGCCCTCCCGCCCCCGGCGCGCGGCCGGTCGGCGCCCGCGACGGGATCGTCCGACTCGTCGGAGACGATGCGGCCGTCCTTGAGCGAGACCCGTCGCGGCATCCGCTCGGCGAGCCCGCGGTCGTGGGTGATGACGACGACGGTGGTCCCGGCGGCGTGCAGCTCGCCGAGGATCCGGATGACGGTCTCGCCCGAGCGACTGTCGAGCGCGCCGGTCGGTTCGTCGGCCAGCAGCAGCCGGGGCCGGCCGACGACGGCGCGCGCGATCGCGACCCGCTGCTTCTCTCCCCCGGAGAGCTGGCGCGGCAGGTGCCTCGTGCGATGGCCGAGCCCCACCTGCTCCAGCGCCAGGCCGGCCCGGCGCCGCCGCTCCCGCACGGGCATCCCCGTGTAGAGGAGACCGGTGGCGACGTTGTCGAGCGCGGTGACGCCGTCGGACAGGTGGAACTGCTGGAACACGAAGCCGATCGTGTGCGCCCGCAGCGCGGAGAGCTCGCCGTCCTCGAGCGTCGAGACGTCGGTGCCGGCGATCCGCACGGTGCCGGCCGTCGGCCGGTCGAGCGTGCCCATGAGGTTGAGCATCGTGGACTTCCCGGACCCGCTGGGCCCGACCACCGCGACCATCTCGCCCCGCTCGACGCACAGGTCGACGCCGGCGAGGGCGACGGTCGGCGGCGACCCGAACGAGCGCACGGCGCCCACCATCTCCACGTCCGCGGTCATCGTCCGACCACCACCTCGTCGCCCTCGGCGAGCTCACCGCCGGTGACCTCCACCATCGAGCCGGCGAACGCGCCGATCTCGATCGGGACGTCGCGGACCGCCCCGCCGTCGAGCACCTGGACCGCGAAGCCACCCTCGGGCGCCGCGAGGAGCGCGAGCACGGGGACGAGGAGCGCGTCCTCCCGGATCACCCGGGAGAGCTGGAGCGTGACGCCGACGTTGTCCAGCGCCTCGCCCTGCGACGGGTCGTCGAGCCGCAGCACGAGCGGGATCTTCAGGTCCTTGCCGCCGGAGCCGTCCTCCTCCTCGCGGGGGGACCCGACCGACTCGATGGTCGCCTCGGCCCGGGTGCCGTCGGGCAGCGACACGCTCGTCGCCGCGCCGGGGACGGCGACGGCGGCGAGGTTCGGGTCGACGCTCGCCACGATCTCCTTGGCGGTCCCCGTGACGTCGAGCGCCTCGGGCGACGCGGGGTCGCCGATCGCGGCCGCCGCCGAGCCGACGCGGACGTCGGACGGCTCGAACACGATCCGGCCCAGCTCGATCGAGCCGGTGCGCTCGAGGCCGAGCGACTTCTGCCAGCGACGGATCGCGTCGCGCGTGCGCCAGGTGAACTCCTCGTCCGGCGTGCGGTCGAAGAAGCCCAGCTCGGCCAGGTTGGTCTCCAGCTGCAGCACGTCGCGCCCGTCCGCCATGCCGGACTCGAACGGGCGCCACATCGGCAGGTCCCCGAGGAGGAGGACGACGGGCAGGTCGTCGACGCGCAGCAGCTCCGCACCGCGGCCGATGACCGTTCCGGCGGCCGGCAGCCCCGTGATGGTGCCCTCGAGCACGGTGCCGAGGGAGCGCGGGTCGGCGAACCGCAGCGTGCCCTTCTGCCGGATCTCCTGGGTGAGGTCGCCGCGGTGGACCTCGGCGGTCTCGTGCTCCACCGCCGTGGCGTCGTCCCCGGCCGACGCGGCCGGCGGGCGCAGGAACAGCCCCAGCCCGACGGCGACGGCGGCCACGACCGCGACGCCGGTCGCGACCCACGGCCAGCGCCGCCGCGGGCGCGGGCCGCCGCCGGACGGCCCGGGCGGCGGCTCGGCCGGCGGTCCAGGCGGCGACGGGGCGGGTGGGGTCCCCGCCGGGGCCGCCGCCGCGTCCTGTCCCCGCGTCTCGACGCTCATGACGCCGGGCCCCCGCCGAGACCGGCCGCCTCGCGGCACGTCATGATGTCCTGCGGGTCGACCTCCCCCTCGAGCGTCGTCGTCGTGGTGCCGGACCCGGAGGAGTCGGGGTCGGGGAAGTCGTAGCCGGCATCCCGCATGCACTTGGCGAAGGCCAGCTCGGCCTCGTTCTGCTCCTCGACGCCGGGGTCGTCGGGGCTCGCCGGAGGCTCGCCCACCTGGTCGTAGCAGGTCTGCTGCGCCGAGAGCAGCTCGTCCATGTCGACCTCGCCCGGGTCCAGCATCGTGACTCCGTCCCCACCGGACCCGCTGGGCAGGTCGACGCCCTGGTCCGCCATGCAGGCGGTGAAGTCGCGGTTCCAGTCGTCGAAGTCGGTCTGCTCGTTGCTCGTGTCGAGCTCGGCGTCCTCCTGGGCGGACTGGTCGGCGGCGCAGGAGGTGAGCAGGCCGGTGAGCGCGAGCGCCGCGATGCCGGCGCTCAGGAGCCGACCCGGGTGCCGGCGGCTACGTGTTCTCTGCATGGTGATTCCCTTCGTGTGGAGCGGGCAGGGAACCAGCACACCCGTCGACCGGTTGCGACGGCGTCAGCTCGTGCGTTGACCTTTTCCCAACCTTGGGCGTGTTTCACTGCGTGCTTCACTGGTCTCGAACGGAGGGAAGCGGATGCGGGTGTTGATCGTCGACGACGAGGAGCTGCTCGCGGACTCGATCCGGCGGTGGCTGGCGGCCGAGGCGATCGCCGCCGACGTCGCCGACGACGGGGACGCGGCCCTGCTCGCGATCGACGTCAACGACTACGACGTCGTCGTCCTCGATCGCGACCTGCCGGGGCTCCACGGCGACGAGGTGTGCCGCATCCTCGTCGCCCGTCCCGAGCGGCCCGCCATCCTCATGCTGACGGCGGCCCGCTCGCTCGACGACACGGTCGAGGGCCTGCGCCTCGGCGCGGACGACTACCTGACGAAGCCGTTCGAGCTGGCCGAGCTCACCGCGCGCCTGCGCACGCTGACCCGGCGACGCTTCACGGCCCTGCCCCCCATCCTGCGCGCCGGCGACCTCACGCTCGACCCCTACCGGCGCGAGGTGTACCGCGCCGGGCGCTTCGTCCACCTGAGCCGCAAGGAGTTCGCCGTGCTCGAGCTGCTGCTGCGTGCGCAGGGCGGCGTGCTGAGCGCGGAGACGCTCCTGGAGAAGGCGTGGGACGAGAACGCCGACCCGCTGACGAACAGCGTCAAGGTCACGATCAGCACCCTGCGGCGCAAGATCGGGGCCCCCGCGGTCATCCGTACGGTCCCCGGCACCGGGTACGCGATCGACGGGGCGCAGGCGCATGAGCGCGGCTAGCTGGCCGCGGCGGCACCGGCTCACCGTCCGCGCCCGCCTGGCGCTCAGCCACGTCGTCCTGCTCGTCGCGGCGAGCGCCGTCGTGCTCACGGCCCTCGGCGTGGTGGTCACGCTGCTGCCGACCTACGGGTTCGCGGCCACGACGCAGACGGCGACCGGCTCGCCGCCGCAGGCCCCGGCCGGCGCCACCCCCGCCGACGTCGTCGAGGTCGTCGACGTCGGGCTGCTCTCGCCCGCGCTGCTCAGCATCGGCAGCCGCGAGGAGCTCGTCCGCGTCGTCCTGTGGGCCTCGGCCGCCGCCCTCGTGCTCATCGTCGGCGCCGGGGGGTGGGTCTCCTGGGTGTCGGCCGGCCGGCTCACCCGCCCGCTGCAGCAGGTCAACGAGGCCGCGACCCGCGCCGCGCACGGCGACCTGCGTCACCGGATCGACATTCCGGGACCCCGCGACGAGCTCACCGACCTCGCCGACACGATGAACGAGATGCTGGGGCGGCTGGACGACCAGCTCACGGCGCACCGCCGGTTCGCCGCGAACGCGTCGCACGAGCTGCGCACCCCGCTCGCGAGCACGCGAGCGATGCTCGACGTCGCGCTGTCCGGGACGACCGAGCCGGACCCCGACCTGCTCGTCCACCTCCGGGCGACCAACGAGCGCAGCATCGCAACCGTCGAGTCGCTGATGGACCTGGCCGAGATCGAGCACGCCGACCCGCCGCGCGACCCCGTCGACCTGGCCGGGCTGGTCCTCGACGTCGTCGGTGACTGCCAGGCCGAGGCGGCGGCGCGCGAGGTCCACCTCGTCCCCCGCCTCGGCGAGGCGCCGACCCGCGGCGACGCGGTGCTGCTGCGCCAGCTCGCCGCGAACCTCGTGCAGAACGCGATCCGGCACAACGTCCCCGGCGGCAGCGTCGTCATCACGACCGGCACCTGGGTCAACGCCCGGACCGGCTCGGAGTCGTTCGTCCAGGTCGTCAACGGCGGCCGCACCGTCCCGCCGGACGACCTCGCCCGGCTGGCGGACCCGTTCTTCCGCGTGGCTGGCCGCACGTCGACGCCGGCCTCCCGCGGCCGCGGGCTCGGTCTGGCCATCGTCGAGGCCATCGTCCGTCGGCACGGCGGTCGGCTGACCCTCACGGCTCCCGGCGAGGGCGGGCTCGTCGTGACGGTCGCGCTCGCGAACGACTGACCGCCGTCCTCCGAGGCTCGGCCCTCACTCCCGACCCGACCGCCCTGGGTGGCGCCCGCGCGCGGGCGAGACCCGTCGGGGCCGCCGCCCGCGCGCCCGCACCCGTCCGACCCGACCCGGAGACATCGCCGTGAGCTCACGCCCGTCCGCACGCCGCCTCGGCGGCGTCCTGTCCGCCGTCCTCTGCCTCGTCCTGCTCGGCTCGGGACCCGCGGGCGCCGGCGGGGAGCCGCTCCCCCCGAGGTTCGACGTCCAGTCCTCCTCGCTGATGCCGTACGCGGGACTCAACCTCACGATGGGCTCCGTCCTCGTCAACCCGAACCCGGAGCCGCTGCACGACGTCTACGTCGAGGTCACGGCCGGGCCGTCCGGGAACGGGCTCGCCATGCTGCCGGAGAGCCGCCCGAGCTGCGCCCAGCCGGACGGCCCGGGCTCGGCCGTGGTCTGCGGGCCGCTCACGGTCCCGGGGGACGGGTTCGTGCACCTCCTGGACAGCTCGCGCGTCCCGTCGGACTACCTGCGCACGCACGGCCGGACGCCGCTCGTGCTCACGGCTCGCGTCACGGGGGCGCGCCTCGGCGGTGCCCCGGTCGACGTCTCGGACGTGCCCCCGCGCACCGTCTCCATGTCGGTGCTCACCTCCCCCGGCGCGCAGGTCGCGCTCGGCCGCACGATCGCGACCTCCCCCGGCGAGTCAGCTCTCCGGCTGATCGTGGCGAACGGCGGGTGGAGCTGGGCGCAGCTCCTGACGGCGTCACAGACCTTCCCGCCCGGGCTGCGCCCGCACGACCTGCCCGCCGGGTGCACCGCCGAGCCGCCGTCCGATGCGGGGACGGAGGTGACCTGCGTCTGGGAGTGGGCGCCCAGCGCGCGCCAGCGCGAGTTCCGCATCCCCTTCACGATGCCGCAGGGCCACGCCCCGGGCACCGCGGTGTGGCTGCCGGACCCGTCGCTCATCCAGACCAGCGACCTGGAGCCGCCGGGCGAGCGCGACCGGTGGGTCGGCCAGGTGGTCGGGCGGCCGTTCTCGGTGCACATCGTGTCGAGCCGGATCTCCGGCACGGTGTACGAGGACGTCGACGGCGACGGCGCGCCCTCGCCGGACGACCGGCCGCTGCCCTCGCCGCTCGTCCGGATCACCGGGGGCTACTCCTTCGGGCCGGACGGCCTCGACCAGGCCGGCGGGGGCGACGACGTCCCCGTGACCGTGACGATCGACGCGACCTCCGGCACCGACGGCGGCTACGCGCTCGCCGGCCTGATGCCGGGCCGGTACGAGCTCACGCTCGTGCCGCCGGAGGGCGGGAGCGTCGTCTGGCGGCCGTCGGGGTCCGTGCTGGTCGACGTCGACGCCGACGTCACGGGGAAGGACTTCGGCGTCGCGCTCGGCGACCCGGTGCCGTCGCCGGCCCCGTCCTCGGGTCCACCTCCCGCTCCCTCCCCGTCCGCGCCCGAACCGCCGTCCAGCCCGGCGCCGACTCCCTCCCCCGTGCCCGAGCCGACGCCGGGGCACGGGACGGGGCCCGGCGACGCGACCGACCCGGCGGAGGCGCGGTCGACCCCGGGCGACGCGGGACCGGACGGCCTCGGCGGGACGGGCGTCGCCGTCCTCCCGCTCGCCGCCGTCGGCGCGGGCCTGCTGCTCCTCGGCCTCGTCGTCCGGCGGACCTGGCGGGCGGGCTGACACCCGGCCCGGGGGCCGGGCAGCCGGACGCCGGCGTCAGTAGCCCTGGACCGCGAGGAAGGAGCCGGCCCCGCCGACGATCCGCAGGACGGGGCGCGTCGAGGGCATGGTGACGACGGTGGCCGCGCCCGAGGAGGTCGTGGTGCCGCGACCGAGCTGACCGCGGCGGTTGTCGCCCCAGCAGGCGAGACGTCCGTCGCCGTACCGGACGCACGCGGCCTCCTGCGCGGTGGCGAGCTCGACGGCGGGCTGGGCGAGCGCCCCGACCTTGACCGGACGGGCCGCGTCGCTCCCGCCCGTGGTGCCGCGGCCGTTCTGCCCCTGCGAGTTGTTGCCCCAGCAGAAGACCTCGCCGGCCTCGGTCAGGGCGCAGCCGCCGTTGTACATGACGCCGACGCTGCGCACGCGGGCCGACGACGGCAGGGCGGACGCCCCGTCGACGGCCACCGGACGCGCCGAGGTCACGGCGGCGCCCGCGGTCGAGCCGTTGCCGAGGCCACCCCAGAGGGCGTCACCCCAGCAATAGGCCCGGGCGTCGGCGACGGCACAGGTGACCACGCCGTCCGCGGCGACGTCCGTGACCCGTCGCGCGCTCTGGGCGGCCTCGAACGCGGCATCGCCCTTGACCAGCGCCGGCGTCGTCCTCGACTCCGTGGTCCCGTTGCCGAGCCGCCCCTGGACGTTGCGGCCCCAGCACCACGCCTGGCCGTCGACCACGCCGCAGGAGTACTCGATGCCGAGGCTCAGGTCGCCCACGACCGTCGACGGCCCGAACGGGATGCCCGTCACGAGCGTCGGCAGGTACTGGTGCGGCTTCCCGCCGATGCCGAGCTGGCCGTAGTAGTTGTCGCCCCAGCAGTAGACCTCCATGCCGCCGCTCGGGGCGATCACGGACGCGCAGGTGAAGCCGCGCCCGTCGGCGACCGAGCCGACGGCCACCTCGACCGCGACCCGGTCGTACAGCGCGTCGCCCGGGTTCGGGCTCACGGGCACGGGGGTGTCGGAGGCGGTCGACGTGCCGTTCCCGAGCTGGCCGGTCGCGTTGTCTCCCCAGCAGTACACCCGGCCCTCGACGACCGCGCAGCCGTGGAACTCGCCGACGGCGGCGTCGGTCACGAGCCCGGGCAGCGAGCCGGCGGGGTCGGCGAGGCGGAACGTCGTCGCGTTCGAGCCGCGCCCGCCGGTGCCGAGCTGGCCGTGCGCGTTCGCGCCGACGCCCTGCAGGGAGAGCGGGTGGCTCGCCAGGTCGACGGAGACGGCTCCGGGGTCCTGGAAGGCGGCGACCGTCTCGCCCGTTGCGGCGATCCCGATCGCCGTCGCGGCCAGGACTGCGAGCGCCGCGAGGCGCGCCACGCGCGCGTGGCGCCGTCGGGTCGGGCGCACGGGTGCGGCGGACGGGGCTGCGGCTGACATGTCGACCTCGCTGCTCGGTGGGGTGGGGGTGTCGTCGGAGGGTGTCGGGGTGGGACTGTCGTGGTGGGTGCGCTCAGCCGGCGCCGACGAGCGTCGGGGCGTCGGAGGCGGCGCCCGCGGCGTCGGCGTCGTCGGCACCGGCGCCCGCGGCGTCGTCATCCGCGGCACCAGCGCCCGCGGCGTCAGCGTCGTCCGCGGTCGGGCGCGCCCGCTTGCCGGGGATGAGGGCGATCAGGACGAGCGCCACCGCGCCGACGACGATCCAGGGCGTGCTCAGCGAGCCGACCACGCTCCCCGCACCCTCCACGTGCCAGATCACGCGGTCGGCACCGTCGGTCACGTCGTACCGCTCGGCGTCGACGTCCGTGTTGGCATCGCCCTTCATGACGAGCAGGACGCGACCGTCCTGCGCCACGAGCTCGACGGCGCGGTGCGTGACGCGGACGCCGTCGGCGCGCGTGACGCTGATGACGTCGCCCTCCTCGATGCCGTCGGCCGCCACGGGTGCGGTGAGGGCGAGCGCCCCGGTCTGGATCGTCGGGCTCATCGATCCGCTGATGAAGACGACGGGACGCACGCCCGTGAGCAGGGCGACGAGCGCGACGACCGTCGCCGCGACGCCGGCGACGGCGATGACGTTGACGACCCAGCTCGCCGCGGTCGCGGCGATCCTCCGGGCGGGCGTGCTGGTGGACATGTCGGGCTCCGATGCTCTGGGGTGGTTCGGGACCTCTCCATTACAGGCGCGCGCCGCGACGTCCGCCCCACTCATCCGCCCCGTTCCCTGGCCGATGAGTGGGGATATGAGTAGGGGGCCGGCAGCCCACGCTCCCGGCGGCGCGACACTCAGCCGGCGGGTGCGCGGCCTCCCGCCCGAGGGGTCCCGAGGGGTCAGGCTGAGTGCTCGCTCACGCCGGGGCGCGGCGCACCCGGGCGGGGATCGGCTCGCCACTCATCCCGCCACTCACCTGGGCCCCGTGCGGGCGGCTGGGTGCTGCGTACCCCGGTCCCGGCGGGCGTAATGGATCCATCGCATCCGCGACCCCGCCACGTACCGGAACGACCGTCCGGTCGGCGGTCGGCCAGGCGCGCCCCACGACCGGCGACGCCTCGTTCCACGCGGCACCGCCGTCCGGCGGCCTCCGCGCGACAGAAAGGGAAGACCCCCATGGCATTCGAGATCTCCACCCGCGCCCGGATCATCGCCGCCGCCACCGTCGTGCTCGGCGTCGGCGTCGCCACCACGTTCGCCGCGTTCAGCGACTCCGGCGACGTGCGGACCGAGCTGGCCTCCGGCACGCTCGACCTCAAGTTCGACGACGCGCAGGACGGCAACCCCGACGCGTACCTGATCGAGTTCGACGGCGGGAGCTCCCTGGTCCCCGGCGCGACCGTGAGCCGCGACCTCGTCGTCTACAACTCCGGCTCCGTCGAGGCGGACCTCGACCTCGCCCTCCCGGTCGTCGTCAACTCCGCCGGCTCGCCGGCCGAGGCGCTCCAGGACGCGCTGCTGCTGGAGATCCGGGACGACGAGAGCGGCGCCGTCCTCTACACCGGCCCCCTCTCGGGCGCGACGTTCGCCGACTTCGAGGTGCCGCGGGCGGCCACGCCCGAGGACGGGGCGACGCTCGTCCTCACGGCCACCCTCCCGGCCGAGGCGACCATCGCCGTCGCCGGCCAGACGCTCGACATCACGTTCAGCTTCACCGCGGAGCAGGCCGTGTGACGCGGACACCGCTCGCGAGAGGGCGCGTCCCCCGATCCGGGGGGCGCGCCCTTCGCGCGCCCCCGACCGCCCGCCGCACCTGCCCGGCGACGCCCCCCGCGCGTATGCTGCCGACCACGGCAGCGAGACGGTGCGGATCACGCCGGTGACGGCGGCCCGGACCGCGGCGACGCGGCAGATCCGAGGGGGTGACCATGACGGCACACGGTGCGAGCGTCGAGGCGATCGAGCTCCGGCTGTCCGACGGTGCGAACGTCGTCGTGACCGGCGACGTCGGCTCGGGCAAGTCGGCCGTCCTCGCCGAGCTGCACGACCGGGCGGTCGCCATCGGCCGGCCCGTGCTGCGGCTGCGCGGCTCGCAGACGGCGCACGACCTGCCGTTCGCGCTGCTGCAGTCCGACCCCTCCTTCCTCCCCTCCCCCGACGTCCGCCCCTCGCCCGCCTACGCTGCGGCCTGGCTGGACGCCCGGCACCTCGGGGAGCGCGGGCTCCTGCTGATCGACGACGTCGACCTGGCCGACCGGGTGTCGCTGCTCGTCGTCGAGAGCGTCCTCGGCGCCGGCCTGGTCCGGATCGCGTGCAGCCTCAGCTCGACCCGGGCCCCCGACGCGGCCGCCGACGCCTTCTCCCGCGCGATGACGCCGGTGGAGCTGCCGCCGCTCGGCCTCGGCGGGACCACGACGCTGCTCACGGAGCACACGCGCACGGACGTCGACGCCAGTCTCGCGTGGGCGATCGCGGCCATGTCGGCCGGCAACCCGCGCGCGGCGCTGGCCGTCTTCGACGCGGGCGTGTGGTCCGAGGCCATCCAGCTCGTCGACGGCGCGTGGACCGACGTCGCACCGCTCGAGGACGTCCCGCTCTCGGCGGTGCTGCACCAGTTCTCGGCCGCGCTCTCGCCGGAGGAGTCCCGCGCGCTCCGGGCGCTGTCCTGGTGCGGCGCGATCCCGTGGGACAGCGCCCGGCGGATCGTCGGCGACGACACCGCGCGATCCCTCATCCGTCGGCGGCGCCTCATCGTCGACCCACGCGACCCGGAGTCGGCGGTGGTCGTCTCCCCGCCGGCGCTGTCGCGGGCGATCCTGGCGTCGCTCACCCCGTTCGACCGGCTCGACGCGGCCGGGTCGACCCGCCGGGCGCTCGGCGACACGGGCGCGATGGACGACGCGGTCGGCGTCGCCGAGGCGGTGTGGCCGGTGCGGCAGCGCCGCCAGCACGTCCTCGGCGCCGACTTCCCCGAGTCGACGACGATCCTCACGGAGCGGCTGCGCTCCCGCATCGCCACCCTCTGGCGCGCGTGGGACGAGGACCGGACGGTCTCCTCGGCGATCCCCGTGCTGCAGCTCCTCATGCTGCACGACCTGGAGACCTCCGACCCAGCGACCGCGTTCCGGGACACCCGGATCACCGCGTCGGACACCACCGAGGACGTCGCGCACTACCTGGTGATGCGCGAGCAGTGGCTGCTGTGGACCGGCCGCGCGGACGCCGAGGACCTGCCGGCGCCGCCGACCGGCTGGGACGCGGGCGAGTGGGAGGAGTCGATGGCGTTCGCGACGCAGCGGCTGCTCGGCCCGCTCAGCGAGGGCGTCCCGGCGAGCACGATCGTCGCCGGGCTGACCCCGCCCTACCCGATCGGCCTCGACGAGACCGTGCACCTGCTGACGGCCCAGGCGCTGTTCGACCGCGGCGAGCTGGAGGAGCTGGAGGAGCTGCTGGAGAGCGTCCGGCCGCACGCCACGAACACCGAGGTCGGCGACCGGATGGACGCCCTGCGCGGCGACGCGCTGCTCGCGCGGGGCGAGCTGCGTCGCGGCATCCAGTGGTTCCGGCAGCGGCTGGCGGACGCGCACGACCGCGTCGACCCGTTCGGGGTCCGCCTGTGCGCCCGGGGGCTCGCAAGCGCGCTGTTCCTGCGCGGCGACCTGCTCGGGGCGTGGCGCGCCGTCAGCGTCGCGCTGAGCCTCGGCCGGTCCGGACCGCTGAGCGCCAGCTACGACGAGCGGCTGCTCGCGCTCGGGACCGCGCTGGCCGCGCGGAACGGGGACGCCCGGCTCGCCCAGTCGCTGTTCCGCGAGCTCGAGGGGCTGCGCCGGACCGGGGCGCCGACGCTCGACATCATGCGGGAGTGGGCGCGGGCCGAGCTGCTGTCCGCCGAGGACGCCACGTCGACCGCCGCGGGCGACCTGCTGTGGAGCTGCGGCGAGCGGGAGGCGGAGCGGGGAGCGCCGCTCTCGGCACTCGCGGCGTGGATGCTCATCGGCACGCCCCTCGACGCCGAGCGGATGGCCACCGTCGAGCGCGTGTGGTCGACGACCCGCGTGCCGCTGCTCGGTCCCGTCCTCGAGGTGCACCGGCGGCTGCACGAGGGAGACGCCGAGCAGCTCCTCCGGGCGCTGGCGCCGCTGCCGGCCCCGGTGCCGCTCGCGGTGACCGCGTTCCGCGTCGCCGGCGAGCGCTGGCAGGCCCAGCACGGCCGCGCGCTCACGGAGGCCGACGTGTCGACGCTGGCCGGCGAGGGGGTCGCGGAGACCTGGCGCGAGGTCTCCGACGCGGCGCCGGCGACTCCGGGGCCGCTGACCGACCGCGAGCGGGAGGTGCTGGAGCTCGCGCGCGCCGGGCGGAGCAACCGCGAGATCGCCGACGCGCTGTTCCTCAGCGTGCGCACCGTCGAGAACCACCTGTACCGCGCGCGACAGAAGAGCGGGCCGGTGGCGCGCCGGGGGTAGGCGCCCCGTCCGCGTCGGGCGGTGGCCGACCCGCGGCGCTACGCGTCGATGCGCTCGGTGACCAGCCGGCCGAGCATGCGGCGGTTCGCCGCCCCCGTCTTGCGCATCGTCCGGTGGACGTGGTTCTCGACGGTGCGCACGCTGATGACGAGCTCCGCCGCGATCTGCTGGTTCGACAGCCCGGCGGCCACGAGCTGGGCGACCTCGTGCTCGCGCGCGGTCAGCGTGACGGCCTCCGTCTCCTCCCGCGCCGCGGCCGGGGCGCCGAGGGTGAGCCGCTGCACGAGCGCGGCCCGCTCCCGCTCGACGGCGTCGGCGGCCTCGACGCGGCCCTCCTCCCGCAGGAGCCGGGTCGCCTCCTGGTACGCGCGCAGCGCCCTGGCGTGGAAGCCGGCGGCGGCGACCCGGGCGGCGCCGGCGGTCAGCGCCGGCACGTCGCGCCGCACGAGCGCCCGGAGCAGCTCCAGGTGCACCTCGACGATGACCCCGTCGAGGTCGCGCGCCCGCGACTCCGCCTCGGCGAGGCGTTCCTCGTCGGGGGCGATCTCCACGGCGGTCGCGTAGGCGAGCATCGCGGCGAGCCGGGCGCCGCGGTCCCACAGCGCCCGCGCCCAGTCGGCGACGATGTGCGCCGCCGCCTCGCGGTCGCCGCTCGCCGCGAGCCGTTCCGCGTGGCGCCACGACGTGACCATCCCCGACAGCGGCCCGTCCACCACCTCGACCTGGTCGAGGGCGCGGTTCTCCTCCTCGACGACGCGCCAGAGACGCACCGCCGTGACCGCGCCGAGGCAGAGCGTCGCCAGGTAGTCGTGGGACGGGACGTGCGGCGGGTCGCCGAGCGTCGTCCAGGTCTCGACCAGGGTCCGCAGCTGACCGTGCTCACCGCGGACCATGAGGCAGAGCGCGCTGAGGTAGGAGTAGCAGCGGATGGCCTCGGCGTCGAGCGCGTTGCGCGCCTCGCTGAGGACGAGGCCGGCGCGATCGATCGCCTCGTCGTTGCGGCCCTCGCCGATGAGCACGAGGACGGTGAGCACGTCCCGGCTCAGCCACGGCGTCGGCGACGACGCGGTGGAGGCGTCGAGGCGGTCCCGCGCCTCGACGAAGCGACCGAGCGAGACCAGCACGAGGATCCGGGTCGCCTCGAGCTCGGCGCGCACCGACTCCGGCAGGTCGTCCTCGACGGCGACGAGCGGCACGTGGTCGGCCGGCACCGTGCCGCGGTTGAGGCAGAGCTGGACGACGGCGGCGTCGAGGAGGCGGCCGTAGCTGCCGAACGAGAGCCGCGTCTCGCGGAGCATCCGCAGACCCTCCTCGAGGTCCGCCTTCGCGTACGCGGTCCACCACGCCCGCCAGACGAGCAGGCGCGCCCGGTCCTCGGCACCCCCGTCGTCGCTGCGCGGGTCCGAGAGCACGGCCTCGATCTGCGCCACCGGGGCGCGCGCCCCGCTGAGGCCGGTGAGGTAGCGCAGGGCGGTCGCGGCGCTCGGGTCGCGGGTCCACTCGACCCGGCTGATGAGGAGCTGCGCCCGCGCCTGCTCGTGGACCAGCCGGACGAACGACGCGTCCGCCTCGGATCCCGTCGGCACGGCGTCGGAGACGTGGGGCAGGAGCGCTCCCCCGGTCCCGAGCCTTGACTCCAGGGCCTCGGTGATCCGGATGCGCCGGGCGACGAACGGGTCGTGCCGGAAGTACTCCACCAGCAGCGGGGGCTCGATGCTCGCGAGCCGGCGGCCCCGCGAGGGGTGGAAGCTGAGGAGCGCCTGGGCCTCCAGGCTCTCCAGCACCTCCCAGTCGACGAGCGTGCGCGCGGTGGCGACGTCGATGACGCCGAGCAGGGCCATCGTCGCCAGCGCGTCGCGCTCCGCCGGGAGGAGGGTCTCCAGCATCGCCTCGACGAGGTGGCTGAGCGCCGGGCTCCACAGGCTGCGGGTCGCGCTCCAGACGCCGTTGGCCAGCGTCAGCGCACCCTCCCGGACGGCGACGTCGACGACGCTCAGGGCGAGCCCGACGAGGCCGCCGGACTTGGCGAAGATCCGGTTGAGCGTCGCGCCGTCCGTGGGGGCGCCCAGCCGGTGCTCGAGGATCTGCTCGATCTCGTCGATCCGCAGCGGGCCGAGCGGGATCACGTAGGCGGCGAGGTTGCCGGCCGGGTCGAGACCGGTGGGGGTCTGCCGGCTCGTGCGGCCGCGCAGGTGCGTCAGGACCATCGGGAAGCCGGCGATGCGCTGGGCCGCGGTCACGGCACCCCAGGTCGCCTCGTCGAGGTCGTCCCAGTCGTCCACGAGCAGGACGACGCGGCGGGTCCTGGCGTAGCCGACCATCGCGGTGACGACGGCCGGGATCGACCCGGCACCGCGGCCGCTCACGAGGTCCTGCACCGGCGAGACCTGGAGCGCGGCCAGCGGGTAGCCGCGCAGCGACGCCACCCCGAACAGGTCGAGCACGGTCCAGCCGTCGGCGACGAGCTTGGCGCGCAGCTCCCCGAGGAAGGCCGTCCGCCCGCTGCCCCGACAGCCGACGACGTCGACGACGGCTCCGGTCTGGACGTAGGACGCGGCCATCGCGAGGCAGCGCGCGCGGCCGACGATCCTCGACTCGCTTCGAGCTGACACGTCGCGCCTCCGTTCGGGTCGCCGAGGAACCGCGGCAGCGGTCGTTGGGGGGAGGTGCCATCCTCACCGAGCGACGGCCGCGTCGGGCGGGCCTGAGCGGCGGCGTGAGTGGCGCACGCCGAACGTTGAGCGCACGCGGGGTCGTCGCGTGCCCCGGCGCGGGTGGCCGAGTGAGCAACTACTCAGCCGCGCCGGCGGGGCACCGGCGGGGAGCCGGCGAGGCATCGGCGGGGAGCCGGCGGGGCGTCCGCGGGCGGGTCGAGGGGGCAGGGGGACGGCGCTCGGCGCGATCGGTCCGGGCGCGGGGTCGGAGTGGTGGTCGGCCTCCACGCGGCCTGCGGACGGGCTGAGCGTCCACTCACGGCACGGAGCCCAGCCACGCAGTCGCGCCCTCCGAACACTCAACTCGGCTCTCCTGAGCCCTTTTTCACGGCCCTGTCCCGGCTCGGTGCCGCGTCACGGCCACCATCCTCGATCCAGGCGCCGTCGGCATGGGCGGCCCCACCCACCACGTCTTCTCGTCCGAGGGGGACATCTCATGACGACGCACTCCACGACCCGTCGCTCCACGGCCGCGCCGGCGGCCGGACGCGCCACGCTCGCGATCCCGCACCCGCCGACCACGGAGGACACCGAGTCGCGGCGATGAACGGCGTGCAACCCCGCCGCGGCCGGGTTGCACGCGACAGACGTGATGAGGGCCCCCATCCCACTCAGCCCTCATCACGCATCGAGGAGCTCGACGGTCCCCCAGCCGTCGCCTCGAACAGATCGGCCGGTGACGAAGGACCCCCGGGCCGATCGCCCAGCTGATGGGTGTGGGGACGCGTCCGTCCCCACACCCGTCAGCACCCCACGACTTCTTCCTTGTCCGTGAACTCCGAAAGGTTGTCCGTCCATGGCAACGCGTCCCAGCGCTCACCGAGTCGCGACCGCACTCGCGGTCGGCGGCACGATGCTCGCGACCCCACTCCTGTTCGCACCGGCGGCCGTCGCCGACACCTCGGTCGTGCCCGATGCAGCGCTGGCCACCTGCGTCAACTCTGCGCTCGGCCGACCGGCGCAGAGCGATCTCACGGCCGAGGACGTCGCCGCGATCACCGGCGTGTTCTCCTGCACCGGCCGAGGCGTCGCAGACCTCACCGGATTGGAGCACCTCACGGGTGCCACCGAGCTCCAGCTCTCCTACAATCACGGCATCAGCGACCTGACGCCCCTGGCCGGCCTCACCCAGCTCACGGCGCTCGACCTCGTCGAGGCCGGTCCCATCACCTCGCTGGAGCCGATCGACGAGCTGACCGAGCTTCGCCGGCTCCTCTTCGCGGGCCGGATCCCGCCGTTCGGCGGCCCTCCGCTCGATGGCATCGCGCCGCTGCGCAACCTGCGCGAGCTGCGCCAGCTCTGGCTGATGAACGCCGGGCTCACCGACATCTCGGACCTCTCCGACCTCACGAGGCTCGAGACCCTGGCACTGACGGGCAACCGGATCGAGGATGTCGCGCCACTCGCCGGCATGTCCGAGCTGCGGCAGCTCGACCTGCGGAACAACCGCGTCTCCGACGTGTCTCCGCTCGGGCCCGAGGTCGTCGACGGACTGACGATGGTGGTCCTGGCCGGCAACCGGATCTCCGATCTCAGCGTGTTCCCCACGGCCCCCGACGACGGCTCCGCGTGGGGGCAGTACCCCTCGAGTGGCACCGTGTACGTGCCGATCGACGCCGAGGAGTTCCGGCTCGGCCCCGACGGCCTCCCCCGGTCCTGGGGTGGCGCCCCGACCAATGCGACCAACACCTGGTCCTGGGTGACGGGCGAGGTTCCCGGTAGCCTGTCGGCCGCGTTCAACGACCTGGAGGACCCGGAGCGGTACAACGGCGTCGCCACCTACGACGTCGTGCTCGTCGACCTGATGACCACGCAGCCGGCCGACGGCCAGGTGGGTGCGGAGTACACGTTCGCGTTCGAGCTCACGGAGGCGGAGGCCCCGTACGACGCCTTCACCCTCGTCGGTGACGTCCCCGGTCTGTCCCTCGCGTCCGACGGCACGCTGCGGGGCACCCCGACCGAGGCGGGCACGCACTCCGTCGTCGTCGAGGCTCGGGACGCCTGGGGCAACGTCGTGAGCGGGTCGTACTCCCTCCGCATCGACGAGCCCATGGAGCCCACGCCGACGCCGGTCGAGCCCACGCCCGCCGAGCCCACGCCCGCCGAGCCCGGCGACGGCGACGGGGACGGGAACGGCGGCGACGGGTCGGGTGACGGCTCCAGCGGGTCCGGCAACGGCAGCAGCTCCGGCAGCACCGACGGCACGGGTTCCGCCACGGGCGCCGGCACCGGTGACCGCCTCGCCGTCACCGGCGTCGAGCAGAACGGCCTCTGGCTCGCCGCGACCGGAGCGATCACCGCGGGAGGTCTCCTCCTCGTCGGCGCGCGCCTGCGGCGACGAGGGTGGCGCTGACCACCCGACCACAGCCTGGGCGGGTAGCCGATCGCCGGCTACCCGCCCGCGGAACGCGATGAGGTGCCTCCTTCCCCCTCAGGCCTCATCACGCCTCGGATATCGACGCTCCCCCAGCCGTCGTTACCCGAGTGGACCGACCGATCGGAGGACCATCGGTCGGTCACCCTGCCGGTGGGCACGGGGTATCGACGTACCCCGCGCCCACCGGCGTCTTCGTACGATCCGGCGAACCGGTGCGCCGAGCCCTGTCCACAGGTAGCCGTGATGTCGTCCTCCCAGCACCGTCCCCAGGACCCCAGCGGCGACGATGCCGCGTGGACCATCGTGTGGCGCATGACGACAGCACCCACCCCGGACCGACGCTCGACGAGCGGCCAGGAACCACACCGGACGGTCGCCCTGTGGCGCGCCTGCTGGGACACGGCTCTGCACCTCGCGGTCGTGTCGGGACCGGACGCCGGGTGGGCGGTACCGCTCGTCCCCGGCCGTGACGTGCTCGTGGGGCGAGGCGCCGACGCCGCACTCCGCATCGCCGACCAGGACGTCTGGCAGCGCCACCTCACGGTCAGGGCGCAGCACGGCGGCCGCGTGTTGCTGAGGAGGATCGGACGGGCCCAGGTCCTCCTCCACCGACCTCGTCGGCGTCCCGTCCGAGGAGCTCGGCGCGAGCGTGCCTGGCCGCCCCACACCGCGACGACGACGTCGCTCCCGTCCGACGGCGCCGACGCTCCGGCGGACGAGGCCCGGGGGCGACGCTCCCGACGCGGCGCGGCGGGCAACGCGTGGCGGCGCGGGAGACCGCTGCGCAGGCAGGCGAGGATCCGGCCGGGGACCCGGATCGTGCTGGGCTCGACCACCCTGGAGGCGAGGGGCACCCCCTTCCGAGGTCCCGACCGGGACGGTCCTGCGTCCAGCTCGCCGCCAGGCCGGCTGCCGTCCCCGGTCGTCCTGCTCCCCCTCGTCGCGATGCTCGCCGTGGCCGCGACGCTCGCGATGCGCGGCGGCGGTCACGGGGCCCCGGGCTACCTCCTGGTCGGGTTGATCGTGTCGGCGGCGAGCGGCGTCGCGATGCTCGTGTCCGGCGTCAGAGCCGGTGCCAGCCCCCGGCCGGCCGCACCCCCGGAGCCAGCGTCGCGAGGGCCGCTCCACGGCGGTCCGCCCGACCCCGCGACCGTGGCCGTGCTCGCGGCGGGTCTCGGCCGGGAGGGCCTCACGCGAGCCGCGGGGCCACCGGGTGAGGGCGATCGGGCGGGTCTCGTCGAGCGCGCGGGCGCCACGACGACGCGGCCCGAGCACGCTCCCGCGATGCGACGGCCTCCCGAAGGTCTCCTGGTCACCGGGCCGGACGGCATCGGTGTGGCGCGATGGCTGACGGTCGAGCTGGAGCTGGCCGGGCACGACCCCGCCGACGTCGGCGTCTGGCCCGGCCCCGGGGCGTGCCCGCCGACCGGTGGGCGCCTCGTGCCGTCGACCGGCCGACCGGGGGTCTCGTCCCGGTGGCTGGCCGCGCTCCACCACGCGCTGGGACCACCGATGGACGCCGGCGACCTGCGCGGGCTGCTGGGTCGGCCGAGTGCCGCCGAGATCGCCTCGGCCTGGGCGAGGGGGCGTCGCGACCTCGCCGTGCCGCTCGGCCCGGGACCCGGCTGCGTGCTCGACCTGGCCACCGACGGTCCGCACGCACTCGTCGTCGGCACGACGGGGTCGGGCAAGTCCGAGCTGCTCCAGGCCTGGGTCCTGGCGCTGGCGACACGACACCCGCCGCGGGACATCGCGTTCCTCCTCGTCGACTACAAGGGCGGGGCGACCTTCGCCCACGCCGCGCACCTGCCGCACTGCGTCGGTCTGCTGACCGACCTGGACCCCGCGGGGAGCCGGCGCGCCCTCGCTGCGCTGCGGCACGAGCTGCGCCGGCGCGAGCGAGTGCTCGGCGAGGCCGGCGTTCGGGATCGCGAGGCGTTCGAGGCCACGGGCGGCACGCTGGGCAGGCTGATCGTCGTCGTCGACGAGCTCCGCGCCCTGGTGGAGGACGACGAGGACCGCCTCGCCGACCTCGTCGCCGTCGCGACGCTCGGCCGCTCCCTCGGCGTGCACCTCGTCCTGGCGACGCAACGGGCCGGCGGCGTGGTCAGCGGGCAGCTCCGCGCGAACCTCACGCTCCGGGTCTGCCTCCGGGTGCTCGAGGCCGGCGACGCGCTCGACGTGGTGGGCGACCCACGTCCCGCCTCCTTCACGACGCCGGGTGAGGCGTCCGTCGGTGGGCGGGAGGTCCGGCTCGCCTGGCTTCCCGGGACGGCCGCGGCGGAGCTCGCGGCCGCGGTCGTCGAGGCGGGTGAGCGGGCGCGCCGACGCCGGCGGTCCGACCTCCTGCGGACGCACCGCCCGTGGCTGCCTCCGTTGCCGGAGGCGCCGGCCGCCGGCTCCGTGGACGGGGCTGTCCTGCTCGACCGTCTCGAGGTGCCCGACCACGTCTTCTGGCGGGAGCCCGGTGGACACGTGCTCGTGAGCGGACCGCCGCGCAGCGGACGGAGCACGGCGCTGCGCGCGCTCGCCACCCAGGCGCTGCGACCCGGGCGGACTCGCGGGCGGACGGGCGTCGTCGGCTCCGAGCCGTCCGGGTCGACGGCGCGGGTCATCGAGAGGCGCTCGATGCTCGATGACCCACCCACCGGTGCCGGGACCCCCGTGGGTGGGCGGACGCCGACGGATGGGGCGATCCCGATCCCCGGCACCGCCGACGACGCCGTCACCGGTTGCCACGTCCTCTCTCGCGAGGGCTGGGGCGTCGGCGTGGACGGGACCGTCGCGGGCTGCGACGACCCCGACGTGCTCGCGCGGCTGCTCACGCACGTCGCGTCCGGTGGCGATCCGGCGGCGCTCGTCATGGTCGACGACGCCGAGCACGTGGTCGCGGCCGTCGACCAGGTGCTGGGGCCGGGCAGCGGGATCGACCTCGTGACGGCGCTGCTCACGATCCGTCGCTCCGGCCGCGTGGTGCTGGCCGCCGGCAGTCCGCACCGGTGGACCGCATCGGTCGCCCACCACCTCGCGCTGGGCGTGCGCGATGCCGGCACGGCCGCGACGCTCGGGATCGGCCGCGACCTCGTGGAGCCGCGTCCCCTCCCCGGGCGCGGGGTGCTGCTGACGGATGGTCGTCAGCGCGCGGCCCAGGTGGTTCCGGCGCCGCCGGTCGACCGCCCGCACCCGTCCGGCGCGACGAGACCCGAGCTGCTGCGCCTGAGACCGCTGCCCGACCTGGTCACGCCGCACGACCTCGACCGCCTGGTGCGCGATCGGTCGCAGCCGGTCCGCCGGTGGGGCTCGACGGCATCCGCGCGGCTTCCTCCGGTGCCGCTCGGGGTCGGTCACGCGGGGCTGGTGGAGGTGGAGGTGCCGACGCGCGGAGCGCTGCTCGTGGTCGGGCCAGCCGGCTCCGGTCGCAGCACCGCCCTGGCACGGATCGCCGATGGGCTCGGGGCGACGGGCGTCGCGGTGAGCCGCGCGAGCCCCGGCCACATCGAGGACGTCGGGACCGAGGGCGATGGGTCGCCCGGTCGGTCACGGGGTGGCTCACCGCTGGCGGTCCGCGGGGAGGCGGTCCTGCTCGTCGACGACGCGGAGCTGCTCGCCGCCGAGGAGGTCGAGGCCCTGCGGCCGCGCCTGCGCGGGCGATGTGTCGTCGCGACGACCCCGTCGGCGTTCGCCGGGGACTTCCGCGGACTGGTGGCGGCCGCACGGGACGGCGCGCGCGTCCTCGCCCTCGGCGGCTTCGCTCCGGGTCGGGCACGCCCACCGCACGGTCCCCCGCGTCCCGGTCGGGGACTGCTCGTCGAGCCCGACCGGACGATCCCGGTCCAGGTCGGCCTCGGCGTCCAGGACGGCCGGCGGTAGTCGGTTCGTCGCCGCGTCGAGTCGACGAACCCGTCGGACCCGACTAGCCCGCCGGTGTCGACGAACCGGTCGAACCGGTCGGTCCGTCCGCGTCGTCCTCGTCGGGCCCGTCCGAGTCGCCGGCGAGGGCGAGCCGCGTCGCGGGGGCGAAGGCCGTCACCGCGGTCGCAGCTCCCGCGAGGGCGACGGCGATCGCGACGGGTCCGTTGACCGAGAGCTGCGCTAGCCCGACGAGCATGAGGAGGACGCCCCAGGCGGTGGCCGCGCCGCGCGGCCACCGGCGCAGCCGCCACAGGTGGAGCGCCATGATCGCGAGCAGTGCCCCGGCCAGCAGCGTGAAGACCGCGACGGGGTAGACGGCGCCGGCGCCCTCGGCGGGGGTCGGACCCGTCACCACGGCGATGCCGAGGGCGACGAACGCTCCCGCCTGGAGCGCGAGCAGCGCGACGCACGCGACGAGGGTCACCGGCCGCGCCGGGCGCACCGACTCCGTCGGGGCGGCCGCGCTCGGCGCAACGGCCGCGCTCGGCTCGGCGGTCAGGCTCGGCTCGGCGGCGATCTCGGCCCCGCGGTCGGGGCCGTCGGGGAGGGTGGAATCAGCACTCACCCGACCAGGGTAAGGTGGGCCCTCACAACGGCAGGACAACGGTGCACCTGCCTCGGACGACGACTCTGGCCCACCGATGTGACGGACGACTCACGATCGTCCGTCGTCAACTGTGCGGGAACCCTTGTGCCCACGGGGCCGACGTGTGACCCTTGATCCAGGACCTGTTGACCACGGCGCCCGAACCCCCTCATCACCCGAGGCACGGGCACGTCCGCGCCCTGAAGGAGCACCACACGATGGACTGGCGTCACAACGCTGCCTGCCTCACCGAGGACCCCGAGCTGTTCTTCCCGATCGGCAACACGGGTCCCGCCCTCGCGCAGATCGAGGAGGCCAAGGCCGTGTGCAACCGCTGCGAGGTCGTGGACTCCTGCCTCAAGTGGGCGCTCGAGACGGGTCAGGACTCCGGCGTGTGGGGCGGCCTGTCCGAGGACGAGCGTCGCGCGCTGAAGCGCCGCACCGCCCGCGCCCGCCGCGCCGGCTGACCTCAGCCGACCCCCCTCGCGGCACCGGCGGCGCGGTCGACCGACCGTTCCCCGGTCCCGACCGACCGTTCCCCGGTCCCGACCGCCCGTTTCCCCGGCCCCGACCGACCGCTCCCGGTGCCGATCGACGGCCGCCGGACCCTGTCGGCCACCCCCTGAACGGCCGCGACTAGAACTGGTCGAGCTCCCCGTCCGACGCGGCGGCGAAGCCGAGCCGCGCCTTGATGAGCACCTCGGTGCCGCCCTGCTCGCGGGGCAGCCACTCCATCGTCCCGTGCAGCTCGCCCGCCACGAGCGTCCGCACGATCTGCATGCCGAGGCCCGTCCCCGAGGGCGCGGCCGCCGGGTCGATGCCCACCCCGTCGTCGATCACCGACACCGCGAGGTCGCGGCCCGTCCGCTCGCTGCGCACGACCACGGTCCCGCCGGTCTTCGCCAGCCCGTGCTCGACCGCGTTCGAGACCAGCTCGGTCAGCACGACGGCGAGTGCGGTCGCCTCGGTCGCCTGCACCTTCCCGAACGAGCCCTCCCGCACCATCCGGACCGGCGCCTCGGACGTCGCGACGTCGACGGCGAGCCGCAGCGTGCGGCCGAACACCTGGTCGAAGTCGACGATCTCGTCGATGGTCTGGGACAGCGCCTCGTGCACGGTCGCGATCGTCGCGACGCGGCGCATGGCCTCCTCGAGAGCGGCCCTGGCGTCATCCGACGGGGTGCGCCGCGCCTGGAGCCGCAGCAGCGCCGCGACCGTCTGCAGGTTGTTCTTCACGCGGTGGTGGATCTCGCGGATCGTCGCGTCCTTCGTGATGAGCTCCTGCTCGCGCCGCCGCAGCTCCGTCACGTCGCGGCACAGCACGATGGCGCCGAGCCGCTCACCGTCGCGCGTCGTCGGGATCGAGCGCAGCGACAGGCACACGCCGTGCGCCTCGACGTCCGTCCGCCAGTCCGCGCGTCCCATCGCCACGAGCGGCAGCGACTCGTCGACCGGCTCGCCGATCCCCACGTGGTCGGTGATGACCTGCGCCAGCGAGCGCCCGACCAGGTCACCGATGACGCCGATCCGGTGGAAGCAGGACATCGCGTTCGGGCTCGCGTACAGGACCTCGCCCTCGGGGTTGAGCCGCACCAGGCCGTCGCCGACGCGCGGCGCGCCGCGCAGGCGACCGGTGGCCGTGTTCGACGTCGGGTACTCGCCGCGCGCGATCATCTCGCACAGCTCGTCGGCCGCCTCGATGTAGTTGATCTCCAGCCGGCCCGGCGTGCGCTGCTCGCCCAGGTTCGTCTCACGCCCGAGCACCGCGATCGCCTTGCCGCCCTTGACGACGGGGACGGCCTCCTCGCGGATCGCGTAGCTCCCGTTCCACCGCGGCACCCGCGAGCGGCGGATCTCCTTGCGGGTGAACGCCGCCGCGAGCGCCGGCTCCTGCCCCTCGGGCGCCGGCCGCCCCACGACGTCGTCGTAGTGCACCGTCCCGCCGGTCGACGGACGGCAGTGCGCGACCGCGTAGAACCGCCCGTCCGCACCGGGCAGCCACAGGATGAGGTCGGCGAACGCCATGTCGGAGAGCACCTGCCAGTCCCCGACGAGCAGGTGCAGCCAGTCGACCTCGCTGCTGGAGAGTCGGGCGTGGCGGGCGATCAGGTCGCTCATCGTTGACACCCGGCCAGGGTAGTCGCGGCGTAGCCTCGACGCGTGACCTGGCTCCAGCTCGCCTCCTCCACGCCCCCCGTCGTCCTGGCCCACCGCGGCGACGCCGACCACGCCCCCGAGAACACGCTCGCCGCCTTCCGGGCCGCCGTCGCCGCTGGCGCACGGGCCGTCGAGACCGACGTGCAGCTCTCCGCCGACGGCGTCCTGCTCCTCCTCCACGACGACGGTCCGGCGCGCACCACCGACTCCCTCGCACGCGGCATCCCGGCCGAGACGTCGATCGAGTCCCTCCCCTGGGAGACGCTCGCCGGGCTCGACGCCGGTTCCTGGTTCGACGAGCGGTTCCGCGGCGAGCCGATCCCCCTGCTCGCCGATCTCGGCGGCCTCCTCGCCACCGCGCTCGCGACCGGGGACGCCACGCGGCCCCCGGTCGGGCTCGACCTCGAGATCAAGCCACCGCTGCTCCACTCGGCGGCACGCGTGGTCGACGCCGTCGCGGCAGAGCTGGCCCGGCCGGTCTGGGCGGACCTCGTCGCAGCCGGGGAGGTGGTCGTGACCTCGTTCGACCCCGAGGTCGTGACGCTCGCGCTCGACCGCCTGCCGGTCCCGGTCGGTCTCCTCACCGCGGCGACGCCCGCACCCGAGGAGGTGCCGGAGCTCGCCGCCAGCGGGATCGCGGCCCTCGTCACCGAGCAGGAGGACGTGACGGCGGCCGCCGTGTCGGCGGCGCACGCGGTCGGGCTGCCGGTCGGGGTCTACACGGCGAACGCCCCGGAGTGGGAGCGCGTCGTCGCGGTGGGTGTCGACGTCATCTGCACCGACGACCCGGGCGGCCTGCGCGCCTACCTCGCGCGCTGAGCCGCCGAGCGGCTGAGCCTCCGCGCGCGGGGTCGCGGCCGGGCTCAGCTCCCCAGCGTCGCGCGGATCGCGGTGACGGCCGCGTCGAGGCTGGTCTCCCCGGTGTCGACGGCGACGTCGGCGTGCAGCCTCGGCCGGTGCTCCCGCCAGCCGGCGTAGATCCGGCCGAGGAAGTCGGGATCGCGCGAGATCCCGCGGGTCGGGTCCGCCTGCGCCCGCGCGAGCGCGACGTCGAAGTCGCTCGTCAGCACGGCCGAGACCACCCGCGTCCCCGCGGGGACGACGGCCATCACGCCCGCGACCTCGTCCGGATCGCCCGGCCCCTCCGCGACCACGACGTCGAGCTCCGTCCGCAGCCACTGCCCGACCACCGAGGCGAAGACCGCGGCGGCGACGTCCCAGCCGGGCAGCGTCGGCAGCGCCATCTCGGCGACCTCGTCGAGCCCGACGAGCGCCACGCGCCGGCCGTCCGCACGCAGGTCGTCCGCGAGCCGGCGCGCGACCGTGCTCTTGCCGGCGGCGATCGGGCCGACGACGAGCACGAGCGTCGGGGCCGGGACGGTCGGGCTGGGGTGGTGGGTGGTCACGGTGCCGATCCTGACACGCGAGGGGTGTCCGCTCCACGCGGTTTTCTCCTCCCGCCACCCCGGACCGACCGGCGTGCTCGCGCGGGCCGACCGGCCGCCGCGCGACGACGAGGGCATCGGCGCGCGCGCCGATCCGCAGAGAGCGGACGCCCTCAGCCGTGCAGGTGGCCGTACCGGTGCCGGGTCCGACTGATCGCCTGCTCGCGCGCCACCCGGCGCAGCTCGGCGGCGGGTCCGCCGATGGCCGGGTCGTCGATGATCGTCGCGCCCGAGCCGACGGGGACCGCGAGCGCGGCCTCCCACAGCCCGGTCGGTGCCGGTTCGCCCGGGGCTCCGAGCCAGCGCACGCGGACGTCGCCGAGGCCGGCCAGCCGCTCGGCGAGGGCGGTCTCGTCCTCGACGACCACGCCCACGCCTCCCGGCAGGACCGCGGCGCCGGCCTCGGCCCGGCCCGCGGCGAGGCTGACCGTGACCTCCGGGACACCGAGCGCACGGGCGCACCGCACGGTCAGCCCCAGGTCGCCCGGTGCCCCGGTCTCGGCGAGCCGGATCAGCAGCCGGGGGACGGGCCGGAGGCGCAGCGTGTTCTCCTCCGCCGGAAGACCGGTCACGTCCTCGCCGGCGAGCATCGCCGCCGCCAGCGCCTCGACCGCCAGCGCCTCGCGCTCCAGCGCCTCGCGCGCCGCCCCCTCGACGCTCTCCCCGGCCAGCTCACCGTCCCGCGTCGCCGCTTCCGACGCCCCCGACACCCGCGAGGCGCCCGCCCCGGTCATGCGCGCGGGACGCCAGTCACCGAGCTGCGCGACGTAGGCCGGTCCGCCCGCCTTCGCGCCCGGCCCCATGACCGAGCCCTTCCAGCCACCGAACGGCTGCCGCTGCACGATCGCGCCCGTGATGCCCCGGTTGACGTAGGCGTTGCCCACCTCGACCCGGTCGGTCCACCGGGCGATCTCGTCCTCGTCCAGCGAGTGCAGGCCGCCGGTGAGACCGAAGGCGACGGCGTTCTGCCACTCGATCGCCTCGTCCAGCGTGGCGGCCCGCATGACGCCGAGCACCGGTCCGAAGCACTCGGTCCGGTGGAACCACGACCCCGGCCGCACGCCCGAGCGGATGCCCGGCGTCCAGAGCCGGCCCGCCCAGCTGGCCGCCCCGGGTCCCCACTCCTCGACGATCTCCTCCGCCGTCAGCTCGCGCGGCACCAGGGCCCAGCTCTCCCCCGGGTCCAGCGTCGTGAGGGCCCGGCGCAGCTTCCCGCTCGGCGGCTCGATCACGGGTCCCATCCCGGTGCCCAGGTCGTCCGGGACGCCGACGCGCAGCGAGGCGACGGAGTCGAGGAGCTGGTCGTGGAACCGTCGGCTCGTGCCGACCGAACCGACGAGCACGACGAGCGACGCCGCCGAGCACTTCTGACCGGCGTGCCCGAACGCGCTGCGGGTCACGTCGGCGACGGCGAGGTCCAGGTCGGCGCTCGGCGTCACGACGATGGCGTTCTTCCCCGAGGTCTCGGCGAGCACGCGCGGACCGCCCGGCCGCGCCACGCGCCAGCCGGCGAACAGCCGCGCCGTGGCCAGCGCCCCGGTGAGGACCACCTGGTCGACGCCGTCGTGGGCCACCAGGTGCCGCCCGGCCTCGTCCTCCGGCACGCGGGCGACCTGGACGAGGTCGGGGTCGAACCCCGCGGCCGCGAGCGCCGCCCGGACGGCCCCGGCCACCTCCTCCCCGCACCGGGTCGCGTTCGGCGACGGCTTCATCACGACGGCCGACCCGGCCGCGAGCGCCGCGAGCACGCCCCCGGCGGCGATGGCGACCGGGAAGTTCCACGGCGGCGTCACGAGCGTGACCGGGCGGGGGACGAGGACGCGCCCGCGCTCCGCCGCCTCCTGGTCCAGCAGGGTCGCGCCGCGCGCGTAGTACCGGGCGAAGTCGACCGCCTCGCTGACCTCGGGGTCCGCCTCGCCGACGGTCTTGCCGGCCTCGTGCGCCATGAGCGCGACGAGTCGGAACCGGTCGGCCTCGAGCCGGTCGGCGACGTCGACCAGCACCGCCGCCCGCTCGGCACCGCTGGTCGCACCCCAGGCTCCCGCGACGGCTCGGGCACGGCCGACCAGCGCGTCGACGGCCGCGATGCTCGTCAGCTCGGGGGTGTCGACCGTGAGGTCGGGCGGGGAGGCCAGGGCGGTCCGCGCGGTCTCGCGGACCTCCTCGACGGTCGGGTCGGCGTCCGGCGCGTTGGCGAACGCCCCGGCGACGGGACCGCCCCCGAGACCGGCCGTCGAGCCGGCCACCGCCCCGGCGACCGACCAAGCCGCCGCCCGGCGGCGCGGCGTCGTCGTGACCGCTGCGGCGTCCTCGATCGAGGCGAGGAACCGGCGCTCGGCCTCCGCGCGGCCCTCGGCGCTCAGCGACTGGTGCAGGTAGTTCTCGGGGCTGGCGTTCTCCTCCAGCCGCCGCACGAGGTAGGAGACGGCCAGGTCGAAGTCGTCCCGCGCGACCACGGGCGTGTAGAGCAGGACCGAGCCGACCGTGTCCCGGACCGCCCGCGACGCCGCCGGTGCCATGCCCTGGAGCATCTCGACGTCCATCGCGTCCGCGACGCCGCGCTCCCGCGCGAGCAGGTGGGCGAGCGCCAGGTGGTGGAGGTTGTGGCCGGCGACGCCGATCCGCACGGCGCGCGCCACCTCGGGCATCAGGGCGCGGTCGAGGATCCGGACGTAGGTCGCGTCGGTCTCGGCCTTGGACGGGTGAGGGGCCTGCGGCCAGCCGTGCAGGTCGGCCTCCACGAGCTCCATCGCGAGGTTCGCCCCCTTGACCAGGCGGACCTTCACGGGGGCGCCGCCGGCGTCGACGCGCCGGGTCGCGGCCTCGACGACGCGCTCGAACGCGGCCGGAGCGTCCGGCAGGTACGCCTGGAGGACGACGCCGGCCTCGAGCCGGGCCAGCTCGGGCTCCCCGACGAGCGCGAGGAACGCGTCGAGCGTCGGGGCGAGGTCGCGGTACTCCTCCATGTCGAGGTTGACGAACGCGCCGTTCGCCAGCGCCTCGCGGTAGAGCGGACGCAGCCGCTCGACCGCGCGAGCGACGGTGCCGGGGGTGTCCCACGTCGAGACCTGCGAGACGAGCGAGGAGAGCTTGATCGAGACGTAGTCGACGTCCGGGCGGCGCAGCAGGTCGACGGTGCGCGCCACGCGCGACGCGGCCTCGCGCTCGCCGAGGACGGCCTCGCCGAGCAGGTTGAGGTTGAGCCGGTAGCCCGCCTCGCGTGCCCGAGCCAGATGGGCGGTCAGCTTCCGGTCGGCGGAGTCGACGACGAGGTGCCCGACGAGCCGGCGCAGCCGCGCGCGGGCCGCTGGGACGACGACACCGGGGGCCACCGGGGCCGCGACGCGACCGAGCGCGAGCAGGACGCGATCCAGCGGCGAGAGGAACCCGGCCGTGGCGGCGGCGGGCAGCGCGGCCAGCTCGCGCGCCGCGACGCGGGGGTCCTCGGGGCGCGCGACGCGGTCGACGAACGCGACGGCGAGGTCGAGACCGGCGCGGTCGGCGAGCAGGGCGCCGAGCCGGGCGGAGGGGTCGCGCGCCGCCGCGCCGCCCGACGCCGCCCCGGCGGCGGACGCCCAGTCGCGGGCCAGCCCGACGGCGGCGGGTGCCAGCCGGCGCAGCGTCGCGACGTCGGGCAGCGGCAGGAGCGTGGTCAGGTCCTCGCGCGGCCTCATCCCGCCAGTCTCACCCCGTTCGCCTCGCCAGGCCAGAGCCGGGGGTCCCCGGCGCGGCCCGCTCGACGCGGCAGGATGGGGGGATGAGCGACGACGCGACGCACCGACCCGAGACCCCGGCACCCGGCGAGAGCACGACGGCCCCCGCGCTGTACGTCGAGCGCACCGGCCCGATCGCGTGGACGGGGCACAACGGCCGCGGCGCGGAGGTCCTGATCGGCAAGGAGGGCGCGCCCGGCGTGTTCTCGCCCGGCGAGCTGCTGGCGATCGCCGTCGCCGGGTGCACCGGGATGTCCGCCGAGGGCCGGATCACGTCCGAGCTGGGCGACGGTGTCGCGATGACCGTCGGCGTCGAGCGCGTGCCCGAGCCGTTCGAGAACCGGTACGCGCGGTTCGTCGTCGAGCTCGTGGTGAGCGGGCCGGAGGTCGAGGGGCAGGACGCGTCGCGGCGCACCCGCATGCTCACGACCGCCCAGGCCGGCATCGCCGCGCACTGCACGGTCTCCCGGACGCTCGAGGCGGGCGCCCCGACCGCCGTGACCGTGACGGCCGAGCTGCCGTGAGCCAGCCTGCCTACGATGAGCGCATGAGCCCCGACCCGCGCCTCGACACCCAGTACGAGGACCTGCTCGCCGACGTCCTCGCGCACGGGGCCCACAAGGGCGATCGCACCGGCACCGGGACGCGGAGCGTGTTCGGCCGCCAGCTCCGCTACGACCTCTCGCGCGGTTTCCCGCTCGTCACGACGAAGCGGGTGCACCTGCGCAGCGTCGTCCACGAGCTGCTGTGGTTCCTCAGGGGCGACTCCAACGTGCGCTACCTGCAGGAGAACGGCGTCCGGATCTGGAACGAGTGGGCCGACGAGAACGGTGAGCTCGGTCCGGTCTACGGCGTCCAGTGGCGCTCCTGGCCGACGCCGGACGGCGGGCACGTCGACCAGATCACGAAGGTGGTCGATGACCTGCGTCGCGACCCCGACTCGCGCCGCCACCTCGTCTCGGCGTGGAACGTCGCGGCCCTCGACGAGATGGCGCTCGCTCCCTGCCACGCGTTCTTCCAGTTCTACGTCGCCGAGGGCCGGCTCTCCTGCCAGCTCTACCAGCGCAGCGCCGACCTCTTCCTCGGCGTGCCGTTCAACGTCCCCTCCTACGCCCTGCTCACCGCCATGGTGGCGCAGCAGACGGGCCTCGGCCTCGGCGACTTCGTCTGGACCGGTGGCGACTGCCACATCTACGACAACCACGACGCGCAGGTCCGCGAGCAGCTCACCCGCGAGCCCTACCCCTTCCCGACGCTCGAGCTGCGCCCGGCGGCCAGCATCTTCGACTACACGTTCGACGACGTCGTCGTGCACGACTACCGCCACCACCCCACGATCCCCGGGAAGGTCGCCGTCTGATGGGCCGTCCCGTGCCTCACGCCACCGTCGGGATGGTCTGGGCGCAGACGCCGGGTGGCGTCATCGCGGTCGACGACGAGCTGCCGTGGGACGTCCCCGAGGACTTCCGTCACTTCCGCGACACGGTGGCCGGCCGCCCCGTCGTCGTCGGGCGGACCACCTGGGACTCGATGCCGGGGCCATGGCGGCGGGCGCGGACGGCGGCGTCCGTCGTCGTCACCCGGGACCCGGCCTGGCACGGCGCACCGGACGAGCACCCGGTCCGCGCCGGCTCGCTCCCCGAGGCGATCGCGACGGCCTCGCTCCCCGTCGGGACACCGGACGCCGCCCCGCCCCCGGACGAGGTCTGGATCATGGGCGGCGGTCAGGTCTACGCGCAGGGGATCGCCTACGCCGACCTGCTCGTGGTGAGCGAGATCGACGTGCCAGAGCCCGGTCCGGACGCGGCGGCCACCCGCGCCCCCGCGATCGACGAGGCGACGTGGCGGGAGTGCACGCCGGCCGACGTCGCCGGCTGGCGCGTCTCGCGCACGGGCACCGGCTGGCGGATCCTGCACTACCGGCGGCGCTGAGCCCCGGTGAGCACCCCGACCGGCCCGCCGAGCGGGTCCCGCGGCGTCGCGGGGACCGGCGACGCCCCCGACCCCGGCGCGCCTGCGCGTCCCGGTCGCGCGAGCACCGCCGGTCGGCTCGGCTGGACGCTCCTCGGACTGCTGCTCCTCGCCGGTCTCGGCGCACGCTGGCGGGGCGAGCTGGGCGTCCGGCCGGCGCCGCCCGCGCCGAGCGCGCAGCAGTCGGCGCCTCCGGCATCGCCCGGCGGGGTGGTCGACCCCGTGCTGCCGACGCCCTCGTTCGGCCAGGGCGGCGACCCCCTGGTCATCGAGGTGCCCGACTGGCTCGGCCCGACGCTGGTGGCGGTCGCCGCGGCCGTCGTGGCCGCGGCCGTCATCCTCCTGCTGCGCCGCTACCTCCCGCGCCGACTGGCCCGGTACGAGGGCGAGGTCATCGAGACGGTCGGCCGGACGACGGACGCCGAGGCGACCGCGGTCCCCGACCTCACCGAGTCCCTGACCTCCGCCCGCGGCGCCCTGGACCGGGCGGTGGCCCCGCGCGACGCGGTCGTCGCCGCCTGGCTGGCGCTGGAGGAGGGCGCGGCGGACCGCCACGCCGCCCGGTCGCCGAGCCAGACGCCGACCGAGTTCACGCTCGAGCTGCTCGCGAGGACCCACGCCGACCCCGCGGCCGTCGAGGCGCTGCGGCGCACCTACCTCGCCGCCCGGTTCTCGACCGCGCCCGTCACGCGGCAGCAGGTGGCCGTCGCGAGCGAGGCGCTCGCCCGGATCGAGGCGACGTGGCGGGGCTGAGCACACGGCGCCTCGTGCTGGAGGGGCTCGCGATCCCGGGCTCCGCGCTCGTCGCGTGGGGCGTCCTCCGGTTCGACCTCGCTGCGACGGCCGTCGTCACGGCGACGGTCGTCGTCGTGCTCGTCCTCGCCCACCTCCTGCCGGGCGACGACTACACGGCGTGGCCCCAGCTTCCCGCCCCCGAGCGGGGCGGCCGGCGCGCCGAGATCTACCGCCTGTCCTGGCAGCTCGACGCGGGCACGAGCGCCGGTCCGTACCTCGTCCGGCGCCTCGTCGAGCTCGCGGAACGGCTCGAGCCGGACGCCACCCCCGCCGAGCGGGACGCGCTGCGGGCCGCGCTCGCCCCGCTGCTCCCGACCACGCCCCCGACCGGGGGCCGGCGCCGGCGCTCCGGCACCGACCCGACCGCCGACGTCGCACGCGCCGTCGACCGGATCGAGCGCACGCTCGCCGCGATCGAGCAGCGCGCCGACACCAGCCCCTCCCACGACCAGAGGAGACCCCGATGACCAGCCCCGACAACGTTCCGGCGACGGTGGGCACCGAGGTGCCCGGCAGCCCGGCCGGCGTCGCCGAGATCGCGGAGGCCAGCACCCGCGTCCTCGCCGAGGTCCGCACCGCCGTCGTCGGCATGCCGACCCTCGACCTGGCGCTCGCGACGATCCTCGCGGGCGGCCACCTCCTGCTCGAGGACGTCCCGGGGACGGGCAAGACGCTCGCGGCTCGCAGCCTCGCGACCGCGCTCGCCCTCGACTTCGCGCGCGTCCAGTGCACCCCCGACCTGCTCCCGTCGGACATCACGGGCGCGATGATCTACTCCCCCGGCGACGCCGAGTTCGAGTTCCGGGCGGGCCCGGTCTTCACCAACCTGCTGCTGGCGGACGAGATCAACCGCACCCCGCCCAAGACCCAGTCGGCGCTGCTCGAGGCGATGGCCGAGCGCCAGGTGACGGTCGAGGGGACGACCCGCCGGCTGCCGACCCCGTTCCACGTCGTCGCGACCTCGAACCCCGTCGAGCACGAGGGCACCTACCCCCTGCCGGAGGCCCAGCTGGACCGGTTCCTCGCGCGGGTCGCCGTCGGGTACCTCGACGTGGCGGCGGAGAGCGAGATCCTGCACCGCCGGCTCGCGCGCCGCGCCGAGGCCGCCCCCGTCCGGCCCGTGCTCGCCCCGGGCGAGCTGCACCGGCTGCAGGAGGGGCTCGAGCTGGTGAGCGTCGACGCCGACGTCGTGCGCTACTGCGTCGACCTCGTCGCGGCGACGCGGACGGCGCGGGGCGTCGAGGTCGGCGCGTCCCCGCGCGGATCGCAGGCGCTGCTCCTGCTCGCGCGCGCCGTCGCGGCCATGGCGGGCCGCGACTACGCCACCCCGGAGGACGTCAAGGCCGTGGCCGTCCCGGCGCTCGCCCACCGGCTCGTGCTGACCGCCCAGGCCTGGGCCGGCGGCGTCTCGCCGGAGCGGGTCGTCGCCGAGATCCTCACGACGGTCCCGACGCCGGCCGCGGTCCCGGCCCGATCGGGTCACGCGTGAGCTCACCCGGACCGGCCGATCGGATCGCGTCCACGGCGCCCGGCGCCGGGTCGTGGTTCGAGATCCGCAGCGCCTCGGCGCTCGGAGTCGTCGCGCTCGGGCTGCTGCTCGCCGGCGTCGTCCTCGGTCGCCCGGTGGTCGTCGCGGTCGTCGCCCCGCTGCTGGTCGCGGCCGTCGTCGCGCGACGCCGGTCCGTCGCCCGCCCACCGGGGCCGCCGACCCTGCGCGCGACCGGTGCCCCGCGTCCCGGCGAGCACGTGACGCGGCTCGTCCCGCCGCCCGGGGAGACGAGGGTCCGGCTGAGCCTGCCCGGCTACCCCGAGGCGACGGCGCTCCTGGCGGCCGACCCGACACCGGCGACCGTCACGTTCGAGTCCGCGCGCACCGGCGACCTGGCGCCGCTGCGGCTCGACGCGGTTCCCGTCGCCGCCGACGGCGAGCTGGAGTCCGCGCCCGTCACGGTCGTCGCGCCGGCGCTCGTCGTCGAGCCGATCCGGCTGCCCGTCAGCGGCCTGCCGGCGCCGCACCACCTCGTCGGCTCGACCGGGACCCACCGCTCGCGCCGTCGCGGCGAGGGCGAGGACCTGCTCGACATCGCGCCGTTCGCGCCCGGGGACCGGCTGCGCAACGTCGACTGGCGGGTCACCGCCCGGCGCGGCACCACCGACCCGCGGCTGGGGACGCGTCTATGGGTCCGACGACACCACGCGGACGCGGAGGCCGTCGTCGTGGTCGTCCTCGACTCGCGCGACGACGTCGGCATCGACGTGCGGACGTGGGCCGGGGGCACCGGCGACGTGCTGACCCAGCCGACCTCGCTCGACGTGGCGCGGCAGGCGGCCGCGTCCCACGCGCAGGCGTCGATCGAGCGCGGCGACCGCGTCGCGTTCGTCGACCTCGGCCACCGCGGGCGCCCGCTGCGCCCGGGTGCCGGTCGGCGCCACCTCGACCGGATCGTCCAGGCGATCACGCGCAGCCGCGCGGTCGGCGAGCCGGGGCGTCTCGTCCGCGCGCCGCAGGTGACGGCGGGGGCGATCATCGTCGTGGTCTCCACCTTCCTCGACGACGACGCGGCGACGGCCGCCGCCGACTGGTCCCGCGCCGGACACCCCGTCGTCGCCGTCGACGTCCTCCCGCCGACCCACCTGGGCTCGCTGAGCGGGCCGGAGCAGGTGGCGGCGCGCCTCGTGCTCGCCGAGCGCACGCAGCGGCTGCGTGAGCTGCGCGCCGCCGGCATCGGCGTCGAGCGGTGGTGGACCGCGTGAGCCTCGACGTCCGCGGCGCCCTCACCGGGCTGCTCGACCGGCTGCGACGACGCGGCGGCGAGACCCCGCGCCGCGGCGCGGGCCGTGGCCACGGCGAGACCTCGTCCGAGGAGCCGGAGCTGCGGATCGACGTCGGTCCGGCCGTGTCCGTCGGGACGCTGCGGGCGCTGGCCGTCGTCGCCGGCGCGGCGGCCGTGCTCCTGACCGCGACGACGGTGACCGGCTGGGTCCTCGGGCTGGTCGCGCTCGCCCTGGCGGTCGTCCGACCGCGCGGTGCGCTGCCCGCGTTCTGGCTCGGCGTCGTGGGTCTCGCCCTGCTGCTGCAGGACGAGCGCCCGACGGTGTGGCTCGCGCTCTCGACGGCGCTGACCGTCCTCGCCGTGCACGTCACGTGCGTCGCGCTGCGGCTGACCGAGAACCTCGGACCGCGCGCCCCCGTCGCCGTCGCCGTGCTGCGGCGGCGCTGGCCGACGTTCTGGCGCGCGCAGCTCGTCGGCCAGGCTCTCGGCCTCGTCGCGTGGGCGGTTCCCGAGCTGCCCGGAGCCTGGGTGACGGCGGCGGCCGTGCTCGGCGTCGGGGTCCTCGGCTGGCTGCTCCTCGTGCCGCCCCGGCGTGTGGCACAGTGAGGCATGCCCGAGCTTCCTGAGGTCGAAGCCCTCGCGGGCTTCCTGCGCGAGCGGACCGTCGGCCGGTTCGTCGTCGCCGTCCACGTCGCGGCCATCGGTGCGCTCAAGACGGTCCAGCCGCCGCTCGAGGAGATCACCGGGCGCTGCGTCACCGACGTCGAGCGGCACGGCAAGTGGGTGTCCATCGGGCTCGGCCCGCGTGGCGACCTCACGGCGACCGAGCCGGAGGAGTGGCTCTCGTTCCACCTCGCCAAGGCCGGCTGGCTGCGCTGGCGGGAGGAGATGCCCGCCTCGACCGCGCCGCGCTCGCGTCCGCTCGGCCGGTCGGCCGGCCCGCTCGCGGTGCGCGTGTGGTTCGACGACGGCTCGGGGTTCGACCTCACCGAGGCCGGCACGCGCAAGCGTCTCGCCGTCCACCTCACCCGGGACGTCCGGGAGGTCGAGCCGATCGCGACGCTCGGCTTCGACCCGCTCGCGGTCGACGACCCGCGCGAGCAGCTCGCCTCCGCCCTCGGCTCGCGCAACCAGCAGGTCAAGGGCGCGCTGCGCGACCAGCGGCTCGTCGCCGGGATCGGGAACGCCTACAGCGACGAGATCCTCCACGCCGCGCGGCTCTCGCCGTTCGCGCTCACCGGCTCCCTCACGGACGAGGAGCTGGACCGCCTCGCCGAGGCGACCCGGGAGGTGCTGCGTGCCGCGGTCGCCGCGTCGACCGGTCGGCCGGCGGCGGAGCTCAAGGATGCCAAGCGGCGCGGCATGGCGGTGCACGGCCGGACCGGCCAGGCGTGCCCCGTGTGCGGCGACGTCGTGCGCGAGGTCTCCTTCTCCGACCGCTCGCTGCAGTACTGCGCGACGTGCCAGACGGGCGGCAAGCCGCTCGCCGACCGGCGGATGTCCCGGCTCCTGCGCTAGGCCCCGCCCGTCACCCGCGACGTCGGTGTGGCCCCGGTCCCCGACCAGCGCGGTCATCCGATGTCCCGGAAGCCGTCACACTGAGCGCATGAGCGAAGCAGCCCCCGAGGTGTCGGACCGACCGGTCGTCCCCGCGCGCCACTCCGACCACCCGGCGAACCGGCCCCCGGCGTGGCTGTGGCGCGCGTTCGCCGGCGCCGTCGTCACGGTCTTCGTCGGCATCGCCGTGTGGCACGCGCTGGGCTCGCTGCGCACGCTCGGGGTCTACCTGCTGCTGTCGTTCTTCCTCGCCCTGGCCCTCGAGCCGATCGTCGTGTGGCTGGTCCGGCACGGCTGGAAGCGCGGGCGCGCGGCGATCACGACGCTGCTCGGGTCGATCGCCGTCGTCATGGTCGTCGTGGCGATGTTCGGGAACCTGTTCGTGCAGCAGCTCGTCCAGCTCATCTCCAACGTGCCCGCGCTGTACGAGGACGTCACGCTGTGGATATCGGAGCGGTTCGACATCGTCATGCCCGAGGCGCACGACCTCCTCCTGGACCTCGTCAACCAGCACGGGATGGACGTCGCCTCGGGCGCGCTGCTGCTGGGCACGACCGCCATCGGGCTCGTGTTCGCGTCCCTGACGATCATGCTCGTCACGTACTACCTGCTCGCGGCGGGGCCGCGGTTCCGCGCGTCGATCTGCCGCTACCTCACCCCGAACCGCCAGGCCGACATGCTGCGCTACTGGGAGATCACGCAGCTCAAGGTCTCGGACTTCCTGCGCACGCGGATCGCGCTCGCGGCGATCTCGACCGTAGCGACCGCGATCTTCCTGCTCATCCTCCAGACGCCCTACGCGCTGCCGCTCGCGGTGTTCACCGGTCTCGTCTCGCAGTTCGTCCCGACGATCGGCACCTACCTCGGCGGCGCGCTGCCGGTCGCGGTCGCGCTGACCTCGCAGGGACTGACGCAGGGCATCATCGTGCTGGCGTTCATCATCGCCTACCAGCAGGTCGAGAACCTGTGGCTCTCCCCGAAGATCTCGGCGAAGGCGCTCGAGATGAACCCGGCGGTCAGCTTCGTCGTCGTCATCGCGTTCGGAGCCGTGTTCGGCGCCCTCGGCGCGTTCCTCGCGCTGCCGATCGCGGCGACGATCCAGGCGATCGCGAGCACGTACATGCGCCGGCACGAGCTCGTCGCCTCGCCCATGCTCGACGATCCGACGCCGGCCCCCAGGGCACCCCGCCCGAGCTGAGCTCGCCCCGGCTCGACGCACCATCGCGGCCACGCGGCCCTCCGGGGCGGGCGCCGTCACCGGCGACTGGCACCTGCTCGGTGAGGTCGCCCTCGCGACGCTCGCGACGTTCCTCGCCCTCGCCGGTGTTCTCCCACGTCGGACGCGTGCCGACGGTCGAGAACGTGGTCCGGCCGCTCGCCGTGCTCTCGCTCGTCGCCGCGGCGCTCGTCGCCGCGGCGCTCGTGGCCGCGGCCCCGTGGCGGTCCCGGCGCCGCGACGTCCCCGCCTGAGACCGCCACGGCCCGGGTGGCGATCCACGACACCGCACCGCACCCACACTGACACCATGACGACACCATCATGGTGTCATAATGGTGCTACGGTGACGTCATGTCCTTCGATCAACGAGTTCTCGAGGTCCGTGACCAGCTCCTGGCGCTGGGGTCCGGCGCCGGGGGTGCCGTCGAGGAGGCCAGCGGCCGCCTCGCCCTCGCGCTGGAGCCCGCGCTCCGGCTGGCGCTCCAGCGCACCCTGTCCGACGCGGCCGACGCCCTGCGCGAGCAGCTCGCGGAGGTCGCCACCGTCGAGGTCCGGCTCGAGGACGGCGAGCCCGTCATCGTCGCCGTCCCCCGGGTGCGGGTGGACCCGCGGGACGAGGACCCGGCCGCGTCGCACCTGCCGCCGACCTCCGTCCTGCCCGTCATGGCGCCACCCTTCACGACCCCGCCGGCGCAGGCCGCGCCCGAGCCGGTCGACGAGGAGGTCGAGGCCGGCGTCACCCGGTTCACGCTGCGGCTGCCGCAGCACCTCAAGCTGCGGATCGACGCGGCGGCGACCGGCGTCGGCCTCTCCGTCAACTCGTGGATGGTGCGGGCCGCCGAGCTCGCGCTCACGGACACGACCCCGCGCTCGACGCAGCGCGCGGGCAACCGCCTCACGGGCTGGATCGGCTGACCGCCCGGTCGAGCCGGACCCAGCCGATCGTCGGCGCCCGCCGTCCCCGTCCATCCCGCCACACCTCGCGGCCCCCGTCCCCACCAAGGAGTCCCCATGTCCATGACCGCCACCCGCACCACGTCCGCCCCCGTCACGGGGATCCTCACCCTCGCCGGGCAGCTGCGCTGGTCCGACCTGCGCGTGCGGGCCGTCGACGGCCTCACGACCGCGACGGTCACGCTCACGGCCACCGGCCTGCGCGCCGAGGAGCTGGCCGAGGCGACGACCGTCGCCGTGTCGGCGAACCGGATCGACATCGACGTGCCCAACCCCCTGCGCCTGCTCGCGACCGCGACGGGGCTGCGGATCGACGCCGACGTGCCGACCGGCACCGTCCTCGACCTGGCGGGCGGCAGCGGCCGGATCGAGGCCCAGGGTCGCTACTCGGCCGCGAACCTGCGCACGGGGTCCGGCGCCGTGCGCCTCGAGGAGGCCGAGACGGCCACCGTGCACGGCGGCTCCGGGGCGATCGACCTCCAGCGCGCCGCGGCCGCCGACGTCCGGATCGGCTCGGGCGCTCTCGCGGTCGGCCAGGTCGGCTCGCTCCAGGTGCGCGGCGGCAGCGGGAGCGTCGCCGTGCGCGCGATCGACGGCGTGAGCTCGCTCCGCGTCGGGTCGGGGCACCTCCAGGTCGACTCGGCCGCCGGCGAGGTCGCGCTCGAGACGAGCTCGGGCTCGCTCAAGGTCGGCGAGGCGCGCGGGACCCTCACGGCTCACGCGAGCTCGGGCAGCATCACCGTCGAGCGGCTCGTCGAAGGCCGTCTCACCAGCACGACGCGCAGCGGCAGCCAGAAGATCGGCATCCCCTACGGCACCGCCGTCCAGGTCGACGCCGAGTCCCGCAACGGCCGGGTGCGCAGCGCGCTCGACGAGGTCGCCGGCGAGGCGGGGTTCGACCGCGCCGCGACGGTGACCGCGCGCAGCGACCACGGCAGCATCACGTTCCGCCGCGCCTCCTGAGGCGGGTTCCGGGAGAGGCCGACGAGATCGGCCGTCCGCGGTCCCGCCGTCCGCGGTGCCGTCGTCCCGTCGTCCACGACGAACCGCGTCGCCCGGGCACGCGGCCCCACCGTGGCCGCGGTCGCCGCGCTGGCCACCCCGAGACCGCACCGTCCCGGGCACCCGGCCCTGTCATGGCCACGGTCACGGCCGTGGCCACCCGGCGACCGTGTCGTCCTCGGTACCCGGCCCAGGCGTGGCCACGGCGAGGGCGTCGGTCGTCCCAGCGCACCACCCGGCGCCACCACCCCACGACCCCGGGAGCCACCGGCGACGACACCGCGGCCCCGACATGACGAAGGCCCGAACCCACATCCGTGGGTTCGGGCCTTTGCCGATGTCCTGCGACAGGACACTGGTAGCGGGGGCAGGATTTGAACCTGCGACCTCCGGGTTATGAGCCCGGCGAGCTACCGAGCTGCTCCACCCCGCGTCGGCTCCTCTACGTTACGTCACGGATCGTGAGGAACCAAATCGCGGGGCTGTGGGCTGGCTCACCCGGCGGCGTCGAGCTCCTCCTGCGCCGTGATCGCGCGGCCGAGCGCCTCGTTTAGGGCGTCCTGCGCCCGGCCGTACGCAGCCCAGTCACCGTCGACCTGCGCCTGGCGCGAGGCGTCCATCGCCTCCTTGGCGTCCGCGAGCGCCTGCCCCAGCCGCCCGCCGGGCGTCGACAGGTCGAAGTCGCCCGACCCGGACGACCCGGGCGTCGCGGACGTCGCGGTCGGCGTCGGGCTGGGCGTCGCACCGTCCGTCGGCTGCTCGGTCGGCTCCCCGTCCTCCCCGGGCTCGATCGGTTCGATCGGCTCGACGCCGGCATCGCCGGCCTCGGCCCCCGACTCTCCCTCGAACACCTGGTTGAGCGCCTCGTCGAGCGTCGTCGCGAACCCGACCTTGTCACCGAACGCCACGAGGACGTACCGCAGGAGCGGGTACCTGGTCCCGGACGACGCCTGCGCGTACACCGGCTGGACGTAGAGGAAGCCGCCGCCGACGGGCAGCGTCAGCAGGTTGCCGCTCACGGCCTGCGAGCCCTGGCTGTTGAGGATGTTGAGGATGTTCGCGGCATCCTGGTCGGACTTGAAGTTGTTCTGCACCTGACCGGGTCCGGGCACGGCCGTGCCCGAGGCGACCTCGAGGAGCCGGATCGTCCCGTAGCCGTCGGCCTTGACCCCCGCCTCGCCGCCAGCGTCGCCGTCGACGGCGGCGAAGCCGCGCAGCACGTTGCGCTGGTCGTCGTCGAGGATGAAGGACGTCGTGAGCGAGAACGCCGACTCGTCCTGGTCGGGCATCCGCAGCGTGAGGTAGTAGGGCGGCTGCGGCGTCGAGCCCGTCTCGGTCGGATCGCTCGGGGTCCGCCAGAAGTCGGCCTGCGTGAAGAACTGCTGGGCGTCGGTCACGTGGTAGCGGTTGAGGATGGTGCGCTGCACCTTGAACATGTCCTCGGGGTAGCGCACGTGCGACATGAGGTCGCCCGACATCTCCGTGTAGGGCTCGACGAGCCCGGGGTACACCTTCGACCACGACGCCAGGACCGGGTCCTCGGTGTCCCACGCGTAGAGCGTGACGGAACCGTCGTAGGCGTTCACCACGGCCTTGACCGAGTTGCGGATGTAGTTGACCGACTCCGGCAGCGAGGTCACGATCTGCGCCTGGCCGTCGGCGCCGATGAGCGAGGAGTCGATCGTCGCGTCCTGGAGCTGCTCGCGCTTGGAGTAGGGGTAGTCGTTCGACGTCGTGTACGCGTCGACGATCCAGACGACCTCCTTCGTCCCGTCGCCGTCGGTGTCGACGACGGCCGGGTAGGTGCGCGAGTCGACGGTGAGGAACGGCGCGACCTTCTCCACCCGCACGCGCGGGTCGCGGTCCCACAGCACCTGGGAGACCGGCGTCACGCTGTCGGAGAAGAGGATCTCCTGGCTGCCGAACTTGAGCGCGAACAGCGTCTTGAGGAAGAGGTTGTCGACGACGGGACCGCCGTCGCCGGTGTAGGTCGTCTTGACCTCGCCGGCGTCCTCGTCGCTCGGGTAGTCGACCTCGCGGGGCTCGCTGCCCTCCGGCGCGCCGACGATCGAGTAGACCGGCGACTCCTGGCCGAAGTAGATCCGCGGCTCGTAGTCACCGAGCAGGCCCTGGCTGGGGATGTCCCCCTCGAAGAAGCTCGGCTGGCCGTCCGCCCGGGCCGTGTTCCCGTACGCGGCGACGACGCCGTACCCGTGGGTGTAGATCGTGTGGTTGTTGACCCAGTTGCTCTCCCGCAGCCCGTCGAGGTTGAGCTCGCGGACCGAGATGACCGTGTCCTGGCTGGTGCCGTCGAGCTCGTAGCGGTCGACCGACAGGTCCTTCGGGAACGTGTAGTACTGACGGATCTGCTGGAGCTGGCGGAACGTCGGCGAGATGATCGTCGGGTCCATGAGGCGGATGCTCGCGGTCGACTCGGCGTCCTCGCGCAGCGCGCCGGCCTCCGGGTCGAGCGTCGCGTCGTACTTGATCTTCTTCACGTCCTCCAGCCCGTACGCCGTCAGGGTGGCGTCGATGTTGCGCTGGATGAACGGCTGCTCGAGGCGCTGCTCGTTCGGGACGACCTGGAAGCGCTGGATGAGCGCCGGGTAGATCCCGCCGATGACGATGGCGGCCACGACCATGAGCCCGACGGCGACGGCCGGCAGCTTCCACGTCCCGCGCAGCGTCGCGACGACGAACATGACGGCGACGACGACGGCGATCCCGGCGAGGATCTCCCGACCGGGCAGCACGGCGTGGATGTCGGTGTACCCGGCGCCGTCGAACCGGTCGCGCTCCTGGCTGAGCAGCGAGTACCGGTCGAGCCAGTAGGACACGCCGAGCAGGAGCGCGAACACGGCCGCGAGCACGCCGAGGTGGATCCGGGCGGCGCGCGTCATGCCGGCCTCCGGCACCACCTGGAGGCCGCCGTAGAGGTAGTGCGTGACGAGGGCCCCGACCGCCGCGAGGAACACCGCCGCCATGAGGAAGGAGACCCAGAACCGGACGGCCGGCAGGGTGAAGGTGTAGAAGGACAGGTCGATCCCGAACTGCGGGTCGACCTCGCCGAACGGCTCCCCGTTGAGCCAGAGCAGCATCGTCTGCCACTGCGAGTTCGCCGCGATCCCGCCGAACAGGCCGAGCACGACGGGCACGGCGATGAGCGCGACCCGGCGCAGCGGCTCGATCGCCTCGCGATACCGGTCGAGGTTGCGCTGCTCGGGCGTCGTCGGTGCGTACACCGGCCGCGACCGGTAGGCGAGCTGCAGGTTGAGGTAGACCGCCCCGCCGAGGACGAGGAGGCCGATGAGGAAGAGCACCGCCCGGCTCACCCACTGGGTGCGCAGCACCTGCGACACCCCGAGCTGGTCGAACCACAGCCACTCGGTGACGAGCCCGGAGGCGAGGAAGAAGGCGACGACGATGACGGCCAGGACGATGATCGTCGGGCCGAGCGCGGATCGCCGGGGGGACTTGGTGGCCGTGGCAGCGGAGGTCACGTCAATGGTCCTTCGGTCGGGACGGTGTCAGGCCGCGGTCGTCTCACCGAGGCTTGGCGCCTGCGGTGCTGAGCAGTGCCGGCGCGTTCCAGGGGTCAACGACGGTCGCGGCCCTCAAGTTTCCCATGATCGGCGCGCGCCTGTGAGACTGACGGCATGACCTCCCCCGTCCCCTCCCCGGGCTCCTCCCCCGTCGACGGCCTCGACCCGACCCTCGTCGCGCTCGCGCGCTGCGTCCACGAGACCGAGGTGCACGTCTCGGCCGGCGGCTGGGACGGCCCGGTCCGGGTCTTCGCGCTGGTCAACACGGCGCGCGCCCTGGCCGCCGACCCCGCGATCGCCACGCTCCTGCCGGCCGGGACGCGGGTCGACGACCCCCACCACCTCCTCGCCATCGAGCAGGAGGGCCTGCCGGAGGCCGACTCGCTGGAGTCGCTGCTCGCGCAGCTCGCGTGGCCGGACGCGGTCGACGGCGCCGCCGTCGTCGTCGAGCGTCTCGTCGTCCCGCCCGACGCCGAGGCCGACCTGCCCGGCGATCTCAGCGAGGACGAGGCCGTGGCGCGGCTCGCGGCGCACCCGGGCGCCGAGGACGTCCGGCTCGCGGCCGGTGTGCTGCGCACGGGCGAGTCGTGGTGCGCGATCCGGGCCCGCGGACACGACGACGACCTCGAGGTCGCGGGCGGCCAGGATGCCGTGCCCGGCCTCGTCGCCGCGCTGCGCGCGACGCTGAGCTGACGCGCGGCGCGGACGTCGGACGCCCACCCGGCGCGGACGTCGGACGTCGGGCGTCAGCAGCTCGGCAGGTCCGCCGCGTCGCCGGTGCCGATCGCCTGCACGGCGGCCCACGCCTCCTCGAGCGTCCCGACCGCGACGACTCGCAGATCACCGGGGACGTGACCGGCGACGTCGCCGCAGTTCGCGACCGGCGCGAGGAAGAACTCGGCGCCGTCCCGCAGCGAGCCGTTCATCTTCTGCACGATCCCGCCGATCGGTCCGACGTTGCCCTCGAGGTCGATGGTGCCGGTGCCGGCGATGACGTGGCCGCCGGTGGCGTCGCCCGGGGTGAGCAGCTCCATGATCCCGAGGGCGAACATGGTGCCGGCCGACGGCCCGCCGATGTCGTGGATCTGGATGGCGACGTTCACCGGGAAGTGGAAGTCGGGGTCGATGAGGACGCCGATGACGGAGCCGCCCGCCCCGTCGTCGCCGGTGGTCAGCTCCGCGGACGCGCGGGTGCCCGCGCGGTCGAGGGTGAGGGTGATCGGCGTGCCCGGCGGCGTCCGGTCGAGGAGCCCGAGAAGGTCGGGGAACGTCGCGGTCTCGGTGACGACGCCGTCGATCTCGACGGACTCGATGACGTCGTCGACCTCGATCGCGCCGACCGCCGGACCGTCCTCGACGACGCCGGCGACGACGAGGTCCGCGGGCACCTCGTAGCCGAGCGCCGTGAGCGCCGCGGCGGTGGCGTTCTCCTGGGAGGACGTCATCTGCGCCTGGCTCTGCTCCTTGGCCTCCTCCGCCGTCTGGTTCTCCGGGAAGATCGCCTCCCGCGGCAGCACGGACGAGGCCGGGTCGAAGAACCCCTGCAGCGCCCGGAGCATGAAGACGGGGTAGTCGGGGCCGCCCGACGCCGAGACGGTCGTGAGCCGGAGCTGGCCGTCCGACGGGTAGGTCTCGGCGTCGGAGATGGAGATGAGCGGCTCGTCGTCCACCTCGCCGAGCGTGTCGACGGTCGGGCCGGGCATCCGGACCGCGTACGGCACGGGAACGACGAGACCGAGGGCGAGCAGCACCGCGAGCACGAGCCCGAGCGTGAGCGTCACGGCGGGGATGCGGTCCCACCACGGGTCGGGCAGCGGGAGCGGCGCGAACCTCGGGGTTGACGCAACGGGTCGCGGCGCGGGGGGCTGACTCACGCGTCCATTGTGCGGCAAGCGAAATCGGCGTGCGCTCCGGCGCCGAGCCGCCCCGGCGGGGTTAGCGTTGGCGACACCCCCGGGGCGCGAGCCCCCGTGCGAGACGAGGAGCACGCCATGCCTGAGGACGACGCCGCCCGGCAGAGCTGGGAGATGCTCCTGCGCCAGATGCTCGGCGAGGAGGGGGCCCGCGAGGCCATGTCCGCGCTGGAGGCCAGCGGGTTCGACCCGGAGCAGCTCGCCCGGACGACCGGGCTGCCGACCGACCCGGCCTCGCTCCAGGCGATGATGGGCCAGATGCAGCGGATGATGTCCGGCTCGGGCGTGGACGGCGTCAACTGGTCGCTCGCGCACGACGTCGCCCGGCAGGTGGCACACACCGGCGGCGACCCCAGCCTCACGGCGGCCCAGGCGTCGCGAGCGACGACCGCGCTGTCCGTCGCCGACCTCTGGCTCGACGCCGCGACCGACCTCCCGCCCGCCGGTGGGAGTCGCTCCGCGTGGAGCCGCGCGCAGTGGGTCGAGGGGACGCTGGAGGTCTGGAAGCGGCTGACCCAGCCCGTCGCCAGCTCGATCGCCGAGGCGCTCGTCGGGGCGATCACCTCCCAGCACGAGACGATGCCGATCGCCGGCGGCGGCGCGCAGATGCTGCGCTCGCTCGGCGGAACCGTGTTCGGGATGCAGGTCGGCCAGGCGGCCGGGACGCTCGCGCGCGAGGTGTTCGGCACCTCCGACACCGGGCTGCCGCTCGTCGACGGGCACGGCACCGCGCTCGTGCTGACGAACGTCGAGGAGTTCGCCGCTGGCCTCGACGCGGCGCCGGAGGAGGTGCTGCACCTGCTCGCCGTCCGCGAGGCGGCCCACGCCCGGCTCTACGCGCACGTCCCGTGGCTGCGCCACCACATCCTCGGCCTCGTGGAGGAGTACGCCCGCGGCATCGCGATCGACGTCGACGCCATGGAGGAGGCCGTCCGCAGCATCGACGTGACCGACCCCGAGGCCCTGCGCTCCGCGCTCTCGGGCGGGGAGATCTTCGCCGTCGAGCGCACGCCGGAGCAGGCCGGTGCGCTCGACCGGCTGGAGACGGCGCTCGCGCTGGTCGAGGGGTGGGTCGAGGACGTGACGGGGCGGGCCGTCGCCCCGCACCTGGCGCACGCCGTGCCGCTGCGGGAGATGCTGCGCCGCCGCCGCGCCGCCGGCGGCCCGGCCGAGCACGTGTTCTCCAGCCTCGTCGGCCTCCAGCTCCGTCCCCGCAAGCTCCGCGAGGCCGCGGCGCTCTGGGCGGCGCTGCACGACGAGGGCGGCCCCGCCGCCCGCGAGGCGCTCTGGGAGCACCCGGACATCCTGCCCCGCTCGGAGGACCTGGACGACGGCGCCGCGTTCCTCGCCCGTCGCGAGGCGGCGAAGGCCGCCGACGCCGAGATGGACGCCGCCCTGGAGCAGCTCCTCTCCGGCGAGCCGGAGTCGGGCGGCGACGAGCACGACGGGCACCGCGAGGATGGCGGGGACCGGTAGGCAGCGCCGGTCCGGTCGGCGCCCGGCCGGCTAGGTCCACAGGGCGCCGTCCACAGGGGCGTCGCTGACGGTGTCAAGCGTGGCACGATCGCGCCATGACAGCCCTCCCGGTCGCTCACGACCCGCCCTCGGTCGCGACCGTCCAGCCGACCCCCCGGACGGTCACCATCGTGCCCCCCTCCCGCGCGCGACCGCCGTGCGCCCCGACGCTGCGCCCCGGCCTCGTCCCGCTGTGGCGCGCGCGGGGCCAGACGCAGATCGGCACCGACCCTCGCCTCGCGCTCGTCCTCGACGGGCTGAGCCAGCGCGAGCAGCGGTTCGTCGACTCGCTCGCCTGGCCGCGGCTCCGTGAGGTGCCGCTCCGACAGGTCGTCCGGCAGCACGGGGTGGATCCGCGGCGGGCGAGCGCCATCGTCGAGCACCTGCGGCGGCACGGGAGCCTGGTCGAACCGGCGGAGCCGCCCGAGGTCGGGCCGGTCGGGTCCCGCCGCGAGGGCCGCGGACGCGCGGAGACCCTGGCGACGCTGTGGCGGGCCGGCACCGCCGTGGGAGCGAGCCGGCGGCGGGGAGCCGAGGTGGCCGTCGTCGCGGACGACAGCTCCGGCGCGCTGGGGCTCGCCGTGCTGGACCATCTCGCCCGGGAGGGCGTCGGGCGGCTCGGCCTGGTCGCGGAGGGAGCCGTCGCCGCGTCGGACGCCGGGTTCGCGGTGCACGAGGTCGGCCGGCCGTGGGCGGAGGTCGCGGTCGCACGCCTCCGCGCCGTCGACCCGACCGTGCGGCTGGGCGCGGTCGCGCCGGACGTCGTCGTGCTCGTGGAGTCGCGCGTCGCGGTGCCGTTCCGGTCGAGCGGGCTCGTCCGGGAGGACATGCCGCACCTCTCGGTGGTGACGCGGGAGATCGACGTCGTCGTCGGGCCGCTCGTGCGGCCGGGCCGGGACGCGTGCCTGCGCTGCCTGGACCTCACGCGGACCGACCTCGACCCGCACTGGCCGGCTCTCGCGACACAGCTCGCCGGGGCTCGACCCGCGCAGCTCGGGCCGACTCTTCACGCGCTCGGGGCGGCGACGGCCGCGCTCGAGGTGCTCGACGCGCTCGACGGCCGCGACCCGAGTCTCGCCGGCCGGACGCTGGAGCTCGGGGCGCGCACCGTGCCGGTGACGCGCGCGTGGGCCCCGCACCCGAGGTGCGGGTGCGGGGCCTGTGTCGAGACGGAGGGCCGGGTGGGGTGAGCGACGAACCGGTCGGGTCGGACGGGCGGTCGCCGGACGGGCGGTCGCCGGGCCGGGTGCGGGCCGGGGTGAGCAACGGGCCGGGTGGTCACGGGCCGGGTGGTCGTCGAACGGTGCCGTCACCGGGTCGGACGAGCTCACCGGGCGATGCAGTCACCGGTCTGGGGTGCTCAGGAACCGGGGTGGCCATGGGCCGGGGAGGACACCGGCCCAGGTGAGCGACGGCCGGGTCGGGTCGGACGCTGGTCACGGGCCGGGTGGTCGTCGAGCGGTGCGGCCCGCACCCGCCGGAGGGGCGGGGGCGAGGCCGTGGGATCGGATCGGGCCGGACGCGGCGCCGCCGAGGCCCGGTCTGCGGCGTCCCGACCCGACGCGGTCGGACCGCCTCGCGCTGCGGGCGCGGGGCGGTCCGGCCGGTCAGGCCGCGACCTTGCGAGGCCGTCCGCGGCCTCGCTTGCGGGCGACGACGACGCCGTCGATGAAGACCTCGCCGCCCCAGACGCCCCAGGGCTCCTGCCGGCGGACGGCGCCCGCGAGGCACTCGGCGCGTAACGGGCACTCGCGGCACATGGCCTTGGCCCGCTCGACGTCGTCACCGCGCTCGGCGAACCAGAGGTCGATCGTTCCGGGGACCTGGCACGGGAGCACGAGGTCGAGGTCGGCTACGACGTCGAGCGCGGGGAGCGCCGGAAGGGTGAGGGTCTGGGTGGAGAAGCCGCCGGACACGGACGTGTCGGTGAAGGCAGAGAACATGGTGAGTCCTCGGGAAGTTCGTGGGTGTTCGTCTGATGGCGCCGAGAGGCGCGGGAGGCGGGTGGGCCTCGGCGGGGTGGCGCATCGCGCCACCGGGCGTGTCAGGCGGTCGGCTTCATGCCGCCGATGACACCGGGGTTGCCGCTGGGCAGAGCTGTCCCCAGGGAGGCAACGATGCGCGGGCGCGACGCGGTGGGCGTGGCGACGGACTCCAGGCCGTAGACGGCGAAGACTGTCATCCTCATGCGGGAACACCTCCCCTCGATGCGGACCCCTGGTGCTGGCTAGGCGGGGCCGGACGAACACGAACTCCATGAGCGTAGCCGAGGGTGGCCCGGGCCGCGCAAGCGAATTACCGAAACTTCTTCCGAGCAGTTCGGAGGCAGCCGCTGAGCCGGCTCCGCACGAGACGAGCCGCGTCCCTCGGTCGATGCTCGGCGCGCCCCTCCGCCGCGTTCGGCTGACGGGCGGCCGGCGTGCGTCGGTCGGCCGCGGCCGGCTACTCGCTCGGCTGGGGCGGATCCTCGCCCGCGACCAGCGCGAGCACGGCCGGTCCGTACGCCTCGATCTTCGCCGCCCCGATCCCCCGGACCAGGGCGAGCTGGCGCAGCGTCCGCGGCAGCATCGTGGCGATCCCCACCAGCGTGGTGTCGTGCAGGATCGTGTAGGCGGGCTTGCCCGTCTCCTTGGCGAGCCCGCCGCGCCACTCGCGCAGCCGCTCGAACACCTCGGCGTCGGCATCGGCCAGCGCGTCCTGCACCGCGGCCGCGCGCGCCTTGCGACGCTGCCGCTCGCTGGCGCCCCCGCGGCCCTCCTCGACCGGCCAGATGCCGTCGAGGAACCGCGACGGCTTCCGCGTCCCCCGACCACCGGCGGAGCGGGACCGGGCGTAGGAGAGCGTGAGGTGCTCCCGCGCGCGCGTCACCCCGACGTAGAGCAGGCGCCGCTCCTCCGCGATCTCCTCCTCGTCCTCCGCGAACGAGATCGGCAGGAGGCCCTCGCAGACCCCGGCGAGGAACACCGCGTCCCACTCCAGGCCCTTCGCGGCGTGCAGCGAGGCCAGCGTGACGCCCTCGACCGCCGGCGCGTGCTGCTCGGCCGCGCGCTCCTGCAGCTCGGCGACGAAGCCGGCGAGGTCGGCGCCCCGCTGACGGTGCAGGTCGTCGGCGAGCCGGACGAGCGCGTCGAGCGACTCCCACCGCTCCCGGACCGCGCCGCGTCCCTCGGGCGGGCTGGCCGACCAGCCGGCGCTGGAGAGGACGTCGCGGACCTGGTGCGGCATCGACCCGGCCGGGCCTCCCGCCGCGCCACCACCGCCGCTCGACCCGTCACCCCCGCCGTCGTCACCGAACCCGTCGCTTGGTCCAGCGTCGTCGTCGGCCGGCCCGGCGCTGCCCGCCGACCGCGCGGCACCGGCGAGCATCGCCATGGCGTCGCGGACCTCGCGGCGGGAGAAGAACCGCTCGCCGCCGCGCACGAGGTAGGCGATCCCCGCGCTCGCGAGCGCCTGCTCGAACGCCTCGCCCTGCGCGTTGGTCCGGTAGAGGATCGCGATCTCCCGCACCGGCACGCCCTCGGCGACGAGCTCCCCGATCCGGCGCGCCACCCCGGCGGCCTCCGCGTCGTCGTCGTCGAAGGTGAGATAGGCGACGGGCGGCCCGGACGGCCGCTGGGCCTCCAGCCGCACCGCCGCACTCGACCGGTCGCGCCCCGCGCGCGCCAGCACGTCGTTCGCGAGGCGCACCACCTGCGGCGTCGAGCGGTAGTCGCGCACGAGACGGACGACGACGGCCCCCGGGTGGGTCGAGGCGAACCCCGTGAGGTAGCGCGGGCTCGCCCCCGTGAACGAGTAGATGGTCTGCGAGACGTCCCCGACCACGCACAGCTCGTGCCGGTCCCCCAGCCAGAGGTCGAGCAGGCGCTGCTGGAGGGGCGAGACGTCCTGGTACTCGTCGACCACGAAGTGGCGGTACTGCTCGCGCACCGTCCGGGCGATCTCCTCGCGCTCGGCCAGGACGCCGACCGTGAGCAGCAGGACGTCCTCGAAGTCGATCACGCCGCGGTCCGTCTTGACGTCCTCGTAGACGGACAGGAGCCGCGCGACGGTCGTGAGGTCGTGCCCGGCGGCGCCGACCCGGCCCGCCCGTGCGGCGGCCCGCGGGTAGTCCTCCGCCGTGACGAGGCTGACCTTGGCCCACTCGATCTCGGCGGCGAGGTCACGCAGCGCGAGCCGGTCGGCGCCGAGCCCGAGCCGGCCGGAGGCCTCGGCGACGAGCGGCGCCTTGTGCTCAGCGATCCGCGGCAGGGCTCCGCCGACGACCCGCGGCCAGAAGTAGGAGAGCTGGCGCAGCGCGGCGGCGTGGAAGGTGCGCGCCTGGACGCCGGCCACCCCGAGGTCGCGCAGCCGGGAGCGCATCTCGGAGGCCGCGCGCGCGGTGAAGGTCACGGCGAGGACGCGCGTGGGCTGGAACGCCCCGACCATGGCACCGTGCGCGATCCGGTAGGTGATCGCGCGGGTCTTGCCGGTACCGGCACCGGCGAGCACGCACAGCGGGCCCGAGAGGTGCTGCGCGACCTCGCGCTGGTCGGGATCGAGCGCGGCGAGGAGCTCCTCGGGGGTGCGCGGGGCCGTGCGGGGCGCACCCGAGGAGTCGGCGGGGCTGAGCGTCGTGGACATCGGGACCATCCTCGCAGGGCGGTCCGACAGATTGGCCGGCCCCGCCCTCCCCTGTGGACGGCCGACCCTCGCGTCACTGGGCCAGCCCCCGGCCAGCGTCGCGTCCAGCCGGTTCCGGAACGGGCGCCGGCGCGACCGCGGCAGCGGGGACGCGGCGGAATACGGACGAGGGCGCCGACCGTTGGGTCAGTCATGAGCACACCCGCGCTTCCCGCCGAGGGCACCGTCACGATGTTCACCACGACGTGGTGCGGCTACTGCCGCATCCTGAAGTCGGCGATGCAGCGCGAGGGCGTGCCCTACACCGAGGTCAACATCGAGGAGGTCCCGGGGACCGCGGAGTTCGTCGAGTCCGTCAACGGCGGCAACCAGACGGTGCCGACGGTGCTCTTCCCCGACGGCTCGGCCCTCACGAACCCGTCGGTCGCCCAGGTGAAGGCGGCGCTCTCCGCGTCCTGACCCGACACCGGGACGCGCGTCACCACCCGGAGCCGTCGCCCTCCGCCTGGTCCAGCCGCGGGAGCGACGGCCAGTTGTCCGACGCCCACGCCGCCCAGCTCGGGAACGGCGCGGGTGGCGCCGGGAGCGGCCGGCCGTCGAGCTCGTCGACGCCCGGGCGCTGGAACGAGGCCAGGTAGGCGTCGTGCTCCGCGTCGGAGATCGGGAAGTGCGCCGTCGGATCGCGGCGCTGCCGCGCGGCGGCGCGCTCACGACGCACGGGCTCCGGCACCTCCAGGACGTGCAGCTCGAACCGCGCACCCGCGCGCTCCGCCACGTCGCGGATCGCGAACCGCTCGTGCGGGCTCCAGCAGCCGAGGTCGAGGACCACCGAGAGGCCGCCGCGCAACGCCTGGTACGCGGTCGCGATGAAGCGGCCCTCGAGGACGGTGCGCTTCCCGTCCGGGTCGTGGTGGCCGAACAGCGGCAGCATCCACTCGTCGGGGGTGAGCCGGAGCGCGCGGTCCTCCGCCTCGATCCGACGCGCCAGCGTCGTCTTGCCCACACCCGGGAGCCCGACCATCAGGTGCAGGACGGGACGCTGGCTCACCGGGTCAGTGTGCCGGACGAACGGCCTCGGCCGAGCACTCGCCATCAGCCGGCGCACGCGTCACCCCGCCGGGAGCTCCCGGCCGTACCAGGACTCGACGAGCGCGAGCGCGATCGACGTCCGCATCGGCAGCCGGACGCTCCCGTCCGCGAGCTCCGCCGCCAGCTCCTCGCGGGTGAACCAGTCGGCGTGCGTGATCTCGATGCCGTCGGGTGCCGGGTCCGGCACGTCGGCGCGGTCGACGACGCGCTCGTCGCCCGGCGGGCCGGCGACCCACGCGTGGAACCCGAGCATGAGCGAGGCCGGGAACGGCCACGGCTGCGCGCCCGCGTACGCGACGCGGCCGATCTCGAGCCCGACCTCCTCGGCCACCTCGCGCCGCACCGCGGCCTCTGGCGCCTCGCCCGCCTCGACGAAGCCGGCGAGCACCGAGCGCCGACGCTCCGGCCACGCCACCGAGCGGGCGAGGAGGATCCGCCCGGTCCCGTCGTGGACCGCCATGATGACGGCGGGGTCGGTCCGCGGGTAGACCACGTGACCGTCGACGTCGCACCGCGCGGCCCAGCCGCCCTCGACGAGCCGGGTCCGCGCCCCGCACCGCGGGCAGTGCCGGTGCGTGCGACGCCACTGCGACAGCGCGACCGCCGCCGTCGCGAGTCCCGTGTCGCGATCGTCCAGGAGGTGTCCGACGTCCCGCAGCGACGCGATCGTCACGCCCCCGGGCGCGCGGTCCCTCGTCCCGGGCGGCCCGGCCGGTGACACCGTCGGGGCGTCCGGCAGCGCCTCGTCCAGGTCGCAGCTCCACGCGACGTAGGCGCCCGCGTCGTCGCGGCCGAGGTAGAAGGTCTCCCCCTCGCCGCGCCGAGCCGCCGGGCCGACGAGCGCGAGCCGCGGCGCACCGACGCCGTCGCCGTCCGGCTCGCGGAGGATCGCGACGCGCGCGCCGTCGACGAGGAGGACCCGGGTCGCGGGATCGGCGAGCGCGGCCTCCAGCGTCCCGGGCGCCGTCCGCTCGATGCCCGCGCGGTCGATGCTCGCGCGGTTGAGCGCCAGCGGCTCGGGCAGTGCCGGGGGCCTCGGGCCGGGCATGGCAAAGGGGTCCACGCGTGGTCACGTTACGCCGGGTCGACCGGGCAAGTAGCGTTGACCCCGTGTCCGGACATCTCACGCCCCGCTGGTCGGCGCCGTTCCTCGCGGCGCTGGCGACCGTGGCCGTCCCCGGCCTCGAGGCGGTGGCCACGCGGCGGCCGCGGATCGTGACGCCGACGGTCGAGATCACGGGAGTCCTCGACTCCGACGGCGGGAGCTGGATCGTGCGGGCCCCGCGCGACGCGGCGACCGGCGCCGCGATGATGGCCGAGTCCGAGCTGCTGCGGCTGCTCGCCCGCGAGCACCTCCCGTTCGCGCTCGCCGTTCCCGCGGGGTTCGCCGAGATCGACGACGCCGGCCGCGCCGTCGTGCACCGTGCCCTCACGGGCCGGGAGCTCGACCTGTCGACGCTGCGACCCGGCCCCGGGCTGGCCGCATCCCTCGGTGCCGCGCTCGCCGCGCTGCACGAGGTGGACGTGGCCGCCGTCACCGCGGTCGACCTGCCGACCTACGACGCGGCCGAGTGCCGCACGCGACTGCTCGCTGAGCTGGACGAGATGGCGGCCTCGCGGCGCGTGCCGACCGTGCTGCTGCGCCGGTGGGAGGAGGCGCTGGAGGACGTGCGGAGCTGGCGCTTCCGGCCGGCCGTCGTGCACGGCGACCTCGCCTCCGACCGCGTGCTCACCGAGAGTGGCCAGGTCACGGCGATGACCGACTTCGTCTCGGCGCACGTCGGGGACCCGGCCGTCGACCTGGGCTGGCTCGTGGCGGCGGCGCCGGAGGACGCGCTGGAGTCCGTGCTGGAGTCCTACGACCTGCACCGCGCCGCCGGCAGCGACGCGCAGCTCCTCGTCCGCGCGCAGCTCTACTCCGAGCTCGCGCTCGGGCGCTGGCTCCTGCACGGCGTGCGCGCGGGTGACCGGACCGTCGTCGCCGACGCCGAGGAGATGCTCACGGAGCTGGCCGACGCCGTCAGCTCCGCCGGTCCCGGGTACCCGGAGTAGGCCGGGCGTCCTCGTCGCGGAGGCCGTCGTCGGACGGCACCGACTCGCCGTCCTCCCGCGGGTGACGCCGCCCGAAGGCCGCCAGAGCAGCACGGCGATCCACCAGGGCACGATCGTTCGCCGCCCGATCGTTCAGACCTGAACGATGCATCTCAGTACCGTGGGGATGTGAGCGAGGACGACGGCGAGGCGATCACGACCGCGGCGTGCTTCCGGCCCGGCCCGCTCGGTGCGAGGCTCACGCGGGGGTTCTCGGAGCGCGTCGAGCGGATCGGGATCACCCACAGGCAGGTCGGGCTGCTCGACGTGGTCGCCGAACGATGAGTCGGCCACATCGCCCCGGCGATCGGAGCCGCGACGGGGCGCCCGCCTCGATCGACGTCGCCTTCCCCTTCACCGGCGCCTGGCTCGTCCGGAACAGCCCGGCGAACCGCGTTCCCAGCCACGGCACGTCGGCCTTTGCCACGGCCTACGCCATCGACTTCGTGCCGGTGTCGGACTCGGGCCGCACGGCACCGGTCGGACCACGCTCGCTCGTGCGCTCCGAGGCCGCCGAACGGTTCCCCGGCTTCGGTCGTCCGATCCTCGCCCCCGTCGAGGGCATCGTCCTGAAGGTTCACGACGGCGAGCCCGACCATCCCGCCCATCGCGGCCTGCCCTCGATCCGGTACGCGCTGACCCAGCGCCGCCGAGCAGCCGCGGGATGGGCTGCGCTCGCCGGGAACCACGTCCTGATCGACAGCGGCGGCGTCGTCGTCGCGCTGTGTCACCTGCAGCGAGACAGCATCGAGGTCGCACCCGGTCAGCGGGTCCGGGTCGGGGACGCGGTCGCCCGCTGTGGCAACTCGGGCAACAGCACCGAGCCCCACCTCCACCTCCAGGCGATCGACCATCCCGACGTCACCCACGCCGACGCGGTGCGCCTGACGTTCGAGGGTTCCCTGCCGACCAACGGCACGATCGTCCGGGGGCGGGCCCGGCGCCGCCACGCGGACTAGGGACGGCGGGGACCGGCCGATCCGGACGCTGCTTCAACCGCTCCCCCCGGACCCGAGCGACGCCAGCTCGGCGAGGTGACGCTCGAGCAGGTCGGTGACCTCCTCCTCCCCCAGCCGCGGGGCCGCCAGCGTGACGCCCTCGCCGACGTAGTGGAAGGATGCGGCGATCCGCTCGAGCCGGATGCCGTGCAGCCGCGACCAGCCCAGCCGGTACATCGCGAGCTGCAGCTCGCGGGCGCGGCGGGCACGCTCACCGGCGGGCTCGTGACCCGTCTTCCAGTCCACGATGTGCACGTCGCAGTCCTCCCCGGGACCGCCGGGGAACACCGCGTCGATCCGGCACCGGATCTCGACGCCCGCGACCGGGGTCGTCACGTCCTCCTCGATCGCGATCGGCTCGCGCTGCGCCCAGGGTGAGGCGAGGAAGGCCTCGCGGAGCGCCTCGAGCTCCTCGTCGGACCCGATCTCCTCGCCCACCAGCTCGTCGACGTCGATCAGCGCCGCGCGGGAGTAGTGCCGCTCCAGCCAGGCGTGGAAGCGGGTACCTCGACGGGCCGCGGCGCGCGGCGGCGTCGGCATCGGTCGGCGGCGGTCCCGCGCGAAGGTCTCGGGGTCGCTCGCCAGCGCGACGACGGCGGAGGCCGACAGGTGCTCGGGTGCCGTCACGACGCGCCCGCCGGAGGCGAGGTCGCGCTCCGCGAGCAGCGCCCCGGCCTCCCACCGCCACCGCGCGACCAGCGCGTCCTCTCCCGCGTCGCCCCACGTCACGGGGGGCGGGGAGGGAACGCCGGCGACGGCCGCCGCCCGGTCGTCCGGCGCTCCCGCCGCCCGGTCGTCCGGCGCTCCCGGGCCGACCGGAGTGCCCGGAGCCACCGACGAGCGCTCCGCGGCAGCAGGATCGCGGTCCGGCGCCTCGGGGTCGCCGGCGCGACCCGGGATCACCAGGTCCACGGGGTCGGCCAGCTCGACCATCCGCTGCGCGCGCCGCAGGGCGGCCGTCTCGTCCGGGTCCTGCTCGACCGGCCAGACGACCGGCCGGCTCGCGGCCGACTCCGGGCGCTCGGGCGGCCCGTCCAGCACCTCGGGCTCGACCCCGTCGACCGGCTGCGCGAGTCCCTCGCGCACGAGGGCGAGGAGGAACCGGCTCGGCGCGTCCGGCTCCTTGCGGGTGCTCCACCACGATCCGGACAGGACGAGGCTGCGCTCGGCCCGGGTGAACGCGACGTAGGCGAGCCGGCGCTCCTCGCGCAGCGCCCGCGCGCCGTCCTCCACCCGGAACCGCTCGCGCGCCTCGTCGACGTCCCTGTGGGTCGCCCCGGGCTCGCCCCCGAGGTCGGGCAGGTGGTCGGCGTCCCCCCGCAGCTCGTAGGGCAGCGCGTCGAGCGCCGTGAGCCAGCCGCTGCTCGTGGGCTCGTCGACGGACCCGCCGAGCCCGGGGAACTCCTTCTCCGCGAGGCCGACGACGCCGACGACGCTCCACTCGAGCCCCTTCGCCGCGTGCATCGTGAGGATCTGGACCCGCGCGGGGTCGGGCTCGCCCGCCGGGACGTCGAGCCCGCGCTCGTGCTCCTGCGCCGCGTCGAGGTACGCGAGGAAGCCGCCGAGCGTCGGCGCGGTGGCACCGGCCTCGAAGTCGGCGGCGACGTCGACCAGCTCGTCGAGGTCGGCCCGACCGCGCCGGCCGGCACCGCCGTGAGCCACGAGCTCCAGGTCGAGGCCGAGGAGCTGCTCGACGGCGACGACGAGGTCGGCCAGGCCCAGGTGGGCGAGCGAGCGGATCTGCCGCACGAGCGTCCGCGCCTCGACGAGCCGGGCGTGGCCGGCCGCGCTCAGCTCCCGTCCGTCGCCGGCCCGCCAGCCGGGCTCCGGCAGCACGTCCAGCGCCTCGACGATCGAGGCGTTCTCGGCCTCCTCGCGTCGTCCGGCGCCCTCGCCCCGGCCGGCCGTCCGCTCGCGCGCGAGCGACTGGAGCGCGAGCAGGTCGGCGATCCCGAGCCGGAACGCCGGACCGGTGAGCAGCCGGGCGAGCGCGTCGCCGCGCGACGGGTCGAACGCCGCGGTCAGCGCGGCCCGGACGTCGCTCACCGCCGGCGTCTCGAGCAGGCCGGCGAGCCCGACCACCTGGGCCGGAACGCCGAGCGCAGCGAACGCGGCGCGCAGCGGCTCGAACCAGGCGCGCTTGCGGCACAGGACGGCCGCCGTACCGTGCCCGGGACGCCAGCGCTGCGCGATGGCGCGCGCCATGGCCGCGGTCTCGGCCTCGGTGTCCGCCGCGTAGAGCCAGCGCACCTCGCCGGGGCCGGCCCCCGGTCGCGCGCGCAGCTCCGGCACCGCGAGGCGCGTGCTGGCGCGCAGCGGTGCCGACGTCTCGTTGGCCGCGGCGAGGATCGCCTCGTCGTTGCGCCACGACGTGGAGAGCGTGGCGAGCCGCGCCGGCTCGCCGTCCGCCCGGGGGAAGTGCTCGGGGAACGACAGGAGCGACCCGGCCGACGCCCCTCGCCAGCCGTAGATGCCCTGGTGGGGGTCGCCGACGGCCGTCACGGGGTGCCCGTCGCCGAACAGCCCGCGCAGCATCTCGAGCTGGGCGACGGAGGTGTCCTGGTACTCGTCGAGCAGGACGACGCGCGCCGTCTCCCGCTCCCGTGCCGCGACGAGCGGGAACTCGCGGCCGAGGCGCGCCGCGGCCGCGACCTGGTCGGCGAAGTCGATGGCGCCGCGCTCCCGCTTGAGTCGCTGCATCTCGGCGATGAGCGGCATGAGCTGCGCGCGCGCCTCGAGCGAGTCGATGACCTTCTGCACGTCCGCGTACGGGACGCGCTTGCTCCCCGCCGGCTCGGCCGACGCGAGCTCGAGCGCGATCTCGCGCAGCCGCCGCGCCACCGCGTCGGGGTCGAGCAGGTGCTCGCTCATCTCCCCGGCGAGGGACGCCACCGCCCCGACGACGGTGCTGACCGCCAGGGGGGTGTCGAGCTGGCCGGCCCAGCGGTCGACCACCTCGCTGGCGAGCTGGAGGCGACCGGCCTCGGTGAGCAGCGTGAGGTCGGCCTCGATGCCGAGCCGCAGGCCGTGGTCCTGGACGAGTGCCGCGGCGTAGGCGTTGTAGGTGGAGATGCGGGGCCGCTGGGTCACCCAGTCCACACCGGAGTCGGCCGGGCCGAACAGCTCCGGCAGCTCCCGGGCGAGCAGGCGCAGGCGCTTCTCGACGCGGCTCGCGAGCTCGGCCGCCGCCTTGCGGGTGAACGTGAGACCGAGCACCTCGGCTGGCTCGACGAGGCCGTTCGCCACGAGCCAGACCACCCGGTCCGTCATCGTGGCGGTCTTGCCCGAGCCGGCGCCGGCGACCACGAGCAGCGGCTCCAGCGGCGCCTCGATGACGGCGATCTGCTCGTCCGTCGGCCGGTTGGTGCCCAGCAGCGCGGCCAGCTCGACCGCGCCGAGCCGCACGCCCTCCGCACCGGAGACCGCGCGGACACCGCCCCCGCCGGCGCTGCCCTCGACGGTCGCGACGTCCCGGGCGCTCATCGCCCCACCACCCGGTCGCCGCTCGGCCGGGCCGGGCAGCTCGTGCGCACGGGGCACGTCTGGCACTGCGACCCGGTCGTAGCGAGGAACTCGGCGGACGCCATGGTCTCCGCCGCCTCCGCGACGAGCCGGGCGGGCCAGTCGTCCTCGGGCGCCGCCTGGTCGCGGATCGCCGCGGCCCTCCGCGCACCACCGACGTACACGAGCCGGGCGCCGTCGGCGTGGACGTCGTCACCGAAGCCTCCGGCCGCGACGGCGGCCTGGTAGGCGGCGAGCTGCGCGTGGGCGTCCGCCTCCGCGACGGGGATGGGGCTCTTGCCGGTCTTGAGGTCGACGATGCGCGCCCCGCCGTCCCCGGTTCGCTCGATCCGGTCGACGCGCCCGACGAGGTCGGCTCGCCCGATCCGGACCTCGAACGCGACCTCGGTCTCCACGCTGCCGCGGGGGATCCCCGCGACGTACGCGGCGAGGAGCCCGATCATCCGCTCCGCCTCCTCGCGCCGCCGCCGACCGGCCCAGGTGTCCGGCAGCCGGAGGGTGTCCCACCGCGCATCGAGCTCGGCGAGCATCTCCTCGCGCGTGCCCTCGGGCAGCTCGGCCGCGATGGCGTGGACCAGCGTGCCGACGTCGGCGTCGAGCGACGACCCCGCCTGGGCGCCAGCCGCCTCGAGCGCCCAGCGCAGCGAGCAGGTCCCGAGCATGACGAGGGAGGACGGGCGGACCGGGACGGGCTCCTGCGGCCCCCAGGCCGGCGCATCGGTCGAGGCCGCCCGACCCCACCACTCCCGCGGGTCGGCCCCCGGGACGCCGGCCCGGGCGAGCGTCGCGAGCAGCGAGGCAGCCGCGGCTCCCCTCGCGGCTCCGGCGCCGCCGGCCGCACCCGAGGCACCGGAGTGTGCGGTGGCCTCCGCCCGCACGGTCTCCCTCGCGGCGTCCAGCACCTCGCGCCGCAGGCGGGCGACGAGCCCGCGCAGGTCGAGCGCCGGCGGGGCCGCGACCGTCGGACGCAGCTCGTCGCTCAGCGGGTCGCGCGGGTCGACGACGTCGAGGAACACGGAGGGACGCGTGTCGTTGTCCTGCACGGCGGTCACGAGCAGGTGGCGGTGCGTCCGGGAGACGGCCGAGGCAAACAGCCGCCGCTCGTCCCACAGCACCGCGCGGCGCGCGTCGATCGGGCGCACGGGTCCCGCGCCGCGGCCGGTCGCGAGGTCGCTGACACCCACCGGGTCGAGCAGCCGCGTGCGCAGCCGCAGGTCGGGCCAGACGTCCTCCTGAACACCCGCGACCACGACGACGTCCCACTCCCGGCCGGCCGCCGAGGCGACCGTCAGCACCTCGACCGCCTCCCGCTCCCCCGTCCCGGCGAGCGTGTCGGTCGCGAAGTCCTGCGCGCGCAGGTACTCGAGGAACTGGTGCGGGCGCCCGCCCTCGCGTCGCTCGGCGAAGCCCTCGGCGGCGCGGAACAGCGCGACGACCGCGTCGAGGTCCGCGTGGGCGCGCTCGGCCGAGACGCCGTCGCCCAGCGCGAGTCGGCGCCACGGCTCGGCCCGTCCGCTGGCCTCCCACACCGCCCAGAGCACGGACTCGACGTCCCCAGGCCCGTCGAGGGCGCGCGCACCCGAGCCGAGCATCCGGGCCACGCGCTCGACGGCCCGGCGCGCCGGCTCCGCGACGCGCAGCTCCGGCAGCACGCCGTCGGGCGACTCGATCGCCTCGATCAGCAGCTCGTCGCTCGGGCGGCGGCCACCGGAGCGCACCTCGTGCGCCCGCAGGGCACGGCGCAGGGCGCGCAGGCCGACCGGGTCCAGCCCGCCGAGCGGCGAGAGCAGCAGCTCGGCCGCGGCCTCCGCGCCCAGCGTCTCCTCGGTCAGCACCTCGAGCACCCGCAGCAGGGGGCGCACGGCCTGCTCCGCCGCGAGCGGCACGTCCCGGCTCACCGCCACGGGAACGCCGGCGGCCCGCAGTCCCCGTCGCAGGGCCGCGAGCTGCCCGCTCGACCGGGCCAGCACGGCCATCCGGTCCCAGCCGATGCCCCCGGCGAGTCGGTGCCGACGCAGGTGGTGGGCGACGAGCCGGCCCTCCTCGCCGATGCTCGCCGTCACCGCGACCTCGACGCTGGAGCCCCGATCCGCGCCCGCGCTCCGGTCTGCGTCGCTCACCGCGGCGGGGTCCGGTCGGGCAGCGCCCCGCGGGCCGCGCTCCCCGCGCGACGCGGCTCCGTCCGCCGCGCGGCTTCGTCGCCGCGCCGTCTCGCCCAGCGCGGGCAGGCCGTCCGTCGCCGCCTCGACGACGGTCCGCAGCAGCTCGTCGCCACGCCACACCGTCGGCAGCAGGTGCCGTCGCGCGCCGAAGGCACCGGCGGTGCGGATCATCGGCCAGCCGCCGCCCGCGCTCGCGCCGCCACCGTCGCCGCCCGCGCCCCCGTCGATGACGTCCCCGCCGAGCACGTCGCCGCCGACGCGCGGGGCCGGCTCGCGCGTCGCCTCCTCGAGCAGAGCCGGCAGGCCGCCGCGGAACGTCTGGACGGCCGTGTCCGGGTCGCCCAGCACGACGATCCGCGCCCCGTCCCGCGCGAGCACCTCGAGCAGGCGGGCGGTCGCCATCGTGGCGTCCTGGTAGTCGTCGTGCACCACGACGCGCCACCGCGGCCGCGGGTGCCGCGGCAGGTCCAGGTCCCACGCGTCGAGCGCACGCGCCGCCTCGTCGACGATGCCCGCGACGTCGTACCGGGTCCCGCGGTCCGGGGTCGTCTCACCGAGCCGGGTCACCTCGTCGTACTCCGCCATGACCCGACCGCACGCGACCCACGCCGGGCGCCCGTGGCGACGCCCCATCTCGGCGAGGTCGGCGCCGTCCCAGCCCGCCTCGGCCGCACGCATGAGCACGTCCCGCAGCTCGTGCCGGAACGTCGCGAGCCCGAGGGCCTCGGCCGGGACGTCGGCGGGCCAGCCCGGATCCCGCCCCTCGCCGGCCGTGTGGCCGGCGAGCAGGTCCGCGAGCGCCGCGTCCTGGTCGGCCCCGGTGAGCAGCATGGGAGGCGCCTCGCCGAGCAGCGCCGCGCGCTGGCGCAGCAGCGAGAACGCGAACGACGCCGGCGTTCGCGCGACGACCCGCCCGGTGGTCCGGGCCAGCCGTCGGCTGACCGCGTCGCGCAGCCGGGTGGCCGCCTGCCGGGTCGGCGCGAGCAGCAGGACCTCGTCGAGGCCGACGTCCTCGCGCTCCGCGAGCGTGGCGAGCAGCTCGACCGCCGTGGTCGACTTCCCGCTGCCGGGCGCCCCGTAGACGACGTGGTGGCCGCCCGTGAGGACGGCGTCGACGACGACCGACCGGGCCGGGTCGCTCACCCGCCCCGGCGGCGTGAGCACCGGTGTCGTCGTCATGTCTCCGATCTCACCACGAACCACCGACATCCTGACGCGCGGCCGGGGACCCGGCCGTTGCCGGTGCGCCGCGAGCGAACAGGGCTCCCGCGGGGCCGGTCGGACGGGCGCGCCTGCCTACGATGACCGACATGGAGATCACGATCGGAATCCGTCAGGTCGCCCGCGAGCTGACGTTCGAGTCCCCCCTGTCCGCCGACGAGGTCGCGGCCGAGATCACCAAGGCCCTCGACGGGTCCGTCCTCGACCTGGAGGACATCCGCGGACGCCGGATCGTCGTCCCGACCGAGTCGCTCGGCTACGTCGAGATCGGCGCCGAGGAGCAGCGCCGGGTCGGCTTCGGCACCGCCTGACCGACCGGCCACCGGCCGCACCGTCCGACGGACCCGGCCCCGCCTCGGCCTCGGCCCGGGCTCAGGCCGTGAGGTCGAGCCGCTTCATCCGGCGCGCGTGCTCGCTCGTGAGCCGGCCGAGGACGGCGGCGAGCGCGTCCGCCGCCCCGGGCGTCCCGACCGGGATCCCGACGAGCCGGGCGAGCACCGGCCGTGAGTGCAGGAGCCGCGAGGCGACGCCGAGCGCCTCCCCGACCACGCGACGTCCCCACAGCGCGAGGCGCGCGCCGAGCTGCGGGTCCGCCTCGATCGCCGGACGCAGCATGGCGACCGTGACGTCGGTGAGCGAGCCGTCAGCGAGCGCCGAGCGCCCGAGCTCGCCGGCCGCGCCCGACAGCCCCGTCACGACCTCGCGCTCCAGGTCGGCGAACACGCCGTACCCGATGTAGGTCCGAACGAGGCGCTCCCACCAGTCGCGCGGGACGGTGCGGGCGTCGATCTCCGCGAGCAGCTCGCGGAACTGCCACGTCTGCTCCTCCAGGACGGGCGCGTCGACCCCGAGACCGAGCACGTGCTCCTCCAGACCCGCCATCGGCTCCAGGTCCGCGGCCGCCATCCGGCTCAGCGTGATCCGGGCGCGCAGCTCGGGGGCGTTGGCGGCGTCGTCGGCGAGGCGCGCGAACGCGACCAGCTCGCCGGCGATGAGGAGCGCGAACGCCTCGGTCACGGCCGCGGCGTCGGTCCGGGCGTCGACGGGGGAAGTCATGCGGGTCAGCGTAGACCGACGGCGCTCCCGCGCGCGGCCCGGTCCACGCCGGTCCGCATCGGTTCCGACCGCCCGGCGTGGCCCGGTCGTGGCCACCGCCGACACCGTGACCACCCCTGGACCGCATCCCTCGCACCACCCGGCTCCACCGTGGCCACCGCCGACGCCGTGACCACCACGGCCCCGCATCGCCCGCACCATCCGGCCCCACCGTGGTCGCGGCCGACTCACCGCGACTAGACTGAGACCGACAACGGTTGCCCGGTCGCCCGCAACCCTGCTTGACCCCGCCCGTTCCGGGCAGAACTCCGCGATCGGCTACCCCCACCAGCGCGTGGCCGACGCGCGTCGCGGTCCCTCCGACGACGCGACCCACCGTCCGCCGCGCCGCGCACGAGAGCGGACCGCTTCCCAGCATGACCGAGCCCACCACCGACCCCACCGAGAGCATCGACGTCACGGACGTCGCCCTCGACGACACGACCGACACCGCCGCCGCCGATGGCGCGGACGCTGCGGCGCCCGTCGCCCCCGAGCCCCTCAAGACCTTCGCCGACTTCGGCGTCGACGAGGCCATCGTCGGCTCCCTCGCCGACGTCGGGATCATCCACCCGTTCCCGATCCAGTCCCTGACGCTGCCCGTCGCGCTCCAGCGGCACGACATCATCGGCCAGGCCAAGACCGGGACCGGCAAGACACTGGGCTTCGGCGTCCCGCTGCTCCAGAACGTCATCGCCCCGGGCGAGGACGGCTTCGACGACGTGCCGGCCGCCGGCAAGCCGCAGGCCCTCGTCGTCGTGCCGACCCGCGAGCTCGCGGTCCAGGTGGCCGGCGACCTCATGACGGCCTCGCGCCGCCGCAAGGTCCGGATCGCGCAGGTCTACGGCGGTCGCGCGTACGAGCCGCAGATCGAGCAGCTGACGCGCGGCGTCGAGGTCGTCGTCGGGACGCCCGGCCGGATGATCGACCTGCTCAAGCAGCGCCACCTCGACCTGTCGCACGTCAAGACCGTCGTGCTCGACGAGGCCGACGAGATGCTCGACCTCGGCTTCCTTCCCGACGTCGAGCGCATCCTCGGCTCCACGCCCCCGACGCGGCACACGATGCTGTTCTCCGCGACGATGCCGGGCGCCGTCGTCGCGCTCGCGCGTCGCTACATGACGCAGCCGACCCACATCCGGGCCCACGACCCGAACGACGACGGTGTCACCCTCAAGGCGATCAAGCAGCTCGTCTACCGCGCGCACGCGCTCGACAAGGTCGAGATGCTGAGCCGGATGCTCCAGGCCAGGGGCCGGGGTCTGACCATCGTCTTCACGCGCACGAAGCGGACGGCGGCCAAGGTGGCCGACGAGCTGACCGAGCGCGGGTTCGCCGCGGCCGCCATCCACGGCGACCTCGGCCAGGGCGCCCGGGAGCAGGCGCTGCGCGCCTTCCGCAACGGGAAGGTCGACGTGCTCGTCGCGACCGACGTCGCGGCGCGCGGCATCGACGTCGACGACGTCACCCACGTCGTCAACTACCAGTGCCCCGACGACGACAAGACCTACCTGCACCGCGTCGGGCGCACCGGCCGCGCCGGCAACACGGGCACGGCCGTGACCTTCGTCGACTGGGACGACATCCCGAAGTGGTCGCTCATCGACAAGGCACTCGAGCTCGGCGTCCCCGAGCCGCCGGAGACCTACTCCTCGACGCCGTCGTTCTTCACCGACCTCGACATCCCCGAGGGGACGAAGGGCCGGCTGCCGCGCTCCGAGCGCACGCGCGCCGGCCTCGGCGCCGAGACGCTCGAGGACCTGGGCGAGACCGGCAAGCGCGGTGGCAAGGGCGGCCCCGGCTCGCGCGACGGCGGCCAGCGGGACGGCCGTCGTGACGGCGGGTCGCGTGACGGCGGCTCCCGCGACGGCGGGTCGCGCGGTCCGGCGCGCGAGCGCCGGGCCGAGACGGGCGAGGAGGGCGAGCGTCGTCCGCGACGCCGCCGTCGCCGGGACGGCTCCGGCCCGGAGAGCGGGTCGGACGCGTCGGGCGCCACGAGCGGCGTCGAGGTCGGCGGTGTCAGCATCGAGCTGCCCGACCGGTCCGAGCGCACCACCGGCGACGGTGAGGGCGGCGGCAAGCCGCGTCGTCGCCGTCGTCGCCGCGGTGGCAGCGGCGGCGGGGCGGACGCCGGCACCCCCGCGGAGTCCGCGGCCGAGTAGCGGCGCGTCGCACCCACGACAGCACGACACGGGCGCTGGTCCCGACCATCGGATGGTCGGGACCAGCGCCCGTGTCATGTCCCGGACGTGCCCGCGCGGGCGAGCGACGTCGTGCGGCCGACCGGGGCGGACCGGCCGGCCGCGTGGGCCGGCGATCCGCCCCGGTCGGGGGATCTCCTCGGCTAGGCCGTGAGCCTCCTGCGGCGCGCGACGAGCACGGCCCCGGCGGCCAGCGCGCCGAGCGCGAGCGTCACCAGCAGCCCGACGGCGACACCGGTTCCGGGCATGGAGCCCCCTCCCGGCGTCGACGCGGAGCCGCTCGGCGACACCGACGACCCGCCCGTCGGCGACGTCGACGAGCCGTCCGTCGGCTCACCGGAGGGTCCACCCGTCGGCTCACCGGAGGGCTCACCGGACGGCTCTCCCGAGGGCTCACCCGACGGGTCGCCGGGCGCCCTCAGCTCCAGCTCGGCGGTGGCCGAGGCGTCGCCCGTCCCCGTCGAGCTGACGCTCGCCTCGATCGTGTACGAGCCGGACGGCAGGGCCGAGACGTCGAACGTCGTCGACCAGGCACCGTCGGCGACCGGCGCGGTCAGACCGAGGACCTCGCGCCCGTCACCGTCCCTGAGCACGACGGCGACCACGGCCGCGTCGTCCCTCCAGCCCGTGTCACCGGGCTGCGCGGTCCCCGTGACGACGAGCGGCTCGACGGTGCTCGCCGTACCCCCGCCGCCCGTGATCGCCACGGTCGGCAGCCCGACCTCCGGCGTCGCGACCCCGTCGCCGACGTACGCGATCGACGGCGCCGGCGGCGTGTCCATCCCGACGCCGAGGAAGTACGACGTGTGCGGGGGCTGGTTGTAGGCGGTGTTCTGCCACGCGACGGCGAGGCGGTAGACCGGGTCGGACTGCAGCGTGCGCAGCCGGTGGTCGGTCAGGTCCACGGTCGTGGCGATCCGCAGCGCGGAGGAGTCGTCCAGCCGCGTGACGATCTCCTCGCGCCAGTCCCCGAACAGGTCGGCCTGCAGGGCGGGGTTGCCCTTCGTGTCGTTGTTCGTGAGCGTGCCGTCGGCGCGGTAGATCTCCACCTCCCGGCCGTTCTCGTAGTCCCACTTCGAGATCGTCGGGACGCCCGTCCGGGTCTCCTCCGTCCAGTCGTGGTCCGTGATCTCGCGCAGCAGGTCGCCGTCCCACCAGGTGACGAAGTTCGCCGCCGGGATGTCGTTGGTGATGAGCGTTCCGTCCGCCGCGTGCAGGAAGCCCGCCACGTCGTTCCACGCACCACCGTCGGAGATGTTCCACGCCTCGGCACCCGCGTAGCGGGGGTCGATGTCGCCGGCGGCTCCCCGCCCGGTGTCCCGGGTGCCCGGGACGGACCAGATGACCTCGCCCGTCGCCGCGTCGCGGAACGTCGCGATCCGGTTGCCGTTGCTGCCCGGGGCCTCGTGGACCGCGAACACCTCCAGCCCCGGCCGGCTCGGGTCGAGGTCGGACACGTGCAGCGCGTCCCCGTGCCCGAGACCGGTGTTGTAGAGCACCGTGCCGTCGTCGTCGAACGTGATCGAGCCGTAGACGATCTCGTCCTTCTGGTCGCCGTCGACGTCGGCCACCGCGAGCTGGTGGTTGCCCTGGTGCTCGTACTGCGACCCCGCCTCGTCGGTGTCGAACCGCCAGCGCTCCACGAGCCGCTCGCCGTCGAAGTCGTACGCGGTCAGCGCGGTGCGCGTGTAGTAGCCGCGTGCGGTGACGAGCGAGGGGTGCTCGCCATCGAGGTAGGCCGTCCCGGCGAGGAACCGGTCGACCCGGTTGCCGTACGCGTCGCCCCAGGCGCTGACCGCCCCGCGGGCCGGCGTGTACTCGACCGTGTCGATCGCCGCGCCCGTCGCCCCGTCGAAGATCGTGAGGAACTCGGGGCCGTCGAGGACGTAGCCGGAGGAGTTGCGGTAGTCGGCCCCGGGGTCGCCGATGAACGTGCCGACGCCGTCGAGCGTGCCGTCGGCCGTCTTCATGGCGACCTCGGCCCGGCCGTCGCCGTCGTAGTCGAACACCTGGAACTGGGTGTAGTGCGCGCCCGCCCGGATGTTGACGCCGAGGTCGATCCGCCAGAGCTGGGTCCCGTCGAGCTCGTAGGCGTCGACGAAGACCTTGCCCGTGTAGCCGGCCTGGGAGTTGTCCCGCGAGTTGGACGGGTCCCACTTGACGATGAGCTCGTACTGCCCGTCGCCGTCGACGTCACCGACCGACACGTCGTTCGCCCGGTAGGAGTAGGGCTGACCGTCCTTCGTGTAGGCGTCGGCCGGCTTGTTCAGCGCGACGTCGAGGGTCTGGTCGTCCCACACCCCGAACTCCTCCGTCACCCACCGCTGCACCCCGTCGACGACGGCGGCGATCCGGTAGGTGGAGTCGGCGGTCCCGTCCTCGTCCAGCACGTTGGTCGTGTCCGTGATCGGGCTGGCGGTGACCCGCGCCCCGTCGCGGTAGACGTGGAAACCGAGGTGCAGCGGGTCCAGGCCGAGCAGGCGCCACCCGAGGTAGACGCCGCCGTCGACCGCGACCGCGACCGGCGCCCGGTCGAGGTTCTCGGCCTGCCGCACCAGCACGGTCTCGCCGGCCGACGCGACGGTGTCCGACAGCTCCGAGACGCCGCCCGCGTTCACGGAGGCGACCGCGTAGTGGAACGGGATCGTCGTGAGCACGTCGGTGTCGTCGTAGCTCGGGGTGGTCGAGCTGCCGATGAGCTCGAGCTCGCCGTCGGCCGACGCGGCCCGGTAGACCTGGTAGAACAGCGCGCCCTCAACGCCCTCCCAGGCCAGGCTCACGAGGTGCTTCGCCTCGTCGGTCACCGTCAGACCGGTCGGCGTCGCGGCCGTCGGGACGTCCGGGTCGACCGTCGTGACCTCGACGACGTTGCTGGCAACGGACTCGCTGCCGATCGCGTCGATCGAGACCACCTTGTAGCTGTAGACCTGCCCGACCGCCGCCGTCCGGTCGACGAACGACGTGTCCGTCACCGTCCCGACCAGCGCCGGGGACGTCGCCCCCGCCGTCTGCCGGTACACGCGGTACCCGTCGGCCTCGGCCGCCGCCGCCCAGGACAGGCTGACGGCGACGTCCGTGCCGTCGATCGTGACGTCGTCGAGCGTGAGGTCGGCCGGCGCGTACTGCAGCGGCGTGATCTCGAGCCCGTTCAGCCAGCCGTCGGCCACCATCGTGAGCTGACCGTCCAGGACGGTCACCGGCTGCATGGCCTTCGTGCTGAGGTTGCCGCGGCCGCCCGTCGTGCTGCCGTACGTGACACCCTCGAGCGTCACAGCGAGCCGCGCCGTCCCGATCATGTCGCCGTACAGGGCCGTGACCGAGTACGTCCCCGGCGGCAGGTCGACGACGAAGGTGTTCCCCGTGCCCGGCAGCGCGAAGTCGCGCAGCAGGGCGGACGGGACGGGATCGAAGGCGATGCCGCGGTCGCGCCCACCGGGCCCGGCGGCGGTCCACCCGTAGCCGAGCGCCTCGGTGTAGCGAGTGTTCTCGTTGACCTCGAGGTAGCCCGGCTCGACGACGTTGCCCGCGAGCTGGAAGTCGAACGCGTACAGCGGCGCCTTCGTCCGGAAGCTCACGACGTTGGAGTACCCCGAGTCACCGGCGCCGTTGGTCGCGACGACGACGACGTCGTAGGCCGTTCCCTGCGTCATGCCCGTCGTCGTCACCTGGGCGACCGTCGAGGAGCCGACCAGCGCGTAGTCCGCGTCGGAGCCCCCGGCCGGCCTGCGGTACACCTTGTAGATGTCCGCGCCCTCGACGGCGGTCCAGGTCAGCAGCGCGCTGGAGTTCGTGATGCTGGTCGCGACCAGCCCGGCCGGAGCGGCCGGGACGTCGCTCGGCAGCTCCGTGTCCAGGACGTGGTCGGCGAGCGGGACGTCCAGCTCCGCCGTGTCCCCCGCCACGAGCCGGGCCATCTGGATGGCGCCGTACTCCTGGAAGTGGGTGTCGTCCGTCGTGCCGCTCGGGCGGCCCGGGTAGACCCCGGCCGGGACGTGCAGGAACACGGACTTGGCCAGCTCGGGTCCGATCTGGTTCAGGTAGTCGCGGCTGGACGCCGACAGGTCGACCAGCGGCGTGCCCGTCTCCTGCGCGACGGCCGTCGCGGCGGCGACGTAGGCCGGGAAGGAGACGTTGAAGACCCCGGTCGTCGCGTTGAAGTCACGCCGCGAGACGGGCGTCACGATGATCGGCGTCGCGCCGCGCTGGCGCGCGCCGTCGATGTAGGTGCGCAGGTAGTTCTTGTAGTCCAGCGGCGCCGCCCAGCGGTCGTCGACGCCACGGGAGTTGTCGTTGTGCCCGAACTGGACGTACAGGTAGTCGCCCGGGCGGATGCTGCCCAGGACCTCGTCGAGACGACCCTGGCTGATGAAGTTCTTCGCCGAGCGGCCCCCGATGGCGCGGTTGTCGACCGTCACCGAGTCGTCGAGGAAGCGGTCGAGCATCTGGCCCCAGCCGGCCTGCGGGGCGTAGCCCGAGGTGTAGCTCTGGACCGTCGAGTCGCCGGTCACCCACACCGTGGGCTTGGCGCCGGCCGTGCGGTCCTCCAGCCGGGTGATGACGAGCTGGTTGAGCTTCGGCGCCGTCCCGCCGACCTCGATCGTGAGCTGGCCGTCGACCAGCGAGATCGGGAACGTCATCTCGAGGAACGAGCCGGCGACGTTCGCCGTCGTCTGCACCTTGGACATGGTCTCGACGGTCATCGAGATCGAGCTGGCGGCGGTGGCGTCGCCCGCGACGACCGAGACGTTGTAGTCGCCGTTCGGCAGGTCGATCACGAGGTCGGTCGCGCCGACCTGGACGAAGTCGCTGCGGACCGGGTCGTCCGTCCCGCGGTCGGTCGCCGTCACCTTCGAGGTATCGACGAAGCCGTAGCGGGTCTGCGCCGAGTAGGCCGTCGACGCGTCGACCGCGATGGCGCCGTCGGCGAGCTCGCCGTCGCCGAAGTCGAACGTGAGCACCCCGCTCGCGGGCAGCTCGACGTCCTCCACGCCGTCACCGGCGAGCGTCGCGACCGCGACCCGGGAGGGGACCGACGGCAGGCCCGAGGCGGGCCGCGACTGGACGCGGTAGTAGTTCACCCTGGTCGTGTCGGCCGTGGCATCGGTCGCCCAGACCTGGTCGCCGACCGTCGCGACGACCGTGAAGGGGCCATCGGGGCTGTCGCCGCGGGACAGGACGTAGCCGGCGGCGCCCGAGATCTCCTCCCAGCGCATCGTGACGCTGCCGTCCTCGACGTGGGCGGTCCGCAGGTAGGACGGCGTCGCGATGGTGCCGTACTCCGGATCGGTGGGGTCGGTCGGCTGGTCGGTCGGGGTCGGCTCGCCGGTGGGCTCGCCGGTCGGCTCCTCACCGGGGTCCGGGGCATCGCCCGTGCGGACGACCTCGATGCCGTTGACGAACGCGCCGGCGCCCGTGCCGGTGAAGCCGAAGGTGAGCTGACCGTCGGTCACGGCGGTGGTGAAGGTGTCCGTTGCGACGGCCGCCTTGGCCGAGAGCGACCCGGCCGTCTCGCCCTCGAGCACGACCGTCGTCTTCGTCGTGCCCGTCCCGGTCATGTCGCCGGACGTCACGGTGACGTCGTAGGTGCCGCTCGGCACGTCGAGGAGGAAGCCCCAGCTCGTCGACAGCACGAAGTCGCGCTGGACGTCGTCCCCGGTGCTGCGGTCGCGGGAGACGGGGGCCGACGGCGACGCGGGGTCGATCCCGTAGCCCGCCTCCTCCGAGTATCGGTTCGACTCGGACACACCGACCCAGCCCTCGGCGACGGGACTCGTCGCCGTGCCGAAGTCGTACTTCCAGGGGCCCGTCTCGGGGTCCGGGGCCGCGAGCGCCGGGATCCCCACGAGCGGGAGCGCCAGGGCCGCGCTGGCCAGGAGCGCCGTCCAGGTTCGTTGCTGCTGTCTCATCTCTGCCTTCGCCTCTGCGTCCTTCGTCTCTGCATTGAAACGATTTAATCCCGAGGTGCGCATAAATCGATTTAGCACCGGGAGTGCGACCATCTTGCCCAGGACGGAGTCCGGCGTCCAGCCCGGCGATGAAACGATCCAAGGCGCGGGCCCGCCGTGAGGTGGGTCACATGGACGGTCCGGACGGCGGCCGACCTGGGCTGATGCGGTTCAGTGCGCCGGTCGGGGGCGGGTCCGCAGGGGCGGACGGACGGTTCACATGGTGAGACGGCCGGGCGGGCGGTCGAGGGGTCGGCGGGTGCGGACCAGGCGACGGTGGTGGCGCGGCGGCTGGCGTCGAGCGCGTGGGGCGGCGGGTGTTGGCACACGGAGAGCTGGGCACCGAACGCCCGGCGTGGCGGGCGCCAATCGCCATGGGCGTGGTGCGCGTGGAGTGGCGGGCGCCGAGCACCAGCCGTCGCGGGCAGTGGGCGTCGGACGGCGGGCGCCGAGCACGGCAGGGCATCGGCATGACCACGGCCGGCCGCGAGCCGCGACGCCCGGGCCCCCAATGTCGGAGCGGGCCTCACCGGCCGGGACCGCGCGATCCACCCCGATGTCGGAGGACGGGCCGACGGCGCGCGACCGCCCGCGTCACCGCGCCGCCGAAGCCGCGCGCTACTCGAACGGGGTCGGGTCGCCGGCGCCGACGCGCACGACCTCCGGGGCACCCGAGGAGAAGTCGACGACGGTCGTCGGCTCGGTGCCGCACTCCCCCGAGTCGAGCACGATGTCGAGCGCGTGCCCGATCTCCTCGTTGATCTGCCAGCCGTCGGTCAGCGGCTCGTCGTGCCCCGGCAGGAGCAGCGTCGAGGACAGCATCGGCTCGCCCAGCTCCCGCAGCAGCGCGCGCACGACCGGGTGCTCGGGGATGCGGACGCCCACCGTCTTCTTCTTCGGGTGGTGGAGGCGCCGCGGCACCTCCTTCGTCGCCGGGAGGATGAACGTGTAGGGCCCGGGCGTCGCGGCCTTGATCGCGCGGAACGCGGAGTTGTCCAGGTGGACGAGCGCACCGAGCTGGTGGAAGTCCGAGCACACGAGCGTGAAGTCGTGCTTGGCGTCGAGATGACGGATCTCGCGGATGCGCTCGGGCCCGCTCGGCGAGTCCAGCCGCGCCCCGAGGGCGTAGCAGGAGTCGGTCGGGTAGGCGATCAGAGCACCGTCGCGCAGCGCCGCGACGGTCTGGGCGATGGCCCGCGGCTGCGGGTCGACGGGGTGGACCTCGATGAACCGTGCCATTCGCCAAGCCTAGACGCGGATCGCTCGCGAGCCGAGAGGCGGGCCGCGACGGACGCCGCCGGACGCCGCCGGGCGGCGCCAGCCGCGTCACATGGTCGCGACGAACGCCATGACCGCGTCGGCGATGAGCTGCACCGCGATGGCGGCCAGCAGCAGACCGGCGAGCCGCGTCACGACCGTGACCCCGCCCTCGCCGAGCACCCGGTGGATGACGACGGAGAACCGCATCGCGAGGTAGAGGCACGCGTGCACGAGCACGATCGCCACGATGATGACGGTCCACGACGCGAACGAGTGGTCGGAGTTCTCCACGGCGAGCATCGAGGCCACGATCGCGCCCGGTCCGGCCAGCAGCGGCGTGCCCAGCGGCACGAGCGCGACGTTGACCCCGCTCGCCGTCGGCCGCGGCTCCTCGGCCTTGCCCGTCAGCAGCTCCAGCGCGACCAGCAGGAGGAGCAGACCACCCGAGGCCTGGAACGCCGGCACCGAGACGTGGAGGAACTCCAGGATGTAGCGCCCGAACATGGTGAACACGAGGATGACCCCGAACGCCACCAGCACGGCCTGCCGCGCGGCGAGCACGCGGCGTCGCCGGTCCATCCCGTTCGTCAGCGCGAGGAACACCGGGACGGTGCCCGGCGGGTCCATGATGACGAACAGGGTCACGAACGTTGTCACGCCCAGCGTGACGATCTCCGGGCTCATCTCACCTCAGGTTCTCGGGCCCAGGATCGCCGGGCGCGCGTGGAGTGAGCCGGACGGACACGGGGCACCGCGGTCGGCCGGCTCGGGTTCAGCTCACGAGGGGTTCGCGGCCGCGCTCGAGGATCGACTCGAGGGCGTCGGCGTGCGTCGTGTGCTCGCCAAGCCTGTTCGGCTTGCCGGCACCGTGGTAGTCGCTCGATCCCGTCACGAGCAAGTCTAGGTCCCGGGCGAGCCCGAGCAGACGCGTCCGCTCCCCCTCGTCGTGGTCCCGGTGGTCGACCTCGAGGCCGACCAGCCCCGCCCGCGCGAGCGACGCGATCTGCTCGTCGGACAGGATCGCCCCCCGGCGGCCGGCCGCCGGGTGCGCGAGCACCGGCACACCGCCGGCGGCGAGCACGAGCGCGACCCCCTCGTGCGGCGTCGGCACGTCGTACGGGACGGAGTACGGACCGCCGGAGTAGAGGATGCGCTCGAAGGCGTCGGTCCGGTCCCGCGCGGCCCCGAGCGTCACGAGCGCGTCGGCGAGGTGGGGACGCCCGACCGTCGCCCCGCCCGGTGTGTGGGCGAGCACGTCGGCCCAGGTCAGCTCGTAGTCGCGCGCGAGCAGCTCGGTCATCCGCCGGGCCCGGGTCACGCGCGCGCCGCGCGATCGCTCGAGCCGGTCGGCGAGCCCGGGGACCGTCGGGTCCTGCAGGTAGGACAGGAGGTGGACGGTCGTGCCCTCGCCGCGGCAGGTCACCTCGGTCCCGCGGACCAGGCCGATCCCGACCTCCCGCGCCGCGCGCGCCGCCTCGGCCCAGCCGGCGGTCGTGTCGTGGTCGGTGAGGGCGACGACGTCGAGCCCGACGCGCGCGGCCTCCCGGACCACGTCGCCGGGCGAGGTCGTGCCGTCGGACGCCGTCGAGTGGGTGTGGAGGTCGATGCGCACACGCGCAGTCTAGGAACTCGTGGACACCCGGCGTCGCGCCCGCGGCGGTGGGACGATGGAGCCATGACGAGCGAGACCCCCGCGGATGCCCAGCACGACGACCAGCCACTCGAGGACCGGGGCAACAACCGCTCGCAGCGGCCCAGCTCGGTCGCGTTCCGCGAGTTCATGTCCTCGGCCTGGGCGCCGCGCTCCGGCGACGGCGTGACGCGGCACGAGGCGGCCGACCACGCGGCCGAGCGCCGCGCCCGGCTCGGCGCCCGGCTCACCGGCCAGACCCTCGTCATCCCGGCCGGCTCGCTCAAGACCCGCTCGAACGACACGGACTACGCCTTCCGCCCGCACGCCGCGTTCTCCCACCTCACCGGGCTCGGCACGGACCTGGAGCCCGACGCCGTCCTCGTCCTGCACGCGCTCGCCGCGGACGCCGGCCCGACCCACGAGGCCGTCCTGTACACGAAGCCGCTCGCCGGCCGGGACAGCGAGGAGTTCTACGCCGACTCGCGCTACGGCGAGTTCTGGGTCGGTCCGCGCTGGACGCTCGAGGAGGCCCAGGAGCTCACCGGCATCCGCGCGGCGCACATCGACGACCTGCGGGACGCGGTCGCGAAGGACGCGGGCAACCCCGAGGTGGAGGTTCGGGTGCTGCGCGGGGCCGACGACGCCGTCGCCACCCTCGTCGACGTCGTCCTGGCCGAGCACGGCCGGTGGAGCGAGGACGCGCGCGACGCCGACGACGCCCTCGCCACCGCCGTGTCCGAGCTGCGCCTCGTCAAGGACGCGTGGGAGGTCGACCAGCTCCGCGCGGCGGTCGCGGCGACGATCACCGGCTTCGAGGACGTCGTGCGCAGCCTCCCGCGCGCCGCGGGCCACCCGCGGGGCGAGCGCGTCGTCGAGGGCGTCTTCGCCGCGAGGGCGCGCGAGGAGGGCAACGCGGTCGGCTACGACACGATCGCCGCCGCGGGCGACCACGCGACGACGCTGCACTGGATCCGCAACACCGGCGCGGTGCGTCCGGGCGAGCTGCTGCTGCTCGACGCCGGCGTCGAGGTCAACTCGCTCTACACCGCCGACATCACGCGGACGCTGCCCGTCGACGGCACGTTCACCGACGTCCAGCGCCGGGTCTACGACGCCGTGCGCGAGGCGGCGGACGCCGCGTTCGCCGTCGTGCGGCCCGGCGCGAAGTTCCGCGACGTCCACGCCGCGGCGATGGAGGTGCTCGCCGCGCGGCTCGAGGAGTGGGGGCTGCTGCCGGTCACGGCGGCGGAGTCGCTGACGCCCGAGGGCCAGCAGCACCGCCGCTGGATGCCGCACGGCACGAGCCACCACCTCGGGCTCGACGTCCACGACTGCGCCCAGGCCCGCGCCGAGCTCTACCTCGACGCGCGACTGGAGCCGGGCATGGTGTTCACGATCGAGCCGGGCCTGTACTTCAAGGCGGACGACCTCGCCGTCCCGGCGGAGTACCGCGGCATCGGCGTGCGGATCGAGGACGACGTCCTGGTCACCGCCGACGGCTACGAGAACCTCTCGGCGGCCCTCCCGCGCCGGTCCGAGGACGTCGAGGCCTGGATGGCGCGCCTCTCCGACGGACAGGGCGGCTAGCGCCCCGTCCGCTCTCCGCGGACCGCCCGCCGCGACACGGGCTCGCGCCCGGCATCGCCGCAGGTCAGGACGCCGCGCCCTCCGGCACCGCCGACTGCTCGGCGGGCTCTTCCGCGGGGAGCGGACGGGGCGCCGCGCCCTCGACGCGTCCGGCGCCGCGCCGTCCCCGGCGGTGCCGCGCGATCCCGACCAGCTCGACCACGACCGCGACGAGCACGGCCACGACGAGCAGGTTCCGCAGCGCCGCCACGACGACCATCGTCGGCTCGGCCAGGATGAAGCCGCCGTAGTCGACCGGGTAGACGAGCTGCGTGAGCGCGGCGGCGGCCAGCAGACCGAGCGCCGGGATCTCCCACGGCAGCCGCAGGTGCCGCCCGGCGCTCAGGCCGACCGCGACGACCGGCCCGAGCCACGCGATGAATTGCGGCGAGCCGACCTTGTTGAACACGACGAGCGCCACGAGCACGGCCTGTGTCGTGAGCAGGAAGACGGCCTGGACCTGGCGCGGGTTGCGCCGCCACGCCCACCAGCCCAGCGCGAGCAGGGCGACGACCGCGAGCGGCAGCACCAGGTCGAGCGCGCGGGCGACGGCGTCCGCGGCCGGGGAGAGGAACTCGTAGGTGTAGATCTCCTCGTTGTAGACCGGGGCGGCCGTTCCCGTCCCGCCGTTCCACAGGCGCGCGAGGGAGAACGGGGTCGCCAGCACGGACTCCGCCTGCAGCGCGCGCTTGCCCTGCTCGCCGAAGACGCTGAACACGCGCGTACCGGAGCCGAGCGCCATCGCGGTCACGACGACGGCGGCGCTCACCGCCGCGCCGACCGCCAGCACCGGGACGCGGCGGCGGGTGAACGTGAGGACGGTGAGGAACACGGCCGCCGGGGCGATCTTGATCCAGGCGCCGGCCGTCGCGATCGCGGCCGCCGTGCGGGGATGGCGCAGCCCGGCCGTCGCGGCGACGAGGATGAGCGGGGCGACGATGCCGTCGATCCGGCCGAGGCTGATCGGCCCGAGCAGCGCGAGGAACGCGAGCCAGAACCAGCCGCCGTAGGTCCCGAACGGGCGGTGGTCCCACAGGTAGGCGAGCGCCAGGGCGTTGAGGAGGATGACGAGGCCGACGAACCCGGCGGCGTAGGGCCACGGGCCGAGTCCGGCGACGACGAGCGGCAGGAGCGCGCCGGCCGGGTAGACCCACTCGGTGTCGAGGACGGGCCAGACGCCGTTGGCCTGGCCGTTCCAGATCCACCACTCGTACAGGCCGACGTCACCGAAGATCGCGCTGGAGTGCGCGAGGGCGCGGGAGACGAGCCAGGCGTGGACCGCGACGAACCCGGCGAGCAGCAACCACGGCGACCGCGCGAGGACGCCCGTGGCCGCGACCGTCTCGGCGAGCGACGGCGCGCTCCGGGAGGGCGTCGACGGACGACGCTGCTCCGGCTCGCTCACCGCTGGGGCGGGTCGTCGAGGCGCTGGCCGTAGCGCGGCGGCTCGAGGGCCTCGGGCGGTGTCGGGGTCGGGCGGGACGCCGGGTCGCCGACGGGTCCGGGCGCGGCGGGCGCACCCGGTCCGCCCGGGCCGAACGCCGTCCCCTGACCGTGTCCCTGGCCGCGGCCGACCGTCGTGATGCCGGCCTGCTGGAGGCGGGAGCGCGCGTCACCGGCGAGCTCGCTGAGGCACAGGACGTCGTACCGGCTCGCCACCACCTGCGACTGCGAGACGAAGTCCCTCTTGCCGCCGGTGAACGCGTAGGAGATGACGCCGAAGAGCATGCCGAACGCGGCACCGAGCGAGACGCACACGACGATCGTCGCCATCCCGTTCTCGTTGAACATGCTGAACAGCAGGCCGATGAACAGACCGAACCACACGCCCGACAGCGCACCGGCCAGCGCGACGCGCGGGTAGGACAGGCGGCCCGTCACGCGCTCGACCATCCGCAGGTCGGACCCGACGATCGTCACGGCCTGGACGGCGAAGGCGCTGTCGGCGAGCACGTCGACGGCCTTCTGCGCCTCGAGATAGGTGGCGAAGGAGGCGATCTCCTCCCCCTGCGGCGGGGTGGGCACGGTGGTCCGGCGCGCGTCGTTCATCGACATGCCCCCTATTCTCCCCCACGCTCCCGCCCACCGAAAGCTGCCGCGGCTGGGGCCGGGGGCACGCCCTACGCTGGGACCGTGAGCACGCCCACCCGAGTCTTCGCCGCACGCCTCGCCGGCACCGGCGTCTACGACCCCAACCGCGACCGGGTGGGCAAGGTGCACGACGTCGTCGTGGTCGTGCGGCCGGGCGGCGCGCTGCGGGCCGTCGGCCTCGTCGTGGAGGTGGCCGGGCGCCGCCGCGTCTTCGTCCCGCTGTCCCGCGTCACCAGCATGGACCCCGGCGCCGTCATCACGACCGGCCTGGTCAACATGCGCCGGTTCGAGCAGCGCGCGGGCGAGCGCCAGGTCATGGGCGAGATCCTCGACCGCGCCGTCACGCTCTCGCCGGCCGACGGCGGCGGCACCGCCCGCGTCGAGGACCTCGGCTTCGAGCTGCGCCGTGGCCGGGACTGGGACGTCACGAAGCTGTTCGTCCGGCGCAGCGCGTCGGGCCGGCTGTTCCGCCGGGGCGAGACGCTCATGGTCGACGCGGCCTCCGTCACCGGCCTGCTCTCGGTGCAGACGGACCAGGGCGCCGCGTCGTTCATCGCGACGCTCGACGGCCTGCACGCGGCCGACGTGGCCGAGGTGCTGCACGCGCTGCCCGCCGCACGCCGCGTCGAGGTCGCGATGGAGCTCGACGACGAGCGGCTGGCCGACGTCCTCGAGGAGCTATCGGAGGAGGACGCGGCGGAGATCCTCACCGCGCTCGAGGCGGGTCGCGCGGCCGACGTCCTCGACGCCATGCAGCCCGACGACGCCGCCGACCTCGTCCAGGAGCTGCCCGAGCAGATGGCCGAGGAGCTGCTCGAGCTGATGGAGCCAGAGGAGGCCGAGGACGTGCGCCGCCTCATGGCCTACGGCGAGCACACGGCCGGTGGTCTCATGACGACGGAGCCGGTCATCCTCGGCCCCGAGGCGACCATCGCGGCGGGCCTCGCCCACGTGCGCCGCCGCGACCTCGCGCCCGCGCTGTCGACGATGGTGTTCGTCGTCCGGCCGCCGCTCGAGACGCCGACGGGGCGGTTCCTCGGCGTCGTCCACCTCCAGGAGATGCTGCGGGAACCCCCGCACGACCGGCTCGGCTCGATCATCGACCAGGACGTCGAGTGGGTGCTGCCGTCGGACCCGCTCGGCAAGGTGACCCGCCTGCTCGCGACCTACAACCTCACCGTGCTGCCCGTGCTCGACGAGGACAAGCACCTGCTCGGCGCCGTCTCCGCCGACGACGTGCTCGACCGGCTCCTGCCCGACGACTGGCGCGACGCCGACGACTCGGTGACCGACCTCTCCCTCACCCCCGGAGGCAGCCGTGGCTGAGCGCGGACAGCAGCGCGACCGACGGCTCGACACCCCGCTGGAGCGCGGGCGCTGGTTCGGGTCGCGCCCGCGCGGGAGCAAGGAGTCGGACACCGCCGGCATCCTCTCCGAGCGCATCGCGCGCTTCCTCGGCACGCCGAGCTTCATCATCTGGCTCACGGTGTTCTGCATCGTGTGGCTCGCGTGGAACACGCTGGCTGCGCGGGAGCTGCGGTTCGACTCGGCCGCGAACGGGTTCACGGCGCTCACGCTCATGCTGTCGCTGCAGGCCTCCTACGCCGCGCCCCTCATCCTCCTCGCGCAGAACCGGCAGACCGACCGCGACCGCATCGCGGCCGAGCAGGACCGCCAGCGCACCGAGCGCAACCTCGCGGACACCGAGTACCTGGCGCGCGAGATGGCGTCGCTGCGCATGGCGCTGCAGGACGTCGCGACGCGCGACTACGTCCGCGGTGAGCTGCGCGACCTGCTCGACGCGCTCCGCGAGGACATCCGCACCGAGGTGCGGGCCGAGTTGCGCGCGGAGCTGCACGGGGAGGAGCGCGTCGACGAACCCGCCGGCAAGCGGACCGACCGGCGCAAGAAGAAGCGGCCGAGCTCGCCCGAGCACGCGGACGGGACCGACGCGGTGCCCGGACCGGGTGGCGACGCAGAACCGGACGCCCGTGCCGAGCCGACGGCCGAGGCCGACGACGCCTGACGCGGGACCGAGCGGTCCCGAGCCGCGCCCCCTCGCGGCCCGGTCTCGGCCCCGGGGGCCGACCTAGACTGGAGGGGTGCCCGCCGACCTCCTCACCGCCGTCCAGTCCGCGCTCGCGGGGGTCCTCGACCCCGAGATCCGCCGCCCCATCACCGAGCTCGGGATGGTCAAGGACGTCACGCTGAGCGAGCCCGGCGAGGGTGCCGACACCTCGGGCGCGGCCGGTGTCGACGCCGCGATCCTCGTCGCGCTGACGACCGCTGGCTGCCCGCTGCGCGAGACCATCACGCGCGACGTCACGGCCGCGGTGGCGGGCGTCCCCGGGATCGCCGGCGTCGAGGTCCGGCTCACCGTCATGACCGACGCCGAGCGGCAGGAGCTGCGCAAGCAGCTGCGCGGGACCGACGCGGAGCCCGTCATCCCGTTCGCGCAGCCGGACTCCCTCACGCGGGTGATCGCCGTGTCCTCGGGCAAGGGCGGCGTCGGCAAGTCGACGGTCACGGCGAACCTCGCCGTCGCGATGGCGCGGCGCGGGCTGCGGGTGGGGGTGCTCGACGCGGACATCTACGGGTTCTCGATCCCGCTCATGCTGGGGGTGACGCAGAACCCCACCAAGGTCGAGGACATGATCCTGCCGCCGGTGGCGCACGACGTGAAGGTCATCTCGATCGGCATGTTCGCCCCGCCCGGACAGCCGGTCGTGTGGCGCGGGCCGATGCTGCACCGCGCGCTCCAGCAGTTCCTCGCCGACGTGTTCTGGGGCGACCTCGACATCCTCCTGCTCGACCTCCCGCCGGGGACCGGCGACATCGCGATCTCGCTCGCGCAGCTCCTGCCGAACGCGGAGATCCTCGTCGTGACGACGCCGCAGCAGGCCGCGGCCGACGTGGCGGCGCGCGCGGGGTCGATGGCGACCCAGACGCGGCAGCGCGTCATCGGGGTCGTCGAGAACATGTCGTGGCTGACGCAGCCCGACGGTTCCCGGCTCGAGATCTTCGGCTCCGGCGGCGGCCAGGAGGTGGCGAACACCCTCTCGGCGACGCTCGGCTACCCGGTCGGGCTGCTCGGCCAGGTGCCGCTCGACGTCGCGGTCCGCGAGGGCGGCGACGTCGGCAGCCCGCGCGCCGGGCTCGACACCGCGGCGAGCGGCGAGGACCTGGGTGAGGGAGCCGACGCGCTCGTGGCGATCGCCGACCAGCTCGCGGGGCAGCGTCGCGGGCTCGCCGGCCGGCGGCTCGGGCTCAGCGTCGTCTAGACCGCGGACGGGCCGGCGCAGGCGGACGGACCGGCGCTACGTCGCCTCGTCGTCGAACGCCGGCCGGCCACCGGGCCGGAAGGCCGCGGTCGGTCCCGGACGCGCGGCGTCCCCACCGGCGGTCGGGGGGCCGGTCGGACCGGCGTCGTCGTCCGCGAGCGCGTCGCGGATGATGCGGCGCGGGTCGTACTGCCGGGGGTCGTACTGGCGCAGGTCGTCGATCTCGGGACCGAGCTCCTCCCGGACCCGCTCGGTCGCGCCCGTCGCGATGCGCTTGACCTCGCGCACGAGCCGGCCGAGCTGACGCGCGTACTCGGGCAGCCGCTCGGGACCGACGACCAGGAGCACGACGACCGCGAGGATCATCCACTCCCACCCGTTGATCGAGCCGATCACCGCGAGCGCTCCTCCCCGAGGACCACGGGCACGTCCCGGTCGACGTCGTCGTCCCGGATCGTCAGGACCACGGTGTCGCCCGGCGCGTGGGCGCGGATCGCGACGATGAGCTCGTCCGGCGCGGTGACGGGCCGCGAGTCGATCGCCACGATGACGTCGCCCGGCCGGATCCCCGCCTGCTCGGCCGGACCGCCGGCCGTGAGCGGCTGGACGCCGTCCTCCGTCGGCTGGGTGCTCACCTTGACGCCGACCCCGACCCAGGAGGAGTCGAGGAGCACCCCGATGACGGGGTAGGTGGCGTAGCCGTGCGCGATGAGCTGCTCGGCCGTGCGTCGCGCCTGGTTGCTGGGGATCGCGAACCCGAGGCCGATGCTGCCGGTCGCCTGCTGCCCGCCGCTCGCCTGCGCGATCGCCGAGTTGATGCCGATGACGGCGCCGCTCGCGTCGAGCAGCGGGCCGCCGGAGTTGCCCGGGTTGATCGCCGCGTCCGTCTGGATCGCGTTGATGAACGAGATCGAGCTGGCGTCGCCCGCCTGGACGGGCCGGTTCAGCGCGCTCACGATGCCGGCGGTCACGGTGCCCTGGAGCCCGAGCGGCGCGCCGACGGCCACGACCTCCTGGCCGACGACCACGCCGTCGGAGTCGGCCAGCGGGAGCGCGGGCACGTCGGTGCGGTCGACGGAGACGACGGCGAGGTCGTAGTCGTGCGTGATGCCGACGACCGTCCCGGTGCTCTGCTCGCCGTCCGCGTACAGGACGGTCAGGGTCGCCCCGTCGGCGTCCGAGCCGGCGACGACGTGCGCGTTGGTCAGGATGAACCCGTCCTCGCGGATGACGAACCCGGAACCGGACGAGCCGCTGCCGTCGGTCTGACGAACCTGGATCGAGACCGTGCTGGGCAGCGCGCGCGCCGCGATGTCGACGACGTCGATCCGCGCGCCCGGGTCGATCGGGCCACCGGGTGCGAGCGGCAGCGTGTCCGGCAGGGGGGTGTCGGGCAGCTCGGTCTGCTCCGGCTCGGGCTGCGGCTCCGGCGCGCTCGGCTCGGCGGACGGGCTCGGTCCGAGCCCGGTGGGCGGCTCGGACGGCGCCGGCGCGCTGGAGGTCGCGGCCTCGATCCCGAACCACGGGGCGAGCAGCAGGCCGCCGAGCGTGCCGACGAGCAGGGCGAGGACGCCGACGACGGCGACGACCGCGCCACCGACCCCGCGCCGGGCGGTGCGGTCACGGCGCGGAGCCCGGCGGCGGGCGCGCGGCGCCCCCGGCGTCACGACCCCGGTCGGGTCGTCGGCCGGGGCAGCGGGCGTGCCGACCCCGGCGCCGGACTCGTCCGGTTCGCCCGGTCCGGACGGTGCGACGTCCTGTCGGGCCAGCTCCTCCGGCGTCGGCCACGGCCACGCCTCGAGGCCGCCCGGCTCGTCCCGCTCGGTCCCGTCCGGCTCAGTCACCGGTGACCACCCGCCAGCCAGCCTCGAACCGGGCGGACCACTCCGGGGTCGGCTCGTCGAACGCGGCCAGCAGCTCCGCGACGGCGCCGGCATCCCCGCGCACCGCGACGACGTCGTCGCCGAGCTGGGTCACCCACCAGCCGTCCACCTCGTGCGCGACGTGCCCGGCGAGGGCCGTCGCGTCGAAGACGCCCTCCGGCAGCTCGAGCCGGCCGTGCGCCTCGACCACGGTCACGGGCGTCCCGTCGAGGGAGAGCTCGACGAGCACGACGCCCGGCTCCAGCACCTGCGCCTGGGCGATGCTCGCCGCCGTCGGGAGCACCGTGGGGGCGACGAAGCCGCGCGGCCAGCTCGCCGGGGACGACGCCTCGTCGTCGCCGGCGTCGGCGAGCCCGGCGTTCCCGACGACCAGCGTGGGCGCCGGGGCGACCTGGGCGAGCACCTCCGGACCCCGTCCGGTCGGCGTGCCGAGCGCGTAGAGCGTGCCGACGGCGGCGAGCCCGGCGACGCCGACGGCGGCGGCGCCGACCAGCGCCAGGCGCGGCGTGATGCCGGGGTGGCGAGCGCCGTCGGCCCAGGGCGCCGCACCCGACGCGCCCGCGCCCGTCCCCGCGGCCGCGGTCCCGGCGGCGGCCGTCCCGGCCGACACGGCGAGGATCCGGTCCGTGAGCCCGGCCGGCATCCCGACGCAGCGCAGCGACGAGGCGACCCGGCGCGCGCGACGCTCCTGCTCGACCTCCTCCTGGCAGCTCCGGCACGACGCGAGGTGGTCGAGGGCCCGACGCCGCTCGGCTCCGACGAGGTGGTCGTCGACCAGCTCGCTCACCCGCGCCCCGAGGTGCCACCCGATCACGACGACGCCCCCGGCAGCGGCGCGAGCCCGAGCGGCCCGGCGGCGCGCTGGGCCTGCGGCGAGCGGTGCGCGAGCGCCTCGCGCAGGCGCGCGCGGCCGCGGTGGATGCGCGAGCGGACGGTGCCGAGCGAGACGCCGAGCACGTCGGCGATCTCCTCGTAGGTGAGGTCCTCGATGTCCCGGAGCACGACCGCCGCGCGGTACTCGGGGGCGAGCGCGCCGAGGGCGGCCTGGACGTCGAGGTCGAGGTTGCTCATCTCGAACGACCGCTCGGGCTCGTCGACCCGGTTCGCGCGTGGCGCGTCGGCCTCGTAGGAGCCGAGCGGGAACGCCGGCTGGCGCTGCTTGCGCCGGACCTGGTCGAGGAACAGGTTCGTGGTGATCCGGTGCAGCCAGCCGGAGAACGTGCCGGGCCGGTAGCCGTCGAGCGAGCGGAACACGCGCAGGAACACCTCCTGCGTCAGGTCCTCGGCGTCGGCCGCCTGGCCGGTCAGGCGGTACGCGAGCCGGTAGACCTGGGGCGAGTACTCGCGCACGACCTCGTCCCAGGTGGGCGGCTGCCAGGTGGCATCCTCGGGAATCTCGGGCACGCGTTCCTCACGGCTCGGGCGGCTTCATGCGGACCCACCATGCTACGCCCACCGGCGTACGACGCGGGACGGGGTCTCGCGGTGCGCGGCAGGCGCGCCCCCTACGATGGCACCATTACCGAGCGGGAGGACGGGTCATGGGAGCCGCCGACAAGGCACAGAGCTGGCGCTACGTCGAGGAGATCACGCCCGAGGGCGCCCCGGCGGCCGGCGCGCGCGCTCGCGCCGTCGAGCTCGACGTCGACTCCGTGACGCCCGCGACGGGCGCCCTGCTCGCGACGCTCGCGGCCGCGGCCGGGGCCCGGCACGTCGTCGAGATCGGGACCGGGGCCGGCGTCTCCGGCGCCTGGCTGCTCGCCGGGATGCCGTCGGACGGGATCCTCACGACGATCGACGTCGACGTCGAGCACCAGCGCTCGGCCCGCACCGCGTTCGCCGACGCCGGCGTCCCCACCTCGCGCACCCGCACGATCGGCGGTCGGGCGCTCGAGGTCCTCCCCCGGCTCGCGGACGGCGCCTACGACCTCGTCCTGATCGACACCGACGTCGCCGACCTGCAGCTCCTGCTCGAGCAGGGGCGGCGCCTCCTGCGCGTCGGCGGGACGCTCGTCGTGCCGCACGCGCTCTGGTTCGACCAGGTCGCCGACCCGGCGCGGCGCGACCCCGAGACCACGACGATGCGGGAGCTGGTCCGCTCCCTGCTGGAGTCGGAGGAGTGGACGGCGTCCCTGCTGCCGGTGGGCAGCGGCGTCGTCGTCGCCGTCAAGCGGTAGCCGGTCCCTCGGCGACCGGCGACGTCGGCGCGGTCGGTCAGCCGAGCGAGGCGAGCCAGCGCACGAGGAGCCGCACGCCGAAGCCGGTGGCGCCCTCCGGGATCTCGCCCCTGGCCTTCGCCGAGCGCGCCGGGCCCGCGATGTCGAGGTGCGCCCACGGGCGTCCCCCGGTGAACCGCTCGAGGAAGAGGCCGGCCGTGACGGTCCCGGCGGAGACGTGCGGGTCGGTCGCGATGTGCGCGACGTCGGCGACGTCGGAGTCGAGCGCCGCGCGGTAGTCGGCGACGAGCGGGAGCCGCCACAGCTCCTCCCCCGTCTCGCGTCCGGCCAGCTCCAGCGCGCCGGCGAGCGCGTCCCGCGGCGTGAGGACAGCCCCCATGCCGCGGCCGAGCGCGAGCCCGGCCGCTCCGGTGAGGGTCGCGACGTCGAGCAGGACGTCCGGATCCCACGTCTGCGCGGCCCAGGCGAGGCCGTCGGCCAGGACCATCCGGCCCTCGGCGTCGGTGTTGCGGATCTCGACGGTCGTGCCGTCCCACACGCGCACGACGTCGCCCGGCCGGTAGGAGGAGCCGGAGAAGGCGTTCTCGGCGAGCGCCATGACGCCGACGACCCGGACCGGCAGCCGCAGCCGCGCGGCGCTGAGCACCGTCGCGAGGGCGACGGCCGAGCCCGTCATGTCCGTCTTCATCGTGGCCATGCCCTCGCGCGGCTTGAGCGCGAGGCCGCCCGTGTCGTACGTGATGCCCTTGCCGACGATGGCGACGGTGGGGCCCTGCGGGGCGCGGCGCGTGCCGCGTCGTCCGTCGTAGCCGACGGCGACGAGGCGGGGCGGGTTGACCGAGCCGGACCCGACGGCCAGCATGCCGCCGAAGCCGTGCGAGGCGAGCCAGCGCTCGTCGTGCACCTCGATCGTGAGGTCGAGCGTCTCGCCGGCGGCGCCGGACGACCCGGTGCCGGACGACCCGGCGGCCTGCGCGGTCACGGCCTCGACCAGCTCGCGCGCGCGGTCGGCGAGCCACTCCGGCGTCGCGACGTCAGCCGGCGTCGCGGCGAGCGTCCTGGCGATGGCGGTCCCGGCGGCGAGCGCGACGGCACGGTCGGCCGCCTCGGCCAGCTCGGCGGCGGCGGTCGTGCCCGTGGTGGCCAGCGTCGCCAGCCCGAGCCGGCTCAGACGCCGCGCTGGCTCGCCCGTCTTGCGGGTGTACGCGGTGTGGGAGGCGAGCAGCGCGCCGACGACGAAGGCGACGTCGCCGCCGTCCCGGTCGCCCCGCGTCTCGCGGTCGACGAGCGGGACGGTGGTGAGGACGCGTCCCCAGGACGCGGCGGCGCGGGCGAGCTGGGCGCCCGCGAGGCGCAGGTCGGCCGACGTGCCGTCCCCGACGCCGACGAGCACGAGCCGGCGCGGCAGATCGCGCCACTGGGCCGTGCCGGCGAGCAGCCGAGGGAGCGGGACCGTGACGATCTCGCCGGCCTTCCCCGTCGCACCGGTCAGCTCGGCGAGGTCCGCGAGGTCGATGCCGTACCAGGTCGCGACGTCGGCGACGCCGCTGCGCGGCTGGACGCCGTCGTCACCGCCCTGCGTGATCGGCGGGGCGATGGGGACGGCGACCGCGTCCCAGTCGGCTGCCGTCGCCCCCGTGAGGGGGACGACCTCGACCGACGGGAACGGCGGGGTGGCGAGGTCGGTCATCCCTGCGGGATACCCGGGAGCGTCAGCCGACGACGCCGGCGAGGGCGTCCCGCAGGGCCTCGGCCTCCGCGGCGTTGAGCTCGACGACGAGGCGGCCGCCGCCCTCGAGCGGGACCCGCATGACGAGTCCGCGGCCTTCCTTCGTCACCTCGAGCGGTCCGTCTCCAGTCCTCGGCTTCATCGCGGCCATCGCGGGTGGTCCCTCCGTGTCGATCGGACTTCTCAGTCAGGCCCGTGACAGCCGTCGATCCACGCGCGGGGGCACGGGTCGGGGCTGCAACGGTTCGGACCCATTCTAGTCCGACGGAGGGGTGGCGGGAGCCTCGTCGGCCGGGTCGACCGGCCGGACGCGGCCCGGGAGGGTGCCGTACGGCGTCGCGAGACCCACGACGTCATCGCCCTCGAGACCCGCCCAGACGTCGTGGTCGGCGGCGGCGTCGGCGCCGTCCCGGCCGGTGACGCCGGCGCCCGGCCCGCCGGTGCCAGACGGTCCGCCCGGCCAGCCGACGAGCCCGGCCGCCGCCGGGTAGGGCTCGTCGAGACCGCCGATGTCGGCGACCCGACCGCGCAGGAGCACGACGCCGGCCGCGACCAGGAGCAGCACGAGGGGGACGCCGAGCAGGACGGCGCGCAGCAGCGCCATCAGTCGACGCCGTCGGTGGCGGCCTCGTGCATCGCGGCCTCCTTGGCCGCGAGCCCGTTGGCGGCCGTCGTGACGTGGCGGACGGCGTCCACCGCGTCGTCGGTGACGTAGAACAGGTCGAGGTCGCGGGGGCCGATGAGGCCGCGCTCGCGCAGCGCGGAGTCGAGCCAGTCGATCAGCCCGCTCCAGAACGAGCGGCCGACGAGCACGATCGGGAACTGGCGGACCTTGCCGGTCTGGACGAGCGTCACGGCCTCGAACAGCTCGTCCATCGTGCCGAACCCGCCCGGCAGCACGATGAAGCCGGTCGCGTACTTGACGAACATCGTCTTGCGCGCGAAGAAGTACCGGAAGTTGACGCCGAGGTCGACGTAGGAGTTGAGCCCCTGCTCGAACGGCAGCTCGATCCCGAGCCCGACCGAGACGCCGCCAGCCTCGTGGGCCCCCTTGTTCGCCGCCTCCATGATGCCCGGGCCACCGCCGGTGATGACCGCGAACCCGGCCCGCACGAGCTCGGTCGCGACCTCCTCGGCGAGCGCGTACTCGGGGTCGCCGGGCCGCACGCGGGCCGAGCCGAAGACGCTGACGGCCGGGCCGAGCTCGGCGAGCGCGCCGAAGCCCTCGACGAACTCCGACTGGATGCGCAGGACGCGCCACGGGTCGGCGTGCAGCCAGTCCTCGGAGCCGGAGGTCGGAGCGAGCAGACGCTCGTCGAAGGTCGACTCGGGCACCTGGCTGCCCCGGAGCGTCACCGGCCCCTTGTGGTAGGTGCTGCGGGACGGGCGCGCGTGCTCACTCACTCGGGTCTCCTCCTGCTCACGTGCGGGCCACCCGCACCGGTGCTCGACGTTACCCGGTCAGCCGAGCCACGCCGCGAGGGCCGCGGCGACGTCGGTGACCTGCTGGGTCGGGCAGTGCTCGTCGTCGTGGTGGGCGAGCATCGGGTCGCCGGGACCGAAGTTGACCGCGGGGATGCCGAGCTCCGAGAACCGGGCGACGTCCGTCCAGCCGTACTTGGGGTTCACCCGCGCGCCCGTCGCCGTCCGTGCGGCCTCGACGAACGCGGCCGCGGCCGGGTGGTCGAGACCGGGCCGGGCGCCGGCCGCCGCGTCCGTCGTCGTCAGCGTGAGCCCGGGGACGGCCGCGAGCGCCGGGGCGAGCACGGCCGCGACGTAGCGCTCGGCGTCCGCGACCGAGCGCGACGGCGCGAACCGGTAGTTGACGGTGACCACCGCCTCGTCGGGGACGACGTTCCCGGCGATCCCGCCCCGGATGCCGACGGCGCCGAGGCTCTCCCGGTAGTCGAGCCCGTCGACCGTCACGGTCTCGGCCGTGTGCCCGGCGAGCGCGGCGAGGACGGGGGCGAGGTCGTGGACGGCGTTGTGACCGCGCCAGGCGCGGGCCGAGTGCGCCGCCGTGCCGCTCGCGCGCACCTCGACGCGGATCGTTCCGTTGCAGCCGCCCTCGATCTGCGCGTCGGTCGGCTCGGCGAGGATGGCGAACTCGCCGTCGAGCCACTCGGGGTGGTGCCGCGCCACCCGGCCGAGGCCGTTGAGGCTCGAGTCAACCTCCTCGTGGTCGTAGAGAACCCAGGTGACGTCGTAGCGGGGGTCGACGAGCGTCGCGGCGAGGTGGAGCATGACGGCGACGCCGCCCTTCATGTCGACGCTCCCCCGGCCCCACAGGACCTCCCGACCGTCGCGCTCCTCCAGCCGGCCCGGCACGTTGTCCTTGATCGGCACCGTGTCCAGGTGGCCGGCGACGACGACCCGCATCGCGCGGCCGCGGCTCGTCCTGGCGAGCACCGCGTCGCCGTCCCGCAGCACCTCCAGGTGGGGGTGGGCGCGCAGGGCGGCCTCGACGCCGTCGGCGAGCGCGGTCTCGTCCCCGGAGACGGAGGGGACGTCGACGACGGCGCGGAACAGCTCGGTCACCGGGACGCTCCCGGGCGCTGGCAGGGTGCTCACCCCGCCAGCCTAGGAGCAGGTCGGCGGTGAGCGACGCGGCGGCCGCGCCGGACGCGGCTAGGAGTGCAGCGGCTCGTGGAGCTGGCGCGCGGCCTCGGCGATCGAGCCGGAGAGCGACGGGTAGATGGTCATGGAGTTCGCAAGCTGGTCGGCCGTGCGGCGGTTCGCGACGGCCAGCGTGATCGGGTAGATCAGCTCGCTCGCGCGCGGCCCGACCACGACGCCGCCGAGGATCGTGCCGTCACCCTCCCGGGCGATCAGCTTGATGAAGCCCTCGCGCACGTCGAGCATCTTCGCGCGCGGGTTGCGCGGCAGCGGCACCGTGACGACGCGCGCGCCGCGCGCGGCCGCCTCGGCCTCCCCGATGCCGACCGTCGCGATCTCGGGCGAGGTGAACACGGTCGCGGGGACGCGGCTGGTGTCGAGGGGGGAGACCGCGTCGCCGAGCGCGTGCCACATCGCGACCCGGCCCTGCGTCGCCGCGACGGATGCCAGCGGGAAGACGCCCGTGACGTCGCCGGCGGCGTAGATGCCGCGCGTCGTCGTGCGGGAGACCCGGTCCACCAGCACGTGCCCGCTCGGCGTCAGCTCGACGCCGGCGTCGTGCAGTCCGAGCCCCGCGGTGTTCGGGACGCCGCCGACCGCCATGAGGCAGTGCGAGCCGGTGACGCTGCGGCCGTCCTGCAGCTCGACCACCACCTCGTCGCCGTGCCGCGTGGCCGAGACGGCGCGCGAGTTCGCCATGACGGTCATCCCGCGGCGGCAGAACACGTCCTCGATGAGCTCGGCCGCGTCGGCGTCGTTGCCCGGCAGCACGCGGTCGCGGCTCGAGACGAGCACGACGTCGGCTCCGAGCGCGGCGAACGCGCCCGCGAACTCGGCGCCCGTGACGCCCGACCCGACGACGACGAGCCGCTCCGGCATCGCCGTGAGGTTGTACACCTGCGTCCAGGTGAGGATGCGCTCGCCGTCGGGCACCGCCGTCGGGAGCACGCGGGGCGAGACCCCCGTCGAGACGAGGACGACGTCCGCGTCGAGCCGGTGCTCGCGCCCGGGGCCGGAGCCGGGCGTGCGCTCCTCGGCCACGACGGTGTCGGGCGCGGACAGGCGACCCGTGCCGTGGATGATCCGGATGCCCTCGCGCTCGAGTCGGCCGGCGATGTCGTTCGACTGCTGCTCGGCCAGCGCGCGGACGCGCTCGTTGACGGCGCCGAGGTCGACGTCGAAGACGGCCGGCTCGACGTCGGGGGTCGGCGCGCCGGCCGGGGTGGCCGACCCGGCGATCCGGATCCCCAGCTCGTCCGCGCTCTCGACGAGCGTGAGCCACTCGGCCGTCGCGATGAGTGTCTTCGACGGCACGACGTCCGTGAGCACGGCAGCTCCCCCGACGCCGCGCCGCTCGACCAGCGTCACGTCGGAGCCGAGCTGACGCGCCACGAGCGCCGCCTCGTAGCCGCCCGGGCCGCCGCCGACGACGACGACGCGACTGCCCCGCCGCGTGGCCGACGCGCCGCGGTGCGGCTCGGCGGGGCTGACGGTCGCCGCGGTGGTCGCCGACTCGGGTTGGGGCTGCGCTGCTCCGGTCACCATGCGCCCATCATGCCGAGTCGGTCGTGCCGCGCCCTACTCCGGTCCTCCGGCCGGCCGTGTCGGACCGGTCCCGCCGACCGTGTCGGCACGCAACCCTCGCGCGCGCGACACGGGGGGACTAGCGTGCAGACGTGACCGACACCACTGCCTCCACCGCGTCCGCCTCACCCGCCCAGCTCGACCTCGACGACCCGCGCACCGACCCGTTCGCCGTCGCCGAGGCCGCCGCGCTCCAGATCGCCGCCGAGACGGGCGTCACGCGCCACGACGTCGCGCTCGTCCTCGGGTCGGGCTGGGGCGGGGCAGCCGACCTGCTCGGCGAGACGGTCGCCGAGATCCCGGCCGAGCGGATCGTCGGCTTCTCGGCGCCGGCCGTCGCGGGTCACGGCGCGACCATCCGGTCGATCCGGATCGAGCACGACGAGCACGCGCCGACCGGCGAGGGCGCCTACGGCGAGGACACGTACGCGCTCGTCCTCGGCTCGCGCACGCACCTGTACGAGGGCCGGGGCGTGCGCCGCGTCGCGCACGGGGTCCGCACGGCCGCGGCCGCCGGCGCCCGGACGATCGTGCTGACGAACGGCTGCGGCGGGCTCAACCCGGACTGGGCGCCCGGCACGCCCGTGCTCATCCGCGACCACATCAACCTCACGGCGCAGTCCCCGCTGGAGGGGGCGACGTTCGTCGACCTCACCGACCTCTACACACCCCGCCTGCGCGAGCTCGCCCGCCGCGTCGACCCCTCGCTGGACGAGGGCGTCTACGTCCAGTTCCGCGGCCCGCACTACGAGAGCCCCGCCGAGGTCCGCATGGCCGGCATCATCGGCGGCGACCTCGTCGGGATGTCGACGACGCTCGAGGCGATCGCCGCGCGCCAGGCCGGCCTCGACGTGCTCGGCCTCTCGCTCGTGACCAACGCGGCCGCCGGCATCTCCCCCACGCCGCTGTCGCACGCCGAGGTCATCGAGGCCGGCAAGGCCGCGGGGCCGCGGATCAGCGCCCTGCTCGCCTCCATCGTCCGGAGCCTGTGACCCTCCGGCGTCCCGCACCTGCCACCAGCCCCGCGCTGGACCTGAGACGGAGCCGATGACGATGTCAGCCCGCACCCCGTGCCCCGGCGATGCCCTCGGTCTCGACCGGCTCGCCGACTGGGTGCTCCCGCGCGCGCTCGCGTGGCTCGCCGACGACCCGGACGAGGCGACGGCGGCCGAGGCCACCGCCCTCGTCCACGCGGCCGAGCAGGGCGACGCCGACGCGATCCGCGAGCTCACCGACCGGTTCTCCGGCACGCTCCAGTTCGGCACCGCCGGGCTGCGGGGTGCGATCGGGGCCGGGAGCAACCGGATGAACCGGGCCGTCGTGCTGCGCGCCGCAGCCGGCCTGGTCGCATTCCTCCGGGCGGAGCTCGCGGCCACGGGTGGGCGTCCCCGCGTCGTCATCGGCTACGACGCGCGGCACTACTCCCGCGTGTTCGCGCTCGACACGGCGGCCGTGGTGACCGCTGCCGGCGGCGAGGCCCTGCTCATGCCGCAGGAGTGGCCGACGCCGATCCTCGCGTTCGCCGTCCGCCACCTCGGCGCGGACGCCGGGGTCATGGTGACGGCGTCGCACAACCCGGCCGCCGACAACGGGTGCAAGGTCTACCTCGGTGGCCGGATCGTCACCGGCTCGGGCAGCGGCGCCCAGATCGTCCCGCCGTACGACGCCGCGATCGCCGAGCGGATCGCCGCCGTCAAGCAGGTGGCCGACATCCCGCGCGCCGAGTCCGGCTGGCGGGTGCTCGACGACACGATCCACGCGGACTACCTCGCCGCCATCGCGCGGCAGCCGGTCGAGCGGGGCGTCGGCGCGCTGCGCGTCGTCACGACGGCGATGCACGGCGTCGGCGGCGCCACGCTCACCTCGGCGCTCGTCCGGGCCGGCGTGACGGACCTGCACACGGTGGCCGCGCAGGCCGAGCCGGACGCGGCCTTCCCGACGGTCGCCTTCCCCAACCCCGAGGAGCCCGGCGCGATGGACCTCGCGTTCGCGCTCGCCCGCGAGGTCGACGCCGATCTGGTCCTCGCCGTCGACCCCGACGCCGACCGGTGCGCCGTCGCCGTCCCCGACGGGGCGGCGGACGGCGGGTGGCGCCGCCTGTCCGGGGACGAGGTCGGCTCGCTGCTCGGGGAGGCGGCGGCCCAGGCGCTCGCGCCCGGCGAGGCGGGCGACGGGGGCGACGCGGACGCGTCGGGCGACGGGGGCGACGCGGAGCCGGCGGACGTCCCGGTCCTCGCGTGCTCGATCGTCTCCTCGCGCCACCTCGCCGCGATCGCCCGCGCCCACGGGCTGCGCCACCGCGCGACGCTCACGGGCTTCAAGTGGATCTCCCGCGTCCCGGGCCTCGTCCTCGGGTACGAGGAGGCCCTCGGCTACTGCGTCGCCCCCGACGTCGTGCGCGACAAGGACGGCATCTCCGCCTCGGTTGCCATCGTCAACCTGCTGGCCCGCGCCCGCGCGGACGGCGGGTCGCTGACGGACGTGCTCGACGCCCTCGCCCGGCGGGACGGCCTCTACCTGTCGGCGCCGGTCACCGTGCGCGTCGATGACGTCTCCCTCATCGGCGACGCCATGGCGCGGCTGCGCTCGCAGCCCCCGTCCTCCCTCGGCGGCTCACCCGTGACGCGCGTGATCGACCTCGCCGACGGGCTCGACGTGCCCGACGCCGACGGCGTCAACGGCGGCGCCTACCGGGTGCCGCCGACCGACGGGATGTGGTTCGAGACGCTCGACGCCACCCGCGTCGTCGTCCGCCCCAGCGGCACCGAGCCGAAGCTCAAGGCCTACCTCGACGTCCTCGTCCCGATCGCCGACGACGAGCCGGTCGATGGGGCACGATGGAGGGCACGCGAGCGCCTCGCCGCGGTCGCCGCCGACGTCGAGGCCGCGATCGCCATCTGACCGACCCGCGACGCTCGGCTCCCGGCTGACCGCCGACCGCCAGCGCGCCCCGCAGACCACCCCCGAGATTGGACCCGTTCGTGAGCACCATCGAGCAGCCCCGTCCCGCGACGTCGCCGTCCGCCGACTGGTGGCGCCAGGCCGTCGTCTACCAGATCTACCCGCGCAGCTTCGCCGACCTCGACGGGAACGGGATCGGCGACCTGCGCGGCGTCACGTCACGCGTCCCCTACCTGCGCGAGCTCGGCGTCGACGCGGTGTGGCTCAGCCCGTTCTACCCCTCGGCGCTGGCCGACGGCGGGTACGACGTCGACGACTACCGCGACGTCGACCCGCGCATCGGCACCCTCGCCGACTTCGACGAGATGACGGCCGCCCTGCACGCGGCTGGCATCCGCGTCATCGTCGACATCGTCCCCAACCACTCCTCCGACCGGCACGCCTTCTTCCGCGCCGCCCTCGCCGCGCCCGCCGGATCGCCCGAGCGCGACCGGTACATCTTCCGCGACGGCCTCGGCGAGAACGGCGAGCTGCCGCCGGCGGACTGGACGGCCGCCTTCGGCGGCCCGGCCTGGGAGCCGGTCGGCGACGGGCAGTGGTACCTGCACACGTTCGCGCGGGAGCAGCCCGACTTCAACTGGGACCACCCGGACGTGCGCGAGGAGTTCCTCACCACGCTGCGGTTCTGGTCGGACCGGGGCGTCGACGGCTTCCGCGTCGACGTGGCGCACCTGCTGCTCAAGGACCTGCCCGAGACCCTGCCCAGCCGGGCCGAGCTGGCGGCGATGGACCGGACGTCGGGCACCCACCCGCTCGAGGACCGCGACGAGGTCCAGGACGTCTACGCCACGTGGCGCGAGGTGTTCGACTCCTACGACCCGCCGCGGATCGCCGTCGCCGAGGCCTGGGTGGCGACCCCGGAGCGCCGCGCGCGGTACGCCGCGCCGACCAGCCTGGGCCAGGCGTTCAACTTCGACCTGCTGACGGCCGACTTCGACGCCGGGCAGTTCCGCCGGATCGTGACGGAGAACCTGGCGCAGTCGGCCGCGGCCGGCTCCTCCTCGACGTGGGTCCTGTCGAACCACGACGTCACCCGGCACGCGACGCGGTACGGCCTCCCGCCGCTCGCGGGCCGCGAGGGCAAGCAGGGCGTCGAGTGGATGCTCGCGGGCGCGCCGGCGGACGGGGTGGACCGCGAGCTCGGTGCCCGGCGGGCGCGGGCCGCCACGCTGTTCCTGCTCGGGCTGCCCGGCAGCACCTACCTCTACCAGGGCGAGGAGCTCGGCCTGCCGGAGGTCGGGGACCTGCCCGGCGACCGGCGCCAGGACCCGGCCTACCACCGGTCGCTCGACCAGGGGACGTGGACGTACGACGGGCTCGGCCGCGACGGCTGCCGCGTGCCTCTGCCCTGGCGGGCGAGCGGCGCCTCGCTCGGGTTCGGCGAGGGCGCGGAGCCCCAGCCGCCGCACCTCCCGCAGCCGGACTGGTTCGCCGAGTACGCCGTCGAGGTCGAGGACGGCGACCCCGACTCCAGCCTCACGCTCTACCGCGAGGCGCTCCGGCTGCGGCGTGAGCTGCAGGCCGCCGAGACGCTCGAGTGGGTCGAGACCGGGAGCGAGGACGTGCTGCGCTTCCGCAGGCCGAACGGGTGGGAGGTCGTGACGAACTTCGGCGGCGAGCCGGCCGAGCTCCCGGCCGGTCGGGTCGTCCTGGCCAGCCGCCGGCTCGACGGCACGCTGCCCGGCGCAACCACGGTCTGGCTCGCCCCCTGACCCGCCGCGAGCGTGGGTTCGGCACCGGGACGCGGTGCCGAACCCACGCTCGACGGAGGCGTCAGCCGCGCGCGGCCTCGAAGCCGGGCAGGATCTGGTCGACGACGATCCGCTCGAGCTCCGGGCGGTGCGCGAACGCGGCCCAGGCGGCCTGGAGCGTCGCCTGCTCGAGGTCGTCGAGGGTCCAGCCGGCCTCCGAGGCGAGCAGCGTCATCTCGCGGGACACGCTCGTCCCCGACATCAGCCGGTTGTCGGTGTTCACGGTGACGGCGAAGCCGAGGTCGCGCAGCAGCGTGATCGGGTGCGCCTCGATCGAGGTGGCGCCCCCCGTCTGGAGGTTCGAGGTCGGCGAGACCTCGAGCGGGATCTGCCGGTCGCGCACCCACTGCGCCACGAGGCCGAGCCGCGCCGTCTCGAGCGGGGCGTCGGGGGCCAGCTCGACGTCGTCCATGATCCGGATGCCGTGCCCGAGCCGCAGGGCGCCCATCTGGAGCGCGCCGAACACGGAGTCGATGCCGTCGGCCTCGCCCGCGTGGATGGTGACGGGGAGCAGGTTCTCGCGCAGCAGGTCGAAGGCGGCGCGGTGGTTCGTCGCCGGGAAGCCCAGCTCGGCTCCGGCGATGTCGAAGCCGACGACGCCGCGCGTGCGGTTCGCGAGGGCGAGCTCGGCGATCTCGGTCGCCCGGTCGGCGTGCCGCATGGCGGTGATGAGCGTGCCGACCTGGATCGTGCGGCCCAGCTCGGCCGCCGCGGCGACGCCCTCGGCGAGGCCCTCCTGCACGGCGTCGACGACCTCCTGGAGCGTGAGGCCGCGCTGCAGGTGCTGCTCGGGCGCGTAGCGCTGCTCGGCGTAGACGACGCCGTCGGCGGCGAGGTCGACGACCGCGTCCCGCGCGACGCGGCGCAGCCCCTCGGCCGTCTGCATGACCGCGACCGTGTGGTCGAAGGTCTCGAGGTAGCGCACGAGCGAGCCGGAGTCGGCCGCGGAGACGAACCAGGCCGCGAGCTCGTCGGGGTCGGACGCCGGCAGCTCGTGGCCGATGTCCTCCGCGAGCTCGAGCAGGGTGGTGGGCCGCAGGCCGCCGTCGAGGTGGTCGTGCAGCACGACCTTCGGCAGGGCGAGGATGAGGCTCTCGGAGAGGGTGGGCATGGCGTCGGGGACCTCGTTCGTCATGACGACAACGGTAGCCGCGCCGGGCGGCGAACCGGGCGGCGAACCGGGCCGGTCGGCGCGGCGTCGACGATGCGACCCCGCCGTTCGAGATGCATCGCGTGCCACGCACGCCCTCGCGGCGTCCCACCCGCTGATCGGCGCTGGCGCCGCGGCGACTAGCGGTAGGCGCTGCGCGGGAGCACGGCCCACACGACGTGGCTCCAGCCGCCGAGCGCCGCGTGGCCGCGGGTCCGGCCGAGCAGCGCGTCGATCGGGACCTGGAAGGTCGACCCGGCCGACGGCTCGAGGATCCGCAGGTCCGACGTCCCGTTCCGGTGCGGGACGGCCAGGACGACGTGCCGCGGGACGGCGGCGGCCGGCGAGCCCCCGCGACCGAGGTCGCCGCCCGTGAACAGCGGGACCGGGATGCCCAGCCGCGTCGCGGCGCGGACGGTGTCGAGGACGACGCGGGTCCGGGCGACGTCGCCGTCGTTCACCGGCGTGTGCGTGTACTCGACGCCGCGGAACCTGGCGACCCGCGCGGCACCCCAGGGCGGGGTGCCGACGGCGCGCGGCCAGTCGAACGGACCGAGCGTGGCGTGCCGCGAGGCGCCGTGCACGGCGCGCTCGGCGACGGCGACCCGGGCCGCGACGTCGTCGAGGGCCAGCTCCTCGCGCGAGAGCCGGGCGAGCTCGGGCGGCGGGACGGGTCCGACCCGCGCGCCGGTCGTGAGCCAGCTCGCGAGCACGGGGTCGCCGGCGGCGGCGAGCAGCAGCAGGCTGAGCGCGCCGCAGGTCACCGGGCTGGTCTGGCGGACGCGGGTGCCGTCCCAGGTCAGGGCGCCGACGCGGCCGCCGCGCAGCGGCGCGAGCGCGAGCCGGCGCTGCACCGGGGTGAGGGCGGCCTCGCGCGGGATCGTCCCCGCCGGCTGGGGCGGGGGCTCGACCGCGCCGGGGTCCGGCAGTCCGCGCTCCCCGACGCCGAGCGCCGTGAGGAGCCCGGTCGCCGCGGTGAGGTTCCAGGTGCTCCGGGTCCGCAGCCGCATCCGTCCACCCTAGGCGCCACGGCGACCGCCGAGGCCACCACCGGGCCGGCTGTTCCACTCGATGAGGCCACCCGGTGGCCACCGGGAACGCCGTGGCCACGCCACGGCCGGTTCGGCCCGACGCGCCCGCACCGTGGCCACCGGAGACGCCGCGGCAACACCGGGCCCCGGACCGCCAGCCCGCGACTCAGGCGATGCGCTCCAGCACGACGCCCGTTGCGCCGTCCCCCGCCGGCCGCGCGACGTCCTCGGGACCACCGACGACGGCCGCGCCGTCCAGCGCCTCGAGCGCGCGCTCGAACCGCTCGGGGGTGTCCGTCCACAGGGTCATGAGCGGCTGGCCGGCGCGCACGGCGCCGCCCGGCTTCGCGTGCAGCTCGATCCCCGCGCCGGCCTGGACCTCGTCCTCGCGCCGCGCGCGCCCGGCGCCCAGGCGCCAGGCCGCGACGCCGACGCCGAGCGCGTCGAGCCGCGTCAGCACGCCGTCGGCCGGCGCCGTCACCACGTGGGACTCCCGACCGACCGGCAGCTCCGCGTCCGCGTCGCCGCCCTGCGCCTCGATCATCCGGCGCCACGCGTCCATCGCGCGGCCGTCGGCGAGCGCGGCCGCCGGGTCGGCGTCGGGGCGTCCGGCGGCGTCGAGCATCTCCCGCGCCAGCGCGAGCGTGAGGTCGACGACGTCGGCGGGGCCGCCACCGGCCAGCACCTCGACCGACTCGCGCACCTCGAGCGCGTTGCCGACCGTGAGCCCGAGCGGCGTCGACATGTCGGTCAGCAGCGCGCGGGTGTCGACACCGGCGTCCGTCCCGAGGTCGACCATCGTCCGGGCCAGCTCGCGCGCGGCGTCGATGTCCTTCATGAAGGCGCCGGAGCCGACCTTGACGTCGAGCACGAGCGACGCCGTGCCCTCCGCGATCTTCTTGCTCATGATCGAGGACGCGATGAGCGGGATCGCCTCCACCGTCCCGGTGACGTCGCGCAGCGCGTACAGCCGGCGGTCGGCGGGCGCGAGCCCGGAGCCGGCCTGGCAGATGACGGCGCCGACGTCCGCGAGCTGCGCCATCATCTCCTCGTTGCTCAGCGCCGCCCGCCAGCCCGGGATGGACTCCAGCTTGTCGAGCGTCCCGCCGGTGTGACCGAGGCCGCGGCCGGAGAGCTGCGGCACCGCGACGTCGAACACCGCGACGAGCGGCGCGAGCGGCAGCGTGATCTTGTCGCCAACGCCCCCGGTCGAGTGCTTGTCCGACGTCGGCCGCGGGAGCGAGGAGAAGTCCATCCGCTCGCCGCTCGCGATCATCGCGGCGGTCCACGAGGCGATCTCGCGGCGGTTCATGCCACGCAGCAGGATCGCCATGGCCAGCGCGGCCATCTGCTCCTCCGCCACCACCTGGCGCACGTAGGCGTCGATGACCCACGCGATCTGCGCGTCCGAGAGCTCGCCCCCGTCGCGCTTGGTCCTGATGACGTCGACGGCGTCGAACGACTCGGTCATGGCTGCTCCAGCTTCTTCCGACTTGTCTCGACGGCCACGAGGTCGTCGGGACCGAACCCGCCCGGCAGGACCTGCGTCATCGGCACGACGCCGGCCCAGGCGGTCTCGACCAGCAGGTCGGGCCCGCCGTGCTCCCACAGGAGCTGGCGGCACCGACCGCACGGCGCGATGACCTCGCCGTCGGCGTTGACACAGGTGAACGCCGCCAGGCGCCCGCCCCCGCCCATGACGAGCGCCGAGACGAGCGAGCACTCGGCGCACAGCGTGACGCCGTAGGCGGCGTTCTCGATGTTGCAGCCGCTGATCAGCCGGCCGTCGGTCGTGAGCGCGGCCGCGCCGACCGGGAAGCCGGAGTACGGGGCGTAGGCGCGCCGCATCGCCGCGGTGGCCTCGGCCCGCAGGGCGTCCCAGTCGACCTCGCGCGAGGGGTCACTTGACATACGGGATGCCCTCGGCGGCCGGTGCGCGCACCTTCCCGGCGAACCCGGCGACGGCGAAGATCGTCACGATGTACGGGATCATCGCGAGGAACTGCGACGGCACGGGCACCTGGAGCGTCGACATGAGCCCCTGCATCTGGCCGGCGAGGCCGAACAGGAGCGCCGCGGCGACGGCGCCCTTCGGGCTCCACCGCCCGAGGATCATCGCGGCCAGGGCGATGAAGCCCTTGCCGGCCGTCATCTCCTTGCCGAACGCGAGGTTCGACGCGACCGTGAAGAAGGCGCCGCCGAGGCCGGCGATCGCCCCACCCAGGAGGGTGTTGCGCCACCGGGTGCGGATGACGTCGATCCCGACCGTGTCGGCGGCCTTCGGGTGCTCGCCCACCGCGCGCAGCCGCAGGCCCCACCGGGAGCGGAAGATCATCACCTGCAGCCCGATGACGATCGCGTACATGAGGTAGACGAGCAGGTTCTGCCGGAACAGCACGGGGCCGATGACGGGGATCTCCGACAGCAGCGGGATGGGCAGCACCGGCAGCCGCATGGGGTCGTTGAGGCCCGGCGTCTCGCGCAGCACGGTCGAGAACAGGAAGCCGGTCAGGCCGACGACGAGCACGTTGAGCACGACGCCGACGATGATCTGGTTGACCTGGTAGGTGATCGAGAACCAGGCGAGCAGCGCGGCGACGGCGACGCCGGCGAGCGGCGCCGCGATGAGCCCCCAGTAGCTCGAGCCGGCGACGGACGCTACGACGGCCGCGGCGAACGCCCCGAACAGGAGCTGGGCCTCGATCGCGATGTTGACGATGCCGACGCGCTCGCACACGACGCCGGAGAGCGCGCCGAACACGAGCGGGGTGGCGAGGAACAGCGTCCCGAACAGGAGCCCCGTGATCGGCACGACCTGCGACTTGCCCGAGCTGATGAGCACGAGCACCGTGAGGAACGCGAACAGACCGGCGAGGCCGACCAGCCACGTCGGGACCTTGCGGCGGCCGAGCGCGTACCAGAACGCGAGCCCGGCGGCCACGGCGACGCCGACGGTGAGGACCCAGGCGGCCGGGGGCCCCGGGATGGCGAGGGGGGCGATCTGGATCGAGTCGGCGTCGGTCGAGATGCGGACCGTCGAGTGCCCCGGACGCGTCGCCCAGGCCATGACGGCCGTGAGCAGCGTCAGGACCGCGAGGACGATCGGCGTCCGGAGACGGACCGGGACCGCGGGAACGGTCGAGGCCGCGACCGGCGCGGGCGCCGGGGCCGCGGGCGGGGTCAGCGTGGTGGTCATGCCGCGGCTCCTGCCTGCTCGGTCGGGACGGTGGCCTGCTTCGCCCGCGTGGGGCGCTTGCCGGAGCCCGGTGCCGGCAGTCGGAAGATCGACCGCACGAGCGGGGGCGCCGCGATGAACAGGACGATGAAGGACTGGAGCACGAGGACGAGGTCGAGCGGCGTCCCGGTGCGCGTCTGCATGAGGCGTCCGCCGGCGGCGAGCGCGCCGAACAGGAGCCCGGCGAGCACGGTGCCGAGCGGCTTGGACCGGCCCAGCAGCGCCACCGTGATGGCGTCGAAGCCGATCGAGCCGACGACGGCGGCGGAGAGCTTGCCCTCGGTCCCCAGCACGAGCGTGCCGCCCGCGAGCCCCGACAGCGCCCCCGAGATCGCCATGGCCGCGACCGTCATGGCCGCGACCGAGATGCCGGCGGTCCGCGCGGCCCGGGCGTTGGAGCCGACGGCGCGCAGCTTGAACCCGAGCGACGAGCGCTCCATGAGCCACCACACGCCGACCGCGATCGCGAGCGCGAGGACGAAGCCCAGGTGCAGCCGGAACGGGTCCGGCAGCAGCTTCGGCAGCATCGCGGTCGACTGGATCGGCTTGGAGACGCCGGGCGTCTTGGAGGCGAAGTACTTCGTGTAGACGAGCCACAGCACGAAGAAGCCGGCGATGTTGTTGAGCATGATCGTGACGATCACCTCGTGCGCGCCGGTGCGCGCCTTGAGGACACCGGCGATGCCGGCCCAGATCGCGCCGCCGGCCGCCGCGCCCAGCAGCGCGACGAGCAGGTGCAGCCCGACGGGCAGGTGGAGCGCGAAGCCCAGCCAGGTCGCGCCGATCGCGCCGAGGATGACCTGGCCCTGACCACCGATGTTGAACAGGCCGGCGCGGAAGCCGAGACCGATCGAGAGACCGGCGAGGATGAGCGGCGTCGCGATCGTGAGCGTCTCGGTGATCGGCCGGATCGCGCGGACGAAGCTGGTCGCGTTCGAGTCGTAGATCGCCCCCTGGAACAGCGCGATGTACGCCTCCGACGCGGCCCGCCAGGCCGCGGCGAAGAAGTCGCTCGGCCGCGCGAAGAAGTAGGAGGCGGTCGCCTGGACCTCGGCGTCGGTCGCGACGATGAGGACGGCGCCGAGCAGGATCGCGAGGACGACGGCCCCGAGCGTGAGCACCCAGGAGGAGCTCATCACCTGGTGCAGGAAGGACTCGGTGCGCGTCTGCTGCGGCGCCTCCGGCTGGCTCCCCCCGGCGAGCGGGGAGTCGCTCACCGGCTCCGGCCCGAGGGGCTCGCCCTCGGGGGCCGCGCCGGGCGAGGATGGCGTGGTCGTCATCGCTGGGTCTCCTCGTCGGTTGCGTTGGTCTGGGCGTCGGCGGCGTGCGCGGCCGAGGTGGCGTCGTCGCCCGGCTCCGGCAGGCCCGGCTCGGGCAGGCCCGGCTCGGGCAGGCCCGCCTCCGGCAGGCCCGCCTCCGGCAGCCCGACGTCCGTCGGGTCGGGGTCCGGCGGGTCGGCGGCGGGTGGGCCGTCGGGCACGTCGTCGACGTCGACGACGACCGCGACCGACTCCTGCGGGGCTCCGACCGGCCAGCCGAACCCGGTGTCCGCCGCCGCGGCGGCCTCCGCCTCGACGGCGGCCTCGAGATCGGCCTGGCCGAGCAGCGTGCGGTGCTCCGACGCCTGGCGCCGGGCCTCCTCCGGGTCCATCCCCGTCATCATGAGACCGAGGACGTCGCGGTCCTCGCCGCCGGGAACGATGCCGACGAGCCGGCCGCCGCACATGACGGCGATCCGGTCGCCGAGCGCGAGCACCTCGTCCAGCTCGGTCGAGACGATGACGACGGCGGCGCCCTTGTCCCGCTCGGAGACGATCCGCTCGTGCAGGAACTCGATCGACCCGACGTCGACGCCGCGCGTCGGCTGGGACGCGACGAGCAGGCTGAGGTCGCGGGACAGCTCGCGGGCGAGCACGACCTTCTGCTGGTTGCCGCCGGACAGCGTGCCGGCCGCGCGCTCGATCGACGTGGTGCGCACGTCGAACTCCTTGACGAGATCCGTGGCGTTGCGGCGCATCCAGCCGACGTCGAGCGCCGCCCCGCGGGAGACCGGCGGGGCGCCGACCCGGTCGAGGACGAGGTTCTCGGTGATCGAGAACTCGCCGACGAGGCCGTCGGTCGAGCGATCCTCCGGCACGTAGCCGAGGCCGGCGTCGAGCCGTTCCCGCACGTCGAGGTCGGCGACGGGCCGGCCGGCGAACGAGATGCTGCCAGCGTCGGGCTTGCGCAGGCCGAGGATCGCCTCGGCGAGCTCGGTCTGGCCGTTGCCCTGGACGCCGGCGACGGCGAGGATCTCGCCGCGCGCGACCGAGAGCGTCACGTCGTCGACGACGGGGACGCCGGTCGAGTCGCGCACGACGAGGCCGGCGACGTCGAGGATGGTCTCGCCCGGCTGCGCCGGTGCGCGGTCGACGCCGAGGCTCACCGACCGGCCGACCATGAGCGAGGCCAGCTCGGTCTCGGGGGCGTCCGGCGTCGCGGTGCCGACGACGCGGCCGAGCCGGATGATCGTGATGGCGTCCGCGACGGCGCGGATCTCCCGCAGCTTGTGGGTGATGAAGAGGATCGCCGTGCCGTTCGCCGCGAGGCGCCGCATGATCTCGATGAGCTCGTCGGTCTCCTGCGGCGTCAGCACCGCGGTCGGCTCGTCGAGGATGAGCAGGCGGGCGTCGCGGGACAGCGCCTTGACGATCTCCACGCGCTGCTGTGCGCCGACGGAGATGTCGCCGACCAGGGCGTCGGGGTCGATCTGGAACCCGAGCGACGATGCCGTGTCCCGGACGAGCGCCCGGGCGCGGTCGGTGGAGATGAGCGGTCCGCCCATCGGCTCCTGGCCGAGGACGACGTTCTCGGTCACGGTGAAGACCGGGACCAGCATGAAGTGCTGGTGGACCATCCCGATCCCGGCGCGCATCGCGTCGCCGGGGCCGGCGAAGTGCTGCGGGACCCCGTCGATGAGGATCTCGCCCTCCTCCGGGGTGTAGAGGCCGTACAGCACGTTCATCAGCGTGCTCTTGCCGGCCCCGTTCTCGCCGAGGATCGCGTGGATCTGTCCCGGCTCGACCACGAGGTCGATGGAGTCGTTGGCGGTGAAGTCGCCGAACCGCTTGGTGATGCCCCGTAGCTCGAGCCGCATCCGCGCTTTCCTTCTGGTCGGTTGGGTCAGGTCGGTCAGGTGTGTCGCAGCGTCACGGACGGGTCCCCGACGGTGACCTAGGACACACATCCTGGCACGCGGGCCCGGTCCGGGCACGCGCCGGGGACGACAGCGGGGCGGGCCGTGGGGCCCGCCCCGCTGGCGACCGCGCGCCGATCTCGGCGCGCGGTCAGCTCATGTCACGCGACCGTCGTCAGGACGGGGTCGAGGGGGACTCGACCTTCAGCTCGCCCGAGATGATCTTCTGCTTGTACTCGTCGATCTTCTGCGTGAGCTCGGCCGGGACCTTGCTCTCGAAGTCGTGCCACGGGGCGATCCCGACGCCGCCGTTCTCCAGCGTGCCGACGTACGGCTCGGCGGAGAAGCTGCCCTCGGAGGAGGCCTTGACGGAGTCGAAGACGGCCTGGCCGATCTCCTTCATCACCGAGGTGAGGATGATGTCGCCGTAGCTCGTGGAGTTGAAGCCGTCGGAGTCGACCCACACCATGGTGCCGTTGGCGGCCTGGAGGGCCGAGGCGGCGCCGAGGCCGACCGGGCCGGCGACGGGCATGACGATGTCGACGCCCTGGTCGAGGAAGCCCTGCGTGGTGTCCTGGCCCTTCGACTGGTCGTCGAAGTCACCCGTGAAGGAGCCCTCCTGGGTGTCCTTGTCCCAGCCGATGAGCTCGACGGCCTTGCCGTTGTCCTCGTTGTACTGCTTGATGCCGTCGGCGAAGCCGTCCATGAAGATGGTGACGGACGGGATCGGCAGACCGCCGAACGTGCCGACCTTGCCGGACTCGGACATGCCGGCGGCGGCGTAGCCCGCGAGGAACGCGGCCTCGGCCGTGTTGAAGAGCAGCGGCTTGACGTTGTCCAGCTCGACCGTGGAGAAGTCGTCGGGGTTGGACAGCGCGGAGTCGATGAGGCCGAAGTGGAGGTCCGGGTTCGCCCGGCCAGCCGCCTGGATCGCCGGCTCGAGCAGGAAGCCGACGCCGATGATGTAGGTGCAGCCGTCGGAGATGAGGCTGTCGATGTTCGGGCCGTACTCGGAGTCGTCGCGCGACTCGATCGCCTTGACCTCGACACCGAGCTCGGAGGCGGCCTTGTCGAGGCCCTCCTTGCCGGACTGGTTGAAGGACTGGTCGTCGAAGCCGCCGGCGTCGGAGACCATGCAGGCCTTGAAGCCCTCGACGGCCTCGCCGCCGCCCGTCTCGGTCTCGCCGCCGTCAGCGGTCTCGGACGCGGTGTCCGTGGGCGTCTCGGAGGAGCCCGAACCGGACTCCGGGGCCGTGCCGCAGGCGGCCAGCGTCAGTGCGACAGCGGCGGCACCCGCCACCGCGATGATCGACTTCTTCACGTGATCTCCTTGTCAGTGGACGGACGACGCGGCACCCCCGGGGTCACCGGGAGGTCAATGCCTCCGCCGTCGTGCCCCCACGCGAGGGGCAGAGAGACAGCGTAGGTCACCCACGTTGCCGGCGTGTCACATTGTGGGACGCCCGCGGAAATCGTGACCAAATCGTGCTGTGGGCGCTAAGGGGCGGCGCGACGACCGGCGTCAGGCCGCCGGGAACGGCCGCGGCGCGGGGCTGCTCCCCGCGACGACGACCGTGCGCGCGAGCATCCGCGCGCCGATCCCGATCGCGCGCTCGTCGATGACGAGGTCCGCGCGGTGCAGGTCCGTGATCGGGGCACCGGGCGTCCGGGCGCCGAGGCGGACCATCGCGCCGGGCACCCGGCGCAGGTACCAGCCGAAGTCCTCGCCGCCGAGCGACTGCTCCGTCAGCGTGACGTTCTCCGACCCGACGACGCCGGCGGCCGCCGCCTCGATGTAGGAGGTGGCCACCTCCTCGTTGACGGTCGGGGGCACGCCGCGCACGTGGTCGACCTCGACCTCGACCCCGTAGGGCGCGACGATCTGCTCGATCGCCGTGTCGAGGACGTGCCCGGCGCGCTCCCACTCCTTGACGTCGAGCACGCGCAGCGTCCCGAGGAGGCTGCCCGACGTCGGGATCGCGTTGGTCGCGTTGCCCGCGTGGACGGCGCCCCAGGTGAGGTTGACGCCGGCGCGCGGGTCCATCCGCCGCCCGAGGACGCCGGCGGCCTGCGCGATGACCTGGCCGAGCGCGTAGACCACGTCGCCCGTCATGTGCGGGCGCGACGTGTGACCGCCCTGCGACCGGAGCGTCACGCGGACCGGGTCCGAGGCCGACGTGATGGACCCGACGCGCGAGCCGATCGTCCCGACCTCGATCTTGGGATCGGCGTGGACGGCGTAGATCTGCTCGACGCCGTCCAGCACGCCCGCCTCGATCGCCGCCTCGGCGCCACCGGGCTGGACCTCCTCGGCGGGCTGGAACACGAGCCGGACGTCGACCGGCAGCAGGCCGTCCCGCGCGAGGTCGGCGAGCGCCAGCCCCGCGCCGAGCACGACGGCGGTGTGGACGTCGTGACCGCAGGCGTGCGAGACACCCGGCCGCGTCGAGGCGAACGGCAGCCCGGTCTCCTCGGTCACCGGCAGGGCGTCGAGGTCGGCGCGCAGCGCGACCGTCCGGTGCCCCGACGGGAGGCCGGCGACGGCCGGCGTCCCGGGCGACGCGGGGATGTCGCAGACGACGCCGGTCGCCCCGAGCATCCGCGGGGCGAGGCCCGCCGCGGCGAGCGTGTCGAGCACGAGCTGGCTCGTGCGGTGCTCGGTCCAGGCGGTCTCGGGGTGGGCGTGGATGTCGCGGCGCAGCGCGACCAGGGAGTCCATGCGGTTCTCGACGGCGGTGTCGACGGCGGTGAAGGCGTGAGCTGGGGTGGAGTCGAGAGGCACGACGGCGAGGTTACTCGCCCGGCCGCCGTCCGCCCCGGCCGGCCGTGGCCGGGCCGGGGCCGCGACGCGTCAGACGAGGTCGTCGCGACCCAGCTCGCGCAGCCGGTCGACGACGCCCTTGACGTCCTGCGCCGCGTCCCGGGACAGGACGAGGATCGCGTCGCCGGTGCGCACGACGGCGACGCCCGGCAGTCCCACGACCGCGATCGCCGGCGCGTCGGGGCCGGGGGCGACGAGCGCGCCCGGGGAGTCGATGACGACGATCGGGGCGCCCGCCCCGTCACCCGGCTCGCCGCTCGACGCGCCCGGCTCGCTCGACGCCAGCACGACGGGCGCCGCCGCGTCGTCCTGCCCAGCGGCGGACAGCAGCCCGGCGAGCGCGTCGACGTCGCCGACGTCGTCCCAGCCGAACGTCCCCGGCACCACGGCGACGCCGCCCTGCGCCGCCACCGGCTCAGCGATCGCGTGGTCGATCGCGATCCGCTCGAGGGTCGGCCAGACGCGGCCGAGCACGTCGTCGCGTCCGGCCGTGTCCCAGGCGGCGGCGATCTCGCGGACGCCGGCGGCCAGCTCGGGGTGCAGCCGCGCGAGGTGGCCGAGCAGCACGTCGGTGCGCACGACGAACATGCCGGCGTTCCACGAGTACCGGCCGGTCGCGAGGTAGCCGGCGGCCGTCTCGGCGTCCGGCTTCTCGACGAACCGCCGCACGCCGAACGCGCCCGGGACCGCGGCCAGCTCCTCGCCGCGCTCGATGTAGCCGAACGCGGTGGACGGGCCGGTCGCCTCGATCCCGACGGTCGTGACGTAGCCCGCGCGCGCCGCCAGCACCGCCGTGCGGACGCAGTCGCGGAACCGGTCGGCGTCGGGCACGACGTGGTCGGCGGCGAACGACGCGACGACCCGCGGGCCGAGCCGCGCCTCGACGACGGCGGCGGCGAGGGCGATGGCCGCCATCGAGTCCCGCGGGCTGGGTTCGGCGAGCAGGTTGGCGACCGGCAGCTCCGGGAGCTGCCCGGCCACGGCCTCGGCGTGCGCGACGCCGGTCACGACGTAGACGCCGCCGTCGCCGGTCAGCGGCAGGAGCCGGTCGACCGTCGCCTGGAGCAGCGTCCGGCCGGAGCCCACGAGGTCGAGGAGGAACTTGGGCCGCGAGCGCCGCGAGAGCGGCCACAGCCGCGTCCCCGCGCCACCCGCCGGGACGATGGCGACGAGCTCCCCGGTCGGGTCGTCGGCCGGTCCGTCGACGCGGTGGAGAGCCGCCGGGGGTGCTGACGTCGTGTCGTCTGCTTCGTCCTTCATAACCCCGAGACTAGAGTGGAGGAGTTCCGATCAGCTCTTGGAGGCTCAGCACCGTGGCCAGCGCTCCCACACTCCCACCCCCGACACCGAGGGCGCAGACGAAAGAGAAGAAGTTCGCGACCCTGTACCGCGGGGGCGAGGGCATGTGGTCCTGGGTGCTGCAGCGCGTCACCGGGATGCTCCTGTTCCTCTTCCTCCTGGTGCACGTGCTCGACACCGCCCTCGTGCGGGTCTCGCCCGAGGTCTACAACGAGGTCATCGGCACGTACAAGACGCCGATCATGGGCATCGGCGAGCTCGGCCTCGTCGCGGCGATCCTGTTCCACGCCTTCAACGGCGTGCGGATCATCCTCGTCGACTTCCTCGCGAAGGGACCGCGCTACCAGCGGGTCATGTTCTGGATCGTCATCGGTGTCGCGGTCGTCCTGTTCCTCGGCTTCGCGCCGCGCCACCTCATGAACGTCTTCGGAGGCCACTGACATGTCCGGCTCCGCACCCGACATCGCGCCGCCGCGGACGCGCCGCACGGCCGGCCTGCGCGGGGACGTCAACCTCGAGCTGTGGGGATGGCTGTTCATGCGCATCTCCGGCGTCGTCCTCATCGTGCTCGTGTTCGGCCACCTCATCGTCAACCTGCTCATCGGCGACGGCGTCCACGCGATCGACTTCGCCTTCGTCGGCGGCAAGTGGAGCTCGCCGTTCTGGCAGGTCTGGGACCTGCTCATGCTCTGGCTCGCGATGATCCACGGCACGAACGGCGTTCGCACGATCATCAACGACTACGCCGAGCGGACCGGCACCCGGATCACGCTCAAGGCGCTGCTCTACCTCGCGTTCGTCGTGACGGTCGTGCTCGGGACGCTCGTCATCTTCACGTTCGACCCGTGCCCGCCGGGCTCACCGGCGGACCTGCTGCCGTCGATCTGCTTCGCCTGAGGCCGAACGCCGACCCCCGAGACCCCGGCCAGTCGCACCACCACCCGTCGCAAGCGGAAGAAGGACAACCCCGTGCAGACGCACACCTACGACGTCGTCATCGTCGGAGCCGGCGGCGCAGGCATGCGCGCGGCGCTCGAGGCCTCCTCGCGCGCGCGCACCGCCGTCGTCACCAAGCTCTACCCGACCCGCTCGCACACCGGAGCCGCCCAGGGCGGGATGTGCGCGGCGCTCGCCAACGTCGAGGACGACAACTGGGAGTGGCACACCTTCGACACGGTCAAGGGCGGTGACTACCTCGTCGACCAGGACGCGGCCGAGATCATGGCCAAGGAGGCCATCGACGCGGTGCTGGACCTGGAGAAGATGGGCCTGCCGTTCAACCGCACGCCCGAGGGCCGGATCGACCAGCGCCGGTTCGGCGGCCACACCCGCAACCACGGCGAGGCCCCGGTGCGCCGCGCCTGCTACGCGGCCGACCGCACCGGTCACATGATCCTGCAGACGCTCTACCAGCAGTGCGTCAAGCAGGACGTGGAGTTCTTCAACGAGTTCTACGTCCTCGACCTGCTGCTCACCGGCGACCCGCGCACGGACGACGACGTGCGGGCGGCCGGCGTCGTCGCCTACGAGCTGGCGACGGGCGAGCTGCACGTCATCCGCGCCAAGTCGGTGGTGTTCGCGACCGGCGGCGCCGGCAAGATCTACAAGACGACCTCGAACGCGCACACGCTCACGGGTGACGGCATGGCCGTCGCCTACCGGCGCGGGCTGCCGCTGGAGGACATGGAGTTCTTCCAGTTCCACCCGACCGGCCTTGCTGGCCTCGGCATCCTGCTGTCCGAGGCCGCGCGCGGTGAGGGCGCGATCCTCCGCAACGCCTCCGGCGAGCGGTTCATGGAGCGCTACGCGCCGACCATCAAGGACCTGGCGCCGCGCGACATCGTCGCCCGCTCCATGGCGAACGAGGTCCGCGAGGGCCGCGGCGCCGGCCCGCACAAGGACTACGTGCTGCTCGACCTCACGCACCTCGAGCCGGCGCACATCGACGCCAAGCTCCCGGACATCACGGAGTTCGCGCGGACCTACCTCGGCGTCGAGCCGTACACCGAGCCGGTGCCCGTGTACCCGACCGCGCACTACGCGATGGGGGGCATCCCGACGAACGTCACGACGAACGTGCTGCGCTCCAACACCGAGATGGTGCCGGGGCTGTTCGCGGCCGGCGAGTGCGCGTGCGTGTCCGTCCACGGGTCCAACCGGCTCGGGACGAACTCGCTGCTCGACATCAACGTCTTCGGCAAGCGCGCGGGGATCGCGGCGGCCGAGCACGCGGTCTCCAGCGACCTGCCCGAGCTGCCCGACGGCGACCCGGTCGCGTTCGTCGAGGAGCAGCTCGCCGCGCTGCGCGCGGGCAGCGGGGACGACAACGTCGCCGCGATCCGGCGCGAGCTCCAGGCGACGATGGACGCCAACGCCCAGGTGTTCCGGACGAAGGAGTCGCTCACGCGCTGCCTCGCGGACGTTGAGGCGCTGCGCGCCCGCGCCCGCAACGTCGGGGTGTCGGACAAGGGCAGCTCCTACAACACCGAGCTGGTCGAGGCGTTCGAGCTGGGCTTCCTGCTCGACATCGCCGAGGCCGTCGTGGTCGGCGCGCTGGCCCGCGAGGAGTCGCGCGGCGGGCACTTCCGCGAGGACTTCCCCGACCGCGACGACGCCGGCTTCATGAAGCACACGATGGCCTACCTCGACGTGCACGGCGACGGCGAGGTCAGCTTCGACTCGCGCGTGGTGCTGGACTACAAGCCGGTCACCGTGACGCGCTACCAGCCGATGGAGAGGAAGTACTGATGACGGCGACTGTGACCGAGCGCTCGGCTGCCGGGGACGCGATCGGCGAGATCCCGTCCTTCACGGTCACCCTGCGGATCGAGCGGTTCGACCCGGACACGCCGAGCCCCACCCCGTACTCGCAGGACTTCACGCTCACGATGCACGGGACGGACCGCGTGCTCGACGCGCTCCACAAGATCAAGTGGGACCTCGACGGGTCGCTCACGTTCCGCCGCTCCTGCGCGCACGGCATCTGCGGGTCGGACGCCATGCGGATCAACGGCCGCAACCGGCTGGCCTGCAAGACGCTGCTCAAGGACCTCGACCTGTCGAAGCCGATCACGGTCGAGCCGATCAAGGGCCTGCCCGTGAAGAAGGACCTCATCGTCGACATGGAGCCGTTCTTCGCCTCCTACCGCGAGGTGATGCCGTTCCTCATCACGACGGGCAACGCCCCCACGCGCGAGCGCCTGCAGTCCGCCGAGCAGCGCGAGCGGTTCGACGACACGACGAAGTGCATCCTCTGCGCGTGCTGCACGACGTCGTGCCCGGTGTTCTGGGCCGACGGGCAGTACTTCGGGCCGGCGGCGATCGTCAACGCGCACAGGTTCATCTTCGACAGCCGCGACGAGGGCGGGACGCAGCGGCTCAGCATCCTCAACGACAAGGAGGGCGTGTGGCGCTGCCGCACGACCTTCAACTGCACCGACGCCTGCCCGCGCGGCATCGAGGTCACCAAGGCGATCGCCGAGGTCAAGCGCGCCATCGTGACGCGCACGTACTGACCGGGGAAGTCGGGGGGCTGGTCTCCCCGGCACCGCCGGTGGCCGTGGCGCCCGCCGGGACCACCACGGCGCCGCGTCAGTCGGGCCGCTGGTCCTCCGCGCGGTCCGCGCGCACGTCGCGGGCGGCCCGGCGCGCCGCCCGCAGGGCGCGCCGCCGCGACCACCACGAGTCCGGCCGCTCGAGCGCGGCATCCAGTGCCGCCTGCAGCTCGCGACGCTGGAGCGTCCGCTCGCGCTCCGTGTCCTCGCGCTCGACCCGGGTCGCCTCGCTCGGCAGCACGGCACCGGTGCGCGGGTCGTGGTCCCAGGTGAGCGTCGCCGGGACGGAGACCGTCACGTAGTTCGGGCGCTGCCGCGCGTGGAGCTCTTCGGGACGCACGCTCGAGTGCTCCGGCGCCGGCGGGTTGGCCGTCCACGCGGCGACGTAGAGCGTGATCCGGGCCACGAGGTTGATCCACAGCAGCAGCGTCACCAGCGCGGCGAACGACGCCAGGAGCGGGTTCCCCCTCGCCCCGCCGACCACGCTCGTCCCGAGCAGCCGCACGAGGCCGCCGATCGCGGCACCCATCATCGCCCCGGCCCACAGGTCCCGCGTCGGCGGCCGGGCACCGGCGAGCAGCCGCATGATCGCCGCGAACACGAGCGTGTCGACGACGAACGCGCCGAGCAGGCCGAGCCCTCGCACGAGCAGCGCGCCGACCCCGGCCTCGAGCCCGAGCTGCGCCGTCACCCAGGCCCCCGCCGTCCCCGCGGCGACGGTGAGCGCGGCCGTGACGAGGACGGCGAGCGCCAGCACGACGAAGCCCGACAGGTCGCGCAGCTTGGCGACGACGGCGTTCCCGGCCGGCGCGACGACGCCGAACATCGCCCGCACCGCCATCCCGAGCGACCCCATGACGGCGAGCCCGGACAGGAGCAGCGTCACCACCGCGACGACGCTCGTCACCGTCAGGCCGCTGTCGAGGATGAGCTGGTCGGGCGTGAGCAGCCCGTCGTTGCCGCCGTTCTCGATGATGCCCGGCAGGGCGCGGTCGATGGCGTCGACGACGGCGTCGCGCAGCTCGACGTTGTCCCCGAGCAGCCGCATGAAGACGGTGAACGCGAGCGTGAGCACGGCGAACGTCGAGAACAGCCCGGCGTAGGCGATCCCCCCGGCCAGCAGGGCGCCGTTGACGGCGCCGTAGCGCGCGTTCATCCGGCCGACGCGCGTCCTGTTGAACCACGCCACGACCGCCTGGACCCGTTCGACGACGGTAGCGACCCATGCCTTCATGCCGATGACCTCACCCTCACCTCGACGTCTACGTCGACCGGCCGCGCCGACCGGTCAGCTCGAATCGTCGAATCGTGTGCCAGATCCCGTCGGGACCCAGCTCGTACAGCACGAACTCCGTCACCTCGAACGCCGCGTGGAACCGGGACAGGGCGTCCTCGGCCGCGTCGAGCCGCTCGTCCGTGACGTCCTGCGCCACGGTGACGTGCGGGTGGTAGGCGAACCGGAGCTCCTGCTCCAGCGGGCCCCGGCGGGCCTCGGCCTGGAGCGCCTCGCACTGCTGGCCGCCCTCCGCGAGCGCCGCGTAGACCACCTGCGTCGTCGGGCGGAAGGTCCCCGAGCCGGCGAGGACCACCGGGAACGGCGCGACCGCCCGGGCGGCCCGGGCGAGCTGGGCCTCCACGTCGGTGAGGTCGTAGCTCGGCAGCAGCGTCGGCGGGACGAGCGTGATGTGCGGGCCGATGATCTCGACGGGCGGCGCGCCCTCGACCCACTCGCGCAGCTCGCGCAGCGCGTTCGCGTGCGGCTCGGGGACCTCGATGGCCACACCGACGCTCGTCCCTCCCGCGAACGGGGAGAGGAACGAGAGCGTCTCGGAGCTCATCGCGCCGGCACCAGGCCGACGGCGTCGTAGACCCTCGCGAGGGTCTCGCGGGCGATCGCCCGCGCCTTCTGCGCCCCGACGGCGAGGATCTCGTCGAGCTCGTCCGGCCGCGCGAGCAGCTCCCCGACCCGCTCGCGGATCGGGCCGAGCGCGGCCTCGACGACGTCGACGACGGCCACCTTGAGGTGGCCGTACATCTTGCCGTCGAACTCGGCGACCAGCTCGTCGATCGGCACCCCGGACAGGGCCGAGTGGATCGACAGGAGGTTGGAGACGCCCGGCTTGGCCACGGGGTCGAACGCGATCACCGTGTCGGCGTCCGTCACGGCGGACTTGATCCGCTTCGCCACGACCTTCGGCGGGTCCAGCAGCTCGATGAGGCCGGACGGGTTGCCGGACTTGCTCATCTTCGCGGTCGGCTCGGCCAGGTCGTAGATCTTGGCGGTGGCCTTGACGATGTACGGCTCGGGCACCGTGACGAGCTCCGTCCCCTCCGGCGCGTACCGGGAGTTGAGCCGCTGCGCCAGGTTGCGGGAGAGCTCGAGGTGCTGACGCTGGTCCTCCCCCACGGGCACGAGGTCGGCGTCGTAGAGCAGGATGTCGGCCGCCATGAGCACCGGGTAGGTGAACAGCCCGACCGTCGTGCCGTCCGTGCCCTGCTTCGCCGACTTGTCCTTGAACTGCGTCATCCGCGAGGCCTCGCCGAAGCCCGTGAGGCAGCCGAGGACCCAGGTCAGCTCGGCGTGCTCGGGCACGTGCGACTGGACGAACAGGATCGAGCGCTCGGGGTCGACGCCCGCGGCCAGGTACTGCGCCGCCGTCACGCGGGTGCGGGCCCGCAGCGCGGCCGGGTCGGGCGAGACCGTGAGGGCGTGGAGGTCGACGACCGAGTAGATCGCGTCGTGCGTGTCCTGGAGCTGGACCCACTGCCGCAGCGCGCCGAGGTAGTTGCCGAGGTGGAGCGAGTCCGCGGTGGGCTGCATCCCTGAGAACACACGGGGACGAGATGAGGTCATCCGCTCATCCTTCCAGGTGCCGCGGGCAGGCCCAAAGAAGGGAGCGCCCGCTCGGCAACGGGCGACGATGAGGCGCGATCCGGGGCGATCGGGTGGAGGACGGACGGGGGTCAGACGGCGTGGACGAGGACGCGCTGCCCGTCGGCGTCGACCGTCACGAGGTGCGACCCGACCTCGTCGTCGACGACGTGACCGGCGTCGAGCCCCGCGTCCCGCAGCCGGTCCTGGATCTCGGCGAGCGGCCGCGTCGTCACGAGGCCGAGCGTGACCGCACCGCCGAGCTCGGCGCCGGGCAGCTCGGGGGCGCCGTCGGTCGTGTGCAGGCCGAGGGTGCCGCGGCCGGCGGAGTACGGGACGTACCAGGGGTTCTCCTCGCCCAGCCGGGCGAGTCCGAGCGCGGCCGCGAAGGCCCCGTACGGTCCGGCCGGGTCCGTGAAGCGGCACAGGGCGAGGCCGGTCTCGGGGTCCGGCGTCCCGGGCACGGGCCGCGAGCCGTACCGGTCGCCGTCGTCGTTGAACGTCACGACCTCACCGAGCGGGTCGACCACCTCGACCGTCCGCCCGTAGGCCTCGTCGACGATGGTGGCCTCGAAGCCGGCCTCGGCGAGCTGGTCGCGCAGGGCGTCCGGGTCACCGACGAGACCGGTGAGCTGGGTGCAGCCGACGGGCGCCCCCTGGGTGCTGCCGGCCGCGCTGTGCAGCCACACCTGGCCGGCCCCCGAGGCCAGGACGACCATGCCCGGCCCCCAGCTCACGACGGGCGCGAGCCCCATCGCCTCGAGGTAGTGCTGCATCGCCGGGAGGTCGTCGGTGAAGCGGATCGCTGCGAGGGTCAGGTCGGTCATCGGTCGCTCTCCTGTCGGGTGAGGTACTCGGTCAGCGCGCGCTCGACGAGCGCGGACAGGCTGAGGTCCACGTCGATGGCGTGGTGCTTGACGCGCGTGATGAGATCGCGCGGCAGGTAGACGTTCATCTGCGCCTTGGCGGCGCCCGCGGGCTGGATCATGCAAGGATGCTAGCAATCTTGCACGTAGCGCGCAAGGCCTACCCTGGGGACGACGCGCCGAGAGCGCCGGGGGCCGGCGAACGGACCGACGGCCGCGATCGACGGGGACGACGGAGGCTGGAGTGGAGCGGGAGCAGATGAGGAGCACGGACGACGCACCGGCGACGGACGCGACGATCACGGCCGACGGACGCGTCGAGGTCATCGGCGACCGCGCGATCGTGCGCCTGCCCGCCGACGCGAGCTCCGCACTGCCGTCGCGCGGACAGGTCGCGGCGCAGGTGCGCGTGGACGGGCGAGCCATCAGGACCGTGCTGGAGCCCGACGGCCGGCGCGGCCACTGGCTCGGCCTGGACGCGAACCTCGTGCGCGAGCTCACGCTGACGGCCGGCGACCGCGTCGAGCTGGCGATCGCGCCCGTCCGCCAGTGGCCGGAGCCGGACGTCCCGGACGACCTGCGCTCCGCCCTCGACGACGCCCCTGACCTGGCCGGGACCTGGAGCGACATCACGCCGATGGCCCGCTGGGAGTGGGTCCGGTGGGTCAGCGCCACGCGAAGCCCGGCGACGCGCGAACGACGGGTCGAGGTCAGCATCGACAAGCTGCGCTCCGGCAAGCGCCGGCCGTGCTGCTTCGACCTCTCCTCGTGCACGGACCCGGAGCTGTCGCGCGGCGGCCGCCTCGTCGATCCCGCCTGAGCCGAGCCCGCCTCGATGGCAGAATCGACCTCGTGACGACGACGCCGGGCTCCCCCGTGTTCACCCTCCTTCCCGCCTGGTCGGCCCACGAGGGCGCCGAGCGGGTCCGCACACTCTTCGAGGCGACCTTCGGTGCGCCCGCGACCGGCGTGTGGTCGGCCCCCGGCCGGGTCAACCTCATCGGGGAGCACACCGACTACAACGGCGGGCTCTGCCTGCCGATCGCGCTCGAGCACCGCTGCTACGCCGCGCTGTCCCGGCGCACGGACACCCTCGTCCGGCTCGTCTCCGCCCAGGGCGACGGCGAGGTCTGGGAGATCGATCTTGCCGACGTCTCGCCCGGGGCCGTCACCGGCTGGGGCGCCTACGTCGCCGGGGTCGCCTGGGCGCTGCGCGAGGCCGGTCACGACGTCACCGGCTTCGAGGGCGCGGTCGACTCCTGCGTCCCGTTCGGCGCCGGCCTGTCCTCCTCCGCCTCGCTCGAGGCAGCGTTCGCGATCGCCATCGACGACATCGCCGGCCTCGGCCTCGGCGCGGACGACGCCGGCCGCTCGACGCTCGTCGCGGCCTGCGTCCGGGCCGAGAACGAGATCGCCGGGGCGGCCACCGGCGGGATGGACCAGGCGGCGTCGCTCCGCGCACGGGACGGCTACGCCCTCGCGCTGGACTGCCTCGACGGCAGCGTCCACCACGAGCCGTTCGACCCGGCCGGGTACGAGCTCCTCGTCATCGACACGCGCGCGCCCCACGAGCTCAACGACGGCCAGTACGCCTCGCGGCGCGCGACGTGCGACGCGGCCGCCGAGGTGCTCGGCGTTGCCACCCTGCGGGAGTGGCTGGACGCCGGCACCGACCTCGAGACCTCGCTCGCGGCCGCCCTCGGCCGGCTGGTCGACGACACGACGCGACGGCGCGTGCGGCACGTCCTGACGGAGATCGACCGGACCCGGGCGGCGTTCGCCGCGATGCAGGCGGGCGACTGGGGAACGTTCGGCCTGCTCATGGACGCCTCGCACGCCTCGCTCCGCGACGACTACGAGGTCACCGTTCGCGAGCTCGACCTCGCCGTCGAGGCGGCGCGCACGGCGGGCGCGATCGGGGCCCGGATGACGGGCGGCGGGTTCGGCGGCTCGGCCATCGCGCTCGTCCCGGCTGGCACGTCGGCGGCCGTCGCCACCGCCGTCGTCGGGGCCTTCGTCGCCGCCGGCCTGCGCGAGCCCGCGTTCCTCACCTCGCGCGCCGCCGGCCCCGCGGCCTGACGCCTCGCGGTCCGGCGTCCCGCGCGTCGGCCCCACCGTTCGACGCGGGCGGAGGCGGCCGGCTCGCGACGTCCCGGCCGCGACCGACGCGCGCCACCGAGACCACTCCGGCGTCCCCGGCCGCCTGGCCGCGGCGTCGGCGCGCCGGACGAGCCGCGGCGCGGGACACACCGCCCGCGGGATGACCCCCGACGTGTCCCGATCATCCTCACGAACGATGTGCACGAAACACGCTCGAGCGGACACTACCTGTACGAGAGCCCGCGATCGGGTACGGTCCTACCAGCCCGATAGTTACCGGGTAAGTGAAACGTGAAGGAGACGACGACGATGTCCACCACCCCGCGGTCCCTGACCCCGCGCAGGTCAGCAGCCACCGGCGCCGTCCTCGTCCTCGTCGCGGCCCTCGCGGCCTGCAGCAACGGCGACGGGGGCGGCTCCGGGGGTGACCTGACGTACGAGGACTCGCCGATCAACAGCTACTTCGAGGCGTTCAACGTCATGGGCGACATGTCCCAGGAGGAGCAGCAGGCGTTCTACGACGAGCGTGACCGCAAGACGGAGGACCTCGTCGCCCAGTGCATGGCGGACCAGGGCTTCGAGTACAACCCGCAGAGCTCGCGCACCACCTACGTCGGCTCGTCCAACGAGGACGGCCCGCAGTGGGGCACCCTCGAGTTCGCGCAGCAGTACGGCTACGGCGCCTTCAGCTGGCCCGGCCAGGAGGAGATGGAGCTGCAGGAGCCCGAGGAGTGGGTCGACCCGAACCAGGACATCATCGACTCCATGTCCGAGAGCGAGCTCACCGCGTGGCAGGAGGCCCTCTGGGGCGCCCCCCAGGAGTGGGACGAGGACGCCGACATGGAGGAGTACGAGTGGAACTGGGAGGACAGCGGCTGCTACGGCTGGGCGCAGCACGAGCTCGAGGCCGACGACCCGTGGACCGCGATGAACTCCCTCTACGAGGACCCGCGCTTCGCCGAGCTGTTCGCGCAGATGGGCGAGCTGTACACCAAGGCTGAGTCCGACCCGCGGATGGCCGACCTCACCGGCAAGTGGTCCTCCTGCATGGCCGACGCCGGCTACACCTTCGCGAACCCGAACGAGGCGCAGCAGTCGATCTACGACCTCCAGAACGGCCTCTGGGAGGGGCACGAGGACGACCCGGAGTACATGGGCCCGAGCGACGAGGAGCTCGCCCCGATCAAGGAGCAGGAGCTCCAGACCGCGGTCGCCGACTTCACCTGCCAGGACGAGCTGAACTACCAGCAGGAGCAGCTGAGCATCCAGTTCAAGATCGAGCAGGAGTTCGTCGACGCCAACAAGGACGCTCTCGAGGAGCTCTCCGCCGCGGCCCAGGAGCTCCAGAAGTGACGTCGCAGCCCCCCGCCGGAGACCTCGAGGGCCCCGGCGGGTCGGACGACGCCGGCTCGACCGACCCCGTCGGCTCCGCCGTCGCCGACCCGGCGGCGACCACCACCGCCGGGACCGATCTCGAGCTGGCCAAGGCGCACGCCAGGACCGGCGTGAACAAGACCGTGTGGGTCCTCGCGGCCGTCGCGGTCGTGGCGCTCGGCATCGGCCTCGTCATCGGGCGCTTCGTCAAGTCGCCGGCTCAGATCGCGGCCGAGAGCAAGCCGCCCGAGGCCGGACCGATCACCGTCGAGGTCGAGTCGCGGATCATCTCCGCCGACGTGCTCGCCCGCGGCGACGCGGTGTACGACGACGCGGTCGCCGTCACGCTGGAGACCGGCGACATCGGCGGCCCGGCCGTCGTGACGGGCGCGGTTCCCGAGGTCGGCACCGAGGTCCAGCCTGCCTCCGTCCTCCTCGAGGTCGCCGGACGCCCCGTCATCGCGCTGCCGGGCGACCTGCCGGTCTACCGGACGCTGCGCGCCGGCGCGTCCGGACCGGACGTCGCCCAGCTCCAGTCCTCCCTCATCGAGCTGGGGCTCGACCCGGGCACCTCCGGGACGTACGACGCGCAGACGGCGGGCGCCGTCGCGGCGCTCTACGCCCGCGCCGGCTACCCGGCACCCGAACCAGCGGAGGGGGCGCGCGAGGCCCTGCGCGCCGCGGAGGACGGCGTCCGCTCGGCCGAGGAGTCGCTCGCGATGGCGCAGGCCACGCTGGACCAGGCCTCCCGCGGCCCCAAGGACTCCGACCGGATCGCCGCCGACAACCAGGTCAACGCCGCCCAGCGCGCCCTCGACGACGCCTGGGCCTGCGCCAACGCCCCGGCGGACCCGGAGACGGGTCAGAGGGAACCGTGCGGGATGTCCGTCGCGGACGCCGAGGACGCGCTGCGGCTCGCCAAGGCGCAGCGCAGCGAGGCCCTCGCCGGGGCCGACACGTCCGGTGAGGTGTCGGCGCGCGACGCGGCCCGTCGCTCGCTCGACGACGCCCGCGAGGCACTCAGCCAGGCCCAGCGGGACGTGCTGACGCCGCTGCCGGCGAGCGAGATCGTGTACCTGGCGAACCTCCCCCGCCGGGTCGACTCGGTCGAGGTCGAGCGCGGCAGCACGGTCAACGGCGCGGTCATGACGATCTCCGGCGCGACGCTGCAGATCGTGGCCAACGTCGCCGACGCCGACGCCGCGCTGCTCGAGGTCGGCCACACCGCCCAGCTCAGCTCGGGCGACCTCACGCTCAACGCGACGATCCAGGAGATCACGAAGCAGAACCCGAACCAGAGCGGCGGGGACGGCGGCAGCGGCGACGGGAGCAAGGCGGGACGGACGTACCTCGTCCTCACCCCCGACGAGCTCACCGAGGAGCAGCGCAGCGCGCTCGTCGGCACCAACGTCCGCGTCACCATCCCGGTCTCCTCGACCGACGGCGAGGTGCTCGCGGTTCCCGACGCCGCGCTCACGGCCGGCGCCGGCGGCGAGGTGCGGGTCGAGGTCATGCGTCCGGGCGCGGAGCAGCCCGAGCTGGTCGTGGTGACGATCGGCCTGTCCGCCAACGGGTACACCGAGATCGTCTCCGCGCAGTCACCGCTCGACGTCGGCGACCTCGTCGTCGTCGGTCAGAGCGACGGGTCGGCGGGCGCGAGCCCCGGGAGCTCGGACCGGTCGGAGGAGTCGGGCTCCGGCGACTCGAACGGCTCCGGCGACTCGGAGGAGACGCCGGCCGAGGAGACAAGCGAGGATGCGTAGCCCCCTGCGGCTGCGCCGTCGGCACCGCGACGACGGCGTGCGCGACACGGGCCTGGCGCAGATGGTCGCCGAGCCCGAGGAGGACGACGACGTCATCGAGGCCGAGCAGCCCGTCATCGAGCTGCGCGGGATGGCCAGGTCGTTCCCCGGTTCGCCGCCCGTGCTCGCGCTCCGGCCGACCGACCTGGTCGTGGAGCGGGGCGACTACCTCTCGATCGTCGGCCCGTCCGGCTCGGGCAAGTCGACGCTGCTCAACCTGCTCGGGCTGCTCGACCGGCCCACCGCCGGGGAGTACTTCCTCGACGGCGAGCCGACCCACAGCGTCGACGAGCGCCGCCGGACCGCCCTGCGGGCCGGCCGGATCGGGTTCGTCTTCCAGGCCTTCCACCTGCTGCCCCACCGCACCGTGCTGGAGAACGTCATGCTCGCCGGGACCTACGCCGGCGTGCCCCGCGAGGAGCGCGCCGACCGAGCCGTCGCCGCCCTCGACCGCGTCGGCCTCGCCCACCGGATGGACTTCCGTCCGACCACCCTCTCCGGCGGCGAGCGGCAGCGCGTCGCCGTCGCGCGCGCCGTGTCGACGACGCCGACGCTCCTCCTGGCCGACGAGCCGACGGGAAACCTCGACTCGGTGACGTCCGGCGAGGTGCTCGACCTGTTCGACGAGCTGCACGCCGACGGGCTCACGCTCGCGGTCATCACCCACGAGGAGGACGTCGCGGCGAGGGCCGAGCGTCAGGTCAGGATCTCCGACGGGCTGCTGGAGGTCGTGCGATGAGCGGGCTGTCGGCGCGCGACCTCCTCGTCGAGGCGTCCCACGGCATCGGCTCGCGCCCCGGGCGGCTCGTCCTGACGATCCTCGGCACGGTGCTCGGCATCGCGGCCGTCGTCGTCACGCTCGGCATGGCCCAGACCGGCGCCGGACAGATCGCGAAGCAGTTCGACGCCGTCGCGGCGACCCAGGCCGTCGCCTCGCCCGAGACGACGAACACGATGGGCGGCGACTCGCGCGCCAAGATGACGATGCCGTGGAACGCCCCCGAGCGCGTGGAGCGGCTCAACGGCGTGGAGGCCGCGGCCCTGCTCGCCGACGTCGACGTGGCTGGCGCCCGGATCTCGGCCGTTCCCGTCGTCGACCCGAGCGCGGCGCAGCTCGCCAACCCGTCCGTCGTCGCGGCCTCGCCCGGTCTGCTCGAGGCCGTGCGCGCCACGCTCTCGACCGGCCGCATGTTCGACGCGGGCCACGACGAGCGGGCCAACCGCGTCGTCGTCCTCGGCGCCGGGGCGGCGCAGCGGCTCGGCGTCAACCGCGTCGACTCCCAGCCCGCCATCTTCATCGGCGACAAGGCGTACACGGTCATCGGGATCCTCGACGAGACCGCCCGCCGCCGGGACCTGCTCGACTCGGTGATCCTGCCGCTCGGCACGGCCCGCGCCGACTTCGACCTCCAGGCCGCCAGCGAGCTGCAGATGCGGATCGCGGTCGGCGCCGGCGACCTCGTCGCGGAGCAGGTCCCGATCGCGCTCGCGCCGAACACCCCGGACAACGTCAAGGTGCAAGCACCCCGCGCCGGGGGCGAGCTGCAGCGCAACGTGCGCGGGAGCATCAACTACATCTTCATCGCGCTCGGTGCGGTCGCCCTCATCGTCGGCGGCCTCGGCATCGCGAACGTCACGCTCCTGTCGGTCATGGAGCGGGTCGGCGAGATCGGGCTGCGGCGCGCCCTCGGCGCGACGCGCGGTCAGGTGGCGCTCCAGTTCATCGTGGAGTCGGTCGTCGTCGGGCTCCTCGGCGGCTTCCTCGGGTCGGCCCTCGGCGTCGTCACGGTCGTGATCGTCTCCGCCGCGCAGCAGTGGACACCGATCATCGACATGCCGATCGCGTTCGCCGCCGCCGCGCTCGGCGGCGTCATCGGGCTCGTCGCCGGCGCCTACCCCGCGATCAAGGCGGCCTCGCTCGAACCCGTCGCCGCCCTGCGCGGCGGGCTCTGACGGACCGGTCCCGGCCGGGTCGAGCCGGTGGGTCGGCCCCGTCCGCCCGGCCCGAGCTCGACCACGGCTGGACGCAAGAAATCCGGCCGGTCGCTTCGATACCATCGAGTCACACCTGTGCGGGGGGCACCCGACACGAAAGCGCGACCGTGACACGAACGCATCGACGACGGAGCTCGTTCCTCCCGACCGCCGTGGTGGGAGCCCTGGCGCTCGTCCCCCTGCTGGCCGCCCCGGCCCAGGCGGACGACGAGATCACGCTCACCGTCCTGGCCACCACCGACGTCCACGGGCACGTCTACAACTGGGACTACTTCGCCGACGCCCCGTACACGGGCAACAACCAGCTCGGGATGAGCCGCGCCGCGAGCATCGTCGAGCAGGTCCGCGGCGAGCGAGCGCCCGACTCCGTCCTGCTGCTCGACAACGGCGACGCCATCCAGGGCACGCCGCTGACCTACCTGGCCCAGCGCGACGAGGGCGACCCGGGCTGGGAGACCAACCCGATGGCCGAGGCGTTCAACGCGCTGGACTACGACGCGCTCAACCTCGGCAACCACGAGTTCAACTACGGGCTCGACCTGCTCGGTGACGTCGAGGACTCCTACGACGCACCGCTCCTCGGCGCGAACGTCGTCGACGCCACCACGGGCGACCCGGCGTTCCAGCCGTACGAGATCATCGAGCGCGTCATCGACGGGCACACGGTCAAGGTCGGCGTTCTCGGCCTCGTGACGCCCGGCGTCCGGGTCTGGGACAAGGCGATCGTCGACGGCGTCCTGGAGTTCCGCGACCTCGTCGCCACGGCGCGCGAGGTCGTCCCGGAGATGAAGGCCGACGGCGCGGAGATCGTCGTCGCGCTCGTCCACTCGGGCCTCGACGCCGACGGCTACGAGTGGCGCGAGGCCGACCTGGAGGAGAACGTCGCCGCCTCGGTCGCGTCGCTGGTGAACGACATCGACCTGGTCATCGGCGGGCACTCCCACGTCGACGTCCCGGCCCGGGTGTTCGCGGCGCCCGACGGCGACCCGGTGCTCTTCACCCAGCCGTACTTCTGGGCGCGCTCCGTCTCCGACGTCCAGCTCCCGCTCACGAGGACGGCCGGCGGCGCCTACCGCGTCGACTGGCCCGCGAGCGACGAGGCCGTCGCCGCGCTCGTCACGCCGCGGTACGCGCGGGACTACGCCGACTCCGCGCTCCTCACGGAGAACCCCGTGCTCGCCGAGCAGCACACGAGGACCGTCGACTACGTCAACACGACGGTCGCGACGAACCTCGAGGAGATGACGACGGCGACCTCGCGGTACGAGGACACCCCGATCCTCGACCTCATCGGGCAGGTCATGGTCGACGCGGTCACGCTCGGCCTGAGCGAGACCGAGTACGCGGGGCTGCCCGTGGTCGCGCAGACGTCGCCGTTCTCGCGCACGTCGGTCTTCCCCGCCGGCGACCTGACGATCAAGGACATCGCGGGTCTCTACATCTACGACAACACGCTCCAGGCGTCGCTCATGACGGGGGCGCAGCTCAAGGCCTATCTCGAGTACTCGGCGCGCTACTTCAAGCAGGCGACGCCGGAGGACCCGTGGGACCCCGAGACGCACACCGGCGCGCTGTACCCGGGCGAGACGCGCGGCATCCCCGACTACAACTACGACGCGCTCACGGGGGTCAGCTACCGGATCGACGTCACCAGGCCGGTGGGCGAGCGGATCGTCGACCTCGCCTGGGACGGCGCGCCGGTCGCCGACGACGACCGGCTCGTGCTCGCCGTCAACAACTACCGCGCGAACGGGGGCGGCGGGTTCCCGGTCGGTGACATGGTGCCGATCTGGGACGAGCAGCTCGAGATCCGCCAGCTCATCATCGAGTACGCGACGCAGGCCGGTGAGCTGGACCAGGCCGCCTTCCACGAGGCGAACTGGTCGCTCATCACGCAGGCCGAGGAGCCGACGCCGACGGACACGACGAGCCCGTCCGTCAGCCCGTCGCCCGATCCGTCGGACCCCACCGGCCCGACGGGCACGACGACGCCGAGCGAGCCGGGATCGAGCGCGCCGGCGTCCGCGTCGCCGTCGTCGACGAGGGGCGGCGAGCTGGGCAGCACCGGTGCCAGCGTCGGGGGCATCGTGGCCGTTGCCCTGGGCCTTGCCGTCGTCGGCGGCCTCGCGCTGGTCTGGCGGCGCCGCTCGATGAGGACGCGCTAGCCGGCGTCGGCCGGACCGCGTGGAGCCGGTGGGTCGCCGACGGGTGGCCCACCGGCTTCGTCGTACCGGCTCCGGGTGGGCGTCGGGGTGGTTCGGGGCGCGTGACGCCGGGAGCTCTCGCCGCGGCGACGCGCCGGAGCCTCCGACGCACGGCCCCGACGGTCAGAAGGCGTAGGTCGCCACGAACGGGGCGTGGTCGCTGAACCGCTCGGCGTAGCTCGCCGCGCGGTCCACCCGCGCCCCGACCAGCCCGGCGGCGCCCTGCGGCGTCGTGATCTGGACGTCGATGCGCCAGCCGGAGTCGTTGTCGAAGGCCTGTCCCCGCCAGGACCACCAGGTGTAGGGGCCGTCGACCTCGCCGGCGAGGTGCCGCCCGACGTCGACCAGCCCGAGCCCCCCGTCCTCGCACGCGCCGTACCAGCGCTCGAGGTAGGCGCGCTCGGCCGGGAGGAAGCCGGCGCTCTTGCGGTTGCCCCGCCAGTTCTTGATGTCGAGCTCGCGGTGCCCGATGTTGATGTCTCCGCCGACGACGAGGCGGCCGCCCGGCGCGCTCGCGTGCAGCTCCTCGAGGCGGGCGGTGACGCGGTCGAGGTGCGCGTACTTCCAGTCCATCGACGGGGTGTCGGCGGTGCCGGAGTACAGGTAGGTGGACACGACCGTCACGAGGCGCCCGTCCGGCAGCTCGACGTCGGCCTCGACCCAGCGGCCGACGTCCCCGGCGAACTCCTCCTCGCCGTCGGCGACGGGCAGCGTCGGGCGGTGGGCGCGGATCGGCAGCCGCGAGGCGATCGCCACCCCCGCGCGCCCCTTCGCCGCGGCCTCGACGTGCACGACGTGGCACTCGCCGAGCACCTCGGCGAGCAGCTCGCGCACGAGCGCGTCGGGGGCGCGCAGCTCCTGCAGGAGGACGACGTCCGGCCGGGCGGCCGCGACCCACGCCGGCATCCCCCGGCGGATCGCGGCACGGATGCCGTTGACGTTGATGGTGGCGACGGTGAGCTGCGACGGTGTGGTGAGAGCCTCGGACACGGTCCACCACTCTGCCACGATCCGCCGGCCGTCGGGGAGGTCACGCGGGCGCGAGCTGTCCACCGCCCGGTCGACGACGAGGCCGTCCACAGGGTCGCGTTCGAGCGTGGCGGGCGGCGGGCCCGCATCGTCATCCTCGAGCCATGACGACGACGAACGACGACCAGCCGACGACCGACGCCCCCGGTGGCCGGGCTCCCGACCCGCACGAGGCCCGCGTGCGCTCGACCACCGAGGCGATCGAGCTCGTCGCGCGCCTGGTCGGCACCGCGCACCAGCGGCAGTGGTGGCTGCTCATGCTGGACGACGAGGGCCGCGTGGCGCCCGTGCTGCCCCGGGTGGAGATGCCCCGCCGGTTCGGCGAGGGCGAGGCCGAGCGGCTCGCCGGCCTGCTCGCGCACCTGCTCGACGCGGGCCTGCCCCGCCTCGTCGTGGTGTGGGAGCGGCCCGACGTCGAGGACGCCGCGGCGCTCATCGGGCCCAGCCTGCTGCACGCCGCCCTCGCGCGTCGCCGCCGCGAGCTCCTGACCCAGGTCGTCGTGCAGCCGGACGCGCGGGTGTCCGCGTGGGAGCCCGGGACGACGACGGTCGGCGGGCCGGCCGCCAGCGCCCGGTGATATCGTCCAGTAGCGGAGGTGGTCGTCATGACGGATGTGGTGGTCCGGAACGTCACCTCGAGCGCGCTGCAGCAGATCGAGGCGGACGCCGCTCGGCTCGGTCTCTCCCGCGACGAGTATCTCCGAATCGCGATGGAGCGGCTGAGCACGACGCCGCTCCGCCCCGTGACGGCGGAGGACCTGCAGCGGTTTGGCCACCTGACCGCCGATCTTCGGAACGACGCCGTACGACGGGCGGCATGGGGCGCACCGGCGCCTGGCTGATCGACACATCGGCCATCGTCCGGTTGGCCGACTCGCCCGATGCCTCCCTCTGGGCCGAGCGCCTTCAGCGGGGTCTCGTTCGCGTCTCGACCGTGACACTGCTCGAGAGTGGCTTCTCCGCGCGCAGCGCTCGCGAGTGGGTGTTGATCCATGCGGAGCCGCCCCTCGTCAGCATGCCGATGGCGAACCTGACCCCCACGGTCGAGTCGCGCGCCGTCGAGGTCCAGGGCGAGCTCGCCCGTCGCGGTTACCACCGCGCCGTCTCCATCCCGGACCTTCTCGTCGCGGCCGTCGCCGAGCTCGCCGGCTACACCGTGCTCCACGTCGACAAGGACTTCGACCTCATCGCCGAGGTCACCGGCCAACGCGTCGAACGCCTTCGCGAAGCATGAATGACATCGCCACCCCGCCCTGGCGCACCGCGCCGTGGTCGCGCGGGCGACGGCGACTCGCGGGTCAGCCGCTCCCGTCGGGGGCCGAGCCGGCGTCGGACGGGAACCACGCCGACACCTGCAGCTCGGCGCCGTCCTCGAGGTCCAGGTCGATCGGGAGGCGGGTGCGCTGCGCACCCGCCCAGGGTGCCAGCAGCACCTCCGCGACGGTGCGGGCGCCGGCGCCGGCACCCCGCCACGTGAGCTCGGCCCGGACGCTCTCGCCCGACTCCAGGAGAACGGGCTCCGGGGTGCCACCGAACCCACCGGAGCTGACGCCGTCGACCCGGTCGGGGCGCACGGCGTTCCCGTCGGCGTCGGCGAACGCCAGGTCGGGCCATCCCGCGACCGTGCACGCGAACCCGTCGTTCGTCGCGGTCACGCTCAGGTACCGCCGCCCGGAGGCCGCGTCGAACCCGCCCAGCTCCATCGTGAGCATCCCCGGCTCGCACCGGCCGTAGAACGACGGCTCGGCCTCACCGGCCACCTCGGCCGGCGGGTCCGTGACCGCGACGGCCGGGGTCGGCCGGGTGACCACCTCGGTCTGCGCGGAGATCGACGCCGCCCGCGTCGCCGACCCCAGCAGCACCAGCACGCCGACCCACGCCACGACGAGCGGGACCGCGACGCGCCACGCGCGGCGGGGCGGCCGGTCCGGGAGCAACCGCCCCACGGTCAGGACGACGACCCCGCCCCAGAGCAGACCCCACCGCACCGCGTCCGCGAGCGCCGGGAGCGTGAACAGTCGGATGTGGGAGCCGCCCCGGCCGCCGAACTGCTCGATCGTCAGCAGCACCTCGCCGGCCTGGGCCGACCCCACCGCGACGAGCGCGACCAGGACGAGCCCGAGCCACAGCAGGAGCAACCGGGCGCGGCCGGGTCGCCGGGTCACGGAGCACGCGACGAGCGCCACGACGACGGCGCCGAGCACCATCGCGAGCACGAGCCAGCCGACGATCGCGACCGGGTGCGGCGCGACGGTGTAGCCGGCGTGGGCCGGGACGAGCGTGGGGGTGCTGCTCTCCAGGGCCCGCGTCACGGTGATCGGCGTCACCCACCGGACGAGGCTCCGGAGCAGCTCGGCCAGGATCACGGCGAGGCCGGACGCCACCGCGACGACGCCGACGCCCCGCCACGCGCGCGATGGCGTGGCGGGGCGGGGCGCGTCGGGACGGTGGTCGCTCACGCCGCGCGGGCCTCCGCGAGCTCGACGGCGTTGCGGAACAGCAGCGCGATCGTCGTCGGGCCGACGCCGCCGATCCGCGGCGTGATCGCCCCGGCGACCTCGGCGCACGACTCGTCGACGTCGGGCAGCAGGCGCTTGCCCTCGTACCGGACTCCCCCGCCGACGACCGTGACGCCCGGCGACAGGTGCTCGGGCCGCAGGATCCCCGGCACCCCCACGGCGGCGATGACGACGTCGGCGCGACGCGTGTACTCGGGCCAGTCCGGGACGCCGGTGTGGACGACGGTGACCGCCGCGTTGGCCGTCGGCCGCTTCTGCGAGAGCAGGAGCGCGAGCGGGCGCCCGAGCGTCGTGCCCCGGCCGAGGATGACGACGTTGCGTCCCGAGACCGGGACGTCGTGGTGGGCCAGCAGCGCCTCGATGCCGGCGGGCGTGCACGGCACCGGCCCGGGCATGCCGAGCGCGAGCCGGCCCATGTTGACCGGGTGCAGGCCGTCGACGTCCTTGTCCGGGTCGAGGGCGAGCAGGGCGGCGTCGAAGTCGATCTGCGGCGGCGTCGGGTGCTGGATCAGCACGGCGTCGACCGCGTCGTCGGAGTTGAAGGACCGCACGGCGCCCAGCACGTCCTCCTGCGTCGCGTCCTGCGGCAGGTGGAGGTGCGGGGAGGCGAAGCCGAGCTCCTCGGCCTTCGCCATCTTCATCCGGATGTACCCGGCGCTCGCCGAGTCGTCGCCGACGAGGATCGTCCCGAGCCCCGGCCGCCGCCCGTGCGCGGCGGTGAACGCCGCGACACGGGTCTCGACGTCCGCGAGCACCGCATCGGCGACCGGGCCGCCCGGCAGGAGCCGGGCCGTCACTGGCTGAGCCCCGGGTAGAGCGGGAACGCGGCCGCGAGGGCGTCGATCCGCGCGCGCAGCGACTCGGTGTCGGCGCCGGGCTGGAGCGCGAGCGCGATGACGTCGGCGACCTCGGTGAACTCGGCGTCGCCGAAGCCGCGCGTGGCGAGGGCGGGCGTGCCGATCCGCAGGCCGGAGGTGACCATCGGCGGACGCGGGTCGTTCGGGACGGCGTTGCGGTTCACCGTGATGTGGATGTCGTGCAGGAGGTCCTCGGCCTGCTTGCCGTCGATCGCGGCGTCGCGCAGGTCGACGAGCACGAGGTGGACGTCCGTCCCGCCCGAGCGGACGGAGATGCCCGCGTCCCTGACGTCCTGCTGGGAGAGCCGGTCGGCGAGGATCCGCGCGCCGCGCAGCACGCGCTCCTGGCGCTCCTTGAACTCCGGCGTCGCGGCGAGCATGAACGCCGTCGCCTTGGCGGCGATGACGTGCATGAGCGGGCCGCCCTGCTGGCCGGGGAAGACCGCGGAGTTGATCTTCTTCGCGAGGTCGGCGTCGTTGGTGAGGATGAAGCCCGAGCGCGGGCCGCCGATGGTCTTGTGCACCGTCGAGGAGACGACGTGCGCGTGCGGCACGGGGTTGGGGTGCAGCCCGGCCGCGACGAGCCCGGCGAAGTGCGCCATGTCGACCCAGAGCAGCGCGCCGACCTCGTCGGCGATCTCGCGGAAGGCGGCGAAGTCGAGCTGGCGCGGGTACGCGGACCAGCCGGCGATGATGACCTTGGGCCGGTGCTCGATCGCGAGGCGGCGGACCTCGGCCATGTCGATCGTCGAGGTCTCCGGGTCGACACCGTACGCGACGATGTCGTAGAGCCGGCCCGAGAAGTTGATCTTCATGCCGTGCGTGAGGTGGCCGCCCTGGTCGAGGGAGAGACCGAGCAGCGTGTCGCCGGGGCGCGCGATGGCGTGCAGCACCGCCGCGTTGGCGCTCGCGCCGGAGTGCGGCTGGACGTTGGCGAACTCGGCGCCGAAGAGCTTCTTGACGCGCTCGATCGCGAGGTTCTCCGCGACGTCGACCTCCTCGCAGCCGCCGTAGTAGCGACGGCCGGGGTAGCCCTCGGCGTACTTGTTCGTCAGCACCGAGCCCTGCGACTGCAGGACCGAGACGGGCACGAAGTTCTCGGACGCGATCATCTCGAGATACGTGCGCTGGCGCTCGAGCTCGGCGTCGAGGACGGCGGCGATCTCGGGGTCGACCTGGGCGAGCGGGGCGTTGAAGACGTCGGGGGTCTCGGTCACGGGGGTCCTCCTGGGTTGGACCCGGTCCGAGCTCGGTGGAGCGCGACCGGGCATGGGTTCGGCCATGACCGTGGGACCCAGGCGGGCGGCCCCGTTGGTCGGCGTACCTCGTCGCTCCCCGGTGGTTGTTCCACCCGGCGCCAGTCGCGACGAGCCCATGCTACCCGGCGTCCGGGTGGGCGAGGTCAGGAGCGCCGCGCGTCGATCATCGTGAGCGAGAGGATCGACGGCTCGACCGCCTCCACCGCGTGCGGCTCCCGCGTGCGCAGGTGCAGCAGGTCGCCGGGCAGGAGGTCGACGGTCCGGCCGTCGGCCGTGATCCGCAGGTGCCCGCGGACCGTCTGCAGCACGACGGGCATCGCGGCCGTGTGCTCGGTCAGCACCTGACCCGCGTCGAACCCGAAGACGACGACGCGCACGCCCTCGGCCTTCAGCACGGTGCGCGACACGGTGCTCTCGGGCTGGACGAGCACCAGCTCGTCGGCACCCGGCACGTGGATCATGCCCGGCTCGGCGGCCGGCTCGGCCACGGTCGGGGTCGGCTGCTCTGCGGGGGTGCTGGTCACGGGAGGTCCCTCTCGTCGTCGTTCTCGGGGGCGGGCTGCTCCGGGCGGCGGGCGACGAGCCCGACCCCGACCAGCACGTCGCGGTTCTCGCGGAAGACCCGGCGCATCGCGAGCACCCGGCGTCGGGCGTCGGGCTGGCGCAGGACGTTCCAGACGATCCGCAGGACGCCGCCGAGGCCCTCGTCCGCGACGTTGCGGCGCACCTCGAGGAGGGCCATCGGCGCGGTCGTCGTCGCCTCGACCTCCAGACCGGCGGACTCCAGCAGCTCGCGCCACTCGGCGACGGTGAGCGGCCGCGCGTTCACCTTGATGGACCGCGCGAGGGCCTTGCGCAGCTCCTCCTTGCGCCCGCCGTCGAGGTCGTCGGGGACGAGACCGAGCTCGTGGACGACGTACCGGCCGCCGGGCCGGAGCACGCGCGCGGCCTCGGCGACGATCTCGCGCTTGCCGCGCTCGCCCTGCATCGAGAGCATCGCCTCGCCGACGACGACGTCGGCGCTCGCATCGGGCAGCCCGGTCGCCTGCGCCTGCGCGAGGACGCAGCGTCCGCGCTCCCCGACGACGCCCTCGACGGTGGCGACGGCGGCCGGGTCGGCGTCGACGCCGACGTAGCTCGCCGGCCCGGCGGCCAGGATGTCGCGCGCGGTCCGGCCGAGACCGGGCGCCAGCTCGACGACGTCGCGTCCGGGGAGGTCGGCGTGCCGCAGCAGCCAGTCGGTGGTCTCGAGCCCGCCGGGTCGCAGGACCCGCTTGCCCAGCCGGGCGAGCAGCCAGTGCCCGGGGACGTCCTCGGGGCGCCGGTCGGCCAGCGGGAGCGCCGGATCATTTTTCACAATGCCGACGGTACTTAAATCCGACGCGACGCCACGAGGGACCAAGGTCCCGGCGTCGTGACCGGCCTCAGCCGAGCTGGCCGCCGATCTCGGCCTCGCCGAGGATCTTGCGCAGGTAGGCGTACGTCAGGTCGCCCGTGTGCTCGTCGAACTGGTGCTCGAAGCCCTGCTTGGCGTACATCGAGATGTTCTGCTTGGAGTCGCGGCCGGTGAAGACCCAGACCTCCTGGGTCTGCTCGGGCAGGTACTGCAGCACCGCGAGCAGGAGCTGCGTCCCGATCCCGAGACCCTGGAGGTCGGGGACGACGGCGAGCCGGCCGAGCGTCGCCTTGTCCTCCTCGAGCTCGACGCGGATGGAGCCGACGAGCCGACGTCCCTGCCACGCGCCGAGCGTCACGACGTCCGGCCGCGCGAGGTCGGCCAGCAGCTCCTCCATCGTCTGGGTGAGCGGCGGGATGTGCGGGTCGCCGTAGCGCTGCGCCTCCGTCACGAACGCGGCGCGGCGGACCGTGAGCAGCTCGCCGGCGTCGTGGTGGTCGACGACGTCGACGCGCAGGACGTCCTGCTCGGGGGCCGCGGGTGCTGTTGGCTCGCTCATGGCTCGATCATGGCAGACGCGCGGGGGTGCTCCACAGGTACCCTGCCCAGGTGACACGCTGGGTCCTCACACTCTCCTGCCCCGACCGGCCAGGGATCGTCGCGGCCGTCGCCGGGGCGCTCGCCGGTCTCGGCGGCAACATCACCGAGTCGCAGCAGTTCGGCGACGCCGACACGGGCGTCTTCTTCATGCGCGTCGAGTGCGAGATCGACGACGCCGCGCGCGACCGCGTCGAGGCGGTGCTGCGCCCCGTGGCGACCTCGTTCGAGATGGACTGGTCGCTCGACGTCGTCGGCCGGCCGATGCGCACCGTCGTCATGGTCTCGACGGCGTCGCACTGCCTGCACGACCTGGCGCACCGCCAGCGCGCCGGCCAGCTCCCCGTCGACATCGTCGCGGTCGTCTCGAACCACGAGGTGCTCCGCCCGATCGCGGAGTTCTACGGCCTGCCGTTCCACCACGTGCCCGTCTCCCGGGACGCCGCGCCTGGCGGGCCGGGGTCGAAGGAGGCCGCCGAGGCCGAGCTGCTGCGGCTGGTCGAGGAGACCGGCGCCGAGCTGGTCGTGCTGGCGCGGTACATGCAGATCCTCTCCGACGACCTGTGCCGCGCGCTCGCGGGGCGGATCATCAACATCCACCACTCGTTCCTGCCGTCCTTCAAGGGCGCGCGGCCCTACGCGCAGGCGCACCGCCGCGGGGTCAAGCTGATCGGCGCGACCGCGCACTACGCGACGGCCGACCTCGACGAGGGGCCGATCATCGAGCAGGACGTCGAGCGCGTGAACCACGACGACTCGGTGGCCGAGCTCCAGGCCATGGGCGAGGACGTCGAGCGTCGCGTGCTCGCCCGCGCGGTGCGCTGGCACGCCGAGCACCGCGTCCTGATCGACCTCGGCCGGCGCACCGTCGTCTTCCGCTGACCGCACCCCGCGGGCGGCTCAGCCGCGGTAGGCCTCCAGGTGGCCGTCGGCCCGCGTCGCCCCGGTGATCGCGGCGATCAGCTCCTCGTTCGTCGCGGAGCTGCCGCGGAACGTCCCGTTGTTGCGGCCGTGACGCAGCACGACGATCCAGTCGGCGATCGCGCGGACGTCGTTGAGGTTGTGCGAGATGAGGACGACGCCGAGGCCGAGGTCGCGCAGCCGCTCGATGTGCGTCAGCACCTCGGCCGTCGCGGCGACCGAGAGCGACGCCGTCGGCTCGTCGAGCACCACGAGGCGCGGCTGGCCCAGCAGCGTGCGCGCGATCGCGACGGACTGCTGCTGCCCCTTCGACAGGTCAGCGACCCGCGTGCGCACGGACGGGATGCGGGCGCCGAGCTGGTGCAGGAGCTTGCGCGCGGCCAGCTCCATCTCGCCCTCGTGGAGCAGGGGGGTGCCGGCGATGCGCTGCTCGCGGCCGAGGAACAGGTTGGCCGTGACGTCGAGGTTCCCGGCGACCGCGAGGTCCTGGAACACGGTCGCGATCCCCAGGTCGCGCGCCGCGCTCGGCGACGGGATGCTCACGGGCTCACCGGCCAGCTCGAGCAGGCCGCCGTCGGGCTGCAGCACGCCGGCGACGATCTTCGCGAAGGTCGACTTCCCCGCCGCGTTGTCGCCGACGATCGCGACGACCTCGTGCGTGTGCACCTCGATCGTCGCGCCCGCGAGCGCCTCGACCGCGCCGAACCGCTTGACGAGGCCGCTGGCGCGCAGCAGCGGGACCGGCGTCCACGGGGCGCCCGGGGACGCGGCCTCGGGGGCATCGATCGCGTCCGCGACGGTGGTCGCCGAGAGCACGGTCGGCTCTCGCGGTGTCGACGTCATCGTTCGCCTCCCGTCTCGGTCACGTCGGTGTGCTGGAGCACCGTCGCGACGGCACCCATGATCTCGGCTCGCGCCCCCAGATCGCCGGTGACCACCTCGACGGGCGCGATGACGTTGGGAAGCATGCTACGACGCAGCTCGCGCCGCATGGGGTCGAGCAGCGTCTCACCGGCCTCGGCCATCTCACCGCCGACGATGACGAGCTGCGGGTTGAGCGTCTGGCAGGCGCCGGCGAGCACCGACCCGATCGCCTCCCCCGCGTCCGCGATGACGCGGCTGCACCCCGGGTCGCCGAGCTGGGCGCGACGCAGCACGTCGCGCAGCGAGAGGCTGCCGTGGCTGGCCTGGAGGGTGGCCAGGAGCGCGTCCGAGCGGACGACCGTCTCGAGGCAGCCCCGCGAGCCGCACCGGCAGATCGCGCCCATCGGGTCCACCTGGACGTGGCCGATCTCGCCGGCGGTCCCCGCGAACCCGCGGTGGAGGCGGCCGCCGATGACGACGCCGGCGCCGACCGAGTGGGAGTAGCTGACGTAGAGGAGGTCCCGCACGCCGCGGCCCGCCCCGAGCGTCGCCTCGGCCAGGGCACCGAGGTTCGCGTCGTTGTCGACGTACACCGGCTTCTCCAGGCGCTTGGTCATGACGTGGGCGATGTGCTCGTCGTCCCAGCCGCGCATGATGCCGCGGACGGAGATCATGCCGGTGTCGACGTCGACGGGGGCCGGCAGCCCGACCCCGACCCCGACGAGCTCGGCGAGCGAGGACCCCTCGCGCTCCAGCATGTCGACGACGAGCAGCGCCGCGCGGTCGAGCGTCGTGTCCATCCGGTGCTCGAACGGCAGCGGGAGCACCTGCTCGGCGCACACCTCGCTCGTGAAGTCCGCGAGGGCCACCCGCATGGTCCGCGGCCCGACCTGGATGCCGGCCGCCAGCCCGACCCGGCGGGCCAGCGTGACGAGCTGCGCCCGCCGGCCGCTGCGCGAGGTCGGCTGCACCTCGACGAGCCCCGAGCCGGTCAGCTCCTTGACGATCGTCGAGACGGTGGCGGGCGAGAGGCCCGTCGCCCCGACCAGCTCGACCTGGGTGAGCCCGCCGAAGCGCTTGACCGCCTCGAGGATGGCACCCCGATTCGCCTCACGGAGTGAGGTCTGCGAACCGGACTGCCAGGACATTGGCACCACCCTAGGGACTCGGGAGGGGTTTTCTCGGCGTTGTCCGAGACGATCGAGCCGCCGACGCCCTCGCGGGCGGCGGCGGCTCGGTCGCGACGACTCCGGGAGGCGTCAGCGGGCGACGCCGGCGCGACGCTTGTTGACGACGTCGAAGGCGACGGCGAGCAGCAGGACGAGGCCCTTGACCATCTGCTGGATCGACTGGTCGAGGCCCATGAGCTGCATGCCGTTGGACAGCACCGCCATGATGAGGCCACCGACCATGGCGCCGCCGACGCGGCCGACACCGCCCGTCGTCGAGGCGCCGCCGATGAAGCACGCGGCGATCGCGTCGAGCTCGAACATGTTGCCGGCGCCGGGCTGCGCGCCGTTCATCCGCGAGGAGAACACGACGCCGGCGATGCCGGCGAGGAACCCCATGTTGATGAAGATCCACATGTTGACCTTGCGGACCTTCACACCGGAGAGCTGGGCCGCGTGCAGGTTGCCGCCGATCGCGTAGACGTGCCGGCCGAACACCGAGCGCTGCATGACGACCGAGTAGGCCATGATGAGCACCGCGAGGATGATGAGGATGATCGGCAGGCCCCGGCTGTGCGCGATCTGCCAGCCGAACCACATGACGACGGCGCCGACGACCACGATCTTGACCACGAACAGCCACATGGCCTCGACGCTCTGCTGGTAACGGATCTTGCCCTGGCGGGTGCGCCACTGCGACCAGGCGTACCCGGCGACCCCGATGCCGAAGACCACGAGCGTGAAGACGTCGTACCCCTGCCCGCCGAACAGCCCGTTGATGAACCCGCCGGCGATGTCGCTGTACGGCTTGCCGAACGGGGACAGCGAGATGTTGTCCAGCACCCGCGCGGTGAGCCCGCGGAACAGCAGCATGCCCGCCAGCGTCACGATGAAGGCGGGGATCCCCATGTAGGCGACCCAGAACCCCTGCCAGACGCCGACGAGGACGCCGACGCCGATCGCAGCCAGCACGCCGACCCACCACGGCATGCCGTTCTTCACGACGAGGACGGCCGAGACGGCTCCGGTCAGCGCCACCACCGAGCCGACCGAGAGGTCGATGTGCCCGGCGATGATGATGACGACCATGCCGATCGCGAGGATGAGGATGTAGGAGTACTGCAGGATCAGGTTGGTGAGGTTGCCCGGCGAGAGGAACACCGGTTTGAGGACGGAGAAGAACACGACGATCACCACGAAGGCGACGAAGATCCCTGACTGGCGCACGTTGCGCTTGGCCAGCTCCCACACATTGCCGATGGCGGTCATCGGACGGACTCCTTCCGCTCGACCCGCTCCTGGGTCATCAGCTCCATGAGGTTCTCCTGCGTGGCCTGCGCCACGGGCACCTCCCCGGTGATTCGCCCGTAGGCGAGGGTGTAGATCCGATCACACGTCCCGAGGATCTCGGGCAGCTCGGAGGAGATGACGACGACGGCCTTGCCCGCCGCCACCATCCGGTTGATCAGCTGGTAGATCTCGAACTTCGCGCCCACGTCGATCCCGCGCGTCGGCTCGTCGAGGATGAGCACCTCCGGCTCCGTGAAGAGCCACTTGGCGAGCACCACCTTCTGCTGGTTCCCGCCCGAGAGCGTACCGACGACGGACAGGACGCTCGGCGTGCGGACCCCGAGGCTCGCCCGGAACTCCTCGGCGACCTTGAGCTCCTCGTTCCCGTTGACCCAGCCGCGGCTCGCGAGCTTGCGCAGCCCGGCGGCCGAGATGTTGCGGCGGATGTCCTCGATGAGGTTGAGGCCGTACCGCTTGCGGTCCTCGGTGGCGTAGGCGATGCCCGCGTCGATCGCCTTGGCGACCGTCGAGGTGTCGACCACGCGACCGTGCACGCTGACCCGGCCGGCGATGTCCCGGCCGTAGCTGTGGCCGAAGATGCTCATCGCCAGCTCGGTGCGCCCGGCGCCCATGAGGCCGGCGATCCCGACCACCTCGCCCGCCCGCACGTAGAAGCTGGCGTCGTCGACGATCGTGCGGCCGAGCTGGGTCGGGTGCTGGACGGACCAGTGCTCGACCGAGAGGAGCACCTCCCCCGGCGTCGACTCGCGCTCGGGGTAGCGGTGCTCGAGGTCACGACCGACCATGCCGCGGATGATCCGGTCCTGCACGTTGTCGTGCTCGCGCATCACGATCGTCTCGATGGTGCGACCGTCCCGGATGATCGTCGTCGCGTCCGCGATCTCCTCGATCTCGCCCAGCTTGTGGGAGATGATGATCGAGGTGATCCCCTGCCCCTTGAGGTGGCGCAGCAGGTCGAGCAGGTGCTCGGAGTCGTTGTCGTTGAGGGCGGCCGTCGGCTCGTCGAGGATGAGCAGCCGCACGTCCTTGGACAGCGCCTTCGCGATCTCGACGAGCTGCTGCTTGCCGACCCCGAGCTGACTGATCGGTGTCGTCGGGTTCTCCGCGAGCCCGACGCGGGCCAGTAGCTTCGCCGCCTCGGCGTTCGTCAGGTTCCAGTCGATGAGCCCGCCGGCGCCGCGCTGCTCGTTGCCGAGGAAGATGTTCTCGGCGACGGACAGGTACGGGCTCAGCGCCAGCTCCTGGTGGATGATGACGATGCCGCGGGCCTCGGAGTCGTTGATCGACCCGAAGCTCATGACCTCGCCCTCGAAGACGATCTCCCCCTCGTAGGTGCCGTGCGGGTAGACCCCCGACAGCACCTTCATCAGGGTCGACTTGCCGGCGCCGTTCTCGCCGCAGATGGCGTGGATCTCGCCGCGGTTCACGGTCAGCGTGACGTTCTGGAGTGCCTTGACCCCGGGGAACGTCTTGGTGATGTCCCGCATCTCGAGGATGGGGGTGACGTCCATGTCCTGTTTCTCCTCCCTGGACACTGCGGATGACCGGGTCCCGGTCCGCACGCTGGGTGCGGGCCGGGACCCGGTGTCGGGTCGAGGATCAGGCGACGCCCGAGGCGACCTGCTCCTCGGTCCAGTACCCGGAGTCGATGAGGAGCTCCTGGATGTTGCCGGCGTAGACGATGTCCGACTCCAGCAGGTAGGACGGGACGACCTTGACGCCGTTGTCGTACGTCTCGGTGTCGTTCGCCTCGGGCGTCTCGCCCTTGAGGAACGCCGTGCCGGAGACGACGGCCTGGTTGGCCAGCTTGCGGGTGTCCTTGAAGATCGTGGCGAACTGGACACCGTCGCGGATGAGCTTGACCGAGGCGATCTCGGCGTCCTGGCCCGTCACGATGGGCAGGCCGTCGGCGATCGTCGTGCCGTAGCCGGCGTTCTGCAGCGCGGTGATGATGCCGCGGGAGATGCCGTCGTACGGCGAGAGGACGCCGTCGACCTTGTCACCACCGGAGTACGTGGAGGTCAGCAGGTCCTCCATCCGCTTCTGCGCCGTCTCCTGCTGCCAGCGCAGGGTGGCGGCCTTCTCGATCGTGGTCTGACCGGAGGGGACGACGATCACGCCGGAGTCGATGTACGGCTGGAGCGTGTCGATCGCGCCGCCCCAGAAGAAGTGCGCGTTGTTGTCGTCCAGCGAGCCGGCGAACAGCTCGACGTTGAACGGGCCCTTCGCGTCGGCGTTCTCCGAGCCGTCCTCGTTGAGGACGCCGAGCCCGACGAGCAGCGACGTCGCCTGCTGGACGCCGACCTTGTAGTTGTCGAACGTGACGTAGAAGTCGACGTTCTCCGAGTCACGGATGAGCCGGTCGTAGGCGATGACCGGGATCCCGGCCTGGGCGGCGGCCTCGAGCTGGCCGGAGAGCGCGGTGCCGTCGATCGCGCCGATGACCAGGAGCTTGACGCCCGAGGTGATCATCTGGTCGATCTGCTGGGACTGCGTCGGGATGTCGTCGTTGGCGAACTGGAGGTCGACCTTGTAGCCGAGGTCCTCGAAGCCCTTCTTGACGGCGTTGCCGTCGGCGATCCACCGCTCGGAGGTCTGGGTCGGCATCGAGACGCCGATCGTGCCCTCGGCCGCGGCACCGGTGTCGCCGCCGGCGTCCGTCGACTCGGCCGTCGTCGCCTCCGTCGCACCCTCGTCCGTGCCGGTGGCCCCGCCACCGCCCGCGCCGGACCCGCCGCACGCCGCCAGGACGAGCGCTCCCGCCGCGACGACCGCGGCCACACTGAACTTCCCCACACGCATGTGAGTACTCCTTCGCATCATTGCCAGGATGACCGGTCGAGCTGCCTCGCCCGACTCGGTTCGGACCGGCCCGGGATGCCCCCGGCGCCGTTGGCGACAACTCTCTTGGGTTCGAGTCTCAAAGTCAAGCCGGAACTTGTGGCCTCAGATCACAGTTTGGTCACGGATTCTCGCCCCGCTTGCCCGCCGGGGACGGTTCATCCGTTCGATACTCAAAGTCACGGCAGCCGATCGCGCCGGTCCGTCGAAGTCAGGGGACGGGGCCGCTCGGCCCGCCGCCGCCGGTCCGGGCACGCGGAACCGCCGCCGACCGGGAGGTCTCTCCCCGTCAGCGGCGGTCGTTGGTGCCCTCGTCGGCGGGCGGGTGCGGGGCCGGCGAGGGCCGGCGGGCGTTCGGGCGTCGGGGCAGCGCGTCAGAGCAGCCCGAGCGCCGACACGGCCGCGCGCTCGTCGAGCAGCTCCGCGACGGAGGCGTCGATCCGGGCCCGGGAGAACGCGTCGATCTCGAGTCCCTGGACGATCTCCCACCGTCCGTCGACCGAGCGCACGGGGAACGACGACACGATCCCCTCGGGCACGCCGTAGGAGCCGTCGGAGATGAGCCCCGCCGACGTCCAGTCGCCCTCCCGGACACCGAGCTGCCGAGCGCGGGAGTGGTCGATGATCGCGGTCGCGGTAGAAGCGACCGACGAGCCGCCGCGGGCGCGGATGATCTCCTCCCCGCGCGCCGCGACGACGTCGATGAACGTGCTCTCCGCCCACTCCCGGCCGACCACGTCGAGCGCCGGACGGTCGCCGACGAGCGCGTGGCGCAGGTCGGGGTACTGCGTGCGGGAGTGGTTTCCCCACACGGTGAGCCGGGAGATCTCCGCGACGCCGACGCCGGTCCGCAGGGCGAGCTGCGCGACGGCGCGGTTGTGGTCGAGACGGGTGAGCGCCGCGAACCGCTCGCGCGGGACGTCCGGCGCGTTCGCCGCCGTCAGGAGCGTGTTCGTGTTGGCGGGGTTGCCGATGACGAGCACGCGGACGTCGTCCGCAGCCACCTCGCCGAGCGCCCGGCCCTGCGGGCCGAAGATCCCCGCGTTCACCTCGAGCAGGTCGCGCCGCTCCATGCCGACCGTGCGCGGGCGAGCGCCCACGAGGATGATGACGTTCGCGCCGGCGAACGCCGCACGCGGGTCCGCCGTCACCTCGACGTCGACGATGAGTCGACTGGCGGCGTCCTGCAGCTCGAGGGCGACCCCGGCCGCGGCGGCGAGCGCCCGGGGTGCCTCCAGCATCCGGATCCGGACCGGGGTCCGTCCGAACAGCTCGCCGCTGGCCACGCGGAACAGCAGCGAGTAGCCGATCTGGCCCGCCGCTCCGGAGAGCGCGAGCGTGATCGGAGGGGTGGACGTCATGCGCGGCTCAGGATCCACGGCCTCAGGCGAGGCGCGCCGCGAGGTTCTCGTCGAGCGTCGCGAGGAAGTCCTCGGTGGTCTGCCACTCCTGGTCAGGGCCGACGAGCAGCGCGAGGTCCTTCGTCATCCGCCCGGACTCGACCGTCGTGACGACGACGTCCTCGAGCGTCTCGGCGAAGCCGACGACCTCGGGCGTCGAGTCGAGCGCACCGCGGTGCTTGAGGCCGCCGGTCCAGGCGAAGATCGACGCGATCGGGTTGGTCGACGTCGGCTTGCCCTGCTGGTGCTGGCGGTAGTGCCGCGTCACCGTGCCGTGCGCCGCCTCGGCCTCGACCGTGCGGCCGTCCGGCGTCATGAGGACCGACGTCATGAGGCCGAGCGAGCCGAAGCCCTGCGCGACGGTGTCGGACTGGACGTCGCCGTCGTAGTTCTTGCAGGCCCAGACGTAGCCGCCCTCCCACTTCATGGCCGAGGCGACCATGTCGTCGATGAGGCGGTGCTCGTAGGTGAGCCCGGCCGCGTCGAACTGCGCCTTGAACTCACGGTCGAACACGTCCTGGAAGATGTCCTTGAACGCGCCGTCGTACGCCTTGAGGATGGTGTTCTTCGTCGAGAGGTACACGGGGTAGCCGCGCTTGAGGCCGTAGGAGAACGAGGCCCGCGCGAAGTCGATGATCGACTGCGTGAAGTTGTACATCCCCATCGCGACGCCGCCGTCGGGACCGTAGTTCGCGACGACGTGCTCGATCGGCGCGCCACCGTCAGACGGCGTGAACGTCACCGTGAGCTGGCCGGCGCCGGGCACCTTGAAGTTGGTCGCCTTGTACTGGTCGCCGTGGGCGTGACGGCCGATGACGATCGGCTTCGTCCAGCCCGGGACCAGCCGCGGGACGTTGGAGATGATGATCGGCTCGCGGAAGACGACGCCGCCGAGGATGTTGCGGATCGTCCCGTTCGGGGAGACCCACATCTTCTTCAGCCCGAACTCCTCGACGCGCGCCTCGTCCGGCGTGATGGTGGCGCACTTGACGCCGACGTTGTGCTCCTTGATCGCGACGGCCGCGTCGACCGTCACCTGGTCGTCGGTGGCGTCGCGGTTCTGGATCGACAGGTCGTAGTAGCGCAGGTCGACGTCCAGGTAGGGGTGGATGAGGCGGTCCTTGATGAACTGCCAGATGATCCGCGTCATCTCGTCGCCGTCGAGCTCGACGACGGGCCCGGCCACCTTGATCTTCGACATGGAGCGTCCTTCCGCTGCGTGGTGTGCTGCCAGGCTACCCGAGCGAGGCCGGTTCTCTCGACGTCGAGAGATCTCACAGGTTCGTCCACGATGCTGGACGGTGGCGCGCCAGTATCGCGCTGGGCCGGCGGGGGTGGCATCGTTGGGTGCTGGTGCCGCCGGCGCCCACCCGACCATGCCCAAGGAGGCACTCTCATGTCCACTGCCGTCGAGGCCACCGACGACGTCGAGCTCGAGCTCGACGTCGTCCCCAGCTACTCGCTCCTCGCCCGCGTGGGCGCCGAGGTGTTCGGCACCTTCGTGCTCGTCCTCCTCGGTGTCGGGACGGCGCTGTGGGCGACCGCCAGCGGCGTCGCCGGCAACGGCCTGGTCGTCCCGCTCGCGTTCGGCATCGCCGTGCTCGGCGCGGCCAGCGCCGTCGGTCACGTGTCGGGCGGCCACTTCAACCCGGCCGTGACGCTCGGCGCCGCGATCGCTCGCCGCATCTCGTGGGCCGACCTGGTCCCCTACTGGGTCGCGCAGCTCATCGGCGGCATCCTCGCCTCGACGCTCCTGTTCCTGCTCATGCCCTCCGGCCTGGCCACGGTGACGGGCGGCACGAACCGGGGCTGGTTCTCCGGCGCGAGCAACGGCTTCGGCGACCACTCCCCGCTCGCGACCTCGACGCAGGGCGCGGTCCAGTTCGGCCTCGGCCACGCGATCCTCATCGAGGTCATCGCGACCGCGGTGTTCGTCGGCGTCATCCTCGGCGTCACGGACAAGCGCGCCAACGTGAGCAACGCCCCCGTCGCCATCGGCTTCACGCTCGCCGCGCTCGTCGCGCTCACGGTGCCGTTCACCAACGCGTCCATCAACCCGGCCCGCTCCACGGCCAGCGCGCTGTTCTCCGACTTCTGGGCGATCAGCCAGCTCTGGGTGTTCTGGGCCGCGCCGTTGCTCGGTGCCGCGATCGCCGGCGTCGTCTACCTCATGGTGACGCCCACCCCGTCGACCGAGGGCGAGTGGCCCGAGGCGTCGCTCGAGCTGACCGAGGGGCGCGACCCCGAGGCCACCGAGGTCATCGCGTCCGGCTCGGCGGCCGCGGCCGTCGCGACCGAGCTCGGCTTCGACGACGTGGAGGCCGACGGCATCGACGCGCTGCTCTCCCGGGCCGCCGCGACGCAGGCCGCGGAGACCGTCGAGGTCGAGGCCGCCGAGGTCACCGCGGCGGAGACCGTCGGGGTCGAGGCCGAGACGACGGCCCAGGCGGAGCTCGCCGCGGCCGAGGTCGCGGCTGCGGCTGCGGCTGCGGCGGAGGCTGCCGCCGAGGAGGCGGCTCCCGCGGAGGCCGTCCAGGCCGAGGAGCCCGAGAGCGACGACGACGGCGCCGCGCGCGCCTGAGCCCGTCCCGACGCTCGGCGTCGACACGACACACGAAGGCCCCCACCCGCTCGGGTGGGGGCCTTCGTCGTCCCGCCGCGGCGTCCGCGACCGGCTCGGCGTCCGCGGACCGGCGGTCAGAGGTCGGGGGTGCTGGCCAGGTAGGCGACCGCCGCGGCCAGCGCGAGCAGCAGCACCACGTCGAAGCCGCGCGAGCGGGCGATCCGCCAGTCCTCCCCCGGCCCGACGGCGCGCAGCACCGCGAGCGCCACGAGCCCGCCCGCCAGCACGTACAGGCCGAGCAGGACGGGGCCGAGGACGGACAGCAGCGTCGAGACGACGGCGAGCCCGAGGCAGCACCACACCATGGGGCGCAGCTGCCAGGTCGGTCGCTCCTGCGGTGTGCTCACCGGGTCAGCCTAGAGGCAGTCGACCCCGCCGACCCCTCCGTCCGCCCCCGCTCGGCCCGGGCGCCTCAGTGGGCGAAGTGCCGCGTCCCCGTGAGGTAGAGCGTGACGCCGGCGGCGCGCGCGGCCTCGATCACCTCGGCGTCGCGGACCGACCCGCCGGGCTGGACGACGGCGCGCACCCCCGCGTCGAGCAGCACCTGCAGGCCGTCGGCGAACGGGAAGAACGCGTCCGAGGCCGCGACGGCGCCGCGCGCCCGCTCCACCCCGTTGGCGTTCGCGCGCTCGACGGCCAGCCGGCACGAGTCGACCCGGTTGACCTGCCCCATCCCGACGCCGACGGACGCCACGACCCGGTCGACGACGTCGCCGTCGGGGGCCACGACCACCTCGGCCGGGGCGGCGAGCAGGATCGCGTTCGACTTCACCGCCCGCACCGCGTTCCAGGCGAACTGGAGCGCCTCGAGCGTCGCGGCGTCGGCCGGCTCCCCCGCGGCGAGCTGCCACGCCTCGGCGGCGTCGCCGCCGCCCTCGACCTCCGCGTCGATCGCGTCGCGGGCCTGCAGCAGCATGCCGCCCGAGATCGGGCGCATCTCGACGTCGTCCCGCACGGGCGGCGCCGCGACGAGCAGGCGGAGGTTCTTCTTGCGCGTCAGCACCTCGAGCGCGTCCTGCGCGAACGACGGCGCGATGACCACCTCCGTGAACACCTCGCCGATCGCCTCGGCCATCGCCCTGGTCACCTCGCGGTTGGTGGCGATGACGCCCCCGTAGGCCGAGACCGGGTCGCACGCGTGGGCGGCGGCGTAGACCTCGGCGATGGACGCCTCGGCGCCCCCGTCACCCGCGGCACCGCGCGCCGGAGCTGCCGCGATGCCGCACGGGTTCGCGTGCTTGATGATCGCGACCGCCGGACCGGGGTGGTCCCAGGCGGCGCGCCACGCGGCGTCGGCGTCGACGTAGTTGTTGAAGCTCATCTCCTTGCCGTGGAGCTGCTCGGCCTGCGCGAGGCCCGGCGAGCCGTGGTGGGAGACGTAGAGCGCGGCGCGCTGGTGCGGGTTCTCGCCGTAGCGCAGCACGGCGGCGCGCTCCCAGGTGGCGCCGACCCAGCCCGGGAAGCCCGAGCGCACGGGGCCGGCCAGCGTCTCGATCTGGTCGTCGGGCGAGAGCACGTCGCCGAACCAGGACGCGACCGCGACGTCGTAGCTCGCGGTGTGGCGGAACGCGAGACCGGCGAGGCGCCGGCGCTGCGCGAGCGTGAACCCGCCGGCCGTCACCGCCTCCCCGACCTCGCCGTAGGACGACGGGTCGACGACGACGGCGACGCTCGCGTGGTTCTTCGCCGCGGCGCGAACCATGCTCGGGCCGCCGATGTCGATGAGCTCGACGCAGTCGTCCTCGCTCGCGCCCGAGGCGACCGTCTGCGAGAACGGGTAGAGGTTGACGACGACGAGGTCGAACGGCGCGATGTCCTGGTCGGCCAGCGCCTCCACGTGCGAGGCGAAGCGGCGGTCGGCGAGGATCCCGGCGTGGATGCGCGGGTGCAGCGTCTTGACGCGGCCGTCGAGCATCTCGGGGAAGCCCGTGACCTGCTCGACGGCGGTCACGGCGATGCCGGCGTCGGCGATCGTGGCGGCCGTCGAGCCGGTCGAGACGATCTCGACGCCGGCGGCGGCGAGCGCGGCTGCCAGGTCGAGGAGGCCCGTCTTGTCGTAGACGGAGATGAGGGCGCGGCGGACCGGGACGACGTCCGGGGTCTCGACCGGGACGCGCTCGGCGGTACGGGTGGCGTGCGTGGCCATCGGTGCTCCTGGGTGTGCGGACCCCGGGCGATCGTTGGCGGCCCGGGGTCGGGTCTGCAGGCCGCGGGCCCAGGCGTCCGGCACGCGGGGTGGTCACCAGCACTGGGCAGCTCCCCGGTGGTGCTCCACCTCGTTCGCCAGTCGCGGCCCGTCCGCCAGTCTACCGGCGCGTCCGCGGGCCCGTCGGTCCGGCTGGCCTGCCGACCCTCGGGCGTCGGGCGTCAGCCGCCGATCCGGACGCGCCGGTCCGCGACGCTCCAGCCCTCGCGCGCCATCCGGCCGACGACGTCGACGAGCTGGGCCCGCTCGGCCTGCTTGATCCGCTCGGTCAGGACCTCGACGTCGTCGTCGTCCAGCACCGGGACGGTGGTCTGGGCGATGATCGGCCCGGTGTCGACCCCGGCGTCGACGACGAACAGCGTCGCACCCGCGACCTTGACCCCGTACGCGAGGGCGTCGGCCGGGGCCGTCATGCCGGGGAAGGCCGGCAGCAGCGAGTTGTGCGTGTTGAGGTAGCGGCCGGGGAACGCGGCGAGGAACTCGGCGCCGACGAGCTTGAGGAACCCCGCGGAGACCACGAGGTCCGGCCGGTGCGCGGCCACGGCGGCGGTGAGCGCCGCGTCCCACCCCTCGCGCGTCGCGTGGTCGCCGACGCGCTCGACGAACGTCGGGATGCCCCGCTCGCCGGCCAGGTCGAGCCCCGCGGCGCTCGGCCGGTCGGCCCCGACGGCGACGACCTCGACGCCGTAGCCCGGGTCGTCGCACGCGGCGAGGAGCGCGGCGAGGTTGGACCCGCCGCCGGAGATGAGGACGACGACGCGGCAGCGCTGGCCGGAGCGGGGAGACGTCACCCTGCGAGGGTAGTCGGACCGCCGGGTGGCCTGGCCCCCGGTCCGGACCGCGGCGGGCCCGTCGGCGAACGGACCGGCGTCAGGCGCGGCGGACGCGACGGCGCACCGAGCGGCGCCAGCCGCGCAGCGTCCGGCGGAGGCTCCCGGCGGCCCGGACGACGGGCTCGCCGAGGAGCGCCGGGTCGCGGCCCAGCGCCCGGAGCCCGACGACGGCACCGACGGCCAGCAGCGCGCCGAGCGCCGTCAGCAGCGCGAGGGCGAGCAGGACCGCCGGCCCGCTCGTCCCGACCGGCATGAGCGGGCCGACCTCGCCGCCGGAGAGCCCGGCCGCCGCGCCGCCGACGAGGGCGACGACGAGCACGGGGACGGCGGCCGTCGTCGCCAGCTCGACCCAGCCGGTCGTGCGGCCGAGCGGACGGACGAGGACGAGGAGTGCGAGCACGACGACCACGACGCCGACCCAGCGGCCGGGGCCGGGGCCGGCGTCCGGCACGAGCGCGAGCACGGGCAGCGCCGGCAGCGGGCCGGCCGTCGCGGCGACGGGCGAGACGCTCACGGCCCCGATCGCGAACCCGGGGCCGGCGAGCCAGGCGACGCCCCAGACGAGCAGCGTCACGAGCGCCGCCGCCTGGGCGAGGACGAGGACGACGGTGCTGATGAGGTCCGGCCCCAGGGCGGCGTGGACGGCGAGCACGTCGCCGAACGAGCCGAGAAGGGTGACGAGCAGGAGCGCGGCGCCCAGCGCGACGAGCCCGACCAGCAGCGCGGCCCCGGCGCGCACGCCGGCCACGACCCAGCCCGTGATCTCGCGCCAGCGCGGGTCGTGCGGGCGCAGCAGCGCGAGCGTCGACCGCATGCCGAGCAGGAGCGCGAGCGCCGCGACGCCGAGCTGCGTCAGCACCGCGCGCGACGTCGGCGTCGTGCCAGCGATCGTGTAGGCGAGCCAGAGCACGGCGCCACCCGCGAGCAGCAGCCCGATGACGCCGGGCAGCGAGTCGATCCGGGCCCGGCGGACGCCGCCCGCGAGCAGGGCGAGGACGAGGGCGGTGAGCCCGAGCGGGACCAGCGTCACGTGGGTCACGACCTCGGGGGTCGTCGCGGTCGCGGCGGTCACGACGTCGAACGGCTCCCCCAGCCCGAGGAGCCAGCCGGAGGTCGCGCTGCGCGCCGCGTCGCTCCAGCTCGTCCCGCCGAGGCTCGGGGCCGTGACGGTCGCGACGTACCCCGCCACGACCGGCACCACGACGACGAGCCAGGACACCACGAGCGCCTCGAGCGCGACGCGGGCGCCCCGGCCGAGGTCGCCCAGCGCGACCCGCCACTCGGGCGTGGGCCGGGCGGCCGAGGGGGCGTCGTCGATGACCCGGGCGCGGGCCGAGCGCACCGTCGCGGCCCCTGGACGTCCGGTCGAGGCGCCGTACTCCCCGGTGCCCCCGAGCAGGTCGAGCTCCGCGGTGTCGTCCCAGAGGTCGTCGACCACGAGCTCGGCGCCGATGTCCGCCGTGGCCGCGTCCTGGTCGTCGAGGACGTCGGCGTCGAGGTAGGCGTCCGGATCGTCGTCCGGGGCCGGGTCCAGCCCCGCGTCGTCGCGTCCGACGTCGACGGCGCGGGAACCCGCGTCGCGCCGGGGACGCGCGGGCTCCGCCCGGGGGGTCGGGCGGACGCGGGGAGCTGGAGGACGTGCCATCGCGTCCATGCTGCAACGCGCGACGGGGTGCGCCGGGGTGCCACGCCGCACGAGGCCCCACCGGGCCGTCCGCTCCGCGCGGATGCGACGCGTCAGCTCGGCGACCGTTCAGCGGCGCGACGGCTCCGACCAGCGGGGATGCCACGGCGACCTCCGGCAGGACGGCGGCGGTCGGTGTCCGATCCGCACGGAGCGGACACCCGTCACGGGTGCCCTCCCCCCGGGGTCAGGCGAGCAGCTCCCGGGCGAGCCGCGCGGTCTCGCTGGGCGTCGTGCCGACCCGCACGCCGGCGGCCTCGAGGGCCTCCTTCTTGGCGGCCGCGGTGCCGGCGGAGCCCGAGACGATCGCGCCGGCGTGGCCCATCGTCTTGCCCTCCGGCGCCGTGAACCCGGCGACGTAGCCGACGACCGGCTTCGTCACGTGCTCGCGGATGTACTCGGCCGCGCGCTCCTCGGCGTCGCCGCCGATCTCGCCGATCATGACGATGAGCTCGGTCTCCGGGTCGGCCTCGAACGCCTCGAGGGCGTCGATGTGGGTCGTCCCGATGATCGGGTCGCCGCCGATGCCGATGGCGGTGGAGAAGCCGAAGTCCCGCAGCTCGTACATCATCTGGTAGGTCAGCGTGCCCGACTTCGAGACGAGCCCGATCCGGCCCGGTCCCGCGATGTCGGCCGGGATGATCCCGACGTTGGACTTGCCGGGGCTGATGATGCCGGGGCAGTTCGGACCGATGAGGCGCACGCCCTTCTCGGCGGCGAGGGCGAAGAACTGCGCGGTGTCGGCCACCGGCACGCCCTCGGTGATGACGACGACGACGGGCACGCCCTCGGTGATCGCCTCCTCCGCCGCGGCCTTGGTGAACGCCGGCGGGACGAAGATGACGGACACGTTGGCGCCCGTGGCGGCGACGGCCTCGGCGACCGTCCCGAACACCGGGACCTCGACCTCGGTGCCGTCGGGCAGCGCGAACGTCTGCGCGGTACCGGCCTTGCGGGGGTTGACGCCGCCGACGATGGCCGTGCCGGACGCGAGCATGCGCGTCGTGTGCTTGGTGCCCTCGGAGCCGGTCATGCCCTGGACGATGACGCGGGAGTCGCCGTCGATGAAGATCGCCATGTCGTTTCTTTCCTTAGCTGCGTCGGTGTCGCGCGAGTAGTGGCGGTCAGGCCGCGGGACCGGCCGCGGCGGCGAGCTCGGCCGCTTTGTCGGCGCCGCCGTCCATCGTGTCGGCGAGCGTGACGAGCGGGTGCGCGGCCTCGAGGAGGATGCGGCGCCCCACCTCGACGTTGTTCCCGTCGAGCCGGACGACGAGGGGCTTCGTCGCGGCGTCGCCGAGGATGTCGAGCGCGGCGACGATGCCGTTGGCGACCGCGTCGCACGCCGTGATCCCGCCGAAGACGTTGACGAAGACGCTCCTGACCTGCGGGTCACCGAGGATGACGTCGAGGCCGGCCGCCATCACCTCGGCCGAGGCGCCGCCGCCGATGTCGAGGAAGTTGGCCGGGGAGACACCGCCGTGGTTCTTGCCCGCGAGGTCGACGACGTCGAGCGTGCTCATGACGAGCCCGGCCCCGTTGCCGATGACACCGACCTCGCCGTCGAGCTTGACGTAGTTGAGGTCGTTCTCCTTGGCCTTGGCCTCGAGCGGGTCGGCGGCCGACGTGTCCTCGAGCTCGGCGTGGTCGGGGTGGCGGAAGTCCGCGTTCGCGTCGAGGGAGACCTTGCCGTCGAGGGCGACGATGGCGCCCGAGCCGGTCTTGACCAGCGGGTTCACCTCGACGAGCGTCGCGTCCTCGCCGGTGTAGACGTCCCACAGCCGCTGGACGACCTCGGCCACCTGGTCCGCGACGTCGTCGTCGAAGTGCGCGGCCGCCACGATCTCGGCCGCCTTCGCGGCGTCGATCCCGACGAGCGGGTCGACGGCGACGCGCGCGAGCGCCTCGGGCCGCTCGACGGCGAGCTGCTCGATCTCCATGCCGCCCTCCTTGGACGCCATGGCGAGGTAGGAGCGGTTGGCGCGGTCGAGCAGGACGGAGAAGTAGTACTCCTCGGCGATGTCGGCACCCTCGGCGATCATGACGCGGTGGACGGTGTGGCCCTTGATGTCCATCCCGAGGATGGCCTCGGCGTGGGCGCGGGCCTCCTCCGGGCTGCGAGCGACCTTGACGCCGCCGGCCTTGCCGCGTCCGCCAGTCTTCACCTGGGCCTTCACGACGACGACGTCGGTGCCCAGCTCGCGAGCCGCGGCCTCGGCCTCGTCCGGGGTGGTGGCGACGATGCCTCGCAGGACGGGGACCCCGTGCTTCTCGAAGACGTCGCGCGCCTGGTACTCGAACAGGTCCACACCGGGTCCTTCCGTCGTGTCTGGAGTGCAGCCGAGATCTCTCGACGTAGAGAGATTCCGGCCTCAGCCTACTTCACCGCGGGTGCCGGGCGGGCTCCGGGACCTCCGCCTCCGAGGCCCCGCCCGATGTCCGCTACATCGGGTCCGGAGGACCTCGCCGGTCGCCCGACAGGGCGCTCCGGGGGAGGGTGCGCCGGCCAGACACCCACGGGCACTCCCCGCGGAACCCGGAGGTCGGCGCGCGGGTCAGAGCTTGGTGACCGGGGCGTAGCGCAGGAGGAGGCGCTTGACGCCCGCCGAGCCGAAGTCGACCTTCGCAACGGAGCTGGACCCCGCACCCTCGAGCGACACGACGGTGCCGAGTCCGTAGGAGTCGTGGGTGACCCGGTCGCCGACGGCGAGGCTCGGGACGTCGGCCGAGGCGGTGGACCGCGTCGCGGCGCTCCCGCGGCTCGTCCCGGTCCCGAGCCCACCGGACGCCGGCGCGCCGTCACCGAACGAGCGCGGCCCGCGCGGCCCCGTCGACCCGCGCTCGCCCCGGCGCGCGCCGGAGCCGTAGGCGGGCGCGAAGTCGCCGTCGTCGTCGCGACGCGAGCGGTAGCCGCCGTACCCGCCCGAGCCGTACCCGTCGCCGGCCCAGCCGCGGCGCATCGCCTCGGTCGCCGACTCCTCGCGACGCCACTCCAGCACCTCGGGCGGGATGTCGTCGATGAACCGCGAGGCCGGCATCTGGTTCGGCACCCCGAAGGACGTCCGCACCGCGGCCCGGGTCAGGTAGAGCCGCTGCCGCGCGCGCGTCAGCGCGACGTAGGCGAGCCGGCGCTCCTCCGCGAGCTGGTCCGGGTCGGCCAGCGAGCGCATGTGCGGGAACGTCCCGTCCTCCAGCCCCGTGACGAACACGACCGGGAACTCCAGCCCCTTGGCCGTGTGGACCGTCATGAGCGTGACGACGCCCTGGCCCCCGTCGTCGAGCGGGATCTGGTCGGCGTCCGCGACGAGCGAGACCCGCTCGAGGAAGTCGGCGAGCGTGCCGTCCGGCGTCGCCTGCGCGAACTCCTCGGCCACGGCGTGCAGCTCGGCGAGGTTCTCCACGCGCGAGGCGTCCTGCGGGTCGTCGGAGGCGCGCAGCTCGGCGAGATAGCCGGACCGGTCGAGCGCGGCGTCGAGCACCTCGGCGGCACTGGCCCCGCCCTCGAGCATCGCCCGCAGCCCCGCCATCAGCTCGGCGAAGCCGGCGACGCCCTTCTCCGCCCGCGGCGGCAGTCCGACCTCGGCGTACCTCTCGACCGCGGCACCGAACGAGATGCGCTCACGCTCGGCGAACCACGCGAGCGTCCCCTCCGTCCGCTCCCCCAGGCCGCGCTTGGGCACGTTGAGGATGCGGCGGACGTTGACCGCGTCGTCCGGGTTCGCCACGGCGTGCAGGTAGGCGATCGCGTCCTTGATCTCGCGCCGCTCGTAGAACCGCGTCCCGCCGACCACCTTGTACGGGATGCCCGCGCGCACGAGCCGCTCCTCCAGCGACCGTGACTGCGCGTTGGTCCGGTAGAACACCGCGACGTCGCCGGGCTTCACCCCGTCGGAGTCGCCCAGCCGGTCGATCTCCTCCACGACGAACGTCGACTCGTCGTGGTCGGAGTCCGCGACGTACCCGACGATGCTCGGCCCGGCCCCCTCGGCCGTCCACAGGTTCTTGGCGCGACGGCCGGCGTTGCGGGCGATGACCGCGTTCGCCGCCGTGAGGATGTTCTGCGTCGAGCGGTAGTTCTGCTCCAGCAGGATCGTCCGCGCGTTCGGGTAGTCCTCCTCGAACTCGAGGATGTTGCGGATCGTCGCGCCGCGGAAGGCGTAGATCGACTGGTCAGCGTCGCCGACGACCGTGAGCTGCCCCGTCGGCAGCACCGCACCGCGGGTGTCCCAGCCCTCGGTCTCGACGCCGGCGAGCTCGCGCACGAGCACGTACTGCGCGTGGTTGGTGTCCTGGTACTCGTCGACCAGCACGTGCCGGAACCGGCGGCGGTAGCTCTCCTTGATGTCCGGGAACTCGCGCAGCAGGCGGACGGTCTGGGCGATGAGGTCGTCGAAGTCGAGCGCGCTCGCCTGCGCCAGCCGGGCCTGGTACCGCTCGAACGCCTGCGCGAGCGCGGAGTCGAAGGCGTTGCCGTCCGCGATGGTCGCGGCGAACTCCCGCGGGCCGATCAGCTCGTTCTTGAGGTCGGACACCTTGCGGCTGAAGGCCTTCGGGTTGAACTTCTTCGGATCGAGGTCCATCTCCCGGCAGACGAGCTGCATGAGGCGCTGGGAGTCGGCCGCGTCGTAGATCGAGAAGCTGGACCGGAGCCCGAGCGCCGCGTGCTCCCGGCGCAGGATCCGCACGCACGCGGAGTGGAACGTCGACACCCACATCATCCGCGCCGCGGGGCCTACGAGCGCCTCGACGCGCTCGCGCATCTCGGCGGCCGCCTTGTTGGTGAACGTGATCGCGAGGATCTCCCCCGGGCGGGCCTCGCCGGTCGCGAGCAGGTGCGCGATCCGGTTCGTCAGGACGCGGGTCTTGCCCGAGCCGGCGCCCGCCACGATGAGCAGGGGGCCGCCGCGGTGCTCGACGGCCTCGCGCTGCTGCGGGTTGAGCCCCGCCACGAGGTCGTCGGGCGAGGGCCGGCCCCGCCGCGCGCCGCCCGGACGCTCGCCCCTCGCGTCCGGCTCGGCCCCGGTGCCGCCGCCGCGCGCGGCCGCCGCGTCCCGGTTCGCCGGGACGATCCCGGGCAGGACGGCACCCGCCGCGCGATCGTGGGTCGACCCGGACGCGGGCGCGGTGAGGGACGAGAGACCGGCGAGGCCGTCGAAGAGGTTGTTCATGGCGAGTCCCAGGGTAGGCGCCACCACCGACATCGACGCCGGGCACGTCCGTGACGCCCGCGTCCCCGGCTCCGTGACGCCCGCGGGCGGCGAGCGCGACGCCGTCGCCCACAGGCCTCCGCCGCGCGGGGGAGGCAGCGTGTCGGTGGGCCTCGCTAGGTTGATCGGCATGACCCTGACCGATCCCGAGCTGCCCGGCTGGCGGCGCGCCGAGCCGAGTCCGGAGCAGCTGCGCACCGACGTGCTCGGCGGCATCGGGCTCTACCTGCTGTCGCTGCTCTCGCTCGCGCTCGGCACCGCGACCGGGGTGTACGGCGAGAAGGCGGCGTCGCTGGGCGTGTCGGCGCTCGTCCTCGCCGGGGTGACGCTGCCGCTCACGGTGCGCCGGCGCTGGCCGGCCGTCGTGCTCGGCGTCGTGACGGTCGCGTTCGTGCTCATCGGCGAGCTCCCCGTCGCCGAGGGCACGATCTCGAACGTCTCCCTGTTCTGCGCGCTCTACACCGTCGGCGCGTGGGACGCGAACCGCCGCCGCGCGGTGCTCGTGCGCGCGATCGTCATCGACATCATGGTCGTGTGGCTCGTGGTGAGCCTGTTCCGCACCGGCCTGTCCGCGTTCGACGACGACCTGCCGGGCGAGGGGCTCGGCGTCCTGACGCCGACCATGGCGTTCATGCTCAGCCAGGTCCTCATCAACATCCTCTACTTCGCTGGCGCCTGGTGGTTCGGGAGCCACTCGTGGAACGCGGCGCGCGAGCGGGCGCTGGTCGAGTACCGGACGGCGCAGCTCGAGGCCGAGCAGGAGATCGTGTCGCGGCAGGCCGTGACGATCGAGCGGCTGCGGATCGCGCGCGAGCTGCACGACGCGGTCGCCCACCACGTCTCGCTCATGGGCATCCAGGCCGCCGCGGCGCGGGCCGTCATCCCGCGCGACCCGGCCGGCGCCCAGCGCCAGCTCGTGGCGCTGGAGGACTCGGCCCGCGCCGCCGTCAGCGAGCTGTACGACCTGCTCGGGACGCTGCGGGACGACACCGCCACCGGGTCCGACGACGGGGGCGCCGACTGGGGCGCCGACGCGACCGCACCGCCCGGGTCGGCCAGCTCCTCGCTCACGGTGTCCCAGCTCCCCCAGCTCGTCGAGGAGGCGCAGAGCGCCGGTCTGCTGGCCGACCTCGAGGTGGTCGGCCAGCCGCGGGACCTCTCACCGCTGGTCGGGCTCAACCTGTACCGGATCGGGCAGGAGGCGCTCACCAACGTCGTCAAGCACACCGGGACGGGCACGCGCACGCGCGTCCGGCTGCGCTACCTGCCCGACACCGTGGAGCTGGAGATCACCGACGACGGCCGCGGCCGTCCCATGCCCCGCCCGCGGGGTGGCGGCCTCGGGCTCCAGGGCATGCGCGAGCGCGTGGCCGCGATGCGGGGGACGCTGACGGCCGAACCGCGCAGCTCGGGCGGCTTCATCGTCCGGGCGACCGTCCCCGACGGGGCCGAGGCCCGGCCCACCGCCGCCGACCGCTCCACCGCCGACACCCTGACCGAGGAGCTGACGTGATGCCGTCCGACGCGACGCACCTGCCCGCGACCCTGCCGACGCCGGACACCGGTTCCGCCGGCCCCGTTCGCGTCGTCCTCGTCGACGACCACGCCATGATGCGCGAGGGCATCCGGACGATCCTCCAGGCCTCGGGCGCGATCGACGTCGTGGGGACCGCGGCGAACGGTCAGGAGGCGCTCGCCGTGGTGCGCGAGCAGGCGCCCGACGTCGTGTGCATGGACGTCGAGATGCCCGTGCTCGACGGCCTGGAGGCGACCCGGCGGCTCGTGGCCGATCCGGGCGTGACCAGCCGGGTGCTCGTGCTCACGACGTTCGAGCGCGAGGACTATCTCATCACCGCGCTCGAGGCCGGCGCGAGCGGGTTCCTGCTCAAGAACTCCCGGCCGGAGCAGCTCGTCGACGCCATCGTCGCCGTCGCGGCGGGCGAGGCGCTGCTGGCCCCGGAGCTCACGATGGCCGTCATCAAGCGGGCGGTCCGCGCCGGCGGGACGGCTGCGACGACCGGCGCGGCTGCCATGACGGTCGGCGCGGGCGCCCCGACGGCTGGCGCCGACACCGGCGGCCTCGGGACGCCGGCCGGGGCGGGCGGCGTCGTCGTGCCCCTCACCGACCGGGAGCTCGAGGTGCTGGAGCTGCTGGCCCTCGGGCTGTCGAACGAGGAGATCGCCGCGCGGCTGTTCGTCGGACGCGCGACCGTCAAGACCCACGTCTCGAACGTGCTCGCCAAGCTCGGCCTGCGCGACCGGGTCCAGGCCGTGGCGTACGCCTACCGCAGCGGCCTGGTCCCGCTCACCTGAGCCGTCCGCGGGCGGGCCTGCCCGGCCGTGCCCTGCCCGCCCGCGGGTCTCGCGGACGAACCGCGGGACCGGGCGAACCGGGCGGACCCGGCGGACCGAGGAGGGTCGAGCCCAGCGCTGCGGGGTCGCGCCCGGATCACCCCCGCCACGCGCCCGGATCGCCCCCGGCTCACGGCCCGGGTCCGCCGCGTGGGCGAGAGCCCTCCACCCCGAAGATCGGCCACGCGGCCGATCCCCCCGGCCTCGCTCCTTCCTAGCGTTGGACGCATGCTGAGCCTCACGGACGTCACCAAGACATTCGGCGAGCGTCGCGCCCTCGACGGCGTCACGTTCGACGTCGCACCCGGCCGCCTCACCGGCTTCGTCGGCGGCAACGGCGCCGGGAAGACCACCGCCATGCGCATCCTCCTCGGCGTGCTCGCGCCGACCTCGGGCACCGCCACCATCGACGGCCGTCCCATCACGGGCGACGACCGCCGCGGGTTCGGCTACATGCCGGAGGAGCGCGGGCTCTACCCCAAGATGGCCATCGGCGAGCAGCTCGCCTACCTCGCGCGCCTGCACGGCATCGACCGCGCCAGCGCCACGAAGCGCGCCATGGCCCTGCTCGAGCGGTTCGACCTCGCCGCGCGCGCCAAGGACAACCTCGACTCGCTCTCGCTGGGCAACCAGCAGCGGGTCCAGGTAGCCGCGGCCCTCGTCCACACCCCGGAGGTCCTCGTCCTCGACGAGCCGTTCTCCGGCCTCGACCCGCTCGCGGTCGACGAGGTGGTCTCCGTCGTCGCCGAGCACGCGGCGCGCGGCATCCCGGTCCTGTTCTCCTCCCACCAGCTCGACGTGGTCGAGCGCCTGTGCGACGACCTCGTCATCATCGCCGGCGGCCGGATCCGCGCCCGCGGCACCCGCGACGGCCTGCGCGCCGAGCACGCGGGGAACCGCTGGGCGATGGCCGCCCGCGGCGACGCCGGCTGGGTCCGCGGCGTGCCCGGCGTCGTCGTCGACGAGCTCGCCGGCGACCACGTGACGTTCGCGGCCGACGACGCGGCCGCCCAGCTCGTGCTCACCGAGGCCGTCGGCCGCGGCGGCGTCACGTCGTTCACGCCCGTGCGCCCGACGCTCGGCGAGATCTTCCGCGACGTCATCCGCGACGAGGCCGACGACACCACCACCGACCCCACGACCGAGGCCACCACGAAGGAGGCAGTCGCATGACCAGCACGACGACACCCCAGGGCGGCACGCCCGCGACCTCCGCGAACCCCAGCCTCTCCTCCTGGTCCGCGACCTGGCTCGTGGCCGAGCGGGAGGTGACCAGCCAGATCCGGTCGAAGTCGTTCGTCATCTCCAACCTCATCACGATCGCGCTCATCATCGGCGGCATCGTCATCGCCAACCTCGTCGGGGGCGGCGGGACGTCGGCCGCGAAGGTCGCCGTCGTCGACGGCGTGCCCGCGAGCGCCACGGCGTCCGCGGTCGAGGACGAGACGATCGAGATCGTCGCCGTCGACGACCGGGCCGCCGGCGAGGCCCTGCTGCGCGGCGACGAGGTCGACGCGGTGCTCGTCCCGTCGGACTCCCCCGTCGGGTACACGGTGATCGGTCTCACCTCCCCGCCGGACGGCGTCGTCAACGCGCTGGCCGTCACCCCGCCGGTCGAGCTGCTCGACCCGAACGCCGTCTCCGACGGGCTGCGCTACCTCGTCGCCTACGGCTTCGGGCTCGTGTTCATGATGTCGGCGCTGGGCTCCGGCGCGATGATCATGCAGAACACGATCACGGAGAAGCAGTCGCGGATCGTCGAGATCCTGCTCGCGGCCGTCCCCGCCCGGGCGCTCATGGCCGGCAAGATCATCGGCAACTCGATCATCGGGGTCGGCTCAGCTGTCGTCATGGCGGCGGCCGTCGTCCTGGGCCTCGCCGTGACCGGTCAGGCGCAGCTCCTCGCCCTGCTCACGGCCCCCATGGTGTGGTTCGTCGTGTTCTTCCTGCTCGGGTTCGTCCTCGTCGCGAGCATCTTCGCCGCGGGAGCCGCGATGGTCTCGCGCCAGGAGGACTCCGGCGCCGTCATGACGCCGGCGATGATGCTCGTCATGCTCCCGTTCATGGGGGTGGCGTTCTTCGGGACGAACCTCACGGTCATGCAGGTGCTGTCGTACGTGCCGTTCAGCGCCCCGGTCGCGATGCCGGCGCGGATGTTCTTCGGCGAGGCGCTGTGGTGGGAGCCCGTGCTCTCGCTCGGCATCCTCGCCGCGACGACGGGCCTCGTCGTCATGCTGGCCGCGCGGATCTACACCGGGTCGCTGCTGCGGATGGGCAACCGCGTCAAGCTGAGCGAGGCGCTGGGCCGCTGATCCCGCCGGCCCGCTCGGCCCCACCGACCCCGACCCCGGCCGGCACCGCATCGCGCGGTGCCGGCCGGATCCGTCAGGGCTGGCGGGAGCGGTAGACGGCGGTGCGCAGCTCGACGGCCCACACCTCGCGGGTCGGCATCCGCAGCTCGTGCGCCACGGCGATCTCGGCCTCCACGTCGTAGGGCACCCGGACGAACCGGATCTCGAACGGCGCCGGCGCCGGTCCGGGTGTCCCTTCGAGGACGACGTAGCTCGGCGTCGGCTCGTCGAGCGGGTTCCCGACGCTCCCCACGTTGAACAGGGTCCGCCCGTCGACCGTCTCGAGGTAGGCGTCGTGGATGTCGGCGTACCCGACGACGTCCGGCTCCGGCCCGTCGCCCGTCATCTCGGTGTTGACGAACATGCCGGCGAACTGCTCCGGCGTGTGGTGGGCGTGCACCCGGACGTGCGGGCTCGTGGCGGAGGCGTGGAACAGGCGGATCCGCCGCCCGCTCAGCTCCAGGTCGTGGCTGAGCGGCAGCGAGACCAGCCAGGCGCGACTCTCGGGCGAGAGCTCGTCGCGCCACCAGCGCAGCTCCTCGGGAGCGTCGTCGGGCTGACCGGGGAGGAAGTCGTCCCAGTTGCCGCGGACGTTCACCTCGCAGGCCCGGCGGCACAGCCGGACGGCCGCCTCGCCGCGCGGGCCCTTGCCGACGGTGTCGCCGAGGTTGACGATCCGGTCGATCCCGCGCCGCTCGATGTCGGCGAGGACGGCCGCCAGGGCGGTGACGTTGCCGTGGACGTCCGAGACGACCGCGATGCGGGTCGGCGCGGGGCTGGCCGGCGCGGCTGGGTCGGCCGGGGTCATCGCCAGAGGACGGCGATGGCGACGTTGACGACGATCAGCCCCGCCATCGCCCCGAGGTAGCCCCTGGTCACCTTCTCGGGCCGGTTCTTCCCGACGATCCCCATCGCGACGACGACGAGCGCGATGACGAGCTTGACGCCGATCTTGGCGTAGTCGAGCGGGTGGTACCAGGTGTCGGAGGCCATGCCGGCGAACGCCGCGAAGAGCAGACCCGTCGCCAGCGCCAGGTACAGCCCGTGCAGCACGCCGCCCGCGATCTTCGGCTCCTTCATCGAGACGAGGATCCCGCCGAGCGCGATGGCCCAGCCGAGGAGGTGCAGGACGACGAGGACTCCGACGACGGTGCTCATGAGATGACGGTACGTCGCGAATCCCGACCCGTCAGGCGAGTCGAGCCTTACCCGGCGCGGGGCAGCCGGAGGCACTTCGAGCCACCGCTGGCCGCCGAACCGCCCGGGGTGGGCTAGCCTGCTCTGCGTGATCACGCGTTGGTACGTCTATGTCGAGTCGGCTCTGGAGGGGCCGGCGCCGATCTAGCGCCCACCATCACCTTCAGAGCCGACGGGGCAGAGCTGATGCTCTGCCCCTCGCCGTATGGCGGGCTCTGCGTCGGGTCCGCCTGCCACCACCAGCACGACAGCAGGACGGGACCATGACCAGCACGCGCACCACCGGCACCGACACGACCTCCGACGTCCACGTCGCCGCCTTCACCCCTCTTCCGAGCCCGGCCAGCGTCGCCGCCGACCTCCCGGTCGACCACGAGCGCGCGGCGTTCGTCGCGCGCACCAGGGACGAGGTGCGCGCCGTCATGACGCGGGCCGACGACCGGCTGCTCGCCGTCGTCGGCCCGTGCTCCATCCACGACCCGGCGGCCGGGCTCGACTACGCGGCGCGCCTCGCGCGCGAGGCGCGCCGGCACCGCGAGGACCTCCTCGTCGTCATGCGGACGTACTTCGAGAAGCCCCGCACGACGGTCGGCTGGAAGGGCCTCATCAACGACCCCCACCTCGACGGGAGCCACGACATCGAGGCCGGGCTGCGGCTCGCCCGGGCGTTCCTGCGCGACGTCACCGCGCTCGGCGTGCCGTGCGGGACCGAGTTCCTCGAGCCGATCAGCCCGCAGTACACGGCCGACCTCGTCGCGTGGGGCGCGATCGGCGCGCGCACGACGGAGAGCCAGATCCACCGCCAGCTCGCGTCCGGCCTGTCGATGCCGATCGGGTTCAAGAACGGGACGGACGGCGGGCTCCAGGTCGCGCTCGACGCGGCCGTCGCCGCGGCGGCCCCGCAGAGCTTCCTCGGGATCGGCGCCGACGGACGCGCCAGCCTCGTCACGACGACCGGCAACCCGGACACGTCCGTCATCCTGCGCGGCGGCGCCGACGGGCCCAACTACGCCACCGAGCACGTGCTGGCGGCGTCCCGGATGCTCGCCGACGCCGGTCTCGTCGACCGGGTGGTGGTCGACGCCAGCCACGGCAACAGCGGCAAGGACCACGTCCGTCAGGCGCGGGTCGCGGCGGAGCTCGCGGAGCAGGTCGCGGCCGACGAGCCGATCGCCGGGCTCATGCTCGAGAGCCACCTCGTCGCCGGCGCGCAGCCGCTGGACGTGACCGCCGGACCGGCCGGGCTGGTCTACGGCCAGAGCGTGACGGACGCGTGCCTCGGCTGGGAGGCGACGGTCGAGGCGCTCGACGTGCTCGCGGAGGCGGTCAGCGAACGACGCGCTCGCGCTCGCGGGTAGGGGGACCGCGGATGGGGGACTGTCCTCGTACTGGTGTTCCCATCCGCCAACCGCGTGGATGTCGGACCCCGGGGGCAGCATGGCCACCCTCGCGGGGTCGAGGGAACCACGCGGGACGGAGGTCGGCGATGAGATGGAGCGCGCAGGAGCTCGCCCCCGCGCGGGACGGCGAGTCGGCGCCGGTGTCCGACGGGGCGCTGCCCGGGCTCGACCTGGCGCGGGTCGCTCCGATGCCCGGCCACCTGCGCACGGTGCGCCCGCCCGAGTTCCCCGGCATCACGTTCCACGAGGTCGTGGCCAAGAGCGCGCTCAACCGCGTCCCCGCGGCGTCGGCGATGCCGTTCCGATGGACGATCAACCCCTACCGGGGCTGCTCGCACGCGTGCGTCTACTGCTTCGCCCGCGGGTCGCACCGCTACCTCGACCTGGACGCCGGGCGCGACTTCGACTCGCAGATCGTCGTCAAGGTCAACGTCGCCGACGTGCTGCGGCGGGAGCTCGGGCGGCCGTCCTGGTCGCCCGAGCACGTCGCGCTCGGCACGAACACCGACCCCTACCAGCGCGCCGAGGGTCGCTACCGCCTCATGCCCGGCATCATCGCGGCGCTGACCGAGCGCCGCACGCCGTTCTCGATCCTCACCAAGGGCACGCTGCTGCGCCGGGACCTGCCGCTGCTGGCCGAGGCGGCGGGGCGCGTCCGCGTCCACCTCTCGATGTCCATCGCGATCGGCGACCCCGCCCTCCAGCAGCTCGTCGAGCCGGGGACGCCGACCACGGCCGCGCGGCTCGCCACCGTCGCCGCCGCGCGCGAGGCCGGGCTCGACTGCGACGTCTTCGTCATGCCGATCCTGCCGTTCCTCACCGACTCGACGGCCCAGCTGCGCCGGCTGCTCCTCGACGTCCGAGACGCCGGGGCGCAGTCGGTCGTCTACGGCGCCCTGCACCTGCGCGAGCACGTGAAGCCCTGGTTCTTCGCCTGGCTCGAGCGGACCCGCCCCGACCTCGTCCCGCGCTACCGGCAGCTCTACCCGGGGCGGACGAGCCAGGCCGACCGCGGCTACCGCGCCGAGCTCGCCGGTCGGGTCCGTCCCCTGCTGCGCCAGCTCGGCCTGGACCGCTCCTCCGACCGCTCGCGGGGACTGGCGCGACCGGAGCCGACGGTCCCGGGCGAGCCGGTCGCACCGACCCTGTTCTGAGGGCGTCGCGGGGACGTCAGAGGAGGCGGCGCTGCGCCGCCCAGCGGGTGAGCTCGTGGCGCGAGGAGAGCTGGAGCTTGCGCAGGACGGCCGACACGTGGGTCTCGACCGTCTTGACCGAGATGAACAGCTCGGCGCCGACCTCGCGGTAGGAGCGTCCGCGCGCGATGAGTCGCATGACCTCGCGCTCGCGAGCCGTGAGCCGGTCGAGCTCGTCGTCGTCGACCTCGACCTCGCCCGGGCCGGCGGCGCCGAACGCGTCGAGCACGAACCCGGCCAGCCGCGGGGAGAACACGGCGTCGCCACCGGCCACGCGCGCGACGGCGTCGACGAGCGCCGCCGGTGTGATCGACTTGGTCACGTACCCGCGCGCACCGGCGCGGATGACGGCCACGACGTCCTCCGCCGCGTCGGACACCGAGAGCGCGAGGAACCGCGTCCCCGGCGCGAGGTCGACGCAGGCCCGCGCCACCTCGGCGCCACCCCCGCCCTCGCCGCCGGGCAGGTGGACGTCGAGCAGGACGACCGCCGGCCGCGTCCGGCGGACCACCGCGATCGCGTCGGGCACGTCGGCGGCCTCCCCGACGACGCGGATGCCCGGACCGAGGCTGGCCCGGACCCCGGCGCGGAACATGTCGTGGTCGTCGACGAGGACGACGCTCACCGGCTCGCCCGCGGCACCCACCGCGCCGCTCGCTGACTCGCTCATGATGCCGCGGCCTCCTGACTGCGTTGACTGCTGCTGCTCTGACCGCTGCCGTGACCGGCACCGCCCTGGCCGGCGCCCTGACCCTGGTGCTTCGGCGACTCGGGATCAGCCTGCCGCCTCGGGAGGTACAGGCGCACCTCCGTCCCGCCGTCGGCCATCGCGACGACGCTCGCGTCACCGCCGCGCCGGCGCACCCGCCCGATGATCGACTCACGCACGCCGAACCGGTCGAGCGGCACGTGGTCGAGGTCGAACCCGTCGCCGTGGTCGCGGACGGAGACCTCGACCCCGTCGTCTGACGCCTCGACGTAGACCGCGATGGGCGAGGCGCCGTGGGCCACGGCGTTGAGCAGGGCCTCCCGCGTCGCCTGCAGCAGCGCGTGCGTCCCCTCGTCCGGCACGACGTCGCCGACGACGACCGTCTCGACCTCGGGCGCGCTGCCGTCGGCGTGCGTGCGGGTGTCCTCGACGAGCGCCACCATCTCGCGCACCTGCTGCGCGACGGACGTGGCCGCCGGCGCGCGGTCGTCGTACAGCCAGGCGCGCAGGTCGCGCTCCTGGGCGCGGGCCAGGCGGATCACCTCGGGCTCCGTCGAGCGGGTCTTGATGAGGGCGAGGGTCTGGAGCACGGAGTCGTGCAGGTGCGCCGCGATGTCCGCGCGCTCGGCCTCGCGCTCGCGCTCGGCCCGCGCGTCGCCGAGCTCGCGGACCAGCCGGAGCCACCACGGCGCGAGCACGAGCGCGACGCCGGCCAGCACGGCGACGGCGGCGAGCGCCGACTGGACGACGACGACCGGCTCCGCGCGCTGGCCGACGAGCAGGACGATCGCGGTCGCGGCGATCGCGACGCCACCGACCAGGCGGAGCACGCGCACCCGCCCGGTCGTCTGCTGACCGCGCCGCGCGTCGAGCTCGCCCCACACGAGGGCCGCCCCGGCGACGAGGAGCAGCGCCGGGATGATCCAGCCCTGCACCGGCGGCGCGCCGAGGCGCGAGGCGACGAGGACCGCCGCGACGGCGAGCAGGCCGAGCGCGACGACGATGTCGCCGACGCGGAGCGTGCGGCCCTGGCTCTGCCGCAGCGGCCGGGCGAGCCGCGCCATGACCGTCGGCCGGTCGCTGCCCGGCGAGCGGTCGCCCTCCTCCGGCAGCGTGAGCCACCAGAACGCGTACCCGACGACGCCGATGCCCAGGAGCGGGGTCAGCGCGACGAAGCCGAGGCGGACGAGCCAGACGTCGATCCCGAGGTGGCGCGCGAGCCCGGCCGCGACGCCGCCGACCCAGCGCCCCCGGCGCGGGCGGACGAGCGGGGGGCGCTGCGGCGACGGAGTCGGCGACGTCGGGTCCGTGCCAGGGACGGGCGCCGTCGGGTCCGGGACCGGCGTCGTCGGCGTCGCCGCGGTCGCGTGGGTCGGCGGGGTCGCGGATGCGGCCGGCGACGAGGCCCCGGGCTCGGCGGTCGACCGGTCGCCGTGCGGGCGGGCGGGCGTCGCCCCGGCACTCGCCTGGGCAGCCCGCGGCTCGGGTGCTGACTCGGTCACCATGGGATCGTCGCACGGACGCCCGGCACCGACCAGGCCGCGGCGGCCCGGCCGCCCGATCCCAGGGTCGAGACCAGGGGGAACCCTGAGACGCCGCCGCCCACCGGCCCTCGCCGGGCCCGAGAATCCGGGGGTCCCCCCATAGCGGCGGCCTCGTCGTCCCGGCAGGCTGGAGGCATGTCCCAGAACACCACCCCCGACAGCCAGGTGCCGCCGTCCCCCGGCCAGCCGCACCCGTCGCAACAGCCGCAGCGCGACGGCCGCGAGACGCTCGCCCCGATCTGGCGCTGGGCGCGCGGTCTCGGCATCACGCGCTCCTCCGACCGCTGGGTCGGCGGCGTCGCGGGCGGGGTCGCCACGCGGCTCGGGCTCGACCCGCTGCTGGTGCGCGGCCTCTTCGTCGTGGCAGCGATGCTCGGCGGCGTCGGCTTCATCGCCTACGCCATCGCCTGGGCGCTGCTGCCCGAGCCCGACGGCCGGATCCACGCGGAGGAGGCGGTCAAGGGCACCTTCGACCAGGCGGACCTCGGCATCGTCGTCTTCCTGCTCATCGGCCTCGACCCGTTCGACGTTGGCAGCTCCGGCGCGTGGGTGTGGGGCATCGGCAAGGGCCTCGGCTGGATCGCGCTCATCACGCTCGCCGTCTGGCTCTGGTCGCAGCACCGGCCGACGTCGGGCGGCGCCCAGCCGGGCCCGGCCCAGCCGGGTGCACCGTCGAGCGACCCGTCCGGCACGTCGGCGGCCTCCGGCACGACCGGCGACCCGTCCGCCCCGTGGGGCACCCCCGAGTCGCCGGTCCCCGCCGCGTCCGGCCCCGTGGCGTCGTTCGCGACCGCCACCGGCGTCCACGACGCGGGGTTCGGGCCGGCCGCCCCGCCCGCGGCCGTCGCGGCGCCGCGCCCGCCCAAGCCCCCCAAGGCCCCGAAGCCGCGCACCGCCCCGAACCCGGCGTACGTCGCCTCGGTCGTCGGTCTCGCGGGCATCACGGCCGCCGCTCTGCTCATCGCCGACCGCACCGGCGCGATCTCGGTGAGCGCGTTGCTCGTCCTCGCGGTCGTGCTCGGCGTGCTCGGCCTCGGCATCGTGCTCGCCGGGCTGGCCGGACGGCGCGGCGGGCTGCTGAGCCTGCTCGCCGTCGTCGGGCTCATCGCCGTGCCGGCGGCGGCGAACAGCGCGCTCGGCTGGGAGTGGGACGCGTCCGGCGTCACGGTCGCCGGCACCGCCGACTGGACCCCGGTCACGGCGCGCGAGGCGAGCGACGGCCTCAAGATCGTCGCCGGGCACGCCGAGGTCGACCTCACGCAGATCCCGCTGCCCCCGGTCGGCGCCGAGCCGGTCACGGTCCCCGTGCACGTGACGGCCGGCGACGCGGTCATCACGGTGCCCGAGGGCGTATCCGTCCTGCTCGACGTCGACGTGTTCGCCGGCTCGGCCGACTGGGACGTCGACGGCGTCAGCGGCTCGGCGAACGACGGGCTGCGGAGCCAGGCGTCCGTGCCGTTCGGGCCGGACGGCGAACCGAGGCTCGTCATCGACCTGTCGGTCGGTGCGGGCGACGCGACGATCCAGGGAGCGGCATCATGAGCACCCAGCCGACACCCGAGAACCGGCCGACGCCGCTCGGTCAGCCGATGCCGGCCGAGCCGACCGGCGCGGACGCCACCGCGACCGCGCCCGTGCCGCCCGTTCAGCCGAGCCCCTCGGCGCAGCCCGACCCATCGATCCAGCCGGCCCAGCCCGACCCGTCGACGCTGCCCGACCCGCTCCCCCGCGGGCCGCGGATCGGGACGGTCGTGTGGGGCGTGCTCGTCATCCTCGCCGCCGCCTACCTCGTCATGGCGGTGCTGGGGCGGCGGGTCGACGTGCAGCTCGCGGCCATCGTCGCGCTCGCCGCGACGGGCGTCGCACTGCTCCTCGCCGCGATCGTGAGCGCGGTCCGCCGCCGCTGACGGGCTGCCCCGCCGGACGACCCGCGAGGTCGTCCTCGTCGGCCCGCCTCCGTGATCGGGGCGGTCCGGCGTCAGGGTCGCGGCCGGAACCGGACGAGTCGGCGGGCGCGGGAGTACTCCCGCTCGGCGGCGGCGAGCACGTCGTCCCACCCCGCCGCCGGTCGGTGCTCACGAGCGTTCCGGCGCAGCCGCGCGGCCAGCCCCGGCGTCGTGAGGAGACTCGCGACGGCCCGGGCGAGCCCCGCGTCGTCCTTGGCGATCAGACCGTCGACACCGTCCGTGACGAACGACGTGATGCCCGTCCCGTCGAGCGCGACGACCGGCAGCCCGGACGCGCGCGCCTCGAGCGCCGCGATGCCGAAGGCCTCGAGCCGGGCGACGGACAGGAACACGTCCTGGTCGGCGTACAGCCGTGCCAGCTCACCGCGCGGGACGCGCCCCAGCAGGTCGACGTCACCCGCGACGCCGCGCGACTGCGCGTGCCGGCGCACCCGAGCGAGGTCGGGGCCGTCCCCGGCGATCGTCAGCCTCACGGCACCCGCGCCGAGCTCGGCGAGCACGGCCGCGAGCACGTCGACGAGCTCCGTCGTGCGCTTGCGCGGGGCGACGCGCTGCGTCGCGACGATCCGCAGCGGGCGCACGGGGAGGCCGTCCTCGTCACCCGGGCCGCCCGCGTCGGCGCCGTCCGTCGGCGCCCACGCGTCGAGGTCGAGCCCGTTCGGCAGGATGCCGACCTCGGCGGGGCGGCCCTCGACCGGGAACGCCTCCCCGACGCGCGCCGCCGCGACGTCGCTGACCGCGGACAGCGCGGCGCTCTCCCCGTCCCAGCCGAGCAGGCGCGCGCCCGCGCGCAGGGGGCGCTCGACGCCGTCGAGCATGCAGTGCCAGGTGATCGCAAGCGGCAGGTCGGCGGCCCGCGCGGCCCGCGCCCCCTGGAACGCGAAGGGCGAGACGACGCCGGCCTGGACGTGGACGACGTCGGGCCGGAGCTCGGCCATGGCGCGCGCGAGGAGCGTGCGGCCGCGCGGGTGGACCGGCAGACCCGCGACGTAGCGCGAGGCGATCCGGTGGACGGTGACGCCGTCGGGGGTCACGACGACCTCGCGGTACCGGTCGGGCGTGCCCGCCGGGGCGGCGGTCGCCGTCAGGACGTGGACGTCGTGCCCGGCGCGCGCCTGGTGGGCCGCGAGGTCGCCGACCTGGGTCTCGATCCCGCCGACCCGCGGGGCGAAGCAGTCGGAGACGTGGACGATCCTCATGGCAGCCCGGCCGTGTCCCAGCCCACCCGGCTCACCCGCCGACGGCGGGCTACTCCCACTCGATCGTCGCGGGCGGCTTGCTCGTGACGTCGAGCACCACGCGGTTGACGTCGGCAACCTCGTTGGTGATGCGGGTGGAGATGCGGGCGAGGACGTCGTACGGGACGCGGGTCCAGTCGGCCGTCATCGCGTCCTCGGAGGAGACCGGGCGCAGCACGACCGGGTGACCGTAGGTGCGGCCGTCACCCTGCACCCCGACCGAGCGGACGTCGGCGAGCAGCACGACCGGGCACTGCCAGATGTCCCGGTCGAGCCCGGCGGCGGTCAGCTCCTCGCGGGCGATCAGGTCGGCGGCCCGGAGCACGTCGAGCCGCTCGCGGGTCACCTCGCCGATGACGCGGATGCCGAGACCGGGGCCGGGGAAGGGCTGGCGCCAGACGATGACCTCCGGCACGCCGAGCTCGAGACCGACGGCCCGGACCTCGTCCTTGAACAGCTCGCGCAGCGGCTCGACGAGGGAGAACTGCAGGTCGTCCGGCAGGCCGCCGACGTTGTGGTGGCTCTTGATGTTGGCCGCGCCCTCACCGCCGCCGGACTCGACGACGTCGGGGTAGAGCGTGCCCTGGACGAGGAACTCCACGGGGTGCGCGGCGCTGTCGGCCGTGCCAGCAGCACCCGCGCCGCCGTCGACGACGTGCGCGGCCGCCACGACGTCGCGCGCGGCCTGCTCGAACACGCGGATGAACTCGCGGCCGATGATCTTGCGCTTCGTCTCCGGGTCGGTGACACCGGCGAGCGCGTCGAGGAAGCGCTCCTGGGCGTCGACCACGACGAGGTTGACACCCGTCGCCGCGACGAAGTCCTGCTCGACCTGCTCGGCCTCGCCGGCACGCAGCAGGCCGTGGTCGACGAACACGCACGTGAGCTGGTCGCCGACCGCCTTCTGGACGAGCGCGGCCGCCACGGCCGAGTCGACGCCGCCGGACAGCCCGCAGATGACGCGGGCGGCGCCGACCTGGGCGCGGATCTTCTCGACCTGGTCGGCGATGACGTTGCCGGGCGTCCAGTCGGGCGCGAGGCCGGCACCGTCGTAGAGGAACCGCTCGAGCACGGTCTGCCCGTGCTCGGAGTGGCGCACCTCGGGGTGCCACTGGACGCCGAACAGCCGCCGCCGCACATCCTCGAAGGCGGCGACGGGAGCGCCGTCGGACGTCGCGAGCACCGTGAAGCCGTCGGGCGCCGCGTGGACGGCATCGCCGTGGCTCATCCAGGTGCTCTGGTGCTCGGGGGTGCCGGCGAGCAGGACGCCGGCCTCGCAGACGTCGACGTCGGTGCCGCCGTACTCGCGCCGACCCGTCCGGGCGACCTCGCCGCCGAGGGCGGCGGCCATCGCCTGGAAGCCGTAGCAGATGCCGAGGACGGGCACCCCGGCGCCGAGGATCGCCGGGTCGAGCGCGGGGGCGCCGTCCTCGTACACCGAGGAGGGCCCGCCGGACAGGATGATCGCCGCCGGGTCGCGGGCGAGCATGTCGGCCGCGGACATCGTGTGCGGGACGATCTCGGAGTACACCCGCGCCTCGCGCACGCGCCGCGCGATGAGCTGGGCGTACTGGGCGCCGAAGTCGACGACGAGGACGGGGCGGTGGCTCGAGGCCTGCGGGACGGCCGGAGCCGACGGGGTCTGCGTCACGGCACCAAGGATAGGCGGCGCCGGCGGCCCGCCGGCGCTCAGGGCGATGCGGGGTAGGCGGTCCGCTCGACGAGCGGCCAGCGCGCGGCCCGCGCCTCGACCACGAACGACAGCACCGGGACGATGCCGCCGAGGATCATGACGACGAGCCGGCCGAAGCCCCACCGCGCGGCGCTCCAGATCTGCAGGCAGGTGGCCGCGTAGACGACGTAGATCCAGCCGTGCACGATCGCGATCCAGTTCCCGATGACCGGCTGGTCCTGGCCGTTGACCTGCAGGACGTACTTGAGGACCATCTCGACGCACAGCAGGAGCAGGAACGTTCCCGTCACCCACGCCATCACCTTGTACCGGGTGAAGGCGGCACGGGTCGGCTCCGCCGTCGAGGCCGGCGGCGCGTCCGTCGCGGGCGTCTGGGGCGGTTCGGGGGTCTCGGGTGCGCTGGCGGCGCTCGTCATCTCGGGTCCTTCGCGGGGCAGTGGGACGAGTCGATTCTCCCCCACGCCCGGCCGGTGAGGCCCGGATCGACGCGTGGCCTGGCACAGTGGAACCCGTGACCGTCCCTCGCGCCCACGTTCGTCCCCGCAAGCGCCGCTCGTTCGTCCCCGCGCTCATCTCGATCGTCGTGACGCTCGCGGTGGCCCTCGGCGCCCTGCTCGTGTGGCAGCGCAGCCAGCAGACCGCGTGGAACGAGGAGGCGGTCGCGACGGCGAACGCCGACCTCGACGCCTGGGAGTCCGACGCGCTCGGGCTGCTCGCGACCCCGCCGATCGACCTCGCCGCGCTGGCGAGCCCGGCCGATGCCGACGGCGTCGCGGCGTTCCGCGCCGAGTGCGACCGGATCCAGACGCACGCCGCGACCGTCGCGGCCGCCGCCGCGCCCGAGGTCTCGCTCGGCAAGGTGCCCGAGGAGTTCCCCGGCCGAGCCGAGGCCCAGGCCCGCCGCACGGCCGATGCCGAGGCGCTCACGGCGTACCAGGAGCAGGTCGCGGCCGCGGCCGAGCTGGCAACGGGCTTCTGCGAGAGCTACCCGGCGATCCTCGAGGTCCAGCAGGCGCAGACGGCGGGCGTCGCGACGCTCGACGGCCTCCTCGCGGAGTGCTCGGTCTCCGACTCGGGCTGCGTCCCGGTCGAGACGGACACGTGGGGGCAGATCGCCGACGCGGTCGGGCCGGCGTACGTCGAGCCGGCGCAGCGCCGGGCCGAGCTGTTCGCCGCGGGGTGCGGCGAGGCAACCGCGGGGGTCTGCTCGCTCGTCGCCGAGCAGAGCGGTGCGCTCGTCCCGCTCTACACCGCCTACGCCGACGCGCTGCGCTCGGGTGACCGCGACGCCGTCGAGAGCGCGCGCGGCGACCTCGAGACCACGCTCACCGACCAGCAAACGGCCTTCGACCAGGCCGTGCGCGACGCGAACCCCGGCGTCGAGGTCGCCGACCCCGCCGCGACCTTCGCCTCGATGCTCGCGAGCGACGCGGCGACGATCGACGCGAACCTGGCCGCGGCCGAGACCGCGCTCCTCGCCGTCATCGGCTGACCCACCCCGGCCGGCCCGGCCGACCAGCCGGCCGCGCGCGCCGCGGTCCCGACCAGGGCCGTGAAAAAGGCTCCCGTGACCGCCGGATGACCTCGGCGTTGCCAACGCAAGACCCGCGGAACGACACGCCCCGAATCGATTCGATCGACACGCGGAAAACGACTGGCCCGATGTCGGAGGTGCCGCGTAGCGTCTCCCGCGTGCTCGACCTCTACCGTCTCCCAGCCTCCCCCGCACCGACCCGCTCGGTCGCGCGTTTCCTCCTCTGGCGCGCGCGCGAACAGCGCTGGCTCGTCGCCGCCGGGATCGCCCTCGGCATCGTCAACGCACTGACCCAGGCCGCCGCGCCGTGGATCCTCGGCCAGGTCGTCGGCGCCGGCCTGTCCAACGGCCTGTCCCGCACGCTGCTCCTGTGGTGCGGCGCGATGCTCGCCATCTGGGTCGTCCGCGCCTTCACCGGGATGCTCGCCCACCAGGTCGACGTCGCAGCGTGGCTGCGCGCGTGCCTCGGGACGGTCAGCGTCGTCGGCCGGCACGTGACCGAGACCGGCGACGCCCTGCGCCGGGAGGTCCCGACCGGCGAGGTGCTCGCCACCGTGAGCACCGACGGCCCGCGCATCGGCGAGATCTACTCGTTCCTCGGCCGCTTCCTCGGCAGCATCATCGCCTACCTCGTGGTGGCGGTCCTGCTCATGCGCTCCTCGGTCGCGCTCGGCATCGGCGTGCTCCTCGGCGTCCCGCTCGTCGCGGCCGTCCTCGCCTTCATCGTGCGCCCGCTGCAGCGTCTCCAGGGCGCCCAGCGCGAGCAGAACGGCAAGCTCACCACGCTCGGCTCGGACACCGTCTCGGGCCTGCGCATCCTGCGCGGCATCGGCGGCGAGGAGGTCTTCACGGCCCGCTACCGCCGCCAGTCGCACAAGGTGCGGGACGCCGGTGTCGCCGTCGCCGGCGTGCAGTCGCTCCTCGACGCCATGCAGGCGCTCCTGCCCGGCCTGTTCCTCGCGGTCGTCATGTGGATCGGTGCCCGGATGGCGCTGGCCGGCGACCTCAGCGTCGCCGACCTCGTCATGTTCTACGGGTTCGCCGCGTACCTGACGAACCCGCTCAGCTCCGCGACCCAGGGCATCACGTTCCTCACCCGCGCCCGCATCGCGATCCGCCGCGTCCAGCGCGTGCTCAACGTCGCACCGGCCGTCAGCGACACCGCGTCCGACGCCGCTGCCGCGGACGTCGCGGCTGACACGACCGACGGGACGGGCGCCGACCGGGCGTCCGCGTCCTCGACGCTGCCGCGCCGGGGCGAGCTCCACGACCCGGCGAGCGGCCTCACGGTCGCACCGGGCCGCACCGTCGCGCTCGTCAGCGCCGACCCGGACTCCTCGGCCGCGCTCGCCATGCGCCTCGGCCGGCTCGAGGACACCGCCGACCCGGCCGCGAGCCCCACCCTCGGGGGCGTGCCGCTGCGCTCGGTCCCCGTGGCCGAGGTGCGCGAGCGGATCGTCGTCTCCGAGGCGACGCCGACGCTGTTCACCGGCGTCCTCGCCGACGAGCTCGACTCGCGCGGCGACGGTGACAGGACCCGCGTGCGGGCCGCGCTCGCCGTGGCGGACGCCGCCGACGTCATCGACTCCGTCCCCGACGGGCTCGAGGGCCGGCTCGAGGAGAAGGGGCGCTCGCTCTCCGGTGGACAGCGTCAACGTGCCGCTCTGGCCCGCGCGCTGCTCACCGACGCGGACGTCCTCGTCCTCATCGAGCCGACGTCCGCCGTCGACGCGCACACGGAGGCCCGCATCGCGCGGTCGCTCCCGGCGTCGCGCCGGGAGCGGACGACGGTCGTCGTGACCGCGAGCCCGCTCATGCTCGACCAGATGGACGAGGTCGTGCTCCTGCAGGACGGCGTCGTGCGCGCCCGAGGCACGCACGAGCAGCTCATGGACGACGCGGAGCGCGCCGCGCGCGGCGAGGTCGACCGGCCGGGTCGCCCCGGCGGCCTGACGGCCGACCGCGGCGAGGCGGCCATCGCCTACCGGCGCGTCGTCAGCCGCTCGGTCGACGACTCCCCGGCCGAGACGCCGGGCGTCCCCGAGGACGACGCGGCCGATCCGCACCACCAGACCGACCAGACCTGCGAGAACCCCGAGGAGGTGACCGTGCGATGAGCATCACCCCGAACACCACCGCGCTCGGTGACCCGACCATGCTCCCCGTCGCCGACGGCGAGCGCCTGCGCACTCACGTCGCCGGCCTGTTCCGCGGCCACCGCGCCGGCTTCTCGCGCGTCGCGATCCTCCAGGTCGTCGCCGCGGTCGCCGGCCTCACCGGCCCGATCGTCCTCGGCCGGATGGTCGACGGCTTCCAGAACGACACGGCGACCGCCACCGGCGTCAACGTCATGATCGGCATCCTCGTCGTCGCCGTCGTGATCCAGGCCGTGACGATCCGGTTCGCGCAGCGCTCGGCCCTCGTCCTCGGCGAGACGGTCTTCGCGCAGATGCGCGAGGACTTCATCGAGACCGTGACGGCGCTGCCGCTGTCGACCATCGAGCGGGCCGGGACGGGCGACCTCGTCAGCCGCACGACGAACGACGTCGACCGCGTCCAGCACACGATCCGGTTCGGCATCCCGCGCGTCATCGTGAGCGTCGCGACGATCCTCATCACGATCGTCGTCGCCTTCGTCGTGTCCTGGCAGACCGCGATCGCGATCCTGCTCGGCGTGCCGCTCATCGTGACGGCCGTGCGCTGGTACCTCAAGCGCGCGACGCCCGCCTACCTCGAGGAGTCCCGGCGCTGGGCCGTGATGAACGGGACCTTCGCCGAGACGGTCGAGGGCGCGCGGACGGTCGAGGCGCTCGCGCTCGCCAAGCGCCGCCGCGACCGGGGCGAGTCCGACATCCGGGAGATCGCCAAGGCCGAGGCGCGGACGATGCGCCTGCGCAACGTCCTGTTCCCCTCGATCGACCTCGCGTTCGGCATCCCCGCCGTCGCGGTCCTCGTGTGGGGCGCCTGGCTCGTCGGCCAGGGCTACGTCACCGAGGGTGCCGTCGTCGTGGTCGCGATGTACGCGATGCAGCTCATGGGCCCCGTGTGGGAGCTCATCTTCTGGGTCGACGAGATCCAGGTCGCGACCGTCTCGCTCGCGCGCATCTACGGCGTCAAGGACGTCCCGGGCGACCGGGTGGCCGGCGACGACGTCCCCGCCGACGACCACGTCGTGGCCGAGGGCGTCGAGTACGCCTACCGCGAGGGCACGCCCGTGCTGCACGGCATCGACCTCGACCTCGAGGTCGGCGAGCGGCTCGCGATCGTCGGGCCCTCGGGCGCCGGCAAGTCGACGTTCGGCCGGATGCTCGCCGGCGTGCACCCCCCGACGGCCGGTCGGGTGACGGTCGGCGGCGTGCCGCTGGTCGAGCTGCCGCTGGAGGACCTGCGCCGCCAGGTCGCGCTCGTGACGCAGGAGCACCACGTCTTCGTCGGGACGCTCGCGGACAACCTCTACCTCGCCAAGCCCGAGGCGACGACCGACGAGCTGCGGGACGCGCTGGCCGCCGTCGACGCCCTCGGCTGGGCGCTCGCGCTTCCCGAGGGCCTGGAGACCGAGGTCGGCTCCGGCGGTCACGAGCTGACCCCGGCGCAGGCGCAGCAGCTCGCGCTCGCGCGGCTCGTGCTGCTCGACCCGCACACCCTCGTGCTCGACGAGGCGACGTCGCTCATCGACCCGCGCGCGGCGCGCGAGCTGGAGACGTCGCTCGGGGCCGTGCTGGCGGGCCGGACCGTCGTCGCGATCGCGCACCGGCTCTACACGGCGCACGACGCCGACCGCGTCGCCGTCATCGACGCCGGCCGGATCGCCGAGATCGGCTCGCACCACGAGCTCGTCGAGGCGGACGGCGAGTACGCCCGGCTCTGGCACAGCTGGCGCACGGAGTGACGACGGCGGTGGTGCTCTCCCGGACGTAGGCTGGCCGGGTGAGCACCACCGCGTCGGCACCGTCGGACCCGACGACGGACCCCGGCGCCGCCACCCGCCCGGGACTGCGGTCCCGGCCGACGCGACGCGAGCTCGTCGACGCGGCCCGCACCCCGCGGATGCTCGGGCTGCTCGCGATCCTCGTCGTCGCGGCGATCGTCTGCGTGCGGCTCGGCGCCTGGCAGATCGACCGCGCCTACGCCACGACCCAGGCGGCGGCGCAGGCCCAGGCGGAGGAGCTCGCCCACACGGCGGCGCGTCCGCTCGGCGAGGTCGTCGAGCCGGGGGCGCACCTCATGGGCCGCGACGTGGGCCGGCCGGTCACGGTGACGGGCGTGTTCGTCCCCGAGCTGGAGGTTCTCGTGCCCGGCCGCTCGGTCGACGGCGTCGAGGGCGACCTCGTCGTCACCCCCCTGCGGGAGACCGGCCGCGACGACCGGCCGTGGGTCGTCGTCGTGCGCGGCTTCGTCGCGACGGACGCGGCCGCCGACGCCGACGGGCGCCCCGTCGTCCCGCCGGCCCCCGCCGGCGAGGTGACGCTGCTCGGCTCGGTCGCCGCCGGCGAGGCGTACGTCCCCGCCCCCCCGCGCGAGGGTGAGGTGCCCTCGCTCTCCCCCGCGTACTTCGCCGGCGTCTGGGGACTGCCGATCTACAACGTGTACGTCGTGCAGGCGGAGGCTGACCCGGGGCTCGTCACGCTCGACCGGCCGACCCTGGAGACCGACGACGGCGGGAACCTGCGCAACCTGGCCTACGCCGCCGAGTGGTTCGTGTTCGCCGGGTTCGCGCTCGTCGTCTGGTACCGGATGGTCCGCGACGAGGCCATCGACCGCCGCCCGGCCCCGGCCGCAGCCCCGGCTCCGGACCCGCGGTAGTCCGCGCGCGGACGGCGAGGGGGCGAACGTCCCTCGTGCGAGCCGGGAAAACAGGGCAGGCTAGACCCCATGGCAGCAGCGGAGCACACCCCCGAGCACACGCCCGAGCCCACCACGGACTCGTCGACCGCCACCGGCTGGCGCTACCGCCCGGCCACGCCGCTCGACGACACCACCCTCCACCGCATCGACCGCTGGTGGCGCGCCGCCAACTACCTGTCGGTGGGGCAGATCTACCTCCTCGACAACCCGCTCCTGCGCACGCCCCTGACGCGCGAGGACGTGAAGCCCCGCCTGCTCGGCCACTGGGGCACGACGCCGGGGCTCACCTTCCTCTACGCGCACGCCAACCGGGCGATCAAGGAGCGCGACCTCTCGACCATCTACATCACGGGCCCCGGCCACGGCGGGCCCGGCCTCGTCGCGGGCGCCTACCTCGACGGCACGTACTCGGAGACCTACACGGACATCACGCGCGACGCCGAGGGCCTGCGCCGGCTGTTCCGCCAGTTCTCCTTCCCGGGCGGCATCCCCAGCCACGTCGCGCCCGAGACGCCGGGCTCGATCCACGAGGGCGGTGAGCTCGGCTACGCGCTGAGCCACGCCTACGGCGCCGCGTTCGACAACCCGGACCTGCTCGTCCTCGCGGTCGTCGGCGACGGCGAGGCGGAGACCGGCCCGCTCGCGACGTCGTGGCACTCGAACAAGTTCGTCGACCCGGCCACCGACGGCGTCGTCCTGCCGATCCTCCACCTCAACGGGTACAAGATCGCGAACCCGACCGTGCTCGCCCGGATCGGCGACGACGAGCTGCGCGACCTCATGCGCGGCTACGGCCACACACCGCACGAGTTCGTCGCCGGGTTCGACGACGAGGACCCCGTCTCGATCCACCGGCGGTTCGCCGTCCTGCTCGACCAGGTCCTCGACGAGATCGTCGCGATCAAGGAGCGCGCGGCGGCCGGCGACACGTCCCGTCCGATGTGGCCGATGATCATCTTCCGCACGCCCAAGGGCTGGACCTGCCCCGAGTACATCGACGGCAAGCGCGCCGAGGGCTCCTGGCGCGCCCACCAGGTGCCGCTCGCGAGCGCACGGGACACCCCCGAGCACCTCCAGGTCCTCGCGGACTGGCTCGCGTCCTACCGCCCCGAGGAGCTGTTCGACGACGACGGCCGGGTCGACGACGACATCGAGGCAATCACCCCCGCCGGCCAGCTCCGGATGAGCGACAACCCGCACGCCAACGGCGGCCTCCTCATGCACGACCTGCGCCTGCCGGACTTCCGCGAGTTCGCGGTCGACGTGCCGACGCCGGGCTCCGGCCTGCACGAGAACACCCGCGTCCTCGGCGAGTGGCTGCGCGAGGTCATCCGGCTCAACCCGACGAACTTCCGCATCTTCGGTCCGGACGAGACCGCGTCGAACCGGCTGCAGGCGGTGTTCGGCGCGACCGACAAGGCGTGGAACGCCGAGCTGCACGCGGGCGAGGACACGGACGAGCACCTGGGCGTCGACGGCCGCGTCGTCGAGATGCTCTCGGAGCACCAGTGCCAGGGCTGGCTCGAGGGGTACCTCCTGACCGGCCGGCACGGCCTGTTCAACTGCTACGAGGCCTTCATCCACATCATCGACTCGATGCTCAACCAGCACGCGAAGTGGCTCAAGGTGACGCGGGAGATCCCGTGGCGCCGTCCGATCTCCTCGCTCAACTACCTGCTGTCGAGCCACGTCTGGCGCCAGGACCACAACGGCTTCAGCCACCAGGACCCCGGCTTCATCGACCACGTCGTCAACAAGAAGCCCGAGGTCGTCCGCGTCTACCTGCCGGCCGACGCCAACACGCTCCTGTCCACCTACGACCACTGCCTGCGCAGCCGCGACTACGTCAACGTCGTCGTCGCGGGCAAGCAGCCGGCCCCGCAGTACCTCACGATGGACGAGGCGATCGCGCACTGCACGCGCGGCCTCGGCATCTGGGAGTGGGCCGGGTCGGAGGTCGACGGCGAGGAGCCCGACGTCGTGCTGGCCTGCGCCGGTGACGTCCCGACGCTCGAGGCGCTCGCGGCGGCCGACCTGCTGCGCCGCAACGTCCCGGACCTGCGGGTGCGCGTCGTGAACGTCGTCGACCTCATGCGGCTCAACAGCGAGTCGGAGCACCCGCACGGCCTGTCCGACCGGGACTTCGACTCCTACTTCACGACGGACCGGCCGGTCATCTTCGCCTACCACGGCTACCCGTGGCTCATCCACCGCCTCACCTACCGCCGCACGAACCACGCGAACATCCACGTGCGCGGCTACAAGGAGGAGGGCACGACGACGACGCCCTTCGACATGGTGATGCTCAACGACCTCGACCGGTTCCGGCTCGTCATCGACGTCATCGACCGGGTCCCCGGCCTGGCCGCCCGCTACGCGGGCCTGCGCCAGCGCATGGCGGACAAGCGGATCGAGGCGCGGGCGTACACGCGGGCGCACGGCGAGGACCTGCCCGAGATCGCCGAGTGGGTGTGGCCGGACGCGACCGCCCCCGCGGCCACCGGCGACGACGGCAGCACAGGTATCAACGCAACTCTTTCGACAGGTGGAGACAACGAGTGAAGGCACGCACGGTCTACCTCGCGGCGCCCGAGGGGAACATCGGGAAGTCGACGATCGCCCTCGGGCTGATCGACATGTTCGCGACGCGGGTCCAGCGCGTCGGGGTGTTCCGGCCCGTGGTGAGCGGTCCCGACGACGGCGTCCTGCAGGTGCTCCTGCGGCACGACGGCGTCGACCTCACCTACGAGGACTGCGTCGGCGTCACCTACGACGACGTGCACGCCGACCCCGAGGCCGCGCTCGACGCGATCCTCACCAAGGCGCGCGCCCTGGCCGAGCGGTGCGAGGTGCTGGTCGCCGTCGGCTCGGACTACACCGACGTCGCCGGCCCGACCGAGCTCGCTTTCAACGCGACGATCGCGGCGAACCTCAACGCGCCCGTCGTCCTGGCCGTCGGCGCCCGCGAGCGCACGCCGGCCCAGGTGAAGCAGGTCGCGGATGTCGCCATCGCCGAGATCCTCGCGCACCACGCGCACGTCGCCGCGGTGTTCGCCAACCGGTGCGCGCCGCAGGACCAGCGCGCGATCGCCGCCGAGCTGAGCTCCGAGGGGATCCCGGCGTTCACGTTCCCGGAGATCTCGCTGCTGTCCTCGCCGTCGGTGCGGGACGTCATGCGCGTGCTCGACGCCCACCTGCTCGTCGGCGACGAGGAGCTCCTCGACCGCGAGGCCGAGCACATGCTCGTCGGAGCCATGGGCATCGAGCACCTCATCGAGCGGCTCAAGGAGGGCTCGTTCGTCATCACGCCGTCGGACCGGTCCGACGCGATCGTCGCGCTCCTCGCCGCGCACTCCTCCCCCGACTTCCCGACGCTGTCCGGCGTGGCGCTCAACGGCCCGGAGGAGCTGAAGCCGAACGTCCGCAACCTCGTCTCCTCCCTCGCGCGGAGCCTGCCGATCCTGCGCACCGAGCTCGGGACGTTCACCGCGGCGACCGCCGTCGCCGCGACGCGCGGCACGCTCGCCACGGGCTCGCAGCGCAAGATCGACCTGGCGCGCAGGACGTTCGAGGAGACGGTCGACCCGGCCGTCGTGCTCGCGGCGCTCGACGTCGAGCCGGTCAAGGTCGTCACCCCGCTCATGTTCGAGCACATGCTCTACGAGCGGGCGCGGGCGCAGAAGCGCCACATCGTCCTGCCCGAGGGCGACGACGACCGCGTGCTGCGGGCCGCGTCGACGGTCCTGTCCCGCGGCGTCGCCCGGCTGACGATCCTCGGCGTCGAGTCGGCCGTCCGCCAGCGGGCCGGCGAGCTCGGCCTCGACATCGCCGAGGCAACGATCCTCGACCCGGCCACCTCCGCCTACCTGGAGGAGTTCGCGCAGGTCTACACCGAGCTGCGCAAGCACAAGGGGATGACGGTCGAGCGCGCGCGCGAGATCGTCCAGGACGTGTCGTACTTCGGCACGCTCATGGTGCACCTCGGCTACGCCGACGGCATGGTGTCGGGCGCCGCGCACACCACGGCGCACACGATCAAGCCGTCGTTCGAGACGATCAAGACCACGCCGGGCGTCTCCGTCGTGTCGGGCTGCTTCTTCATGTGCCTCGCCGACCAGGTGCTCGTGTACGCCGACTGCGCCGTCAACCCGGACCCGAACGCCGAGCAGCTCGCCGACATCGCGATCTCCTCGGCCCGCTCGGCGCTGCAGTTCGGCGTCGAGCCGCGGATCGCGATGCTGTCGTACTCCACGGGCTCCTCCGGCAAGGGCGAGGACGTGGACAAGGTGCGCCGCGCGACCGAGCTCGTGCGCGAGCGGGCGCCGGAGCTCGTCGTCGAGGGACCGATCCAGTACGACGCGGCGGTCGACCCCGGTGTCGCCGCGGCCAAGATGCCGGGCTCCCCCGTGGCGGGCCAGGCGACGGTGCTGATCTTCCCCGACCTCAACACCGGCAACAACACGTACAAGGCGGTCCAGCGCTCGGCCGGCGCCGTCGCCGTCGGCCCGGTGCTCCAGGGGCTGGCCAAGCCGGTCAACGACCTCTCCCGAGGCGCTACGGTCAAGGACATCATCACGACGGTCGCCATCACGGCGATCCAGGCACAGGACTCGTCCGGGCCACTCGCCCCGGACGAGGAGAGGAACTGACCCCCTTCATGAGCACCTCCCGCTCCGTCCTCGTCATCAACTCCGGCTCGTCCTCGCTGAAGTACCAGCTCCTCGACGCCGACACGGGCGACTCGCTCGCCACCGGTCTCATCGACCGGATCGGCGAGGACTACTCGAACGTCGCCCACACGGCGAACGGCGAGAAGACCACGCGCCAGCTCCCCATCCCCGACCACGAGGTGGCCATCGAGGTCATGCTCGGCCTGTTCGACGAGCTCGGCCCGTCCTCGCTCGCCGAGGCCGGGATCGTCGGGGTCGGACACCGCGTCGTGCACGGCGGGACGCAGATCGTCGGCCCGACGCTGGTCGACGACGCGGCCGAGGCGATCGTGGCGGAGCTCGCGCCGCTGGCGCCGCTGCACAACCCCGCGAACCTCACGGGCATCCGCGTGGCGCGCCGGCTGCTGCCGGACGTGCCGCACGTCATCGTCGCCGACACGGCGTTCTTCACGAACCTGCCCGCCGCCTCGGCGACGTACGCCCTCGACCGCGAGGTGGCCGAGAAGCACCAGGTCCGCCGCTACGGCGCCCACGGCACGTCGCACCAGTACGTGTCGAAGGCGGCGGCCGAGTTCCTCGGCCGCGACGTCGCCGACCTCAACCAGATCGTGCTCCACCTCGGCAACGGGGCCTCGGCCTCGGCGGTGCGCGGCGGTGCGCCGATCGACACGTCCATGGGGCTGACGCCGCTGGAGGGCCTGGTCATGGGGACGCGGACGGGCGACATCGACCCGGCCGTCGTCGTGCACCTGTACCGCAACGCCGGGCTGTCGATCGACGAGATCGACGACGTGCTCAACCGCCGGTCCGGGGTCAAGGGCCTCGCCGGCGTCACCGACATGCGCGAGCTCGACGAGCTCGTCAAGGCCGGCGACCCGGCCGCGCAGCTCGCGCTCGACGTCTACGCGCTGCGGCTGAAGAAGTACGTCGGCTCCTACCACGCGGAGCTCGGCCGGCTCGACGTCATCACGTTCACGGCCGGGATCGGCGAGAACGACGACGTGGTGCGCGCCCGCTCCCTCGAGGGGCTCGAGATGTGGGGCATCGAGGTCGACCCCGAGCGCAACGCCGTCCGGTCCAAGGAGCCGCGCGTCATCTCGCCCGACGGCGCCCGCGTCACGGTGCTGGTCGTGCCGACGAACGAGGAGCTCGAGATCACCCACCAGGTGCTCGAGGTCATCTGAGTCGACCGAGCACTCGACGGCCCGGTGGCGGTCGCGGTTCGCCGCGTCCACCACCGGGCCGTCTCACGTCCGGGATGCGGTCGTGACGTGGCCACGGACGATGCCGTGGCCGGGAGTGGCGCCGTGGCCACGACAGGGCCGGGTCACAACGAGCATCCGGTTGGGCCAGGGCCAGGGTGCTGCCGTAGCCACCACTGGGCCGTCTCACGTCCGGGATGCGGTCGTGACGTGGCCACGAACGATGCCGTGGCCGGGGAGTGGCGCCGTGGCCACGATAGGGCCGGGTCGCATCGAGCATCCGGTTGCGCCGTGGCCACGGGTGTTGCAGTGGCCACCATCGGGCCGGGTCGCACCGAGCATCCGGTCCCACGGTGGCCACGGGTGCTGCTGTAGCCCCGGGTGGCGCCGTGGCCACCATCGGGCCGGGTCGCACCGAACATGCGGTCCCGCGGTGGCCGCGGGTGTTGCGGTGGCCACCACTGGGCCGGGTTGCGTCGAACATGCGGCCCCGCGGTGGCCACGGGCGTCGCCGTGGCCACCGCGGGCCGGAGCCGCAGGGACTAGAGGATGACCTCCGCCACGGGGCGGCGCGGCGTGCGGGGGTGGGTGAGCGGCGACGCGGGGTGGCCGAGACGCAGGATCTGGTGCACCACGACGTCACCGCCGAGCGCCTCGCCCGCGGCCGCGTCGACCGCGGCGCGCGAGTCGACCTCCTCGAGCGCCTGGCCGAGCACACCGATGCCGAGCCCGATCGCGGTGGCCGCCAGCATGGCGCGCTGCATCGCGTAGCCGCCGAGGAACTGGTCGAGCGGGGCGTCCGAGCCGGACGTCAGCACGAGCAGCGCCGGGTCGTGCTCGAAGAACGTGGCCTCGCCCGTCGCGGCCGAGCCCATCGGCGTCTGGTTGAAGTCGCGGGTCGGGATGCGGCCCTCGGCGTCGGGCAGGCCGACCGCCTCCGCCGGGATGCCCGTGCTCTCCGTGCGCTCGATCCAGGCCTCGACCTCCTCGAGGTAGTCGGCGTCGTCCTGGCGCTCCAGCTCGGCCGCGGCCGTGAGCCGCAGCAGCGCCCGGACGAGCGACTCCGGCGCCTCGTGGGCCGCCATGACGCCCTGCGAGCCGGGGACGGCCGCGGCGATCTGCGCCCACTCGACCTGCGTCGGGGCGCCGCCGGTGAGCGGCTCGCGCGTCGTGAACCGCTCGCGGATCGCGCCGCCGAGGCTCGCGGCCTCGGCGCGGCGCTCGTCGTCGGCCGGGACGTCCGTGATCGTGAGGACGGCGAGCGGCCGACCGGCGTACGCGGCCCCGCCGGCGAGCTCGCCCTCGGGCACGAGGTCGCCGACGCGGACCTCGGTCGCGATCTCCTGGCCCGTGGCCGCCACGAGCGCGAGCTCGAGGTTGGCGACGACCGCCCCGATCGACGCGAGCGCCCAGCGACCCACCGGGTCGACGGTGCGGGGCGTCTCGTCGGCGTCGAGGCTCACGGCGATCGAGTCGCCGAGGATCTCGAAGCGCCAGGGCTGGGCGTTGTGGATGGACGAGGCGTAGGTCGCCTCCTCGATCGCTGCAACGAGCTGGTCGCGGTCGGCCATGGGTTTCCTCCGGGTACTCAGGGGACTGCTGGGTCCTGTGCTGACTGGTCTGTCGGGCGCCGGTCGCCCTGGCACTGCATCTCCCACGCTAGGGTCTCCCGTCGCGCGCCGAAGGGGAAGAAGGTCCCCGCGCCGCCCGCCCGGGCACGCCACACCCGCGACGGCGACGTGATGCTCGTCACGCGAGGAGCCGACGCGCCTCCTCGGTGAGCAGATCGACGACGGCGGCGCGCCCCTGCGTCGCCGACGCGGCACTGAGCGCGGCCTCCGCCATGGCCTCGCACTGCGCGAGCGTGTGCCGGCGCAGCGCGTAGCGCACGGCGGGCACCGACCCGAGCGACATCGACAGGCTGGTGACGCCGAGGCCCGTGAGGACGAGCGCCATGAGCGGGTCCCCGGCCGACTCCCCGCACACCCCGACCGGCTTCCCCAGCGCGCGCCCGGCCCGCGCGGTCGTCGCGACGAGCTCGAGGACGGCGGGCTGCCACGGGTCGAGCAGGTCGACGAGCTGGCCGGCCAGCCGGTCCGTCGCCATCGTGTACTGCGCGAGGTCGTTCGTCCCGAGCGAGACGAAGTCCACCTCGGCAAGCACGGCCTCGGCGCGCAGCGCCGCCGCGGGCACCTCGATCATGACGCCGACGCGGGTGAGCCCCGCGGCGCGGGCCGACGCCGCGAACTCCGCGGCCTCCTGCGGCGTCGCGATCATCGGGGCCATCACCCACGGCTGCGTCCCGGTCTCGGCCGCCGCCTGCCCGAGCGCCGCGAGCTGCTCGGTCAGCAGCCGCGGGTGGACGCGCCCGATCCGGTAGCCGCGGACGCCGAGCGCCGGGTTCTCCTCGTCGGCGAGCGTGGCGAAGGCCAGCGGCTTGTCCGCGCCGGCGTCGAGGGTGCGGACGACGACCTTGCGCCCGCCGAACGCCGCGAGCGCCGCCGTGTACTCGGCGGCCTGAGCCGCGACGCTCGGGGCGGCCGTCGCGTCGAGGAACAGCACCTCGGTCCGGAACAGGCCGGAGCCGGCGACCGCGCGCGCGTCCGTCGCGGCCGCCGCCCGCTCGGCGTCGGCGGCGGTCCCGATGTTGACGAGCAGGTCGACCGGGTGGCCGTCCGCCGTCGCCCCGGGGGCCGTGTCCTCCTCGAGCGCCAGCTCGGCGTCGGCCAGCCGCCGGATCGCGGCGACGTCCTCGTCGTCCGGGTCGACGACGAGGCGCCCGGCGCGCGCGTCGACGAGCACGCGGGTGCCGTCGGGCACGTCGCCGGCCCCCGTCACCCGGACGAGGCACGGGATGCCGAGCTGCCCGGCGATGATCGCCGTGTGGCCCGTCGGGCCGCCGAGCTCCGTGACGATGGCGAGGACGCGGTCGAGGTCGAGGGCCGCCGTGTCCGCCGGCGCCAGGTCGCGGGCGACGACGACGCTCGGCTCGGCCAGCTCGGGCACGCCCGGCAGCGGAGCCCCGACGAGGACGGCGACGACGCGGTCGCGCACCGAGGCGAGGTCGGTGACGCGCTCGGCCATGAGGCCGCCCATCGCCGTGAACATCTCGATGAAGCCGCCGATGGTCTTCTCCACGGCCGCGACGGGGGGCGTCCCGGTGCTGAGCTCCTTGCGCGTCCCGGTCAGCAGGGCGGGGTCGGCCGCGATCTGCGCCGTCGCCGCCAGCACCTCGCCCATGCTCCCGGAGGCGCGCTCGGCACGGGCCGCGAGGTCCGCCGAGACGGTCGCGAACGCGGCTCCGACGACGTCGGGCAGCTCGTCGTGCGGGACGGGGGCGCCGTCCCGCTCGATCACGGCGTCCGACGCCGGCCGGACCGGCTCGCGGACCTGGACGACCGGCCCGACGACGGCGCGACGTCCGACGCCGACGCCGGGCAGCACCCGCGCGCTCACGAGGCGTCCAGGTCCGTGGCGACGAGCTCGGCGAGGCGGTCGAGCGCGGCGTCGTCGTCGCTCGCGAGGACGACCTCCTCACCCGCGGCGATCCCGAGCGACATGAGGAGCAGGACGCTCGAGGCATCGACCCCGTCCTCCCCCGGCCGGCCGATGAGGACGGTCGCGGGGGCGGCGGCCGCAGCGGCCTGGCTCACGAGTGCGGCGGGGCGGGCGTGCAGCCCGGAGGACGAACCGACGACGACGGTGCGGCTGGCCATGTGGTGACTCCTTGGGGTAGGGCAGCGACTGTGCTGGGACGAGGTGGGACGGGCGGGTGGACGTCAGGCCGCGGCCACGGCGGCGGCGGCCTCCTCCTTGACCGCGGACGTGGCGCGCATCGACTTCAGGACGATGATGGCACCCGCGGTGACGCAGGTCCCCGCGGCGACGGCAAGGAGGAAGAGGAACGGGTTCCCGATGAGCGGGAGCACCCACACGCCGCCGTGCGGAGCGACCAGCGTCGATCCGAACGCCATGACGAGGCCCCCGGTGACCGCCGAGCCGGCGATCGAGGAGACGATGACGCGCCAGGGGTCGGCGGCCGCGAACGGGATGGCGCCCTCGGAGATGAACGAGGCGCCGAGCAACCAGCTCGCCTTGCCGTTCTCCCGCTCGATCGGCGTGAAGAGCTTCTTCCGGACCGTCGACGCGAGGGCCATGCCGAGCGGGGCGACCATGCCAGCCGCCATGACGGCCGCCATGATCTTGTACTGGGCGGCGTCGCTCGCGAGTCCCTGCGTCGCGAGGCCCGTGACAGCGAACGTGTACGCCACCTTGTTGATCGGGCCGCCGAGGTCGGAGCCCATCATGGCTCCGAGCAGGACGCCGAGCAGGACGATCGAGCCCCCGGACAGGCCCTCGAGCCACGACGTGAGCCCGCCCATCAGCGCGGCGATCGGGCGGCCGATCAGGACCAGCATGAGGATGCCGATACCGAGCGAGGACAGCAGGGGGATGACGACGACCGGCATGATGCCCCGAACGCCCTTGTGCACCTTCCACCGGCTGATCCACAGGGCGAGGAAGCCGGCCGCGAAGCCGGTGAGGAGACCCCCGAGGAAGCCCGCGCCGACGAGCACCGACGCGGCGCCGCCGACGAATCCCGGAACGAGGCCCGGCCGGTCGGCGATCGCGAACGCGATGTAGCCGGACAGCACGGGGACGAGGAAGCCGAAGGCGAGCTGACCGGTGGCCAGCAGCACGATCGACCAGTGCTGCAGCGAGCCGAGGTCGAAGTCGGAGAAGACCGCCACCTGGTCGGCGGCCGTGACCTCGATGGCACCCTCGGCGCCGCCCCAGGCCACCTGGGCGAGCATGAACGAGATGGCGATGAGGATGCCGCCGGCGGCGACGAACGGGATCATGTACGAGACGCCGGTCATGAGCTGCTTGCGGACGCGTGAGAGCCCGCTGTCGGCCGGCCCCGACGAGGTGGGGACCGGCGCGCTGGCCGCGGGGGTCGCGACGCCGCTCGCCACGGCGGCGACGGCCTCGTCGATCACCTTGGCCGGCTCGTGCACGGCGCGCTTCACGCCGACGCTGATGGTCGGCTTGCCCGCGAACCGCTCCTTGCCCTTGACCTCGAGGTCGGCGGCGAAGATGACGCCGTCGGCGTCCTGGATGACGCTGAGCGGGATCTCGTCGGTCCCGATCGAGCCCTGCGTCTCGACGACGACCTCGTGGCCGGCGGCGCGCCCGGCCTGCTCGAGGGCCTCGGCGGCCATGTACGTGTGGGCGATGCCCGTTGGGCACGAGCTGACTGCGACGAACTTCATGGTCAGGACACCGCCTCGGTGACGATCGCGGCGACGGCGTCGGCGTCCGCGGCGTCGCGGATCGAGCCGGTGAAGGCGGGGTTGACCAGCTTGCGGGCGAGCTTCGCGAGGATCTGGAGGTGCTCGTTCGCGCCCTCGGCGGGGGCGGCGATGAGGAACACCAGCGTCGCCGGGCCGTCGGGGCCGGCGAAGTCGACGCCGCCGGGGACGGTCGCAACGGCGAGGGACGGCACGGTGACGGCGGCGGACTTGGCGTGCGGCAGGCCGATGTTGCCCGGCATGCCGGTGGCGGTCTGCGCCTCGCGGGCCGTGACGTCCGCGACGAACGCAGCGGCGTCCGTCACTCGGCCGGCGGCCGCGAGCCTGCCCGCGAGGGCCTCGATGACGGCGTCCTTGTCGACGGCGTCCAGCCCGACGGCGACCAGATCGGCGGTGATGAGGGTGTCAGACATGGTTACAGCTCCTTGATGGGGGTGGTGGGGTCGAGGTCGAGGTCGACGCGGACGGCGCGCGCGTCGATGAGGTCGGGGGTCGGAACGGCCGTGCCCGGCAGGAGGACCGCCGCGCGGCCCCAGGCGACGGCGGTGCGCAGGCACTCCGCGTCGTCGACCTGGTCGAGGTCGCCGCCCGAGGCGGCGAGGAACCCGGCGAGCGTCGTGTCGCCCGCGCCCACCGTCGAGGCGGGGACGAGGGCCGGGCCGCCGGCCCAGCAGGCGGCGTCGGCGGACACGAGCAGGGCGCCGTGCGAGCCGAGGCTCACCAGCACGCGCGTCGTGCCGAGCGCCACCACCTCCCGCGCCGCGGCCACGACGTCCCCGACGGTCGGCAGGGGGCGTCCGGCGAGCTCGGCGAGCTCCTCGTCGTTGGGCTTGACGAGCGCGAGCCCGCCGACGGCGACGGCCGCGTCGAACGCCGGACCGGACGTGTCGAGGACGAGGTGGGCTCCGGCTGCGCGGACCACCTCGCCGAGGGCGACGTAGAACCGGTCGTTGGCTCCCCGCGGGAGGCTGCCGGCGCCGACGACGACGTCGCCCGGCCCGACCGCGGCGGCGACGGCGGCGAACAGCTCGGCCTGGCCTGCGTCGTCGAGCACCGGGCCGGGCGCGTTCACCTTGGTGGTGACGCCGGAGGCGACCTGGAGCGTGACGTTCGAGCGCGTCCGTCCGGGCAGTGGCACCGCGCGGACGGCGACGCCGGTCGGCTCGAGCAGCGCGACGAGCAGGTCGCCGTCGTGACCGCCGACCGGGAGGACGGCGAGCGTCTGGACGTCGTTCGCGGCCAGCGCGCGGGAGACGTTGATGCCCTTGCCGCCGGCGTCGACGTGGACCGCGTCGGCCCTGTTGACCTCGCCGAGCTGGAGCACGTCCAGGTCGTAGGCCCGGTCGACCGACGGGTTGGGGGTCAGGGTGATGATCATGCGCGAACGACCTCCACGCCGGCTGCGGCGATCTCGGATGCCAGATGGGCGTCGACGGCGGCATCGGTCACGATCGTGTCGACGGCCTCGAGCTGGGCGAAGGTGACGAGCTCGTCGTGACCGATCTTGCTGTGGTCGGCCAGGACGACGACGCGCCGGGCCGCGCCGGTGATGGCCCTCTTCACCTCGGCCTCGGCGACGTCGCGGGTCGAGAGCCCGCGCTCCAGCGTCAGCCCGTTGGTCCCAAGGAAGGCGAGGTCGGTCGTGAGCGTCGAGATCGCGGAGGTGGCCCAGGGGCCGACGTTCGTGAGGGTGGTTCCGCGCGTCGTGCCGCCGACGACGAGCAACGTGACGTTGTCGCGCTGCGCGAGCGCGTTCGCGATCGGGATCGCCTGCGTGATGACGGTGAGCTGTCGATCGGTCGGCAGGACCTGGACGAGACGCGCCGTCGTCGTCCCCCCGTCGATGAGGATCGTCGTCGCGTCGCCGATCTCGGCCAGCGCGGCCTGGGCGATGGCGTCCTTCTGTGCCGTGTGGACGGCGTCGCGCTCCACGACGGTCGGCTCGAACGGGAGTCGCTCGAGCGCGACCGCGCCGCCGTGCACGCGCCGCAGCAGGCCCCGGCGCTCGAGCGCGGTGAGGTCGCGTCGGATCGTCTCGGTCGCGACGTCGAACCTGGCGGCGAGGGCCGTGACGTCGACCCGGCCGTCCGCGCGCGCCAGCATCACGATCTCGGCGTGACGTTCCGGTGCGTACACGGCTGCTCCTTCCGGCGCATCGATGCGCCGCTGGTGCGTTCTCGCCGACGGCCATCGTCGACACACCCGACAATGCCCGACTGTGTGGTTTCTGTCAAGCGATTCCACTTAAACGGGCAGAGTCGGGTCTCGTGTCCAACGAAAACGGGCATCATCGAGGCGGTCGTCCGGGGCTGATGCTCTCGCGTGGCACCGGGGTCGACCGGCCCGGCGGCCCGCGTGTCAGCGGCGACCGGCCGGGCTGCGCGCGGAGCAGCGTCCAGTCAGCGGCGGCGGGTCGTGCGCGGTCAGAGCCAGCGGCCGTAGACCTCCGTGTCCTGCGGCTCGTAGCCCAGGTGCGGGTAGAGGGACGCGGCGGGGTTGCCCCGGCGCACCATGAGCTGGACCTTGCGCGCGCCGCGCTCGGCGAGCCAGGCCTCGGCCGCCGCGATCAGCGCCCGGGCGATCCCCGCGCCCCGCAGCCCGGGTGCGACGGCGAGGTAGTAGAGCCAGCCGCGGTGGCCGTCGTAGCCGGCGAGGACCGTGCCGACGAGGCCGCCTGCCACGCTCGCGTCGTCACCGGTCGCGCGGGCGACGAGCACGGTCGAGGCGGGCGACGCCAGCGCGTCGGCGAGGTCGCGCTCGGGCGGGTTCCACGGCCGCGTCAGTCCGCACGCCTCCCACAGGGCGACGACGGCCGCGACGTCCTCGGGCGCCACACCGTCGGGCCCGTCGTCGGAGAGCCCAGCGATGCGCACGCCGGCGACGGGGTCGAGCACGAACGGTCTCGCGTCGTCGGGCATCGGCCGGCGGTCAGCGGGGGTCGTACGGCGAGACGACGACCTCGACCCGCTGGAACTCCTTGACGTCCGAGAAGCCGGTGGTGGCCATGGCCTTGCGCAGCGCGCCGATGATGTTGAGCGTGCCGTCGGCACGGCCGCCCGGCCCGAACAGGATCTCCTCCATCGTGCCGACCGTCCCCACGCGGACGCGCTCGCCGCGCGGCAGGTCGGGGTGGTGCGCCTCGCTCCCCCAGTGCCAGCCGCGACCGGGGGCCTCGACGGCGCGGGCCAGCGCGGCCCCGAGCATGACGGCGTCGGCGCCGCAGGCGATCGCCTTGACCAGGTCGCCGCTGCGGCCGACCGACCCGTCGGCGATGACGTGGACGTACCGGCCGCCGGACTCGTCCATGTAGTCGCGCCGCGCCGCCGCCACGTCCGCGACGGACGTCGCCATCGGCGCGTGGATGCCGAGCGTGATCCGGGTGGTCTGGGCCGCGCCGCCACCGAAGCCGACGAGGACGCCGGCCGCGCCGGTGCGCATGAGGTGGAGCGCCGCCGTGTAGGTGGAGGCGCCGCCGACGATCACCGGGACGTCGAGCTCGTAGATGAACCGCTTGAGGTTGAGCGGCTCGGCCGAGGAGGAGACGTGCTCCGCCGAGACCGTCGTCCCTCGGATGACGAACAGGTCCACACCGGCGCCGACGACCGTGCGCCACAGCTCCTGCGTGCGCTGCGGCGAGAGCGCGCCGGCGACGGGCACCCCGGCCTCGCGGATCTCGCGGATGCGCTGCGTGATGAGGTCGGGGACGATCGGGGCGGCGTAGAGCTCCTGCATCCGGCGCGTCGCGTCACCCGACGGGATCGTCGAGATCTCCTCGAGGAGCGGTGCCGGGTCCTCGTAGCGGGTCCACAGACCCTCGAGGTCGAGGACGCCGATGCCGCCGAGCCGGCCCAGCTCGATCGCCGTCGCCGGGCTCATGACCGAGTCCATCGGAGCCGCCAGCACCGGGATCTCCTGGTGGTAGGCGTCGATCTGCCAGGAGGTCGACACGTCGCTGGGCGTGCGGGTGCGGCGGGACGGGACGACCGCGATGTCGTCGAACGTGTAGGCGCGCCGTCCCCGCTTGCCCCGGCCGATCTCGATCTCGTTGCTCACCCCACCAGGCTAGTCGCCAGCTCCGACACCTCGGTTCGCCGTCCGGGGAGCTGGCGCGCCGCGCCGGACGAGGGACACGGGCTGGACCCTCCCGCATCGTGTCGGAGGTCGGTGGTTGAGTGTCGGCATGGACTCATCGACCGGGTGGACCACGCGACGGATCGTCGGCTTCGACACGGAGACGACGGGCGTCGACGTGCGCACCGACCGGATCGTGACGGCGGCGCTCGTGATCCGCGCGGGCATCGGCGGGCTGTCCCAGGTCCGCACGTGGCTCATCGACCCGGGCGTCGAGATCCCCGAGGCCGCGAGCGCCATCCACGGCGTGACCACCGAGCACGCCCGCGCACACGGCGTCCAGCCGCGCGAGGCGCTGGAGGAGATCGCCTCGCTGCTCGCCGCCTCGATGTCGGCGGACTGCCCCGTCGTCGCCTACAACGCGTGCTTCGACCTCACGCTCCTGGAGTACGAGCTCGACCGGCACGGCCTTCCGACGCTGACGGAGCGGATCGGCCGCGCGCCCTCGCCAGCGATCGACCCGCTCGTGCTGGACCGCGCGCTCGACCGCTACCGCCCGGGCAAGCGACGCCTCGGCGACCTCGCCTCGTTCTACGGCGTCGTCGCCTCGGGCGAGCTGCACGCGGCGGACGTGGACGTCGACGCGACGCTCGACGTGCTGGGCGCGCTCGTCCGGCGGTTCCCCGAGCTGGGCGAGCTGACGCTCGACGCGCTGCACGACCGGCAGATCCGGGCGCACTACCGCTGGGCGTCGAGCTTCAACGACTGGCTGACCTCGAACGGGTTCGAGCGGGAGCCGGCGGACCTGGCGTGGCCGCTCGGGGGCCGGTACGCGCCGCCGACGGAGCTCCTCGTCGCGCTGGTCGAGCGGGCCCGACGGGCCGCGGTGGCGCGGCCCGTCGCGTACGGCGCATAGCGCCCGGTCCCGCACCGGCGCGACCGCGGGCCGCAGGCCGCAGGCCGCAGGCCGCAGGCCGCGGGCCGCGGGCCGCAGGCCGGGAGCTCAGGCCCGCGGCGTCGTCATCGCCGTGACGTCGAGGGCGGCGTCCAGCTGCTCCTCGGTCACCTCGCCCCGCTCGACGTACCCGAGGTCGAGGACGGCCTGGCGGATCGTCGTGCCGTCCTTGACCGCCTTCTTCGCGATCGCGGCCGCGGCCTCGTAGCCGATGAGCCGGTTGAGCGGCGTGACGATCGACGGCGAGGACTCCGCCAGCTCCAGGCAGCGCTCGGCGTTCGCCGTGATGCCGTCGACGCACCGCGTCGCGAGGACCCGCGCGGCGTTGCCGAGCAGCGTCGTGGACTCCAGGACGTTGCGGGCGATGACCGGGATCATGACGTTGAGCTCGAACAGCCCCGAGGCGCCGCCGTAGGTGATGGTCGCGTCGTTGCCGATGACCTGCGCGCACACCATGAGCGTCGCCTCGGGCAGCACGGGGTTGACCTTGCCGGGCATGATCGACGAGCCGGGCTGCAGGTCCGGCAGCGCGATCTCGCCGAGACCGGCGCGCGGGCCCGAGCCCATCCAGCGCAGGTCGTTGCAGATCTTCGTGAGCGAGACCGCGACGGTCTTGAGCGCGCCCGAGGTCTCGACGAAGGAGTCCATCGCGCTCTGCGCCTCGAAGTGGTTCGGCGCCTCGGTCACCGCCAGCCCCGTCTGCTCCGCGAGGTAGGCGATGACCTTCTGCGGGAAGCCGGCGGGGGTGTTGATCCCCGTCCCGACGGCGGTGCCGCCCTGCGGCAGCTCCCCCAGGCGCGGCAGGGTCGCCCGCACCCGCTCGACGCCGTAGCGCACCTGCGTCGCGTAGCCGCCGAACTCCTGGCCGAGCGTCACGGGCGTCGCGTCCATGAGGTGGGTCCGGCCGGACTTCACGACGTCGGCGAACTCCCGCGCCTTGGCCTCGAGCGAGTCGGCGAGCAGCTCGAGACCGGGCAGGAGCACCGTCGTCACGGCCTCGAGCGCCGCGATGTGGACGGAGGTCGGGAACACGTCGTTGGAGGACTGCGACGCGTTGACGTGGTCGTTCGGGTGGACGGTGCGGCCGAGCGCACGGGTCGCGAGCGTCGCGATGACCTCGTTCGCGTTCATGTTCGAGCTCGTGCCCGAGCCGGTCTGGAACACGTCGATCGGGAAGTCGGCGTCGAGCTCCCCGGCGATGACGCGGTCGGCCGCGGCGACGACGGCGGCGGCGATCTCGGCGTCGAGCACCCCGAGGTCGGCGTTGGCGCGGGCGGCCGCCTTCTTCACCTGGCCGAGCGCCGCGATGTGGTGGGGGTCGAGCCCGCGTCCGGAGATCGGGAAGTTCTCCACCGCACGCTGCGTCTGGGCCGCGTAGGTCGCGTCCCTCGGCACGCGGACCTCGCCCATCGTGTCGTGCTCGATGCGGTACTCGGTCTCGCTCACGGCGCCTGCTCCTTCGTCGGGTTGCTCGTCGGGTTGCCCCCAGCGATCGTGCCACGACTCGGCCGTCGACTCACCTCGCGCTCACGTGCCGGCGGGCGCTCCGCCGGCGCGGTCGACGTCGACGGCACCCGCGCGCCAGAAGCGCGCCCCGAGGACGGGCAGCGTCGAGGCGAGGGCACCCCCGGCCGCGATCCACAGCACCGGCAGCACACCGAGCTCGGAGCCGAGCCAGCCGGCCAGGAGCGCCGAGATCGGCATGACACCCCACACGACGAACCGGATCGACGCGTTCATCCGCCCGAGCAGGTCGTGCGGCGTGATCCGCTGCCGGAAGCTCACCTGGACGACGTTGTAGAGCAGGATCCCGAACGACCCCGCGAACCCGTACAGCAGGAGGACCGGCGTCGCGATCCCCGGGACCAGCGCGACGAGCGGCAGCAGCGAGGCCGGGACGCCGAACGCCAGCGCGCCGAGCGGGATCGCCCGCATCTCCCCCACGGCCAGCGCGATCCGCGGCGCCAGCACCGCGCCGACCAGCCCGCCGACCGAACCCGCCCCGAACACGAGGCCGAGGTGCAGCGCCGTGAACCCCAGGTCGCGCAGGAGGAACAGGGGCAGCAGGGTGAACGTCATCGTGGAGAAGAAGTTGGAGATCGCCGTCGTGGCGACGATCCGGCGCAGCCACGGGTTCCCGAACACCCACCGCACGCCGTCCCGGATCGCCGGCAGCAGCGCGGGCCGGTCGGCCTTCGGCGTCGGGCCGTCGTTCTCCACGCGCGTGGCCGCGAGCGCGACGAACGACGCGACGTACCCGCCGGCCGTCACCAGCATCGCGCCGGGGGCGCTGAGCAGCCCGACCAGCCAGCCGCCGATGCCCGGTCCGGCGATGCCGGCGACCTGCGCCGTCGACTCGAGCTTGCCGTTCGCGTCCGGGATCGACGGCCGCGGGACGAGGGCGGGGACGATGCTCTGGTACGCGACGTCGAAGAAGACGTTGGCGAGGCCGACGACGGCGGCGACGACGAGCAGGTGCCACAGCTCGAGGCTCCCGGTGAACCACAGGACCGGCACGGCCGCGAGGGCGACGACGCGGACCAGGTCGGCCGCCATCATCGTCCGCCGCTTGCTCCACCGGTCGACCCAGGCGCCGGCCGGCAGCCCGACGAGCAGGAAGGCCGCGACGCCGGCCGCGTTGAGCCAGCCCATCTGCTGCTCGGTCGCGGACAGCAGGACGACCGCGACGACCGGCAGCGCGATCTCGGTGATCTGACTGCCGAGCTGGGCCGCGCCCTGCCCGCCCCAGAAGGTGAGGAACGTGCGGTCCCGCCACAGCGACGGCGGCGCGGCGGCGGCCGTCAGCTCGTACGGGGCGGCGCCCGCGCCGCCCGCGACGTCCGGGGCGGCCGCGGGGGCGTCGGGCGACGCGTCCACCACGTCGGCCACGACGACTGGGACGTCCTGCGGCTCGCTCATCGGCACAGTCTCGCCCGATCGATTGGGACTTGTCAATCAGTCGGGCCGCCGTCGCACCCACCGCGCCCGGGATAGACCCGCGCGGCGCAGGGCAGACCTCGCCGGGCGAGCACGGCCTAGCGTGGGGGCATGAGCACCAACGCCGACGACGCGGCGGGCGAGCGGGAGGCGCAGGCGCAGGCCCGGGCGCTGTCGAGCCCGCTGCGGCTGCGGATCCTGCGGCTGTGCGGCTTCGACGCCCGGACGAACAAGGAGCTGGCGGAGCTGCTCGACGTCAACCCGGGCACGATGCTGCACCACGTGCGCACGCTCGTCCGCACCGGGTTCCTCGTGCCCGAGCCGGAGCGCACCGGCACCAAGGGGGCGCGGGAGGTCCCGTACCGCTCGACCGGGCTGTCCTGGCGCGCGCCGCACGTCCCGAACCAGTCCGTCGTGCTCCTGGAGACGATGCGCCAGCAGCTCGTCGGCGTCGACCCCGAGCGGGTCGAGGTGAGCTGGCTCGGCCTGCGCCTCAACGCCGAGCACGCCGAGGAGCTGCGCGAGCGCGTCCACGCCCTGCTCACGGAGTTCAAGGAGCGCGCGCCGGACGAGGACGGCGAGACGTTCTCCGTCGTGACCGTCGTCCACCCCGACCTCAACCCCCGGCCCGACCGCGTCGGCAGCGGGGAGGACGGGCCGGACGACGCACCCTGACGCCGGACTCGGCCGGCGCCCCGGGCCTCAGCGCCGGGAGTAGTTGGGCGAGTCGGCGACCATCTGCACGTCGTGCGGGTGGGACTCCTTGAGCCCGGCCGGCGTGATCCGGACGAACTTCCCGCGCTCCTGCAGGTCGGGGATCGTGCGGGCGCCGACGTAGAACATCGACTGGTGCAGACCGCCGACGAGCTGGTGGACGACCGCGGCGAGCCCCCCGCGGTAGGGCACCTGGCCCTCGATGCCCTCGGTGATGACGTCGTCGTCGGACACGTCGCCCTGGAAGTAGCGGTCCTTGGAGAACGAGCGGCGGTCCCCGCGCGACTGCATCGCGCCGAGCGACGCCATGCCGCGGTAGCGCTTGTACTGCTTGCCGTTCATCAGGACGAGGTCACCCGGGGACTCGTCGGTCCCGGCGAGCAGACCGCCGAGCATGACCGAGTCGGCACCGGCGACGAGCGCCTTGGCGATGTCGCCGGAGAACTGCAGGCCGCCGTCGCCGATGACCGGGACACCGGCCGGCTTGCACGCGAGCGAGGCCTCGAAGATCGCCGTCACCTGCGGGACGCCGACGCCGGCGACCACGCGCGTCGTGCAGATCGAGCCGGGCCCGACGCCGACCTTGACCGCGTCGACGCCCGCCTCGACCAGCGCGGCGGCGCCGGCGCGCGTCGCGATGTTGCCGCCGATGATCTGGACGTCGCGCGTGGCCGGGTCGGACTTCAGGCGGCGCACCATGTCGAGCATGAGGCGCGCGTGGCCGTTGGCCGTGTCGACGACGAGGACGTCGGCACCGGCCTCGACCAGGGCGGTGGCCCGCTGCCACGCGTCGCCGAAGAAGCCGACGGCCGCGCCGACGAGGAGGCGACCGGCGCCGTCCTTGGAGGCGTCCGGGTACTGCTCGGACTTGACGAAGTCCTTGACCGTGATGAGGCCGCGCAGGCGACCGGCGTCGTCGACCAGCGGCAGCTTCTCGACGCGGTGCTTGGCCAGGAGCGCCTGCGCGTCCCGGCGCGAGATGCCGACGTGCCCGGTGACGAGCGGGCAGGCCGTCATGACCTCGCGCACCAGCGTCGTCGCGAAGGTGTCGCGCGGGACGAACCGCAGGTCGCGGTTGGTGATGATGCCGACGAGCGTGCCGTCGGGCTCGACGACCGGGAGGCCCGAGACGCGGTACTGGCCGCACAGGGCGTCGAGCTCGGCGAGCGAGACGTCCGGGCCGACGGTCAGCGGGTCGGTGATCATCCCCGACTCGGACCGCTTGACCACGTCGACCTGGGCGGCCTGCGCCTCGATCGGGAGGTTGCGGTGGAGGATGCCGATGCCGCCCTGGCGGGCCATCGCGATCGCCATCCGGGCCTCGGTCACGGTGTCCATGGCGGCCGAGAGCAGCGGGATGGCGATGGACAGCTCGCGCGTGAGCCGCGTCGCCGTGTCCGCCTCGCTCGGGATCACGTCGGTCTCGCCGGGCAGCAGCAGGATGTCGTCGTAGGTGAGGCCGACGAAGCCGAACTTCTCCTCGAGGGACGGAGGGGCAGCGCTGGCGGGGGCACCGAGGGTGGAGGAGGCGAGCTGGCTGGTCGAGGAGGTCGTGGCCGTCACGCCTCCATCGTAGAGCGGGTGCGCGCGAGCGAGGGTGCCGGTGGCGGCGGCCGCGACCGCATGGGGGACGACGCGGCGAGGCGGCGCATGGCGTCGCGCGCGACGTGGCGTGACGAGGAACACGAAAGGGGGCGGTGATCCGGGACCAAAGTCCTTGACTCCACGGAGGAGGCACTTCGGCACCCATCGACCCACCTCAGGACCGAGTCGGCCGTTCTCGCTCACTTGAAACGGGTCTGACGTCCTCATAGAGTCGTCACACGCACCGTGAGACAGTGCGCGCGATATAAGGGGGTGTTGGCAGTGGCGGAGCTGTCGAGGTTGCCGGGTCCGGTCATGGACCTGTGGGAGTGGCAGTTCGATGGAGCCTGCCGGACGGCCGAGCCGTCGATCTTCTTCCACCCGGAGGGCGAGCGCGGTGGCGCGCGACGTCGGCGCGGCGAGGCCGCGAAGGCGGTCTGCGCCACGTGCCCCGTGATCGTCCAGTGCCGCGAGCACGCCCTCGCCGTGCGCGAGCCCTACGGGGTGTGGGGCGGCCTGACCGAGGAGGAGCGGCTCAGCGCCCTCGACGCAGACCTGCGAGGCCGCCTCCGTGACGTCGGCTGAGACCGGCGAGCCGTCGTCCGCGACCGGCCGGCGACCGCGGACGACGAGGCCCCGGAGCGGCTAGTCTGTCGGCCTGGAACGACTTCCCCGGGTGACCCCCTGCGCCCGGGGCGGAGGAGCCCCAGAGAACACGTTCGGTGCTCCTGCTGTTCGCGGTGAGGGTCGCGGACGGACAGCGAACGGGCCCCGGTCTGAGACCGGGGCCCGTTCTGCTGCTCGCTGACGTCGGCTCGGCCGACGTCAGCGGGCGAGCGTCACTTCTCGACGATGGCGAGGACGTCGCGCGCCGAGAGGATGAGGTACTCGGCACCCGCGTACTTGACCTCGGTGCCGCCGTACTTGCTGTAGATGACGATGTCGCCGACGGCGACGTCGACCGGGACGCGGTTGCCCTTGTCGTCGATCCGGCCCGGGCCGACGCTGAGGACCTTGCCCTCCTGGGGCTTCTCCTTCGCGCTGTCCGGGATCACGAGACCGGACGCAGTGACCTGCTCCGCCTCGACCGGCTGGACGACGATCCGGTCCTCGAGGGGCTTGATGGAGACCGACACGTCGGACCTCCCCTTCCGTAGCTTCAGTTGACAACGTTGACGAGGACGAGTGCGCCGACCGGCCGCCGTCGCGGGGATCGGACGATCTGCTCACTGCCCGTGGTTCCGGGGAGCGCGGGCCGCCGCGACGAGAGTCGCTGCCACCCGGTCCCGGTGCCTCGCTCATTCTAGAAATGAGTTAGCACTCGGTCAAGGCGAGTGCCAGGTGTCGCGTCCCGGCGCGCGCGGTGGAGCCGCGTCGGCCCGGCTCGGCGAGCGTCGGACCCCCGAGGGTTGGGGCACCGCGGAGCGTGGGGCAGGATCGGGGGGTGGATCTCGAGGCGCTGCGACAGCTGGCCGAACCCGCGGGCTGGGCCCTCCTCGCGGACCTTCCGGCCTACGACGAGAAGCAGAGCCTCGCCCTCGGCACGGCCCTGCGACAGGCCGGCTTCGCACCGGAGCTCGTCTCGGCGGCGCTCACGCAGTCGCGGCTGCGCGCCCGGGCGACCGGCAAGTTCGGCGATCTCGCGGCCGACATGCTCTTCACGCCGGACGGCCTCGAGCAGGCGACGCGCCTGTCCGTCGCCGCTCGCCACGCCCACCGGTTCCGGTCGGCCGGCGTCCGCGTCGTCGCCGACCTCGGGTGCGGCATCGGCGCCGACGCGCTCGCGCTGGCCGGGATGGCGCTCGACGTCGTCGCCGTCGAGCGCGACCCCGTCACCGCCCTGGTTGCCGCCGTCAACCTGCGCCAGTTCCCCGAGGCCCGCGTCGTCGCCGGTGACGCACTCGACCCGGACGTCCTGCGGGACGTCCTCGCCGGGACGTCGACGGGACCCGTCGACGGCGTGTGGGCCGACCCGGCGCGGCGCACCAGCAGGGGGCGGCTGCACCGCCTCGAGGACTACTCCCCCGCCGTCGCCGACCTGCTCGCCCTGCGCTCGCGCGTCCCGGCGCTCGGGATGAAGCTCGGCCCCGGCATCGCCCATCGCGACCTCCCCGGCGACGCCCTCGTCCAGTGGCTGAGCGTCGCCGGCGACGTCCTGGAGGCCGACCTCTGGTTCGGCGACCTCGCACCGGAGGGGACGGGCCGCGGCGCCGTCGTCGTCGGACGCGACGGCCGCGCGACGACGCTGCTCGACCCCGGTGACCCCACCGGTCCGATCACGCCGGCGCCGAGCGGACCGGGCGCGAGCGGTGGCGCGGCCGTCGGCCGCTACGTCTTCGAGCCGGACGGCGCGATCATCCGGGCCGGCCTGGTCCACCGCCTCGCCGAGCTCCTCGACGCGCGACTGCTCGACCCCACCATCGCGTTCCTCACGGGCGACCGGCTGCCCGCCGACGACGACACCGGGCGCTGCGTCGCGGCCTTCCGCGTGCTCGACGTCATGCCCTACTCGCTCAAGCGGCTGCGCTCCTACCTGCGCGAGCGTCGGATCGGCACGCTGGAGATCAAGAAGCGCGGCTGGGACCTCGACCCGGCGCGCCTGCGCCAGCAGCTTGCGTTGCGCGGAACCGCGTCGGGGACGATCATCCTCACCAGGGTCGCGGGCGAGCACCGCGTGGTCGTCGTCGAGCGCGTCGACCCGCCGGCACCCGCCTGAGCCGCCACCGGCAGCTCCCGAGCACTGGAGGAACGATGGCGCAGCCCTTCCCCGTCCCGTTCGCGACCTCGCGCCGCGGGACCATCGGGATCGAGTGGGAGCTCGCGCTCGTCGACGCCGACTCCGGCGACCTGCGCCAGTGCGCGGCGACGGTGCTGGACGAGCTGCGCCCGCCCGGGCAGAGCGAGCACCCGATGATCAAGCAGGAGCTCCTGCTCAACACGGTCGAGATCGTTACCGGGGTGAACGAGACCGTCGCCGGCGCCGCGCGCGACATCGAGCGCGCCGTCGGGGAGCTGCGCACGGTGACCGACCAGCTCCGGGTCGAGCTGATGTGCGCCGGGACCCACCCGTTCGCCCGCTGGACCGACCAGAAGGTCACCGACAAGCAGCGCTACACCACGCTCATCGACCGCACCCAGTGGTGGGGCCGGCAGATGCTCATCTTCGGCGTCCACGTGCACGTCGGGATCGAGGACCAGCGCAAGGTGCTGCCGATCATGCGCGCGCTGCTCACGGTGTTCGCGCACCTCCAGTCGCTCTCGGCCTCCTCCCCGTTCTGGGGCGGCGACACCACCGGGTACGCGTCGAACCGGGCCCTCATGTTCCAGCAGCTGCCCACCGCGGGGCTGCCCTACCAGTTCGCCGACTGGGGCGAGCTCGAGCAGTACGTCGGCGACCTCGTGCACACCGGCGTCATCGAGGAGTTCAACGAGGTCCGCTGGGACATCCGCCCCTCACCCGGCCTCGGCACGCTGGAGGTGCGGATCTGCGACGGCACGCCGTCGCTGCTGGAGCTGCGCGCGCTGGCGGCGCTGATCCACTGTCTCGTCGAGCACTTCTCGTCCGAGCTGGACGCGGGCCGCGAGCTGCCGACGATGCCGCCGTGGTTCGTCACCGAGAACAAGTGGCGCTCGGCGCGGTACGGGATGGACGCCATCATCATCCTCGACCGCGAGGGGAACGAGGAGCTCGTCACGGACTCGGTCACGGCCTGGCTGCGGACGCTGGAGCCCGTCGCGGAGCGCCTCGGCTGCCTGGAGGACCTCGACGGCGTGCGGACGATCCTGCGGATGGGCGCGTCCTACCAGCGTCAGCGCGCGGCGGCGCGCCGCAACGGCGGCTCGCTCACGGCCGTCGTCGACCTGCTGACGCGGGAGATGCGGGCCGACCGGCCGCTCTAGCGACGCCTCGGGCGACGACGGCTCGCCCGCTCCCGCACCGGTCAGCGCGCGGTGCCGGCTAGGACCCGGCGCCGTCCCCCGGTCGCTCCAGCTCCGCCCGCAGCTCCCGGACGCCGGACATCTCGACCGGGGCGCCGAGCAGCCGCCGGTTCGCGTCCCGCACCTCGAGCCAGCGCTCGCGCGTCATCCGGTAGCGGTGGTGCAGCGTCGCCCGCCCGTCCCTGACCATCTCGTCGTCGCCGTCGTGGAGGTACCCGACGCGGCGGGACACCGCGTTCGACGGCCCGTTGTCGGCCCACGCCCCCGACGTCACGGCGCGCGCGTCGAGCCCGTCGAAGAGCAGCTCGAGCATGAGCGCACGCATCCGCGAGCCGATGCCGCGGCCCTGGTGCTCGCGCCCCAGCCACGACCCGGTCTCGGCCGTCCGGAGCACGGCCCAGTCGCGGCCGCCCGCGCCCTGCATGCCGACCGGCTCGCCGGCCACGAGCACCGCGAGCTCGAGCTGCAGGGCCTCGGGTCCGACCCGGCCGCGCACGCCCCACTGGTAGGTCAGCACGCTGCGCGCGACCTCGCGCGGCGTGCCGCGGGTCCACGGGACCTGGAACGGCATCGCGTCGGGCGCGTGGACGCCGCGCGAGGCCAGCTCGGCGAGGTCGAGCAGCACGGCGTCGTCCGGCCAGCGCAGCTCCAGGTCACCGGCGCGGGCGCGCACGGCGGTGGCGGGCCAGAGATCGGCGAGTGTCATGGGCACCGGACCAGCCTGCCACGCGCGGCGTCGCCGCCGCGGTCACCCGGGCTCAGCCCCGGCCGCCCGGCCACTCCGCCGCGACGCGGTGGAGCCACCGTCCGTCGGCCGGGAGCGCGTGGCCCGACCGTTCGACGACGACGGCGCGCTCGCCCCGCACGTGCTCCTCCAGCACCCGGGCGGCACCCGCGACGTCGAGCGTGCGGTCCTCTCCCCCGAGCACGAGGAGCACGGGCACGCCCAGGCGAGCGAGGTCCGGGCGCGGGTCGACGTCGCCGTAGTCGGTCCAGCCGAGCACCGTGCGCACGACCAGCGCGCCGCACCGCCGGAGCGGTCCGGGCAGGTGGCCGTGCTCGGCCGCCCAGTGGTGGGCCGTCTGCTCCTTCGGCCGGACGAGGGGCGCCGAGCACAGGACCAGCCGGTCGATCGGGACGAGCGACGCGGCCTTGAGCGCCACCCAGGACCCCTCGCTGTAGCCGAGCAGCGAGACCGGGAGGCCCGGCAGGCGCCGGTGGACCCAGGCCACGGTCTCCGCCGCGTCCCGGGCGAGCGCGTCGTAGTCGCGCCGCAGCGCCGAGTACCCCTCCATCGCCTTGTCGACGACGAGGCTCGCGCAGCCCAGCTCCGCGAGCGCTTCGCGGTACGGACCAAACCCCTCGGCGTCGCCGTGGCCGCTCCCGTGGACGAGGACGACGACCCGGCGCGCGGCCGGCGGGAGGGTCAGCAGCGCGCGGCGCTGGACGCCCCGGACGACGAGGGCGGTGCGCTCGACCAGGGCCGGCTGGCGCTGGCCCGGCTCCTGCCGGCCTGGCTCCTGCGGGCTCGGCTCCTGCGGGGTCACCTCGTCGACCCTACGCGTCGAAGCCGCGCGTCGGGGCCGCGCGTCGGGGCCGCGCACCGGGACGGCGAGTGCGGGACGATGGGACGGTGCCCGACGTCGCCCCCACCGGTCTGCGGGTGACGGCCGCCGTCACGATCCCCGAGCGGGAGCTGAGCTGGCGCTTCTCCCGGGCGTCCGGCCCCGGCGGTCAGGGCGTCAACACGACGGACTCGCGGGTCGAGCTGAGCTGGGACGTCACCGCGTCGAAGGCCCTGACGGAGGCGCAGCTCGCGCGCGTGCTGGAACGGCTCGGTCCGCGGCTGGTGCGCGGCGTCCTCACCGTCGTCGCGTCCGAGCACCGCGCCCAGCTCGACAACCGACAGGCGGCCCGGCGACGTCTGGCCGAGGCCGTCGCCGCCGCGCTCGCCCCGCCGGGACCCCGTCGACGCCCGACCAGGCCGACGCGGGGCTCGCAGCAGCGCCGCGTCGAGGCGAAGAAGCAGCGGGGCTCGATCAAGCAGGCCCGCCGTCGGCCCGGGCCGGGAGACTAGACCGAGGCGGGAACCGACGTGAGCGAGAGCGGCATCTGCGAGTCGACGGCGAGGTCGAGCGGCGACGGGGCAACACCGGCGCGGACGAGCGCCGACCCGAGCGCGGCGATCATCGCGCCGTTGTCGGTGCAGTAGCGGATCGGTGGGATGCGCAGCTCGATCCCGGCCTCGGCGAACCGCTCGGCCGCCAGCTCGCGCAGCCGCGAGTTCGCGGAGAACCCACCGCCGATGACGACGGTCCCGACCTCGTGCAGCCGCGCGGCCCGGAGCGTCTTGGTCACGAGCACGTCGGCGACCGCCTCGGAGAAGGACGCGGCGACGTCGGCCCTCGAGTACGGCTCACCCGAGTCCTCGTGCGCCTCGAGGTAGCGGGCGACCGCGGTCTTGAGCCCGGAGAACGAGAAGTCGTACGGGTGACGCTGGAGCTCGCGGCCCTTGGACAGGCCGCGCGGGAACGGGATGGCGTCCGGGTCGCCCTCGCGGGCGAGCCGGTCGACGTGCGGCCCCCCGGGGTAGGGCAGCCCGAGCAGACGCCCGACCTTGTCGAAGGCCTCGCCGGCTGCGTCGTCGAGCGTCTGGCCGAGCTCGACGACGTCGGTCGCGATGTCGTTCACCAGGAGCAGCGAGGAGTGCCCGCCGGAGACGACGAGCGCGAGGAGACGCTCCGGGAACGGCCCGTCGACCAGCTCGTCGACGGCCGCGTGGCCCACGACGTGGTTGACGCCGTAGAGCGGGACGCCGAGGGCGACCGCGAGCGCCTTGGCCCCCGCCGTGCCGACCGTGAGCGAGCCGACGAGGCCGGGGCCCGAGGCGACCGCGACCGCGTCGACGTCACCCAGCTCCAGACCGGCGCGGGCGAGCGCCTCCGTGAGCGTCGGGACGAACGCCTCGAGGTGGGCACGGGAGGCGACCTCGGGCACGATCCCGCCGAACCGGGCGTGCTCGTCCATCGAGGAGGCCGTCACGTCGACGAGCAGCTCGCGTCCGCGCACGAGCGCGAAACCGGTCTCGTCACAGGTCGACTCGATGCCGAGCACCAGGGGGTCGCGCGCCTCACTCACGAACGTCGAGCCTACTCGCGTGATCTGCGCCACAGCCGGGAAGGACGCCCCGACAAAGGTTGTTCCAGCAACCATGACGCTCACGCTCGACCAGACCACCGCCGGGATCGACACGGACCTGGAGGCCCTCGCCGGCCTCGACGACGCCGCGCTCGACCTGCTCTTCCGCGAGGCCCGCTCCGTCAACGCCTTCACGGACGACGACGTCGACCCGGCCGAGGTGCTCGCCGCCTACGACCTGGCGAAGTGGGGGCCGACGGCGATGAACGTCTCGCCGCTGCGGCTGGCCGTCGTGCCGCGCGGCGAGGCGCGCGAGCGCCTCGTGTCACACCTGAGCGAGGGCAACCGCGCCAAGACGCTGGCCGCCCCGCTCGCCGTGGTCGCGGCCGCCGACCCGCGCTTCCACTCCCGGCTCGACACGCTGGCCCCGCACCGCGCCGGCCTCGCCGACGAGCTCGAGCCGCACGCCGAGCGCCGCGCGGGCATGGCGCGGACGAACGCACTGCTCCAGATCGGCTACCTCGTCCTCGCGCTGCGCGCGCGAGGCCTGCACGTCGGGCCGATGGGCGGGTTCGACGCCGCCGGGCTCGACGCCGACCTGTTCGCGGAGTCGGGCTGGACGAGCCTGCTCGTCCTCAACGTCGGACGCGCCGCCGCCCCCGGCGGCACGCACCCGCGGGCGCCGCGGCTCGACGCCGCGGAGGCCGTCACCGTCCTGTAGCGCCGTCGCGCCGTCCGTCCGGGCAGCCCACGGCGCCCCGGTCCCACCGCGGTCGGCCGGTCGCTACGGACCGGTCGCGACGGGCCGGGCCGGGTCGTTGCTCCACTGCGACCAGGACCCCGGGAACAGCGCGGCCTCGATCCCGAGCGAGGCGAGCACGGCGACGGTGTGCGCCGCGGTGACGCCGGAGCCGCAGTACGCGGCGACCCGCGGCGCGTCCGCGGCCGCCGGCGTCACGCCGAGCCGGGCGAACCGGTCGAGCAGCTCGGCCCGCTCGCGCAGCCAGCCGGCCTCGGTGAGGTTCTGGACGGTCGGGGCCGAGGTCGCGCCCGGGACGTGCCCGGCGCGCGGGTCGACGGGCTCGACCTCGCCGCGGTACCGCTCGCCGGCCCTGGCGTCGAGCAGCACGCCGGTGCCGTCCGCCGTCCACGCGGCGGCCTCGTCGATGTCGATCGTCGGCAGGCCGCCGGGCCGCAGCACGACGTTCCCCGGGCGCGGACGGATCATCCCCTGCTCCAGGTGGTGCCCGGCGTCGACCCAGGCGCGCAGCCCGCCGTCGATGATCGCGACCCGGTCGAGACCGGCCCAGCGCAGCAGCCACCACGCGCGCGCGGCCGACGTGCCGCCGGCGTCGTCGTAGACCAGGACGGTGGAGCCGGTGTCGATCCCCCACGCCCGCGCCGATGCCTGGAGGTGGGCCGCCTCGGGCAGCGGGTGCCGGCCCAGCTCCGGGGCGGCGGGCGCGGCGAGCTGGGTCTCGAGGTCGACGAACACCGCGCCGGGCAGGTGACCGGCGGCGTACGCCGCGCGGCCGTCCGGCGCCCCGAGCGCCCAGCGGACGTCGAGCACGACGGGTGGGTCCGCGCTCCAGATCAGGTCGTGCGCCGCCGCGACGTCGACGAACGGGTCCATGGCCGCCTCCCGCCGCCGGGCCGCCTCCCGCTGCCCGGCAGGGTCGGCCGCGACGGCCTCGGCCCCGACCGGTCCGACGCGGCGCGTCGGCCCGCCGAGGTCGAGACGCATGACGACGGCGTCGACGCCCTCCGGCTGGTAGTACCGCCGGCGCAGCCCGACCAGTCGGAACCCGGCGTCGCGGTAGAGCTGCTGGGCTCCTCCGTCGTGCGCCTTGACCTCGAGGAACAGCTCCGTCCCACCGGCGCGCCGGGCGGCGTCGACGAGCGCGTGCAGCAGGGCCCTGGCGATGCCGCGACGCTGCGCCCACGGCAGCACGCCGATCGTCATGACGGTCCACTCGGGGTCGAGCGCGACGCCCGCGTACCCGGCCAGCCGCCCGTCCACGTCGACCGCGAGGTAGCAGCGGTCCGGCCGCTCGATCTCCTCCGCGTACACCCCGCGCGACCAGGCCTGCGAGCCGAACAGCTCGGGCTCGGCCGCCGCGATCGCGTCGAGGTCGGCCGGCACGACGGGCCGCACGCGATGACTCGGGCCCACCTCGCTCATGCCGCCCCCGCCGGGACGCCGTGGATGTCGGGCCGACGCAGGTACAGCGGCTCCGTCGGCGTCGGAACCCCCGCCTCGGCCCGCGCGGTGGCGAGGAGCGCGAGCGCCGCGACGTCGAACGTCCCCGCGCTCGGCCCGAGCACGTCCGGGTAGAGCCCGGGACCCGCGACGACGCCGCCGGCCGCGCGCTCGTCCGCGACCGTCCCGGCCAGCTCGGCGGGGAGGACGACGCGCGGCTCCTCCAGGACGCTCAGACCACCGGGGGCCGACGCGTCGTAGGCGTAGCGCGCGGTGTAGACCTCGCGGCGCCGCGCGTCCGTCACCACCCGCACCTCGCGCGCGCCGGACGCCCCGGCCGCCTCGCGGGAGCCGAGCGCCCACGCCTCGAGGCTCGGGACGCCGTGGACGGGCAGCCCGCGGACCGCGGCGAAGGCGGCCGCGGTGACGAGCCCGACGCGCAGGCCGGTGAACGGCGCCGGCCCCGTGCCGACCGCGACCCCCGTGACGTCGGCGGGGACCAGCCCCGCCTCGTCGAGCGCGGCGGCGACCAGCGGCGCGAGGTTCTCGGCGTGCCCGCGGGCGTCGGCGCGCTCGGCGCGCGCCAGCACGGCGTCACCGCGCAGGACGGCCACGTGCGTGCCGCCCGACGTGTCGATGGCGAGGGTCACCGATGGACCGGTCATGCTCGTCCTTCCCGTTCGTCCAGCGCGAGGTGCGCGAGGTCGACACCATCCCACCGAGGTCCGACACCGACGATCTCGACGTCCCGGCCGGCGTCGGCCGCGTCGCCGCGGGCCCGGCCGATCCGAACCTCGAGCCGGTCGCCCGAGAGCCGCTCGGCGAGCCCGGCGCCCCACTCGACCACGGTGACCGACTCCTCGAGGGAGGAGTCGAGGTCGAGCGCGTCGATCTCGCGCAGGTTGCCGAGCCGGTAGGCGTCGACGTGCACGAGCGCCGGCCCGCCGACGAGCGACGGGTGCTCGCGCGCGATGACGAACGTCGGCGAGGCGACCTGGCCGCGCACGCCGAGCGCGGCGCCGAGGCCCTGGGTGAGCGTCGTCTTCCCGGCCCCGAGGTCGCCGGTGAGGATGACGAGGTCACCCGCGCGCAGCAGGCCCGCGATGGCGGCGCCGAGGGCGCGGGTGGCGTCGGGATCGGGGAGGTGGAGCGTCGTCGTCATGCCGTCGTCTTCTGGGAGGGGGCCGGGTCGGGAGCCGTCGGGGACGTCGGGTCCGCCGGGGGCGTCGCGGCGGTGCCCGCCGTGCCGACGTGGACCCGCGGCACGCGCGCGCCGAGGCGCGTCACGATCTCGTAGGAGATGGTGCCGGCGGCACGGGCCCAGTCCTCGGCGGTGGGCTCGCCGTCGCGCCCGCTGCCCCACAGCACCGCGGTGTCGCCGGCGCTGACCGTCGAGTCGGGGCCGACGTCGAGGACCATCTGGTCCATGCAGACCCGGCCCGCGATCGTGTGACGGCGGCCGGCGACCTGGACCGGGCCGACGCCCGAGACGTGTCGCGGGATCCCGTCGGCGTAGCCGAGCGGGAGGTCGGCGAGCCGCGTCGCCCGCTGCGTCGTGTACGTGTGGCCGTAGCTCACGCCCTGGCCGGCCGGCGCGTCCTTGACCAGCATGACGTCGGCCTCGAGCCGCATCGCCGGGGTGAGCCCGAGGTCGGCGGGGCTGCGGCCCGGCACGGGGCTGAGGCCGAACACGGAGAGCCCGGGCCGGACGAGGTCGAAGTGCGTGTCGGGCCGCAGGAGGGTTCCGGCCGAGTTCGCGAGGTGGCGCACCTGGACCCGCGCGCCGGCCTCGTCGGCGCGACGCAGCGCCTCGCGGAAGACGTCGAGCTGGCGATCGGTGGTGTCGTCGTCCTCCTCGGCCCTCGCCAGGTGGGACCACAGGCCGACGACGGCGACGTGCCCGGCGGCCTCGTGCGCGAGCGCGTCCGCGAGCATCGCGGTCCACGGCTCGAGGAACTGGCCGCCGCGGGCGAGCCCGGTGTCGACCTTGAGGTGGAGCCGGGCCGGTCGGCCGACCTCGCGCGCCGCAGCGACGACGGCGTCCAGCGCCACCGGCGAGCCGGCGGACAGGTCGATGTCGAGCTCGATCGCCCGCACGAGCGCGCGGTGCGTCTCCGGCCCGGGGCTGAAGATCCAGGTCAGCAGGCGGGGGGCGGGGGGATCGGTCACCGCGGTGCGGTCCGCCAGCCCCTCGCGCAGGCGGATCGCCTCGACGAGCTGCGCGACGCCGAGCCAGGTCGCCCCGCCCGCGAGCGCCGCCCTGGCCGACGGGAGGAGGCCGTGCCCGTAGGCGTCCGCCTTGAGGACGGCCATCACCTCGGACCGGGCGGCGACCTGCCTCAGTCGCCGGACGTTGTCGGCGATCGCGTCGAGGTCGACGACCGCGCGGGCGGGAAACGCCGTGCGCGCGGAGAACGCCGGGGGCGTGGCTGGATCGCTCGCATGGTCGGCATCGGTCGGGCCTGGCACGGGGCTCATTCTTCCTCACCACCGCGCCGGACCGCCCCGCCGGCGTCGGGTCCGCCGGCATCCGGTCCGCCGAGCAGGCGGCCGACGGCCGTCGGCAGCGCGCGGGCGACGTCGCTCGCGACGATCGGCCCACCGGACGACGCGAGGGACGCCTCGCGGGCGGCCAGGGCGTGCAGCAGCGCGGCCCCGGCGACGACCTCGGCGACGCGCTCGGGTTCGGCGATGGCTCGCTGGGACCACCGCGCCAGCAGCGCCCCGGCCACGCCGGCGAGCACGTCGCCGGCTCCGGCGGTGGCGAGCCACGAGGGGGCACCGGTCTGCGACCACACGGGTCCGCTCGGTCCCGCGACCAGCGTGACCGAGCCCTTGAGCAGCACCGTCGCGCCGGTGATCCGGACGGCGTCGCGCAGGTGCCGCAGCGGGAGCGCCTCGACCTCCTCGCGGGCCACCGGTGCGCCGGTCAGCCGGCCCAGCAGGCGCGCCAGCTCGCCGGCGTGCGGGGTCAGCACGACGTGCGGCGGCAGCGTGGCGCCGTCCTCGACCAGGTCGAGTGCCCCGGCGTCGAGCACGACCGGCACGCGCGCGTCGTCCTCCGCCGCCGCGAGCACCCGCGCGAGGACGTCGCGGGCCTCGGCGAGCCGGGCGGCGTCCTCGACCCCGACGCCCGACCCGAGCGACCACGCCTGCACCCGCCCGTCGCCGCACACGACCTCGGGCCGGCGGGCCAGCACGGCGTCCCCCACCCGGCCGGGTCCGAGGTAGCGGACCATCCCGGCCAGCGGGGCGGCCGCCTCGCACGCGAGCACGGCGGCGCCCGGGTACCCGGCGGAGCCGGCGAGCACGCCGACGACCCCGCGCCGGTACTTGTCGCTCTCGGCCGGTGGTGGCGCGACGAGCCGCGCGAGCCCGGCGCCCGTCAGCCGCGCGACGCGAGGCTCCGCGGAGGAGAGCCCCGGACCGAGGCCGAGGTCGACCAGCTCGATCCGGCCCGCCGCGCGCGCGGCCGGCGGCACGAGGAGGCCGGGCTTGGCCGCGCCCATCGTGACCGTGACGTCGGCGGGGAGCACCGGCCCGGGCAGCGCGCCGTCGTCGACCCCGATCCCGGACGGGACGTCCACGGCGACGACCGTCGGACGCTCGCCGGGGGCCCGGCCGCGCCGGCGCCACAGGTCCGCCAGCGCGGCGACGACGGCTCCGGGCACGCCACGCAGCCCGTCGCTCACCCCGATGCCGGTGACGGCGTCGAGCACGACGTCGACCGGCGGCGCGTCCAGCCGATCGTCCACCTGACCGTCCAGCCGAGCGACGACGCGCCGGGCCGCCTCCTCGGGCGCGAGACCGCCGAGGTCGACCGGTCGCACCCCGGTCCCGCGCACCGCGGCGAGGCCGCCGACGTGCGGCGAGGCGCCGAGGAGGAGGACGGTGACGTCGACGCCGCGCCGGGCGAGGCCGGCCGCGGCGAACAGACCGTCGCCGCCGTTGTTGCCCGAGCCGACCAGGGCGAGGACCCGGCCGCCGCGGACCGCGCCCCGGCGGGAGCGCAGCTCGCGCACGGTGACGAGCTCGACCGCGAGCGCGGCGTTGGCCATGAGCTGCGCGCCGGCGGCGAGCAGCGGTTCCTCGGCGGCGCGGACGTCGGCGGCGGCGTAGGAGCGCATCATCCGTCCATCCTCACCCCGCGGCGGGCCCGCGTCACGCGATCACCGGTCAGCCCTCGGCGACCACCATCGCGGACGCGATCCCGGCGTCGTGCGAGATCGACAGGTGCCAGCGACGGACGCCGAGCTCCTCGGCTCGCGCGAGCACGGTGCCGCGCAGCTCGACGACGGGGGCGCCCCCGGGCACGCGTCGCACGGTCGCGTCGTGCCAGCGCATCCCGCCCGGCGCCCCGAGCGCCTTGGCGATGGCCTCCTTCGCGGCGAACCGCGCGGCCAGCGAGGCGTCGGCGAGGTCGCGCTCCTCGGGCGTGAACAGCTTCTCGCGCAGCCGCGGTGTGCGGGTGATCGTCGCCATGAAGCGCGCGACGTCGACGACGTCGATCCCCACGCCGACGATCACGCGCGCCTACTCGACCGTGACGGACTTGGCGAGGTTGCGCGGCTGGTCGACGTCGAGCCCCTTGGCCGTGGCCAGCGCGCAGGCGAAGATCTGCAGCGGGACGACGGAGACGAGCGGCGCCAGGAGGACGGGGGTCTGCGGGACCCGGAAGATGACGTCAGCGAACGGCACGACGTCGTCGTCGCCCTCCTCGGCGATCACGAGCGTGCGCGCCCCGCGCGCCCGGACCTCCTGGATGTTGGAGACGACCTTGGAGTGCAGGGAGTCGCGGCCCCGCGGCGACGGTACGACGACGAAGACCGGCTGGCCCTCCTCGATGAGCGCGATCGGCCCGTGCTTGAGCTCGCCGGCGGCGAAGCCCTCCGCGTGGATGTAGGCGATCTCCTTGAGCTTGAGCGCGCCCTCGAGCGCCACGGGGTAGCCGACGTGCCGACCGAGGAAGAGGAACGACTCCTCGTCCGCGAGCGCGCGGGCCACCTCCTCGATCTCGGGCTCGGTGTCGATCACGCGCTGGATCTTGTCCGGCAGCGCCTGGAGCGCCGCGACGGTCTCGCGCAGCTCGTCCGGGAACTTGGTGCCGCGCAGCTGCGCGAGGAAGAGCCCGAGCAGGTAGCAGGCAGCGACCTGGGCGAGGAACGCCTTCGTCGAGGCGACGGCGACCTCGGGGCCGGCGTGCGTGTAGAGCACGGCGTCGGACTCGCGCGGGATCGTCGAGCCGTGCGTGTTGCAGATCGCGAGGACGCGGGCGCCCTGCTCGCGCGCGTGACGCACGGCCATGAGCGTGTCCATCGTCTCGCCCGACTGCGAGATCGCGACGACGAGCGTGCGGGGGCCGACGATCGGGTCGCGGTAGCGGAACTCGTGCGCGAGCTCGACCTCGACCGGGATGCGGCACCAGTGCTCGATCGCGTACTTCGCCACGTGCCCCGAGTAGGCCGCCGTCCCGCAGGCGATGACGATGATCTTGTCGATGCTGCGCAGCTCCGCCTCGGGGATGCGCAGCTCGTCGAGCATGAGCTGGCCGCGGGTGTCGAACCGGCCGCGCAGCGTGTCGGCGACCGCGGTCGGCTGCTCGTGGATCTCCTTGCGCATGAAGGAGTCGTAGCCGCCCTTGACCGCGGCCGAGGCGTCCCAGTCGACGGTGAACTCGCGCGCCGTCGCCGGCTCGCCGTCGAACCCGACGACGTCGACGGAGTCCGCCGTGATCGTGACGACCTGGTCCTGGCCGAGCTCGAGCGCGCGGCGCGTCGCGGAGACGAAGGCGGCGACGTCGGAGCCGAGGAAGTTCTCCCGCTCCCCGAGCCCGACGACGAGCGGGGAGTTGCGGCGGGCGCCGACGACGACGCCGGGCTGACCGGCGTGCAGCGCCAGCAGCGTGAACGCGCCCTCGAGCCGGCCGACGACCGACAGCATCGCCGCCGTGAGGTCGCCCTCGCTGCGCCAGGCGCGCTCCAGCAGGTGCGCGACGACCTCGGTGTCGGTCTCGGAGAGGAACTCCGCGCCCTCGGCGAGCAGCTCGTTCTTCAGGCCGGCGAAGTTCTCGATGATCCCGTTGTGGATGACGGCGATGTCGCCCACCCGGTGCGGGTGCGCGTTGACGTCGCTCGGGCCCCCGTGCGTCGCCCAGCGGGTGTGGCCGATCGCGGCCGTCGCGGGCGGCAGGGGGTGGGCGGCGAGGTCGCCCAGGAGGTTCGTCAGCTTGCCGGCGCGCTTGGCGACGGCGAGCCCGTCCTGCGTCAGGACGGCGACCCCGGCCGAGTCGTAGCCGCGGTACTCCAGCCGGCCGAGACCTTCGAGGACCACCTCGAGCGGCCGCTGGGAGGGGGTCTCGGGGCCGACGTATCCGACGATTCCACACATGGGCACCACGATATCGGCCGCGACCCGCGTCGCCGGCTGACCCGCCCGTGAGCCTCGTCGCACCGGTCTCGCTGTGCGCGTAACGCCGCCGGTAGGCCAGACTGTCCCGGTGACGACGCAGGAGCAGGGTGCGCACGACCTCGACGCGCGGGGAGGCACCGGGGGCGCCGAGGCCGCCGCGCCGAGTCTCACCCCGTTCGTCGAGCTCTCCCGCGCGGACTGGAGCCGGCTGTCGGCCTCGACGCCGCTGCCGCTGGGCGACGCCGACATCGTCCGCCTGCGCAGCCTGTCCGACCCGATCGACCTGGCCGAGGTCGACGAGGTCTACCGGCCGCTGTCCCGCCTGCTCGGCCTCTACGTCGAGGGCATCGCGTCCGTCCACCGGGCGACCGACACCTTCCTCGGCGGCCGCAGCTCGCGCACGCCGTTCGTCATCGGCATCGCCGGGTCGGTCGCGGTCGGGAAGTCGACGACGGCCCGCGTCCTGGTCGAGATGCTGCGCCGCTGGGCGGAGACGCCGCACGTCGAGCTGGTGACGACGGACGGGTTCCTGCTCCCGAACGCCGAGCTGCGCCGCCGCGGGCTGATGGAGCGCAAGGGGTTCCCCGAGTCCTACGACCGCCGCGCCCTGCTGCGCTTCCTCACCGACGTGAAGTCGGGGGCGGAGCACGTCGAGGCCCCGGTCTACGACCACCTCACCTACGACGTGGTGCCCGGCGCGAGCGTGACCGTGAACCGGCCGGACGTGCTCGTCGTCGAGGGCCTCAACGTGCTCCAGCCGGCCCCTCCGGGCGGGACGTCGCTCGCCGTGTCGGACTTCTTCGACTTCTCGATCTACGTCGACGCGGCGACGGCCGACATCGAGCGCTGGTACGTCGAGCGGTTCCTCCGCCTGCGCCAGACGGCGTTCTCCCACCCGGACTCCTACTTCCGGCGCTACGCCGACCTGGACGACGCGGACGCCGAGCGCACCGCGCGGGACATCTGGCGGCGGATCAACGCGCCGAACCTCGAGGAGAACATCTCCCCGACCCGCTCGCGCGCCACCCTCGTCATGACCAAGGACGAGCAGCACCGTATCCAGCAGGTGCTGCTGCGCAAGCTCTAGGAGATCGCCCCGGGGCATTGCCCCCGGGGCCGGTCGCTGCGATGCTCGGACGATGAAGATCCGCTGGCAGGTGGTCGCGTTCGACGCCGCCGACCTCGAGAGCGAGAGCGCGTTCTGGGCCGGCGTGCTGGGCGGCGTCGTGGACGCCGACGACGACTGGCACATGGTGATGGTCGACGGACAGCCCCGGATCGGGGTGCAGCTCGCCCCCGACCACGTGCCCCCCGACTGGCCGGACGGCGAGCCGAAGCAGCAGGTCCACCTCGACCTGTGGGTCGAGGACATCGACGAGGCGCACGCCCGCGTCATGGAGCTGGGGGCGCGCCTGCTCCAGAGCGCCGGCGACGGCGGGCCGGACGACTTCCAGGTCTACGCCGACCCGGCCGGCCACCCGTTCTGCCTCTGCTGGGTCAACCCCTAGCCTCCTCGCCGCCGTCGACCGGCTCGGGGACGGCGTCGGGTCGCGCACCGGGCTCGCCGTCCCGCGAGTCGTCGCCGCGCGCGGCGGGACGCTCCAGCTCGGCCCCGCCGAGCCCGAGTCGTGCGAGCACCCGGTCGATCACCCAGCCGAGCCCGATCCCGACGAGGATGCCGACGCCCATCGAGACGAGCGGCCGGTCCCCGAGCAGGCGGCCGGCCACGGTGCCGATGACGATGCCGAACCCGGCCCACAGGAGCGAGGCGAGGGCGTCGAAGAGCAGGAACCGCCGCAGCGGGAAGCCGACGGCGCCAGCCGTCATGTTGACGGCGACGCGGCCGACGGGGACGTAGCGCGCCGAGAGGATGAAGGAGCCGCCGCTGCGGGCGAGCCTCGTCTCGGCCCAGTCGAGCATGGCCTGCCCGCGCTCGGAGCGGAACAGCCGCGCCGTCCGGACCGGGATGCGGCGGCCGATGCCGAAGGCGATGAGGTCGCCCGTGAGCGCGCCGGCGGCCGCGATGAGGAAGATCAGCCACAGCGGGACGGTCTGGGCGTGCACGGCCAGCGCGGCGAGCGCGATGACGATCGACTCGCTCGGGATCGGCGGGAAGAAGCCGTCGATGGTGCAGAAGGCGTAGAGGAGGGCGAGCACCCACCACTCGTCGGCCGCGCCGACGACGAGGTCCTGGATCCCGTCGATGACGTCCTGGAACGCGGCGATCGGGTTCACGGGGCTCCAGCTCTCGACACGGGGATCGGCGACCGCGGACGCGGCCGAGCACCACGCTCCCCCACGTCGGCCGGCCACGCGTCGCCCGGGAGGATGATCCCACGTCCGTCCGCGGTCAGGGATCGCCCCGAGGCAGCCGTCCGCCGCCGCCGGTCCGGTCCGGCCGGTCGACGCGGCGAGGCGCGGCTAGAGGCTCAGCCGCTCCCGGACGACCTCGGCGAGGCGCTCCGCGGTCGTCGAGGCGCGCTCGGACGTGTCCGCCTCGACCATGACCCGCACGAGCGGCTCGGTGCCGGAGGGGCGCAGCAGGACGCGGCCGGTCTCGCCCAGCTCGGCCTCGGCGGCCCGCACGGCGTCGGCGAGCGCCTCGTCCGTCGCGGCCCGGGTGCGATCGACGCCGGAGACGTTGACGAGCACCTGCGGCAGCCGCTTCACGAACGACACGAGCTCGGCGAGCGGACCCTGCGTCGCGACCTGCGCCGACACCTGGAGCGCGGTGAGCACCCCGTCGCCCGTCGTCGCGTGGTCGGACAGGATGATGTGTCCCGACTGCTCGCCGCCGAGGATGAAACCGCCCTCGCGCATCCGCTCGAGGACGTAGCGGTCCCCGACGCCGGTCTGCTCGGTGACGATGCCGGCGTCGCGCATGGCGAGGAGCAGCCCGAGGTTGCTCATGACGGTGACGACGAGCGTGTCCTTGACCAGCCGGCCCTCACGCTTGAGGGCGCGGGCCATGAGGCCCATGAGCTGGTCGCCGTCGACGAGCCGGCCCGTCGCGTCGACCGCGAGGCAGCGGTCGGCGTCGCCGTCGAACGCGAAGCCGAGATCGGCCTCGGACGCCACGACGGTCGCCTGGAGCTGCTCGGGGTGCGTCGAGCCGCACTTCTCGTTGATGTTGCGACCGTCCGGCGACGCGTTGATGACGACGACGTCGGCTCCCGCCTCGCGCAGCGCGCGCGGGCCGACCTCGCTGGCCGCGCCGTTGGCGCAGTCGAGCGCGATCCGCAGGCCCGACAGGTCCGCGTCGATCGTGCCGAGGAGGTGGTCGACGTAGTCGTCGGCCGCGCGGCCGGAGTCGCGGCTGTAGCGCCCGACGGCGGGACCGACGGGCCGGTCCCACTCGGCGTGCAGCAGCTCGGTGATCTCGTCCTCGAGGTCGTCGGGCAGCTTGTGGCCGCCGCGGGAGAGGAACTTGATGCCGTTGTCCGCCATCGGGTTGTGCGAGGCGGAGACGACGACACCGAGGTCGGTGTCGCGCAGGGCCGTCAGGTAGGCGATGGCCGGCGTCGGCAGCAGCCCGAGGTCGACGACGTCGATCCCAGCCGACGCGAGGCCGGCGACGAGCGCGGCGGACAGGAACTCGCCCGAGGCCCGGCCGTCGCGGCCGATGACCGCACGCGGACGGTGCGGGTGCGCGTGGGGGTCGCTCCCGACCGCACCGTCGCGGTGGGAGCTGAGCACACGCGCAGCCGCGACGCCCAGCCCGAGCGCGAGCTCGGGCGTGACGTCGCGGTTGGCGAGTCCTCGGACCCCGTCGGTTCCGAAGATCCTCGACACGGAGCCCAAGCGGGTCAGCGCTTCGAGTACTGAGGCGCCTTGCGGGCCTTCTTGAGACCGGCCTTCTTGCGCTCAGTGACGCGGGCGTCGCGCGTGAGGAAGCCGGCCTTCTTGAGCGTCGGACGGTTCGACTCGGTGTCGATCGCGTTCAGCGCCCGGGCGATGCCGAGACGCAGCGCGCCGGCCTGACCGGACGTGCCGCCGCCGTCGACGCGAGCGACCACGTCGAACCGGCCCTCGAGGCCGAGCAGCGTGAACGGCGAGCTGACGAGCTGCTGGTGCAGCTTGTTCGGGAAGTAGTCCTCGAGCGTGCGGCCGTTGATGGTCCACGAGCCGGTGCCGGGGACGAGGCGGACGCGAGCGACGGCCTCCTTGCGGCGCCCGACGGCCTGACCCGCGGCGATGATGGACTCCCCGCGGTCGGCGACCGTCGTGGGCGTCTCGGTGGTGTAGCTGGCGGGGACGTTCTCGTCCAGCTCGTCAGTCAGAGGCTGAGCCACGATTCTCCTTGATATCGATGTTCGCCAGGGTGGGGCTGCGCAGCCGCCGGGGCGACTACTGCGCCACCTGGGTCAGCTCGTAGGGCTGGGGCTGCTGCGCGGCGTGCGGGTGCTCGGCGCCCCGGTACACCTTGAGCTTGCGCAGCTGCTGGCGGCCGAGGGACGTCTTCGGGAGCATGCCCGCGATCGCCTTCTCGACGGCCCGCTCCGGGTTCTTCTCCAGGAGCTCGGAGTAGACGGTGGCCTTGAGCCCGCCCGGGTAGCCCGAGTGGCGGTAGGCCATCTTCTTCTCTGCCTTGGCGCCCGTGAGCGCCACCTTGTCGGCGTTCACGACGATGACGAAGTCACCGGTGTCGACGTGGGCGGCAAAGGTTGCCTTGTGCTTGCCGCGCAGCAGGGACGCCACGTGGCTCGCGAGCCGCCCCAGGACGACATCGGTCGCGTCCACGACGTACCAGGTGCGGTCGACGTCGGACGGCTTCGGGGTGAACGTACGCACAGTCGTAGCCTTCGTTTCGGTGCAGGGCCCGCTCGGGCCGGGAGCCGGCGGGCTGCTGCCCTGGGCGCTCCGGACCGGCCGGGCCGGGTGGTAGCTGCGTGTGCCCCATCTGGGCCCGGCGTGCGCGGACGGGGGAAACCCCTCAACCGTCAGCGCTGCTCGGATCCACCCTCGGCGAACGTGGCCTACCTCTGGGAGAGTGGGAGCTCCGAGGCCGGCCGTGCTGTCCGCCGGTAGGCAGAGGAGAACACAACGACGATCCAGAGTAGCCCGCCGAGCGCCCGGGGTCAAAACCTCGTGGCCGATCGGGACCGGACGGCGGCGGGAGATGCGTCACACCCGCGACTCCTCGCCGCGAAGGTGCTTTCATGGTGACATGAGCGAGAACCAGTTCGGCAACGGTGTCGACCCGGAGAGCTTCGACGACTTCGACGACATCGAGGACCAGCTCCAGCCCGAGGACACCCTCGAGCAGTCGCGCGTCGACGACTCCCTCGACGAGGGGTTCATCCCTCCCGACGAGGACCGGCGCTCCCGCTGGGGCGAGACGGCACTGGAGGAGGAGCTCGGCGAGCCGCTGGACCTGCGACTGGCCCAGGAGCTGCCCGACGTGTGGGTCGCGTCCAGCCGCGGGCAGGAGATGGACCGCTCCGGCCGGATCGAGGGCGTCACCGAGGGTTCGTTCTCCCAGGACTCGTTCGCGCGCGACGTCGGGGTCGCCGGCGGCGCCGCGAGCGCCGAGGAGGCGGCCGTCCACACGATCTCGCTCGAGGAGCTCCAGAACATCGAGCGGCTCGAGGCCGAGGGCGTCGAGCCCGACTTCGAGGACGACGGGTCGGTCTAGCCCGATCACGCTCGCCGGGGTCGCGAGCCGACGCCGACGGGACGTCTCCCGCCGTCGTCAGCCGGCCGGCGTCAGCGGGCCGTCCTCAGTCCAGCGTCCGCACCGCCCGGGCGACCCGCGCGCGCTCGGCGAGCTCGTCGTCCGCCGGGTAGCCGACCTCCTCGAGGACGAGCCCCTGCGGCGGCGCGACCGCGACGCCCGGGTCACGACTGACCGCGGCGAGCACCCGGGCCGGCCAGTCCTCGGGGCGCCGGCCCTCCCCCACCGCGAGCAGCGCCCCGACGAGCGAGCGCACCATCGAGTGGCAGAACGCGTCGGCCCGCACGTCGACGACGACGAGCCCCTGCTCGCGCGTCACGCGGAGCAGCTGGAGGGTGCGGATCGTCGTGGCCCCCTCCCGCGGCTTGCAGTAGGCGAGGAAGTCGTGCTGCCCGACGAGCTCGGCGCCCGCGCGGTCCATGGCGCCGACGTCGAGCACCCGGCGGTGCCGCAGCACCCAGGCGCGCGTCAGCGGGTCGGGGGCTCGCGAGTCGTCGATCCGGTAGGCGTAGCGACGCCACACCGCGGCGAACCGGGCGTCGAACCCCGCGGGGGCGAGCGCGGCCCGGCGCACCACGACGTCCGGCGGCAGCACCCCGGCCAGGCGGGCGCACAGCGCGTCGCCGGGGTCGCGGTCGACCGCGCGCCCCGGGAGGGCGGCCCACGCGTCGGCGGGGAGGTCGAGATGGGCCACCTGGCCCCGCGCGTGCACGCCGGCGTCGGTCCGCCCCGCGACCGTGAGCCGGGCCGGCGAGCGCAGGACCGTCGCGATGGCGTCCTCCAGGACGCCCTGGACGGTCCGCAGCCCGGGCTGCGTCGCCCAGCCGCTGAAGCCGGTCCCGTCGTAGGCGAGGTCGAGGCGGACGCGCAGCGAGTCGTTCACACAGGCGAACGTAACCGACCCTCGCGCCCCTTCAGTAGTCTCGACCCATGCCCGGCGCCCGCACCCTGTCCATCGACTGCGGTGGCGGCGGCATCAAGGGCTGCGTGCTCGACACGTCCGGCACGCTCCTGGCCCCGCCCGTCCGGCGACCGACGCCGTACCCCCTCCCGCCGGAGCGGCTCCTCGGGCTCATCGCCGGGATCGCCGACGAGCTTCCCGAGGCCGACCGCGCGACCGTCGGGATGCCCGGGATGATCCGGCACGGCGTCGTCGTCCACACCCCGCACTACATCACCCGGTCGGGTCCGCGGACGCGACAGCTTCCCGAGCTCGAGAAGGCCTGGCAGGGGTTCGACATGGCCGCGGCGATCCGGGCGCGGCTCGGCCTGCCCGCCGTCGTGCTCAACGACGCCGAGGTGCACGGGGCCGGGGTCGTCGACGGTATCGGGTGCGAGCTCGTCCTCACGCTCGGCACCGGGCTCGGCAGCGCGCTGTTCGACGACGGCGCCCTCGCACCGCACCTCGAGCTGTCGCACGCGCAGGTCCGCTGGGGGCTGACGTACGACGGCTACCTCGGGGAGCACGAGCGGCTCCGGCTGGGCGACTCCCACTGGTCCCGGCGCGTGCGGCGCGCGATCGACTCCCTGCACCCCGTCGTGCGGTGGGACCGGCTCTACCTCGGCGGCGGCAACGGCCAGCGCGTGGTGGCGAGCACGCTCGCCCGGCTCGGGCCGGTCACGATCATCCCCAACTCGGCGGCGCTGCTCGGCGGCGTCCGCGTGTGGAGCCTCCCCCGCGCCTGACCTTCGCCTGACCTTCCAGGCCGGTCGTCGCCGGAGGCCCCGGCTCGGCCGGGGCACCCGGGCGCCCCGGCTACAGGAGCGTGAACCCGGGCGGCAGCGGGTCGCGGCCCGTGAGCGCGAGGATCACGGGCGCCGAGCGGTCCCCGCGCACCGCCAGCGTCGCGAGCGTCGTCAGCGTGGCGCTCGCCGGGCCCGTCGGCGGTCGCGCGTCGAGCCCCAGCACGGTCGCCAGGTCACAGCCGTGCACGACGAGCTCCAGGGTGCGCGTCGGCAGGTAGTCCACGAGCCGCATCCCGCCCGCGAGCGTCGTGACCGGCTCGGCGCCGGTCCGGGCGTCCACGAGGCCAAGGACCCGCGCGGCCAGCTCGCGCAGGGCCGCCTCGGGCTCGTCTCCGAGCGCCGCACCGGCCGCGATGCCGCGCTCGGTGACCCCGGGGCCGCCGAGCATGGCGCGGGTCGCCTCCACGTAGCCGGGGGCGTCCGCGACGGCGATCGCGTCGGCCGGCGCGGCGAGGTACTCCTCGACCGTCACCAGCGAGCGGGAGGTGTGCCCGACGAGCGCGCGGACGTCCCACTCCCCGAGCCCCGGGTCGGCCCAGCGGTCCCCGACCCGCGCGACGACGTCGAGCCACCACGCGACGGCCTCGGCGTAGTCGGTGCGGACCCGGTCCCACGCCGGGTCGGCGACGGGCGCGGTCAGGTCGGACGGCCGGGCGACCAGCCGCTCCGCGCGATCGAGCGTGTCGAGCAGCGCCCGGGTGTAGGCGCGCGGCCGGTGCAGCGAGACGAGGTGGTGCGCGCGTCGGACGAGCACCCAGCGCGGCGGCCGCGTGCCGGAGCTGTCCGCCGCCTCACGACCCGCGCGCCGGAAGGCGGCCTCGTCGAGCCGGAAGTGGTCCCACTCCCCCGTCACGAAGGTCACGGGGATCCCCCGCCCGACGACGACCCGCAGGTCCTCGAGCGGCGTCGCCTCGACCATGGCGCGCAGCGCGGCGAGCTGGCCGTCGACGCCGACGCCGCCGCGGACGATGTCGTCGGCGCCCGCGGCGCCGACGAAGGCGCGGGCCCACGGCTCGCTCACGCGCGCGGCACCATCACCGGGCAGTGCGCGGAACGCGTGCGTGATGCCGACGAACCCACGGTTCCCGAGCCCGCCCGGGCGGGCGGTGCACGAGGACACGACGAGCGCGTCCGGCGGCGTCGCCGTGCGCGCGGCCCAGCGCAGGGTGAGGTAGCCGCCGAGCGAGAGACCGACGACGGCGACGCGGCGCGCGCCGGACGCCCGCAGCCCCTGGACGGCCTGCTCGACGGTGGCGCAGGCCGCGTCGAGCGTGAAGGTCTCGGCCATCCGCGTGCCGTGACCGGGCAGGTCGACCGCGACGACGGCGTGGCCAGCGGCCTCGAGCGCCGCGACCTGGTGGCGCCACATCGTGGCGGACGTCCGGACGCCGTGGACGAGCACGACGCCCCACCCGGCGGCCGGGGCGGTCCGGTCGGGTGGGTCGAGCGGTGCGTCCGGCGCAGTGGAGGCGGGGTCAACGGTCACGACCCCATCCTCCCCCGGTCTCGCGGTCTCGCGGTCTCCGGGCCGCGGTCGGCGACGAACCGCACCCGGTGCCACGGTGGCCACGGTGGCCACGGTGGCCACGGCCGCCACCATGTCCACCACCCGACCGTGTCCAGCGCGTCACCCGGCGCGACGGGGTCACGGCCTCCACCATGCCGGCCCCGGCACCATGGGGGCCACAGCCGCCACCAGGCCGAGCCCGGTTCTGCAGGGGCCACGGCCGGCACCGGGGCCACCACCCGATCGTGTCCAGCGCGTCACCCGGCACCACGGGGGCCACGGCCGGCGCCGGGGCCACCACCCGACCGCATCTCGCACATCACCCGGCACCACGGGGGCCACCGCGCCGGGGCCCCGAAACACCCCCGGAAAACCGAGGAGCCCGGCCCCCACGAGGGGACCGGGCTCCTTCGGTGTCGCTCAGCGAGCGCGCGTCACTTCTCGTCGGCGTCGGCCTTGGCGGCGGCGTCGGCGACGTCGTCCGCCGCGACCTCGGCCGCGTCGGCGTCCGTCGCAGCAGCCTCGACGGCCTCGATCTCCTCGGCGGGAGCCTCGGCCACCTCAGCCTCGGGCGCCTCGACCGGGGCCTCCTCGGCCTTCGCCGTCTTCTTGGCGGCGCGCTTCGTGGCGGCCTCCGCCCCCTTGACCGTGCGCTGCTTGGGGCTCAGCGGCTCCAGCACCAGCTCGATGACGGCCATCGGGGCGTTGTCACCCTTGCGCGGGCCGATCTTCGTGATGCGCGTGTAGCCACCCGGACGGTCGGCGACGAGCGGCGCGATCTCCTCGAACAGCTCGTGCACCACGCCCTTGTCGTGGATGACCGTGAGCACGCGGCGACGCGCGTGCAGGTCACCGCGCTTGGCGAACGTGACGAGCCGCTCGGCGTACGGGCGCAGGCGGCGGGCCTTGGCCTCCGTCGTCGTGATCCGACGGTGCTCGAACAGCGCCGTCGCGAGGTTGGCGAGGAGGAGCCGCTCGTGGGCCGGGCCGCCACCGAGGCGGGCACCCTTGGCGGGCTGGGGCATGATGTCTCCTTGCGGACCGGGCGGCCGCGGCCACCCGATCGACTAGCTGGGGTTTGTCAGTTGAAGGTGTCGTCGCCGAAGTCGACGTCGTCGCCGTCGTAGGTGTCGACGACGAGGCTCGGGTCGAAGTCGAGCGGGGAGTCCTTGAGCGCCAGACCGAGCGCCGCGAGACGCTCCTTGACCTCGACGATCGACTTCTGGCCGAAGTTGCGGATGTCGAGCAGGTCGGCCTCGCTGCGGGCGACGAGCTCGCCGACGGTGTGGATGCCCTCGCGCTTGAGGCAGTTGTACGACCGGATGGTCAGCTGCAGGTCCTCGATCGGGAGCGCGAGGTCCTGGGCCAGCTCGACGTCCGTCGGCGACGGACCGATCTCGATGCCCTCGGCGGCCGTGTTGAGCTCACGGGCCAGGCCGAAGAGCTCGACCAGCGTGCGGCCGGCGGAGGCGACGGCGTCGCGCGGGCTGATCGCGTGCTTGGTCTCGACGTCGACGATGAGCCGGTCGAAGTCCGTGCGCTGCTCGACACGCGTCGCCTCGACCTTGTAGGTCACCTTGAGGACGGGCGAGTAGATCGAGTCGACCGGGATCCGGCCGTACTCGGAGTCGAACGCCTTGTTCTGCGCGGCGGACACGTAGCCACGCCCGCGCTCCACCGTCAGCTCGACCTCGAGCTTGCCCTTGCCGTTGACCGTGGCGAGGTGCAGGTCGGGGTTGTGGATCTCGACGCCGGCGGGCGGCGTGATGTCACCGGCGGTGACGACGCCCGGGCCCTGCTTGCGCAGGTACATCACGACCGGCTCGTCATGCTCCGAGGAGACGACGACGTTCTTGATGTTGAGGATGATCTCGGTGACGTCCTCCTTGACCCCCTCGATGGTGTCGAACTCGTGGAGCACGCCGTCGAAACGGACGCTCGTCACGGCCGCGCCGGGGATCGAGGAGAGCAGGGTGCGACGCAGGGAGTTGCCGAGGGTGTAGCCGAAGCCGGGCTCGAGCGGCTCGATGACGAACCGGGAGCGGAACTCGGAGACGACCTCTTCGGTCAGGGTGGGGCGCTGGGCGATCAGCACTGCGATTCCTTCCTTGGGCGTCCGCTATATGACGCCGATGAGGGAGCCGGACGCGGTCTGCGGCCGGCGAGCGAGTGCGTCGGCCGGCCCGGGTGGGCCGACCGACGCATCGATGGGGTCAGACGCGGCGACGCTTCGGCGGACGAACGCCGTTGTGCGCCTGAGGCGTCACGTCGGAGATCGAGCCGACCTCGAGGCCGGTGGCCTGGAGGGAGCGGATCGCCGTCTCGCGGCCCGAGCCCGGGCCCTTGACGAAGACGTCGACCTTCTTCATGCCGTGCTCCTGGGCGCGGCGCGCAGCGGCCTCGGCCGCGAGCTGCGCGGCGAACGGGGTCGACTTGCGGGAGCCCTTGAAGCCGACCTGGCCCGAGGAGGCCCAGGCGATGACAGCACCCGACGGGTCCGTGATGGACACGATGGTGTTGTTGAACGTCGACTTGATGTAGGCGTGGCCGTGGGAGACGTTCTTGCGCTCCTTGCGGCGGGTCTTGCGAGCGCCGGACGCGGCGGCGCGAGTCTTGGGAGGCATCTTCTGTGTAGTCCTTCGTCGAGGTCGTCGGACCACCTCGCACCCGAGCTGCTCGGCCGGCTTGTCGGCCGGCCCCGCGCGGGTGCTCGGTGGCTACTTGCGACCGGCCTTCTTCTTGCCGGCCACGGTGCGCTTCGGACCCTTGCGGGTACGCGCGTTGGTCTTGGTGCGCTGGCCGCGCACGGGAAGACCGCGGCGGTGGCGCAGACCCTCGTACGAGCCGATCTCGACCTTGCGGCGGATGTCGGCGGCGACCTCGCGGCGCAGGTCGCCCTCGATCTTGTAGTTCGCCTCGATGTAGTCGCGCAGCGCGACCAACTCGGCGTCGCCGATGTCGCGGACGCGGAGGTCGGGGCTGATGCCGGTCGCGACGAGCGTCTCGTCCGCGCGGGTCCGACCGATGCCGTAGATGTAGGTGAGCGCAACTTCCAGCCGCTTGTCGCGGGGGAGGTCGACGCCGAGGAGACGTGCCATGCGTATGACTCCTACGCATCATCCGAAGGTCCGTCGCTGCACCGTCCCGCCGATCGACGGGCCCCGGCCCTCGGTCCGGGGGATGTGGCGCCCGCTCGGCGAGGCGAGGGGAACCACGGGTGGTGCAACGCTGGCGGCAGGAGTGCCACCGGGGTGGTGCGGTACTGCGGGTGCTGCTGGGGTGCTGCTCAGCCCTGGCGCTGCTTGTGGCGCAGGTTCTCGCAGATCACCATGACGCGTCCGTGCCGACGGATGACCTTGCACTTGTCACAGATCGGCTTGACGCTCGGCTTGACCTTCATGATCGTTCCTTGCCCGCCGCGCTCCGGACGGAGCACGGCTCGGTGGTGATGACGTGCCTGCGGCACGCCCTACTTGTAGCGGTAGACGATCCGCCCGCGCGAGAGGTCGTAGGGCGTGAGCTCGACGACGACCCGGTCCTCGGGCAGGATCCGGATGTAGTTCTGGCGCATCTTGCCCGAGATCATCGCGAGCACGCGGTGCCCGTTCTTGAGCTCGACGCGGAACATCGCGTTGGGCAACGCCTCGACGACGACGCCCTCCATCTCGATGACTCCGTCTTTCTTCGCCATGTCCTCCGCTAACTGTCGTGGGTACTTCCGATGGGCTCCTCGACGCCCGGGTGGTCCCGGCCCGCGCAGCGCGCACACCGGTGCCATCGTTCGATGGGATCGAGGTTCGGGTTCCGCGCGCCTGAGCCTGCAGGAGGCCGGCCACGCGTCTGCCGGTGAAGGCAGGCGAACCCAACGAGACATCTTACGCGCCAGGGGAAGTGTGCTCAACCCCGGGCGTGTCGCGCGTGCGCGCGACCGCGGACGTCCCGCCGGGGCCGGTGTCGGGAGCCGCGACGGCCCCTCCCCCGGCCCGAGGTTCAGGCGGCGCCGATGCCGCGGGAACCGAGACCCGCGAGGATCGCCGTCGTGATCTCCTCGACGTCCCCGACGCCGACGACGTCGAGCAGGATGCCCCGCTCGCGGTAGGCGTCCAGGAGCGGGGCGGTCTGCTCCTCGTACACCGCGAGGCGGCGCTCGATGGCCTCCGCGGTGTCGTCGGAGCGCCCCTCGGCCACGGCGCGCTGCGCGATCCGCTCGAGCAGCTCGGCGCGCGGGACGTCGAGCGCGACCACGCCCTGCAGCGGCGTGCCGCGCTCGGCGAGGATCGCGTCGAGCTCCTCGACCTGGGCCGCGTTGCGCGGGTACCCGTCGAGCAGGAAGCCGGCCGCGGTGTCCTGCGCGGCGAGCCGGTCGCGCACCATCGCGTTCGTCACCTCGTCCGGGACGAGCTCGCCCCGGTCGGAGTAGGACCGGGCGAGCCGGCCGAGCTCGGTGTCGCCCTTGATGTTCGCGCGGAAGATGTCGCCCGTCGAGATCGCCGGGATGCCCAGCGCCTCGGCGATGCGAGCCGCCTGCGTGCCCTTGCCGGAGCCCTGCGGGCCCATGATGAGAAGGCGGGTCATCGCAGGATCCCCTCGTAGTGGCGCTGCTGGAGCTGGGAGTCGATCTGCTTCACGGTCTCGAGCCCGACGCTCACGATGATGAGGAGCGAGGTGCCGCCGAACGGCACGTTCGAGATGTTGAGCAGGACGAACGCGATCGTCGGGATCAGCGCGATGAGCACGAGGTAGATCGCCCCGGCCGACGTGATCCGGTTGATGACGTACTGGAGGTACTCGGCCGTCGGGCGGCCGGCGCGGATGCCCGGGATGAAGCCGCCGTAGCGCTTCATGTTGTCCGCGACCTCCTCCGGGTTGAAGGTGATCGACGTGTAGAAGAACACGAAGAACAGGATGAGGACCGCGAACAGGACCATGTAGAGCGGCGTGGTGCCCTGGCCGAAGTTGCGGATGATCCACTGGACCCACCCGGCGTTCTGGTCGCCGAACTGCGCGGCCAGCGTCGGGAGCATGAGGATCGAGCTCGCGAAGATGACCGGGATGACGCCGGACATGTTGATCTTGATCGGGATGTACGTCGACGTGCCGCCGTAGACCCGGCGCCCGACCATCCGCTTCGCGTACTGGACGGGGACGCGGCGCTGCGACTGCTCGACGAAGACCACGACGGTCACGAGCACGAGGGCCAGCGCGATGACGAGGAGGAACAGCCCGAAGCCGCCCTGGGTGTTCGCGACGGTCCACAGGGCCGACGGGAAGGAGGACGCGATCGACATGAAGATGAGCAGCGACATCCCGTTGCCGACGCCGCGCTCGGTGATGAGCTCGGCGAGCCACATGATGAGGCCGGTGCCGGCGGTCATGACGAGGATCGCGAGGAGGATGGTCCACACGCTGTCGTTCGCGATGACGGCGCCGTCGGTGCCGGCCATGCCGCACCCGTTGAACAGCAGACCGGTGCGCGCGGTCGTGATGATCGTCGTCGCCTGGAGGACGGCGAGGAAGATCGTCAGGTAGCGCGTGTACTGCGTCAGCTTCGCGGTCCCGGCCTGGCCCTCCTGGTGGAGCGCCTCGAAGTGCGGGATGACGACGCGCAGGAGCTGCACGATGATGCTCGCGGTGATGTACGGCATGATGCCGAGCGCGAACACCGACAGCTGCAGCATCGCGCCGCCGGAGAACAGGTTGATCAGGCCGAGGACGCTGTTGTCCTGGGCCGCGACGCACTGCTTGACGTTGACGTAGTCGACGCCGGGCGTCGGGATGAACGAACCGAGCCGGAAGATCGCGACGATCCCCATCGTGAACAGCAGCTTGCGCCGCAGGTCCGGCGTGCGGAACGCCTGAGCGAATGCCCCGAGCACTTGTCCTCCAGTGAGTCAGTGGGCCGGCGGGCGGTGGACGTCCGTCCTGCCGGCGCGCGGCCGCGCGTGGGGAGCGTCCCCGTGCGGCCAGAGTCCACCCTAACGGCGTCGTGCCGCGGGTGGTGACGCGGAGGGCGGGTGGTGGCGCACGCGTGCGCCTCCACCCGCCCTCGCGATCATCAGGCCAGCGTCACCGTGCCGCCGGCGGCCTCGATCTTCTCCTTGGCCGACGCAGACGCGCGCTCGACCGTGATGTCGATCTTGACCGAGCCCAGGTCACCGGTGCCGAGCACCTTGACCGGGCGGCCCGAGCGCACCGCGCCCTTCGCCACGAGGTCGGCGACCGAGACGGCGCCGCCCTTCGGGAAGAGCTCGGCGAGCCGGTCCAGGTTCACGACCTGGTACTCCGTCCGGAACGGGTTCTTGAACCCACGGAGCTTGGGCAGACGCATGTGCATCGGCATCTGGCCGCCCTCGAAGCCGGCCGGCACCTGGTACCGGGCCTTCGTGCCCTTGGTACCGCGACCGGCCGTCTTGCCCTTGGAGCCCTCACCGCGACCGACGCGCGTGCGCGCCTGGTGCGAGCCGGGGGCGGGACGCAGGTGGTGCACGCGGAGGGCACGACCGGGAGCGTTCTCCTCGGTCTCCTCCGCCGCGGCCTTCGCCGGCTTCTTCGCGGCGGCCGGCTTCTCGGCCTTGGGAGCCGCCTCGGCCTTCGCGGCCTTGGGCGCCTTCGCGGCCTTCTCAGCCTTGGCCGGGGCCTCGACCGTCTCCGTCTTCGCCGCGGCCGCCTTCGAGCGGGCGGGCTTCTTGACGGGGGCGTCGGTGGCCTCGGTCACCTCGGCTGCCTTCTTCGACTCTGCCATCAGTCGACCTCCTCGACCTTCACCAGGTGGTCGACCACCCGGATCATGCCGCGCACCTGCTGGGAGTCCTCGCGGACCGTCGAACGGCCGATCTTGCCGAGGCCCAGGGTGCGCAGCGTCTCACGCTGCTTGTGCTTGCCGCCGATGGCGGAGCCCGTCTGGGTGATCTTCAGCTCAGCCATCACGCCACCCCCGCCTTGATCTTGGCGGCGGCCTCGGCGCGAGCCGCGGCCTGCGCCCGAAGGATCGGGGCCGGCACGACGTCCTCGACGGGGAGACCCCGGCGGGCCGCGACGGCCTCCGGCTCCTCGAGCTCCTTGAGCGCCGCGACCGTCGCGTGGACGATGTTGATCGAGTTCGAGGACCCGAGCGACTTGCTCAGCACGTCGTGGATCCCGGCGCAGTCCAGCACGGCGCGCACCGGACCGCCGGCGATGACGCCGGTACCGGGGGACGCCGGGCGGAGGACGACGACGCCTGCGGCGGCCTCGCCCTGCACCGGGTGCGGGATGGTCGAACCGATCCGGGGAACCCGGAAGAAGTTCTTCTTGGCCTCCTCGACACCCTTGGCGATCGCCGCGGGCACCTCCTTGGCCTTGCCGTAGCCGACGCCGACCGTGCCGTCGCCGTCACCGACGACCACGAGGGCGGTGAAGGAGAACCGACGTCCACCCTTCACGACCTTCGCGACGCGGTTGATCGTCACGACGCGCTCGACGAACTGGCTGCGCTCGGCGTCGCGGCCACCGCGCTCGCCGCGACCTCCGCGGTCGGACCGGCCGCCGCGACCGCCGCGGTCGTTGCGGTCGCCCGAGCGCTCGTTCTCGTTGCCGCCGGTCTGACCGGCGGTCCTGCTGCGCTGCGGTGCAGCCATCAGACGTTCCTCTCCTGCTTCTGGTTCATCACAGCGTCAGGCCTCCCTCGCGGGCGCCGTCGGCCACCGCCGCGACGCGACCGTGGTAGGCGTTGCCGCCCCGGTCGAACACGGCGGCGGTCACACCGGCGGCGACGCCGCGCTCGGCGACCAGCTTGCCGACGGTCTTCGCCTTGACGGTCTTCTCCTCGGACGAGGCACGCAGCTCCGGCTCGAGGGTCGAGGCCGAGGCGATCGTGGTGCCCGTGGAGTCGTCCACCAGCTGCGCCACCATGTGACGCGCGCTGCGGGTGACGACCAGACGCGGACGCTCGGCCGTGCCGACGAGGTGCTTGCGCACCCGCAGGTGACGACGCTTGCGCGCGGTGGCCTTGGACTTCCCGGCGTTCTTGATCGAGATGACCATGGTCACTTACCAGCCTTTCCGACCTTGCGGCGGACCTGCTCGCCCGCGTAGCGCACGCCCTTGCCCTTGTAGGGCTCGGGCTTGCGGATCTTCCGGATGTTGGCCGCAACCTCACCGACCTGCTGCTTGTCGATGCCGGACACCGAGAACCTGGTGGCGCCCTCGACCGTGAACGTGATGCCCTCGGGGGGCGTCACGACGACCGGGTGGCTGAAGCCGAGCGCGAACTCGAGGTCCTTGCCCTTCGCCACGACGCGGTACCCGGTCCCGACGATCTCGAGCTTCTTCTCGTAGCCCTCGGTCACCCCGATGACGAGGTTGGCCAGGAGCGTGCGGGTGAGGCCGTGCAGCGAGCGCGAGGCGCGCTCGTCGTCCGGGCGGGTCACCACGAGCGTGCCGTCCTCGAGCGCGACCTGGATCGGCTCCGGGATCCGGTGCGTCAGGGTGCCCTTGGGGCCCTTGATCGTCACGACCCGGTTCTCGATCGTCGCGTCGACGGCGGCGGGAACCACGACGGGGATCTTCCCAATGCGGGACATGTCAGGTTCCTCCCTTACCAGACGTAGGCGAGGACTTCCCCACCCACGCCCTTCTGCGCTGCCTGACGGTCGGTGAGGAGGCCGGAGGACGTGGACAGGATCGCCACGCCAAGGCCGCCGAGCACCTTCGGCAGGTTGGTCGACTTGGCGTACACCCGCAGACCGGGCTTGGACACCCGGCGGACACCGGCGAGCGAACGCTCGCGCTGCGGGCCGTACTTCAGGACGAGCACGAGGTTCTTGCCGACCTCGGCGTCCTCGACGCGCCACCCCGAGATGTAGCCCTCACGCTGGAGGATCTCGGCGATACGCGCCTTGAGCTTCGAGTACGGCATGGTCACCGACTCGTGGTACGCGGAGTTCGCGTTGCGCAGACGCGTCAGCATGTCTGCGATGGGGTCTGTCATCGTCATGGGCTCGTCGCCCTTCCTCACCGTGGTTTCCCCCACGCGGCACGTGTGCACGCGTGGGGACCTGCGGCGTAGTTGTTACCAGCTGCTCTTCGTGATGCCAGGGAGCTGGCCGGCGAGGGCCATCTCACGCAGGCAGATGCGGCACAGGCCGAACTTGCGGTACACCGAGCGGGGACGCCCGCACCGGTTGCAGCGCGAGTACGCGCGGACCGCGAACTTCGGCTTCGCGGCGGCCTTGTTGACCAGCGCGGTCTTCGCCATGTCAGTTCTCCTTGAACGGGAAGCCGAGGCGGCGCAGGAGCGCGCGGCCCTCGTCATCGGTCGTGGCCGACGTCACGACCGTGATGTCCATACCGCGGACCCGGTCGATCGTGTCCTGGTCGATCTCGTGGAACATCGACTGCTCCGTGAGACCGAAGGTGTAGTTCCCGCGCCCGTCGAACTGCTTGGGCTCGAGGCCACGGAAGTCGCGGATGCGCGGGAGGGCGATCGACAGCAGTCGGTCGAGGAACTCCCACATCCGGTCCCCGCGCAGCGTGGTGTGCGCGCCGATCGGCTGACCCTCGCGCAGCTTGAACTGCGCGATGGACTTGCGGGCCTTGGTGACCTGCGGCTTCTGCCCCGTGATGAGGGAGAGGTCGCGGATCGCACCCTCGATGAGCTTGGAGTCGCGGGCCGCGTCACCGACACCCATGTTCACGACGACCTTGACGACGCCGGGAACCTGCATGACGTTCGCGAACGAGAACTCCTCGCGCAGCGCGGGGACGATCTCCTCGCGGTAGCGCGTCTTGAGTCGGGGGGTCACCTTCTCGGCGGCCTCCGCGACCTCGACGGTCTCGATGGTGGTCTCAGACATCACACGTCCTTACCGGAGCGCTTGGCGAAGCGGACCCGAACGGTCTTCGTGCGGCCGTCGCGCTCGACTTCCTCGGTGCGGTAGCCCACCCGGGTGCCCTTCTTGGTCTCCGGGTCGACGAGCATCACGTTGCTGATGTGGATCGGGGCCTCGATCGTCTCGATGCCGCCGGTCCGGGAACCGCGCTGGGTCTGGGAGACCTTGGTGTGCTTCGTCACCCGGTTGATGCCCTCGACGATGACGCGGTCGTCCTTGTGGACGACCTTGAGCACACGGCCCTGCTTGCCCTTGTCGGAACCCGAGATGACGACGACGAGGTCGCCCTCCTTGATCTTCGCCATGGGTCAGATCACCTCCGGAGCCAGGGACACGATGCGCATGAACTTCTTGTCACGCAGCTCCCGCCCGACCGGGCCGAAGATGCGGGTACCACGGGGCTCGCCGTCGGCCTTGAGGATGACGGCGGCGTTCTCGTCGAAACGGATGTAGGAACCGTCCGGACGGCGGCGCTCCTTGCGGGTGCGCACGACGACGGCCTTGACGACGTCGCCCTTCTTGACGTTCCCGCCGGGGATGGCGTCCTTGACGGTGGCGACGATCACGTCACCGATGCCGGCGTAGCGACGGCCAGAGCCCCCGAGCACACGGATGCAGAGAATCTCCTTCGCACCCGTGTTGTCGGCGACCTTGAGTCGCGACTCCTGCTGAATCATTCACTTGCTCCTGTCGTCGTGCTGGTTCTCGGTGCGCCCACCGGGTGGGCGCACCGGGCCTTGCCGAACGGATACTGGACGGCTCTCAGCGAGCCTTCTCGAGGATCTCCACCACGCGCCACCGCTTGGTGGCCGAGAGCGGACGGGTCTCCATGATGAGGACGAGGTCGCCGATGCCGGCGGTCTCGAGCTCGTCGTGCGCCTTCACCTTCGCGGTGCGGCGGATGACCTTGCCGTAGAGCGGGTGCTTGACCCGGTCCTCGAGCTCGACCACGACGGTCTTGGTCATCTTGTCGCTCACCACGTAGCCCTGGCGGGTCTTGCGGTAGTCGCGGTCACCGCCGTGACCGAGGCGGCTCGCCTCGGCCGAGGCGTCCTCGACCACGGGGGTCTCGTTCTTGGCCATCTTCTCCTCGCTCACTTCACGCTCGTCGGAGCGGTGCGGATACCGAGCTCGCGCTCACGCATCACGGTGTAGATCCGCGCGATGTCACGACGGACCTCCTTGAGCCGGCTGTTGGAGTCGAGCTGACCGGTCGCTGCGGCGAACCGCAGGTGGAACAGCTCGTCCTTCGCCTTGCGCAGCTCGGCGACGAGGCGCTCGTCGTCCATGCCGTCGAGCTCGGTCGTGGCCAGGTCCTTCGAACCAACTGCCATCAGGAGTCACCACCCTCACGGCGCACGAAGCGCGTCTTCATCGGGAGCTTGTGCATGGCGCGAAGCATGGCCTCGCGAGCCAGCGGCTCGGGAACGCCGGCGAGCTCGAACATGACGCGGCCGGGCTTGATGTTGGCGATCCACCACTCGACGGAACCCTTGCCGGAGCCCATGCGGGTCTCGGCCGGCTTCTTGGTGAGGGGGCGGTCCGGGTACACGTTGATCCAGACCTTGCCGCCACGCTTGACGTGACGGGTCATGGCGATACGGGCCGCCTCGATCTGGCGGTTGGTGAGGTACCCGCCCTCGACCGCCTGGATGCCGTAGTCGCCGAACGCGATCTGGGTCCCGCCCTTGGCGGCACCCGTGCGCTTGGGGTGGTGCTGCTTACGGTGCTTGGTCCGACGAGGGATCAGCATGTCCTCAGCCCTCCGTTCCGGTGCTGGGGGCGGCAGCCGGCGCGGCCTCGGCGGCCGGCGCGGCAGCGTCGTCCGTGCGACGTCCGCCGCGCGGACGGTCACCACGGTCGCCGCGCTCGCCACGCTCACGACGGGGCCGCGAGGCGGCGCCAGCCGCCTGCTCGGCCGCGTACTCGCGCTCGGTCTGGTCGCCCTTGTAGATCCACACCTTCACGCCGATGCGGCCGAAGGCGGTGCGGGCCTCGAAGAACCCGTAGTCGATGTTCGCGCGAAGCGTGTGCAGCGGCACCCGGCCCTCGCGGTAGAACTCCTTGCGGCTCATCTCCGCGCCACCGAGGCGGCCGGAGCACTGCACCCGGATGCCCTTGGCACCGGCGCGCTGCGCCGACTGGATGGCCTTGCGCATGGCGCGACGGAACGCGACGCGGGACGCGAGCTGCTCCGCGATGCCCTGAGCCACGAGCTGGGCGTCCAGCTCGGGGTTGGAGGCCTCGTGGATGTTGAGCTGCACCTGCTTGCCCGTGAGCTTCTCGAGCTCCGTGCGCAGGCGGTCCGCCTCGGCGCCGCGGCGGCCGATGACGATGCCCGGGCGAGCCGTGTAGAGCGTGATCGTCACGCGGTCACGGGTGCGCTCGATCTGCACCTTGGCGATGCCGGCGCGCTCGAGACCCTCGGTGAGGAGCTTGCGGATCTGCACGTCCTCGCGCACGAAGTCGGCGTAGCGCTGGCCGGCCTTCGTCGAGTCCGCGAACCACTTGCTGCGGTGCTCGGTCGTGATGCCGAGGCGGAAACCGAGCGGGTTGACCTTCTGACCCATCAGCGAACCTCTTCCTTGGCAGCGACGATGACCGTGATGTGGCTGGTGCGCTTGAGGATCCGGTTCGCCCGGCCCTGCGCCCGGGGCTGGATCCGCTTGAGGGTCGGGCCCTCGTCGACGAACGCCTCCGCGACCACGAGCTCGCTCGGGTCGAACCGCTCGCTGGCGGCGTCGGCCTTCACCCGGGCGTTGGCGATCGCGCTGGCGACCACCTTGCGCACGTCCGAGGCCACGGCCTGCGGCGCGAACGTGAGCATGGCGACGGCCTCCTCGGCCCCCTTGCCACGGATGGTGTCCACGACGCGGCGAGCCTTGCGGGGCGTGACGCGGACGTACCGCGCCTGCGCCTTGGCTTCCATGTGTCTGTCCTTCTTCTTGTGACCGTCAGGGCACCTGCTGCTGACCCAAGGGGTCAGCGGCGGCGCGCCTTCCGGTCGTCCTTGTCGTGTCCACGGTAGGTACGCGTCGGGGCGAACTCACCGAGCTTGTGTCCGACCATCGACTCGGTCACGAAGACCGGGACGTGCTTGCGGCCGTCGTGCACCGCAAACGTGTGGCCGAGGAAGTCCGGCGTGATCATCGAGCGACGAGACCACGTCTTGATGACGTTCTGCGTGCCCTTCTCGTTCTGCGCGTCCACCTTCTTCTGCAGGTGGGCGTCCACGAAGGGGCCCTTCTTCAGGCTGCGAGGCATGCTCCGTACTCCCTATCAGCGCTTCTTGCCGGTACGCCGACGGCGCACGATGAGCTTGTCGCTCGGCTTGCCCGGACGACGGGTGCGGCCCTCGGGCTTGCCCCAGGGGCTCACGGGGTGGCGACCACCGGACGTCTTGCCCTCACCACCACCGTGCGGGTGGTCGACCGGGTTCATGGCGACACCGCGGACGGTCGGGCGCTTGCCCTTCCAGCGCATGCGGCCGGCCTTGCCCCAGTTGATGTTCGACTGCTCGGCGTTGCCGACCTCGCCGACGGTCGCGCGGCAGCGCGCGTCGACGTTGCGGATCTCGCCGGACGGCATGCGCAGCTGCGCGTACGGGCCGTCCTTCGCGACGAGCTGCACGGACACACCGGCCGAGCGGGCGATCTTCGCGCCGCCACCGGGCCGCAGCTCGATGGCGTGGATGACCGTACCGGTCGGGATGTTGCGCAGCGGCAGGTTGTTGCCCGGCTTGATGTCCGCGCTGGGGCCCTGCTCGATGCGGTCGCCCTGACGCAGCTTGTTCGGCGCGATGATGTAGCGCTTCTCGCCGTCGGCGTAGTGCAGGAGCGCGATGCGCGCCGTGCGGTTGGGGTCGTACTCGATGTGAGCGACCGTGGCCGGCACGCCGTCCTTGTCGTGGCGACGGAAGTCGATGACGCGGTAGGCGCGCTTGTGGCCGCCGCCCTTGTGTCGCGACGTCACCCGACCGGAGGCGTTGCGGCCCCCGGACTTGGACAGCGGACGGACCAGCGACTTCTCCGGCGTCGACCGAGTGATCTCGACGAAGTCGGCGACGGACGAGCCGCGGCGGCCCGGCGTCGTCGGCTTGTACTTACGGATTCCCATGTCTGTGAGTCCTTCTATCCCTCGCCGCGGCTCACGCCGTGCCGAAGATGTCGATGGTGCCCTCGCGCAGCGTGACGATCGCGCGCTTGGTGTCCTTGCGCTTGCCGAGGCCGGCGCGCGTCCGCCGGGTCTTGCCCGGGCGGTTCAGCGTGTTGACGTCGGCGACCTTGACCCCGAACACCTTCTCGACCGCGATCTTGATCTCGGTCTTGTTCGCGTCCGGGTGGACGAGGAAGGTGTACTTGCCCTGGTCGAGCAGGTTGTAGCTCTTCTCGGAGACGACCGGCGCGATCAGGATGTCGTGCGGGTCCCGTCCGAGGTTGCCGATGACGCTCACTTGGCAGCCTCCTCAGCCTTGAGCTCGACCGGCTCGCTCAGGAACGAGGCGAGGGCGGACGAGGTGAACACGACGTCGTCGTTGACGAGGACGTCGTAGGTGTTGAGCTGGTCCGGGGAGATGAGGTGGATCTCCGGGACGTTGCGAAGGCTGAGCCACGCGAGGTCGTCGTCGCGCGAGACGACGGCGAGGATGCGCGGGGCCCGCGACGCAGCGCGGAGCACGGCGAGCGCGGCCTTCGTCGACGGCGCCTCGAGGCCGAAGCCCTCGACGACGTGGACGCGGTTCGCGCGAGCGCGGTCCGAGAGCGCGCCACGCAGGGCGGCGGCCTTCATCTTCTTGGGGGTGCGCTGGCTGTAGTCGCGCGGCGTCGGGCCGTGGACGACACCACCGCCGGCGAACTGCGGCGCGCGGGTCGAGCCCTGACGGGCGCGGCCGGTGCCCTTCTGCTTGTACGGCTTCTTGCCGCCACCGCGAACCTCACCGCGGGTCTTCGTCTTGTGCGTGCCCTGGCGCGCGGCAGCGAGCTGGGCGACGACGACCTGGTGGATGAGCGGGATGTTCGTGGTGACGTCGAAGACCTCGGCGGGCAGCTCGGCCGTACCGGCCTTCTTGCCAGCGGCGTCGATGACGGCGATCGTGGTCATCTCAGGCCCCCTTCACGGCGCTGCGGACGACGACGAGCGAGCCCTTGGGGCCCGGCACGGGGCCAGCGATGAGCAGGAGGCCCTTCGCGGCGTCGACGGCCTGGATGGTCAGGTTCTGGATGGTCGCGCGCTCGTGGCCCATGCGGCCGGCCATGCGCAGGCCGCGGAAGACGCGGGCGGGCGTGGACGCCCCACCGATCGAGCCGGGCTTGCGGTGGTTGCGGTGCGCACCGTGGGAGGCGGAGACGCCGGCGAAGCCGTGGCGCTTCATGACACCAGCGGTGCCCTTGCCCTTGGTCGTGCCGATGACGTCGATCTTCTGGCCGACCTCGAAGACGTCGGCGCCGAGCTCCTGGCCGGGCGTGAAGTCGGAGGCGTCGGCCGTGCGGATCTCGGCGACGTGACGGCGCGGCGTGATGCCGGCCTTGGCGAAGTGGCCCTGGAGGGGCTTCGTGACCTTGCGCGGGTCGATCTGCCCGAAGGCAAGCTGCACGGCGCTGTAGCCGTCGGTCTCGGGCGTGCGGATGGCCGACACGACGTTCGTCCCGACCTGGACGACGGTGACCGGGACGAGCTTCCCGGCCTCGTTCCAGACCTGGGTCATCCCGAGCTTCGTCCCGAGCAGCGCGGTCACGCTGGAAGTGGTGGAAGTCATGATGGGAAACCTCAGAGCTTGATCTCGATGTTGACGTCGGCCGGCAGGTCGAGACGCATGAGCGAGTCGACGGCCTTCGGCGTCGGGTCGATGATGTCGATGAGGCGCTTGTGCGTCCGCATCTCGAAGTGGTCGCGGCTGTCCTTGTACTTGTGGGGAGAACGGATCACACAGAACACGTTCTTCTCCGTCGGCAGCGGCACGGGGCCAACCACCGTCGCACCGGCCCGGGTCACCGTGTCGACGATCTTCCGCGCCGAGCTGTCGATGACCTCGTGGTCGTAGGACTTGAGCCGGATGCGGATCTTCTGTCCCGCCATGGCTGTCTGACTCTCTCTCGTCGTTACCGCTCGTGAACTGCTTGACCGACCCCCGCGCTCGGGCGTGTCGCCTTTGCGTCCCACCCCAGCGCCGCACACTCGCGCGTGCGAGCCGGTACTCGAGTCGGGGTCTTGGCCTGCGGCCCTCGGTGAGGTCCGGTCGGCCGGATGGTTGCCGCTCAGTCAATGACTGCCGGGCCCAAGGCCCGAGCGCGACGCCTGGGAGCAGCCGGCGGCATGACCACGCCGGCCATTTCTCAGGCCAGTCGATCTCGCCGTCTGCACGTCCAGCGCGCACGCACGAGCCTCGTTCCCACGAGGCAACCTGAACAGTCTGCCACACGCCTCGGGTTTCGGCCAACTCCGTTGACCACCCGGCGACGGTGACCCACCTCACCCCGGCCGTGGGCCGTCGGGGGCGCCGATGGGCGGACTGCCGCGGCCACCGGATCCGCCGTGGCCACCCTGCAACCGGATCGCGGTCCCGACCCGGTTGCCCCGTGGCCACCAGCTCCACCGCGGCCACCCTGCAACCGGATCGCGGTCCCGACCCGGTTGCCCCGTGGCCACCAGCTCCACCGTGGCCACCCCCAGAACCGGATCGCCGACCCGACCCGGTCGCCCCGTGGCCACCGCGCTCGCAGCGTCCACCCGATCCGCCGTGGCCACCCTGCACCCGGGTTGCCGTCCCCGCCCGGTCTACTCGTAGCCACCGGATCCGCCGTGGCCGTCCACCCGCCGTGACCACCGTGCAACCGGGTCGCCGCCCCCGCCCGGTCCACTCGTAGCTACCGGATCCGCCGTGGCCACCCCAGGACCGGATTGCTGACCGGACCCGGTTGCCCCCTGGCCACCAGACGCGCCGTGGCCAACGATCAAGCCACGGCTGGGGCGATCAGGCGACCTTCCTCCGCAAGGATCGTCAGGACGAGCCGCCAGATCACTCCCGTCGCGAGGTCCTCCCACGCGAAGTGGAGCACCCGGTGACCGAGTGCGACGAGCGCGCGATCGCGGGCGTTGTCGCGCTCGATGCCGGCGTCCCGTCGGTGATGCTCACCATCCAGCTCGACGACGAGAAGCCGCCCACCACCGAGCTCCCACACGAGGTCGCAGCGAGCGACCACCCGTCCGGTCTGATCTCGTACCCGCCGCTGGAGGTCGTCCGGCGGGACACCGTGGTCACGGCACTGCAGGCGAGCGCGCGTCTCGAACGGCGACTCGGCTCGATGGTCGACCAGCGCCCTCGCCTCGCGGAACACCCGCGCGCCTGGACGACCGGCGAGGACGAGCGTGGCGATGCGATCGAGGTCGCCGGTCCCGATCCGCCCCACATGAAGCGCGCTGTCGAGGATGCTCACCAGCGTGTCGCGATCGCAGAGTCGCGCCACCTGCGCGATCGCGAACGCGGGGGCGACGACCGTCAGGTCCTCCCAGAGCCGCAGCAGACCGGGGTGCCTGGGGCTCTCGCGGTCCGTCCGGACCCGTCGCACCCGCAGGCCAGGACGCGACCGCAGCCGGGCGGGAGGTCGACACGCCACCTCCGGGACGAAGTCGAGCGGCGCACCGTCGATCCCGGCGAGCGTGAGGGCGGCGAAGGCCGAGGGCACGACGTGGGGCCCCGACCACAGCACTGCGATCTGCGCACGCTGCTCGGTGGTGGCCCGCCAGTCCCGGTCCTCGACAGCCTCTGGCAGGACGAGGTACACCCCGTCGACGATCTCGGCCCAGCGGCCGGCGCCGACATGGCGAGCGATGCGACCCGGCGGAACGCCGCACTCGAGGAGCTGACGGCGCGACACGAGACCCAGCTGGGAGCTGGCGACGTCGAGGACGACCCTGGGGATGCGCTTGGCGCGCCCGTCCAGCGGCTGGCCCTCGGGGGTGAGCGCGAGCTGGGCGGTACGGAGTCGAGCGAGTGGCTGCGTCGTCATGACCCGAGGAAAGCCGAAGCGACGCTCCCACGCCGGCGGCCTGTGGACGACACCTCGTGTTCGAGCCCAAGCCGTGGCTGGGGACAACGGTCGACCCCGATGTCCCGGGACCGCCAGGGCCACCGTGGCGCCGAGTCTGACCGGCGAGCCGGTGGTGCGGGGGCCACCGCGGGAGCCGTGGCCACCACGGGACCGGGACCTCAGCCCGACCCGGCACCGCCGTGGCCACGGCGAGGTGCGAGGCGGTCCAGGGTGGCGAGGGTGCGCCGGTGGTGCGGGGGCCACCGCGGGAGCCGTGGCCACCACGGGACCGGGACCTCAGCCCGACCCAGCACCGCCGTGGCCACGGCGAGGTGCGAGGCGGTCCAGGGTGGCGAGGGTGCGCCGGTGGCGCGGCGGCGCGGTGATCCGGTGGCGCGGGGGCCACCGCGGTAGCCGTGGCCACCACGGGGCCGGGACGTCAGCCCGACCCGGCACCACCGTGGCCACGGCGAGCAGCGAGACGGCCAGAGATGGCAGGGGCCCGCCGGCAGCCGCGCCTCAGGGCACGGTCCGCCGCAGCGGCAGGTACGCCAGCCCGGCGAGCACCACCACCAGCAGCGCGCCCCAGCCGACCATGCCGGCCCACCCCTGGCCGACGATCCACCGCCCGACCGACCCCCAGCTCCCCGTGCTGGTGATGAGCCAGACCGCGAGCACGAGCACGGCGGCGACCGCCAGCAGCCCGACGACGAGCCACAGCGTGCCGAACCTCTTGAACACCGTCGCGGCGAGGAACCCGGTCACGAAGGCGAGCATCGCCATGACGAGGTAGAACGCGAACGCCAGCGGGATGCCCTCGTCCCACAGGCCCGGCAGCCGGGCGAACACACCGCCCAGCCCGAACCCGTCCGTCGCGTCCTCGACCAGGCCGATGACGACGAACACGACCGCGAGCAGAGCGGAGCCGCCGAGCGCGGCGAGCAGCGACCCGGTGTAGAACTCGCGCCGGGTCACGCTCATCGCCTGCGAGAAGGGGAACGTGAGCGTGAGCGACTGGATGCCGACCACGAGGAAGTACCACAGCGGCGCCTGCGCTCCCCCGCCGACCAGCGGCCCGTCCGCACCGGCGCTGCGCACGATGGCGTAGACGGCGTAGGTCAGCACGAAGGCGCCGCCGAGCACGAGGAGCGGGACCCAGACGAGCGTCTCGCGGTTGACGAGCTGCATCTTGACGACGTTGAGCGTGCGACTCATCGGAGTGCTCCTTCCTCGGCGGTCCGGGTGGTCCGGACCACGAGCTGCTGCAGGGAGACGGGCGAGACGTCGAGCCCGAGCTCGCGGAGCCGGACCCGGTCATCGGCGCTCAGCGCGCCGTACACGGTGGCGGCCAGCACGTGCCCGAGCCGCTCGCGGCCGATCACCTCCCGGCCGGCGACGAACCGCTCGACCGCGTCGGCGTCGCCGACGATCGTGGCCGCGCGGCCGCGCAGGTCGTCGGTCGGCTCGTCGAGCAGGACGCGCCCGCCGTCGAGCAGCACGACGCGCTCGATGAGCGAGGCGACCTCGTCGATGAGGTGCGAGGACAGGACGATCGTGCGCGGGTGCTCGGCGTAGTCCTCGAGCAGCCGGTCGTAGAACACCTGGCGGGCGACGGCGTCGAGCCCGAGGTAGGGCTCGTCGAAGAAGGTCAGCTCGGCGCGGCTCGCGAGCCCGAGGATCACCCCGACGCTGGAGAGCTGGCCGCGGGAGAGCTTCTTGATCCGCTTGTCGAGCGGGAGCCGGAACTCCGCGACCAGCTCGCGCGCCAGGTCCTCGTCCCAGCGGGGGAAGAACAGCCGGGCGATCGCGAACGCGTGGGCCGGCGTGGCGTCCTCGGGGTAGCGCTGGCTCTCCCGGACGAAGCACACGCGCTGCAGCACCCGCGCGTTCTCGTACGGCTCCTCGCCGAACACCCGGACCGAGCCCGAGGTGGCGAACGCCTGGGCGGTGAGGATCGACATCAGCGTCGTCTTGCCCGCGCCGTTGCGTCCCAGGAGCCCGTAGATCGCGTTCGGCTCCAGGGAGAGCGAGACGTCGTCGAGCGCGAGGGTCGTGCCGTACCGCTTGGTGAGGTGCTCGACCTCGATGACCGCCGTCATGATGCCTGTCCTTCCGGAGTGTGCGGGGTGTCGTGCGTGGGGAGCGACGAGCCGCGAGCCCGGACGAGCTCGACGACGTCGGCGGCGGTGAGACCGAGGGTGCGCGCCTCGCCGAGCAGCGGGTCGACGTACCGCTCGACCAGGGCGGCGCGGCGCTCCGCGAGCAGCGCGGCGCGCGCCCCCGTCGCCACGAACATCCCGATGCCGCGCTGCTTGTACAGCACGCCCTTCTCGACGAGGAGGCCGATGCCCTTGGCCGCGGTCGCCGGGTTGATCCGGTAGAAGGCGACGAGCTCGTTGGTCGACGGCGCGCGCCCCTCCTCCGCCAGCGCCCCCGAGACGATGGAGTCCTCCACCGCCTCGGCGACCTGGAGGAAGATCGGTCGGCTCTCGTCGAGCATCGCCCACTTCCCCTCTGGTTACCTACCCAACTAGGTAACCGTACCACGGCACGCCTCCCCGGCACCACCCGCGGCGGGAACGACGACGGCCGGGGACGACGAAGGGCCCCGGGAGCCGAAGCTCCCGGGGCCCTTCTGTGCGTCATTCCTCCGGGGAGGACCTCACGCCGTGATCACGCCGTGATCACCAGGCTGATCGGACGATCAGGCGAGGATCTTGGTGACCGTGCCCGAACCGACCGTGCGGCCACCCTCGCGGATGGCGAAGCCCTGACCCTCCTCGAGGGCGATCGGCTGGATGAGCTCGACCGTCATCTCGGTGGTGTCGCCGGGCAGGACCATCTCGGTGCCCTCGGGCAGGGAGATGACGCCGGTGACGTCCGTCGTGCGGATGTAGAACTGCGGGCGGTAGTTCGTGTAGAACGGGTTGTGACGGCCACCCTCGTCCTTCTTGAGGATGTACGCCTGGCCCTCGAACTTCGTGTGCGGGGTCACGGACCCCGGCTTCACGACGACCTGGCCGCGCTCGACGTCGTCACGCTTGGTGCCGCGCAGGAGCAGACCGCAGTTCTCGCCGGCCCACGCCTCGTCCATCTGCTTGTGGAACATCTCGATGCCCGTGACCGTGGTCTTCTGCGGGGCGCGCAGACCGACGATCTCGACCTCGGAGTTGATCGGGAGCTTGCCGCGCTCGACCTTGCCGGTGACGACCGTGCCACGACCGGTGATCGTGAAGACGTCCTCGATCGGCATGAGGAACGGCTTGTCCATGTCGCGCTCGGGCTCCGGGACGTTCTCGTCCACGGCGTTCATGAGCTCCTCGATGGACTTGGTCCACTCCGGGTCGCCCTCGAGCGCCTTGAGGCCCGACACGCGGACGACGGGGGCGTTGTCGCCGTCGAAGCCCTGCGCGGAGAGGAGCTCACGCACCTCCATCTCGACGAGCTCGAGGATCTCCTCGTCGTCGACCATGTCGGACTTGTTGAGCGCGACGAGGAGGTACGGGACGCCGACCTGGCGGGCGAGCAGGACGTGCTCGCGCGTCTGGGCCATCGGACCGTCGGTCGCGGCGACCACGAGGATGGCGCCGTCCATCTGCGCCGCACCCGTGATCATGTTCTTGATGTAGTCGGCGTGACCGGGAGCGTCGACGTGAGCGTAGTGACGCTTCTCCGTCTGGTACTCGATGTGCGCGATGTTGATCGTGATACCGCGCTGCTTCTCCTCCGGCGCCTTGTCGATCTCGTCGAACGCGAACACCGGGTTGAGGTCCGGGTACTTGTCGTGCAGGACCTTGGAGATCGCCGCCGACAGCGTCGTCTTGCCGTGGTCGACGTGACCGATCGTGCCGATGTTGACGTGCGGCTTGGTCCGCTCGAACTTGGCCTTAGCCACTGGGGTTCCTCCTGGAACTCTGGTAGTTGCTGCACCGTGCGGAGGTCCGCCGCGGTGTCCCTACGGGTCTGGTTGGTGTGGTGCTGGGTGGAGCTGGCGCCCCGTGGGACTACTCGCCCCGGGTCTTCTTGATGATCTCCTCGGCGACGTTCCGAGGAACCTCGGCGTAGCTGTCGAACTGCATCGAGTACACCGCGCGACCCTGGGTCTTCGACCGCAGGTCACCGATGTAGCCGAAGAGCTCGGACAGCGGAACCAGTGCGCGGACAACCTTAACGCCCGACGCGTCGTTCATCGACTGGATCATGCCACGCCGGGAGTTGAGGTCGCCGATGACGTCGCCCATGTACTCCTCGGGCGTCCGCACCTCGACGTCCATGACGGGCTCGAGCAGCGCCGGGTCGGCCCTGCGCATGCCCTCCTTGAACGCCATCGAGCCGGCGATCTTGAACGCCATCTCCGAGGAGTCGACGTCGTGCGCGGCGCCGTCGACCAGCGTCGCCTTGACGCCGACGACCGGGAAGCCCGCCAGGACGCCGGACTGCATGGCGTCCTGGATGCCGTGATCGACGCTCGGGATGTACTCGCGCGGGACGCGGCCACCCGTGACGGCGTTGGTGAACTCGTACACCTGGCCGTCGGTCGTCTCCAGCGGCTCGAAGGTCACCTGGACCTTCGCGAACTGGCCCGAGCCACCCGTCTGCTTCTTGTGCGTGTAGTCGAGCTTCTCGACCGCGCGACGGATCGTCTCGCGGTACGCGACCTGCGGCTTGCCGACGTTCGCCTCGACCTTGAACTCACGACGCATGCGGTCGACGAGGATGTCGAGGTGGAGCTCGCCCATGCCCTTGATGACGGTCTGGCCGGTCTCCTGGTCGAGCTGGACCTGGAACGTCGGGTCCTCCTCGGCCAGCTTCTGGATCGCCGTGCCCAGCTTCTCCTGGTCACCCTTGGTCTTGGGCTCGATGGCCACCTCGATGACCGGGTCCGGGAACGTCATGGACTCGAGCACGACCGGGGCGTCGAGCGCGCACAGCGTGTCACCCGTGGTGGTGTCCTTGAGGCCGATGAACGCGTAGATGTGCCCGGCGGTGGCCTCCTCGACCGGGTTCTCCTTGTTCGCGTGCATCTGGAAGAGCTTGCCGACGCGCTCCTTCTTGCCCTTGGTGGCGTTGAGGATCTGCTGGCCGGGCGTCACGCGACCGGAGTAGATGCGCACGAAGGTGAGCTTGCCGAAGAACGGGTGCACGGCGATCTTGAAGGCGAGCGCCGAGAACGGGGCGTCGAGGGACGCCGCGCGCTCGAGGATGATCTCCTCGTCGCGCACGTCGTGACCCTGGACGGCGGGGACGTCGAGCGGGCTCGGCAGGTAGTCGATGACCGCGTCGAGCATGGGCTGGACGCCCTTGTTCTTGAAGGCCGAGCCGCACAGCACCGGGTAGGCCTCGGAGGTGACGGTGAGCTTGCGGATGCCGGACTTGATCTCGGCGACCGTCAGCTCCTCGCCGCCGAGGTACTTCTCGAGCAGCTCCTCGTCGGTCTCGGCGACGGCCTCGACGAGCTCGGCGTGGTACTGCTCCGCCCGCTCCTTGAGGTCGGCCGGGATCTCCTCGACCGTGTAGTTCGCACCCATGGCCGTCTCGCCGCGCCACAGGAGCGCGCGCATCTCGACCAGGTCGACGACGCCCTCGAACGTGCTCTCGGCACCGATCGGGAGCTGGATCACCAGCGGACGCGCGCCGAGGCGCGACTTGATGGTGTCGACCGTGAAGTAGAAGTCGGCGCCCAGCTTGTCCATCTTGTTGACGAAGCAGATGCGCGGGACGTCGTACTTGTCGGCCTGGCGCCACACCGTCTCCGACTGGGGCTCGACGCCCTCCTTGCCGTCGAAGACGGCGACGGCACCATCGAGCACGCGGAGGCTGCGCTCCACCTCGACCGTGAAGTCCACGTGGCCGGGGGTGTCGATGATGTTGATCTGGTTGCCGTTCCAGAAGCAGGTGACGGCGGCGGAGGTGATGGTGATCCCCCGCTCCTTCTCCTGCTCCATCCAGTCGGTCGTCGAGGCGCCGTCGTGGGTCTCGCCGATCTTGTAGTTGACGCCCGTGTAGAAGAGGATCCGCTCGGTCGTCGTGGTCTTGCCGGCGTCGATGTGCGCCATGATGCCGATGTTGCGGACCTTGTTCAGGTCGGTCAGCACGTCGAGTGCCACAGGTGCTCGTTTCTGTTCGGTATGAGCGATTCGGGTGCACCGCCGGCTTCTGGCCGACGGTGCGGGAGGCGGGTGGCGGACCGGAGGGTCCGCGGGGCGGGCAGCGACGACGCGGCCGGGGGCCGAGCGCCGTCGCCGGCCCGGCTCACCAGCGGTAGTGCGCGAACGCCCGGTTGGACTCGGCCATCTTGTGCGTGTCCTCGCGGCGCTTGACCGCGGCGCCGAGACCGTTCGACGCGTCGAGGATCTCGTTCATGAGGCGCTCGGTCATCGTCTTCTCGCGACGCTGACGCGAGTAGTCGACGAGCCAGCGCATCGCCAGCGCCGTGGCGCGGGCGGGGCGGACCTCGACCGGGACCTGGTAGGTGGAGCCACCGACGCGGCGGGACTTCACCTCGAGCGACGGACGGACGTTGTCGAGCGCGCGCTTGAGCACGGCGGCGGGGTCCTGCTGCGTCTTCTCGCGGACGCCCTCGAGGGCGTCGTACACGATGCGCTCGGCGACGGACTTCTTGCCGTCGAGGAGCACGCGGTTGACGAGCTGAGAGACCGTCGGCGAGCCGTAGACCGGGTCGACGACGACGGGGCGCTTGGGTGCGGGGCCCTTACGAGGCATTACTTCTTCTCCTTCTTGGCGCCGTAACGGCTGCGGGCCTGCTGACGGCCGCGCACGCCCTGCGTGTCGAGCGCGCCACGCACGATCTTGTAGCGGACACCGGGAAGGTCCTTCACACGACCGCCGCGCACGAGCACGATCGAGTGCTCCTGGAGGTTGTGGCCGACGCCCGGGATGTACGCCGTGACCTCGATGCCGCTCGACAGCTTCACGCGAGCAACCTTGCGCAGCGCCGAGTTCGGCTTCTTCGGGGTCGTGGTGTACACGCGGGTGCACACGCCGCGGCGCTGGGGCGAACCCTTGAGCGCCGGGGTCTTGGAGCTGGTGGTCTTGGGCGCACGGCCCTTGCGGACCAGCTGCTGAATGGTAGGCACTACGTCTCCGTCTCGAGAGATTGACTCAGTGGTCGTTTCTCCCGCACCGGTGGGCCCACGCGTGTGCTCGGGCGCACACGGGACGAGACTCGTCTCGGGTGGGCGCCGGTGGTCGCTGCCACTCAGTGATCCCGACCGACGCCCTCGGTCGAGCCGGGGGTAACGTCAAGGAGCGGAATCACGCGCACGCAAGAGCCCGCCTGTGCGGGCACCGCAGGACACAGTACGCCGACGGGGCCTCCACGTCAACCGGCGGACGGCTCGGCCCGTCAGCCCGAACCGGTCTCCCAGTCGAGCGCGACCGGCTCGGCGAGCTCGATCGCGTTGCTGCACACCAGTCGCACCCGGGACGCCCACCAGCCGTCGTCCCACGGGTAGTCGAGCGTCTCCCCCGAGACGTCGTACCCCGCGTCGGCGACGACGGAGGCCGGCACGACCGCGAGGCAGTACCGGACCGCGCGCACCGGGTCGGGCGCGCCCCGCGACCACCGGCCCGGGTCGTCCGACCGGCCGGCGAGCGGGATCCCCGGCGCGCGGACGAGCTCCGTCGCCCCGGGTCCGAGCCGGTCGGCGCTGGACGGCCCGGGGTCCTGCACCCAGCTGATCGCGTCGAGCTCGGCCTGCCCGAGCACCCGGTCGACGACGAGGACCCCACCCGGCGTCGTCGCGTCGGCCACCACCACCCGGTTCGCCTGCGGCACCCACAGGTCGCCGCCGGAGTCGTTGCGGAGCTCGAGCCCGAGCCGGAGCGCACCGGAACCGGCGCCCGGCTCGACGCTCGCCGAGGCGATGGTGAGCGTGACGTCGCCCGCCGGCCACCGCTCGTGCGGGAGGCGTCCGCCACCGCCGCCGCACCCGGCGACGACGGCCGCCAGCGAGGCCAGCGCCGCGAGACCGCCAAGGACGACGACGCGGGGGCGCCGCCGCCCGCTCCCCCGGACCCGCCTCACCGGTAGTGCTCCCTCGTCGGCAGTCCCATCTCGTCGCGCAGCCCGTTCTCGGTGGTGGCGAGCGGATGGCGCGGATCGATGATCTCGGGTGTGCTCGGGTCGCGGTCGTGATCGATGGGGAGCCCGGTGGCCTGCCGCTCCGCGACGCGGATGCCGTGGTCCTGGGCGTCGGCGCCCTCGTACATCCAGTCGGGATCGTAGGAGCCGTTGATGTAGTCGTAGGCGTGACCCATCTCGTGCTGGAGGACGACGACGGGAGGAGCACCGCGGAAGTCGTCGATCGACGGAAGGTACTGGATCACGTGGGGGTTGCCGCTCCCGTTGGCGTAGGAGTTCTCGTACCAGGGGTCGCCCTGTCCGCCGTGCTCGTCGGCCGGGACGAGCTCGCGGATGTCCAGCGACTTCCGACCGAGCCCGAAGAACCAGCTCCCCGAGTCGTCGTACTTCTCCGAGAGGTTGGCGAGCAACTGCTGCCCGGTCGGTGAGGAGCGCAGGAGGTCGAGATCGGCCCTCACGCGCTCGATGAACTCCGGCGACCCGGTGATCGTGATGTGCTCGGTGTCCGCGGGGATCTGGAGGTTGACGTTGACCTCGTTGGTCGAGCCATCCGCCCGCCGGTCGTCGTGGCTCGTGTCCCGGCCCGTACCGCCGATGGTCCGGTCCTCGCCAAGACCGCCGTAGCTGACGTCGTCGCCCGCACCGCCCGAGATCTCGTCCCTGCCGCGACCGCCGGAGAGCACGTCGGCGCCGTGGCCTCCCGAGAGCACGTCGTTGCCGGCACCGCCCTCGAGGAAGTCCTCGTCGCGGCCGCCGCTGAGGTGGTCGTCCCCGCCGAGCCCGTAGAGCGTGTCCCGGCCCTCGCCGCCGAAGATGCGGTCGTCACCACCCTGGCCGTCGAGGTAGTCGGCCTCGGCGCCGCCCGAGACGTAGTCACCGCCACCGCCCGCCTTGATGACGTCCTCGCCCCCGAGGCCGAAGAGGCGGTCGCGACCCCCGCCGCCCGTGATGATGTCCGCCCCCTCGCCGCCGAGCGCGGTGAACCGCAGCCGCGAGTCCCGCGGCAGCGTGATGATGTCGTTCCCACCGCCGCCGTGGAGCACGAGCTCCTCGCCGGCTGGCAGGCGGAAGGTGCGCGACTCCCCCTCGGTCATCACGCGCTCACCGTCGACGGTGCTGAAGGAGAGCTTCGTGACGGTGACGATCTGCTCCCCGGTCTCCGGGTCGATCGTCACGGTGATGCGCTCGTCGCCCTCGCCGCCGCGCAGCATGATCGCGCCGTCGATCTCGACGATGCCGATGCCGGTCAGGTCCAGCTCGTCGCCCGGGTCGAAGAACGACCCGCCAAGGGTGAAGCTCCACCAGGTCTGCGTGAGCGCGTCCCAGCGCGCCGTGGCCGAGGCGACCTCACCCTCGAGGGCGACGAGCGAGCCGTCCAGCTCCGCCCGTACGCCCTCGGCCGCCGTGACGGCCGAGCGCACGATGGCCTGGTCCTCCTCGGTCTCGGTGACGAACCACAGGCTGCCGTCGGACAGGACCCGGCGCTCGAAGCTCATGACGTCACCCCAGCTCGAGTCGAGGCGTCCCTGGGCCGCCGTCACCGTTCCGGCGACGCTCTGCATCGTCCGCGCGAGGGCGGCCGCGATGTCCGCCGCCTCGTCGAGGTCCCGGACGAGCGCGCGCCGGCGCTCGTCGTACGCGTCCGCCGCCTCCCCCTCCCAGGTCTCCAGCGGGTTCGCCATGTCGGCGCGCGCGCCGTCGGCCACGGTGCTCACGCTGCGCGCGACGTCCGACCACGCCGTGGCCGCCGTCTCGATCTGCCCGGGGTCGGCGCGCAGGTCCCAGAGGCCCTGGCTCATCGCTGCTCGAATCTCGCCGCCGCGTCCTCGTCCGTGCTGCCGTAGCCGAACCCGCACGTGTAGAGGCTGTCGGCGGCCACCTCGAGCACGGCCCGCAGGGTGTCGAGCGCCGAGTCGGCGGCCTCGGAGCACCCGACGTGCGCCGAGATGACGGCGGCGCCGGCCGCGGTGCTCCCGGCGGAGAACCCGGCCGCGGCCGTGGCAAGACCCACGATGGTCGCGGACCCGTCCTGCCACGCCGTCCCCAGGGAGACGGAGTGCCCCAGGACCTGGCTGCCCGCGGTCACGAGCGCCTCGGGATCGACCGTCGTCATGGTGCTCCTCCCCGCCCGGTCGTCGCCGCCCGACCGTGGCGCGCGACTGTCGGCGAGGCTACACGAACGGCGGGCCGCCACCCCGTGGGGTGGCGGCCCGCCGTTCGTGCTGGGCGCACGCCGTGCCGAGCGCGGCGCGACGCGTCAGCGGTAGTCGTCGAAGCCGCGACCGAGGTCGAGCTCCTCGAGGGCGATCGCCTCGCCGGAGCCGGTCTCGTAGGACATCGGCAGGTACTCGATGTCGTCGTAGCCGAAGGCCGGGTACAGCTCGGCCTTCGCCTCCTCGGTCGGCTCGACCGACACGTCGCGGTACCGCGGAAGGCCCGTCCCGGCGGGGATGAGCTTACCGAGGATGACGTTCTCCTTGAGGCCGAGCAGCGAGTCGGAGCGACCCGACATCGCGGCCTCGGTGAGCACCTTGGTCGTCTCCTGGAAGGAGGCGGCCGAGAGCCAGGAGTCCGTGGCGAGCGACGCCTTGGTGATCCCCATGAGCTCCGGGCGGCCCGAGGCCGGCGTGCCGCCCTCGGAGACGACGCGGCGGTTCTCCTCCTCGAACCGGGAGCGCTCGGCGAGCTCACCCGGCAGCAGGTCGGAGTCACCCGAGTCGAGCACGGTCACGCGACGCAGCATCTGCCGGACGATGACCTCGATGTGCTTGTCGTGGATGTCGACGCCCTGGCTCCGGTAGGTCTCCTGGACCTGCTGAACGAGGTGCTTCTGCACGGCCTGCGGGCCGAGGATGCGCAGCACCTTCTTGGGGTCGACCGCACCGGCGACGAGCTGCTGCCCGACCGCGACGTGGTCGCCGTCGGAGATGAGCAGCCGCGAGCGCTTGGAGACCGGGTAGGCCAGCTCCTCGCTGCCGTCGTCGGGCGTCACGACGAGCTTGCGCGTGCGCTCCGTGTCGTCGATCCGGACGCGGCCGGCGGCCTCGGAGATCGGGGCCTCACCCTTGGGGGTGCGGGCCTCGAACAGCTCCTGGACGCGCGGCAGACCCTGCGTGATGTCCTCGGCCGCCGCCACACCACCGGTGTGGAACGTCCGCATCGTCAGCTGGGTGCCGGGCTCGCCGATGGACTGGGCGGCGATGATGCCGACCGCCTCGCCGACGTCGACGAGCTTGCCCGTGGCCAGCGAGCGGCCGTAGCACATCGCGCACGTGCCGACCCGCGAGGCGCAGGTGAGGACGGAGCGGACCTTGATGGTCTCGATCCCGTGCTCGACGAGCTTCTCGATGACGACGTCGCCGACGTCCTCGCCCGCGTTCGCGAGCACCTCGCCGTCCTCGCCCACCACGTCGACCGCGAGGGTCCGTGCGTAGGCCGAGGTCTCGACCGTCTCGGCCCGGTAGGCCTTGCCGGTGGAGTCCTTCTCCGCGATCGTCATGACGAGGCCGCGCTCGGTGCCGCAGTCCTCCTCGCGGATGATGACGTCCTGGGAGACGTCGACGAGGCGGCGCGTGAGGTAGCCCGAGTCGGCCGTCCGCAGAGCGGTGTCGGCCAGACCCTTGCGGGCGCCGTGCGTCGCGATGAAGTACTCGAGCACCGAGAGGCCCTCGCGGTAGTTCGAGGTGATCGGACGCGGGATGATCTCACCCTTCGGGTTCGCCACGAGGCCGCGCATACCGGCGATCTGGCGGACCTGCATCCAGTTACCACGAGCACCCGAGGTGACCATCCGCTGGATGGTGTTGCGCGTCGGGAAGTTGGCGCGCATCGCCTCGTCGACCTCGTCGGTCGCCTTGGTCCAGATGTCGATGAGCTCGCTGCGACGCTCCTCGTCCGTGATGAGACCCAGGTCGAACTGCGCCTGGACCTTCGCGGCCGCGTCCTCGTACCGGTCGAGGATCTCCGGCTTGGTGTCCGGGGGCACGACGTCGGAGAACGCGATGGTGAGGCCCGAGCGGGTCGCCCACTGGAACCCCGCCGCCTTGAGGGCGTCGAGGCTCGCGGCCACCTCCACCTTCGGGTAGCGCTCGGCCAGGTCGTTGACGATGACCGAGAGCTCCTTCTTGCCGACGACCCCGTTGACGTACGGGTAGTCGACCGGGAGGGTCTCGTTGAACAGCGCGCGGCCCAGCGTCGTCCCGAAGAGGATCGTGTCGCCGCTCTCCCAGCCCTCCGGCGCCTCGTAGCCGACCGGCGGCACGAGGTCGTCCATGAGGACCTTGATCTCGGCGTTCAGGTCCAGCTCCCCGGCGTCGAACGCCATGATCGCCTCGGCGATCGAGGAGAACGAGCGGCCGGCGCCCTTTGCGTCCTCACGGTCGGACGTGAGGTGGAACAGACCGATGATCATGTCCTGCGACGGCATGGTCACCGGACGACCGTCCGACGGCTTGAGGATGTTGTTGCTCGAGAGCATGAGGATGCGGGCCTCGGCCTGCGCCTCGGCGCTCAGGGGCAGGTGGACGGCCATCTGGTCGCCGTCGAAGTCGGCGTTGAACGCCGCGCAGACGAGCGGGTGCAGGTGAATCGCCTTGCCCTCGACGAGCTGGGGCTCGAACGCCTGGATGCCGAGACGGTGCAGCGTGGGTGCGCGGTTGAGCAGCACCGGGTGCTCCGTGATGACCTCCTCGAGCACGTCCCACACGACGGGACGCGCGCGCTCGACCATCCGCTTGGCGCTCTTGATGTTCTGCGCGTGGTTGAGGTCGACGAGACGCTTCATCACGAACGGCTTGAACAGCTCGAGCGCCATCTGCTTGGGCAGACCGCACTGGTGCAGCTTGAGCTGCGGGCCGACGACGATGACCGAGCGGCCCGAGTAGTCGACGCGCTTGCCGAGCAGGTTCTGGCGGAAGCGCCCCTGCTTGCCCTTGAGCATGTCCGAGATGGACTTGAGCGGGCGGTTGCCGGGGCCCGTGACCGGGCGGCCGCGGCGGCCGTTGTCGAACAGCGCGTCGACGGCCTCCTGGAGCATCCGCTTCTCGTTGTTCACGATGATCTCGGGCGCGCCGAGGTCGAGCAGACGCTTGAGCCGGTTGTTCCGGTTGATGACGCGGCGGTACAGGTCGTTCAGGTCGGAGGTCGCGAAGCGGCCACCGTCGAGCTGGACCATCGGGCGCAGGTCCGGCGGGATCACCGGGATGCAGTCGAGCACCATGCCGAGCGGGGAGTTCGTCGTCGTGAGGAACGCGTTGACGACCTTGAGCCGCTTGAGGGCGCGGGTCTTGCGCTGGCCCTTGCCCGTGCGGATGATCTCGCGCAGCGTCTCGGCCTCGGCCTCGAGGTCGAAGGTCTCGAGGCGACGCTTGATCGCCTCGGCGCCCATCGCACCCTCGAAGTACGAGCCGTAGCGCGCCTCGAGCTCGCGGTAGAGCATCTCGTCGCCCTCGAGGTCGGCGACCTTGAGGTTCTTGAACCGGTCCCAGACGCGCTCGAGACGCTCGGTCTCCTGCTTGGACCGGTTGCGCAGCTGCTGCATCTCGCGCTCGGCGGACTGCTGCACCTTCTTGCGCACGTCGGCCTTGGCGCCCTCGGCCTCGAGCTCGGCCAGGTCGGACTCGAGCTTCTTGGTCCGCTCGGAGATGTCGCCGTCGAGCCGCTTGGTGATCTGCGCCTTCTCGATGTCGATCTCGTTCTGCAGCGACGCGAGGTCCTGCGAACGACGCTCGGCGTCGACGGCCGTGATCATGTGCGCCGCGAAGTAGATGACCTTCTCCAGGTCCTTCGGGGCGAGGTCGAGCAGGTACCCGAGGCGCGAGGGGACGCCCTTGAAGTACCAGATGTGCGTCACGGGCGCCGCGAGCTCGATGTGGCCCATCCGCTCACGGCGGACCTTCGAGCGCGTCACCTCGACCTGGCAGCGCTCGCAGACGATGCCCTTGAAGCGCACGCGCTTGTACTTGCCGCACGAGCACTCCCAGTCCCGCGTGGGACCGAAGATGCGCTCGCAGAACAGGCCGTCCTTCTCGGGCTTGAGCGTGCGGTAGTTGATCGTCTCCGGCTTCTTGACCTCGCCGTGCGACCAGGTGCGCACGTCATCGGCCGTCGCGAGGCCGATCCGCAGCTCGTCGAACAGGTTGACGTCGAGCAAGGTGTCCTACTTCCTTCGGTGTGTCACCGGTCAATCGAATGGGGTGGGATCCGATCCCCGGCCGCCGGGCCTCGTGTCCGAGGCGCCGGCCGGCCGGTCGGGGGTCCTGTCGGGTCGTCGAGCGACGCCGACAGGACCGCGCCCGGGATCAGATCTCGTCGATGTTGCTGGCGTCAGGACGGCGGGACAGGTCGATCCCGAGCTCCTCGGCGGCCCGGTAGACCTCCTCGTCCGTGTCGCGCATCTCGATGAGCGTGCCGTCGGCCGAGAGGACCTCGACGTTCAGGCACAGCGACTGCATCTCCTTGATGAGCACCTTGAAGGACTCGGGGATGCCCGGCTCGGGGATGTTCTCGCCCTTGACGATCGCCTCGTAGACCTTGACGCGGCCCGGGACGTCGTCCGACTTGATGGTGAGCAGCTCCTGCAGCGCGTAGGCGGCGCCGTACGCCTCGAGGGCCCACACCTCCATCTCGCCGAACCGCTGGCCACCGAACTGCGCCTTACCACCGAGCGGCTGCTGGGTGATCATCGAGTACGGACCGGTGGAACGCGCGTGGATCTTGTCGTCCACCAGGTGGTGCAGCTTGAGGATGTACATGTAGCCGATCGAGATCGGCTCCGGGAACGGCTCGCCGGAGCGGCCGTCGAACAGCCGCGCCTTGCCGCTGGAGTTGACCAGCTGGACCCCGTCGCGCGTGCGGAGCGTCGAGTCGAGCAGACCCGCGAGCTCCTCCTCGCGCACACCGTCGAAGACCGGCGTCGCAACCGTCGTGCCCGGCTCGGCCGCGAGGGCCGAGGCGGGCAGGTGCTTCGCCCAGCCCGGGACGCCGTCCTTGCCGGCGTCGCCGTCGAGCGACGCGTCCCAGCCGTTCTTGGCGACCCACCCGAGGTGGGTCTCCATGACCTGGCCGACGTTCATGCGGCCGGGCACGCCGAGCGGGTTGAGGATGACGTCGAGCGGCGTCCCGTCCTCGAGGAACGGCATGTCCTCGACGGGCAGGATCTTCGAGATGACACCCTTGTTGCCGTGACGGCCGGCGAGCTTGTCACCGTCCGTGATCTTGCGGCGCTGGGCGACGTAGACGCGGACGAGCTGGTTGACCCCCGGGGGCAGCTCGTCGCCGTCCTCGCGGTTGAACTCGCGCACGCCGATGACCGTGCCCTGCTCGCCGTGCGGCACCTTGAGGGACGTGTCGCGCACCTCGCGGGACTTCTCCCCGAAGATGGCGCGGAGCAGGCGCTCCTCCGGCGTCAGCTCGGTCTCACCCTTGGGCGTGACCTTGCCGACCAGGACGTCGCCCGACCCGACCTCGGCACCGATCCGGACGATGCCGCGCTCGTCGAGGTCGGCGAGGACCTCGTCGGAGACGTTCGGGATGTCGCGGGTGATCTCCTCCGGACCCAGCTTGGTGTCGCGGGCGTCGACCTCGTGCTCCTCGATGTGGATCGAGGAGAGGATGTCCTCCGAGACGAGCCGCTGGCTCAGGATGATGGCGTCCTCGTAGTTGTGGCCCTCCCACGACATGAACCCGACGAGGAGGTTGCGGCCGAGCGCGAGCTCGCCCTCGTCCGTCGCCGGCCCGTCGGCGAGCACGGAGCCCACCTCGACGCGCTGGCCCTCGTCGACCAGCACGCGCTGGTTGTAGGACGTGCCCTGGTTGGAGCGCTGGAACTTCGCGACGCGGTAGGTGAAGTGCGTCCCGTCGTCGTGCATGACGACGATCCCGTCGGCCGAGACCTCCGTGACCACACCGGGGGTGTGGGCGACGATGACGTCGCCGGCGTCGATCGCCGCGCGGCGCTCCATGCCGGTCCCGACGAGCGGGGCCTCGGAGCGGACCAGCGGCACCGCCTGGCGCTGCATGTTCGCGCCCATGAGGGCGCGGTTCGCGTCGTCGTGCTCGAGGAACGGGATCATCGCGGTGGCGACCGACACCATCTGGCGCGGGGAGACGTCCATGTAGTCCACCTCGTCGGCGGGGACCAGGACGGCCTCCTCACCACCGGCGCGGACGAGGACGTTCTTCTCGGCGAAGGTGTTGTCGTCGGTCAGCGGCGCGTTGGCCTGCGCGATGACGTGACGGTCCTCGTCGTCGGCCGTGAGGTAGACGACCTCGTCGGTCACGACGCCGTCGATCACCTTGCGGTACGGCGTCTCGACGAAGCCGAACGGGTTGATCCGCGCGTACGTCGCGAGCGAGCCGATGAGACCGATGTTCGGACCCTCGGGGGTCTCGATCGGGCACATGCGGCCGTAGTGCGACGGGTGGACGTCACGGACCTCCATGCTCGCCCGGTCACGGCTCAGACCACCCGGGCCGAGGGCGCTCAGGCGACGCTTGTGCGTGAGGCCCGCCAGGGGGTTGTTCTGGTCCATGAACTGGGAGAGCTGGCTCGTGCCGAAGAACTCCTTGATGGAGGCGACGACCGGCCGGATGTTGATGAGCGTCTGCGGCGTGATCGCCTCGATGTCCTGCGTCGTCATGCGCTCGCGGACCACGCGCTCCATCCGGGACAGGCCCGTGCGGACCTGGTTCTGAATGAGCTCGCCGACCGCGCGGATGCGGCGGTTGCCAAAGTGGTCGATGTCGTCCGTCTCGACGCGCACGACGGCCGGGGCCTCGGAGGTGCCGAGGTCGACCTCGTCGATGCCGCGGTGCAGCGCCGCGAGGTACTTGATCGTCGCGACGATGTCCTCGGGGGTGAGCACCGAGTCCGAGAGCGGGGCGGTGCGACCGAGCTTCTTGTTCAGCTTGTAGCGGCCGACCTTCGCGAGGTCGTAGCGCTTCGGGTTGAAGTAGAAGTTGTCGAGGAGGTTGCGGCCGGCCTCGATGGTCGGCGGCTCGCCCGGACGGATCTTCCGGTAGATGTCGAGCAGCGCCTCGTCCTGCGTCTTGACCGTGTCCTTCTCGAGCGTTTCGAGCACGACGGGGAAGTCGGCGAACTGCTCGCGGATCTCGCCCTCGGTGAGGCCGAGCGCCTTGAGGAAGACGGTGACGGACTGCTTGCGCTTGCGGTCGATGCGCACGCCGACGGCGTCGCGCTTGTCGATCTCGAACTCGAGCCACGCGCCGCGGCTCGGGATCATCTTCACCGACAGCACGTCCTTGTCGGACGTCTTGTCGGCGATGCGCTCGAAGTAGACGCCGGGCGAGCGGACGAGCTGCGAGACGACGACGCGCTCGGTGCCGTTGATGATGAACGTGCCGCGGTCGGTCATGAGCGGGAAGTCGCCCATGAACACGGTCTGCGACTTGATCTCGCCCGTGACGAAGTTCGTGAACTCCGCCGTGACGAAGAGCGGCGCGGAGAAGGTGAAGTCCTTCTCCTTGCACTCCTCGGCCGTGTACTTCGGCGGCTCGAAGCGGTGGTCCTTGAAGCGGAGCTCCATGGACTGGCCCAGGTCCTCGATGGGAGAGATCTCCTCGAAGATCTCCTCGAGGCCCGACGTGCTCGGGACGGGCTGGTTGCGCTCCGCCGCGGCCTCGACACGCGCCTGCCAGCGCTCGTTGCCGAGGAGCCAGTCGAAGCTGTCGAGCTGGAGTCCGAGGAGGTCGGGAGCCTGGAGGGGCTCCGTGATCTTGGCGAAGGAAACCCTTCGCGAAGCGGTGCGGTTGGCGATGGCGTCAGCGATCGAAGGGTTGCTCGAGGCAGCCAAGAGGGATCCTTCCCCACGAAAAGGGTGTTCTCGCGCGCCGCCGCGTGGTTCCCTGGACACCCGGGACGTGGTCTGTCAGCCTGGGACCGAGCCGGAATCCGGCACCGAACCGCGGGCAGCACGACGTGTTCCTGGGATGAGGGGGCACAAGGCAGCGCAAAGCGCGAGCATACCTGAGCGCGGAAGCCAGGTCAACTCCGGGTCGTTGGGGGCTCGGCGGGGGCTCGGACGCCCCGGCGCCACGGGGGCCACGGCGCGCGCCACGACTGCTCCCGGCCCGTCCAGTTCGCCGTGGCCACGCACGCACCGGCTCACCCCACCGGCCCGGACCTCCAGTGGCCACGGACGCCGCGTTGACCCCCGCCGGCCCGCATGCCCTCGGACACCCGGCCCCACGGTGGCCACCGCGTACGCCACGACCACTCCCGGCCCGTCCGGTCCGCCGTGGCCACGCACGCACCGGCTCACCCCGCCGACCCGGCCCCACGGTGGCCACGGACGCCGCGTTGACCACCGACGGCCCGCATGCCCTCGGACACCCGGCCCCACGGTGGCCACGGTGGCCACGGTGGCCACGGTGGCCACGGCCCACCCCACGGCCACTCCCACGGCCACTCCCCGCCCGTCCGGTCCGCCGTGGCTACCCACGCACCGGCTCACCCCACCGGCCCGGATTTCCAGTGGCCACGGTGACGGCGGCGACCACCGCCGGCCCGCATGCCCTCGGACACCCGGCCCCACGGTGGCCACGGCGCGCGCCACGGCCACCGGCATCGCCCCCGCGTCACCGGCCCGGCCCGGCCCCCGGCCTCTGGCCTCTGGCCTCTGGACGAACGACAGCGGGGCCCGCACCTTTCGGTGCGGGCCCCGCTGCGTGATGCGTGGAGCTGAGGTGGCCTCAGATCACTTGATGGTGACCTTGGCGCCAGCGCCCTCGAGCTGCTCCTTGGCCTTGTCCGCGGCCTCCTTGTTGGCGGCCTCGAGGACCGGCTTCGGAGCGCCGTCGACGAGGTCCTTCGCCTCCTTCAGGCCGAGACCCGTGATGGCGCGCACCTCCTTGATGACGGCGATCTTCTGCGAGCCGACCTCCTCGAGGATGACGTCGAACTCGGTCTTCTCCTCCTCCTCGGCGGGAGCGTCGGAGGCGCCGGCAACGGCCTGGACGGCAACGGCGGCCGGAGCGGCGGCCGTGACCTCGAAGACCTCCTCGAACTTCTTCACGAAGTCCGAGAGCTCGATGAGGGTGAGCTCCTTGAAAGCGTCGATGAGCTCGTCAGCGGTGAGCTTCGCCATGATGGGCGTTCCTTCCTGTGATGACTTCTGCGCGTGCTGCGCGAGAGGTGGGGTGAAACGTCTGCCTGTCCGGACGGATCAGGCAGCGGCCTGCTTCTCGCGCAGGGCCTCGATGGTGCGGACCGCCTGCGACGCGGGAGCGGTGAAGACGTACGCAGCCTGGAAGAGCTTCGCCTTCATCGCACCGGCCGCCTTGGCCAGCAGCACCTCGCGCGACTCCAGGTCGGCGAGTGCGGTGATCTCGGCAGGAGTGATCTCCTTGCCGTCGAGCACACCGGCCTTGACGACCAGTGCCGGGTTCGCCTTGGCGAAGTCACGCAGACCCTTGGCCGCCGTCACCGGGTCCCCGGAGACGAAGGCGATGGCGCTCGGGCCGGAGAGCTGCTCAGCGAAGCTCTCGAGACCGGCCTCGCGCGCCGCGATCGCGGCCAGCGTGTTCTTCGCCACGGCGTACTGCGCCTCGGCCCCGAGGGCCTTGCGCAGCTGCTTGAGCTGGGCGACCGTGAGGCCGCGGTACTCGGTGAGCACCGCAGCGCTGGAGCCGCGGAAGAGCTCGGTGAGCTCTGCGACGGCTGCCGCCTTGTCGGGCCTCGCCATGGCATTCCTTTCGGTGGCGACCGTCGGTCTCTCCGCTCGGAACGAGAAAGAGCCCCGCGCACAGGCGCGGGGCTCGAAGGAACGCGGCTCGATCGTGATCGAGCATGACGCGTGTCGAACATCGCACCTGCGCAGGCTTCCCGTGGGAGCTTCGACCCGGAGACGTCATCGTCCGTGCGGACGAGGGCGCAACCGAATGACCGGCGGTCTGGGGTACGCGGACCATCGTACAGGACGCGGGAGGGTGCCCCGTCCACGGGCGTCGTCATCCGGCGGGAGGGGGCATCGGCACCACGCCGGCACCATTCCCGCGGACCCTCCCGGGGATCTCCGGCGCCCCGACCGACCCCGCCGGAACGCCCGAGGGCCCCGACCGGCGAACCGGTCGGGGCCCTCGGGGAGAGCTCGGAAAGCCCTCGAGCTCAGGCGGCGTCCTCGGCGGCGACGTTGCGCGTGCGCGTCACGTCGAGCGGGATGCCGGGGCCCATCGTCGTGGCGACGGTGCCCTTGAGCAGGTAGCGGCCCTTGGAGGAGGACGGCTTGAGACGCAGGATCTCCTCGAGCACCGCCGCGTAGTTCTCGGCGAGCTGCGCGTCGGAGAAGGAGGCCTTCCCGACGATCACGTGGAGGTTGCCGTGCTTGTCGACGCGGAACTCGATCCGGCCACCCTTGATCTCGGACACGGCCTTCGCCACGTCCATCGTCACGGTGCCGGTGCGCGGGTTCGGCATGAGACCGCGCGGGCCGAGGACGCGGCCGAGGCGGCCGACCTTGCCCATGAGGTCCGGCGTCGCGATCGCGGCGTCGAAGTCGGTGTAGCCGGCGGCGACCTTCTCGATGAGCTCGTCGCCACCGACCTCGTCGGCACCGGCGTCGATGGCCTGCTGCGCGCGCTCGCCGACGGCGAAGACGACGACGCGGGCCGTCTTGCCCGTGCCGTGCGGGAGGTTGACGGTGCCGCGCACCATCTGGTCCGCCTTGCGCTGGTCGACGCCGAGGCGGAACGCCACCTCGACCGTCGGGTCGAACTTCGCCGTCGCCGTCTCCTTCGCCAGGCGCATCGCGGCCAGCGGGGAGTAGGTGGTCGAGCGGTCGATACCGGTGGCCGCCTTGCGGTAGGCCTTGCCGTGCTTGGGCATTGCTGCTCCCTTCTCAGGCCGGGCTCGTGTGCCCGGCGGTGCAGGTGTGGTTGACGGACCGGGTGGTCCTCCCACGGTGCGTCTCACGAGGAGACGCGGGTCTTGGTGCCGTGTGGCGGGTGCCCTACTCGGCGACCGTGATGCCCATCGAGCGCGCGGTGCCCTCGATGATCTTCTCGGCGGCCGCGAGGTCGTTCGCGTTGAGGTCGGGCATCTTGGTGGTGGCGATCTCGCGGACCTGGTCGCGCGTGATCTGGCCGGCCGTGGTGCGGCTCGGGGTGGAGGACGCCTTGGCGAGGCCGGCGGCCTTCTTGATGAGCTCGGCGGCCGGCGGCGTCTTGAGGATGAACGTGAACGAACGGTCCTCGTAGACGGTGATCTCGACCGGGATCACGTCGCCACGCTGCGCCTCGGTGGCGGCGTTGTAGGCCTTGCAGAACTCCATGATGTTGACGCCGTGCTGACCGAGCGCCGGACCGATCGGCGGGGCGGGGTTGGCCGCACCGGCCTTGATCTGGAGCTTGATGTAGCCGGAGACCTTCTTCTTGGGAGGCATGTGTCTCTCCTAGGTGTGGGCCGACGCCGTGGGCGATGACCCGGTTGCAGACGCTCGCCCCGGCGGGGCGAGCGGGTCCGTCCGCGCCTGCGGGCAGGACGCGGACGGGATCCGGCTCAGATCTTGGCGACCTGGCCGAACGAGAGCTCGACCGGGGTGTCCCGGCCGAAGATCGAGACGAGGACCTTGAGCTTGGCCGACTCGGGCTGGATCTCCGAGATCGTGGCCGGCATGCCCTCGAACGGACCGTCGGTGACGGTGATGGACTCGCCGACCGAGAACGCGATCTCGATGGGCGCGCCCTTGGCCGCCGCGGTCGCCGCCTTCTCCTTGGCCTTCGTCTGCTGCGCCGGGGCGAGCATCGAGACGACCTCGTTGAGGGTCAGCGGGACGGGCGAGTGCGCCTGGCCGACGAAGCCGGTGACGCCCGGCGTGTGCCGGACCGCGCCCCACGACTCGTCGGTGAGGTCCATCCGGACGAGGACGTAGCCGGGGATCCGGACGCGCTCGACGACCTTCTTCTGGCCGCTGGCCTTGACCTCGACGACCTCCTCCATCGGGACCTCGATCTGGAAGATGAAGTCCTCCATGTTGAGCGTCGCGATGCGGGCGGCGAGGTTCGACTTCACCGAGCGCTCGTAGCCGGCGTAGGAGTGCACGACGTACCAGTCGCCGGGCTGACGCGAGAGCTCGCGGCGGAACGCCTCGGTCGGGTCGATCTCCTCCTCGGCCTCCTCGACCTCGACGGTCTCCTCGACGACGTCGGCCTCGGCGGCGTCGATCGACTCCGCGGCGGACTCGACGGCCTGCGCTGCCTCCTCCGCGACGTCGGTCTCGGCCTCGGCGGCCGCGAGCGCGACCTCCTCGACGAGCTCGTCAGGAGTCTGGGGCGTCTCGGACACGTCCGACCTGCTTTCTCTCAGTGATCCACGCGTGGGCTCGGCTGCGACACGGGCCGCGACCGGCCCGGCGAGCGACGTCAGGCCCCGAACACCTTCAGGACGAGCTGTCCGAAGATGAAGTCGATGCCGGCGACGAAGGCCATGCACACGAGCACGAACACGACGACGACGATGGTGAAGTTGACGAGCTCGTTGCGGGTCGGCGTCACGACCTTGCGCAGCTCGGAGATGACCTGCCGCACGAAGAGGGCGATCCGGGCGAAGAGGCTGGGGCGCTGCTCGCCCTTGCGCGGCTTGGGTGCAGTCGCGTGCGTCTCGCTCATGTCCCCTCCTTCGTGGTCGTGGCCGTCCGGCGCCCGAGAGGTCGGGCGCCACGGGCGTCGTGAGGACGCCCCGCGCGGGGCGATCCCTCGAGCAGGGCAGGCGGGACTCGAACCCACAACCGCCGGTTTTGGAGACCGGTGCGCTACCAATTGCGCCACTGCCCTACGGCTCGACCGGGCTCCACGACCGGGCGCACGAGGCGCGCGTCAGCGTGGTGTCCGGAAGCACCGGGGGTCCACTGTACGCGACGGGGCCCGGCAGGTCGAACCGACGTGACACGATAGGGGCCGTGACCACCGAGGCCTCCTCCTCCAGCCCCTCCGCCAGCCCGTCGCACCCGGTGCCCACGCGACGCGTGAGCTCCCGGATCGGGGCGATCGCCCCGTCCGCGACGCTGGCCGTCGACGCGAAGGCGAAGGCGCTCAAGGCGGCGGGCCGACCCGTCATCGGATTCGGCGCCGGTGAGCCCGACTTCCCGACGCCCGACTACGTGGTCGAGGCGGCCGCGCGCGCCTGCCACGACACGGTCAACCACCGCTACACGCCCGCGGGCGGCCTGCCGGAGCTCAAGGAGGCGATCGCGGCCGCGACGCTGCGCGACGGCGGGTACGAGGTCGCCCCGTCGGACGTGCTCGTGACGAACGGCGGCAAGCAGGCGGTCTACGAGGCGTTCGCGACGCTGGTCGACCCGGGCGACGAGGTCATCCTCCCGGCGCCGTACTGGACGACCTACCCCGAGACCATCGCGCTGGCCGGCGGTGTCCCGGTCGAGGTGTTCGCCGGTCCCGAGCAGGACTACCTGGTGACGGTCGACCAGCTCGAGGCAGCGCGCACGCCGGCCACGAAGGCCCTGCTCCTGTGCTCCCCCAGCAACCCGACCGGCGCCGTCTACTCCCCCGAGCAGATCGAGGCGATCGGCCGGTGGGCCCTGGAGCACGGCGTCTGGGTCGTGACGGACGAGATCTACCAGCACCTCGTGTACGACGACGCGGTGTTCACGCCGATCCTGCGTGCCGTGCCCGAGCTCGCCGACCAGACGGTCGTCCTCAACGGCGTCGCCAAGACCTACGCCATGACCGGGTGGCGGGTCGGCTGGCTGACCGGCCCGACCGACGTCGTCAAGGCCGCGACCAACCTGCAGTCGCACCTCACGTCGAACGTGGCGAACGTCTCCCAGCGCGCCGCGATCGCCGCGCTCACGGGCCCCCTCGACGTCGTCGAGCGGATGCGCGAGGCGTTCGACCGCCGCCGCCGCACGATCGTCGCGGCGCTCGACGCGATCCCGGGCGTCCAGTGCCCGACGCCGAAGGGCGCGTTCTACGTCTACCCGTCGGTCCGGGACCTGCTCGGCCGGGAGATCGACGGCGAGCGTCCGACGACGTCGGCCGAGCTGGCCGAGCTCGTCCTCGCCCGCGCCGAGGTGGCCGTCGTGCCGGGCGAGGCGTTCGGCCCGAGCGGCTACCTGCGCCTGTCGTACGCCCTCGGCGACGACGCGCTGGTCGAGGGCGTCACGCGGCTCGCGGAGCTGCTCGGCCGCGCGCGGTAGCCACCCTTCTCATCCGCCTCTCATCGCCGGTTGCGAGAATGCCGGGATGAGGGCCGGGACGAGCGCGCGGGTGCTCGCTCGTCGCGTCGCGACGGGCGGGCTCGCCCTCGTGCTGCTCGTCGCCGTCGCGTGGCTGGCCGCGACGGCCGTCCGCGCGGACCGCTCGACCGTCCCCCTCGGCGACGTGGTCGTCGTCCGCGCGCCCGGTCCGTCGCCCGCCCCGTCGGGATCGGCGTCGCCACCCCCGTCACCCGCCCCGACGACGCCCGCATCGCCGTCGCCGTCCGCCTCCCCGGCGGAGCCGGCCACGCCGTCGCCCGCCCCGACGACGCGGCCCTCCCCCGTCCCACCGCCCGCGCCGCACGACGACGACGATGACGATGACGACGATCCCGACGACGACCACGCTGACGACCCGGACGACGACGATGACGACGACTGAGCCCCGCGCGTCGATCCGGGTGCGGATCCTGCTCGCCGTGCTGGCCCTCGTCGCGCTCGCGTTCACCGGAGCCGGCGTCGCATGGTTCGCGCTCGAGCGCGAGCGCGCCGAGGACCGCATCGAGGACTCGCTCGCCCGCACCGTGACGGAGGTTCGCGCGATCGCGTCGGACGACGTCGACCCGGAGACCGGCCTGCCGTTCGCCTCGGCGCGCGCCCTGCTCTACGTCGCGCTCCAGCGGTTCGTCCCGGCCGATCACGAGGCCGCGTTCTCGATCGACGCGACCGGGGACGCCCGCCAGTACGCCCAGCTCAACCCGTTCCCGGCCCAGGACGACCCCGACCTGCTCGCCGCGCTCGCGGACGCCGCGCACCGCGACCAGGTGACGCTCGAGTCCGTCAGCACCCGCCAGGCCGACTACCGAGTCGCCGTCATCCCCGTCGCCGTCGAGCTGCCGGACGGCTCGACCGACGCCTCGGCGATGATCGTCGTCGTGGACCGCGGCGCCGAGCTGGCCGAGGTGAACCGCGCGGTCGGGCTGCTCGCGCTCGTCGCCGCGGCGGCGAGCGCCGCGAGCTGCGTCGTGGCCTGGTTCGTCGTCGGACGCGTCCTCGCACCGCTGCGCCGGCTCCAGCGCACCGCGCAGGAGGTCAGCTCGACGGACCTGTCCCGGCGCATCCCGGTCGACGGCGACGACGAGCTCGCCGCCCTCACGACCACCTTCAACGCGATGCTCGACCGGCTGGACGCGGCCTTCACGGCCCAGCGCCGCCTGCTCGACGACGTCGGCCACGAGCTGCGCACGCCGCTCACCGTCATGCGCGGCCACCTGGAGCTCATGGACGCCGGCGACCCGGCCGACGTCGAGGCCGTGCGCGGGCTGGCGCTGGACGAGATCGACCGCACCGACGCCCTCGTCGACGACCTCGTCACGATCGCGCGCGCCGGCCGGCCCGACTTCCTGCGGCCGGCGGCGGTCGACGTCGCACTCCTGACGGACGACGTCCTCGCGAAGGCCCGCGGGCTCGGCGAGCGCCGCTGGCGGCTCGACGCGCTCGCCGAGGGCGAGGCGGTGCTGGACGCGCGCCGGGTCACGCAGGCCCTCCTCCAGCTCGCCGCCAACGCCGTGCGCTACTCCGAGCCGGGCAGCACGGTGGCCGTCGGCTCGCGCCGGCGGGAGGGCGACCTCCTCCTGTGGGTGCGCGACGAGGGCGTCGGCATCTCGCCGCAGGAGACGCGTCGGGTGCTCGACCGGTTCGCGACGGGCGCCCACGCCACCCGCGAGAGCACCGGCCTCGGTCTCGCGATCGTGCACTCGATCGCGCTCGCGCACGGGGGCGACGTCGAGATCGACTCCGAGCCGGGCGCCGGGACGACCGTGACGCTCGTGCTCCCGCTGACGGGAGGAAGGCCGACGTGACCGCGATCCTGGTGGTGGAGGACTCCGAGCGCATCGCCGCGTTCGTCGCGAAGGGGCTGCGCGCCGCCGGCTTCACGCCGACGATCACGGCGAGCGCCCGTGACGCGTTCGACCTGGCGGCCTCGGGCGAGTTCGACCTCATGGTGCTCGACCTGTCGCTGCCCGACGGTGACGGCCTCGACGTCGCGCGCCGCCTGCGGGCCGCGGGGGCGGAGCTGGCCATCATCATCCTCACGGCGCGCGACTCGGTCACCGACACCGTCGCCGGCCTGGAGGGCGGCGCCGACGACTACATGGCGAAGCCGTTCCGGTTCGAGGAGCTGCTCGCCCGGATCCGGCTGCGGCTGCGCACGGGTGCCGCCGGGGACTCCCGGAGCGACGTGCTGCGACACGACGACGTCGAGCTGGACCTGCGCTCGCGCCGGGCACGGGTCGGGGACCGAGAGGTGGAGCTGTCCGCGCGGGAGTTCGCGCTCGCGGAGACGTTCCTGCGCCACCCCGGGCAGGTGCTGAGCCGGGAGCAGCTCCTCTCGCGGGTGTGGGGGTACGACTTCGACCCCGGGTCCAACGTCGTGGACGTCTACGTGCGCTACCTGCGCCGCAAGCTCGGGGCCGAGCTCGTCACGACCGTGCGCGGCGCGGGATACCGCCTGGGCTGATCCGGCCGGGGGGCTGGCGGGCGCGCGTCGGGTCGTCGGTCCGTGGGTCGAGAGGACGGCGAGGTCCCCGCCGCGCGTGGGGGAGCAGCGGGGACCTCGGTGGCCGGGTCGCGACGACCCGGCCACGGCCCAGGGCGGGCCGTTGTCGGCCGTCCGGAGTCCGTGGACGGCCGGCGTCCGGTCAGTCCGCCGACTGCGGGCTGACGGGTGACGCGGGCGACGCCGGGGTGGCGGGCGACGGCTGCGTGACGGGCGAGACCGGGCTGACCGGCGAGGCCTGCGTCACGGGCGAGGCCTGCGTCACCGGCGAGACCTGCGTCACCGGCGAGGCCTGCGTCGTCGGCGAGACGACCGATGGCGCCGTGACCGTCGTGATGGCCGAGCTCGCGCCGACGAACGCGGGGTCGCCGACGGCCGGGGTCGCGGTGACCCCGGGGGTGGCGACGGGAGCTGGCGTGGACGGCGTCGGCTCGGGCAGCGCCGGCGTCGTCGTGGCGCTCGACTCGGGCGTCGTCGTGACCGCCGGGCCGAGCGGCGTCGTGCCGGGGTCGGCCGCGGCCATGACCGAGCCGCCGACCACACCGGCGGCCCCGAGGGCGCCGGCGACGATCCAGGTGGTGCGCTTCATCGTTCTTCCTCCTTCTGTGACGGCCCCACCGGGGGCGGCGGGACGGGACCGAGCAGTCGCTCGGCCAGATCGAGCACGTCGGACGCGCGGTGCGCGAGGACGGGCACGAGAGTGAGCAGCACGGCGGCGACGCGGGCCCGCGTCGCCGCGAGCACCCCCGGGTCGTCCGTCGGCACCTGGGACCACCAGCCCGCGAGCGCCTCACCCGCGCCGGGGTGGTCGAGCGCGAGGATCTCGGTGTGCGCGAGGAGGCAGGCGTCGTCGTCGACGAGGAGCCCGGTCCCCGCACGGTCGAGGTCGAGGTGACCGGCGACGTCGCCCGACTCCGTCAGCAGCACGTTGCCCGGGTGCAGGTCGCCGTGGACGAGGCCGGTCGCGCCGACGGCGTCGCGATGACGACGCCAGGAGCTCCCGGCGCGGGCGGCGAGCACGGCCAGCCGCGCGTGCGTGGCCGGGGTGAGCACGCCGCGTGCCGCGTCCACCTGGGTCGGGAGGGTGTCCGCCCAGGCCTGCACCGCCGGCGGACCGGGCGGGGTGGGCGTCATGTCGGCGGCCGGCTCGACCGACCTGGCCGATCCTGCCGGCCGGGGCCGCAGCCGCGCGAGCGGCGGCACCGGAGCGCCGGCGACCAGGCGGTCGGTGAGCGGCACGCCCGGCAGCGCGGTCAGCGCGAGGACGCCGGGGCCGAGGCACTCCACCGCGCCGGGCGCCTCCTCGACCAGCTCGTGCCGTGCGCGGAGCCCGGCGAGCCGCCGCGGGGCGACCACCTTGAGGTAGGCGAGCGCCGAGCCGTCGGCTGCGGTCACGCGGACCACGGCCCGGCGCAGCGGCCGGTAGGTCACGACCTCGAGGCCGGCGGCGTCGGGCAGCGCGGCCCGGACGGCGGCGAGGGTGCAGGCGGCAGCGAGGCCCGGCAGCTCGGGGTCGGCCGGGTGGCGCCACACGGCGACCGAGTCGGAGCGGGTGCCGGTCTCGTCCTCCGCGACCGCGACTCCACCGGGCCGGGAACCCGCGCGCCGGTCGTCGTCCTCGTCGCCGGCCTCGGGAGCTGGCCGCAGGAGCGCGGCCCGGCCCGCGTGCGCCGCGGCGATCGCGACCGGCGCGTCGGACGCGACGAGGTAGTCGCGCCGGGGGCCGAGGTCCGTCGAGTAGGCGACGTCGAGCCCGACGCTGAGGTGCCCGGCCCTCGGCTGCACCCGGTCGACGCGCACCGTGAGCCCCTCGGGAGCTCGACCCGGCCGGTCGTCACCCCCGAGACCGAGCGCCGCCGCGACGAGCGTGCGCGCGCCCGCGGCGTCGGTGCCGGAGTACGGCACGAGGAGTGCGGCGAGCGTCGTCATGTCTCCACTCGACACCCGGCGGGTGAGGTCCGCGTGAGACGCGGATGAGAGCCGTCTCATCAAGTGCGAGACTCGCGTGATGCGTCCCCTGGCCCGGCTCCCGAAGGCGCACCTCCACCTGCACTTCACCGGGTCGATGCGCCAGGCGACGGTCGTCGAGCTGGCCGCGGAGGCCGGGTTGCGCCTGCCGGACGCCCTGCTCGACGACGCGCCGGACGTGCCCCAGGACGTCCGCGGCTGGTTCCGGTTCCAGCGGCTCTACGACGCGGCCCGCGCCGTCGTGCGGAACGAGAGCGCCATGCGTCGCGTCGTCCGCGAGGCCGTGCTCGACGACGCGGCGGAGGGCTCCCGGCGGCTCGAGCTCCAGGTGGACCCGACCTCGTACGCGCCGTACGTCGGCGGCCTCACGCCCGCGCTGGAGATCGTGCTGGACGAGGCGCGCGCGGCTTCCCGGGACACCGGCCTGTCGGTCGGGATCGTCGTCGCCGGCTCCCGGATGCGCCACCCGCTGGAGGCCCGGACGCTGGCCAGGCTGGCGGCGCGCTACGCCGGGGACGGCTCCGGGGACGTCGTCGCGTTCGGCCTGTCGAACGACGAGCGACGCGGCGACACCGCCGAGTTCGCGCCCGCGTTCCGGATCGCGCGCGACGCCGGGCTGCCGGGTGTCCCGCACGGCGGCGAGCTCCTCGGCCCCGAGCACGTCCGCGAGGTCGTCGAGAAGCTGCGGCCCGTGCGGCTCGGGCACGGCGTCCGCTCGGCCGAGGACCCCCGGCTGCTGGCCGAGCTGGCCGAGCGCGGGATCGCGGCCGAGGTGTGCCCGGCGTCCAACGTGTCGCTCGGCGTCTACCACGAGGCCCGGGCGGTCCCGCTGGACGCGCTGCGCGCAGCGGGCGTCCGGATCGCGCTCGGTGCCGACGACCCGCTGCTGTTCGGCTCCCGGCTGGTCGAGCAGTACGAGGCGGCGCGGCACGTCCACGCGCTCGACGACGACGCGCTCGCCGCGCTGGCGCGGGACTCGATCGAGGCGTCGCTGGCCCCGGAGCAGGACCGGCGCGCGTGGCTGCGCGAGGTCGACGAGTGGCTGGGACTGCCCGGCTGACGAGCGCTGAGATGGGGCTAGGGCTGGCCGCTGAGGCGTCGGGGAGCCTGGCTCCGGCTCGACCGGTCCGGGGTCTCGCGGTGGCCACCGTGGGGCCGAGCCCGCAGGGCCACCAGGCCACTCCGTGGCCAGCACGACGCCCACGTCCACCGACACACCGGATCACCCCCACGACCCGACCCGCCCGGGGCCACGGCGCGCGTCGAGGTCAGCTCGTCGGCATCGAGCCGTGCCACTCCGGCGCCGCAGCCACCGCGGCGCAGGGTCCGGTGTCTAGGGCGGGGAACCAGGCCCCGGGTTGACCGTCCGGCGTCTCGCTGTGGCCACCGTGGGGCCGGGTCCACAGGGCGACCCGACCACTCCGTGGCCAGCAGGACGCCCACGTCCACCGACACACCGGATCACCCCCACGACCCGACCCACCCGTGGCCACGGCGCTTCCGGAGACCACGGCGACGACGGGCGCGGTCGGACCCCACGATCGCGGTGGTCACGTTCGGGGCTGGCCCAGCAGTCAATCGCCACGGACCGCCCTCGGGTCCGGCCCGCGCCTCGCGAACCGACGCGGCGAGTCGGGCGTCAGCCCGAGCCGCGACGGGGGGCGTCAGCCAGCGCGCGGCGGGGCGGTGCGTCAGCCCACGCGCGGCCGGGCGTCAGCCAGCGCGCGGCGGGGCGGTGCTCGCCCGGACGACGAGCTCCGGGACCGTCGTCGGCGCGGTCGGCGCCCGCTCGGGGCCGCCGGCCGCGGACCCGTCGGTCCGCGACGCGGCGTCGCCGCCGGGAACCGCCACGAGCACGCGCTCCATGACGAGCCCGGCCAGGGCCTCGAAGTCCTGCCGGACGGTGGTGAGCGGCGGGAGGAAGTACCCGGTGCCCTCGATGTCGTCGAAGCCCGTGACGCTCACGTCCCCGGGCACCGCGACACCGCGCTCGGCGAAGGCGCGGAGCAGCCCGAGCGCCATCTGGTCGTTCGACGCGACGATCGCCGTCGGCCGGTCCGGGTCGTCCGCGAGGCGGAGGCCGAGCCGGTAGCCGGCCTCGGCACTCCAGTCGCCCTCCCACTCCGCGGCGGGCTCGAGACCGGCCTCAGCCAGCTCCTCCCGCCAGCCGCGGGCGCGCTCGCGCGCGTCGAACCAGTCGCTCGGGCCGGCCAGGTGGGCGATCCGGGTGTGCCCGAGGTCGAGCAGGTGGCGCGTGGCCGCACGCGCGCCGGCCGCCTGATCGACGGCGACGACGTCGAACCGCTCGGTCGGAGCGACGCCGGCCGCGACGAGCACCAGCGGCGCGCGCGAGTCGATGTCCGCGAGCGCCTCGACCACCGAGACGCGCGGCGCGATGACGACGACGGCCTCGACGGCCTGGGTGTCGAGGCCCGCGAGTGCGGCATCCAGCTCGGCCACCGGCGGGGTGCCGGGGGCCTCGTCCGCCCCGCGGCGCACGGCGCGCACGTGGACGGCGTACTCGCTCCCGCGCGCGGCCTCCTCGATCGCCAGCAGCGTCGACATCGGACCGTACTTCGCACTGCCGCTGGTGACGACGCCGAGCAGGCCCGACCGTGCCGTGACGAGCGCCCGGGCCAGTCGGTTGGGCCGGTAGTGGAGCTCGGCCATGGCCGCGAGCACGCGCTCGCGGGTCGACTCGCGCACGCTCGGGTGGCCGTTGAGGACCCGCGAGACCGTCTGGTGCGAGACCCCGGCGAGCCGGGCGACGTCCGTCATCCCGGCGGGCCGGCTCATGACGGGCTCTCGAGGCCCGCGGCGAGCTCGTCAGCGCGGTCGCTCGCCGCCCGCACGGCGGCGACGTAGGCGGCGCGGACCGCGCGGTCGTCGAGCACGCCGAGGGCGGCGAGCGTCGTGCCCCCCGGCGAGGAGACCGCCTCTCGCAGCAGGGCCGGGTGCTGCCCCGACCGGGCCGCGTACGCGCCCGAGCCCGAGACGGTGTGCGAGGCGAGCTGGAGCGCGAGGGCGCGCGGCAGGCCGAGCGCGGTGCCGGCCTCGGCCAGCGCGTCGATCATCGCGAACACGTAGGCGGGTCCCGAGCCGGACAGCCCGGTGACCGCTGACTGGAGGTCCTCCGGGACCTGGACGACGAGCCCGGTACCCGCGAACAGCCGCGAGACGAGGTCGAGCCGGTCCTGACCGACCCCGGCCCCCGGCGAGATGGCGCTCACGCCCTGGCCGATCGTCGCGGGCGTGTTCGGCATCACCCGGACGACGCCGACCCCCTCGGGGAGCCGGGCGGCGAGCCACTGCGTCGGCAGCCCGGCGGCGATCGACACCACGAGCGCGTCGTGGTTGACGCTGTCACCCAGGCGGGCGAGGAGGTCGGCCGCGTGCTGCGGCTTGACCGCGACCACGAGGACGTCCGCTCCGGTCGCGGCCGCGACGGGGTCGTCGTGCGCCTCGACCTCGATGCCGCGCTCCCCCGCCGTCTCGGCGACCGACGCGGCAGCGGACCGCGCCGACTCCAGCCGCAGGTCGAGGACGGCCACGGCGCCGTCGCGCAGGTCGTCGGCCGCCACGAGCGAGGCGAGGACGGCGGTCCCCATGACGCCGGATCCCAGCAGTGCCACTCTCATGACGACCTCACATCCCGAACGCGTCGTAGAAGGGGAGCCCCATCCCGGGCGGCGCGGTGACCGTGAACAGGACCGAGCCGTTGGTCCACACGACGCCCTGCGACGGGACGTCGCCCGCGAAGTCGCGGACGGTCACGTGACCGACGACCTCGCCACCGACCAGGACGTCCTCGTCGCGGACGGTCTCGCCCGCCTGCTGCACGTTGCCGGCCGCGGTCGCGGCCTGCTCGGGGCTGCGCCACAGCGACGCGCCCAGCGTCAGCTCGTTCTCGCCGTCCGTGTAGGTGAGCTCGTAGGCCTCGACCGGCACGCCGTCGGGGTTGAGCACCGCCGCGAGCTCCCCCGGGTCGAGGACCGTCTGGCCGGTGACCGACCAGCGCAGCACCGTGTCCGGGATCGCGGCGAGCAGCTCCGTGCTCTTGTCCCGCTCGACCGGTGCGATCGTCGACGTCGGCGTCGGGCCCGTGACGGTCGGGCCGGGGACCGGCGGCAGCACGACCGGGTCGGGATCGGGTCGCGTCTGCAGCCAGACGATCAGACCGAGTGCGACGACGATGACCCCGACGAGGACACCGATGACGATCTTGCGACGCTTCGCTGCGGCGGCCCTGGCGTCGTCGCTCCAGGTGCGCTCCTGCGTCGCGCCGTCCGCGGCGGCAGGCGTACCCGCCGTCGCCTCGGTGTCCTCACTCATCTGGCTCTCCTGCCTCCCGCGCCCGACGACGCCGGTGCGCCGCTGACGTGCGTCGTCCCGAGCGTAGCGAGCGCGACCGACGTCCACGGGGTTCATCCACAGGCGTCCGGTCTCCGATCGTCGATGTCGGACCCGGCCCCTAGTGTCCTTGGCAGTGGTTCCGCGCGGCGGCCGGTCGGATGACCGGCGCGCGGGGAGCCGGACGAGTCGGATCGGCGGGAGGAGGAGCTCGATGGCCAGAGCAGCCGGAAGGACGGTGCGCGCGGCGTGGTCGTGCTCGGAGTGCGGGTGGAGCACGGCGAAGTGGGTCGGGCGGTGCGGGGAGTGCCAGGCGTGGGGAACCGTCGTCGAGTCGACGTCCGGATCGGGTGGCGGGCTCGGCGGAGCGGCCGGCCGCGCGACGACGGCGACGGCCCCGCGCACGGCCGCGCGCCCGATCGGTGACGTCGAGCTCGCGCTCGTCGCGCGCCGCTCGACGGGCGTGAGCGAGCTCGACCGCGTGCTCGGCGGCGGGATCGTGCCAGGAGCGGTCATCCTGCTCGCCGGCGAGCCCGGGGTGGGCAAGTCGACGCTGCTGCTCGACGTCGCGGCGCGCTCCGCCGACGCCGGGACGCGGGTGCTGTACGTGACGGGCGAGGAGTCCGCCGCGCAGGTCCGGCTGCGGGCGCAGCGCATCGGTGCGGTCCGGCGCGACCTGCTCCTCGCGGCCGAGGGCGACCTCGGCGCCCTCCTCGGCCACGTCGCGGACGAGGACCCGGGGCTCCTGGTCGTGGACTCCGTCCAGACGATCGCGTCGAGCTCCGTCGAGGGCAGCGCCGGGGGCGTCGCCCAGGTCCGCGAGGTCGCGGCCGCCATCATCGCGACGGCCAAGGAGCGCCACCTCCCCGTCGTCCTGGTCGGGCACGTGACGAAGGACGGCGGTATCGCCGGACCGCGCGTGCTCGAGCACCTCGTGGACGTGGTCTGCCAGTTCGAGGGGGACCGTCACTCGCGGCTGCGGATGGTCCGCGCCGTGAAGAACCGGTACGGACCGACGGACGAGGTCGGCTGCTTCGACCTGTCCGACGCCGGCATCGTCGGGCTCGCCGATCCCAGCGGTCTCTTCCTGTCCGAGCGGGGCTCGCCCGAGCCCGGCACGTGCGTCACGATCGCGCTCGACGGCGCGCGCCCGATGCCCGTGGAGATCCAGGCGCTCGTCGCGTCGAGCGCGGCGCAGCACCCGCGGCGCGCCACGGCCGGCGTCGACTCGGCCCGCGTCTCGATGGTCCTCGCCGTGCTGGAGTCGCGGCTCGGCGTGCGCACCGGCGGGCAGGACGTCTACGTCTCGACGGTCGGCGGCGCGCGGGTGCAGGAGCCGGCGGCGGACGTGGCGCTCGCGCTCGCGCTCGCGAGCGCGACGACGGCGACGCCGCTGCGCGAGGGTCTCGTGGCCGTGGGCGAGGTGAGCCTGACCGGCCAGCTCAGGCCGACGGCCGGACTGGAGCGTCGCCTCGCGGAGGCCGCGCGGCTGGGGTTCACCGCCGCCGTGGTGCCGGCCGCCGGGGCGGACGGGCTGCGCGTGCCGGCGGGGATGACGGTGACCCGCGCGGCCGACCTCTCCCAGGCCTGGCGAGCCGCGAAGGACACGCTGCGCGACCCGGCGTTCACGGCCGTCGTCGAGGAGGAGCTGGCGAGGGCAAGGGCGCAGCGCGTCGCGGCCGGTCCGCCGGACCCGACGTCGCCGTCGGTCACCGCCGGCGGGACCGGGCACGACCACTAGGGTTGTCGGCATGTCCGAGTTCCTCGCCAGCCCGTCCGGTCGCGCCATCCTGCGCGCGATCGCGCCGGGCACGGCGCTGCGCGACGGGCTCGAGCGCATCCTGCGCGGACGGACCGGCGCCCTCATCGTCGTGGGCTACGACGACGTGGTCGAGTCGATCTGCTCGGGCGGGTTCGAGCTCGACGTCGCCTTCTCCTCCACCCGGTTGCGCGAGCTGGCGAAGATGGACGGTGCGGTGGTCCTGGACGACTCGGCCACGCGCATCCTGCGCGCCGCGGTCCAGCTCCTCCCCGACGCATCGATCGAGACGTCCGAGTCCGGGACGCGACACCGGACGGCCCAGCGCGTCGCCGTGCAGACCGGCTTCCCCGTCATCTCGGTGAGCCAGTCGATGCGGATCGTCGCGGTGTACTACCGCGACGACCGGTACGTCGTCGAGGACTCCGACGCGATCCTGTCCCGCGCGAACCAGGCGCTCGCCACGCTCGAGCGGTACAAGGCCCGCCTCGACGAGGTGAGCCAGACCCTGTCGGCGCTCGAGATCGAGGACCTCGTGACGGTCCGGGACGTCGCGACGCTGGTCCAGCGGCTCGAGATGGTGCGCCGCATCTCGCTCGAGATCCGCGGCTACGTCGACGAGCTCGGGGCCGACGGGCGCCTGCTCGCGCTCCAGCTCGACGAGCTGGTCGGTCCGTCCTCACCGGACCGCGAGCTGGTCGTCCGGGACTACCTCGACGAGCGCCGGGACCTCGACGAGGCGCTCGCCGCGATCGAGGCGCTCGACTCGACGGCGCTCATCGACCTCGCCCTCACCGCCCGCATCCTCGGCATCGGCGGGGTCGGGGGCGACGTGCTCGACGCGGCCACCTCCCCGCGCGGCTACCGGATGCTGTCCCGGATCCCGCGCATCCCGCGGGCGATGGTCGACGCGGTCGTGGCCCACTTCGGCAGCCTGCAGAAGATGCTGGCGGCCTCGGTCGAGGACCTGCAGGTCGTCGACGGGATCGGCGCGGTGCGCGCGCGGTCCGTCCGAGAGGGTCTCTCGCGCCTGGCCGAGACCTCGCTCATCGACCGCTTCATCTAGCCCGCCACGGCTCGGACGTCGTCGGTCCGCTCGCCTCAGCTCGACCGTCTCGGCCCGGTCGTCGTCGGTCGGGCGTCTCGGCCCGGTCGTCGTCGGTCGGGCGTCTCGGCCCGGTCGTCGTCGGTCGGGCGTCTCGGCCCGGTCATCGTCGTCGAGCATCTCGGTCCGCTCGCCTCTGCTCGGTCATCGCCGGCCGGGCGTCACGGCCCGCTTGTCTCGGCTCGACCATCGTCGGTCGGCGTCCCGCCTCGACCGTCACGGCTCAGGCGTCTCGGCTCGTCATCGTCGGTCGAGCCCGTCCGCGCGTCCGGCCGGCACACCCGGCGCATCGTCGACCGACGCACTCGTCACGCCACTCGGCGCGCCGCCGGCCGGCGCACTCAGCGCATCGCTGCCGGGACGGGCGCCCGCGCGCCGGCTCCTCGATGCCCGCAAGTCTCGCGACCCGCGACCTCCGGGCGACAGCCCCGCCTCGCCACCCCCGCGTCACACCGCGGGCCACAGCCCCGCGGCCGTCGCACCGGAGGCCACGCCCCGGCCTCACCTGGGAAGCGCGTAGCCGACCGGCGGCACACCGGCGTCGCCCGGCTCGCCGGCCGCCACGGCCCGACCACCCGCATCCTGGTCCGCGCCCGCGTCACCGCCGACGCGCACGGCGAGGCCGTCCGCGACGAGACCCGCGAGCGCCCGGGCGAGCTGCTCGGGCTCGATCCCCGCGAGCTCCGCCTCGATGTCGCTCAGCTCGACCACGTCGTCACCGGCCCGGCGCAGCAACGCCATGACCCGCCCACGCACCTGCCGGTCCGATCCGTGCCACGCCTGGGTCCGGCGACGTCCCGCGTGCTCGTCCCTCGGGTACCCGGCCGCCCGCCAGGCGCACCAGTCGCGGACGGGACACTCGTCGCACGCCGGCGCACCCGCCGTGCAGACGAGCGCGCCCAGCTCCATGAGCGCCACGTTCCACCGCGCGCTCAGTCCCGGCTCCTCGGGCAGCACCGTCGCGGCCCGGCGACGCTCGGCCGCCGTCAGGGTCGGCGGCGGCAGCGCCTCGCCGCCGAGCAGACGGCCCAGCACCCGTCGCACGTTGGTGTCGAGCACGACGGCGCGCCCGCCGTACGCGAACGCGACGACCGCGGCCGCGGTGTAGTCCCCGACGCCGGGCAGCGTCCGCAGCTCGGCCTCGCTCCGCGGCAGCTCGCCGCCCCAGGCCTGCGCGACGACCGCGGCGCACTCCCGCAGCCGCAGCGCCCGGCGCGGGTAGCCGAGGCGGTCCCACGCGCGCAGCACGTCGGCGACGGGCGCCGCCGCAAGCTCGGCCGGTCCCGGCCATCGCGTCAGCCACTCCCGCCACCGGGGCGCGACCCGCGCGACCGGCGTCTGCTGCGACATCACCTCGCTCACCAGGACGCCCCACGCCGTCGTGCCGGGCTCGCGCCACGGCAGGTCCCGCTCGTGCACGGTGTACCACGCGAGCAGCCGCTCGCGGATCGCGGCAAGGACGTCGCCGACGGCACCCGCCGCCGCATCGCCACCCGCCGAACCGCCGACCGCCGCAGAACCGCCGACCGCCATCGGGCCTATCGCCGCGTGCGGAGCACCGGTCGGCTCGTCCGCCGCACCCGCCGGACCTCCGCCCCGCGCACCCGCGACCACACCCGGTTCAGCCGCTCCCGCGCCCAGCACCCCCACCGCCGGGTCCGTCGCGATCGGGTCACCGCCGGCCGTCCCGGCAAGGTCGGGGACGGGCGCGGGCGGCGTGGGAGACGGGAGCGTCGACATGGCCCGCCTATCCTCACACTCGTGCCCGATCGTCGTCCGCCTGCCTCCGGCTCGGGACGAGGCGGACCCCGGCGACCCGCGTCCGGCCGGCCCGGAACACCGTCGCGGGGCGGCTTCCCGCGCCCGTCCACCCCACCCACCCGCCCGAGCGCCGGCACGTTCCGGCGTCGCCGGCTGATCGTCCTGGTCGCGCTCCTTGCCATCCTCGGCCTCGGTGTCTGGGGGATCCTCGCGCTCGTCGGCGGCGGCTCGCCCTCGACGACGCCGAGCTCCCCGACCGACCCCGGGACGTCGACGGCACCGACGCAGGAGCCGTCCCAGGACGGGCAGGACGGGACCGACGAACCGTCGCCACCCCCGTCGCCGACCCCCTCGAAGACGGAGTACCCGCTCGGTTCGACGCCGCCCCCGCCCGGCGCCTGTGCCCCCGACGGCGCGACGCTGACCGTCACCGCGCCCGAGCGCGTCGAGCCCGGCGACAGCGTGACGGCCGCGATCGAGGTCACCGTCCCCGCCGAGGCCGAGCCGTGCCTCGTCGATCTCGGGGCCGACGCCCTGACCGTCGCGGTGTACTCCGGCGAGGACCAGCTCTGGTCCTCGGCCGAGTGCCCGTTCGACCCCGCATCCCGCCGCCTGCTCCTTCCCGCCGGCGGCACCGACGACGCGAGCGTCACGTGGAACGGCCACCGCTCCTCGGGCGGCTGCGGCACCGACGGCGACATCGCGGCGCCGGGCACCTACCGGGTCGTCGTCACGCACACGCTGGACGGCGCGAGCGTGGTCGGCGAGGCGACGTTCCTCGTCGAGTGACGCCCGAGGCGAGCAGCCGGCCGACGTCGTCGGCGGGTTGACCGTCCGCGCGAACCCCCGGCCGCCTAGGTTTGGAGCGTGAGCGAGCAGAGTCCTGGCGCGGGCCCCGTCGTCGTCGACCCCGAGGTCCGAGCCGCCCTGGCCCTGCGCGCCGTCACCACGGCGGTCGCCGTCCTCGCGGCGACGGCCGTGGGCATCGGGCTGATCGCGGCCGGCACCGCCTCGATGGCCCGCGTCGAGGAGGGCGGCGAGGGCGCGCAGGTCGTCATCCCCGGCATCAGCGTGCTCATGGTCGGGCAGCTCGTCGCGCTCGTCGCGACCGGGCTCGCCGCGTGGGTGCTGGTCCGGCTCGTGCGCCGCCGCGTCCCGGAGCCGGATCGGGCGCTCGAGGGACTGTCCCGCGCGCTCGGGCTGTGCTCGCGCGTCGTGCTCGCCGGCTGCGTCCTGGTCATCCTCGTCTGGGTGTTCGCGCGCCCGTCGGCCGCCCTCTCGGCGGTGATCGGTGCACTCGTCTCGGCCCAGGTCGCGGTGGTCTTCGGGGTCGTCCGCGGGATCCTGCAGCGCGCCCGCACCTAGGTCAACCGCCAGCCAGCACGCGTCCCCGCGCCTGGGCCCTCCGCCCAGCCCCAGCGGTCAGAGCGCGGCGAGGCGACGCGCGGACGGCTCGTCGATGACGACGTCGGTGATCGCACCGGCGAGCAGCGCCGCGCGCAGCGGCAGCACCTTCGCCAGCCCCGCGGCCACGCAGACGCGGCGCGGGATCCGGCGCAGCTCGCGCGGGTTCGGTCCGGTCCCGCGCGCGTTGATCGCGATGTCCTCCCACGACCCGTCGCGGCGCAGGAACACCGTGCAGACGTCGCCGACGACGCCGGCCGACTGGAGCGCCGCCTTGTCGTCGTCGTCGAGGTACCCGGACGCGTAGACGTGCGACGACACGGGTCCCGCGAGCGCCCCGACACCGAACAGCGCGAGGTCGGCCCGCGCCTGCAGGCCGAGGACGTGCCGGACGCTCCGCTCGCGCCACATGAGGTCGCGGGTCTCCGCGTAGTCGAAGAACGCCGGCACCGGGAAGTGCTCCGGGGTCGCGCCGAACGCCGCGGCGATGTCGGACACGAGGTCGGTCCCGTAGGCGAGCCCCGACGCCGAGGTGTTCGCCGCGCCGTTGAGCTGGACGACGGTCGCCTCCCGCAGCGGGGCCGGGCGCAGGTGCTGCCGGATCGCGGCGACGGTCGTCCCCCACGCGACACCGAGCGTCATGCCGTCGGTGAACCACTCCTGCAGGAGCTGGGCGCCGTAGCGCGCGACGTGGTCGAGCCGCACGTGCTCGGCGATCGGCGTGCGCACTGGCACCACGTGCACGCGCGCGCCGTAGGTGCGCTGGAGCCGGTCGGCGACGAGGTTGCCCGACCCCGGCTGCTGCACGCGCACGCGCACCATGCCGTTCTCCCGCGCCGCCTTGAGCAGCCTCGACACCGCCGACCGGGACATGCCGAGCTTGCGCGCGACCGTCTCCATCGTGGCGTCCTGCAGGTAGTACATGGTCGCCGCCTCGTGCATGAGGGCCTCACGAGTGTCCACCGGCACATCCTCTCGTCTGCACATTCGTGCAGCAGTCTTGCGCAGATGTCCACCCCGGGGAAAGGTGACGGTGCAACTACCTCCGTAGCGACCCCGGTCAGGGGCCTAGCACCAGCCCGAGGAGAACGACGTGACCACCGCGATCACCCCCGCCACCCGCCTCGAGGCCCTGGAGGCCATGAGCGACGACGAGGGCCTCGACGTCCTCGTCATCGGTGGCGGCGTCACCGGTGCCGGCATCGCGCTCGACGCCGCGACGCGCGGCCTGCGCACCGGGATCATCGAGGCGCAGGACTGGGCCAGCGGCACGTCCTCCCGGTCCTCCAAGCTCGTCCACGGCGGGCTGCGCTACCTCCAGATGCTCGACTTCTCCCTCGTCCACGAGGCGCTGACCGAGCGCGACCTGCTCATCAAGGAGATCGCGCCGCACCTCGTCAAGCCGGTGTCGTTCCTCTACCCGCTGCTCAAGCACTACGAGCGCCCGTACGTCGGCGCCGGCGTCGCCCTCTACGACGCGCTCGCCACGATCGGCTCCCGCAAGGGCCGGGCGATGCCGTTCCACCGGCACGTGTCGCGCAAGGGCATGGCGAAGCTCTTCCCCGACCTGCGCCACGACGCCGCCGTCGGTGCCGTGCGCTACTGGGACGCGTCGGTCGACGACGCCCGCCTGGTGCTGACGCTGGTGCGCACGGCCGCCGCGTACGGCGCGCTCGCCGCACCGCGGACCCAGGTGGTCGAGCTGACCCGCAACGGCCTCGGCAAGGTGACGGGCGCCGTCGTCGTCGACCTCGAGACGGGCGCGCAGCACACGATCAAGGCCGACCACGTCATCGCCGCCACCGGCGTGTGGACCGAGGAGACCGAGTCGCTCTCCGGCACCGAGGGCGGTCTGCGCGTGCTCGCGTCGAAGGGCATCCACATCGTCGTGCCGCGGGACCGGATCCAGGGCGACGTCGGGTTGATCCTGCAGACCGAGAAGTCCGTCCTGTTCCTCATCCCGTGGTCGCGCTACTGGATCATCGGCACGACGGACACGCCCTACGACGAGAACCCGGTCCACCCCGTCCCGACCGGCGCCGACATCGACTACGTCATCGACCACGCCAACGCGGTCCTGGCCGACCCGCTCTCGCGCGAGGACGTCATCGGCACCTTCGCCGGCCTGCGCCCGCTGCTCCAGCCGGGCACCAAGGACGGCACGAGCAGCGCGAAGGTCTCCCGCGAGCACACGGTCGCCTCGCCCGCCCCCGGCCTGGTCTCGATCGCCGGCGGCAAGCTCACGACGTACCGGGTCATGGCGAAGGACGCCGTCGACTTCGCCCTCGGCGCCCGCGCGCACAAGCTCCCGTCGATCACGGACCAGATCCCGCTCATCGGCGCCGTCGGCCTCGAGGCCGTCACCCGTCAGCGGCGCGCGCTCAAGGAGAAGTACGGCTGGTCCGAGCAGGTGATCGACCACCTGCTGCACCGGTACGGCTCGGCGCTGCGGGACCTGCTCGCCGCCATCGCACGCCAGCCCGACCTGGCCAACCCGCTCGAGCACGCCCCCGCCTACCTGCGGGCCGAGATCGCCTACGCGGCGACGCACGAGCAGGTGATGCACCTGGAGGACGTGCTCGAGCACCGGACGCGGCTCGTCTACGAGGTGGCCGACTCCGGCGTCGCCGCCATCCCGGAGATCCTCGCGATCGTCTCCCCGATCCTCGGCTGGGACGAGGCGCGCCAGCAGAAGGAGGCCGCGTCCTACACCGCCTCCCGCGAGGCGAAGGCCGCCGCAGCCCTCACGGCGACGGACGCGGAGGCCGAGGCCGTCCGGGCCGAGGTCCCCGACCTCGTGCCGCTGCACCCGATGGGCACCGAGGAGGTGCGCACGGAGCAGAGCTAACCGGTCCGCGGCGCCGCCGCGGCACCCCGGCGCGCCGTCACTGACGGACGGCGCGCACGGGACGAGACTGACCTCAGCCGGCGCACCCGCGCTCGGCATCCGGGGGGACGCCATCGGCGTCGTCCCCTTCACAACGAAGTGAAAGGCAGCACATGGGATCGCAGATCTTCCTCTCGGAGCTCTTCGGCACCGCCATGCTCATCGTCCTCGGTTGCGGCGTCGTCGCGAATGTCGCGCTCGCCAAGACCAAGGGGAACAACGGTGGGTTCCTCATGGTGAACTTCGGCTGGGGCCTCGGTGTCTTCGCCGGTGTGTACGTCGCGTTCGCCTCGGGCGCCCACCTCAACCCGGCGGTCACGCTCGGCCTCCTCGCGAGCGGCGGGGACCTGTTCCCCGGCAACACCGACCTGGGCCTCGACCCCGTGCCAGGCACGGTCGGGAACGCCGTCCTCTACATCGTCGCGCAGCTCGTCGGGGCCTTCATCGGCGCCGTCATCTGCTGGCTGGCCTACAAGAAGCACTTCGACGCGGAGCCTGACCCGGCCGCCAAGCTCGGCGTCTTCTCCACCGGCCCCGCCATCCGCTCCTACGGCTGGAACGTCGTCACCGAGGTCATCGCGACCTTCGTCCTCGTGTTCGTCGTGATCCTGTTCGGCCGCACCCCCTCGGGCCTCGGGCCGCTCGCCGTCGCGCTCCTCGTCGTCGGCATCGGCGCCAGCCTCGGTGGCCCGACCGGGTACGCCATCAACCCCGCGCGTGACCTCGGTCCCCGCATCGCCCACGCGGTCCTTCCGATCAAGGGCAAGGGCTCCTCGGACTGGAGCTACTCGTGGGTCCCCGTCGTCGGCCCGATCATCGGCGGCGTCGTCGCCGGTCTCGTCGCGACGGCCATGCAGGGCGCGCTCGGTCTGTGACCGCGCGGTCGGCGCCGCCGCGGGCCGACCATCGACACCCATCCAGCAGCAGACAGCAGCCGACGACGGCGGGGACGCCTCACCGCCAGCGCGTCCCCGCCGTCGTCGTTCCCGGGCGGCTCGTCGGCTCCCCACCCTCCAGGCGCCCGGCACCCGCCGGGGCCGACCGCAGTTCCCGGACCCGCACCGACGGGGCCGGTCCACCGGCTCGACAGCACGACAGCACACGAAAGGACATCCCAGTGGCTGACACCCAGTACGTCATGGCGATCGACCAGGGCACCACGAGCTCCCGCGCGATCATCTTCGACCACGCCGGCACGATCGTCGCGACCGGCCAGAAGGAGCACGAGCAGATCTTCCCGAAGGCGGGCTGGGTCGAGCACGACCCGCAGGAGGTCTGGACGAACGTGCGCGAGGTCGTGGCCCAGGCCCTCGCCCGGGCGAGCCTCACCGCCAAGGACATCGCGGCGATCGGCATCACCAACCAGCGCGAGACCGCCGTCGTGTGGGACAAGAACACCGGCGAGCCCGTCTACAACGCCATCGTCTGGCAGGACACCCGCACGCAGAAGATCTGCGACCGCCTCGCCGGCGACGTCGGCGCCGACCGGTACAAGGACGTCGTCGGGCTGCCGCTCGCGACGTACTTCGCCGGCCCCAAGGTCGTGTGGGTCCTGGAGAACGTCGAGGGCGCGCGGGAGCGGGCCGAGGCCGGCGACCTCCTCATGGGCACGATGGACACCTGGGTCGTGTGGAACATGACCGGCGGCCCGCAGGGCGGTGTGCACGTCACGGACGTCACGAACGCCTCCCGGACGCTCCTCATGGACCTCAAGACGCTGCAGTGGGACGCCTCGATCGCCGCCGACATGGGCATCCCCACGTCCATGCTCCCGGAGATCAAGTCCTCCTCCGAGGTCTACGGCGTCGACCGCGAGGGCGGCCTCGTCGCCGGTGTGCCGATCGCCGGCATCCTCGGCGACCAGCAGGCGGCGACGTTCGGCCAGGCCTGCTTCGAGGTCGGCATGGCGAAGAACACCTACGGCACCGGCAACTTCATGCTGATGAACACCGGCACCGAGATCGTCCCGAGCAAGAACGGCCTCCTCACCACGGTCTGCTACAAGATCGGCGACCAGGCCGCCGTGTACGCGCTCGAGGGCTCGATCGCGGTCACCGGCTCCCTCGTGCAGTGGCTGCGGGACAACCTCAAGGTCATCTCCTCCGCCCCGGAGATCGAGTCGCTCGCCGCGACCGTCGACGACAACGGCGGCGCGTACTTCGTGCCCGCCTTCTCCGGCCTGTTCGCGCCGTACTGGCGCGGCGACGCCCGCGGCGCCCTCGTCGGCCTCACCCGGTACGTCAACATCGGCCACATCGCCCGCGCGGCCCTCGAGGCGACGGCGTTCCAGACGGCCGAGGTGCTCGAGGCGATGAACGCCGACTCGGGCGTCGACCTGACCGAGCTCAAGGTCGACGGCGGCATGACGGCCAACGACACCCTCATGCAGTTCCAGGCCGACATCCTCGGCGTCGACGTCGTCAAGCCGGTCGTCGCTGAGACGACCGCGCTCGGCGCCGCGTACGCCGCCGGCATCGCGGTCGGCTACTGGTCGGGCGAGCAGGACGTCATCGACAACTGGGCCGAGGACAAGCGCTGGACGCCGGAGATGGAGCAGTCCGAGCGTGACCGCCTCCTGCGCAACTGGAAGAAGGCCGTCACGAAGACCCTCGACTGGGTCGACGACGACGTGGAGTAGTCGCGCCGCGGCGTGCGATGCGCCGCACCATGACGACGGCCGGTCCGGATCTCCGGGCCGGCCGTCGTCGTGCGTCGGGGTGTGGTCGCGGCGCGACGTCAGCGACGCGAGGCGCCGCGCGCCTCGGCGCGCGCGGCCAGGTGCTTCTTCCCCCAGACCGCGAAGAGGATCCAGCTCGCGAGCGACGTCACGAGCCAGACGATGACGGTGGCGAGGATCCAGTCCGTCACGCCGCGGATCGTGAGGCCGCCGAACAGCGTGGCGAGCCAGAGCGCGACGACCGTCGCGATGAGCCCGATGCCGCCGAGCGCCGCCGGCGCGTACTTGCGCGCCATGTTCGCGATGAACGGGGTGAGCAGGCCGCTCGCGACCACGAAGATCAGCACCGCCCAGACGAACCCGAGCACGGGAACCTCGACGCCGTCGAGCACGGCACCGGCGATGAGGAGCGCGACGGCGGCGGACGCGAGGTTGATGACCGTGTTGACGAGGAAGCGAATCATGGTGCTCCGATCCGGGGGTCGCGCGGCCGGCGGCCGACGCTGATGACGCCATCCTGGCATCGCGGAGCCGTCGGCGCCCGGCGTCGGGCTCCGGTTGCGCGACGGCGCGCCGGTGGGACCATGGGGACGTCGGACACCCCCAGCCCCGGAAGGACCCATCATGAGGAGAGCAGGACGCCCCGGTCTCGTCGGACTGGCCGCGCGGACCGCCGTCGTGGCGGGTACCGCCAACGCCGTCAACGCGCGCGCCGCGGCCCGCCAGCAGGACAAGCAGCTCGCCGCCGACGCCGCGGCGGCGCAGCAGCAGGCCGCCGTCGAGGCGGCGGCGGCCCAGGCGGTCGCCGCGGCCCAGGCGGCCGTGCCGGCGGCGCCGGAGCCCGTGGCACCCGCCGCCCCGGCGGCGCCGGCGGTCGACCTCGTCGCCGAGCTGACGAAGCTCGGGGACCTGCGCACGGCCGGCCTGCTGACGGACGAGGAGTTCGCCGCCGCGAAGGCGCGCCTGCTCGGCTGAGCCCCGGTCGGTCCGGGCCCGACGGGGCCGGGTCGATCGACCCGGCCCCGTCGACCCCAGCTCAGGCGACGGGGTCGGCCGCGGGTCCCGGGTCGGTCACCGGCACCGGCACCGGACGCCGGACGATCTCGACGAGCGCGAGCACGACGAGCACGCCGGCGAGCGACCCGAGCACGCGCCCCGGCGTGACCGGTCGCCCCAGGAGCACGGCGCCGACGCCCACGACGACCGTGACCGCGACGATCGCCCCGCGCCCCCGCTCGACCAGGCGGCCGACGCCCCGCGGGTCGAGGCCGCCGCGGTCCATCGCAGCGCGCACCGCCCCGGACGCGCGCGTCCCGAGGCTGCGCGCGGCGGTCGCCGGCCGCGAGTCGCCGAGGAGCCACGCCCCGACCGCGACGAGGACGCTCAGCAGCAGGAGCGCGGTCACGGCCGCGACGAGCACCGCGCTCACCTGGTCGACCATGGCGCGGCCGGCCGCGACCGGCACCCCCACCTCGCCGAGCTCCCGGACGAGAAGGCGGCGGGCGAGGGCGAGGCCGACGGCGAGCAGCGCGAGCGCGACGGTGTAGCCGGCACCGGTCCGGGCCAGCCCGCGACGCCGGTCGCGCGCCAGCGCGAGACCCAGCGCGAGCAGCCCGAGCACGACGAACGGCAACCACCAGCCGACGGCGACCGCGAGCCGGTAGCCGCTCGCGACCGCGCCGAGCGACTGCGACGTCACGATCGGGATGGACCGGTCGACCTCCGGGATGCGCTCGGCGAACGCGAAGCCCTGCTCGATGAGCACCGCCCGCACCTCGGCGACGACGACGCCGAGCTGGAGCGAGAGCTGGTCGCCCTCGAGCGCGAGCAGCCGGCCGTCGTCGCCGCGGAGGACGGCGACGGCGCGCGCGTGGGTCTGCTCCAGCGCCACGGTCCACACCCGGGCGAACCGGGGCGAGGTGACCACCCGCTCGACCGTCGAGGTGATGAGCGAGCGCACGCCCTCGACGGCCGGCGCGACGAGCAGTCCCGCCGCCTGCTGCGCGCGCGGCGGGAGACCGAGCTCGAGGATGCCGGACTCCAGGTCGGCCGCGATGCCGGCGAGGTCGATGCCCTCCTCGACCGCCCTCGACACCTCGGCGACGATGAGGTCCTGGACGCCCGGGTCCTCGACGAGCGGGGCGAACGTCTCGACGAACCGGTCGGTGTCGACGAGCTGCACCCGCGCCCAGGTGCCCAGCGTCGCGACGGGTGCGAGGAGGACGCTCACGACGAGCAGGACGGCGGCGACGGCACCCCGGACGCGGCCCCGTGACGTCGTCGGCGGCGTGGTCGACGAGGCAGGTGACATCGGCGACGAGGCGGTCGGCGTCGGTTGCGCGGCGGGCGCCGGCACCGGGCGGGTCGCGGACGCGCTCTCCGTCTCGAGCCGACGGTTGCGCTCGTCGAGCTCGCGGTTGCGCTCCTCGAGCCGCGCGATCCTGGCGTGCAGCTCCGCGACGTCGTCCGACTCGGCCATGGTCCTCCCTCACGCGCCCCGCGACGCCTCGCCCGCGCCAGCGGCGCACGGACCCGTCGACCGGTGCGGCGGGGTCTCGGATAGAGCATGGCAGGACGGGCCAGCGCGTGCGCGCCCGGAGCGGCCGTGACCGAACCGTCTACGTTTTGTTGCCGAATCGTGACCGTCCGTGGCGTGCATCACACCCGGGGGCGGCCTAGGTTGGACGTAGTCCCCAACGTCGCGGGCTCGAAAGTGGCCGGTTCCTGGTACCCCCTGCGGACCGGCCACTTTTGCTTCCCCGGAGCGCGCGACGGCTCCTCAGCCCAGGCTCCTCAGCCCAGCGGCTTCTCGGCCACGAGGAGCACGTTCGTCCACGACCACGGGTCGGGCACGGGCCCCTCGTCGGTGAGCCGGAGCACCCGCGCGGCCGGCGCGAACCGGTGCTCGATCAGCCACGGGTTGCGGATCGGCCGGGTCCGCGTCGTGCAGACGAAACCGTTCCGCTCGAGCAGGCCGGTCCACTCCCCCGGTGAGAAGAAGCAGAACCGCTCGTGCGCCTCGGAGTACCAGGACTCGACGTAGTCCTTCTTGGCGAGGAACTCATACAGCGCGGACCGGGTGAGCCGGACGTGCTCCTCGCCGTCGACGACCACCGTGTCGTAGGTGATGCCGTCCCCCTCCTCGCGCCGGAAGTCGTGGGCGAAGCGCTCGAACCTGGCACGCGAGGAGAGGCCGGCGATGGGTCCGTCGATCGGCCCGTCCGCACCGTCAGCGGTCGTGAGCCGCGCGAGCACGACCTCGTCGCCGTCGTCCGGCCCGACGACGTCGTAGTTGATCCACACCCCGCCCGGTCGCAGCATCGTGTGGACGCGGGAGCAGAACTCCAGCAGCGCCTCGCGCCCGAGGTAGGACTCGATCTCGTGCGTCAGCGCCATCGTGATGACGGTGTCGACGGAGTCGGGCTCGAAGAGGCGCGACTGCATGATGTTGCGCTGGTGGAAGAACACGTTGGCGTCGCCGAACTCGCCGCCCGCCGTCCGCTGCAGGCAGATCTCGTAGAGCTGCCGGGCGACCTCGACGCCGTAGAAGTCCGACTCGAACAGCTCCGGCCGCTCGCTCAGCAGCTTGATCGTCTGGCCCGTCGCGCACCCGACGTCGACGATCCGCCCCGGCCGCACCGCGTCGGCGAACTCGCCGACCTTGCGCCACGCGTTGTCCTCGAACGCCGCGCGGTAGCTGGCGTAGTCGCGGGTGACGGTGATGTCGCCGTCGTCGGTGTCGACGAGCGGGTCGGCGTGGATCTGCTGGATCGTCTCGGCCAGCCCGTAGCGCAGGTAGTGCCGGCGCGCGACGGGGTGGAGCCGCTCGGCCACCCACGCGTCGTCGGCCCAGCCCGGCCCCGCCGCGACGATCGCTTCGACGACGTCCCACGGCCGCGCCTCGTCGAGCCCCAGCTCGACCGTGTCGATCGGGAACCCGAGCGCCTCGTAGTCGGCGATGACGGCCGGGGTCGAGCACGCGACGACCGTGTTCTCCGGCGTCATGGCGACGCGGCCGCCGGTCTGGGTGCGGATCTCCTCGACGACGTAGTGGGCGAAGTCCGGCTTCGGTCGCCGGTTGACGACGAGGTAGGTGAGCGACGCGAGCGCCTCGTGCTCCGCGACCGCCTCGACGAGACCCAGCCGCCGGCTGCCGGGGATCGGGTTGCGCCGGGTGCCGCCGTGGTCGGCGCTCGTGATCGCCCACACGACCTCGGCGCCGGGGTGCTGCGCGAGGAGCCGGCGCAGGCTGGCCACCTGGAACCGCGTGACGAGGTGGTGCCGGCCGGGGAAGAGCACATAGCGCATGGCGAGCAGGGTAACCACGGCCGACCTCGACTCCTCATTGTCATCTTGACAAGATTATCTCCCGCCACTTATTGTCGTAGTGACGACAAACAAGGAGGGCGTCATGACCACCATCCGCAGGTTCCCCTTCGTCTCCCACGCCACGAGCGACGCGACCCGGTTCCTCGTCCACGGCACCGGCGGGAGCATCCACCCCCGCGGCACGGGCGCGTCGTTCTGGTTCCGCCCGCTCGGCAGCACGCTCTCGGAGGTCCCCGTCGAGGACCTCGAGCTCGGCAGCATCGTCCGCGTCACGACCTCCGACCGGCAGGAGGTGAGCGTCCAGCTCGCGCTGACGGTTCGGATCGTCGAGCCCGAGCTGGCGGCGCGCCGGCTCGACTTCGCGATCGACCTCGCGACGGGCGAGTGGACGGGCCGGCCCCTGCAGACCCTGCAGAACCGGGTCGCCGAGGCCGCCGGCCAGTTCACCGCCCGGACCGTCGCGCGGACGTCGCTCGCGGCGGTGCTCGGCGACGGGCTCGAGCTGGTCCGCGACGCGGTGCGGGCGGGGTTCGCCGCCGAGGCGCACCTCGCCGACTCCGGGATCGAGATGGTGAGCGTGCGAGTCGTCGCCGTCCGGCCGGAGGAGGACGTGGAGCGCGCCCTGCAGACCACGGTGCGCGAGGCGATCCAGGCCGAGGCCGACCGGGCGACCTACGACCGGCGGGCGCAGGCGGTCGACCGCGAGCGCGCGATCAAGGAGAACGAGCTGCACAACCGCACCGAGCTCGCCCGCCGCGAGGCGGAGCTGGTCGAGCTCGTCGGGTCGAACGACCTGCGGCGCACGGAGCAGGAGCTCGACCGGGCCGACCTGCGCGCCCGCGCCGACCTGGCCGGCAAGCGGCTCGAGGTCGACGCGCGGGTCGACGAGATCGCCCGCGTCGCGGCCGCCGAGAACGAGGCGCTCGGCACCCGCCTCGCGGCCTACGACGCGGCCGGGACGACGGCGCTGCTCGCCAGCATCGCCCCGGACGTCCTCGCCGCGCTCCCCCGGATCGACTCGCTCACCATCACGCCGGACATGCTCGCCGACGCGCTGGGACGCGTGCTGGCCGAGGTGAGGTCGTGAGCGCGCCGCGGCTCGTCGTCGTCCATCGCCGCACGGAGCTGGCGGAGGTGCTGGCCGAGCACGCGACCCTCGCCGCCGCCGAGTTCTTCCTCGCCACGCGCGGGCGGTCGGCCGCGCCCCTGGTGGCGGCGGACGAGGCCCAGCACCGCGCAGTCGACGCCGTCATGGCCGCGGCGCCGACGCACTGGCGCCAGGCCGTCGTGGAGCGCGCCCAGCTCAGCCGGTTCCTGTTCGAGCCGGACGACCTGGTCGTCGTCGTCGGTCCGGACGGCCTCGTGCCCAACGTCGCGAAGTACCTCGACGGACAGGGCGTGCTCGGTGTCAGCCCCGGGCCGCCGGGGCTGCTGTGCCGGCACCGGGCCGACCAGGTGCGCGGCGTGCTGACCGGGTCGACCACCTGTCGGGTCGCCGAGCGGGCGATGGTCGAGGCGAGCCTCGACGACGGGCAGCGCCTCCTCGCGCTCAACGAGGTGTTCGTCGGCGACCGCGGCCACCAGTCCGCCCGGTACACCCTCGCGGTCGGCAGCCGGAGCGAGCCGCAGTCCTCCTCGGGCGTCATCGTCGGCACCGGGACGGGCGCGACGGGGTGGCTGGCGTCGCTGTGGCGGCAGGCGCGGCCGGGGTTCGACCTGCCGGCCCCGGACTCCGACGACCTCGCCTACTTCGTCCGCGAGGCCTGGCCGTCCGCCCGCACGGGGACCGATCTGGTCGCCGGGCTGCTCACCGACCGGTCGCCCGGGAGGGATGGCGACGACGCCCGGGTGCGCGTGCGGGCCGAGTCCTCGCTCGTCGTCTTCGGCGACGGGATCGAGCGCGACCAGCTCCGGGTCGAGTGGGGCCAGGAGGTCGTGCTGCACCGCTCGGACCGCCGGCTCAGGCTGCTCCTGGCGCCGACCCCCTGACCGTCGACCCCGTCGGTCCGGAGGGTGGCAGGCTGGAGGCATGCGCACCCACCGGACGATCCTCACCGACGAGCTGCTGGCCGCGATCCACGACCGCGCGCCGCGTCACGACGCCGAGAACACCTTCCCCGAGCAGGACCTCGCCGACCTGGCCGCGGCCGGCTACCTCACCGCGTTCGTCCCGGCGGACCTGGGCGGGGCCGGCCTCACGCTCGAGGAGGTCGCGCGCGAGCAGCTGCGCCTCGCCGCCGCGTCCCCCGCCACGGCGCTGGCGGTCAACATGCACCTCGTCGTGACGGGCCTCGCGGCGCACCTGCGCTCCCGCGGCGACGCGTCGGTCGAGTTCGTCCTGCGCGACGCCGCGGCGGGCGAGGTGTTCGCCTTCGGCAACTCCGAGGCAGGCAACGACCTCGTCATGTTCGACTCCGGGACCCGGGCCGAGCCCGTCCGCGAGGCGCGGGACGGCGGTGACGAGGCCGTCGTCGGCTACCGCTACACCGGGACCAAGATCTTCACCTCGCTCGCCCCGGTCTGGACGCGGCTGGCCACGTTCGGGCGCGACGACTCCGACCCGGACGCCCCGGTGCTCGTCCACGGCGTCGTCGACCGCGACGGCACGCGGACGAAGGACGACTGGAACACGCTCGGGATGCGCGCGACGCAGTCCTGCTCGACCGTGCTGGAGGGGGCGTACGCGCCGATCGACCGCGTCTACCGTCGCCTCGCGCCCGGCCCCAACGCCGACTCCTTCACCTTCGCGCTGTTCGCGGTCTTCGAGATCCTGCTCGCCGCCGTCTACACCGGCGTCGCCGGACGCGCGATCGAGCTCGGCGTCGAGGCCGCCCGCCGTCGCCGGTCGCGCAGGACAGGGCTGACCTACGACGTCGATCCCGACATCCGGTGGAAGCTCGCCGAGGCCGCGATGGAGCACGACGGGGCCGTGCTCCAGGTGCTCGCGCTCGCGCGCGACGTCGACGAGGACGCCGACCACGGCGCGCGCTGGTTCGCCCAGCTCGTCGGGCTCAAGGTCCGCGCGGTGGAGAGCTCGCGCCGCGTGGTCGACCTCGTCCTGCGCGTGAGCGGCGGCGCGAGCTACACCGCGACCAGCGAGATCTCGCGGATCTACCGCGACGTGCTCGCGGGCATCTTCCACCCGAGCGACGAGGAGTCGGCGCACTCGACGGTGGCGTCGTCGATCCTCGGCCCCCTGCCCGCCCCGTGACCGCGGGCTGACGTCCGCGTCCCGCCGCCGCCCGCTGCGGGGCGGCGGCGGGACGCGGACGCCCGGCTGGCCGGTCAGTCCAGGACGCGGGTCCTGGCCGGACCGGCCGGCAGGTCGACCAGCGGTCCGGCCGGGTAGCGGCCGTCGGCCGTCCGGCGTCGCCCGACCAGGTCGACGTCGATGACGGCCGGCGAGCCGTCCAGCTCCTCGACGTCGGCGTTCGCCACGCGCACGCGCGGCAGGTCCCGTCCCCCGACCGCCCCGACGACGGCGGCCGTCGCCGCCTCGGGGAGGTCGGTGACGAGGACGACGACGTCGCCGTCGTCCTCCACGCGCACGTGGGCCGGGCCGTCGACGACGACCGCGTCCGCCTCGCCGTCCCGACCGCGCGCCCCGGCGAGGTAGACGTTGCCGTGCAGCGTCACCGGCTGGCGCAGGTCCATGAACCGCCGGTGGTCGCCCTCGTTCTCCCGCAGCCCGGCGAGGTACTCGTCGAACGACGCCGGGTAGGCGGCGTACCCGGCCGTCCCATAGCCGGAGCGCTCGAACCCGAACGACCCGGCCTCGTACGCCTCCGCCAGGTTCCCGCCGAGGAAGACGTTGCCGATCCACGTGTCGTCGCCGCCCTCGATGACGGCGTAGCCGGCCACCTGGGTGCTGTGCGGGCGGTGGTACGGCGTGGCCCGATCGCGCACGTGCTCGAGCCGGACGGCGCCGGCGACGAGGTTGTGCACGTAGGCGCCGCCCTGGCTCATGTTGTCGAGGCTCACCGGCGAGGCGAGGACGTTGTGCTCGACGAGGTAGGGGCCGTGGCTCACCTCGATGAACAGGTCCCGCTCGTTGCGGTAGTAGACGTTGCGGGACAGCCGCGTGCCCTGCGTCTCCCAGTCGAGCCACGTGCCGAGCGAGCAGTCGTGGATCCGGTTGCCGCGGATGACGACGTCGATCGCCGCGTGGAGCTTGATGCCGGCGATCTCGTAGCCGTAGAACTCGCGCCTGGTCGCGATGTCGTGGATGTGGTTGTCCTCGATGGTCGAGAACACGCAGCCGAGGTGGCCGACGATCCCGTTCTGCCCGCAGTCGTAGACGTGGTTGCGGCGGATCACGTGGGAGCCGACGTGCTCGCGGTCCCAGCCGATCTGGCGGGCCGAGAACACGGACTCGAGCTGGTACTGGTAGCCCGACTTGTCCCCGCGGACGGTCGCGTAGTTGTCGCCCGTCGACGCCTCCTTGCCGATCGAGATCGCGGAGCACTTCGCGTCGTGGATGACGTTGTCCTCGATGATCCAGCCCTTGGCCCAGTTCGGGCCGATCAACCCCGGCTGGTCGGCGGTCGGCGGCGTCCACGGGCAGGCAGCCTGGGCCAGCTCGAACCCGCGGACCGTGATGTAGTCGACGTGGTGCCGGTCGGGGTAGAAGACCGAGCGACGCACGTTGATCTCGACCTGCTCGGCGTTCGGGTCGGCGCCGTCGAAGGACGCCCAGATCGTGGTCGCGTCCGGCCCGACCTCCGCGTACCAGGCCCGCCTGGTCTGCGCCACGTCGCGGACGGGGACGACGATGCCGGTCCAGTCGTCCCGGATCTCGGTGCGCTCGGACGTCGCGGCCGCCGCCACCTCCGCGACCGAGTGCGCCTCGTAGGAACCTGACCCGTTGAGGTAGACGTCGCCGAGGTGCTTGCGGTCACGACGGACGTCGTCGTACACGATCCAGTCGCCCCCCACCTCGATGGCATACGGGTTCCACTCGCCGAACAGCGAGCTCGGTACGCTGACGCGCCAGACGCCGTCGCCCTCGTCGACCCAGCCCGTCACCGCCTCGGCGCCGGTGATCCGCACGTGCTCACCCTCGGCGGCCGTGTAGGTGATCCGGCGCGTGTCGCTCAGGCCGCCCCGGCGGGGGCGCACCCACTCGCGGTAGGTGCCGGCGTGCACCACGACGGTGTCACCGGGGTGCGCGAGCCCGGCCGCCCGGTCGATCGTGCGCAGCGGGGCGTCGACGGTGCCGTCGGCCGCGTCGTCGCCGCTGACGGCCACGTGGATCTCGGTCATTCCATGTCTCCTTCGGTTGAGGTCATTTTCCGAACCCGGCGGTGAGGCCGGCGACGAGCTGGCGGCGCCCCACGACGTAGGCGGCCAGGAGCGGCAGCACCGAGAGCACGACGGCCGCGAGGACCGCCGGGATGTCGGTCGTGAACTCGCCCTGGTAGCTCCACAGCGACAGCGGGAGCACCCGCATGCCGCTGCTCTGGGTGAGGACGAGCGGGAAGAGGAAGCCGTTCCACACGTTGAGGGCGTCGTAGATGCCCACCGTCACGAGGGCCGGCTTCGACAGCGGCAGCACGAGTCGCCACAGCATCGCCATGTCCGATGCGCCGTCGACGCGCATGGACTCGAACAGCTCCTTCGGGATGTCCCGCATGAAGGTGACGATGATGAGCACCGTGATCGGCAGCGCGAAGGCTGCCGACGGAAGGATGAGCGCCCACAGGGTGTCGTAGAGGCCGAGCTGCACGATGAGGTAGTAGACGGGGATGATCGTCGCCTGCATCGGGATGGCGAGGCCGAGCAGGAAGATCGAGAACGTGCGCCGCGCGAACGGCGACACCGACCGGACGATGACGTAGGACGCCGCGACCGCCATGAGGAGCAGGAGCACGACGGCCGTCACCGTGACGACGACGCTGTTGGCGAAGTAGAGCAGGAAGTCGTTCGCGAGCACCCGCCCGTACGCGGCGACGGTCGGGTTCGCCGGGATCGAGAGCGGGTTCTCCGCGTAGTAGACGGCCTGCGCCCTGAAGCTCGTCACGATGATGAAGTAGATCGGCAGCAGCACGATCGCCAGCCAGCCCCACGCGAGGACGGCGCCGACGACGTTCGGGCGGGTGCGGCCGTGCAGGGATGGCGCGCTCATCACAGACCCTCCTGCTGGGACTCCATGCGGTGGGAGCCGGAGACGCGGTTGAGCCCGAGCGACATCGTGAGCCCGACGACGACGAGGATCGTCGCGATGACGCTCGCGCCGCCCATGTCGAACGAGCGGAACCCCCGCAGGTACATGTCGAGCGGGAGGATGCGGGTGGCGTCGCCCGGGCCGCCCTGGGTGAGGATGAAGATGAGGTCGAAGTAGGTGAGCGACCCCACGAGGATGAGCGTCGTCGAGGTGATGATCGTGTACCGGAGCTGGGGGATCGTGATGCTCCAGAACTGCCGCCAGGCGCCCGCGCCGTCGAGCGTCGCCGCCTCGTAGAGCTGGACGGGGATCTGCCGGACGCCCGCCTGGTAGAGCAGCGCGTGGAACGGGATGAAGCTCCAGGCGATGACGAAGAGGCAGACGCCGAGCGCGAGGTGCGGCTTGCCGAGCCAGTCCTGGGACAGCACGTCGAGCCCGATGGCGGCGCCGAGGCCGAAGTTCGGGTCGAGCAGCGAGCGGAACGCGATCGCGACGGCCGCCGAGGAGAACAGCAGCGGGAGGAAGTAGAGGATGGAGAGCACCTCGCGGTAGCGCTGCCGACCCGCCATGAACACACCGAGCAGGAGGCTCACGGGCGCCTGGAACAGGACCGAGAGGAGCACGACGACGAGCGAGAGCACCGTCGCCCGCTGGGTGAGGGGCTCGGCGAGGATCCGGCCCCAGTTCCCGGCGCCGATGAACGTCGGCGAGCCGAGCCCGTCCCAGCTCGTGAAGCTGAGCACCACGACGCCGAGCAGCGGGACGAGGGCGAAGAAGGCGAAGAACGCCAGCGCGGGGAGGGCGAGCCACGGGGCCGGCCCGGTGCGGCGACGTGCCGCACCGGACGCGGACCCGGGCCGGCCGACCCGTTCGGTCGTCCGGACGGCCACGGTCAGCCGATCGTCTTGTTCATCGCGTCGACGAACTGCTCGGGCGTGCTCTGGAGCAGGAAGATCTTCTCCAGGTTCGTCAGGAGCTCCTGCGCCGCGTCGGGCGCGAGGGCCTGGTCCCAGGAGAGCTGGAAGTGCGGAGCCTGCTTCACCATGTCGTAGGCCAGCCCGATGAACTCCGCGTCGTCCGCCTTCGCGATGGTGTCCTCGAGCCCGGCGACGGGCGGGACGCCGCCCGCGTCCAGCAGCACCTGGGTGTAGTCGTCGTCGAACACGATCGTGTCGAGGTAGGAGGTGGCAGCCGCCTTCGCCTCGTCCGTCGCCGTCGCGGAGACCGACCAGTAGTTCGAGGTGTTCCCGACGATGTCGAGCGGGTCGCCGGCGCCGCCGGTGACCTCCGGGAACGTGGTGAAGCCGAGGCCGTCGGCGACGAAGTCCGGCGCGTCGACCTTGAGACTCGAGTAGATCCAGCTCCCCTGGAGCAGGAACGCGGCCTTGCCCGTGTACAGGAGCGCCTGGTCGGCGTTGGCGTCCGCGGCGATCGAGCCGTAGCCCGAGACGAAGCCGTCGGCCTTCACGAGGTCCTGGATCATCGTGAGCGCCTCGGCGAACGCCGGGTCGGACCAGGCACCGGGCTCCCCGTCGAGCACGGCCTGGAAGGCCTCCGGGCCGCCGACGCGGTCCGTGAGGTACTGGATCCACATGAGGTAGGGCCACTTGGACTGCCCGGCGACCGAGAACGGCGCGACGCCGTGCTCGTTGAGCGTGGCGACGGCGCTCATCAGCTCCTCCCACGTCGTCGGGACGGCGACCCCCGCCTCGTCGAGGACGTTCTGGTTGTAGTAGAGGATGACGGGCTGGCTCTGGCTGTTCGGGACGCCGTACACCTTGCCGTCGAAGATGCCGCCCGCCGCGACGGACGGGAGGACGCGGTCGACGAGGTTCGCGGTCTCGGCCGTCATGTCGACGACGTTGCCGTTGTCGACGTACTCCTTGAGACCACCGCCGCCCCAGCCGTAGATGAGCGTCGGCGCGTTGCCCGCGCCGAGGGCCGTGCGGATCTTCTCCTTGTAGGCGTCGTTGGCGAAGAACTCGAGCCCGATCCGGGCATCGGGGTTCGCCTCGTTCCACCAGCCGAGCGACTCCTTGTAGAGCACCTCGTTGACGCCGCCGGTGAGGCCCCAGGCGGTCGCGACGGTGGAGCCCGACGCACCACCGCCGTCGGCCCCTCCTCCGTCGTCCGTCCCCGTGCCGCCCTGGCCGGGCCTCGTCCCGCCGCCGCACGCGGCGACGAGGGTGAGGGCTGCGAGCATTCCGATCGATCCTGCGATGACACGACGTCGTGACATGGGTCGTCCTCTCTGACGAGCTGGGTGAACCGGATACTGAAACTTTCGATCTACGCCAGATGTTTCAGTGAATGTTCGACCCGAGTTTGCGGCGACCAGCGCGCTCCGTCAAGACCCGAATGGCTCTATTTTGCTCGGATGCGCGCTTTGTAACTCAACCGAGATGATCTGAAAGTTTCTTCACGCTGTAGTCTGAGCGCGACTCGGGGCGCGAGGGGCCCGCGAGCGACGAGAAGGGGGCCGGGGTGGCAGGCAGGTCGACGCGTCCCACGCTGGAGGAGGTCGCGGAGGCGGCCGGCTGCTCGCTGGCGACGGCATCGAAGGCGCTGGCCGGACGCCCCGAGGTGGCCGTCGCGACGCGCGTGCGGGTTCACGCCGCCGCGGTCGAGCTCGGGTACGAGCGCCGGCCACGGGCGCTCGCGGCTCAGCCGAAGCGGCGCACGATCCTCGCGGCGTTCGACGGGTTCGGCTCCGTCTACAGCGCGAGCGTGCTCGAGGGGGCCATGGCCGCCGCGGCGAAGGCCGACGTCGAGGTCGTGGTCGGCCTCACCCCGACGGTCGAGGAGGGCGGCGTCGACGCGGCCTGGCTCGAGCGCCGCGCCGCGACGGGGGTGCTCGGCATCCTGCTCGTCACCGCGCTCCTGGCCGACGGGCTCCACGAGACGACCGAGCGGCTGGGGGTGCCCGTCGTCTGCGTCGACGCCAAGTCGCGCGACCTGGGGTCGATCGTGACCGTCGGCTCGGCGAGCTGGGCCGGCGCCGCGCTCGGCACGCAGCACCTCATCGACCTCGGCCACGAGCGGATCGCCTTCGCGGGCGTCAACAAGGACTTCGACTTCGCCCTCGAGCGGTACGCGGGATACCGCTCGGCGCTCGAGCGCTCCGGCATCGAGCCCGACCCGACGCTGGCGTTCCCCGGCGACACGGAGTACAGCACCGGCTTCGCCATCGGCACCCGGATCGCGCGCTCACCCCGCCCGCCGACCGCGATCATGTGCCTGTGCGACGCGGTCGCGCTCGGCGTCATCGAGGGAGCCCGGCGGTCGGGGCTGCGCACGCCGGAGCGGCTCAGCGTCGTCGGCTTCGACGACCTGCAGCCGGCGCACTGGTCCTCCCCCGCCCTCACGACCGTGCGGCAGCCGCTGCGCCGGATGGGCGCGCTCGCCGCGCGGACGCTGCTGCGGATGGCCGACGGGCACGAGCCCGACTCGACGCGGATCCAGCTCGCGACGTCGCTCGTCGTCCGCAGCTCCACCGCGCCACCAGCCGACGGTGAGGCGGGCGGCGAGCCCGGCGGCGACGCGACCGCGGGCTGACGTCCGCGTCCCACCGCTTGCCCGACGGGAACGGCCCCGGTCGCGACAGCTCGGCTGTCGCGACCGGGCCCGCTGCACGTCGGCGCGGCGCGCGTCAGGCGAAGCGCTCGTCGTCCGCCTGCGCCTCGGCGGCGGCGTCCGGGTTCGGCGTCGCCTCGTCGCCGTCGAACCGGTCCTTGACCGACTCGAACGCGGCGCCCGCGCGGTCCTTGGCGTCCTCGAGGAGATCGCCCGCCTTCTCCCGGGCCTCGGCGAGGCCCGGCCCGACCTTCTCCTGGACGTCGTCGAAGGCGTCCTTCGCCTTGCCGGCGACGTCACCCGCCACGTCCTTGGCCTTCTCGGCCACGTCCCCCGCCACGTCGCCGATCTTCTCGGCGACGTCGCTCGCGACGTCCTTGACCTTGTCGAGGAAGCTGTCCTCCGCCATGTCACCCTCCCGGTGCGATGGCCCCCCGCCGTGGGTGGGCCGCGAGCACACTATGGGGGTCGCGACGCCCGCCCCGCAAGCATCGGCGAGGCATCGCCCGCACTACGCTCGTCCCGTGACCCCGAGCGACGCCCTGTTCGACCTGCCCGAGGGCGAGCGGGTCCCCCGGCGGCGCGTGCTCGTGCTGGCCGGCGCCTCGGGGTCGGGCAAGAGCTCCGTCGCCGGCCGGCTCGGCATCCCGGTGGTCAGGCTCGACGACTTCTACCTCGACATCGACCACCCCGGCCTGCCGCGGGCCCGCGGCACCGTCGACTGGGACGACCCCGGCACGTGGGACCTCGACCACGCCGTCGCGACCCTCCTGGACGCCTGCCGGTGCGACAGCCTCACGCTGCCCGTCTACGACATCCCGACGTCGCGCCGCACGGGCTCGGAGACGCTCGACATCTCCGGCGCGCCGGCCATCGTGGCCGAGGGGATCTTCGCGGCGCACGTCGTCGAGCCGCTGCGCTCCGCCGGCGTCCTCGCGGGCGCCTTCCACCTCGTCCAGTCGCGCACGACGACGGCCGTGCGCCGGTTCGCGCGCGACGTCGGGGAGGCGCGCAAGCCGCTCGGGACGCTGGTCCGCCGGGGCGTCGCGCTGTGGCGGGCCGAGCCGCGGCTGGTGCGGTCGTGGCAGTCGGCCGGCCTCGACCCGCTGCCGCGCGAGGGCGCGGAGGACGCGCTGGCGCGGATCGTCTCGGGGCGCTGACCTCGCCGGGCGGACCGGTCCGGTCAGTCCAGGCCGATGACCACCTTGAGCCCGTCGCGCGCGACACCGCGCTCGAACGCCTCGGCTGCGGACGCCAGCGGCAGCCGGTCCGAGACGAGTCCCCGCACGTCGACGGTCCCCGACTCGACCAGCCGGATCGTCCGGTCGTACATCTCCTTCATCCGGCGCACCATGACGAGGGTGAGGCCCTTGCGGCGTGCCAGCCCGGCACCGAAGGAGGACCGGTCGTCGTCGGGGATCCCGGCCAGGACCACGCGGGCGCCCGGTCGCGCGAGCGCGAGCGACGCGGCGATCGCCCGGTCGTTCCCGGCCACCTCGAACACGGTGTGCGCCCCGCCGTGCGTCAGCACCGCCTCGGCGGCCGCGAGGTCGTCCGGCGCGACGGCGACGTCGGCGCCGTAGCGCAGCGCCGCCTCCCGCCGGTGCGCCAGCGGCTCGACGGCCACGACGCGACCGCCCCCGCCGAGCCGCCGCGCGAGCTGGACGAGCATGAGGCCGATCGGGCCGCAGCCGACGACGGCGACGTCCTGCACCAGCCGGCCGTGCGCGAGGTCCCAGGCGTGCAGCGCGACGCCGAGCGGCTCGAGCATGGCACCGTCGGCGCCCGTCATGCCGTCGGGCAGCGGATGGATCAGCCGGGTCGGCCACGTCTTGTACTCGACGAGCCCGCCCTCGGTGCTGCTGTGCCCGGAGAACCGGACCGCCGGACACAGGTTCCGGTCGTTCTCGAGGCAGTGCTCGCACTCCTCGCACGGGATCGCGGGGTCCAGCGCCACGCGTCGGCCGGCGTACGGGCCGTCGACGGCGACGCCGGCCAGCTCGTGACCGGGGACGAGCGGGTCGGTCAGGACCGCGTCGCCGATGCCCCCGTCGGCGAACCAGTGCAGGTCGCTCCCGCACAGGCCCATGTCGGTCATCCGGACGAGGGTCTCCCCCGGTCCGGGGACCGGGAGGGGCACCTCGTCCAGCCGCAGGTCACGCGCGGCGAACAGGCGGCCGCGGCGCATCGTCGGGGGCAGCTCGCCCACGTCAGCCCTCCCTGGTCAGGTGCAGCGGCGCGGCGAGCGCGTACTGCTCGCGCACGTGCGGAGCCGACGGCGCCGTCGCGACCTCGACGGGGGCGCCCCCGAGCTCCGGCCACGCCGGCAGGTCGGCCGCCGCGTCCGTCTGGGCGGCGAGCACCCAGGCGGCCTGACGGGCGACGCCGTCGGCCACGTACTCCCCCGGCGCCGGCAGCACGATGTCGTGCCCGAGCACGGACGGCGCCACCTCGCGCAGCGCCGGCGACTTCGCCGCCCCGCCGACCAGCCGCAGCGACGCGACCTCGAGGCCGAGCACCCGGACGGCGTCGAGACCGACGCCGAGCCCGCAGACGATCGCCTCGAACGCGGCACGCGCGAGCGACTCGCGCGTGTAGGAGGCGTGGGTGACGCCGTGGATCGCACCGGCGGCGTCGGGCAGGTTCGGCGTCCGCTCGCCGTGCAGGTAGGGGACGAAGCTCAGCCCGTTGCTCCCCGCCGGCGCGGCCAGCGCGAGCCGCGCGAGCTCGTCGTAGTCGACGCCGAGGAGCTCGCGCGTCGCGTCGAGCACCTGGGCGCAGTTGACCGTCGCGACCAGCGGCAGGTAGTTGCCGGTGGCGTCCGAGAACCCCGCCACCAGTCCCGTGGGATCGGCCGGCTGCTGCGTGACGATGGCCGAGACCACGCCCGACGTGCCGACCGAGAGCAGGACGTCGCCCGGGCCGAGGCCGAGCGCGAGCGCCGCGCCGGCGTTGTCCCCCGTTCCGGGTCCGACGATGGCGTCGATGCCGAGCCCCGCGGCCCGGCCGACCGACTCGCGGATGTCGGCGACGCGCGGGAGCACGAGGTCGCTGCGCCCGAACGCGTGCCCCAGCAGGTCGGGCAGGTACTCCCCCGTCCGCCCGCTGAAGTACCCGGTGCCGGACGCGTCGGACCGGTCGGTGGTGAGCTCGGCGATGTCGGTCGAGCCGCGCAGCCGCCAGGTGAGGTAGTCGTGCGGCAGGCAGACGGCCGCGACCCGCGCGGCGTTCTCGGGCTCGTGCTCGGCCAGCCAGCGCAGCTTCGTCGCCGTGATCGACGCCACCGGGACGGTCCCGGTCTCGCTCGCCCAGCGCTCGGCGCCGAGCTCGGCCACCAGCTCCCTTGCCTGCCGGCCCGAGGAGTTGTCGTTCCACAGCATGGCCGGGCGGACGGGCTCGCCGTCCGCGTCGAGCGTGACCATGCCGTGCTGCTGGCCGCCGACCGACACGGCGACGACGCCGTCGAGGCCGCCCGCGCGCTCGACGGCGACCTGCAGGGCCTCCCACCACACGCGGGGGTCGACCTGGGTGGCGTTCGGGTGCGACGCCGAGCCGGAGCGGACGAACGCCCCGGTCTCGGCGTCGCGCACGACGACCTTGACGGACTGGGTCGACGTGTCGATCCCGGCGACGAGCGGTGCGGTCATCAGCCGATGAGGTGCTCGAGCGCGAGCTGGTTGAGGATCACGTAGTTGGTCTCCCGGGCGCCGGCGGCGTCGGCGTCGAAGTCCTCGAACGCCGAGCGGTCGGCGAGCAGGTCGGCGACGCTCTCCCCCTCGGCGAGCGTCGGCTGCGCGGACTCGAAGATGCCGGCGGCCTCGAACGCCGCCTGGACGCGCGGGTCCTCGCGGTAGGCCCGCGCCTTCTCCGCCAGGAGCAGGTAGGTCTCGATGTTGGCGCGGGCCGAGGCCCAGACGCCGTCGAAGCCCTCGGTCCGGGACGGCTTGTAGTCGAAGTGCTTCCAGCCGGTGTACCGCGGGCCGCCGTTCGGGAAGCCGTTCTCGATGAGGTCGACCGTGAAGAAGGCCGAGAGCAGGTCACCGTGACCGAACACGAGGTCCTGGTCGTACTTGATCGAGCGCTGGCCGTTGAGGTCGATGTGGAACAGCTTGCCGGCCCACAGCGCCTGCGCGAGGCCGTGGGTGTAGTTGAGGCCGGCCATCTGCTCGTGCCCGGTCTCCGGGTTGAGGCCGACGATGTCGCCGTTGCTCAGCTTCGCGATGAAGCCGAGGGCGTGGCCGATCGTCGGGAGGAAGATGTCGCCGCGCGGCTCGTTCGGCTTGGGCTCGAGGGCGATGACCATGTCGTAGCCCGAGTCCTTGATGTACTGCGCGACCGTGTCGACGCCCTCGGCGTAGCGCTCGAGCGCCGTGTTGAGGTCCTTCGAGCCGTCGTACTCCGTGCCCTCGCGACCGCCCCACATGACGAACGTCGAGGCGCCGAGCTCGGCGGCCAGGTCGACGTTGCGCAGCACCTTGCGCAGGCCGAACCGGCGCACCGACCGGTCGTTGGCCGTGAAGCCGCCGTCCTTGAACACCGGGTGGGTGAACGTGTTGGTCGTGACCATCTCGATGGTGAGGCCGACCTCGTCGGCCGCCGCGCGGAAGCGCTCGAGGATCGCGGTGCGCTCGTCGTCGGACGCGCCGAACGGGACCACGTCGTCGTCGTGGAAGGTGATGCCGGAGGCACCGGCCTCGGCCACCGGGCCGAGGTACTCCCACGGGTCGAGCGCCGCTCGCGTCGCGTCGCCGAACTGGTCCTTGCCAGCCCAGGACACCGTCCACAGACCGAAGGAGAACTTGTCCTCGGGAGTTGCTGCGCGCACCATCGCCTGCCTCGTTCCTCACGTCTCCTCGACGACGACCCTCGCCGTCGAGAGGTATTGGTTTACCCGATGAACTTATCGCGAGCCGTGCGGTAGCGTCAAGAGCGTGGAGAACGTGGGGGCACCCCGCCAGTCGGCGCGTCGGGTCGGGCACCAGGCGGCCCGTCAGGCCGCGCGTCAGGCCGGGCTGCGGCGGCACAACCTCGCGCTCGTCCTCGACCACGTCGCCCGCGCCGAGCCGACGGGCGTCTCGCGCGCCAGCGTCGCCGAGGCCGCCGGGCTCACCCGGGCGACGGTCTCCTCGCTCGTCGAGACGCTGCTCGCGCTCGGCCTCGTCGAGTGGGCCCCCGCGACGGGACCGAGCAGTGTCGGGCGGCCCGCGTCACCGATCCGGCTCGCCCGCGGCCGGTGGGCCGGGCTCGGCCTCGAGGTGGGCGCGAACCAGCTCGCCGTCGCCGTCGTCGACCTCACGGGCGAGACGCTCGCGCGCGCCGAGGTGCGAGGCGACTTCGCCGCCCGCGAGCCGGCGGCGACGCTCGAGGCGCTCGCCCACCTCGCCGAGCGGACCTGGGAGCAGGCGCGCGCCGCCGCGGCCGGGCCGACGGGTCGGGCTCGGCGGGCCGGACCGGCCGATCACGACGACGCGCCCCACGGGTCGCCCGGGTCACCCGAGCCCGTCGAGCGGCCGGGGCTCGGCGCGCTCGGCGTCGCGCTCGCGGTTCCCGGAATCGTGCGCGACGGGGTCGTGCTGGACGCGCCGCGGCTCGGCTGGACCGACGTCGACGCGGCGCGAGCGCTGCACGCCCGGCTCGCCCGGCTGACCGGGGCGGGGCCGGCGCCCGGCGTCGTCGTCGGGAACGAGGCGACCCTCGCGGCGCTGGCCGAAGCCGCCCGGCGCGGGCCCGAGACGTTCCTCTACGTGTCGGCCGGGGTCGGCGTCGGCGGCGCGTGCGTCGTCGACGGCCAGCTCCAGGGCGGCGTGCACGGGTTCGCCGGCGAGCTCGGGCACGTGACGGTCGACCCGGCCGGGCCCCGCTGTCGCTGCGGCGCGACCGGCTGCCTCGAGCAGTACGCCGGGGCGACGGCGCTGGCGCAGCTCGCCCCGGCGGCCGTCGGTCGCGCGGTCGGGATCGCCGTGGCCGGAGCCGTCAACGTGCTCGACGTCGGCCGCGTCGTGCTCGGCGGGACGCTCGGCCCGCTCCTCCCGGCGATCGGCGCGGCGGTCGACGACGAGCTCGCCACGCGCGTGCTCGCCTACCCGTGGGCACCCGCCGCGGTCGAGGCGGCGCTCGTCACGGACCTGCCGGCGCTGCGGGGCGCCGCGCTCGCCCCCGTGCTGGAGACGCTGGCCGACCCCGAGCGGCTCGAGGCGTAGGCCGGATGCGCCGCCCCGGCGCATCCGGCATTGCTAGCGTGAGCGCCATGAGACACCGCAGGGGGACGACGCGCGAGGTCGTGCACACCGAGCTGCGCCGGCGCATCCTCACCCTGACGACGCCGCCCGGCGCACCCATCTCCGAGAACGACATCGCCGCCGACCTCGGCGTCTCCCGCACGCCCGTCCGCGAGGCACTCATCCTGCTCGGCGACGAGGGGCTGGTCGAGGTGTACCCGCAGGTCGGGACGTTCGCGTCGCTCGTCGACATCGAGCGGGTGCGCGACGCGCAGTTCCTGCGCGAGTCGGTCGAGGTGGCCTCGCTCGCGTCGCTCGCGGGCGACGGCGACGACGGGGGTGGCTCCGGCGCCGGGCTCGATCCGGAGGTGCTGGCGCGGCTGCGGGAGAACATCGCGGCGCAGCGCGAGGCGCTGGAGGACTCCGAGCGGTTCTTCGACCTCGACGAGGCCTTCCACCGCGACCTCATGACGCTCGCCGGCCACGGCGGGGTCTGGCCGTCGGTCGTGTCGGCCAAGGGGCATCTCGACCGCGCCCGACGGCTCGGCATGGCCGAGATCCGGCCGGCGTCGCAGAACCTCGAGCAGCACGCGGCCATCCTCGACGCGGCAGCCGACGGGCGGGGCGAGGAGGCCGTGGCGCTGCTGCGCGGGCACCTGCGCTCCGTGCTGGAGGACGTCGTCCGGATCCGCGAGCTCCACCCGGAGCTGTTCGCGCGTCCCGGCAGCCACCGCGTCCGGGGCTGACCAGCCGGCGCACGCGTCGGCGTCGTCCTCACCCCGTCGTCGGACCGGCCGGCCTCACCAGTCGTGCACGGAGCCGTCGAGCCGGCGCGCGACGGGCAGGTACTTCGGGGAGTACTCGAACCGGGCGGCCGCCGCGTCGTCGTACGTGACGCCGAGGCCGGGCTCCTCGCTCGGGTGGAGCGCGCCGCCGGCGTAGGTCGCGCCGCCGTGGAAGACCTCGGCCACGAGGTCCGGGTAGCCCATGTGCTCCTGGATGCCGAAGTTGGGGATGGCGGTGTCGAGGTGGACGGCGGCCGACTGCGTCACCGGCGAGAGGTCCGAGGCGCCGTGGCTGCCCGAGCGGACGCCGTAGAGGTCGGCGAGGTCGAAGATCCGGCGCAGGTGCGTGATCCCGCCCGCGTGCACGACGGTCGTGCGGACGTAGTCGATGAGCTGCTCCGTGATGAGCTGCTTGACGTCGTAGATCGATGACAAGGTCTCGCCCACCGCGATCGGCGTCGTCGTGTGCTGGCGGATGAGGCGGAACGAGTCCTGGGAGTCGACCGGGGTGGGGTCCTCCATCCAGAACAGGTGGAGGGGCTCGACGCTCCGGCCGAACCGGGCGGCCTCGAGCGGCGCGAGCCGGTGGTGCACGTCGTGCAGGAGCGGGAACCCGTCACCGAGCGCCTCGCGCGCCGCGGCCAGGTAGCCCGGCGCGAACTGGAGGTACGCCTCGGTGTCCCAGGGCTGCTCGTCGGGCAGCGCGTGGTCGGCCGGCTCGTACCGCCCGTTCTTCTTGACGCCGTAGGTCCCCGCGCTGCCCGGCACGGCGCACTGGACGCGGATCGCCCGGTACCCGGCCTCGCGGGCGGCCGCGACGTCGTCGAGCATCTCCTCGACGCTGGAGCCCGAGGCGTGCGCGTAGACCAGCACCTCCTCGCGGCTGCGGCCCCCGAGCAGCTGGTAGAGCGGCAGGCCCGCGACCCGGCCCTTGATGTCCCAGAGCGCGACGTCGACCGCGGCGATCGCCGTCATCGTGACGGGACCGCGACGCCAGTAGGCCCCGCGGAAGAGGTACTGCCACATGTCCTCGATCCGCGCCGGGTCGCGGCCGATGAGCAGGGGGACGAGGTGGTCGCGCAGGTACGCGGCGACGGCGAGCTCGCGCCCGTTGAGCGTCGCGTCGCCGAGCCCGACGACGCCGTCGGAGGTCGTGATGCGCAGCGTGACGAAGTTTCTGCCGGGACTCGTGATGAGGACCTCGGCGCGGTCGATCGTGGCCATGAGCACTAGTATACAAGTCGAGGCGCCCCACGTCCCCCACGTCCCACGCCCGGCGCCCCACCACGCGCTTCGGCTCCGGCACCCGCGCCCACTCCGGCACCCGCACCCACTCCGGCACGCACCTACTCCGATACTGGGGTGGCCTCGGTCGCGATACGCGATCGCACTCACCCCAACATCGGAGCTCCGGCGCCCGCACCCACTCCGGCGCCCGCACCCACTCCGGCACGCACCTACTCCGATAGCGGGGTGGCCTCGGTCGCGATACGCGATCGCACTCACCCCAACATCGGAGCTCCGGCGGTCCGAACCCCTCCGGAGAAGGACGGCTAGGGCGCGAGATCGATCGCGCGGCCCTCGCGCGCGGCGCGGTAGATCGCGTCGACCAGCTCGAGCGCCGCGTACCCCTCGCCCCCGCCGGAGCGCGGGGCGACGCCGCCGCGGATCGCCGCGACCGCGTCGGCGAGCTGCCGCTCGTGGGCGTCGCCCCAGGCGAGCCCGGTGCCCGAGGCGCGACCGGCCGCCGCACCAGCACCAGCACCCGACACCGAACGGCTCCCGCCCGCGGCGACCGCGACAGCATCCAGCCGCGGCACCGCGACCGCACCGCGCGAGCCGTCGGCCCGCTCGTCGAGCACGAGCGCGTCGCCCTCGATCGCGAGGGCCCCGCCGTCCCCGGCGAGCGAGAGCCGGGCGGGGAAGCCGGGGGCCGAGGCCGTCGTCGCGGACAGCGTCCCCAGCGCGCCGCTCGCGAACCGCAGCGAGGCGACGATGACGTCCTCGACCTCGATCCGGTGCACGCGCGTCGTCGCGATGGCTTGGACGCTCGCCACCGGGCCGGCCAGGGCCAGCATGAGGTCGACCGTGTGGATGGCCTGGTTGATGAGGGCGCCACCCCCGTCGCCGGCGAGCGTGCCCCGCCACGGGTCCGCGTCGTAGTAGGACTGCGGGCGCCACCACGGCACCCGGGCCTCGACCAGCACGAGCGTGCCGAGCCCTCCCTCGGCGAGGATGCGGGCCGCGTCCTCGGTCGCGGGGTCGAACCGGTGCTGACTGATGACGGCCAGCACCCGGTCGCTCGCGCGGGCGGCGTCGCGCAGCCGCCGCGCAGCTTCGAGGTCGGCGTCCATCGGCTTCTCGACGACGACGTGCTTGCCCGCCGCGAGCGCCGCGAGCGCCAGCTCGGCGTGCGTCCAGCTCGGCGTGCAGATGGTGACGGCGTCGACGGCGTCGTCCGCCAGCGTCTCGGCCCACGTCCGGGCGGGACCGCCGTGCTGCGCCCCCAGCGCGAGCGCCCGCTCGGGGAGGACGTCGACGAACGCCGCGAGCTCCACGTCGCCCAGCTCGCGCAGCCGGGCGAGCGCCGCCGCGTGCGTCCGGGCGATGTTGCCGCAGCCGACGACGGCGAACCGGACCGGGCGGCCGCTCCGACCGGCCAGCTCGGGCCGGCCGGGGCTCGTCGCCGGGTTCATCCGCGGTCCGGACCCGGCGTGAGGTCGCGCGCCAGGATCTGCGCGCGGACGCTGAGCTCGGCCGCCTTGAGGGCGTGCTCCTGGGTCATCGCCGTCTCGGTGCGGTCGAGGACGTCGCGCGCGAGCTGGCCGAAGAACGGGAACCCGACCGTGCCGTCGGCGCGCAGGTGGTGCTCGCCGTCGCCGTCGACGAGGAAGACGTGACCGCCGGAGCGCTCGGTCGCGACGTTGACGTACTTGCGCAGCTCGATGTAGCCGTCGGTGCCGAGCAGGAACGTGCGCCCGTCGCCCCACGTGCCGAGGCCCCGGGGGGTGAGCCAGTCGACGCGGACGTAGCCCGTCGCCCCGTTGTCCGTGACGACGTGGGCGTCGCCGAAGTCGTCGAGCTGCGGATGGTCGGGGTGGTGGTAGTTCGCGATGGTCGAGCCGACGAGCTCGGCGTCGCGCGACCCCGTGTAGTGGAGGATCTGCTCGAAGTTGTGGCTGCCGATGTCGCACAGGATGCCGCCGTAGCTGGCGCGCTCGAAGAACCAGTCGGGGCGGGTCGCGGGATCGCCGACGCGGTGGGGACCCATCGACATGACCTGGATGACGCGGCCGATCGCACCACGCTCGACGAGCTGGCCGGCGAGGACGGCGGCCTCGACGTGGATCCGCTCGGAGTAGTAGACGGCGTACCGGCGACCGGTGCGCGCGACGGCGGCGCGGACGTCGTCGAGCTGGTCGAGCGAGACCAGCGGCGCCTTGTCGGTGAAGTAGTCCTTGCCCGCGTCCATCACCCGGACGCCGAACGGGGCCCGCTCGCTCGTCACGGCGGCGCCCGCGACGAGGCGCACCGCGTCGTCGTCGAGGATCTCCGCCTCGCTGCGCGCGACGCGGGCCTGCGGGAAGCGCTCGACGAACGCGGCGACCTTCGCGGGGTCGGGGTCGTAGACCCAGCCGAGGGTGGCGCCGGCGCCGAGCAGGCCCTCGATCATGCCGTAGATGTGGCCGTGGTCGAGGTGGGCGGCGGCGACGACGAGCTCACCGGGCTCGACGGTCGGGCGGGGCATGGGCTGGGGGCGGTAGGCGGCGCCCTCGGAGACGGTCACGCTCGGTCCTCTCGGTGCAGGTTCGGGTGGCGGGACGGGATCAGCGGTCGGCCGAGGAGCCGACGACGATGTCCTCGTCCAGCTCGGCCACCGACGCGGACTTCTCGTAGAACCGGGGCGCGCGGGCGGCGCGGTGCCCGTCGCGGCGATAGGGGTCGTCGGCGGCGAGCGGCAGCTCGACGCTGCCGCCCTCGATCCCCGCCTCGTAGATCGCGGTGACCAGCTCGACGGCGGCGCGGCCGTCGGCGCTCGTGACGAGGGGGGCCCGGCCGTCCGCGAGCGCGGCGAGCACGTCGCCGATCTGACCGGGGTGGAGCGTGTGCGCGAGCGGCTCGCGCGCGGCGGCGACCTCCTCGATCCGGGCGACGAGCTCGGCGTTGCCGCCGGGCGCCGGGAAGCCGTTCGGCGCGGTGACGTCGGCGACGACCGACCACGGCTGCGCGACCATCGCCTCGCGGCCGTGGATGACGATCTCCTGCTGCTCGCCGTGGTGGACGACGGAGCTGGTCAGCTCGGCGATCGCCCGGCCGTAGCGCAGGAGCGCGACGGAGAGGTCCTCGACCTCGGAGTTCTCGTGCTGGGCGTTCGTCAGGAGCGCCACCACGGACTCGGGCCGGCCGAGGAACCACAGGAGCAGGTCGACGTGGTGGATGGCGTGGTTGAGCGTGCAGCCGCCGCCCTCGACGTCCCACGTGCCGCGCCACCACAGGTCGTAGTACGGCAGGCCGCGCCACCAGGCCGAGCTGACCCGGACGTGGGACACCGGGCCGATGAGACCGGAGTCGAGGACGTCCTTGAGCACGAGCACGTCGTCGCGGAAGCGGTTCTGCGCGATGACCGAGAGCGTCTTCCCCGAGGCGCGCTCGGCGGCGATCATGGCGTCGCACTCCTCGAGGGAGGGGGCCATCGGCTTCTCGACCAGCACGTTGACGCCGTGCTCGAGCGCCGCGACGGCCAGCTCGGCGTGGCTCTCCGGCGGCGTCGAGATGCTGACGAGGTCGAGGTCCTCGGCCTCCAGCATCGCCTGCGCCGAGTCGTAGCAGCGCACGGCGTCGAGGCCGGCCGCCGCGGCCTTCGTCGCCGCCTTGCCGGGGACGATGTCCGCCATCGCGACGATCTCGCAGCGCTCGGGATGGGCGAGGTACCCCGCGATGTGCGCCCTGCTGATGCCACCGATGCCGATGACGCCGACCTTGATCACGTGCCGTCCCGCCTTCCCGCCGCGTCGTCGACGGCGTTGCTGATACGAATCATCATTCCGCGACGACGGGCCGGGGTCAAGGGGGTGGGACCGAGAGCCGCCCTCGGCCGCCGCGGCGGCGGCCGAGGACCGGCCTCCGCGCCGGCTCCCCGGACCCGTGGGCGTCGCGACGCTTGGCTACGGTGGGCCCATGCGAAGCACGGGGCCCGCGCGGGGCCGCCCGACGAGCCGGGACGTGGCCCGGCTCGCCGGCGTCGGCCAGTCGACGGTGTCCTACGTGCTGTCCGGGACGGGCCGCATCTCCGCGGAGACGCGGCGCCGCGTGCTCGACGCGGCCGCCGCCCTCGGCTACCGCCCCAACCTCACGGCGCGCTCGATGCGGACCGGACGCACGGGCCGCCTCGCCCTCCTGCTCGCGACGCCCGGCGAGGCGCGCGGCGGCCTCCTCTCCGCGGCGAGCCGGGCCGCGACGGATGCCGGCTACACGCTCGACATGCGCACGGTGCCGACGGACTCCACGCGGGCGGCCGTCGTGCGCGAGGTGCTGGACTCCGGCCTGTACGAGGGCGTCCTGTCGTTCGTCCCGCTCGACGACGCGGAGGGGAGCCCGGACGCCCCGGACGCCCAGGACACCCCGACCGCGACGGACGGGCCCGCCGTCGTCGTGCTCGCCGACACGTTCGACGCGCAGATGCGCGTCACCGGTCCCGCCATCGGCCCCGAGCCGATCCGCGAGCTCGTCGCCGGCCTGGCCGCGCGCGGCCACCGACGCTTCCTCCACCTCGCCGGCGGCCTCGACTTCCGCTCGGCCCAGGCCCGGCGGGACGCCTACCTCGCGAGCGTGACGGAGCTCGGGCTGACCGATCTCGGCGTCGTGGAGTGCGGCTGGGCTGGCGCACGCGCCCTCGAGGTCGTGCGCGGGCTGCCGGACGACCTCGCGCCGGTCGCGATCGTCGCGGCCAACGACATCCTCGCCACCGCCGCCGTCCGCGGCCTCACGGAGCGCGGGCTGCGCGTTCCGGCCGACGCTGCCGTGACGGGGTGGGACGACCAGCCGACGAGCGAGTTCCAGACCCCGTCGCTCACGTCGGTCCGGATCGACTTCGCCGCGCTCGGGGCGTGGGCGGTGCGGACGCTCGTCGCCCGCGTGCGGGAGGAGGAGCCCCCGGCGCAGCCGGACGGGTTCCAGCGCGTCCTGTGGCGGGAGTCGACCGGCTGACCAGCCACGACGCCGTCCGGCAACGGAAGGTGCAGCTCGCCCGGGCTCGCGGCGCTCGGTGGCCGGCCTACGCGAGTGCGTTGACCGCCGCCTCGATGCCGCGCAGCTCCGCCAGTCCCTTCATCCGCCCGAGCAGCGAGTACCCGGGGTTGGTGCGCCGCCCCGACTCCTGGTCGTACAGGAGCTGGTGGCCGTGGTCGGGACGCATCGGCAGTCGGTGCCGCGGCCCCGTGAGGCCGACCTCCCGACGGCGGCGCTCCTCGCGGACGATCTCGCGGACGACGCCGACCATGTCGACGTCGGCGCCGACGGCGGACCCGAGGTGGTAGCTCTCGTGGAACGAGCGCGGATCGGCCTCGCGACGGGTCGAGCGCAGGTGCACGAAGTGGAGGCGCGGCGCGAGCTCGCGGACCATCGCGACGAGGTCGTTGTCTGGCCGCACCCCGTAGGACCCCGTGCAGAACGTCAGCCCGTTGGCTGGGACGTCGACGACGTCGAGCCACCAGCGAGCGTCCGCGAGGGTCGAGAGGACGCGCGGCAGGCCGAGCAGCGGCCGGGGCGGGTCGTCGGGGTGGGCGGCCATCCGCACGCCGACCCCCTCGGCGACCGGGACGACGTGCCGGAGGAACACGGCGACGTTCTCACGCAGCGCGTCGCGGTCGATCCCGTCGTAGCCGGCGACCCGCTCGCGGATGGTGTCGAGCGTGTAGTGCTCCTCGGTCCCGGGCAGTCCCGCGATGATCGACGCGACCAGGCGCTCGCGCTCGCCCTCCCCCAGCGCCTCGTGGTACGCCCGCGCGGCGGCGACGTCCGCCTCGTCGTGCTCCTCGCGGGCGCCGGGACGCTGGAGGATGAACAGGTCGAACGCCGCGAACGCGACGTGGTCGAAGCGGAGCGCCCACGCCCCGTCCGGCAGCGGGTAGGCGAGGTCGGTGCGGGTCCAGTCGAGGACCGGCATGACGTTGTAGCAGACGACGTCGATGCCGCACGCCGCGAGGTTGCGCACGGACTGCGCGTAGCGCTCGAGATAGCGGTCCCGGGTCGGCAGACCACGCTTGATGTCCTCGTGGACCGGGATCGACTCGACGACCGACCACGTGAGCCCCGCCGCCTCGATCTGGTCCTTGCGACGCTGGATCTCGGCAACCTCCCACACCTCACCGTTGGGGACGTGGTGCAGGGCGGTGACGACGCCGGTGGCGCCCGCCTGTCGGATGTCGCTCAGCCGGACGGGATCCTCGGGGCCGAACCAGCGCCAGGTGTGCTCCATCCGTCTAGTATACAAGCGGTCCGGGCAGCCCCTCCGCCGAGCCGTGCCCCTAGGGTCGGGGGATGACCGACGACGGTGGCGCCCCGGCCCTCCCCCTCGCTGAGCCCGACGAGTCCTTCCCGCTCCACGTGTGGAACGCGTTCGGGGTCACGCCGCGCGTGCTCACCGAGAAGATCGGCGGCTCCGTCATGGTGGTGGCCAAGACGCCGCCCGACCAGGACGAGGGCGGCCCGGTCACGGTGATGACCGCCGGCGTCGGGCGGCTGCCCGTCGACGGCGCCCTCCCGGTCGAGCTGGCCGTCGAGGTGCCCCCCGGTCAGGAGGGCGCAGCGCTCGTCGCGCTGCGGATCGTCGCGAACGACGTCGCGACCCGGCGCCGTGTCCCACCCGTGGACACGCCGTGGCGCAACGGCACGCCCTTCCTCTCGGGGACGCAGATCGCCGCCATCGTGGCGACCACCTCGCGCTGGGGCGCCTCCTTCGACGAGGTCCGCAACCCGGCCGGCGAGCTCGTCGGCCACGTCCGGACGCTCCGCCTGATCACCGATCCCGAGGCGGCCGTCATGGCGGCCGAGGGCTGGGCCGGCCTCCTGGCGCGGGCCGGGTCGATCGACGCGCTGCTCGACGTGCAGCGAACCAGCACCGTGCCCGCCCCCGGCGGCGCCCCCGTCACGGGCGCGGGGAACCGGGCGGAGAACACCCGGAACGCCCGGAACGCCCGGCCGACCGGGGCCGCGAGCCCCGTCGGCGGCCCGCCCACCCCCGTGAACGACGCCGGCGCCACCGGCACGACCGACGCGCGCTCCCGGATGCCCGTCATGCTCTCCCGGCTGCACGCGCAGCACCCGCCGCGCTGGCTGCAGCTTGCTCCGGACGGGTCGTTCCGCTCGTTCACGGGTGCCGAGACCGCCGAGTACACGGCCGACGCGGCGAACGTCGAGGTCACCTCGCTGGCCGACTACGTCCGACGCTTCCCGTGGACCGAGCCCTTCACGCTCGTGGCCCGGCCGGGCCAGACGGCGCGCTACGACGACGCGTCGGGCCGCTACACGCTCGCCGACTGATCAGCTCGTGGCGATCGCCGCGATGATCCCGAACAGCAGCGGGAGGAGGATCGCGGCGCCGACGATGCCGAGCAGCCACCACGTCCCGGCGCGACTCTGCTTCTCGTGCCCGATCCGCCCCTTCTGAAACACCGAGACCGGCGCCGCGTAGAACACCGGAACGGCCTGACCCGGCGCGAGGTCGAGCATCATCGAGGCCTGGCCGAACGTGCGGGTCCACCGGCACTCGACGTCGATCCGGACCGGGCCGGCGGGCACCGGCACGCGACGGTAGCCGTACTCGCTCACGAGGGGGCGGCCGTTCACCATCACGAACGGCGGCACCATGTTCGAGGTGAACCGGTTGCCCTGCACCGTGAGGTCGATGAACGCCGTCGGCTGGGCGTCGGACGCGGGGACGACCGGCAGCCCGGGCATCCCGTACGCGGACGCCGCGGGCGCGACGCCGTAGGCCGGCGCTCCCGCCTCCGACGGGCCGTACCCCGGCGCGGGCGCCCCGGAGGCCGGGGCACCGTACGCGGGCGTCCCGTAGCCGGGCGCCCCACCGGGACCGGCCGGCGCGGGGCCGGCGGGCGGCGTGGCGCCGACCGGCGGCGTGGTCGGATCAGGAGAGCCGGGCAGCGGCGGAAGTGTGCTCACGCCCAGGGACCTTACCGGTCTCGACCGGCAGGGCCAGCGTGCCCCGGGGAGGCAGCGCCGCCGCCGAGCCCGACGCGAGCGCCACGGCCGACTCCGCGCCGGCGCGCAGCGCGGCCGCCGAGGAGATCCCGCACTGGCGCACGCGGGCCCGTTCGTCCGCGCGGTGGCGCACGCGCGCCCGCACGGTCGCGCCGGCGGTCATGCCGGCGCGGACCCCGGCCCTGACCCGGGCGCGGGTCGGCGCCAGGCGACCCGACCGTCGGCACTCGGCCGCCTCGCGCGGCGACGGGAGCCCGTCGGCGACGAGACCCATCTCACGACGCCGCAGCTCCCACGACCACCACAGCGGGACGAGCGCGCCAACCCACGCCATCGGCGCGGCGAGCACGGCCCCGAGGAACCCGAGCGTGTCGACCAGCAGCAGCGCGGCCGCCGAGCGCAGGAGCAGCTCCATGACGCCGGAGAACGTCGGGATGCCGCTGCGACCGAGGCCCTGGAGCGCCGAGCGGAAGATGAACAGGAGGGCCAGCACGGAGTAGAGCGTTCCGTTGACGAGCAGCAGCGTGTGCGCCGTGCGGATGATCTCCTCGCTGTGCGCGTCGGTCGCCGTGAAGCTGCCGATGATCGCGTCGCCCCACAGGATGCAGGCCGCGCCGACCGTGACGGCGACCCCCGCCCCGAGCCACGCCGTCTGGGAGACCCCGCGGCGGATCCGCGACCACGCCGCGGCCCCGCGGTTCTGCGCGACGTAGGTCGCGACCGCCATCCCGAGCGCCTGGAGCGGCGCCATCGCGAGCGCGTCGACGCGGCTGCCCGCCGTGAACGCGGCGACCGCCCCGGCCCCGAGGCCGTTGATCGCGTACTGCAGCACGAGGGTGCCGACGGCGATGATCGACATCTGGAACCCCATCGGCAGGCCGATGCTCACGGACTCGACGACGTCGGCCCGCGCCGGGCGCCAGTCCTCGTGCCGCGGTCGAAGCTGCGGCATCCGCCGCGCGATGAGCCAGAGGCAGGCGACGACGGTGGCGAGCTGGGCGACGACCGTCGCGAGCGCCGCACCGCCGATCCCGAGGTCGGCCCAGCCGACGAGGAGCACGACGAGCCCGACGTTCAGCAGGCTCGAGATCGCGAGGAAGATGAGCGGGGTCGTGGAGTCGCCGAGCGCCCGGATGATGCCCGAGAGGTAGTTGAACGCCACGAGGGTCGGGCTGCCGGCGAGGAGGACCGTGAGGAAGGTGGTCGCCTGCGGCAGGAGCTCGGCCGGCGTGTGGAGCAGGACGAGCAGGTGACGGGCGAGCGGGATGCCGCCGACCGTCAGCAGCACCGCCATGCCGGCCGAGAGGATCGCGCCGACCGCGACGGCCCGGCGCAGCCCGGCCGCGTCGCCCGCGCCGAACGCGCGCGCCACCGGGATGGCGAAACCGTTCGCCATCCCCATGGTGAAGCCGAGGAGCAGGAACGTGATGCCGCCGCTGGCGCCGACCGAGGCGAGGGCGTCCATCCCGAGCACGCGACCGACCACGAGGGCGTCGACGAACTGGTAGAGCTGCTGGAAGAGCAGGCCGATGAACATCGGCACTGCGAAACGAACGATGAGCTTGAGCGGGGATCCGCTGGTCAGGGCCCTGGACACGGGCACAGCCTCCGATGGAGCAAAGAGGTGGAACGAGGAGTCGTCGGGATCGGGGACAGGTGCCGATCGACGTCGCATGCCGGACTCGAATCGATTCGACCTGTGTGACCAGCGTACCCCGATCCGCGCCCGCGCGACATCCCCGAGCGACCCCGGCCGTGTGAAGGTTCTGCGTCGGCTCACGGGCGCGCCCGGCGGGAGCCCCCGGACACGACGACGGCCGCCGCACCGATCGGTGCGGCGGCCGTCGTCGACCGGGTCAGCCCTCGGACGGGCTCGGCGCGTCCTCGACGGGCGTCGCCGGGGCGTCGGCCACCGTCGCGCCGACGACGACCACCTCGGGCTCGCCGATCGCGGAGGAGTCCAGACGCGGGTCGTCGCGGTCGACGCCGACGAACGTGAACTCCCCGAGCAGCCCCTCGCCGCGGGCGTCCACCAGGACCTTCTGGCCCGAGCGGAGCTCGCCGAACAGGATCTTCTCGCTGAGCGCGTCCTCGATCTCGCGCTGGAGCGCGCGGCGCAGCGGCCGGGCCCCGAGCACGGGGTCGTACCCGCGGTCGGCGAGCAGCGTCTTGGCCGCCTCGCTCAGCTCGATCGTCATGTCGCGGTCGGCGAGCCGCTTGTCCAGGCGCGCGACCAGCAGGTCGACGATCTGGAAGATCTCGTCGCGCGAGAGCTGCGGGAACACGACCACGTCGTCGACGCGGTTGAGGAACTCGGGCCGGAAGTGCTGCTTGAGCTCGTCGTTGACCTTCGACTTCATCCGCTCGTAGTCGGTCGAGAGGTCGCCGCCGGCCTGGAACCCGGTCTGCACGCCCTTGGCGATGTCCCGGGTGCCGAGGTTCGTCGTCATGATGATGATCGTGTTCTTGAAGTCGACGACGCGGCCCTGGGAGTCGGTGAGCTTGCCCTCCTCCAGGATCTGCAGCAGCGAGTTGAAGATGTCGGCGTGCGCCTTCTCCACCTCGTCGAACAGCACGACGGAGAACGGCCGGCGCCGCACCTTCTCGGTGAGCTGCCCGCCCTCCTCGTAGCCGACGTATCCCGGCGGGGAGCCGAAGAGCCGCGAGACGGTGTGCTTCTCGCCGTACTCGGACATGTCGAGCTGGATGAGCGCGTCCTCGTCCCCGAACAGGAACTCGGCGAGCGCCTTGGCCAGCTCGGTCTTCCCGACGCCGGTCGGCCCGGCGAAGATGAACGAGCCACCGGGGCGCTTGGGGTCCTTGAGCCCGGCGCGCGTGCGGCGGATCGCCTGCGAGAGCGCCTTGACGGCGTCCTTCTGGCCGACGATGCGCTCGTGCAGCGCGTCCTCCATCCGGAGCAGGCGCGAGGACTCCTCCTCGGTCAGCTTGAACACCGGGATGCCGGTCGCGACGGCGAGCACCTCGGCGATCAGGTCCTCGTCCACCGTGGCGACCGTGTCCATGTCGCCCGACTTCCAGGCCTTCTCCTTCTCCAGCCGCTCCTGCGTGAGGTTCTTCTCGTCGTCGCGCAGGCGGGCGGCCTTCTCGAAGTCCTGGTCGTCGATCGCCGACTCCTTGGCGCGTCGCGCCTCGGCGATCCGCTCGTCCAGCTCGCGCAGCTCCGGCGGCGCCGTCATCCGACGGATCCGCAGGCGCGCGCCGGCCTCGTCGACCAGGTCGATCGCCTTGTCGGGGAGGAAGCGGTCGTTGACGTAGCGGTCGGCCAGCGTCGCGGCGGCGACGAGCGCGCCGTCCGTGATCGTGACGCGGTGGTGCGCCTCGTACCGGTCGCGGACACCCTTGAGGATCTCGATGGCGTGCGCGAGCGTCGGCTCGTTCACCGTGATCGGCTGGAAGCGGCGCTCGAGCGCCGGGTCCTTCTCGACGTACTTGCGGTACTCGTCGAGCGTCGTGGCGCCGATGGTCTGGAGCTCGCCGCGCGCGAGCATCGGCTTGAGGATGCTCGCGGCGTCGATCGCGCCCTCCGCGGCCCCCGCCCCGACGAGCGTGTGGATCTCGTCGATGAACAGGATGATGTCGCCGCGCGTGCGGATCTCCTTGAGCACCTTCTTCAGGCGCTCCTCGAAGTCACCGCGGTAGCGCGAGCCGGCGACGAGCGCGCCGAGGTCGAGCGTGTAGAGCTGCTTGTCCTTGAGCGTCTCGGGGACCGTGCCGCGCACGATGTCCTGCGCGAGCCCCTCGACGACGGCGGTCTTGCCGACGCCGGGCTCGCCCACGAGCACCGGGTTGTTCTTGGTGCGGCGGGAGAGCACCTGCATGACGCGCTCGGTCTCGCGCTCACGCCCGATCACCGGGTCGAGCCGGTTCTCGCGGGCGAGCTGCGTGAGGTTGCGCCCGAACTGGTCGAGGACGGCCGAGCCGGACGGCGTGCCCTCCTGCGGACCGCCGGCCGACACCGTCTCCTTACCGCCGCCGGGCTGGCCCTGGAGGAGCTGGAGCACCTGCTGGCGCACGCGACCGAGGTCGGCGCCGAGGTTGCCGAGCACCTGGGCGGCGACGCCCTCGCCCTCGCGGATGAGGCCGAGCAGGATGTGCTCGGTGCCGATGTGGTTGTGGCCGAGCTGCAGCGCCTCGCGCAGGGACAGCTCGAGCACCTTCTTGGCGCGCGGGGTGAACGGGATGTGACCCGTGGGCGCCTGCTGGCCCTCCCCGATGATGTCGACGACCTGCTGACGCACCACATCGAGCGAGATCCCGAGCGACTCCAGCGCCTTCGCTGCGACGCCCTCGCCCTCGTGGATGAGGCCGAGCAGGATGTGCTCGGTGCCGATGTAGTTGTGGTTGAGCATGCGCGCCTCGTCCTGGGCCAGGACGACGACACGGCGGGCCCGGTCGGTGAATCTCTCGAACATGGCGCACCTTCTTTCCGGCTACGACGGGTCGCAGAGGCGTCCCGCGGGCGGCGTTCACCCAGGCTAACCGCGCGAACCCCGCCGGTGTGCCCGTGTTCGCCCCAGGCGTGATGGTGAGACAGGAGACCGTTGAAACTCCATCGCGATACATCGTTGACAGATCTCGATAGAGACGCGATGCTCTTCCCCATGACACACACACGGAACGCGGACGCACCGGCCGTCCGCACTCGCTCCCTCGTCCGGGACTTCGGGACCAACCGCGCGGTCGACAACGTCGACCTCGAGGTCCGACGCGGCGAGATCGTCGGCCTGCTCGGCCCCAACGGCGCCGGCAAGACCACGACGCTGCGGATGCTCGCGACGCTGCTCGCCCCCACGAGCGGCACGGCCGAGGTGTTCGGCCACGACGTCGTCGAGCACAAGCACGAGGTGCGCCAGCTCATCGGCCTGACCGGCCAGTACGCCAGCGTCGACGAGGACCTCACGGCCCGCGAGAACCTGCGGATGTTCGGCCGCCTCGAGGGGCTGCGCGGCCCCGCGGCCAACACCAGGGCCGACGAGCTGCTCGAGGAGTTCTCGCTCGAGGACGCGGCCGACCGCGCGCTCAAGAACTTCTCCGGCGGCATGCGCCGCCGCCTCGACCTCGCCGTCTCCCTCATCACCCGGCCGCCGCTGATCTTCCTCGACGAGCCGACGACGGGCCTCGACCCCCGCACCCGCAACCAGATGTGGGACACCATCCGCCGGCTCGTCGCCGACGGGGCGACCCTCCTGCTCACCACCCAGTACCTCGACGAGGCCGACCAGCTCGCCGAGCGCATCGTCGTCGTCGACCACGGCCGGATCGTCGCCGAGGGCACGCCCGACGCGCTCAAGGCGTCGATCGGCGGGTCGAGCCTCGTCGTCGACCTCGCGGTGGCCGACGACGCGACGCTCGCCCGCGACACGCTCGCCCGCGTCCTCGACGCGCCCGCCTACGTCTCCGGCGCCCGCGTCACCGCCCCCCTGCCCGACGCGAACCGCGCGATCGAGGCGCTCGCCGAGCTGCGCCGCCACGGCGTCGACGTGCTCGCCCTCCAGGTCAGCCGCCCGACGCTCGACGAGGTCTTCCTCTCGATCACCGGCGCACCGGCCGACTCCCCCGACGAGCCCGGCACCCCCGACTCCCCCGAGCTCCCCGTCCTCGAGAGGACCATGTGATGACCACCGCGACCCTCCCCCGCGTCACGTCCCACGTCGCGCTGCCCGACGCGTTCCGCCAAGTCGGCGCGCTCGCCCACCGCGCGCTGCGGATGATGCTCCGCAAGCCCGAGCAGATGATCGACGTGATCGTGCAGCCGCTGCTGTTCACGGCGATGTTCGCCTACATCTTCGGCGGCGCGATCTCCGGCGGCGTCGCCGCCTACCTGCCGCTGCTCATCCCCGGCATCCTCGCCCAGACCGCCCTGACGACGTCGATGGCCACCGGGGTCAAGCTCCGCGAGGACATGGACAAGGGCGTGTTCGACCGGTTCAAGTCCCTGCCGATCGCCCGCGTCGCCCCCATCGTCGGGCCCATGATCGCCGACCTGGCCCGCTACCTCATCGCGGCGGTCCTCACGTTCGCGACGGGCATCGCGATGGGCTACCGACCGGGCGGCGGCATCGGCGGGGTCGCCTGCGCGATCCTGCTCGTCGTCTTCTCCGGCTGGTCGCTCGCCTGGATCTTCGCCTGGGTCGGCACCATCGCGCGCTCGGCCACGAGCGTCCAGGGCATCTCGATGGTCATCCTGTTCCCGCTCACGTTCCTGTCGAACGCCTTCGTCCCGGTCGAGTCGCTGCCGCACTGGCTCGCGGCGTTCGTCCGGGTCAACCCGGTCTCGCACATCGTGACGGCCGTGCGCGACCTCGCGAACTCCTTCACCGTCGGGCCGGCGGTCGTGTGGGCGCTGGTCGGGTGCGCCGTCGTCATCGCGATCTTCGCGCCGCTCGCGGTCCGCAGCTACTCGCGCAAGATGTGACGGTCGACCTCGCGCCGGACCGATGAGTTCTCCTCCGGCGCGGGGTCAACCCCGCACCACCCGATCCCGACCAGGAGAGACGCCCATGTTCTTCCCCAACTTCCCGATCGTCGACATCGCGGCCACGCGCGAGTTCTGGACGTCGCTCGGCTACTCCTTCAACCCCGACTACTCCGCCGAGGACGTCGCGTGCCTCGTCTTCACCGACGAGGTCGCGGTCATGCTGCACGAGCCGTCGTCGTTCGCCCGGTTCCTGCCCGAGGGCTCCGCGCCGGCCGACCCGCGGGCGACCACCATCGGCATGTTCGCCTTCGACCTGGCCAGCCGCGAGGCGGTCGACGAGCTGTTCGAGAGGGTCGTCGCCGCCGGCGGCAGCGCCGCCCGACCGACCGAGGACCTCGGCTTCATGTACACGCGCTCGTTCCGCGACCTCGACGGGATCGTCTGGGAGCCGTTCTTCATGGACACCTCGGCCTACCCGGGGCCCGACGCCGGCTGACCGCCGACCCCGGCCGACTAGACGTCGAGGACGACTAGACGTCGAGGACGAGCGTGACCGGCCCGTCGTTCACGAGCGACACCGCCATGTCGGCGCCGAAGACCCCGGTCGCGACCGTCAGCCCGCGCGAGCGCAGCTCGTCGACGACGGCCGCCACGAGCGGCTCGGCCACCTCGCCGGGGGCGGCGGCGACCCACGTGGGTCGCCGCCCCTTCCGGGCGTCGCCGTAGAGGGTGAACTGGCTGACGACGAGCACCTCGCCGCCCTCCCCCGCCGCCGCGAGCTCGGCGACCGACCGTTCGCCGCGCATGATCCGCAGGTCGGCGATCTTCCGGGCGATCGTCGCGGCCGCGGCCGGCCCGTCGTCGTGCGTCACGCCGACGAGGGCGAGGATGCCCGGCAGCTCACCGGTGTCGTCGCCGATCGCGCCGACCACCTCGCCGTCGACGACGACGTCGGCCCGCGTGACGCGCTGCAGGACCGCCCGCACCTCAGTAGTCCCGACGCGAGCGCCGGGTGAACCGGATGACCTCCGGCTTGACGTCCGCGAGGTAGATCGCCGCCGGGAGCACCGACACCAGCAGGAACAGCAGCGGCAGCCCGCCGCCGATCCGCACCGGGCCGAGCGCGATCACCGGGATCGAGAGATAGCCGAACAGGGCACCCGCGGCCGTGAGGCCGACCCAGAACGGCTTCGTGCGCTTCTCCGCGTCGACGTAGGCCTGCCCCGGTCGGCGCGCGGCGTCCACGAGGCCCCAGACCTCGATCGCGAACGCGACGAGACCGAGGGCGAGGAAGACGAAGGAGGCGATGGTGGCCGCGATCACGTCCCGAGCCTAACCAACGCCTCAGCGCTGGAGCGCGCGGGTGGCCTCGGCCTCGCTCGCGCCGGCCGCCAGCAGGAGGTCGAACGCGACCGAGCGCAACAGCGACGTGAGCGTGTGGCGCATGGGGTCGCGCTCCCCCGTGATGACGAGCGTCGCGGCCGTCTGCTCCAGCAGCGCCCTCGCGGCCGCCGGGTCGCGTCGTCCCCCGAACGCCCCCGCGAGCCGCGACGCGCCCGCCTCGAGCGCCTCGCAGCGCTGCGCGATCTCCTCGTCCCGCACCCCGCCGGCCGTCGCGACGCGCCGGGCGAGGACGCGCGAGGAGCGCACGGCGCGGTCCGCGTGCTCGGCGGCGTCGGCGAGCTCGTCCAGGTCGGCCCGGAACCGACGCCACGCGGGCGAGAGCCGGGCGGTCGAGGCCGAGGCCGCCACCGCGTCCTCGAGGGCCGTCAGCGCCGGCTGCAGCGACCGACCGCGGACGAGCGCGGTCTGGGCGTGCGACGGCTCCCCCGTCCGCAGCGCCAGCGCCACGAGCCCGAGGATCGAGGCGATGCTCGTGACGACGTCGCGGGTGAGGAGCTGGGGCCGGCGGCGCGGGTCCTTGGGGATGAACAGCGAGAAGACGAGCGCGACCGCACCGCCGAGCAGCGCGTCCAGCCAGCGACCGACCGGTCCGGCCGTCGTCGCGGCCGCCGGCAGGCCGAGCACGACGATGGCCTGGACGGCCGACTGCGTCGTGAGCACCGGGGAGGGGTCGAGGACCCGCGCGACGAGCGTCCCGACGATGACGACGACGGCGACCTGCCACGCCCCCGAGCCGACCCACGTCTGGAACAGCTCCCCGAGCCCGACGCCCATGGTGACGCCGAACGCGACCTCGCCGACCCGCCGGGGCCGGACGTCCGGGCTGAACCCGAGCGCGGCGAACGCCGCGACCGCGGCGAAGAACGGGTAGGGGTTGGAGAGCAGCCAGGCGGCGAGCGCGTAGGCGGTCCCGCACGCGAGCGCCGTCCAGGTGATCGGACCGGCGGTGTCCCGTGCACGCTGCAGACCGGCGCGGGCGGCCGGCCCGGCCAGGACGGGCCTCACCGTCGCCGCAGGCCCGGGGTCACGGGGCCGCGCGCCTCGGGGCGGCCGTCGCCGTGCCCGTCGGGCGCGACGATCACCTCCTGGGACGCGGCGATCGGACCGGCGGGGCCGGTGACGTCGAGCGTGGCGTCGACCGGCGTCGAGCGCTTGAGGATCGCGAGCGCGATCGGACCGAGCTCGTGGTGGCGGGCGACGGAGGTGATCGAGCCGACGACGCGGCCGCCGTGCTCGACGGCGGCGCCGGGCTCGGGCAGGAGGTGGTCGGACCCGTCGAGGTGGAGGAAGGCGAGCCGGCGCGGCGGACGCCCGAGGTTGAACGTGCGCGCGACGCCCTCCTGGCCCTTGTAGCAGCCCTTGTGCAGGTGGACGGCGGTGCGCAGCCAGTCGAGCTCGTGCGGCAGCGACCGGTCGTCGACCTCCCGGGCCAGGCGCGGGCGCCAGCTCGCGACCCGCAGCGCCTCCCAGGCGAGCGTCCCGGCCGGCCGGACGCCGGCCGCGCCGAGCGCGGCGACGACGCGGTCGAGCGCGTCGCCCGCGACGAGCGCGAGCGCGACCGGGAGCTCCCGGCCCGGGTGTGCCGCGTCGTCGCGACCGACGAGCGCGTACCGCGTGCCGCCCTCGACGACGCCGGGCCACGGGTCGCGCCACAGGCCGAGGACGTCCGCGTCGGCGGCAAGGTCGGCGAACGGCCCGGTGAGGGGGCCGCCGCCCGGGACGACGCCGAGCACCACGACGTCCTCCCGGACCGCGACCGAGACGTCGAGCATGAACCGCATCGAGTCAAGGAACGCTGCCAGCCCGGCCGCGCGGTCCGCCTCGGTCACGAGGTAGGTGCGCTCGCCGTCGTCGACGACGGCGGCGGCGTGCTCGATCCGGCCGTGGACGTCGAGCAGGAGGATCTCGGCGCTGTCGCCGGGGGCGAGGTCGCGGGTGCGCTGGGAGGAGAGGGTGTCGAGCCAGCCGAGGCGGTCGCGTCCGGAGACGGCGACGACGACGGACGGCAGCTCGACGACGCCGCGGCCGGTCTCGAGCGCGCGCTGCTCCCGGCCGGGGTTGCCGTAGTGGGCCGCGACCTGGCGCCCGGCCGCCGACGCGGCGGCGTCCACCACGGCGCCCGGGACCGCGAGCATGACGGCGCGTCCCTACTCGTCGGCCGCGGCGGCCGGGCCGGCCGACGCCGCGGCGGAGGTGGCGGCGGGCGCGTCCAGCCGGACGAGGCGGCCCGACGCGTAGGACTGCAGCTCCTGCCCGAACGCGGCGAGCTCGTGCGACCAAAAGATCTCGCCGCGCACCCAGCCGTACATCCGGCGCATCGCGGTGACGGCGGCGGGCGACGACGGGGTCGAGGCGACCCACTCGCTCACCAGGTCGATCCGCGGCCCCTGCGCGCTGCCGGCGAGCACGGCGGCGACGCCGGCGGCCTCGGCGAGCAGGACCTCGATCGCGGTGGGCGCCGGGCTGTCGGCGCGCGCGCCCTGGACGGGCAGGGCCTCGGTGCCGGTCGCGGGACGCCAGAAGCCCGACTCCTGCGCCCACACCTCGCCGGCCGTGAGCTCGCGGACGTCGTCGGGGCTCAGCTGCGCGTCGTGCGCGAGCGCCGGACCGGTGGCGAGCGTCCAGGTGTACTGGAGGTAGGGGCCGCCGTCGTGCGTCACGACGAGATCGGCGACGACGCCGCCGTCCGGGATGCCGGGGTAGGCGAGCACGCCGGGGCCGCGCCAGGTGCCGACCAGCCAGGCGAGCGGGTAGAGCTCCGGGGCGAGCGAGTCGTCGAGGACGAGCGACATCAGTCCTGCTTGACGATGCGGTAGACGACGTAGCCGGCGAACCAGACCGTGACGACACCGACCGCGACGACGAGGCCCGTGAAGATGACGTGCAGCATGCGATCGATCGTAGTCGAGGGCCGTCCCGGCTAGCCGTCGAGCGCGGCCGCGTCGAGCACGGCCAGCCCGGCCGGCGCCAGCGAGACCTCGGCCACGACCTCGCCGTCGCGCAGCACGCTCCCGGTGACCGGGACGTCGGCCGAGCTCGCGACGAGCACCGTCCCGGAGGCCGGGAAGTGCGCGACGTCGAGCCGGGGGTCGCTCGTCGCGTACCCGGACGGCTCGCGTCCGGCCGCCCACCACAGGGCGTTCGAGAGGAGCCGAGCCGCGTCGGCGCCGTGGCGGTGGTCGGCGAGGTAGACGGCGCGCCCGGCGCCGAACGACGTCGCCGTCACGGTCGGCACGCCGTCGGTCGCGGCGAGCACGGCGACGCCGGAGCGGGCGAGGCGCGTCCCCGGCTGCGGCCGGACCCCGGCCAGGGCGGTCGCGACGTCGACCCCCGCGAGGATCGACCGCGCGGCCGGGCCGGCCTCGTCGACGTCGAACCGGCGACGGGCGAGCACGTGGCGGTCACCGGCGTCGACGTCGACGCCGAGCACCGGCGCGAGCTGGAAGCGGTCGAGCCGGCCCGGCGCCTGCGCCCGGTCGAGCGCCGACGGCGACTCGACCCCGACGAGGCCGCCGCCCGCGGCGACGAACCGGGTGACGGCCGCGACCAGCTCGGGGCGCGACCAGACGGGACCGCCCGACCAGGAGCTGCCGGCGGGACCGGCGTTGACCAGCACGTCGATGCCGTCGGGGACGCCGTCGGCCGCGAGATCGTCGAGCGCGAGGAACTCCACGTCGAACGGCAGCCCGGCGAGCGACTCGATGACGTGCAGCAGCGACAGCTCGGGGTTCTCGTGCAGGTGCCCGGAGCAGGTCCACGAGCGCAGCCGCCCCCAGCAGGTCGCGACGCCGACCCGCACGGGGGCGACGGCCGGCGGACCGGCCAGGTGCAGGTCGCGGACGAGCCGGTGCTCGTCGGCGACCTCGGCGACGTACGCCTGGAAGTCCTCGAACGGCTCGACCAGCGAGAGGTAGCCGCCGAGCCCGATCCGGTCGATCCGGGCGCGCAGCAGCGCGCGACGCATGACGGTCCAGTAGGCGCGCGCGTCGGCGGTCGGGTCGCCGCCCGGGACGAAGGTCGGCTTGCCCTCCAGGTCGACGGGGAACAGGTAGGGGTGCAGCCGCAGCTCGTGGACGGGCACGTCGACGCCGGCGTTGAGGCGCGCCTCGTACCCGGAGAAGACGGCCTTGATGAGCCCGTCGAAGCCGAACTCGGGGAACCGCGGCGAGTAGGGCTCGAGCCCGACCCAGGAGTCGTCGTAGAAGACGTACGCCTGCTTGCCGTGCCGGTGGACGACGTCCACCAGGCGGCGACCGAGCGCCAGGACGAAGTCCATCGTGAACTCCATCCACTCCCGGTAGATCGGGGAGGGCGGGTTGTGCGTCGAGGTGTACCGACCCGCGTCGACGAAGTCCTCGGAGGTGATCGGGACCGCGCGGCCGGCGTTGAACTCGCGCAGCGCGACGGGGTTGACCGTGAAGTCGTAGGAGCCCCAGTCGGCGTAGACGTGCGGCAGGTCGGGGTCGCTGCCCCAGAACCAGGCGAAGTTGTAGAACAGCGACGTGAACCGCACGACGGTGGTCTCCGGGTGCTCGACGCACCACCGCTCGAGCCACTCCTCGAGCCGCTGCGCGACGGCCGGGTGACGCGGTTCCAGCGCCATGAGCCGGGGCTTGTCGCCCCAGTCGTTCGTCACGTGGTTGTACATGGAGATCTCTTCCCAGACCCGCATGACGAGCACGTTGACGGTGTAGGAGTGCCCCGGGACGGTGCCGTCGACGACGACGGTCCCGTCCACCAGCCGCCAGCTCTCCCGCGGCACCTCGGTGCCGCTGGTCCGGTCGAAGACCTGCCAGAGCTCGACGCCGTCCCAGTCGTTGAGCACGAACTGGTCGGTGGAGTAGCCGGCCAGCGGGTCGATCCGCACGACGTCGCCGTCGGCCACGACCGGGAAGGAACCGAGGAAGTTCTGCTGGAGCAGGCGCTGGTTCGCGAGCGCCCAGTCGCGGTCCTCCCGGATGAGGCAGATCGTGGAGTAGATCCCGTAGTCGGCGTCGAGGATCTCCCGCGACAGCGTCGTGCCGTCGGAGTCGCGGATGACGTCGGCACCCCAGCGCTCGGCGAGGCGGAGCGTGAGCTCCTCGTGGCCGGCCTCGCCGGGCAGGGTGAAGCCACCGGTGGTCATCGCGATCTCCTTGGGACGAACGGGGTCAGGACGGGGGGCGGTCAGGCCGCGCCGTGCCGGCGGCGCTCCGCCGCCACGAGGGCGACGGTCACCATGCCCGGCGTGATGACGACGAGGGGCGGCAGCATCCACACGACGACCGCGGCGACGCCGTAGCCGGTGAGCACGAGCACGCTGCCCACGGGGTCGGCGACGGTGACGTCGACGGCCTCGCGGAGCAGGTCGCCCCACCGGGCGCCCGGGCGCCACAGCGCCGCGGCGCGGCTGACGACGAGGAGGACTCCGACGCCGGCCGCCACGCTGACCCAGCCGACGGCGGCGCCGCCGGGCACGAGTCCCTGGAAGCTCCCCGAGGCGTTGACCGCGAGGAGGCCGAGCACGGCGGTGGTGCCGAGCCCGACCCACCAGCCGCCGGAGCGGAATGCATCGACGAAGCCGCGCCAGAACGCGCGGAGCGAGTCGTCGCGCGCCGACAGGTGCCGCTCGAGCTGGCGCACGGCGGCCGCGAGGGCCGGCACGGCCGGGAACAGCGGGAGCGAGAGCGCGCAGACGCACAGCCCGATGAGCAGCATCTGGCTGAACGGCCCGACCGCTCCGCCGCCGAAGCGGCGCAGCTCCTCCGGCGCGGTGAGGTCCGCGTGACGCCTGCGGGCGCGACCCGATCGACCGAGCACGGCGAGGCCCGCCGGCCCGGGGTTGGGGAGGCCGGCGGCACCCACGCCGACCTCCCCCGTCCCGTTGGCGCCCCGGTGCGGGGCGGTGGTCCCGGTCATCCCTAGCCCTTGAGCCCCTGCGTGGCGACCCCGCCGACGAGGTGACGCTGGAAGGCGAAGAAGAACAGCATGACCGGGAGGAGCGCGAGCATGGCCATGGCCATCTGAGCTCCGTAGTCGCTCGTCGTCGTCTGGTCGACGTACGCGCGCAGGGCGATCGGCATCGTGTACATGCTCGGGTTCTTGAGGTAGAGCAGCGGGCCGAAGAAGTCGTTCCACGACCAGATGAACGCGAAGATCGCCGAGGTGATGAGCGCGGGCTGCATGAGCGGGAGGATGATCGACCCGAAGATCCGCGCGTGGCCGGCACCGTCGATCCGGGCCGCCTCGTCGAGCTCGTTCGGCAGGCCGCGCATGAACTGGATCATGAGGAACACGAAGAACGCGTCCGCCGCGAGGAACTTGCCGATGAGCAGCGGCCAGTAGGTGTTCACCATCCCGAGGTTGTTGAACACGATGTACTGCGGGATGACGACGACGTGGAACGGCAGCAGCATCGTGCCGATCATGCAGGCGAAGAACACGTTGCGGCCCGGGAACTCCACCCGCGCGAAGGCGTAGGCGGCGAGCGAGCAGGAGATGAGCACGCCGACCACCGAGGCGACGGCGAGGATGAGGGAGTTGCTGACGAAGGTCCAGAAGGACACCCCGCCGATGCCCTCGAGGGCCGTGGCGTAGTTCGCGAGCGTGAAGTCGCTCGGGATGAGCGAGACGTTGCCGACGATCTGGTTGCTCGGCTTGAAGGTCGAGGTGAGCATCCACACCGCGGGGTAGAGGATGACCACGAGGACCGCGAGCGCGAAGATGTGGAACCCGGTGGAGCCGACGGCGCCACGGCGTCGGGCGGCCTTGCGCAGCTGCTCCGACTGCTGGGCTGACACGGTCGGGCCGAGCTTGCCTGCCGCCTTGGGCGGCATCGAGGTGGCGCTCACTTGTTGCCTCCCGAGTAGTGCACCCACGCGTTGGACGTGCGGAACATGACGAGCGTGACGAGGCCGACGACGAGGACGAGCACCCAGGCCATGGCCGAGGCATAGCCCATCTGGAAGTCGCGGAAGCCACGGAAGTACAGGTAGAGCGTGTAGAAGAGGGTCGAGCGGGCCGGGCCACCGGTGCCGTTGGAGATGATGAACGCGGAGTTGAAGATCTGGAACGCGTGGATCGTCTCGAGCAGCAGGTTGAAGAAGATGACCGGGGACAGCATCGGGATGGTGATCTTGAGGAACTTGCGCACGGGGCCCGCGCCGTCGACCTCGGCCGCCTCGTACAGCTCGACCGGGACCTGCTTGAGGCCCGCGAGGAAGATGACCATCGGGGCGCCGAACTGCCACACCGTCAGCAGGATGAGCATCGGCATCGTGCGGTTCGGGTCGCCGACCCAGCCACCGGCCGAGGCCGCGGGACCGCCGAGCGACTCCACGACGCGGGCGACGATGCCGTTGTCGATGAACATGGCCTTCCACACGATGGCGATGGAGACCGAGCCGCCGATGAGGGAGGGCAGGTAGTACGCGGAGCGGTAGAAGCCCATCCCGCGCCGGCCGGCGTTGAGCAGCATCGCGACCGCGAGGGCCGAGATCAGCTTGATGGGCGTCCCGACGACCACGTAGTACAGCGTGACCTGGCAGGCCTTGAGGAAGTTCGGGTCGGAGAAGAGCCGGGTGTAGTTCTCGATCCCGGTGAAGTTCGGGGCGTTGAACAGGTCGTAGTCGGTGAACGACAGGTAGAGCGAGGCGATCATCGGACCGGCCGTCAGCACGAAGAACCCGATCAGCCAGGGCGAGAGGAACGCGTAGCCCACGCGGGCTCCGTGCGCCTTCTTGCGCTTGATCGAGCGGAGACGGTCGGAGTCGAGCGGTATGGCGGGTGCGGCCATGGCAGGACCTCCTGACGGGAAGAGCTGGGACGGGGCCGGGCTGGGCCCGGGGGGACGCGGCGCTGCGTCGGGCATGTCGCGGGCTGACCGCAGCCGACACGTCGGGGTGTCGGACGGCGGCGGCGCTGACCGGACCAGCACCGCCGCCGTCGACGTCTCTAGCGAGACGGGTCGATCACAGGATCGCCATCTCGGCCTCGGCCCACCACTCGGTCACGAACTGGTCGACGGTGAGGTTGCCGTACTGGATCTCCTCGGAGAGCTGACGCCACTTCTCCTCGATCGTGCCGAAGCCCTTGACGGGGATCGGGGCGGTGGAGGTCGTCGTGGTCGCGACGTACTCCTCGTAGGCGAGGACCTTCGCGTCGACCGAGCCGTCCTCGGCCTGGACGGCCGCGCGCTGGTCGACATCGGCCGGGACGCCCTTGCTCGTACCGAAGATGGTGCCGACCTCGGGGTCGGTGAGCAGGAAGTTGATGAGGGCGGCCGCCGCCTCGGGGTTCTTCGTGTTCGCGCCGGCCGACAGCAGCATCGACGGACGGAAGAAGTTGGCCGTGCCGTCGGGGCCGCTCGGGATCGGGTGGAGCTCGATCGAGTCGGTCCCGGAGTCGGCGGTGTACCCGGCCATGAAGTTGGACCACGACATCTCGGAGGAGACCTCGTTCATCGTGAACCCGCCGAGCGGGCTGAGCGCGACGCCGCGGGCGACGGGGAACTGCGCCTCCTGCTGGCGGACGTCGGCCGTGAGGGCGAACCAGTCCTTGACGTCGTCCTGCGTGAAGTTGAGCTGGCCGTCGTCGCTGAACGGGTCCGTGCCGTTCTGGATGAGCCACTGCAGGAAGAACCAGAACGTCCCGGTGTAGTCGCCGCTGCCGTAGAGGTCGTAGCCGTCGGCGTTCTTGACGCCGGCCGCGTGGGTCTTCTCGATGAACTCGTTGAGGTCGGCCCACGTGTAGCCGTCGGCGGGGAACTCGACCCCGGTCTGCTCGATGACGGTCGGGTTGACGAACATGCCGAGCGTGTTCGTCGAGGTCGGGATGCCGACCTGGACGTCGTTCAGGTTGCCCGCCGCCACGAGGCTCTCGTCGAAGCCGGACAGGTCGATCGCGCCGCTGTCGACGTACTCGGACAGGTCGAGCAGGCGGTTGGCGTTCGCGTACTCGCGCAGGTAGGAGGAGTCGAACTGCAGCACGTCCGGCAGCGCCGAGCCGGCGGCCTCGGTGTTGCGGGCCGTCCAGTAGTCGGGGAACGCCTGCCAGGAGGTCTGCACCGTGACGTTCGGGTACTTCTCCTTGAAGAGCGCGAGGGACTCCTCGTACTTGGCGGCGCGGTCGTCGTTGCCCCACCACGTGAACGAGATGGTGCCCGAGACGTCGGCCGGGTCGGTCGGCTCGGCGTCGCCGCCGCCGTCCGTCTCGGACTCGGACGCCTTGTCCGTCGGGCTGCTGGTGTCGCCGCCGTCGCCGGTGCCGCACGCGGCCAGGACGAAGCTCGCGGCGGCGATCGCAGCCACGGAGCCGATGAGGGACTTCTTCATGGGACAGAGCCTCCTTGCTCGAGGAACCGAGGGATTGAATCGGTACAAAGGGGAGCATATTGAATCGCTTCACTCGCGTCAACCGCCCGCATCGCGCCGTTGCTAAATCGTTACACATCGGGCGCCGAGGCGGTAGCGTCGCGACCATGATGACCGACCCCCGCATCGAGGTCCTCGGGGCGGCGTGGCTCGAGGAGACCCCGCACGGCCTGCTCCCGCACCGCCTGCCCGCCTGGACGCGCGCCCAGTACGAGAGCGAGCTCTACGGCCTCAACGTCACGCAGGGCTCGGGCGTGCGACTGCGGTTCGCCACGGCGTCGGACCGGCTGGCGCTGCGGGTGCGCGCGAGCCGCCAGCTCTTCGAGCCCGTGCCGCCGGCACCCGCGCTTCCCGCGCGGGACTGCGGGCCGTTCGACGCGGTGATCGACGGAGAGGTCGTCGCGACGTCGGTCCCGACCGGCGGCCGCGTCGGCCTGCTCCGGGCCGACGGCGCGACCGCGACCGTCGACGACGACCCCGGCGACGAGCTCACCGTCACGTTCGCCCTGCCGCCGGCACCGCCCGGCGGCGGCCGGCGCACCGTCGAGATCTGGCTCCCCTACCGCGACCGCGTCCGCCTGCTGGCCCTGGAGGCGGACGACCTCGCGGCGGCCGAGCCGTCGGACGGCCCGCGCTGGGTCCACTACGGCTCGTCGATCAGCCACGGCGCCGAGGCGGCATCGCCCGCGCGCACGTGGGTCGGCGTCGCGGCGCGGCGGGCCGGGCTCGACCTCCACAACCTCGGGTTCGGCGGCGCCGCGCTCATGGACCCGTTCGTCGCCCGGACCATCCGCGACCTCGACGTCGACGTCGTCTCGGTCAAGGTCGGCATCAACGTGCTCAACGCCGACGCGTACGGGCGCCGCGTGTTCGGCCCCCTCCTGCACGGCTTCCTCGACACGATCCGCGAGGGCCACCCGGACACGCCCCTCCTCGTGGTGTCCCCGATCTTCTGCCCGATCGGCGAGGACCTTCCCGGGCCGACGATGATCGACCCGGCGCGGCTGCCCGAGGTCCGGTTCCGCTCGCTCGGCTCGCCGGACCGGATCGCCGAGGGCGCGCTCACGCTGCGGGCGATGCGCGAGCTGATCGCCGGCATCGTCGCCGACCGCCGCGCGGCCGGCGACCACGAGCTGCACCACCTCGACGGGCTCGACCTCTACGGGGAGGCCGACGACGCCGCGACCCCGATGGCGGACCTGCTCCACCCCGACCCGCCGGCGCACGAGCTCATCGGGCAGCGCGCCGCCGCCGTCGTCGCCGACCTCGTCCGGGGACGGGCTAGAGCAGGAAGTACCGCAGCAGCCCGTACGCCGGCAGGCCAGCGATGACGACGGGCAGCACCGCGGCCGCGAGGGCCGCGAGCGGCTGACGCGCCGCGCGGTAGCGGCCGAGCGCCTGGTGCACGGACGAGCTGACCAGCCCGGCCGCGAGCCCGATGAGCGCGGCGACCCAGGACAGCTCCGGCAGCGCGAGCGCCGCACCCGCGCCGAGGATCGTTGCAGCGGCGATCGTCGCGAGGGCGTGCGGCCACGGCGGCAGGTGGATCGCGGAGACCGCGGCGCCGGCGGCCAGCGTCCCCGCCGTCGTGACGACGACGGCGAGCGCGATCGGGTCCGGCCCCATCCCGAGCCACGCCGCCCCGGACAGGAGCACGACGACGCCGGCGACCGACGCCGAGAGCGAGTCGACCAGGCGCTGGCGCCCGTCCCGGCGCAGCAGCTCGAGGACGAACGCGCCGATGACGCCGAGCGCCCCGACGATCGCGAGCAGGCGGAGGTTGCCCGAGGTGAGGACCGCCCAGCCGGCGCCGGCGCCCGCGAGGAGCAGGAGCGCCGTGCGCTGCCACGGGATCGGCAGCCCGACGAGCTGGGGCCAGCCGACGGCGAAGATCGCCAGGAGCACGCACACGACGACGCCGCCGACCGTCGGCGACGCGACGTACCCGACCGCGACGGCCGCCGCGGCCACCGCGCTCAGCACGGCCCTGACCGACGGACTCAGCGTCCGAGCCACAGGCCCCTCCTCGCGCTCGCTGGATCGGCGCGGCGGTGCCGCGACACGCGCCCGCTCGCGTGGTCGCGGCGGAGCCGTTCCACGGTACTGCACGGGGCAGGCAACACGGTCGTGACATCGGGGCAATACAGTGGTGTCGGTCCGGGGGTCGTCCCGGGCCGCCGACTCGTCGGCCCCGGGGCATCGCAGGGACCGTCGGCGCGGCCCGTCGCACCGGGAAGGACACGCGTGGCCGATCTGCTCCTGCTCACGTCCGAACCTGGCGGCGCCACGGCCGTCCTGCCGGCTCTCGCGCTCGTCCCGCACCGGATCAAGATGGCCGACCTGGCCCCGTCCGCCGTGCTGGAGGCGGCCGCGACCGACGTCGTCGTCCTCGACGGGCGCGGCGACCTCGCCACCGCGCGGACGACCTGCCGGCTCATCCGCTCGACCGGCCTGTCGGTCCCGATCCTGCTCGTGCTCACGGAGGGCGGGCTGACGGTCGTCTCCGCCGACTGGGGCATCGACGACATCGTCCTGGACACGGCCGGCCCGGCCGAGCTGGCCAGCCGGCTGCGCCTGCTCGGGGACAGCGCCCGCGCGAGCGCTCCGGAGCGGGACGAGGACGGCGAGATCGAGGCGGGCGACCTGACGATCGATCCGGGCGGCTACACGGTCCGCCTGCGCGGGCGCACGCTCGAGCTCACCTACAAGGAGTTCGAGCTGCTCAAGTACCTCATGCAGCACCCCGGCCGGGTGTTCACGCGCGCGCAGCTCCTCCAGGAGGTCTGGGGGTACGACTACTACGGCGGCACCCGGACGGTCGACGTCCACGTCCGGCGCCTGCGGGCCAAGCTCGGGATCGACTACGAGACGCTCATCGGGACGGTGCGCAACGTCGGCTACCGGTTCGACCCGCCGACGCCGGCGCCCGCCCTGTCGTAGACTCGTCCTGGCGTCGGGCCGGGCAAGCCCCGGGCTCCAATTTCTGCCGCTACGAGCGGCCACGCGCCGAGAGGCGCTTCCCGGTCCGGCGCCGCTGCCATCCCCTGGCACCTCCCGGACCACGACCGATCGGCCCGCCCGTGCGCTTCAGCCTCACCCCTCGCGAGGACCGCGTGCTCGAGCTCCTCGGAGCGCTCGCGCGCCACCTCCCGGTCGCGGCCGACCTCCTCGCGCAGCTCGTCGGCGCCCTGCCGGAGGACCGCCCCGCGCTCGCCGAGCGCCTGCGCGCCGTCGAGCACGACGCCGACGAGGACGCCAGGGCCGCGCTGCGCCGGGTCACCGAGGTCTTCGTCACCCCGCTCGAGCCGGCCGACGTGTACCTGCTGGCGGCCGCCCTCGACGACTGCGTCGACCAGCTCGACGAGGTCGGCGAGCACATCGTGCTGTACGGGGTCGAGACGCTGCCGCCCGGTGTGGTGCGCCAGGCCGAGGTCATCCAGCGCTGCGCCGAGCTCGCCGTCGACGCCGTCGACCGACTCCGCTCGCTGCACCGCCTGCGCGAGCCGCTGGCCGAGATCACCCGGCTCGAGGACGAGGGCGACGCCCTGCACCGCGACCTCCTGCGCTCGGTGTTCGACGGCTCCTCCCCCGCCGGCAGCGACCCCATCCGGGTGCTGGCGCTCAAGGAGGTCGTCGACGAGCTCGAGGACTGCATCGACTCCTTCCAGAAGGTCGCGAGCGCGCTCGGGACCATCGCCCTGCGGGAGGGTTGACGTGGAGGCGGCCCTCGTCGTCGTCATCGTCGCCGTCGCCCTGGCCTTCGCCTGGACGAACGGCGTCCACGACGCGTCGAACGCCATCGCGACGTCCGTCTCGACGCGGGCGCTCACCCCGCGCGCCGCCCTCGTCATGGCCGCGGTGATGAACGTGGTCGGCGCGCTGCTCGGCACGTCCGTCGCGGAGACGATCGCGACGAGGATCGTGACGCTCGCGCCACCCGGCGCCGAGCCGGGGACCGTGCCCGAGGGGATGGCCGGAGCCGCGCTCGTCGTCGTGCTCGCGGCGCTCGTCGGCGCGATCGGCTGGAACCTGCTGACCTGGCGGCTCGGGATGCCGTCGTCGTCCTCCTACGCGCTCATCGGCGGGCTGGTCGGCGCCGGGCTCGCGGGCGCGTACGCGATCCAGTGGGGCGAGGTGATGGATCGCGTCGTGTGGCCGCTGCTGCTCTCCCCCGTCATCGGCTTCACGCTCGCGTTCGTGCTCATGACGGCGCTGCTGTGGGCGATCCGCGGGGCTCGGCCCGCACCGACGACGCGCCGGTTCCGCGCCGCCCAGACCGTCTCGGCCGCGGCGATGGCGCTGGGGCACGGCCTGCAGGACGCCCAGAAGACGATGGGGGTCATCCTGCTCGCGCTGCTCACGGTCGGCTGGGCGGCCCCGGGCTCGAGCGTGCCGCTGTGGGTCAAGCTGTGCTCGGCCGCCGCGATCTCGCTCGGCACCTACGCCGGCGGCTGGCGGATCATCCGGACGCTGGGGCGTCGGCTCATCCACCTCGACCCGGCCCGCGGGTTCGTCGCCGAGTCCGTCGCGGCGAGCGTGCTCTACGTCGCCGCGATGGGCCTGCACGCCCCGGTGTCGACGACGCAGACGATCACCTCGGCGATCGCCGGGACGGGCGCCACCCGCGGTCTCGCCGCCGTGCGCTGGGGCGTCCTGCGGAGCATCGCGCTCACCTGGGCGGCGACGATCCCGGCGGCCGGCCTGCTCGGCGCGCTGGCGTTCTGGCTCCTGCGCGCCGTCCTGCCGGTCTGACCCGTCGCCCTACCCTGACTCCTCGTCGGCCAGCTCCGCCAGGTGTCGGGAGACGAGGTCGAGGGCGTGCACGGCCTGCGTCGCCTCGCCCGCCCAGAGTCCGTGCACCGCCGCGCCGTCGAGCAGGGCGTGCAGGCGCTGCGCCTCGTAGTCGGGGTCGCGGTCGCGCCCGAGCTGGCCGGCATCGGCGAGGATCGCGACGGCGGCCCGGCACGCGCGCCCGACGGCGGTGTCGAGCCGGACGGCCGCGGCCCGCAGGGCCGGGTCGGTGAGCGCGAGGACGCCGAGCTGGATCTGCGCCGCGAGCTCGGTGCGACGCTCGCGGTCGAGGGGAAGGAGCTGGGCGAGCATCGCCTCGACCAGTCGGCGTCCGGTCAGGTCCGGCGGGAGCGCCCTGATCCTCGCGGTGGCCCGCTCCTCGACGAGCGCCAGGCAGTGCTCGCGAAGGGCGTGCTGGGTGGGGAACGCCCGCCGGAGCGAGGCGGTGGCGATCCCGGCCTCCTCCGCGACCCTGCGCACGGACAGTCCGGCGAGCCCGTCGCGCTCCAGCACGCGCAGCGACGCGGCGGCGATCTCGGCGTTGCGCGCGTCGACGTCGATCAGGCGGGGCACGGCACTCAGCCTACGGAAGCCCCCCGGGACGCGGTGACCTCTCGCCTCGGCCAGATCGTGTAGCTGATCGCCCAGAGCAGGTCGATGGTCAGGATCAGCCCGAGGATGCGGAAGGTCGCGGCCAGCGCGCCGGTCCGCGCGGGGTCGCCGACGAGCAGGATCAGTCCGCCGGCGATGGCGCCAGCGACCGCGGCCATGAGGAGCGAGCGGAGGACGTCCTTCCAGCACTTCACCGTGTAGCTGGTGCCGGTGAGCTGCTCGGGCCTCGGGCCACCGGCGAACCGGTGGGCGAACCGGACGTCGGCCCAGGCGATGATCGGGTGGCCGAAGGCCACGGAGAAGCCGATGTAGATGGCGGCGAGGCCGTGCTCCCACGACGCCGTCCCCCCGCGCAGCAGGTCGATGGCGACCAGGACCAGCAGCACGACGTCGATCACCGGCGCGGCGATCAGCAGCCCGGCGCCCAGACGCGGCCGGCGCAGCAGGTAGCGGACGGCGAGGCCGGACAGGATCGCCACCCAGAAGCCGACCTCGCAGGCCACGATCAGCGCGAGGATCATGTCCGGTCCCGTTCCCTCGAGGTTTATTTAGCACGAGTGTACTCGCAAAAGTCCTCGGTGGGGCGCACGACGAGCTCGACCCCCGCGCCAGCCGACTCGGCCCGGGGGTCGGTGTCGGCGTGCGCGGGGGTCGAGCTCGGGCCGGAGGGCCGGCGTCGGTGCCCGGGCGGCGGGGCCGCGGTCGGGGCAGGGTCGGGCGCGGGATCAGCCGAAGCGGCCGGAGATGTAGTCCTCGGTCGACTTCTCGCGGGGGGCGGAGAACATCGTCGTCGTGTCGTCGATCTCCACGAGCTGCCCCGGCTTGCCCGTCGCCTCGAGGTTGAAGAACCCGGTGCGGTCGGAGACGCGGGAGGCCTGCTGCATGTTGTGCGTCACGATGACGATCGTGTACGCCTCCTTGAGCTCGTGGATCAGGTCCTCGATCGCGAGCGTGGAGATCGGGTCGAGCGCCGAGCACGGCTCGTCCATGAGCAGCACCTGCGGCTGGACGGCGATCGCGCGCGCGATGCACAGGCGCTGCTGCTGCCCGCCGGACAGGCCCGAGCCGGGCTTGTCGAGGCGGTCCTTCACCTCGTTCCACAGGTTGGCGCCGCGCAGCGAGCGCTCCACCAGCTCGGCGGACTCCGCGCGGGAGAGCCGGCCGCGGTTGAGCCGCACGCCGGCGAGCACGTTCTCCTCGATGGACATCGTGGGGAACGGGTTAGGCCGCTGGAACACCATGCCGATCTGGCGACGCACCTGCACCGGGTCGACGTCGGGGCCGTAGAGGTCGAGGCCGTCCATGACGGCCTTCCCCTCGACGCGGGCGCCGGGGATGACCTCGTGCATGCGGTTGAGGGTCCGCAGGAACGTGGACTTCCCGCAGCCGGACGGGCCGATGAGCGCGGTGACCGAGCGGGGCTCGATCGCCATCGTCACGCCCTTCACGGCGAGGAAGTCGCCGTAGTAGATGTCGAGGTCGCTGACGTCGATGCGCTTGGACATGGGGTGGGGTCCTTCCGAGGTAGCGCGGTCAGCGCTCGGCGATGGAGAAGCGGCGGGAGATGAACCGCGCCACGAGGTTGAGCAGCATGATGAGGACGATGAGGACGAACGCGGCCCCCCACGCCCGGTCGGCGCCGACGCCGAGGGCGTCCTGGCTGTACTGGCTGTAGGCGAACACGGGCAGCGTCGCGACGCGACCGTCGAGCATGTTCGTGTTGACCTGCGTGACGATGCCGACCGTGAGCAGGAGCGGCGCGGTCTCGCCGATGACGCGGGCGATCGCGAGGACGATCGAGGTGACGATGCCGGCGAGCGACGTGCGCAGGACCACCTTGACGATCGTGAGCCACTTCGGCACGCCGAGCGCGTAGGCCGCCTCGCGCAGCTCGTTCGGGACGAGCTTGAGCATCTCCTCGCACGAGCGCACGACCACGGGGATCATGAGCACGGACAGCGCGATCGCGCCCATGAGGCCGGAGCGGTAGTCCGGGCCGACGAGCAGGGCGAAGAGCGCGACGGCGAACAGACCGGCGACGATCGACGGGATGCCCGTCATGACGTCGACGAAGAACGTGAGGACGCGCGCGAGGCGGCCCTTGCCGTATTCGACGAGGTAGATCGCGGCGAGCAGACCGATCGGCGCGGAGATGAGCGTCGCGAGCGCCGTGATCTGGACCGTCCCGAGCAGCGCGTGCAGGATGCCGCCGCTCGTCATGTCACCGAACACGCCCTGCATGTCCGTGCTGAGGAACTCCCAGCTCAGCATGCGGACCCCGCGGGAGATGACCTCGTACAGGAGGCTGATGAGCGGGATGAGCGCCACGAGGAACGCGGCGGTCACGAGCACGCGCATCGTCACGTCGGTCGCCTTGCGCCGGCGGCCGCGGGCGTCGGTCGTCAGCGGGGAGGACGACGGCGGGGGCGCCTCGCTGCCCGGGCTGCGCTCGAGGACGGTGGTCATCAGTTGGCTCCCGAGAAGGCGGCGCGGCGCGAGACGATCCAGCGCGCCAGCATGTTGACGACGAGGGTGATGGCGAAGAGGGCGAGACCGCTCGCGATGAGGACGCTCACGGAGATGCCGCTGGCCTCGCGGATCTGCTGCGCGATGTTGGCGGCGATCGTCTGGTGCTGCGCGCTGGCGAGGAGCTGCCAGCTGTAGATCTCGGAGCCCTTGGCGAACGGCGCGAGGATCATGAGGACCGCCATGGTCTCGCCGAGCGCACGACCCAGGCCGAGCATCGAGGCGCTGACGACGCCCGAGCGGCCGAACGGCAGGATCGCCTGCTGGGCGACCTCCCACTTGGTGGCCCCGAGCGCGAGCGACGCCTCGATGTGCAGGCGCGGCGTCTGCAGGAACACCTCGCGGCTCACGGCGGTGATGATCGGCAGGATCATGACGGCGAGGACGAGCGCGGCGGAGGAGATGTTCTTGGCCGGCGGCGAGTAGTTCGCGAACAGCGGGATCCAGCCGAGCTTCGCCGAGACCCAGTCCATGGCCGGGCCGACGCGCGGGACGAGCCAGAAGAAGCCCCACAGGCCGTAGACGACGGACGGGATGGCCGCCAGGAGGTCCACGACGTAGGCGACCGGACCGGCGAACCGCTTCGGCGCGTAGTGGGCGATGAACAGGGCGATCGCCACGGAGAGCGGCACCGCCACCACGAGCGCCAGCAGCGCGGCGAGCACCGTGCCGAACACCAGCGGGCCGATGTACTGGCCGAGGTTGAGGCCGCGCGTGAAGTCCGCGTAGGCCTCGGGCGCCGACGTGATCGCCGGCAGCGCCTCGAGCAGGAGGAAGAACGCGACGGCGGCGAGGATCGCGAGGATGAGGATGCCGGAGCCCGTCGAGATGCCGGCGAAGAGGCGGTTGCCGAACCGGCCCGTGCCCGTGAGGTGCTTCGGGGCGGCGGGCTGGCCGCCCCGGGGTGAGCCCGGCTCGGCGGCCGGACCCCCCGGGGCCGGTCGCCCGGCCCCGGGGGTGTGTGCGTGATCGGTCGTCACGAGGTCGCTCCTGGAGTGGTCCTGAGCCGTCCGGTCGGATCGGTTCAGGACGCCGAGATCGTGGCGATGGCCGCCTCGACGCGAGTGCGCAGGTCGTCGGAGATCGGCGCGGTGCCCGCGGCCTGCGCCGAGCGCTCCTGGCCGGCCTCGCTGGCGATGTAGCCGAAGTAGGCGGCGACGTTCGCGGCGTCGGAGGCGTCGGCGTACGTCTCGCAGCCCGCGAGGTAGGAGATGAGGACGAGCGGGTACGCGCCGGCCTCGGACGTCGTCCGGTCGAGCTGGTAGGTGATCCGCAGGTCCGTCGCGTCGTCCGTGAGCGGCGAGGCGTCGACGGCCTTGGCCGCGGCGTCGGCCGAGAACGGGACGAACGCGTCGCCGACCTTGAGCGCGGCCGTGCCGAGGCTGCCGGCCTGCGAGGCGTCGGCGTAGCCGATCGCGCCGACGGCGGAGGAGACCGTCGTCACCATGCCGGACGTGCCGTCGCCGGACTGCACCGACGCGATGGGCCAGGCCTCCTCGGCCTCGTCCGTCCAGACGTCCGGAGCGGTCTGGTGGAGGTAGTCGGTGAAGTTCTTCGTGGTGCCAGAGTCGTCCGAGCGGTTGACGACCGTGATGGCCGTGGCCGGGAGCGTCGCGTCCGGGTTGTCGGCGGCGATGGCCGCGTCGTCCCACGTCGTGATGTCGCCGCGGAAGATCTTGGCGAGCGTCTCCGGCGTGAGCTGGAGGTGGTCGACGCCGACGTCCGGGAGGTTGTAGACGACCGCGATCGGAGAGATGTAGACGGGCAGCTCGACGACCTCGCCGCCCTCGCAGCGCGCGGCGGCCTCGGTCAGCTCCTCCTGCTTGAACGCGGAGTCGGTGCCGGCGAAGAGCACGCCACCCGAGATGAACTGCTTGCGGCCACCGCCGGACCCCTGCGGGTCGTAGCTGACGGTGACGCCCTGGTACTGCTCGGTGAACCCGGCGATCCAGCCCTCCTGGGCCTTCGCCTGCGAGGACGCACCAGCGCCCGCCAGGTTGCCGGACAGGTCGGCGGGGGCCGAGCCCGAGTCGGTCGAGGCCTCGCTGGAGCCGGTCGAGGGCGAGTCGGTGCCGGCGTCCGTGGAGGAGTCACCGCCCCCGGTCACGCCACCGCCACACGAGGCGAGCACAAGAGCAAGGCCGGCGGCCGCGAGAGCGTAGGTGCCGCGGCGGATCGACTGCTTCAAGATCGGTGTCCCTTCACGTCTTCGAGGCACGACGCTGCTGCGCGTGCCATGACCTGACGCTAAGGAGACTCGGTGACCCGGCTCCGGCCCCGAGGTGAACGGAACCTGAACAGTTCGCCCGCGCGGGTGTGAGCAACGGCACAGGACCGCGACCGGCGCGCGGCGGGGCGCGCCGCGACCGGCGCGCGGCGGGGTCCGCCGCGAGTGGCGGCGGCGGGGGCGCGGCGGCGAGGCTCGCCGTGACGGCCGGCGACGGGGCGCGGGGTGGCACCGGCGGCCCGCGATCGCCGGCCGGCGGGGACTCCGGGAGTCGTCCGGTGACGCGGTCGGGGCGTCGTCAGCGGGGGACGCGGTGGCGCTCGATCGCCACCACCCGCACGCCGCGGCGGTGCCGCGGCAGCACGTGCGCCACGAGCATCTCGCCGGGGCGCAGGTACGGGTTCGCGCTCGGCAGGAGGGCCTTGACGCGGTTCGGCATCCGCTCCGCGAGGACGTCGAGCACGACGGGCAGCACCGGCCGGTGCGTGCACACCACCGTCCCCGGCTCGCCGCCGGGCAGCCGCAGCGAGGCGCGCAGCCCGAGCAGCAGCCTGGAGACGGCGCGGCGCGCGTGGACGGGCGCGCGCTTCGCCTCGGCCTCGGTGAGCTCTGGCACGAGCTCGACGAGCACCTCGGACAGCTCCGCGTACGGCACGACGGTCGCGACGCAGCGCTCCCACGGGCTCGAGGTCACCCGGTCGACGCCGAACGCCGACAGCGTCCCGGTGAGGTCGACGGCGTGGTGCAGGCCCTGCGCGGTCAGCGGTCGGTCGTGCTCACCGCCGGACCAGGCCGAGCGCTTCTTCGCCCGCGCGTGCCGGAGCACGACGAACGACCGGGTCTCGAGCGCGCCCTCGTCCCACAAGTCGAGCAGCGCCTCGAGCGGCAGCCGGTCGGAGGCGCGGGTGAGCAGCTTCCTCGCCTGCGTCGGCGTCACCCAGGTGGTGCGGTCGACCTCGCGCGGCGAGCACCGCTTGACCTCCATCCGAGCGCGCACGGCCGGCGTCTCGTCGGCCACGACCTGTGCGACCCAGTAGTGACAGACCTTGAGCCGGCCGTCGCCGAGCCGGTACCGGACCCCGGGGAGCTGCTGGCCGAGCACCACCTGGACGCCGGTCTCCTCGGCGATCTCCCGCACGGCGCAGGCTGGCAGCGTCTCCCCCGCCTCGAGCTTGCCCTTGGGCCAGGACCAGTCGTCGTACCGCGGCCGGTGGACCAGCAGGACCTCGATGCCCGACTTCCGCGAGCCGCGGCCGTCGCCGGATCCCCGGGCGACGCGGCGCCAGACGATCCCGCCGGCGGCGTGGACGGTCGGCACGGGCGCGACGCTCGGTGTGGCGGGACGCAGGGCCAGCGACGGCGTCATCGCACCGACCCCGTCTAGCGGCCCGAACGTCCGGCGACGCCGGACGCCCCCGGCCGGCCCGAGCGCCGGGCGATGAGCCAGCTCTGGACGTCGAGGAGCAGCTCGCCCTCCTCGTCCCGCGAGTGGCGCACCCACGCCTGCTCGCCGTCGTCGTGCTCGAGGTGCCAGCTCGACGTCGTGTCGGCGAGCTGCACCTCCATGAGGTGGCCGAGGAACGCGATGTGGTCGGGGTCCGTGAGCCGGACGAGCACCTCGACCCGGCGGTCGAGGTTGCGGTGCATGAGGTCGGCGGACCCGATGAAGTACTCCGGGTCGCCGCCGTTCGCGAACGAGTAGATCCGCGAGTGCTCGAGGAAGCGGCCGAGGATCGAGCGGACGGTGATGTTCTCGCTCAGCCCCGGCACCCCGGCCTTGACCGCGCAGATGCCGCGGACGACGATCCCGACCGGCACGCCGGCCTGCGACGCGCGGTAGAGGGCGTCGATCGTCTGCTCGTCCACGATCGAGTTGACCTTGAGGTGGATCCAGGCCTCCTTGCCGGCCCGGTGGTGCTCGATCTCGCGCTCGATCCGCTCGACGAGGCTGGAGCGGATCGACCGCGGCGCCACGAGGAGCCGGTGGAACCGGGACTTCGGCGCGTAGCCCGAGAGCTGGTTGAACAGGCGCGTGAGGTCCTGCCCGACGTCCGGGTTGCACGTGAGCAGACCCAGGTCCTCGTACAGCCGCGCCGTCTTGGGGTTGTAGTTGCCCGTGCCGACGTGGCAGTAGCGCCGCAGGCCGCCGGCCTCCTGCCGGACGACGAGCGAGAGCTTGCAGTGCGTCTTGAGACCGACGATGCCGTAGACGACGTGGACGCCGGCGCGCTCCAGCTTGCGGGCCCAGGAGATGTTGGCCTGCTCGTCGAACCGGGCCTTGATCTCGACGATCGCGAGCACCTGCTTGCCGGCCTGCGCCGCGTCGATGAGGGCGTCGATGATCGGGGAGTTGCCGGACGTGCGGTAGAGCGTCTGCTTGATCGCGAGCACGTTCGGGTCGGCCGCGGCCTGGGCGAGGAACTGCTGCACGCTCGTGGAGAACGAGTCGTACGGGTGGTGCAGGAGGATGTCCCGCTCGCGCAGGGCGGCGAAGAAGTCGGTCGGGCTCGCGCTCTCGACCTCCGCGAGGGCGCGCGGCGTCCGGCCGGCGAACCGCGGGTACTGCAGGTCGGGCCGGTCGAGGTCGGCGACGACGTTGAGACCCGTGAGGTCGAGCGGCGCCGGGAGCTGGTAGACCTCGGCCTCGACGACGCCCAGCTCGCGGATGAGCAGCCGGCGCACGAGCGGGGACATGTCGGGGGCCAGCTCGAGCCGGACCGGCGGGCCGAACCGGCGGCGCAGCAGCTCCTTCTCCAGGGCCTTGAGGAGGTTCTCGGCGTCGTCCTCCTCGACCTCCAGGTCCTCGTTGCGGGTGACGCGGAACGTGTGGTGCTCCACGACCTCCATGCCCGGGAAGAGGTAGTGCAGGTGGGCGGCGATGAGCTCCTCGAGGGCGATGAGGCGCACCGGCGCGAGCGGGTCGAGGTCGCCGTCGGCGCCCACCGACTCCACGACGACGAACCGCGGCAGCGACTGCGGCACCTTCACGCGGGCGAAGTGCTCCTTCTCGGTCGTCGGGTTGCGCACGACGACCGCGAGGTTGAGCGAGAGGCCCGAGATGTAGGGGAACGGGTGCGCCGGGTCGACCGCGAGCGGCGTCAGCACCGGGAAGATCTGCCGGCGGAAGTACTTGTGCAGCCGGTCCTGCTCCTGCTGGCCGAGACCCTCCCAGTGCGCGAACGCGATGCCCTGCTCCTCCAGCGCCGGGACGAGCTCGTCCCGGTACAGGCTCGCGTGCCGCTCCATCAGCTCGTGCGCGCGCACCGAGATCGCCTCGAGCACCTGGCGGGGCGTGAGGCCCGACGCGGCCGTGACCGCGATGCCGGTGGCGATCCGGCGCTTGAGACCGGCCACGCGGACCATGAAGAACTCGTCGAGGTTCGAGGCGAAGATCGCCGCGAACCGGCACCGCTCCAGGAGCGGGAGGTCGGGGTCCTCGGCCAGCTCGAGCACGCGCTCGTTGAAGGCCAGCCAGGACAGCTCGCGGTCGGCGAACCGGTCCTCGGGAAGCTCGGCGTCCTCGGCGGCGAGCTCGTCGTCGGCGAGGGCGTCAGCCGCCTCCGACGCGACCCCCTCGGCTGCCCCGTCGCGCTCGAACGCCTGCTCCATCGCTGCCGCCTCGGCCTCACCCTCGGCCGTCGCCGCGGCGACCGGATCGGGCAGGACGCCGGTGGCCGTGCTCGCAGGACCCGTCGACCCCGTCCCTGCGGCTTCGTCGGCGGTACGGGGGGTGAGCGCGTCGGTCATGCGCCTATCGTTGCATCCCCGCCGGGCCGCGGGCGACCCCCGGCCTCAGGCTGTGGACGACGCCCCGCGGACGTACTGGGCATGGCGCTCGACGACGCCGAATCCCGCCCGGTCGTACAGCCGCACGGCCGGTGCGTTCCCGCCGTCGACGTAGAGCTCGACGTCCCGGACGCCGCGTCGCGCGAGCAGCCCGAGCGCGTGGTCGAGCAGGGACCGCCCGAGCCCGCGACCGGCCGCGTCGGGGTGGACCGCGACGACGTAGACCTCGGCGCGCTCGCGGCCGCCGACGGGTGGCTGCGGCTTGATCCACAGGCTGGCGGCAAGGTCGCTGCCCGCGTCATCCGGCACGAGGAGGAGCAGCGACGGGTCGAACCACGGCTCGGCGACGCGCGTCGCGACGTCCTCCCAGGTCCACCGGCCCTGCTCGGGGTGGTCGCGGAAGGCGACGGCGTTGAGCCGCAGCCACGAGCGCAGGGCGGCCTCGCGCTCGGACGCGGGGAGGTCGGCGAGCCGGAGCGCGCCGGGGAGCTCGGGCAGCTCGGCGTCGCCCGGCCGGCTCGCTCGCTCGAGCCGGAGCAGCTCGCGCGCGCGGACCAGCCCGAGGTCGGCCGCGAGCGCCCGGGCCGGGGCGAGGTCGCCGTGCGCCCAGACCGCCGGGACCCCGGGCGCGGGCGGGGTGTCGGGGCCGGACGGGGCGGACGGGTCGCCGAGCTCGGGCTGCGCGGCCGCGTCGTCGAGCGCCGCCGTGACGAGCGCGCGACCGAGCCCGCGTCGCCGGTGCTCGGGGTGGACAGCCACCTCGATCGCATCGCCGCGGCGGGAGGCGAGGCCGACGACGCGCGCCGCGTCGCGCACGACCCACGCGCGCGCCGGCGCGGCCCCGGGGCGCAGCGCGATGAGGTGCTCCTCGGACAGGGGCTCGACGCCGTCGCGCGCCGCGACGTCGGCCAGCAGGCCCGCCAGGCCCACCCGGTCGTCCTCGGTGAGCGCCGTCGGTCCGTCGTACCGGGGCCCGGTGTCCCTCACTCGAGCGTCCCGGCCCGCGCGCGGCGGGCGGCGTCGCGCAGCTCGTCGGCGGTCCGGACGAGGTTGTTCGCGCGCCGGGTGGCGTGTGCCGCCTCGTCGCCGTGGGGCAGGTCCTGCAGGTCGGCGTCGAGCGCCATGCCGGTCCCGACGACGCGGTAGAAGGCGGAGGCCCGGTCGAGGGCGACGTCGAGGTCGGCGGTGATCGCGCCGGCAAGGACGGCGTCGGCGACGCGGCGCATCTCGTCGGGCGTCGGCGGCTCGGCGGCCCCGGCCACGACGCCGGCGACCTGGGCGCGCCGGCTGCCGAGGGCGAAGTGCTGGGCGATCTCCACGGGGCTGCGGCGGATCCACTCGCGCAGGGCGTACAGGCGCCAGAGGGCGCCGGGCAGCGTGTCGGCACCGGAGTCGGCCCACAGCTCGGCGACCACCTCGATGCCCTCGGTCTCCACGAGCCGGACGAGCCGGTCGACCTCGGCGGCGTCCGCGCCGTCGTGACCGCGGCGCAGCACGGCGCTCGCCGTGCGGTGGGCGGCGGCCTCGCGCATCGCGGGGTCGGCGCGGCCGACGATCCGGTCGGCCTGGGCGGGATCCATCGCGGCCGGCCGCCGCGGGTGCGGACGGTTCGGGCCGTCGGAGCCGGGGGCGCCGTCGGGGCCAGGAGGCTGCGCAGTCACCGCACCATTGTCACCCCGTCGGCCGCCCGGGTCCCGGGGGCGGCTCCCGCCGCAGGCCGTGCGGCGCCGCGACCGCCCGGCTCGGCGGTGTCCACCCCGGGACCGGATGCCGTCGACCACCCGGGCCCACCGTGGCCACGGCGCGCTCGCCGACCACCCCACGACCTGATCGACGCGGCGACCCGGTCCGGTGGTGGCCACCGCGGCGGGACCGCACCGCACGCTCACCCGTCGGCGGCGGCGAGCTCGCTCTCCGTCCGGGCGACCGGCCAGCCGTCGGCGTCCCACGCCAGCTCCCGGATGCCCAGCTCGAACGCCCCGGCGCGGGCGGCGTCGTAGAAGTGGAACGCCAGCCGACCCTGCGACACCGACTGCCCGCCGGGGCCGATCATGTCCCCCGACGTCGTGAGCAGCTCGAGGCCGCCGTCCTGCGTCATCGGGGTCCCGTCCGGCCCGACGTACGGCCCGGTCACCTCGCGCGAGCGGCCGACCGCGATGCTGTACGTCGAGTCGACGCCCCGGCAGCACGCGTCCCGCGAGACGAACAGGTAGTACCAGCCGTCCCGCTCGTGCAGGTACGGCGCCTCGATCGCGTTGAGCGCGTCCCCGCGCGAGGCGATCGTCACCGGCTCGGCGCCGGGCGCCGCGAGCCCGCTGGGCCACTCCAGCTCGACGAGCTGGATGCCGCCCCAGAACGAGCCGAACGCCATCCACGGCGTGCCGTCGGCGTCGGTGATGACGCCGGGGTCGATGGCGTTGTACCCGTCCCCCGCGGCCGAGGACCAGACGATCCCGCGGTCCTGCCAGCCGAAGTCGGCGTCCTCCGGGTCGAGGCTCGTCCCCGTCGCGAGCCCGATCGCCGAGGTGTTGCTGCCGAACGTCGACGCCGAGTAGTAGAGGTAGTACGTCCCGTCGTGCTCGACGATCTCGGGCGCCCACAGGTTCGTCACGCCCGGGACGGCCTCGGCGATCCACTCCGGCGTGCTCGCGCGGTCCCACACCGTGCCGAGGTACCGCCAGGTCGCGCCGTCGTCGGTCGAGCGCCGGATCTGCGGCGAGCCGGCACCGAGCGCCATCGACCCGGTCGAGTAGACGTACCAGCCGTCGTCGGTGACCACGAGCGCCGGGTCGTGGGTGTCCAGGTCGCCGGTCAGCTCGAGCTGGGTCGCGGCGACGGGCGCCGGGGCGGCGCAGGCGCCGAGGAGCGCCGCGACGGCGAGCAGTGCCGGCGCGGCCCAGCGCCACCCCCGGCGCCCCGGCGCGCTCACCCCCGGGCCAGCCGGAACATCGACCACGAGACGGCCGGCAGGGTCGCCGTCACCGTCGCGCCGTCGACCGTCGCCGTGGTGTTGGCGACCGGCAGGACGGACGTGTCGTCGTCGGCCGATGCCTGCCACGCGTGGTCGTCGCTGCTGTACGTCACGGCCTCCACCAGCTCGTACGCACCGTCACGCAGGTCGATCGCCAGCGGCAGAGCCTCCCCCTGCGACCGGTTGACGGCGAACACGGTCAGCTCGCCGCTCTCGGCGTCGAAGGTCGCGACGGCGTCCAGCAGCGGCACCTCGCCGAACCGCGTCGTCTCGTAGGTCGGGGACTCCAGCACCACCTGGAGCACGTCGCCCTTCGCGTGGCGCGAGGTCAGCGCGAACGGGTGAAAGATCGTCTGCTTCCACGCCCGGCCGCCCGGCTCCGTCATGATCGGCGCGATGACGTTGACGAGCTGGGCCTGCGACGCGGAGTGCACCCGGTCCGTGTGCCGCAGCAGCGAGATGAGCAGGTTCCCCACGACGACGGCGTCCGCCACCGTGTAGTGGTCCTCCAGCAGCGACGGCGCCACCGGCCAGTCGTCACCCGTCGGCGACGGGATGTAGGACTCCACCCGCGCCTGGTCCCACACGTTCCACTCGTCGAAGGAGATGTTGATCCGCTTCGTGTGCTTGCCGGCGGCGCGCACGGCGTCGGCGGTCGCGGCGACCGAGTCGATGAAGTGGTCCATGTCGACGGCCGAGGCGAGGAACGAGCCGAGGTCGGAGTCGCCCTCGCAGTAGTAGGCGTGCGCCGAGATGAGGTCGACCAGGTCGTAGGTCTCGGTCAGGACGGTGTGCTCCCACGTCCCGAACGTCGCCATGCTGGAGGAGGAGGAGCCGCACGCGACGAGCTCGAGGTCGGGCTGGATCTGGCGCATGGCCCGCGCCGTCTCGGCCGCGAGCCGTCCGTACTCCTCGGGCGTCTTGTGGCCGGTCTGCCACGGCCCGTCCATCTCGTTGCCGAGGCACCACATGCTCACGCGGTAGGGCTCCTCCGCGCCGTTGGCGCGACGCAGGTCGGACAGCATCGTGCCGCCGGCGATGTTCGTGTACTCCAGGACGTCCATCGCCTCGTGCACACCGCGGGTGCCGAGGTTGATCGCCATCATCGGCTCGACCCCGGCCTTGGCAGCCCAGACCATGAACTCGTCCAGCCCCACCGTGTTCGGCTCCGTGGAGTGCCACGCCAGATCCAGCCGCCGCGGCCGCTCCTCCACCGGCCCGATCCCGTCCTCCCACCGATACCCCGACACGAAGTTCCCACCCGGGTAGCGGACCGTCGAGATGCCGAGCTCCTTGACCAGCTCGACGACGTCGCCGCGGAAGCCGTCCTCGTCCGCCGTGGGGTGACCCGGGTCGTGGATGCCGGTGTACACGCACCGCCCGAGGTGCTCGACGAAGGAGCCGAACGTGCGGCGGCGCACGGGCCCGACGACGAAGGCGGGGTCGATGGTGAGACGAGGGGTCGACATGGCGGTCCTTTCATGCCCGGGCGTGGGCCCGGGGAGGTGGTTCTCTCGGTCGTTCAGCTGACGCCGGCGGGGCCGGTGCAGCGGTGGTGGCTGGTGGTCATCTGGTCGTGTCCCGGGCGGAGATGTGGAAGGGCAGGACACGCAGGCTGGCGGGCTCGGTCGACCCCTCGAGCCGGAGCGCGAGGAGGTCGAGCGCGGTCTTGGCGATCTCGACGCGGCCGGGCGCGACCGTCGTGAGGGCCGGCGTGGCGTACGCGGCCTCGTCGAGGTCGTCGAACCCGATCACCTGGACCCGTCCCGGGACGTCGACCCCGCGGATCTGGAGCGTGTGCAGCGCGCCGAGCGCGACCGCGTCGTTGAACCCGACGACGCCGTCGAAGTCGAGGTCCGCATCGAGCGCGTCCGAGAGCGCGGCGGCACCCGTCGAGCGACGCCACGGCCCCGTCGGCAGGAGGAGGTCGGGGTCGAACGGGAGGCCCGCGTCCGCGAGCGCCCGCCGGTACCCCTCGAGACGCAGGGCCTCGGACGACGTGGTGAGCTCCCGGGTCAGCCCGTCCTCCGCGACGTCGACCAGCCGGGGGTCGGGCTCGCGGACGGGCGGCGCCCCGGCGGCGACGATCCGCCGCGCGCCGCGCTCGATGAGGTAGGCGGTCGCGGCGCGCGTGCCCTCGATGTTGGCCATGACGGCGTGGTCGATGCCGACGCCGAACACGCGCTCGCCGAGCAGCACGATCGGGAACGGCGACGCCGCGACCGCCCGGCGCAGGTCGGTCGCCTCGAGCAGGAGCGGGGAGAAGAGCAGCCCGTCGGTCATCGAGCGGCGGTCGTTCGTCAGCACCTCGAGCTCCGAGGCGGCGTCCGCCCGCGTCGGCTCGATGAGGACGCTGAGCCCCATCCCGTCGGCGACGTCGACGACGGCGTTCGCGAGCTCGCCGAAGTAGGACTCGCCGAGATCCGGGATCGCCAGCCCGACGAGGCCGGTCCGGCCGCGCCGCAGGTTGCGCGCGGTCGCATTGACCCGGTAGCCCAGCTCCTCGATCGCCTCGGTCACGCGCGCCCTCGTGGTCGGGCGCACGTGCGGGTAGTCGTTGATGACGTTCGACACCGTCTTGAGGGAGACGCCGGCGATCCGCGCGACGTCGCTCATCGTGACGGCGCGCGGGGCCTCCTCCCGCGCGTCGCGCAGGCTCATCTCGCTCTCCCGGGGCCCGGTTCCTCGGCCGCGGCGGACACGACGGGGCCGCCCGTCAGCCCGCGCCCGGACTCACTCGTCCTCACGCACCCCTCCCGCCACCGTGATCCACACCGCGCTGCGCGCCGGCGTCTCGATCGCGAGACCGCGCGGCCCGGTGGGCACGGAGATGTCGGTCCAAACTACCGGCGTCGGGTCGGCCGGGCATGCCGTCGTCCCGATGCGGTCGAGGGTCCACCGGCGCGCCCGGACCTGTCCGCCGCGCCAGCCGTCGGGCAGGGCGATCTCGACGTCGTCCCCGCCGCTGCGCCGCCGGCTGACGAGCAGGAGGGTGAGGTCGTCCCCGTCGGTGAACGCGCTGACGCCGACGGTCGGGACGCCGGTCTCCGGGAGCCCGAGGTCCGGCGGGTGCTCGACGTCGTAGGTCGGTCCGGTGACCTCCAGCGCGACGGGCCGGTGCCCGACGAGCGAGGCCATCTCCCTCGTCACCTCGAAGACGGCGTCCGTGTAGACGACGCCGGCGCCCTTCTTGATCGAGCCGCCGTGCAGGAACCCGTTCGGCGACGCCATGGCGATCCGCGAGCCGAACCTCGTGAGCATGGCGAGGAAGTCGAGACCCCACAGGCCGCCGCCGGCGTTCTCGCACCGCACGCGGTCGCGCCGGGCTCCGACGGGGCCCCACTCGGTGACGCTGAGCCGGATCGGCGGGAGGTCGGGACGACGCCCGCTCGCGTCGAGCCGGGCCAGCAGCTCGGGGAAGAACCGCCGCTCGGTCGTCACGACGTTCGCCATGAGGGCGCCGTGCACCTCGTCCTCGTCGACTCCGTCGACGTGCTCGTCGTTGACGGGCAGCGCGTGGAGCGAGACGACGTCGACCTCGTCGGGCGCCTGCCGGACCAGCTCGTCGTGCCACCGCCCGTCGGCGACGGAGATGTCGAGGGCCGCGCTCGGCGGGACCAGGTCGAACCAGCTCCCGCACGCCTGGACCTCGATCGGGACCGGGCTGGCCGCCCGCATGGCCGGCGCGAACTCGGCGAACCGGCGCGCGTTCTCCTCCGAGCCGACGTACCCGCCCTGCCAGGTGCCGAAGTTCTCGTTGCCGACCTCCCAGACCAGGACGCCGTACGGCTCGGGGTGGCCGTTCCGGGCGCGCAGCGCGCCCATCGGGGTGTCGACGCCGCCGTTGCAGTACTCGACCCACTCGGCCGCCTCGGTCGAGCTGCCGGTCCCGGAGTTGACCGTGATGTGCGGGGCGACGCCGATGAGCTCGCACAGGCGGAGGAACTCGTCGGTGCCGATCTCGTTCTGCTCCAGGCCGCCCCAGGCCGGGTTGCCCCGGGTGGGCCGCAGCTCGCGCGGGCCGACGCCGTCGCGCCAGTGGTAGTGGGAGACGAAGTTGCCGCCGGGCCAGCGCAGCTCGGCGATCCGCGCGCCGCGGGCGAGGTCGACGATCTCCGGGTCGAACCCCTCGACGTGGTCGGCCGGCATCGCGCTGATGCGGTCGACGACGAGGTCGGGCGCGACACCCGCGCCGGGGGCGCCGGCCGCCCCCGCGCCGTCAGCCGCGGCGTCCGGCAGCCAGCGGACGCAGAGGTCGACCAGCTCGGTCGGCTCGACCTCGGCGCCGTCCGGCAGGTCGAGGGTGTGCCGGGTCAGGTGCCACGCGGCGTCGTCGACGGCGACGCGGGAGCGGGCGAGCACGTCGCCGACCCGACCGGCGACGCCGGCGAGCCCGCCGTCCTCGCCGACCCGCGGCTCGCGACGCCGCAGCAGCACCTCGACGACGCCCGCCCCGGCGACGGGTCGCGCGACGAGCGACACCTCGACGCTGCGGCACCGGTGGGTCGGCAGGCGGACGCCCTGGCGCAGGCCGGGGACGTCATCGAGCTGCGCGAGGGAGCCGGCGGTCCCGTCGGTCCCGGCGGCCTCGGCGGTAGCCAGGCCCGCGCGGCCGGGGACGCGCACGCCGTCGCCGATCCGACCCGGGCAGCTCCGCACGGCGCGCGCCTCCCAGCCGAGCGGCGCCCAGCCGAGCGGAACGCCGACGTGCACCTCCTCGACCAGCGTCGCCGGGAACCCGCCCTGCAGGGGGGCGCCGCTCCACCGCTCGCGCATCGGGCCGTCGTCGCCCCGGCGCCACGCGCGGACCGTCGCCTCGTTCCGGTGCAGCAGCTCGACCTGGGCGGGGCTCAGGCCCGAGTCGGCGGCGAGCGTGGGGTTCGCCAGCAGCTCGGCGCTGATCCCGCCGACCGTCGCCGTCGCCATGTGCTCGAAGAACTGCGAGAACAGGCGCGCGTCGACGGGTTCGCCGAGGTCGTCGACGCGCAGCTCGACGACGGTGGGCGTGCGCGGGGCCGCGCTGGGCTCGGTGGACTGGGCCGTCATCGAAGGGGCTCCTCACGGTTGCACGCGCGCAGCACGGCGATCTCGTCGGGGTCGTAGGGGGTGAAGTCGGCGTGGACGACGTCGTGCATCCACGGGCTGGTGTCGACGTTGGGCAGGTCCTTGATGAACTCCCAGACGTGGTGGAGCTGGGGCTTGCCGTTGACCAGGCCGAAGAAGTAGCTGCCGATGTCCTCGCGCTTCCACAGCGGCAGGTGGGTCTCGATGAGGCTGCCGTAGGGGCGGTGCATCCACTCGGTGTTGACGAGCGGGCGACCGAAGCCGCGCAGGTAGCCGATGAGCTGCTTCGCGTGCCAGTAGTCGCCGTAGTAGTGGAACGTCACGATGTCCGAGAGCTCCATGGCGCGGTGCTCGACCTCCGGCAGCGTCGTCGGGTGGTGCACCCAGGCGAGCGGCGACGGCGCACCGCCGCCCCACACCTCCGCGGTGAGCGGCTGGGCGACGTCGGCCTCGCGCAGCCAGGAGAAGACCTCGCGCATCATCGCGAGCGAGCGGTCGCCGCGGTGGGAGTTGCCGATCTCGTTCCAGACGTTCCACATGAGGACGCGCTCGTCCTCGCCGTACCGGGTGGCGAGGGAGTCGACGAACTCGCGCATGAGCACGGACGAGCCCGGCTCGTCGAACGGGAGGTAGCCGACGACGTCGCCGCCCTGGACGTCCTCGTCGAACGCGCCGCCGGGCGCGCCCCCGAAGTAGCCGGGGACGGGCTCGGGCTGGACGCCGAGCCGCGCCGGGGCCCAGCGGTCCCTCGGCACGGTGCAGTCGTTGAACAGGACCGGCATCATCGTCATCCCGTACCGGTCCAGCAGCGCCAGCAGCTCGTCGAGGTGGGCGAAGAACGCGTCGCGCTGGTGCTGCCACACCTCGAACGGCAGGTAGAACCGGATGCTGTTGAGGCCGAGCCACGAGGCGAGGGCGATCTCCCGCGCGGCGTCGCGGAACGCCTCGGCGTGCCCGTGCTCCTGGAGGAGCCACAGCGAGCCGTGCGTCGAGCCGCTCGGGATGAAGTTGCAGCCCGTGATCCACGGGCGCTCGCCGTACCACCGCCAGGCCTCGGCCTCGCTCCAGCGCTGCCTCATCGGTCGCCCGCCGGGATCGGGTCGGTGGCGTCGACGTCGAACGTCGCCCGCGTCACGACGACGTCGTGGGAGCCGATCGCGTTGCGCACGCTCGTCGCCTGGACGAGCTCCCCCGCGTCGTTCCACCGGATCGTCTGGCTGTAGCCGGAGGCGTCGCCGTGGATCGCGCGGGTCGCCGGCGTCGGCAGCTCGAACGACGTCCAGGTCTCGCCGAGGTCGAGCGAGGCGAGGGCGCGGTTGCCCTCGCGTCCGTCGCGCATCGAGTGCCGCCCGAGCGCGACGAGGAGGACGCGCCCGTCCGGCAGCTCGCGCCAGGAGATCGTCGGGGTCCCGGAGAGCGCGACCCCGTCGTCGGCGACGAGCAGCCGGCCGAGGTCCGCCGGGTCGCCCCACGAGCGCCCGTCGGCGGACTCCAGGAGATGGATCGGGACGTCGCGCGGGCCGACGATCTCGATGACGGCGCGGCGTCGGCCGTCCGGCATCTCACCCGTGCCGACGAACATCCCCGGCCGCAGGTAGCGGTTCGAGATGCCACTGACCAGCTCGCGGTCCGACCACGTCCGCAGGTCGGTCGTCGTGCGCCGCTCGATCGTCTGGAGCATGCCGTCGGGCTTGCGCCGCTCGTCCGCGTAGCAGCAGACGAGGGCGCCGTCGACGACGTCGAGGTCGGGCTCCCAGATGGCCGTCGTCGTCGAGTCGGACCGGTTGTCGTAGACCGACGGGCCGCCCTCGTCGATGACGGACTCGAAGGTCCAGGTGTGACCGCCGTCCGTCGAGGAGTACAGCACGAGGCAGGTGAACGCGCCGTCGGCCGGGATCGCGTTGCCCGCCAGCAGCAGGTCGCCCCGGCGCAGGTGCGCGACGTCGCTCGGCAGCTCCAGCAGGGTCGGCTGGTAACGGTTGCCGGCACCGCGCGCGACGTCGGCGACTGCGGCGATCTCGGTCCAGGTCCGGCCGCCGTCGTCGCTGCGACAGATCGGGAAGGTGGGCCCGCCGGGGTCGGCGACGCCGAGGCGGCGCTCCCACGTCAGGAACATGGCCCCGGCGAGGGGGCCGTCCGGCCGTCCGGCGAGCAGGCGGGTGTACATCGAGCCGGCCTCGCCGACCGCGCCACGGTGGACGACGGCGGTGCCGAGCGGAGAGACGCGCATGGTTGATCCCTTGTTATCCCTTGATCCCGGTGCTGGCGACGCCCTCGATGAACCGCTTCTGGACGATCGCGAAGATGACGATGAGCGGCAGCACCGAGATGAGCGAGCCGGCCATGGTCACGCCGTAGGGCACGACGCCCTGGGCGCTGCCGTTGAGCAGGGCGAGCCCGGCGGTGAGGGTGCGGTCGCTGGCGGAGTTGGTCATGACCATCGGCCAGAGCATGTCGTTCCAGTTGCCGATGAAGTTGAACAGGCCGAGCGTGAGCAGGCCGGCCGTCGCGTTGGGCAGGATGATGTTCCAGTAGATCCGGAACTCCGACGCGCCGTCGATCCGGGCCGCGCTGTCGAGGTCGCGCGGGATCGAGATGAAGAACTGGCGCAGCAGGAAGATGCCGGCTACGTCGGCGGCGCGCGGGACGATGAGGCCGACGAGGGTGCCGATCCAGCCGAGCTCGCTCAGCATCTTGTACAGCGGGATGAGCAGCGACTGGAACGGGATCATCATCGTCGCGATGAGGACGCCGAGCAGCCAGCCGCGACCGCGGAACGGGATGCACGCGAGGGCGTAGGCGGCGAGGGAGTCGAAGAACAGCGAGAGGGCCGTGACCCCGACGGACATCGCGACGGTGTTCCAGAGCTGGTCCCAGACCGGGATCCGCTCGAAGACCTCGGGGAAGTTCGCCGTCGTCCAGTTCTGCGGGACGAGCTGCGGCGGCCACGACAGCGTCTCGGACTGCGGCGTGAACGCCGTGAGCAGCACGACGATGAGCGGGAACGCGGCGAGGGCCGCGGCCGCGATGCCGATGAGCATCGCCACCAGACGGCCGACGGGCGGGCGCCGGAACCGGCGGGCGGCGTCGCGGCTCGAGCCGCCGGGTGCGGTCGGGAGCGTGTGGACGGGTGTCGCGGTCATGCGAGGTCCCTCTCCTGGCGACGGCTCACGATGAGCTGGACGATGCCGATGATCATCGTGATCCCCATGAGGATGAACGAGAGCGCCGAGGCGTAGCCCTGACGGAAGTTGGCGAAGCCCTCGATGTAGACGCGGTACACGATCGTCTCGGTCGAGCGCAGCGGGCCGCCGCCGGTCATGACGTAGATCTGGTCGAAGGCCTGGAAGGCGCCGTTGGCGGCCAGGATGACGACGTAGGTCATGGTCGGGCGCAGCCCCGGGAGGGTGACGGCCAGCAACCGGCGCCACGCGTTCGCCCCGTCGAGCGCCGCCGCCTCGTACAGGTCCCGCGGGATGTTCTGCAGGCCGGCGAGGAAGATCACCATGAAGTAGCCGAAGTTCTTCCACACGGCGACGAAGATGACGGCGGGCATCGCCCACGTCGTGCTCGCCAGGATGTCCGGCAGGTCGATGCCCAGCCGGGAGAACCAGTACGGCAGGAGGCCGGTGCGCGCGTCGATGATGAAGCTCCACGCCAGCGCCGCCACCGCCATCGAGATGATGAACGGGACGAAGATGACGGTGCGCATGAGGCTGCGCAGCCACAGGTCGCTCCGGTTGAGCAGGAGCGCGACCGCCAGCGCGACGATGATGACGAGCGGCGCGTACGACACCGCGTAGACCACCGTGTTCGCCAGGGCCTTGAGCGAGTCCTCCTCGGTGAACGCCCGCACGTAGTTCTCCGCGCCGATGAAGCTCGGGGCGTTCAGGCCGGAGGAGTCGGTGAACGAGATGGCGAGGGCGTAGAACGTCGGGTAGAAGACGAAGATGCCGAGGATGACCAGCGCCGGGCCCGAGAACAGGTAGCCCAGGAGGTTGCGGCGTCGGCGCATCCGGCGGCTGCCGGCCGACAGGGTGCGCGGGTCCTGGGCGCCCTTGCCCCCGATCATCCGCGGCGCGCGATAGGCGAGCTTTGCGTTCATGTCATGTCACCTCCGAGGTGTCCCCCGCGGGGCCGGTGGCCCGGCCCCGCGGGGGACGCGGCGTCACTTGAGGTAACCCTCGACCTTGGACTGCGTCGATGCGACGAGGTCGGCGACGTTCCCGCCCTGGGAGATCTGCTCCATCATCGCGTTGGTCGTGCTCGAGATGTCGTTGAAGTTCTGCTGGACGCCCGAGAGGTAGTAGTGGGCGTACTGCGAGAACTCCGCGAGCGTCGCGATCCGGGAGTCGGTGAACTCCTCCGGCGTGATGTCGCTGCGGTTCGGCGGGTAGAACGAGTCCTGCCAGACGACCTGCATGTCGCGGCTGTTCCAGAAGTCACCGAAGGCGTAGACGCACGCCTTCTCCTCGTCGGTGTCGTTCATGCTCGTCGACCACCAGTAGTTGAGGACGCCGGCGACCCAGGTGGCCGGCCAGCCGAAGACGTCGGCGTCGATGCCGAAGCTCTCGGCGGAGGTGATCTGCCAGGGGCCGTTGAGGATCATGCCCGCGCGGCCGGAGCCGAACAGCTCCATGGCGGCGGTCTGGTCCATGCCCGTCGGACTGACCTTGTCCTCGACGAACGCCTTCTGCCACTTCTCGAGCGTCGCGACGTTCTCGGGCGAGTCGATGAACGCCTCGCCGTCCGTGATGAAGTCGCCGCCGCCGGAGTGCAGGATCGTGGCGAGGAAGATCGGGTCCTTGTCCGGGGCGGCGATGCCGTAGTTCTCCCCGTTCGTCATCTTCTTCGCGACGTCGAGCATCTCGTCGATCGTGGTCGGGACGTCGGCGTCGGTCAGGCCGGCGGCCGCCCACAGGTCCTTGTTGTAGTACATCGCGTAGGCGGCGGTGCCCATCGGGATGCCGTACGTCTTGCCGTCCCAGGTCACGGCCTCCGCGAGGTTCGGGAACAGGGCCGGGACGCTCGTGTAGGTCTCCGGGTCGTCGTAGTAGTCCTGGACGTCGAGGAAGGCGCCCTGGTTGACGTACCCGAGGCCCGTGTCGGGGCCCTGGACCACGAGGTTCGGGCCGTTGCCGGCGCCGAGGCTCGTGATGAGCTTCTCCGTGATCGAGGCCCAGGCGATGGCCTCGGCCTTCACCTCGCAGGCGTCCTGGGACTCGTTGAAGGCGGCGACGATCTTGTCCAGGACCTTGCCGTCGGCCTCCGTGTAGCCGTGCCAGGCGAGCAGCGTCGTCTTCCCGCCGCCACCACCGTCGGAGCCCGTGGCGTCCCCGCCACTGCTGCCCGAGCTGCCCGAACCACCCGTGCCGCCACCGCAGGCGGCGAGAGCGAGGGCTGCCACGAGAGCAAGCCCGCCGAACGCGACTGGCAACTTGCGTTCCATCTGATCCTCCTTGATCCCGTCTCCGTCGGGAGACGTCCGGTGCTCCGGTGCGCGTGGCGTCGGAGCCGTTCTACAACGTTGTAAATCGCCGTGGTCGACCGTGGGCCGAACCGATCCTGCTGTGCTGCGTGCCTCATGCTGCGTGCCTGCGGGACAGGGCTCCACTGCCCTGCCCGGCGACCCGCTCCCTCCGGTGCGAGCCACCACCGCGCACCCCGCGCCGCTCCCGCTCGTGATGCTGCCGGCGGTCGTGCTGTGAGGTGCGTCACGGACGATGCTGCCGAGAATTTCTATCGTTGTCAACAACGATGGAAATGCCGTTACGCGATCGTGACCTGGGGGTTCGGGCGGGTTCGGAGAGGGTGTCGCGCGGGGGCCGAGAGGGTGTCGCGGCGGGGCGCGGGAGACGCCTGGGCTGCCCCCCCCACCTCCGATAGTGGGGTGGATCAGGTCGCGAATGGCGACTCGATCCACCCCGATACCGGAGGGGGCGGGTGTCGGGTGGCGGGTGGCCGGAGGGGTGCCACGGCGTCGGACCGCGCGCCGTCGGCGCCGACGGGGAGGTCCGGCGCCGCAGCTGGCCCGAACTCCGCTACCGGAGTGGATCAGGTCGCGAATGGCGACTCGATCCACCCCGATACCGGAGGGGGTCGGGCTGGGCGGCGGCGCAGCCGTGGTGGTTGGGCTGAGGGGCGCACGGCCGAGGTGGTCGGGCGGGGCGGCGGCGCCGCGGAGGTGGTTGGCTCACGCCCGGCCACCCCGCCCCCCTTGCCCGCGCCCGCCCCCGCGCCGTCAGGACGACGCCGCCGGCCGGAGGACGCGACCCGGTGCGAGCTCGGCCTCCAGCTCCGGGTCGACCCGGAGCAGCACGGGGTCGTCCGCCACCACGCGGTCGTCGGTGGGAAGCCACGCGCGCCCCGGCGGCACCAGGATCAGCAGCCCGTCGATGTCGCCGACGGCCGCGAACCCCGCGCCCGGCGGGTTGCCGTACGGGTGGACGCCGAGCCCCTCGAGCATCGCAACGGTCGCAAGGACGTCTGGGACCGCCACCCCGACCTCACTCACGCCCAGGAGGTGCTCGGGACCGAACCCGCTGTCGTAGGGCTGACGGAGGTCGCGCCGCTCGATCAGCTCGAGCACCTGGCCGTCCGGCCCGTCGAAGTAGACGGACATGGCGTTCCAGCTCGGGGGAGACGGGAACTCCTCGACACCGTCCCGCCCCAGCAGTCGCACCCGTCCCTCGAGCCACTGCCTGGCCGCGGCGAAGGAGCCGGTCGGGATCGTGAACGCGAGGTGCTGCGCCCCGCGCCGCGTCCGTCCCGCCTCAAGGACGAGGCTGGTCGACCCGATGCTCACCGCCGCGGTCCGGCTGTCGGAGACCACCGGGAGCCCCAGCGTCTCCGCGTAGAACCGGCCGGCCGTCTCGAGGTCGTTCGTTGGCATTCGTACCTGAGTGAGTCGCATGTCGCCCACCCAACAACCTCAAGTGGACTTGAGGTCAAGCGCGCGATCCGGACAGAATCGAGCGTGGCCAGGATCGAACCGCACGAGCTGCTCGGCATCGGCGACGTCGCGCGCCGCTCCGGCACCACCGTGGCGACGCTGAGGTACTACGAGGAGCGCGGCCTGATCGACGCGGTCCGCACCAGCGGCGGGCGCCGGATGTTCGCGCGCCACACCCTGCGCCGGCTCGCCGTGATCGCGGCCGGTCAGCGCATCGGGCTCAGCCTGGAGCAGATCGGGGCGGCGCTCGCCGACCTGCCGCGCGACCACGCGCCGACGCAGCGCGACTGGACCCGGATGTCGACGGCCTGGGCCGAGCTCGTGGCCGAGCGCATCCGGGTGCTGGAACGCCTCGCCGCCGATCTCGACGGCTGCATCGGGTGCGGGTGCCTGTCCCTCGGCCGGTGCACCCTCGTCAACCCCGGCGACGAGGCCGCGACGGAGGGCCCGGGGTCGCGCTGGCTCCGCCGCGCGGTCGGGTCCTCCTGAGACCGGCCGGGCAGCCGCCCGTACCGGATCAGGACGACGCGGGAGCGCCGAGTCGCGCCAGCCCGTCGCGGGCCGTCTGCGCCGCGCCGACCCGGAGGAAGACGGGGATCCGCTCCAGCGGGGCGTCGACCTCGACCCACGACCCGCCCTCGTGCTCCTGTCCGGACCAGGCGTCGACCCATCGCGCCCCGCCAGCCGAGCCCGAGCCCGTCGCCGAGCCCGGCAGGTACACGCGTCGCGACCGCGCCCCCGCCTCCAGCACCGGCGCCACGAGCACGTCGGGCCCGAACAGGAACTGGTCGCCGACGCGCCACGCCGCCGGGTCGTCCGGGAAGTCGTGGAACAGCCCCCGCATGACGGGCTGGCCGTCCTCGTGCGCCGCGCGCATGACCGAGCGGGTGTACTCTCGCAGCCCCTCGCGCAGGTGCACGTACCGGGCGAGGACTCCGTAGACCTCCTCGCCGTAGGACCACAGCTCGTTCCCGGCCCCGGAGTGGCAGCGGCGCGACCCGTCCGCCGCGACCACCTGGCGCTGCGGCCCGCGGTCGCCGTGCAGCCGCATGACCGGCATGAACGCCCCCATCTGGAACCAGCGGATCAGCAGCTCGTGGAACGCGGGGTCCTCGACGTTCCCGCCCGCGAACCCGCCGATGTCCGTCGTGAACCACGGGATGCCGGCGACGCCCATGTGGATCCCGGCCGTCACCTGTCGCCGCATCGACTCGAACGAGGAGTGGATGTCGCCCGACCACACGAGCGCGCCGTAGCGCTGCGACCCCGCCCACGCGCAGCGGACCAGGTTGACCGGGCCGACCCCGTCGACCCCGGCGCCGTCCGCGACCCCGGCGCCGTCCGCGACCTGCCCGTCGAACACCGCGCGGGAGAAGAGCTGCGGATAGGTGTTGCCGACCTGGACCGCCTGGCCCGTGTGGTGCCGATAGGTCTCGTACTCGAAGAAGACGTACTCGGGCTCGGCCTCGTCCAGCCAGAACAGCCGGACGCCGGGGTAGTTGCGCCGCAGCGTCGACCACAGCCAGGCCCGCGCCCCGGGGTGCGTGACGTCGAGGAACCGGGAGGGGCCCTCGAACGACATCTGGATGTCGAGCCCGCGGTTCGATCGCACCAGGTACCCGCGCCGCGACAGCTCCTCGAAGTTCTCCGACTCCAGCGAGACCTGCGGCCAGACCGAGACCATGAGCTCGACGCCCAGGTCCCGCAGCTCGGCGATCATCGCGTCCGGGTCGGGCCAGAACTCCTCCTCCCACCGGAAGTCGCCCATCCGCGGCCAGTGGAAGAAGTCGGCGACGATCACGTCGAGCGGCAGCCCCCGCCCGACGTGCTCCCGCGCGACGGCCAGCAGCTCCTCCTGCGAGGTGTACCGCAGCTTGCACTGCCAGAACCCCAGCCCGTGCTCCGGCATCATCGGCGCGTGCCCGGTCGCGTCGGCGTAGGCGCGCGCGATCTGCGCCGGGGTCTCCCCCACGGTGATCCAGTAGTCGAGCTGATCGGCCCGCTCCGCCAGCCACTCCGTCCGGTTGGTGCCGAACGTCGCTCGCCCGATCGCCGGGTTGTGCCAGAGGAACCCGTACCCCGCGCTCGAGACGACGAACGGGACGCTCGCCTGGGAGTTGCGGTGCGCCAGCTCGAGCGTCGCCCCCTTGAGGTCCAGCAGGTCCTGCTGGTACAGCCCCATCCCGACGAGCACCTCCTCCCGCGGCGCGCTGAACGACGCCGTCAGCCGTTCGCTCTCCCCGCGCGAGTCGTAGCAGCGGGCACGCCGCTTGAGCGCGCCCCCGGAGTCCTCCTCCGCGATGAGGAGACGGTCGCCGTCGTAGAACGCGAGGGAGCAGTGCGCCCGCGGGTACATCGCCTGCCCGTCCATCCCCTGCCACGCCGTCGCGACGACGCGGAGCCGGCCCCGCGTCAGCGTCGCGACCTCGCGTCCGTCCGCACCCGCGACGACGTCGATCGTCGTGGCGGACGCGCCCGCCACGTCACCGGTCGGCGGCAGCAGGGCCCAGTCGTGGTCGACGACGTCGTGGCTCAGCGCCGCCCTGACCCGCGCGGCGTCGCGGCCCCAGGGCTCGACGACGAGCGTCTCACCGTCGCCGCGCCAGGTGAGACGCGCGTCGGACACCTCGAAGAACATGGTCATGGGGACCTCCCGGTCGGGCGAGCTGGCTGGGTCGGAGCGGATCAGACGGACGCGGACGCGGGCAGCCAGACCTTCATCGCCCCCGGCGTCCGGTTGCCCCAGGTCGAGAACGGGATGGCCCGCACCTCGATCCGGCCCGTCGCAGCCGGCGTCGCGCCCGCGGCGGGATAGAGACCGTCCTGCTCCGGCAGGACGGCGCAGGTGAGCGTGAGCGTCCCGTCGTCGTTGAGGACGGGCGCCGTGTCGGGGAGCAGGACGAGATCGTCGACGGCGACGCCGGCCGGCAGGTCGGCCTGCTCGACGCAGTGCACCAGCGGACCGCGCTCGACGGCGAGCGTCCCGCGCAGCGCGTCGACCCGGTGGTGGGCGCGGGTGAGGCGTGGCGTGAGGTCGACCTCGAGCCGGTAGGACGCGCCGGGCACGAGCGGCAGGCGGGCGTAGCCGTCCTCGCCGCGCGGGGCCGACGTCCCGTCGGGACCGTGCAGGACGCTGGCCGCCGACCACGACGGGACCCGGACCGCGAGCTCGGCGGCTGCCGGGGCGTCGGCGGCTGCCTCCCCGGCCCCATCCCCCACCACGTCGATCGTCACGACGCCGTCGTGGGGGTAGTCCGTGCGGATCCGCACGACGCCGGCGCCGAGCCCCGCCGGCAGGTCGATGTCCGCCGAGGCGAGCTGGTGCACCCAGAGCGTCGCTGGCGCCTCGGGCGTCGACCCGGTGACGGACGCGACGTAGGCGGCGAGCTGCGCGACGACTCGGCCGATGTTCGGCGGGCAGCACGCGCAGACGTACCAGTCGGCTCGCTCGCGCGGCGCGTTCTCCTCGGAGAACCGGTCGGGGCGCAGCTGCAGCGGGTTGGAGTAGAAGAACCGCGTGCCGGTGGCGTCGATCGAGGCCGCGAGCGCGTTGTGGATCTCGCGCTCCATCGTCTCGGCGTACGCGGCCGGACCGGCGCCCCCGCCGGCCAGCAGCATGCGCCAGGTCCAGTGGAGGTCGGCGATCGTCGCGCAGGTCTCGGCGTAGGCGCGCTCGCTCGGCAACTCGTAGTCGTCACCGAACGCCTCGTCGCGGTGGCGCGAGCCGAACGCGCCGGAGATGTACATCTTGCGCTCGTGGGCGCTGGCCCACTGGGCGTCCATCGCGTCCAGCAGCGTGGCGTCGCCCAGCTCGAGGTAGACGTCGATGACGCCGGTGTTGAGGTAGATCTGGCGCACGGCGTGCCCGACGGCGTCGCGGGCCTCCCGCACCGGTGCGTGGTCCTGGAAGTAGCGGGCGCCGAAGCCGCCCGTCTTGAGCAGGCCGCGGCCGCGCTCCTCGATCTGGTGCGCGGCGAGGTCGAGGTAGCGCCGCTCGCCGGTCTCGCGGTACAGCTCGACGAGCGCCGTCTCCAGCTCGGGGTGGCCGCAGATGCCGCGCTCGCGCCCCGGACCGAACCGCCGGTCGACGAGGTCGGCGAACCGACGGGACATCTCGAGCAGGTCGGTGCGCCCGTTCGCCCGGGCGAGCGCGACGCCGGCCTGGATCATGTGGCCGAGCACGTACATCTCGTGGGTGAGGTCGAGCTGCCGGAACTTCGACTCGGGCGCGACGCCCTGGTGGTAGGAGTGCACGTAGCCGGTCGGCTCCTGGACGCGGCCGACGAGACCGATGACGTCGTCGAGCCACGCGTCGAACTCGGTCGTCCCGGTCCGGGCGATCTCCCACGCGACGGCCTCGATGACCTTGTAGAGGTCGGAGTCGGCGAACCAGAAGCCCCGGAAGTCCTTGCCCGACTCCCCGACGACCCGGCGCAGGTTGTCGAGGATCCCCCACTCCTCGATCTTGACGATGCAGTGCGGGATGGTCGCGGAGGCGTTGAGCTCCTGCCAGTCGGCGAGGGCCCCGCCCGCGAGGCGGACCTCGCCGAGGCCGAGCGGGCGGTGGAGCGCGTGCTCCGATGACGTCCGGGCCGGCGTGCGAACGGCGTCCGCGCGCGGGTCGTCGTGGGACATGGGGTCTCCTTCGTGCGGGGGGTCAGGCGGGGGCGGAGTCCAGGAGCCACACGCGCATCGCGCTCGGCCCGCGGTTCGCCCACGCGAAGTACGGGATGGCCTCGGCGGTGCGCCGCGTCGTCCGCGGCGGCGTCCGGCGGTGGAGCGGGGCGGCACCGTCGGGGGCGGCGGCGCCGTCGGCCTCGACCGTCGCCGCGTCGTCGTCGATCGTCCGGACGGGCAGGTCGGCGACGACGAGACCGAGCTCGTCCGACCAGCTGGTCCCGATCGGCTCGTCGCGGGCGAGCACGACGGCGGCCGGGTCGGGGGCATCGGCGCTCCCGTCGAGCGGCCGCTCGACGCAGTAGACGAGCGGCCCGCGCGCGACCGCGACGCGGCCGAGATCGGCGCGCACCCGCGGGTCGGCCCAGACCCGACGGGCGGGCATCGGCAGCTCGATGCTCAGCCGGTCGCCGGCGCGCCACGCGCGCTCGACCCACAGGAACCCGTCGACGACCGCGTCGTCCGGCAGGTCCTCGCCGTTGAGCTCGGCCCGCGCGCCATCGGCCCAGCCGGGGATGCGCACGCGCAGGACGAGGTCCGCCCCGGGCGGGGCCGTCACGTCGATCGCGACGTCACCGGTCCACGGGTAGCCGGTCGCGACGTCGAGGCGGACCTCGCCGACGCCGGGCACGTCGAGCCGGGCCGACCCCCCGACGGCGAGGGTGACGTCGACCTGGCCGGGGCGGACGAGGTAGGCGTACCACGGCAGCGACATGAGGAGGCGGGCGAGGTTGGGCGGGCAGCAGGCGCAGCCGAACCAGGGCTCGCGCTCGTGGCCGCCGTCGCTGGCCATGGGGTTGCCGTAGAAGTAGTGCGTGCCGTCGGCCGACGCCCCGGCGAGGACGGTGTTGTAGAGGGCGAGCTCCATGACGTCGCCGTACCGGCCCTCGCCGGTGAGCGCCCCCATCCGCTGCGCCCACATGACGAGGCCGACCGAGGCGCACGTCTCGTTGTAGCTCGACTCGTTCGGCAGCTCGTGGTCGCCCGCGAACCCCTCGATCGACGGATCGGCGCCGATGCCGCCCGTGAGGTACATCTTGCGCTCCGTGACGCTCGTCCACAGGCGCTCGCACGCGGCCCGCAGCCCGTCGTCGCCGGTCTCGGCCGCGAGGTCGGCCATGGCGCAGTAGAGGTACATGGCGCGCACGGCGTGCCCGACCGCGTCGGACTGCTCGCGGACCGGCGCGTGGCTCTGGTTGTACTCGCGGAACCGCTGGACCTGCCGCGGGCGGTCGGGGAAGTAGGAGGCGAAGTAGCCCTCGTCACCGCGGCGCTCGGTCTCGGCGTCGAAGTAGAACGGCTCGCGGCCGCGGGCGTCGACCATGCGCCGAGCGAGGTCGAGGTAGCGCGCCTCCCCCGTCGCGCGGGCGAGGCGGACCAGCGCGAGCTCGATCTCCTCGTGGCCGTCGTACCCGCCGTCGCACGATCCGCCCGGGCCGAGCTCGCGCTCGACCAGGTCGACGTACCGGCGCACGACGTCCAGCAGGCTCGTCCTCCCGGTCGCCTCGTGGTGGGCGACCGCCGCCTCGACGAGGTGGCCGAGGCAGTAGAGCTCGTGGGCGTCCCGCAGGTCGGTGAACCGGCGGCCGGGGCGCACCTGGGAGAAGTAGACGTTGAGGTAGCCGTCGGGCTCCTGGGCGCCGGCGAGCAGGGCGACGACCTCCTCGACGGCGGCGTCCAGCTCCGGGTCGGGGACCTGGGTGAGCGAGTAGCTCGCGGCCTCGATCCACTTGGCGACGTCGGACTCCCAGAAGACGTGCGGCTCCGGCTCGCCGGGGCGCCACGTGCCGCGGAGCGCGTCGAGGTGGCCGCCGGTGCGCAGCTCGCGTTCCTGCTGCGGGATCGTGTGGGTCCGGACGACCTCGCGGCGCGGCGCCCAGAACGCGTCGTCGATCCTCACGTCGGCGAGGGCCGGCACGGTGGACAGGCCATTGTTCACGTTCACAAGGCTAGGCACGGGCGCGCCTCCCGGGCAAGGATCGGCCATGGTCAGACGTCGATCAGGGTCGCGACCGACCACGGCCCGACGGACAGCCGGTCGCCGGCGCGGTGGCGGCCCCCGGCGTCGTCGGCCGCGCCGTGCGCGTCGGCGCCGTCCGCCGCGTCGAGGCGGGCGACGTCGCGGCGCAGCTCGACGTCGTACTCCCGCCAGGACCAGTTGAACAGGAACCAGGCGCGCCGGCCGTCCGGGAGCGCGCCGGAACCGACGGTGACCGGGAGCCCGACCCGCGCGAGGCCGTGACCGATCGGGTCGGGGACGGCCCAGGCCATGACCGCCGCGGCGAGCGGGCGGTTGGGGATCGTCCCGACGACGGTGACGCGTCCGGCTCCGTGCGGCCGGGTGGTGACGGCCGGGAAGGCGCCGAAGAACGGGTGGTCGTACGTGGCGAGCGTCGCGGCGGCGGGGTCGGCGTCGGTGCGCGCGTCCCCGAGCGCGGCGCCGGCCGAGTCGGCGAGCCCGGCGCCGGCCGCGTCGAGCGCGAGGCCGTCGATCCACAGGGTCGCCGCGGCCGACCCGTCGACGGTGGCCCGCACCGAGCCGAGCGTCTCGTGGAGCGTCACGGGGACGTCGCGCTCGAGCGTGGAGAACTCCTCGTACCGCACGCCGGCGGCGGACCTCAGCACGTCGGGGGCGACGGCGACCCGGGCGCGGGCCTCGTCGTCGGCGTACCCGGTGCGCGGCCCGAGGACGAGGTGGCCGCCCGCCGCCGCGTAGTCGAGAAGGAGGCGGAGGTCGGCGTCCGTCGCGACGTAGTTCCCGGCCGCGACGAGGACGGGGTAGCGCTCGGCGAGGGCGGCCGCACCGAGGTCGAGCGCCTGGGCGGTGTGCAGGATGCGGACCTGGGCGCCGGCGTCGATCGCCCCGCCGTGGAAGGCGTCGACGATCCGCTCGTAGGCACCGTCGCGACCGTCGGCGGCACCACGGAACGGGGCGGTGGCGTCCAGGGCGTAGCGGGAGTCCGTCGACCAGAGCAGCGCGACGTCCGCGTCGGGGTCGAACCCGTCCAGCGCGGAGCCGATGGCGGCGAGGCGCCGGCCGGTCTCGGCGACCTCGCGATAGACCCGGCCGGGCTCGAGGCCGTGCGGCAGGACCCCGCCCCAGTAGGTCTCGGTGCCGTAGGAGAGCGTGTGCCAGTGCCAGTACTCGATCATCGACGCACCGCGCGAGACGAGCGCGAACGCGGCCTGGGTGAGCTGTCCCGGGTAGGGCGGGAGGTTGTACCCGGCGCCGCCGATGCTCTGCGCGCCGGTCTCCGTCACCAGGAACCGGTCCTGGCGGGAGGAGTAGAGCCGGTCGGCCTGGCGCAGCACGCCCGCCACCCCGCTGGTGACCCAGCCCTCGAACGGCGCGAGCGTCTGCGCGGGGTCGAGGTGGTCCTGGGCACCGAAGTAGGGGTTGCCCGCCGCGACGTCGAGCCGGCTCGTGAGCAGCTCGTCGTCAACGGCCGGCCGCGGGTAGGCGATGCAGGTCATGACGAACTGGTCGGCCCCGGCGTACTCGCGCACGATGTCGGCCTGCCAGTGGATGAACTCGGCCGTCTGCTCGGACTGGAACCGGCGCCAGGCCAGGTCGTACTGGGGAAGGCTGTTGCCGTCCGGGGTCCACAGCTCGTCCCAGTGCGCGATCCGGTGCGACCAGTAGGTCAGCCCCCACTCGCGGTTGAGCGTCTCGACGTCGCCGTACCGCGCGCGCAGCCAGGCGACGAACCGGCGGAACGTCGCCGGGTTGTGGAACAGGAACAGGCCCGGCTCGTTGTCGACCTGGTAGCCGATGACGGCCGGGTGGTCGGCATAGCGCGCGACGACGGCGCGGATCACCCGCTCCGCGTGGAACCGGAACGCGGCGTGCGTGTAGTCGATCTCCTGGCGGCTCCCCCACGGCACCGGCTGCCCGGTCCGCGTCTGCGCGGCGATCTCCGGGTAGGCCTTCTGCAGCCACGGCGGCGCCGCGTAGGTCGGGGTGCCGAGGATCACGCCGATGCCGCGGGCGTGCGCCGCATCGAGGACGGGCGCCAACCACTCCAGGTCGTACTCCCCCTCGCGCGGCTCCCAGGTCGACCAGACGGACTCCCCGACCCGGATGACGGTGAACCCGGCGTCCCGCATGAGGTCGAGGTCCGTCTCGAGCCGATCGGTCATCCGGTCGGTCACGTGGTACTCGGCGTAGTAGGCGGCGCCGAACAGCACGCTCGGGCGGGTCCGTGCGGTCTGGGCGTCTTCGTCCTGCGGCATCCGGACTCCTTCGGGGTTCACGGGAGGGCGCGCACTGTTAACGTTAAACCTAGCAGGGATCGGCGGGGGACGGTCACTATCGGCCCGGGTGGTGTCGCCGGGCTCGCCGGGTTCCGGGGACCGCCGCCGACATCGCCATGGCCACCCCACAACCGGGTGGTCCGACCGACCCGGCTCGGCGGGGGTCACCATCGTCGCCGCGGCCACGACCGAACCGGATGAACCAGCGGATACGGCACCACGGTGGCCACCGCGACCACGGCGACACCGGGAGCTCGACGACCAGCCACGGCAACGGCGGGCACCAGCCTCGATCGGCCGCACCGGGCCACACGGTCCCGCCACGACCCGCCGAGGCCGCCCGCAGCTCGCCGGCGCGGCCGTCATCGCCATGGCCACCGCACAACCGGGTGGCCCGACCGACCCGGCTCCACGAGGGGCACCATCGTCGCGGTGGCCACGACCGAACCGGATGGTCCAGCGGATGCGGTGCCGCGGTGGCCACCGCGACCACGGCGGCCATCGGGAGCTCGACGACCAGCCACGACAACGGCAGGCACCAGCCCCGGTCGGCCACACCGGGCCACACGCTCCCAGCACGACCCGCCGAGGCCGCCCGCGGCTCGCCGGACCGCCATCATCGCCACGGCCACCCCACAACCGGGTGGTCCCACCGACCCGGCTCCACGGGGTCACCATCGTCGCGGTGGCCACGACCGAACCGGATGGTCCAACGGATGCGGCACCGCGGTGGCCACCGCGGTGCCGGCGACACCGCAAGCCCGACGACCAGCCACGACAACGCCGGGCACCAGCTCGATCGGCCACACCGAGCGCGGGCCGAACCCCACGAGCCCAGGCCGAGCCACGCGGACTCTCGCCCGCTCGCTCCACCCCGGCGACTGGCACCACCCCGGCGACTCGCACCGCCCGCACCGGGCCGGACCACCACGCAAGGACTCGCACCACCGCGCGCCTGATGTTAACGTTAAACATCTCTCACCGCCGAGACTCGGACGACCCCCTGGAGCACCGCCATGGCCCGCATCCCCACCCCCCGACCGCCGATGGGCTGGAACTCCTGGGACTGCTTCGGGACCACCGTCACCGAGGCCGAGGTCCTCGCCAACGCCGAGGTGCTCAGCCGCCGGCTGGCGCACCTGGGCTGGGACACCGTCGTGGTCGACATCGACTGGTCCGACCCGACCGCCCGCTCCCACGGCTACAACGCCGGGGCCCCGCTCGCGATCGACGACCACGGCCGCCTCCTGCCCGACCCGGGTCGCTTCCCGAGCGCGGCCGGGACGGCCGACGGCACCGGCTTCGCCCCGCTGGCGCGCGCCGTCCACGACCTCGGCCTGCGGTTCGGCATCCACACCATGCGCGGTATCCCCCGGATCGCCGTCGAGCGGGACCTGCCGATCCTCGGCACCGACCTCACCGCGAGCGCCGTCGCCGACCCGAGCAACGCGTGCGAGTGGAACCCGGACATGGTCGGCCTGCGCTGGCACGACCCGGACCCGACCGTCCGCGCCGCGTGCCGGGCCTACTACGACTCGACGCTCGACCTGTACGCCTCGTGGGGCGTCGACTTCATCAAGGCCGACGACATGCTCTGGCCCTACCAGGCCGCCGACATCGCCGCCTACGCGCGCGCCATCGAGCGCTCGGGACGCCCGATCGAGCTGAGCCTCTCCCCCGGCCGCGACCTCAGCCTCGCCCGGCTGGACGACCTGCGCGAGCACGCGACGATGTGGCGCATCTGCGACGACCTGTGGGACTCCTGGGCCGACGTCGAGGCGAACTTCGCGCGCCTCGCCCGGTGGGCGCCGCACGCGTCGCCGCAGGGCTGGCCCGACGGCGACATGCTCCCGCTCGGCCGGATCAGCGTGCGGGCCGAGCGCGGCGAGCCGCACGACAGCAACCTCACCCCCGCCGAGCAGCGCACCCTGCTGACGCTGTGGTGCGTCGCCCGCTCGCCGCTCATGGTCGGTGGGCACCTGCCCGCCTCCAGCGAGGAGACGTTCGAGCTGCTGAGCAACCCCGGCGTCCTGGCGCTGCTGCACGCGAGCGGCTCGCGCGAGGTGTTCCGGGAGGGGTCGCTCGTCCTGTGGAGCGCCGAGGTTCGCGCCGACTCGCTCCCGGCCGCCTACCTCGCCGACCTGAGCGGCGCCGACGACGCGGACACCGTCGGCGTCCACCGCTACGTCGCGGCGTTCAACACGGGCGAGGAGCCGCTCGTCGTCGCGCTCGACGCGGGCAACGTCGGCCTGCCGCTGCGGCTCGACGGCCCGGTGACGGACGTGTGGGCGGGCGCGGCCGCGTCGGCCATCCCGGTGAGCACCCAGGACGACGGCGCGCGCGGCGTCGCCCCGGGCTCGACCGCGATCCCGGTCACGGTCGAGCCCCACGGCGTCGTCCTCCTGCGCTACCTCGACCGCGGCACCGGCGCATGACGCCGATCGCACCGCCGGTCGCGGCGTGATCCGGACCGCGCCGCCGACCGCTCCGCCGACGCTCGGGACCCCGGCTCAGCGCGCGGCGTCGTAGGCGGCCCGGGACGCCTCGATCGCGGGATAGCTCTCGATCGCCCAGCTCGCCAGCGCGACCGACGGAGCGATGAGCGTGCGTCCCGTCGGGGTGAGGTCGTACTCGACGCGGGGCGGCACCTCCGCGTGGACCGTGCGGCTCACCAGCCCGTCGCGCTCGAGATGGCGCAGGGTGAGCGTGAGCATCCGCTGGGAGACGCCGGGGATGTGCCGCTGCAGCTCGGTGAAGCGCAGCCGGCCCCCGGCCAGCGTCCCGATGACGAGCAGCGACCACTTGTCGCCGATGCGGTCGAGGACGTCCCGGACCGCGCGGCCGTCCTCGTCCCGCACGCCGTGGCACATGCCCTCGTAGTCGGTGCGCGGCTCGCGGTCCTCGTCGTCGCCGATCTCCATGGCACTCCCACCCGCGGTGTGCCCGGGGCACACGGCTGTTCCTTTTGTACCGCCCCCGATGCTGACGCACCATGGGGTCACTCACAAACAGTAACCATCGATCGAAGGACCGCCCGTGACCATCGCCCTGTGGATCGTCAACATCCTCCTCGCCGCCGCGTTCCTCGCCGCCGGGTCCATGAAGGCGACCCGTTCGAAGGAGCAGCTCGCCGCGGCCGGGATGGCGTGGACCGAGGACTACTCCGCCGCCGCCGTGCGCCTGATCGGCGTCGCCGAGGTGCTCGGGGCCGTCGGGCTCGTCCTGCCGCTCGCGCTCTCGATCGCCCCGATCCTGACTCCGGTCGCCGCGGTGGCCCTCGCCGCGACCATGGTCGGCGCCGTCCTCACCCACGTGCGTCGCCGCGAGTCGTTCACGCCGTCCCTCGTCCTCGGCGTCGTCTCGGTCGTGAGCGCGGTGCTCGGCTTCCTCGTCGTCCTCGGCTGAGCATCGGGGCGACGCCGGCCACCGGGCGCAAGGCGCCCCCCGCCGACCGCCAGCCACGCGGCGGATCGTCCATGTGACCGCACGGCAACGTCCATTCAGCCGGCTCGCCGCGCTGCCTACGATCGGGCCGTGGACCACCCCTCGTCAGCCCACGTCCCAGCCACCGCCGACACCGCCGCCGTCGTGCCGGACCCCTGGCACCTCGACCTCGCGGGCGAGTGGAGCTGCACCCTCGACCCGGACGGCGTCGGCGAGCGCGAGGCGTGGTTCGCCACGACGCCCGACGCCGCCGTGGCGCTCACCCTGCCCGGTTCGCTCCAGGAGCAGGGCCTCGGCGACCCGGTCGGTCTCGACACCCCGTGGACGGGCAGCATCGTCGACCGCTCGTTCTTCACCGACGAGCGCTACGCCCCCTACCGCCGCCCGGACACGTTCGCCGTGCCGTTCTGGCTCCAGCCGCGCGTCTACTACCGCGGCGCGGCGTGGTTCTCCCGCGAGATCGAGATCCCGCCGGCGTGGTCGGGCCGTCGCGTGCGGCTGAGCCTCGAGCGCGTGCACTGGGAGTCCACCGTGTGGGTCGACGGCGAGCGCATCGGCTCCGAGCGCAGCCTCACCACGCCGCACCACCACGACCTCGGCCGGCTCGCCCCCGGGCGCCACCTGCTGACGCTCCGCGTGGACAACCGCACCGTCGTCGACGTCGGGCCGAACGCGCACAGCGTCTCGGACCACACGCAGGGGAACTGGAACGGCGTCGTCGGCGACCTCCGGCTCACCGCCCTGCCCGAGGTGCGCATCCGCCGCGTGCGCGTGTTCCCCGACGCCGCCGCCCGCACGGCCACCGTCCGCGTCGACCTCGTCGGCGGCACCGGTGGGACGGGGTCCGGCGACGTGCGGGTCGTCGCCCGTCGCGTCCGGGCGGACGGGACGGTCGACGACGCGGCCTCCACCGCCGCGACCGTCGGCTTCGTCGGCGAGCACTCGCGCGACCTCGGCGAGCGCGGCGTCACCGAGTCGAGCGCCCACGTCGACGTCTCGCTCGACCTGGGCGCCGACGCGCCCCTGTGGGACGAGTTCCACCCGGGCCGGCACGAGCTGACGGTCGAGCTCGCCACGACGGTCGACGGCCGGGAGCACCGCGACGTCGCGCGCACCGTGCTCGGCCTGCGGGACGTCGCGGTGCGGGACGGGCGGATCACCGTCAACGACCGGCCGACGTTCTTCCGCGGCACCCTGGAGTGCGCCGTCTTCCCGCTCACGGGCTACCCGCCGACGGACGTCGCGGCCTGGCGACGCATCATCGAGGTCTGCCGCGCCCACGGCCTCAACCTCCTGCGGTTCCACTCCTGGTGCCCGCCCCGGGCGGCGTTCGACGCGGCCGACGCGGCGGGGATGTACCTCCAGGTCGAGGGACCGCTGTGGGCCAACCAGGGGGCGGCGCTCGGCGAGGGCCGCGCCGTCGACGCGTTCCTGGTCGAGGAGACCCGGCGCATCCTCGACGAGTACGGCAACCACCCCTCCTTCGTCGTCATGGCGCACGGGAACGAGCCGGCCGGCCGCGACGCCGAGTTCCTCGGCGCCTGGGTGCACGGCACCCGGGCGATGGACCCGCGCCGGCTCTACACGAGCGCCGCCGGCTGGCCGGCGATCCCAGCGAACGACCTCGACAACGTCCCCGAGCCGCGCGCCCATCGCTGGGGCGAGGGGCTGACGTCGCGGCTGAACGCGTGCCCGCCGAGCACGACGAGCGACTACCGCGCGTGGGTCGAGGCGACGCCGCGGCCGATCGTCAGCCACGAGATCGGCCAGTGGTGCGCGTACCCCGACCTCGACGAGATCGGGCGGTATCGGGGGCTCATGCAGCCGCGCAACCTCGAGATCTTCCGCGACTTCCTCGCGGCCGCGGGGCTCGAGGACCGCGCGGCCGAGCTGCTGCACGCCTCCGGGCGGCTGCAGACCCTCTGCTACAAGGAGGACGTCGAGGCCGCGCTGCGCACCGAGGGGTTCGGCGGCTTCCACCTGCTCGGGCTGAGCGACTTCCCCGGCCAGGGCACTGCGCTCGTCGGGGTGCTCAACGCGTTCTGGGAGTCCAAGGGGTACTGCGCACCGGAGGAGTTCGCGCGGTTCTGCGGGCCGACCGTCCCGCTCGCCCGGCTGCCCCGACGCACCTGGCGGCACGGGGACGACCTCACCTTCGAGGTGCAGGTCGCGCACTTCGGCGCCGCCGAGCTCACCGGCGCCCGGGTCACCTGGAGCCTGCGCGACGACGCGGGGACGGAGGTCCTCGGCGGTGTCGTGGCCGAGGCGGTCGACCTGCCGCTGGGCAACGGGACGCGGCTGGGGACGGTGACCGTCCCGACACGACGGCGCGGCCAGGTCGACCGGGCGGAGCGGCTCACGCTGTGGCTCGGCATCGAGACCGGCGACGCCGTGCACGCCAACGACTGGCCGCTGTGGTTCTACCCGGACGCCGGCCCCGCGGCCGACGTCCCGGCCGACTCCGCGGCCGACGTCCCGGCCGGTCCCCCGTCCGGCGTCGTCGTGACGGGCGAGGTGGACGAGGCGATCCGCCTCGCGACCGACGGGGCCCGTGTCCTGCTCGAGCTCGCCCCCGACGCGATCGGCAACGACGTCGCCCTCGGCTTCACCACGGTGTTCTGGAACACGGCGTGGACCGAGGGGCAGGGGCCGCACACGCTCGGCCTCGTGCACGACCCCGCCCACCGGCTGTTCCGCGACTTCCCGAGCGACGGGCACACGGACTGGCAGTGGTGGGAGCTGCTGCACGGCGCCAGGGCGATGCTCGTCGACGGCCTGCCCGACGGCCTCGAGCCGACCGTGCGCGCGATCGACACCTGGTTCGAGGCACGCCGGCTCGGCGTCCTGGTCGAGGCGCGGCTGGGGGCGGGCACGGTCGCGGTCACGTCGCTCAACCTCCAGGCGTCGCCCGACCGCCCGGCGGCGGCGCACTTCCGCCGGCGCCTCCTCGACCACCTGGCGAGCGACGAGGCACCGCCGGAGGCCGAGATCACCCCGGCGCAGCTCCGCGGCCTGCTGCGCTGAGGCGGGGAACCGTGGACACGACGTCGAGCGTCACGAGCAGGGGGTGGACCGGCCCGCCGTCCCGTCCGGCGATGGCCAACGAGCTGGACGTCCGCGACGGGCTCGAGCTGACCGACCGCGGGCTGCGCCGGGACGGACGCGGGTGGATCCCGGTCTCGGGCGAGCTGCACTACTCCCGCGTCCCGCGCGAGCGCTGGGGCGAGCGCGTGCGCCAGGTGCGGGCCGGCGGGATCGACGTCGTGTCGACGTACGTCCCGTGGATCCACCACGTCGCCGCCCCCGGCGACGCGCGGTTCGACGGCGGCCTCGACGTCGGGGCCTTCGTCGACGTCGTGCGCGCCGAGGGGCTCGACGTCGTGCTGCGGATCGGGCCGTGGGTCCACGGCGAGATCCGCAACGGCGGCCTGCCGGACTGGGTCCAGGCGGCCCCGGTCCGCCACCGGACGAACGACCCGGCCTACCTCGACCTCGTCCGCACCTGGTTCGGGCAGCTCGCCGGCGCGCTGGACGGACGCGGCACGCCCGCGACCGTCCTGGCGATCCAGCTCGAGAACGAGCTGGACGACCGGCCCGACCACCTCCTCCGGCTCAAGCGCCTCGCGCGCGAGGCCGGGATGAGCTCCCCGATCTGGACCGCGACCGCGTGGGGCGGTGCCCGGCTCCCGCGCGGCGAGGTCCTTCCGCTGTTCGGCGGGTACGCCGACGGGTTCTGGCTCGACGCCGACGAGCCGTGGCACCCGTCCTTCCGCGCCCACTTCTTCTTCTCCCACGTCTGGGACGACCCCGGGATCGGTGCGGACGTGCGGCCGGCGCGGGAGACCGACGCCGACGACGCCACCGACGGCCACGCACCCACCGCCGAGCCCGCCGGCGCCGGTGGAACCGATGCGGCCTTCCCCCCGGCGACCTGCGAGCTCGGCGGCGGCATGGCGACCGCGTACCACCGCCGTCCCTGGCCGTCGGCGCGCGACGTCGCCGCGGTGGCCCACACCAAGATCGGCAACGGCTCGACGTGGCAGGGCTACTACATGTACGCGGGCGGGACGAACCCCGGACCGGACCTGCAGGAGTCGCACGCGTCCGGCTACCCCAACGACCTCGCACCGCTCGGCTACGACTTCCACGCCCCGGTCGCGGCGTCCGGCCGACTGCGCGGCTCGCACGCGCTGCTGCGCCGCCAGCACGCGTTCCTCGGAGCCTTCGCCGACCTGCTCGCGACGATGCCGTCGCACCTCCCGGACGTCCTGCCCGCCGGTGTCGAGGACCGCGCGACCCCGCGCTGGGCCGTCCGCGGCAACGACGAGTCGGGATTCCTCCTGCTCAACGCCCACCAGCCGTACGAGCCGGTCGGCCCGCACGAGGACGCGCGGTTCACCGTCGCGTTCCCCGGTCGGACCGTGACGCTGCCGAGCACCCCCGTCGTGATCCCCCCGGGCACGATGGCGCGGTGGCCCGTCGGGCTCGCGGCCGGCGGCGTCACCGTGGAGTGGGCCACCGCCTCAGTGCTCACGCTCCTGGCCGGACCGGTGCCCGTCCTCGTGCTCGTGGAGGACGAGGGGATCGCCGTCGAGGTGGCGGTCCGCGACGGCGGGACGGTCGGCGTCCGGCCCCTCGTCCCGGGCCGGCGCCCGCACCGGATCGAGACGAGCGGCGGACGCCTCGACGTCCTCGTCGTCCCCGCCGCCGAGGCCGACGACCTCTGGGTCCAGGCGGGCGACGCCCCGGACGCGCGGCGGCTGCTCCTGTCCCCCGACGAGGTCACCTGGGACGTCTCCGGGCTCGTGTCGGCGCGAACCCCTCGCGCGAAGGCCCGCGTCCTCGCCTACGACGTGCCGCGCCGGTCGTTCGAGGACCTGCCCCTCGCCCTCGTCGAAGGTGCGGCGGAGGTGCTGGACCTCCGGCCGGCCATGACCGCCGCCCCGGGGACGGTCCCGTCGTCCTACGGCTCGTCCGGTCGCCGTGCCTCGGCGCCCGACGCGGGGACGGTCGCCGGCCTCGCCGCGACGTTCGTCCTCGACGCGCCGGCCGCCCTCGACGATCCCGACGCCTGCCTGGAGATCGACTGGGCGGGCGACGTCGCGCAGCTCGTCGTCGACGGCGAGGTCGTCGACGACCAGCTCTGGGACGGCTCACCGTGGCTCGTGTCGAGCGTGGACCGGGGCGTCCGCGCGGGTGCCCGGATCGAGCTGCGCCTCCTCCCGCTGTCCCGCGAGGCCCCGGTCCACCTGCCGCCGCCAGCCCGCGCGCGGCTGCGGGACTCGGCCGGTCAGCTCCTCGCGCTCGACGCGGTCCGCCTGTCGCGACGGGCGCTCTGGCGCGAGCGGCGAGCGGCCGCGACGGCGCTCGACCGCCGCGCTCCTTGACCCGGCCCGGGCGGACGGTTTCGATGCAGTCATGGACGAAGCCGTGAACCCGACGGCCGACTACCTGCCCGACGGGTTCGCCGGGCAGCGGATGGTCGTCGTGCCTCGCCCGGTGGTCGGGGCGGCGCTGGCGCGACCCGTGACGAGCCGACTCCTGGTCACGGACGCCGGCTTCTTCCCGCACGCGGCCCGGCACGGCCGGGGACGGTCCAGCGGCTCGCGCGAGCACATCCTCATCGTCTGCGCGGGCGGGTCGGGCTGGTGCCGCACGCCGGATGGACGATTCGAGGTCCAGCGCGGCGACGCGGTGCTGCTGCCCGCCGGCGTGACGCACGAGTACGCCGCGTCGGCCGAGGACCCGTGGACGCTCTGGTGGCTGCACGTCACCGGCGCGGACGCCGCGGAGCTCGCACGGGCCGCCCACGCCGCGGCCGGCGGCCCGCTCTCCCACCTGCGCGACCCGGGCCGCGTCGTCGGCCTCGTCGGACAGGTCCTCGACGGCCTCGACGCCGCCACGGCCGGCGGGCTCGTCCGCGCGTCCGGCGCGGCGTGGAACGCCCTGACCGAGGTGATCGCGACGGGACGCCGCACGCGCGGGTCGACGCTCGGCCCCGTCGAGCGCGCGGTCGAGCACCTGCGCGCGACGACCCCGCGGCGGACGGCCGTCGACGACCTCGCGGCGATGGTGGGGCTCAGCACGTCGCAGCTCGGCGCGCTGTTCCGCGAGCAGGTCGGCGTGCCACCCCTGCGCTACCAGAGCGACCTGCGGATGGCCAGGGCACGCGAGCTCCTCGACGCGACCGACCTGTCCGTCGCGGCCGTGGCGAGCGCGTGCGGCTACGACGACCCGCTCTACTTCTCGCGGCAGTTCACCAGGACGCACGGGGTCTCCCCGACGGCGTACCGGGAGCGGGCCGTCTAGGTCGCCGACGGGCGGCCTCGTCGGGCACGGTTTCGTCCATGGCGCCCGCCGCTCCCGCCATACCCGCCACGCGGCCGCGTTCCTAGAGTCGACCCGACCGGCGGCGCCCACCCGCCGGTCCCCGCGTCCCGAGAGCGCGCGGAGAAGAGCACGGAGAAGAGGTCACCGATGTCCACCGTCGAGCACCCCGCGCCCCCTTCCGCGGACCGGGCGCGGATCGTCCTGCCCGACGCCCCGGCCGACGCCGCCGCACGACTGGCGGCCGGCGCCGCCGTCGCGTGGAGCGAGCCCCTCACCATCCGGACGTACGAGGCCGGGACGCCGAGCGCCTACCCGATGTACCTCGACCAGCGCGTCTACCAGGGGTCGAGCGGACGCGTCTACCCGCTGCCGTTCGTCGAGAGCGTGGCCGACGACGGCGTCGAGCGCCCGTGGCAGGCGATCCACCTCGAGAACGCGTACGTCCGGCTGGTCGTGCTGCCCGAGCTCGGCGGACGCATCCACATCGGGTACGACAAGACGACGGGCTACGACTTCTTCTACCGCAACAACGTCATCAAGCCGGCCCTGGTCGGCCTCGGCGGACCGTGGATCAGCGGCGGCATCGAGCTCAACTGGCCGCAGCACCACCGGCCCGCGACCTACCTGCCCGTCGAGACGACGATCGAGTCGGCCGAGGACGGCTCCGTGACCGTGTGGTGCCACGACCACGATCCGTTCGACCGGATGTCGGCCCAGCACGGCGTCCGCCTGCACCCGGACAGCTCCGTCGTCGAGCTCGTCGTGCGCCTGCACAACCGGACGAGCGAGCGGCAGACGTTCCTGTGGTGGGCGAACGTCGCCGCCGCCGTGAACGACGACTACCAGTCCTTCTTCCCCGAGGACGTCCGCTACGTCGCCGACCACGCGCGCCGCGCGCTGACCGCGTTCCCGAACGCCGACCGCCCCTACTACGGGGTCGACTACGCGGCCCTGGCGGCCGCGACGCCGGGGGCCGACCGGATCGACTGGTACCGCAACGTCCTCGTCCCGACGTCCTACATGATCGTCGACTCCCAGCAGGACTTCTTCGGCGGGTACGACCACGGCGTCGGCGCCGGCTTCGTCCACTGGGCCGAGCGCCGCATCTCGCCCGGGAAGAAGCAGTGGACCTGGGGCAACGCCCCGTTCGGCCACGCGTGGGACGCGCAGCTCACGGACGACGACGGCCCCTACGTCGAGCTGATGGCCGGCGTGTACACGGACAACCAGCCCGACTTCACCTGGCTGCTGCCGGGCGAGACCAAGACCTTCACGCAGTGCTGGTACCCGATCCCCGCGATCGGCCCGGCGCACCAGGCGACCCCCGACGCCGCCGTGAGCGTCGACCGGTCCGTGCCCGGAACGGTCGTGGCGGCGTTCGCCGTCACCGCCCCGCGGGACGGGGCCCGGCTCACGATCCGCCGCGGCGACGAGGTGCTCGCGAGCGCCACGGTCGACGCCGTGCCGGGGGTTCCGGCGACGCTGCGGGCCGACGTCGAGGTCGGGCCAGCGGTGCACGCCGAGCTGCACGACGCGGACGGCAGGCTGCTCGTGGCCTGGGCCCCGACCGAGGTCGAGGACGACGAGCCGTGGGTCGCCTCCGAGCCGCTGCCGCCGGAGGAGGTCGACTCCGTCGAGGAGCTGTACCTCACCGGCGTCCACCTGGCGCAGTACCGCCACCCGACGCGCTCCCCGCTGCCCTACTGGACCGAGGCCCTGCGTCGCGACCCCGGCGAGGTGCGCACGCACCTGGCCCTCGGCGACCGGGACCATCGCGCCGGCCGGTACGAGGACGCGCTCGCGCACGCCCGGGTCGCGCTGGAGCGCCTGACCCGGCGCAACTGGAACCCACAGGACGCCGAGGCGTTCTACCTCGCCGGGCTCGCCCTGGCCCGTCTCGGCCGCGCGACCGAGGCCGAGGCGGCGTTCGGCAAGGCGGGCTGGGACGGCACGTGGGCGCCCGCCGCCGGGCTGGAGCTGGCCCGCTCGCTCGCGGCAACCGGTCGCAACCGGGCGGCGCTGCGGGTGCTCGACTCGATCGACGGCGTGGTCGCGCACGACACCCGACGCGACGCGCTGCGCGCGATCCTCCTGCGCCGGCTCGGGCGCGACGGGGAGGCGGCGTGGGTGATCGCCGACGCGCTCGCCGTCGACCCGCTCGACGCGACGCTGCGGGTGCTCGCCGCCGATGGTGCGCCGGCGTCGCCGACCGGCGCGGGCACGCCGACGGACGCGGGCATCCTGTACGACGTGGCGCTCGACCTGTGGAAGGCGGGTGAGGCGGAGGCGGCGCTGGACCTGCTGGCCGAGGTCGTCGCGGCGCCCGTGACGCCGGCGGGGAGCTGGCGCCCGGTCGCGCACTACACGGCGGCGGCCATCCTCGACGGGCTCGGCAGGGCCGAGGACGCGGCGGCCGAGCGACGGGCCGCGCGCGCGAGCGACCTCACCCGCGCCTTCCCGAGCGGGCTGGACCAGCACGACGTCCTCGTCGCCGCGCTGGCCGCCGAGCCCGACGACGGCGTCGCCGCGCTCCTGCTCGGCATGGCGCTGTACGCCACCCACCGGCGCGAGGAGGCCGCGGTCCTGTGGGAGCGCGCGATCGCGGGCGGGGTCGAGCACCCCGTGCTGCTGCGCAACGCCGGCCTGGCGGCGTACAACGTCACGCGCGAGGACGACCTCGCCTGGCGACGGTACGAGCAGGCCGTGGCGGCCGCGCCCGACGACGCGCGGCTGCGGTACGAGCAGGACCAGCTCGCGAGCCGGCTCGGGCACGCCACCGCCGAGCGACTCGCCCGGCTCGACCCGGTGCGCGGCCTCGTCCTGACCCGCGACGACCTCACCATCGAGTACGTCGGCCTCCTGACGGCGCATGGCCGGGCCGAGGAGGCGATGGAGATCCTCACGACGCGACGGTTCCACCCCTGGGAGGGCGGCGAGGGCCGCACGCTCGCGGCGTGGGACGCGGCTCGGGAGGCGCTCGGGCTGCCGCTGGCCGACCCGCCCGCGAACCTCGGCGAGGCCCGGCCGCGGTTCGTCCCGCCGGTCGCGCGCCACGCGAGCGGGGTGACGGACTACTTCGCGACGTCCCTGCCCGAGCTGCTGCTCTTCACCCGCGGCGAGACCGGCGGCCGCTGACCGCGTACCCGGCGCTCACGCCCCCGACATCCATCCGGGGCCTGTGGACGCAGACGTCCGCGCGAACGACGGGCGGTCCGACGACCGGCCGGCGTCAGAGTCCGGCGGGCACCTTCGACGTCAGCAGCCCGACGTCGACGAGGAACCGCGTCATCGCCTGGACCGCCATCCCGGTCGCCACGAGGTTGCCCCGTCCCGTCGAGACGTGCAGGTGGACGTCGACGGCCGACTCCCCCGGCGCCTGCGCGACGAGGACGTCGCGGGTCAGCGGCACGAGGTAGTCCCCGAGCGCCCACGCGGTCCACCCCGTGAGCGTCACCACCTCCGGGTTGATGATGGCGACGAGGTCGGCGATCGCCGACCCCAGGTAGTAGGAGGTGCGGCGGATCGTCTCGACCACGGCCGGGTCGGCGGAGTCCGCCGCGAGCGACGCCGCGAGCGCCTCGATGAAGTGCTGCTGCAGGTCCGCGTGCGCGAGCGGGTGCTCGGGGTCCACCTCGCGCAGCGTCTCCTGGATGCCGGGAGCCCCGACGTAGGCCTCGACGCAGCCGCGCCGGCCGCACCGGCAGCCCCGGCCGTCGAGCACGAGCAGCGAGTGCCCCCACTCGCCAGCCGAGCTGGTCGCGCCGCGCAGGATCTCGCCCGCGATGACGATGCCCGCGCCGACGCCGGTCCCGAGGTTGAGCGTGACGAACGAGCCGCTCTCGCGCCCCTCGCCGAACCACAGCTCGGCGGCCGCGACCGCCTTGAGCGGGTTCTCGATCACCATGGGCAGGCCGAGGTGGTCGCGCACCCGCGACATCCCGCTCTCGTGCCAGGTCCACTCGGGCACGAGGATCGACGTCGTCGACTCGCGCACCACGAGTCCGGGCAGCGAGACCCCGACGCCGAGCACGCGGTCCCGGGACACCCCGGCGTCCTCGAGCGCCCCGACCACGGCGCGCTCGACACCGTCCGCGACGTACTCGGCCGTGCTCTCGTGCTCGTCGCGGGCCACCTGGGCCGAGCCGACCTCGTCGAGCGCCGCGTCGAACACGATCGCGCGCACGTAGGTCTCGGCGACGTCGACGCCCACCACGTACCCGCGCTCCGCGTTGATGTGGAGGACGGTGGTCGGCCGCCCGACCTTGCCCGTCGTCGTCCGGCCCTCCGTGATGATGCCGGCGGCGATGAGCTCGGCCACGACCGTCGCCACCGTCGCGGAGCTGAGCCCGGTCTGGCGCGTGAGATCGTTGCGCGACGCCTCACGCGCCACGACGAGCGCGGTCATGACGTCGAGACGCGACTCGCTCCGGATGTCGCGCGACGTCAGACGCTGAACGGCCACTGCTACTTCCTCACTCCGGGGTTGACTCGACCCGGACCCCTGCCAGCATCGGTGTGCCGGGTCCGGGCGTGCCGTGCAGCAGCAGCCGGACGCGACCAGTGTTCCACGCGCCCGGCAGCCAGACGCGTCCGGGGTCGCCCCCGGTGAAGACGGGACGGCCCGGGTCCTCCAGCCACACGCGGCCCAGCAGCTCCGGCCGGCCCGGCCGTCCGTCGGGGTCCGCCGGCCCGGCGGACTCCGTGACGACGGCGATGCGGACCTGCGCGCCGTCGAACCGCAGGGACAGGCCGCCGGCCGGCACGTCGAGCTCGACGACCAGCTCCTCACCGGGCGCGAGGACGAGCGGCAGCGTCACGGCGGCGAGCGTCCGCTCGACGACGGCATCGGCCACCCGTGCGAGGTAGGCGACGTCGGGCTCCGGCCGGACGTCCCAGCCGCGCACGGGGTCGAGGCGCAGGAGCTGGGCGGACAGCGCCGTCCCCGGCTGGTGCGGCAGGGTGATCGCGACCTCGCGGCCCCGTCCGGGGGCCAGGTGCAGCCACGGGTTCTGCGCCGTGACGGTGTGCGACTCGCCGTCGAGCGTCACCTCGACCGAGCCGGGCACGCCGCCCAGCAGCAGGGCGTGGTGGTGCTCGCCGTCGACGGGCAGCTCCCGCCGGTAGGTGATCGGTCGCCCGACGCGGGTGCTGCTCCAGCCACCGAGCCCGCGGGTCGGGGCCGGCTCGCCGTTCCACTGCTGGTCGCCGACGACGGTCCACAGCGCCCCGACGTCCGTCGTCCGGGTCACCGACCACACCGCACCGAGCCCGCGGAGCGAGCCGAGGGCGAGGTTCGGCAGCCGCGCGTCGTCGAAGTTCGCGTGCCCCCAGGTCTCGGCCGTGAGCGCGACGCGGTCGGCGCCGGACGCGTCCAGCAGGACGCTCGCGCCGTACGGCGTGAGCGTGAGGTGGCGCCCGTCGCTCCCCTCGTCCTCGGCCTCGGCGCTCGTGAGCGCGACGTCGACGATGTCGCCGGCGCCCTCGACGAGGAGCTGCGTGACGTCGCCCAGGTCGGCCGCGTAGTGGGTGCGACCGCGCCAGACGCCGACCTCCTCCGACCACGGCGTCCCCTCGTGGCGACGCTCGGCCGACAGCGGGCCGGGCGCGCAGACCCGGACCGCGTCGATCGACGCCGCCAGGTCGACCGGCTCGGTCCGGCCGGTCGCGGCGCTGGTCGACGACCCGCCCGGGCCGGGGACGTCGGCCGGGTGGTGGACCACGATCGCCCACGTCGTCGTGCCGACGCTCACGCTCGCCTCGACGGCACGACCGGGCACCGGCGCGTCGAGCTCGACGACCCGCCGCTCGCCGCGGTCGTCGCGCAGGACGACGACGCTGCGGTCGACGGCGGCGAGGGTCAGCCGCGCCGGGGCCGCCGCGTCGTCCTCGGCGTGGCCGGCTGCACCGTCACCGAGGACGCCAGCCGCCACGCCGACGAGGTCGGCGGTGGCCAGCTCGAGCGTGCCGGGCACACCCCAGCGCGCCAGCGGCACGTCCTCGGCCACGAGCAGGCAGGTCCGGGCGGGCAGGGGCACTCGCACGTCGCCGGCGTCGCGGACCAGGCGGACCTCGCCGTCGTCGTCGCCGAGGTTCGGGACCGCGAGCAGCGAGCCGCCGTCCGGCAGGCGCAGGCGGGAGGGCGACGCGCTCGTGGCGACGGCCGTGAGGTACGCGTCGTCCGCGGCCTCGGGCAGCGCGCGGGCGAGCTCGGACCCGAACGTCCGGACCAGCGCGCCGAGCACGCGGGCCTGGTGCAGCTCGGGCCGCTCCTCGCCGACCGGGGAGAGGAAGCCGGCGAAGTCGTAGTCGTGGGACATCAGCCCCGCCGGGTCGCCCCAGTTGCCGACCGACGGCGTGAAGCCCATGTTGTAGCCGGACGCCTGGAGGTACGGCGCGATGAGCCCGACGCCGCTGGCGAGCAGCCGGCGCAGCGTCGCGTGGACGCGGTTCGTCTCCGTGACGAGCAGCGGCAGGTCACGCTCGGCGAGCAGGGCGCGGTAGCGGCGCACCTCCTGCTCGACGTGCGGCGAGCTGTCGTCCGGGTAGAAGTTGCACGCGGGGACCACGCCCTCGGCGTCGCCCGTCGCCCCGTGGAGGTCGCCCTGGCCGGCGCAGGCGATGAGCGGCAGCTCGATCCCGTGCCCGCGCACGAGGTCCCGCAGCGCGGACTGGTAGCCGCGGCGATCGGTCGTGTCGAAGAAGTCGAGCTCGTTCTCGAGCTGGACCGCGACGACGCTGCCGCCCCGGCCGTACTGGCGTGCCGCGAGGATCGGCAGCGCGCGGTCGAACCACGCGGCGACGGCCGCGAGGAAGCGCGGCTCGTCCTGGCGGATCCTCAGGCCGTCGACCGTGCCGAGCCAGGCGGGCAGCGCGCCCCCGTCCCACTCGGAGCAGATGTAGGGGCCGGGTCGGGCGACGACGACGAGACCGGCCTCGTGCGCGAGGTCGAGGAACGCCCCCACGTCACGCCGACCGGTGAAGTCCCACTCCCCCGGGGCCAGCTCGTGGAAGTTCCACGGGAGGTAGACGTCGATCGCCTGGTACCCGGAGGAGCGCACCTGCTCCAGGCGCGAGGCCCACTGCTCGCGCGGGATGCGGAAGTAGAACAGGGACGCGCACAGCAGCACCTCTTCCCTCCCGTCCAGCACGATCCCGGCCGGGCCCACGCTCACTGCTGCGTGCCGGGGCTGCACGGTGGACCGGGACTGCGTGGTGGCCGTCATGTCGACACCTTGGCTTTCTCCGGACGCGTGCGTCCGGGACGTTTCTGGGGGAGGTCAGGTTCCGGGGTCGAGCCGGGTTGCCGGGTCGGCGGCCGTCGTGGCGCCGGGGCCTGGTTCGGGCTGCGGGTCCGCGTCGGGCTCCGCGTCGGCGGGGATGTACCTGTGGAAGATCGCGGACAGGAGGAAGGCGTTGACGAAGGCGATGGCGCCGAACCCGATGACGAGCCAGAGGACGCCGTACCCCGTGAGGTTGGGGTAGAAGATCGTGATGACGACGGGCAGCGTGATGACCGCGAGCATGGCGATCGACGCGAACAGGTGCCGCAGGGAGAGCTTGCGGGCGTTGCGCAGGACCTCCCGCGTCGTCCCCTCGAACTTCGCGAGGTAGGGGAACAGGAAGACGAGCGCGATGACGAACCGGAAGGTCACCAGGTAGACGACCGCGTAGACGGCGAACCGGACGGCGCCCGGGACGTCGAGGTACTCCGCGACCCGGAACCACAGGTAGAGCACGACGCCCATCCCGACGACGAGGCCCCAGATGACGGTCGCCTGCTTGAGGTTGAGCCGCCAGGACCGCAGGTAGTCGCGGGTGACGGACTCGCAGGTGCCGTCGGCGAGCCTCATCGCGGTGAAGTTGAGCGCCGTCAACGACGCGCCGATCGTGACGATCGGGAGCGACGTCACGACGAACACGAGGTTGAGGATCATGACGTCCGCGAACCGACCGAGGAATCGCAGGAGCGGGGAGTCCGCCTCGAAGATGCTGCTCACGGCTACCTAGTGTGGCTTCCTTGTGTCGAGTGACCCGTGGGGGCCCGCCGGCGAGCGGGCCCCCACGGAGTCGAGCGGTCGGATCAGTTGCAGGAGAAGCCCGTGGACTCCGCCCACTCGTCGAGGTTCGCCTGGAGCGACGCCTGCGCGTCCTCGAAGCCGGCGGCCTTGAGCTCGGAGCGCATCTTCTCGATGGTCGCGGCCGGGTCGTCGACCTTGCCGTACTGGAGCTGCGGCAGGTACTGGGCCAGGACGCCCGAGACGGCGGCCAGCGTCGAGTCGATGCTGTTCTTGTCGACGATCAGCGTCTCGTACGGGTAGTCCTTCGCCACGGCGTCGAGCTCGGCGTAGATGTCCCACTTGTCGGGGGCGTCCGTCGTCTTGTCGAGCTCGAACTCGTCCATCCGGCCGGCCCAGAAGTTCGAGCCCAGCGAGTCGGTCGAGGGGTCGTAGCCGTCGGGGTACCCGAGCTTGCCGTCGTCCGTGATGATGTAGTCGGTCCCCTCGATGCCGAAGTTGAGCAGGCGGTAGGCCTCCTCGTCGTTGCGGAGGATGTCGTAGACCTGGAGCGCGAGCTCGGGGTTCTTCGACGCGGCGCTCACGGCCATGGCGCCGTGGGTCTTGATGTCCTTGAAGAAGTTCCCGTTCTCCTGGCCCCAGTGGAACATCTTCGGGTCGGAGCCCGGCTGCTTCGTCTCCATGTTGTAGACGATCTGGCCGATGAACGTCTGCGTGTGGTGCTGGTCGGTGCCGGACAGGCCCGCGTACAGCTCCTCGCGCGTGTCGCCGTCGTAGTTGATGGCGTCCTCGCGCCACACGCCGAGGTCGTTCCACTCCTTCGCCAGGTTCGCGGCCCCGAGCAGGTCGTCACCCTCGTAGAGGTAGGACGTGATGGTGCACTGGTCGGCCTCGGAGGTCTGGAACGGGAAGTAGTTGCCCGCCGTCACCTGGGAGATCGTCTGCAGGTCGGTGTGGCCGGCGATGTAGCCGTCGATCGCGGCGAAGTTCGCGCCGGCGACGTCCCACGGGTACGCCTCGGGCTTGTTGTCCTTGACCCACTGGAAGTACGTCGTGAAGTCCTCGAACGTCGTGATCTCGCCGTCGGCGAAGCCCGCCTCGGCCGCCCAGTCGCCGCGGTAGAAGAACCCGTGGTTGGTGTACTGGGTGTAGTTGTCCTCGGGGATGAAGTAGATCGTGTCGTTCAGCTTGGTGACGTCCCAGTCGCCGTCCTTGTCGACCTGGGCCCAGGTCTTCGGCGCGTTCTCCTGGAGCATCTCCGGGCTCAGCTCGAGGAAGGCGCCCTTCTCGGCGTTCTCCCAGGCGAACAGCCAGTCGGTCGCCGTCGTGATGAGGTCGACCGAGCCGTCGTTGGCGAGCAGCTTGACGTTGTACTGCGTCTGCCAGTCGGCCCACTCGACGTAGTAGAGGTCGAGCGTGGCGCCGACCTCGGCCGAGAGCTTCTCGTTGAGCTGGCCGAGCATCGCCTCGAGGCGGCCGTTGGTCGGCTTGTCGCCGAGCACCAGCATGGTGATCGTCGTGGACTTGCCGTTCCCGCCGTTGCCGCTGTTGCCGCCGTCGGCGTTGTTGTCGCCGGTCGAGCAGGCGGCGAGGCCGGCGGCCGACAGCGCCAGGACGGCGCCGACGGCACCCGCCTTGATGAATGAGGTGTGCTTCATGGTGTGTCCTCAACTCCCTTGTAGTGCACAGGTCGGTGGTTCCCGCACGGGGCGGGTGGTGGTTCGTTGTCGTACGTTGTGGGTTCGGTGTGGCGGGAAGGCCCGGGATCGGCGCCGTCAGCCCTTGACGGCCCCGACCGTGAGGCCGGTGACGAAGTACTTCTGGACGAACGGGTAGAGCAGGATGATCGGCCCGGTGGCGACCACGGCGGTCGCCATCTTGAGCGTGTTGCTGGGTAGCTGGGTGATCGTCACGTTCGCGCCGGCGACCGAGTTCTTCAGGGCGTTGGCGGTGTTGACGACGTTGTAGAGGTAGTACTGCAGCGGCTTGAACTCGACCGCGCTGCCGAGATACAGCGAGGAGAGGTACCACTCGTTCCAGTAGCCGAGCGCGAGGAACAGACCGACGGTCGCGAGGGCCGGCTTGAGCATCGGCAGGACGAGCTGGAGGAAGATGCGGAAGTCGCCGGCGCCGTCGAGCTTGCCCGACTCGACGATCTCGAACGGGACGGACCGCGCGAAGTTCTTCATCAGGATGATGAGCCACGGCGTCATGAGGAGCTGCAGGAACACCGCCATGTAGGTCCCGCCGAGGTGGAGCACCTGCGTCACCCACAGGTAGGTGGGCGCGAGACCGGCGGAGAACAGCGTCGTGAAGTAGATGAAGAACGAGATGTGGTTGCGGTAGGGGAAGTCGCGGCGCTGGAGCGCGAAGCCCGTCATCGCGATGACGAAGAGGCCGATGAGCGTTCCGAAGACGGTCATGAGGATCGTCACGACGTAGGAGCCGATGATCATCCGCGGGAAGCGGAAGATGAACTGGTAGGCCTCGGTCGAGAACTCCTTCGGCCACAGGCCGAAGCCGTCCCGCATGATGGCGGCCTCGCTGGAGAAGGAGGCCGAGATGATCAGGACGAACGGGAGCAGGCAGAACAGCGTGAAGACCGAGACGACGAGGTAGGAGATGCCGCGCAGGACGTAGTCGCTCGCGCCGAGCTTCACCTTGGTCGTCCCCTGCTTCGAGGGGTGCGCGGCCCGCTGGGCCTTCAGGGTTGCGGCAGTGGCAGTCATGATGGGCTCCCGGTCAGAACAGCGCGTAGTCGGGGTTCATGCGGCGGACGATCCAGTTGCACAGCATCACCAGCGCGAAGCCGAAGAGCGACTGGTAGAGGCCGACGGCCGTCGACATCGTGAAGTTGTTCTGCGACATGATCATGCGGTAGACGGAGGTCTCGATGATGTCCGTCGTCGGGAACAGCGCGGCGTTGTTGCCGATGAGGTTCCAGAACAGCCCGAAGTTTCCGCGCATGATCCCGCCGAGCGCGAACAGCAGCAGGATGATGAAGGTCGGCTTGAGGCTCGGCAGGATGATGTAGCGGATGCGCTGCCAGGCGGAGGCGCCGTCGACGGCGGCCGCCTCGAACATCGAGCCGTCGATGCCCATGATCGCGGCGAAGTAGACGATCGACCCGTACCCGGTGCTCTGCCAGAGCTGGAACAGGATGATGATGACCGGCCAGATCCCGGCGATGCTGTAGAACTTGATCGGGTCGCCGCCGGCCTGCTGGAGCAGGGCGTTGATGGCGCCCGTGTCGTAGTTCAGCAGGTTGAAGGCGATGACGCCGATGAGCACGACCGAGATGAAGTACGGCAGGAACATGATGGCCTGGCTGACCTTCTTGAAGTACTTCAGCCGGATCTCGTTCAGCATGATCGCGAGCGCGATCTGGAGGATGTTCCCCAGGACGATGAACGCGACGTTGTACAGGATCGTGTTGCGCGTCAGGAGCCAGAGCTGGCCCGACTTGATGAGGAACTCGAAGTTCTTGAGACCGACGAACGGGCTGCCGAAGATGCCGTCGCGGTAGTTGTAGTTCGTGAAGGCGACGTAGCTGCCGGGGAGCGGACCGTAGCTGAACACCAGGAAGAAGATGATCGCCGGCAGGCACATGATCAGCAGCATGCGCGCCTGGTAGAGCCGACTCCCCAGGCTCCGCCGTCTCGTCGGCGGCCCCTCCAGGTCCGTCATGATGGCCTGTGTCGCCATTCGCACTCCGCCTCTCTGCGGTTGGCGGCGAGGCGTCCCGGGCACCGGCCCCGGCTCCCTCGCCTTGTGGTGAGAGTTACATTAACCCTCAGACGAACTCCTGCCAAGTGTCCCGCATCACAGAATGGTAACGATCACATCACGGGGCCGGGTGGCGATCACGGGGGTTCCGGGGGGATTGCGTGACGTCTGGCACGCTGTGGCGAGTCGGTCTCTCGTGTCCGCGCGCACCACGCTCGCGACGTTACCCGCGAACCCGGGGCGCGGTCGCGTACCGCGGCCGCCCTGGCCACGCTGGAGCCGGGTCATCACCGCAACCCGGTCGCAGTGTGGCCACCACCGTCCCCGTGGCCACCCCGGAGCCGCGTCGTCACGGCAACCCGGCCACAGCGTGGTCACCACCGTCCCCGTGGCCACCTCGGAGCCGCGTCGGCACTGCAACCCGGTCGCACCGTGGCCACCCCGGAACCGCGTCGTCACCCCGGCCCGCGAACCGCCGCCGCGGCCACCGCCCGACCGCATGAGTCCGCGCCCCCGCGCCCACCGTGGCCCCTGGGAGCGCCGAGGCCATGGGAGGACCGGCTCGACCCGGCGACCCAGCTACGAGCGCCACGAGCGCCACGGGGGTAGTCGGCGCCGACCGGCCAAGCGCCGGCTCGCGCCGCGGCCGCACCGAGCTCTCCGGACGGCCGCCTACGACCCCGCGGTGCTGGGCGTGACGACGCCGGTGACCGGGTCGAGCGTCCAGCTCTCGCACCACTCGATCCGGGCCTCCCCGTCGCCGATCGTCATCGGCAGCCACACCGGAGCGGAGTGAGCGAGGTCGTCGCGCCGCCACCGGTCGCCGAGGTAGACGTGGCTCGCCGTCTCCGGCCCCACGATCGACAGCACGACCGAGGTCTGCGAGTCGTAGGTCGCCGACCCGGGCGGGGCGACGTCGCGCCACTCGCTCCACGGCCCCGCGAGCGACGTGGCGGTGGCGTACTGGTTGTCGTTGGTCGACCAGCCCGTGAGGTCGGACCCGACCAGGTAGTACAGTCCGTCGACCTTGACGATCGTCGGCGACTCGTACCCGTGCTCCCCCGCCGGGTGGTCGCCCGGCTTGGCGAGCGTCGTGGAGACCAGCTCCTCGACGGCCAGGTAGTCGGCAGACAGTCGGTACACGTGCAGCCCGTGCTCGCGGTCCTCGCTCAGGAGGTAGCCCGCGCCGTCGTCGTCCACGAACACGCCGATGTCCCGGCTCAGGTTGCCCAGCGGCCGCTCCGAGCGCAGATAGGTGTACGGACCCTCGGGCCGGTCCGCGACGGCCCAGCCCACGCGAGCGTCGGAGTAGTCCGGCGACTCGACGTGGAGCAGCATGACGTAGGTGCCGTCGGACCGCGGGATCACCTTCGGGCGCTCGATGATGCGACCGGGCGCCAGGTCAGGCACGTCCGGGTCGACGGCGAGCGCGTGCCCGCGCCACGTCCAGGTCGCCAGGTCCGGCGAGGAGTAGCAGGCGACGCCGCCGAACGCCGCACCGTTCCGCTTGTCCTCGCCCCACGCCCAGAACAGGCCGTCGGCCAGGCGGACGATCCCGATCCCGTGCAGCTGGGCCATCTCGCCACGATCGTCGACGAACAGCCGGCCCGGCACGACGGTGCCGCGCGGCGCGGTCCCGGGACGGTCATCGAACGTGGTCATAGTCTCCTCCATGGTGTGGGGCGCCGGGTCCTCGCGGACCGGCGACCGGCTCGGCGCCCGCGGTGTCTTCCGCGAGCGCCGAGCCGATCGGCCGGCGGGCTCAGGCCAGGTCGAGCTCGACCGTGGCGTAGGAGTGCGCCGGGATCGTCACCTCGAGACCCGCCGGGTGCGGGCGCACGGCCTCGAGCGCGGCCGGCACGACGGCGTCGGGGGCCTCCGGCGAGTTGTGCGCGGCGAGCTCGGGCGCCGTGAGCACCCGGGCGCGGTGGCCCGTCACCTCGCGGCCGCGCAGGTCGAGGACGACGGTGAGGTCGGCGTCGGCGTCGAGGTTGGACAGCGAGACGAGCGCCGAGCCGTCCTTGGTCGACGCGGACGCCGAGAACAGCGGCACGCGCCGACCGTCCGACTCGGTGTCGCGCACGTCGCCGTGCACGGTGACCCGCAGCGTGTCCGCGTCCTGGTGCCCGACGTTCATCGCGTAGACGTGGTACGTCGGGGTGAGGACGAGCGCCCCGGTGTCGGGGTCGGTGAGGATCATGGCCTGGAGCACGTTGACCGTCTGGGCGATGTTCGCCATGACGACGCGGTCGGCGTGGTCGTGGAAGACGTCGAAGTGGATGCTCGCGACGAGGGCGTCCCGCAGCGTGTTCTGCTGGTACAGGAAGCCGGGGTTCGTCCCGGGCTCGACGTTCCACCACGTGCCCCACTCGTCGACGACGAGGCCGACCTTCTTGTCCGGGTCGTAGGCGTCCATGACCGCGCCGTGGCCCTCGACGAGGGTGCGCACGTGCTGCGCCTTGCGGACGGTGCGGTAGTACTCCTCGGTGGAGAACTGCGTCGCGTCGCCCTTGTCGGCCCAGTCGCCGCTCATCGTGTAGTAGTGCAGCGAGATGCCCTGGTACGGCGCCCCGGGCGCCTGCAGCCGGTCGCCGCCCAGGCGAGCGACCGACTGCATGAGCGTCTCGGTCCAGGCGTAGTCGTCGGCGTTCGCGCCGGCGGCGATCCGGTACGGGTCGTTGTCGTTGTGGTTGCGGACGTACGTGCCGTACTGGCGCGCGAGGTTGGCGAAGAACTCCGCGGTCATGTTGCCGCCGCAGCCCCACGCCTCGTTGCCCAGCCCCCAGAACGGGACACGCCACGGCTCGTCGCGGCCGTTGGCGCGGCGCAGCGTCGCCATCGGGGAGTCGTCGGCGCGGGTGAGGTACTCGATCCACTCGCTCATCTCGCGGACGGTGCCCGAGCCGATGTTGCCGGAGATGTAGGCGTCGGCCCCGAGCATCTCGCACAGGTCCATGAACTCGTGCGTGCCGAAGGAGTTGTCCTCGACGACGTCGCCCCAGTGCGAGTTCACCATCCGGGGCCGGTCGGCGCGCGGGCCGATGCCGTCGCGCCAGTGGTAGTCGTCGGCAAAGCAGCCCCCGGGCCAGCGCAGGTTGGGGATCCGGATCGCCCGCAGCGCCTCGACGACGTCCTGGCGGATGCCGCGGACGTTGGGGACGTCCGAGTCCTCGCCGACGAAGAAGCCGCCGTAGATGCAGCGGCCCAGGTGCTCGGCGAAGTGCCCGTAGACGTGGCGGGAGATCCGCGGTCCGGGCAGGTCGAGGTCGATGACGGCGGTGAGGTCGGCCATGGGAGTCCTTCGGTGTCGCTGGGCTGTGGTGCTGGGTTGGGCTGTGGTGGTGGTCGGTCGGCGGTCAGAGCGCGGCGTCGAGCCTGGCGTGCTCGGCGCGGGTGAGGGGCAGCACGGTGCCGTGCTTGGTGTCGGGCGGGAGGTCGAACGCGGCGTCCGGGACCGGCTCCCACGCGCCCGCGGCGAGGTCCGTCGTCGTGAGCGCGCGGTAGCCCATGGGCCGCAGCCCGTAGGCGTCGACCCACAGGTACCAGCGCGGCTCGTGGTGGTCGCGGAAGATCAGGGGCGCCTCGACGCCTTCGTGGAACACGCTCCCCAGGCGCGCGGCGACCGGGGTGAAGTCGTCGGCGAGGAAGCTCGACCCGGACTCCTGGACGATGCCGCGGCCGCCGCCGTTGTCCTTGGCGAACCGGTGGACGCGGGTCCCCTCGCCCTCGCGCGCCGGGTCCTCGACGTAGACGGTCATGTCGATGACCTCCTCGCCGGGGTCGAGGTACACCCGGGCCGGGGAGAACGTGACGAAGTCGCGCGTGCGGCTGACGAGGATCCGGCTGTGGGACCCGCCGTCGTGGCCCGGGTCGTCGGGGGCGAAGAGCTTCGAGGACCAGTAGACGAGGTACTCCCCCGACGACTCGTCGTGGTGCGCCTCCGGGGCCCAGGCCATCCCGGCCTCCGGCGGAGCGACGGTGACGTACCGCGGCTCGGACCAGGCGAGCAGGTCCGGGGAGTCCCAGACCACCAGGTCGCGGCTGCCGTGCCGGCTCAGCCGCGACCAGTCGATCTCCGGCCCGTCGGCCCAGACCCGCAGGTCGGTCGCGAGGATGTGGAACCCGGTGCCGTCGTGACGGCGGACGAGGTGCGGGTCGCGCACACCCGTCGTCCCCGAGGTCGACTCGAGGATCGCCTCCCCGCCGGCCAGCCGGCGCCACCGCAGCGGGTCGTCGCCGACGCTGAGCGAGAGGTAGATCTTCTCCCGGTGCTCGCGCGCGTCCTCGACGAAGGGGACGAGCAGGTACCCGAAGGGGTCGGTCAGCTCGGCGGAGTGCGTCATGCGAGACGCTCCCGCAGGACGACGCCGTCGGGTGTCAGCCCGACCGCGTGGATCTCGGCCCGAACCCGCGAGGAGTTCATGCCGCGGTGCAGCACGAGCGTGTCGGGGCCGGGATCGGGGTCCGCCGTCTCGCCGCCCTCCGTCTCGCCGCCCGCGAGGTCGCCGGCGTGCCGCCGGAACAGCATGCCGTGCCCGGCGTTGCCGCCGACGAGGACGTCGCCCTGCTCCCACGGCCCGAGGAGCGAGCCGGAGCGGGAGATCGCCTGGGTCTCGACGTACTCGCCGGCCGAGAAGCCGAGGTCGGGCCGGTAGGAGGCCCAGAGCATCCCGAGCGCGCCGTCGGGCAGCCGGACGAGCTGCGGTCCGTCGGTGACGTAGGGGGCGAGCGCCTGCGTCGACGGCACGACGTCCGCGAACCAGGACGCCTCCGAGGCGCGGAACAGGTGGACGGGATCGCCAGCCACGCCGAGGTCCTCGTCCAGCGGGACGGCCTCCATCGTGCCGTCGAGGATCTGCACCCACTCGTGCGCGTAGACGAACCACGGTCGGCCGTGCTCGTCCCGGGTCAGCGTGCCGTCGAGCGCCATGAAGTCGCGCGGGGTGTGCGACGAGGCGGGGTCGAGCAGCTCGAACGGCCCGCGCGGGTCGTCGGCGACGGCGAGCACGGTGCCCCGGCGGCTCGGCGCGAAGTCGTAGCGGTCGACGACGGCCGGTGCGAGCGTGATCCTCGTGCCGCGCTGGCGCACGTCGGGCAGGCGGTCGTCGGGCGCGTGGAGCGTCGCCGCGAGGACGTAGCGCCCGTTCCAGGCGTGGACCTCCGGCGCCCAGGGCGCGCGGGTCGGGTCGGCCCAGCAGTCCTCCGGCACGGTGAGGACCGCGCGCGGGGACCCCCACGTCAGCAGGTCCGGGCTCCACCAGGCGAGCACGCCCGTGCCGGGCGGCGCCCGGTGGTCCGAGCCCGGCGGGACGAACAGCTCCCAGCGCGCCGAGTCGTAGGAGGTGTAGAGCAGGTAGCCGTCCTCGACCGGGAGGATGAAGGGGTCGTGGCAGGGAACCTCGTCGAGGGGATGGGGGTGGCTGGACTCCAGCATGGCTCTCCTGTGACGCCGCGATCGTGTATAACGATAAACTACTCCCGACTGTGGCACGGTGGCCTGGCGGACGTCAAGACCGCGCCGCCCGTCCCCCACGACGGCGGCGATGCGCACGACCGGATGGAGAGCACGTGGCCCTGACGATGAGCGACGTCGCCCGCGCCGCGGGTGTCTCCGTCATGACCGTGTCGAACGTGCTCAACGATCGGCCGCGCGTCGGGGCGGCGACCCGGGAGCGGGTGCTCGCGGTCGTCGCCGAGCTCGGGTACGAGATCGACCTGACGGCCCGGCGGCTGCGCACGGGACGCACGGGGACCGTGGCGCTCGTCGTCCCGCGGTTCGACCACCAGTACTACGCGGAGCTGGCGGCGCTCCTCGCCACCGCGTTCGCCGAGAACGGGCACCACCTCGTCGTGGAGCAGTCGAACGCCAGCCGGGAGAACGAGCTCGCGGCGGTCTCCCCCGCCCGCCTGCGGTTCTACGACGGGATCGTGCTGAGCGCCGTCGGGCTCACCGCCGAGGACGTCACGCACCTGCGGGGAGAGGTGCCGCTCGTCCTGCTCGGGGAGCAGGATCTCCCCGAGGTCGTCGACCACGTCATGATGGCCAACGCCGAGGGGGCTCGGCTGGCCACCGAGCACCTGCTGGAGCGGGGGTCGCGACGGATCGCCGTGCTCGGCGGGGCGCGCGTCGGGGACGTGGCCGGCGGCATCGGCCCGCAGCGCACGGCCGGGTGGCGCGCGGCCCACCGCGCGCGGGGCCTCGAGCCGCCGGAGGAGCTCGTCGCACCGGTGTCCGACCACGGCTCGGGAGGTGCGCGGGGTGCGACGACCGAGCTGTTCCGGCGCTACCCGGACGTCGACGCGGTGTTCGCGGTGACCGATCAGCTCGCCGTCGGGGCTCTCGCCGCGCTCCACGACCTCGGCCGACGCGTTCCGGAGGAGGTCCGGGTCATCGGCTTCGACAACCTCGACCTGCTGGCCCAGGTCCCCCCGGGGCTGTCCACCGTCGACCCGAGCAACGCGTGGATCGTCGAGCAGACCGTCGAGCTGCTCGAGCGTCGCATCGCGGACCCCGCGGCCCCGGCCGTGCTGCGCGAGTCCCCCGTTCGAGTCGTGGCGCGCGGGTCGACGGACTAGCCGCCGTCCCGATCCGGCGTCGTACCGGCACACCCTCCGCGAGCGGCGGAGCCGGGACGACGACGCCGGCGGCACCACCCGCGTGGGTGGCACCGCCGGCGTCGCGCCGAGCGAGCTGGCCGATCAGCGCGTCAGGCCGTGAGCCTCCGGCGCCGCACCGCGAGCACACCGCCGGTGAGCAGCGCGCCGAGCGCGAGCGCCACGAGCAGACCGGCGCTGACGCCCGTCCCCGGCATCGTGCCGCTGCCGGGCGCCGTCCCGCTCGGGGACGCGCTGGCCGACCCGCTCGGCGACGTCGACGTGCCGTCGGAGGGGTCGCCCGACGGGTCACCCGAGGGCTCACCGGACGGATCGCCCGACGGGTCGCCCGACGGGTCGCCGGAGGGGTCACCCGACGGCGTCGGGGTGGGCTCACCGTCGTCGGCGACGACGGCGAACGCGAACGTCCCGCTCACCCCGTCGACCCGCGTGCTCGTCGCCGTGACGACGTAGTCGCCCGGCTGCGCACCCTCGGCGACGTGGACGATCCCGTCGTCGTCGATCGTGACGAGCTCCTCGTCCGCCTGGGGCGCGAGCGCCTCCGGGGCCGCGTCGCCGCCCGTCGTGCCGGACGAACCCGCCGGGGCGACCGACCAGGTGAGCTCGCTCCCCCAGGCGTCGACCTCGGTGTACGGCTCCTGGCCGCGGATGCTCGCCCGGACCGGCAGGTCCGCACCGGGCGCGACCTCGTCGCGATCAGCCGAGAGGCTGACCGAGACCGGCAGGGGGTGCGTGACGACCTCCTGCTGCGGCTTGTGGTCGTCCGGGTTGGTGACCCCGGCGGGCAGCTCGACGGCACCCGGGAACCGGTAGGTCCCCGGCGGGCTGCTCGGGCCGTAGTTGTTCGGGTCGTCGTCCCAGCCGGTGACGGCCAGCTCGGCCGACGTGCCGTCGTCGAGCGTCGCCGTCACGGTCGTCGGCAGGCCGAGCTCACCGCGCGAGAGGCCGACCGGGAGGTCGATGACCGGCAGGTCCTCGAACCCGGTGACGTGCGTGGCGACGACGGTCACGGTGGCGACGATCGGGTTGGCGATCCCGGGCGCCGATCCGACGATCGTGTGCTCGCCCTCGTCCGCGAGCTGCGACGCCTCGATGGTCGGCCAGGTCACCGGGACCTCGCGCGAGTCACCGTTGGAGTAGCGCACCGTCGCGGTCTCCGGGAGGACCGGCACCTCGAGCGGCGCCACCGTCCGGGTGATCGGGTCGATCCCCGAGACGTAGACGTCCGAGAGGAGCAGCGAGGGCGCGAGCGCCGTCGCCGACATCACGAAGTCGTCCGGCATCCCGGCGGGGAGCGTCATCGTCCCGGCCTGGTAGCGGTCGTACGCGGCCGCGGCCCCCAGGTGCGAGAACGAGTCGAACCCGGAGTTGTCCCGGTTGAAGTTCGGGGCGGTGCTCAGCGGGATGACGACCAGGAAGCTCGCCGACTCGGTCCCCTCGGGCAGCGACCTGATGTAGGACGTGACGTCGAGGTCGAGCGCGTAGCCGTTGTCGAAGATCTCCGAGTTGGTGACCAGTCGGCTGGACACCAGCGGGAGCGTGGCGTAGTCCGGCACCGTCGTCACCGGCACGTCCGCGTTCAGCGGGGCGTTGTTCCAGGTGACCGTCCCGGAGGTCCAGGTCGGGTCGTTCGCGTAGACGTCCGCCACGAACTGGGTGTTGCGCACCCGCTCCGCGTCCGTGCCGCCCGCACCGCTCCAGGAGTCGAACCGGGAGACGTACAGCCGCAGCGACGCGTTCTTCACGTCGGCGAGCTCACCGTCGAACTGCGTGGTGTCCACCTCCACGAGGATGCGGCGGTTGAAGCCGACGGACGCCGCGTTCTTGAGCTTCAGCGTGTGGTTGTTGTTGAACGAGAGCCCGAACGGGAACTTGAACATGTCACCGGCGGCCGGGGTGGTGATGCCGCCCCCGGCACCCGGCGCGCTCATCGCCGTCGTCGGGTTGCCCTGCTGGACGTATGCCGCGTCCGTGGAGTCGCTGCGGTTCACGTTCACGCCCGGGCCGAGGTCGCCCTCGACCGTCACGGTGGCGGTGACCGATCCGGTGGGGTTGCCCTGCAGCACACCGCTCACCGAGACCTCGCCCGCCTCCTGGAGATCGCCGAGGGGGATGACGTCCCAGACCACGGGTCGCGTCTCGGTGCGCTCGGTGACGTTCGCGCCGGCGGTCTCGCGGACCGTGACGTCGACCGTCGCCGGGAGCGTCGGGTAGACGCCGGCCGCCGTGGTCACGGCCACCTCGGGCGCGATGACCTCGATGGTGGTCGCGATCTGCGTGGCCTGGTGGGCCCCGACGTCCGCGGCCACACCGGCGACGTTCCCGCCGAAGAAGTCCTCGACGGGGGCGTCGACCCGAGCCAGGGCGTCCGAGATCGTGAGACCGGCCGCCGCGGCGACGCTGTCGGCGTCGATCTGGAACAGCGCGGCGCGCTGGCGCAGCTTCTCCCGGGAGGTGAACTCGGCGATCGAGCCGGTCTCGACGTCGAACGTGGTGCCCGCCTGGGTGGCGAGCTCGGCGACGAGCGAGGGGTCACGGGTGAGCGCGAGCTGCGGGTCGGCGATCACGTTGTCCGACAGCGCCAGCTTGTCCGGCGTCGCACCGCTGGTCACCGAGGCGATCGACGCGGGCCAGATCACGTTGTTCTTGAAGTAGCGCTCGGGGTTGTCCACCATCTTGCGCTCGATCGCGTCGGCGCCGTTCGACGGGTTGGCCGAGAGGAACTTGAAGCTTCCGGCGCCCTCCTTGACGATGATGTTGTTCCAGAAGTGCGCGACGGTGCCGGAGTTGTTGCCGGAGTTGCCCTCCCCGAACAGCGAGGTCGAGATGCCGTCGCCCACGTAGAACGTGTTGTTGTAGATCTGCGGCATCGCGGAGCTCTCGCTGCTGACCCAGTAGTGGAAGATGCTCTGCTCCTTGTAGGTGTAGGAGCCTCCACCACCGTTGTCCGCATCGGTGCCGCGGTTGCCGCCGCCGTCGTTGGCCGAGATGTTGTAGCGAACCGTCGAGTTGCGCTGGTCGCTCATCAGCAGGATGAAGCCGCCCGTGTTGTGGTGGCTATAGTTGTACTGGTAGACGACGTAGTTGCTGGACAGGTCGATGTCGTAGGCCTCGGCGTCGTTGAAGCCGAACTGGATCCCGTACACCTCGTTGTACTGGAACACGCCGTAGTCGTTCGACATCGCCCACATCCCGGCGAAGTTGCGCGCACCGTAGTCAGCGTTGGACGGACGGATCGCGACGTTTCCCTCGACGAGGCCGCCGCCGGACAGCTCGCTCATGACGATGCCGTCGCCGGCCACGTCCTCGAGGTAGTTGTTGCGGATGGTGATGTCCGAGAACGTCTTCTTGAACGAGTTGGAGACCGAGGTGTTCGCATCCGCCTTGGTGCGGATGCCCTCCAGGCCGACGCGCTTGACCACGTTGTTCTCGACCATGACGTCGGTGAACCCGGTCGAGGAGCGCCACTCGCCCGCGGGCAGCAGCACGGTGCCGTCCGGGTCGATCCAGTGCCCGAGGATGATGATGCCGCCGGTGGCCTTGAGCGCGACGCCCGCCTCGGGGCTGACGACCTTCTGGAAGTACTCCGACTGAACGTCGTGGACGTAGTTGTTGGCCACGCGCACCGAGCGGAACGTGCGGTCCTGCTCGTACCCCATGACGAGGATGCCGGCGCGCTGCGCGTCACCCGACTTCTTGTAGCCGTTCGGGTTGGACAGCTCCGGGCTGTTCGTCACCTCGAGGTTCTGGATCTGCCAGAACTCCTGGTTGACGAGCTGGACGGCGCCCGTGATGTAGCGCTTGAAGCTGCCGGTCCCGTACGTCCCGTTGCCGTTGATGACCGGACGCCTGTCCGCCGTGTAGACGGCGCCGTCGTCCGTCTGCTCGTACAGGTCGACGGCGATGACGTTGCCGTCCGTCCCGGACCCCTTCGGGTGCAGCATCTGGTCGTTCCAGGTGCTGTTCGCCTCGAGGAGGATGTGGTCGCCGGGCTCGAACGTCGTGGCGCTGACCTTCTCCAGGCTGCGCCATGCCGTCTCGGGGGACGTGCCGTCGGCGTCGTCGTCGCCGTTCGCCCCGTCGACGTAGTAGGTCGTGCCGGTGGTCGACTCACCGATCGACACGTAGGCGCCCGGGGCTTCCCCGGCCTCGGGGCCCGCCTCGTCGGGTGCCGCGGACGCCGCCGACGCGGCGAGCGCCGTCGTCAGCACCGTCGCGACGAGTATTCTGACCGCTCTCATCTGCTCAGGATTCCTTTCGGTGGTGGGGGGTCGTGGAAGATCTGGGGGCTACCGCGGGGCGGTGAGCTCGCGCTCGAGGATCGGGCGGAGGTCTCGCTCGACGGACAGGGGCTCGGCCGCCGCCACGTCGGCGATGCGCTGCTCCAGCAGGTCGTTGACGTAGGCGTTGCGCGCCATCTGCGGCGCCTGCTCGAGCGTGAGGAGCTCGCCGCCGGCCCGGTCGAGGACCACGACGTACTCCCCGTCCGTCATCCCGGGGACGACGTCGCCCGGCTCGGCCCGCCCCGCGAGCTCGATGACGTGCGCGGCGAACAGGTCCTCCTTGGAGACCTCCTGCGAGTCCAGCGCCAGCTCCGTCACGGTGGCGCCGGGGCTCGCGCCGTCGACGCCGGCGGCCATGGCCGCGAGGTCGGGGTCCGGCGAGATCGCCGTCCGGGCGAGGTCGGCCAGCTCGTCGGCGGTGCCGGCGAAGGCGTCGACGCGCCACAGCGTGAGGGCGACGTGGGTTCCCTTGTAGACGTCGTCGAGCCCGTCGAAGGCGGCGCGCAGCTCGTCCTCGCTCGGCGGGTCGCTCTCCAGGAGCTCGGTGCGCATGCCGTCCCGGAGGTTCTCCACGGCGGAGCGGAGCAGCTCGTAGTCGGTCGCGTCGGCGCTGCCCGTGGCGTCGGCGAGGATCTCGCGGCTGCCGGCCGGATCCTGCGCGCCGAGCTCGTCGGCGAGCGTCCAGGTGGCGCAGTCGAGCGCGAGCTGGTCCACCACGGCGTCCGCGAGCGCGTCGAGCGGGCTGGCGCCGTCGTACGTCTCGCCCCAGAAGTCGGCGCCGTAGGAGTCGATTGCGTGCTCCCGCGCGAAGGCGGCGCCGACCTGGCCGGCGAGCCCCTGCGCGTGGACCATGACGCCGTCGGTGTCGATCGTCAGGTCGCCGCACCGCGCGACGACGGCGCCGTCCCCGGTCGCGGCGACGGCCGCGACCGTCGCGCCGCCCGCGACGACGACGGCGGCGACCGCGCCCCAGAGCAGCACCCGGCGGCGGCCGGGACGGCCGCGGTCCGGGGTGGGGCGGACGGGTTGGGTTGGTCGGGTGGGACGGCCGGGTCTCGACGGCGACGGTGCCTCGCGCACACCTGCTCCTTTGCCAGGTCAAGCGATCTGAACGATCGTGTACGTTCATGAACGAACGCCCGATCGAACTATCTCGCACCCAGTGTTGGTGCACGACTTCGATCATGTCAACCGCCAGGCGGCCAGAACAGGTCACGATTCGGTGACGGTTCGCCTGGTTTTCGATCACAAACGATCACTGAGGGGGTGGGTGGCGGCGGACGCCAGCCCGGCGACGGGGCGACCGCGGGGACGGTGGCAGCGTGACGGCAGCGCGAGGAATGCCTGCCTCGCCGCGGGCGAACTACGCTGGGCGCGTCCTCCCCACCGGGACGAGGGCCTCTAGCTCAACTGGCAGAGCAGCGGACTTTTAATCCGCGGGTTGTGGGTTCGAGTCCCACGGGGCCTACGACGCCCGCGCGCCGACGTTCGCGGGGTAACCTCGCCTCAGGGCCGGGTGCCGGACCCCAAGACGGCGCCCGGCCCGCCATCGTCGACCGGCGCAACCCTCCCCGGGCCCGGCACGCCCGGCCCCTGGCGCCCCGTCCCTCCGGCTCCCGCGGCGGCGAGCTCGTCGAGCCGGTCGAGCGCGGCGTCGAGCAGACCCCGGACGCGGACGCGGTGCTCGGGCACCCACGCGTCGTCGTAGCCGCGGACGTCGACCTCCGCGACGAGGATGAGCGAGAAGTAGAGGCGGTAGAGCGCGAAGCGCGCCGGCCCCGTCGGCGTCGCGAGCTGCTGCGCGAGCACGCCCCCGGCCTCGGTGTCGCCGGCGAGCAGGTCGCCGTCGACGTCGAAGAGCCCGAGCTGGTCGACGCCGATCAGGTCGAGCAGCGGGTCTCCCCACACCGTCCGCTCGGTGTCGATGACGCCGACGATCGCGAGGTCGTCGTCGAGGAAGACGTTGGCCGGCCACAGGTCGGTGTGGACGACCGCCGGTGCGGTCACGACCCGGAGCGCTCCGCGGTGCGCCCGGACCGTCGCGCGGATGCGGTCGACCGGCAGGACGACGCCCACGTCGGTCGCGTCCTGGACGATCGCCTCCACCATCGCCTCGAACGCCGTCGGCCAGTCCTGCGCCCGCAGCCCGGACTCCGCGGCCGGGTAGCCGAACGCCGGCGCCGGCACGCGGTGCAGGTCGGCCATGAACCCGCCGAGCGCCCGCCTGGCCCGGGCCGCGCCCTCCTCGTCCAGGTCGAGCTCGATCCACGGGGTTCCGGGCAGGTGCGCGGTGACGACCACGTCGCCGGCGACGACGTCGTGACCGAAGTCCGTGAGCACCACGGCCGGCACGGGCAGACCGCGGCCGGCGAGGGTCCGGTAGACCTCGACCTCCGTCCGCGCGATCCCCAGCTCGTATCGGCACAGCCGGCGCGGGTCCGTCGCGGTCGCCTTGACGACGACACGGCCGCCGTCGGCGAGCGTGACCCGGTAGGCGGCCGCGAACATCCCGCCGGTCAGCCGCTCGATCCGCTCGGGGACGCCGATCGGTCGCAGGACGGCCGCGATCTGGGTGGGCGTGACGTCGAGCTTGTGGGTCATGGCTCCTGCCGTGGCGTGGGGCGCGTCGCGCGCGGGTCAGCGCGGGGGTCCGTTCGGCGTCGACCGGTCCCCGGGCGAGCGTAGTCCCGCCCGGCGCGAGGCTCTGACAAGATGGGGCGGCGAGCACGGCGGCCACCCGACCGGCCACCCCTCGACGCCGCCCGCACCGGACGGCTCAGCCACGTCCGCACCGCCCCGGTCCGGGCTCGCGCCACCGAGGCCCGCCGAGCACTCGCAGCTGCTCATCGCTCCGCCACGTCCGTCACTCCGCCGGTCGTGGTCCGCGGCCCCGCGGGGCCGACCGATCGATCGTCGAAGGAGTCCCCGTGCCCACGTCTCGCTTCTCCGGCGCGCCCAGCGCCGGCACGGCCCCCGCCCTCTCCCTGCACCAGGCGCTCGCCATCGGGACGCCGAAGGCCGTGAGCCTGTGGCTCGACGTCGTCGACGACCCGATCGAGCGCGCCGACCAGCTCGGCGACCTCACCGAGGCCGAGGCCGTCCGGCTCACCGAGCTGCTCACGGTCCCCGAGGCCGTCGACCTGCTCGACACGCTGGACCTGCACACGGCGGTCGACGCGCTCCGCATCGCTCCGCCCGCGCGCGCCGGCGCCGTCGTCGCCCACCTCGAGACGGACCGCGCGGCCGAGCTGCTGCGCGAGCTCGACGCCGCCGAGTCCGAGCGGATCCTCGGCCGCGTGCCGGCGGACCGGGCGGCCGTGCTGCGCGGCCTGCTGCGCTGGCCGGAGGACTCGGTCGCGGCCCACATGGTGCCGGACGTCATCGCGGTCGACGACTCCGTCACGGCCGGCGAGGCGATCCAGCAGGTGCGCGACCACTCGGCCAAGCTGCGGCAGGACTCCCACATCGGCGCCTACGTCTTCGCCGTCGCCGACGACGGCCGGCTACGCGGCGTCGTGTCGTTCCGCGAGCTCGTGCTGGCGGACGAGGGCACCCTGGTCGACGACCTGTGCACGCACGAGGTCGTCTCGGTCACGGCCCTGACGGACCAGGAGGAGGCCGCCCGGCTCCTCGTCCGGCATCGGCTGCTCGCGCTGCCCGTCGTGGACGACGCCGACCACCTCCTCGGCGTCCTCACCGCGGACGACGCGGCCGACATCGTCGGCGAGGAGACCACCGAGGACGCGGAGCGCCAGGGCGGGTCACAGCCGCTCGACGTGCCGTACCTGCGCGCCTCGCCGTTCCTGCTGTGGCGCAAGCGCATCGTGTGGCTGCTCGTCCTGTTCGTCGCCGAGATGTACACGGGCAACGTCATGAAGGCGTTCGAGGACGAGCTCGACGCGGTCGTCGCGCTGGCGTTCTTCATCCCGCTGCTCATCGGCACGGGCGGCAACACCGGCACGCAGATCACGACGACGCTCATCCGCGCGATGGCCACCGAGAACGTCCGGATGCGCGACGTCGGCCGCGTCGTGGTCAAGGAGCTGTCCGCCGGGTCGTTCGTCGCCATCGCCATGGCGGGAGCCGGGTTCGTCCGGGCGTGGATGCTCGGCGTCGAGGTGCAGGTCATGGTGACGATCGCGCTGTCGCTCGCCGCGATCATCCTGTGGTCCTCGCTCATCGCCTCCGTCATCCCGCTCGTGCTCAAGAAGCTGCGGGTCGACCCGGCCGTCGTGTCGGGACCGATGATCGCGACGCTCGTCGACGGCACCGGCCTGCTCATCTACTTCTGGATCGCGAAGCTGACCCTGCCGGAGCTGGCCGGACTGTAGGAGACTGCTGGCATGGACACGCCAACGGACCGGGACATCGAGGTCACCGAGCGCCCCGAGCGCTACCGCTACGAGATCACGGTCGACGGACAGCTCGCCGGGATCGTCGCCTACGACGTGGTTGACGACGTCACCGTGATGACCCACACGGTGATGCAGGAGGCCTTCGACGGCCAGGGCTTCGCGAGCATCATGGTCGACCGCGCGATCGCCGACGTCGCCGCGCGCGGCGGAGCCGTCGCGGCGACCTGCCCGTTCGTCCGGCACTGGCTGAGCAAGAACCACCAGCACGACGCCGCAGTGGTCGCGCTGCCCGAGGCCATCGCCGGCGCCCGGCTGCTGGAGGAGCTGTGACCGGGGAGCAGCGCGAGCCGCGCGAGCAGCACGACCCGGGCGGGCCGACCGACCCGCAGGGCGAGGCCGAGCCCACCATCGGGGTGGCGTTCGACGCCACGCGCGGGCGGTACGAGATCACGGTCGACGGCATGCTCGCCGGCTTCGCGTCCACCACGCTGGTTGACGGCGTCCACGTGTTCGACCACACGGTCGTCGACCCGGCGTTCCAGGGCCGCGGGCTGGCGGGGATCCTCGTGGACCGGGCGATCGGCGACGTGGTCGGGCGGGGCGGCCGGTTCACAGCGACGTGCTCGTACGTCGTGCGCTGGCTGGAGCGGCACCACCAGTACGACACGGCACTCGTCCCCGGTACTTGACGCGCCGCCGCCTTCGACAGAGGGTGGAGACGCAGGGGCAAAAGAACGAAGGGCACGACCATGGGCTTCATCTCCTTGCTCATCCTTGGCCTGATCGCCGGCGCCATCGCCGGGGCCATCCTCAAGGACCGCGCGCCCGGCGGGTTCTTGGCCACGCTGGTCGTCGGCGTCATCGGCGCCGTGCTCGGCGGGTGGATCGGGAGCGCCATCTCCGGGGAGGGGCTCAAGGGGTTCTTCGACCTCTGGAGCTGGATCCTGGCGATCGGTGGCTCCCTCCTGGTCCTCCTGATCTACGGGGCCATCTCGGGCAGGAAGCGCTGACACCGCGGGCGTCAGCCCGCAGGCGCGACACGACGCCGGGCGGATGGACTCGATCCATCCGCCCGGCGTCGTCCCGTTCCGGCTAGCGCCGGGTCGCGAGCGCGACCGCCGCCGAGATCGCCGCGACGCCGACGAGCTCCGCCGCCGCCGGCACCTGGCGCAGCGAGACGAACCCGACGAGGGTCGCCGTCGCCGGCAGCAGCGCGTTCAGCAGCGCGAACTGCGACGTCGAGAGCCGCTGCATCGACACCTGGTCGAGTGCGTACGGCACGACGGAGGAGAGCACCGCCACGCCGACGACCAGACCGAGCGCCGACCAGGAGCCGATCAGCGGTCCGGCCCCCGGCGCACCCACGACGGCGTAGAGGATCGCCGCGGTGGTCATGCCGAGCGCGAGCGAGGCCATGCCGGTCCGCAGCGGCCCCGGCGTCGGGCGCGAGCGTCCGGCCGCCTCCGCGGCCGCTACCTCCACCACCGCCCCCGCGGCAGCCACGGCACCGACCCCACCACCGTCAGCACCGTCACCGTCGGCACCGTCACCGTCGGCACCGTCACCGGAGCCGGCGTGCTGCGCCGAGGCGCGCGCCGCGATCCGCCGGCCCAGCACCATGTACCCGGCCCACGCGGCCCCGGCCGCGAGCGCGAACAGCACGCCGACGCCGCTGCCGGCCTCGAGCGCCGACCAGTCGATCTCGCCGAAGCTGATCGCCGCGACGCCGCCCGCCGCGAGGAGGGGCGGGACGATGCGCCGCCACGGCGCCGTCCCCGCCCCGGCCGTCACGACGGCGACGGTCACGGGCCCGATGAACTCGACCGCGACGGCGGCCCCGAGCGGCAGGTGGTCGATGGCGACGTAGAACAGCAGGTTCATCGCCCCGAGGAGCACGCCGAACGCCGCGGCCGCGACGAGCCCGCGGCGTGTCCACGGGAGCGACCACGGGCGGGCCAGCAGGAGCAGGACCGCCGCGGCGACGACGAGCCGCGCCCAGCCGACGCTCACCGCGCCGGCGACGGCGAACAGCCCCACCGCGAGCGCGGCCCCGTAGTACATCGAGACGCCGGCCCCGAGGAACAGCGCCGGTGCGGGCACGGCCGCAGCCAGGCGCGCGCCTGCGCCGTCGCGATCCCCGCCGCGCACCCGGCTCATGACAGCACCGCCGCGGCGACGAGCACGACGGGGACCGCGAGGATCGTCGTGACGAGCACCGACTCGCGGGTCACCATGACGCCGCGGTCGTACCGCATCGCGTAGGTGAAGACGTTCTGCGCCGTCGGCAGCGCCGCGATGACGACGACGGCGAGGAGCGCGTGCGCGTCGAGGCCGATCGCGGTGCCGACCACCCAGGCGAGCAGCGGCTGGACGAAGGACTTGAGCACGACGATGAGCGTGAGCTGCGGCCGGACCGCCGACCGCCCGGGCACGGGCGCACCGCGCAGCGAGATCCCGAACGCGAGCAGCATGGCCGGGACGGCCAGACCGGCCAGCGTCTCGAGCGGGGCGAGGACGACCTCCGGCGGCCGCCACTGCGTCGCCGCGCAGACGACTCCGGCGGCCGACGCGAGCACGAGCGGGTTGAGCAGGGGCGCGACGGCGTCGCGCACCCGGATGCCGGAGCTGCGGCGCTCCAGCAGGTCGAGGATCACGAACGACGCCGGGGCGAGGACGACGAGCTGGAACACCATGCTCGGCGCGGCCTCCTGGGCGCCGCCGAGCGCGTAGACCGCGATCGGGATGCCGAGGTTGCCGGCGTTGACGTAGCCGGCGCAGAGCCCGCCGATCACCGTCTCCGCCGCCGGACGCCGCATGACGAACCGCGCGATCAGGACGTAGGTGAGGATCATCGCGCTGGCGAGCGCGTAGGACAGCAGCGAGCGGGCGTCGACGAGCGTGGTGACGCGCGCCTGGCTCAGCGTGACGAACAGCAGCGCCGGCGCGCCGACGAAGAACGCGAGCCGCGACAGGACCGCGTCGGCGCGTTCGCCGAGGATGCCGGTGCGGCCGAGGACGTAGCCGACGAGGATGATCGCGCCGATCAGCGCGAACCCCTCCAGGACCCCGGTCACCGAACGAACCTACCGGTCCGTCGCGCCCCGACGCCGAGGCGGACCCGACGGGCGCGAGTCAGACCTCCGAGAGATCCCGCTCGACACCGTCGGGTCCGCCTCGCGGGGAACGACGTTGGAGGTCCTGGAACCGCTCAGCGGCTGGACATCTGGACGAAGCCGCTGCCGCCGGTGGTCGACGTCGAGTAGACGGCACCGCCGCGCGAGGACGCGCGTCGCTGCGACCGGCCCGGCGTGCGGCCCGTGGTCGACGCGGCGCGCCCCGCGCCGGACGCCGTGCGCCCGGTGCTCGAGGAGCCGCGCCCGCTCGTCGCGGGGCTCTGCGCTGGGGCACCGCCACCGCGCACGCCCTGCCCGCGGGACTCCCCGCGCAGGCCGTCGGCTGCGGAGCGCTGACCGCGCCGGCGACGGCCACCGCCGGCGGCCGGTCGATCGGCCTGGTCGGCCCTCGTCCCGGGCCGACCGTCACGGGCGCCAGCAGACGCACCGGACCGCGCGCCCGACTTCGGCGAACCGGCCTGGGCGGTACCGGCCTTCGCCGCGCCCCTGGCGCCCGACCGGCCGCCCGCCTTGCCGCCGCCCGCCTTGCCGCCGCCGTTGCCGGACGGCTTCTGCGCGGCGCCCGACGGGGCGTCCTGCGGGGCCACGCGCGGCGCGACCTCACCGACGAGTCGGGCGACCGCAGCCGCGTCGGCCGGGCGGACCTTCGCGTCGATCTTGGCGGCGCGGGTGAGCGACGCGACGTCGCCGCGCTGCTCCGGGAGCAGGATGGTGACGACGTCGCCGCCGGCCCCGGCGCGGGCCGTGCGGCCCGAGCGGTGCAAGTAGGCCTTGTGCTCGGCCGGCGGGTCGACGTGCACGACCAGGTCGACGTCGTCGACGTGGATGCCGCGCGCCGCGATGTCGGTCGCGACCATGACGCGCACCTCACCCGAGGAGAACGCCGCAAGGTTGCGCTCGCGCGCCCCCTGGGAGAGGTTGCCGTGCAGGTCGGCCGCGGGGATGCCGGCCGCCGTGAGGCGCCGCGCCATCTGGCGGGCCTGGTGCTTGGTCCGCATGAACAGGAGCCGGCGACCGGTCCCGGAGGCGAGCAGCTCGACCAGCTCGCGCTTCGCCGTCACGTCGGGCACCTCGAACAGGTGGTGCGTCAGCGTGGCGACCGGCGAGCTGGCCGGGTCGACCGAGTGCGTCACGGGCGTGGACAGGAAGCGCTTGACGAGCTTGTCGACGCCCGCGTCGAGCGTCGCCGAGAACAGCATCCGCTGGCCGCCGGCCGGCGTCGCCGCGAGGATGCGCGTCACGCCGGGCAGGAAGCCGAGGTCGGCCATGTGGTCGGCCTCGTCGAGCACGGTGATCTCGACGGCGTCGAGGCTGACGTGGCCCTGGCCCTTGAGGTCCTCGAGCCGGCCGGGGCAGGCGACGACGATGTCGATGCCGGAGCGCAGCGCCGAGACCTGCGGGTTCTGGCCGACGCCGCCGAAGATCGTCGTGACCTGGAGGCCGGCCACGCGGGCGAGCGGCGTGAGGGTCTGCGCGATCTGGGTGGCGAGCTCGCGGGTCGGCGCCAGCACGAGACCGCGCGGACGGCCGGCGGCGGCGCGCTTGGCGCCCGACAGCCGGGTGACGAGCGGCAGGCTGAACGCGAGCGTCTTGCCCGAGCCGGTCCGGCCGCGGCCGAGCACGTCCCGGCCCGCGAGGGCGTCGGGCAGCGTGGCGGCCTGGATGGGGAACGGCTCGGTGATCCCGCGGGCGGCCAGGTCGGCCACGAGCCGGGCGGGGACGCCGAGGGAGTCGAAGGAGGGGGTCGGCGTCGCGGGGCCCGAGGTGCGGGCAGGCTGACGCGCGGAGGTGGAGGTGGTCACATGGATCCGATCGTGTGGGCGCGCGCCGAACGTGCGGCGCTCTCGCGGTGGGTGCCGCGGGGACGCCTGCGCTGGCCCCGGCGCCGGCCGGGGACGAGCCCGGCGGCCGCCCGAACGGGCGCGCCAGGTCACGCTGAGGATCTCGCGGCGACGGCGCCCAGGGAGGGCGCCGACTCGATCATTCTCCCACAGACGGCGGCTCCCGCCCAGGGCGGGCCGCACGTGAGTCCCGTCACGCGGCCTCGGCGGGCGGGTCGCGCCGACGGCTCGGTCGCCGGCCGCTCAGTCGCCGGCGGACTCGGCGGGGGCGAACGCGAGCGACACGGAGTTCATGCAGAACCGGTCGCCGGTCGGCGTCTGCGGAGCGTCGTCGAACACGTGCCCGAGGTGGGAGCCGCAGGTCGCGCAGCGCACCTCGGTGCGCACCATGCCGAGGCTGCGGTCCTCGACGAGCTCGACGGCGTCGGACTCCTTCGGCGCGTAGAAGCTCGGCCAGCCGCAGTGCGACTCGAACTTGGTCTCGGCGCGGAACAGCTCTGCCCCGCAAGCGCGGCAGGAGTAGATGCCCTCGCGGGCCTCGTCCAGCAGCTCGCCCGTCCACGGACGCTCCGTCGCGGCCTCGCGCAGCACGGCGTACTCGTCGGCACCGAGCAGCTCCCGCCACTCGGTGTCGCTCTTCCAGACCTTGTAGTCCATGGTGACTCCCCTTCCTCCGCCTGTCTCAACGTCGCGCCGGCCCCCCGTGTTCCGCACGGCTCGCGCGGTTCACGCCAGACTGTGACCATGAAGATCCTCCTCCCCGACTCGCTGCCGCTCGCGCCGGAGCTTCCCGACGACGTCGAGGTGGTGCGCTACTCCACCGCGTCGCCGATCCCGCCGGAGCACCGCGACGCCGAGGCCATCGTCATCTGGTCGCTCACCTCGGGCTGGTGGCGGGAGAACGCGGGGCTGCTGCCGAACCTCGGCCTGGTCCAGAGCCTCACGGCCGGCGTCGACGCGATCCTCGCCGCCGACTTCCGGCCCGAGGCGCTCGTCGCGTCCGGGGTCGGGCTGCACGACGTCACCGTCGCCGAGCACGCGCTCGCGCTGATCCTGGCGGCCGCCCGCCGGCTCGACGTCGCGGTCCGGGCGGTCGGTGAGCACCGGTGGGCGGCCGAGCTCGCGGACGCCCAGCCCCTCGACAACGCCACCTCCTTCACGCTCGTGCACGGCGCGCGCGTCGTCGTCTGGGGGTTCGGCAGCATCGGCACCCGGCTCGCCGGGCTCCTGCGCGCGCTCGGCGCCCACGTCGTCGGCGTCGCGCGCACCGCGGGCGAGCGCGAGGGGTTCGAGGTCGTGACGACGGACGAGCTGCCGCGCGTCCTCGGCGACGCCGACGTCCTCGTCGCCGTCCTGCCGTCGACGCCGGAGACCGCGAACGCGATCGACGCCGACACGCTCGCCCTGCTCCCGACGAAGGCCTGGGTGGTCAACGTCGGGCGCGGCGCGACGCTGGACCAGGCGGCGCTCGCCGACGCGCTGCGCGCCGGTCGTCTGGCCGGGGCGGCGCTCGACGTCGTCGTCCCCGAGCCGCTGCCGGCCGACGACGAGCTGTGGGACGCGCCCAACCTCATCCTCACGCCGCACTGCGCGGGCGGACGCCCGCTCGGCGCCGACGAGCGGATCGCGGAGAACCTGCGTCGCTGGCGCGCGGGCGAGGAGCTGGTCCAGCAGGTCGCGCGCTGACGCGACGCCGGGCCGGCGGCCGGCGACGAGGACCGGCGCGGCCTCTCAGGCGCCGACGAGGCCCCGGCGCCGGGCGCGAGCCCGCCGCACCCACTTGTCGAGCTCGACGACGACCGGCACCACGAGCGCAAGGCCCAGGCACTGCAACCACTCGTCGCCCGTGAGGGAGACGGTGCCGAGCACGTGCTGCAGGAAGGGCAGCTCGACCGCGGCCACCGTGAGCGCCAGCGGGACGGAGAGCCACCGCACGGCCGTGAGCAGCGGCGGCAGCAGGCCGGAGGCGGGGTCGCGCCGGATCGCGAGGCCGCCGAGCAGCGAGCCCAGCGCGGAGACGGCGAACGCCATCGTGACCGGCACGTTCGGCTCCGACGGGCTCAGCTCGCCGGGGTGCGTCAGCAGCGGGACGAGGGTCGTCGCGAACATGAGCGCGCCGTAGAACAGCCACTGCGCGACGGTGGACCCGCGCGCGATGGTCTTGGCCGGGTCGCGCGGCGGCTTCGACATGATGTCGGCCGGCACCGGGTCGAGCAGGATCACCACGACCGGGAAGATCGTGATGAAGAAGTTGAGGAACAGCACCATCATCGGCGTGAGCGGGACGCCCTGGTTGACGTCGAAGATGCTCGCCACGAGGAACAGCAGCACGAGCGAGAACAGCAGCGACATCTGGAACCGGACGTAGCCGACGATCTTGTCGTAGATGCCGCGGCCGAGCCGGATCGCCTGCACGAGCGTGCCGAAGTTGTCGTCGGTGAGGATCATGTTCCCCGCCTGCTTGGTCACCTCGCTGCCCGAGCCCATGGCGACGCCGATGTCCGCCTGCTTGAGCGCCGCCGCGTCGTTGACGGCGTCACCCGTCATCGCGACGATGGCGCCCTGCTGCTGCATGAGCCGCGCGATCCGCAGCTTGTCCTCGGGGGTCACGCGCCCGAACACGTGCAGGTCCGGCAGCGCGGCCGCGAGCTCCGCGTCCGTCATCGCCTGGATCTCGGCCCCGCTCGCCGCGCCGGGCGCGAGCCCGAGCTGCGCGCCGATCGCCGAGGCCGTGATTGCGTGGTCGCCCGTGATCATCCGGACGTCGATGCCGGCCTCGCGCGCGATCCGCACCGCCTCCGCGGACGAGGGACGCAGCGGGTCGATGATGCCGACGAGGCCGGCGAAGACCAGGTCCTCGACCAGCGTCATCGGATCGGCGAGGACCGCGTCGCGGTGCCCGTCCAGCAGGCGGTAGGCGAAGGCGAGCACCCGAAGGCCCTGCTCGGAGAGCTGGCGGTTCGCCTCGAGGATCGCCTCGCGCTGCTCGGCCATCGGCGCGAGCGAGCCGTCCGCGAGGAGCACCGACGAGCAGCGGGCGAGGACGACGTCCGGGCCGCCCTTGACGACGCCGATCAGCCGGTCCCGCCCGCCCAGCGGCACGTCGTGGAACGTCGCCATGAACTTGTAGGCCGAGTCGAACGGCACCTCGGCCAGGCGCGGGTAGCGGCGCCGGGAGAGCTCGGCGTCCACGCCCATTTTGGCCGCGAGCACGACGAGCGCGGCCTCCGTCGGGTCGCCGACGACGACGCCGTCGTCCGAGACCGTCGCGTCGCTGCACAGGCACAGGCCGTAGGCGAGCGGCGTGAAGTCGGGCTCCGCGGCGCCGGCGGCGTGGCGGATCTCCCCCGTCTTGGCGTAGCCGCCGCCCGAGACCGGGAACCACTCCCCGCGGTAGTAGAGCCGGGAGACCGTCATCTCGTTCATCGTGAGCGTGCCGGTCTTGTCCGAGTTGATCGCGCTCGTCGCGCCGAGCGTCTCGACGTCGGCGAGGTTCTTCACCACCGCGCGGTGCTCGGCGAGCTGGTTCGAGCCGTAGGAGAGCATCCCTTGGACGAACGTCGGAAGGCCCGTGGGGATCGCGGAGATCGCCATGGAGATGCCGAGCAGGATGACCGACGCGAACGGCTGACCCCGCAGCAGGCCGATGACGACGATGACGGCGACGGCTCCCCAGGCGACGAACCCGAGGACGCGGGTGAGGCCGTCGAGCTCGCGCTGGAGCGGCGAGCGGGCCGGCTTGACCGCGGACAGCATCGAGGCGATCCGGCCCATCTCCGTCGTCATGCCGGTCTCTACGACGACCATCGCGCCCGTCCCGCGGGTGACCTGCGTGTTCTGGAAGACGAGGTTGGTCCGGTCGCCGAGCGGCGTCGCCGGGTCGGCCAGCGTCGCCGGGTCCTTGGCGATCGGCGCGCTCTCCCCCGTGAGCGCCGCCTCCTGCGTCTCGAGCGTCGCGCTGCGCAGCAGGCGCCCGTCGGCGGGCACGAGGTCGCCCGCCTCGAGGGTGACCAGGTCGCCCGGGACGAGGTCCGTCGCGGCGATCTCGAGCAGCGTCCCGCCCCGCACGACGCGCGCCCGCGGAACCTGGAGCGAGGCGAGGGCGTCGACGGAGGCCTGCGCCTTGAGCTCCTGCCGCGAGCCGAGCACGACGTTGAGCACGACGAGCGTGCCGACCAGGATGCCGACCGGCACCTGGTCGATGAACAGGCTGATGGCGGCCACCGCGACGAGCATGACGTTCATCGGGTCCGCGAGCTGGCGCAGCGCGACCTGCCACACCGAGGGGGACGGCTCGGCCGCGATCGCGTTCGGGCCGTACCGCTCGAGCCGGGCCGCGGCCTCGGCGGCGGTGAGCCCGATGGCTGCGTCCGAGCCGAGCGCGCGGGCGACGTCCTCGCCGTCCCGCGTGAACCAGGGCCGGTCGGCCGCGGGGCCGGTGCCGGCCCCCGTGCCGCCGCCGGCGTCCGTCCCGGCCCCTGCGCCGGTGCCTGCGGTCTCGGTGCTCACGGACTCCTCCTCGAGTGGTGCGGTGGGGCGGGACGGCTCGTGCCGCCGTCCCGGGTCAGTCGGGTCTGCGCCCGCGCCACGGCCGGGGCAGAGTCTTGACGACGAGCGCGTTCCCGTCGCCGCCCGAGACGTGCCGGACGCCGCGCGGGATGCGGACGCCGCCGAGCCCCGGCGGCGCGAGGCCGGGGAGCACCTCGGCGATCTCGTCGGGGCTCATCGGCAGGCCGGCCGTCAGCACGTGCTCGGGCGGCGTCAGCGTGCGGATCGCGATGAGCGCGACGTCGTCGGGGAACTCGGTGGCGAACTCGGCGTAGATCGCGGGGTCGTGCTGGCCGTCGTCGCCCAGCAGCGTCCAGGTGAGCTCCGGGAACTCGGCCCGCAGCCGGCGCAGCTGGGTGCGCTTGTGCTCGGTCCCGGAGCGGAACCAGCGCTGCGTCGACGGGCCCCAGTCGGTCATCAGCAGCGCCCCGGGCGGGAAGTCGTGGCGACGCAGGAAGTCGCGGATGACGGGCGCGTAGTTCCACGCCCCCGTCGACAGGTAGACGACGAACCCGCGGGTCTCGCGCTGGAGGAAGGTCGACATGCCGGGCACCGGCCGACGCTGCCACTCCTGCATGACGAAGGTGTTCCAGAAGGCCTGGAGCGGGCTGGGCAGCAGCGTGACCATGACGGTGTCGTCGACGTCCGAGACGACGCCGCGCCCGATCGACGGGTCGATGACGTCGACGTGCCCGCGGCCGGGGGCCGCGCCGCCCGGGACCTCGACGCTCACCTCGTGCCGGCCCGGCGCGAGGTCGACGGGCAGGCGCACGTCGACGTAGCCGCCGGGCTCGGTCCGCGTGCGGTGGACGACGTCGCCGATCCGGATGCGCACCGCCAGGTCGGGGGCGGAGACGGAGATGTACCGCCGCCAGCCGCGCGCGCGGCCCTCGGCGCTGCGCCGGTTCGTCGGCGGCATGACGAGGACGCGGGTGATGACGCGGACCCAGCCGGAGCCGGGCGTCGTGGCCGCGCGGCCGTAGGAGTCGAACACCAGGGGCGTCGGACGCCAGCCCTCGCGGGCGAGCCAGAACGCGGCGCGTCGCTCGATCGCGGCCTCGATCGACGCCGCGATCGAGGGCCCGCGCCGGGTCTGCTGCTCCGTCTCACCCACGGACCCCAGCCTGCCGCATGCGCCGTGCGCGTGGCGACCCACCGCCCGCGGACCGGGCGGTCCCGGTGGGGAGCAGGTCGCCCGGAGTAGGTTGGGAGCTGGTCGACCCGTCCCGTCCCACCACGCGCGAGGAGCAGCGAAGCAGCATGAGCGACACCACCACCGGACAGTGCTGGCTGGTCACGGGAGGGGCGGGCTACATCGGCTCCCACGTCGTGCGGGCGTTCCAGGAGGCGGGCATCCGCGTCGTCGTGGTCGACGACCTGTCCTCCGGCCACCGCGAGTACGTGCCGGACGACGTCCCGTTCATCGTCGCGTCGATCCTCGACACGGAGGTCCTGGCGGCCGCGATGCGCGAGCACGGCGTCACCGGCGTCGTCCACCTCGCCGGGTTCAAGTACGCGGGCGAGTCGGTGACGCGACCGCTGCACACCTACACGCAGAACGTGACGGGCACCGTCCACCTGCTCGAGGCGATGCGCGAGGCCGGCGTCGGGGCGATCGTGTTCTCCTCCTCGGCCGCGACGTACGGCACGCCGCACGTCGACCTCGTGACCGAGACGACGCCGACCCGGCCCGAGTCCCCCTACGGGGAGAGCAAGCTCATCGGCGAGTGGCTCATCGCCGACGCCGCCCGCGCGCACGCCCTGCGGCACACGTCGCTGCGCTACTTCAACGTCGTCGGCTCGCTGCCGGGGCTCGCGGACACCTCACCGCACAACCTGTTCCCGCTCGTGGTCAAGGCGCTGGTGGAGGGCCGGACGCCGCGGATCAACGGCGACGACTACGCCACCCCGGACGGGACGTGCGTGCGCGACTACGTCCACGTCGTCGACCTCGCGGCCTCGCACGTCGCGGCGGCTCGGGCGCTCGCCGCCGGTGCCGAGCTCGAGCCGGTCTACAACCTCGGCTCGGGCGACGGGCTGTCCGTCCGGCAGATCATGGACGCGTTCGCTGAGGTCACGGGCATCGACTTCTCCCCCGAGATCGCGCCGCGCCGGCCGGGCGACCCGGACCGGATCGTCGCCGACGGGTCGCTCGCCGCGCGGGACATCGACTGGGCGATGCGACACACCGTCGCCGACATGGTCCGCTCGGCCTGGGAGGCCCGCCCGGCCTCCTGAGTCGTGCGGCCCGTCCCGAGCCGCGCGGCCTCGCTCAGCGGTGGCCGGCGCCCTCGGGGTGGGCGCGGTGGTGCGACACCGGCTCGACCTGGATGGTGGAGTGCTCGACGTCGAAGTGCCCCTCCAGGCACGCCCCGAACGCGTCGAGCAGGCGGCAGAGCCCGGCGGCCGACGCCTCCTCGTCCTCGACCACCACGTGCGCCGACAGGGCGGGGACGCCGGACGTGATCGTCCAGGCGTGCAGGTCGTGGACGGCGACGACGCCGCGCGTCCGCTCCAGGTGCTCCCGGACCACGGCGACCTCGACGTCGAGCGGCGCGCCCTCGAGCAGGACGCGGGCGACGTCGCGCAGCAGCGAGAGCGCCCGCGGCACGATGAGGACGCCGATCGCGAGCGAGGCGACCGCGTCGGCCCGCTCCCAGCCGGTCGTCGCGATGAGGACGGCGGCGACGATGACGGCGAGCGAGCCGAGCAGGTCGCCGAGCACCTCGAGGTAGGCGCCGCGGACGTTGAGGCTCTCCTCCCGGCCGCCCGACAGCAGCCGGAGCGCGACGAGGTTGGCGAGCAGCCCGACGATGCCGACCACGAGCATGATCCCGCTCTCGACCGGCTCCGGCTCCCGCAGCCGGCGGACGCCCTCGATGATGACGCCGAGGCCGACGACGGTGAGGATGACGCCGTTCGTGAGGGCGGCGAGGATCTCGGCGCGCTGCCAGCCGAAGGTCCACCGGTCGGTGGCGGGACGGGCGGCGAGCCAGGTCGCGACGAGCGCGATCGCGAGACCGGCGGAGTCCGAGAGCATGTGGCCGGCGTCCGCGAGCAGGGCGAGCGAGCCGGACCACCACGCGGCGACCAGCTCCGCGACCATGACCGTGAGCGTGATCGACAGGGCCGCGACGAGCCGGCCCCGGTGCCGCTGGCCGGCCGTCGCCGGGCCGCCGACCCCGTGCGCGTGGCCGTGCGCGTGGCCGCCGCTCATCGCTCGGCCGCCGTCCGTCGCCGCTCGGGTCGTCCAGCGCCGTGCGGGCGGTGGGTCGCGTCGTCGTGCGCGTCCGCGTCCTCGGTGTGGTCGTGGACGACGACGCCGAGGCCCTCGTCCAGCAGCTCCTCGGCGCGCGCGAGCAGCGCGAGCGTGGCGCGGGTGGTGAGCCGGTAGAGCGTGGCGCGGCCGTCGGCGCGCGCGGCGACGAGGCCGGCGTCGCGCAGGACGGCGAGGTGGGCCGAGGTGGTGGACTGCGCGAGGCCGACGCAGGCGGTGAGCTCGACGACCCGGGCCTCCCCGTCGGCGAGACAGTGCAGGAGCGTGAGACGAGCCGGGTCGGCGAGCGCACGGAAGACGGCCGCGACGGCGGCGTGGTCGTGCGTCAGGGCCTCATGATTCATCGTCATGCGGCGATGCTATCGCACGACGGCGATTCCGGCGGGCCGCACGAGGCGACGTCAGTCCCAGCCGAGCTCGTGCAGGCGCGCGTCGTCGATCCCGAAGTGGTGGGCGATCTCGTGCACGACGGTGACGGCCACCTCCTCCGCGACGTCCTCGGCGGTCTCGCAGATCGCCAGCGTCGGGAGGCGGAAGATCGTGATCCGGTCCGGGAGGGAGCCGGCGGCCCACCAGCCGTCGCGCTCCGTCAGGGGGACGCCCTCGTAGAGACCGAGGAGGTGGCGCTCCTCGCCGTCGGGCGGCTCGTCGGCCACGAGGACGACGACGTTGTCCATGAGCGCGGTCAGCTCGGGCGGCACGAGGTCGAGGCCGTCGGCGACGCAGCCCTCGAAGTCCTCCTCGCTCATGGTGACCGGCATGGGGCCATTCTCCCCCGCCCTGCCGCACCGGACGCTCAGTTTGTGTTGCGGCCCGTTCGTCACGTATGCTTCCGGAGGTCTTGGGGCGCTGCGGCGTCACGGGCGCTCAACAGGGCCCCCATCGTCTAGCGGCCTAGGACCCCGCCCTTTCACGGCGGTAGCACGGGTTCGAATCCCGTTGGGGGTACGGGTTCGTGCAGTGAAGGCAGTACACGCAGTAACGGTCTCGCACCGTCGAGGCCCCGTAGCGCAGTTGGTTAGCGCGCCGCCCTGTCACGGCGGAGGTCGCGGGTTCAAGTCCCGTCGGGGTCGCTCGAACACCGGCCGGTGGTCATCTCCTGGAGAAGGCCCCGGCCAGTTGTTTCGAGGCTCTGTAGCTCAGTTGGTAGAGCGCACGACTGAAAATCGTGAGGTCACGGGATCGACGCCCGTCGGAGCCACCACGTCGATCGACGCAGAACGAAGCCCCGCCCGATGGCCGACCCGGCCCCGGAGCGGGGCTTCGTCGTTCCAGCACGAAGGAGCGCTGGAGTCGTGGAGCGACGTTGAGGTTGCCCCCGCGCGCCACCGCCGCCGGCGCCACGCACAACGCCCCCTAGCCCGTCGAAGAGGCTTCCGATCGGGGCCTCGAAGAAGTCTGCGAGAGCTGCGACTTCACGCGCCTTCCGGGGCGACGTGCCGTTGAGCTTCCGAAAGACGACAAGCCTGCGACGCGCAGCCTGCTGGACATCCTCGCCGTCCTCTCCTGCGCTGGCAGTCCCGTCGGCGGCCCCGGCGCGCCCCAGCACGCGAGTCGGAGCCATCGCCCCTGACTCCCCTGGTGATGGCCCAGGCGAACCCCGTCCGGGCTACTCCCTTCGTTGAAGGCGGTCGGGAACCGGTTAGTCGTGCCCGCCCGTGACCGAACGGTGTTCGGAGGCGGGGTGGCTCGAAGGTCGAACGGGCACGCTCACAGGCCGAAGCGTCGCCTCGACGCCACCGCGAGAGAACCTGCGACGACGAGCGATCCCCCGAGCAGCCAGATTGCAGGCTGAGACCCTCCGGTGACCGCCAGGCCGTCGTCGGGAGCTCGCGAGCCACCCTCGATCGGCCAGCTCTGACCCGGGCTGGGGACGGCCGAGGGGGTCCCCTCCGTCTCCGGCGCTTCGGGTGTCTCGGGTCCGGGTGTCCCGGGGCCCGGCGTCCCGGGGCCCGCATAGGTGTTCGTCAGAGTGATCTCGATCGGCTCGGCGGGCGTCGTGCGGTCGATCGTGACGACGGACCCCGGCGCGAAGGTTGCCTCCTGCCAGGACCAGCCGTCCTCGGGGAAGTCGCCGGAGCGCTCGGAAAGGTGCTCGCTGAGCTCGCACACGGTGCCCGTGTCGAATGCTGGGCCTCGGGTAGGCGGGGCGTGCGGAGCGACGGTGAGCGTTCCTGTCCCCCACGGCGCGATCACCTCATCGAGGCGATCCGGGTCGAGCCCGACGGCTGGGGTGCCGTTGATGGTGCAGGTGTAGTCGACGGTGAAGGTCAGGTCGGCGGGCAGGCTCGCCCCGGGGGGACCCTCGATCCGCTTGGTGACGGCGAAGACTCCGCGATCGGGCCCCTCCGTCGTGGCGAACACGTTGGTCAGCAGTACCCCGACGGGCTCCGAGACTCCCGAGGTCAGCTCGATCGGCATGGTGCGGTTGAACACGGCGTCGGTCCACTCGAAGTCCGAGTCACGGTCACCGAAGTCACCCGGTCGGTGCTCGAGCTCCTCGGTCAGCGTGCAGACGGTCCCCGGAACGAACCAGGGACCCTGGGCGGTGCGCCCGTCGGCGACCGTCAACGAGCCCGTGCCGTCAGGGGCGAGCAGGACGGTGCCGGAGGAGTCGGTACCCGAGCTGGGCCCGTCGTCGACCTGGCAGTCGAAGCCGACCTCGAACGGTCGTTGCGGGTCGACGATCCCGGCCTCGGGGCCGTTCGTGGCCTTGGTCACCTCGAACGTCACCCGTGGGGGTGCCGGGTCGGGGATGTCGACGTCGAAATAGTTGCGCAGCACGACCTCCACCAGGACGTCCTCGTCGAGCAGGTGCACGGTGCCGGAAGGCAGGAGGTGTCCCTCCCTCCAGTGATGGTCGGGGCCGATGAAGTCGTCGTAGTAGGCGACCAGGTCTTCCTGCAGGTCGCACCGCGTGCCCTGGGCGAACAGGGGGGAGGTCGTGATCTCTCCCACCCGAGCACGCAGGACGCCGGTGCCGTCGGGGGCGAGGATGTCGGTCCCGTCCGGCCCGTACCCGGGCGAGGGCGCCCCGTCCAGGGTGCAGGAGAACGTCACGGCGAAGTCACGCTCGGGGCGTGCGAACCCGGCGTCGTCGCCTCCGGGCCCGACGACCTGCTTGGTCACGGCGAACGCGGCCAGCGGGGTGTCGTTCGCCTCGTAGGTGTTGCGCAGCTCCACCTCGACGACGGTCAGCTCGTCGCCGGGCTCCGGGTCGCCGATGAGGACCGTCGAACCGGGCAGGAACTCGGGAGCCTTCCAGTGCATGTCGGTGTCGAAGTCGTCCGGCTGAGCTGTCAGGTCCTCGCTGAGGTCACAGCTGGTCCCCACGGCGAAGGCCGGGGAGGTCTGCCTCTCTCCGGCGCGGACCTCCAGCCGCCCTCGGCCGTCCGGCGCGACGATGGTGACGCCGTCCTGGGCGTCGAGACCAAGGCTCGGGGCACCGTCGAGGGTGCAGACGTAGTCCACCGGGAAGGTCCTGTCCGTGGCGATGAACCCGCCCGGGCCCTGGACCGACTTCGTGACGGCGAAGACCCCGAGGGGCTCGGGCTCGCGCACGAAGTGGTTGCGGACCGCGATCTCCGCCAGCTCCGCCTTGCCGACGACGATCCGCGACGCGGGAAGGATCTCGACCGCGGACCAGTGGTGACCGTCGTCGAAGTCGCCCGGTTCCGAGGTGAGCCGCTCGACCAGGTCGCAGACGGTGCCAACGGGGAACGAGGGAGACTCGACCCGCTGCCCCGCGCGGATCTCGAGGGTGCCAGAGGCACTACCGGGAAGGACGTCCCCATCGGGACCGAGCCCGTCGACGGGCCGCCCGGCTGAGGTGCACGCGTACTCCACGGCGAACGTGCGTTGCGTCGCCGCGAGACCCGTGTCGTCGCCGTCCGGGCCGATGACCTGCTTGGTGACGGCGAACCTGGCGCGCGAGGTGTTCGTGACGTGCACCCCCACCTGCGGCTGCCCCTCGGGTGGGACGACCACGCGCGCGTCTGGCGGATCGAAGACCGGTGGATCCCACTGGACCCCGTCAACGGGCTGGGGAGTGAACTCGGTGATCTCGCACACCGAGCCGACGGGGAGACCGTCCTGGGTCATGGTCTGCCCGGGACGAATCCTCCACCGCCCAGCAGTGACCTGTCCCGACGGGGTCGCGCAGCTCACGGCGCCCTCGAAGCTGAGCCCAGCAGGCAGCAGCGCCGCGTCGGATGCCAGGTGCTTGGTGACCGATACCTTGCCGGCCGGGTCCTCCTCCTCCGGCTCGTCCTCGCACGACGTGACGCGTGACCAGGGCCAGTGGTAGTTGTGCGTCTCGTTCCCGGTCCCGGCCAGGACGAGATCCCCGCCGAGATAGAGCCGGCCGTTGGTCGAGGCCGTGATCTCGGTGCGCTCGGCGTCCATCGCCAGGATCGAGCCGAGGATCTGACTCGTGCCGGCCAGGTCGAGCGAACGCGCATCGACGAAGTTCCACAGCGTTCGGACCGCGACCCTCGGGAACCGTTGACTGCTCGGATCGTCGGCGCGCACGCCGTCGTCGGAGACGAACACCGGGTTCATCCGGGCCCTCTCGCCCGTCACGTTGACCACCACGGCGGTCTCCTCCGGGATCCCGACCCAGCTCTCCTCGATGGTCGCCTGGCCCAGCACGGCCGCATCGATCGTGAAGACCTGCAGGACGCCGGGCTCCCCGGTTCCAGTGAACGTCAGCCTGTTCCCGCTGACCGTGACCCGGCCGTTGGGGGCCTGGGCTGCGAGCTCGACCGAGAGCTCGCGCAGCTCGCCGGGCAGCGCCGAGTACCCGCTCGTCGCGGCAGCCCCCAACCGGGAGGTCACCGTGCCACCGTTCGTCTCCACCGGCTCCAGGGAGGGCACCAGGTCACCGCCGATCCACACGTCCCCACCACCCGCGACACCGTGCCCGATCTCGATCCTGTTCCCGGGCGTCAGGGTCAGGTCGTCCTCCAGGCTCGCCCCGGTCAACACCATGACCGAGCCGGAGGTCGGGGCGACCTGGGACCCGACTCCGACCCTGCCGAGGTTGAACAGCCCCGGCGGCTGACGGTCAAAGGTCATCGCCCCCTGTACCAGGACGCGACCCTCGGCCTCCGCCGCCGACCGCCCCACCGAGAAGTCGCCCCCCGCGTACACGGCGATGCCGTTGTCCGTGTACTGCGGGGAGTCGTTGTGCAACGGCGGCCACACCCACGTCGGCGGGCAGTCGGCCTCCTCGCTCGCGGGCGTCACGGACGCCCCGACGGCCGCGTTCGCCGTGGGGAGCTCGCAGAGGGTCAGGCCCGCCCCGGCGATCAGGACGACCGCGGCAGCAGCGGACAGGCAGAGGCGCGGGGCAACAGGCACGGATTCTCCTCACGAGACACCCGCGCGCCGTGCGGGATGTCGGTTTCGTCCATCGGACGGCGACGCACGTCCGGAGTAGCCAGCCTCCACGAGAAGGCGTATCGACCGGCTATCTCCATCGGCACTGCCGCGGCCCGCTGGACATTCCACATCGACACTCGTCGGTCCGCACTCGTCCCGACGACCCAAGGTCAGGGTTTCCCCCGCGGGCCATCGCGGGTAGCCACAGGCGCGCAATTCTAGGACGCGCAGTATCGGTAACTTGACGACCGTCAGCGGGGCCAACGCGTCCCACTCGGGTTGCGAAGTAGGGGCGTGGTCGTCGTGGCGTGGTCTGGAGGATCGATGCGCATGTGGTTGCGCGGTTGGCTGGTCGCCGGAACGAGCGTGGCTCTTGCTGCGGGAGGCGCTCCCGCCGGAGCCGTCGTCACGCCGGATCACGGCCCCACGGCCGGCGGGACCGTGATCTCGCTCTCGGTCCCCGGCGGGAGGCTCGTCTCGCTGTCGGCCGGGGAAGAGCACTCGCTGGCTCTGGACGACCTCGGGCGGGTCTACTCCTGGGGGAACGGCAGCCTCGGGCAGCTCGGCAACGGTCAAGCCGACCTACAGGCGACACCGACCGCGATCGAGGCGGTGGGGGTGCTGTCCGGCAGGGGCATCACCCAGATCTCCGCCGGCGCCTACCACTCCCTGGCGCTCGATGACGAAGGCAAGGTCTACGCCTGGGGTCAGGGCGCCTCCGGGCAGCTCGGCAACGGCCAGACCGGGACCGAGCTGAGTCCGGTCGCCGTCGACGCCTCCGGGGTGCTGTCCGGCAAGACCATCACCCAGATCGCCGCCGGGCGCGAGCACTCCCTGGCGCTCGATGACGAGGGAAGGGTCTACGCCTGGGGCCGGGGCGCCTCCGGGCAGCTCGGCAACGGCCAGACCGGGACCGAGCTGAGTCCGGTCGCCGTCGACGCCTCCGGGGCGCTGTCCGGGAAGACCATCACCCAGATCGCCACCGACAGCACCATGTCGATGGCGCTCGACGACGAGGGAAGGGTCTACACCTGGGGCGACCACGAGATGCTCGGTATCGATACCGGGCAGGCCGAGAACGTGCCGATCCCGGTCGCCGTCGACACCTCCGGGGTGCTGTCCGGCAAGACCATCACCCAGATCGCCGCCGGGCGCGGCCACTCGCTCGCGCTCGATGACGAGGGCATGGTCTACGCCTGGGGCTGGGGCGGGCCGGGGCAGCTCGGCACCGGACAGGATGAGAGTCATCGGATCCCGGTCGCCGTCGACACCTCCGGGGTGCTGTCCGGCAAGACCATCACCCAGATCGCCGCCGGCACCTATCACTCCTTGGCCCTGGACGACGCGGGACGGATCTACGGCTGGGGCTGGGGCGGTTCGGGACAGCTCGGTACGGGGCAGGAGGGCGGCTATCTGAGCCCCGTCGCTGTCGACACCTCCGGGGCGATGGCGGGCGCGACCATCACGCAGATCGCCGCGGGGTCCTACCACTCGTTGGCACTGGACGAGGACGAGAGCCGTGCCTACGCCTGGGGTGCCGGGCGGTACGGACGCCTTGGTGACGGACAGGTGCAGAGCCACCCCAGCCCGGTCGCGGTGAACCTGCCCTCGCCAATGCTGATGCAGGTGTTCTTCGGCGACGTGGAGGCGGCGTCCGTGACACCAGTTGCCCCTGGAGCCCTTCAGGTGACGTCGCCCCCTCATCCATCCGGCCTCGTGGACATCCGAGTCCTTGGCAACGGCGCCGAGCTGATCTCCTTCCCCGACGGGTTCGCCTTCGGAACCTCTCCCGCCGTCACACTCCACCCTGCCGACGCCACCGGCGACACCGCCGCGGTCGTGATCCTCACCGCTGCAGCGAACGCTGACGAGGCCCCTGCCGCCTCCTGGCAGCGACTGGAGGACGGCCACTGGGTCACCGTCCTCGACGACGTCTCGGCGACGACGGAGAACCTGACGACGACCACGACTCTCACCACGACCATCCCCGACGCGGACAGCGCGGCAACCTATCGAGCGGTGTTCACCAATCCACTCGGCGAGGCGATCACCGCGACCGCAACCCTGTCGCAGGCCTCGGTGGTCGCTCCGGAACTCGAACCGGCGCCCGAGCCATCGCCGGGCGAGTCGGGCATGCCGGGCGAGTCGGGCGAGTCGGGCGAGTCGGGCGAGTCGGGCGAGTCGGGCGAGTCGGGCGAGGGTCAGGATCTGCCCACGACCGGTGCGAGTCTCCTCTACTGGCTCACGCTGGCCGCCACCGCCCTCGCACTGGGGGCCGGGCTCACCCTGGCCGCGAAGCGCCAGCGAACGGGTACCGAGGCCGACTAGGTCAGCCGACACCGCCACAAGCGGGAGGTTCTGGTGCTGGGAACCGCTACGAGCGTCACCCGGCACCAGGACCGCTGGTCGGCGGCCCGCGATCCACATCGGCGCGGCTCGCCACGAGCCGCAAGCACACCCGTCGAGGCGTTCGCGACGACGCAGAGACGTGAGGCCTCCGGATCGCCCAGCCAGCTCGGCCCAGGCGAGACCTTCCTCTCGAGACCTAGCCGATCGCCCTTCGCTGGCCACGGGGCTCATCGACGAACCCAACAGCCGCGGCTGGTCGAACTGCGGATGCCCTCAGCCCCCGCGGTCATCCCCCGAGCCAAGCATGGCGAGCGCGGCATGAGCTCGGGCCTCCACAAAGCAGGTCTGCGCTCCACGTCCGATGAGGGCGGCACACTCCCCCGCAGGCTGCCCCCCGCAGCCACTGACGGGCCGCGCCAGACGGCAACCACGGAGGACGGTAAGCGACACGACGACCTCCTCTCCTCCGCGAGACACGAGGCTAGACGTGGATGCCCGGGCAGTCCGTCGTCGCACCCCAACCGCCGCTCGGGCGGACCACTCCGGCGCGAACCCGCCCTAGTCGGGTGTCGGACTCCCCGAGGGGCCATACCTTGAGGGTTCCCTGGGTGCCTGGTCGCGGGTAGCGGGTCACGTGTCGGTCAGCGAGGCGGCGGGGCGGCAGCATCGAAGTCGCGAGGGCGTACTGGTGTCCCCCGGCGCTTAGCCCCCTGTCAAGCGCCGCCAGTTCCCCGGCCGCGGAGTTGTCCGGATTCTCCAGCCCTTCGGCCCCCGGCTTTGAGGGAACCCGCCAGCCCGCCCTCGCATCCTGATTGGGTCTTCCGGCAATACCAGATGTCCTCTACGGTGGTTGCGATGCTGGCCGTTGCTCCGTCGGCAGGGGGCTTGTGACATGGGTTTCGTGGAGACGGCCCGGTTGTCGCCTGTGGATTCGTTCGCCCCCAATAGAGGAGTTTCTTCGATGAGTATCTCGATCTCGCCGCGTCTTCGTATTCTCGCGGCCGCTGGTGTTGTTGCGGTGATGGCAGTCGGCGGCTCGATGGCCCTGTTCTCGGATTCCGGCACGGTGCGCACGACTCTGACGGCGGGCACGCTGGACCTGAAGTTCGACGCCGACCAGGACGGTAGCCCCGATCCGTACGTGATCGTGTTCGAGGACGGCGACGTGCTCGCCCCCGGAGTCGAGGTCACTCAGGATCTCGTCGTCTACAACTCGGGTTCAGTCAACGCGGCGCTGGCGCTGGCGATCCCGGTCGTGGACAACGACGCCACTGGCGATGACCTGCTCCAGGACGAGCTCGAGCTGACGATCACCGATGCCGCGACGAGCACGGAGCTGTACTCGGGCCCCCTGACCGAGGCGGCGTTCACCGACTTCGCGATCGGCGCGAACGGCACGACTGCGACCGGGCACACACTCACGCTCGCGATCACCGTCAGCAGTGACGCCCCGGTGGAGATCGCCGGTCAGGAGATCCAGATCGACCTGCCGTTCACCGCGACGCAGACGCTGTCCTGACCGCCGGCACTACCTCCCTCAGCATGGTGAACCGGACCGATGCCGACATCGAGGCCGTCGGGGTGATCGCATCACCCTCGACGATCTCGATCGACGTCCTGCGCCCCGCAGACGTTGTCTCGAGAACGGTTGAGGTCACCAACTCCTCCGGCGTTGACGTCGTGGTGCGCTTCGATCACGTCGAGTCGGGCGAGCTGTTCGAGGTGACCCCGCCCATAGAGATCTCCTACGCATCCTCACCACAACAGGTCCGTGAGTGCGGTCAGCAGACACTGCCCGTCGTCGGCGCGGGCGAGCACGTCACGGTGACGGTGACGGCGCACCTGCCGCGCGAGACGGGAAACGAGGCACAGGGACTGAGCGGGGAGTCGCTCCTGACGTTCGCCGCGACCGAGGTCGCGGCGTGCGCAGGCGCCGCACCGGACGGTGGGCCGCCGCTGGAGACGACCGGCGCCGAGGTCGTATGGGCGATCGCCGCCGCCGCCGCGCTGGTGCTGGCGGGGAGCTGGTTGGGACGGCTCCGGTCTCGGGGTGCACGGTGAAGGGGCCGGCGGCTTCCGAGACGGGCCTGCGTCGCAGGGTCGTGAGTGCGTGCGGGGCGCTGACGGCGCTGCTCCTGTGCCTCGTGCTCTTGCCGATCGACGAGGCCTCCGCCAGGTTCACCGACGCCGGGCAGGTGCGGTCCGTGGTGGGATCGATCCCGGCCCGCCAGGTCGGCCTTGTCGACGTGGCGGCGGGCCGGGACTGGTCCCTGGGGGTCTCCGACGACGGCAAGTTGTTCACCTGGGGGAGCAACGTCCTGGGGCGACTCGGTCGCACGAATGTGTCAGTCAGCGGGATCGACCCCACTCCCGGCCTGGTGGAGTTCCCGGACGATCAGACCGTGGTCTCGGCCTCCGCCGGACTCGACACGGGAATCGCGCTGACCCGGGATGGTGGGGTCTACACCTGGGGCCGTCCCGACATCGTCGGTGGAGGTCCCACACCGCAACGCGTGGAGTTCTTCGACACGATCGACGACGACGTCGTCGGGGTGTCGACCGGTACCTTCTTCTACCTCGCCTGGACCCTGGGCGGAGACCTGTACTCCTGGGGCGATGCCAGCGGCGGACGCCTGGGCCGACCAGGCGACACGAACAGCCCGCCTGCACTCGTCACGGCCCAGGGCATCGACACTCGGTTCGTGAGCAGCGCCGATGCCGGCTTTCTCCAGGGTCTCGCCGTGGTCGAAGGCGAGGTCGTCGTCTGGGGCGGCGAGGTCGACATCTTCGGCGGCATCGACGGGGTCACGATCACCGGGCTCTCCGGCGACACCGTCACCGGCGCGAGCATCGGCACCAACCGCATCCTGTTCTGGTCGAGCTCCGGGCAGCTCTACACAGCTCCCGGTTCCGACTCCGACTCCGGCTACGTCCCGGGACTGAACGGGATCACCGGCGCTGCCGTGAGCGATCCCCTGTCAGCCGCGCCGGGCGCTCTGTCCTTCTTCGCCTGGAACGAAGCAGGGCAGCTGTACGCCTGGGGCAACAACAGCGCTGGCCAGCTCGGACTAGGCGACGTCGGCCCATCGGTCGCAGAACCGACGCTCGTCGCGCTTCCCCCGGATTCATCACCGGCGAAGGTAGCCCCCGGCATTCAGCACACCCTCTACCTCGACCAGTCAAGAAGCTACACGGGTGCTGGCGCCAACAGTCAGGGACAGCTCGGCACCGGGGAGTTCACCTACCGGAGCTCGTTCGGAACACCCACACCAGTCATGGAATGGTGATCGTGGCGCGCCGCACCGGCGCTGACCGGGGCAGACCGCGCCCGGACGAGTCAGCGGCGAACGGCAGCAGGGCCGAGCGACTACACCGAGTGGCCGGATGGCTGCTCAACGCGGCCGCGATCCTCGGAAGTCTGTGCGTGATCGGCGTGATCACGGCCCTAGTCCTCGGGGTGCGTCCCGTAGTGCTGGTCTCCGACTCCATGTCGCCTGCCATGCCCGTCGGCGCCGTCGTCATCACGGCCCCCCGCGACGGAGAAGATCTGCGCACCGGCGACGTCGTCACCGTCCCCATCCCCGGTTCCGCCACGCTCGTCACCCACCGCATCACCTCACTGGAACACCGCGGAGACCGGTGGTATGCAACCCTCAAGGGAGACGCCAACCCCTCACCCGACGCCGACGTCTACGACGTCACCACCCAGGCTCGCATCGTCATCGCGAGCGTCCCGGCCGGCGGCAGAATCCTCACCGCAGCGAGATCCCCCATCATCGTCGTCGGGTCCATCGCGCTCGTCACCCTCGCGCTCCTCCCCACCCGGACGAACCCCCGTCGCACGACACCGCCGCCAGGCACTGCGTCCACGCCCGAGGACGTGGAACCCGGCGCTACCGGCGCAGGCAGATCGGACTGGCGGGATCCCCCGTGATCGCCGACGCGAGGAGTCGGGGTCTCCCCGGCACCGCACAGACCCCTGGAGGATGGGCTCGGCGTGGATCGCGGCACCGACGAAGCGGCCGCGTAGCCTCGTCGCGCGCGGCTGGTGGCCGGCGGCATGCGGGAGCGCCCGCTGGTCCGTTATGAGCAGTTCATCTGTGAGCGGATCGATGGCGGGAGTCTCTCGCCCCAGTGCACTCAAAGACATCTGCGCAAACGCCACGTTTCCTTCGCGGTAGCTCCGAGGCAGGACGCGGCGCGCTGCCGGCGCGCCGCGTCGAGGTCGACCACGGTTGCGCAGACTGAGACTCCTGGCGTGGGACCAAGGTCCCGACCGCGCCCGCGACGCGCGCCGATCGACGCCGACACCACAGGACCGAAACGAAGAACTGAAAACCGTGGGGTCACGGGATCGACGCCCGTCGGAGCCACCACGTCGATCGACGCAGAACGCAGCCCCGCCCGATGGCCGCCCGGTGCCCCCGGAGCGGGGCTTCGTCGTTCCACGGACCGGGAACGGCCGGCCGGTAGGAGCGCGACGACGCGCCCGCGCCCCGCCCCTAGCATGGACGCGACGGCGGCTGGTGCGAGGCCAGCAGCCCACACCCCGCGGCGAGCGGCACGGAGGTACAGGACGTGAAGGCGGATCGATTCAGGCTGGCCGCCATGGTCGGGGCCGGTCTCGCGGCGACCGGGCTGGTCGCCTGCGCAGCAGGCACCGGGGGACCCACGCCGGAAGCCGGCGCTGACGTCTCGGTCGACACGGAGCAAGGCTCCACCACCACCGCGGGAACCCCGACCATCACGTCGGGCACCGACGCGGCGACCTCGGACGGACTCGCTGCACCGAGCAGGATCGACCTGTGTCGGTGGATGGACTGGGAGGCCAACGAGCTGCGGCTGTCCTTCCTGCAGGGCCCACCCGACAACTCCGCTGCCCTGCCCGTGGCCGCCTCGGACGGCTACGTCGAGGGCCACGTCAGCACCGACACGACCCGGCTGTCCTGCACGCTTCCCGTCGACGGCGTCGGCGAGTATGTCGGCCATCAGGCCACCACCGCGGCGACGGTGACGCTCGTGGCCGACCCGGACTTCGCGTTCGCCGCCGACGTCGATCCACCCCGACCGTTCGGATCCGAGGCGCTCGCGTTCGGGACCCATGCCACCGCGACCTCGGTCGAGAACGGCACCTTCACGATCGAGCTGGCGGACGACGTCTACCTCGTCCTGACCCTCCTGCTGGACGGTCGTCACAACGACAGCAACGTCCGCACCCTCGGTGAGCTTGCCGGCACCATGGCCGATGCTTGGGACGCGGGCCGCGTCCCGACGTTCCCAGCCGAACCCACCGACGCCGCCGACGTCGTCGGGATATGCCAGGCCGCGCTCGGGCAGGAGCGTCCCGACGCGGTCCTGCCCATCGACGGTCAGCCGATCCTGTCCGCAACGGGCGAGGAGAGCCGGTACGACGGTGTCAGCACCCCCCGGGTCTCCTGCGGCTACGCCAGCGAGGGAGTCTCGTCGAGCGAGGGGGCGAGCCTCGAGGTGGACCTGTCGTTGGCCCCCTCCCCCTCGGACGCCTCCCTGGCCGGCGGCCAGAGTCACGACGGCTGCGTCGCGAGCGACGGCATCCTCGTCACCTGCCAGCCGGGCTGGGTCCTGTACGCGACGGTCACGGGCCGCTGGCTGGTCCAGACGGAGCTCCGGGACCCGGAGGCCGAGGCCAACCTTCTCACTCAGGACGAGGTGGCGGACGAAGCTCTCCAGCGTGCCGTGGTCGACCTCGGGGATGCTGTCACCGGTCACGTGGGACGCATCGTCCTGACGGACGCACCGGCCCCAGGAACCGACCCGCGGGTCGTGGTCCCCGCCGTGCTGTCCGCCGCGCCGGCCGATGCCGAGTGTGGCAGCGGGATGGCCATCCGAGGCGTGCGGACCGAGCGCGTCACCGCGACGGTGTGCCAGGAGCCGGACGGGGACGCCCCGGCCTCGATCGTCGGGACCCTCGACGGCAACCCCTTCGAGGGCGCCGTCTTCGCTCCCTACCCGACCTGCGCCTTCGTGGTGGTCACGGGCGGCCCCGCTCCCTCGGTGCTCATGTGCATCTCCGACGGCACGGTCGAGATGCTCGTCGAGGGCGACAACGCGGAGTACATCGGCCGTGAATACCTTGACGAGGCCTGGCACCTGGGCGGCGAGGGCCCCGACGTCCAGGGCCCCTGACGCCTCCCCAGGGGGTCGCCCACCACCGCGCCCACCTCGGCGCCCGCCCTCGGCGGCCAGGTCGACGACAGGCGGACGACCGACGCCCCCGACGCGGGGCCGACGTCCCCTCGACTCCGCCGTCGGCCCCCGGTCGGTCTCCGGACGCCCGGATCAGGAGGCGGAGCTGGGAGTCGTGAGGCCATGGGATCGACGCCTGTCGCCCCTGGGCTCGCGGCGGCCCGGGGGCGGCGACAGGGGCACCGCACCGCCACCGGCCCGTCAGCCGCGAAGCGAGTCGGCCCGGGCGTTGAGCCAGCGGACCTGGGCCTCGTCGTGCGCCGCTCCGCCACCCTCGTGCTCGTTGAAGTCGAACCGGGCGATCTCCTTGTCCGTCCCCGCGTAGGCGTTGAACGCGGCGTAGACGGTCGACGGGGGGCAGACGGGGTCCATCATGGCGACCGAGAACAGCGCGGGTGCGGACGCTCTGGCGGCGAAGCTCACGCCGTCGATGTAGGAGAGAGTCCGGAAGACCCGGTCTGCGCTGTCGCGGTGGACCGCAAGGTAGCGCCTGACCTCTCCGTAAGGATCGGTCGACGTGATCGAGACCGCGCGGCGAAGGTGGCACAGGAAGGGAACGTCGATCACGGCGCCGACGAGGCCGTCCACCAGGCCGGCGGCAGCGAGCGCGATCCCCCCGCCCTGACTGCCGCCGGCGACCGCGACCCGGCTGCGATCGACCTGGGGCAGGTCACGGACGACGTCGACCGCGCGGACGGCGTCGGTCAGGACCCGTCGGTAGTAGTAGTCGCGCGGATCCCCGATCCCACGGGTCATGCTTCCGGGCACCGCGGGACCGGAGCCGACCGGGTCGGCGGTGTCGCCGCCGGTTCCCCACGCTGCACCCTGCCCGCGGGTGTCCATCACGAGCGTCACGTAGCCAGCGCTGGGCCAGCGCAGGTGCTCGTGCGGCCGCCCGCGGCCGGCGCCGTACCCCAGGTAGCCGACGACGGCCGGAAGGGGACCTGACGCATGGGTCGGCGTGAGCAACCACGCGTGCACGGGGTCTCCCCCGAACCCGGGGAAGACGACGTCCTCGACATCGACGGTGCGCAGCACCCCGTCGTGCCTCACGCGCTCGACCTCGCCACCGACTGCGCGGGACTCGGCGAGCGTCTCGGACCAGAAGTCGTCGAAGTCCGGCGGCTCCTCGACCTGCGGCCGATAGGTCAGGAGCTCAGGGAGAGGCATGTCGTACAGGGGCATGCCCGGACACTACTCGCTTGCTCACCCGGTTGCGCAAGTAGGTGACGCCCTTCGCGTGCTCGGCGCTCCCCCACATTGTTACCTTGAAGCACGATGTCGAAGTTGAGGATGCGCAACCGGTTGGCTATGGTCGGGCTGCACCCACCGGCAGACCTGGAGGACACCGATGTTCGTACTCTCCTACTTCACGACCGAGGAGGAGTCGCTCCACCTTGCGCTGAGCGAGGACGGCGTCGTCTTCCACCCTGTCGACGACGGGCGCGAGCTGCTGCGCGGCACCGTGAGCACGAGGGCGTTGCGCGACCCGTTCCTCCACCGGACGCCGGACGGCGTCTTCCACCTGCTGGCGACCGACGGCTGGCACTCGCCGGACATCATTCACGCCAGCTCCACCGACCTGGTCGAGTGGTCCGACCAGCACACGCTTCGCTTGATGGACGGCTCCCACGGCACGATCAACACCTGGGCGCCGGAGTGCTTCGTCGACGACGCCGGAGAGATCCGGCTGCTGTGGTCATCGGTTCTCGCCCCGGAGGGGGCCGACGACCCGGAGACGTGGGAGCAGGTGCCCCAGGAGCACCGGATCTGGACCTGTACGACGCGGGACTTCCGCACGACGACCGCGTCACACCCGTTCTTCGACCCGGGTTACTCCGTCATCGACGCCACGGTCTTCCGACTCACCGACCGGTTCCTCATGGCATTCAAGGACGAGCGCGGACCCAACGACCTCGGCGGCACCCACAAGAACATCCGCATGACGACGTTCACCTCCGCCACCGGAGAGCTCTCCGCCCCGTCGGCACCGGTGAGCCCCTCCCCGGTCGAGGGTCCCAGCATCTTCCGACGTCGGCCAGACGAGCTCGTCATGATCGTCGATCACTTCCTCGAGGGGCGCTACTCCGCGGTGTCCAGCCACGACGAGGGACTCACCTGGCAGCCGACCAGCGTCGACATCCCACGGGGCGCTCGTCACGCGAGCGTGCTGTCCGTCCCAGACGCGGCGATCCTCTCGGGGCTGCGTGAGCGCACCACGCTCGTCGGTACCGACTGAGACCGGCACCGGACACTCCCGATCCCTCGGCCCGCCGCGCCACGTCGCGCGGCCAAGGCCCCGAGCCCTCGACCGAAAGCGCCCGCCATGCCCTCCTGCCATCCCGACCTCCACCACCTGCGCCAGGCGGGGGTGTCCGTCGTCGTGGACGCCCGCGACCCATCGAGACTGCCGGCGCTGCTGCACTGGGGTGGTGACCTCGGGACCGACGTCGACCTCACCGAGCTCGCCCTGGCGACCGCTCGCGTGACCGGGAGCTCGCTCGCCGAGACGCACGACCCCGGGTTGCTCGCAGAGCCCAGCACCGGCTGGCTGGGGCAGCCGAGCCTCCTCGGCCACCGGTCGGGGCGGGCTTGGTCGCCCCGGTTCCGGACGGTCGGCATCCTCCGGGAGGAGGTCGAGGGAACGCAGCGTCTCGTCGTCGACGCCGTTGACGACCATGCTGGGCTCGGTCTCCGGACCGAGCTCGAGATGCTCGGGAGCGGGCTCCTGCGGGTCCGTCACGACCTGAGCAACGACGGGGAGGAGGACTACCAGCTCGATGCGCTGGTGGCACACCTGCCGGTGGGAGCGGAGGCGACGGACCTGCTGGACCTGACCGGGCGCCACTGTCTGGACCGGGTGCCGGTGCGAACGCCGTTCACGGTCGGAACCCATCTGCACGACACGCGCCGCGGTCGCACGGGCGCCGACGGCGCCTCGGTCATGGTGGCCGGGGAGACGGGGTTCGGGTTTGGACGCGGCGAGGTGTGGGGAGTCCATCTCGGATGGTCCGGCAACCACCGCGGCTACGCGGAGCACACCTCGACGGGAGAGCGGATCCTCGCGGCGGGAGAGCTGCTGTGGCCCGGTGAGATCGCGCTCGCTCCGGGTGCGCGCTACCGGTCCCCGTGGCTCTACGGCTCGTACGGCGACGCGGGCCTCGACTCGATGTCGTCACGGTTCCACGCCTTCGTCCGTGGCCTTCCCCACATCGCCGACCGCGACCGGCTGATCACGCTCAACAGCTGGGAAGCGCTCGGGTTCGGTCTCAACACGGCATCCCTCGTTGCCCTCGCCGAGGCTGGTGCCGAGGTCGGCGTCGAGCGGTTCGTGGTGGACGACGGCTGGTTCTCCGACCGGCGCGACGACACCAGATCGCTCGGGGACTGGTCGGTCGCCGCGGAGGTCTTCCCCGAGGGGCTCGGGGAGCTGGCCACTCGGGTGCGGGAGCTCGGGATGCAGCTCGGCATCTGGTTCGAGCCCGAGATGATCAACGAGGACTCCGCACTAGCGCGGCACCATCCGGAGTGGATCCTCCAGGTGCCGGGGCGGCTTCCCGAGCGCATCCGGCACCAGCAGGTGCTCGATCTGACGGTTCCGGCCGCATGGGACCACGTCCTCGAGACGATGTCGGCCATCATCGCCACCTACGGGATCGGCTACGTGAAGTGGGACCACAACCGGGACCTGGTCGACGCCGGGCGGTGGCCGGGCCGGGAGGCCGCCACGCACCTCCAGACCAAGGCGTGCTACGAGCTCATGGCGGAGCTGCGTCGCCGTTTCCCCCACCTGGCCCTCGAGTCGTGCGCCTCCGGCGGAGCGCGCATCGACCTCGGGATCGTCGAGCACGTCGACCGCTTCTGGACCTCGGACAACGTCGACCCTCGCGACCGTCAGACGATCCAGCGCTGGACGCAGCTGCTCATGCCTCCGGAGGTCCTCGGGGCCCACGTCGGCGCTCCGGTCGCCGGAGCCTCGCAGCGCACGCACCGACTGCGGTTCAGGGCGGGGACCGCCCTCTTCGGCGACTTCGGCGTCGAGTGGGACATCGCGCAGGCGACGCCGGCCGAGCGCACGGAGCTCGCCGAGTGGATCGCCCTGGCGAAGCGCTTCCGGCCCCTGCTCCGATCGGGCCGGGTCGTCCGCTCCGACCACCCGGACGCCGCGACCTGGGTCAACGGGGTCGTCGCCCCGGACGGCGACCAGGCGCTGTACGCCGTGGTGTCCATGGAGACCACCACGGGCTACACCCCCGGACGCATCCGTCTGCCCGGCCTGGACCGGCGGGCTCGATACCGCCTGAGCGCCGTCGAGCCCGCCGTGGCGCACAACGGCTATCTCCAGCGCCCTGCGTGGATCGAGCACGGCGGGCTGGTGCTGCCCGGCTCCACCCTGGCCACGGTCGGCGTCGAGGCCCCCGTCCTGTGGCCCGACGACATCGCGCTCGTCCTCGCCGAGCGAGTGTCCGGCGAGGCGAGCTAGCCGAGGAGAGTCGCGGCCATCCCCGTCCGCGCCGCTACAGCGCGACGTAGGGCACGCTGGGACCAGCGGGCGTCCCCGTCGAGTAGCCCGGGACGAGCTGGACCGGGCGAAGCTCGACCCCACCACCGCCCGCGGCGAGCAGCAGCTCACCGGCGCGCTCACCCAGCTCGCTCAGCAGGGGGTCGACCGAGGTGAGGAAACGGTCCTGTTCCGCGACCTTGCTCCAGTGGTCGTACCCGACGATGGCCACGTCCTCGGGGACCCGGATGCCGCGCGACATGAGAGCACCGGCGACGCCGATGGCGATGAAGTCGTTCCCGCAGAAGACGGCGTCGATCGCCGACGGGTCGAGGGTGTGCCCCGCGGTCTCACCCCACGACCGTGACCAGTCCCCGTACCGCACCGGCCCGACCAGATCGGCGCCGCCGGCCCCGAGGCCTTCACGCAGACCGCCGAGGCGCTCGGCAACGGCGCGCGAGGAGACGGCACCGGTGACGTGGGCGACTCGACGGCGCCCGAGGCCCAGCAGGTGCTGAGCCGCCAGGATCCCCGCGAGACGATCGTCCGGCAGCAGCATCGAGTCACCGGGGTCGTCGGAGAGCGCGAGGGCGTACACCACCGGGACCGAGAACGCGGGCGTCACCGACGCGCAGGACACGTCGGTCCCGTCCCCGACGACGACGATGCCGTCGACCCGCCGCGCCTGGAGCTTGCGAACGTTCCGAGGGCGCAGTCGCGGATCCCCTCCGTCGTCGTACACGATCACGGCCGTGTCGTGACGGCCGAGCGCCGAGACGACCCCGGTGATCACCGGAACGGCGAAGAGCCCTGCCGCCTTGGTCGTGAGGATGCCGACCGTGAAGCTCTTGCCGAGCGCAAAGTTCTGGGCGAGCAGGTTCGGCCGGTACTCGAGGCGTTCGGCGGCCGCGACGATCCTGCGACGCGCCTCGGCGGAGACCCGGCCGGTCCCGTTGAGCGTCTTCGAGACGGTCGAGATCGAGACACCCGCCACCGCCGCGACGTCTCGCATCGTGACGAGCCCGCGCGACGAGGAGGTCGGCGGGTCGCTCCTCATCCCTTGACCGAGCCGCTCATCGACACGCCCTTGAGGATCTGGCGCTGGAAGACGAGGAAGAGGATGACCGGGATGAGCATGCCGAGGAGCATCCCCGCCATCTGGAGACTGAGCTCGGTCGTCGCCTCCACGCGCGGCAGCGCGACGGAGATCGGCTGCATCGTCGGGTCCTGGAGGACGAGCTTGGGCCACAGGAAGTCCTTCCAGGCTCCGAGGACCGCCATGATCGAGATGACTCCGAGGATCGGCTTGGAGAAGGGGAGCACGATCTGCCAGAACACCCTCACCACGCCGGCGCCGTCGATCTGGGCCGCCTCGATGGTCTCCCTCGGGATGGCGTCGAAGAACCGTCGGACGACCAGGATGTTGAAGGCATTCGCGGCCGAGGGGAGCCACACCGCCCAGAACGTGTTGAGGAGCGAGATGTTCGTCCCCGGGACCCGGACGACGGTGAGGTACAGCGGAACCAGGGCGATGACGCTCGGCACGAAGAGCGTGGCGAGGATCGCGCCGGACAGCACGCCACCCCACCGCGGGCGCAGGATCGACAAGAGGTACGCGCTCGTCGTCGTCACGAGGAGGTTGGCCACGAGGCAGCCGAGCGCGATGATCGCGGTGTTGCCGAGGTACTTGCCGATCTCGATCCGGGTCCACGCGTCGGCCAGGTTGTGCCATTGCACACCGGAGGGGAACCAGGCCAGCGGGTCCGTGATCAGGTCCTGGGTCGTCGACAACCCGGCCATGACCAGCCAGAGGAGCGGCCCCGCCCCGACCACGACCAGACCGACGAGGATGAGGCCCTGGACACCGCGCAGGGTCCGCCGGACCCGCGGCTGCCTCAGGTCGGCGACCGAGATGATGGAGCGCTCGTCGGAGTCGCTGCGGACCTGTCGTCTCATGAGGCGCTCCACTTCCTTGTCGCGATGAGATAGATGACGGAGAGGAGGCCGAGCACGACCGCGAGCATCGCGGAGAGCGCCGTCGCCGCACCGAAGTCGCCGAAGACGAACGCGTAGTTGTAGATCTTCATGAGGAGCGTCAACGTCGCCCCGTTGGGGGCGCCGCCGGCACCTCCGAAGATGAACGGCTCGTTGAAGATCTGGAGCGTGCCGATGAGCTGGAGCAGCAGCAGGACGAGGATGATGCCCCGCATCTGCGGCAGCGTGACGTGCCACAGGCGCCGCCAGATCCCTGAACCGTCGAGCTCGGCCGCCTCGTAGAGCTCGGTCTTCACCGCCGTCAGCGCCGCGAGATAGATGATGACGGTCCCGCCGGCCGTCGCCCAGGTCACCTCGACGACGATGGCGGGCATCGCCGCCGCGTCGGAGTTGAGCCACGGGTAGGGACCGAGACCCACCACACCGAGGATCTGGTTGAAGACGCCGTCCGCCGACGGTGCGTAGAAGAACCGCCAGAGCATGGCGGCGACGACCGGCGGGACGACGACCGGCAGATAGGACAGCACGTTGAACAGACCCCTGGCCCCGCGCAGCTCCGCCATGAAGACCGCGAGGAAGAGCGGGACCGGGAACCCGACGACGAGCGCGAGAAGAGCGAACCAGGCGGTGTTGCCGACGGCCTGGCCGAGCTGGGGATCCTCGAGCACGTAGGAGAAGTTGGCCCAGCCGACCCAGCTCGGGGCATCGACCAGGTTGGTCCGCTGGAACCCCATGACGAGGCCCCGGACGATCGGCCCCCAGGAGAAGAACCCGAACACGAGGACCACCGGCGCCGCAAACGCCAGCGTCATGAGCCCGCCCCTGCGGTACCACCGCACGGCGGCGGCAGCCCTCCGGGCGGGTGGACCACCCCCGACCTCTCGCGCGTCGCCCGGTCGATGGGCGTTCGAGGGCTCGTCGGTTGACTTGCCGAGCTGAGCCCTGCTCGGTCCCGTCGCTGCGATGCGCATGTCGCTCCTGAGGTGGGTCGGCCACGGGCGGTGCGCCGCTCCCCGCCGGGGCCGGCGGGGAGCGGCCTCACCTCACCTGGCGAGCTTGGAGTTGATGGTGTCCTCGGTCTGCGTGAGCAGCTGATCGAGGTCGACGTCCTGCTTGGTCAGCACCGCCTGCAGGACCAGGTCGATCTCCGCATAGGTCTCCTGCGCCTTGGTCCGGGGTTCCGGGACGAGGACCTGGCTGTCGACAGCGGACGTGTAGCCGACCCAGTTCTCGGGGATGACGTTGACGTACGGCGCGATCCACTCCTGGAGCTGGGCGTACGCCTCCTCGCTCACCGGGGAGATCACGGGGAGCCCGACGATCGACCCGTCCTTCGCGGCGGCGGCGGCGTTGGCGACGGCCGTCTCCTCGTCGAAGTACTGCTGGAAGTTCTGGAACTCGATCCACTCGACCGCGGCCTTGAGCTCGGCGGGCGTCGCCTTCGGGTTGAAGATCTTCGCCGCCCCGCCGGTGAGCGTCCTCGACTCGTCCGTCGCCTGGGGGAGCGCCGTGAACCCGAAGTCCTCCGGGGCCATCTGGTAGTTGAGGATCAGCCCGGGATAGTCGAACGGCAGGTTGAGCAGCATCCCGATCTTGCCGGCGCCGAAGTCCTGGATCGCTGGCTGCGCGCTGTAGACGAAAGTCGACCCCATCGAGTCGTCCTCCCAGCGCATCTGGCGAAGGACCTCGAGGTAGCCCGCCATCTCCGGGGTGTTGATGGTCGCGGCGGTGCCGTCGGCGTTCTGGAGCTCTCCCCCGAAGCTCGCGACCGCCGCGGCCGTCATCCAGCCACCGAAGTTGTCCGCCGTGTAGGTCGCGTAGCCGGCGGCCCCCGTCGCGTCGGAGATCGCCGCAGCCGCCTCGCGAACCTGCTCCCAGGTGGTCGGCGGGGCGTCCGGGTCGAGACCCGCGTCCTCGAAGAGCTGACGGTTGTAGGCGAGACCGACCGAGTAGACGTCGACGGGGACGCCGAAGACCCGGCCATCGGCGTCCGTGACGACATCGAGGACCGCCGGGTTGAGCTTCTCGCCGAGACCGGTCTCCTGGAGCACGTCGGTGATGTCGGCGATCTGTCCGGCCGCGATGAGCGACTGGGGCTCGGTGAAGGCGACGTTCATCACCGTCGGCATGGTGCCGCCGGCGAGCATCGCCTGAAAGGTCTGGGCCTCCCACTTCGTCTCGACGGACTCGATCGTCACGTCGGGGTGCTCGTCCTCGAACTGGGCGATGAGCGAGTCCAGCAGGGCGACGGCCTCTTTCTGGTCCGGGCTGGGCCGGTCACCGACCACGATCGTGACCTTCTCCGTGCCCGCGTCGGAGCCGGTCGCCCCGTTCCCCCCGGGGGTGGTCGACCCCGAGCAGGCGGCTAGTGCGAGCGCGAGCGCCGCGAGGGTGGCGACGCCAGCTGGCCGTGTGAGATTCATGCGACTCCTCCTCCCTGCCGACGACAGCGTCCGCAGGATGATCGACAGGTTGCGCAAACGCTCGACCCGCCGAGACTTCTTCTAGTGGCGGGGCCATGATCTACCGGTTGCGCATCGGTTGTCAAACGGTTGCTCAAACGGCGCGGGTTGACTGCGTGCCGCGACGTCCTGTCCGCGATCACGTCGGGCATCGTCGATGGTGTCGCTGCCGGACCACCGGCACGGGACCACCCGGGCCGGTGACGGACGACGGGTGGTCACTGGCGCCCAGGCGGGCGGCAGGCGCGCGCGGACGGACGGACGATCCCGCTCGACCGTCGACCGGTGGCGCGATCACGCGGGTCGGTACGCCTAGATGGGGTAGAAGCGCTCGTCCCGGTCCGCGAGAGCGCCGCTGGACACACCGGGGACCAGGGTCACCTCGGTCGTCTCCACTCCGGCCCGAGGCTCGCCCGTCGCCGCCTCGACCAGACGACCCGCGGCCCGCTGCCCCAGCAGGTCGAGCTGAGGATCGATCGTGGTGAGGAAGGTGTCGAGCAGGCCGAACTTCGCCCAGTTGTCGTACCCGATGACCGCGACGTCGTCCGGGACCCGGATGCCGCGGCGGACAAGGCTCGGCACGAGACCGAGAGCGATGAAGTCGTTCCCGCAGAAGACCGCGTCGATCGTTGCGGGGTCCAGCAGCTCCCCCGCCGCTGTCCCCCACGCTCGCGTCCAGTCGCCGTGCTGGACGGGAGCCGCGAGCTCGAGCCCGTGCTCCTCCAGCCGGCCGACGAACCCCTCGGTGCGCTCCCTGACCGCCCGAGACGAGGCGTTCGCCGTCACGTGAGCGATCCGGGTTCGCCCCATGGCGAGGAGATGCTCGGCCGCGAGCACACCGGCCGCGCGGTCGTCGGGCAGCAGCATCTGGTCCCGCGGATCCTCCGAGACGGCGAAGGCATAGACGACGGGAACCTGCAGGGCGTGGGCGACGCTGTGGAACGAGTGGTCCGTCCCGTCACCGACGACGATCACCCCGTCGACGTGGCGGGCACGCAGCCTCCGCAGGTTCTCGGGCCGCGAGGCGGGGTTGGACTGGTCGTCGTAGACGACCACCGCGATGTCGTGCTGGGACAGCGTCTGCATGATGCCGGTGATCACCGGGGTCGCGAAGGTGCCGGCCGCCTTGTGCGTGAGGATCCCGACGGTCAACGACCGTCCCGTCGCGAAGGACTGGGCCAGCGCGTTCGGATGGAAGTCGAGACGATCGGCCGCCTCCAGGATCCGACGGCGGGTCCCCTCCGCCATTCGCCCCGACCCCTTGAGCGCGCGCGACACGGTGGACACGGAGACCCCGGCAACCGCGGCCACGTCCCGCATGGTCACCTGCTGCTCCACTCGTCCCACCTCTCATCGTTCGGCGTGTCCTGAGAGTAGCCGGAGATCGTCGGCGAGGCAGCGCGGTCGCCCTCCGGCGCCGGGGTCGGCCTGCGCGAACGGTCGTTCAGATCCTCGCTCGGTAGCCTCACGACGCGAGCCCAGCCCTTGACAGTCTTCGCGGAGACTGAGACGCTTGCCGTGACCAACCGGTTGCGCATGACGCGACGAGCTCTAGCAATGACGCATGAGGAGAACTGATGAGACGCACCCTTCGAGGCGCAGCACTCGCGACGCTCGGCCCGGCCGTCCTGGCGGCCGCCATCGCCGGCGGACCACCGAGCCACGCGGCTCCGACCCCGTTCGTCGAGACCGCGCCCGTGCCTGCGGGCGCCCCGGCGGCCACGCTGTTCGCGGCGACCGTCGAAGGGGAACCGGTCGGCCTGTACGCCGACAGCAACGGCTGGGGCGCGGAGGTCGCGTTCGGCCAGTTCGACTTCACCGACACGGTGACGGTCGAGGTCGAGGTCGGGTTCGACTTCCAGGACGTCAGGATCGCCCCCTCCTCGCTCGGCCTCTCGGCCGAGCGCAGCGGTCGGACGGTGACCTTCGAGCTGTCCGGACCGACCAACGTCTCGCTGGTCTTCGACGGCAACCACCAGGGACCGACCCTGCACCTCTTCGGCAACGCGCCGGTCGAGGTGCCCGATCGGGACGACCCAGCGGTGATCTGGGTCGAGCCCGGCTTCTACGACGCCGACGACGACGCCGACCAGATCGTGGTCGGCTCCGGGCAGACGCTCTATCTCTCGCCGGGTGCCTACATCAACGGGCGCGTGGTGATCGACGACGTCGAGGACGTGCACGTGACGGGGCGCGGCGTCGTCGCTCTCGACCACATGCCGGCCGACCATCCGATGATCCCGCTGACCGTGGTCGAGAGCACCAACGTCCTCGTGGACGGGATCATCGTGTCGCGCATGGGCACGGGGTGGTCGAGCACGGTCGACGGTTCATCCGACGTGGAGTTCCGCAACTACAAGGTCGTCAGCCCGCAGTACGCGTCGACCGACGCCCTCGGCCTCATCAACGTGCAGGACATCCGCATCGCCGACTCGTTCCTGCGCTCCGCCGACGACAACATCCCCATCAAGGGGATCGTCCACCCCGGCTACGACCCCGCCCAGGAGCCAGCCCGCGGCACCGCCAACACCGACATCACCATCACCCGGTCCCAGTTCTGGTCCGACGCGAACAACGTCATCACCCTCGGGGCCGAGACCCAGGCGTCCAGCTACGAGCGGATCCACTTCTACGACAACGACGTCCTGTACAGCTACGACGACAGGGACAACCACGGCCAGCTCTCGGAGCGCGCCGTGATGTCGATCGCCTCGTTGAACTCCACCTACTTCCGCGACATCACCTTCGAGAACATCCGCGTGGAGCAGGCCGAACGCCTCATCGCCCTGTCCTTCCAGCCCTCGTTCTGGTTCGGCACGCTCCTGGGCAACCTCACGTGGCCGGGGCACATCTCCGGGATCACCTTCCGCGACATCACCGTCGAGGGCAGCACCGGCAGCAGTGAGATCCGCATGGAGGGATGGGACGAGGGTCGCCGGATCGACGACGTCACCCTCGAGCGAGTGGCGATCGACGGCGTCCAGGTCTGCTCGCCCGACGACCCGCACCTGCGGCTGAACTCCCTCGTCAGCAACGTCCACCTGGTGTGCTCGGCGGGGACCACCACCGTCAACGGGCCGGTCAACGTCCCGCCGCACGAGGACTACGACCCCGACCGATACGAGGCAGCACGGGCCTTCGGGCCGATCCAGGGGCTGCGCGGATGGCACTTCCTCACCGTCGTCCCCGGGGCTGACCCTGTGGAGATGACCTGGAACACCGAGCTCGGTCGGTGGCGGGGACCTCACGACTGGGACGCTGTCTGGGCCGACCCGAGCCGCCTCTATCTGCACCCGGACGGGAACGAGGTCTGGGTCCGGTGGACCGCACCGCGCGACGGCCGGGTCGAGATCACCGGAACCGCTGCGAAGTTCGCGACGCACGAGGGCGACGGTGTGCGCCTGGCCCTCTGGCACGGCACCACGCGCCTGTGGCCGGCGGACTCCGACTGGCACACGCTCGCCTTCGACGACACGACCGGGGTATCGGTCAGCGAGGTGACCTCCGTCTCGGCCGGCGACACGATCACGTTCCGGCTCGACCAGAACGTGACGACAGCGGCCGACTCGACCGTCTGGAACCCGACGGTCGAGTACCTGCCGACGGAACCGACCCCGGAGCCCACGCCCGAGCCCACGCCGGATCCCACGACGGAGCCGACGCCCGATCCCACGACGGAGCCGACCCCGGAGCCGACCTCCGAGCCCACCTCGCGGACCTCAGCCGGGTCCGCGACCTCGGCGCCGACCGCATCGGGCCAAGGAGCGCACCGCGCGGGCGACCTCGCGAGCACGGGGATCGGCGGAGGCCTCGCCTGGGCCACGGCGGCCACGGTCGCTGCCGGCGTCGGAGCGCTGCTCCTGCGTCGCCGGTCGCTCACCATGACCGATCGGGGTGCTTCGGACCGGTAGCAGGCCGAGGGGCCGAGCCGGCCGCCGTGGCGCGGCCGAAGCGTTCGGCCGTCGCCAGCAGGTCGCCGAGCGGTCTCACGTGCGCTCCCGTCCACCACCCGACGCTCCGGGTGGTGGACGGGAGCGGGCGACCCGGTAAGCACGGGCGGAACGGTCACGAGACGTCGCACCGATCGGCAGCCGGCACGACGGACCCTCCCTCGTCGATCACCGACCGAGCACGGCGCCAGCGCGGCGGAGCCGCCTCGCGGCGTCGGCGTCGCCCCCGACACCTAGGCTGACGGAGTGCTCTCGCCCTCAGCCCTGTGGCCTCGCGTCGCGCAGGCCGTCGGCGGCATCATCGGCGCCACGGCGGGCGTGCTCCTCCTGCCTCGTCCGCTGACGACGCTCGAGCTGTCGCCGTGGCTGTTCGCCACCTCGCTGCTCGCCGCCGCCGCACTCGTGCTGCGGACCGACCGGCGCGCCTCGCATCGGTGGCTGGCCGCGCTCGCCCTCCTCGCCGCGGCGGTGGCCGTCGCGGTGGCGGGCGTCCGCATCCTGCCGCTGGTGCCGGTCGCGTTGAGCTGCCTGGCCGCGGTGAACGCCGTGCGGCTGGTGACCCTCGCGGTACGGAGGCACCGGTCCGGCATCACCTGCCTGACGCGTGCCGTGTGGGCGCTGGCCAGCGGAGCGGGAGCCGTTCTGTTCTGGCTGTGGCCCGATGCCACGCTGCTCCTGCTCGCGTGGGCGATCGCCGCCACCCTCGTCGTGGCCGGGCTCCTGCTGGCCTGGCGTGCCGTCCGAGCGAAGCCCCGGGCGGCCCGGCGCGTTCGTCCCGCCCCGCGCCTGATCGGCGCCCTCCTGGTCGCGGCCCTCGCGGTTCCAGGGGCGGCCGTGACGGTCCAGGCGATGTCCGACGTCCCGGCGCCCGATGCGTTCTACTCCTGGACGGGTCCCCTGCCGGAGCAGCCCGGCGTCCTGCTCCGAGTGGCCCCGTACGAGGGCGAAGCTCCAGCGGACGCGCGGGCTCTGCGCATGCTGTACACCACGACGCGCTCGGACGGCTCGATCACGCTGGCCAGTGCCGTCGTGGCCGTGCCGACACAGGACACCGGCTCGGCACGGATCGTGCTCGCCTGGCAGCACGGGACGACGGGCGTGGCCCGGTCCTGCGCGCCGAGCCTGCGACCCGACGCGCTCACGGAGGAGGCGATCCCCGGGATCGCCGGTGCGATCGAACGCGGCTGGGTCGTCGTCGCCACCGACTATCCCGGTCAGGGCACCACCGGGCGCTACCCCTACCTGATCGGCGAGGGGGAGGGACGAGCGACGCTCGACGCGGCGCGCGCTGCCGGTCAGATCGAGGGGGCAGGGAGTCCGGAACGGGTGATGCTGTGGGGTCACTCCCAGGGCGGGCACGCGACGCTGTGGGCGGCGCAGATCGCCCCGGAGTACTCCCCCGAGCTGGACGTCGTCGGGGTCGCGGCGCTCTCCGCCGCCTCGGACCCGCTTGCGCTCGCGCGACGCGTGACCCAGGCCAGCCCCGGCCCGCTGAGCGACGCCGTCACCTCCTACGTCGTCGTGCCCTACTCCGACGAGTACGCCGACGTCGCCCTCACCGACGTCACCCACCCCGCCGGTGTCGTGTTCACCGAGTCCGCGGCATCGCGCTGCGCCACCGATCGCTCCATGCTCGTCACGCTCCTGGTCGGGGTGGGTCTCGGCGACCACGACCGGCTCTACCAGCTCGACCTGGACGCGGGGCCCGTCCACGACCGCCTCGTCCAGAACACCGCCGACGGCCTCGTGCCCGCGCCCCTGTTCCTCGGTCAGGGCACGGACGACGAGGTCGTCCCGATCGAGATCCAGCGCACCCTCACCGCCGCGCTCTGCACCGCCGGCAGAGCGGTGTCCTCGCACGAGTACCCGGGCCGGAGCCACATGGGCGTGATCGCCGAGGACTCACCGCTCGTCCCCGAGCTGCTCGCCTGGGCCGACGAGGTCGTCGCGGACGGCTCGCCGTCCACCTGCCGCTGACCCTCGACGAGGCCGTGCCCCGCCCCGCCCGCGGGCCCGAGCCGTCGCGCCCCGTCCAGAGCACGGTGGACGAGCGTCGGCGACGGTGGCCGTCGGAGTGGCGTCGCGCGGTGCTCGGACCGGTGGCGCTCTCGATCCTGTCCGAAGGCGAGGCCTACGGGTACCTGATCGCGCAGCACCTAGCTCCCCCTGCCGAACGCAGCCATCGACGTCATCAACGACGACGGCGCCGCGTGACCGCCGCCGCCCCGACCCTTCGGGGTTTCCTGCGTGTCCGGTTGCGGGGGCCGCGATCGTCGCTCGTCGACGGGGTCCGACGGCCGAAGGATGGTGGGGACGAGGGCGGGCTGGCACTCCTTCCTCCGGCCCTTCACCCCCCCCCTGCTGAGCATCGGCCCCCCACCCGCTGCGGCCGCGCGAGCGCCGCAGCACTCCGGCGCTCGGTCTCGAGGGGCCGTCAGCCAGCCCGCCCTCGCGTCCGGGAGCCCGGCCGGTCGCCGTGGCCGACGGCCGGCCCACCCCCACCCCGACGGCCGGCCCACCCCCACCCCGACGGGCCGGCACGCGTGCGGCTCGAGGCCCCTCGGCACGGTGATCCGGGCAGCCCGGCACGGCGATCCGGCAACCCGCCCCCCGACGGATCCGACACCCGGGCACCCAGGCGGCGCGTCCTCCCCTCCCTCGGACCGTCAGGCTCCGGGCGGGCGCCGCACCGGCGTCGGAGCACCCGCCCAGCGACGGACGGACCACGTCGCCGCGCACCGGGCGAGCCACCACCGCCGCGCCTCCTCGATGCCCGGCGCCACAGGGTTCCCCTCGGCGTCCACCGCGCGTACCCTGCGAGGATCGCGGCACCGACGAAGCGGCCGCGTAGCCTCGTCGCGCGCGGCTGGTGGCCGGCGGCATGCGGGAGCGCCCGCTGGTCTGTTATGTGAGGGACGTGGTCTGGGGTGTCTGGTGTCCAGCAAGGGGAGATACGCGGAAGCCGCCACGGGGATGCACGCGGCTGCGGCGCTCCCCGTGCGCACCGAGCCCGAGCGCGCTCGGGCCGCGCGCCTGCTCACCCGGCGTCGCACGATCGGGCCACGACGCTAGGACGAGCGCCGGACCGCAGCCATGCCCGCAGGAGCCCGGCGCGCGTCGACGCGTCCGCAGCGCGGAACGCAGCGCGCGGCGCAGCCCGGAACGCAGCCCCGGCCCGGGAGGCGACCGCGCGTGGATGAGACGGCGAGTCAACGCAGCGTCCGGGTGAGCATCGTCGAGGACGAGGTTCTGCTGTGCTCGCTGCTGGCACGCACCCTGGACGCCGACCCGCGGCTGAGGGTGGTGCACACGGCCCGCGGCGTGCAGGAGGCCGCGCTGCTCATCACGCCCGGCAGCACCGACGTCGCGATCCTCGACGTGAACCTGACCGACGGCAACGGCATCAGCCTCGGCGTCCAGCTGCAGCGCGCCGACCCGCGCCTGTCGATCATGCTGCTGTCGGGCGAGGACTTCACCGGGCTCTTCACCGCCGTGCAGCAGGAGGTGAGCCGGCCGTGGAGCTACCTGTCGAAGAAGTCGACCTTCACCCGCGACGTGCTCGTCCGAGCCGTCCACGCCTGCGCCGAGGGCAGGGTGGTCATCGACCCCGACCTGGCGCGGACGGCTCAGCCCCGGCGCGGCTCCCGGGTCTCCGCGCTGACCCCGGCGCAGCTGCGGGTCGTGCGCCTGGTCGCCCAGGGCCTGACCAACCGCCTGATCGCCGAGCGCCTGAAGATCCAGGAGCAGTCGGTCGAGGCCCACCTCGTCGCGGCCTACCGCACGCTCGAGCTCGACTCGACCCGGACGAACCGCCGGGTCGCCGCGGTCCTGGCGTTCCTGGAGCAAACGGGACGGATCGCAGCGCGATGAGCCGCGAGGTGCTCCTCAGCCGGCACGACCGGAACATGCTCGGCTGGATCGCCGCGACGAACATGATGCTCTTCGCCTCCGTCGTGGCGTTCGAGTGGACGGTCTGGCGCGGCCTGCCCGGCGGCGACCCGCTCCCGGAGATGCTCGCCCAGGCGATCGCCGCGTTCGGCGTCACCCTCGTGTGCGGGCTGGCGGTCCTGGCGACCTGGGTCGTCGCCTGGTTCCATCTGCGTCATCGTCGGAGCGCCTTCTGGCTCGTCGCGATCGCCTCCATCCCGCTGGCCGCCCTCCCCCGGGCCTACGCCCTGGCCAATCTCGACGCCACGCCCGTGGGGGTCCCGTCCGCGGCTCTGCTGTGGCTGCTCGGGGTGTTCGGCTACGGCGTCGCCACGGCCACGACCGTCCTGACCGCGTTCCTGCTGGTGCGCAGCCGGGAGGCGGAGGAGCACCGACGCGCGGACCTGGAGCAGGCGGCGCGCACGATCGCGAACACCGAGGCCGAGGAGATGCGCGTGCGGCAGGTGGTCGCCGATGCCCTGCACGGCACGATCCAGAACCGGCTGGTCGTCGTGATCGCGGGCCTCGACCGGACCAGCTCGGACCTGCGCGCGCAGGGGCACCGGGAGTGGTCGGACCTGGTGGACGGGCACGTCGCCGCACTGGAGGAGCTCCGGGACAGGGACGTCCGTCCGCTCAGCCGCAGCCTCTTCCCCGCCGCCGTCGACATCGGGACCTCCGAGGCGATCGAGCTGATGATGAGTCGCCTCCCCGCGTCGATCGAGTACCACCTCGACCTCGACCCCGCCCTGCGAGGGATCGCGGCCACGGCAACCGACCCGCTCTCCCTGCCCGAGCGGCTGGTGGTCCTGTACTCGGTCGAGGAAGCGGTCACCAACGCCCTCAAGCACGGGCGTCCCGACACCATCTGGGTCAGCGCGCGGACCGAGCCTTCCGACCCGCCGAGCGGTGGGCCCCTCGCGCCGATCACGCTGAGGGTGAGCGTCGACGACGACGGGCAGGGGCTCCTCGAGGATCCGCCGCGGCTGCACGGGCTGGCCCGTCACCGCGCACGCCTGCGCGGACGCGGTGGCGACCTGGCTCTCGGGAGAAGCCCCCGGGGCGGCGGTCGTCTCACCTTCCACCTGCCGCTCCGAGACCTCCACGCGGGGGACTGAGCCGAGGGGGTCGAGCCAGGACAGGCACCAGCGACGACGAGAGGAGATGCGACAGGACGGACGTCACGACGCGGGAGGGCACCGAGCCGTCGGCGGAGGGCGAACACCTCACGGCACCGGGGGTGACGCCCCGCCCGTGCCCGACCTGAGGGAGACCAGGCAGAGACGGAGGCGACACCCATCACCGGCGGCGACACCGCGCCGACCACGTGAGGTCATCCAGAGACGCGAGCACCACCTGGACAGAGGATGCCGCTGACGGTCGGCCCACCACGCGCGAGCACAGGGAACCTGGGTTCGCTCCTTCATGGAGGTACCGCACGACGGCAGGAGCCGCCGACACCCAGCCCTACCCTTGTCTAGCGCCGTTCACTGCCCCGTCGCCGCAACGGGCGACGTCGAGGCGCCCCTCTATCCACATGCTGGAGAATCATCGTGAACACTGGAGAACCATCATGAACAGCAACCGAAGACACCTGGTCTCCGGTCGGCGGGCCCTCGGAGCCGCGGCTCTGGTCGTGGCCGTCGGACTCGTCGGCACGAGCGCTGAGGCCGACCCGCGGATCGATCCGGTCTCGGGGCCGACCAGCGGGGGTCAGGAGGTCACCCTCTCGGGGCTCGTGCTCGACGTCACGCGCGACGTCTCCGGCGGCGGGACGCACTCGCTCGCGATCGGCGTCGACGGCACGGTCTACGCCTGGGGCTCGAACGGTCTCGGCCAGCTCGGTGACGCCACGCTGACCGACAGCTCCACGCCGGTCGTCGCCGCGCTCCCGGACGGCGTCCACGCCGTCGACATCTCGGCCGGCGGGACGCACTCGCTCGCGGCCGGCTCGGACGGAGCCGTCTACGCCTGGGGCGACAACACGTTCGCCCAGCTCGGCAACGCCGAGCAGGGACCGGGGACGGAGGAGTCGGCACCGGTTCGCGTCGACCTGCCCGACGGGGTGCGGGCCGAGTCCGTGTCGGCCGGCGCGCGGCACTCCCTCGCCGTCGGCTCCGACGGGGCCGTCTACGCCTGGGGCCTGAACAACGAGGGGCAGCTCGGCGACGGCACGGCGGTCGGCAAGCTCGTTCCCGTCCGCGTCGAGCTGGCCCCGGGAGTCCGGGCCCTCGCCGTCGCCGCCGGGGACGGGCACTCCCTCGCCGTCGGGTCGGACGGCCTCGTCTACGCCTGGGGCGGCAACGGGGCCGGGCAGCTCGGCACCGGGACCACCGACGGGGAGCTCGCCCCGGTGGCGGTCGACCTCGGTCCCGACGTGAGCGCGACGGCCGTCGCCGCCGGGTTCCGCCACTCCCTCGCCGTCGGCTCCGACGGAACCGTCTACTCGTGGGGGGACAACGGAACCGGGGAGCTCGGGATCGGCAGCCTGCCCGAGGACGTGCCGTTCGCCACGACGCCCCAGGCCGTCACGCTGCCGGCCGGGGCGCGGGCGACCTCCGTCTCCGCCGGGTTCGTCCACTCCCTGGCGCGGACCGACGACGGGCGGCTCTACTCCTGGGGCGAGAACTTCGACGGGCAGCTCGGGACCGGCACGCCGCTCCCGCAGACCTCCCCCGCGCTCGTCGACCTGCCCGACGTCGACGTCATCGCCGCGAGCGCCGGCGCCGAGCACTCCCTCGCCGTCGGGGTCGACGGAGCGATCTACGCCTGGGGCAACGGCGAGTCCGGTCGGCTGGGGAACGGCGAGCAGGCCAACCAGCCGCTGCCCGTCGAGGTGGACCAGCTCGTCCTGTCCCTCGTCCCGGCGGTCTACTTCGGGGACGTCGACCACCCCGGCACCGACGTGACGGTGGACGCCTCGGCCGGCACGGTGCGGGCGGTCACCCCGGCGCATCCCGCCGGCACCGTCGACGTGTCCCTGCGTCTCAACGCCGTCACGGGCCTCGGCGACCCGATCGGGTCGTACACGTTCCTTGCCGTCCCCGACCTGGGGGCGGACGGGTCGTCCATCACCGCGACGCCCGCCGAGCTGGTCGCGGACGGCACGTCGACCTCCCGGATCGTCGTCCAGCTCGTCGACACCACCGGCCTGCCGATCACCGGGTCGGGTGAGGTGGTCGACATCAGCGTGATCGACGGGCCGGGGGTCGTCAGCGAGACGACCCCGCTCGACGACGGCACCTTCGAGGCGACCTTCACCGCCGGTATCGACACCGCGGTGACCACCGTCGGCTTCACGGTCGACGGGGTGCGCGCGGACGACACGGCACGGATCAAGGTCACGGCCCCGGAGGTCGGGGTGCACCTCGAGCACGCGACCCGCGAGATCGGCCAGGCCCAGACCGTCACGGGGACCGGCTTCCTCCCGAACGAGACCGTTCGGGTCGTCGGCTCCACGAACGACGGGGCCGTCCTGGTGACGGCCGACGCCGACGGGGCCGTCAGCCACGCCTTCACCGTCCCCGAGGTCGCTCCCGGAACGCGGACGATCACGCTGACCGGCGTGACCTCCGACCGGGAGGGATCGGCCGAGTTCGTCGTCACCCGGTCCGCAGCGTCGCCCAGCCCCAGCCCGACGGACGACGACGGCCGGCCGCTCCCCTCGACCGGCGCGAACCCGATGGCCGTGCTCCTGCCGGCCCTCCTGGCCGCGGCGGTCGGAACCGGCCTGGTCCTCCGCTCGCGCAGGGCACGGCGCACCACGCGCTAGTCGCGGGTCGACCGCCGTCGCCTCGTCGGTCCGGCCGCCCTCCGGGGCGACCGGACCGACGAGGGCCTCGGGAGCACCGCGCGCCGCGCGCTCGTCCAGCACCGCCGTCGCGATCGATCGCCCGTCCACGACCTCCTCCAACCGACGACGCCGACGTCACCGTCGCGCGAAGCGTGGCGCCGGCGGCCTCACGGCGGGGACGAGTCGTCGCTCAGCAGCCGGAGCCAGCGTCGGGTGATCGACTCCATCGCCGCGAGGTCGTCGGCGTCGAGACCGCGCAGCAGTCGGTGCTCGTTCGCGAGATGGGCACTGAAGGCCTCGTCGATCAGCGCTCGGCCCGCACCGGTGAGACGGATCAAGCGGCGCCGGGCGTCCTCGTCCGACGCCCGGCGTTCGACCAGGCCACGGGCCAGGAGCCGGTCGACGCGCTTGGTGAGGCCGCCGGTGGTGACCATCGTGTGGTCGGCGAGCTCGCCGGCGGGAAGCTCGTAGGGCGCTCCACGTCGGCGCAGCGAGGCGAGGAGGTCGAACTCGGCCTCGCTGAGCCCGTGCGCCTCGTACACCGGGGTGAGCCGAGCTGTCAGCTCCAGGGCGAGGCGATGGACGCGGCCGATCACTCCCTGCGGGGACGGGTCGAGGTCGGGCCGTTCCCTGCGCCACTGGTCCTGGATGCGATCGACGCGATCCGGCGAAGCACCCATGTCGCCACTCTATCCACCGGGTCGCGTACTATATCTTCCATGGAAGATAAGTCCTGGCGATGGGTCCTCGTCACCGCGATCGCGCCGATCGCCTGGGGCAGCACCTACTACGTCACCCGCCAGGTGCTGCCAGCGGATGCTCCGCTGTGGGGTGCGGTGATCCGGTGCCTGCCGGCGGGCCTCCTGGTGCTGCTGCTCGTGCGACGCCTGCCGCGGGGGAGCTGGTGGTGGCGCTCGTTCGTGCTCGGCACGCTGACCGTCGGAGGGCTCAACGTCCTGGTCTACGTCACCGCCCAGCTCCTGCCGACCTCGCTCGCCGCGACGCTCATGTCCACCTCCGCGGCGGCGATGCTGCTGCTGAGCTGGCTCGTACTGCGGCAGCGCCCGAGCCTGGTCGCCGTGCTCGGGGCTCTCGTAGGCATCACGGGCGTGGTGGTCATCATGGGCTTCGGCGGCGGACCCGTGAACGGCTGGGGAGTCGTCGCGTCCATCGGCGCCATGCTCTCCTCCTCGCTGGGGTTCGTCCTCACGGCCAGGTGGGGCGCGGACGTCGCGCCGCTCACGATGACCTCGTGGCAGCTCGTCGCCGGCTCGCTCGTCGTGCTCCCGTTCGCCCTGATCGTCGACGGAGCTCCACCCGCCGTCGACGGGCCGGCGCTCGCGGGCTTCGCCTACGTGATCCTGGTGGCCACCGCCCTCGCCTACGCGGCCTGGTTCACCGGCCTCGCCCGACTGCCCGGGTCCGTGGTCGGCGTCATCGGGCTGCTGAACCCGGTCACGGGCGTCGCGCTCGGGGTGTTCCTCGCCGCCGAACCGTTCGGGATCCTCCAGGCGGTGGGACTGCTCCTGGTGATCGCGGGCGTGCTGCTCGGGGTCACGGTCCGGCGGCCTCGCCAGCCGGACGCGGCTAGACCGCCCCGAGCCCCTTCTGCCAGCCCGCCTGGACCGCGACCGTGCGGAAACCCAGCGCCACGTTGATCGCGAGCATGTGCTCGTTCTCCGACGCGTTCTGGGTGTGGATGCGGCGCACGCACGGCCGCTCGCGCACCAGCAGCTCGAGGTTGGCGGCCTTGGCCAGCATCCCCAACCGGTGTCCCCGGTGCTCGCGCAGCACGAGCGTGTCGCGCTGGAACCCGAACTCGATCTCCGGGAACGCCGGGATCTGCAGCTCCGTGTAGGCCACCAGCTCACCGGTCGGCACGTGCTCGACGACGGCGAGCCGCATCTCCTGCCACGAGCGCTCGTAGTCCGCGACGTACTCGGCCACCCGCTCGGCGTCCCACACCTCCTCCTCGACCCTGAGGTCGGCGAGCGGCACGTCCGTGCTCATCCGCGTGTGCAGACGGGCGAGGGCGTCGAGGTGATCCTGGGCCGCCGCCGCGTCGAGATGCAGGACGCGGTAGTCCGCACCGGCGGCCGCGGCCGCGAGCGCCGCGTGACGCCGCGGCTCGTCCGCGTCACGCGGCACGTCGAGCTGGGACGCGCGGGCCACCTGCTCGAGGCGGTACCCGCGACCGAGCAGGAACGCCACCGTTGGATCGTCCGAGGGGACGCGGCCGGCGCCGGTCGGCGCCTCGAGCGTGCCCGGCCCCGGCTCGGGCTCGGGCGCCACCGTGCTCCACCCGATGACGTGGTCGCGGCCCTGCGCGCGCAGCCAGGCCTCCGCCCGCTCCAGCAGGGCGGTCCCGATCCCGGCACCGCGGACCCGCTCGTCGACGACGACGAAGACGTGGCCCGTGCGCAGGTTGTCCCGGAGCGGGATCCGGACCTCGGCCGCTCCCACGACGTCGTCGGCCCCCGGCTCGGCGACGCCGTCGCGGACCGCGACGAGGAGGATGCTGCGCTGCCAGTCGCTGTCCGTGAGGAAGGCGAGGGAGATGGGCAGCGGCGCCCATCGGTCGGAGTGCCCGAGCAGCTCGACCTCGAGGTCGCGGGTGAGCCGGTTGTACCCGGCGTACGCCCAGACGTCGGGGTGGTCGGGCGAGGGCGGAACGGGCGGGGCTTCGAGAACGGTCGTCGTCACGCCATCAGCCTGGCCGCCCACGGCCGCCCGGTCCATCGGATTTCCGCTCGGGGATGCTGGCGCGCTCGCGCGCGGCCGTGCGAGGGTGAGGGGCACCACCACTCGAACGACTCCACCAGGGAGACCGACGTGCCGGAGACCGCGACCTTCCTCGGCCCCTGGTACGACCTCGCCTTCGTCGTCGTCGCCGCGCTCAACCTCACGCTGATCGTCCTCGCGTTCCGCTCGATGCTCCGCGAGGGGCCGGGCCGCCGCGCGGGCGCCGCGCTCCTCGCCTGGTCCCTGGCCGTCCTCGCCGTGCCGATCCTCGGCCCGCTCGCGTCCCTGCTCGCCGGACGGAGCCCCGTCGCGCCGTCCCGGACCTGACGACCGGCAGCACGTCCGCGGGAGTACCGTGACCGCGTGCCCGAGCCTCGACCGGAGACAGGCGGCGCCGCGGGGCACCGGCCGCAGCCCTGGTGGCTCCTTGCCCCCGCCGCGGCGGCCGTCGTCCTCGTCGCCGGCTGGCTCCCGCTGGAGCGCGCCCTCGCGCTGGCCGAGCGCACCGGACCGGTGCTGCTCTTCGTCGCCGCCCTGACGGTCGTCGCGGAGCTGTGCGCCGGGGCCGGCCTGTTCACGGCCGCCGCCGGGATCGCGGCCGACGTCGCCCGCGGACGACGCTGGATCCTCTGGGCGCTCGTGACGCTGCTCGCGGTCGTGTGCACGGCCCTGTTCTCGCTCGACACGACGGCGGTCCTGCTGACCCCGGTCGTGATCGCGCTGGCGCGACGCACGGGGACGTCCCCGCTGCCGTTCGCGCTCGCGGTGCTGGCCCTGGCGAACACCGCGTCGCTCGTCCTCCCGGTCTCCAACCTCACGAACCTGCTGGCCGACCACGAGCTGCGTCGCGCCGGCGCGAGCTACCTCGGGCTGATGTGGGCACCGGCGCTCGCCTCGATCGTCGTCACGATCCTCGTCCTTGCCATCCGGGACCGCCGCTCGCTGCGGGGCGGCTACGAGCCGGCGGAGGCACCGGGCCCGCCGGATCTGCGGCTGCTGCGCATCGTCGGCGTCGTCGTCGCACTCATGGGGATCGCGTTCGTCGTCGGGGTGCCGCCGGCGACGGCGGGCGTCACGGCCGCCCTCGTCCTGCTGGCGGCGACGCTGGTACGCCGCCGTTCGCTGCCCGTCCCCGCGGCCGATCTGGTGCCGTGGCGGATGCTGATCGTGGTCGGCTCGCTCTTCGTCGTCGTCACCGCCGCGGTCGGCGCCGGCGGCATCGCCGCGGCCCTAGCCGGGACGGGCACCGGCCCGCTCGACCTGCTGCGGCTCGCGACGGTGGGCGCGCTCGCCGCCAACGCCGTCAACAACCTGCCGGCGTTCCTCGCGCTGGACCCCGCGACGACGGGCGAGCCCCTGCGGGTGGCCGCCCTCCTCGTCGGCACGGGGGTCGGCCCGCTCGTCACCCCGTGGGGCTCGCTGGCGACCGTGCTGTGGTGGCAGCGCTGCCGCCAGGTCTTCCTGCACGTGCCCGCCGCGACGATCGTCCGGCAGGGCCTGCTCCTCGCCCCGCTGGCCCTGCTCGCCGCGACCGCGGCACTCGTCGTCGCCGTCGGCTAGGCCGAGCAGGGGCGCTCGCGACCTCGCGGGAGCGGCGGGCACCGCCTCAGGCGCGCACGTAGTCCTCGAGGGCCGGTCCCGGCCGCACCACCCCGTTGACGATCGCCCGGATCGCGAACTCGGACGCCTCACCCAGCTCGACGGCCTCGGGGTCGAGCAGCCACTGGAGCTGGAGCCCGTCCATGACCGCGAGGATCGACGCGGCACCGGCGGCGATGCTCGCGCGGTCAGTGACGCCCTCCTGCGCGCAGAGCTCGTCGAACGCCTCCGTCACGTCCCTGCGCAGGATCTCGTAGCGCCGCTGGAAGTAGGAGCGAGCCGGGTGGTCGTCGGTCACCGACTCGCCGGTCAGGACCGTGAAGACCTGGACGATGCCGGGCCGGCGCGCGTTGGCGAACGCCGTCTTGACGAGGTGGAGGAACAGCTCCGGCCCGCCGGGCATGTGGTCCGTCCCGACGTCGGCGAGATCCGCCTGGTCACGGTAGGAGATCACCTCGAGCAGGAGCTTCTGCTTGGACCCGAAGTGGTGCAGCACCCCGGCGTGGGTCATCCCCACCTGCTCGGCGATGTCGGCGAGCGTGCCGTTGGTGTAGCCCTTGTTGCCGAACGTCTCGACCGCCGCCCGCAGGATCCGCTCACGCCTGGCGCGCGTCTCGGGTCGGACGCCGACGCGTCCGGCCGGCCCGCGCGCCCCGGCGGCGGGCGCGGTCGCCGGAGCCCCGGGGGGCGCTGCCGTCTCCTCGGTCGCCACCGGGGCGACCTCGGTCGAGCTCTCCATCACTGCTTCCCTTCGCGGGCACCGTCACTTACTCCATGGTAACCTCGCCGGCAACTTACTTTCTCGATAGTAAGTAGCCGTCGCGTCAGGGTCGCCCGACGGCAGCCGCACCCACCGACCCGCCTGCAAGGAGAAGCAATGAAGCTCAGGAAGTCACTGATCGCGGCCTGCGCGATCACCGCACTCGGCGCCTCGGCACTGGCCGCCTGCTCGTCCGGCGACACGTCGGGCAACGGCGGCGACGGCTCGTCCGGAGGCACCTCGACCGACGGCGGCAGCGGAGCCGCCACGGGCGCCTCCCTCACGATCGCCAAGCCGGACGGGGCCATCACGACCGAGTCGCACAACCCCTACCTCGGCGACTCGTCCGCGTCGAAGTACGGCTACGGCAAGGTCATCTTCGAGACCCTCGCCCTCGTCAACCAGACCGGCGACCTCGGCACGACGCCGTGGCTGGCCGAGTCGGTCGAGTGGAACGACGACTACACGGCCGTCACGGTCGTCCCGCGCTCGGGCGTCCAGTGGAGCGACGGGACGGACTTCACGGCCGACGACATCGTCTTCACGTTCGACCAGTACCTCACCGGCAAGCTCACCGACACGGCGGGCCTGAACTACGAGGGCGCGACCGTCGACGGCGACGCGATCACCCTGACGTTCGCCGACTCGAAGTACACCGCCCAGGCCCGCGTGCTGCACATCCCGATCGTGCCCAAGCACATCTGGGAGAACATCGCCGACCCGAACACCGACCCGCTGACGGACGAGGGCCTGCTCGTCGGCACCGGCCCCTACGTCCTCGACAACTGGTCGACCGAGTCGGTGACGCTCAAGGCCAACGAGAACTACTGGGGCGGCGACCTGGCCGTGCCCGAGCTGCACTACGTCTCCTACGGCGACAACGCGGCGCTCACCACGGCGCTGGTCTCCGGCGAGGCGGACTGGGCGCAGGCGTTCATCCCGCAGATCGAGTCGAGCTACCTGGCCGCCGACGAGGCCAACCACTTCTGGGCCGCGCCGACCGCCGGCGCCGCCACGGTGTTCTTCAACCTGCAGACGAAGCCGTTCGACGACCTCGCCCTGCGTCAGGCCCTGGCGTGGACCATCGACCGCCAGGCCTACGTCGACATCGCTCGCGAGGGCGCGAGCGAGGTGATCTGGAACGAGACCGGCCTCGGCTCGCTGCTGGAGGACGAGATCCAGCCCGAGTTCAAGGGCAAGGACTACTCCGTCGACATCGACAAGGCCCGGCAGATCCTCACCGACGCCGGGTACACCTGGGACGGCAGCGGCAAGCTGCTCGACCCGGAGGGCACGGCCGTGTCCTTCTCGATCTCGGTCCCCGCGGGCTGGAGCGACTGGAACACCGAGCAGGCACTCATCGCCGAGGAGCTGAACGAGGGCCTCGGCATCGAGGTCAAGGTCGACCAGCCCGACTGGGGCGGCTGGGACGCGGCGCGCCAGGAGGGCACCTTCCAGGCGATCATCCACTGGCTCGAGGACACGGGCAACGCCTACGGCCTCTACACCTCCACGATGGACCCCAAGTGGATCGTCGACGACAAGGCCCAGTTCAACTTCGGCCGGTTCGACGACCCGGCGGTGACCGAGGCCCTGCACACCTACGCCAACGCCTCCGACGACGCGGCGCGCACGGCCGCCGTCACGGTGCTGGAGAAGGCGTTCGCCGAGAACGTCCCGGCGATCCCGCTGGGCGCGCACCCGCTGCTCGGCGAGTACAACACGCGCAACTACGTCGGGTGGCCGAGCGCCGACGACCCGTACGCGTCGGCCGACCCGACCCAGCAGTCGATCGTCCAGATCCTGACGAAGCTGCAGCCGGCCGAGTGACGCCTCGGGCCGGGTGGGCTGGCGCGGTCGCGCCAGCCCACCCGGCTCGCCGACCGACGAAGGGCTTCCCCATGTCAGACCCACTGCTGAGCGTGCGCGGCTTCTCCGTCGTGTACGACGTCGACCCGCCCGTGCGGGCCGTCACGGACGTGACCCTCGAGCTCCAGCGCGGCGAGATCCTCGGGCTCGCGGGCGAGAGCGGCTGCGGCAAGACGACCCTCGCCTACGGCGTGCAGCGCCTGCTGAAGGCGCCCGCGGTCATCACCAGCGGCTCCGTCGTCTTCCACGACGCGAGCGGCGAGGACATCGACGTCAACGCCCTCGACCCGGAGCAGATGCGCCGGTTCCGCTGGGACAAGATCTCGATGGTCTTCCAGGGCGCGATGAACGCGCTCAACCCCGTCGCCACCATCGGCGCGCAGCTCGAGGACGTGTTCGAGATCCACCGCCCGTCGCTCACCCGGCGCGAGCGCCGAGCGCGGGTCGCGGAGCTGCTGGAGATCGTCAGGGTCGGCGCGCAGCGCGGCCGGTCCTACCCGCACGAGCTCTCGGGCGGCATGCGCCAGCGCGTCATGATCGCGATGGCCCTCGCGCTGCGACCCCAGCTCATGGTGATGGACGAGCCGACGACGGCGCTCGACGTCCTCGTCCAGCGGGAGATCCTCCGGCAGATCTCCCAGCTGCGCCACGAGTTCGGCTTCTCGGTCGTCTTCATCACTCACGACCTGCCCCTGCTGCTGGAGATCAGCGACCGGATCGCGATCATGCGCGAGGGCGAGATCGTCGAGCTCGACACCGCCGAGAACATCTGGACCGACCCCCGCGACGACTACACGAGGACGCTGCTGTCCTCGTTCCCGCGGCTGACCGGAGACAAGGGGGTGGTGGCACGATGACCGTCCTGGACGTCCGCCACGTCACCAAGATCTACAACGTCCGCGGCGCCGGCCAGATCAAGGCGCTCGACGACGTCAGCTTCACGCTCGAGTCGGGCCGCACGATCGGGCTCGTCGGCCAGTCCGGCAGCGGCAAGTCGACGATCGCGAAGATCCTCACCCAGCTCGAGCGGCCGACGCACGGCGAGGTGCTGCTCGACGGCACGCCGATCCCGCGCCACGGCCGGGGTCTGCGCACCTACCGCCAGCAGCTCCGGATGGTCTTCCAGGACCCGTTCGCCTCGCTCAACCCGTACCACTCGATCCGGCACCACGTCGAGCGTCCGCTCCGCCTGGACCACGTCGTCCCGCGCGAGGAGACCGAGGACGAGGTGCGGCGCCTGCTCGAGCGGGTCCGCCTCGAGCCCGACGCGGTCATCGACCGTCGCCCGCACGAGCTCTCGGGCGGCCAGCGCCAGCGCGTCGCCATCGCCCGCGCCCTCGCGTCGCGGCCCAGGCTCCTCGTCGCCGACGAGCCCGTGTCGATGCTCGACGTGTCCATCCGCCTCGGCGTGCTGAACCTCCTGGCCGACCTGCAGCGCGAGGAGGGCCTCGGCGTCCTCTACATCACCCACGACCTCGCGACCGCCCGGCACTTCAGCGACGAGATCCTCGTGCTCAACCAGGGCCGCGTCGTCGAGCACGGGCCGGCCGACGACGTCATCCTCCATCCCCAGGACCCCTACACCCGGGAGCTGCGCGCAGCGTCCCCCGATCCCGAGAAGCACTTCGCCTCGGCGTCCCGCGACCACGGAGGTGCGCAGTGAGCGTCGTCCAGCCCCAGCTCGGCCCCGAGGTCGAGGCCCGCGAGGTCGGCACGACCGCGACCGCCGTCGTCAAGGGCCGGTCGCGCATCCCGTGGCGCTTCCTCGGCGGTCGCGCCGCCTTCTACCTGTTCACGCTGTGGGCCGCCGTCACCATCAACTTCTTCCTCCCCCGGATGATGAAGGGCGACGCCGTCACCTCCTACCTCTCGCGCAACCGCAACGTCACCCCCGAGGCGGCCGACGCGCTGCGCTCGCTGCTCGGGCTGGACACCGACAAGTCGCTGCTCCAGCAGTACGTCGACTACCTCGGCCTGCTGCTGCGCGGCGACCTCGGGGTGTCGCTGCTGCACGGCCTGCGGCCGGTCACCGAGGTCATCGGGCAGGCGCTCCCGTGGACGGTGGGCCTCGTCGGCTTCGCGACGATCGTGTCGTTCACGATCGGAACGGTCGGCGGAGCCGTCGTCGGCTGGCGGCGCGGGAGCCGGCTGGACGCGCTCATCCCGATCACGACCTTCCTCGGCACGATCCCCTACTTCTGGCTCGGCCTGCTCGCGATCGCGCTGTTCTCGGTCAACCTCGGCTGGTTCCCGATCGGCAAGGCCTACGGCGTCGGGATGAAGCCGGAGTGGTCGCTGGAGTTCATCGGCCAGGTCATCCACCACGGCACGCTGCCGGCCGCGACGATCGTCATCGCCTCGCTCGGCGGCTGGATGCTCGGCATGCGCAACATGATGCTCACCGTGCTCGACGAGGACTACATCACCGTCGCGCAGGCCAAGGGCATGCCCAACCGCCGCGTGCTGTGGCGCTACGCCGCCCGCAACGCCGTGCTGCCGCAGATCCAGAGCTTCGCGCTGTCGATCGGCTTCATCGTCGGCGGGACGATCGTCATGGAGATGGTCTTCAGCTACCCCGGCGTCGGAAAGCTGCTGCTCGACGCGACCAACGCGAAGGACTACGCGCTGATGCAGGGCGTGTTCCTCGTCATCACGCTCTCGGTGCTCGTCGCGAACATCCTCGCCGACGTCGCCTACGCGTTCCTCGACCCGCGCACGCGCCAGACGGAGGCCTGAGCGATGACAGCTCCAGCGAACCAGACCAGTGTTCAGCCCGGGGAGGCCGACGCGACGCACCACCGCGCCCCCCGCTCGTTCGGGGCCGCCCTGGCCTCGTCCTTCGCGATGTTCCGCAACGCCAAGTCGCTCACGGGCCTGGCGATCCTCGGGTTCTTCGTGCTCGTCGCGATCTTCGCCGACGTGCTCGCGCCCTACCCACCGACCAAGGTCGACCCGACCGCGCGGCTCCAGCCGCCGTCGGCCGAGCACCTGCTGGGCACGACGCACATCGGCGAGGACGTCCTGAGCCAGGTCATCCACGGGACGCGCGGCGTCATCGTCGTCGGCTTCCTCGCCGCGATCATCGCGACGATCATCGCGCTGACCGTCGGCGTCGTCGCCGGCTACCTCACCGGGTGGAAGAGCGAGGCGCTGTCGGCGCTGACGAACGTCTTCCTCGTGATCCCCGGCCTCCCGCTCATCATCATCGTCGCCTCGCAGTTCGAGGACCCGCCGATCGTCCTGATCGCGGCCGTCCTCGGGCTCACGGGCTGGGCGTGGGGCGCGCGGGTGCTGCGGGCGCAGACGATGTCGCTGCGCAACCGCGACTTCGTCCAGGCGGCCCGCGCCAACGGGGAGCCGCTGCGCCGGATCATCACGATCGAGATGCTGCCGAACCTCATGGCCCTCATCGCCGCGAGCTTCGTCGGGACGGTGACGGCCGCCATCCTCGGCCTCACCACGCTGTCCTACATCGGCGTCATCCCGGTGACGACGTACAACTGGGGCACGATCCTCAACTGGGCCTCGGCGCAGGGGGCGTTCCGGCAGAACCAGTGGTGGTGGTACCTGCCGCCCGGCCTGTGCATCGCCGCCATCGGCGTCGCGCTCTCGCTCATCAACTTCGGCATCGACGAGTACGTCAACCCGCGGCTGCGCTCGGCCGGCGAGCGGGCGCGTGCCATGAAGAAGAAGGGGCTCGACGTGAACGACCCCGTGACCGCGATCCGCCCCGAGCTGGCCGCGACCGCTGAGGCGACCACCGAGGCCACCACCGACGAGGCCACCGAGGCCACCGCCGACGCGACCACCGCGGGGTCGGGAGGCCCGACACGATGACCGAACCAGCTTTCCGCGACCCGTCCCTGCCCGTCGCCGACCGCGTCGAGGACCTCCTGGCCCGCATGACGCTGGCGGAGAAGGTCGGGCAGATGCTCCAGCTCGACGCGCGCGACGACCTCGCCGACCACGTGCTGCGCCGCCAGGTCGGGTCGATCCTGCACACCTCCCCGGAGCGGCTGCTCGTCGCGAACGAGCTGACGTCCCGGACCCGGCTGCGGATCCCCCTGCTCGTCGGCGAGGACTGCATCCACGGGCACTCGTTCTGGCCCGGCGCGACGATCTACCCGACGCAGCTCGGGATGGCGGCGTCCTGGGACCCGGACCTGCTCGAGCTGGTGGCGCGCGCGACGGCCGTCGAGGTCGCCGCGACCGGCATCCACTGGACGTTCTCCCCCGTCCTGTGCATCGCGCGGGACCTGCGCTGGGGGCGGGTGAGCGAGACGTTCGGCGAGGACCCGCTGCTCATCGGCGAGCTCGCCGCCGCCATGGTGCGCGGCTACCAGGGCGACGGGCTCACCGATCCCACCGCGATCCTCGCGACGGCCAAGCACTTCGCCGGCTACTCCGAGACGCAGGGCGGCCGCGACGCGTCCGAGGCGGACATCTCCCGCCGCAAGCTGCGCTCGTGGTTCCTCCCGCCGTTCGAGCGGGTGGCGCGCGAGGGGTGCCGGACGTTCATGCTCGGCTACCAGAGCATGGACGGGGTGCCGATCACGGTGAACCACTGGCTGCTGTCGGAGGTGCTCCGCGGCGAGTGGGGGTACCGGGGAACCCTCGTCACGGACTGGGACAACGTCGGCCGGATGGTCTGGGAGCAGCAGGTGCAGCCCGACCACGCGCACGCCGCGGCCGCGGCCGTGCGCGCCGGGAACGACCTCGTCATGACGACGCCGCTGTTCTTCGAGGGTGCGCTCGAGGCCGTCGAGCTCGGGCTGCTGGCCGAGGACGCGTTCGACGACGCCGTCCGGCGCATCCTCACGCTCAAGTTCGAGCTCGGGCTGTTCGAGGACCCGCGCCTGCCCGACGCCGAGCGGCAGCGCGCGGTCGTCGGCGCCCCGGCGCACGCCGAGCTCAACCTCGAGGTCGCGCGGCGCTCGCTCGTGCTGCTGGAGAACGACGGGACGCTCCCGCTGCGCACCGACGCCCCCGTCCGGATCGCCGTCGTCGGCCCGCTCGCGGACGACGCCCAGACCCAGCTCGGCGACTGGGCCGGCGGCTCGGGGCAGGCCGGCTGGCTGGACGGCCAGCCGCGGGAGATGATCACGACGGTGCTCGACGGGCTGCGCGACCTCGCGCCGGCCGGGTCGAGCATCGCGTTCGCCCGCGGCGCCGAGATCCTCACGCTCGAGCCCGACCCGGAGGGCACGCACTTCCCGGACGGTCAGCCGCGCCCGCCCGTCGTCGAGCCGGCGGCGGTGGACGACGCGCTCCTCGCCGAGGCGATCGCGGCGGCGGAGGCGTCCGACGTCGTCGTCGCCGTGGTCGGGGACCGGATCGAGGTCGTCGGCGAGGGCCGCTCGACCGCGACGCTGGAGCTGCTCGGCGGGCAGGTCGCGCTCCTCGAGGCGATGGTCGCGACGGGGCGGCCGGTCGTCGTCGTGCTGCTCGCCTCGAAGCCGCACGTGCTGCCGCCGTGCGTGCGGGACGCGGCGGCCGTGGTCTGGGCGGCGAACCCTGGCATGGCCGGCGGGCGTGCGCTCGCGGAGCTGCTGCTCGGTCTCGTCGAGCCGTCCGGCCGGCTGCCGATCTCGTTCGCGCGGCACGCGGGCCAGCAGCCGACGTACTACAACCAGATCCGCGGGCAGCACGGGTCGCGCTACGCCGACCTCACGCAGGCGCCGGCCTGGGCGTTCGGCGAGGGGATCGGGTACACGAGCGTCGAGTACACCGACCTCGCGCTGGAGACCAGCGAGGTCGGGCCGGACGACACCGTGACGGCCGAGGTGACGGTGCGCAACACGGGATCGCGTCCCGCGCACGAGACCGTGCAGGTCTACGTGCACGACGTCGTGACGTCGGTGAGCTGGGCGGTCAAGGAGCTCAAGGCGTTCCGCCGGGTGGTCGTGGCGCCGGGGTCGGCCGAGCGGGTGCGCGTGTCCGTCCCGGTGGCCGAGTGCACGATCGTCGACGCCGACGGCCGCCGCGTCGTGGAGCCCGGCGCGTTCGAGCTGCTCGTCGGCCGCTCGTCGCGCGACGGGGACCTGCTCCGCGCGCGGTTCGACGTCCGCGGGTGAGGCCGAGAGGGCGCGATCGAGGGGGCGCGGCCAGCGCTGACGCCGACCGCGCCCCCTCGAGACCTAGCGCGCGGCCGGCGAGAAGACCAGCGTCGCCGCTGCTCGCGGACCGAGCGAGCTGACGACGCGACCGACGGGGTCGGAGCCCGGCGACGCGTCGACCACCGTCTCCACCTCGACCGGCTCGTCCCCGTCGTTGAGGAGCACGACGACGACCGAGCCGTCCTCGTTGCGAGCCGCGACGCTCCGGACGGGCCCGGCCTCCGAGGAGCCGACGCGCACGGCGCCGGGTCGGATGAACCGGGAGAAGTGGGCGAGACCCCAGTAGTCGAGCGTCAGCTCGTAGGTGCGCTCGCCCTGGTCGACGCGCAGCAGCCCGCGGCACGTGCTGTCGCCGAAGCCCGGGATCGTCGGCCCGTTGTTCTCGTCGAGCGCGAGGTTCCACAGGATCATCGACCGCGAGCCGTGCCGGAGGATGTCGATGCCGTTGCCCATGAGGTAGGAGAAGGCCGGCTCGAACGCCGGTACCCAGCTCCCACCCGAGCCCTCGAAGAAGTGGATCTCCTTGTCCGGGTAGTCCCGCCCGACCCGGGACTGGCTCACCGCACGACCGTCGTACCAGTGCCAGGCGATCCCGTCGAACGCGTCGGCCGCCTCGTCGAGCAGGTCGAACGCGTAGTCCAGGCGGTCCCAGTTGTGGTCGTAGCCCATGATCTTCGTCGTCAGCCCGGCCGCCGCGAACGCGGGGGCGAGGTGCTCGCGGACGAAGTCGATCTGCTCCAGCGCCGTCATGCCCATCCCCGGGTAGTGCTCCGGGACGTAGAGCGGCTCGTTCTGGGGCGAGACCGCCGTGATCGGCACGCCCCGCTCCGCCCACGCCTGGACGAACCGGACGAAGTACTGGGCGTAGGTCGGGTAGAGCTCCGGCAGCAGCTCGCCGCCGACCATCGACCCGGTCGTCTTCATCCAGCCCGGCGCGCTCCACGGCGACGCGAACACCTGCAGCCGGGGGTTCAGCTCCAGGGCCCAGCGCGTCAGCGGCAGGATGCTCTCGAGGTCGTGGTCGATCGAGAAGTGCTCCAGCTCGGGGTCGGTCGTCCCCTCGGGCCGGTCGTCGTAGGAGTAGACCGTGCGGGAGTAGTCGGACGAGCCCATCGGGTTGCGCACGACCGACAGACCGATTCCGCGGGCCGGGCAGAACAGCTCCGTCATCGCTCGTTCCCGCGCGTCCTCGGGCAGCACTCGGTCGACCAGGTAGGCGGACGCATCCGTGAAGGAGGCCCCGAACCCGTCGATGGTCTGGTGGCGGTCGGTCGTGTCGACCAGCACCTGCGTCGCGCCGGCCGTCGGCGTTCGTTCCGTGTCCACCGCACGCTCCACGAAGAGCTCGGCCGGCCCGGTCGAGACGTACTCCTGGATCCTCGCGGTCACCGCCAGCTCGGTGGTCTGCTCGTGCGTCACATCGATCTCCTTCTCTGTCGTCGGCCGCGAGCATCGTCGACGCGGCCGGGTCGGGGGGTGGGGCAGGGAGGGGAGCCGGAGGCCGGCTCAGGTCATCAGGAAGTCGCTCGGGTGGTCGTCCCGCACCCGGAGCAGCAGCTCGGGCCCGACATCGACGCCACCCTCGGCGAGCGCGTCGAGGACGGCCCCCAGGAGCGGGGACCCCCGCGAGGTCGTCACCGACGCCGCGGGGGCGACGCGCGCGAGCTCGGCCGTCAGCGCCTCGCGCATCGCCGGCTGCTCCGACGTCGCCACCGAGCCGTTGAGCAGGACGGGCAGCCGCCCGCTCGCGACGTCCTCGCCGACCCGCCGCGCGCACCACCGCGCATAGCTCACGAGCGCTGCGGCGTGGTCACCGACGATGCGCCGCGCGACCTCGTCCCCCTCGTCCGCCGCGGCCAGGACGAGTCGCGCGGCGCGCCAGAGGTCGGACTCCGGGCGAGCCCCGAACCGTCGGCTGAAGGCGTGCCGCAGCTCCCAGGCGTCCGGGACGTCGTAGAGCCGGCACATGGACTCCGTCAGTGCCGTCGCCGGAGCCAGCCCCATCCAGGCACGGCACACCGCCGCCATGGCGGCGGCTCCCAGACCCGAACCGCCGAGGTGGTCGAACACGAACATCCCCGAGCACTCCTCGCGGCCGTCCCGGGAGCGGGCCGCGATCGCCGGGCCCGTGCCGACCGTGATGGAGACCCCGACGCCCGTGCCGTCGATGAGCCGGAGCGAGGCGTAGCCGTCGTTCTTCATCGAGAACCGGCCGAGACCGGGAAGCCGCTCGCGGACATGCCCGGTCCAGTACTCCTCGTCCTCCGGGTAGTCGACGCCGGCGAGCCGGAAGGCGGCCGAGGAGAGGTCGGCGTCGCGCACCCCGGCCGCCGCCAGCGAGTCGTCGACCGCGCGGAAGACCGCCGTCAGGGCATCCTCGGGGCTCGGGGCGCCGTAGATGTCCCCGCAGCCCGCGCGCCCCCGGCCGAGGACGCGTCCCCCGCCGTCGACGAGGAGCGCCACCGTCTTGGAGTTGCCCGCGTCGACGGCGAGATGGAGCGAGCCGCTCCGGGCCGACGCCGTGCTCACCTGAGCAGCCGCTCGGGCAGGTAGGCGCGGTGGGCGTACGCCATCTCGTCGTAGAGCTCCTCGGCGACCGCGAGCGTCGGTACGAGCGGGTTCGCGACGAGCGCGCGGATGCCGTCGGCCCGCGTGCCTCGCCACGCCGCCTCGGCCGCGAGGTACTGGTACTCCGCAAGCTCCTGCACCAGGCCGCGGACGGCGTGGGGCAGCGGGAGCTGCGGCTCGGGGTGCACTCCCCGCGCGTCGACCGTGCACCACATCTCGACGACGACGTCCGGGTCGAACCCGGGCAGGGCACCACCGACGTTGGGCAGGTTCACCGGCAGGCGGGCACCCGTGTCGTTGTAGTGGGCGCTCATCACGTCGATGGCGAGCTCGAGCTCGTGGATGCCCCCGCGGGAGCGCTCGGGGTCCAGCTCCGGCACCTCCTGCGCCGCCTGCTCCTCGTAGTGCTCCCAGTACCCCGGCAAGGCTGCCAGCAGGTCCTCGGCCCGGGTGGTCCTGCGTCCGCGGAGCTCGCGCAGCATCTCCTCGCCGAAGTAGTAGTGCTCGAAGTAGTCGCTCGGGACCGACCTCATGGCCACCGCGAGCTTGAGCATCCGCCAGGCGTGGGTGTCCAGCGTCGGGTCGTCGCGCCGCGCCTCCCACGCCTCGTCGAGCAGGGGCATGAGGTCGCGGCCCTCGTAGGTGTGCGAGACCGACCAGCAGTTGTGGTTCACGCCGGCCATGACGACATCGGCCTTCTCCGGGTCGAGACCGGCGGCGCGCAGGACGGTGTGGGGGAACGTGATCGGTCCCTCGCACATCGACCAGATCGTGCGGTCGGTGAAGCGGGAGACCGCCTGGGAGACGATGTTCACCGGGTTCGTGTAGTTGAAGATGATCGCTCCCGGGGCGACCTCGTCGAGGTCGCGCACGATGTCCTCGTAGATGTGGATCGAGCGCATCGCCATGAAGAAGCCGCCGGGGCCCTGCGTCTCCTGGCCGATGACACCGTGCTTGAGGGGGATCCGCTCGTCGAGGGCGCGCGCCGCGAAGTCACCGGGCCGGAAGCTCGAGAGGACGGCGTCGCAGTCCGTGAGCGCCGCACGCCGGTCGGTCGTCGAGGTGATGGTGATGTCGAGACCCTTGGCGCGGGCGATGCGGTTGCCGATCGTCTCGACCGCGGCCAGCCGCTCCGGGTTCGTGTCCTGGATGACGACCTCGGAGCCGTCGAACTCCTCCCCGTGGTGCAGGAGCGAGGCGATGGTGCCGGCGCCGCGGGACGAGCCGCCGCCGATGTAGACGAGCTTGATGCGTGCCATGTTCTGGGTGTGCCTTTCGTGGGACGGGGACGGAGGTCAGGACGGGAGGCTGGCCGAGGGCCAGGACGAGGCGGCGGCTCGGTCCGCGTAGATGGTGGCGTCGCGGCACTCGGCGACGATGGTCGCGGGCCAGTCCGGCTCGTACCCGTCCGCCGCGACCAGTCGCCGGAACGCGTCGCGCTTGTGCTCCCCGCAGACCAGCATCGCGACCTCTCGGGAGAGCGAGGCGATGGTGTCGATCCCCACGGTGACCCCGCGCGTCGGCACCATGGAGAGCTCCGTGAACTCCGGGAAGGTCCCCATGTTGTCGCGGCGCGTCGCCTCGCCGAGGCGCACGACGTGGGTCCCGGCCGCGCGCGGCGTCCCCGGCTGGTTGAACGCGATGTGGCCGTCGCTCGCACCCGATGCGAGCAGGAAGAGATCGATGCCGCCGGCCGCGGCGATCCGGTCGTCGTACGCCGCCGGGTCGGCGGGGTCCGGTGCCCAGATCTCCGTGGGTGCCGTCGTCCCGGCCGAGGCGCAGGCGCGCTCGATCGGGGCGAGGATCTCCCGCTGGGCGAACCCGACGCACGAGAACGACCGGTCGACGTCGACCCGGACGGGGTGGTCATCGGCACCCGTCAGGTAGTCGTCCATGAGGACGACGACGACACTCGACAGGTCGGCGCCCGTCCGGGCCGCTCGCGCCAGGCTCTGGTAGACCGGCAGCGCCGAGCGTCCGCTGGGACAGCCGAGCAGGAACGGGCGGTCGCCCGCCTCGTCGAGGCGTCGGAGGACGACGCCGGCGACTGAGGCGCCGACCGCATCGGCGTCGGGCAGCACGACGGGTGTCAGGGACATGGGAGCTCCTTGGGGAGGGACAGGTGTCGGTGCGCCATCGCCTACTCCTTCACTGCCCCGCTGAGCATTCCGGAGATGAATCGACGCTGGAAGACGACGTAGAGGATCAGGACCGGTGCGGCGACGATGATCCCGCCGGCGGCCATGAGGTTGATCTGGGTGACGTAGCGCCCCTGGAACACGCCGAGGGCGACCGTCGCGGTGAGGTTGTCCCCGTGGAGGAAGACGAGGGAGAGGAAGTAGTCGTTCCAGGTCCACATGAAGGTCAGCAGCACGAGCGTGTAGATCGCCGGCTTCACGATCGGGACCGCGATCGAGCGCAGGAGCTGGAGGGGGTTCGCGCCGTCGATCTCGGCGGACTCGAAGACGGAGCGCGGCAGCGTCCGGAACGCCGCCCGCATCCAGAAGACGCCGAACGGGATCCCCATGCCGACGTGGATGAGGATGACCCCGGGAAGGGAGTCGGTCAGCCCGAGCGCCCGGAACTGGTAGTAGAGCGGGACGATGATGGCCTCGAGCGAGACCATCATCCCGAGCAGGACGACGGGGAAGAGCACCCGCTCCCCGACCAGCCCGAGCACGCCGAACGCGTACCCGTTGAGGACCGCGAGGAGCACGGCGAGGACGACGACGGTCGCCGTGATGGCGAAGGAGACCAGCATCGAGCGGGAGAAGCTCGCGTCGTTCCAGGCCGTGACGAAGTTGTCCCAGCGAAGGTCGGTCGAGGGTCGGCCGGCACGGTCGGGGCTGAGCGCGGCCGCGACGAACGTCGCGACCGGCCAGAGGACGACCAGCGCGAGCACGCCGAGGATGGCGTAGCTCCAGATCCTCTCGGCACGTCGTCCCATGATCACTCCCTCTCCGAGATGCGCGTCACGACGACGGCGATGACGAGGCACAGGACCGCCATGACCACGCCGATCGCCGCCGCCTGCCCGACGTCAGGGTTGACGAAGGCCGCCTTGTACAGCGCGATCGCCGGGGTCTGGGTCGCGGTCCCCGGCCCGCCCCTCGTCGTGATCCAGACCAGGTCGAACGTGCGCAGGGCGGCCGTGACGGTCAGGGTGATCGCCACGGCGAGCTGACCCCGCAGCCCCGGCACCGTGACCGAGAAGAACTCTCGGACCGGCCCGGCGCCGTCGACGCGGGCCGCCTCGTACAGCTCGGGCGAGATCGCCGAGACCCCCGAGATGAAGAGCACCATGCAGAAGCCGAACGTGATCCAGGTGCCGATCAGCCCCAGCGCCGGCAGCGCCCAGGTGAAGTCGCCGAGCCAGTTGCGCGTGAGCGCGTCGAGGCCGAGCGCCCGCAGCGTCTCGTTCACCGGCCCCTCCGGCGCGTACATCCGCTTGAACACGAGGGCGATGACGACGCTCGTCAGCACCTGCGGGAGGAAGTAGATCCACCGGAAGACGGCCCCGCCCCTCGACCGCGACCGCGTGATGACGGCTGCCGCGAGCAGGCCGAGGGCGATCGGGATGGCCGAGAAGAAGATCAGCAGGACCAGGACGTGGCCCAGCGTGGCGCTCAGCACCGGGTCGGTGAAGAAGTTCAGGTAGTTCCGCAACCCCACCCAGGTCGAGGAGGCGGACGTCCCGTTCCACGAGTAGAACGAGTACTGGATCGACTGGACAAGGGGCCACAGCACGACGACCGCGTAGACGGCCAGGCCGGGAGCGGCCAGGAGCAGGCCGATGCGTCGCCGCCGTCGCGCGGCGGGGGAGCCGCCGGCCCGTGCCGACGGGTGCGCGGTGGCCCCGTCGGCAAGGGCGGCGGTCGCGGCCGCGTTCGACATCGGTTCAGGACCCCAGCTGGGCGAGGAACGCATCGCGGTCGGCGTCGACCGCCGCGGTGAGGTCCTCGGGCGCCACGCGGCCGGCCAGCATGAGCTGGAGGTTCTGCGAGACGGTGTCAAGCATCGTGGGGCTGGACCAGTCGAAGTAGGGGACGTAGCCGTCGTCGGCGTTGAGCGACGCGGCCGCGGTGATCTCCTCGTTGAGGCTGCGACCGGTGGACGGGGTGTCCAGGTCGTTGTGCAGCATCGGGACCATGCCGAGATCGATGGCCGCCTGCGCGGACTCCTCCGACATCAGGAAGTCGAGGAACGCCGCGGCGACGTCCGGGTGCTCGGTCTTGCTGGCGATCACCATCGCGGCCGGTGCCGCCCCGACGCCGACGGTGCCCGAACCCGACTCCTGCGGGAGCTGGATGTAGCCGAACTCGTCGAGCTGGTCGCCGGTCAGCCCCAGGGTCCCCGTGTAGTCGAACCGGAAGACGCCGTCGCCGTCGAGGAAGCTGGCGAGCGTCGTCTGCGAGTCGAGCCCCTCGAAGTCGGGGCTGAGCCAGCCGTTGTCGGCCCACGTCACCATCGTGGCCGCCGCCTCGGTCAGCTTGGACTGCGCCGCCGTGACGTCGGGGTCACCGTAGATGAAGTCGTTGATGTCCGTCGCGGTGCCGAAGACCGCCTGGAGCGAGAAGAGCATGGCCGTGTTGCCGTCGAGACCGCTGTAGCTGAACGGCACCTCACCGGCCGCGGCGGCCGCGGCGGCGGCCGCCTCCAGCTCCGGGAGCGTCGTCGGGACGTCGAGGCCGAGCGCCTCGAGCTTCCCGACGTTGTAGTACAGGCCCGTGAGGGTCGCGCGCGCCACCGGCGTCGCGAACCACGAGCCCTCGCCGATGGCGGAGAAGTCCGTCGTGAACTGGTTCTGCCGCGCGATCGTGTTCGGGACGGACTCGTTCCATCCGTAGAGCTCGGCGTACGGGTCGAGGTTGAGCACGAGGTTGGCCTCGGCGAGCGTGCCGAGGGACTGCCACCCGTTGTTCGCGGACGCGATGTCCGGCCCGGAGGCGTCCTGCAGCTGCAGGTTGAGCGTCGAGACGAGCTGCGTCCACTCCTCCTGGGTCCGCTTGATCGTCACGTTCGGGTACAGGTCCTCGAACGCCGCGATCCGGTTGTCGATCCACTCGCCCTCGGCCGACTTCCAGAAGTCCGAGAGCTTGAGCGTCACGTCGCCGGCGGCGGCGACGTCCGTCGAGACGTCCGACGGCGCCGTCGACGTCGTCGCGCCGGAGCCACCGCCCCCGGGGGCGCAGGCGGCGAGGCCGAGGACCAGGGCCGCACATGCGACGGTTCCTACGCGGTGGATCGAACGGTTCTTCTGTGCCTTCATCATCACTCCGGTGTGCGCGTTGGGCTGTCCCGACAGGGCGTGTCGAGGCCGACTGACCTGACGGACCAGACGGTAGTCCCAATTAGCCCAGTTAGTCCAGTTTTAGACCAGTAGAGCATCTGGTTAGCCCAAGTCGTGCAACTGGTATGGTTCCGCCATGACGATCTCCGGAGCCGCGGACCGCGCGTACGCCGCCCTCCTCCACGACCTCGACGTCGGCCGGCTCGCCTCCGGATCACGGCTGCCGGGCGAGCGCGACCTCGCGGCACAGCTCGGCGTCAGCCGCGCGACGCTGCGGGTCGCCCTGGGGCGCCTCGAGACCGAGGGCCGCGTGCAGCGATCGGCGCAGCGCGGCTGGTTCGTCCCGCGCCACGTGCTCGGAGAGGCGCCGAGCACGCTGCAGTCGTTCACGGAGATGGCCCGCGCCAGGGGCCTGCGTCCCACGGCGACCGTGCTGCGCCAGGAGGTCCGGCCGGCCACGATGTCGGAGGCGGAGCGCCTGCGCGTCGCGCCGGCGTCCCCGGTCATCCAGATCGACCGGTTGCGCGGGATGGACGGGACCCCCGTCTGCTTCGACGTCGTCGTGCTGCCGGAGCACCGCGCGGCTCCCCTGCTGACGATCGACCTCACCGACGCCTCGCTCTACGAGGTGCTCCAGGACGCCTGCGACATCACGATCCACCGCAGCGCCTACACGCTCATGGCGATGGTCGCCGACGCGGAGATCTCGCGCCTGCTCGACATGTCGCCGAACGCACCCATCCTCGTCGGCGACGAGGTGGCGTTCACCGCCGACGGCACCCCGGTCCTCCTCGGCCACAACCGCTACCGGGGCGACGCCTACCGGTTCGAGGCCGACCTGTTCCGACGGGCCTGATCAGCGCCGGGTCACGGCCGGGACCCGGTCGGGCCGGGCTGGACCGACGGCGTGGCGATGCCCACGCCGGGCGGAGCGCACCGCGGAGGACCGGTCATTGAAGCTTCACCGATCTCCCCTCGCGATCGAGACGCGCTCCTGTAGAATCTGACACGGTCGCGGGGGGCCGATCAGCTAGAGGTGGTCCTCGTGTCGTTCGACTCGCATCTTCTGGATTCTCCCCCTCCCCCGGCAACACCTCGAAGCGACACCGCAGCCGCAACCGGGAGGCCCCGGCAGAGGGACGACTTCCTCGCGTCACTCGCGCGCGCCGCCGTGCGGGTGGTCCAGTCGTCCCTGCGCGGCGGGACCTACCCGTCGATGCGCGACTTCGACACCCTGCGGGCCGCCGACCTCGCGACCCTCGCCGCGCTCGACCACGGCGACCGGCGCCTGGTCTCGGCCGGCGTGATCATGGCGCGGGTCCGCGTCGACGACGCGAACGACGTCGAGGCCGCGCTGGCGATCGCGACCGAGCTGCGGCTCGCCGGTCCCGACCCGCGGGACCTCACCCTCGATCTCGAGACCCGCCTCGCCCTGGAGGCCGCGCTCACCGAGGCCTACCTGGCGGCGGGGGTCCCGGTCGAGGCGGTCATGCACGCGCAGCGCCTGCTGGCCCACCTCCCGACGGTCGCCGCCGACCCGCGCTGGCGCGCTCGCGCCCTCGCCTGCGCCGCCGCCGCCTACGCGCTCGACGGGCAGCCCGACGTGGCGGAGCACTACCTCGGCGAGGTGGCCGCCGTCGGGGCGCTCGAGGGATGGGACCCGGACGAGACGGACTACATGTCGGCGGTCGCCGGGCTGCTCCTGGCCTTCGCCGACATCGACCTCCCCCGGAGCTCGCGGATCACGGCCGCCCTGGCGATCCTCGCCGAGCGCGAGCCGTCGGCGCGCTCGCTCCTGCTGCTGGCCCGGACGGTCGAGGCCGTCAACGCCCACCGGATGGACGACGCGCTCGGCCTCGTCCAGCGCGTCTTCCAGGGATCCATCCAGCCGAGCGGGCCGAGCCTCGTCCGGGGCCTCGCCCACATCATGCACAGCATGCTCCTGATCGCGCGCGGCTCACCCCAGCAGGCGCTCGCGCTGCTCCGCGACACCGCGCCCAGCGCCAACCACCTCATCTGCCCGGGCTACGCGCGCGCGTCGGCCTACCTGCAGATGCGCGAGTACCGCTGCGTCCTCACGGCGACAGCTCCGTGCCTGCGGGTCCGCGCCGAGCACAGCTGGTGGACGTACACCTCGCTGCTGCTGCGTCGCGCCGTCGCGAACCTGCGCCTCGGCCACCACCGGGCTGCGCTCGACGACGCGGTCGAGGCGATGACGATCGCCGGCGGCATCGACCCCGTCGCCGCGCTCTTCCTCATGCCGCCGGAGGACCTGCGAGCCCTCGGCCTGCTCATCGCGCGGCGGCGCCCCCGGCTCATCCCCCAGCTGCGCTACATCCAGACGCGGATGGCCGCGGTGCCGCCGACCCTCCCGCCGATCATCCTGCTGCCCGTGCTGTCGCAGCGGGAGCGGGTGGTCGCGCACCTGCTGCGCGGCACCCTGAGCTACCCGCAGATCGCGCGCGAGCTGAGCGTCTCGACCAGCACCGTGAAGTCCCAGGCCATCGCCATCTTCCGCAAGCTCGGCGTCGCGTCGCGCGAGGAGGCGGTGCTCACCCTCGAGCGCGGCGGCTTCTACGACTACTGAGGCCGGCGGTCGCGGCGCCCGGTGACGGCGGCACCGCGACCGGGGCGACCCGACGACCAGTACCAGGTCCCCGTCGCGGCCACGCCGCCCGCGAGGATCACGAGCCACCACGGGAAGCCGGGGACGTCGGGGCGCCGGCCGGCGTCCGCCAGGTACTCCGCCGGGGTCGGGGACGTGCGCTCACCCGTGACGAGGATGCGGTGGGTGTTGAGGCCGAGGGGGGTGCACGTCACGAGCGTCAGGAGGTCGCGGCCGGGGACCGGCCTGATCTCGGTGGTCTCGTCGGGGTCGATGACGCGGATGTCGTCCACGACGTAGGTCAGGACGTCGCCGAACACCTCGACGACCATCACGTCGCCGAGCTCGATCCGGTCGAGGTTGCTGAACATGGTGGCCGTGGCCAGCCCGCGGTGGCCCGTCAGGACCGAGCGGGTGCCGTCGCCGCCGACGGGGAGTGCGGTGCCCTCGAGGTGGCCGACGCCCCTGAGGAGCGTCGCATCGCTCGTGCCGTGGTAGACGGGCAGGTCGAGCCCGATCGCCGGGACCTTGAGCCTCGCCATCATCCCGGTGGCCGGGTTGACGAGCAGCGACTCGTAGTCGAGCCCGCCCACGCCGTCGGCCGTCCCCTCGGCGACGTTGCTGCCGGCCTCGTACCGCGCGGCACCGTCGAGGGTCTGGTTGTAGGCGCGAGCCGCCGCGAGCTGACGCTGCGCCTCCTCGTACCCGCTCATCGCGTCGGCGCGCGCCTGGTCGACGATCACGTTCGACTGGTTGTGCTGCGCGACCCAGGCCGCGGCGTGCGGGTAGACCAGCGCCCCCAGTCCGGCGAGCGTGAACAGCGCGACGAGGAGGTTGACGAGGCTGAACCGCCACCGCGGCCGCGTCGAACGGTGGGACGGCGCGCGTCCGCGGACCTGCACGGTCATCCGGCCCCTCCTCCGCTCGTCCCTCGTCGTCGTCTGTGTCTCTCGCCCGATCCCGGTCGCCGTCGGCGGCCCCGGTGCAGCGGGGCCCGGGAGGACGGGGAGCACTGGCTCCCCACCCTCCCGGGCGCCCGGTCCGGCCGCGCGGGCGCGCGGCCGGACCGCCGTCAGGACTGCTGACGCGCCTCCCGGCGACGCCGTGCCAGCACGAGGCCCAGCGCCGTCAGGATGAGCGCGGTCCCCCCGATGGTCAGCAGGAGCCGGCCGTTGGACCCGGTGATCGGGAGCCCCGGAAGGTCACCCTCGTCCGCGCCCATCTGCGTGTTGACGAGCGTCGTGGAGGCACCCTCGCCGGACACCGTCAGCAGGGAGCCGGTCGTCTGGCCCTTGTACCCGGCCGGGACGGTCGTCTCGTAGACGCAGTAGGCGCCCTCGGCCAGGACGATCTCGGGGGTGCTCCCGTCGGCCGCCGACACGAACGGCGCGGCGCCCGTGTCGACCGTCGCGAGCGTCGCGTCGGCCTCGGCGGCCGCGACGTCGGCCGGGCACGTGGTCAGCCCGTCCCTGGTGAAGAGCGTGAAGCCGGCGCCGGCCAGCGGCACGGTCGACGCCGCACCCCGGTTCTGCGCCTCCTTGACGACGTGGGCGCCGGAGAAGAAGCTCTCGGGGTCCACGACCTCGACGTCGGAGCCGACACCGTTGATCGTGATGGTCGCCGTGTTGGCGGTCGTGCCGGTCGCCGACGCGTCAGCGGCGATGGTGAGCACCACGGAGCCGCCGACGTTGGCGTCGAGCAGGGCGAGGCCCTGGGGGGAGGCGAACGTCAGCGTCACCAGACCGCCGCTCTCGGTCAGCGTGTAGTCGCCGGGGCTGGCGATGGCGACCTCGTCGCCGTCGGGGTCCAGGAGGACGACCGAGGCCCCCGTGTAGGTGAGCGCGCCGCTGAGCTGGTCCTCGACCTGGAGCTGCGTGTAGCTCTTGGGGGACGGGGGCGTCGTCGTCTCGTCGAGACCGAGGTTGTTGATCGGCACGGTGACGTCGAACGTCACCTTGCCCCCGACGATGGTGCCGTTCTTGGTCGCGCCGGAGCCCGCGAGGACGTTCTTCGGGTAGAGGTGCGGGTGGTAGTTCCAGGCGTCGCCCGTCCCGTTGCCGGGGAACGGGACGGTCACCAGCGTCGGCTGCATCGTGTAGATCGCGTCGGCGGGCGGCGTCGACTCGTACACGACGTACGCCCGGTCGGCGGGCAGAGCCGGGGACGGCGCGGCGCCGTCGGCGTCCGTGAGGACCTCGGCCCCGCACGTGGTCGTCAGCGTGGTCGCCGGCGCCTCGGTCACGACGAGGTCGCCCCCGGCGTCCACCGTCGCGGTGATGTCCTTGAGCCGGTCCCAGTCGGAGGCGACCGAGAGGTCGACGTCGTCGATGACGCAGAACCGGAAGCCGACACCGGCCAGCGCGGTCGCGTCCGACGGAACGGTCAGCTCGGAGCCGTCCGCCTCCCCCAGGTCGCCGCTGAGCGGCTGCTCGAACTTGTGGACGGTGATCGTGCCCGTGCCCCCGCTGCCCGGCGCCGCGAAGGCCGGGAGTGCAACGCCGACTGCGGCGATGCTCAGGAGCGCGGATACGCCCGTGATGGCGGCGATCCTGCTCGTGGTGGTCATGCTGTTCCTCTTCTTTCTCTGGTGAAGCTGGTGCGATCGGTTGGGACGACGCCGGTCAGGACGACGCCGGGGTGCCCCGGCGTCGGGGTGAGCGCCGCGCGAGGAGGAGCCCGGCGGCCGCGGCGAGCCCGACGCCGCCGACGGCGACGAACACCCACGAGCCGAGCCCGCCGGTGAGCGGCAGGCTGGGCATCTCGGCCGGCGCCGCGGCGACGACCCGGAACACCTCGTGCTCCCCCGGGGTCACCACGAGCGCCGCGAGCTGCGCGGCGGTGAGGGTCGTCCAGCAGTCCGCGGTCGCCGTCAGCGGTGCGGTCGCGAACGCGGCGCACGTCGGATCGCTCAGGTCGAGCCGCTCAACGCCGACGAGCGACGTCCCCGCGGGGACGCTCGCCGTGGCGGCGAAGGTGCCCGGCCGCGCGCGGAGCGTCGCCGAGGCGTCGGTCAGGCTGACGTCGTGCTCCGAGCCGGCGTCCGCCGCGAGATCGAGGCCCCAGCCGGTCCCCGGCGAGGCGGAGCCGGCCAGCACGGGGACGATCGTGACCTCGGCGGCTGTGTTGGTGAGCACGCACGAGATCGCGCGCGTCGCCGGGTCCGGCGTGATCGTGCCGGCCACCGGGTCGAAGACGCCGGCCGAGAGCTCACCGCCGTCGCCGTCGGCACAGACCAGGTCGGTCGGCACGTAGGTGCCGGCGTCCGCCGGCGCTCCGGCCACCAGACGCTCCTCGATCGTGTAGACCACGCCGCGCTCGATCCGCTGGGGGCTCCCGCTGATGACGGTCGCGGTGCCGTCCGGGTCGACGGCCGTGATCTCCCACGCGCTCGACGGCGTCGTCGGGGAGGTCGTGCCGTTGGCGATCGCGCCGAGCTCCTTGGTGGCCTCGAGCGTGATCGGGTACTCGGTCCGGACCCGGAGCGTGAGGTCGTTGCGCAGCGACCACAGCGAGCTCGGGACGGTGATCCGGCCCGTGGCGGTGTCGTAGGTCGCCGAGCCGACGACCGCTCCGCCGAGGTCGAGCAGGTCGATCGCTCCGCGCACCTCGACGCCGGCGGGTGCCGAGAACGTCAGACCGGTGGCGCTGGCCGTCGACGTGATCGCGTGCGAGCTGAAGGTGACCGCGGCGCCGTCGGCGGCCACCGTCCCGCTGGAGGCCGTCGCGCTGGGCGCGACGCTGCTCACGTTGCTGATGCCGGTGAACGAGTAGGCCCCGGGCGCGCCCTCGACCTGGACGTGCAGCACGGCGCTCGCCAGCCGCACGCGGTAGTCCTCGACCTCGCCGTCGACGACCCAGTCGCTGGTCCGCGACGCCGCCGACCCCCAGGCCGGGGCGTAGGGTCCGGCCGCGGTCGGGGCGTCGTTGTAGGAGGCGCCGCCGATCGCGTTGCTCGTGCTGGTCGCGCCGACCCGCAGGAAGGCGTCGTTCAGCGTGACCGCCGGGGTCGCCGGGACGGCGACGGTGAGCTGGCCGGGACCCGAGCGCGACGCCGAGGTCGTCGTCGGGAAGGTGTTGGCGTTGCGGTTCGAGAGCCAGGCCCGCACCGTCGCGAGCGCGGCGCGGTCACCCTGGACCGCCGCGTCGAACGTGTAGCTGTTGCCGAGCGCGAAGATCCAGCTCTCGACCGGCAGCCGCTCCGACCCGCGCACGACGGTCACGCCGTCGTCCGTCGCCGCGTGCCCGTTGTCCGTCCGACCATCGGTGTACCAGCCCATCTGGGAGCCGAGCCGGACGGGCGGCTCGTCCCCCGCGTTGCCCACCTGGACGTGCCGGGGACCGTTCTGCGCCGCCTGCGTGTTGAACGTCGTGGCCGAGTTCCCGGCGTCGCCCCACGACCCGGCCGCGCTGATGCCGACGTCGATCGTCGTGACGTCCTGCGCCGTCACGACGTCGTAGCGCGCCGACATCGGCATCTGCGACGGCGAGAGCGTCTGCGAGCCGTCGGTCGCGCCGAGGACCTGACGCGGCTGGTCGACGTAGGAGCCGGAGGCGAGGCGCGTCGGCGCGGTGCCCTCGGCCACGTCGACGCCGTAGCTCTGCGGCTGGACCGTGTTCTGCCCGCACAGCGAGGAGCCGACGACGCCGGTCTGCGCCGCGTTCACCTTCGCGCCGCCGACGCTCAGCTGCGGCTGGACGACGCGCACCGTGTAGCTCGTGGTCCCGGAGGGCGTCGGCATGAGGAACGAGTACTCGCCGCTGGCGTTCGTCCGCTGCTCGCCGCGGACCGTCCCCGAGGCGTCGTACACCTGGACGAGCTGGTCGGCGACGCCGACGTCCCCCGCGTCCCGGACGCCGTTGCGATCGACGTCCTGGAAGATCGTCCCGTTGAGGACCGCGACCGACTCGGCCGAGGCGAGGTCGAAGATGTGGCTGGTGGCCGAGCCGGGCAGCCGCCGGGTCCACCCGGTCATCGGGTCGACCTCCGTCATGCTGAACAGGTCGCCCCAGGCGCCGCCGAGGTAGAGCTTGCCGCCCCAGAACGCCATGCCCCAGATGTCGGCACCGTAGACGGGCGTGTACGTGCTCGTCCCGGCCCTGACCCACAGCGGTGTCACACCGGAGTAGACCCAGCCCCCGCCGGTCCGCGGCTCGACCTTGACGAGCCACTTCGTCGTCTGGTTCGCCCCCGTGCCTGGGTTGGGCGTGCTGTACCCGTCCGAGACGATGTAGAAGCTGCCCTCGCCGTCGATCGCCATGTCGGAGGCGGGCATCGTGCCGCCGAACCGCGCCTGGTCGGCGGCGGTCTTCGGCTGCAGCACCCCGGACTCCGCGTAGTCGCCCGTGACCGGGTCGAAGATCATCAGCCGGAACGTCCCGCCGATCGTCGAGTCCTCACCGCCGGAGAGGTACAGGCGACCGGTCTGCTGGTCGACCTCGCCCCCCGACCAGTACCGGTAGGCCGCCGACGTCGGGAGCGGGACGAACAGGATTCTCTCGGGCTTGGTGTTGGTCGTCAGCGCCCGGTCCGAGTTGTTCAGGACGACCGAGATCGAGATCGCGACGCTGGCCGACGTCGGGTCGGTCGGCCGCGGGATGCTGACCTGGTCGGCCGCGATCGGGTCGTACCCCCAGTCCCAGAAGTAGCTCCGGCCCGTGCGCTCGCCCTGGTGACCGCCGCCGTCCATCGCCATCGTGGAGAGCATCTCGGCGCCGCCGCCCCAGCTCCCGGACCCGGTCAGCCCCGTGATCCCGGGGACGCCGCCGGTGAAGAAGCCGGGGACGTTCGTGACGTCGACCTCGGCGACCGGTGTCGTGCTGTAGCTCGTGAGCGTGCTCGCGTAGAGCTTCGACGGGTCGAGGACGATGTTCGCCGAGCGCTGGGCGCCGATGTAGTCGCCGACGTACGGCGTCGTCGGCGTCGGTCCGAAGTGCTTGTCGAGCGGCACCTGGGCGAGGCACTGACCGGTGCGGGCGGCCGACGATGCTCGCGAGAGCTCCAGCGACGGCAGGGTCGGCGCCTCGGCCGGGCAGGCGGACGGTCCCGTCTGCTCCCCCGGGGTCTCGACGGTGGGAGTCGATGCGGCGTCAGCGGTCGGCGACGCGTCCTCGGCCGGGAGGACCGGGCCGCCGACGTCGGAACCGTGTGTTTCCGCGACGGCGGGAAGGGCGAAAAGCCCACTGCCCGCGAGGAATCCACCGGCCGCGATCAGCAGCACCCAGCGCCGGGGCCGACGGGAGTCGACCCCGGCCCTTCGAGACCTATTCGTCGCCACGCCCGTGACCTTCCCCTGCTTCGCATTGTCGCGTCATTCGCAACACGTTCGCAAAAGCCCGGCACGACGGATCCTCGAGCGGGCACCGAAATGACGCTACCCGTGCGTCCTGGCTGCTGGTGGGCACACGGAGATATTTCCACCCGTTTTTCAACCGGCCGACCCGACAACCTGAGCGATCCCTTGGATTTCAACCCGAGAATCAACCGTTCGTGTGACTCGCAACACTATCCGAGAAATTCGGCCCGTTTTTCGACCGACCCGCTCACCAAATCTTCGCAGGCAGCACATGAGCCGCGCTTACGATGAATATGGAGGCGGCCCCCCTCGCCTCCCATCACCCGGCACGTCGGCTGCTTCTGTTCGCACCCCCCGCGACACGAGCCGGTGACGGGTGGCACTCCGGGTGAACCGGACGTCGGGGCGCCCCAGTCCCCATCTCAGTGGGGCGCCCCGGCACGCGCACCCGCCGACGGCGCGCGTCGCCCCCCGACCACGTCGGGGCGAGCGTCGTCCGATCGCGCGGCGCCGGCCGACCGGCCACGACAGGGCGCACGGCGCCTCGACGCGTCGACGCGTCACGCGCGCCGCGCCGAGGCGGCACGATAGATCCATGACCGTCGTATCCGCCGCGGACGCCGCCGACGCCCCGCCGGGCACCCGCGTGGCCACCGCGACCTGGGAGTCCCTGCGCGCCCACCGGCTCGGCCCCTACCTCGCCACCCCGGACGGCATCCTCGCGCCCCTGCTCGAGCTGCTGGCGGCGCGGGAGGACTACCGCACCGTCTCCCGCGAGGACAACGCGGTCGGCATCGCCGCCGGGATCGGGCTGGCCGGCGGCAGCGCGACGGTCCTCATGCAGAACTCCGGGCTGGGGCTCGCCGTCAACGCGCTGGCGTCGCTCGTCGCGCCCTACCGCATCCCCGTCCTGCTCGTCGTGAGCCAGCGCGGCACCGACGCCGACACCACCGAGGAGAACCTCGCCATGGGGCGGCTCACCGCGCCGGTCCTCGACGGGCTCGGGATCGCCCACGCGACCCTCGACGCGACCGACCTCCCCGGGCACGTCGCCCGCGCCGCCGTCGCCGTCCGCGAGGAGCGCCGGCCCTACGCGCTGCTCGTCCCGCCGGGGCTGTTCGGGTGGCGGCCGTGATGCGCAAGGTCGACGCGGTCGCGGCCGCCGTCGCCGCCCTGCCCGACGCCCCGACCGTCTTCACCACGGGGTTCACCGCGCGGCTCGCGACCGACCGGCCGAACCACCTGCCGCTCACCGGGTCGATGGGCCTGGCGCTGCCGGTCGGCATCGGGATCGCGCGCGGCAGCCGGCGCACGACGCTGGTGCTCGACGGCGACGGCAGCCTGCTGATGAACCCCGCCGGTCTGCTCACGCTCGGGGCCGAGCCCGACCTGCCGGTCCTGCACGTCGTGCTGGACGACGGGGTCTACGCCTCGACCGGGGGCCAGCCGAGCCCGGGCGGCCGCGTCGACCTCGTCGCGCTGGCCGGCGCCGCCGGCGTCCCCGGGCACGTCGCACGCACGCCCGAGGACCTGGCCGAGCTGCTGACCGGCCTCGCGGCCGACGGGCGGGCCGCGTTCGTCCACGCTCCCGTGGCGCCCGACCTCACCCCGCCCGGACCCCGCGTCGGGACGGGGCTGGCGGACGTCGCGGCGCGGTTCACCCGCTGGTGCCGGCAGGACGCGACTACCCTGTCCCGGTGACCCTCCTGCCCTCCGACGTGGTCGAGCTGGCCGTCGTCGAACGCTCCGGTTTCATCGAGTCGCGACACCTCGGGGCCGCGGTGGTCCTCGGTCCGGACGGGTCGGTCGAGCGGGCGCTCGGCAACGTCGACGCCCCCGTCTTCCCGCGCTCCAGCCTCAAGCCGATCCAGGCGGCGGTCTCGGTCGCGCTGGCCGAGACCCTGACCGGGCGCGAGCTCGGCCTCGCCACCGCGTCGCACTCGGGGACGGACGCGCACGTCGCGGTCGTCGAGGGGATGCTCGCCGGCGGCGGCCTGAGCTCGGCCGACCTCGGCTGTCCGCCCGCCGTTCCGGGAGATGCGGCGGCCCGGCGCGCGTTCGTCGTCGCCGGCCACGAGCCCGACCGGATCCACATGAACTGCTCCGGCAAGCACGCGGCCATGCTGCGCGCGTGCGTCGCGCGCGGCTGGCCGACGGCCGGCTACCTCGACCCGGGGCACCAGCTCCAGCTCGCCATCGCCGACCTGCTCGGCGACGTCGCCGGCGAGCCGATCGCCGCCGTCGGGGTGGACGGGTGCGGGGCGCCGCTGTTCGCCGTGTCGCTGCTCGGGCTGGCCCGCGCGGTGCGGTGGGCGACGTCCGAGACGGCGGCGGACGAGGCGGAGCTCGAGCACGCGGCGGAGCATCGCGCCGTCGCGGCGGTCGTGCACGAGGTGCTGGCGCACCCGTGGACGATCCACGGGCCCGGCCAGGAGAACACGATCGTCGCCGAGGAGCTCGGGGTGTTCGCGAAGGGCGGCGCCGAGGGCGTGCTCGTGCTGGCCGTCCCGAACGGGCACGTCGTGGCGCTCAAGGTGCTCGACGGCTCGCCCCGCGCCACCTCCCTCGTCGGCCTGGAGCTGCTCGCCGCCGCCGGCGCGATCGGGCGCGCGGACGCCGACCGCACCGAGGCCCGCCTCGACCTCGCCGTCCTCGGCGGCGGGGAGCCCGTCGGCCGCATCCGCGCCACGGTCTAGCCGGGCTCGCCCTCACCCGTCCGCTCTCCGCGGATCGGACGGGGCGCCACCCGCGTCACCGGCGCATCACCGCGGGTCAGCGCGCTCCAGCCCGTCGCACCGCTGGGTGGCCGATGCGCAGATCCGCGGAGAGCGGACGGGGCTCATCCCTCCCGCGCGCGAGCCCGTCGGCGCGGGGGCGTCCCGGTCGCCCGCCCGCTCGGGCGCATGGCCTGGGCGCGCGCCCACTCGACCTGATCGGCCACCCACGCCGGGGTGCTGCCGTGCGGTGGCAGCGCCCCCTCGCGCACCACGTCGAGCACGTCCCGAACCGCCTCGACGACGATCTCGGGCGTGCAGTCCTCCCAGGCGAACCGGATCGGAACGAGGCCGAGCCGCAGCAGCGCCCGGTCCCGCCGTCGGTCGCCGCGATAGGCCGCCCGGTCCCCGTGATAGGCGAACCCGTCCAGCTCGACGACGATCCGCCCCTCGACGAGCAGGTCGACCTCGCCGACGCCGGGGATCCGAACCCCGGCCGCGACGCGCAGCCCGGCCCGACGCAGCGCCAGCCTGATGACGGTCTCGACCCGGCTCCTCGCGCGGGTGTCGACGTCCACGCGCAGGGCCACGGCCATGCCTCGCGAGCGTCCGGCCACCCGGTCGAGCACCTCCTCGAGCGTCGGCGCTCCGGGGCGGTCGCAGGTGAGGTCGAACAACGCCACGACGTCGTCGTAGGCCAGGCACCGGACTGCCGCCACCAGGGCATCCAGGACCGTGGCGACCGGAACGTCGCCGTCGCGCTCGACCTCGCCGTAGTGCAGCCGGGTGCCGGGGCGATGGGGGTGGCCGCCGCGGCGGCTCGGCACGCAGCAGTGCACCACCGACTCGTCGCCCGGCACGTCGACGCCGTGGTGGCGCAGCGCCGAGACGCAGCACAGCACGGCGTTGAGGAGGACGGCACGCGTGATCGCCGCGGAGGCTCCCGGGACCGCGTAGCAGCCGCGGCCGATGCGGACGAGCTCACCCCTCCCGACGAGGCGCGCCAGGACGTGCCGCTCGGCGCCGATCTCCCGGTACCGCGCCGCGCCGCCCAGCCGCCTCACCCGCGCGAGCGCCTGACGTTGGTTCACGAACATAGTCAAACAATGTCGTATCGCCTCCCGCAAGCGAGCACCCAGCGCCTGTGGACGACCGGGCCGTCCGCTCTCCGCGGACGGACCACGGCCACACCACCTCGGCGCGCTCGCTCGCGGACGAAGCCGCAGGTCAGCGGGATGCCCCGCTGGCTACGCGGGATAGGGCTGGACGCGGATCCGCGGAGAGCGGACACCCTCGGCCGGACGCGAACCGGCCGCCGACCGCCCGAGCGAGGCTCAGACCTGGGACCAGGGGCTGCGGCGCGCGTAGGCGGCCGCGTCGATGCCGCGCAGCTCGGCAACCTCGCGCACCGGCCCGGTGAGCAGCACGTCCGTCGCGCGCAGGTCCGCGACCGTCTGCGCCCCGAGCAGCGCCATGAGGTCCGCGACCTCCTCGAGCCAGGTCCGCACGAGCGCCACCAGCGCGTCGACGCCCTCCTCGACCAGCACCCGCAGGAACGTCCCGGCCACCCCGACGGCGTCGGCCCCGAGCGCGAGCAGCGTGACGACGTCGAGCGCGTGCCGCACCCCGCCGGACGCGAGCAGCCCGATGCCGCCCCGCGCCGCGCCGACGCCGGGCAGGTCGGAGGACTCCAGCAGGCACGTGACCGCCGACTGGCCCCAGCCCGCCAGGTAGCCCCGCTCCCCCGCCGGCCGCCGGGCCGACTCGATCGCGCCGAAGTCCGTCCCGCCGCGGCCGGCCACGTCCACCGCGGCGACGCCGAGGTCGCGCAGCGCCGCGACGCTCCCGCGGGAGAGCCCCGCTCCGACCTCCTTGACGACGACCGGCACCTCGACCGCGTCGACGATCTCGGCGATCGCCTCCGCCCAGTGCCCGAAGGCGCGATCGCCCTCCGGCATCGCGATCTCCTGCGGGGCGTTGACGTGCACCTGGAGCGCGTCGGCCCCGAGCGCCTCGACCAGCCGCGCCGCGTCCGCGCCCGAGACGTTGGCGTTCGTGTTGGCGAGCACGAACCCGTCGGGGTTCTCCTCGCGCAGCACGGTGAACGTCGGCAGCGTCGCGGGCTCGCGCAGCACGATGCCCATCGAGCCGACCGCCACCGGGACGCCGGTCTCGCGCGCCACGATGCCGAGGCCGCGGTTGACCTCGGCGGTCCGCGCGCTGCCGCCGGTCATCCCCGTCACGTAGAGCGGCACCGGCCAGCCCAGCGCCGGCGACGCCAGCGACACGTCCGACGCCGCGCCCCCGGCGAGCGCGTGGTGCACGAACCGCACGTGGTCGGTGTCCCGGACGCTCGTCCCGTCGTGCTGGGCGAGCGCGAGGCGCAGGTGGTCGTCCTTGCGCCGGGCGGTCGGGCTGGTCATGACGTCTCCTCACTCACGGTCGCCGGCGCCGCGATCCGCAGCGCCAGGGGCACGACGCCGACGGCGGCCCACCCGGTCGCGAGATCGGGGTCCTCGGCCGGCCCGCCGACCGCGATCCCGCAGTCCCCGCCGCCGGCGCCCGACCCCTTGGCCGCGTACCCGTGCCGTTCGGCCACCTCGATCAGGGCGGCCAGCTCCGGCGTCTCGATCGCGACGCCGACCAGCTCGCCGAGCCCGCGCAGGAGCCCCCGGGCGCGCCGGACGGCGTCGCGCGCGCGGTCCGCGTCGTCGGCGTCGATCGCGCCGCGCAGGTCCGCCACGACCGCGCGCGACCCGGCGAGGAACTCCGCCGGGACCCCGGCGGCGCGCACGGCGGCGACGAGGTCGGTGGTCGACGCGGGGTCGCCGGTCCAGCCGATCCGCAGGCCGAACGCAGCCGGGACGGGCAGCGCCGTCGCGGCGAGCCCCGGCCAGTCGTCAGCGACCAGCGCGGCGACGCGGTCCGGGGCGCGCGCCTCGCCGGGTCCCGCGTCGGGTCCCGCGTCCCGCGCGGCGACCCAGCCGCGGTCGGGCGAGGAGTAGGCGACCCAGCCGCCGAGGAGCGAGGCCGCGACGTCGCCGCCCGAGGCGCGCGGGTTGACGCGGAGGGTGGCGAGGATCGCGGCCCGCAGCCGCTCGGCCGCGGTGAGCCCAAGGCCGTACCAGGCGTCGAGCGCGCGGACGGCCGCGACGGTGACCGCCCCGGAGGAGCCGAGGCCGTACTTGCGCGCGGGATGGTCGGCGGTCGCGGCGTCCTTGAGCGCCGAGGACGTCGTCATGGCGTAGGGCGCCGCCGTGCGGCCCCGCGCGGCGGCGAGCGCCTCGACGACCGCACGCACCGCGCCGACGTAGCGGCCCTGCTCGACCGGACGCTGCGTCGGCGCCTCGTCCAGCACGAGGGTGACCCGGCGCTCGACGCCGACGAGCACGGCCGGGTACCCCGACTCGACCACGGCGTACTCCCCCGCGACGAACAGCTTCCCCGGCGCGGTCGCGACGACGCGACGCGATCCCCGGACGGCGTCCGGCGCCGCAGCCGGTACCGCCGACGTCACGGCAGCGTCTCCGTGCGCAGCCCCGGTCCGGGACGGGCGAGCAGGACGCGCCGCCGCGCGCCGTCCGGGGCGAGCGCGAGCGCCTCGCCGACCAGCTCGAGGTCGCGGGCCGCGCACAGCACCTTGACGTTGGGCCCGGCGTCCATGGTCGCCCACGCGCCGACGCCGTCCGCCCGGAGCGCGGCGACCGCGTCGAGCACCTCGAGCGAGGCCGGGGCGAGGTAGCGGACGGCGGGGTAGGCGGCGAGCATCGTCGCGTGCATCCGCATGGCGCTGGCCTCGGCGATCTCGCCCAGCACCGTGAGGTCGCCGGCCGCGATCGCGGCCGTGGCCGCGGCGGCGTCCAGCTCCGTGTGCTCGACCCACGCGGGGAAGTACGGCGAGGTCGCGACGGTGCTGGCCATCGCCTCGCGGCTCCCGATCGCCTTCGGCCCGGCATCGAGGACGACGACGGCCATCGCGACGTCGAGGTCCGGTGCCGTCGGCAGGGGCTCGGCGTAGGAGGTCTCGTCGCCGCGGACCGGGTCGTCGAGGTCGCCGGCGTTCCACCGCACGAACCCGCCGAACACCGACCGGGAGGCCGACCCCGAGCCGCGGCGGGCCAGCCGGGAGAGCCCGCGCCGGTCCAGGTCGAGCCCGTAGGCGCCGGCCGCCGCACCCGCGAGCGCCGCGAACGCCGACGCGCTGCTGGCCAACCCGGCCCCCGTCGGCACGTCGTTGCGGGAGACGACGCCGGCGCCCCGGCCGGCCAGCTCCGGCGGGACCTGGGAGCGCACGAGGTCGAGGAAGCGGACCACCTTGGTGCGCGGGGCGCCCTCCAGCCGGACGCCGTCGAGCTCCACCTCGTCCGGGGCGCCCTCGGGCAGGAGCGTCACCGTCGTCGTCGTCCGGAAGGCGTCGAGCGTCAGCGAGACGGAGGACGTCGCGGGCAGCATGAGCGCGCCGTCCCGCTTGCCCCAGTACTTGACCAGCGCGATGTTGGCGTGCGCGACGGCCGAGACGGCGGTCACGACGACGACCCCTCGAGACGGTGCTGCCACGTCGCGACGGCGCCGGCGAGACGCATGGCGGTCGCGACGCGGCGCGCGGCCTCGTCGTCAGCGGCGAGCGCGATGACGCAGCCGCCCTGGCCCCCGCCGGTCAGCTTGGCCCCGTAGGCGCCGGCGCCGACCGCCGCGTCGACGATCCGGTCGAGCTCGGGCGAGGAGACCCCGAGCTCGCGGAGCATGCCCTGCGCCTCGGCCATCTTGGCGCCGAGCTGCTCGGGGCGCCCCTGCGCCAGGTCGAGCGCGCCCTGCTGGGCGAGCGCGCCGAGGCCGGCCATGAGGGCGGGGCCGCGCAGCGGGTGGCGCTCGAGGAACGAGGTGACGCTCGCGACGGCGCGTCGCGTCCGGCCCGCGACGCCGGAGTCGGCGACGACGATGACGGCACGCGTGCGGTGCGGGAGCACCCGCGCGACGCCGGCCTCGAAGATGATCGGCTCAGCGGCGGCGGTGGCGTGGGCGTCGAGACCGCTGGGCGCGCCGTGGGCGACCTTCTCGCCGACGCCGACGAGGTCGAGGTAGAGCTCCTGGCTCAGCTCGGCCCCGGCGAGGTCGGCGAGCGCGCGCACGATCGCCCCGGCAACGGCCGCGGAGGAGCCGAGCCCGCGCGCGTGCGGGACCTCGCCGGTCACGGTCACCTCGACGCCGGACCCCGAGAGACCGAACTCCTCCAGGCAGGCGAGGATGACGGCGCGCGGGGACTCGAGCAGCTCGGGCGCCCCGTCGAGCGGGCCGGAGTAGACGTCGGTGACGATCGTGCTCTCGCCGGGCCGGCGCTCGACGTCGGACGCGGCGGGAGCGGCGGAGCCCTCGACGTCGTCGACGTCGTCGAGGAGGCGCGCGGTGGCGCAGACGCCGAGCCCGTCGATCGGCAGCGCGACGGCGGGAGCCCCGTGGACGACGGCGTGCTCGCCGAACAGGATCACCTTGGCGTGAGCCGAGCCGCGACCTGTTCTGAGCACGCCGCAACGCTACCCTTCGCCGGCGTCAGCCGGCGGTCAGGGCGGCCCGCAGGCGGGTGACGCTCGACCCGAGCCCCCAGCGCGAGGAGAGGGCGGCGAGCGCGGCGGCGTCGCGCGGCTCGCCGGGCAGCTCCGGGTCGGCCTCCGGGAGGTCGGCGTCGCGCAGCACCCGGACCACGCCGGGGGCAACGGCCAGGTACTCCGCGCCCGCCAGCAGCTTCGCGCGCTGGCCGGCGGAGAGGTCGGAGCCGGGGTCGTCGGCGGCCGCCACGACCCCCGCCAGCGTCCCGAACCGGCCGAGCAGCCCGGCGCCCGTCTTCTCCCCGATGCCCGCGACGCCCGGCAGCCCGTCCGACGCGTCGCCGCGCAGCACGGCGAGGTCGGCGTAGGCGTCACCGGAGGCCACGCCGTACCGCTCGGCGAGCCGCGGCTCGTCGATCACGTCGAGGTTGCGCACGCCGCGCGCCGTATAGAGCACGCGCACGCGCGGCGAGACGAGCTGGAACAGGTCGCGGTCGCCCGTGGCGATCTCGACCGTCGTCGTCGCGTCGGCCGCGAGCGCCCGGGTGGTGAGCGTCCCGATGACGTCGTCGGCCTCGCAGCCCGCGGCGCCGACGCGCGCGATCCCCAGCGCAGCGAGCACCTCGACGATGAGGTCGACCTGCGGTCCGAGCTCGGGGGGCGCGTCCTCGCCGCCGTCGGCGGCCACGCGGTGCGCCTTGTACGACGGAAGGGCGGCAACGCGGAACTCCGGGCGCCAGTCGTCGTCCCAGCAGGCGACCAGACCGGAGGGCCGGCGCTCCCGGACCAGGTAGGCGATCATGTCGAGGAACCCGCGCACGGCACCCACCGGGGAGCCGTCCGGAGCGAGGATCTTCCCCCGGTCGCCGAAGAAGGCGCGGTAGTACAGCGACGCCGCGTCGAGCAGCAGCAGGGGACCCCGAGTCGTCATGCGCCAACTCTCCCACCGAGTTCGTGGAAAACTGGTGACAGCAAACGGGAGGATCGACCGATGTCACAGAATCCGCTGCAGCCCACGCTCGGCGAGCTCGTGTCCAGCCTGACCCAGCAGATGAGCGCCCTCGTCCGGGGTGAGATCGACCTCTTCAAGGCCCAGCTCATGGAGAAGGGCCAGAAGTTCGGCATCGCGGGCGGCCTGCTCGCCGGGGCCGCGCTGCTGGCGTTCTTCGGGTTCGGGACGATCATCGCGTGCCTCGTGCTCGCGCTGGCCGAGGTCCTGGCGCCCTGGCTGGCCGCGCTCATCGTCGCCGTCGTGCTGTTCGGCATCGCCGGGGCGCTCGCGTTCGTCGCGAAGAAGCAGATCGACGCCGCGGGCGAGGTCAAGCCGGAGCTCGCCCAGGGCCTCAAGCAGGACATCGCCATCGTCAAGGAGGGCCTCAGCCATGAGCACGACACCGCCGAGTAGCGCCGACGAGCCGGCCGAGGAGAAGGCGCCTCGTCGCTCGATCGCCGAGATCGAGGCCGAGCTCGCCCGCACCCGCGAGGACCTGAGCCGCACGGTCGACGAGCTCGCCGTCCGGATCGACCCGCGCACGCAGGCCAAGGAGGCCGTCGCCCGGACGAAGGAGGCGGCAGCCGAGACCGTCGCGCTGGTCCAGGACGTCGCGGAGGAGAAGGCCGTCGCGGCCCGCGAGCTCGCGACGGAGTTCGCGGACGACGTCAAGGCCGGTCAGCCGCGCGCCCTCGCGATCCTCGCCGGCGCCGCGGCCGCCGTCGCCGGCGTCGTCGTGGCCGCCGTCCTCGCGGGCCGCCGCCGCTGAGACGAATCGCCAGGTCAGCGAATCGCCATGTAACCTGGTACGCGGCACACCGAACAGTTCCCCGGCGCGACTACGGCCACACGATGTCGCGTTGGCACCCGAGTGGAGGGGGTCGAGTCCATGGGACGCGGCCGTCAGAAGGCAAAGCAGACGAAGGTTGCGCGGCAGCTTAAGTACTACACGCCGCCGACCGACTACAAGGCTTTGGAGCGCGAGCTCGGGCACTCCGGCGTCGGCACCGGCGTCGTCGACGACCCCGTGTACGACGAGGACCCCTACGCCGACACCGTGGAGTGGGACGAGGACGAGGACTAGCTCCTCGTCACCCCTCCGGGCCGCCCGCTTCCGGGCCGGCCCGCCGACCGCCGAGCCTCAGCTCGCGCGGTAGCTCCCCTGCATCACGACGGCTCCGCCGCGCACGCCCTTCGTGCCGGTGACGAGCTGGTGGTGCGTCACGTCGTCGGGCACCTCGACGCGCACCCGGCCGAGCTCCCACGCCCCGATGCCGGCGGCCCCCAGGATCGCCACGGCGGCCTCGTACGCCTCCGGCGGCACGATCGCGACCATCCCGACGCCCAGGTTGAGCGTGCCCTCGAGGTCGACCACCTCGGCCCCGGCGCCGCTCGCGAGCAGCGAGAAGACCGGCGGGACGACCCACGACGCCCGCTCGACGTCGGCGACCAGCCCCGGCGGAAGGACGCGCGCGAGGTTCGCGGCGAGACCGCCGCCGGTCACGTGCGTGAACGCGTGCACCTCGACGACCTCGGCCAGGTCGAGGCACGCCCGCGTGTAGAGCCGGGTCGGTTCGAGCAGCTCCTCGCCCAGCGTGCGCCCGAGCTCGTCCACGCGGCGCTCGAGGCCCCAGCCCGTCGTCGCGAGGACGTGGCGGACGAGGGAGTAGCCGTTCGCGTGGATGCCGGAGGACGCCATCGCGACGAGGACGTCGCCGTCGCGCACGCGGTCCGGTCCGAGGACGCGGGAGGCCTCGACCACGCCGGTCGCGGCGCCCGCGACGTCGTACTCCTCGACGTCGAGCAGGCCCGGGTGCTCGGCGGTCTCGCCGCCGACGAGGGCCGTCCCGGTCTCCTCGCAGCCGCGGGCGATCCCGCTGACGATCGCGGCGATGCGCTCGGGCACGACGCGGCCGCACGCGATGTAGTCGGTCATGAAGAGGGGGCGGGCGCCGCAGACCACGATGTCGTCGACGACCATGCCGACGAGGTCGATGCCGATCGTGTCGTGCTTGTCCAGGCGCTGCGCGATGGCGACCTTGGTGCCGACGCCGTCGGTCGAGGTCGCCAGGAGCGGCCGGGAGTAGGTGAGCAGGTCCGAGGCGTCCCAGAGCCCGGCGAACCCGCCGACGCCGCCCAGCACCTGCAGGCCCTGGGTCCGGCCGACCGCCGCCTTCATCAGCTCGACGGCGCGGTCGCCCGCCTCGACGTCGACCCCGGCCTCGCTGTACAGATCGCTCACGGATGCCACGCTACCGTCCGCGGCCCCGGCGGTGGCGGCCTGTCCACGGCCCCGGGGGCTCACGCGCCCGCGCGGACCTCCGCGAGGACGACGGGGTCGGCGCAGCCGCGCGCGAAGCCGGCGATCCGCCGGTCGATCTCGCGCTGCAGGACGCGCGCGCCGATCCGCTCGGCCAGCGGGGCGAGCCAGGCCGGGCGGCAGGCGAAGCTGTACTTCCAGGTCGCCAGCGTCCCGCCGTCGGCGGGCTTGAACCGCCAGCCGCCCGCGAGGTTCGCGAAGAACCAGGGGCCGGTCACCATCCGCATGCCGACGTTCGTCGGCGGCGCGTACGACACGTACTCGCTCACCATGGTCAGCCCCGAGGTGTGCCGGGTGAGCGTCCGCACCCCCCTCGCGGGCGCGACGGCGTCGTCGAGGAACCGCTGGCGACGGACGAACGGGTCCCAGCGCAGCCGCGTCGCGCCGGTCGTCTGGGACACCGCGAACGCGGTCGCCGGGTCGATGGGAACGACGATCGACGATTCCACGACGGGCATCCGCCCACGGTACCCGCGCCGCGCCGAGGGCGCGCCGGGCCACCGGCCGTCGTCAATGCAGGTTGACACCACGACATCGCGCTGTCATCCTAGGTTGACGGGATCCCCGATCCCGACCGCCAGCAGGAGGATGACATGACGCGCACGTCGCTCGGGGCCGCCGACCCCGACCCGCTCCAGGAGCTCCTCGCGATCAGCCGCGAGCGGGCCGACCTGGAGCGCCGCCAGGAGGTGGCCGTCCGCCGCGCCCGCAACACCGGGTACTCCTGGGCCGCGATCGCGATGTTCCTCGGCGTCAGCCGGCAGGCGGCGCACAAGAGGTACGGCCGCGGGACCTGAGCGAGGGCGGCCTACTCCGCGGGCTCCCTGGCGTCCCCGGCCCCCGCGGCGTCCGTCCACACCGACGAGGCCGATCCCGACTCCGGGTCGATCAGCCCCTCCGACCAGGCGATCCGCCCGAAGTCGAGCTTGGACCGCACCGGCACCCCGGCCGCGGCGTACTTCTTCTTCACCCGGTCGAGGTACTGCTTGGCCGTGTCCCGGCCGATGCCCATCGACGTCGCGACCTGCTCGACGGTGAGCCCCGTCGCGTAGAGCACGAGCGCGCGCTCCTCCTGCTGGCTCAGCCGCGGCCGGTCCGGGTCGCCGGCGAGCACGGCCGCCAGCTCCGACGTCATCCACTCCTCGCCGCGCAGCGCGGCGTGCACGCCGGCCAGCACGTCCTCCTCGGGGTCGCGCTTGCCGACGACGACCGTGACGCCGGCGCGCACGATCCGGCGGACCAGCGGCGGCGAGGACATCGCCGTGAGCACGACGATGCGCAGCCCCGCCCGGAGCAGCGCCGCGACCAGGTTCACGTCGACGTTCGGCTGCCGCTCGACGACGAGGTCGAGGACGAGCAGGTGCGGCCGGTGACCCGGTGGCGTCGACCGCACCCACGTCATGAACTCCGGCAGCGACTCGCCGCTGAACACGATCGTGAAGTCGCCACCGCGCAGGAGCAGGTCCTCGGTCCGAAGCCGCTGCAGCCGGTGGTCCTCGACGATGGCGACGCGGCAGGACGCGGCGCGGCCCATCGGCCTCCTCGATGACACGTTCCCTCAACCCCCGAGTCCCTCAACCCCGAGCGACGGCGTTCCCTCGCACGCCCCCGCGCGTCGGATGGGGCGGCGCCCCCTGGGTCGCCGCCCCATCCTCCCGCATCGCGCCTAGGCGGTGCGACGACGGGTCGCGAGCACCAGGGCACCGCCGGCGGCCAGCAGCACGAGCGTGCCGAGCGCCACCATCCCGACGCCGGAGGCGCCCGTGTCGGACAGGTGCCCACCGGAGCTCGCGCTCGGCGACGGCGTCGCCGTGGACGAGGTCGACGGCGTCGGCGTGGGCGTCGGCGTCACGCACGCGGGCGTGGTGAGCTCGGCCGGCTCGCTGTCGACGCCGTCGACCGTCTGGGTCACCGTGTAGCTGGTCCCGCAGGCCAGCTCCGCCCCGTCGAACGACCAGGAGCCGTCCTCCGCCACGCGACCCGTCGCGACCACCGCGCCGTCCCCGTCACGCAGCGTGACGGTCGCGCCCGGCTCACCGGTCCCCCGGACGACGTCCGCGGTGACCTCCTCGACGACCGGGGCCGCCGGCGCCGCCGGGCAGTCCTGCGTCGTGAGCTCCGCCTCGTCGCTCTCGACCCCGTCGACGATCTGGACGACCGTGTACGTGGTGCCGCAGGCCAGGCCGGAAGCCGTCCAGCTCCCCTCCGCGTCGACACTCGCCTCGGTGACGTCCTCGCCGTCGGCGTCGCGCACGACGACGGTCGCCTCGGGCTCGCCCGTCCCGGTCGCCGACGTCGCGGTCGTCCCGGTCACGACGGGCGGCCCCGGGGCGACGGTGACGTCCTGGTCGATGCTCGAGTACTGCGACGTGTTGCCGCTCGCGTCCACCGTCTGCACCCGCAGGTACCCGGTGGTGTGCGCGGTGGGGATGGACACGCGCTGACCCGGCGTCACGTCGGCGATCGCACCGAGGTACTCCTCGGCGTGGTCGTCGGCGGTCCAGTAGACGTGCAGTGTCACGGGCGCGGTGGCCGCCGTGTTGCCGGCCTCGGGCTCGGGCCGGGTCGCCGTGAACGAGCCGGTCGTCCCGTCGAGGCGGACGTCCTCGGCGCGGAACGTCTGCACCTTGTGGTTCACCAGGCCGGTGGTGTTCCAGACGAACCACTGGCGACCGTTCTCGGTCTCGGGGTCGAAGCTGCCCTGGGTGTGCTCGCCGAACGTGTTGCCGGTCACCAGCGTCCTGCCGATCGCGTTGACGACGATCGGGGCGTCGCTCCACCCGTCGAACCCGTCGATCGCGTTGTCGACGATGCTCCAGCCGGTGCTGGTGTCGGCGTTCGCGGCGCTGGACTCCAGCCACACGTACACCGCCCAGTGGTTGTTGAGCGTGCTCGGCAGGTCGACGCCCGCGCGGTCGAGGTGCTGGACGAGCTCGTTGCCCCGCACGACGCTGCCCGCCCCCGGCGCGATGATCGCGATGGAGGAGCGGCTGCCGTCGGCGTGGAAGTCGTGGATCGTGTTGTTCTCGATCACGACGTTCGTCGCGGGGGTCGCCCCCTGGACGCGGATCCCGTCGACTGCCCAGGGCGTGTCGAGGACGTTGTCCGCGACGGTGACGTCCTCGAGCGTTCCCTGCAGGTGGATCGCGGCACCGGCGGGCTCGAGCGTGCGGGTGAAGGTGTTGCCCGAGAGGACCGCGTCGGTGATGGTCGCCCCGACCATGAGGATGCCGCGCGTGAGCTCGGCCTCGTTGTTCGTGAGCTCGAGACCGCTCCAGGTGGCGGCGTTCGAGCCGATGATCCGGGAGAGCGGGGCGGAGGTCGACGCCCCCGTGAACGTGTTGCCGTCGATCACCGTGTCGGTGAAGGTCTGGGCGCCGCCCTCGAAGTAGAACACGTTCCGCTCCGGGCCTGTGCCGCGCAGCACGGTGTTGCCCGAGTAGACCAGGCCCGTCACGTCGACGCTCGGGTTGACGTAGACGGCGTGCGTCGTCGAGCTCTCGTCGCTCGCGCCGAACGTGCTGTCCCGCACGGTGAGACCGTCGACGATCGCGCCGTCCTCGATGTCGAGGTGGCCGTAGGCCGACTCGACGCCGCGGCTCGTCACGTTGTCGACGACGACGTTCGACACCGTCGTCGGGTTGGCGACGGAGCCGTCGATCAGGATCGAGCTCCACCACTGGCTGTGGAAGACGCTGTCCTCGATGGTGACGTCCGACGCCCCGTCGAGCAGCGCGACGCCGACCTCGGAGATGGCGCTGTCGGGGTCCTTGAACTCGATGCCGGAGATCCTCACGCGCGCGCCGTCGATCGCGATGCCGGCCGCTCCCGCCTTGAGATTCGCGAGATTCTCCAGCACGACGTCGTCGGAGTGGACGTAGAAGCCGGCGAAGTCGGCGTCCGTCGTCGTGGTGATCGCGGGAAGGTTCGTGAAGTCGATCGTCACGGGGACCGCGGAGTCGACGAGGTACCGGGCCCCGAGGAGACCCGCGATCTCGTTGCCGACGCCGATGGTGGCGTCGTGCATCGCGCAGACGGTGCTGTTGAACGAGATCTCGTCGAGCCCCTCGGCGAAGACGATCCGGACGCCGTCGGCGTTAGTCGAGGCGTTCGCCGCCTCCAGCGCGGCCTGGAGCGAGCCGGCGATCGCGGTGCCGTCGGGGTTGCAGCGCTCGTTGGTGGTCACCGTGATGACGTCCTCGGCCGCGAACGCGGCCGGGGACGCGGCTCCGGCGATGACCACCGACAGCCCGGCGGCCGCGGCCAGCGAGCGCAGCCGCACCCCCGCCTTCCTCCCGGTCGGTCCCTCGACCCGACGTCTCTCGTCATTCATTGATTGGTCTCCCTCGTCGATATGAGCTCGAAGTGAATGAGAACCGCGAGAAACTGGCAACGACATCGAGAAGAACGGTCGTCTCCCCACCCCTGCCCACAGTCCTGGTTCGAGTAAAGGGGCGCGTCTCGCCGGGCGGCAAACGTCGCGGGGAAAAGGACCCCCGAACGGGGGTCATATCCACTCGCCGGCGTCTTTGCCGGCCCACTCGGCTACTCTTTCTCGCGGATGGCTCAGGGAGCGGGGGCTCGGCTGGAAGCAGGGGTGAGGCGATGTCCCCGTCGACTCCCGACGGCGCGCCGCGCTACCTGGCTCCCCGACTCATCGAGTCCCTGGTGGCGGACGGTCCCGGGTGGGCGTCGGAGTCGCTGCGGCGAACCGTCCGGCGGGTGGCGCTCACGCTCGTCGCCGACTGGCAGGTCGTCATGGTCCTCGCCGCGCTGGCATCGCTGGGGTGGGGGGCGTGGCAGCTCGCGACGGCCTGCGCGGCCCTCGGGGGGTACGCGCTGGTCGCCGGCTACTCGCGTCGCCGGCTCCCGGTCTGGTTCGTCGCGGGGGCGATGGCCGCGCTGAGCGCCTGGGCGCTGGTGGCGGGTGGCCACCCGAGCTCGGTCCTGGTCCTCGCCGCCTGCTGGCAGACCAACTTCGCCAGTCTCACGGCCGGGTTCCTCGAGCTGCGCGGGCGGGCCGTCGCGCAGGTGGTCCTCGCGGCCGTCGCGGTCGCCGCCACCGTCGCGCTCCTGCTCCCGGAGTGGGGGCCGGCGATGCCGATCACCGTCGTCGTGACGCAGATCGCGATCATCGTCGCGCTCCGCTGGGGGCTGCGCTCGGTCCTCGCGCTGACCGCGACCGCCGATGCCGACGTCGCCGCGGCGGAGCGGACGATGGCGCAGGCCGCGGTCACCCGGCGGCTGAGCGCGCAGATCGCCGAGGACGCGGCCGTCCTGCACGACACGGCGATCAACACCCTCGGCGCGATCGCGCGCGGCGGCGCCGCGACCGCCGACGTCGACCAGGTCCGCGAGCAGTGCGCCCACGACGTCGTGCTCCTGGACTCCCTCGTCCGCGAGCGCCGGGACCTCGCCGGGGAGGACCGGACGCTGCGGGACGCGCTCGCGGCCTCGGGCCTGCCCGTCGAGCGCCGCGGGCTCGACGACGCGTCCCTCGACGCCCTCACCCGGCGCCTCGACCGCAGGACGGTCGCCGGCATCGTCGGCGCGGTGCACGAGGCGCGCCGCAACGCGACGAAGCACTCCGGCGCCGCGTCCGTCGTCGTCTCCACCGCCGTCGACGCCGGCCGGCTCACGATCGAGGTCCGCGACGAGGGGGTCGGCTTCGACGGCGACGTCCCCGAGGGGCGCGGGATCGACCGGTCGATCGCGACCCGGGCCCGCGCCGGCGGGTTCACGGCGCGGATCCGCACGGCGCCCGGTGCCGGGACGAGCGTCGAGCTCGGGGTGGCGCTGCGGCCGGAGCCGGACGCCGGGGGCACCGACGACGCGAGCGGCGCGGGCGAGGCGGCCAGCGCCGGGCGGCCGTCGTTCCCGCTGGACGTCGAGATCCTCCTGACGAACCTCAACCACCGGGCCGGGCTGCTGTGGGGGCTAGGGGTCACGGCCGTCGGGGTGGTGCTCACCGTGAACGGGGGGACGCGGCGGCTCGACGTCCTGCTGCCGATGATCGCGATCATGGCGCTCGCCTGGCTCGGCGCGCGGACCTGGGCGCGGCGCTCGCCGACCTGGCTCGGCCGGACGGGACTGATCGTCGCGACCTGCGCGGTGTTCGCCCTGTCCGCCGCCGCGTCGGGGTTCGGCACCGATCACGTCATCGACTGGCAGGCGCTCGCGGCGACGGGCCCGGCGATCCTCCTCCTCTCGACCCGGCCCAGCACCCGGGTCCTGGTGGCCCTGGCGCTCGCCTGGACGGGCGTCGCCGCCGCGATCGCGGCCCTCGTCCTTCCCCACTCGCCGACGGCGTCCGGCAACGTCGCCGTCGCCGCGGCCGTCGGGATCGTGTTCGCGGCGTTCTGGGCTCGGGCGCAGCGCGTCGCGGAGGCGCTGGCGCGGCGCACCGCCGACGTCCGCGGCCGCGCCGCCGAGGCGCAGATCGCCGAGGCCGCGGAGCGGGCGGCCCAGCTCAGCTACCTGCGCTGGGTCGATGCCGGCCTCGAGCCCGCCGTCGCCCTGCTGCGCGCCATCGCCGACGGGCGGAGCAACCCGGTCGACGCCGCGACCCGCCGGGCCTGCGACGAGGAGGAGCGACACCTGCGCCAGCTCCTGCCGATCAGCCCCGAGCTGGTGCACCTCGGCCACCACCTCGTCCCCCTGCTGCGGCTCGCTCGCGACCGGAGCGTCTCGTGCACGCTGCGCCTCGGCGACCGGGACACCGAGGACGAGGCCGTGGCGCTCGCCGTCTCGGGGACGATCAGGACCGTCATCGAGGCGGCCGGGACCGGCGACGTCGTCATGGCGTCGGTGTTCCCCGTCCACGACGGGCTGCAGCTCACGATCACCGGCCCGCCGCGGGCGCTGGTCGCCCTCGACGCGTCCGGTCGCGCGCCGGGGCCGGGCGCAGTCGGGGTCGAGGTCGCCGTCGAGGCGTCCGCCGACCTCGCCGTCGCCCTTGCCGTGTTCCCCGACGTCGGGCGGTCGAGCGCGGGCCCGTGACCGGTCTACGGCTCGGACGAGCTCCCGCTGCCGGCCGCCTCGACGACCGACGTCAACGCGTCCGTCAGCGCCTCGCGGTCGACGACCGGCGGCGCGAAGCCGCCCTCCGGGGCGAGAACCGCGGCCCAGATCGTGTCCGTGTGCAGCATCCAGCAGCCGGCGCTGGACGTGGCCGGCGAGCCGCACGCGATCCCGTCGTCGGCGGTCTCCTCGTCACCGAGCGCGGTGCTGAACACCGCAGCCGCATCCTTCGCCGACGCGTAGGTGAAGGCGACGACGACCAGGAAGTCGGGAAGGTCGCTGCAGTCAGGACCCGGCCCGGCGCCGGTCTGGACGATCATCGACGAGCCGGCGGGTCCGTCCCCCACGCCCGGCCCGGCTGCGTCCGCCGAGGCAAGGGGCGAGCTCGAGTCGATGTAGAAGAACGGCTGATAGGAGAAAGCCTCGTCCGTGGAGGGCGCCGGGATCGGCGCATCCGTCGTCGCCCCGGGGTTCGTCGTCCAGTCGTAGACGTCGATGCCGTAGGCCCAGCCGTCGGCGCACGTCTGCGCAGCGATCGCGTCGAGCGTCGTGCCGTGCAGAAGAGCGAAGCCGTCGAGTGCCGAGGGAACCGTCGTCCCGTTGATCACCGCCGTCGCGGGCTCCGGAGTGCTCGACCCGCACGCCCCCAGGAGTGTCGCGGCCGCGAGCGTGGCGACCACTCGCGTTGCGCGGGTCGTCGTCGGCAGGAAGGTTGGCACGGATCCCCCACGAAGTCATCGGCCGCGAGCGTGGCGACCACGAAGGCATGCTATCGGCCGACGACGAGCGGGGCCGGGCGACGGCGGACGGCGGGCGCGTGACAGAATGGTTCGTCACGCCAGCCCCCATCCTTGGAGCACACCCCGACATGTGCGGCATCGTGGGCGCCGTCTCGAACGAGCCGGTCGCGCAACTCATCTACGACAGCCTCGGCCTCCTCCAGCATCGCGGGCAGGACTCCACCGGGATCGCGACCGCCGAGGGGAGCGTGTTCCACCTCGCCCGGGCCAAGGGCCAGGTCCGCGAGGCCTACCGGACCCGGGACATGCGCAAGCTGCTCGGCACGATGGGCATCGGCCACGTCCGGTACGCGACGGCCGGCAAGGCGAGCGCCGAGGAGGAGAGCCAGCCCTTCTACGTCAACGCGCCGTACGGGATCATGCTCGTCCACAACGGCAACCTGACGAACGTGCGCGAGCTGCGCGGCGACCTGTTCGACGTCGACCGGCGGCACATGAACACGCAGTCCGACACGGAGCTGCTCCTCAACGTGCTCGCGACGGAGCTCCAGGCCGTCATCTCCGGCACGCACCTGGACACCGACCAGATCTTCACGGCGGTGGAGCGGCTGCACGAGCGGGTCGAGGGCTCCTACGCCGTCATCGCGATGATCGCCGGCTACGGCCTGCTCGCGTTCCGCGACCCGAACGGCATCCGCCCGCTCGTCCTCGGTCGCCGCGAGTCGACGCTCACGGGCGCCGACTGGGTCGTCGCGTCCGAGTCGCTCGTCCCCGAGGCGTCCGGGTACGACGTGGTCGGCGACATCGCCCCGGGCGAGGCCGTCTTCATCACGCTCGGCGGCGAGATGATCCGCAAGCAGTGCCACCCGGCGCCCCGGCTCATCCCGTGCTCGTTCGAGTACGTCTACCTCGCGCGCCCCGACTCGACCATGAACGGCATCTCGGTCTACGACGCGCGCCTGCGGCTCGGCGACTCGCTCGCCGCGACGATCGCCAGGTACTCCCCGATGGATGACATCGACGTCGTCATGCCGATCCCCGACTCGGCGCGACCCTCCGCCATGCAGGTCGCCCGGCGGCTCGGGCTGGAGTACCGCGAGGGCTTCTACAAGAACCGGTACGTCGGGCGGACGTTCATCATGCCGGGGCAGGCGGCGCGCAAGAAGTCCGTCCGGCAGAAGCTCAACGCGATGCCGGGCGAGTTCCGCGGGAAGTCGGTGCTCATCGTCGACGACTCGATCGTGCGCGGCACGACCTCGCGCGAGATCGTCGAGATGGCGCGCCAGGCCGGGGCGCGGCGGGTGACCTTCGCGTCGGCGGCCCCGCCCGTCCGGTTCCCCCACGTCTACGGCATCAACATGCCGAGCCGCGCCGAGCTCATCGCCCACGGGCGCACGATCCCGGAGGCGAACGACGTCCTCGGGGCCGACCACCTGGTGTACCAGGAGGTCGAGGACATGAAGAACGCGATCCTGGCGGGGCAGAGCACCGTCACGGACCTCGAGATGAGCTGCTTCGACGGGCGCTACGTCGCCGGTCGCGTCGACGAGGAGTACCTGCGCTGGGTCGAGGAGACGACCGTCTCCTGACCCGGAGCGAAGCCCGAACCCCGTCCCGAGGGAGGAGGACCCACCGTGTCGCCGTCGGTCGAGTCACGCACCGGTGCCCGCCGACCGGACCCTCCCGCGCCGCCCGTCGGCAGCCGCACCTGGACGATCGGGCAGACGCCGTGGCGCGAGCACGAGGAGCATCCCGGCGGGCGCACCAGCGTCGTGCTGGACAACGACTACTCGGGTGACCCCGACGGCCTCTACCAGCTCGCCCACCACCTGCTCTCACCCAGCGTGCGGATCGCGGCCGTCGTCGGGTCGCGGCTGCCGAGAACCGGTCGCCACGCGAGCTCCCCCGACACGGCACGCGACGGCGAGCTTGCCGCACTCGATCTGTTCGCCCGGATGGGCCTGGCGTCGACCGAGCTGATCCACCGGGGCTCACCGGACCCGCTCCCGGCCCCCGGCTCGCCCGCTCCGTCAGCCGCGACGGCCGCGATCATCGGCAGCGCGATGCTGGCGAGCCCGGAGCAGCCGCTGCTCTACCTGGCCGGCGGCGGCCTCACCGATCTCGCAACCGCGCTGCTCGTCGAGCCCCGGATCGCCGAGCGCATCCTCCTGGTCTGGATCGGAGGCGGCGAGCACCCGGGGCAGGCGGCGGCGCCGCCCGGAGCGAGCGGGGTGGAGTGCAACCTCGGCTTCGACGTCCCGGCGGCACAGGTCGTGTTCGACACCCAGCCCCTGCGGATCTGGCAGGTTCCGCGCGACGCCTACCGCCAGTGCCTCGTCTCGGAGACCGAGCTGCGCCGGCGGGTCGGACGCTCCGGGCGGCTCGGCGGCTTCCTCTACGGGATGGTCCGGTCCGCGTACCACCGGGCGCCCGACGTCCGAGAGCCGCTCCCCGAGTCCTACGTCCTCGGAGACTCGCCCCTCGTCCTCCTGAGCGCGCTGCGGTCGGCGTTCGAGCCGGACCCCGCGTCCAGCTCGTGGCACGCGCGACCCACGCCGAGGATCGCTCCCGACGGCTCGTATCTCGACGCGCCGGGCGCACGGGAGATGCGGGTCTACTCCCGTCTCGACACGCGGCTCATGCTCGACGACCTCTACCTCAAGCTCGAGGAGTTCTCGCAGTGGCAGGACGGCCCGGCTCCGAGCGAGGGCCGGAGCACCAGCTGAGCCACCCACGCCTCGCGGTCGGCCGATGGACGCGGCGGGGGCTGACCTCGGGCGCGCTCGCCGGACGTCGACGGGCGGACGACAGCGCCGAGAACCAGCCCGCCCGAGGGACGCCCTTGACGAGGGGGACCGGTCCACCTACGCTAGGTGGACCGGTCTACTCGTGAAGGAGCGAGACGTGATTCAGCGGCAACGGCACGCATTCAGTGCCGACCATCCCCTTCTGGTGGGCGTGAACTTCTGGTCGCGCTCCGGGGGGCCCCGGATGTGGGTCGAGTACGACGCCGACCTCGTCGGCTCGGAGCTCGACCAGATGCGGGACCACGGCATGACCGTGACTCGCTCGTTCCTCTTCTGGCCCGACGCGATGCCCGGAGAGCACCAGCTCGACGAGGACGTCATCGCGCGCTACGAGGACTTCCTCGACGCACACGCCAGGCGCGGCATGTCGACGATCCCGACGTTCATCGTCGGGCACATGTCCGGACAGAACTGGGATCCCTCCTGGCGGGCCGGACGCGACCTGCTCACCGACGTGCGCTTCGTCGCCGCCCAGTCCTGGTTCGCCCGTCGACTCGCCGAGCGCTTCGGGGCCCATCCCGCCGTCGCGGCGTGGCTGGTGAGCAACGAGATGCCGATCTACCTCGACCCCGTCACTCGCGGCGTCGGCTCGGTCGAGGCAGCGGACGTCGCGGCGTGGGCCGAGCTGATCGTCTCCGCCCTGCGCGCGGGGGGCGCCACGCAGCCGGTGTCGCTCGGGGACGGCGCCTGGGGCGTCGAGATCACCGGCGTCGACAACGGCTTCCGGGTGCGCGACCTCGCGGAGACCATCGACTTCGTCGGACCGCACGTGTACCGGATGGAGAAGGACCAGGTCTCCCAGCTCCTGGGCGCCGCCTACGTCTGCGAGCTCCTCGACTTCACCGGCAAACCCATCGTCCTCGAGGAGTTCGGGGCCACCAGCTCCTACGCCTCCGACGAGAACATCGCCCACTACTACCGGCAGTCGCTGCACCACACGCTCCTCGCCGGAGCCAGCGGGTGGCTCGCCTGGAACAACACCGACTACGACCACCTCGGGGATCGCGACCCCTACCGTCACCACCCGCAGGAGATGCACTTCGGCATCGTCGACACGCACGGGGAGCCCAAGCCGGCCGCACGGGAGATGCTGCGCTTCGCCTCGTTCCTCCGCGAGGCGGACGTGGAGCTGGCGGGTCGTCCGGCGACCGACGTCGCGATCGTCGTGCCGGAGATCCTCGACCGTCCGACGCCCTTCGTCCACCCTCGCGACCTCACCGCCGCGGTGGAAGCGACGCGACACTCCTACATCGCGGCACGAGAGGCCGGTCTCGACCCGGTGCTCGTTCGAGAGGGCGACGGCATCCCGGCGGGAGCCAGGCTCTACCTCGTGCCCTCGACGAAGCAGCTCACGGCGCCCTCCTGGCGTCGGCTGCGCGAGCTGGCCGAGGCCGGGGCCGTCGTCTACGCCTCGCACTTCACGGGCGACCACCTGACCCACCGGGCATCGTGGTGGCCGTGGGTCGAGGAGACCTTCGGCGTCCGCCACCACTCGCGCTACGGGCTCGTCGAGTCGCTGCCACCCGGCCCGCTGGCCGCCACGTTCGTCGACGGGCTGGGCGACCTGGTCGCCGGGGACGAGCTCTCGTTCGCCACCGGGGGCAACGACGAGGCCCGCAACCGGCTCCCGCTGACCTCGACCAGCGCACGGGTCCTCGCCGTCGACGGGGAGGGAGCACCCCTCCTCACCGCGAACCCGCTGGGGAGGGGCGCCGCGATCCTGTGCGCAGCCCCCGTCGAGTTCATGGCGGCCCAGCGGCGCGAGGTCAATCCCGAGGACACCTGGCGCCTGTACCGGGCGCTCGCCGTCCTCGCGGACGCCCTTCCCCCGGTGACCTCCGGAGACCCTCGGGTCCTCACCGGTGAGCTCCACCACCCCGACGGACACGCGCTCACCTGGTTCATCAACGTCAGCGCCGACGAGGTCACGGTGCGCCCGACCGTCCGCGACGGCGTCCTGCGGACCGCGACCCCGTTGCACCGCGGGCCCGGCGCACGAGCATCCGGGAGCGAGCACACCCTCACCCTCGCGCCGTTCGAGGTCACCGTCCTGCGGCGCGATGCCGCCACGGGGCACTAGTCACAGGTGCCGGACCCTCCGGCCACCGTCCTCGACCGGGCCGCCGGCCCGGTAGAAGCACCGGCACAACGCCGGTCCATCACAAGGAGACACTATGCACTCACGAACCACGAGGCTCAGCAGCATCGTCGCCGCTGCCGCCGTCGGTGTCCTGACACTGGCGGCCTGCTCGGGAGGCAGCCCCTCCGGGGGCGGGAGCGGCACGGACGGGGGCTCCAGCGGCGGGACGACCGACTCGCTCACCCTCCACACGAGCTGGCTCGACGGCGAGCCGCGCACCGGCCAGCTTCGCAAGGTCCTCGAGGAGTTCACGGCGGAGACCGGGATCACCGTCGAGCTCCTGCAGAACGGGAACGAGCTCAACCAGGTCTACGAGACCGCGGTCCTCGCGGGCGACGAGGCCGACGTCGTGCTCACCAACCTCACCGACAAGCAGCTCGAGTGGGCCAAGAGCGGGGCCGTCGCCCCGGTGAACGACTACATCGAGGCGTGGGGACTGGCCGACGTCATCCCCGAGGACGCCGTCACCGACTGGACCGACGGGGAGGGCAACGTCCGTGGCTTCCCCTACACGGGCTTCTCCTGGCCCGTCTGGTACAACACGGACCTGCTCGACAAGGCCGGCGTGACCGAGATCCCCCGCACGATCGACGAGCTCGTCGCGGCCGCCGACGCCCTGCGGGCGGCAGGCATCCAGCCCCTGACGATCGGCGGCAGCGACTGGTCCGGGCAGAAGATGCTCCTCATGGTCGTCCAGTCGATGATGACCAACGACGAGGCCCGGGAGGTCCTGGTCAACGGCGGCTACTGCGAGAGCCCCAACGCCATGGCCGGGATCGAGCTGTTCGTCGAGCTTCGCGACGCAGGTGTCTTCGCTGACGGCGCCGAGGGCCTGACGGCCGATCTCTCGACGGCTGCGTACCTGGAGGGTCAGGCGGGCATCGGGTTCATCGGGTCGTGGGCCTTCCTCGACGCGACGGACGAGCTCGCGGCGTCGACGACGCTCGGTGGCTTCCCTCTGGCCGACGGCAGCCCGTTCGACAAGCCGACCGCCTTCCGCGGGCTCACCGGCGGCGGCTGGTACGTGAGCCAGAACGGTCTCGACAAGCTCGACGCGGTCGAGAAGCTCGTCACCTACATGTACCGCGAGGACGTGCTCGGGCAGATCATCGACCAGACCGCCGTCATCACGGTGGTGCCCGTGGCGCCCGAGGTCGCGGCCAACGCCGGGAACGAGCTCATGGCGGCCGCCCTGTCGACGCTTCCGGACGAGGTCGACTTCCCCGTCATGCCCGACACCTACGTGCCGGGCGCGGTGGCCGAGCCGATGTACCGCGCCAGCTCCCAGGCGTTCTCCCCGGGAACCGACGCCGCGGCGGTGTGCAAGGCGCTCGACGACGCCTACGCCTCCGTGAGCTGAGCCCCGCCCCGTCCGGAGCCGCCCAGCCGGGCGGCTCCGGACGGACTCCGTCACCCCACCGTCCGCACCAGGAGGAACCATGTCCGCGGAGACGCCGGCACGCCCCCTTCCATCCCGTCACCGCTCCCGCGCGCGTGCCCGCCGGCTGCTCCTCCTGCTGGCGGTACCAGCGCTCCTGTGGTTCGTCGTGTTCATGATCGGGCCGCTGGTGAGCCTGTTCTACTACTCGCTCACCAAGTGGCAGGGCCTGCTCGGCGAGCCCGTGTTCAGCGGGCTCGAGAACTTCGCCCGGATGGTCTCGGACCCCGACGTGCACGTCGCCACCCGCAACTCGCTCCTCCAGCTCGTCATCACGATCCCGATCATGATCGCCATCGCGTTCATGGTGGCCTACTACCTCAACCTCCAGCGGCGCGGTCATCGCCTCGTGCGCGCGGTGCTGTTCACCCCGCTGCTCCTGTCGGCGCCCGTGCTCGCGATGGTCATGCTCGGTGTCTTCTCCCCCAACGGGATGGCCAACTCGATCCTCGCAACCTTCGGCGTCGGCCCGGTGTCCTGGCTGACCACCGCCAGGTTCGCGCTGCCGGTGCTGTGGGCCGTCGGCATCTGGTCCGGGACGGCGGTGAGCTCGATCATGCTGGCCGCGCGGCTGGCCGACATCCCCGGCGAGGTGTACGAGGCTGCGGAGCTCGACGGGTGCGGGCACTGGCGGCGGATGTGGCGGATCGCGTTCCCGATCGCCTTCGAGTACGTCGGCGTCATCGTGATGCTCCAGTACCTGTGGGTGCTGTTCTCCTCCGCGGCACTCGTCCTCCTCCTCACCCGCGGGGGTCCGGGGAACTCGACGATGACGCTGAGCTTCCTCGTCTACGACCTGTCCTTCAACCGGTCACAGGTCGGCTACGGCCAGGCGATCGCGGTGGTGCTCTTCATCGTCGGCGTCGTCGGCATGCTCGCCATCCGTCGGGCCTTCCGGGCCCGGTACTGAACGACCGACTGAGTGATCGGAGCCCCATGATGACGAGCAAGCGACGCCGCTCGGCACTCTCCCTGATCCCCGGGCACATCGGGATCCTGACGCTGGTGGTGACCCTCGTCGGCCCGCTGTACTACGTCCTGGTCTCCTCCGTGAAGACCAACAACCAGATCATCCTCAACCCGTTCGCGATCACGCTGGACCCGCAGATCCAGAACTTCGGTGACGCGATCGCCAACGCCTCGCTCGGCAAGGCCCTGCTGAACTCGGCGTACATCACGCTCGGCGCGGAGCTCCTCACCATCGTCCTGGCGTTGCCGGCCGCCTTCGCGATCGCCCGCACACAGGGACGGCTGAGCGACTGGTTCGAGCGGAGCTTCGCACTCGGCTTCCTGATCCCCGGCTTCGCCGCGCTCGTCCCGACGGCGATGCTCGCGATCCTTCTCGACCTCTTCCACACCCGCGAGTTCCTCGTCCTCTTCCTTCCCGCGACGGCGCTCCCGCTCAGCGTGATCCTGCTGGTGCAGGCCGTACGAGCCGTGCCGCCCGAGCTCGCCGAGAGCGCGGAGATCGACGGCTCAGGACCGCTGCGGATGCTGCTGTCGGTCTACCTCCCCCTCACGGCGCCGACGCTCGCGACCGTCGCCATCCTCAACTTCCTGTCCTTCTGGAACGAGTACTTCTTCACGCTGGTCATCGCCGGGCCGAGCACCGACGTGCGCACGGCCCAGGTCGCGCTGCCGACGCTCACCTCCACGATCAGCACCCAGTACGGGATCCTGTCCGCCGGCATCGTCGTGACGCTGCTGCCGGTCTACGCCGTGTACATCGCGCTGGCCAAGCGCATGGAGAACGCCGTGCTCTCGGGCGCGGTGAAGGGATGACGATGACCGATCCGGCCCGCACCACCCAGGACTCACCCACCGACCGCGTGCGCGAGCTGCTGGCTCGCATGACCACGAGGGAGAAGGTCGGCCAGCTCAACCAGCGCCTCTTCGGCTGGCAGCACGTGCGCCGCACCCGCACCGGCTACGTCCTCTCGGAGGAGCTGCTGGCGCACGCCGAGCACTGGGGAGGCATCGGTGCCGTCTACGGTCTCCACCGTGCTGACGCCTGGTCGGGGCAGTCCTGGTCGAACGGGATCGCGCCGGAGGCGGCAGCCGAGGTGACCCGCCAGCTCCAGGACGCCGTCGCCGCCGTCTCGCGCCTCGCCGTCCCGGCGCTCATCGTCGAGGAAGCACCCCACGGGCACCAGGGACTGGGCGGCACGCTGCTGCCCACCACCATCGGCCAGGCAGCGACGTTCGACCCCGAGTGGGTCGCCGAGCGAGCCGCGGCCGTCGCGGCGGAGCTCGCCTCCGTCGGCGCCCACGTCGCCCTGGTCTCCGGTCTCGACCTGGCCCGCGACCCCCGCTGGGGACGCTCCGAGGAGTGCTTCGGCGAGGACCCTCTGCTGGCGGCCGAGCTCACCGGGGCGACCGTGGCGGCCATGCAGGGGGAGGGTGAGCGCATCGACGCCGCGCACGTCGCCGTCGTGGTCAAGCACCTGGCGGCCCAGGGAGCGGCTGCCGGGGGCCGCAACGCCGCCAGCGCCGTCATCGGGCGTCGAGAGCTCCACGAGATCCACCTTCCCCCCGCACGGTCGGCCGTGCTCGCCGACGCAGCCGGGTTCATGTCGGCCTACAACGACATCGACGGTGTCCCGTGCAGCGCGAACCGCGACCTGCTGACCGGGCTCCTGCGGCAGCAGTGGGGGTCGCGGGGCATCGTCATGTCCGACATGGGTGCGCTCGACCGGCTGGCCGGTCCCGCGGGTGGTCTGGTCGAGGCAGGGGCTCTCGCGCTGAACGCCGGCGTCGACATGAGCATGGGGGACGTCGCCTTCACCCTCCTGGAGGAGGCGCTGGCGCGCGGCCTCGTGAACGAGGCCGCGATCGACCTGGCCTGCGAACGCGTGCTGCGCCTCAAGGACCGGCTCGGCCTGCTCGACGGCACCCGTTCCGTCGAGGCGCCCGCACGGCCACGGTTCCCGGTCCCGCCCGTCGACGCCTCGGCACTCGTGCTGGTGAAGAACGACGGAGCCCTCCCCCTGCCACCCGGGATCGAGCGGGTGGCGGTGATCGGACCCAACTCCCAGGACGTCGGCTGTCTCCTCGGCGACTACGTGCCTCCGCTCCCGGCGGGCGACGGCGTCTCGATCGCCGAGGGGCTCGTCCAGACGCTCGCGGCCGAGGTGCGCTGCGAGCGCGGCAGCATGGTGCGAGGCGAGCTTCCCGGCGGCATCGGGCGCGCCGTCGATCTCGCTCGATGGGCCGAGGTGGTGGTGCTGGCCCTGGGAGGCAGCAGCCGCCGCCGCTACGACGGGGAGTTCGAGGACAACGGCGCCGCCGCCGGAGCCGAGGACCTCGACGTCTCGGGCGGAGAGGGCGCCGACCTCGCGGACGTCCGCCTGCCAGGGGCCCAGCGGGAGCTGGTCGAGGCCGTCGCGGAGGCGGTGGCGGGATCGGGCACACGGATCGTCACCGTCATGGTGACGGGTCGCGCCCAGGGCGCCTCGCCTGCTCTGGAGCTGTCGGACGCGCTGCTCTACGCGTGGTACCCGGGTCCCGACGGCGGCCGCGTCATCGCCGAGACGCTGATCGGGAACGACGAGCCCGCCGGGCGGATGCCGGTCTCGGTCCCGCGTTCCAGCGCCGAGCTCCCGGTTACCTACGACCGGCGGCTGGAGTGGTCTCCGCGCTACCTCACCGGACCTGTCAGCCCGGAGACGCCCTTCGGCGCCGGGCTCGGCTACACGTCATGGACGCTCGGTCCCGTCGAGGGGGTGCCCGCCGCCGCAGGGATCGAGGACGTCGACGCGGGCCGCGTCGGCGTCCGGGTACGCGTCACCAACACCGGCCGACGTGCCGGCAGCCAGGTGGTCCAGCTCTACGGGCGTCTCATGGTGCCGGGTCTTGCCCCACGCACGGCGAGCCTGCTGGGGCACTCGCGCGTCCGGCTGGAGCCTGGCGAGTCCCGCGAGGTCGAGGTGCGGATCGCGCCGTCACCTCCGGCGCTGGCCGCCATCGACGGGCCGGGCCGACTGGCCCTCGTCGCCGGCCTCGACAGCTCCGTCTCGTTCGACGAGGCGGTCGAGATCGATCTCGTCGTCACCGCAGCAGGGGCCGACAGTGCCGCACTATGATCCCGAAGGAACGACGACGAAGGAGTGGGACATCGGTACCGAGGGGTCGCCGCGCCGAGCCACCATTCGAGACGTCGCCGCGCACGCGGGCGTCTCGCGCAGCGCCGTGTCGAAGGTCTTCAATGCCAAGGGTGGCATCTCCCCCGCGACCGAGGCGCGTATCCGGGAGTCGGCGCGCGCCCTGAACTGGGCGCCGAGCGCAAGCGCAGCGGCCCTGGCGTCCGACTCCACCCGGACGGTCGGGCTGGTCATTCGTCGTGGGCCCGACCTCCTGTTCGCCGACCCGCACTTCGCGCTCCTCATCGGCGGGGTCGAGGAGATCCTCGTGCCCGCCGGCTACGGCCTCCAGCTCCACCTGATCGGCGAGGACCGCGAGCTCGAGCGCGGGCTGTACACGCGACTGGCGACCCAGCGACGGGTCGACGGCGTGCTCCTGACCGAGAGCGAGCTCGGCGATCCCCGACACGCCCTGCTCGACGAGCTGGGCCTCCCCTCCGTCATGCTGGGATGGCCCGACCCGGAGGAGGAGCAGCGGTGGAACGTCGTCTCGGCGCACCCGAGCGAACACCGCACCGCCTACCACGAGGCGGCCCGCCATCTGACGGACCTCGGCCACCGAAGGGTCGCGTACGTCTCCGGGCCCGAGCGCCTCGTCCACACCGGCTACCGGCGTCGGGAGTTCGAGCGCGAGCTCACACGCAACGGCGCCGAGCTCGTGACCCGCGTGCACCTGGACTTCTCGGTCGAGCAGGTCGTGGAGGCCTGCCTGTCGATGGTGGACGGACCCCGCCCCCCCACCGCGTTCGCCTTCGCCAACGACTCGATGGCGCTGGCGGCGATCGGCGCCCTCAGCGCGCGTGGGATCCGGGTGCCGCAGGACATCTCCATCATCGGGCACGACAACCTGCCGACGGGCCAGTGGTCCCACCCCGGCCTCACGACCATCGCCCAGGACCTGCGCGGCATGGCACGGCAGGCGGCCATCCTCCTCCTTCGCCAGCTCGGCGACACGTCGCTGGGCGACGAGCCGATGAGCCCGCCCCGGCTCGTCATCCGCGGGACGACCGGACCCGCCTCCAGCTGACCGCGCCTCCGGCCGGTCCCAGCACCTGACCGCCCCGCCCGGCCCCGGACTCCCCCGTCCCGGGGCCGCGAGGCCGGTCTCCGCACCACCCGCCTTCCCCAACCGATCGGGAGCCGATGATGACCAGCACGCCCAACCCCCTCGACCCCGGTCACGAGACGCGCCTGCGGGCACTCGGACTCACGTTCCTGCCCAAGGGGCCGCCGAAGCCGAGCGTCGACGCCTGCGTCGAGGTCGACGGCATGCTCTACGTCTCGGGCCACGGACCGGAGGACGATGCCGGCAACCTCCTGTTCCGCGGGAGGGTCGGCGCCGAGGTCAGCCTCGACGAGGCGGTCGCGGCAGCGCGCGCCACCGGTCTGCAGATCCTGCGGTCGGCTCGCGAGCACCTGGGGTCGCTCGATCGCGTCGTCCGCGTCGTGAAGCTGCTCGCGCTGGTCAACTCGGCGTCCGACTTCCACGAGCAGCCTGCGGTGGTCAACGGATGCTCCGACCTGCTGGTCGAGGTCTTCGGCCCGGCCGGTCGCCACGCCCGGTCGGCCATGGGGACCTCCAACCTCCCGGGCAACCAGCCGGTGGAGATCGAGGCGATCCTCCAGGTGCGTCCGTGACACCGCACCCGTACGAGCTGCTGGGTGTCGAGCGCGTTCTCAACGCAGCCGACACGATCACGTCGCTCGGCGGCGGTCCGCTCGACCCGCGCGTGCTGGCGTCGATGGCGGCGGCCGCCACCGCCTATGTCGACATGACCGACTACCTCGCGCGTGCCGGAGCTCATCTGGCCGAGCGGATCGGTGTGCCCGACGCTCTCGTCACGAACTCGGCGGTCTCGGGCGTCGCACTCGCCGTCGCGGCCGCGATCGCTGGTGACACGCCGGCCGCGGTCGACGCGGCCCCGGCACACCGGACCGACCGCACCGAGGTCGTCGTGCTCTGCGCGCAGCGCAACCCCTACGACCGGGCGGTCGGGATCGGAGGCGGGAGGATCGTCACCGCCGGGTACTCCGACGGCACGACGCGCTGGCAGGTGGAGGCCGAGATCGGTCCCCGCACCGCGGCCCTCCTGTGGTACGCGGGGACACAGTTCGAGCACTACGCCCTAGGGCTCGCCGACATGGTGGCGATCGCGGAGGCCAGCGGGCTGCCCGTCATCGTCGACGCCGCGGCCCAGGTCCCGCCCGTCACCAACCTCCGCCGGTACGTCGACGACGGCGCCGCCGCGGTCGCGTTCAGCGGGGGCAAGGGGCTGCGCGGGCCGCAGGACACCGCGCTGCTGGTCGGCGGCGATCTCGTCGGGGTCGCGCGGGCGCACGCGTTCCCCCACTACGGCATCGGGCGCGGCATGAAGGTGAGCAAGGAGGGCGTCGCAGGGCTCGTCACCGCCGTCGGGCTCGCCCTCGACGCAGACGACGACGCGGACTACGCGGCTCTCCTCGCGCGCTGCCTGGCATGGGGTGACGCGCTCGCGGGGCTCCCGGGCGTCCGCACGTCGACCGTGCCGGACGGGGTGCTCGGTCAGCACACACCGCGGCTGCGCGTCGACCTCGATCCTGGGCTCGGCGACGGTCTCCAGCTCGCAGCGAGGCTGCGCGCCGGCCGGCCGGCCGTCGTCGTGCGGACGGAGGAGACCGTGCCCGGTGCCGTCTTCCTCAATCCCTTCCCGCTGCCACCGGAGGACGACGAGCTCGTCGTCGACGCACTGCGGACGGCGCTGGCAGGGCTGGCGGGCTAGCGCGGCGACTCGACGAGTCGCGTCACGCCGCGCGCGGCGAGCTGGTCGGGCGAGGCCGCGGTCGCGCCGGTCACGAGGGCCGGATAGGTCCCGGACGCGCGCAGCCGGTGCCAGGTCTCGAACGTCGGACCACCGGGGGCGAGAGCCGCCCGGGAGAGCGGAACCCCGTCGTCGTCGACCTCGATCACGACCGCGACGGAGCGCCGAGGGGGCTGGGGCAGATCGTCGGGGAGAGCGGCGACGGCCTCGGCGAGCGCTCGGCCGACAGGCTTCACCGACTGGTCGGGACGCATCAGCCCCAGACCGTACTCGAGCGACTTGAAGTCCGACAGGCCAGGGTCGATGTCGTGCGAGCACCACCAGGTCACCCCGTACAGGTCGCGGGTCGTGAGCGCTGACTCGAGCGAGCCGACGAGGAACGCCGGCATCTCCTCGTCGCTGAGGCAGTTGTCCGGCGCCCCGATCTCCTGCAGCCAGACCGGCCGGGACGGGTCGGCCGAGAAGGCGCGAGCCAGCTGGAGCAGGTACTCGCCGTGGTTGATCGACTCGGGCGACAGTCCGCCGTATCGAGCGGCCGTGCCGTTGAAGATCCACGAGTGGACCGTCGAGACGTTGCCGTGCTCGGTGACGTGCCGCGGGACGAACGGGTGCCCGTCCCGGTACCAGACGTGGTCGTTCGTGCTGTGCGCGAACGTCCCCGGCGTCCCCTCCGGGATCGTGCCGATCGTTCCGGCGAGCCACCCGGTCACCTGGTCGGGGTCGGCACCCATGTAGTCGGGGTTGGGCGGTGCGACGAACTGGTTGCACTCGTTGCCCAGCGTCAGACCGCCGAAGCCGGGCAGGGGTGCGAGGCGATCGAGCAGGACCCGGACGAGCTCGCCCTGCGCCGCGATCGCGTCGGGGTCGGTGAACATGTTGCCGCGGTGCCAGTTGACCAGCCACGCCGGGACGAAGTCGAACCCGGACATGTGCCCCTGGATGACGTCGACGTACACGGTCAGGCCCGCGGCCGCGCCGATCTCGACGACGGTCGCCACGTCGTCGACGGCCTGGCGACGGATGAGCGTGCGGTTCGGCTGGAGAACCGGCCAGAGGGGGAACACCCGCACGTGATCCAGCCCGAGGTCTGCGATCGCGGCGAAGTCCCGGCGGACGACCTCGGGGTCGAGGTCGATCCACTGGAACATCCAGTCGCGGCTCGGGGTGTAGTTGACCCCGATGCGTGGTCGTGGCATGGGTCGGGTCCTCGTTATCGACGGGAGCCGTGCGGCTCGGGCGTTGGCAGGGGGATGGCGCGCCAGTCGGGGACCGGCTCCGGGAGGTGCTCGCGGCCGGCCGCGACGACGAGCTCGAGCGCGTCGAGTGCGGCGAGGTCCTCCCGGGGGTCGCCGTCGACGGCGATGAGGTCGGCCGCAAGACCGGCGGCCAGACGGCCGGTCACGGCGCCGAGGCCGAGCGCCCGCGCGGCGATCCAGGTGGCCGAGTCGAGCACGGCGGTCCTCGGCATGCCGAGCCAGTGCATGACCTCGAGCGCGCCGACGAAGGCATGGTGCGGGACGTCGTTCACGCCGGCGTCGGTCGAGGCGAGGACCGTGAGGCCCGCGCGGTACATCTCCCCTACCCGCGGGACGAAGTCGCCGTCGCGCGACTCGGTGACCGCGCGGTTGCGGAAGTGCGCCGTCGGCGCGACCGCGACCCCCTGCGCCCGGATCCGCTCGCCCAGCACGGGGTCCCACCTGACCTCGCCGTCGGGATGCAGGAAGGAGCAGTGCTCCAGCTCGTCGACACCAGCATCGAGCGCCTGCGCGATGCCGGAGACACCGTGGACGTGAGCCGTGACGGGGACGCCGAGCCGGTGCGCCTCGGCGACCACGGCCTGAAGCTCGTCGTCGTGGAGCTGTGGCTCGCGTGGCCCGAAGCCGCGGGTCATGTAGCCGCCCGTCACCATGACCTTGACGAGGTCGACACCGCGCTTGCGGTGGTCGCGCACCCGGGCACGCAACGCCTGCGGACCGTCGGCCTCCCCGCCGAGGAACCAGCAGTGGCCGCCCGTCGGTGTCAGCGGGGCGCCCGCGGCCAGGATGCGTGGCCCCGGCGCATCACCCGCGGCGATCGCGTCCCGGACGAGCACGTCGAGGAAACCCCTCGCCCCTAGGTCACGGGCCGTCGTGACGCCGACGTTGAGCAGGTCTCGCGCGCTCCGGAGCATCAGGACGGTGAGCTGGGCATCGCTCGATGCGGCCATCCGTCCCACGGGGTCGGGACCGCCGTCGAAACCGAGGTGGACGTGCGCGTCGATGAGGCCGGGCATGAGCGTCGCAGGTCCCAGGTCGACCACACGGGTCTCGCCGTCGAGCCCGGACGCGATCGTCGACCACGGCGCCACCTCGGCGATGTGGCCGTCGATCACGACGACGGCGCCGTCGTCCATGGCGTCCCACTCGGGGCCGCCGATCAGGACGGTGCCGCCCCGATAGACCGTCGGGCGGCCGGGTGAGGCTGCGCGGCGACGATGCCCAGCGGGGCGGTGATGAGCCGAGTTCATGAGTGACGCCTTCGTGGTGGACCGGTCTACCACCGTAGTCCGCTCCGTCGTCACCGTCAAGGAGGGTCAGGTCGCCTCGACGTCCCCCGGCAGCGCTGGTGGGTGGGCACGGTGGCCGACCCGCCAGCGGCGCACCATCGTGGCGAGACGCGCCGATCACGATCGAGGACCAGTCCGTTCACGGTCCGCGTCTCGGGTCAGTCGAGACGGAGCTCCACCTCGCGCCGGGCGACGTCGACCGACGCGACGCTCACCCGGACGCGCGACCCCGGGCGCAGCAGCTCGCGCGGCCCCGAGACCTTGAGCCGCAGCGCTGGCTGAGAGACGAGCACCGTCGCCCGCACGGGCGTGTCCCCGTTCTTGGGGCGGGTGGTCTCGACCACGACGGCGTCGTAGGTCCGGCCGACCCGGGGCGCGAGGATGAGCGCCTCGAGCAGGTCGACGGCCGAGCGGTCGTAGGCGTTGGCGCGCTGGGTCGCCGCCGCCATCTCGTCGGGAAGCGCGTCGAGCGCCGCCACCACCCAGGACGGCACCGGCGTCCCCGCGCACCGCGCGAGCGCGATCTCGGTCCCGTACCGGTCCACGAGCCGGCGCAGCGGCGCCGTGACGTGCGCGTACTCCCCGGCAATGGCGCTGTGGCTGGCGCCGACGGGGACGCCCGGCCCGGTCGCCGGCGTGCCGAACGGCCGGTACCCCGCGCCCCGGAACAGTCGCGTCGCCTCCGTCGCGAACGCCGCGGCGGCGGGCGAGCGGACGTCGAGGCCCCGCGCGAAGACGCCGTACGGCATCGACCGCGGCCAGTCGAGCCCGAGCCCGCGGGCCACCCGGCGCAGCGCGGTCACGTCGCGGTCCTGCGCCGGGTCGAGCGTGCGCCACAGGCCGATCCCCGCGTCGCGCTGGAGCTGCGCGGCGGCCATCCCGGTCGCGAGCGAGAGCTGCGCGTTGTGCTCCTCGACCGGCAGCGGCGCCCGGTAGGCGAGCCGGTAGCGCTGACCGTCCTCGGTGACCGACACCTCCTGCTCCGGCACGTCGATGGTCGCGCCGCCGCGGCCGATCTGGAGGTCGAGCCGCAGCGCGCCCAGCTCGGGCAGGAGCGTCAGCACGGGGTCGGCCGTGCCGTCGTCGATCGCCGTCTGGACCGACGGGTAGTCGAGCTGCTCGTGCGAGCGCACCAGGGCGCGGGCGACGCTCGCGGCGACCAGGACGCCGTCCGGGTCGAAGGAGAGGTCCCACACGGCGGCGCGGCGGTCGACGCCCGGCAGCAGGCTCGCGGCGTCCTCGCTCAGCACCGGCGGGTGCAGGCCGAACCGTCCGTCCGGGCCGTAGTAGGTCAGGCCGCGGCGATGGGTCTCGACGTCGAGCGCACCACCCGGCGTGACGTAGGAGGCGACGTCGGCGATCGCGTACCGCAGCCGGTAGCCGTCCCCGTCGCGGGCCAGGTGGAACGCCTGGTCGAGGTCGGTCGAGCCGGGCGGGTCGAGGGTGACGAACGGGACGTCGCGCAGGTCGGCCCGCTCGAGGTCGTCGACGACGGGACGCTGCGCCGCCTCCTCGGCCTCCGCGAGGGCGGCCGGGTCGTAGCTCTCGGGGACGCCCAGCTCGGTCCGCAGCGCGGCGAGCAGCGGCGCGGCGTCGGCGGTGGCGGCACCCGCGCGGGCGGCCCGGCGGCTCATCGGGCGGAGTCCGCCTTCTCGGAGTCGGTCCCAGCGGACTCCCCGGCTGCGGTCCCGGCCGGCTGCTCGGCGGTGCCGGCCTCGGCCGCGTCGCTCGCCTCGGTGCCCTCCCGCCGGCGGCGACGCCGACGCGCGGACACGTCGGGGACGGCGGGCCAGTCCGTCGCGGGCAGGCCGGCGGCCTCGCGCGCGGCGAGCATGCGCCGTACGCTGCGCCGATCGAGCGCGACGGCGATCCCGTAGGCCGCGAGCACGAAGAACGCGGACAGGACGAGGAAGAGCAGCAGGAACATGCCGCCGGCGTCGAGGGCGCGACCGACCAGCTCCTCGGGCGGGAGGAAGACGTCCCGGACGAAGCTCGCGACGCCGGCGATCAGCGCCGCGAGGAACAGGGCGGCGAACACGAACGCCCCGAAGCGAGGGGCCCGACGGACGTAGGCCGGGTTCGCCTCCGCGGCGATCCGGACGTCCTCGCCGACCTCGATGGGCTCCGGAGCGGCGGTCTCGGTGTCGACCTCGTCGGCGGTGGTCGCCTCGGGGATCACGGGCTGGGCCTCCGGTCCGGGGCCGGGCTCCGCGGCCGGCTCCACGTCGTCAGTCACCGGATCACCGTACCCGTCCGGCCGTGGCCCCGGCGCGGGTCAGCCGGCCTCGGCTCGCCGGCCCGAACCCGGCGTCCTCCCTCAGCGCGGACGCGGCACCCGGAGGAAGGGCAGCGCGTCGGACAGGTCGGCGCGGATGCCCGAGGCCTGGACGCCGCCGTCGTCGATGGGGTTCCCGACGACCTCGGCCCACGCCGTGCGGCCGGTCGCGAGCGCGAGGAAGGTGTGCGGGCGGCACTCGATGACGTTGGGCGGCGTGCCGCGGGTGTGCCGGGGGCCGCCGAACGCCTGGACCGCGCCCGCGGGCGGGACGCGCACCTCGACGCTGTGGCCGGGGTGGAGCGCCTCGAGCTCCTCCAGGGCGTACCGGGTCGCGGTAAGCAGCACCGTCCGCGGGGTCGCGACGCCGAGCTCCGCCCAGGCGGCGAGGGCGGCGTCGCCGTCGGCGGGGTCGATGCGTCGTCGTGCCACCCGGTCATTCTGCCCCGGCCCCGACGACCCGGCGCAACGCAGGTGGCCCGGCGCAGGCGGGGCGACCGAGGGCGACGTCAGGGTCGGCCGCCCCGGCCCGTCACGCGGTGGTAGGTGCGGATGTCCCGCTCACGCTGACGGACCGATCGGCGGAAGTCGAGCTGCGCCGCCCGGTCCCCGGCCCGGCGCGCCTGGTGCGCGACCTCGCGCTGCTGCGTGCGCCAGGACGCGAGCCGGCGCTCGTCGAGCCGGCCGTCCTCGATCGCCGCGGCGATGGCGCACCCCGGCTCGCCCGCGTGCGCGCAGTCGCCGAACCGGCACTGTGCCGCGAGCTCGGCGACCTCGGGGAACGTCTCGTCGACGGCGTCGGCGTCCGCCACGAGCCCCACCGCGCGCAGGCCCGGCGTGTCGATCAGCCAGCACTCCCCCGCCGGCACCAGCTCGCGGTGCGTCGTCGTGTGCCGACCCCGGCCGTCGCTCTCGCGTCGCTGTCCGGTCGCCATGACGTCGCCGCCGGCCAGCGCGTTGACGAGCGTCGACTTGCCCGCGCCCGACGGCCCGACGACGACCAGCGTCGTCCCGGGCTCCAGCACGGCGCGCACGGCGTCGAGCCCCTCCCCCGTCGCCGCGGACACGGCGTGCGCGCCGACCCCGGGCGCGACCCGCGCGACGTCGTCGAGCCACTGCGGCGCGTCCGTCACCAGGTCGGCCTTGGTCAGCACGACCACGGGTGTGGCGCCCGAGCGCCACGCGAGCGTGACGAGACGCTCGATGCGGCCCAGCTTCGGCTCCGGGTCGAGGTGCTCGACGACGAGGACGACGTCGACGTTGGCCGCGAGGACCTGGGTGCCGGCGGTCCGGTCGACCGAGTCGCGCACGAGCTCGCTGCGCCGAGGGGCGAGGAGGAACCGGTCGGGGTCGGCGTCGGTCGGGGCGGGGACGACGGCGTCGCCGACCGCGGGCGCGACCGGCTCGCCGACGACCGCGTCGAGCACCCCGCCCGGGCGCAGCCGGACGACCGGCCCGGCAGCCGGGCCGGTCCGCGGCGCGCCCGTCTCGGGATCGGCGGCGACGAGCCGGACGCAGGTCCGGTCGACGCGGGCGACCCGCCAGGCAGGAGAGGAGGTCATGCCCCGAGACTCGGCCATCGAGGAGCGTCGAGTCCACGGAAATACCGGCCTCGCCACGATCGGCGCGTGCTCTCGGCACCGCCGCGGTCGCCGGGCCGACGCTCGTTCGCCGGCCTTCTCGCGGTGCTCGGCCTGGTCGCGACCGCCTGCTCCGTCAGGACGACGAGCACGGGGGCTCCCGCCACACGCTCGACGACACGATCGCCGGCCTCGCGGCCGACGGCTCGCGCGTCCTCGTCGTCCAGGTGGTCGACCGACGCAACGACGAGGTCGTCACCGAGCCCGACGGAACCGAGACGTCGCAGACGACGACGTCCGACGTGACCGTCCTCGAGGTGCTCGCACCGGCGTCGCTCGGCACGACGATCGAGGCACCCGAGGCCGTCGCCATCGCGCAGCCGGAGCCGGGCGAGCTGATCCAGGTGGTGCAGATGGGCTGGATCGAGATGGCGGAGGCACCGGCGCCGCTGCTCGCGTCGGGTGAGACCTACCTGGTGTTCCTGAGCGCGCCGAGCGACCGGCACGGCGCGTGGTGGGTCACCGGCGCGAACGCCGGCATCTTCCGGCCGGACGGCGACGTGTTCGTCCAGGTCGCCGAGGACACCGGCGACTCCTTCCGCGCCACGATCACGCGCGAGGACCTTCGCTAGCGCGCGCCCGGGCCGTCGGCGCCGACCGCCGGCGCACCGGCCTCCCGCTCCAGCCGCTCGGCGACCTCGCGGACGGCGCGGGCGACGACCTCGTGCACGTCGGGGTGGAAGACGCTCGGGATGACGTAGGTCGCGTTGAGCTCCTCGGGCGTCACGACGGCCGCGAGCGCGCGCGACGCCGCGAGCAGCATCTCGTCGGTGACGCGGCTGGAGTGCGCGTCGAGCAGCCCGCGGAACACCCCGGGGAACGCGAGCACGTTGTTGCACTGGTTCGCGAAGTCCGACCGCCCGGACGCCACGACGGCGGCGTGCTGGGCCGCCAGGGCCGGGTCGATCTCGGGGGTCGGGTTGGCCATGGCGAACACGATCGGGTCGGGCGCCATGCGCTGGATGTCCTCGACGGTGAGGATGTCGGGGGCCGAGACGCCGATGAAGACGTCGGCGCCGACGATCGCGTCCGAGAGCGTCCCGCGCAGCCCGCGGCGGTTGGTGCTGCGCGCGATCCAGTCGAGCGAGGGGTGCAGGCCCGGGCGGCCCTCGTAGATGACGCCCTCGACGTCGACGACCGTCACGTGCTCGACGCCGGCCGCCAGCATCATCCGCAGGACCGCCGACCCGGCGGCGCCCGCACCGGACAGGACGACGCGGACGTCGGCCATCCGCTTGCCGACGACCGTGAGCGCGTTGGTCAGGGCGGCCGTGGCGACGATCCCGGTGCCGTGCTGGTCGTCGTGGAACACGGGGATGTCGAGCTCCTCGCGCAGCCGCGCCTCGATCTCGTAGCACCGCGGCGCCGAGATGTCCTCGAGGTTGATCCCGGCGAACACCGGCGCGACCGCCTTGACCACGCGGATGATCTCCTCGGTGTCCTGCGTGTCGAGGCAGAGCGGGAACGCGTCGATGTCGGCGAACCGCTTGAACAGTGCGGCCTTGCCCTCCATCACGGGGAGCGCGCCGTACGGGCCGATGTTGCCGAGCCCGAGGACGGCCGAGCCGTCCGAGACGACCGCGACCGTGTTGCGCTTGATCGTGAGCCGCCGCGCGTCCTCGGGGTGCTCGGCCACCTGCTTGCTGACGCGGGCGACGCCGGGGGTGTAGACGAGCGAGAGGTCGTCCCGGTGCCGGATCGGCACCCGCGACTCGATCGTCAGCTTTCCGCCGAGGTGCGCGAGGAACACGCGGTCGGACACCCGGCGGATGACGACGCCGTCGACCGTGCGGAGCACCTCGACGATCCGCTCCGCGTCGACCTCGCCGCCCGTGGCGATCGTGAGGTCGATCTGGAGCACGTCGGACTCCGACGCTGAGACGTCGACGGCGGTGACGAGCCCGCCCTGGTCCTCGACGGCGGTGGTGAGGGTCGAGACGGCGCTCGGGCGCGGCGGCAGCTCGAGCCGGACGGTGATCGAGTAGCTGACGCTGGGCGTGCTCACCGGCCTACCCTCCCACCGTCAGGCCTCGCCGGGGAAGGCCTCACGCACGACGAGCCGCGTCCAGCCACCCAGGTAGACGCGCGTGCCCTCCTCGAGCTCGACCCGCTCGCCGACCTGGATCGGCGTCGTCGGGATCGGGCTGCCGACCGGGCTCACGTACGTCCCGTTGGCCGAGCCGAGGTCCTCGATCCACCAGCGCAGCCCGTCCGTCGAGAGCTGCGCGTGCCGCCGGGAGACCCCGGCGTCCGTCCCGCAGTCGACGTCCGGCTCGATGCCCCGCGAGCGCGAGGGCCGGCCGACCAGGACGCTCGTGCGCCGCAGCGGCACCACGACGGGCGCGGCGGCCGACGGCATCGCGTCCTCGGGCCGCTGCTCCGCGTACCAGTCCGGGTCGACCCAGACCTCCGCGACCCACGTCCGGGCGGGCTCGGCGGTGCGCGCGGCGAGCGCGCCCGCGACGGCCGCCGACGAGGCGCCGCCGTCCCCGGCACCCGGCTCCGCGGCCTCCGCTGCGCCCTCAGGCTCGGCGCCCTCGGCGTTCTCCGTGCCCTCGGGGTCGGCGCCCGCACCCTCGGCGGCCTCGGACTCGGCCTCGCCCTCGGCGTTCTCCGCTCCCTCAGGCTCCGCGCCCTCGGACTCGGCGGCCGCCTGCGCGGCGTCGTCGCCAGTGTCGAACCCATCGCCCTCGGCGGCCGGCTCGGCCGTCGCCTCCTGCTCCGGCTCCCCGTCCCCGGCCTCGGCCTCGGCAGCCTCGGCCGATCCCTCGGCGGTTCCGGGCTCGGCCTCCGCACCGGCCCCCGCACCACCGGCCGGGTTCGCCGCCGCCCCCTCGGGCGCGACGAGCGGTGCGGCCGCCGTCCCCGTCGTGAAGTCGTACCCGCAGTTCTCGCAGAACAGCGCACCGGGCGCGGCCGGCGTGCCGCACGTCGGGCACTCGACGGAGACCGGCTCGGCGGCGGCGCCGTTCAGCCCGCTCAGGTCGAGCGCGCCCCCGGTGCCGTAGCCGACGGCGCCGGCCCCCGACGCGCCCGAGCCACCGGCCGCGGCGCCGATGGGCTCGCCGCAGGTGTCGCAGTAGTCGTCGGCCTGGGAGAGGTGTCCCTGTGGACAGGTCGCCATGGTCACTTCCTCACTCGCGTCGTCTTGGTGGATGCGGTGTCCAGCGCCATCTCGTCGAGACGGGAGGTGTCGGTCCGCAGCCGGACGGTGCCGCGCTCGGCGTCGTCGATCTCGACGACGCGCCGCAGGCGGGCCGTCGCCTCGTCGTTCCCGGTCTCCTGGGCGAGCTGCGCGGCGCGACCGAGCTTGATCGTCGCGGTCCGCTCGTCACCGGCCGCCTTGGCGGCGAGGCCCTCCTGGATCGCCGTGGCGAGCTCCGTCTGCCCCGTGTAGTGCGCGACGGCCGGGCTGATCCGCGCCGTGAGCGACGGGTCGTTCGACCACATGGCCTTGACCAGGCCGGAGGTCTGCGCCTGCCCGCCCGCGACGATCTGCACCCGGGCCACGAGCTGCTCCGAGCCGAGCGGGCGGGACGGGACGCGGATCGCGACGTGGTACTCGCGCTCCTCGTCGCCCCAGGCCCCGGTCGGGTAGTCGCCGGTGAGCGGGTTGACGACGGTGCGCCGGTTCGTCAGGTCCTCGATCGTCGGGGCGACCTGGCGCACGAACAGGAGCTGCGCGCCCTGCGGCGTCCACACCCGCAGCGCCGCGTCGGCGATCCCGCGCGCCATGGACGAGCGGATGAGCTGCTCGAAGTCGGCCGCGATGCCGGACGGGTCGGCGATGAGGCCGACGGAGCCGAGCATGGCCGTCGCGATCTCGCGGACCTCGCTCACGACCCACCGGTCGCCGACCCCACGGGCGTCGCACTGGAAGCTGCCCTGGACGGCGCGGATCGCGCGCTGGAGGTTGCCCTCCGGCTCGGACTCGTTCTTGCCGTCCGTCAGGAGGATCGCGTGCTTGCGGATGCCCGGCGGCAGCGTCGCGAACGTCTGGTTGGCGAGCATGAGCCACGAGCTCATCGCGGTCCCGCCCGACGCCTGGACGCGGGAGATCGCCCGCTTGGCCTCGTCCCGCGCCCGCGGCTCCATCCGGACCATCGCGACCGGCGCGTTCGGGTACGGGAACACGCGCTCGGCCACGTGCGACCCGGCGATGATCGCGAAGTAGGTCCCGTCGACGATCTGGTCGACCGCGACGCTGGCCGCGTGCTTGGCCGCCTCGAGGTTGCGACCGGTCATCGAGCCGGAGTTGTCGAAGATGATGATCTCGGCGGCCTCGCCGACGGGCACGCCGCCGGCCGCACCCGCACCGGCCCCGGTCGCCCGGACCTGCACGATGGCGTGCACGTCGGTGGCGCCCTCGGGCAGGTACTCGTTCGAGAAGACCTCAGCGCTGAACGTCGCCATCGGTGTCCTTTCCGTCTGGGTCGGTGGTGGTCACGGGGTCAGCCGTCGGAGCAGGGTTCCGCGGCGACGCCGGCTCGGCCGAACCGGCCGGCTCGGCCGAACCGGCCGGTTCGGTCGAACCAGCCGGTTCGACCGGCCGCGCGGGCTCGGCCACCGCGCCGGACGCCGGGGCCGACGTGGTCGGTGCGGTCGATGTCGCCGGTTCTAGGCTATCGACTCGCGCGAGCGCCACCGAGATGTTGTCCCGGCCGCCCTGGGCGCGCGCCCAGTCGACGAGCCCGAGGGCGATCGCCTCGAGCCCGGCGCCCCGCTCCTCGCGCGTGCGCGCCACCAGCTCGGCCAGCTCGGCCGCGTCGGAGCAGTAGTTCCACAGCCCGTCACTGCACACGAGCAGGAGTCCGGCGCCCTCGGGGTGGATCCAGGCCACCTCGGGTCCGTCGCCGGGGGCGTCGTGGCCGATCCAGCGGGTGATGGCGTGCGCGTTGGGCGCCGCCATCGCCTCGGCCTCGCTCATCCCCTCGGCGATCATCTCGGCCGCCCACGAGTGGTCGACGGTGAGCGGCTTCGGCGCGCCGTCGTCGGGCAACCAGTAGGCGCGCGAGTCGCCGACCCAGCCGGTCACGATCGTGCCGGGCTCGGCGGCGCACGCGACGAACGTGCAGCTCGGGGCGTCGTCGGCCGGGAGGTCGGGCGGCGTCGTGGCGAGCACGGCCTGGACCGCGGCCGCGTGGGCCGCCTGGACCGCTGCCGCGAGCAGGCCGCGACGCGGGGCGCGCGGGTCGCCGTCGACGATCGTGCGCCACATCGCGCCCGACGCCGCCTGCGCGGCCGCGAGGCTCGCGACGTCCGAGTGCGGCGCGGTCGTCACGCCGTCGCACACGACGACGACGCCCGTGCCGGCCGGCGCTGCGCCCCCGCCGGAGGCGACGGCGAGCGAGAGGGCGTCCTCGTTGCGCCGGTGGACGAGCCCGAGGTCGCTGACGCCCGCGAGCCAGGCGGCCGGCCGCTCACCGAACCGGTCGCGGCTCGAGACCTCGCGCTCGCCGCACTCGAGGCAGTAGCCGTCGGGGGCGATCGTGCCCTGGCAGTACGAGCAGACCCGGATCGCCGGGGCGACGGCCGGGACGCTCCGCGTCGTGGCGTAGGCCGACGCGGCGAAGCCGGAGCTCAGCGGCGTGCCGTAGGGCTCCGGGCTGCCGAAGTCGTCGGACGGGAGCGCGGTGTCCTCGTCGGCCGCGGGGTCGCCGTCGCCGTCACCGGCCGGGTCGGTGCCGGTCTCGGCGGTGTCGCCGGACGCGGGGGCCGCGGGGTCGTCGAGCTGGCCGACGGGGGGCGCGGGAACCGACAGCGTCGGCTCGTCGTCGGCCGCCGTCGGGTCGGACGCGGACGCGGCGTGGGCGCCGGGCCGCGACGATCCGCCGCCGGCGCCCGTCAGGGCGGCGCCGCACTCCTCGCAGTAGACCGCCGAGCGCAGCGCCGTCACGCCGCACGTCGGGCACGCGACCGGCACGTCGGGCTCCGTCTCCCCGGTCGACGACGCCTCGGCCGACGTCTCCTCGACGTCCAGTCCGTCGGCCGACGGGCCTGTCGGCTCCGCCTCGACCGGCGCCGCGGGACCGGGCTCCGTCAGCTCGCTCGGCTCCATCTGCTCCGTCCCCTCCTGGGCCCCGACCGGGTCGACGGACCCGGTCGGCGTCGGCTCGGCGGCCGGGCCGGCCGTCGTGTCGTGTGTCATGTGAGTGTCCTCGGTCGAACGGCATTGGCGCGGTCGACGAGGTCGATCCGCTCATCGGCGGTCTCCGCGAGTCGCGCCCGCTCGCGGTAGGCCTTCTCCAGCGCGAGCCGGAGCGGACCCTCCTTGATCTCCACCCCCGCGAGCCGGACGCCGGTCGACACCGACGCCCCGCCGCCGGAGAGCCGCAGCGCCGCCTCGTACGCCGCGATCTCCAGCTCGGCCCGCAGCGTCGGCGAGAGCGGGACGCCGTCGATGCTGCCGAGCGCGTCCTGGAGGTGGTCGTAGTCCCGGGCCGTGCTGACGAGCACCCCGGCCCGGCGGGCCCGCGCGACGGGGTAGGAGCCGCGCGTGCGCGGGACCATGTCGAGCGCCGCGAGCGTGCCGGCGACGTCGCGCCGCCTCGCCCGGATCCGGGCCAGGCCGAACGCCGACGCGGCCGTGTACGTCGCGTCGGTCCCCCCGCACACGAGGTAGAGCTGCTCGGCGACGTCGAGCTCGTCGCTCTGCTCGCACGCGACGGCGAGCGCCAGCTTCGGCGCGAGCTCGCCCGGGACCTGGCCGTAGACCGCGTTCAGCGACGCGCGCGCCCGGACCGGGTCGCCGGCCGCGAGCTCGTGCAGGCCCTGCAGCCACAGCGCGCGCCACTCCCACGGGTCCTCGGTGAGCAGCGCGGCCGCCCCGGCCTCGGCCTGGTTCGCCAGCCCCGCCTCGACGGCGGCGTAGACGCGCGCGAGCTTGACCTCGCGGGTCACCTGCGTCGCGCCGGCGAGCGCCTGGACGCGGCCGACCGGGTCGGTGATCCCCGCGAGCCACGCGGCCATCGGGTCGCTCGGGTCGACGCGCAGGCGCGGCAGCTCGTCCCAGCGCAGCGGGACGTCGGGGGCGTCGTTCGTCGGGTTCTCGAAGTACGGCGAGATGGTGGACGGGAGCGGCCGCGTCGTCGTCGGCTTCGCCGCGACCTCCTCGCGCAGGACGCCGAGCATCTGCGTGCGCAGCTCGTCGACGCTCGCGAACCGGTCCGACGGGTCGGGCGCGCAGGCCTTGAGCAGCAGCCGGTAGAACGAGTCGTGCTCGGCGAACAGCGGGGTGTCCGACACCGGCGGCAGCGACGCGACGTACGTCGTCGTGTTGCCCCGGAAGTCGAGCACGAGCGTCGCGAGCGTGCGGCCGATCGTGTAGATGTCGGAGGCGACGCTCGGTCCCTCCGTCGGCACCTCCGGCGCCTGGTAGCCGACCGTGCCGAAGATCGCCGAGGTCTCGTCGGTGATCCGGCGCACGCCGCCGAGGTCGATGAGCTTGAGCGAGTCGCCCTGCTGGATGACGTTGTCCGGCTTGAAGTCGCAGTAGAGCAGACCGCGCTCGTGCAGGTAGCCGAAGGCGGGCAGGATCTCGATGAGGTAGGCGAGCGCCTGGTCGACCGGCAGCGGGTCGATCCGCCCGCCCGCCCGCGCCTGGCGGTCCTTGAGGATCTCCTTGAGCGACTTCCCGCCGACGTACTCCATGACGGTGTACCCGGCGGCGTCCTCGCCGGTCCCGGACATGACGAAGTTGTAGATCTCGACGATGAGCGGGTGCTCGACCTCGGCGAGGAACTCGCGCTCGGCGATCGCCGCCTCGTAGGCGTCCTTGTCACCGGAGTTCAGCAGGCCCTTGAGCACGACGAACCGGCCGGAGACGTTGAGGTCGCGCGCCAGGTAGACCCAGCCCAGACCGCCGTGCGCGATCGCGCCGACCACCTCGTACTGACCGCCGAGCACGTCGCCGGGCGAGAGCGCCGGGTCGAAGTCGAACCGGGCGCCGCACTTGGGGCAGAAGCCCTTGGTGCGCCCGGGGACGCCGTCGCGCGAGCGCCCGACCGGCGAGCCGCAGCCCGGGCAGACCCGCTTGCCCTCGGCCACCTCGGGGTTGGGCAGGACGGCGTCGAGCGGGTTCTCGACGGGGGTCGGGGGGACCTCGGTGAGGCCGGCCCCGATCCGGTGGGCGCGCAGCCGCGTCGAGGTGGTGCCGGCCCGACGCGTGGCGCGCGAGCCGGTGCGGGCCGACCCGATCGCCGCGCTGGCCAGCCGCGAGGAGGACGTGCGGGTCGAGACCCGCGAGGAGGCCGGGCTCACGACGGCGCCGCCGAGCGCGGCCCCGGCCGCGTGCGCGCCACCGGCCGCCGCGCCCGGCAGCGGCAGGTTGGCGCCGGCCGCGGCCCCGGCCGCTCCCCCGGCGCCGGACGTGCCGGCCGGTGTCCCGCAGACGTTGCAGTAGCCGTCCTCGATCACGCCGGAGCACCCGGGCTGAGTGCACCTGGCGGCGGTGGGCGGGGCGGTCATCGGCGTCCTCCGGTCGTCGGCGTCCTGCGGTGGGGGAGCTCGTCGGCGAGCTGGTCGTAGAGGTCGACGAGGTCGACGGCGAGCGGAAGGTCGCACGGCGTCGCGGACACGGCGTCGTTCGCCTCCTCGCGGGCGGCGCGCACGGTCGGTGAGGCGTCGCGACCGTTGGCGGCCGCCCGGTTGGTCGCCTGGGTGAGCCGGTAGCGCAGCGAGGCCCGCGTGCGCAGCGGCACGGTGTAGGCGTCCTCGACCTGGTCCATGGCGCGAGCCACCTGCTCCAGCCGGGTGAGGTAGGCCGCGAGGTCCTCCTCGCCCTGCGGAACCTCACCGAGGCGCGAGACGTCCGGGACCGCGAGCAGCGGGGGCGCGGCGATCTCGGCGCGGCAGCGGGTCACCAGGTCGGCGAGCGTGACGCGTCGGGCGGCCAGCCGCGCGACCAGCGACGTCGCCCGCGCGTGGTCCCGCTCGGCCTCGTGCGCGCGGGCGGAGGCGACGATGGCGTCGCGCTCGGCGCGCATCGACGCGGTCTCGAGCTCGGCCAGCGGGCCGGTGACGTCCGCGCCCCGCGCCGCGTCGGCGCTCACCCGCGCCCACGCGGCGCGCAGGCGCTCGACCTCCTCCAGCACGGCGTCGTCCCGCGTGCTCGGCGTCTTGCGCGCGTTCGCCACGAGGTCCCCCGCCCGCACCAGGGCCGCGCGGATCGCGCGCAGGCGGGCCATGAGGTCGGCGTGGTCGGCGTCGAACGCGAGGCGCGTGCGGAGCTGGCGGATGAGCGCGTCGGCCAGCGTCGTCGCCTCGGCGAGGGAGACCTGGCTCGTCGCCGCCGTCGGGTCGCCCGGGACCTGGGCGCCGTCGAGGCGGCCCCAGATGACGCGGGACATCCGCTCGCGGGTCATCGAGTCGGCGCGGCCGGAGTCCCACAGCGCGCGCAGCTCCTCGGCCTTGCCGCGGACCGTCTCCCACATCGACATCGCGAGCACGACGTCGTTCGTGATCGCCGCGGCCTTGGCCGGGTCGGTCGTCGCGCCGGACGCCTTCGCCGCCGCGCGGTCGAGCCGGTCGAGCTCCGCGCGCCGGTCGTTCAGCCAGCGGTCGAGCCCGGCCTGGTAGTCGAGCAGGTCGGCGGCGCCGATCGACTCACCGAGCCGTCCCGGCGGGACGGGGGCGGCGACGCCGGTCGTCCCAGGTGCCGGCGTCCCGGCGCTCGTCCCGGGCGCCTGGCCGGTGGCCCCCTCGACGGTCACGGGATCCTCCCGTACTCCGGGACCGGCGCGGCGACGTCCGGGCCGAGCGCCGGCGCGAGCCAGCGGTCGTAGGACGCCTGCCAGCGCCCGTCGGCCACGCGCTCGGCGAGCACCGCGTTGACGAACCGCGCGAGGTCGACCCGGTCGGACCCGACGCCGACGCCGTAGGGCTCGGAGCTGATCGCGTCGCCGACGACGCGGGTGTGCGGGTCCTGGGCAGCGAAGCCAGCGAGGATCGTGTCGTCACCCGTGATGGCGTCGACCCGGCCCTGCTGGAACAGCGCGAGGCAGGCCGAGTGGGTCGGCGCGGGAACGGCCTCGGCGCCGTAGTCGGCGAGCCGGTCGAGCGTCGTGGTGCCGGCCGGGGCGCACACGCGCTGCCCGTCGAGGTCCTCCAGCCGCGTGACGTCGGACGTGTCGGCGACGAGCAGCTTCTGCCCCGCCTCGAAGTAGCTGGCCGAGAAGCCGATCTGCTCCCAGCGCGCGCACGTCATGGTGAAGGCGCGGACCACGACGTCGACGTCGCCGGACTCGAGCACCCCGACCCGGTCGCCGGACGTGATGACGCGGTAGGTCACGTGGTCCGGGTCGCCGAAGATCGCGGTCGACAGGTCGCGCACCACGTCGATGTCGAACCCCTCGAGGTCGCCCGTGAACGGGTTGCGCGCGCCGAGCAGGAGCGTGTCGGCCGACACGCCGGCCACGATCGTGCCGCTCGCGCGGATCTCCTCGACGTCGGCGAGGGTCGACAGCTCGGAGCTCGTCCCGCCGGGCTCGTAGGACACGGTCGCGTCGTCGCACATGACGACGGGCGGCGTCGTCCCCGGCTCGGTCGTGGTCTCCACCGGCTCGGACGGGCTCTCCCGGCCGAGGTCGTCGAGGCCGGTCGGCCCGCCGCACGCGGCGAGCGCCAGCGAGGCCAGGGCGGCGACGGCGGTGAGCGCCGCCGCGAGCGGACGGGGGCCGCCGACGCGGCGACGGACTGGCTGCGTGCGTGTCACTGGTACTCCTGCAGTCGAGCGTTCAGGCCGCGCGCGGAGAGCCACGCGCACAGCACCCCGGCGACGGCGAGCAGCCAGGCGGCGATGACGCCGGCCGATCCCGCGGTGCGCAGCTGCGAGGTGGTCGAGGACGAGAGGTCCGCCAGGACGGTCCCGGCGTCGTCCGCGAAGGACTGGTAGAGCGCCGAGGGCGACTCGTCGTCCCGGCTCGTCGCGAGCGCGACGGCCGCGTCCCAGTCCCCGGCGTCGTCGAGCTCGCGGATCTGCGCGTGGCCGTCCACCCAGTCGGTGAGGGAGCCCCGCAGGCCGGAGAAGACGTACCCGCCGGGCGCGCTGCTCCCGCGGTCGAGGTGACTGCGCGCCGAGGCGATCGTGTCCTGGAAGGACGTCTCGAACGCGGCTCCGCTGCCCCGCCGGATCAGCGTGAACGCCTCGTCCGACCGAGCCTGCGCAGCGTCCGAGAGCGCCTGGCCGAGCGCTAGCGACTGCACGTAGGTCGAGCTGCGCACGCGGTCCGCCTGCGCGCCCGAGCCCTGCAGCGTCCCGACCGAGAAGATCCCCGCCAGCACGACCACGGCGGTCCCGACGACGAACGGCACGTTGAACCGGCGCCGGGTCACGCGGGAGAGCCACACCTGGATGGCGAGGAGCGCGCCGAGCGGGACGAGGAGCACGAGCGTGAGCCACACCATCCCGCGCGCCTCGTTGAAGTTGCCGGCAGCCGCGGTGGTCGTGGCGACGACGGCGTCGTCGACGACCGGGAGCACCTGCTCGCCCAGCAGCGTCGTCGCCTGGTCGAGGTACGCGGCACCGACCGGGAAGCCCTGGCGGTTCGCCGCGCGCGCCTGCTCGATCAGCCCGGCGTAGGTCGCGACCTCGGCCGACGTCCTCGCCAGGGCGCTGCCGTCGGCGACGTCGGCGTCACCCGTGCTGGCCGCCAGCGCCGTCGCCCCCGCCTGGAAGCTCTCGTCGGCCGCCAGGCGCAGGTCGGACGGCTCGAGCCCGCCGACGAGGAAGGCGTTCGTCGTGGTGGCGTTCGCCAGCGTCAGGTTCGTCTGGACCTCGAGCAGCGTGATCGCCTGCTCGGTCCGCGCCGCCGCACCGCCGAGGAGGGCCGCCTGGCGCAGGCCGAGCCAGAGCCCGAAGCCGCCGATGAGCAGCGAGCAGACGATGGACGCCGCGATCGCGAGGCGGAGCTTGTCAGGCGTTCGCCAGCGCCGCGCCGGGGCCGGCTGCTGCGGTCCCGGCTGCTGCGGTCCCGGCCGCTGTGGCTGCGGCCGCTGGCGCGCGGTCGGGAAGGCCGAGGTGGTCGTCATGACCCCTCCTCCTCGGTCGTCGGCGCGATGGCCGGGGTGTCGTCGGTCGCGTCCTCGGCGGCCGTCGCGTCCTCGGCCGCGACGGAGCCGGTCGGGGCGTCGGCGGCGACGTCGGTGGCCGCGTCGTCGTCGGTGGCCGCGTCGGCGGCGGTGGTCGCGTCGTCGTCAGCGTTCTCGGCGGACGAAGGATCCTCGGTGCCGAGGAAGCCGGTCCCGGCGAGCAGCTCGCGGTCGGCGGGCTCGGCCGCGAGGGCGTCGAGGACCGCGCGGGCGTCGCCGAACCGGGCGCCGAGCTCGTCGGCCTGCGCGCGGGCGTGGCGCTCGGCCGTCCCGGGCCCGGGGTCGACGAGGTCCTCCGGCAGCAGGAGGCGCAGGTCGTCCAGCGTCGGCTCCGGGACGTCCTTGAGCCGCCAGGCGTGCCGCGCGATCGCGTCGTCGAGCAGGTTGCGCACGAAGCGGGCGTTGCCGAACCCGGCGTGCCGCGGCTGTGCCGCCGTGATCTCGGCGACGCGCTCGAGCGCCTGCGGCGTCGGGTCGAAGTCCGCCCCCTTCGCCATGAGCGCGAAGATCTCGCGCAGCTCGACGTCGGTGTAGTCCTCGAACTGGATGGTCGTGGAGAACCGCGACTCCAGACCGGGGTTGGCCGCGATGAACTCGGCCATCGGCCCGGGGTAGCCGGCGACGATGACGACGAGGTCGGCGCGGTGGTCCTCCATGTCCTTGACGAGCGTGTTGACGGCCTCCTGGCCGTAGGAGTCGGGGCCGGTCCCCGTGGTCGACTGCGTCAGCGCGTACGCCTCGTCGATGAACAGCACACCGCCGACCGCCGACGCCACGACCTCCGACGTCTTCTGCGCGGTCTGGCCGAGGAAGCCCGCGACGAGCTCGGACCGGTCGACCTCGACGAGGTGCCCCTTGGAGAGCAGCCCGATCGCCTTGTAGAGCTGGGAGACGAGGCGGGCGACCGTCGTCTTGCCCGTGCCCGGGTTGCCGATGAAGACGAGGTGGCGGGTGAGCGTCGGCTTGGTCAGACCGGCCTCGGTGCGCAGCCGCTCGATCCGCAGCAGCTCGACCTGACGGCGGACCTCGGTCTTCGCCCGGTCGAGGCCGACGAGGTCGTCGAGCCGCTCGAACAGCTCCGCGACGGTCGGCTCGGGCTCCTGCGCCTCGGCCGCCTGCGCCGCCTCGGCGGCGGTCTCCTCCGCGGCCTGGCCGGCCTGGGCCGGCTGGCCGCCCGGCGTCGGCTGACCGGTCAGCGCCGGCTGGCCGGCTCCGGCGGGCAGCGCGCCGGCGCCCGGGGCACCTGGCGTCATGCCCTGGAGCGCCCGGAGGATGGACTCGACGTCGGGCACCGCCGTGAGCGGCGTGAGCCGCCCGGCGTCGGGCAGCTCGGGGAAGGCGGAGCTGGTTCGGCCGACCGGCGACGACACGAGGCCGTCGAGCCCCGGCGCGAGCACCGGCGCCGACGTCCCGGGCACGGCGGACGTCCCGGACGCCACCGGCGGCAGCCCGCGCTGGGCGGAGGCCGCCTCGAACGCCGCCGAGACCGTCTGCGGGCCACCGGCGCCGAGCGTGACCGCGGCGATCGCGACCCCTCCGAGGGCGTCGGCGTAGGCGTCCGCCGCCTCGGGCGAGCCGGCCGTCCGGAGCACCTGGAGCAGGTCGGTCGGGCCGCTGCGCCAGCGGCGCGCGGCCGAGGCGGCGGCGAAGAACGTCGCCGTCCCCTTGTTGCCCGTCTCCGCGAGCCAGGCGGCCGGGGCACCGGGGCTGGCCTCGGCGACGGCGGCCGCCAGGCCGGCCCCCTCGGCCCGGACGGCCGCGGCGTCGAGCCCGCCCGCGACACCCGAGCTCACGAGCTGCGCGAGCGCGGCGGCGAGCGAGGTGCCGGGGCCGGCCGGCGGGGTCGGTGAGGTCATTCGAGGCTTCCCTTCCCGAACTTCTCGGCGAGGAAGTCGCCGTGCGCGATCAGTGCGTCGGCGTCCTGGCGCGAGATGGCGTCGGAGATCCGGCCGAGCGTGGTGGTGAGCAGGTCGAGCTGGTCGCACAGGAGCATGAGCGACGTCTTGCCGTCGGCGACCACGCGCCGGTCGGCGAAGTCGCGCGGCAGGCGCAGGTAGGCGTCGACGGCCTCGGGCAGGTAGCTCGTGGCCGTCGCCACGACCGTGTGCGCCTCCAGGCTCGCCACCCCCATGCGGTCGAGCCGCGGGACCATCTCGGCCACCCGCGTCCCGATGCGGTGGACGCGCGCCGTCACGACGGCCGGCGCGCGTCCCGCGATCCGCTGCTCCACCGCCTCGACGGCGGCGAAGATCTCGGCCGACGTCGGCGGCGGGGGTGGCGGCGCGGACTCCGCGAAGCGCTCGGGCCGGCCCTGCCGGCGGCCGAGGATGGAGTCGAGCCAGCTCACCCGCGTGTCCTCCCGATGCTCAGGTGCGATGCGCTCAGGCGCGACCGAGGTCGAGCGAGCCGCCGGTCACCGCGAGGTTCTCCGGGCTCTCGGCGCGACGGGCCCGGTCGACGTACTCGGCCGCCTTGGTCGTCTCGGTCTGGAGCACCCCGATCGTCTTGGCCATCGAGTCGAGCGCCTGCGTCTTGAACGTGGCGATCGAGTCGAGCGTGGCGTAGATGTTCTCGAACGCGGCCTGGAGCTGCGGCAGCCCCACCGTGGCGGAGGCGGCCTGCTGCTGGATCTGCGCCGAGTTGTCGCGCAGCATCTTCGACGTCGTCTCGATGAGCGTCGAGGTCGTCTGGTTGAGCGCCGTGATCTGGTCGAGGACCAGCTTCTGGTTGCTCAGCGCCTGCGCGACGACGACGGCGGTGCGCAGCGCCGAGACCGTCGTCGTGGTGGCCCGGTCGACGCCCTTGATGAGCTCGATGTTGTTCTTGATGATGATGTCGATCGCGAGGTAGCCCTGGATCGACACCGCGAGCTGCGTCAGCAGGTCCTGGTGCTTCTGGCGGACGTAGAACAGCACGTCCTCCTTGAGCGCCTGCGCGCGCTCCGGGTCGCTGGCCTCGAGCTCGGCGACGGTCGCGGAGAGCTGCACGTCGAGACGCTCGGCGACGTAGATGTACTGGTTGAGCCGCGTCATGGTCTCCCACAGGTGACGCTTCTCGAGGTTGAGGGCCGCGTTGTCCTTGCGCAGGGAGTCCTGGCCGGAGTACAGCGCGCGGATGATCGCGTCGAGGTGCTTCTGGGTGCTCTCGTACTGGCGGAAGTAGTCCTCGATCGAGCTGCCGAACGGCAGGATGCCCAGCAGCTTGCGGCCGAAGCTCTTCTCGCCCGGGTCGAGCTCCTCGACCGCGCGACGCAGGTCGAGCAGACCCTTGGACACCTTGGAGCTCTCGGAGATGCCGCCCTCGCGGATCTCGCGCACGGGCGCGTCCAGCAGCCGGTTGGAGACCGTGGCGGCGGCGCGGATGTCGGCGTCGCCCATCGTGCGGACGTCGTCGGCCTTCGCGGCGAACTCGGGCGAGCGCGTGGTCGACGCTGCGAGCTGGTCGAGGTAGGCGGACACCTTCGCGTCGAGCGTCGGCATCACGGCCGGGTCCACGCGCGGGGCCATCGCCGGCGCGGCCGTCGCCGCGACCGGGGCGAGCGGCCCGGGGGCCTCCAGCACGAGGAGCCCGGAGTCGGCGGCCGGGGGCGCGAGCGCGGCCGGGGCTGCTGCGGCAGCTCCGGCGGTCGGCGCGCTCGTGGCGGGAGCTGGCGTCGTCGGGGTGGCGTCGGGCTCGGTGGTCATCGCGGTCCTTCGTCGGCTTGGCGGGGGCGGTCGAGCGCACCCGGCACGGTGGTGGCGCGCGATCGTCACACTACGCCAGCCGACCGACACCGCGGTCGACCTTGCAGCATAGTGGGCACAAGACCCACCCGTGGGACGACGCCCGAGCGCCCGGGGTCCGGGGCATCCCCGACCCCCAAGCCCCGACGCCTCCGTCCCCCTCCCCAGCTCCGATAGCGGGGTGACTTGGATCGTGAATCGCGACCGGAGTCACCCCAGTATCGGAGGCTGGTGGTTGGGGGGCTGGCTGGTGGAGTGAGGCAGGGGGCGGGCAGTCCGGTCAGTTCTCCGGCCGGCCGAGCTTCCAGTACCCCATGAACGCCACGCGCGACCGGTCGATGCCGAGGTCCCGCACGAGGTGACGGCGCAGACCCGTGATGACGCCGGCCTCCCCCGCCAGCCACGCGTAACCGCCGTCGGCCGGCCCGGACGGCACCTCCCACAGCAGCTCGGTGCCGGGGTTGAGCAGGCCGGGCTCCTCGGCCGGACCAGCGCCGGGCCGACCGTCCCCGACCGGCGCGAGGTGGTCCGCCGCCCACGCCCTGACGGCGGGGGTGAGCCGGGAGCCGACGACGCCGCCCGCGCCGCCGCCCGCGCCGCCGCCGGGGCCGTCCTCCCGCGCCAGCCAGTGCACATCGACGCCGGCGGGCCGGCGCACGGCGAGGGCGTCGGCGGCGGTCGGGACCTCGAGGAAGACGGCGCCCCGCGCGTCGGCCGGCAGGCTCTCCAGGATCCGGCAGGCCGCGGGCACCGCGGTCTCGTCGCCGGCGACGAGCAGCGTCGTCGCCGCGCCGGGGTGCCACTCGCTGCCGCCGACCGGGAGGCGGCTGCTGCCGTCCGGTCCGACGACGAGCAGGCGGTCGCCCACCTCGGCCCGGGCGATCCACCGCGAGGCAGGCCCGGTGTCGCCGTGCGCGACGACGTCGACGACGAGCCGCCCGGCCGCGACCCCCCGGATCGTGTAGGTGCGCATCGGGTTGCGCTCGGTCGCGTCGAGCCGGCGCCAGACGGAGTACCAGTCGGCGCCGTCCGGGAGGGTGCTCACGCGCGAGCCCGGCAGCGGGACGATGAGCTTGATCCGCTGGTCCGGCCCGCCGGGCGCGAGGTCGCGCAGCTCCTCGCCCGCGAACGTGACGCGGACGAAGCTCGGCGACAGCCGCTCCAGCGACTCGACGACGGCGGGGAACACGCGGGACGGCGCACCGGCCGTCGGGGTGGGGCGGGTCACGAGGGCTCCGGGGTGTCGGTGGGGTCGAGCTGGCCGCCGACGACCGCGTCCGGCGCGGCGTCGGCGAACGTGTGGTGGCGGCCGATCGGCAGCATGAGCGGCTTGCCGGAGACCGGGTCGGGGACGATCCGGCTCGCCATGCCGAACACGGCGCGCACCGTGTCGACCGTGAGCACGTCCTGCGGCGGGCCGGCCGCGTAGATGCGCCCGTCGGCGATCGCGACGAGGTGGTCCGCGTAGCGCGCGGCCAGGTTGAGGTCGTGCAGCACCATGACGATCGTGGTGCCGCGCGTGCGGTTGAGGTCGGTGAGCAGGTCCAGCACCTCGACCTGGTGGCAGACGTCGAGGAAGGTCGTCGGCTCGTCGAGGAGCAGCAGGTCGGTGCGCTGCGCGAGCGCCATCGCGATCCACACCCGCTGCCGCTGTCCGCCCGAGAGCTCGTCGACCGCGCGGTCGGCGAGCTCGACCGTGTCGGTGGCCTCGAGCGCGGCGGCGACGGCCTCGTCGTCCTCCCGCGACCAGCGCGAGAACAGGCCCTGGTGCGGGTGCCGGCCGCGACCGACGAGGTCGCCGACCGTGATGCCGTCCGGCGCGATGGGCGACTGCGGCAGGAGGCCGAGGACGCGCGCGAGCCGCTTGGCCGGCATCCGATGCACCAGCGCGCCGTCGAGCAGCACCTGCCCGGAGCTCGGCGTCAGGAGCCGGGACATCGCGCGTAGCAGCGTCGACTTCCCGCAGGCGTTCGCGCCGACGATCGCGGTGATCGCGCCTGGCGGGACGGCGAGGTCGAGCCCGTCGATGACGGTGCGCTCCCCGTAGCCGACGGCGAGCGCCTCGGCCGTGAGCGTGTGCGATGCGGTCACAGCGACCCTCCCGCGCGGTTGGTGCGGACGATGAGGTAGAGGAGGTAGGGCGCGCCGAGCACCCCGGTGACGACGCCGACCGGGAACCGGGTGCCGAACGCCCACTGGCCCAGCAGGTCCCCGACGACGACGAGCAGCGCCCCGACCAGCCCGGCCGGGACGAGCAGCGACCCGTGCGGACCGACGACCCTCGCGGCGATGGGTCCGGCCAGGAACGCGACGAACGCGATCGGGCCGGCGGCGGCCGTCCCGAAGGCGATGAGACCGACCGCGGCGACGATGAGCAGGACGCGGGTGCGCTCGACCCGCACGCCCAGCGCGGCCGCGGTGTCGTCGCCGAGGCGGAGCGCGTCGAGGTTGCGCGACTGCGACAGCAGCACCGGTCCGAGCACCACGAGCGCGACGACGACGATCCGCGCGTCGGCCCACGTCGTCCCGTTGAGGCTGCCGGACAGCCAGCGCATGGCGAGCTGCAGGTCCCACTCTCCCGCGCGGGAGAGCACGTAGGCCGTGAACGCGTCGAGCATGGCGGCCACGCCGATGCCGACGAGGATGAGCCGGGTGCCGAGCACCCCGCTGCGGAACGACAGGACGTAGACGAGCAGCGCGACGCCGAGCCCCGCGGCGATCGCGAACGCCGAGACCTGGGAGTCGGTCAGCCGCAGCACGATGATCGCGAAGGAGGCGGCGGCCCCGGCCCCCGAGGTGATGCCGATGATGTCGGGGCTGGCGAGCGGGTTGCGCAGCATCGTCTGGAAGGTCACGCCGCCGAGCCCGAAGCAGAACCCCACGACGACCGCGACGATCGCCCGGGGCAGCCGCAGTCGCCCGACCGTGAACGAGGCGCCCGCGACGTCCTCGCCGAGGACGACCCGGACGACCTGGTCGATCGGGTAGAACGTGTGGCCGATCATGAGCGAGACGACGAAGGCGGCCGCGATGACGACGGCGACGACCGCGACGATGACGCGGCGCCGGCGGCCTCGCTGGACGCGGTCGCGGGCGACGGCGACGGCCGTCACAGCTCACGCACCTTCTGCCGGCGGACCAGCCAGATGAAGAACGGGGCGCCGACGAAGGCCGTCACGATGCCGACGTCGAGCTCGCTCGGGCGCACGACGAGCCGACCGACGACGTCGGACAGGGTCAGCAGCGCCGCCCCGCCGAGCACCGAGAACGGCAGCAGCCAGCGGTGGTCGGGGCCGACCAGCAGGCGGCACACGTGCGGGACGACGAGGCCGACGAACCCGATCGGCCCGGCGACCGCGGTGGCGGCGCCGGCCAGCACGACCGCGCCGAGCGCGGCACCGAGCCGGGCGAGGACGACGTTCTCGCCGAGACCGGCGGCGAGCTCGTCGCCGAGCGCGAGGGAGTTGAGCGACCGTGCGGCGAGCAGGCTGATCGCCGTCCCCGCGACGAGGAAGGGCAGCACCTGGCCGATCGCGGCGAAGGAGGCGCCGCCGACCCCGCCGATCTGCCACGAGCGCAGGACGCCGGCGATGTCGTTGCGGCCCAGCACGACGGCGGTGATGAACGACGCCAGCGCGGCCGAGGTCGCCGCCCCCGCGAGCGCGAGCTTGAGCGGCGTCGCTCCCCCGCGACCGAGCGAGCCGACCGCGTAGACGACGACGGCCGTGACGCTCGCCCCGACGATCGCCGTCCAGATGTAGTCCGTGTACGTCCACAGGCCGAACCACGCGACGCCGATCGCGACCGCGAGCGCCGCCCCCGTGTTGACGCCGAGGATGCCCGGGTCGGCGAGCGGGTTGCGGGTGACGCCCTGCATGACGGCGCCCGACAGACCGAGCGCCGCGCCGACCAGCAGCGCCAGCACCGTGCGCGGGATCCGCTTGGTGACGGCCGCCTCGTCGAACGTGCCGGCGTTGCCCGCGAGCGCCGACGCGATCGGCCCCCAGTCGACGTCCCGCGCCCCCAGCGCGATCGAGGCCAGCGCGATCACGACGACGAGGGCGACCAGGCCGAGGAGCCAGAGCAGGCGCAGGCGTCTCGGGCGCAGCACGCGTGCTGCGCCCGAGACGGGTGGGTCGACGAGGGTGGTCACGGACCGGCTACGGCTGCGACTTCTCGGCGGCCGTCACGAGCTGCGAGACGTACCAGTCCAGGAGGTACGGGAGCTGCAGCGGCGTGGGGTTGGCCGCCGTCGCCTCCGCGGTCGAGCCGTCGAGCAGGACGACCGCGTCGTTCGCGATCGCGGGCATGAGGCCCAGCAGCGGGTCGGCCTTGAGGGAGTCGATCATCGCCTGGTCGCCGTAGGTGACGATGACGTCGACGTCGTCGAACACGTCGGCGTTCTCGGCGCTGATGGAGCCGGCGAACGGGTTCGTCGGGTCGGGCTCGAACGAGGCGATGCTCTCCGGGGTCTGCATCCCCAGGTCGGCGAAGTACGCGACGCGGGTGTCGGCCGGCGTGTAGAAGTTGACGACGCTGAGGTCGGAGACGTCGACGTGGGTGAGGAACATGACGGAGCTGTCCGCGAGCACCGGGTTGGCCGCCGCGGCGTCGGCGATCAGGCCGTCCAGCTCCTCGATGAGGTCGTCGCCCTCGGCGGCCATGCCCATCCCGGCCGAGTTGAGCCGGATCATGTCGCGCCACGACGTGGTCCACGGCGTCTCGGGGAACGCGACCGTCGGGGCGATCTCCGAGAGCGTGTCGTAGTCCTCCTGCGTGAGGCCGGAGTAGGCGGCGAGGATGACGTCGGGGTCGGTGTCGGCGACCGCCTCGAAGTCGATGCCGTCGCTCTCGTCGAACAGCACCGGCGTCTCGGCACCGAGCTCGTCGAGCGCGTCCTTGACCCAGGGGAGCAGGCCGTCGCCGTCCTCGTCGGCGAAGTTGGCCGCGGCCATGCCGACCGGCACGACGCCGAGCGAGAGCGGCACCTCGTGGTTCGCCCAGTTGACGGTGGCGACCCGCTCGGGCTTCTCGGTGAGGGTCGTGGTGCCGAACGCGTGGTCGATCTCGATCGGGTACTCGCCGTCGGCCGACGCGCCGGCGTCGCCGCTCGCGGTGGTCCCGGCGTCCGCCGGGGTCTCGGCCGACGAGCCGTCGTCGTTCGTCGAGGCGCAGGCCGTGAGGCCGAGCGCTGCGGCCGCGACGATCGCGGCCAGGGCGCGGGTGACGCGCATGGGTGTTCTCCATTCATCGCTGAGGGTGCAGCCTCGTGGCGCAGGCGGGTCGCCCGCGCGGGGCGGGACCCGGTCATCGGGCGAGGGCACGATGAACGTTAGGTGAGGCTTGCCTACCCAATGTAGGCAGTCCGAGCGCGGCTCGCAATCGCGTGAACACGACAGGGAACGCGCGGATCGGACACCCGCCGTGGGTCCGACACGGGATGCCCGGACGCGTGGCCGCCGACGGGCGAGCCGGCGACCGCGCGCGGCGGCAGGTCGCGACGGCCGGATCGCGGCAGGACGGCCGGAGCGCGACGGCGAGGCAGGCGGCGGCCGGGGCGCGGCAGCCGGGTCGCGACGGAGACCGGCGACCGCGTCCGCCGCGGCGGACCGGGGTCAGCCGGCGCCAGGCCCGACCGGCGCGCCCGCGCCGGGCCCGACCCGCGCGGCGCCCGCGCCGGCCGGACGCGGACGGAACGACGTCGGTGTCGCCCCCGTCACCCGGCGGAACGCGGCGCCGAAGGCGCTGACCGAGGCGTACCCGAGCTCGTCGGCGACGTCGGCGAGGTCCTCCCCGCGGGCGAGCAGGGCGATCGCGCGGTGCGTCCGCACCGCGGAGAGCCAGGCCGAGTACCCCTGGCCGGTCTCGGCGCGGAAGGCCCGGCTGAGCGTGCGCGTGCTGACCCCGAGCTCGCGCGCCCACACCTCGAGCGTCCGCGGGTCGCCGGGGTCGGCGCGCACGGCGTCGACGATCGGCCGCAGGAGCTGCGCGCTCGGCACGTGCACGATGAGCTCGCGGTCGGCCGGACGCAGGACGTCGAGCACCATCGCCTCGGTCACGCCGCGCGAGCCGTCCGACAACCCCTCCTCGCCCAGCCGCTGCAGCAGCAGCCGCAGCAGCGGCGTGATCGTGACCGCCACCGGCCCGTCCGAGATCGACGCGACCGCGCGCACGCCGAAGTGCGAGGTGCGGTACCAGGTCCCGGCCGGCGCCAGCCCCGTGTGCACGATGCCGGCCGGCACCCACAGGCCGAGCAGCGGCGTGATCGTCCACGTCCGCGGCCCGACCGTGACCGACGAGGCGCCGCGCTCGTTCCAGAGCAGCTCGTGGGTCGGGTGGGAGTGCTCGGACCAGCGGGTGTCGGTGTCGACCAGCTCGTCGAACCCCGCGATGACGAACGGAACCTCGACGGCGTCGGCGGCGAAGGTCGGGAGCTGACGGTGGTCGAGCGGCACGGGGACCTCGCGGAGCAGCGGGTGGGACGAGACGGACGGGACGGGGCGCGGCGCGCGGCCGGAGCCGGGCGACGCGCGGGCCGCGCGCTCGTGAGCCTAGCGCCGCCCCGGCTTGCCGTCGGTGCCCGGTGATAGGAATGAGCAGTGCCCGTTCCCGCCGATCCCGACTCCCCCCGCGACGCCACCGACGCGCGGCCACCGCGCGACGCCCGCTGGCCGGCGTTCGCCGTGTGCCTCGGCGCGGGCTTCATGACGCTGCTCGACGTCACGATCGTCAACGTCGCCCTGCCGTCGATCGAGCACTCGCTCGGCGCGGGACCGAACGAGCTGCAGTGGATCCTCGCCGGCTACACCCTCGCGTTCGGCCTCGCGCTCGTCCCCTCGGGCCGGCTCGGCGACGTCTTCGGTCGCCGCACGCTGTTCCTCGTCGGCCTCGCGGCGTTCGCGCTGACGTCGGCCGCCTGCGGGCTCGCCCTCACGGGCACCGCGCTCGCCGCGACCCGGTTCGCCCAGGGGCTCGCGGCCGGCGTGCTCAACCCGCAGATCATCGGCTTCATCCAGGACCTGTTCACGGGACCGGCCCGCGGACGCGCCTTCGGCTGGTTCGGCGCGACGGTCGGCGTCGCGACCGCGATCGGCCCGCTCGCCGGTGGCGCCCTGCTCGCGCTGTTCGGGACGCAGGAGGGCTGGCGCTCGGTGTTCCTCGTCAACGTCCCGATCGGGCTCGTCCTGTTCCCGTTCGCGTGGCGGCTGCTGCCGCGCAGCGCGCGGGACCGCGGCGGACGGGCGCGGCTCGACGTCGTCGGCTCGATCCTCCTCGCGGCCGGCGTCGTCGCGATCATGTGGCCGTTCGTGACGTCGGGCGGGGAGGGCGGCGGCTCGGCGTCCCCGGCCGCGACGCCCGCGTGGTGGACGATCGGCGTCGGCGTCGCGCTGCTGGTGACGCTGTGGTGGTGGGAGCGCCGCGTCGAGCGGACGGGCGGCCTGCCGCTCCTGCCGGCGGCCCTGCTGCGGATGCGGTCGTTCGCGTTCGGTGTCGCGGTCTCGACGCTGTACTTCCTCGCGTTCACCGGCGTCTGGCTGTCCTCGACGCTCTACCTGCAGACCGGGATGGGCCTGACGCCGCTCCAGGCGGGACTCGTGCTGACGCCGTTCTCGATCTCCGGTGCGATCGCCGCGTGGTTCGGCGGACGGCTCATCTCCCGGTTCGGCCGCCCGCTCGTCGTCGTGGGGATCGCGGTCTCGGCCGCCGCGCTGCTCGCCGTCATGCTCGTGGTCCGCGCGAGCACGGACCTGAGCGCCGTCTGGCTCGTCGCCGGCATCCTCACGGTCGCCGGGCTGGGCAACGGGCTGGTCATCTCGCCGAACCAGACGCTCACGCTCGCCCAGGTGCCGGTCGGCGACGCCGGGACGGCGGCCGGTGCGCTCCAGACGATGCAGCGCATCGGGGCCGCGGTCGGCGTCAGCGCGAACGCCGCGGCGTTCTTCGCCGTGCTCGGCGCTGACCCCGGCACCGCCGACTACGCGCGGGCCTTCTCGGTGTCGCTCACGATCGTCGTCGCGATCCTCGTCCTCGCGCTCGTCGTCGCGATCGCCGACTGGCGTCGCCGCGAGCACGCCGGCGTCGCGCACGCCGTCTGACCGGGCCGACCACCGGCCTACCGCCCTCGACGACGGGCGGCCTCAGCCGCGCCGCGCCCGCCGGGCGCGGAGCGCCTCGGCCACCGTCTTCCAGATGAGGAAGAGCAGGAAGGCGACGAACAGCAGGTTGGCGACGCGGGGCTCGAGCAGCCGCGCGACCCAGGACCCGAGCGTCACCGTCAGGCACGCCCCGAGCCCCACGAGCAGGCCGCCGCGCCAGTCGACGAACCCGCGACGCAGGTTCGCGACCGTCCCGGAGACGGCCGTCGGGATCATCATGAGCAGCGAGGTGCCCTTGGCCAGCAGGTCGGAGTAGCCGAACAGCAGGATCATCGCCGGCACGACGATGACGCCGCCGCCGACGCCGAGCAGCCCCGACAGGATGCCGGTCACGAGTCCCACGGCCACGAGGCCCGCGATCAGCCCCGGCCCGACCTCGATCGAGCCGTCCCGGAGCGGGACGGTGAGGAAGAGCTGCACGGCCACGACGACGAGGAACGCGACGAACGCCCAGCGCAGCACCTGCTGGGACAGCCGCGCGAGCAGCCACGCGCCGATCTGGGCGCCGACGACCGTCCCGGCCGCGAGGATCGCCGCGGTCAGGACGCTCACGTGGCCGTCGAGGCCGTAGGTGAGCGTCCCGACGAGCGACGTCGGCACGATGGCGAGCAGCGACGTCCCCGCCGCCCGTCGCCGGTCGAACCCGGCGAAGGCGACGAGCGCGGGGACGATGACCGTCCCGCCGCCGACCCCGAACAGGCCGGACAGCAGCCCGGCCGCGAGCCCGATCAGCACGAACGTGAGCCAGGCTCGCGGCCTCGCCGGGGCGGCGGGGTCGGTCACACCGTCGGACAACGTGTCAGATCACGCCCTGGGCGATCATGGCGTCGGCGACCTTGGTGAAGCCGGCGACGTTCGCGCCGAGCACGTAGTTGCCCGGGGCGTCGTAGGCGTCGGCGGTCTCGAGGCAGGCGTGGTGGATGCCGACCATGACGTCCGTCAGCCGCGCGACCGTGTACTCGAACGTCCAGGAGTCGCGGCTGGCGTTCTGCTGCATCTCCAGCGCCGACGTCGCCACGCCGCCCGCGTTCGCTGCCTTGCCCGGGCCGAACAGCACGCCGGCCTCGCGGAAGACCTCGACGGCCCCCGGCGTGCACGGCATGTTGGCGCCCTCGGCGACGGCGAGGACGCCGTTCGTCACGAGGCGGCGCGCGTTCTCCTCGTCGAGCTCGTTCTGCGTGGCGCACGGGAGCGCGACCTCGCACGGCACGTCCCAGATCGAGCCGGTGCCGAGCGCCGAGCTGGGACGACGCTCGACGTAGTCGGCGACGCGGCCGCGGCTGCGCTCCTTGATGTCCTTGAGCAGCTCGAGGTCGACACCGGCCTCGTCGACCACGTAGCCGGAGGAGTCGGAGAACGCGACGACGTGCGCGCCGAGCTCCTGGGCCTTCTCGATCGCGTAGATCGCGACGTTGCCGGAGCCCGACACCACGACGCGGCGCCCGTCGAAGCCCTCGCCCCGCGTGCGGAGCATCTCCTGGGCGAAGATGACGGCGCCGTAGCCCGTCGCCTCGGTCCGGGCGCGCGAGCCGCCCCAGGACAGGCCCTTGCCCGTGAGCGCGCCGGACTCGTAGGAGTTCGTGACGCGGCGGTACTGGCCGAACAGGTAGCCGATCTCGCGCCCGCCGACGCCGATGTCACCGGCCGGGACGTCGGTGTACTCGCCGATGTGGTTGGCCAGCTCCGTCATGAACGACTGGCAGAACCGCATGACCTCGGCGTCCGAGCGGCCGTGCGGGTTGAAGTCCGCGCCGCCCTTGCCGCCGCCGATCGGCATGCCGGTGAGCGCGTTCTTGAAGATCTGCTCGAACCCGAGGAACTTCACGATGCCGAGGTTGACGGACGGGTGGAACCGCAGGCCGCCCTTGTACGGGCCGAGGGCCGAGTTGTACTGGACGCGGAAGCCGCGGTTGACGTGGACGCGGCCGGCGTCGTCGACCCACGGCACGCGGAAGATGATCTGGCGCTCGGGCTCGCACAGACGCTCGATGACCTCGACGTACTCGGGGCGGCGGGCCACGGCCGGTCCGAGCGAGTCGAACACCTCCCGCACGGCCTGGTGGAACTCCGGCTCACCGGGGTTGCGGAGGAGGACGGTGCTGAGCACCGGTTCGAGGCTCGTCATGACTGAGCTTCCTTCTTGAGAGGTGGGGCCGGGGAGGATCGTACGCGATCGCCCCGACCGGCTTCGGGGGTCGCCTGTGCGGCGTCGTCCCCCGGATCTCGGTGGACGACGGTCGCGGTCGCGCGCGCTGGGCTCAGCCGAAGTACGACGGGAGCGTGGCCGCGGACGCGGCGGCGAGCGGGTCGAGCGGGAGCTCGACGGGGCCCTGGGGGGTGTCGAGGGCGAGGGTGCCGTCCTCGGCGGTCTCACCGAGGCGGAGCAGGGGGAAGCCGCGCGCGGAGCAGAGGTCGGCCAGGGCCACCTCGGCCTCTCGCGGCACGGCGACGAGGGCGCGGGCGCCGGACTCGGCGAACAGCGCCGAGGTCAGGTCGACGCCGTCGCGCGCCATGAGCTGGGTGAGGTCGACGCGCGCGCCGACGCCGTAGCGCAGGCAGGCGTCGACCAGGGCGATCGCGAGGCCGCCCTTGGACAGGTCGTGCGCGGCGAGCGCCACGTCGTCGCGCGAGGCGTTGACGAGGATCGCGGCGAGCGCGCGCTCGGCCGCGAGGTCGACCCGCGGCGGCACGCCGCCGAGGTGACGGTGCACGACGCGGGCCCACTCCGAGCCCGAGAGCTCCTCGCGGGTCGTGCCGAGGAGGTACACGGCGAGGCCCGCCTCGCGCCAGCCCGACGGCGTCGCGCGGGCGACGTCGTCGAGGACGCCGAGCACGCCGACGACCGGCGTCGGGTTGATCGAGGAGTCGATCCGGCCGGGCTCGCCGGTGCCGTTGTAGAGGGAGACGTTGCCGCCGGTCACGGGCACGCCGAGCTCGCGGCACGCGTCGGCCAGGCCGGTGATCGCCTGGACGAGCTGCCACATCGAGTCGGGGTCCTCGGGGCTGCCGAAGTTGAGGCAGTCGGTGACGGCGAGCGGCCGCGCGCCGACCGTCGCGACGTTGCGGTACGCCTCGGCGAGCGCGTGCTGCGCGCCGGCGTACGGGTCGAGCTTGGCGAACCGGCCGTTGGCGTCCGTCGCGATGGCGACGCCGAGCCCGGTGGTCTCGTCGACGCGGACGACGCCGGCGTCGTCGGGCATCGCGAGGGCCGTGTTGCCCTGGACGTAGTGGTCGTACTGCGAGGTGATCCACGACGTCGATGCGAGGTTCTCGCTCGCGACCAGCGCGCGGACCTGCGCGACGACGGCCTCGAGGGTCTCCGGACGCGGGAGGGCCTCGCCGGCGTCGGCGTTGAGCCCGTCCTGCCAGGCGGGACGCGCGTAGGGGCGGTCGTAGACCGGGCCCTCGTGCGCGACGGTGCGCGGGTCGACATCGACGATGCGGTGGCCGAAGTGGTCGATCGTCAGTCGCCCGGAGTCGGTGACCTCACCGATGACGGCGGTCTCGACGTCCCACTTGCCGGTCACCGCGAGGAACGCCTCGAGGTTCTCGGGCCGGACGACGGCCATCATCCGCTCCTGCGACTCGGACATGAGGATCTCGCCGGCCGTGAGCGTCGGGTCGCGCAGCAGGACCTTCTCCAGGTCGACGTGCATCCCGCCGTCGCCGTTGCTCGCGAGCTCGCTCGTCGCGCACGAGATCCCGGCAGCGCCGAGGTCCTGGATGCCCTCGACGAGACCCGCCGCGAACAGCTCGAGGCAGCACTCGATGAGGACCTTCTCCATGAACGGGTCGCCGACCTGGACGCTGGGCCGCTTGGCCGGCATGCCGCCCTCGAACGTCTCGCTCGCGAGGATCGACGCGCCGCCGATGCCGTCGCCGCCGGTCCGGGCACCGAACAGCACCACCCGGTTCCCGACGCCGGACGCGTTGGCGAGGTGGATGTCCTCGTGCCGGAGCACACCGAGGCAGAGCGCGTTGACGAGCGGGTTGCCCTGGTAGCAGGGGTCGAACTCGGTCTCGCCGCCGATGTTCGGCAGCCCGAGGCAGTTGCCGTAGCCGCCGACCCCGCCGACGACCCCGTGCACGACGCGGGCCGTGTCCGGGTGGTCGACCGCGCCGAACCGGAGCTGGTCCATGACGGCGACGGGCCGCGCGCCCATCGAGATGATGTCGCGGACGATGCCGCCGACGCCGGTCGCCGCACCCTGGTAGGGCTCGACGTAGCTGGGGTGGTTGTGCGACTCGACCTTGAACGTGACGGCCCAGCCGTCGCCGATGTCGACGACGCCGGCGTTCTCGCCGATGCCGACCAGGAGGTGCTCCTTCATGGCCGGCGTGGTCTTCTCGCCGAACTGGCGCAGGTGGTTCTTGCTCGACTTGTAGGAGCAGTGCTCGCTCCACATGACCGAGTACATGGCCAGCTCGGCCGCGGTCGGGCGGCGCCCGAGGAGCTCGACGATGCGCGCGTACTCGTCGTCCTTGAGGCCGAGGTCGCGGAACGGGAGGTCGCGCTCCGGCGTCGCGGCGGCGTTCTCGACCGTGTCGGGGAGCTCGGCTGGCATGGCGGGCGTCGCGTCGGTCACGGGCGGCAGCCTATCGCCGATGCCCGGGCCGGCGACGAGGCGTCCACGGGTGGGGCACGGCTGGCGGCGGCGACCCGGCGGCAACCGACGTCGACCGCCGGGCGGCGGACCCGACCGACTGAGACGTGGGTCACGCGACGGTGACGCGCGCGGACGGCGTGAGGTACGTTCATCCGTTCGCAACCCCGACGCCAAGGAGAACCACATGTCGATCCGGCACCTGACCGCCCGTACGACCACGACCACCCGCGCGCTCGCCGTCCTCGGCGCCTCCGCGCTCGCCCTCACGCTCGCCGCCTGCTCGGGCGACGCGAAGCCCCCGGCGACCTCGGACACCGAGACCCCGGCCGAGGAGACCTCGCAGGAGGCGACCCCGGAGGAGACCCCGTCCGCCGAGGAGACCACGCAGGCCGAGGCGCCCGCCGACGGCGACCTGGCGTCGTGCCTCATCGGCAACTGGGAGCTGGACCTGGAGAGCGTCAAGGCGCAGCTCGAGGCGCTCGGCGAGGGCATGACCGTCAACGCGTTCGACGCCAACGGCCACTCCTACGTCACGATCGACGCGACCACCTGGACGAGCGAGGTCGACAGCACCTCGAGCATCTCGATGGAGGCCGGCGGCCAGACGATGGACATGGAGACCGTCTCGAAGGGCTCCTACACCTCGGAGTACACGCTCGCGGGCGACCAGCTCACGCAGACCAGCGTCGTGTCGGCCGAGGGCTCCTCGACCACGACCGTCGCCGGCCAGGAGCAGGTCATCGACATGGCCGACGCGGCCGAGGCGAGCCTCAACGTGCCGGGCACCGTCACCTGCGACGACTCGACGATGACCTTCTCGGTCAGCGGCATGACCCAGACGTTCGCCCGTCGCTGATGACCCAGCCCCGCGTCGCGCCGCGCCGGGTCCTGCGCGCGACGACGTCGCTCGGTGCCGTGGCACTCGCCCTCACGCTCTCCGCGTGCTCGGGCGGGGCCGCGGCGCCGGGCGGCTCGGGGTCGACGGGCGAGCCCGCCGGGTCGGGTGACCCGGGGGCCGCCGCGTCGGACGTCTCGCTCGCCGACTGCCTCACCGGCGACTGGACGATGGACCTCGCCGCCGCGCGGCTGGCCGCGCTCGCGGCAGGCGACTCGACGCTGATCGACATCGACCTCACGGGCGACGCCGTCGTCACGGTCGACGCGACCACCTGGACGAACGAGGTCGACCTGACCTCGAGCGTCGTCGTCGAGTCGAAGGGCGGACGGGTCGACGTCACGTCCGTGACGACCGGGACCTACGCGACCCGGTACACGCTCGACGGGGACCGGTTGACGCAGACCGACCTGGTCTCCGCCGATGGCACCGTCACGACGACGATCGACGGGCGGGATCGGTCCGGCGACTTCACCGCTTACGCGGCGCAGGGCGTCGGGGCCGTGTGGACCGTGACCTGCACCGGCGACTCGATGACTCTCGCGCCGGTCGGCCAGGAGGAGCTGACGACGGGCGGGGTCTTCACCCGTCGCTGACGCCGCCGCGTCGCCCGCGGTCCGCTCTCCCGCCCCAGCTCAGCCGCCGGTCGCCGCGAGCTCGGTCGCCTCGACCTGGGCGTTCCACTCGCGCTTGCTCTCGCGCCACTGCTCGTCGTCGACGCCCCGGCGCCAGTACCCCGAGATCGACAGCCGCTCGCGCGGGACGCCCCGCTCGAACCGGAGGTGGGAGCGCAGCTCCTTGACCCAGCCCGCCTCCCCGTGGACGAACGCGTGGACGTCCAGGCCCGACGCCGCGGTCGCGCCCTCGTCGTCATCCCCGCTCCCCGGCAGGCGCAGCGACCGCACGACGGCGACGATCTCCTCCCCCGGCGGCAGCGACGAGCAGGCCGCGTGCACCCAGCGGACGGTCGCGCTCGCGAGGGTCGGCAGCTCGATCTCGTCGGCCGCGTCCTCCACCTCGACGACGACGTCGGCGCTGGCCCCGCTCGGCAGTCGCTCGAGCGCGACGGCGATGGCCGGCAGGGCCGAGGCGTCGCCGACGAGCAGGTGGTGGTCGGCGTCCAGGTCCGGGGAGTAGGCCCCGCCGGGGCCGCGAAGCTGGACGAGGCTGCCCTCGCCGAACGGCTCGACGTCCCGCGCCCACGGCCCGGCGATGCCCTCGTCGCCGTGGACGACGAAGTCGAGCGTCAGGTGCACGCCGTCGAACGACCGGATGGTGTAGGTCCGCATCACGGGCCACTGCTCGGGCGGCAGCGTCTCGCGCAGCTCGGCCGCGTCGTACGGCCACGGGAGGGTGACGCCGCGCGGCGGCAGCACGACCTTGACGTAGGCGTCGGCGAACTCGTTCCCCGGCAGCTCCGACAGCGGGCCGCCACCGGGCGCGGCGAGGACGAGCCGCACGAGGTGCGGGCTGACCCAGGACTTCTCGACGACCTGGGCCTCGGTCGTGCGCACGTTCTTCGGGGGCATGAGCCGTCCTCCTCGCGATGTTGTTAGGTCATCCTAACCCGGGCTCGGCACGCGAGACCGATGGGGTCGCGGCCGCACATACGTCCATATGTCGTGACATATGTCTCCGTGATCGTTAGGGTCGATCGGGACGTCGGCGGGACGACACGACGTCCCGCCCCAGTGACCCGAAGGAGAGTCATGGCAGCAGCGCCCCTACGACCCACCCCGTCCCGGCCACCGGGGAGAGGCACGAGCCCGGCTCGACGTCCCCGCACCGCGGCCCTGTCGACCCTGTCGGCCGCGGGCGTCCTCGCGCTCGCGGGGCAGCTCCTCACCCCCGCGGCGTCGGCCGGCCCGGACGACGCGATCGCCCCGCGGCCCGGCCCCTACGGCTACTTCGTCGACGCCTACAGCGGCAACGTCGAGGAGAACACGACGGTCGAGACCAGCCCGGCGATCGGCGTGCTCGCCGGGATGCTGGAGGTGTGGCAGCCGGGCGCGGCATGGGACGACGGCACGGTGCTCGATGCGGGGGTGCACGAGGCCAACCTCGACCGCAACGCGGCGATCGCCGCGGCGCGGACACCGGCGGAGGAGGACTACGCCTACGTCATCGACCGTCGCCACCAGAGCTACTCCGCGCTCGACGGCCTCGGCCCCTACGCCCCGGCGTTCCGCGTCGCCATGAACGCCGGGACGACCATCCCCGACGAGGTGCCGGCGGACGCCGCCACCGTCGTCCACAACGACACCGGCAACGAGAACGGCGTCTGGGCCGACACCGGCCCCGACACGGAGCTCGGCAGCGTGACCGAGCTGGTCAACACCGTGCGGGGCTGGTACACGACCAGCAACAACGCCAAGAACTTCTACCAGTACCCGCGGCCCTTCCGGTGGGCCGGCACCGAGGACGTCGTCATCTGGAGCCTCGAGCCCCGCCGGTCGCCGAACCCGGCGACGGACGGGGGCTTCCCCAGCGGCCACACGAACGCCGCCTACCTCGCCTCGCTCGCGCTCGCCCACGCCGTGCCGCAGCAGTACGACGACCTCGTCGAGAACGCCGCGGGGATGGGGCACAGCCGCATCGTCGCCGGCTTCCACTCCTCGCTCGACGTCGTCGGCGGCCGGGTGCTCGGGACGGCGACCGCCGCGGCCGTCCTCGCCAACCCGGCGTACGAGGGCATCCGGGCGACGGCCCTCGCCGACGCCCAGCAGCTCCTCGCCGCCTCCCCCGTCGTCGAGTCGATCGACCTCTCCCCCGCCGCCCAGGCGGAGTACCGGGACCGGGCGCAGGCGTACCGCGCCTCGACGGTCGAGGGCTTCGAGCAGCTCGGCGACCCGACGCTCCCCGCCGTCGTGCCCAAGGGCGCCGAGGCGCTGCTGGAGACCCGCTTCCCCTACCTCGACGCCGGCCAGCTCCGCTGGCTCCTGCGCTCGACCGCCATCGAGTCGGGCTACCCGCTCCTCGACGACCCGGAGGGCTGGGGTCGGCTCGACCTGTTCGCCGCGGCCAACGGCTACGGGGCGTTCGACTCCGACGTCGCCGTGACGCTCGACGGCGAGGAGGACGTGTGGCGCAACGACGTCTCCGGTCCCGGCTCGCTCACCCTGGGCGGCACCGGCAGCCTCGCCCTGACCGGGGCGAACGACTACCGCGGGGGCACCGTGCTCGACGGCGGCCGGCTGCTCGCGGCATCGCCGGCGGCGCTCGGCGCGGGCACCGTCGAGGTGTCGGCCGGCGAGCTGGTCGACGCGACCGACGGCACCGTCCTCGTCGGGGGTGACTACCGGCAGGCGGCGGACGGCGCCCTCACCCTCACGGTCGAGGACGCGCCGGCGCTCGCCGTCACCGGCGCCGCCGACCTGGGCGGAGCGCTGCGGGTCGAGCTGCCCGAGGGCACGACGCTCGAGGAGCCGATCACGCTCGTGGAGTACGGATCGCTCGCTGCCGGGGCGGCGTTCGCGTCGTTCGAGGTGACGGGACTGGCCGGCGAGGACGCCGAGCTGGTCTACGGCGAGCACGCTCTCGTCCTGCGGGCGGCGCAGGACGCCGGGACACCGAGCCCGACGCCCACCTCGCCGTCGCCCACCGCGCCGGGATCTCCCGAGCCCAGCTCGCCGTCCACGCCGACGCCTAGCGCCACCCCGGGCACGACGGCTGCCGCGTCGACGCCGGCCGGCGCGTCCGGCCGGCTCTCGGACACGGGCGCACCCGTCGGAGGCGTGGTCGTCCTGACGCTGGTGCTCCTGACGCTGGGGTCTGGCGCGCTCGCACACGTCCGCCGTCGGAACGCCGGGGCGTGACGCCGACGACGTGACCCGGGTCGGTCGACGACGGCCGGGGTCGGGCCACGATGCGCGGCCCGACCCCGGCCGTCCCGGCTGCGCGCACCCACGCCCGCATCCCGCGGGCGAACGGGTCAGCCGGCGCGCTTGAGCAGGTCCTTCTCCGAGACGGGCGCGTCCCCGCTCTCGCGCAGGGCCGCGTGGTAGGCCATCGCCTCGGCCTGTCGCTCGCTCTCCGCCGGCGTCGCGATGTCCGCGCGGAGCTGGGCGTCGCCGTAGCCGAACACCTCGACGAGCTGGAGCGCGTACGGGCGCAGCCGGAGGAGGAGCCGCTCGATGTAGGACGTCACCGTGCGTGCCCGCTGCGCCGAGAGCCGACCGTTGACGACGTACCAGGCGAGGTGGGACTCGATGAGGTGGAGGCCGAACAGGTCGCGCAGCCAGGTCAGGACGCGGCGGCCGTCGGGGTCGGTGACCGAGTCGAGCGCCTCGGTGAACGCCTCCCACTGCATGAGCTCGCCGTGCGCGCGGGCCGCCTCGACCAGCTCGGCCTGGTTCGCGTCGAACGCGGCGGCCTTCTCCTCCGGCGAGCCCTTGAGCGACGGCCGCAGCCGGAGCGCGATCTCCTCGATCATCGTCTCGACGCGGTCCTCGAGCAGCTCCCGCTGGACGGCGGGGTCGCGCAGCTCGCTCGCGGAGCGCGCCTTGGAGCCCCAGTCGCGCACCGACTGCGACGCGCGGCGCAGCGGCGTCCGGTAGAGCGCCATGTCCCCGGCCCGCTTGGCGACCCAGCGCGCCTGCCCGGCCACGTCCATCGTCGCGGTCTCCCGGCCGTAGTCCGTGAGCAGCCGCTTGCCGACGAGCTGGAGCAGGACGGTGTTGTCGCCCTCGAACGTGACGTAGACGTCCAGGTCCGCGCGGAGCCCGACGATCCGGTTGGCCGCCATGTACCCCGCCCCGCCGCACGCCTCGCGACACGTCTGCAGCGTCTCGAGCGCGTGCCAGGTGGCGAGCGGCTTGGCCGCCGCCGCGAGCGTCTCGAGGTCCTCGCGGTCGGCGTCGGTGTCCCGCTCGCCGGCAAAGACGCCGTGGAAGCGTTCGAGCAGGTCGTTGTGGAGGAGCTGGACGGCGTACGTCCTCGCCAGGAGCGGGAGCAGCCGGCGGCGGTGCGTCCCGTAGTCCATCAGGACGGTCTCGACGCCGTCGGCACCCGGGAACTGGCGGCGCTGCTCGGCGTACCGGACCGCGATGGCGAGCCCCATCTTGGACGCGACCGCCGACGCCCCACCGAGCGAGACGCGACCCTGGACCAGCGTCGAGAGCATCGTGAAGAACCGGCGGCCGGGCGAGGCGATCGGCGAGGAGTACGTCCCGTCCGGGTCGACCCGGCCGTACCGGTCGAGCAGGTTCGTTCGCGGCACGCGGACGTGGTCGAACGCGAGGCGACCGTTGTCGATCCCGTTGAGGCCGCCCTTGTAGCCGTCGTCCTCGCTGCGGACGCCGGGCAGCATCGGGTACGCGCCGCGCTCGTCCGGCTCACGGGAGGTGTCCCGCAGCGGCACGTAGAACGCGTGCACGCCGTGGTTGACGCCACCCGTGACGAGCTGCGCGAACACGACGGCCGCGACGCCGTGCAGCGCCGCGTTGCCGAGGTACTCCTTCCACGCCCCGCGGAACGGGGTGTGGATGACGAACTCCTCGGCGTCCGGGTCGTAGGTGGCGGTCGTACCGATCGATGCGACGTCGCTGCCGTGGCCGATCTCGGTCATCGCGAAGGCCCCGGGCACCTCCAGCGACATGATGCCGGGCAGGAGCTCGTCGTGGTTGTGCTGGGTGCCGAGGTGGAGCACCGCCGCGCCGAACAGGCCCCACTGGACGCCGGCCTTGATCTGCAGGCTCGGGTCGGCGACGAGCAGCTCCTCGAACGCCGCGATGTTGCCGCCCGGGTTGTCGCCACCCCCGAGCCGGGTCGGGAAGGCGCGCTGCACCTCGCCGCGGGACGCGAGGTCGGCGAGGCAGGCGAGCACGCGGGCGCGGTGCTCGGGCATCGGCAGTCCGGGGATGCCGACGAGGCCGGGTTCCGCGGCGACGTCGCGCGTGTGCCGGCGCAGGTCGCGCCAGCGACCGTCGAGCGCGTCGGAGATCTGGGCGCGTGCCCGCGAGCTGAGGGCGACGGCGTCGGACGGGACCGGCTCGCTCGTCGACGTCGGGCGGGCCGACCTGGGTGCGGTGGTCATCGTTGACTCCTTCGGCGGTTCAGGAGGGTGCGGCGGACGGGAGCTGCGAGGTGCCGTGGCAGAGCCAGTCGGCGATGGCGTCGGCGAAGGACGTGAGGTCGACCGGGCGACGGGCGAGCACGAGGTCGGCCGCGCCGCGGACGAAGCCGATGACGCCCGCGGCCCAGACGGGCGCGAGGTCGACCGGGCGGCCGGTGGCGGCGAGCACGTCCGCGAGGCTGGGGACGAGGAGCGTCGCCGCGTCGTGGGCGAGCACGCGCATCGGCGCCTCGTCGTCGCCGGCCTCGATCGCGGCGCCGCCCGTGACGAAGACGTAGACGGACGGCGAGGCCGCGACCATCTCGAGGTAGACCGCGACCATCGCCCGCAGGGCGCCCTCGGGAGTCGCAGCCTCGCGGGAGGCCTCGGCGAGCGCGGTGCCGAGGTCGTGCAGCACGGCCTCCCCGACGGCTCGCTGGAGACCGGCGCGGTCGCTGAAGTAGCGGTAGACGATGGACTTGGACGTGCCGATCGCCGCCGCGATGTCGTCCATCGACAGGTCCGGGCCGCCGTGGTGGACGGCACGGCGAGCGGCGAGCGTCAGCTCGGTGCGGCGGGCGGCGCGGTGGCTGTCCCACCGGCGCGCGCGGCCGTCGGCCGAGGTCTCGGTGGGTGCATCGACGTCGACGCGACTCATGAAACTCAGAGTATCAGGTACTTTCCGCCCTCACTCCGCCGGGCGGCCCGTCGCGGCGGCGGGGGCCCGGGCGGCAGGACCGGGGCGGGTCGGGGCCACCTGGCAGACTGTCGCGATGGCCGACTACTCCTCGTACCCCGCCCAGCCGCTGCCGCAGTCGCCGTCACCGTTCCAGGCGCCGCAGCCGACCTCGCCGCGCGCCGCCTACCTCGAGGCGGCCGCCAGGCGGTGCCTCCTGTGGGGGATCGCCCTCGCCGCGTTCGGCGGCGTGCTCGTCTTCCTCGGCCAGCTCATCCTCTCGACGATGATGAACTCCTGGGGCTCCTTCGCCTACGAGGCGTACTCGTGGATCAGCTGGATGCTCAACGTCGTCCAGTCCGTGTCGCTGTCGATCGGGTCGGTTCTCATCGCCGGCGCGATCATCCTGCGCGTCATCACGCGCTCCCAGGCGTACTCCGACGAGGTCACCGCCGCGCCCCAGGCGCCCGCGGGCGTCGCCGGCCCGACGCCGCGACCGGCGCCGATGCCCGGGCACGACCCGTACCAGGCGCCGACCCCGCACGCCCAGCCGGGGCAGCACGCCCAGCCCGGGCAGCAGGCACAGGCGCAGGGTCAGGCGCCCGGTCAGGCGCCCGGGCCGGGCGACCCGAGCCCCTGGGCTCGCCCCCAGTGACCCGCGGCGGGCGGCGCCGTCGACGCCGACCGCGTCGCCAGGTCGTTCGATAGGTTGACGGCGTGAGCACCTCCCCCGACGCGACCGCGCCGAGCCAGAGCCCGTCGTCCACCCCCATCCCGCTCAAGTGGGTCGGGCCGCTGCGCATCACGGCCGCGGCGGCCGACGGGTTCGCCGGCACCGAGGAGCTGAGCGTCCCGCTCGCCACCTACGAGACGCCGCTGTGGCCGTCGGTCGGACGCGGCGGCCGCGTCTCGATGCTGACCGACGGCGGGATCCGCGCCGTCGTCGTCGACGAGCGGATGTCGCGCTCGATCCTGCTCGAGGCCGACGACGCCGCGACGGCCCTCGCGGCGTGGCGGCGGATCGAGGCGGCGCGCGAGGAGCTGCAGGAGGTCGTGTCGACGACGAGCCGGTTCGCCCGCCTGATCGACCTGCACGTCCAGATCGTCGGCGACATGCTGTTCGTCCGGTTCGAGCTGACGACCGGCGACGCCTCCGGCCACAACATGGTGACGCTGGCCGCCGACCGGCTGATGGACCACCTCCTGCGCACGGTCCCCGGCGTCCGGTACGGCTCGATCTCCGGCAACTACTGCACGGACAAGAAGCCGTCGGCGGTCAACGGGATCCTCGGACGCGGGAAGAACGTCGTCACCGAGATCACGATCCCGCAGGCGGTCGTCGAGAAGCGGCTGCGCACGAGCGCCGAGCGCGTCGAGCGGCTCAACCTCGGCAAGAACCTGATCGGAGGGATCGTCGCCGGCTCGCTGCGCAGCGCGAACGCGCACTACGCGAACATGCTGCTCGGCTTCTACCTCGCGACGGGGCAGGACGCGGCGAACATCGTCGAGGGGTCGCAGGGCATCACACGCGCCGAGAACCGCGACGGCGACCTCTACTTCTCCTGCACGCTGCCGCACCTCATCGTCGGCAGCGTCGGCAACGGGAAGGGGCTGCCGGCCGTCGAGGAGGCGCTCACCCGGCTCGGCTGCCGCGAGGAGCGCGAGCCGGGCGTCAACGGTCGCCGGCTCGCCGTGCTGGCCGCGGCCTCGGTGCTGTGCGGGGAGCTGTCGCTGCTCGCGGCACAGACCAACCCGGGCGAGCTCATGCGCTCGCACGTCGCGATCGAGCGCGGCGGCAAGGGCGCCTGAGACGCCGCCGCGACACGGCCCGCGCGGCGGCTCCACGGACCGGCGCGGGACGTGGAGATGCCGTGCAGAACCCAGCTCCGGGACCACCGGGGTCGAGCGATGCCCCCGAGTGGGGCCATAATCGTCGGTGGACCACGCCCGCGGAACCTGGCCACGGGTCTTCGTGGGGCAGCCACGCGTGAGGAGCCTCGAGGTATGTCGCAGTCTGAGTCGGTCGTGCCGCGCATCGGTATCCACGACCTCGCACTCGCGACCTCGCACTACGCCCTGCCCCTGACCGCCCTCGCCGACCACCACGGCATCGACCCGGCGAAGTTCACGGTCGGCATCGGGCAGGACGTCATGAGCGTGCTCGGCCCGGACGAGGACATCGTGACGATGGCCGCCGAGGCCACGAGCCGGATCATCGAGCGCAACGGCACCGATGGCATCCGCACGCTCCTGTTCGCCACCGAGTCGGGCATCGACCAGAGCAAGTCGGCGGGCGTCTACGTCCACCAGCTCGTCGGGCTGCCGCAGCAGGTGCGCGTCGTCGAGCTCAAACAGGCCTGCTACTCGGCCACGGCCGCGCTGCAGTTCGCCGTCGGGCTCATCGCCCGCGACCCGTCGCAGAAGGTGCTCGTCGTCGCCAGCGACGTCGCCCGCTACGACCTCGGCTCCTCCGGCGAGTCGACGCAGGGCGCCGCCGCCGCCGCGATGCTCGTCCAGGCCGACCCCGCGCTCCTCACCGTCGAGAACCCCGCGGGCGTGTTCACCGAGGACGTCATGGACTTCTGGCGGCCCAACTACCGCTCGACGGCGCTCGTCGACGGCAAGGGCTCGATCCGCGCCTACCTCAACGCCATCGGCGGCGCGTGGGAGGACTACCGCGCGCAGGGCGGGGCGTCGCTGGAGGACTTCGCCGCGATCTGCTACCACCAGCCGTTCACGAAGATGGCCTCGAAGGCGCACCGGCACCTCGCCGTCCTCTCGGGTGCCAACCCGACGCCGGACGAGGTGGCCGCCTACCTCGCGGACACCATGCGGTACAACCGCGTCATCGGGAACTCCTACACGGCGTCGGTGTACGTCGCGCTCGCGTCGCTGCTCGACCACCACGAGGGCGACCTCACGGGCGCCCGCGTCGGCCTCGCGTCCTACGGCTCGGGCTCGGTCGCGGAGTTCTTCGGCGGCGTCGTCCAGCCCGGCTACCGCGAGCACCTCCGCGTCGCCGAGCACACCGCGATGATCGACTCCCGCGTGATGCTCGACCACACGGCGTACGAGGTGCTGCACAAGACGACGCTCCCCGAGGACGGCCGCGAGTACCTCACGGCCCGGGAGACGGCGCGGCCGTACCGGTTCGCCGGCCTCGGCGACCACCAGCGCCGCTACGAGCGCACGCTCGGCTGAGCCCCGACGCTCGCGACATCGCGACCGTCGTCGTCCGGCGACGCAGGGCAGCTACAGGTAGAGCCCCGGCCCCGTCGTCGAGGCCTTGACCGTCCCGGCCGCCGGGATGTCCTGCGGCAGCAGCGTCCGGATGTCCGCCGGGCTCGGTGACGGCAGCGCCACCACCCGCATCGCCTGGAGCGCCGTCGCCTCCTCGAAGACGTTGCGCATGAACCGGCCGTTGCCGAAGTTCACCGGTCGCGGCGACGGCATGAGCTGGCGCACCGCGTGGTCGACGCCCCACATGAGCTCGAACCCGGCCTCGGCCGCGATGAGCTGGAAGATCTGCCACAGCTCGTCGTCGCCGTAGTCGGCGAACGAGAGCGTCGCCGGGAACCGCGAGGCGACGCCCGGGTTGGAGTCGACGAACGTGCGCATCTCCGCCGGGTACCCCGCCGCGACCACGACGAGGTCCTGACGCATGTCCTCCATGCCCTTGATGAGCGTCGCCATGGCCTCGTGGCCGAAGTCGCGGAAGGAGTCCCGGGGGACGAGCGAGTAGGCCTCGTCGATGAACAGCACGCCGCCCTCGGCCCGCTCGAGCACCGCGCGCACCTTGGGCGCGGTCTGACCGATGTACTCCCCGACGAGGTCCGCGCGGCCGACCTCGACGAGGTGCCCGCGGCTGAGCAGGCCCTGCTGGGTGTAGATCCGGGCCAGGATGCGCGCGACGGTGGTCTTGGCGGTGCCGGGGTTGCCCGTGAAGATCAGGTGCCGCGAGCGCCCCGTGTCGGGCATCCCGGCCTGGCGCCGCAGCACCTCCGCCTTCGCCTCGGCGAGCAGCCGCGTCACCTGCTGCTTGATCGGCGCGAGGCCGATGAGCTTCTCCAGGTCGCCGAGCGGGTCGCCGATCTCCAGCTCCTCCACGACGCCGGAGAACCCCGCGCCGTCCTCGTCCTCGCGCACCCGGACGCGGCCGGCCTCGTCGGCACCGCCCGCGGCGCCGCCGCCCCCGGCGGACCCCAGGTCGTCGGCGTCGCCGGTCGCGGCGGCCACCGACGCCGCGGCGGCGGCCGCCGCGCGCCGGGCGGCGAGCTCCTCGGCGAACCGGTTCCGCCCGCGTCGCGGCGTGTAGATCTCCTCGAGGTCCTCGAGGAACGTGATGAGCGGGATGCTCGCCGGCGCCATCGGCCCGACGGGCGGGTCGGGCAGGGAGCCGGCCTGGGCGGAGGCGAGGCTCGCGAGGTTGACGAGGTTGCGGGCGAGCTCGAGGTCGCCCGCCTGGAGCGCCCGGGCGACGACGGAGCGCAGCCGGGCGCGCGCCGCGTCGACGTCGCCCTTGCCGGGGATCGCCTCGTACTCGCGCGCCACCGCGTCGGCCGCCTCGGACCCGATGGCGGTCGACAGCAGCGGCGGGACGGGGCGGTCCGTCGCCTTGAGCCCGTCGGCGATGAAGCGCGGGACGGAGAACGGCCCGTGCAGCGGCGAGACGGGGGCCACCGCGACCACGGCCTCGAGCCCGTGGTACGCCCAGGCGAGGAGGTCGACGGCCCCGGAGAGCTCGGGCAGGACGGAGTAGACGTCGTCGCCGAGCTCGTTGCGCCAGACGAACGCGATGTCCGAGCTGCGACCGGTCGCGTGGATCTCCAGCAGCCGGTCGTCGTCCCGGATCCGGTCCCAGACGCCGAGCAGCACGTCGGCGCGCTCCCGGTGCAGCGGGCTCGTCCGCAGCGCGCGGAGCATCTCGAGGTGGAGCTCGACCGCGGTCTCCCGGTCCCACCCCTCGTCGGCCGCCCGGACGAGGAGCTTGTACGGCCAGGTCGGCGCGACGCTGTAGTACCGCTGGATCGGCAGGGGCGCGCTCAGCACGTCCTTGACGAGGTAGCGCTCCTGGACCTGCCAGGGGAACCGCGAGTACGGCCCGGCGAAGATCGGGACGGGCCCGGCGAGATAGGCCGAGTGCTCCCAGAGGATCGACGCGACGCGGGAGGTCCCGTCGGGGTAATGGGTGTTCCCGGTCGTCGTCCCGACGCCCGGGAGCTCACGCATGATGTGCTCGACGGCGGCGTCGAGCTCGTCGATCCACCCGTCCGGGATCACCCACGGGACCCCGGGGCCGACGACGTCGAGGTAGGTCGCGCCGCTCAGCAGCGGGGCGTAGGCCTCGGGGAGCTCGATCGGCACGGCGGTCCTCCAGGTGCCTCGGGGGCGCGGCTCGCGCTGGTGCGCGGGGTGCGCAGGTGACCGTGCCAGCCTAGAGGCCGCGATAGCCGGTACTCTGAGTATCAGGATCTGCGCCGGCGCCGTTCTCGTCGCGCTGCTTCCCCGGGGGTCACGTACCCTCGCTGCACCCGCTCTCGCCCGGAGGCCCAGCATGACCGACACCGCGACACCCAGCCCGAGCATCCCCGCCCGACCGGACGGACAGGCCGTCGTGGTCGGCGGCAACCGCATCCCGTTCGCCAAGGCCGGCGGTCACTACGCGGGCGCGACGAGCCTCGACATGCTGACGACGACGATCGACGGCCTCGTCGCACGGTTCGGCCTCGCCGGCGAGCGGCTGGGCGAGGTCCGCGCCGGCGCCGTCCTCAACCACTCCAAGGACTTCAACCTCGCCCGCGAGGCGGTGCTCGGCTCGGCGCTCGACCCGACGACGCCGGCCGTCACGCTCCAGCGCGCCTGCGCCACGAGCCTCGAGGCGGCCTGGGACGTGGCGAACAAGATCACGCTCGGCCAGCTCGACGTCGCGGTCGCCGCCGGCGTCGACTCCACCTCCGACGCGCCGATCGTCGTGGGCGAGCGGCTGCGGAAGGTGCTCCTCAAGCTGAACCGGGCGAAGACGCCGATGGACCGGGTCCGGCTGCTCGGCCAGCTCCGCCCCGCCGACCTCGCCCCCGTCGCTCCGAACGTCAACGAGCCGCGCACGGGCCTGAGCATGGGCGAGCACCAGGCGCTCACCAACCTCGCCTGGGGCGTGACGCGCGAGGGCCAGGACGAGGTCGCCCTCGCGTCGCACCGCAACCTCGCCGCGGCGTGGGAGGACGGGCTGTTCGACACGCTCGTCACCCCCTACCGCGGCCTCACCCGCGACGCGGCCCTGCGCCCGGACACGACGGCCGAGGCCCTCGCCGGGCTGCGCACCGTGTTCGGCAACGACCAGTCGAACCCGACGATGACGGCCGGCAACTCGACCCCGCTGTCGGACGGGGCGGCGGCCGTGCTCGTCGCCTCGCCGGCGTGGGCCGCGGCCAACGGCCACACGCCGCTCGCCCGGATCGTCGACGCCGAGGCCGCGGCCGTCGACTTCGTCCGCGGCGAGGAGGGCCTGCTCATGGGCGGCGCCTACGCGGTGCCCCGGCTGCTGGCCCGCCAGGGGCTGGCGCTGGAGGACATCGACCTGGTGGAGATCCACGAGGCGTTCGCCGGCGTCGTCGTCGCGACGCTCGCGGCCTGGGCGTCGGAGGAGTTCGCGCAGCAGCAGCTCGGCCTGCCGGCCCTCGGGACGCTCGACCCGGCGCGGCTCAACGTCGCCGGCTCCTCCCTCGCCGCTGGTCACCCGTTCGGCGCGACGGGCGCGCGCATCCTCGCGACGCTCGCGACGCTGCTGCACCGCCGTCGCCTCGCCGATCCCTCGCGGGAGCGGCCGTTCCGCGGCGTCATCTCCGTCTGCGCCGCTGGCGGTCAGGCCGTCGCGATGCTGCTCGAGGCGTGAGGAGGAGCCCGCGATGGTGACGATCCCTGCCCCGCTGCGCGGAGTGCAGCGACAGATCGCGAGCACGCTGACCAAGGCGCTCGGCCTCACCGAGCCGGTGCAGCTGCGGCGCACCGACCCGGACTCGGTCGACGTCCCGCTCGTCGCCGGCCCGGTGCTCGTCGTCGGCGACGCCGCACCCGGCGAGGGTGGCGGCGACGGCTCGGGCGAGGTGGCCGGCGTCGTCTCGACGCTGCGCTCGTGGGGGTGCGACGTGCGGGAGTGGTCGCCGGAGACGGGCGCGCCGAGCGAGCAGCGCTGGGGCGCCGTCGTCGTCGTGCTGACCGGCCTGACCGCGCCCGACCAGGCCGCGGCGCCCGTCCTCGCGCTCGGCTCGGTCCTGCGCGACCTCGCGCGCTGCGCGCGCGTCGTCGTCATCTCCCGCCTGCCGTCCGACGCGACCCGCGCCCGGGTCGACGGGACCGACGACGCCTCGCGACGGGACGACCGGGCCGGCGACGGCGAGGTCTCCCCCGCCGAGGCCGCCGCCCGGGCCGGCGTCGAGGGGCTCGTCCGCTCGCTCGGCAAGGAGCTGCGGGCGGGCGCGACGGCGAACGGGATCCAGCTCGCCGACGGGGTCGACGTCCTGGCCCCGGCCGCGGTCGGGACGCTGCGGTTCCTGCTGTCGGCGCGGTCGGCGTTCGTCGACGGGCAGCTCGTGCCCGTGACGGGCGACGGCGAGGCTCCCGCCGACTGGGCGCGGCCGCTCGCGGGGAAGGTCGCCGTCGTGACGGGCGCCGCCCGCGGGATCGGCGCCGAGACGGTCCGCGTCCTGGTCCGCGACGGCGCCCTCGTCCTCGGCGTCGACGTCCCGGCGGCGGGCGAGGCGCTCGCTCGGACGATGAACGCGGTCGGCGGTGTCGCCCTCCAGCTCGACATCACCGCCCCGGACGCCGCGGAGCGCATCCTCGAGGCGATCGGGCGCGGGCCGTTCCGCGGGCGGCTCGACGTCCTCGTCCACAACGCCGGCATCCTGCGCGACAAGCTGCTCGCGAACATGACGCCGGCCCAGTGGGAGTCGGTCGTCGCCGTCAACCTGGCGGCCCAGCTCGCGATCACGGCCGGTCTGGCCGAGGCCGCCCCCGGTCTCGTCCAGGTCTCGCTGGCCTCGACGAGCGGCATCGCCGGCAACCGCGGGCAGACGAACTACGGCTTCTCCAAGGCCGGCGTCATCGGCGCGACGCAGGCCTGGGCGGTCCTGCTCGGCGAGGGCGGCGGGCGGGCGAACGCCGTCGCCCCCGGCTTCATCGAGACCGAGATGACGGCGTCCATCCCGGCCGTCCAGCGCGAGATCTCCCGGCGCGTCTCCTCGCTCGGTCAGGGCGGCAAGCCCGTGGACGTCGGCGAGGCCGTCGCCTTCCTCGCCTCGCCCCAGGCCGGCGGGATCAACGGACAGGTGCTGCGCGTGTGCGGCCAGAACCTCGTGGGACGGTGACGGAGGCGATGGAACCGATGGACGACGCGACGCACGAGCCCGAGGACGTCGGACGCCACGGCGAGGAGCACGGCGACGCGCCCTGGATCGACGACCTCCTGGAGGAGGACGCCGCCTCGCGCGCGGCGCACCCCGAGGCGACGGTCGACCGCGGGGCGCCCGAGCGCGTCGAACGCCTCGACGCCGTCCCCGAGCCCGGCCGCGTGTACGCCGCGGCGCTCGCCCGGTCCGGCCGGCTCATGCTCGGCGCGAGCGCCGGGACGCAGGACCCGGCCCGGGCGCACGTCCCGGACGTCGCGCTCGAGGTCGCCGGCATCCGCCTCGACCAGGAGCGTCTCGACGCCTACCGCGCGCTCGTCGGCGACCGCGCCGCCGAGTCGACCCCGCCCGGCTTCGTCCACGTGAGCCTGTTCGGGCTCCAGCTCGCCCTCATGACGCGTCCAGACTTCCCGCTCCCGATGCTCGGGATGGTCCACGTCGCCAACCGGGTCGAGCAGCTGCGCGCCGTCACCTGCGCCGACGAGCTGACCGCCCGGACCTGGGCGCGCGCGCTCGCGCTCCGCCCGATCGGCGACGGCGAGCACGTCGGGACGCAGGTCGAGCTCGTGACGGAGGTCCGCACCGCGGGCGCCGTCGCCTGGCAGGGCGTCTCGACCTACCTGGCCAAGGGGGTCGCACTGCCGCGGCTGCCGATCCTCGCCCGCGATCCCCGCGAGCCCTTCGCGCCGCCGGTCCCGACCGGCGGCTGGACGACGGACCGCGTCCGGAGCAAGGAGTACGCCCGGGTCTCGGGTGACCGGAACCCGATCCACACCTCGTCGCTCGCGGCGCGGGCGTTCGGGTTCCCGCGCGTCATCGCGCACGGGATGGACACCGCGGCCCGCGCGCTCGCGGCGCTCGGACCGGTCCGCGGGGAGGCGTTCACGTGGCGGGTCGACTTCGCCGCGCCGGTGCTCGTACCCGGTCGCGTCGCGCTGCGCGTCGAGCGGGTCGACGACCTGGAGACGACGCCGGACAGCCGTCGGCCGGGCTGGGCGATGCGCGCCTGGGAGCCAACGAAGGGGCGGCTCAACCTCGACGGCTCGCTCGCCCTCGCCTGACCGCTCCGACATCGGGGTGACCTCGATCGCGATACGCGACCGGAGTCACCCCGACGTCGGAGGCCGTGGGCGTCAGCCGGCGACGATCCCGCGCAGCGCCAGCAGCTCGACCTCGTCGTCGTGGTGCACGCTGCCGTGCTCGATCACCCCGATCGACTCCTCCACCACCCGCTCCCCGAGCACGGAGTCCAGGAAGATGAACGTGACCTGGCCGGCCACGTCGTCGGGCACGGCGTCGAACGCGTCGTGCGTCACGTACACGTCGACCTTGCCGTCCGCCCGGCGACGGGCCCGCACGCGCGCGCCCGCGAAGTCGATCGTGTGCGGGGGCGCCTCGGCGTCGGTGGACCCGATCTGGATCTCGAAGCTCGTGGGGTCGGGCACGGGCTGGCGGCGGTTGTCGTAGGTGACCTGCGGGTCGGCCGGAGCCCCGGCGAGCCAGCGGTCGGCGAGCTCCTGCTTGGCGGGGTCGCCGCCCGGGGTGAACGCGAGGGCGAGCAGCTTCTCCCGTCCGGGTCCCATCTCGAAGGCCAGGCCGATCGCGTCGGCGTGCGCGGCGATCTCCCGCACGAGGTCGTTGCGCTCGGCGACGCGGGTCTCGCGCGCGTCGTCACCCGCCGCGTCGCCCGCGTCGTCCGCGGGGACCAGCGTCGCGAGCGCCCGCGCCCGGCCGTCCTCCGACCACCAGGTCCAGAACCGGTCGACGGCGGCTCCCCGGCGATCGGACATGACCTGCTCGCGCTTGCGCGTCTTCCAGCTCTCGAAGAACCCCATGGGCGGCCACGCTACCGTCGGCCCGTCCCACGATGCGAGACGGTGAGCGGGAGTTATCCACCAGTTTCGTCCACAGGCCTGTGCGTGAGGCACATCACAGCAGGTCGCCCTGTGGACGAGCGTGGGGACGCGCTGTGGACGCGAAACTGCTCGCCAGAACCTGTTGCGCCGCCCCCGGAACCCGGGCAGTCTCAAGGCACTCGGAACACCGAGGGAGAAGGACCGGGAGACCGGGACGGACCCCGAGGCCCGGGTCGGTCGGAGTCGGAGGCACGCAGCGGTTCGCCGCAGCGAGGCACCCGGCACCGGACGGACGACCGGCAGGTCGTCGGACCACGTGGGAGACCACACGGTGCCCGACCAGGCACCGGGGACGACAAGACACCGATCGTCGGACCACTGGGAGAACCCGGCTGGTGCGATCCTCACGGAACGCCCCTGGGAGCGACCAGACGTCATGTGGTCGCATGGCAACCCGGCAGTCGTCGCCGCGGTCCTCGGACAGCAGCGGTCGACGGTGCGGCAAGGCCCTCGGGCTCGGCCGCCCGAACCGGACCACCACCCCCGGGTGGCGGACCAGGAGATGCCGGATGGTCACACACGAAGGGCCCCTCGACACGCTACGTCGAGGGGCCCTTCGGCTGTTCTCAGGATGGCACCGGGACGCGGCCCGCCCCGGGAACGACACGCGTGCCCCGGGTAGATCGCCGGGGTCTGCGGCGCGCCGCCGGGTTCAGCTCGCCGTCGCGTCCGTCGTCGCCCGCGCCGGGTCGCCGGCACCGCCGGCGCCGTCCGCATCGGCACGACCGGCGTCATCGGCCGTCCCGGCGAGCAGGCCCTCCTTCACGCTGCGCCGCAGCACCTTCCCGATGAGCGAGCGCGGCAGCTCGCTCACGACGTGCAGCTCCTTCGGCAGCGCGTACCCCGTGAGGTGCTGCGCCGCCCACGCGCGCAGGTCGGCGAGCGAGATCTCGGGCACGGTCCCGTCGAGCACGACGGCGGCCACCACCTTCTCGCCGATGTCCCCGGCCGGCATCCCGACGACGGCGACGTCGGCGACCCCCGGCATCTCCCGCAGGTGGTCCTCGACCTGCGACGGGTAGACCTTGAACCCGCCCGTCACGATCATCTCCTTGATCCGGTCGACGAGCGTGACGAACCCGGTCTCGTCGCGCACCACGATGTCGCCGGTCCGCAGCCACCCGTCCTCCAGGAGCTGCGCCGCGCTCTCCTCCGGCCGGTTCCAGTAGCCGCGGAACACCTGCGGACCGCGGACGAGCAGCTCGCCGCGGGTGCCGTCCGACACGTCGTCGAGCGTCTCGGGATCGACGACGCGGATCTGCGTCGAGGGGAACGGCAGCCCGAGCGACCCGGGCCGCCGCGCCGGCGAGACGGGGTTGCCGAGCGCGACGGGACCGGTCTCCGTCATGCCGTAGCCCTCGATCGCATACCCGCCGGTCGCGCTCTCCCACTCCCGCGCGGTCTGGGCCGGGAGCGGCATCGCGCCGGAGAACGCGAACGAGAAGGACGTGAGGTCGACGCCCTTGGCGGCCGCCACCCGGACCGTGCGCTCCAGCATCGGCGGCACCGCCGGGAAGAACGTCGCGGGCCGGCGCCGCTGCGACGCGACGATGGCCTCGGGGTCGAACCGGGGGAACGGGACGAGCGTCGAGGCCGTGCGGATGCCGAGCACGAGCAGCGTCTGCAGCCCGAACGCGTGGAAGAACGGCAGCGCTCCGACCATGGTCTGCTCGCCGCGGCCCATCCGCGTCCACTCCTCGCACTGGACGGCGTTCGCGAGGAGGTTGCGGTGGGTGAGGACGGCGCCCTTCGGGGTGCCGGTCGTCCCGCCGGTGTACTGCAGGATCGCGACGTCGTCGGCCCCGGGGAACGGGTGGCTCTCGGGCAGCTCCGGCGCCTCCAGCACGCTCTCCCAGCGCACCGCCGCGCGCGGGACGGGGCCGCGCATCGTGGCGCGGGCGCGACGGGCAGCGCGGAGCGGGAGCGAGAGCATGAGGCGCGAGGACCGCGGCAGATCGGCCGTCAGGTCGACCGCGACGACGGTGCGCAGCGCGCTGCCCTCGCGCGCCGCGAGCGCGGCCGGGACGCTCGGCTCCCAGGCGATCGCCACGAGCGCGCCCGAGTCCGCGAGCTGGTGGGCGAGCTGGCTCGCCGGGTAGGTCGGGTTGTGCTCGACGACGACGGCCCCCACCCGCAGCGCCGCGTAGAACGCGACGACGTGGGAGGTGCAGTTCGGCATGACGATGGCGACCCGGTCACCGGCCCGCACGCCGAGGTCGAGCAGTCCCTGCGCGGCGCGGAGCACCCGGCGCTCGAGGTCGCGGTACGTCGTGGTCCGGCGCAGGAAGTCGACGGCCACGCGACGCGGCCAGGTGCGCGCGCTGGCGTGGAGCTGCTCCGGCACCGACTCGGCGGGGACGATGACCTCGCGCGGCGCCCAGGCCTCGACGGGCTGCGCGTCGCTCTCGTTCGGGGAAGCCGGCAGGACGCCGTCGGACGGGGGAAACCTCATGCTCCGACCGTAACCTACGGATGCGTAGGTTACGGTGTCGAACCGGCCGCGGTCAGGACCTTCACAGGGTCCGCCCGCGATGCGCGCGGAGCGTCAGGCGCGCGCGAGCACCGAGGCGATGGCGGAGGTGAAGAACGTCAGCCCGTCGGTGCCCTGCCGTGGACCGGCTGCGGCGTCCGGCCCGAAACCGGGCTCGATCGCGTGCTCCGGGTGCGGCATGAGCCCCACGACGTTGCCGCGCTCGTTCGTGATCCCGGCGATGTCCCGGCGGGAGCCGTTCGGGTTGACGCCGACGTACCGGAACGCGACGAGCCCCTCGCCCTCGAGCCGGTCGAGCGTCGCCTCGTCGGCGACGTACTGGCCGTCCTGGTTCTTCAGCGGGACGACGATCTCCTGGCCCCTGCGGTACTCGTGGGTCCAGGCCGTGTCGGCGTTCTCGACGCGGAGCTTCTGGTCGCGGCAGATGAAGTGCAGGTGGTCGTTCTTCACCATCGACCCGGGCAGCAGGTGCGCCTCGGTCAGCATCTGGAAGCCGTTGCAGATCCCGAGGACGGGCATGCCGCGGTTCGCCGCGTCGACGATCTCGGACATGACCGGCGCGAACCGCGCGATCGCACCGGCGCGCAGGTAGTCGCCGTAGGAGAACCCGCCGGGCAGGACGACGGCGTCGACGCCCTTGAGGTCGTGGTCGGCGTGCCAGAGCGGGACGGCCACGCCACCGGCCCGGCGCACGGCGCGGGCGGCGTCGCGGTCGTCGAGCGTCCCCGGGAAGGTGACGACGCCGATCCGGGCCCCGTTCGCGTCGGGGGTCGCGGCGGTGCCGGCCGCCTCGGCGACGGGGGCGGTCACTCGGACTCCTCGGCCTCGACGCGCACCACGTCCTCGATGACCGGGTTGGACAGGACGGTCTCGGCCGCGCGGCGGACGTCGGCGAGGACCTCCGGCGTCACCGGCCCGTCGACGGTGAGCTCGAACCGCTTGCCCTGACGGACACCGGTGATCCCGGAGAACCCCAGTCGCGGGAGCGCGCCGTTGACGGCCTTCCCCTGCGGGTCAAGGATCTCGGGCTTGGGCATGACCTCGACGACGATGCGCGGCATGGTTCGCTTTCGACTTGTCGGTGGGAACGAGGCGATCCTACCGGTCGGTGGTCGATGCCAAGATGGAGCCCATGAGCCTCACGCCCGAGCAGCCGGAGACGCCGCACGCGCCCGAGGGGTCGAGCACGCCCCCGCCGCCCCCCGCGTTCCCGCCGGCACCGCCCGCGCCCGGGACGCCCGAGGTCCCGACGGTCCCCGGCGCGCCGACGCCGCCGGCCGCGCCCGAGGTTCCGGCCGCGCCCGAGGTTCCGACGCCGCCCGCGCCCCCGGTGCCGCCCGCGCCGGCCGTTCCGCCCGCGCCGGTCGCGCCGCCGGTTCCGGTGGAGCCGCCGCTGCCCGGCGAGCCGCCGGCTCCCGCCGAGGACGAGGACGAGGACGCGGGGCGCGCGGAGGAGACGGAGGTCTCGGAGCAGGAGCCGGTCGCCGAGGTCGAGCCGGAGGCCGTCGACCCGGAGCCGGAGCACTCGTCCGGGGCCGAGCAGGAGCCGACCGCCGAGGCCGAGGCGCACCCGGAGCCGGAGCCGACCCCCGAGCCCACCAGCACGCGGCTGTCCTGGACGCCGCCCGTCGACCCGCTGCTCCTGGAGGCTGCGGCCGCCCTGCGCGCCGCCGCCGCCCTGGCCGAGCAGACACCCGACCGCACCTGGTCCGGCTGGGAGACCGCGCACCTGGAGTGGTCGCAGGCCGGGACGCAGCACTCCGGTCGGACGTACCTCACGACGCCCGAGGGCGTCGTCCGGCTCGAGGTCCCGGACGCGGCGGTGACCGCCCTCGCCCGGCTGCGCGCGGCCAAGGCCGACCCCACCGCCGGCGCGTGGCTCGCCGCCTACCTCACCGTGACGCCGGGCTCCGACGACGTCACGGCCACGTTCGAGTGGGAGCGGCGCCCGTACTGGAACGCGCCGGGCCTGCGCATGGTGCCGGCCGCGGGCGAGCCGCTCCCCGCCACGCCGATGCCGACCGACGAGCAGTGGCTCGCCGACCTGCGCAGCTACCCGCGCAGCGCCGAGCTGGTCCCGGACTGGCTGCGCAACTCCACGGCGACGCCCGGTGCCGCCGCGGCCGCGCTGCGTCGCCGGCTCGACGACGTCGGCTACCCCGGGGAGGCCGTCCTGCTGCCGAGCGAGTCGCCGTCGGCGTCGCTGCTCGAGGGCGCGATGGAGGTCCGCGCGGTCGGCAGCCGGTTCGAGGTCGGCGTGCGCGACTACGGCGTCTTCGAGTCCTTCCACTCGGCCGCGACCGAGCGCGAGGCCTGCGACTGGCTGTGGAGCTACCTCTCGGCGCCCGTCCCGGCCGCAACGCCCGTGCCGCGGCACGACCTCGACACCCGCTCCGCGTCCTACCGCCCGAGCTACGCCCAGCTCTACGGGCAGCTCCAGGCGGGCGGCGGCGCGATCCTCACGACGCTGCCGGCGGGCGTCGCGCTCGACCGGATCGGCGCCCTCGACGGGGTCTTCCTGTTCCCGTGGGCCACGCCGATCGAGATGCGGGCGCTCCCGCCGGTCGCCGGTCAGCAGCACGTGCGGCTCTTCCAGCTCCTGACGACGCGGCCGCTGACCGTCGAGGCGGAGATCGTCCAGCCGTGGTTCGGCCAGCCGGGCGGCTCGCTCCGGTTCCGGCTCGCCCAGGACGGCGAGGGCGTCCGCCAGCTCGTCCAGTCCGGTGCCCTGCTCCAGGTGACCGTCGGCCCCTGACGACGGCTGGCCAGCTACCCGGCGGCCGCCGGTCCCCGTCTGCCCGCCGGTTGCCCGGCTACAGCCAGTCGCGGCCGGTGAGCCGCTCGTACGCCTCGACGTAGCGGGCTCGGGTCAGCTCGACCACCTCGGCCGGCAGCGCCGGCGGCGGCTCGTCCGACGCGCGGTCCCAGCCCGACGCCGCCGACGTCAGCCAGTCGCGCACGTACTGCTTGTCGAAGCTCGCCTGGGACTGCCCCGGACGCCACGTCGCGGCGTCCCAGAACCGCGAGGAGTCCGGCGTCAGCACCTCGTCGCCGAGCACGATCCGCGCCGCCGCGCCGCGGTCCTCGCCGTCGACGCTCGGCAGCGAGCCGAACTCGAGCTTGGTGTCGGCGAGCACGATCCCGCGCTCGGCCGCGATCTCCTCGGCCGCCTCGTAGACGGCGAGCGTCGTCGTCCGCAGCGCGGCGGCGACCGACTCCCCCACGACGGCCGCGACCTGCTCGAAGGTGACGTTCTCGTCGTGCTCCCCGACCGCGGCCTTGGCCGCCGGCGTGTAGATCGGACGCGGCAGCGGCGACCCGTCGACCAGCCCGTCCGGCAGCCGCAGCCCGCAGACCGTCCCGTCCGCGCGGTACTCGGCCAGGCCGGAACCCGTGAGGTACCCGCGCGCCACGCACTCGACGGGGTACATGTCCAGCCGGCGACAGATCATCGCGCGGCCCTCGACCGAGGACGGCACGGCGAGCGAGACCAGGTGGTTCGGCACGACGTCCGCGAGCCGCTCGAACCACCACACCGACAGCGCCGTGAGGATCGCGCCCTTGTCCGGGATCGACGTGGCGAGCACGTGGTCGTACGCGGAGATCCGGTCGCTCGCGACGACGAGGACGACGTCGTCGCCCCACTCGGGGTTCGCCTCGGGGACGTAGAGGTCGCGGACCTTGCCGGCGGCGACGTGCCGCCAGCCCGGGATCGTCGCGGGCAGGGCCGTCGGCTGTTCGCTCACGTCGCCAGTGTGGCAGAGCCGCCGACGCCCCCACCATCGGCCGCGGCCTCGGACGTGGCACCGGCCAGCGCCGTGCGCCGACCGATCAGGAACGTCGCGACGCCGACCGCGAGCGCCAGCGCGAAGCACGACGCGTACGCCACCGCGCCCGCCTCGACGCCGCCGACCGTGACCGCGAGCACGCCCATGACCGCCGTGATCGACGAGGCCCCGACGGCGTCGCTGATGGACAGCGCCGCCGACGCCGCGCCCTGCTCCCTGACCGGCGCGTAGGCGAGCACGAGCATGGTGATCCGCGGCATCGCGAGGCCCATCCCCGACCCGCCGACGAACCAGCCGACGAGCGCGCCCCACACGCCGAACCCGGCCAGGACGCTGACGAGCTGGATGCCGACGGCGAACGCCACGATGCTCGACCCGATGACGACGAGCCGCGGCGACGGCGCCCGCAGCCCGAGCCGGGCCTGGATCGCCGAGCCGATCGACCACGAGATCGCGCCGGCCGTGAGCACGAGCCCGGCGCGCGATGGCGTGAGGTCGTGCTCGCGCTGGAGCATGAGCGGCAGGTAGATCTCGGTGCCGAAGTAGGTCGCGGCGAGCGTGCCGCGCACGAGGATGGTCGCGGGCAGCCCGCGGGCGGCGAGCAGCGTCCCCGGCGGAAGGAGCTGCCGCAGGGCGAGGACCACGAGGACCAGGACCGCGGCCACGCCGGCCCACACGATCGGACCGTCGATCACCTCGACCAGGCTGCCGACCGCGACGACTCCGATCGCGACGACCGTCGCCAGCGCCAGCGCCACGGGCGTGGCCAGCACGCGGGCGCCGCGCCGCGGGGCGCCGGGGACGCCGTCCACCGTCGCAGCGGCATCCACCGCGAGGACGCCGGCCGCGTCGTCGATCCGGGTCGGGTCGGCGCTCGCGTCGCCACCCGTGTCGACGGCGCGGGACGCCGCGCGCAGCGAGCGCAGCGCCGGGACGAGGAGGGCGAGCGCCGGGATCTCCACGAGCGCGACGCCGAGGAACACCCAGTGCCAGCTCGCGTGCTCGGTGATGACGCCCGCGAGGTACGGGCCGACCATCGACGGCACGACCCAGGCCGCGGAGAAGAGCCCGAAGATGCGCGGCTGCAGGAATGCCGGGTACAGGCGCGCGATGAGGACGTAGAGCGTCACGGTGATGGCGCCGCCGCCGAGCCCCTGGAGGAACCGGCCGACGACGAGGATCGGCATCGAGCCGGCCGTCCCGGCCACGACGAGTCCGACGAGGAAGACGACGACGCCGCCGACGAGCGGCCCGGCGGGTCCGGAGCGGTCGGACCACCGGCCGGCCGCGACCATCGCGATGACCGAGGCGGCGAGCGTCGAGGAGAAGGCGACGGCGTAGAGCTCCTGGCCGTCGAGGTCGGCCGCGACGATCGGCATGACGGTCGTGACGGCCATCGCCTCGAACGCCGCGAGGAGCACGAGGACGAGCGACCCGATCGTCGTCCAGCGCAGGTCGGGTCCCCACAGCGACGTGGGTGAGGAGGGGGAGGACGGCGAGCCGAAGGGCGAGGGCTGCGTCGTCTCGTAGGGGGCGGGGGCGTCGGTCACGGGGAACCTCAGGCGTGCGGCGCCGCGGGCCCGGTGGGGCCTTCGGGTCGGCGCGGGAGACCCGGGACCACCGGGGCCGCACGGGCGGCGTCGCGGGTCCGGAGGGGCCGTGCGCGAACGCGGGACGTGGGTCGACCGAGCGGTCGCATCCATGGTCGCACACTCCGGGCGCGCGTCCCCGGTCCGCGTCCGGCATCGTGGCGAGCGCCACCCGCACCGCATGGCGGACGCCGCGCCCACGGGCTGGACGCGGCAGGGCAGAATGGGGCCATGACTGAGCCTGTCGCTGATATCGGTGTCGTCGGACTTGCGGTGATGGGGTCGAACCTGGCCCGCAACCTCGCCCGGAACGGCAACAAGGTCGCCATCTTCAACCGCTCGCCGGAGAAGACCGAGCACCTCGTGGTCGAGCACCCGGAGGCCGAGTTCGTCCCGACCTTCACCTACGAGGAGTTCGCGGCGTCGCTCGCGCGCCCGCGCACGGCCATCATCATGGTGAAGGCCGGCGCCGGGACGGACGCGGTCATCGACGAGCTGGTCCGCGTCTTCGAGCCGGGCGACATCATCGTCGACGGCGGGAACGCGCACTTCCCGGATACGATCCGCCGCGAGAAGGCGGTCCGCGAGACCGGCATCAACTTCGTCGGCGCCGGCATCTCCGGCGGCGAGGAGGGCGCGCTCAACGGCCCGTCGATCATGCCCGGCGGCTCGGACGAGGCGTGGGTGACGCTCGGCCCGATCCTGCGCTCGATCGCGGCGATCGCCGAGGGCGAGCCCTGCGTGACGCACATCGGCCACGACGGCGCCGGCCACTTCGTCAAGATGGTCCACAACGGCATCGAGTACGCCGACATGCAGCTCATCGCCGAGGCGTACGACCTGATCCGTCGCGGCACCGGCAAGACCCCGGCCCAGATCGCCGACGTCTTCGCCGAGTGGAACACGGGCGAGCTCGAGTCCTACCTCGTCGAGATCACGGCCGAGGTGCTGCGCCAGAACGACGCCGCGACGGGCGAGGCACTCGTCGACGTCATCCTGGACGAGGCCGGCGCCAAGGGCACCGGCGCGTGGACCGTGCAGACGGCGCTCGACCTCGGCGTCCCCGCGTCGGGCATCGCGGAGGCCGTGTTCGCGCGGTCGCTGTCCTCCCAGCGCGGTCAGCGCGACGCGGCGGTCGGTCTGCCCGGTCCGGCCCCGGCCGAGCACGAGGGCTTCGCGCACGACGCGGAGACCTTCGTCGAGCAGGTCCGGCTGGCGCTGTACGCCTCGAAGATCGTCGCCTACTCGCAGGGCTTCGACATCATCCGCGCGGGCGCCGCCGCCTACGACTGGGCGATCGACCTGGGCGCCGTCTCCAAGATCTGGCGCGGCGGGTGCATCATCCGCGCCCAGTTCCTCAACCGGATCGCGGACGCGTACGCGGCGCAGCCCGACCTGCCGCTGCTGCTCGCCGCGCCGTACTTCGCCGAGGCGCTCGGTCGCGCGCAGGACGCGTGGCGCGAGGTCGTGACGGTCGCGGCCGCCTCGGGCATCCCGGCACCGGCCTTCGCGTCCTCGCTCGCCTACTACGACGGCCTGCGCGCCGACCGCCTGCCGGCCGCCCTCGTCCAGGGCCAGCGCGACTTCTTCGGCGCGCACACGTACCGGCGGGTCGACCGCCCGGGCGTGTTCCACACCGAGTGGTCGGGCGACCGGTCGGAGACGCAGGAGTCCTAGCCCGCGACCATGCGCTACCGCCTCGAGGACTCGATCCGGATCGGCCGCCCGGCGGCCGAGGTCTTCGCGATCGTCAGCGACGTCACGCGAACCGGTGAGTGGAGCCCGCAGTGCTACGCGTGCGAGTGGGCGGGGCCGGACCGCACGGTCGGCGCCACCTTCGTCGGCCACAACCGCACACCCGAGCGGACGTGGACGACGACGTCGCGGGTGGTCGCGAACGAGGCCGACGTCGAGTTCGGCTGGGCGGTCACCTCGAGCGACGTGCGCTGGGGCTACCGGCTCGCCACCCTCGACGACGGCGCGACGCTGCTCACCGAGTACACGGAGTTCGGGGCGAGGGCCGAGGCCGTCTTCGCCGAGCGGTTCGGGGACGACGCGGAGCACCAGGCGCGGGTCCGGCTGACGGCGGCGGCCGAGGGCATCCCCGTGACGCTGCGCCGGATCAGGGAGATCGCGGAGTTGGCTCCCGTCCCGGGCGCCTGACCACCGGAGCACCCGTCCGCTGTCCGCGGACCCGCGGGCACCTCATCACGCCGTGGCCGGCCCGCGAGCGGCATCACCGCAGGTCAGGACCGTCTCCGTCACCTGGGACGCGATCGCCCACCGCACCGATCCGCACAGAGCGGACGGGTCTAGCCCGGGACCTCGACCTCGCCGTGCTCGGCGGCCAGCGCGATGTCGCGCCGGACGCGGGCGTCGGCCAGGCCGATCCGCTCGACGCCGGCGTAGGCGGCACCGCGGGCCCGCGCGAGCGTCGCGCCCGCGCCCACCACCGAGAGCACCCGGCCGCCCGAGCTCACGAGCTCCCCGTCGGCGTCCCGGGCGGTGCCGGCGTGCAGGACCCACACGTCGTCGAGCTCCTCGGCGGCCTCGACACCGGTGATCGTCCCGCCCGTGACGGCGCCCTCGGGGTAGCCCGGCGCCGCGACGACGACCGTGACGGCGGAGCCCGCGTCCCAGGTGAGCTCGACCTGGTCGAGCCGGCCGGTCGCCGCGGCGAGCAGCGCGTCGTCGAGCGGGGAGCGCAGCCGCGCGAGCACGACCTGCGTCTCGGGGTCGCCGAACCGCGCGTTGAACTCGATGACCCGCAGGCCGCGCGACGTGAGCGCGAGCCCGCAGTAGAGCAGCCCGACGAACGGGGCGCCGCGGCGCGCCAGCTCCTCGATCGTCGGCTGCGCGACCCGGGCCACGACCTCGTCGACGAGACCGTCGGGGGCCCAGTCGAGCGGGGAGTACGCGCCCATGCCACCCGTGTTGGGGCCGGTGTCGCCCTCGCCGATCCGCTTGAAGTCCTGCGCCGGCTCCAGCGGCACGACGCTCGTCCCGTCGGAGAGGCAGAACAGCGAGACCTCGGGACCGTCGAGGAACTCCTCGACCACCACGGCCCGCGCCTCGTCGTCGGTCTTCGCCAGGCACGCCGCCGCGTGGGCGAGGGCCTCGGCCCGGTCCGACGTCACCACGACGCCCTTGCCCGCGGCCAGCCCGTCGTCCTTGATGACGTAGGGGGCGCCGAACGCATCGACCGCCGCCTCGACCTCGGCGAGCGTCGTGCACACGTGGGCCATCGCGGTCGGGACGCCGGCCGCAGCCATGACGTCCTTCGCGAACGCCTTCGACCCCTCGAGCCGGGCGGCGGCCGCGTCGGGGCCGAACACGGGGATCCCGGCCGCGCGCACCGCGTCGGCGACGCCGGCCACCAGCGGGGCCTCCGGGCCGACGACGACGAGGTCGGCGCCCACCTCCCGCGCGAGCGCGGTGACGGCGGCGGGGTCGGTGGCCTCGACCGCGCGGTTCTCCCCGAGCGCGGCGGTGCCGGGGTTGCCGGGTGCGACGACGAGGTCGGCACCCGCCTGCGCGAGCGAGCGGGCCAGGGCGTGCTCTCGGGCACCGGAGCCGATAAGGAGGATCTTCACGGACCACGAGCCTACTGGCGCGGCGACGGGACGCCGCCGCGCGGGGTCGAGGTCAGCGCGCGGGGGGCTCGACCTCGACGAGCGGGACGACGTCGAGGTAGATCCGCGTCCGGACCGCGTCGGGCGGGGCGGTCCGTCCCCGGGCGACGCGGATCCTGGCCTGGACCAGCTCCTGCAGCTGCGCCGACAGCTCCTCGATCTCCGCCGGCGTGAGCTCGACCGTCGCACCCGACAGCAGGCCGACCTGCTCGCGCATCGGGTCGCTCGAGTTGGCCCAGGCCGTCAGGGCGGTCGCCCGCTCGGCGATCACCTGGTGCAGGACGGCCATCGCCGCCGGCTTGGTCGACGGATCGGCGAGGAGCTGCGGGTCGGTCATGTCGAACCCGACGGACCGCCACCAGCGCTCGCGCCCGCCGGTGCGCCGCGGGTCGTCCTCGACGAAGCCGTGCCGCTCGAGCTGACGCAGGTGGTAGCTCGTCTGGCCGCTGCTCTCCCCCAGCGCGCGGGCGAGGCCGCTCGCCGTCGCCGACCCGCGCCGGCCGAGCTCCGAGTACAGCGCCATCCGCAGGGGGTGCGCGAACGCCTTGAGCGCCTCCGGCCCGACCGAGAGGTGCCGTCGCTGCTGCGCGTCCGCGCCGGGCTCGACGGGCTCGTCGGACTCGTGCTTGCCATCCGTCATATGCAGAGATACCTTTGCATAGATTCCTTTGCAGAGGTTCCTCTGCACGACGACTCTACGGAAGGACGGCGCCGATGTCCGCCACCCACGCCGCGCGCGGCAGCGACGCCCCCGCGACCACCTCACCCCCGCCGTCACCCCGCCTCCCGCTCGGCCGCCCGTTCGCCGCGCAGCTCACCTCGACGGGGCTGGCCAACCTGGGGGACGGCCTGCTCGGCACGCTCGTGCCGCTGCTCGCCCTCGGGCTCACGTCGTCCCCGGCCCAGATCTCGCTCCTGTCGGCCGCGACCTGGCTGCCCTGGCTCCTGTTCGGGCTCGCGGCCGGCGTCCTGATCGACCGGATCGATCGTCGCCAGGCCCAGATCACCGCCCTGGTGATCCGCGCGGGCCTGCTCGCCGGCGGCGCGGTGCTCGGCGGGCTCGGCCTGCTCAGCATGCAGCTGCTCGTCGCGCTCACCCTGGCGTACGGGATCACGGAGGTGGTCGCCGACCTCGGCGCGACGTCGATCGTGCCGGACCTCGTCCCCCGCGACCGCCTCTCCACCGCGAACGGCCGGATCGTCGCCGTGCAGCAGGTCGCCAACGGGTTCCTCGGCGCCCCGCTGGCCGGCGCGCTCGTCGTGGTCGGCGCGGGCGTCGGGCTCGGGTCGGCGGCAGCGCTCGCGGCGCTCGCCGCGCTCGTCCTCCTCGTCGGCCTGCGCGGCAGCTACCGCCACGCCCCGGCGCGCGAGGACTCGCCCGCCCGCCCCGCCCGCCCGACGCGCCGCAGCCCGCTCGCCCGCCCGCTGGCCGAGGTCCGCGAGGGCCTCTCCTTTCTCGTGCACCACCCGGTCGTGCGGCCGATGGTCATCACCTCCTCGGTGCTCAACTTCGCCAGCACGGGCTACTTCGCGGTGTTCATCCTCTGGGTGGTCGGCGCGACGTCGCACGTGGGGCTGACCGAGGCGCAGTTCCCGCTGCTCATGCTGGGGTTCGCCGCCGGCGCCGTCGGTGGCTCGTTCCTGGCCCCGACGGTGCGGAACCGGTTCGGCGAGCTGCCGACGATCGTCGCGTCGCTCACGCTCAACAGCCTGCTGCTGCTCGCGCTGATCCCGGTCGCCGACGGGGTGCTGCTCGCCGCCGTCCTCGCGCTCGTCGGGGTGCTCAACTCGATCGGCAACGTCGTCTCGATGGCGCTGCGGCAGCGGATCGTGCCCGGCGAGCTGCTCGGCCGCGTCGGCGGAGCCTCCCGCACGCTCGCGTACGGGCTGATGCCGCTGGGCGCGATCGCCGGCGGGCTGGTGGCCGAGCGGTGGGGCCTCGTCGCGACCTTCGTCGGCGCCGGCGTGATCTCGTTCGCCGCCTGCGTCTACCTCGCGCTCACCGTGCGCCCGTCGATGATCGACGACGCGGAGCGCTCGCTCGGGACGGGGCGTCCGGCGGACGGCTAGAGCTCCTCGAGCACGCGGCGCAGCCTCGGACGGGAGTCGAGGAACGCCTCCTGCAGCTCCAGCTCGCGGGCCGCCTCGACGCCGTCCAGCCGCCCGAGCAGGTACGGGGTCAGCCGGTCGAGCCCGTCGCCCGACAGGGCGATCTCCCGCAGCATCCCGCGCGCGACGTGCGCGTCGTGGACGTCGCCCAGGACCGCCGTCGCCTTCTTGAGCCGGGCGGCCGCGCGCTCCGCCGGCCGCCACCCGACGAGCGCGAGCGCGTCGGCCGCGTACCGCGCGCGCTTGGCGCCGATCCTCGCTCGGTGCCAGGCGTGCGGGTCCCGCCCGGCCCGCAGCAGCTTCACCCGGCGGCGAGCGCGTCGGGCGGCCGCGGCGACGAGCGGGGCGAGCGCGCGACGGGCGCGCTCCTCCGACCGGTCCGCACGGACGCCGGGCTCTCCCGCCGCGGCGACGAGCGCGTCGACCAGGGCGAGGTAGCGCTCGGAGCGGAGGTCCTCGACGGCGCGCCGGTGCGCCGCGACGAACCGCGGCTCCAGCGCGGCCACGACGGCGGCGCGCGCCAGCTCGGTGTCGCTCACGCTCTCGACGCCGGCCTCGCCATCGGGCTCGGCGACGCCCGCGTCGCCGGGGGCGCCCGCGACCGGGTCGTCGGCCAGCCGCGCGGCGTCGGCGTGCAGCAGCTCGACCTGGACCTCGATGTCCCGGACCTCTCCGAACGCCCCGGCGATCCACGCCAGCTCCCGGCGCAGGTCGCGCGCCCACTCCTCGTCGAGCACGGGCGCGAAGGTCCGCAGCACGCTGCGCAGCGTCCGCGCGGCGACCCGCAGGTCGTGCACCCCGGTCTCCTCGCCGCGCCGCACGCGCACGTCGGCGTCCAGCAGCTCGGTCACCTGGCGCGCGACGACGACGCGCAGGAGCTCGGCGACCGTCGGCTTGCGCGGGACCTCCGGCACCGTCACGTCGGCCGACCCGCGGGCCAGCCCGCCGAGGGCCTGGGCGCCCTTGCTGCGCGGGCTCGGCGTCGCACCGACGTCCCGGAGCAACCGCCGCAGCGCGCGCACGACCTCCTTGGCGCGCGGGTGCGGACGACCGTCGGCGTCGAGGACGAGCTCCACCTCGATCTCGCGGAACACCTCCCCCTGGTGCAGCTCGCCGTCCGGGCCGATCCGGGTCGTGACCACGCCGTCGTCCGACACGAGCGCCACCGCGACGGCCTCGGCCGCACCGTCACCGGCCGCGTCGCCCGCCCCGAGCCCCGGCGCGACGAGCTCCCAGAGCCGGCGCCGGGTCTGCACGCCGGCGAGGGGGACGACGGGGACGCCGCGGGTCAGCGCCGCCACGACGTCGAGCAGCTCGGCCGGCGGCTGACCGACCTCGCCCGCCGCGAGCGGGACGTGCAGCTCGACGCGGCGGTCGAGGCCCGACCGCGCGGACCGGGACCCGAGCTTGAGGTGCCACCCCTCGTCCTCGCCGCCGGTCCGCCGGCGCAGCGTGATCCCCCAGCGGGCGAGCCGGGCGTCCGGGGTGTCGTGGTAGATCGCGTGGAGCGCGACGACGCCGCGTCGCCGCACCTCGATGCCGGGCAGGTCGAGCGGCGGCAGCGGCGTGCCGGGGGCCAGGCGGAGCTTGAGCTCGCGCTCGACCGACTCGGCTGGGCGACGGCCCGAGCGCTCGCGCCGGGTCTGCTCGGCTTCGGCACGGGGCATCGGGGCGCTCCTTCGCTGGCTCACGGGCTGTCGGGCGGGACGGCGAACCGTGGAAGTCCAAGGCTACGCGTCGAGGTCCGGCCGGGGACGCGGAACGGGGAGGCCCGGACGCCCGTCGGCGGTCGAGCCTCCCCGTTCGCGAGGAGTCGTGCTGGCTCAGCCGAGCAGTGCCTGGAGCGGGCCGCGGATGAAGTAGAGGACGAACAGCACGGAGGCGATCCACATGAGCGGGTGCACCTGGCGGGCCTTGCCGACGAAGATCTTGATGAGCACGAACACGACGAACCCGGCGCCGAGGCCCGTGGTGATCGAGTACGTGAACGGCATGAGGACGATGACGAGGAAGGCGGGGATCGAGATCTCCAGCTTCGTCCAGTCGATGCCGGTGATCTGCGTCATCATGAGGAAACCGACGAGGACGAGCGCCGGCGTCGCGGCCTCGAACGGCACGACGTTGACGATCGGCGAGAGGAACGTCGCGAGCAGGAACGCCGTCCCGGTCACGACGGACGCGAGACCGGTGCGCGCGCCCTCGCCGACACCGGCGGCCGACTCGATGTAAGCGGTGTTGGAGGACACCGAGCCCACGCCGCCGGCGATGGCGCCGACGGAGTCGACGACGAGGATCTCGCGGGTGCGGGGCGGGTTGCCGCCCTCGTCGAGCAGGTTCGCCTCGGCGCCGACGGCGACCATCGTCCCCATCGTGTCGAAGAAGTCGGCGAGCAGGAGCGTGAAGACGAGGAGGACGACGGCGATGATGCCGATCTTCTCGATCGAGCCGAACAGCGAGAACTGGCCGATGAGGGAGAAGTCGGGCAGCGCGACCGGCGAGCCGGGCCAGGTCGGGGTGTTGAGGGCCCAGCCCGTGCCGTCCTGCGCCCCGCCGACGTGCGCGATCGCCTCGACGAGGAACGCGAAGACCGTCGCACCGGCGATCGAGATGAGCAGGGCGCCGCGGACGTTGCGGATCCACAGGATGATCGCCGTGACGAGCCCGACGACGAACACGAGCAGCGGCCAGGACGCGATGGAGCCGTTGATGCCCAGCTCGACCGGGGTGGCCAGCGACGCCGGGATGCGCACCAGGCCGGAGTCGAACAGGCCGATGAAGGTGATGAACAGACCGATCCCGACGCTGATCGCGACCTTGAGCTCCGCGGGGACCGCGTTGAACACGGCCTCCCGGAACCCGGTGACGACGAGCAGCAGGATGATGATGCCCTCGAGGACGACGATGCCCATCGCGTCGGCCCAGGTCATGTCCGGCAGCATCGCGATCGAGAACGCGACGACGGCGTTGAGGCCGAGGCCCGTCGCCATCGCGATCGGGAAGCGGGCGACGACGCCCATGAGGATCGACATGATGCCGGCGATGAGCGCGGTCGCGGCGGCGACCTTCGCGACCGACGACAGCTCGTCCCCGCCGAGGAACTGCCCGGAGCCGTCGGCGACGGTCCCGATGATGAGCGGGTTGAGCACGATGATGTAGCTCATCGCGAAGAAGGTGACGAGCCCGCCGCGGATCTCGCGGCCGATCGTCGACCCACGCTGGGTGATCGAGAAGTAGCGGTCGAGGAAGCCGGCGAAGCCCGCCGCGGGAGTCGTGGGCGCAGGAGGCGCAGACGTAGCCATGACCTACATCGTGGCGAAGGTTTGTTTCTCCCGCATCACCGGTCCACCCCTCGTCGCACGGCGCCGACCGTGTCAGATGCCGGCGCGGCTGGACCGGGGCCCCTCACCCGTCGGGGCGGCCGGCTCTCAGGTCCTCCGCGAGCATCACGAGGATGCCGCTGGGGCCACGCAGGTAGGTGAGCCGGTAGACGTCCTCGTACGTCGCGACGCCGCGGAGCGGGTGGCAGCCGTGGCGCGCGGCGACCGCGAGCGCCGCGTCGAGGTCGTCGACGGCGAGGGCGACGCGGTGCATCCCGATCTCGTTCGGCAGCGTCGGCTCGGTCTCGATCGCGTCGGGGTGCAGGTACTCGAACAGCTCGATGCGGCCGTGGCCGTCCGGGGTGCTCAGGAGCGCGATCCGGGCGTGGTTCCCGTCGAGGCCGACCGCGGTGTCGGCCCACTCGCCGCTGACCGTGTCCCGCCCGACGAGCGTGAGCCCGAGGTCGGTGAAGAACGCGATCGTGGCGTCGAGGTCGCGGACGGCGATGCCGACGTTCTCGAGTCTGATGGCCATGCGCCGGATGCTACCGACGCCCGTCCGCCCGCGAGCGGGCCGCGCACCGGAGGGTCGACGGGCGCGGGGCCGCCGGAGGTGCCCCGCGACCCGGCCTAGATCTCGCGGATCGCGAAGAAGGTCCTCCGGCCCGCCACCATCCCACCGAGCAGCACGAGCAGCAGCACCCAGCACCCCACGCCCGCGACGAGCGCACAGCAGCTCAGATAGGTCGCCGCGATGTCGACGGCTCCGGTGAGCACCAGCAGCGGAAGCCAGGCCGACGAGACGACGCCCAGACCGATCACGAGACCCCGGAGCGCTCGCGCGCCGAGGTAGGCGGCGCGATCGAGCGGTCCGAATCCGAGAATCCGAAGGAGCGCGAGCTCGGGGCGCGCCACCCGGACGACCAAGCCGGCCTGCAGGAGGCCGAGGGCGAGCATGAGGGCTCGCAGTCCCCACGCGTCCAGCACCACCAGCGCCCCGTCGACAGACTCCTCCGGTGAGGCGGACCGCACGGTCGTGACGTCGACGCTGCTCCCGGCCAGACGCTGGCCGAGCAGGTCGAGGAGGTCACCTCGCCACCCCTCGCGCGCCTGGATCCAGCACTCGTCGGAAGGCCCCGACACCGCCGTCGGGATGAGGATCCATCGCTCCATCGTGTCGGTCGTGGCAGCGAAGGAGTACGCACCGACGACGTTCACCGGACCGATGCCTCGCAGCGACAACTCACCCGAGCCGACGCCGAGCACCTCGACGACGCTGCTCCCCACGAGGACCGCCGGCGCGTCGGCCGACGGTTCCCCGCGCACCTCGACCCGAGAGGAGGCGAGGACGGTGACCAGCTGGGTATCGACCTCGGCGACCTGGAGCGACGTGCCCGGAGCCTGCTCGACCTGGTAGATCCCGAGTCGACGGACCGACCCGGTCTCCATGACGACGCTCCAGCCACGGACCTCCTGGCACAGGGCTGCGTCGACACCGCCGCTCCCGTCGGCACCGCTCAGCACGACGAGGTTGCCGCCGGAGTCGAGCGATGCCAGGTACTCGTGATGGAGAGTCGCCCGCACCTGCCACAGCACGAGTGCGCCCAGGACCAGGAGCGATGCCGTTCCCCAGACGGCGAGCTGGCGCGACCAGCTCTTCCCGGCCGCGCCGAGCCGAAACGGTTCGCCGAGCCGTGCGAGGACGTCCCGGGAGAGCCTCAGCCGACGACTCGGCACGATCCACCTCGAACCTCGATGCGGGACGAGGCGAGCTCCAGGACGGCCGCATCGTGCGAGGCGACGACGACGGCCGCCCCCGCCTCGACGGCCAGACCGATCGCCTCGAGGACGACGGCGGCTGCGCTCGCGTCCAGGTTCGCGGTCGGCTCGTCGGCAAGGAGGACGTCGGCGTCGCTGGCGAGCGCCCGCGCGATCGCGACCCGCTGCATCTGTCCACCGGAGACGGCCGTGACGGGGCGCCGCTCGAGCCCGAGCAGACCGACCGCAGCGATCGCGGACTCAGCGCGAGCGTAGGAGCCGGCAACGGATCCCGATCGCGCCAGAGGCCCCAGAGCCACGTTCTCGACCACGGTGAGGGACGGCACGAGGTTGGCGGCCTGGGTCACCCACGCGAACCGGGGAGCGGACTCGCCCGCGTGCCGGGGATGCCAGCCGACTCGCCCTCGGGTCGGCTGGACCAGGCGGCCGATCAGCGCCAGAAGAGTCGATTTTCCGGAGCCGGACGGGCCGTACAGGCACGTCGCGACCCCGTACCGGACGTCGAAGGTGGCCCTGTCCACGACGGCGTCGAGCCCGCGTCCGTACTCGAACCCGACATCCTCGAGGGCAACGGCAAGCTCAGCATCCACGCGGCAACCCGTCGACGGAGACGTTGCCGACGATCGCGTCGCCCTCTACCAGCTCACCGACGACGTGCTGCAGCCCGGGCGTTCCACTCAGCACCTCGACCGGAACGCTCTCCAGGTGAGCGCGCACGGCAGCCTCGTCGTTCGGGTCGAGCCCGGGCGGGACACGGAGGACACAGGTGCGGCCGTCGCTGCTGCGGACCACGGACGACGTGGCGACGGTGAGGACGGGCTGCTCCGGTCGCACGACGAGCTCAGCGGAGAACGTGGTCCCGTCCGGAGGCACCTCCGCATCGACGTTCGACAGCTCCTCACCGGTGAGGCGTCCGTCAGCGGGAACGGCCAGCTCGGTTCCCGAGATCCGCACCGTGGCATCACGCGGCGACTCCGCGCCCAGGACGAGCGCCAGGACCGGAGTGGTGGTCTGCCCAATGACCTGTCCCGGCTCTGCCGGCACACCCAGCATCACGTTGAGCTCGAGCCGGGCTGGTCGCGGACCGAGCCAGATCACCCATCCGGGATCGAACACACCGGGCTCGGGCGGCACCCACCCCTGCTGCAGGGCATAGGCGTCGACGGCCTGGGCGAACGCGTCCGGGTTGGCGGCTGCGGTCGTGTCGGTGAGCACGCCGGCGGCGACCAGGACCTCCGCCACCGCCTGGATCTCCGGTTCGGGACTCTCGAGCGAGACAGGACCCGACAGGGGTCGGTCGGCGACGAGCGCGCGAACGACGCCGCCGCCGACCGTCATGATGACCTCACCGCTCCCGGCGGGGTCCCCCGAGGAAGCCACCCGCTCGACGACACCGGACGGTCCGCCGTACAGCAGCGCCGTCGGTGAGCCTCGCTCGACACCCAGCTCGACCCGTTCCACCAGCTCGGACCTGGCCGCGGGTATCGGGACCAGGATGATCGCCGCGACCTCGCGCTCGGCCCATGGCCGGGCGGGCTGGGGCACCAGAATCCACGCGAGCGACACGACAAGGGGAACGATGAGCAGTCCGACGACCGCGGCGACCGCACGCGACTCGCTCGACATCTGTATGCCCTACGGCGTCATGAGGAAGAACTGGTAGAACTCGTCCAGGCACTCGTCGACCGGCGACGGCCCGGCCACCTGCGCGTTGTCCTCGGCGTCCTGGATGAGTGCCTCGGCGATCTGGTCGTCGGAGGCGTTGTTCGACAGGTCGAGCCCCGCGTCGTTGAGGCAGGCGATGACCTCCGGGCGCATGGCCTCCTTCTCGTCGCGATCCAGCACCAGCGTCTGCGCCCAGAACATCGAGACCAGGCCGGCGTTGTCGTTCCAGCAGCTGTCGGTGATCTCCAGGAAGCGTCGGTCCGCAGCCTCGGGATCGCTCTCGCCGGTGTAGTCCACCTCGATCTCGTAACCGAGCAAGCCCTGCGTCAGCTCGATCGGGCCGGGCTCGTAGCCCGCCTCGACAACACAGTCACGTGCAGAGATCACCGCCTGCTCGTACTCGGCGTAGGTCAGCTCGCCGTCCTCCAGGAGCACCCGCTGGTTCTCCGGAGCGTTCTCCAGGTACCAGTCGAGGTCGTCGGCCCCGGCCGGATCGCCGTTGGCAGCGCACGCAGCGGTGGTAACGAGGGCCACCGCCGCGAGCGAGGCGCGAAGGACACGAGCACTCATCCGTAGATCCAGTGGCACTGTTCCGTCTTCGAGCGTCCGTCGATGTAGAGCTGCGCGCAGGCCTGACCGTCGCGTGCCGCCTGCCGCCGGAACCCGGACTCCCGGTGCGCCGAGTTGCCCCAGTTGCACTGCGAGTGGTGAGCGCCCTTGGATCTGCTGTACACGCTTCCACCGCTCTTAAAGGTGAAGTCGATCCGCCACAGGCAAATCGGGCCGGAGGCGAACTGGGCAGTGTTCGCCCAGGTGTAGGTGATGAGCTTCCCCTTGCCCTTGATCTCGTGGTAGAGCGTTCCTCCCGGGATCCCGACCGACTGGCCCTTGACGTTGACCGTCAACCCACCCCAGCTCGACACTCCCGAGGCATCGGCGTTCGCCGCCGTCACCCCGCCAACCACCAGCACAAGCATCATCGCCAGCGCTCCGACACCCCGACGCACTCCGCGGATCATCTGAAAGCTCCCTTGCTCACCGCCCTTGATACATAAAAGTAGCAGTGGGCCGGTTTGTGAGCAAGGGTGATGGACGGGGGCGGAGCGAGTAGAAACGAGGCGATACCCGGCGCACCGCGCACCGGAGGGTCGACGGGCGCGGCGCCGCCGGAGGTGCCCCGCGACCCGGCCGCCGACGTCAGCCGAGGATCGGGTGGCGGACGATCGTGGCCTCGCGCTGCGGGCCGACGCCGATCGAGGAGATGCGCGTGCCCGAGATGTCCTCGAGGTGCTCGACGTAGGACCGCGCGTTCGCGGGCAGCTCCTCGAACGTGCGCGCGCCGGAGATGTCCTCCCACCAGCCGGGCAGGTACTCGTAGACCGGGACGGCGTGGTGGAACGCGCTCTGGTCGGCCGGCATCTCGTCGTAGCGGACGCCGTCGACGTCGTACGCGACGCACACCGGGACCTTCTCCAGGCCGGTGAGCACGTCGAGCTTGGTCAGCACGAGGTCGGTCAGCCCGTTGATCCGCGAGGCGTACCGCGCGATGACGGCGTCGTACCAGCCGCAGCGGCGCGGCCGGCCCGTCGTGACGCCGAACTCCCCGCCGGTCTTGCGCAGGAACTCGCCCATGTCGTCGTGCAGCTCGGTCGGGAACGGGCCCTCGCCGACGCGGGTCGTGTACGCCTTGATGACGCCGACCACGGAGTCGATCCGCGTCGGGCCGATGCCCGAGCCGGTGCACGCGCCGGCCGCCGTCGCCGAGGAGGACGTCACGAACGGGTAGGTGCCGTGGTCGACGTCGAGCATCGTCGCCTGACCCGCCTCGAACAGGAGGGTCTGCCCGGCGTCGAGCGCCTGGTTGAGCACGAGCGAGCAGTCCGCCACCATCGGCGCGAGCCGGTCGGCGAACGCGAGCAGCGCGTCCATCGTCTCCTCGACTGTGACGGCGCGGCGGTTGTAGACCTTGAGCAGGATCTGGTTCTTCAGGTCGAGGGCGCCCTCGACCTTCTCGCGCAGGATCTTCTCGTCGTAGAGGTCCTGGACCCGGATCCCGACGCGGTTCATCTTGTCCGCGTAGGTCGGCCCGATGCCGCGGCCGGTGGTCCCGATCTGGCGCTTGCCGAGGAACCGCTCCGTGACCTTGTCCAGCGTCCGGTTGTACGGCGGGATGACGTGCGCGTTGGCCGAGACGAGGAGCTTGGAGGTGTCGACGCCGCGGGCCTCGAGATGGTCGAGCTCGGAGAACAGGACCTCGATGTCGATGACGACGCCGTTGCCGATCACGGGCGTGACACCCGGCGAGAGGATGCCCGACGGCAGCAGGTGCAGCGCGTACTTCTCGTCGCCGATGACGACGGTGTGGCCCGCGTTGTTGCCGCCGTTGAACTTCACGACGTAGTCGACCTGGGCGCCGAGCTGGTCGGTTGCCTTGCCCTTGCCCTCGTCGCCCCACTGGGCTCCGACGACGACCACTGCTGGCATCTGGATCAACTCCTGGATCGGGTGCGTTGCCGCGCCCATCCTCCCAGACCCCGGTGGCTCGGTGCGCCAGGGGGTCCAACCCCAGCCGGCTCGCCGACCTCGCGAACGCAGCGACGCCCCCGGTTCCGGCCACGAAGGCGGGAACCGGGGGCGTCGGCGCGACGCGCGCGTCGCGTCAGCCGCGGGGGCTGGTCACATCTTGTGGCCGGCGGAGCGGAGCTGCTGGCAGGCCTCCACCACGCGGGCGGCCATGCCGGCCTCGGCCAGCTTGCCCCAGGCGCGCGGGTCGTAGGCCTTCTTGTTGCCCACCTCGCCGTCGATCTTGAGGACGCCGTCGTACTGCGTGAACATGTGGCCGACGACGGGGCGCGTGAACGCGTACTGCGTGTCCGTGTCGATGTTCATCTTGATGACGCCGAAGTCGACGGCGGCGGAGATCTCCTCGGCCGTCGAGCCGGAGCCGCCGTGGAAGACGAGGTCGAACGGCTTGTCCTTGCCGAGCTTGCCGCCGACGACGTCCTGGATCTCCTTGAGGATGGCCGGACGCAGCTTGACGGCGCCCGGCTTGTAGACGCCGTGCACGTTGCCGAACGTGAGAGCCGTGAGGTAGCGGCCCTTCTCGCCGGAGCCGAGGACCTCGACCGTGCGCAGGCCGTCCTCGGGGGTCGTGTAGAGCTTCTCGTTGATCTCGGCCTCGTGGCCGTCCTCCTCGCCGCCGACGACGCCGACCTCGATCTCGAGGATCGTGCGGGCCGCCTGGGAGAGCTCGAGGAGCTCCGACGCGATGCTGAGGTTCTCCTCGAGCGGGACGTCCGAGCCGTCGTACATGTGCGACTGGAACGTCGGCAGACCGCCGGCCTTGACCTGCTCCGCCTCGAGCTGGAGGAGCGGGCGGACCCAGGAGTCGATGTTCTTCTTGACGCAGTGGTCGGTGTGCAGCGCGATGGTGACGCCGTAGCCCTTGGCGACCTCGGTCGCGTAGGCGGCCAGGGCGATCGAGCCGAGGACGCGGTCCTTGACCGTCGAGCCCGCCGCGTACTCGGCGCCGCCGACGGAGACCTGGATGATGCCGTCCGACTCCGCCTCGGCGAAGCCCTGGATGGCGGCGGTCACGGTCTGCGAGGACGTGATGTTGATGGCGGGGTAGGCGAACGAGCCGGCCTTGGCCCGGTCGATCATCTCGGCGTACTGCTCGGGGGTTGCGATGGGCATGGGGCTCCTTCGTCTCGGATGTCTCGGTGGGAACCTGTCGGCCCAAGTCTGGCACGCCCGGCCCCGCGCGCGGCAGGGACGTCCGTCCCGCGGCCGGCGGCCCCGGCGAGTGGCGCCGACGCACGGTCCGGGGCCGACGTCCGGCCCGGTCCTCGGGTCCCCGCGATCATCCTCCCTCGGCGCTGCGGTCGAGCGGCGGGACCGAGAGGTGCGCACCCGCCCACGCGTACATCGCGATGGCGCCGGCGGCCCCGGCATTCATCGACCGGGTCGATCCGTACTGCGTGATGTGCCGGACCTGCGCGCACTCCGCGAGCATCGCCTCGCTCAGCCCCGGCCCCTCCGAGCCGAGGACGAGGACGCAGTCCCGCGGCAGCCCCGTCGTCTCCAGCGGCGTCGATCCGGGCACGTTGTCGATCCCCACGACGACGACGCCGGCCGCCCGCGCCCAGGCCGCCAGGTCGGCCGGCTCGGGGTGGTGGTGCACGTGGAGGTAGCGGTCCGTCACCATCGCACCGCGCCGGTTCCACCGACGACGGCCGACGACGTGCACGCCCGCGACGTTGAACGCGTTCGCGGTGCGGACGATCGAGCCGATGTTGAAGTCGTGCTCCAGGTTCTCGATCGCGACGTGCAGCGGGGCGCGCCGACGGTCGAGATCGGCGACGACCGCCTCGACCGTCCAGTACCGGTACCGGTCGAGGACGTTGCGGCGGTCGCCGGCGGCGAGCAGCTCCGGGTCCAGCCGCGGGTCGTCCGGCCAGTCGTCGGGACCGCCGGGCCACGGCCCGACCCCAACCGCGCGCTCCGCCTCGTCACTCACGCGACCATCCTGCCGCGAGCCGGCGACGCAGCATCGACCGGCGCCGGCCGGGCGTCGGCCGGGAACCGGCCGCGTCGACCACCCGGGCAAACGCAAGGGTCCTGTGAAGACCCGGCCGCCGTGCGGCGCAGGCCCTCGGCACCGCCCGCCCCGGCCGCTACCGTTGGCCGGTGCCCTTCCTCGACTCCTTCTCCGTCCTCGCGGACGCCGCCGGACAGACGATCGCGCTCGGACCGGACTGGCTCGACGCCAACACGCTCATCGAGCGGTTCGGCGACGCCGCGCTCATCGGGATCGTCGCGGTCATCTTCATCGAGACGGGGCTGCTCTTCCCGTTCCTGCCGGGTGACTCGCTGCTGTTCACGGCCGGCGCGCTCGTGGCGCAGGACCAGCTCACCATCAGCCTCCCGCTGCTGCTCGTCATGCTGTTCGCCGCGGCCTTCCTCGGGGACCAGCTCGCGTACTTCATCGGGCGGCAGTTCGGCGCGCGGCTGTTCCGCAACCCGAACGCGAGGATCCTCAAGCCCAAGTACATCGAGCAGGCCCACGACTACTTCGAGCGCTACGGCGGCCGCACGATCGTGCTGGCCCGGTTCGTGCCGATCGTGCGGACCTACGCGCCCGTCGCGGCCGGGATGAGCCGGATGAACTACCGGCACTTCGTCTCCTACAACGTGATCGGCGCGCTCGTCTGGGCGGTCGGGGTGACGCTGCTCGGCTACGCGCTGGGCAACCTCACGTTCGTCAAGGAGAACATCGAGGCGCTGCTCGTCGTCATCGTCGCGATCTCGGTGCTGCCGATGGTGTTCGAGATCTGGCGCGCCCGCCGCAAGGCCGCCCGGGAGCCCGCCGAGACGGCGCTCGAGATCGCGACGGGCGAGGACCCCGAGAAGGTCTGACCCCTCCCCCGACCGACCGGGCAACGGGGACGTAAGGGACGGCGTCCTTCGGACACTCCTGTGGTGTGAGCACCGACGCCGAGCGCCTCAACGCCCTGTGGGACGCCTATGCGCACCGGGTCCAGGCCTACGCGATGCGGCACGTCGACCCCGACACCGCGGCCGAGGTCGTCTCCGAGACCTTCCTCATCGCCTGGCGCCGCCTCGCCGACGTGCCCGGGGAGCCGATGCCGTGGCTCCTCGTCGTCGCCCGCAACACGATCCGCAACGCCTACCGCTCGCGCTACCGGGCGCGGGCACTGGCCGACGAGCTCGCCCGGATCGCCGATGTCCTGCCACCGGTGGCCGAGGCGGCCGAGGACGTGGCGCTCGAGCGCGATGCGCTCCTGCGAGGTCTCGCGGCGCTCACCCCGCGGGAGCGCGAGGCCCTGCTGCTCACGTCGTGGGACGGGCTCGCCGCCGCCGATGCCGCCCGCGTCGCAGGCTGCTCCGTGAGCGCGTTCCAGGTGCGTCTGCACCGCGCCCGTCGGCGGCTGCGCGCCGCCCTGCACCCCGACGACGACGCCGACGGCCGTTCCCGCCGAGCCGACCCTCGTGCTCACGCCGTCATTGCCTGGGAGGGAGACTGACATGGGGATCGAGCACCACGACTGGATGGACCCGAGTCGGAGCGCCGACGTCCTGCGTCGACACGCACCCGACCGACCCGACGACGCGCGGCTGGTCGAGGCGCGGGCGGGACTCGACGCCGCGATCGGGCACGGGACGGGACCGGGCGCGGGCGTGACAGGTGCCGCGGCCCGTGCGCGGCGGGCCCGGGCGCTGCGCCTCATGATGCCGGTCGCGGCCGCCGTCGTCCTCGGCGTCGTGTTCGTCCTGTGGCCGAGCCCGTCCGCACCCTCGGCCTTCGCCGACTGGTCCCCGAGCCCCGGGCCGGGCGACGTCGGGGCGGAGACCACGCTCGTGCTGCAGTGCCAGGAGCGCGCGACCACGGCGCAGCTCACGCTCGCGGCCGCCCGGGCCGAGGCGGAGGCGAAGGCGCGATCCCGCCTCGCCGCGCAGCTCGACGAGGTCCGGGGGCAGGAGGCGGCGACGGAGGAGACGGGGCCGGAGGAGACGGCGACGGCCGACGGGCTCGACGACGTGCTCGACCCGGTCGTCGTCGACTCGCGCGGGTCGTGGACCTACGTCGTGCTGGGCGGCGGGTCGGCCTCCGACGGGACCGCGTTCCAGGTCGAGTGCCTGCTGGACTCCTCGGGCGCCGGGGACGGCAGCCTCGTCGCCGTGATGGAGTGGACCGCCGACTCGCGAATGGTCGACGGGGACGACGCCGTCGACCCCTTCGGCGGGTACAGCTACAGCGTCACCGACGGTGTCGGGTGGACGGCCGTCACGGGAGGTGTGCCCGAGGGGACCTCAGGCGTCGTCCTCCACCTGACCGACGGCACCACCGTCGAGGCGACCGTCTCCGACCCGCCGCCACGGGCGGCGGACAGCCCGGGCGGCGCGCTCGATCGGCCCTACGCCGCGTGGTGGCCGACGACGACCGCTGGCCCGTTCCCCGAGACCATCGAGCTGCGCGCCAGCGACGGCAGGGTGTCCGAGCACGCGGTGGAGCCCTGAGCTGGCCGCGCGCCCGGGCGTGAGGCGTCCCGAGGACGGCGTCAGTCGGTGGCGGGCAGGCCGAGATCCTCGGTGTCGAGGATCCAGAAGTACGGCAGGCCGGTCTCGGCGACGGCCTCGCGGGCACCCGTGTCGCGGTCGACGACCACGGCGCACGCCACGACCTCCGCACCGGCCTCGCGCAGCGCCTCGACGGCGGTGAGGATCGAGCCGCCGGTGGTCGAGGTGTCGTCGAGCGCGACGACCTTGCGGCCCACGACGTCCGGGCCCTCCACCTGCCGGCCCATGCCGTGGGTCTTGGCGGCCTTGCGGACGACGAACGCGTCGAGCTCCAGCCCCCGGGACGCCGCGGCGTGCAGCATCGCGGCGGCGACCGGGTCGGCACCCATCGTGAGCCCGCCGACGGCGTCGATCTCGCCCGGGCCGAAGCCGTTCTCCTCGAGCTTGTCCAGCAGCAGGTGCCCGATGAGCGGCGCGGCCTCGTGGTGCAGCGTCGCGCGGCGCATGTCGACGTAGTAGTCGGCCTCCCGCCCGGAGGCGAGGGTGACGCGGCCGTGCACGACGGCGAGATCGGAGACGAGGTCGGCCAGGCGCTGCTTCGGGGTGCTCACGATCGCCCAGCGTAGTTGCCGCCCCGGGGCGTCCGCTCCGCGCGGATCGGCCCACCCCGCCCGCGCCCGCCCGGCGGCCTCCAGCCCTGCGACCTGCGACGACGCGCACGACGGGGCCGAGGCGGCGCGTCCGATCCGCAGAGAGCGGACGGGGGCGTCAGAACGAGCGGCTGATCCGCCGGACCACGCCGCGCGGCAGGTGCCGCAGCAGCCACGACGCCGCGCGGTAGCGCAGCGATGGCGTCACCTCGACGCGCCCGGCCCGCGCCGCCGCGAGCGTGTCGGCGACGACGTCCGAGGCCGAGAGCCACGCCCAGCGGGGGAAGCCGGACGCCCGCCAGCCCGCCCGGTCGTGGAACTCGGTCCGGGTGAGGCCGGGGTTGACCACCGTCGCGGTGACGCCGGTCCCCCGCAGCGAACGGCCGAGACCCTCGGTGAACGTGCGGACCCAGGCCTTGTGCGCCGAGTAGGTCCCGGATGCCATGAGCCCGGCCACCGACCCCACCGTGATGATCGTCCCCCGGCCGCGCGGCACCATCTCCTCGACGGCCGCCCGCGCCAGGACGAGCACGGACGTCACCATGACCGCGAGCGCCGCCTCCTCCACCCCGGGCGCGGTCCGGTGGAACGTCGCCCCGAGGCCGTACCCGGCGTTGAGGACGAGGACGTCGACCGGCGCGGGACTGCCCGCATGCACCCGTTCGACGACGAGCGCGAGCTGGTCCGGGTCGGCCAGGTCGGCCGGCAGGACCTCGACCTGGACGCGCGCGGCGGCGCGAAGCTGCTCCGCCAGCGTCTCGAGCCGGTCGACGGAACGAGCGACGAGGACGAGGTCGTGGCCGGACTCGGCGAGCTGCCAGGCGAACTCGGTGCCGAGCCCGGCGCTCGCTCCCGTGATGAGTGCGGTGGTCATCGTCCCATCGTGCTGGACGAACCCCACGAACCCCAGTCGGGCAGGTCGGTCGGCGGGTCGGCCGGGGCGTCGACCGGCTGGCTCCCGTCGAGCCGGCGTCCCGCGAGGAGGTCGCACGTCCGGGCGAAGGCGTCGAGGCCGTCGGGCGGGACGTACCGGGCGAGCGGGAGGCCGTGCAGCAGGTTGACGCTGAGGTACCGCTCGGGGCCGCCGGTGCGCAGCGCGAACCGGAACGTGCGCCAGAACCGTCCCTTCACCTCCGTCGACTCCACGGCGGCCGACCGGGCGAGCGCGACGCAGCTCCACGGCGTCGCGAAGAAGGGCCGGTCCGGGTCGCGCCACATGGCGAGGCCGGCCGGTGTCGCCGTGATCGCGATCGCGACGCGCGGCGACGGACCGTCGACCCCGAGGACGTCGAGGAGCCGACGGCGATCGACGTGCGCTCCGACCAGCACGACCTCCGGCTGGGCACGGCGGATCGAGCGCACCAGCCAGGTGAGCCGCGCCGAGCTCAGCCAGAGCGCGATGCCGACGATGACGAGCACGACGACGAACGTCGCGAGCAGCATCGCGGGGAACGCGAGCCTGCTCTCGATCCCGCCCCGCGCGGTCAGCGTCACCAGGCCCGCGAGGATCGCGACGAGGACGAGCGTCGGCCCACCGATCACGCGGAGCGTTCGCGTTCCCGAGCGGTGCCACTCGCGCTCCCATCGCCCCGGGTCGACCTGCCCGCGGTCCGAGGAGGTCTCGACCGTCGCTTTACCCATGCTTGAAGGATCAGGGACGTTGCCGGGCTGGTCAAGCGGCGCGTCACCGGTGGTTCCCGAGCGCGAGCCTGCCCGTTCGGGCAGGGGGCGGAGCCCGACCGGACGCGGCGAAGGGGCGAGGTCGACGCACTCCCGCCTGCGAGGCTCCGCCCATGGCGCTTCCAGCGAGCGCGCCGGCGATCCGCCCCGACCGCGACGGACATCGCGGCCGAGGGAGGGAGCCGTGACGCCCCAGACCGCGGAGACGGAGACGATCGAGACGACCGCTCGACGCCCGTCCGGGCCCGACCGCGCGTCCGGGGCCGGTCTCGCGTCCGGGCCTGACCTCGCGGCCGGGGTGACCGTGGCGGGAGCTCGCCCCGCGTCGCCGCGGCTGTCCGCCGCCTCGCACGCCCGGGTGCACGCGCTGCAGCGCCTGGCCGGCAACCGGGCCGTCGCGGCGAGCCTGCAGCGCGACGCCCCGTCCCAGCCGCTCGACGAGCGGGAGCCGGAGACGTCGGACGCGACCGACGCCGCGGTCTCGATGCCGGGACCGGCCGCCTCGTTCGACCCGGGCATGTCCCTCGACCCCGGCGCCGCGAGCGCGTCCGGCGGAACCCCGACCGACCCGGCGACGTCCACCGGCCCGGCGTCGTCCTCCGCGGCGTCGGAGGGTCCGGCGACGTCCGGCGACCCGGGCGCCGGGCCCGTCGCGTCCGTCGAGCCGGTCACGCTCCCCGCACCGGAGCCGGTCCCGGCCGCCCCCGTCGTCCCGGAGCCGACGGCGAGCGGACCGGAGGAGCTCGGGCTCGTCCCGGCCGACGCCGGCCCGGCCGCGGGCGTCCCCCTCGACGGTCCCGCCGCCACGCTCGACGGCGGTGGCGGCGACGGTGGCGGGAGCGGCGGCGGAGGCGGCGGGAACGGGGGCGCGGGCGGCACCGGGGGGACCGGCGGCGGTCCGGCAACGGTGTCGCCGCCGTTCGACTTCACGGGCTGGGTCGTCGACAACGGCAACTACATCCGCACGCCGCTCGAGTTCGGCCGGGCCGTCCCGGGTCTCGGGCTGTACGGCGGGCTGGCGGCCGACGCCCTCCAGTTCGCCCAGGACGTCAGGGCCACGCCGGGGGCGATGACCGAGCACCCGATCTTCTCGGTGTTCCTCATGGTCCGCAACGGCATCAACATGCTCAACGGTGCGGTCGGCCACGTCGTCTACATCAACGAGCTCGTCCAGGACGGTCTCGCCGTCTCCGTCATCGGCGCCGAGTTCATCCCGGTCTCGGCGTCGGCGCACGGGGTCTTCGCGCTCGCCAAGGCCTACTTCTCGACGGTGCTCACGTTCCTCGACACCGGGCTCATGGTCGGAGCCGCCTACAACGCCGATCACAACCCGGACCAGCAGGAGGCCTGGGCCTCCCTCGCCGACGGCTACGCCGCCAACTCGATGGGCTCCGCCGTCTCGATGGTGCTCGACATCATCGCGCTGGCGTCGGCCGGCGTCTCCCAGACGGGCATCGTCAGCGCGAACCGGGGTGCCCTCGCGATACTCGCGCGGATGGCCAAGAACTGGGGCAAGACGCTGTTCGACTGGGCGCAGCAGATGTTCAACGTCTGGGGCGGCGACCTGCTCACGGAGCGCCGCACGTCCGGCCAGGCGGCGGGCCCCAGCGTCCAGCAGGAGGCCGACCCGCTCCAGCGCCTGTCGGCCGGGGACCTCGGCGACGTGGCCCTCGCACCCGCGATGCTGGCGCAGGCCGCGAACCTGCGCGCGACCTCGGCCGCCGGCCGGGTGGCGTGGGCGGGGATCGACGCGGAGCTGGCCGCGGTGAGCGAGGCGTCGGCCCAGTCGCTCGCCTCCATGGACCGTGTCTCGGCCGAGCTCTTCGACGGGAAGTCGAGCTTCGAGGTGCTGCGCGGGGCGTCGGACACCGCGCTGGCGGCCATGGAGGAGCGGATCGCAGCGCTGCAGCAGTTCCAGCAGGCCGCGCGCGACGGCCGGACGAACGCGGACGCGGTCCAGGCGGGATCGGCGGAGATCCTCACGGCCATCGACGGTCTCACCGTCCCGACCGTCGAGATCCCCCGCGCCGAGCTGGGCGACGGCGCGCTGGCCGACCTCGCCGAGGGCGTCCTCAACACGGGCGCCGGCGTCGCCGGCTACGCCCTCGAGGCGATGGTGGCGCGCGTGCGGGCCGCGACCGACACGGCCAAGGGGGCCGTGCGCGCCCCGGTCGAGTCGGTCCGTGACAACGCCGCCGAGATCGGCGAGTTCCTCGCGCTCGCGGCGGAGATGACCGAGGGGCAGGTCGCCCAGGTCCAGGAGTTCGTCAGCGGCTTCCGCGCGGCCATGGCCCAGACCACCGGCTACGAGAGCGCGATGGACACGATCATCGCGCAGGTGGCCGAGCTGACGGGTCTGCCGGCGTTCCGCATCCAGGACGTCCGCGACGCCTGGAACGGCATCCCCGGGGTGCTCGACGACGTCGACCGGCTCGCCGACCGGCTGGAGCAGCGCGCGGCGGCGACGCTGGCGGGGACGCCCGACGCCGCGGGCGGAGACCACCGGATGTCGTCGGCGGCGCCCGCCGACCCGGGCGAGGACGCTCAGGGCTGAGACCCGCCGGTGTCGGTGGTCGCGGATACGGTTGGTGTCATGCGGATCGCCACGTGGAACGTCAACTCCATCCGAGCGCGCGTCGATCGGGTCACCTCCTGGCTCGAGCGCAACGACGTCGACGTCCTCGCCATGCAGGAGACGAAGTGCAAGGACGCCCAGTTCCCGCACCTGCCGTTCGAGGCGATCGGGTACGAGGTCGCGCACACGGGCCTGAGCCAGTGGAACGGGGTCGCCGTGGTGTCCCGCGTGGGGATCGAGGACGTCGAGACGGCCTTCGAGGCTCAGCCCGGCTGGGGTGAGCAGCTCGCGACCGAGGCGCGGGCGCTCGGGGCGACGTGCGGGGGCGTGCGCGTCTGGTCGCTCTACGTGCCGAACGGGCGGACCATCGTCGACCCGCACTACGCCTACAAGCTCGAGTGGCTCGCCGCGCTGCGCGCGAGCGCCGCGAGCTGGATCGCGTCGGGCACCCCGACGATGCTGCTCGGCGACTGGAACATCGCCCCGCTCGACGAGGACGTGTGGGACCGCGAGTTCTTCGAGGGCAGCACCCACGTCACGGCGCCGGAGCGGGAGGCCCTCGCCGCGATCGAGGCCACCGGCTTCACGGAGCTCACGCGCAGCTACACCCCCGGTGAGTACACCTACTGGGACTACACCCAGCTCCGCTTCCCCAAGCGCCAGGGCATGCGGATCGACCTCGCGCTCGGCTCGCCCGAGGTCACGGCGCGGGTCACCGGCGCGCGGATCGACCGCGAGGAGCGCAAGGGCAAGGGCGCGAGCGATCACGCCCCCGTCGTCGTCGAGCTGGCGGATCCCGCATGAGCCGGCACGCGGGGGGCGAGGACGGCGGGCTGCCGGAGATCCCGAAGGCGCCGGACGCGTCGCCGGAGGAGGCCGCGCGCCGACGACGCAGCCCCTACTCGGCGCGCACCGAGCGGGCGGCGCCCGCGCCGGCCGGTCCGGGTCAGGGTGGGCCGCCCGGCGTCGCCAGCCCGACAGCCGAGCCGTGGGCACCGCCACCCGGCGTCGCCGGCCCGACGGCGGAACCGTGGGCACCGCCGCCCGGCCAGCAGGCCTGGGGGGTGCCCGGTGCCGCGGGAACCCCGCCGGCGTCGATCGCGTCGGCGCCGTCCGCCTCGTCGGAGGCGGGGTCGACGACGCTGGCCGCCGGCGCCGGTCTCGCCATCCCCGCGATCGAGCGAGCGCCGCTCGACGCCGTGAGCGTCGCGGCGGTCGCGACGGGCGCGATCGGGCTCGGGCCGGTCGCCGTCGTGCTCGGTGCGCTCGGCCTGCGTCGCACCACCCGGCAGTGGCGACGCAGCCCGGCGATCGCCGGCGTCGGGCTGGGGCTCGGCATCCTCGGGACGCTCGGCTGGGTCGGGCTGGGGGTCGCCGCTGGCCTCGGGGCGTTCTCCGGCCCCGACCTCACGGCCACCCCGGGGGACGTCGCGGCACCCCGCACGGTCCACGCGAGCGCGCTCGCGGCCGGCAACTGCGTCGAGACCGTGCCACCGCAGCAGGAGGTCGGCGAGCTCCACCTGGTCCCCTGCGCGGAGCCGCACCTCGCCCAGGTCCTCGCCGTCACCGACTACCCGTCCGACACCTACCCCGGGCAGGACCCGGCGCTCGAGACGGCCACCGAGTGGTGCTCCGGCATCCTGGCCGAGCACGGCTTCGCCGCCGACTCCTTCCTCGCGTGGCCGATCGTCCCGACGCCCGCGGCCTGGGACGAGGGCGTCCGGGCGATGTCCTGCTCGGCGCGCTCCACGCTCGGCCAGATCACCGGGGACCTCTCCTGACGGCGTCGCGCGGCGCGCACCGTCGCGGCAAGTGCCGGTAGGTTGCTGCGCATGAGCACGCCCTCCGGCCACGACCCCCAGCCGCCGACCGAGCCAGCCGGCGGCGGCTACGGCGTCGTGCCCTCCGGGAGCTACGGGATCGACCCGTCGCAGCAGCCACCGGCGCAGCCCCAGCCGCCGGCGACGCCGCCGCAGTACCAGCCGGCGGCGGCACCGCACCAGCCCGCGGCCCCGTCGGCGCAGCCCTACCAGCCGGCCGGCCCGGCGGCCCAGCCGCCTGCGCCCCAGCCGCAGTACGCCTCCGGCTACGCAGCCGCACCCCCACCCGGCCAGACGCCGACCGGGACCTACGCCCCGCCGGGGGCCGGCTACGGCCAGCCGCCGGACGGTCCCGGCGAGCAGCCGCCGCGCACGGGCCCCAACCCCGGCACGACGATCGGCTGGATCGGCTTCGGGCTCGCCTTCGTCGTCGGGTTCATCGGGATCGTCCTCGGCGCCATGTCCGTCACGCGCTCGCGCCGCGCCGGCGCGTCCATCCGGATCGGCGTCGTGGCGATCGTCGTCGGGGTGCTGCAGGTGCTCACGGTCATCGTCGTCGTGCTCGCGAACCTCATCGTCCAGCTCGGCGGCGGCCCGACCCGGGTCAACCCCGGCGACGTCTCCCAGGAGCAGACCGTCCCCGTCGCCGACCTCGTGCCCGGCATGTGCCTCGACACCACCAGCATCACCGACGCCGACATCCTCGTGGTGCCGTGCGCTCAGCCGCACGACGGAGAGGTGATCGCGCAGCTCACCCGCACGGGCACGGCCTACCCCGGCGACGACACGCTCTACGACGACGCCATCGACGAGTGCTACGGCCCGGTCTCGTCCGCGCTCCCGCCGACCGCGAACACGCAGAACCTCTACGTCGACGCGTTCGTGCCGACGCAGGAGGAGTGGGACGCCGGCAGCCGGATGCTGTCCTGCCTCCTCGTGTCGGACGGCACCATGACCGGCAGCGCGACGGCCGGGGACCTCGTCGCCCCGATCGGCTGACCCGCCGACCCCGACGCCCGACCCGACCCAGCCCGACCCGAGGGCATCAGAGCGGCGCGATCTCCGCGCCGAGCGCCGCGATCTCCTCGTAGGCGTCCTCGTCCATCGCGAACCTGGTGCCCGCGATCGGGGCGTGCACGACGATCTCCGTGATCCCCAGCGCGGCGTAGGCCGAGACGGCGTCGAGGAACGGCTCGACCGCGTGCACGGCGTCGGCGGTGAACCCGGTCAGCAGGATCCGGTCCAGCGAGGCCGGGTCGCGCCCCACCTCGACGCACGCCGCGTCCAGTCGCGCGGTCTGCGCGGCGATCGCGGCACGCGTCTCCTCGACCGTGCCGTCCCGTCCGATCCGGTCGTCGCCGACCGTGACCCACGCCTGTCCGTACCGGGCCGCGAGCCGCATCCCGCGCGGCCCGCCACCGGCGATGGCGAACGGCACGCGCGGCCGCTGCACGCAGCGCGGCAGCACCCGCGCCTCGACCGCCGAGTACCACTCGCCGGTCAGGGTCGAGACGTCGTGCGTCAGCAGGTGGTCGAGCTGCTCGACCAGCTCGGCGAACCGGTCGGCCCGTCGCCGCGGCGTCAGGGGCGGCGCCCCGAGGATCGCCGCGTCGTACTCCTCGGTCCCGGCGCCCAGACCGAGCGTCACCCGCCCGTCGGACAGCCCGTCGAGCGTGACGACGTCCTTCGCCAGCATCACCGGGTGGTGGAAGTTCGGGGTCGAGACGAGCGTGCCCAGCCGGATCCTCGACGTGACCGCGGCCGCCGTCGCGAGCGTGAGCCAGGCGTCCCCCCACGGACCGTCCCGGAACGACTCCTGCCAGTTGAGGTGGTCGTAGGTGTACGCGGCGTGGAACCCGAGGCCCTCGGCGCGCCGCCACGCGTCCCGCGTCGCGGCCGGGCCCGTGGCGACGGGGAGGATGCAGGTCGACAGGAGCATGCGACCAGCCTACGGACGGCCGGCGTCGAGGGTCCCGTAGACGTCGGCCGACCACGACGGGGCGGCCTCCGGCGTCACGGGCACACCGCCGCGGACGACGCCCAGCGTCGTCAGCTCGACCTCCTCGAGGCCGTTCCCGGCACCCCCGTCGCTCGTGACCGCGATCGCCAGGGTGTTCGCGCCCCGCGGGTCGAGGATCCCGTTCGGCAGCACGAACGTGTGCTGCGGGCCGACGTCGGCGACGTACTGGCCGACGTTCCAGCCGTTGACGAAGACGAGGGCGCGGTAGCGCGCGTCGCCGGCCGGGACGCTCGGGTCGCCGATCGTGAGGCCGAGCGAGACGTCGTGGTCGGCTGGCAGGTCGAGGTCGAGGGTCGTGCGGTACCACGTCGTCCCCGGTGCGACGTCGCTCCCCCCGGCCGGCACCGACCCCGTCGACCAGTCCGCGTCCGGGTAGCCGGGCAGGTGGAACCCGTGCCGCTCGCCGAAGCTCCCGCCCGCGTTCATGACGCCGCGGACCGGGTCGAGGATCTGCTCTCCGCCCGCGGTGCCCTGGACGCGCCACGCGACGCGCGGGACGAGCACCCCCGTGAGGTCGACGGAGACGAGGCCGCGCGGCTCCTTGAACATGTCGTCGGCCGGGATGTCCTGGTTGTGGCCGTTGTTGCGGACCATGACGGACAGCACGTGCTCCCCGGCGCCGAGACCCGGCGGCATCTCGAACGTCACGGAGGACGTCGTCTCCGGCGTCGGCTGCCCCGACGGCACGACGTCCTGCCCCAGGTAGACCCCGTCGACCCAGGCCTGGAGGAGCCCGGCTCCCCCGCCGCCGTACGTCAGGGTGACCGAGTCGAGGCCGCCGACGAACCGTCCGCGGTACCAGACGTCGCCCTGGTGGAAGCCGTGCTCATCCGCGTCGAGCACGGGCCGCCCGACGGCGTCGGTGCCGACCACCGCCCAGTCGGAGTCGTCGAACCCCGGCTCGCTCTCCGGCGACCCGGGGGCGACGCGCCAGACGGCGGTCGACAGGTCCGGCAGGTCGACCGCGTCGGGACCGGGGAGCCGGTCGACGGCGACGAGGCTGCCGCCCGGCCACGAACCAGCGCCGTCCGACGCGTCCGCCGGCCCGACCGCGACGGGCGCCGGCCCGACCGCGACGGGCGTCCCGTTCCACGTCACCTCGACGACGTCGTCGTCCGCCCAGACCCGCAGCTCGGTCTCCGTCGCGGTGTCCCCGGTCAGGTCGAGCCGCGCCCCGCCCGCGGCGACCACCGTCGCGTCGGCCCCGCGCACCAGCTCGGGCCCGGCCACGAGCACCGCACCGGCGTCCGTGTCCTCGCGCCAGAAGCCGGCCGCCGTGGCGTCGTCCGCGATGAGCAGGAGGAGCGGCGCGCGCCCGCCGCCTCGCAGGAGCACCTCGGTCAGCCCGTCGTGCGGGTAGTCCAGCCGCAGGTCGCCGCGGGCGGCGTCCCACGTCGCGGTGGCCTCGCCGGCCAGGACGGTGACCGTCGGCTCGCTCGCGTACCGCAGCACCGTCTCACCGTCCTCGCCCGCGCGACCGTGCAGCAGCGCGACGTCCCGTCCGTCGGCCCCCTCGCCGTGGCGCAGGTGCGTCGTGAGCTGCGACGTCGAGTAGACGAGCCGCTGCCGCTCGAGGTCGTAGGCGGCGAGGAGGAGCTTGGCGTCCTGCCCCGCCAGCCGGAGGGTGCCCGACTGCGGGACCAGGTAGTCGCCGTCGTCGGTCTCCACGGGGAAGGTGAACGCCGTGTCGGCGACGGAGCTGGACGGCTCGTGCGTCGCCAGGTAGACGTGCGTCCCGGTCGCCGGGGCGACGTCGTGAAGGACGGTCACCTCCGCCGACGACGCCGCGACGGGTGCGCCGGCGTCGAGCTCGCGCAGCTGCGGCACCGCGTCCAGCAGGTAGCCGAGCTGTTTGAGGCCGCCGAGCTTGTCCCGCGCCTGGCGTCCCTCGGTGATCGCGGCGCCGTAGTCGTAGGAGGTGTAGACGACCGGGGAGGGCAGCCAGCCCCAGCTCGTCCCGCCGAACACCATGTAGATGTTGTGCAGCGTGAGCCCGTTGACGATGTTCGTGCCGTAGAAGACCCGCTGGTGGCCGAGCCCCTGGCGCTGCGCGGTGCAGTCGAACAGGCCGGGGCTGCCCCAGTAGTCGAACCAGCCGCCGCCGGTCTCGGCGAGGAAGCCCGGCGTCTCCGGCGAGGCCGTCGAGCCGCCCATGCGGCCGCCGACGCCGTGCAGCCCGAGGTTCGGGGCCGCCCGGAGGTCGCCGACGACGTCCGGTGCCTCGCACGCCCCGGCCGCGTAGGAGTCGAACGCGTAGAGGTCGACGGCGCTCGTGCGCAGCGCGTCGGGCACCACCGCGGTCGGTGTCCCGTCCTGGCGGAACGCCGGGACCCACAGGCCGTTGTTCCCGACGTCGTTGTGGAACAGCGGCACGTCGATCCCGTCGGAGCGCACCTTCGCGGCGAGGTGCTCCATCGCGCGCTGCGTCGCCGCGTCCGTCCGGGCCAGCTCGTTCTCGATCTGGTAGAGGACGACGGGGCCGGTGCCGTCCGTGTACTGCCGCCGGGCGAGGATCGCGTCGATCTCGGTGAGCCACTCGTCGGCGGCGGCGGTGTAGTCGGGCGCGTCGGTCCGCGCGACGCCGTCGACGGTCGTGAGCCAGCCCGGGAACCCGCCCCGCGTCGTCTCCGCGTTGATGTAGGGCCCCGGCCTGGCGATGACGTAGAGGCCCTCCTCCTGCGCGATGTCGAGCAGGAGGTCGACGTCGCGCACGCCGTCGAAGTCGTAGACCCCCGGCGCGGGCGAGTGGTAGCCCCAGTGGAAGTACACCGAGATCGCGTTGAACCCCGCCGCGCGGTACTTCTGCAGGACGTCGCGCCACAGGCTCGTGCTCGGCAGGCGCCAGTAGTGGAACTCGGCCGACCAGATCCGCTCGCGCTCGCCGTCCAGCAGGAGCGAGTAGCCGTCCCAGGCGATGTCGTGGACCCGGGCGGGCGTTGGCTGCACGAGGGAGACCACGCCGGCCACCGTCGAGTCCGCCGTCGCGGGCTGCTGCGCCGGCGCTCCCCCCGCGCCGATGGTGCCGAGCGCGAGCAGCGCGGCCGAGCACGCCGCGAGGGCGATGCCGAGGACGCCGGCCCGTGCACGCCGGCCCGTGACCGGGGTCAGCTCCTCACCCCGCACGCACCGCGGTGAGCCGGAGGCCGGAGCCCTCCTCGGCCCGGTCGACGACGACGGTGTCGCCGTCGCGCGCCTCGCCGGACAGGAGCATGACGGCGAGCCGGTCGCCGATCTCGCGCTGGACGAGGCGGCGCAGCGGCCGGGCGCCGAACGCCGGGTCGTAGCCCTCGATCGCGAGCCACTCCCGCGCGGCCTCGGTCACCTCGAGCCCGAGACGCCGGTCCGCGAGCCGCCGGTCGAGCGCGCGGATCGAGATCTCCACGATCTCGCCGAGCTCCTCCAGCGTGAGCGCGTCGAAGATGACGACGTCGTCGAGCCGGTTGATGAACTCCGGCTTGAACGCCGCCCGCACCGCCGCCATGACGAACTCGCGCTTGGCCGCGTCGTCCATGTTCGGGTCGATCAGCGCGGCCGAGCCGAGGTTGGAGGTGAGGATGAGGATGACGTTGCGGAAGTCGACGGTGCGGCCCTGCCCGTCGGTGAGCCGGCCGTCGTCGAGCACCTGGAGAAGGATGTCGAAGATCTCCGGGTGCGCCTTCTCGACCTCGTCGAGCAGGACGACGGAGTAGGGCCGGCGGCGGACCGCCTCGGTGAGCTGGCCGCCCTCCTCGTACCCGACGTACCCCGGAGGAGCCCCGACCAGCCGCGCGACCGAGTGCTTCTCGCTGTACTCCGACATGTCGATGCGGACCATGGCCCGCTCGTCGTCGAACAGGAACTCCGCGAGCGCCTTGGCCAGCTCGGTCTTGCCGACCCCGGTCGGCCCGAGGAAGAGGAACGACCCGGTCGGCCGGTCGGGGTCCGCGATGCCGGCGCGGGCGCGGCGCACCGCGTCGGACACGGCGGCGACGGCGGCCCGCTGCCCGATCAGCCGCTCGCCGAGCACCTGCTCCATCCGCAGCAGCTTCTCGGTCTCGCCCTCCAGCAGGCGGCCGGCGGGGATGCCCGTCCACGCCGCGACGACCTCGGCGACCTCGTCCGGCCCGACCTTGTCCGCGATCATCGGGTCGCCCGCGGGGCTCCCCTCAGCGGTCTCGACGTCCACTACCTCCTCGACGCGCTCCGCCTCGCGCAGCTCGGCCTCGACCTTCGGCAGCTCGCCGTACTGCAGGCGGCTCGCCTCCTCGTAGTTGCCCTCGCGGATGTGCCGCTCGACGGCGGTGCGCAGCTCGTCGGCGCGGGCGCGCAGCTCACCGACGCGGTTGTGGCTCGACTTCTCCGCCTCCCACCGCGCGACCAGGCCCGCCAGCTCCTCGCGGTGGTCGGCCAGCTCGGCGCGCAGCTTCTCCAGCCGGTCCCGGCTCGCGGCGTCGTCGGCCTTCTCCAGCGCGAGCTCCTCCATCTCCATCCGGGTGACCTGGCGCTGGAGCACGTCGATCTCGACGGGCGAGGAGTCCAGCTCCATCCGCAGGCGGGACGCGGCCTCGTCCACGAGGTCGATCGCCTTGTCCGGAAGCTGGCGGCCGGGGATGTAGCGGTCGGACAGCGTCGCGGCCGCGACCAGCGCGGAGTCGGAGATCGTCACCTGGTGGTGCGCCTCGTAGCGCGGGGCGATGCCGCGCAGGATCGCGATGGTGTCCTCGACGCTCGGCTCGCCGACGAACACCTGCTGGAACCGCCGCTCGAGCGCCGGGTCCTTCTCGATGTTCTCCCGGAACTCGTCGAGCGTCGTCGCGCCGATCATCCGCAGCTCGCCGCGCGCGAGCATCGGCTTGAGCATGTTGCCGGCGTCCATCGAGCCGTCGCCGCTGGCTCCGGCGCCGACGACGGTGTGCAGCTCGTCGATGAACGTGACGATCTGGCCGTCGCTGTTCTTGATCTCCTCCAGCACGGCCTTGAGCCGCTCCTCGAACTCACCGCGGTACTTCGCGCCGGCGACCATCGCCCCGAGGTCGAGCGAGACGAGCGTCTTGCCCTGGAGGGAGGTGGGGACGTCGCCGTCGACGATGCGCTGCGCCAGTCCCTCGACGACGGCGGTCTTGCCGACGCCCGGCTCGCCGATGAGGACCGGGTTGTTCTTGGTCCGGCGCGAGAGCACCTGGACGACGCGGCGGATCTCGGAGTCACGGCCGATGACGGGGTCGATCTTGCCCTCGCGCGCGCGGGCGGTGAGGTCCGTCCCGTACTTCTCCAGCGACTGGAAGCTGCCCTCGGGGTCGGCCGACGTCACGCGCCCGGGGCGGACGTTCGGGAGCACGCCGACGAGGGCGTCCTTGGTGGCGCCGGCGCCGCGCAGCACGTCGCCGGCCTGCGACTGGCTGCCGGCCAGCGCGATGAGCAGGTGCTCCGTCGAGACGTACTCGTCGCCGAGCGCCCGCGCCTCCTCGCCGGCGGCCGTGATGACGTTGAGCAGCGAGCGGGAGGCCTGGGGCTGGGAGGTGCTGGAGCCGCTCGCGCTCGGCAGCGTCGCGAGGATGCCCTTGGCCCGCTGGACGAGATGACCCGCGTCGACGCCGACGGCCGCGAGCAGCGCGACCGCGATCCCGTCGCGCTGGTCGAGCAGCGCGAGGAGGAGGTGGGAGGGCTCGATGTGGGGGTTCCCAGCCGCCGTCGCAGCCTGGAGGGCTGCCGCGATGGCCTCCTGAGACTTCGTGGTGAGCTTCTCGTTCATGCCTCCAACACTGACAGGAAAAATCGGCCGGCGCACCAGGTTGCCCGGGATTGGGTGAGGGCCTGCGGGCCGGCGGACGGACCGGCCGACGGGTCGTGTCCCGACCCGCGGACCGACCGCTCCGCGGGGCGGGACGCGCCGCGGAGCGCGGTGTGCCACGATCGGTCGATGCACCGCGCTCGACGACGCCACGGTCACCGCCCCAGCACGCCGACGGGTCTCCTGCTCGTCGTGCTCACGCTGCTCGGGACGCTCGGCCTCGCCGGGTGCGTGCGCGCCGACGCCGACCTCGCCGTCGAGGCAAGGACCAACACGGTGAGCGGGACGATCGTGCTCGTCGTGCCCCTGACGGACGACACCCCGGAGGCCCGCACCGCAGCCGGCGCCACCGTGCTCGCGATCGAGAACCGCGTGCTGCCGGGGCTGCGCACGGTCAAGGGCGTGACCGCGGCGCCGGCGACCGAGTCCGGGGCGTTCGGGACCACCCTCACGCTCGACCGGGTCAGCATCGTCAACCTCACGCTCGGCTCGGAGCAGCTCATCACCCGCGTCGGGAACGACTTCGAGGTCGCCGGGACGATCGACGCCGTCGGTCAGGACGGCGTCCCGGTGGCCGAGGCGGAGGGCGAGCGGCCGCCGGGCGCCGAGGAGTCGTCGATCCGGGTCGCGCTCACCTTCCCGGGGACGGTCGAGGTGCCGCGGGGAGGGTCCGGCGTCGTCGACGGCACGACGGTGACGTGGGAGTCCTCGTGGGACACGCCCCTGGTGCTGGAGGCGACCGCGAGCGCCACGAGCGGCGGCGCGCCGCCGTGGATCTGGAAGGCGCTGGTGTGGGGCATCGGCGGTGTCGTCGTCCTCGCGCTCGCCGGGCTGGGCACGGTGTGGGCCGTGAGCCGGCGCGACTGACGATGGGGGCGAACGACGTGGGCGAGTCCCCGACCATCCGGGTCACCGCGATCCTCGTGCTCGACGACGCGGGCCGGCTCCTGCTCGTCCGCAAGCGCGGCACGAGCGCGTTCATGCAGCCCGGCGGCAAGCCCGAGCCGGGCGAGGGACCGCTCGAGACCGGCCGGCGCGAGGTGGCGGAAGAGCTCGGCGTCACGCTGAGCGCCGACCGGCTGCGGCCGCTGGGCCGGTTCAGCGAGACGGCGGCGAACGAGGCGGGGCACGTCGTCGTCTCCGACGCCTTCGCCGTGACGCTCACCGCCGAGGAGGTCGCGGCGGTGCGGCCGGCGGCCGAGATCGCCGAGGCGGTCTGGGTCAGCCTCGACCAGGCGCGGGACCTCCCCCTCGCCCCGCTGACCCGCACGCACTTCCTGCCGCTCGCGGGCTGAGGGCGCCCGCCTCCGACATCGGGGCGACGGTCCCGGCCCGCCGCCGCCGGGCCACCGCCGGACCTGTCGCCGCGGAAGCCACCCCCGGACGACGGGGCCCGTCAGCCCCCGGCGCCCCGGACCGGGACGGTCGGCGGCATCGGCCAGGGGTCGACGATCTCCAGCAGCCGGGCGAGCTCCATGAGCGCGCGGTCCTCGCCGATCCGTCCCGTGAGCATGGCCCCGAACGGCAGCTCGACGCCGTCGAGCACGGCCCGGTGGATCGGCACCGAGACCGACGGCCGGCCGGCGATGTTCGCGGGCGAGGTCCACGGCGTGAACCGCTTCTGCTCCTCGAAGTCGTGCTCCGGGTCGGCGTCGTCGCGGATCGAGCCGACGGGGGCCGGCGGTCCGGCGAGGCTCGGGGTAACGACGACGTCGAACGGCGCCCACGCGGTCGCCATCCGGCGGGCGACGCGCTGGGCGTCGGCGACCGCGAGCGCGTACTGGGCGCCCGTGACCCCGCGCCCCACCTCGCGCAGCCACCGGGTCAGCGGCTCGAGCAGCTGCTCGGCCTCGTCCGGGACCGGGAGCGTCAGCGCCCCGACCGACCACAGCGGCATGAACGCGAGCCACTCCTGCGGCGTGAACGGCACGGGCGCCGTCGCGACGTCGAACCCGAGCGAGCGCAGGTCGTCCGCCGCGCGCTCCGCCGCCGCGACGGCCTCCGGGTGGACGACGGCGTCGCCGGCGACGACCGGGTCGGTCAGCACGCCGACCCGCAGCCCGCGCAGCCCGTCGACCAGCGTCGCGCGGTCCAGCTCGACGGCGTCGCCGAGACCGTCGAGCGCCGGGCTCGCCACCACCTCGCCCGGCCACGGCCGGGCCAGCACCTCGAGCGCGACGGCCGCGTCACGCACGGTCCGCGCGAGCGCGCCCTGCGTGCCGAGTCCCGGACCGTCGACGCCGAGCGGACCGGAGCTCACCACGCCGCGCGACGGCTTGAACCCGACGATGCCGCAGCTCGCGGCCGGGATGCGGATCGAGCCGCCGCCGTCGGAGGCGTGCGCGATCGGGCTGATCCCCGCGGCCACGCTCGCCGCGGCGCCACCCGAGGACCCGCCGGCGCCGCGGGTGAGGTCCCACGGCGTGCGCGCCGCGACGATCGCACCGCCGGGCCCCGTGCGCGGCTCGGTGTAGGGCGGGAACCCGAACTCGGGCGTCGCGGTCTTGCCGATCGTCGCGGTCCCCGCCTCACGCAGGAGGACGACGGTGCCGTCGTCCGCGTCGGGGACGATCGGGGCGGCGGCGAGGACCGCGGCACCCGCCGTGAGCTGCACCCCGCGCACGGCGTTGAGGTCCTTGATCGGGCACGGGACACCGGCCAGCCGCAGGGCGGCGGCCGCGGCGTCGCCGCGCGCGACGGCCGCGTCGACGGCGCCCGCCTCGGCCAGCGCCAGCTCGGGCGTGAGCCGGGCGAACGCGCCGAGCTCGGCGCCCACCCCCGCCGCCGCCGCGAGCGACGCCTCCGCGACCTCGACGGCGCGCAGCCGGCCCGACCTCACCGCCGCGGCGATCTCGGTGGCGGTGAGCTGCGCGATGTCGATCGGATCGGCCATACCGGCGACGCTACGCCAGTCCCGGCGGCGCGCCGTCGGTCTCGGCCTCGACGGTCGCGGTCTCGACGGCGCCCCTCGCGCGTCCGCCCCGCCCGTCCATCTCGCGCGCCGCGCCGCCGTTACCGTTGGCCCATGCCACGTCTGCGCCGCTCGCGCCTGTCCGGTCCCGGGTACACCCGGACCGGGACGGGCACCGGCGCGCACTACCTCGACCCGGACGGCCGGCCCGTCACCGATGCCGAGCTCGTCGCCCGGTTCGACGCGCTCGTCCTCCCGCCCGCCTGGACCGACGTGTGGCTGTGCCCGCAGGCGAACGGCCACATCCAGGCGACCGGCGTCGACGCGGCGGGACGCACCCAGTACCTCTACCACCCGGCCTGGCGCGCGCGGATGGACGCGATCAAGTTCGACCGCGCGCTCGACCTCGCCGAGGTGCTCCCGGCCGCGCGGGGCCGGGTGCGGCGGAACCTGCGCGAGGACGGCTTCACCCGCGAGCGGGCGCTCGCGGCCGGCTTCCGGATGCTCGACGAGGCGTCGCTCCGCGTCGGGTCGGAGAAGTACGCGCTCGAGCACGGCAGCTTCGGCCTCGCCTCGCTCCTGTGGCGGCACGCGACGGTCACCGGCTCGACCGTCGCGCTCGACTTCCCCGCCAAGAGCCGGCACCGCTGGCAGAGCGAGATCGTCGACGACGACCTCGCGGCGTACGTCCGCGAGCGCCGCCGTCGCGCCGCGCGGGCGGCCCGCGACCGCTCCGGCGCCCGCCCGACGGCGACGACGACCGCGACCGGCGCGGATGCGGCGGCCGGTGCCGACGAGACGGCCCCGATCGACCCGCGCGACATCGAGTCGAGCAACCTGCGCCTGCTCGCCTACCTGCGGAGCCGCAGGTGGCGCAGCATCTCGCCCGAGGACATCAACGACGAGGTCCGCGAGCAGACCGGGGGCGACTTCACCGCCAAGGACTTCCGCACCCTCCACGGCACCGTGACGGTGGCGCGCTACCTCGCCGCGGCCGGCCCCGTGACGAGCGACGCGCGACGCGCCCGGGTCGTCGCCGCGGCGATGCGCGCAGCGGCGGAGGTGCTCAACAACACGCCGGCCGTCGCGCGGGCGAGCTACGTCGACCCGCGGGTCGTCGACCAGTACCACCGCGGCCGGACGATCGATCCCACGCGCAACCCCGAGCGGGAGCTGCTCGTCCTGCTGCGCGGCTGACCGCCGGCTGACCGCGGCTGCGCGCCGGCCGCGTGGTGGCCGCGTGACGGACGCGCCGGCCGCGTCACCCCCTCCTCGGCCGACCATCGACCGAACCTCCGGTTGACGCGCGTCAACACCCACCCACTAGCCTTTCCTGGTGAGCACCTCTGCCCCGTCCGGGACCACCGAGCTCGACCCGCTCGACGCCGTCCTCTTCGATCTCGATGGCGTCCTCACCCCCACCGCCGACGTGCACATGCGCGCCTGGCGCGAGCTGTTCCTGCCCTACGCGCCGGACTACACCGACGCGGACTACTTCGCCCACATCGACGGCAAGCCGCGCTACGACGGCGTCCGGGCGATGCTCGCCTCGCGCGGGATCGCGCTGCCGGACGGCGACCCGTCCGACGGGCCGGAGGCCGAGACCGTGTGCGGGCTCGGCAACCGCAAGAACGCGCTGTTCACGGCCGTCCTCGACGCCGACGGCGTCGAGCCCTACCCCGGCTCCGTCCGCTTCCTCGACCTGCTCGCCGGCTGCGTGCGGCCGGACGGACGACCGGTCGAGGTCGCCGTCGTCTCCTCCTCGAAGAACGCCCGGCCCGTGCTCGAGGCCGCCGGCCTGCTCGACCGGTTCGAGGTGATCGTCGACGGGGTCGTCGCCGCCGACCGCGGCATCCCGGGCAAGCCGAACCCGGACACCTACCTCTACGCCGCGCAGCTCCTCGGGGTCCCGGCCGACCGGGCCGTCGTCGTCGAGGACGCGCACTCCGGCGTCGCAGCCGGACGCGCCGGTCGCTTCGGGCTCGTCCTCGGGGTCGACCGCGGCGCCGGGCACGCCGAGCTGCTGGCGAGCGGTGCCGACGTCGTCGTCGACGACCTCGGCGAGCTCGTCCCGGTCCCCGACCAGCGCGACCAGCCGGACGCCACCCCCGACGAGCCCACCACCGAGAACGGGACCAGCCGATGATCCGCACCGTCGACGACATCCTCGACCCGCTGGACCGCACCCGGTTCCCGATCGACCCCTGGGCGCTCACCGAGATCCGCTACGACGAGTCGGACCTCGGCGTGACCGAGACGCTGTTCGCCGTCGCGAACGGCTACCTCGGGCTGCGCGGGAACGTCGAGGAGGGGCGCGACTCCCACACGCACGGCACCTTCGTCAACGGCTTCCACGAGACCTGGCCGATCCGGCACGCGGAGGACGCGTACGGGTTCGCGAAGGTCGGGCAGACGATGGTCAACGTCCCCGACCCCAAGACCATGCGGATCTACGTCGACGACGAGCCGCTGCTCCTCGCGGTCGCAGACCTCGAGCGGTACGAGCGCAGCCTCGACTTCCGCGAGGGCGTGCTGAACCGGGACCTCGTGTGGCGCACGCCGTCCGGCAAGCGGGTGCACATCCGCAGCCGGCGGATGGTGTCGTTCGCCGAGCGTCACCTCGCCGTCATGACCTACGAGCTCACGATGCTCGACTCCCACGCCCCCGTGGCCGTGAGCTGCCAGATCCTCAACCGACAGGACGGGCAGGACGAGTACCACGTGCCGAGCGCCGCGATGGGCGAGGGCTTCGACCCCCGCCGGGCCGCCGCGCTCGACGGGCGGGTGCTGCAGCCGGAGCTGCACTGGGAGGAGGTCACGGACGCCGGGACGCGGCACGCGCTCGGCTACCGCGTGACGAACTCGGGCATGACGCTCGCGATGGTCGCGGACAACTGGATCACGACGACGGACGCGCACGAGACGCGGACGGAGATCTCCGAGGACCTCGCCAAGGTCACCTACCGGATCGACGCCACCCCGGGGACGACGACGACCATCACCAAGGTCGTGAGCGTCCACACCTCGCGCGGCGTCCCCCCCGTCGAGCTGGTCAGCCGCGGGCGGCGCACGCTGGACCGGGTGCGCGGCCACGAGGGCGGGGCGAGCGCCGGGGTGGCGGCGGCGTTCGAGACGCAGCGCGCCTGGCTGGCCGACTTCTGGCAGCGCAGCGACGTCGAGATCGGCGGGCAGCCGGCGCTCGAGCAGGCCGTGCGGTGGAACCTGTTCCAGCTCCTGCAGGCGGCGGCGCGCGCCGAGGGGACCGGCATCCCCGTCAAGGGCATGACGGGCTCGGGCTACGACGGGCACTACTTCTGGGACACCGAGATCTACGTCCTCCCGTTCCTCACCTACACCTCGCCGTCGGTGGCGCGCAACGCGCTGCGGTTCCGCTACACGATGCTCGACGCGGCCCGCCGCCGGGCCGTCGAGGTCAACCAGCGCGGGGCGCTGTTCCCGTGGCGGACGATCAACGGCGAGGAGGCGTCGGCCTACTACGCGGCAGGCACGGCGCAGTACCACATCGACGCCGACATCTCCCACGCGGTGTCCCAGTACGTCGCCGCGACCGGGGACGAGGAGTTCCTCGCCCGCGAGGCCATCGACATCCTCGTGGAGACCGCGCGCCTGTGGGCCGACCTCGGCTTCTGGCGCCGCGGGGCGGACGGTGTCGAGCAGTTCCACATCCACGGCGTGACCGGGCCGGACGAGTACACCGCCGTCGTCAACGACAACCTCTTCACCAACGTCATGGCGCGCGCCAACCTGCGCGCGGCCGTGCGCGACCTCGGCTGGCTCTCCGAGTGCGACCCGGGCGCCTACGCGCTCGCCGTCACGCGGCTCGGCCTGACCGAGGCGGAGATCGCGGAGTTCGCCCGCGCGGCCGACGGCATGCACATCCCGTTCGACGAGCGGCTCGGCATCCACCCCCAGGACGACGACTTCCTGCTCAAGGAGGTCTGGGACCTGGCGAACACCCCGGCCGACAAGCGGCCGCTGCTCCTGCACTACCACCCGCTCGTCATCTACCGCCACCAGGTGCTCAAGCAGGCCGACGTCGTGCTCGCGCTCTACCTCCAGGGCGACGAGTTCTCGGCGGAGGAGAAGCTCGCCGACTTCGAGTACTACGACCCGCTGACCACGGGCGACTCGACGCTGTCGGCCGCGGCCCAGTCGATCATCGCGGCGGAGGTCGGGTACGCCGACCTCGCCGAGGAGTATTTCGCCGCCGCGTGCTTCGTCGACCTCGCCGACCTGCACGCCAACGCCGACGCCGGCGCGCACGTCGCGTCGATCGGCGGCGTGTGGAACGCGCTCGTCGCCGGGTTCGGCGGGTTCCGCGACTTCGCCGGGGCCTGGTCGTTCGACCCGCGGCTGCCGCGCGACTGGGAGTACCTGCGGTTCCGGCTGACGCTCCAGGGCACCCGGCTCCTGGTGACCGTGCGGCACTACGAGATCGCGTTCGACCTCGAGACGGGTCCGGCGGACTCGATCGACGTGGTCGTCGAGGGCGCCGTCGTGACCGTCCCGCGCGGGGAGACGACGACGGTGCACCTCACCGGCGTCGAGACCCGGACGGGCCGGCCGTCGCTGCGGGACATCGAGGGCGCCGTGCGCGAGGACGGCTCCATCATCACCGCGACGGTCCCGTCGCACCCGGAGCTCGACGGCGACTCCCCGGACGCGGAGTAGCCGCAGGTCGCGTCGGGCGTGCGGGCGGGTACCGGTCGGTGCCCTCCGCCCCCCGGCGCGCCGCGGCCGCCGGCGACCTAGGCTGACCGGGTGACCGACGTCTCCGCGACCCCCGCCCCCTCCGCCGACACCCCGGACGACCCCTACCTGTGGCTCGAGGAGGTCGAGGGGACCGACGCCCTCGCCTGGGTCGCCGAGCGCAACGCCGAGGCGACCGAGGTGCTCGCGACCTCGGAGCGATTCCTGCGGATCGAGGCGGAGATCCGCGAGGTGCTGGACTCCGCGGACAAGATCCCGGGCGTCGGGCTGGCGGGCGACCACCTCTACAACCTGTGGAAGGACGCCGAGCACGAGCGCGGGCTGTGGCGTCGCACCACGCTGGAGGACTACCGCACCGACGACCCGACGTGGGACGTCCTGCTCGACCTCGACGAGCTCTCGGCAGCCGACGGCGTCGACTGGGTCTTCCACGGCGCCCAGATCCTCCGGACGGGTCCCCTCGCCTACCGCCGCGCGCTCGTCGACCTGTCGCGCGGCGGCTCCGACGCCGACGAGACGCGCGAGTTCGACCTCGTCACGCGCACCTTCGTCGCTCCCGAGGTCGGCGGCTTCCACCGTCCCGAGGCCAAGGGCGGGATGTCCTGGGTCGACGGGGACACCGTCTTCGTCGCGACGGCCGACGACGCCGCGACGACGTCGGGGTACCCGCGCCGGGCGCGGCTGCTGCGTCGCGGGCAGGAGCTGGCCGACGCGACCGTCGTGTTCGAGGGCGAGGACACCGACCTCGCCGTCTCCGCGCACCACGACCGCACCGAGGGGTTCGAGCGCGACTGGGTCTCCCGCGCGCTGACCTTCTGGACCGACGAGCTCTTCCTGCTGACCGACGACGGGCCGGAGAAGATCGACGTCCCGGACTCCGCCGAGGCCGGCGCGTACCGCGAGTGGCTGCTCGTCGAGCCGCGCGAGGACTGGACGGTCACGGCGGGGCTGCCCGCGGGCGAGGAGTCGCGCACGTACCCGGCCGGGTCGCTCCTCGCGGGAGACCTCGACGCCTACCGCGCCGGCTCGCGCGACCTCGCCGTGCTGTTCGCGCCGACGCCGACGACGGCGCTCGTCGGGGCGACCTGGACGCGGCACCACCTCGTCGTCAACGTGCTCGACGACGTGAAGAACCGGCTCGAGGTGCTGACGCCGCCGGCGACCGGTGCCGAGGGCATCGTGGACGGCGGGGCGGGCGGTGCGGCGCGCGGGCGGCGCGTCGGGCCCGGCGAGTGGCGGCGACGCCCGTTCCCCGCGGCCCCGCCGCTGGGCACGGTGAGCGTCGCGAGCGTCGACCGCGCCGGCGACTCGCTGGGCGGGGAGCTCGCCGACGGCCTGTGGATGACGTCGTCGGACTACCTGACGCCGACCACGCTCTCCCTCGTGACGCTCGCCGCCGACGGCGCCGACGCCGGGTCCGTCGTGGCGAGCGAGCCGCTCAAGGCCGGGCCGGAGTTCTTCGAGTCGGCCGGGCTGGTGAGCGAGCAGCACTTCGCGGTCTCGGCCGACGGGACGCGCGTGCCGTACTTCGTCGTCCGGCCCGAGGACCTGGCGACGGACGGCGGGGCGCCGACGCTCCTGTACGCCTACGGCGGCTTCGAGATCTCGCTGACGCCGGGCTACTCCGGCGGCCTCGGCCGGGCGTGGCTGAACCGCGGGGGCGTCTACGTCGTCGCCAACATCCGCGGCGGCGGCGAGTACGGGCCGACCTGGCACCAGGCGGCGCTCAAGGAGAACCGGCCGCGCGCGTACGAGGACCTGGCGGCGGTGGCGGCCGACCTCGTCGCGCGCGGGATCACCTCGCCCGAGCACCTCGGGGTGCAGGGCGGCTCGAACGGCGGGCTGCTCGCCGGCAACATGCTCGCGACGTACCCCGAGCTGTTCGGGGCCGTGGTCATCCAGGTCCCGCTGCTCGACATGCGCCGCTACCACCTCCTGCTGGCGGGGGCGTCGTGGATGGCGGAGTACGGCAACCCCGAGGACCCGGCCGAGTGGGAGTTCATCCAGCGGTTCTCCCCGTACCACCTGGTCCGACGCGACCGGACCTACCCGCCCGTGCTGCTCACCACCTCGACGCGGGACGACCGCGTGCACCCGGGGCACGCCCGCAAGTTCGCGGCGCTCCTGCGCGAGCTGGGACACGAGGTGCTGTCCTACGAGAACGTCGAGGGCGGTCACGGCGGCGCGTCGACCAACGCGCAGGCCGCGATGATGGGGGCGCTCGCGTACGAGTTCCTCTGGTCCCGCCTGGCCTGACGCGGGTCGGGGCGGCCGGGGCCGCCTCCCCTTGGGATATCGAGCACGATGCGGCACAATGGAACGCGGTGTGGGGGCACCGACCTCAAGGAGGATCCAGCAGCGGGGCCGTGGGTGGCTCCATGGGAGCGTTCATGGCACTGACTGACTCGCGTACCGGCGTCGCCGGTCGAGCGGTCGACCTCGCCCAGTACCGCTCGCTGCGCCGTCGTGGGACGACCATCGCCCGCTCGTTCCGGCTCTCCCAGGCCGATGCCGAGGACGTCGTCCAGGAGGCCCTCATCCGCATGATGCGGGTGCCGGACGAGGGGACGCCGCACCGCTACGAGGCCTACTTCGACTCGACGGTGCGCCACCTGTGCATCGACCTCCTGCGCAAGCGCAGCCGCGAGGCCGAGCTGCCCGAGCCCGACGAGCTGCCGGGCCAGACGCGCTCCGAGAAGCACGAGCAGCGTCTCCTCGTCCGCGAGGTGCTCGCCGGGATGCCCGAGTCCGCGCGCGGCATCCTCGTGCGGAACCACATCGAGGGGCACACGGTCACCGAGATCAGCCAGGAGCTCGGCGTGAGCGCGAACGCGTGCTCGGCCATGCTCTACCGCGCGCGTCGCACGTTCCGCGAGCGGTTCCTCCGCTCCCACCTCCTGCCGACGACGAACGACCAGTGCGAGCGGATCCGCGGCCTCATGGTCGAGGCGGCGCTCGAGCCGGGCGGGGAGTCCGACGAGGCGGTCCGCGCGCACCGCCGCTCGTGCGAGGACTGCGAGTCCCAGTTCGTGTTCCTGCTCGGCGCGCGCACGGCGGCCGGCAACGTCCTCCTGCCCGGAGCCCTCGCCGCGGCCACCGCGACGGGCGGCATCCTCACCCTGCTCGGGATCGCCCCGAAGGGCGGCGGAGCCGGGGGCGCCGGCGGGGGTGCCGGCGGCGCCGCGGGCGGCGGAGGGGCCGTGGTCGGGGTCGCCGCGAGCGTCGTCGCCGTCGTGGGTCTCGCCGTCGGCGGCTGGGCCGCCGTCAACCACTTCATGGGCTCTACCCCCGACCCCGACGCGGGGGCAGGTCCCGGGACGAGCGCCGGCTCGACGGACCCCGGCGGGTCGAGCGACCCCGGGTCGTCCGGGTCCGACACCGACGCGCCCGACGCCGGCACGACGGATGCCCCGGCGGACGCCGACGCCGACGCCCCGCTCCCCGGGCCGGCCGACGTCGCGAGTGTCGTGACCCCGCCGACGACCGTCCCGGTCACCACCCCCGCCGTTCGCCCGACGCCGGTCCCGACCAGCCGGCCGACGACGCCGGCACCGACACCGACACCGACGCAGCCGACGTCTCCGGCGAGCCCGTCGCCGCGACCGACGCCCTCACCGTCGCCGACGCCATCGCCGACACCCTCTCCGTCTCCGACGCCGTCGCCCGAGCCCAGCGATCCGCCGGCGCTCGGCGAGGACGAGCTGCCGACCCTCCCGGACACCGTGCCGGCCGGCGGCAGCCTCACGTTCCCGCTGCGCGGCGGTGAGCACGGGCTGACGGCGCCCGTCCTGTCGTTCTCGGTCGAGCAGCTGACGGGTCCGCGCCCGCTCGGCTTCGCTCCCGACGGTGGCCCTGAGCCCGCCGAGCCGGACCCGGTGAACGCCCCGCGCGTGTCCATCATCGGCGTCGGGGCGGCCTGCCACGGCGTGGGGTCGCTGACCACCTGCACCCTCGACTCGGTCGATCCGCACACGGACGTCGAGGTCGTCGTCGAGACCGTGCCCTCGTTCCAGGCACAGCTCCTGACCGTCCGGCTCACCGACGGCGACCGGCCAGCGGTCGAGCGCGTCGTCGAGATCTCGCCGCTCGAGGTGACGGCCGGCCTCCTCGTCCCGTCCGGCGCGATCGCGGCGGGCCAGCAGATCGCGCTGGCGATCGACGCGAACGCGCCCCTCACGTCGCCCGCGGTCACCTTCACCCTGCCCGAGGGCAGCGACGCCGCCTTCGACCCGGGCACATCGGACGAGGGGTGCGAGCCGGTCGACGCGCGCACCGTCGCATGCCGGTGGGGCGCGCTTCCGGCGGGTCGCTCGGACGTCGTCGGGCCGCGCGTCGTCGGCACGACGGAGCTGACACTCGTGGCGATCCGCCTCACCGCCGACGAGCTGACGTCCCCCGTCACCGAGGGCGTCGACGTCCTCGCCGAGGAGCCGGACCTCGTGTTCACCCCCGAGATCCGACCCGGCGACAGCTCCGGGCTCCAGGTGTACCTCCCGCTGACCAACAGCGGTCAGAGCACTATCACGGGGGTGCGCATGCGGGTCGAGATCGAGAGCGGCCCCGGGCACCTCAGCCTCCTCAACGGCCTGGTTCGCTGCGCTGTCGAGCAGCCCGACGCCCTCGCGGCCGAGTGCGCTCTGGCCCGAACCCTGACCGGACCGGCCTTCGACAACTCGACGCTCGCACCCGGCTCGTCGGACGCCGTCACGGGCCTCCGCCTCGCGAACAGCGCGCCGGGCACCGTGCTTCTGGTGACCCTGACGGCCGACAACGACGTGCGACAAGAGCACTGGATCACCGTCCCTTAGGCTCGCACGCGTGACGCACGCGACCACGACCCCGGCCGAGCCGGCCCCGGTGAAGCAGACGGGCACCTGGCGCTACGGCGTGGGGATGTTCGGGACCTCGATCCCGATCAACCTCATCAAGGGCTCGATGCTCTACTTCTACACCGACGTCCTCGGCATGGACGCCAAGGTGTTCGCCGCGGTCTACGCCGTGTACTCGGTCATCGACGCCATCGACAACCCGGTCTTCGGCTTCCTGTCCGACCGCACGCGCACGCGCTGGGGCCGGCGCAAGCCCTACCTCGTCGTGGGCGCGCTCGTCCTGCTCGTCGCGAGCATCCTCATCTTCACGGTGCCGACCGGCGTGGCGACGGACGCCACCCTGCTCGTGATCTGGTTCGCGACGTTCACGATCCTCGCGGAGATGGCCGACTCCGTCATCAACGCCAACTACGGCGCCCTCCTGCCCGAGCTGTTCCCGGCCGAGCGCGTGCGCGCGAAGGCGAACGCGATCCGGCAGGCGGGTCAGCTCGTCGCGATGATCCTGGCGCTCGGGCTCACGCCGTACCTGGCCCGGAACGTGCTCGGCTGCGAGGTCGACGACCCGCTCTGCGCCGATCCGACGATCGGGTACGAACGGCTCTCGATCATCTTCGCCGTGCTCGGCGTCGCGGTCATCCTCTACATGGCGCTGGGCGTGCACGAGAACCCCCGGATCGAGCAGGAACAGCGCCCGCCGTTCTTCCGCTCGGTGGGGCAGATCCTGTCCTCGCGGTACTTCTGGACGATCGGCGTGGTCAACGCCTGCTACGGCGCCGCGATGGCGCTCGTCCTCAACGGGCTGCAGCTCTTCGTCAAGTACTCGCTCGGCGGTGACGGCACGACCGCGACGATCCTGCAGGTCGTCGTCATCGTGTCGGCGATCGGGCTCGTCGCGGTGTGGGCGCGGCTCGTGCGGAGCTGGGGCGCCGAGCGGACCTGGAAGCGCGCCCTGCCCATCGCGGCCGTCGCGTTCGGCACGATGTTCTTCGCGCACAACCTGGCGACCGCGATCGCGGCGGGCATCGCCGTGGCCGTCGGCTACGCCGGCGTGCTCGCGACGAACGACCTCATCATGGCCCGCGTGCTCGACGACGACGCGCGCCGTCACGGCGTCCACCGCGAGGGCGTGTTCCTCGCGGCGTTCGGCGTGCTCGGACGGCTCAACGGCGTCATCGTCGCGATCGCGCTGTGGTCGCTCACGACGGTCTTCGGGTACCACAACGGCGACCGGCCCGGCCCGAACCCCGACCTCGCCTTCCGGTTCTACCTCTCGGTCTACCCGGTCATCCTGCTGACGATCGGGACGGTCATCTCACGGTTCGTCCACGTCCCGGGCTGGGACCCGCTGGCGGACCGCGCCGACGAGCGCCCCTGACCCACCTCGCCCGAGCCGCCGCCCCTCCCAGGCCTTGCTCCCTCCGAGCCCCCCTCGCCCGAGCCGCCGCCCTCCGATATCGGGGTGACTTCGATCGCGATACACGACCTGGCCCACCCCGATATCGGAGCTGGCGCGGGGCCGACCTCGGAGCTGGCCGATCGAGCTGCGGCCGCCATCCACAGGCGGACTCCCGCGTCGCCAAATAGCTTCATACTGAGCCATGACTACCACAACCGAACCGACTCGGCTGTCCGTCACCCTCGTGCGCGACCCGACCGCCTCGGACGCGCCCCGCGACGTTCGCGCGCTCGCCCGACGCCAGAACGGGGTCATCAGCCGCGAGCAGCTGGTGGAGCTGGGCGTGCGTCCCAACGGTGGGCGAGACCAGGTCGTGTCCGGGCGCTGGCAGCGGATCCTGCCGGGCGTCTATCTCACCAACTCGGGCGAGGTCTCGTTCCGGCAGCGCTGCTGGGCCGCCTCGCTCTACGCGGGACCGGAGGCAGCGATCACGGGGGCGGCCTCCGCCTACCTCGACCGCATCATCGACTCGCCACCGCGGACGGTCGACGTCGTCGTCCCCCACGACAGGCGCGTCATCTCACCCGAGGACTGGCTCGCCATCCGCCAGACCCGCCGCCCGTTCATCGTCCCGGACCGACGACCGGCCCAGACCACGACGTCGTTCGCGGCGCTCGTGCGGACCCAGTCGGCGACGAGCACCGACGAGGTCGTCGCCATCCTCACCGAGACGGCGCGCGCCGACGGCACCGCCGCACACCTGCGCGCGGAGGCGACGGCGTGGAACCGGTTGCGCTGGCGCGCCGTGGTCATGGCCGTCCTCGCCCCCGAGGAGGAGGGGCACGAGTCGATCCTCGAGTGGAGCTTCACTCGGCTGGTCCTCCGCGCCCACCATCTGCCCGAGCCCCGTCGCCAGGTCTGGGTCCGCACGGGTCGGCAGCAGGTGCGGGTCGACGGGCTGGACGACACCTGGGGCCTGCGGATCGAGCTCGACGGCCGGATCCACGAAGGCAAGACCGCGGAGGACATCTGGCGGGACAACGAGGCGACGGTGACCTACGGCCAGCCGACGCTCCGCTTTCGCTGGCGGCACGTGCTCGGATCACCGTGCAGCTCGGCCCTTCTGGTCGAACGCGGCTACCGCATGCGCGGCTGGCCGGGTCGCGGGACTCCCTGCCGGCCGGACTGCCCCGTCGGCCGATCCTGACGACGACATCCCCACGCTCCGCTATCGGGGTGACCTCGGTCGCGATACGCGATCGACATCACCCCGATAGCGGAGGGGGGAGCGTGGGGGCGGGGTGCGGCGGCCGGACGGCGGGGGCAGCGCGGCACCCGGCGCCCGGGGGGCTAGACGAGCTGGTCCGCGTGCTCCGCGTCGGCGGCCGCGGCCAGGTTGTTCTTCCGGTCGGCCCGGGTCGCCCGCAGTCGCGAGGCAAGCACCGCACCACCGGCGACGAGCGCCGCGAGCACGGCGATCCCGACCCGCGCGACGTGGTTCGCCCCCTCCGCCGCGCTCATCGCCACGACCGCGGGCGCCACGAGCACGGCCACGAGGTTCATCACCTTGATGAGCGGGTTGATCGCGGGACCGGCGGTGTCCTTGAACGGGTCGCCGATCGTGTCGCCGATGACCGCGGCGGCATGCTCGGGCGAGCCCTTCCCGCCGTGCTCGCCGTCCTCGATGATCTTCTTCGCGTTGTCCCAGGAGCCGCCCGAGTTCGCGAGGAAGACGGCCATGAGCACGCCGCAGGCGATCGCGCCGGCCAGGAAGCCGGCGAGCGGCCCGACGCCGAGCCCGAACCCGACCGCGATCGGCGCGAACGCGGCCAGCAGACCGGGCGTCGCCAGCTCGCGCAGCGAGTCGCGCGTGCAGATGTCGACGACGCGCCCGTACTCGGGGCGCTGCTCGCCCGTCATGATCCCCGGCATCGTGCGGAACTGGCGCCGCACCTCCAGGACGATGGCGCCGGCGGCACGCGTCACCGCGTCGACCGCGAGGCCGGAGAACAGGAACACGGTCGCGGCGCCGAGGATGACCCCGACGAGCGTGATCGGCGAGATGATCTCGTAGCTCATCATCGCGGCGACGAGCGCGTCGCCCGTCGCGGCGACGCCGGTGCCGAGCGAGCGCAGCGAGGAGCTGACCGCGTCCGCGTAGGAGCCGAACAGCGCGGTCGCGGCGAGGACGGCCGTCGCGATCGCGATGCCCTTGGTGATCGCCTTCGTCGTGTTGCCGACGGCGTCGAGGTCCGTGAGGATCGCGGCCCCCTCGGGCGAGACCTCGCCGGACATCTCCGCGATGCCCTGCGCGTTGTCCGAGACCGGACCGAAGGTGTCCATGGCGACGATGACGCCCACCGTCGTCAGCAGCCCGCACCCGGCGACGGCGATGAGGAACAGCGAGAGCCAGATCGACCCGCTCGCCAGCAGGAACACGCCGCAGATCGCCGCGGCGATGACGCCGGCGGTGTAGACGGCCGACTCGAAGCCGACCCCGATGCCGGAGAGCACGACCGTCGCGGCGCCCGTCCGGGTCGTGGCGGCGACGTGCTTGGTCGGCCGCGTCGTCGTCCCGGTGTAGTAACCGGTGAGCGCGAGGATGACGCCGGCGAGCACGACGCCGATGACCACGGCGCCGGCGACGATGAGGCGGGGGTCGCCGCTGACGTCGCCGAGGACCGCCGTGCCCGGCATCTCCTCGAACGAGCCCGGCAGGTAGAGGAACGCCGCGATCGCGGCGAGGACGGCACCGAGCAGCGCCGAGAGCGCGAACCCGCGGTAGATCGCCCGCAGCCCGCTCTCCGTCCCGCGCACCCGGGTGAGCCAGACGCCGACGACGGCGACGAGCGCGCCGATCGCCGTCACGATGAGCGGGAACACCATGCCGTGCTCCCCGAGCGCCGCCTTGCCGAGGATGAGGGCGGCGACGAGCGTGACGGCGTAGGACTCGAACAGGTCGGCGGCCATGCCCGCGCAGTCGCCGACGTTGTCGCCGACGTTGTCCGCGATGGTCGCGGCGTTGCGCGGGTCGTCCTCGGGGATGCCCTGCTCGACCTTGCCGACGAGGTCGGCGCCGACGTCGGCCGCCTTGGTGAAGATGCCGCCGCCGACGCGCATGAACATGGCCAGCAGCGCGGCCCCGAAGCCGAAGCCCTCGAGCACCGCCGGGGCGTCGACCCGGAAGACCAGCACGACGATGCACGCGCCGAGGAGGCCGAGCCCGACGACGCTCATACCGACGACGCCGCCCGTGCGGAACGCGATCTCGGCGCCGATCTCCTTGCCGGCCGGCTTGTCGGCGGCCGCGGCGACGCGCAGGTTCGCGCGGACGGCGAGCCACATGCCGAGGTAGCCGATCGCCGCGGAGAACGTCGCCCCGAGCAGGAAGGCGATCGACCGCCCGATGCGGACGCCACCCTCGCCGGGCAGCGCGAACAGGAGCAGGAAGACGATCCCGGCGAACAGCGCGAGCGTCCGGAGCTGCCGCCCCAGGTAGGCCGAGGCGCCCTCCTGGATCGCCGCCGCGATGTCGCGCATCCGGGGCGACCCCTCGTCGGCGGCGAGCACCTGGCGGCGGAGCACGACGGCGACGGCGAGCGCCCCCACCGCGACGAGCGCGATGACGGCGACGATGACGAGGCTGGTGCCTCCGAGCTGCGGCATGTGTGTCCTCCTCGACACGAACGATTGTCGCGAGTCGCGGGCGACCCGGGGGATGCGACTCCGAGCCCCGACGACGCGGCTCGGACACTAGGACGAGACTCTAGACCAGGCCCCTGACCCGCACCGCTCCGGTCTCCCGTGCAAGATCCCGCGCGACCGCGACATGACCGGGGTAGACGTGAGATCGGTCTCGGGGTGCTTGACTGATCGCGGGTCGTGGGTTCGGATGGAGATTCGCGTCGCGTGGGGTGGCGCAGCGCGCAGGCGGCGCGAGGGCCGGGGGCGGCCGATCGAGTCGTAGCAGTGGAGGGAGCTGGTCCGTCATGACGGTAGCGGGCACTCGGTTTTCTCCTGCGCGCACGCGCGCCGCGGTCGCCATCGTCCTTGGCGGGCTGCTCGTCGCCGGCTGCACCGGCACGCAGGTGCTCCCGCCCGATCCGCCCATCGCGGAGCCCGGCTACCCCGAGTACACGCCACCGGCGAGCCCCGCTCCCAGCCCGCGAACGTCGACGTCCGCCCCGACACCGCCCTCCTCGCCCGCATCCCCGACGCCGGACCGCGTGCGCGACCCCGCGAGCCCCTCGCCGACCAAGGCCGTGCCGCGCTACACCCCGACGCCCGCGCCGCCGGCTCCCGAACCCGAGCCCGAGCAGCCGACGACCCCGGACGCGCCCGAGCCGACCCCCACGCGCACCGCCACGCCCAGCCCGACGTCGTCGCCGCGCCCCTCCCCCAGCCCGACGCCCACGCCGCTCACGCTCACGACCGTGACGTGGGACGCGGCGTGCGGCTCGTCGGTCGACCTGGTCTCGCCGAACCGCGAGCTGACGCTGGTCCTGTCCGCCCTCCCGGACACGCCGAGCGGCTCCCCGCTCAACGCGACCGGCTCGCTGAGCACCCAGGTCGAGACCGTCTCGACGTCGTTCACGGTCGAGGTCGTCGTGCTCCGGGGCCAGGTCGTGGTCGCGACGAGCCCGGGGGCCAGCGACGCCTCGCCCCAGAAGCCGCTCAAGCCCGGGGCCCCGCTGTCCGTCCCCGTCGAGCACGACCTCCTGACCGAGTGTGCCCCGCCGCCGAGCGAGTCGGCGGAGCCGCCCACGGCACCGACGTCGCCGGCCCGCGACGGCGTGTCCGTCGACGCGGCCGGTGCGGACACGCGGGGTGACGCGGCCGGTGCGGCCGCGGTGGGCTCGGCGGCCGCCGGCGGCCGCACGACGACCGCGCTCCCGCCCGGCAGCTACACGGTCGTCGTCGCGGTGCGCGTGGCCGCGGGACCCGGCGCCCCGGGCGTCGTCGCGACGGCGTCCGGACCGCTGACGATCACGTAGCGCGGGACTACATCTGCTCCGGCGCGTCGATCCCGAGCAGGCCGAGACCGTCGACGAGCACCTGGAGCGTCGCGGCGGTGAGCACGAGACGCGACTCGCGCACGGCTGTGTCCTCGGCCGTGAGCACGGGGCAGGCGTCGTAGAAGCTGGTGAAGGCCTGGGCCAGCTCGAACAGGTAGCCGGCGAGCCGGTGCGGGACGAGCTGGTCGCCGACCTCGGCGACGACGGCGCCGTACCCGAGCAGGGCGAGCGCGAGCGCCCGCTCGCTCGGCTCGGCGACCCGGACGGGGGCGCCGGCGGCGAGGACGGCGGCCGGGTCGAGGTCGGCGCGGCGGAAGATCGAGCGGATGCGGGCCGTCGCGTACTGCAGATAGGGGCCGGTGTTGCCCGTGAGCGCGAGCATGCGGTCGAAGTCGAAGACGTAGTCGGTGTCGTGGGCGACCGAGAGGTCGGCGTACTTCACGGCGCCGACGCCGACCATCCGGGCGATCCGGGCGCGCTCGACGTCGTCGAGGTCCGGCCGCGACGCGTCGACGACGGAGGCCGCCTTCTCCACGCCCTCCCGGATGAGCGCCGCGAGCCGCAGCGGGGCGCCGGCGCGCGTCCGCAGGATCTTGCCGTCGTCGCCGAGGACCGACCCGATCTGGACGTGGATCGGCGTGACGCGCGAGCCGTCGTCGCGGGTGAGCCAGCCGGCCGCCTCGGCCGTCGCGTAGACCATCCGGAAGTGCAGGTTCTGCGAGGCGCCGACGACGTAGAGGATCTCGTCGGCCCCGAGCTCCCGGACGCGGTAGCGGATCGCCGCGAGGTCGGTCGTGGCGTAGCCGTAGCCGCCGTCGGACTTGCGGACGATGAGCGGGAGCGGCTTGTCGTCGCGGCCGGTGAAGCCGTCGGGGAAGACGCACAGCGCGCCGTCGGACTCGACCGCGAGGCCCTTCGCGACGAGCTCGTCGCACACGTCGGCGAGCATCGGGTCGTACATCGACTCGCCGGCCAGGTCGTCGTCGGTCAGGGTGACCGCGAGCTCGTCGTAGATCCGGTGGAAGTACTCCTTGGAGTGCCCGATCATCCCGAGCCAGATCTGGATGGTCTCGGGGTCCTTGGCCTGGAGCCGGACGACGCGCTCGCGCGCCCGCGCGGCCCAGCCGATGCCGTCGGGCCCGGTCTCGTCCGCCTCGAACTTCGCGCGGGCGGCCTGGTAGAACGCGTTCGGGTCGGTCCGCAGCAGGTCGGCCTCGGGCGAGTCGCCGCCGACCTCGAGGTAGTGCTCGATGAGCATGCCGAACGGGGTGCCCCAGTCGCCGATGTGGTTCTGGCGGATGACGCGGTGACCGAGCCGCTCGAGCGTGCGCGCGAGGGAGTCGCCGACGATCGTCGTGCGCAGGTGCCCGACGTGCATCTCCTTCGCCACGTTCGGCGCGGAGTAGTCGATCGGGATGACGCGCGAGGGCTGCGTCGGGACGCCGAGCCGCGGGTCGGCCGCGAGCACCGCGACCTGGCGCTGGATCCACTCGGGCGACACCGTGATGTTGAGGAAGCCGGGACCGGAGACCTCGACGTCACCGACGTCGCTCAGGTCGAGGTTCGCCAGGATGCGCGCGGCCGCCTCGCGCGGGTTGACGCCCACCTTCTTCGCGAGCGCCAGGGCCGCGTTCGCCTGGACGTCGGCGAACTGAGACGGTCGCAGGACGGGGTCCTGCCCGGGGAGGTCGAAGGCCGCGTCGATGGCGGCGGAGACGCGGTCGGACAGCACGGAGGCGGGATCGAGCATGGGGTCAAGCCTATGGCCGGGCGGGTCCCGGGCCCACATCCCCCCGCGGGGCTCGGCCCCGTCGAGGAGTGGTGCGGGCGACGGGTGGGACGATGGACCCGTGAGCACGTTCGACCCCCTGGCCAGCCTGCTCATCACCCCGCAGCGGCGCGAGAGCCTGCTGCACGTCGCCGACCTCCCACCGGTCGACGGCGAGCGCGCCGACTGGCCGACCTGGGCCGACGACCGCCTCGTCGCCGCCTACCGCGGGCTCGGGGTCGAGCGTCCGTGGGCGCACCAGGTCGAGGCGGCGACGCACCTCCACGAGGGCCGGCACACCGTCATCGCCACGGCGACGGGGTCCGGCAAGTCGCTCGCGCTCTGGCTCCCGACGCTCTCGCGCGTGCTCGACCACGAGCGCACCCAGCGCGCGGGCGGCGGTCCGGGTTCGGGCTCCTCGCTCGCCACGCTCCAGCGCCGGCCGACCGCGCTCTACCTCTCCCCCACCAAGGCCCTCGCGGCCGACCAGCTCGCGGCCCTCGGCGAGCTGGTCGGCGCCACCGATCCCGCCCTGCCCGTCCGGATCACCACGTGCGACGGCGACACACCCCGCGACGAGCGCGACTGGGCCCGCAACCACGCCGACGTCGTCCTCACCAACCCCGACTTCCTGCACTTCGCGCTCCTGCCGGCGCACGAGCGGTGGACCCGTCTGCTGCGCAGCCTCAGCGTCGTCGTGCTCGACGAGGCGCACGCCTACCGGGGCGTCTTCGGCGCGCACGTCGCCCTTGTCCTGCGCCGCCTCCTCCGCCTCGCACGCGACCTCGGCGCGCGCCCGGTCGTCGCCGCGGCCTCCGCGACCGCGGGCGAGCCCGACCTCACGCTCGCCCGCCTCATCGGCGCCGACCGGGCCGACGTCGCATCCGTCACGGCCTCGACCGCCCGGCAGGGCCGGCGGCGCATCGCGCTCTGGGAGCCGGCCCCGCTCGACTCGCGCGCGTCGTCGGCCGAGCCGGCCGCCTCGTCGCCCGACGAGTGGGCGGCTGACGGGCTCGACCTCACCCGCGTCGACCTCGGCGACGTGGCCGGCCTGCCCGACGACCTGCCCCGGCGCAGCGCGCAGAGCGAGGTGATCGACCTGCTGACCGACCTCACCCGCGCCCGCGCCCGGACGCTCGCGTTCGTCCGCTCCCGCGCGGGGGTCGAGGCGGTCGCCGCCGCGGCCAACGAGCGCCTCGCCGACGACCCGTCGGCCGACGCGTCGTGGGACGAGCCGTCGGCCGGTCACCCGTGGGACGACGAGGACCCGATCCGCACGCTGGAGGCCGGGGGGAGCGTCCCCGTCGCCGCCTACCGCGGCGGCTACCTGCCCGAGGAGCGGCGCACGCTCGAGGTCGCGCTCCGCTCGGGACGCCTCCTCGGCCTCGCCACGACGAACGCGCTCGAGCTCGGCATCGACGTCTCGGGCCTCGATGCCGTGCTGCTCACCGGCTGGCCCGGCACGCGGGTGTCGTTCTGGCAGCAGGCCGGCCGCGCCGGACGCGCCGGGGCCGAGGGGCTCGCCGTCCTCGTCGCCGGCGCCAACCCGCTCGACACCTACCTCGTCCACCACCCCGAGGAGATCCTCGACCAGGGCGTCGAGGTCACCACGTTCGACCCGTCCAACCCGTACGTCCTCGGCCCGCACCTGTGCGCGGCCGCGGCCGAGCTGCCGCTCACCGAGGCCGACCTGCCCCTGTTCGGCCTTCCCGACGCCGCCATGCTCGACGCCCTCGCCGAGCGCGGGCTGCTGCGTCGCCGCCCGGCCGGCTGGTACTGGAACCACGCCCGGCCCGAGGCGCCGACCGACCTCGCGGACCTGCGCGGGACGGGCGGACGCGGCGTCCCCGTCGTCGAGGCCGCGAGCGGCGCCGTGCTCGGGACGGTCGACGACGCCGCGGCCGACGCCAGCGTCCATCCGGGAGCCGTCTACGTGCACCAGGGGCGCAGCTTCGTCGTCGACGCGCTGGTCGCGCCCGGGGAGGTCGGGGCGCTCGCCTCGGACGACGCCGAGCCCGAGGACGACGCCGTCCCTCCGCCCGACGCGACCGACGCGACCGACGCGCGCCCCGCGCGCCCGGGCGCCCGCGTCGCGCTCGTGCACCGCGAGGACGTCGAGTACCGCACGAGCGCCCGCTCGGCCCGCCAGGCTGCCCTGCTCGGCGTCCGGCGGCGCGCGCAGTGGGGCCCGGTGACCTGGGCGTTCGGGCCGGTCGAGGTGACGAGCAGGGTGACGTCGTACGACATCCGGCGCCCGCCGCGGTACGAGGTGGTGGCGAGCGCCGTGCTCGACCTGCCGGAACGGCGGCTGCCGACGACGGGCGCGTGGTGGTCGGTCGCGACCGAGGTGCTGACGGAGGAGCTCGGGCTCGCGGCGGGCGAGGTCCCCGGCGCTCTCCACGCGGCCGAGCACGCGATGATCGGCGTCCTGCCCCTGCTCGCGACGTGCGACCGGTGGGACATCGGCGGGCTGTCGACGGCGCTGCACCCGGACACGCAGCAGCCGACCGTCGTCGTGCACGACGGCCACCCCGGCGGCGCCGGCTTCGCCGAGCGCGGGTTCGAGGCCGCCACGCGGTGGGTCGGCGCGACGTACGAGGCGGTCGCGTCGTGCCGGTGCTCGGCCGGCTGCCCGCGGTGCGTGCTGTCGCCGAAGTGCGGCAACGGGAACGCGCCGATCGACAAGGCCGGCGCCCTGCGGGTGCTGCGGTTCCTCCGGACGGTCGCGCCCCCGGCGTGAGACGCGCGCGGAACCCGCCCGGCGCTGTGCCACTCTTGCGGGATGACTGACGCGGGGCCCTCACGGCGTCACACGCTGCCCGTCCGGATCCTCGCGACGGGGTCGTACGAGCCGAGCACGCTGGTGACGTCGCAGGAGCTCGACGCGCGGTTCGACCGCGCCCCGGGCGAGTCGCTCGCCCGGTCGGGGGTCGCCTCGCGGCGCTGGGCGAGCCCGGAGGAGACCTCGTCGCGCATGGCGACGGCGGCCGTCCGGGAGGCGCTGGAGCGCGCCGGTCTCGGCGTCGACGACCTCGACGCCCTCATCGTCTCCGCCGTGTCGCCCGAGCAGCCGATGCCGACCACCGCCGTCCTCACCCTCGCCGCGCTCGGCGCCACGGGCGGCGCCGCCGAGGGGTTCGACGTCAACACCTCCTGCGTCGGGTTCCTCACCGGCCTGCGCGCCGCCGCCGCCGGGATCGCGACGGGGCAGTGGTCGCGCGTCGCGGTCGTGGCGACGGAGATCGCGTCGAAGGGGCTGAACCACGACAGCGTCGAGGCGAGCGCGCTGTTCGGCGACGGGGCCGGGGCCGTCGTGCTCGGCCGCGTCGACGACACCGGCACCGATGCCGACACCGACGCCGGCACCGAGGCGGCCGCGCCGCCCGCGGTGCTGGCGTCGCGCGTCGCGCTGTGGCCCGAGGCGGCCGGCGCCTGCCGGATCGACGCGGGCGGGACGCGCCTCAACGTCGTCACCCCGCCCGACGACCTCGACTCCTACCTGTTCACGATGGACGGCGCGATCCTCCTGCGGCACGTCGCGAAGAACCTCCCGGCCTTCCTCGACGGCGTCCTCGCCGAGGCGGGCGTGACGCTCGAGGACATCGACGTCGTCGTCCCGCACCAGGCCAGCGGGGTCGGGATGCGCTACCTCGTCGAGCGGGTGGCCCCGCACCCCGAGCGCGTCGTCGACATCCTCCGCGACCACGGCAACCAGGTCTCGGCCTCGATCCCCGTCGCGCTCGACCACGCCGTCACCACCGGCCGGCTGCGCCGGGGCGACCTCGTCCTCCTCGCCGGGACGGGGGCCGGGCTCTCGCTCGCCGCCGCCGTCCTGCGGTACTGAGGCGGCCCGATGGGCTCTCCGCCGCCGGCGCACCGCGTCCACCTGCTCGAGGCCGGCTCCACCCGCCAGCTCGGGGCGATCGCGCGACGCGGCGGACCCTGGCGCCGGGTCACCTTCCCCGCGCTGGTCGCGGTGATCGAGCACCCGGACGGCGTCGTCGTGGTCGACACCGGCTACTCCCCCCGCGCGGTCGCCGCGGCCTCGCGCGGACTGAGCCGGGTCTACCGCGCGCTGCTCCCCGTCACGATCGACCCCACGCGCACGCTCGCCGCCCAGCTCGACCGGCTCGGGCTGGGTCCCGTGACGGACGTCGTCGTGACCCATCTCCACCTCGACCACGTCGGCGGGCTCGCGGACGTCCTGGACGTGGCCGCCGAGGGGCCGGAGCCCCGCGTCGTCCTCGACCGCGCGGCGCTCGCGACGTTCCGCGCGACGCGCGGCTGGGCCGCGCTCGTGCGCGGCTGGGTGCCGGGCACCGTGCCGGACGCGGTCGACCGGCTGGCCGTCGACCCGTCCGACCTGCCGCAGGCCGACGGCGCGTGGGCCGACCTCGGCCCGCTGCCCGGCGGACGCGACGTGCTCGGCGACGGCAGCGTCGTCGTCGTGCCGCTCGACGGGCACGCTGACGGTCACCTCGGCGTGCTCGTCCGGGCCCGCGGCGCGGCCGGCGACGGTGGGGGCGACGACGTCGACGACGTGGACCTGCTGCTCGTCGGCGACGCGGCCTGGGACGTCCGGGCGATCACCGATGGCGCCCTCCCCGCCGCCCCCGTGCGGCTCATCAGCCACGACTGGTCGACCTACACCGCGACGATCGACGCCCTCGGGGACCTGCGGCGCCGTCGACCGGGGCTCGTGGTGCTGCCGTCGCACGACGAGGCGGCGATCCGCCGGGTCCGGGACGTGCTGGCGTGAGGGCACGGGTGCTCGGGCACTACCTCGCGGCTCGGCGCCGCGTCGCGCCGGACCACTTCCGCGACCGGGCGGCGCTGGAGGCGCACCAGCTCCGGCTCCTGCGGCGGGTGCTCGCCCGCGCGCCGCGGCGGTACGCCTACTACGCCGATCTCGGCACCGGCCCGGCCGGGCGGCCGGCCGAGCTGTCCGACCTGCCCGTGCTGGACAAGCCCGACGTCCTGCGTCACTTCGCCGGGCTCAACCGGCGCGGGCTCTCGCTCGCCGAGTGCCTCGCGGCGGCTCGCGCGGCGGAGACCGGGCGCGACTTCACGACGACGCTCGGCGGGCTGTCGGTCGGGCTCTCCTCGGGCACGTCCGGACAGCAGACCGCGTTCCTCACCTCCCCCGCCGAGCGAGACCGCTGGGCCGGCGAGGTGCTGGCCAGGGCGCTGCCGCGCGGCCTGCTCGCCGGCGCCCGGGTCACGCTCGTGCTGCGGGCCGGCGGACCGCTGTACGAGAGCGTCGACGGCGGACGGGTCTCGTTCTCGTTCGTCGACCTCGCCCTGCCGCCGGACCGGCTCGTCGCGTCGGTCGTCGCCGCGCGCCCGACGGTCCTCGTCGCGCCGCCGTCGGTGCTCCGGATGGTGGCGCGGGAGTGGGGCGGGCGGCCCGCGCCCGAGCGCGTCCTCTCGGCGGCCGAGGTGCTGGAGCCCGCCGACGCGGCGGAGATCACGGCCGGGCTCGGGGTCCGGGTCGACCAGGTGTACCAGGCGGCGGAGGGGTTCCTCGGGATGAGCTGCCGGGAGGGCACGCTGCACCTGGCGGAGGACCTCGTGCTCGTCGAGCGGGAGCCCGGCGGGGACGGCTGGAACCGTCGGGACGACGGAGACGACGGGGAAGACGGGGAAGACGGCCGGTTCGTGCCGGTCGTGACGGACCTCGTGCGCTCCTCCCAGGCCGTCCTGCGCCGCCGCCTCGGCGACGTCCTCGTGCCCGGGACGTGCGGCTGCGGCGACGTCCGGCTGGCCGTCCGGGAGATCGTCGGGCGCTCGGACGACGCCCTGCTCCTCCCCCGCGCCGACGATCCCGCGACGCGGGCGCCGTTCTACCCCGACTTCGTGCGGGCGGCGGTGCTCGCGGCTCCGGGCGTCGCCGACTTCCGGGTGGTGCAGGAGGCGGACGACGCGGGTGGGCCCGCCGGGCCGCTCGTCCGGCTCGCCGTCGAGCCGCGCGAGACGTTCGACGCGGCGGCGGCGAGCCTGCGGGAGCGGATCGGCCGGGCCGGGCTGGTGCCGCCGACGATCGTCCCGATGGCGTTCGAGCCGCACGACCGGCTGCGCAAGCTCCGCCGGGTCCGTCGCGCCTGACGCCGCTCCCGCCCTGCCTCAGCGAGGCGCGGGCCGCGACCGCGCGAGGTCGAGGAGGACCCGCTCGGTCGCTCCCACCGGGTCGTAGCCGGCGAGCGCCCGGGTCAGCCCCGCGAGGCGCGTCCGGTCCATCGCCAGCACCTCGCGCAGCCGACGAGCGGCGCGCGCCGAGCCGAGCGGCGCCCGGGTCAGCGCTCCCGCGCCCGCGACGGCGAGCCGGACGGCGTTGTCCGGCTGGTCGAAGTCGTGCGGGACGACGAGGGCCGGCACGCCCGCCCGGATCGCCGCGTAGGCGATGCCGGTCCCGCCGTGGTGGACGACGGCGTCGCACCGGGGCAGCACGTCGTCGTAGTCGACGTACCCGACCACCGCGAGACCCGGCTCGACGACCGTGAGCCCGCGGCCGCCGGCCGCATCGCCCAGCCCGACGACGACGTCCAGCCCCGCCACCCGGTCCCGCAGCGCGCGCACCCGCGCGAGCAGGTCGCGCTTCGCCCAGTCCAGGTGCGTCCCGAGCGTCACGAGCACCCGCGAGCGCCCCGGCGGGAGCGACGGCAGCTCGACCGGCGGCACCCGCACCGGCGACGCCGTGAGCGGTCCCACCATCCGGAACGCGGCCGGCCAGTCCCGCGGCAGCTCGACCTCGCTCATGCCGAGGCCGAGGATCGCGTGCGGGGAGTAGGCGTACTCCGAGCCGTCCTCGCGGTAGACCCGGGCACCGGCCTGCTCGAAGTCCCGCGCCAGCGCGCGCTGCATCCCGAGCTTCCCCAGGCGCACGGCGCGCCGGCCGACGGCGTCGCGCGCCCGGCCGAGCGCCGTCCGCGGCGGCCGCCACCCGCCGAGGTAGGACGGCGTCCCGGTCCGGGTCTCGATCGCGCACGGCGACGGGCACACCGTCACCCACGGGATGCCCCGGTCCAGCGCAGCGTATCCCGCGACCGGCGCGGTGAAGTCGGCGACGACGACGTCGGGCCGCACGCGCTCGGTGATCGCGTCGAGCTCGGCCCGCGCCCGCGGCAGGAGCGCGAGGTTGGCGCGGAGCTGCCGCGTGAGCCGGACGGGGTGGGAACCCACCCGCACGCCGGGGTTGGCGACGCGCTCGAAGGCCTCCGGATCGTCGGGGAACAGCGGCTCGACGTCGAGCCCGACCCCCCGGACGAGGTCGGCCCGGCCGGCGCCGGTCGTGACGACGACGTCGTGCCCGCGCCGTCGCAGCCCGACCGCGAGCTCGAGCACCGGGTGCAGGTGACCCGCGAACGGCGGCGCGGCGAGCAGCACCCTCACCGCTCGGCCCACGCTGGCGCAGCGACGAGGTCGAGCACGGCCGCCACCGTGGCCGGGTGGGTCGCGGCGGACAGGTGGTCGCCCGGCACGACGCGGTCGACCGGCACCGGGCCCGAGACCGCGGCGAACCAGTCGCGCTCGCCCCGGAGCACGTGGGTCCGCCACCCCTGCGGCAGCGGCGGCAGGGCGCCGACGCCACCGATCGCGACGATGTCGACGCGCAGGCCCGGCGTCGGGCGCAGGCGCGGCAGGGCCGCGACGAGCATCGGCCAGCCGGCGCTCCCGCAGAGCAGGAGCAGCCGGTCGCGGGTGCGGTCGAGCAGCGGCTGGAGGTGGTGCGCGACCGCGGCCGCGAACCACGTGCCCGGCCCCTCGAGCGCGAGCGCACCCTGCGCGTAGTTGCGCGGTGCCGCGACCCGCAGCGGCGTCGCGACGTAGTCCGGCCGCGCCGCGCGCTCGGTCCACGGGAAGCCGACGGGCACGGGCCGCCATCCCTCGACCGCCAGCGCCGCGAGCACGGTCTCCTGCGCCGGCGACAGCCGCGAGTGCTCGAACGAGCTCTGCCCCGTCAGCCACGCCGCCCGCGCCTGCGCGACCTCCTCGGCCTCGACGACCCCGGGCGCGTCGCGGTGCGCCGCCAGCCAGTCGCGCAGCTCCCGCTCGCCGGTCACTCCCCGACCCCCACGCGCACCCGCCGACCGCGCCACGTGACGGTGCGCGAGCCCAGCGTCCCGAGCAGGTGCACCGGCGTCAGCAGCGCCGCGACCACCTCGGCCGCGAGGCCCCGCGGGCTCGGGCCGCCGTCGCCCGGCGCACCCGGAGCGCGCAGCGTCGTCCGCCACAGGTCGCGGCGCAGCCACCACGTCCCGGCCTGGGAGGCGACGACGACGCCGCCCGCGACCGCGAGCGCCCGGCAGGGCCGCGGGCTCAGCCCCGCCAGCACGACGGCGGCGAGGGGCAGCGCCGCCGGGAGGCCGGCGAGCGCGACGAGACGGATCGACGCGTCCCGCCGGACCACCTCCTGCGCGAACAGCAGCCACCGGCGCATCAGCCGGGCGTACTCCCCCGGCCCGGCGACCGTCGTCGCCAGGAGCACCGGCTGCGCGGTCTGGACGATCCCCAGGCCGGCGCGCCGGAACGCGCGGGCGAGCGCGTAGTCGTCACAGGTCGCGCCCGCGATCGCGTCGTACCCGCCGACCGCCGCGAGGTCGCGCGCGCGCATGGCGAGGGCCATGCCGTTGACGCTCACCGGCGGGCCGAGCCGCGCGAGCGGGAGGTACGTCGTGAGCGCGGAGCCGTTGACGAACCCAGCGACGAGCCGCGACCACGCCGTGCCCTGCTCCAGGTAGACCGGGATGGCCGTCGCCAGCCCGCCGCGGTCGAGGCCGCGCAGCAGGCCCGGGAGGCCGCCGGGCGGGAGGGCCGTGTCGTCGTCGAGCTGGACGAGGACCGCTCGCGTCCCGCCGGCCGCCTCGATCCGCGCGACGGCCGCCGCGAGCTTGTCGACCTTCGGGTTGCGCCCCGGAGCTGGCGGGCCGAACACCTCGACCCGGACGTCGGCGGCGACGCGGGGCTCGGCGGCGGGGGCCGCGGCGAGGTCGTCGTCCGCGTCAGCCCCGCCCGCCGCGATCGCCGCGGCGACGCGGCAGCCATCACGGTCGTCGTCGTCGACGAGCAGGTGGACCCGCGCGGACGGCAGCGTCGCGACGGACGCGGCCAGTCGTCGGGCCAGCAGCTCGTCACCGGAGCGGATCGGCACGAGGACGTCGACCTCGTCCGCCGCGAACGACGCGGGCGTCCCGGCCAGCTCGCGCTCCTCGGCGACGGCGCGCCGCGCGAGCGCGAGGCGGGCGACGGACAGCGCCCCGAGCAGCACGGTCGCGGTCGCCCACCACCGTGTCGCGCCGGGCGACCTCACGCCGGACCCGCCCGGTGCTCGGCCACGATCTCCTCGACCGACCGCGCGAGCGACACGGCCGGAGCTCCGAGGTCGGTGAGCGCGCGGGTGACGTCGAACGTCTTCGAGCGGGACAGGACGGAGACGCCGAACCGGGTGATCGGGGGCTCGCGGTAGCCGAGGAACCGGGCCGAGAACCGCTCGCTCGCGCCCGCGACGGCGCGCAGCAGCCGCGGGTCGACGCGCACGGTCCTGGCGCGGACGCCGAGGCGGTCGAGCAGGTCGAGCGCGAAGGGGTACAGCTCGACCGGCTCCGCGTTCGTCAGGTGGTAGGTGCCCGTCGCCTCGCGCGCGAGCGCCTGCGTCACGTAGTGCGCCACCGTCCCGACGTCGCTCAGGTCGACGACGACGCGCGGCCCCGAGCGCGGCTCCAGCACGGGCAGGACGCCGCGCTCCGCGAGCCGGAGGATGCGCGGCATGAGGACGGTGTCGCCGGCCCCGATGATGGCGCGGGGACGCAGGACGACGGAGCGGCCCCGGTAGCGCTGGGCGACCCGTTCGCCGAGGAGCTTCGTGCGGGAGTAGTCGTTGACCTGCTCGCGCAGGGGCGGCGTCGGGGCGTCCTCGGTGAGGTCGAGCTGGTCGGCGTCGCGGTAGACGACCGAGGAGCTCGAGACGTAGACCAGCGGCAGCGGCTCGCCGTGCTCGCGTCGCCCGTACCGCTCGGCCCACGCGGCGACGTGCTCGGTCCCGCGGACGTTCGCGGCGATGTAGTCCTCGGGCGGCGCGAACGGGCTCGCGAGCGCGGCGGCATGGACGACGGCGTCGACCGGCCCGCTCAGGCGGGCGGCGATCGAGCGCTCGATCGCGCCGTCGGCGACCGGCTCGGTCAGCGGGTAGGCGAGGTCGTGCGACAGGTAGCCGGCGACCGGGCTCGCCGGGTTCGGCCGGGCCGCGCGGCCGAGGCCGAGCACCTCCCAGCCGCGGGCGACCGCGTCCTGCGCGATCCGCGTGCCGAGGAAGCCGTTCGAGCCGGTGAGGAGGAGACGCACGCTGTCACCCTAGGGCCAGCGTCCGACGCTCCGGCCGGGGCGACGCCGCCGCCGGCCCACGATGCGGGCCGGCGGGGCGTCGGCGTCGGCGCGGCTCAGCGGTCGACGCGGGCCGAGCCGCCGCCGGCCAGCTTGAGCACCTCGGCCTTGGTCACCATGGTGGTGTCGCCGGGCGTCGTCATCGCGAGCGCGCCGTGGGCCGCCCCGTAGTCGAGCGCGACCTGGAGCGGCTGACCGTCGAGCAGCCCGTAGACGAGGCCCGAGGCGAACGAGTCGCCGCCGCCGACGCGATCCATGATCTCGAGGTTCGGTCGGTGGATGGACTCGAGCACGCCGGTCGCCGGGGACCAGGCGATGGCGCCCCAGTCGTTGATCGTCGCGGTCCTGACGCCCCGCATCGTCGTGCCGATGACCTTGAAGTTCGGGAACTCCGCAGCGGCGGTCCGGATCATCGCCGCGAACTTGTCCACCTCCAGCTCCTCGCCGCCGTGGATGTCGGTGCCCTCGATCTCGAAGCCGAGGGAGGCCGTGAAGTCCTCCTCGTTGCCGATCATGACGTCGATGTGCGGCGCGATCGCGCGGTTGACCTCGCGCGCCTTGTCGATGCCGCCGATGGACTTCCACAGCGACGGGCGGTAGTTGAGGTCGTAGGAGACGACCGTCCCGTACTCCTTGGCCTTCGTCACGGCGGCGAGCACCGTCTCGGCCGACGTCTCCGACAGCGCGGCGTAGATCCCGCCCGTGTGGAGCCAGCGGACGCCGTACTCGCCGAACAGCCGGTCCCAGTCGACGTCGTCCGGCCCGAGCTGCGACGCCGCCGTGTGGCCGCGGTCGGAGACGCCGACGGCACCGCGCACGCCGAAGCCGCGCTCGGTGAAGTTGAGGCCGTTGCGGACGGTGCGGCCGATGCCGTCGTACGCGCGCCACTGGACGAACTCGGTGTCGAGCCCGCCCGTGAGGATGAGGTCCTCGACGAGGCGGCCGACCTCGTTGTCCGCCAGCGCCGTCACGATGGCGCCGCGCAGGCCGAACGCCCGGCGCAGGCCGCGGGCGACGTTGTACTCGCCGCCGCCCTCCCAGGCGCGGAAGCTGCGGGCGGTCCGGATGCGCCCCTCGCCCGGGTCGAGGCGGAGCATGACCTCGCCGAGGGAGACGACGTCGTAGCGGCAGTCGGCGGCGGGCTTGAGGTCGAGGGCGGCGACCTCGGGGGGGAGCGTGCTCATGGTGGGTCCTCTTCGTCGGGGTGTCGGGGTGTGCCGGTGTGTCGTCAGGCGCGCGGGCGCAGGGAGGCGGCGAGGGCGACGGCCTCGGCCGTCAGCGCCGTGATCGCGTCGAACTCGTGGGCGGCGACCATCTTCTGCGGGACCATCCACGACCCGCCGACGGCCTTGACCGCCGGGATCGCGAGGTAGTCGGCGAGGTTGGCGGCGCTGACCCCACCCGTCGGGACGAACGAGACGCCGCCGAACGGGGCGGAGAGCGCCTTGATCGCCGGGGCGCCGCCGGAGGTGCCGGCCGGGAAGAACTTGACCGTGCTGAGGCCGAGCTCGAGCGCCGCCTGGATCTCCGTCGCGGTGACGCAGCCGGGGAGGGCGAGGATGCCGTGCTCCTGCGCGCGCTCGACCACCGCGCGGGAGAGCCCGGGCGAGACGACGTAGCGCGCGCCGGCGGCGACGGCCTGGTCGACCTGGTCGGGGGTGAGGACCGTGCCGGCGCCGATGACGACGTCGCCGCGCTCGGCCATCACCCGGATCGCCTCGGGCGCCGCCGCGGTGCGGAAGGTCACCTCGGCGACGGGCAGGCCGCCGGTCACGAGGGCCTGGGCGAGGCCGTCGGCGTCGGCCGCGTCGTCGATGACGACGACGGGGACGAGCGTGGCCTGCTCGAGCTGGGAGAGAACGTCCATCGCTGGCTCCTTCGGTGTGCGCCCGCCGGCGAGCGTCGTCGGTCGCGGGCTCGATCCTTGTTCCGCTGAGCGCAACGCTCGTTGCGCTCAATGCACATCAGTCTGCCAGAGCCGCCCGGTTTCGACCAGCCCCTGTGACTCGGCTCTCCGCGGGCGAGGCCGGGGCGTCCGCTCCCCGCGGATCGGTGCGCGCCCCACCCGCACGGGCGGTGCGTCCGGGCTGGTCGGCGCGCCGCTGGCGCGCGGGCTGAGCGCGGCCGGAGGCTTCGATCCGCGGAGAGCGGACGCCCCAGCACCCCGGGACGGCGCGCGCGACGCGCCGCAAGAGACCCGCCCGGTCAGACGCCCCCGCGGACCACGAGGCCCGGCGGGAGAAGACCGGGCAGGACGCGGCGGAAGTCGTCCGCGACCTCGGCCATCCGCTCGTCCGACATCCGCTCGCGCGGCGCCGTGACGCTGACCGCGGCGACCGCGGCCCCCGCGCGCTCGAGCGGCAGGGCGACGCAGGCGATGCCCGGCTCGTTCTCCTCGCACTCCGAGGCGAAGCCGCGCGCGCGGGCCGTCGCGAGGACGTCGGCGAGCCGGTCCCCGGAGAGGCCGCCCGAGCCGTCGGCCGCGAGATACGGCGCGAGCGCCTCCGCCGACAGCCCGCGGTCCATGAGCATGGCTCGGCCGAGCGCGGTCGTCGCGGCGGGCATCCGGCGCCCGACCGCCGACCACACCCGGACGGGTCGATCCGGCTCGACCTTGTCGAGGTAGACGATCTGCGCTCCGGCGAGCGTCCCGAGGTGGACGAGCTCGTCGACCTCCCGGGACAGCGCGACGAGGGCCGGGTGGAGCGAGGCCGCGAGGTTGTCGCCCGCGTAGTACGCGTCGCCGAGCGTCACCGCCGCCGCACCGAGCCGGTAGAGGCCGGAGCCGGGGTCCTGGGCGACGAAGTCGCGGAACCGGAGCGCGGCGAGGGCGCGGTGGACGGTGGTCTTGTGGACGCCGAGGCGATCGGCGAGCTGTCCGAGGCTCAGGCCGTCGGTCCCCGCCGCGGCGAGCTGGGACAGCACGACGAGGGCGCGGTCGATGCTCTCGACGGGCGAGGCGGCGTCCTTCTCCACACCCCAACTGTGCCAGCAGGGACCGCCGGCCGAGCGCGCACGGACCGGACGCGACCCCCGCGAGGCCCCACCGGCACGCCGCGGGACCCGCGCGGCGCCCGATGACGGCGCCCACCGCGCGGCGCGGCGGCGGGTCGGCGCAGCGGAGGTGTCGGAGCGACGACCCCGAGCCCGACGCCCGACCGGTGCCGCGGCGACCCCGAGCCCGGAGCCCGGCGCCACCTCGGCCCCCCGGCGCACCCGCCACCACCGGTTCGCGGCAGGGTTGACTTCCGCGCGTTGAATGGATTCAATACCAGAGAAGACTTCCCCGGGCCCCGCCCTCCGACCGTTGCCCGCGACGACACCGGGCCAGCCGACGCCGCCGGAGACGCGGAAGCCTGGGAGAGTTGACGTCGATCGGCATCGTGAGCCCGGCCGACCCAGTACCGAGAGAGGACCCGACCATGTCTGTCACCCGCCTGTGGAGCACCCACCCCGACGACGTCGCCCGGCTGGGCACGCAGGAGCTGCGGGAGCGGTTCGTGCTGTCGGGGCTGTTCACCCCGGGCGAGGTGACGTGGGGGTACGCGCACGACGACCGGCTGCTCGTCGGTGGCGTCCTGGTCGAGGACGGCTCGCCCGTCACGCTCGAGGCGCCGGAGATCATCAAGGCGGAGTACCTGCTCGAGCGCCGGGAGCTCGGCCTGGTCGGTCTCGCCGGGGAGGTGACGGTCACGGCCGACGACGAGACGTTCGCCCTCGGCGCCCACGACGTCGTCTACCTCCCGCTCGGCACCCGCGACGTCACGCTGTCCGGCGCGGGCGCGGTCTACCTGGTCTCGGCACCGGCACACGCGCGGCTCACGGCGGCCAAGGCGGGCCGGGACGAGGTCGAGGCGCTGCACCTCGGCGAGCTGGTGACCTCCAACGAGCGGACCATCCGCAAGTACATCCACGCCGACGGGATCGCGTCGAACCAGCTCGTCCTCGGGATCACGACCCTGGCTCCGGGCAGCGTGTGGAACACCATGCCCCCGCACGTGCACCCGCGTCGCACGGAGGTCTACCTCTACGACGGCCTCGGCGACGAGGTCCTGGTCCACCTCATGGGCGAGCCCGGCAACACCCGCCACCTGCTCCTGCACGACCGCGACGCCGTCGTCTCCCCGCCCTGGTCGATCCACACCGCCTCGGGCACCGGCGCCTACACGTTCGTCTGGGCGATGGCCGGCGAGAACATCGACTACACCGACGTCACCGGCATCACGCCGGGCGACCTGCGCTGAGGGGCCCCGCCATGATCCTGGACGCATTCACTCTCGACGGGAAGGTCGCCCTCGTCACGGGCGGCGGCCGGGGCCTCGGCCTCGGGTTCTCCACCGCGCTCGCGCAGGCCGGCGCCGACGTCGTGATCCTCGACCGGTCCGGCTCCCCCGAGGCCGTCGAGGCCGTCGAGGCGCTGGGCCGGCGCGCCTGGTCGGTTCAGGCCGACCTCCTCGCCGCGACCCCCGAGCAGGTCCAGGACCTGGTCACCCAGGTCGCGGGCGAGGCGGGGCGGCTGGACATCGTCGTCAACAACGCGGGCATCATCCGGCGCGAGCCCGCGATCGACTTCACCAGGGCGAACTGGGACGAGGTCATCGACCTCAACCTCTCCAAGGTCTTCTACCTGTCCCAGGCCGCGGCCCGCGTCATGATCGACCAGGCCGGTGGCCTGGACGCCGTGCGCGCCGCCGGCGAGAGCGGCGGCGGGCGGGAGCGCTCGATCGGGAAGATCATCAACATCGCCTCGATGCTGTCCTACCAGGGCGGCAAGATCGTCCCGTCCTACACGGCCTCCAAGTCCGGCGTCGCCGGACTCACCCGGGCGCTGGCGTCGGAGTGGGCTCCCCTGGGGATCAACGTCAACGCGATCGCCCCGGGCTACTTCGCGACCGACAACACCGCCCAGCTGCGCGCCAACCCCGAGCGCAGCGCCGAGATCCTCGGCCGCATCCCGGCCGGCCGCTGGGGCCGACCCACGGACCTCCAGGGCGTCGCCGTCTTCCTCGCCACCGCCGCGAGCGACTACGTCGACGGCACCACCATCCCCGTCGACGGCGGCTGGCTCACCCGCTGACCGCCCCACCGCAATCCCTCCGATGTCGGGGTGGATCGGATCGTGAATCGCGATCGGATCCACCCCGACATCGGAGGACGACCGAGCACCACCCCGACCACCCCCGCCGCCAGCCCGCCCGAGAACGAGGTCCCCGTGTCAGCAACCCCACGCGTCCGGCGTCAGCTCCCGCGTCCCGCGGACCTCGCCCCGCTCCTGCGGCTGCGGCCGTTCGAGCCGGACGGGACGAAGCGCCGCCTGTCCCGGGCGCTGACGATCGCTGACCTGCGGACCCTCGCCGCGCGCCGCACACCCCGCTCGGTGTTCGACTACACCGACGGGGCGGCGGAGTCGGAGATCTCGCTGCGTCGCGCGCGACGCACGTTCGCGAACCTCGAGCTGCGCCCGTCGATCCTGCACGACGTCTCCGTCGTCGACACGACCACGCCGATGCTCGGCCGGCCGGCCGCGCTCCCGTTCTCGTTCGCGCCGACCGGCTTCACCCGGATGATGCAGACGGAGGGCGAGAGCGCCGTCGTCCGCGTCGCCGAGCGCGCCGGCATCCCGTACGCGCTCTCGACCATGGGCACGACGTCGATCGAGGACGTCGCCGCCGCCGGCCCCGGGGCGCGCCGGTGGTTCCAGCTCTACGTCTGGAAGGACCGCTCGCGGGCCGAGGACCTCATGGCCCGCGCGCGTGCGGCCGGCTACGAGGCGCTCGTCCTCACCGTCGACGTGCCCGTCGCCGGCGCCCGGCTGCGCGACGCGCGCAACGGCTTCTCGTTCCCGCCCCAGCTCTCGGTCAAGACGTTCCTCGACGGCGCGACCCACCCCAACTGGTGGATCGACCTGCTCACGACGCCCACCTACTCGTTCGCCTCGCTGGACTCCTGGGACGGCACCATCGCCGAGCTGCTGGACACGCTGTTCGACCCGTCGATGACGATGGCCGACCTCGAGTGGGTCCGAGCGAACTGGGACGGGCCGCTCGTCATCAAGGGCATCCAGACGCTGGAGGACGCCCGCCGCGTCTCCGCCGCGGGTGCGGACGCGATCGTGATCTCCAACCACGGCGGACGCCAGCTCGACCGCGCGCCCGTCCCGCTGCGCCTCGTCCCGGACGCCCGCGCCGCGGTCGGGGACGAGACCGAGGTCTGGATGGACACCGGCATCATGTCGGGCGCCGACATCGTCGCGGCGATCGCACTCGGCGCGCACGCGACGATGGTCGGGCGCGCGTACCTGTACGGGCTCATGGCCGGCGGGGAGCGGGGCGTCGAGCGCGCCGTCGAGATCCTGCGCTCCGAGATCACCCGGACGATGCGCCTGCTCGGCGTCAACGCCGTGAGCGAGCTCGGGCCGCAGCACGTGCGACTGCCCTGAGCCGAGCCGGTGCGCCGTGCGCGCCGAGCGCGCCCGCCGGTCAGCCGCCGGTCAGCCGCCGGTCCGGTCGCCCGAGGCGCCCGGACCGGCGGATCGGCTCACAGCAGCGAGCGGTACAGCCCGGCGATCTCCTCGACCGTGACCTCGCGCGGGTTGCCGCCGCGGCAGACGTCGTCGTAGGCCGCCTGCGCCAGCACCGCGACGTCGGACTCCCCCGCCCCGATCTCGCTGATCCGGGTCGGGTTGCCCAGCCCGGTCGTCAGGGCGGCGACGGCCGACACGGCCGCCTCGCGCACCTCCTCCAGCGGGAGCTCGGCGGCGTCGGCCACCCCGAAGGCCGCGGCGATGTCCCGGTACTTCTCCCCGGTCGCGGGGGCGTTGAACGCCATCACGGGCGCGAGCAGGATGCCGTTGGCCACGCCGTGCGGCGCGCCGAACACGGCGCCGAGGGGGTGCGCCATGGCGTGGACGAGGCCGAGCCCGACGTTGGAGTAGCCCATCCCGGCGACGTACTGCGCCATCGACATCCGCTCCGCCGCGACCGCGTCGCCATCGGCGGCGGGGGCGAGCGCCTGGGCGATCACCTGGATCGCCTTGAGGTGGAACAGGTCCGACAACTCCCACGCCCCCAGCGTCGTGTACCCCTCGATGGCGTGCGTCAGCGCGTCGAGACCGGTCGCGACGATGAGCGACCGGGGCGCGCTCGACATCATCTCGGGGTCGACGACGGCGAGGACGGGGATCGCGTGCGGGTCGACGCAGACGAACTTGCGCTGCCGCTCGACGTCGGTGATGACGTAGTTGACGGTGGTCTCGCTCGCCGTGCCGGCGGTCGTGGGCACGGCGACGATGGGGACGGACGGCTTCGTCGTCGGCGCCACGCCCTCGAGCGAGCGGACGTCGGAGAAGGTCGGGTTGGCCGTGACGATCCCGATCGCCTTGCAGGTGTCCTGCGGCGAGCCGCCGCCGATGGCGACCAGCACGTCGGCCCCGGCCGAGGCCAGGGCGGCGACGCCGTCGAGCACGTTCTGGATGGTCGGGTTCGGCACGACGTCGGAGTACACCTCGTACGGGAACCCGGCCTCGTCGAGAAGCCTCGTCACCCGGCCGGCCACGCCGGTCTCGACGAGGACGGGGTCGGTCACCACGAGCGCCTTGGCGAAGCCGCGCCGGGCCAGCTCCTCGGGGATGACGGTGATGCAGCCGGCGCCGAAGTGGGCCGTCTGGTTCCAGATCATGCGGTGCGACATGGGGGCTCCTCGGACGGGCGACGCGCTCCACGCGTCGATTGAATCGGTTCACACCGAGTCTTCCCGGGCCCGGGCCACCGCGCCGGGGACCTTGGTCCCCGATGCGGACCGCCGCCCCTCGACGGCGTCAGGCCGGCGTCAGGCCGGCGTCAGGACGTCTCGGAGCGCGTCGGTCACGCCGTCGACGACCTCGGTGTCGGCCGCGAGGTCCTCGGCGCCCAGCACCAGCAGCGCCGCCACGACGACGCTCCGCAGGTCGTCCCGCGCCCCCTCGCCGTCACGCCCGTGCCCGCCGTCGCCCGCACCGCCGTCGCGCTCGCCCGCACCGCCGCCCGACGCCCACGCGGCGGCGAGCGTCGCGGTCCGCGGATCGGTCGTGCCCCAGGCCTGGCCGCCCCCGCCGTCGGCCACGCCGCCCGCCGGCGGCCGGATCGCGGCGACCCACGCCCCGAGCCCGCGCACGATCGTCGGCGACGTCAGCCCCAGCGCACGCAGCTCCCGCAGCGATCCCAGCCACCGCTCGGGCAGCTTGAGCGACCCGTCCGAGCCGATCTGGGTGAGCCGGTGACGCATCGCGGGGTTGCGGAACCGCTCGACGAGGTCGCGGGCGTACGCCTCGGGGTCCGGCCCGCCGGCCGGGAGCACGGGAGCCACCTCGCGCGCGAGGCCGAGGACCACGTCCTCGCCCCACGGCGTCGCCATCGCCTCGGCGACCAGCTCGCACCCGCTCGCCAGCCCGAGGTAGGCGAGCAGCGAGTGCGCCCCGTTGAGCAGCCGCAGCTTGGTGAGCTGGTACGGCGCAACGTCGGGCACGAACAGCGCCCCCGCGGCGTCCCACGGCGGGCGCGGGCCGGCGAAGTCGTCCTCGATCACCCACTGCAGGTAGGGCTCGCCGACGACGCCGGCCTCGTCCCGCACGCCAAGCTCGCGCTCGACGGCGTCGAGGTCCTCGGGCGTCGTCGCGGGCACGATCCGGTCGACGATGGTGGCGGGGAACGTCACGCTGTCGGCGATCCACGCGCGCACGGCCGGAGCGTCCTGCCACCCGGCCGCCTCGACGTACTCGGTGACGACGCGGCGCACGGCCGGACCGTTGCCGGCCATGTTGTCGCAGCTCACGACGCTGACGGGCGTCCCGTGGGTCCGGGCCCGCGCGGCCAGCGCGTGCGCGAGCACCCCGACGACGCTCACCGGCTCCCCGGAGGCGAGCTCGTCGGCGACGGCGGCCGCGTCCAGCCCGCCGTCCGGCGTGCGCAGGTACGCCTTCTCCGTCACGGTCAGCGTGACGACGGCGGTCCCGGCGTCGGCCAGGAGGTCCAGGACGGCGTCCCGCTCGGTCGGCAGGTGCCGCGAGCCGACGATCGACCCGACGACGCGGACCGAGGGGCCGCCGGGCGCCTTCGTCGTCACGGTGTAGCAGTGGTCCTGCGCACGGAGCGCGTCGACGACCCGCGCCGAGCTCGGCGCCACGGCGACGATCCCCCAGTCTCCGCCGGTCGCCCCGTTCGCGTCCTCGGTGTAGACCGCCTGGTGCGCCCGGTGGAACGCCCCGATGCCGAGGTGCGCGATCCGCGGGCGCAGCTCGCGACGGTCCGCGACGGGACGCGCTGCGGGGGGCAGTCCGGCGAGCGTCGCCTCGGACAGCCGGGGGACGTCGCGGTGCTCGGCCTCGTTCATGTGCTGCTCCTGCTCGCTGGGCTCGGGCGCTCGGGGCTCGGTCGGCGCCGGCGCGGATCGTGCGGGCCGGTGACGTTGTCACATGGCCCCCGGCGTCCTACTCTAGACTGAGAAAACGTTTCCCCGCAGCCGTGGCGCACCCGTCGCGAGCGAGCGGGAGACTCCGACGACGGGACGGGAGGCCACCATGACGGTCGATCGCGCCGGCCGCGCGTCCCGCGCCACGATCACGACGGTGGCGCGGCACGTCGGCGTCTCCGTCGCCACCGTCTCCCGCGTCATGAACGGCCACCCGACGGTCGCGCCCGAGCTGATCGAGCGGGTCCGCGCCGCCGCGGCCGAGCTGGGCTACACCGCCAGCCCGACCGCGCGCTCGCTCGTCCTCGGCCGGACCCACACGGTCGCGGTCGTCGTGCCCGATCTCGGCAACCCGTTCTTCCAGGGCATCCTGCGCGGGGTCGCGCGGGCGGCCGACGTCGAGGGCTACCACGTGCTCGTCGCCGACACCGCCGAGGACGTCGCGGCCGAGCCGGACAAGGCGCTGCGGGCGCGCGGGCGGTGCGACGCCGTCGTGCTCGTCTCGCCCCGCCTCGCCGACGACCGGCTGCGCGACCTCCTGCCGGACCTCGGTCCCGCCGTCGTCGTCAACCGCCGCGCACCCGACGGGATCGTGCCGTCGCTCCACCCGGACTACCGCGCCGGGATGGCGGTGCTCGCCGACCACCTCGCGGACCTCGGCCACCGGCGCCTGCTCTACCTCGCCGGCCCCGCCGGCACCTTCTCCGACCGCGAGCGCCGCGCCGGTCTCGCGGACGTCGCACGGGCCAGGGGGCTCGACCTCACCGTCCTGCCCGGCGGCGTCACGCAGGACGACGGCGCCCGCGCCGCCACCGCGGTCCTCGCGACCGACGCCACCGCCGTCCTCGCCTTCAACGACCTCGTCGCCATGGGCCTGCTCGCCCGGCTGCGCGAGCACGGCGTCGTCGTGCCGCGAGAGGTGTCCGTCGTCGGCTTCGACGGCATCGACCTGGGCGCCGCGGCCGCGCCGCCGCTCACCACCGTGCGCGTCCCGGCCGAGGAGATCGGCGCCGCCGCCTGGCGCCGGCTGGCCCGGCTCATCGACGGCGACGACGCCGGTGACGACCCGGCGGCCGCGCAGTCCTTCCGGCCCGAGCTGGTCGTCCGCTCCTCCTCCGCACCACCCCCCACGTCCCCCACCGACAAGGAGGCGTCGTGACGACGCACTGGACGCTGCACCCCGATCGGGCCCTCCCGGCCGAGCCGTCGCTACGCCGACTGGCCCGGGAGATCTACGACTCCGTCCGTGACCTGCCGATCATCTCCATGCACGGGCACGTCGAGGCCGAGCTGCTTGCGGCGAACGAGCCGTTCCCCGACCCGGCCGAGCTGCTCGTGCGCCCCGACCACTACCTGGTCCGCGCGCTCGTGGCGGCCGGCGTCCCGCACGGCGCGCTCGGGGTCGGGCGTCCGGGCACCCCCGACGTCGAGACGGACCCGCGCGAGATCTGGCGCACCTTCTGCGAGCACTGGCGCCTGTTCCGCGGGACGCCCACCCGGTACTGGATGGAGGACGTCCTCGCCGAGCGGTTCGGGGTCGACGCCCCGCCGAGCGCCGAGAGCGCCGACGTGCTCTACGACGAGATCGCCGCGCGCCTGGCGACGGACGCCTACCGCCCGCTGGCGCTCCTGGACACCTTCGGCATCGAGATCATCGCGACGACCGACGCCGCGACCTCCGACCTGCGCCACCACCGCGACCTGGCGGAGCGCGGCTGGGGCGAGCGGATCGTCCCGACGTTCCGCCCGGACGCCGTCGTGCACCCCGGCCGCCCCGGGTTCGCGGCCGAGGTCGACGCGCTCGAGGAGGCGTCCGGCATCGCCATCGGCACGTACGGCGACTACCTCGACGCGTTGCGGCAGCGGCGCGAGCACTTCATCGCGAACGGCGCGCGGGCCACCGACCACGGCCACCTCACGGCCGACACGACGCCGCTGGAGCCGGCCGAGGCCGAGCGCATCCTGCTGGCCGGCCGGCGCGGGGAGGCGACGCAGGAGGAGAGCCTGGCGTTCGCCGCGAGCATGCTGCTGGAGATGGCGCGCATGTCGAGCGAGGACGGCCTCACGATGCAGCTGCACCCGGGCGTCCTGCGCGACCACCACCCGGGAACCTTCGCGGCCCGCGGCGCCGACGTCGGCTTCGACATCCCGGTGCCCGTCGACTACGTCAACGGTCTGCGGCCCCTGCTCTCGGAGCTCGGGACGCACCCCGACCTGCGGCTCGTCCTCTTCACGATCGACGAGACGACGTTCTCCCGCGAGCTGGCCCCGCTGGCCGGCGTCTACCCGGCCGTCCGGCTCGGGGCGCCGTGGTGGTTCCTCGACACCCCCGACGCCATGCGTCGCTACCGCGAGGCCGTCACCGACACGGCCGGGTTCGCGAACACCACCGGCTTCGTCGACGACACCCGCGCCTTCTTCTCCATCCCCGCCCGGCACGACCTCGCGCGCCGGGTCGACGCGGGCTACCTCGCCCGACTGGTGGCCGAGCACCGGCTCGGGCTGGACGAGGCGCTCGAGACCGCCGTCGACCTCGTCCAGACCCTGCCGCGCGCCGCCTACCCGCCCGCGCGAGCGCTCGGCCGGCCCGTGCCGTGAGCGACGTCATCCTGCTCGCGCCGCACGACGACGTCGCCGTCGCCACGCGCGACCTCGTCCCGGGCGAGAGCGTCACGACCGGCGACGGCGAGAGCGACGGCAACCCGACCGTCGTCGTCGTGCGCGACCGCGTGCCGCGGGGCCACAAGGTCGCGCTGCGCGACCTGCCGCTCGGCAGCGAGGTGCGCAAGTACGGCCAGGTGATCGGACGGACGACGCGACCCGTCCCCGCCGGGAGCCAGGTCCACGTGCACAACCTCGAGATGCCGAGGATGCCGGACGTGCCGGGCGCGTCCGACGCGGCCTCGGACTACGCCTACGCGACCGAGCACCGCGAGCTGCCCGTCCCCGAGGGCGAGCGCCCGACGTTCCTCGGCTACCGGCGGGCCGACGGGCGGGTCGGGACGCGCAACTACGTCGCGATCGTCACCTCCGTCAACTGCTCGGCCTCCACCGCGCGGTTCGTCGCCGACCAGTTCCGCGGCCGGGCGCTGGCGCAGTTCCCGCACGTCGACGGCGTCGTCGCGCTCACCCACGGGTCCGGCTGCGGGCTCGTGCCGACGAGCGAGGGCGGCCGGACGCTGCTGCGAACGCTGCGCGGCTACGCCGCCCACCCCAACGTCGGCGGCGTCCTCGTGCTCGGGCTGGGCTGCGAGATGCTCCAGGTCGACGCGCTCGTCGCCGAGGCCGGCATCCCCGCCGACACCCTCGTACGCCGCCTCGTCATCCAGGAGACCGGGGGCATCCGCGCGACCGTGCGGGCCGCCGTCGCCGAGATCGAGGCGATGCTGCCCGAGCTGGACGCCCGGCGCCGCGAGGTCTGCGACGTGAGCGACCTCGTGCTGGGCCTCAACTGCGGCGGCTCGGACGGGTACTCGGGCATCACGGCCAACCCGGCGCTCGGCGTCGCCTCCGACCTGCTCGTCGCCTACGGCGCGCGGTCCGTGCTCGCCGAGACCCCCGAGGTCTACGGCGCCGAGCACCTGCTCACGCGGCGGGCCGTCAGCCCCGAGGTCGGCCGGCGGCTGATCGACCGGATCGCCTGGTGGCGCGAGTACGCGGCCGCCGGGGGCGGGACGCTGGACAACAACCCGTCGCCCGGCAACAAGGCCGGCGGCCTGACGACGATCCTGGAGAAGTCGCTCGGCGCCGTCGCCAAGGCCGGCTCGGCCGACCTGGCGGCCGTGTACCAGTACGCCGAGCCCATCGACACCCCGGGACTCGGCTTCATGGACACCCCCGGGTACGACCCGGTCTCCGTGACCGGCCTCGTCGCGGGCGGCGCCACCGTCGTCGTCTTCACGACGGGACGCGGCTCCGTCCTCGGCTGCAAGCCGTCGCCGTCGATCAAGGTCGCGACGAACACCGCCATGTACCTGCGGATGCACGAGGACATGGACCTCAACGCGGGCCGGATCGTCGACGGGACCGCCAGCCTCGCGGAGGTCGGCCGGGAGATCTTCGACCTCGTCCTCGCCGTCGCGTCCGGGCGGGAGACCGTGTCCGAGGAACTCGACCTGGGGCAGGACGAGTTCCAGCCCTGGCTGCTCGGCACCGTGACCTGAGCCCGCCCGACCCGCCCCACCCCGCGCTCGACCCCACCGCCCGCCCAGCCCGACCCGCCCCCGATCAGGAGCCACCATGCCCGCCACGCCGCCCCCCGCCCACGACGGCGCCGACCAGAACCCGACGGCCCCGCGCCCCGACTCCAGCCGCGGCACGCTCGGCGACGCCGCCGTCGTGCCCGCCTACGCCCCGGTCCCCGCCGACCGGCCGCGCCGCCGCTACGCCGTCGTCGGCACCGGCCACCGCGCCGGGATGTACGTCGGCGCGATCACCGGCGAGCACGCGGACGTCGCCGAGCTCGTCGCGTGGTGCGACCCCAACCCGACCCGGATGGCCTACCACGACGCCGAGGCGGGCGCGGCGCTCGGGCTGAGCGGTCCGGCCGGGCTCCCGACGTACGCGCCCGAGGACCTCGAGCGGATGATCGCGGACGAGATGGTCGACGTCGTCATCGTCACGACGCCGGACGTCCGGCACGCCGAGTACATCGCACGGGCCCAGGCGGCGGGAGCCGACGTGGTCGTCGAGAAGCCGCTCACGACGACCGCCGCCGGCTGCCGGACCGTCACGGAGTCGGTCGCGGCGACGGGCCGGGACGTCGTCATGACGTTCAACTACCGCTACGCGCCGCGGAACTCGACGCTGCGCGAGGTGGTCGCCGGCGGCGAGATCGGCGACGTCACGTCGGTGCACTTCGAGTGGGTCCTCGACACGGTGCACGGCGCCGACTACTTCCGCCGCTGGCACCGGGAGAAGGCCAGCTCCGGCGGGCTGCTCGTCCACAAGTCCAGCCACCACTTCGACCTGGTCAACTGGTGGCTGGGCGACGTGCCGACCCGCGTCTACGCCAGCGGCGGCCTGAGGTTCTACGGCGACGCCAACGCGGCGGCGCGCGGGCTGGGGCCGCGACCGGAGCGCGGGACCGGGGTGAGCGGCGACCCGTTCGCGCTGGACCTGCGCTCGGACGCGCGCCTGGACGCCCTGTACCTGCAGGCCGAGCACCACGACGGCTACCTGCGCGACCGAGACGTGTTCACGCCGGGCATCACGATCGAGGACACGCTCTCGCTCGTCGTCGACTACCGGCGCGGCGCGACCATGACGTACTCGCTCGTCGCGAACGGGCCGTGGGAGGGCTACCGCGTCGTCGTCAACGGGACGGAGGGTCGCGCGGAGCTCGACGTCGTCGAGCGGGGAACCGTGCTGCTCGACGACGACGGCAACGCGCTGCTCGACCCGTCGGCGCAGGTGGACCGGGCGGCGCAGGCGGCCGGCGCGGGCGGGACGCACGGCGCGGGCGGCGCGGGCGGCGAGGACCCGCGCCTGCGGCCGAACGGCGAGCGCCTGCTCGTCCAGCGGCACTGGCACGCGCCCCGCGAGGTGCCGATCCCGGCCGGCATCGGCGGGCACGGCGGCGGCGACGCGATCCTGCTCAAGGACGTGTTCCGGCGCGACCTGCGGCTGTCCGACGACCAGCTCGGCCGCGCCGCCGGGTACCGGGACGGGCTGCGGGCGGTCGCCGTCGGGATCGCCGGCAACGCCTCGCTCGCGACGGGCCAGGCCGTCCGGATCGACGACCTGGACCTCGGCGAGCAGCTCTGACCGTCCGGCCGGCCCCGCGGCGGGGCCGGCCCGCCCGGCCTACCGCACGAGCCACCCGCCGTCGACGGGGATGATGGCGCCGTTGATGTAGTCCGACGCCGAGGACGCGAGGAACACGAACGCCCCCTGCAGGTCGGCCGGTGTGCCCCAGCGGTCCGCGGGGATGCGGGCGAGGATCGAGGCCTCGCGCTCGGCGTCGGCGCGGATCTGCGCCGTGTTGTCGGTCGCCATGTAGCCGGGGGCGATCGCGTTCGCGTTGACGCCGAACCTCGCCAGCTCGTTCGCCAGGGCCTTCGTCACACCGGCGACGGCGTGCTTGGACGCCGTGTACCCCGGCACGAGGATGCCGCCCTGGAAGGACAGCATCGAGGCGATGTTGATGATCTTCCCGCCGCCCTGCTCGACGAAGACGCGGGCGGCGGCGCGGGAGAGGTGGAACACGGCGTCGAGGTTGATCGCGAGCACGTCGTCCCAGTCCTGCACCGGGTGGTCGAGGATCGGGGCGCGACGGATGATCCCGGCGTTGTTCACCAGGACGTCGATCCGCCCGAGCTCCGCCACGACCTCGGCGACGGCCGCGTCGAGGGTCGCCACCTCGGCGTTGACGAGGTCGCACTCGATGACGTGAGCGCGTCGGCCCAGCCCCTCGATCATCTCCCCGGTCTCGGTCGAGGCGACGTAGTCCAGCAGCGCCACGTCCGCGCCCGCCTCCGCGAGCGCCAGCGCGGCGCCCTGGCCGAGCCCGCGCGCCGCGCCCGTCACCAGCGCCACCCGGCCGTCCAGCCGGAACCGGTCAAGAATCATGTCGTCCTCCACGTGCGTTCGTCGGTGCGTTCGTCGGTGCGTTCATCGGTGCGTTCATCGGTCGTTCGGTGTCCACCGGCCGGTCAGCGCATCCGCGTGACGGGAACGGCGTCCATGTCGTCGTAGGTGGTGTTCTCCCCCGCCGTCGCCCAGACGAAGGAGTAGGGCCCCGTGCCGACACCCGTGTGGAGCGACCAGGGCGGGGAGAACACGAAGGTCCGGTCGGCCACGACGAGGTGGCGCGTCTGCGACGGCTCGCCCATGACGTGGAAGACCCGGTCCTGCGGCGCGAGGTCGAAGTACAGGTAGCACTCCGTGCGCCGGGCGTGGGTGTGCGCCGGCATCGTGTTCCAGACGCTGCCGCGGTGCACGGTCGTGAAGCCGAACGCGATCTGCGCGCTGCGCGTGCCGCCCTCGTAGATGCACTGGTGCAGCGTGCGGCGGTTGGCGTCGTCCTCGCTCCCGATCTCGACCACGTTCATGGCCTCGGGCGTGACGAGCGTCGTCGGGAGGTCCAGGTGCGCCGTGGCGGAGAACAGGTAGAACGCCGCGGGGTCGTCGGCGTCGTCGGAGGTGAACACGACCTCCCGCGCCCCCCGTCCGACGTAGAGGCTCCCGGTGGTGGCCAGCTCGTACCGCTCGCCGTCGACGGTGACCGCCCCGGCGCCGCCGAGGTTGAGGACGCCCGCCTCGCGGCGCTGGAGGAAAGTCTCCGAGCGGAGCTGGTCGTACGTCGGCAGCCGGAGGCCCTCGTCGAGGGGGACGGCGCCGACGACCGCGATCCGGTCGCTCAGCAGGTAGGCGGCGGAGACCCGCCCGGGGACGAAGAGGTCCTCGGCGAGGAACGCCTCGCGCAGCCCGTCGGTGTCCAGCGTCGCGACGTGCGCGGGGGAGGCCGCGTCGATCGTCCTCATGTCAGCTCCTGCTCTCGGGTCGTCTCGTGTCGTGCCGTGTCTCCGGGGGTGCCGCGCGACGGTCGGGTGACCGCGCCCGGGTCGTCGGCGGTCTCCCGCCAGGCCGCGATCGCCTCGAGACCGAGCCCCTGACCCCACGGCTGGGGCCGGTCGTCGCGGATGACGGAGTAGCCGAACGGGATGAGCTGCAGCACGGTGCCGGCGCTCACCCGGGTGAGGTGCTCGCCCTCGACGTAGGCCAGGGCCCCGCGCACCGCCAGCTCGCCCATCGCGCGGATCGCCGTGCGGCCAGCCGGGTCGAGCGCGGCGAACCGCAGCGCGGCTGCGCCGATCCCGGCGGCCGCCGACGTCTCCAGGACGCCCCGCGTCTCGGGCTGGCCGTCGACGAGGACGTCCCAGACGCCGTGCTCGGGCTGGTGCGAGGCGAGCGCCGTGAGCTGCCGCGCGAGCCGCTCGGCGATCTCCCCCGTCGTATCGGCCCCCGCGGCCACGAGATCGGCGCCGGCCAGCGCGATCCACGCGTTCGCGCGACCCCAGTGGCAGGGGATGCGCTCGCCCTGGTGCGTGCCGTGCGCGAACAGCCCGGAGGCGTCGTCCTGGAGCACCTCGGCGTGGGCGAGCCACTGGTCGCGCGCCTGCGCCACCAGGTCCTCCCGGCGCAGGACCTCGCCGGCGCGCAGGAGGAACTCCCCCGCCATGTAGACGGTGTCGGCCCACACGCCGCCCGGCCAGTGCTCCAGCGCGCCGTTCGGGGCGCGCGTCGCCTCGGGCGCCGAGGCGTACCAGTCGAGCCCGGCGACCAGGAGCTCCATCCGCGCCGGGTGCTCCCGGGTCCGCAGCAGCTCGGCCAGCGCCGCGCCCGGCGCGAGGTTGTTGACGTGCTCGAGCACGGGGTGGCGGCGGGTGTGCGGGTCGATGTGGGCGACGACGACGGGGTGGTCCCCGCCGTCCCGCTGCCGCGCCAGGCGCGCGAGCGCCAGGAGGGAGACGCCCTCGCCCCAGAACCACCGGTCGAGACCGAGCCCGACGGCGCCGGCGGTGAGCGCCGCCTCGAGGTCGTCGAGGCCGGCCTCGAGCTCCTCGACCGCGAGCGGGAGCAGCGGCGGGGCCGCGAGCTCGGACGAGGTCAGGTCCTCACCGGCCATCGGGGCCTCCCCCGGCCGGCGCGACACCGGCGCCGGCGAGCGCGGCCCCGGCGACCGCGGCGCCGGCGAGCGCGGCGCCGCGCTCGGCCGCCCGGTCCGCCGCGGCGATCGCGGCCCCGACGGGCAGCCGCAGCGTCGCACCGCCCCACGCGGCGATCGCCTCGTCCTGGCCGAACTCCAGCCGGACGGCCGGGTTGTCCAGGTGCGGGTCGCGCTCCGGGCGTCCATCGACGAAGCCGGCGGGGCGCCCGCCGACGAGGAACGGCCCGTCGAACGTGAGCGCGAGGTCGGGCTCGCCCGAACGCTCCCAGACGACGGCCGGACCGTCGACACCGGCCGCGCCCCACGTCAGCCTGCCGGCGAGGACGCGCTCGACCCACGCGTCGAACGACCCGTCCTCGGCCCGGCTGCCGACCGTCGCGACCCAGGCGGCTCCGCCCGAGGCCGAGCGCCACTCCTGGAAGGCGACGTCGCCGCGCGTGACGGGCGCCAGCCCGCCGTCCGTCGCCACCGCGACGTAGCCGTCGCCGCGACGCGCCAGCAGCCAGTCGCCGTCGACGCGGTGCTCGTCGAACTGCGCGAGCGGGAGCCACAGGTGGGTGTACCGCGCGGGGTCGGAGTCGACGAACCGCTGCAGGTGGATCAGCGCGTTGCGCTCCTGGTGGACGCGCGGGAGGACCCGGTGCCCGACCCAGCCGTTCGGCCGGGCCGACGACCCGGTGTCGGCGTTGGCCGGGTGCGTCACGAACACCTGGGCCTCGCGGCCCAGCGTCGCCCCCCAGAGGTGCTCCTGGAGCCCGGGAAGGCCAGCCCGGTAGTCCTGGACGCTGGAGAGCATGACGTCGGGCGTCCGCCAGACGCGCACGTCCGAGCGGTAGGGCCGCGCCAGCAGGTCGCGCTCGAACGCGAGCGCGCCCCGGTAGACCTGCCGGCCGTACCAGACGGGCGGCGGGTCGCTGACGATGCGCCGCACGACGTCGGGGATCTCGTAGCGGCGGGCGAGCGCCAGCGCCGTCACCGGCAGCACCGCGTCGTTGAGCGTCCCGACGCCCGCGATGAGTCGCAGGATCGGCGACGTCTCCTCGTACCGGGAGCTGCGCAGCGTGTGGACGTAGGACCGCCCGTGCGCGGCCCCGTGGATCCCCCGCCACGAGTTGGCCGTCAGCGTGAGGAGGATCTTGTCGAGCAGCGTCGTGGCCGCGGCGCGCAGGTCCTCGTCCTCGCCGAGCTCGACGAGGCTGACCAGCGCGTAGCTGTCGATCGCGAGGTAGGCGTTCGAGTCGAACTCGGAGAAGCCGCCCGACAGCTTCCGCTCGATCCACCGGGCGGCCCGCACCAGCCCCTCGGCCGCGTGCTCGCGGCCGGAGCGCCCGTCCACCGCGAACGCGACGTCCGGGAACGCGCTCCCGACGAGGTGCTCGGCGGTGTGCCACACGAGCTGGTGGTTCTCGGTGAAGTAGCACATGGCGTCGAGGCCCGGCTGGGTGATCCAGTACTTCAGGCCGGTGAGCGCCTCCTCGACGGACTCGCGCACGCCCGGGTCCCACTGCGCGGCCGGCACGAGCCGCCACGCCGTCACGAGCGCGACCGCCTCGAAGTCCGCGCAGTCCCCGCGGGTGACGACACGGTGGAGCGCCGAGGCGACGTCGTCCGCCGTGACCCGGGTCGCCGGGTCGAGCGCGTGCCGCGCGAGCACGGAGGCCACGCCGGTCTCCCGCGGGATGCCCTCCTCCGCCAGCTCGCCCGTGACCTGGGCCAGCACCTCGCGCCGCCACTGCTCCGGGCCACCGACGGCCGTCTCCCGGCTCCCGGGCGGGAGGACGGCGACGCGCAGCGCGACGGTCCGGGGACAGCGCGGGTCGTCCACGCCGACCTCGACGACGCTCTCGCCCGAGGTGAGCATCGAGGCGCCGGCCGACCGCTCGGTGTCCCCGCCCTCGTCGACCATCTCCTCGGCCTCGCCGAGGCCGTACCGCACGCGGCCCTCGTCGTCCGCGACGACGTGCTGCCACGGACCCTCGCTCACCCGGATGCGCAGCGCGACGCCCGGCGGCGCCTCGAGCGTCCCCTCGGTGCCCTCGACCGCCCAGGAGCGCGACGCGATGGTCTCCAGGACCGCGCCGGCCAGCCGGGCCGCCGTCTCGTCGGCCCCCGGCGACGGCAGGACCACGCGCACCGGCAGACCGAGCACGCGCAGCCGCACGATGTGCCGGCACTCGCGGAACGCGACCTGCCACGTCGCGACGTGGATCGTCGACGTCCGGGAGGGCAGGCGCACCCGGACCCGGTGCACCTCGGGCTCCATGTAGGAGACGGTCCTCCCGCGCAGCACGACCTCGCCGTTGAGCCAGAGGACGAACGGGCCCGTGGTGGCGATCTCGAGCGTGCGCCACTCGGCCTGGTCGACCTCGACGACGGTCGCGGCGACGGCGCACCGGTACTCCGGCGTGAAGCAGAACGCCGACCAGTCGACGTACCCGTCCCAGCCCGTCCGACGCCGGCGCCAGGTGCCGGACACCGCCCGTCCCTCGACCGCCCAGCCGACCGGACCGCCCTCGACGATCTCGGGGAGCTCGGCCGGTTCGTCGATCGGGTGGGCCGCGGCGAGACGCTCCTTGAACGGACCGACGTCCGGCCCGTTCGTCAGGACCCAGCGACCCTCGCCCCACGGCTCACCGTCGAGGGCCAGGAACCGGTCGAGGTCCTCGCACGGGGTCGCCCAGACCGGGGAGGAGACCCAGTCCCTGATCGTGCCGGCGGCGTCGGTGACGTCCACCGTCCGGCCGCTGTCGTGTGTCACGTCGGACATGGTGTTGACCACTCTCCAAAGGTCACTTGCCGCCGGTGTTCGCGATACCTGTCGCGATCTGGCGCTGGAAGAACAGGAAGATGATGAGGACGGGGACGATCGAGACGACGCTCATCGCGAGGATGAGGTTGAACGGGACGGTCTGCTGGGCGTTGAACCGCGCGAGGGCAACGGGAAGGGTGTAGACCTTCTCGTTCTGGGCGACGAGCAGCGGCCAGAGGAAGTCGTTCCAGCGCCACATCACCGAGAAGATCGCGACGACGGCGAGCGCCGGCGTGCACAGCGGCAGCACGATCCGCAGGAACGTGCGGAACTCCCCCGAGCCGTCGACCCGCGCCGCCTCGATGAGCTCGTCCGGGATGCCCAGCATGTACTGGCGCAGCAGGAACACGCCGGTCGGCGTCGCGGCCGCGGGGATGATGAGGCCCCACAGGCTGTTGACGAGCCCGAGCCGCGCGACCACCTGGTACACCGGGATGAGGATGACCTGGAGCGGGATCATGATCGTCGCCAGGGTCAGCAGGAACAGCGCCGTCTTGCCGCGGAAGTTGTACTTCGACAGGGCGTAGGCCGCCATCGAGTTGACGACGAGGGTGAGGATCGTCGCCCCGATCGTCACGATGATGCTGTTGGAGATATAGCGGACGAAGTCGAACTGCCCCAGGGCGTTCGTGTAGTTCTGGAACGACCAGGAGTCGGGCAGGATCGAGATCGGCCGCCGGGCCAGCTCGGTCGGCGTCTTGAACGACCCGAGCACGGTCCACACGACGGGGACGAGCGCCACGACGGCGCCCGCCGTGAGCAGGACGACGCGCAGGGCGTCGGAGAGCCTGACCCCCCGGCGGTCGAGCGAGGTCCAGGTCTTGGGCCCCTGCGGCGCGGACGTTGCGGTGCTCACACGGCCTCCCTACGTCGGCTGATCGCCCAGTTGACGAGCGTCAGCGTGAAGATGGCTACGAAGAGGATCACGCCGGCCGCGGCGGCGTGGCCGTACCGGATCGGTGAGACGAACCCGTTCTCGTAGATGTACTGGACGATGAGCGTCGTCGCTCCCGTCGGGCCACCCCCGGTGAGGGTGTAGATGAAGTCGAACGCCTCGAAGCCGCGGATCGTCGACAGCACGACGATGACGACGATGCTCGGCTGCAGCAGCGGCAGCGTCATCGACCAGAACTGCTTCCACCGGGACGCGCCGTCCATCCGCGCGGCCTCGTAGATCGACGGGTCGATGCCCTGGAGGCCGGCGAGCGCGATGAGCATGAAGAAGCCCACCTGCATCCAGACCCCGACGACGATGATCGAGACCATCGCCCAGGAGGAGTCGACCAGCCACGGGATGCTCGTGCCGAGCGCCGTGTTGACGAGGCCGCCCTGGCGCTCCAGGAGCCAGTTCCACACGAGGCCGACGACGACCGGGGAGACGAGGACCGGGACGAAGAACACCCCGCGGAAGAAGGTCTTGCCCCGTCGCTGCTGGTCGACCAGGACGGCGAGGAGGATCGAGAAGGCGGCGGTGAGGACGACGAACGCGAGCGCGTACACGGCCGTCTGCCGGGCCACCTGCCAGAACTCCTCGTCGGTGAGGATCTTCTGGTAGTTGCCGAGCCCCACCCAGCGGAACACCCGTCCGTTGGGCGACTCGTACAGCGAGATGTTGAACCCGTTGATCGCGGGCCAGATCGTGAACAGGCCGAAGATCGCCATGTTCGGCAGCAGGAACAGGTACGGGGCCACCCGGATGCCCCACGGCCTGCTGCGTCGGCGGGGCCCGCCCCCACCCCGGCCGGGGGTGAGGGCAGGCGCGACGCCGGGTGCGGCTGTCACCACGAGGTGACCTCGTCGAGGATCGACTGGGTCGAGGTCCTGAGGTCGGCCATCGCGGTCGGGAGGTCCTTGTTGCCCGCGACGACCTCGGAGATCTGGTTGACGAGCTCGGTGGCGGAGCCGGAGAAGGCCGGGCTCGCGTTCGACTCGTAGCCGAAGGTCGGCGTCCGGCCGAGGTCGAGGTTGAACACGTCCATCGCCGCCTGGCGGGACTCGGGGTAGGTGACGCCCGACTCCTGCAGGTCGACCCGGGTGGGCAGCGAGCCCGCCGCCTGGAGGAAGATCTCCTGGTTCCCGGTCTCGTTCATGAACCGGATGAACTCGGCCGCCAGGGCCGGGTTCTTGCTCTCGCGGAACGCCGCCATGTACTTGCCGCCGGGGAACCCGCCGCACTCGGCCTCGCAGGCGTTCGGCGCGACGGCCCACTCGAACTCGGCGTTCTCGTCGATGAGCCCGACGTTCCACGTGCCCGAGAGGTAGATCGGCGTCTCGCCAGCGAGGAAGATCTCGTTGGCGCCCTCGTACCGGCTGCCGCTGCCGAGCCAGAAGTCCCGGGGCATGTCGTCGACGGCCATCATGTCGACGAGCGGCTGCATCGCGGCGACGGCCTTCGCCTCGTCGAGGGCCACCCCGTCCGCGCTCAGCAGGGCCGTGCCGTACTGGGACAGGACCGTGGAGAGCCGGTGCCCCGACTTGTCCATCGCGAACGCGTAGGCGGTGCCGGTCGCGGCCTTGACCTTCGACGCGGCGTCGAGCATCTCCTCCCAGGTCCACGGGTCCTCGGGGTCGGGCAGCTCGACGCCCGCCTGGTCGAAGAGGTCGACGTTGACGAACAGGCCGTTGAGGGTCTGGTCGGACGGGACGGCGATGATGTCGCCGTCGTCCTCGACGACCGCCTGGAGCGGGCCCTCGAGGAACTCGTCCCTGTAGTCGGCGCCCAGGTACTGGCCCAGCGGGAGCAGGTCGGCGCGGAAGTCCTGGAGCGTCGAGAGCCGGGCGACGTCGGGGGCGTTCCCGCCGGTGAGCCGCTGCGTCACCGAGGTGACGAGGTCGGCGTACGGCAGGATCTCGAGGTTGACCGTGACGTCGTAGGTCTCCTCGAACGCCGTGATGAGCTCGCGGGTGGCCGCCTCGTCGGGGCCGTCGGTGAAGTAGACGTAGTTGAGCGTCTTGCCCGCGAACTCGCTCGGGTCGACCGACTCGACCTCGGTCGGGTCGGACCCTCCCGTGTCGGACGACCCGCCCTCGACCTGGCCCGGGGCGCACGCCGCGAGCAGCATGGCGCCGGACGCGGCGACGACTGCCACGACACCAGCTGTCGACCTGATTCTCATCGCATCCTCCTTGATGTGGGGCGGGGCCGGGTTTCGCCGAAGGACCGGACGGATGTCCGGCCGACTCCTGGGAGCCCCGCCGTCGGCGCCAATACAACCCAGCGGACCAGGGGCCCGCAAGACCCTCGCTGGCGGCCGAAAACCGAGACGGGACAACAGGTGACTCGTAAAACCAAGATGCGAGTAGGGCCCGTGGCCCACAAGTGCACGGACAACCACCTCGAAGCCGGTCGGGTGCACGTTTGCGCTGTCCGGCCTCCGCTCGCGGACGCGACGTCGCCGGATCGCGGGGCGTGCGGCGGCCCCGCGGCGGCCGTGGCGCGGCGCTGGTGCGGCCCTGGTGCGGCACGGGGCGGGAGTCCGGAGGCCGCTCCGGGCGCCGGCGCGACGGAGGAGCGCGGGGCGCCGCGGCGGTCACCGGCCGAGGGGACCTTGGCTACCGTGACACCATGCCGAGCCCGTCGATGCCACGCCCTGCGACCAGCAAGGACGTCGCACGCCTGGCGGGCGTCAGCCAGACGACGGTCTCCTACGTCCTGCGCGGCACGGGCCGCATCTCACCGCAGACCAGGAGGCGCGTCGAGGAGGCGTGCGAGACGCTGCACTACCGGCCGAACCTCGCGGCCCAGTCGATGCGGACCGGTCGCACCGGCCGGCTCGCCATCCTCACCGCGACGCCCGGCATCAGCCCCGGCGGGCTCCTATCGGCCGCGGCCGCCGCGACGGTCGCCGTCGCCGAGCGCTACGCCCCCGAGATCCGGGTCGTGGCGGTCGAGCCCGAGCTGCGCGCGGAGTCGGTCCACGACGTGCTCGGCTCCGGCTCCTTCGAGGGGATCCTCAGCTTCATCCCGCTCGACCTGGAGCACGACCCGACCCGCGCCCGCGTCGTCGTCATGTCCGAGGCGTTCGACGACCAGATGCGCGTGACCGACGAGCGGATCGGAGCCCAGCCGGTCCGGCGGCTCATGTCGGGGCTCGCCGCGCGCGGCCACCGGCGCTTCCTCCACCTGGCCGGCGACCTGGAGTACCTCTCCGCCCGCAAGCGGCGCGACGCCTACCTCGCGGCGGTCGCGGAGCTCGGGCTGACCGACCTCGGCGTCCACGAGTGCGGCTGGTCCGGCGAGCGGACCCTCGAGGTGGTGCGCTCCATCGGTCCGGACCTCGACCTCGAGGGCGTCGCCGTCGTCGCAGCGAACGACATCCTCGCCTCCGCGGCGATCCGGGGCCTCCTCGAGCGCGGCGTGCGCGTGCCCGACCACGCCGTCGTCACCGGCTGGGACGACATGCCGACGTCGGCCTTCCAGGTGCCGGCGCTCACGACCGTTGGCGTCGACTTCGCCGCGTTCGGCGCCTGGGCCATGCGGACGCTCATCGCGCGGGTCAGGGACGAGCCGGAGCCCGCGGACCCCGGGGAGCTCCAGCGCATCCACTGGCGCGAGTCGACCGGAGACGTGCCGGAGGGCGCGCCGCACCCTCCGACGTCGGGGTGAGCCGCTAGCGCAGGAACGCGGCGGCGACCCCCGAGTCGACCGGGACGTGCAGGCCGGTCGTCTGGACCAGGTCCGGACCGGTGAGCGCGACGACGGCGGCCGCCACGTGCTCCGGCAGCACCTCCTTCTTCAGGAGCGTGCGCTGGGCGTAGTACGCGCCGAGGTCCTGCTCGTCGACGCCGTAGACGGCCGCGCGCTGGGCGCCCCAGCCGCCGGCGAAGATGCCCGAGCCGCGGACGACGCCGTCGGGGTTGATCCCGTTGACCCGGATGCCGTGCTCACCGAGCTCGGCCGCGAGCAGCCGCACCTGGTGGGCCTGGTCGGCCTTCGTCGCGGAGTAGGCGATGTTGTTCGGGCCGGCGAAGAGCGAGTTCTTCGACGCGATGTAGACGATGTCGCCGCCGAGCCGCTGGGCGATCATCGCGCGGGCGGCCTCGCGGGCGACGAGGAACGAGCCGCGCGCCATGACGTCGTGCTGCAGGTCCCAGTCCCTTGTCGTGGTCTCCAGGAGCGGCTTGGAGATGGAGAGCCCCGCGTTGTTGACGACGAGGTCGACGCCGCCGAAGGCGAGGCAGGCCGCGTCGATCATCGCGGCGACGGCCGCCTCGTCGGTGACGTCGGCGGCGATCCCGACGGCGACGTCGCTCGTCCCGATCTCGGCGGCGGCGGCGCGCGCCTTCTCCGCGTCGAGGTCGGCGACGACGACGCAGGCCCCCTCGGCCGCGAGCCGCTCCGCGATGGCCTTTCCGATGCCGGACGCCGCCCCGGTCACGACGGCGACGCGGGTCGCCAGCGGCTTGGGCGCTGGCATGCGCTGGAGCTTGGCCTCCTCCAGCGCCCAGTACTCGATCCGGAACTTCTCCCGCTCGTCGATCGGCGCGTAGGTCGACAGGGCCTCGGCACCGCGCATGACGTTGATCGCGTTGACGTAGAACTCGCCGGCGACGCGCGCCGTCTGCTTGTCCTTGCCGAACGAGAACATCCCGACGCCCGGGACGAGCACGATCGCCGGGTCGGCGCCACGCATGGCCGGCGAGCCGGGCTCGGCGTTGCGCTCGTAGTAGCCGGCGTAGTCGGCCCGGTACGCCTCGTGCAGCTCCCTGAGCCGGGCGACGACGTCCTCCAGCGGCGCGTCGGCCGGCAGGTCGACGACGAGCGGCTTCACCTTGGTCCGCAGGAAGTGGTCGGGGCAGGACGTGCCCAGCTCGGCAAGCCGCGCCAGCTTCTCGCGGGAGAGGAAGTCGAGCACGACCTCGCTGTCCGTCACGTGGCCGACCTGCGGCCGGTCGGCCGACGCGAGGCCACGGACGACGGGCGCGAGGGCGGCGGCGCGACGGCGGCGCTCGTCGTCGGGCAGCGCCTCGAAGCCCGGACGGACGGGGCCGAACGGGTGCTCCCCGCGCTCGGCGAGTGCCGCGGTCGCGGCGTCGATCGCCTGCTCGGCGGTGCGGATGATCTCGAGGCTGCGGGCCTCGACCTCGTCGGAGTCCTCACCCCACGCGGTGATGCCGTGCCCGCCGAGGATGCAGCCGATCGCCTGCGGGTTGGCCGCCTTGATCGCGGCGATGTCGAGGCCGAGCTGGAAGCCGGGACGGCGCCACGGGACCCAGACGACCCGGTCGCCGAAGATCTCCGACGTGAGGCGCTCGCCGTCGGCGCTCGTGGCGATGGCGATGCCGGAGTCGGGGTGGAGGTGGTCGACGTGCGGGGCGTCGACGAGGCCGTGCATGGCCGTGTCGATCGACGGCGCGGCACCGCCCTTGCCGTGGAGGCAGTAGTCGAAGGCCGCGACCATCTCGTCCTCGCGCTCGACGCCGGGGTAGACGCCGGTGAGGGCGCGGAGGCGGTCGAGGCGGAGCACCGCGAGGTTCTTCTCGGTGAGCGTGCCGAGGTCGCCGCCGGACCCCTTGACCCAGACCAGCTCGACCGGCTCGCCCGTGACGGGGTCGGTCTCCACGCCCTTGGCCGAGGTGTTGCCGCCGGCGTAGTTGGTGACGCGGGGGTCCGAGCCGAGCCGGTTCGAGCGAGCGACGAGCTGCTCGCGGGGGGCGGGGGCTGGGGCACTGGGCTGCGTCATCGACGTCTCTCCTGCGGGGTCCCGGCGTGGCCGGAGGGGATTGTGAATCGTTTCAGCGTCACTGTAGCCCGGGACGAAGGTCCCGGTCAACGCCCCGCGGGTTCTGCCCTTCCCGGCTCGACCGTCGGTCCGTGCCGCCCGCACCGCTCCGCCTCGCCCCGCACCGCGACCTCACACGCCGCGTGCCGCGGCGACCTCCCGCCACCACCGCTCGCAACTATCGGAGCCGCTCGCGATACCGGGGCCGACCCTTTCGGGCGAGCCAGGCGGCCAAACCCCCCGTCCCCGCTCTGGCAACGGATAGACTCCAGGCCAGTTTCGAGTCATCGACCAGCACCGGACCCCGGGAAGGCACGACGTGGCAGCTGAACGACCGACGATCGCGATGATCGCTCGCGAGGTGGGCGTGTCCGTGCCCACGGTCTCCAAGGTGCTCAACGGGCGCACGGACGTCGCTCCCGCCACCCGCGCCCGCGTCGAGGAGGTCCTCGCGCGCCACCAGTACCGCAAGCCGACGGCACGCAGCCTGACCCGCAGCGGCCGGCTCATCGAGCTGGTCATCCACGAGGCCGACACGATCTGGGCGATGGAGCTCATCAAGGGCGTCGAGCGGGTCGCCGGGCCGGCGCGGATCGGCGTCGTCCTGTCCGAGCTGGGCGGCTCGCACCGGCCGCGTCAGGAGTGGATCGACGACGTCATGGCGCGCCGCCCGCTCGGCGTCGTCTTCGTCCTGTCCGAGCTGGACGGCCGCCAGCGCGAGCAGCTCGCGTCCCGCGGCATCCCCTACGTCGTCGTCGACACCCAGGGCGAGATCCCGCGCGGCGTCCACACGGTCGGCTCGAACAACTGGAACGGCGGCCTCATCGCGACCCGCCACCTCATCGCGCTCGGCCACCGGCGGATCGGCGTGGTCGCGGGGCCGCGCGACATTCTCTGCTCCCGGGCCCGCGTCGACGGCTACCGCTCGGCGCACGACGAGGCGGGCATCCAGCTCGACCCCGCCATCGCGCGCTGGGGGAACTTCCGCTCGGAGGCCGGGTACGAGCACGGCGGGGCCCTGCTCGACCTGCCCGAGCGGCCGACGGCGATCTTCGCCGGTTCGGACCTCCAGGCGCTCGGCGTCGTGCGGGCGGCCCAGGAGCGCGGCCTGCGCATCCCCGAGGACCTCTCGCTCGTCGGGTACGACAACCTCCCGATCACCGAGTGGCTCAACCCCCCGCTCACCACCGTCACCCAGCCGCTCCAGGAGATGGCCGGTCTCGCGACGCGCCTCGTCCTCGAGCTGGCGCAGGGCGAGACGCCGAGCTCGACGCACGTCGAGCTCGGGACGGAGCTGGTCGTGCGCGGGTCGACGGGGCCGGTGCCGGCGGCCTGACCGGCGCTCGGCCCCGCGGGGAGGACGACCGGGGCTTCCCCACCGAGTTCCCCGGCCCGGTCGGCCACGCCGCCGCGGGTCGAGGCCGACCGGGACCCGCGCGCCGGCGCCGGCGTGCTCGCTGCGCGGGGTCCACCCAGCTCACCGGCTACCCGACCCGGAGCACCACGACCTCCGTCGGCTCCAGCCGCAGCCGCTCCCCCGCCGTCAGCTGCCGCCCGGTGAGCAGGTCCGTCCCGCTCGCGTGCAGGGCGACGGTGACCGGCTCCGCGCCGTGGTGCAGGAGGAAGTCGACGCGGCCGCCGTCGGCGCGCACCCGGGTCGCCAGCTCGAGTCCCGGCACGTCGGCGTAGGGCCCGACGAGCCCGTGCCGGTCGAGCGCGCAGCGCACGATCGCCGCGATGCCGTCCTGCGCCAGCTCCGTCCCGACGTACCAGACCTGCCCCGGGGCGGCGCCGGCCGCACCACCGGCCGCCGGGTGCGTGCGCAGGGTGACGGCTGGCTCGCCGGCGTAGAAGTCGTCGCCGTAGCGCGCGACCACCTCGGCGCCCTCGGGCACGAGCACCTCGACGACCATCCCGCCGGTCGTCTCGAGGCCGGACCCGTCCGGCAGCACGCCGGACACCCGGGTGCGCACGCCGGGCTCCGCCGCGTCGGTCTCGGCCACCCGCACCCCGGCGAGGTCGGCCAGCGGGCCGGGGAAGTCGGCGAGGAAGCGCCGGTCGTCCTCGTCGCGCCGCCCGGACAGGTACCCGGTCACGACGGTGCCGCCGCGCTCGACGACCGAGGCGAGCGACGCCACCGCGTCGCCGCGGACCAGGTGCAGGAGCGGCGCGAGCACGACGTCGTACGCGCCGAGGTCCGCCTCGACGGGCACGACGTCGACCTGCGCGCCCGCCTCGAAGAGCTCACGGCCCCAGGACAGCAGCGTCGGCAGGTAGCGCACGAGGCGGTTCGGCCCGTCCGACATCTCGACCGACCACCACGACTCCCAGTCGACGACGAGCGCGACCCGCGCCGGGGTGCGCGCCCCCGTCACCTCCGCCCCCACGCGGCGCAGCCCCTCGCCGAGCGCGGCGACCTCGCGGAACACCCGCGTGTCGAGCCGGCCCGACCCCTCGAGCACCGCGCCGTGCGTCATCTCGCACGCCCCGCGGGACTGGCGCATCTGGAAGAACAGCACCGAGTCCGACCCGTGCGCCACCGCCTGCCACGACCACAGCGGCATGACACCGGGCCGCCGGACCGGGTTGACGTCGCGGGAGGCCGTCACGCTCGGCGTCTGCTCCATCAGCCAGAACGGCGCGCCGTCCTTGAGGCCGCGCACGAGGTCGTGCGTCAGCGCCGTCCGCCACGGCTCGTCGACGCGCGGCGGGTAGTTGTCCCACGAGGCGAAGTCGAGGTGCGGCGCCCACCGGTGGTAGTCGAGGGGCTGGAAGAAGCCCATGAAGTTCGTCGTCGCCGGCAGGTCGGAGTGCTCGCGGATCGCGGCCTTCTCCTCGCCGTACTGCCGGATCGCGTTGTCGGTGGTGAAGCGGTAGAAGTCGAGCGTGATGCCCTGGAAGGCGGTGTGGCCGCGCCCGCGCCAGTGCTCCGAGAGCGCGCTCGGTACCTGGATCTCGTCCCAGTCGGTGAACCGGTGCGACCAGAACGTGGTGTTCCACGCCTCGTTCAGCTCCTCGAGCGTTCCGTACCGCTCGCGCAGCCAGAGCCGGAACTCCGCGGCGCACAGCTCGCAGTAGCAGGCCCCGCCGTCGCCGCCGTACTCGTTGCCGATGTGCCAGGCGACGACGTTCGGGTGGCTCCCGTACCGCTCCGCGAGGCGCCCGGCCAGCCCTCGCGCGAGCCGGCGGAACTGCGGCGAGCTCCAGCAGGCGTTGTGCCGCTGGCCGAACACGTGCCGACGTCCGTCGAAGTCGACCCTGGTCACCTCCGGGTAGGCGCGCACGAGCCACGGCGTCAGCGCGCCCGTCCCCGTGCCGAGGACGAGGTGGCGACCCTCATCCGCCGCGCGCTGGACGATCTCGTCGAGCACGGTGAAGTCGAGGACGTCCTCCGCCGGCTGGATCACCGACCAGGCGAAGACGCCGACGGTGAGCGTCGTGATGTGCGCGGCGTCGAACGCCTCGTAGTCGGCGTCCCAGACGGCCTTGTCCCACTGCTCCGGGTTGTAGTCGCCGCCGTACGCGATGCCCGGGACGGCCGGCAGCCGCGCCGGGGTCGGCCCCGGGCGCGGCCGCCGCAGGGGCGGCACGAGCGCGGCGGAGGGCTGCGGGGCGGACGGCTGCGGGGCGGAGGAGGTCGTGGCGTCGGGGTCAGGCATGGCGGGTGAAGGTCTCCGTGACGAGGGTGAGGACGCTGCGGGCGTTGAGGTGGGCGAGCCGGACGAACGCGAACAGGAGGAGCAGGGCGAGGACGTCGCCGCCGAGCACCGCGAGCCCGACGCCGGCGACGACGAGCGCGAGCACACCGAGGCTCGCCGTCGGGCACCGGCCGAGGCAGTACAGCGCGATCCGGGCGGCGTCGAGCGTGCGGAAGGAGAAGAACGTCGTGACGACGAGCAGGTGCCCGGCCACGACCGTGAGGACGGCGAGCAGGAGGACCGCGGCCGGCCGCAGCGCGGCTCCGCCGGGGACGTGGTCGGCGAAGGCGACGTCGAGGACGAGGATCGCCGCGAGCGCAAGCGCCGGCGTCCACCACCGCAGGACGGGCCAGAACCCGCGGACGTAGCCGCGCCAGAACGCCGCCGCCGGACGCTGGTCGCGCTCGAGCGCCCAGGCCCGCGACGCGTACAGCCCCGCCGAGAGCGCCGGGCCGATCGCGAGGCCGGACAGCGCGTAGAGCCACACGTTCGTCGGGTCGGGGACGAGCAGCGTCCACACCACGATCGTCGGCGCGAGCGTCAGCAGGAGGAGCACCTCGAGCACGAGCGCGCGGTAGACGGCGAGGGCCGCCGTCGACAGCGGTCCACGGCCGACCTCGTCAGCTCCGTCGACACGCACGGTCACGACCCTGCCACCTCGCCGGCATCGCCCGCGCCGCCGAGCAGCCGCGCGTCGTCGTCCCACGGCAACCGCAGGTCGGGCGCCGCGGCCACCTCGACGAGCGCGATCCCGTGCGCCCCGACGGCGAGGTCGAGGTCGAGCGCGCCGCCGGCCGTCGTGACGCCGCGCGACGTCAGGACCGGCTCGGACAGCGCGTGCAGGTCGTCGAGCTGGGCCGGCGTCGGCTCGGGCGGGCTGCCGATCGCGCGCCACGCGGCGCGGACGTTGCCGCGCTCGTCGTCGACGTGGCGCTCGACGAGGCTCACCCGCCCCGGCAGCCCGGTGAGCGCGAGCCGGACGCGGTGCCCGCCCGTGTGCCAGGTGACGCCGTCCTGCGGCTGCCAGGCGAGGATCGCGAGGGACCCGTCGGGCCGCCGCGTGACGACGTGGTCGGGGCCCTCGGCGAGCACGTCGGCGCCGAGCCGGGCCAGGAAGGCGTAGAGGTGGAAGACGGGCTTGCGGAGCTGGCGGTGCCCGAGCAGCCCGAAGCCGCCGTGCAGGATCGACGTCGGGATACCGACCTCCTCGAACACGTCGCACAGCGTCCAGTAGGAGAACGACGCGGCGTGGGCGTCGCCGCGCAGCAGGACCGGGGCGAGGTAGGCGGCCTGGTAGGCCGTGTCGTGGATCGCGTTGTCCGGTCGGTAGGAGGAGGAGAACTCCGTGATGTGCAGCGGGAGGCCGGCCAGGGCGGTGCCGGCGAGCAGGTCGCGCGGCGTCGCGAACTGCTCGAGCAGGTGCTCCGGCGCGCGCAGGGTCTGGTTGACGCCCCACACCGGCAGGTGCTCGGCCGGCCCCGAGGTGTAGGCGTGCTTGGAGACGAAGTCGCACGGCACGTCGCGGGCGGCGACCATCTCGGCGAACCGGGGCAGCCACTCGTCCGATCCCGGCGAGATCGCCGGGCCGCCGACGGGCAGGTCCGCGTCGACGTCCTTGACCGCGCGCGCGGTGATCTCGTAGAGCCGGTGGTAGGCGGCCTCGTCGGCGTCCTTCCAGAAGACGCTGAGGTTGGGCTCGTTCCACACCTCGACGGGCCACGTGCGCACCTCGTCGATGCCGTAGCGCGCGACGAGGTGCCGCAGGAGCCCCTGGACGAGCTCGACCCACTCGGACTCCTCGCGCGGCGGCGTGATGTTGCCGCGCCACCAGAAGACCGTGTCCGGCCCCGAGGCGAGCGCGTGCGGCATGAAGCCGAGCTCGAGGAAGGGGCGGACACCGGCGTCGAGCCACGTGTCGATCACCTGGTCGACGTAGCCGAACGAGAGGTGCAGCCCCGAGCGGCCGTCGCGGTCGTACCGGGTGACGACGCCCATGTCGTCGTGCAGGATCCCGTGCGCCCGCGCGTACCGGAAGCCGATCTCCTGCTGCGCGACGCGGAGGCTGTCGCGGTAGTCGGCGTGCAGCACCTCGCGCGTGCGACCGGTGCCGATGCAGGAGCGCCAGGCGTCGGTGAGGACACGACGGGCCGGCGCGGTGGCGTCGACGACGCCGGGGTGGGTGGGGGTGGTCGGGCTCATGGGACTCGCGATCGTGGTGGGGGGACGGGCGCGGTGTCGCGGCGGGGACGGCGACGGCCCGCACCGCGCGAGGACTCGCGCGGTGCGGGCCGGGCCGATCAGCCCTGCGTCCGCTGGTAGGCGGTGTTGTAGGTGTCGATGAGCTGCTGCGCGCCGAGACCGTTGATCTCGGAGACGTACGCGTCCCACGTGTCGAGCGAGCGCTGACCCGTGATGAACGCGGCCGTCGCGGCCTGGACCGCGTCCTTGAGCTGGGAGTCGAGCAGCGACGAGCTCTCCAGCTCCAGGTCGTCGAGGCCCGCGGCCGGCTTGACCGGAAGGGTCTCCTTCTTGGCGAGGACGTCGTTCGTCCAGTCCTTGATCTCGTCCGTCATGACGGACTGGAGCAGGTCCTTCGTCGAGCCGTTCGCGAGGAGGAAGACGCCGTTGAAGAACCCGAAGTCGGCGTTGAGCTTCTTCGGGGCGTCCGGGTTGAGCGAGCTCCAGCCGATGTCGTCCATGAGGTGACGGGTGCCGTCGGCGTCCTTGGTGTAGGTGGTGCCCTCGACGCCCCACGCCGCGAACTCGATGCCCTCGTCGGAGTAGTACAGCCAGTCGACGAACTGCAGCAGCGCGAGGAGGTTCGGGCTGTCGGCGACCTTGCTCGAGAGCAGGAGGCCGGAGGAGAGCTGGCTGCCGGCGAGGTTGTTGCCGGCCGGGCCGTCCGGGATGGTGAGCAGGCGGACCGTCGCCTCGGTGTTGCCGGAGTCGGCGAGCTTGGTGCGGTACTCCGACAGCGTCTGGGTGTTGCCGGAGATGGCCGCGGACTTGCCGCTCACGAACTTCTGGACGGCCTGGTCGTCGCTCTGCGTGATCTCGGGGTCGAGCACGCCGGCCTCGACGAGGCTCGCCGCGTAGGTGACGAGCTCCTTGTAGGCGTCCGAGGTGCCGGTGAAGACGAACTCGCCCGAGTCGTGGTCGAACCAGGTGTTGTTGTAGTCCCAGCCGCCCGTCGTGCCGAAGTTGGGGGCCATCATGTTGAGGAAGGCGCCGAGCGTCGTCGAGTCCGTCCAGCGGTCCGACATCGCGTAGCTGAGGTCGGGGTTGGCCTCCTGGACCGTCTTGAGGTCCTCGAGGAACTCGTCCCACGTCGCCGGGTCGTCGGTGATCCCGGCCTTCTGCCAGAGGTCGTCGCGGATCGCGACGGTGTACTGGACGTCGGGGATCTCGCGCAGGCCGGGGAGCTGGTAGATCTTGCCGTCGGCCTGCTTGTGCGTGTCGAGCTCGTCCTGCAGACCCCAGTCGGCGACCTTCTGGGTGAAGTTCGGCATGTACTCGAAGTAGTCCGAGACGGGCAGGAGCGCGCCGCCGGAGACGAACTGCGTCTCCTGGCCCGGGTAGGTCACGGAGATGATGTCCGGCGCGTCACCGGCCGAGATGAGCAGGGCCTTCTTCTGGTCCCAGTCCGACAGCGGGACGTCGGTGCGGGTGAACGTGACGTTCTGGTTCGCCTCGATCTCGCTGAGCACGAGCCAGTCATTCTTCACCGGGTAGTTCGGGTGGTCCCGGTACAGGAGCCCGAAGTCGACCGGCTCCGTCGCCTTGAACGTGGTGCCGACACCGTAGTCCGTCATGGCGCCGACCATCTGGTCCTCGCCGATGAGGCCGGCGGCCTCGCCGGACCCGGTGTCGGTGCCGTCGCCCGAGCCACCGCTCGTCGACCCCTCGCCGCCTCCCCCGGTGGAGCAGGCTGCGAGCAGGACCGCGAGCGCGGCCGCGGCGGCCAGCCCGGTCGTGCGGATGGTTCTCATGTGAATCTCCTTCTGTGAACGCCGTCGTTCGACGATCTGGTGGACACCGTGGTGAGGGACGCCCCGGGGGCGCGCGTCGGTCAGCCCTTGACGGAGCCGAGCATCACGCCCGAGACGAAGTACTTCTGGATGAAGGGGTAGAAGCAGATGATCGGCAGCACCGTGAGGAGCATGGTGACCGACTGGATGTTGGCGCCGATCTGCACGGCGTCGGCCCCGGCGCCGCCGGTGACCTCCTGCGCGCCCGTCGCCGCGGCGATGAGGTTGCGCAGGTAGACCGTGACCGGGAAGAGCTCCTTGCGGTCCATGTAGAGGTAGGCGCTGAACCAGGAGTTCCACAGGCCGACCGCGTAGAAGAGCGTCATCGTCGCGAGCACGGCCTTCGAGAGCGGGATGACGACGCGGCCGAAGATCCCGTAGGTGGTGAGCCCGTCGATGGCGGCGGCCTCCTCCAGCTCCGCGGGGAAGTTCTCGAAGAAGGACTTCATGACGAGCAGGTTGAAGACCGACAGCGCCCCCGGCACCACGACCGCCCACATCGAGTTGCGCCAGCCGAGGAAGTTCGCGATGAGGATGTAGTTCGGGATGAGCCCGCCGCCGAAGAACATCGTGAACACCGCGAGGCCGATGAAGAACGTCCGGCCCTTGAGGCGGGGCCGGCTGATGGCGTACGCGTAGGTCGTCGTCAGCAGCATCGCGATGATGGTCCCGACGACCGTGTAGACGAGCGTGTTCTTGTAGTTCGTCCAGAACATCGGGTCGCCCATGACGGCCTGGAACGTCGTGGTGTTGAACCCGCGCGGCCACAGGTTCACCTGGCCGGCGGCGATGTAGCCCTCCGAGGAGAACGCCTTGGCGACGAGGTTGACGAACGGGTAGAGCGTCACGACGCAGACGAGGAGCAGGACGGCGACGTTGACCACGCGGAACGCGCGGTAGCCGGGGGTGTCCCTGACGGCGCCGCCCTGGGTCCGGACGGCCGCGATGTCCGGCGCGACGGCGAGGGGATCGGTCACCACAGCGATGCTCCAACCATCTTGCGCGAGAAGAAGTTCGCGGAGAGGACGAGGGTCAGGCCGATGAGCGCCTCGAACAGGCCGATCGCGGTCCCGTAGGAGAACTGCGCCGACTGGATGCCGACGCGGTAGAGGTACGTCGAGATGACGTCGCCGGTGGAGTAGATGAGCGGGTTCTGCAGGAGCAGCACCTTCTCGAACCCGACCGCCATGAAGGACCCGATGTTGAGGATGAGCAGCACCATCATGGTCGGGCGGATGCCGGGCAGGGTGATGTGCCAGGTCTGCTTCCACCGGTTGGCGCCGTCGATCCGGGCGGCCTCGTAGAGCTGCTCGTCGACGGTGGTGAGCGCGGCCAGGTAGAGGATGGTCCCCCAGCCGACCGTCTGCCACACCTCGGAGGACACGTAGATCGTCCGGAACCACTCGGGCAGCTGCATGAACGGGATCGCGTCCCCGCCGACCGCCCGGATGATCTGGTTGACCGTCCCGTCGATCGACGTGAGCTGGAAGACGATGCCGACGACGATGACGATCGACATGAAGTGCGGCAGGTAGGAGACCGTCTGGACGATCCGCTTGAACCGCCGCGACCGCAGCTCGTTGAGCAGCAGGGCGAGCACGATCGGCAGCGGGAAGCAGACGAGGAGCGACAGCCCGCCGAGGATGACGGTGTTCCAGAACACCTGCCAGAACTGCTGGTTGTGGATGAACTGCTCGAAGTAGTACAGCCCGACCCACTCGTCCCCGAAGATCGACCCGCCGGGGCGGAACCGGCGGAACGCGATGACGTTCCCCGCCATCGGCAGGTACCGGAAGATCAGGAGGAAGACGAGGGGGACGACGAGGAACGTGTAGAGCCGCCAGTCACGGCGCAGGGCGCTGCCCCAGCCGTTCTTGCGCGCTCGGTCGACATCGACCGACCGCGCCGTTCGAGCCGCTCGCGCCGTGCGCGCGGGCGGATCCTCCGTTGTGGTCATGCGGGACTCACCTCCTTGTGTCATGCCCGCGCGCCGAGGTCGGCATCGACCGCGACGGCGGAGGTGGACAGGTGGCGCCGGTCGAACCCGACCCGGCGCTCGGGACCCACGAGAACGAGTGGGATCGCGTGGTGGACGTCGGCGGCGGACCGAGCCACACGCAGCTCGACCTCCCCCGGCTCCACGATGCGGTGCCCCGCGAGCCCCGGGAAGGACGCGACGTCGGCGGGGACCGTGAACGTGACGCGGGCGCGCTCGCCGGGGGCGAGCGTCACGCGCCGGTACCCGACGAGCCGGACGTCGGGTCGGGTGACCTGGGCGACCGGATCGTGCAGGTAGAGCTGGACGACGTCGGCGGCCTCGCGCTCGGTCTCGTTCGCGAGCTCGACGCCGACCTCGACGTCGCCGGAGACCGACCACTGGATGGCCTCGCACGTCACCTCGCCCCAGGTGAGCTCGGCGTAGGACCGACCGAACCCGAACGGGAACAGGGGCGTGGGGTCGAGGTTGCTGACGTCGGTGCGCAGGCCGAGCGGCGGCGCGAGGTACGTGCCGGGCTGGGCGCCGGGCTCGCGCGGGACCTGCACGGGCAGGTGTCCCGACGGGTTGACGGCACCCGCGAGGACCTCGGCGATCGCCCGGCCGCCGCGCTCGCCGGGGAAGAACGTCTGGACCAGCGCCGCCCGCCCGGCGTACGCGCCGAGGGCGTAGGGACGACCGGACAGGACGACGAGGACGACGGGGGTGCCCGTGGCGAGCACCGCCTCGACCAGCGCGGCCTGCTCCCCCGGCAGCGCCAGGTCCGCGGCGTCGCACCCCTCGCCCGACGTGCCCCGGCCGAACAGCCCGGCGCGGTCGCCGACCGCCACGACGGCGACGTCCGCGTCCCGGGCCAGCTCGACGGCGCGCTCGAAGCCGTCGCGGCCGGGCGCCTGGACGTCGCAGCCGGGCGCGTGGGTCACGGGCCCGTCGTGGACGGCGGTCAGCTCGGACAGCAGCGACGGGATCTCGATGCCGAGACCGGCCTCGGGGTGGTGGACGCCGACGTGCGCCGGGAAGGAGTAGCAGCCGAGCATGGCGAACGGGTCGTCGGCGAGCGGGCCGACGACCGCGAGGCGAGCGCCCGGCGCCAGCGGGAGGACGTCGCCGGCGTCGAGCAGGACGACGGCCTCGCGGGCGAGCCGGAGCGCCAGCTCCTGGTCGGCGGGCGGGTCGAGGTCGACGACGTCCGGCGAGGCGGGCGCCCAGTCGGGGTCGAGCAGGCCGAGCTCGGCCTTCTGCCGCAGCACCCGGACGAGTGCGCGGTCGACCAGCTCCTCGCTCACGCGCCCGGCGCGGACCTCGGCCGCGAGCGGGCCGGTGTAGGCGAAGGGCGAGGGCAGCTCGACGTCGATCCCGGCGCGCAGCGCGAGGCCGGCGGCCTCGCCGTCGCTCCCCGCCACCCGCTGGAGCGTGCGGAGGAAGGCGACGGCGAAGTAGTCGGCGACCACGACGCCCTCGAAGCCCCACTGCTCGCGCAGGAGCCCGGTGAGCCGCGCCTCGTCGGCGGCCGCGGGGACCCCGTCGACCTCGGCGTAGGAGTTCATCACCGACCGCGCCCCACCCTCGCGCAACGCCATCTCGAACGGCGGGTAGAACACCTCCGCCAGCTCCCTCGGCCCCGCCGAGACCGGCGCATGGTTACGCCCCGCCCGCGACCCCGAGTAGCCCGCAAAGTGCTTGAGCGTCGCCACGACGCCGGTGCTCTCCAGCCCGTGCACGTAGGCCGAGGCGATGGTCGCGACGAGGTGGGGGTCCTCGCCGATCGTCTCCTCCACGCGCCCCCACCGGTAGTCGCGCACGACGTCGAGGACGGGCGCGAGCCCCTGGTGCACCCCGACCGAGCGCATCGCCCGACCGATCCGTGCCGCCATGTCCTCGACCAGCTCGGGGTCGAACGTCGCGCCCCAGGACAGCGGGATCGGGTACGCCGTCGCGCCCCAGGCGGCGAACCCGGCCAGACACTCCTCGTGCACCTGCGCCGGGATGCCGAACCGGCTGGCGGCCCGGACGGACTCCTGCGCCCGGGCGAGCGAGCGGGCGCCGAGGACGGGGTCGACGGGGGCGGTGCCGAACGGGCGGGTGAGCTGCCCCAGACCGTCGACGATCGCGTCGCCGAAGGACGGGCCGTTCTCCGTCATGTCACCCTGGTGGGGTGCGACGTCCTCACCGGAGGCATCCGCCCCGACCCACAGGCCGACGAGCTGCGCGAGCTTCTCCTCCAGCGTCATCGCCGCGACGAGCGCGCGGGCGCGCTGGTCGGGCGTGGCCGTGACGTCGTGCCACGGCCCGGTCACGAACCCGGGGGCTCGTTCCTCGTCCATCATCCTGCCGTCCACTCCCTCGTGGGTCGAAAGTATCGACGTAGTTTCGCTACCTGCTGATTTCGGAGGTTAGGGAACTAGTATGTAAGTTGTCAAGGGGCCGACACGGCCTGCAAGATCACGGCTAGATCACGATTCCGACCGCGACGCGCCGCCGCGCATCGCCGGACCGATAGTTTCGAGAGAGTGGAACCGTCATGGACGACGACCCCATCGCCACCCCCGCCATCGCACTGCGCAAGCTCGCCGCGGACCTCGGTCCGGCCGGCCTCGACCCGCACGCGCTCCTCGTCCTGCACCGCGGCCGCGAGCTGCTGCGGGGGTCCTGGGCCCCGTACCGGATCGACCGTCCGGCGCTCGTCTACTCGGTGTCGAAGACGTTCACGTCGCTCGCCATCGGCTGCCTCGTGGCCGACGGGCTGGTCGACGTCGACGCCCCCGTCGACACCTACCTCGACGCCCCCAACCCGTACGGCTGGACGGTGCGCGACCTGCTCACCATGAGCACCGGCCACTCGCGCGAGCAGACCCTCGACCTGCCGTTCGACGCGCGCGCGTTCCTCGCGACGGCGCCGGAGCTGCCGCGCGGCACGTTCGCCTACAACTCCCCCGCGAGCTTCCTGCTCGGCGCGATCGTCCGGGCGGTCACGGGCGGCGAGCTCACCGACCTGCTGCGACCGCGCGTCCTCGACCCGGTGGGGGTCGAACCGGTCTGGTGGCGCACGCTCGGTGGCGTGCAGCAGGGGTTCTCCGGACTGCACGTCCGCGCGACCGACCTCGCCCGGATCGGCCGCCTGCTGCTCGGCGACGGCGTGTGGGACGGGCGAGAGCTGCTGTCCGCCGACTACCTGGCGGAGCTGCGCCGGGCGCAGGTGCCGACGGTCGAGCCGGCCGCCGACGCGCAGAACGCGGACCTCGATCTCGGCGGCGAGCCGGACACCCACGACGACGACTGGGCGCTCGGCTACGGCTTCCAGGTCTGGCGCAGCCGGCACGGGTACCGGCTCGACGGCGCGTACGGGCAGTTCGTGCTCGTCGTCCCCGACCGCGACCTCGTCATCTCCTACCAGGGGGCGACCACGACGACGCAGGCGACGCTCGACCTGCTCTGGCGGTTCGTCGAGTCCGTCCCGGTGACGGGCGACGCGCCGGGCCCCGAGCGGGGGGCTGGCGACGCCACGGGCGACGCGCCGCGCGACGCGGCGGGCGAGGCGCCGCGCGACGCGGCGCAGGGCGCCGAGCCCCCGCTCGTGCTCGCGCTCGACTCGTGGGCGGACCGGGACGCGCTGACGTTCCCGGCCGACGGTGCGCTCGACGTCACCGGCTGGACGCTCACCGACCTCGCCGAGGGGGGCGGGGCCGAGGGGGGCGCCGACGCCGTCTGGGAGCTCGCGCTGCCGGCCGCCGGGCACGCCGCGGCGCGGGTCCGCGTGCCCGCCGACCGGTGGGCGCACACGGTCGTCGGGGCCGCCGCCGGACCGGACGCCGATGGCGTCGGCGCGGCGGGTGCCGCCCAGGGGGCCGAGGGTCCGGCGACCCGGGCGAGCGCGACGCCGGGCGCCGCGGCCGACAGCCTCGCGCTGGCGGTGCGGGGCGAGCGGCGAGCTGACGGCTCGGTCCGCGTCCACGTCGTCGTGCCGACGACGCCGCACCGGATCGTCCTCGAGCGCGGCGCCGCCGGCGACCTCACCGCGAGCTGGCACACGGCGCCGCTGTGGCGACCCGAGCTCGCCACGCTGCTCACGCCGCGCTGGCTCTCCGATGGCGCCGCCCCGGCGTGAGCCCGACCGACCCCCACACCGAGCACGACCCACCCGCACCGCGAGTTCGACCGAGGAGCACGTCCCGTGAGTTCCACCCCGTCCCGTGTCCACCCCGCCTGGCTGCCGCCCGAGGCGCTGGCGCCCCTGACGTCCGGCACGGCCGCCGTCGTCGGGGACGGGCCCTGCCTCGACACCGCGCGCCGCGAGCTCGCCGGCGCCCGGCCGGCGCCGGCGCGGGAGGCGGACGTCGTCGTCGCCACCGGCGACGCCTGCGCCGACGACCTCGGCCTGGCCGAGCTGCCCGCGCCGCCGCCGCGGGGCGCCGTCACCGTCCGGACCGGCGGGCGGCTCGTCGTCGTCGGTCACGACGGCGCCGCGGCGCTGCGCGGCCTGTACGCCGCGGCGCGGACGGCGGCGCGCGCCCGGCTCGCGGGCCGGAGCACGCCGGACGGGGTGAGCATCGACGCGCCGGAACAGCCGCGGCGGATGCTGGACCACTGGGACAACATGGAGGTCCACCCCGTCATGGGGCAGGTCGAGCGCGGCTACGCCGGCGGCTCGCTCTTCTTCGAGGCTGGCCGCGTCCGCGACGACCTCGCCCGCGTGCACGAGTACGCCCGGCTGCTCGCCTCGATCGGGATCGACGCGGTCGCGGTGAACAACGTCAACGTGCACGAGCGCGAGGCGCACCTGCTCACGGACGACCTCGCGGACGTCGCCCGCCTGGCCGACGTGTTCCGCGCCTACGGCATGGTCACCTACCTGTCGGTGTCGTTCGGCTCGCCCCGGCTGCTCGGTCACCTGGCGACGAACGACCCGCTGGACGAGGACGTGCGGGCGTGGTGGCGGCAGGCGACCGACCGCGTCTACGCGACCATCCCGGACTTCGGCGGCTACGTCGTCAAGGCGGACTCCGAGGGACAGCCGGGGCCGTTCGCCTACGGCCGCACGCACGCCGACGGCGCGAACCTGCTCGCCGAGGCGCTGCGTCCGCACGGCGGCACCGTCGTGTGGCGGGCCTTCGTCTACGACCACCGGCAGGACTGGCGGGACCGCTCGACCGACCGGGCCCGCGCGGCCCACGACCACTTCGCCCCGCTCGACGGCCGGTTCGCCGAGAACGTCGTCCTCCAGGTCAAGCACGGTCCGATGGACTTCCAGGTCCGGGAGCCGGTCTCGCCGGTCATCGCGGCGATGCCCCGCACGCGGGTCGCGGTCGAGCTCCAGGTCACGCAGGAGTACACCGGGCAGCAGCGCCACGTCGCCTATCTCGCACCGGCCTGGCGGGAGTACCTGGGCTTCCGGCTCGACGGAGAGCACACCGTCGCCCAGCTCGCGGCGGGCGAGACCTCCCCGGACCGGCCGCAGCCGGCCGGCGGCCTCGCGGCGGTGTCGAACGTCGGGACGGACGCGTTCTGGACCGGGCACCCCCTCGCGCAGGCGAACCTCTACGCGTTCGGGCGGCTGGCCTGGGACTCCTCGCTCACGGCGGAGGAGATCCTCGACGAGTGGGTCGCGCTCACGTTCGCGGGCGCCGACGACGCCGCGCTCACCCGGATCGCCGCGGCGCTGCACGCGATGATGGACGACTCGCTCGCGCGGTACGAGGCGTACACGGCTCCGCTCGGGATCGGCTTCATGGTGACGCCGGGCGTCCACTACGGGCCGTCGGTCGAGGGGTACGAGTACTCGCCGTGGGGGACCTACCACTTCGCCGACCGCGACGGGATCGGCGTCGACCGGACCGTCGCGACCGGGACCGGGTACACCGGCCAGTACCCGTCACCGTGGCGCGAGACGTACGAGTCGCTCGAGACCTGCCCGGACGAGCTGCTGCTGTTCTTCCACCACGTCCCCTACACGCACGTGCTGCACTCCGGGAGCACGGTCGTGCAGCACGTCTACGACTCGCGCGCCGACGCCGTCGAGCAGCTCGACGACGTCGAGGGCGCGTGGGCGTCGCTCGCCGACCTCGTCGGGACGGCCGTCCCCGAGGCGTACGACGCGCGGGTCCGCGAGCGCCTGGCCGAGCAGCGGCGCAGCGCGGTGGAGTGGCGCGACCAGCTCCGCACGTACTTCCACCGGGCCTCCGGCATCCCGGACGCGACGGGGCGCGCGATCTACTGAGGCGCGGGCGCGGCGCCGTCAGACCCCCGACTCGTCAGCTGCGGCGAGCTGCTCCTCGAGGTTGAACACCTCGGGCAGGTAGACGAACTCCTCGTCGGGGCTCCCGTCGCCGACGAACAGCCGGGCCATCTCGGCCTGCCAGCGCGCGTTCACCTCGGTCGCGGCCATCGCGGCCTGGGCGGCCTCCCGGTCCTGCGCCTCGAACTGCCCGACGAGCAGCCCGTCGTCGGACAGGAACAGGGAGTAGTGGCGCCAGCCCGCGTCACGCAGGGCGCGGAGCATCTCGGGCCAGACGGCGGCGTGCCGCTCCCGGTACGCCGCGAGGTGCTCGGGCGCGACCCGCGAGACGAAGCAGTAGCGAGGCATCCCGGCTCCTCAGACCCAGGGCGAGTCGATGTCGAACTCGCGCGCGACGGAGGCGATCTCCTCGCGCGTGAGCCCCTCGGCCAGACGTCCGGCGGCGAGGTCCATGTACTCGTACTTCGCGCCGGTCTCGGCGTACTCGATCCGGTCGACGGCCCGCGTCACCGACAGGTCCGACCGCGCCATGACGCCGTGCTTGCCCCAGAGCGTGATCTCGCGCTCGCGCAGGCCCGCGACGTTCGCCGCCATCATCTGCTCCGAGCCGGGGATGTAGAACGGCAGCACCTCGACGCCCTGGGAGAGCGAGACGATCGACTCCGGCTCCCAGCGCAGGATGTGCCGGTTGAGGTACTCGGTGTCCTGGTAGGCCGGGATGTGCGAGAGGTAGGTGAGGTGCGGCGGCTGCGCGTGGACCACGGCCTGGAACGCGACGCCCCGACGCGCGACCTGGTCCTCGTGCACGCCGAGGTGGGAGTTGAACTCGCTGGTCAGCCGCTCGAACAGCCGCTTCGGGGAGGTGTACATCGTGGCGTGCAGGCCGTCGTCGTGCACCTTGACGGCGGCGACGCAGGCCTCGGGGTCGGCGACGATCTGCCGCAGCCGCCGGCCGGAGCCGGTGACGAGCAGCGTCCCGCCGACGAGGTGCGGGGCCGCCAGCGGCAGCTCGATCTCCTCGGCGATCGGGAACCGGCGGCGCACCTCGGTGTCCCAGCCGAGGTAGACGGAGATGTTGCCGGCGCCGGCCTCGGCCGCGTCGATCTCGCTGATCCGGGCACCGGCCTCGCCCATGCTGTCGAGGGTCTCCCCGAGGCTGGGGCGGATCGGGTGGTCGTCGTTCATGGTCGCTCCTGGGTGGTCGCGGACGGGTGACGCCCGCGGGATGGCCGCGGGTCGTCGATCGGGTCGGTGGGGGCGCCGCCGTGCGCCCGGGTCTCGGCGTCGTCCCACGCCGCGGCGCCGGCGCCGCCGGTCGCGCCGGGGGTGAACGTGACGAGCGTGGTCGAGCGCTCGACGACGCGGCGCAGGTCGGCCAGCGTCCCCGCCAGGAGTCCGGCGGCGCGCGCCTGGACGAGGACGTTGCCCAGCGCCGCGCCCTCGGCGGGGCCGGCGACGACGGGCACGCCGAGCGCGTCGGCCGCGAGCTGCATGAGGTCCGCGTTGTGCACGCCGCCGCCGACCACGTGGACGACGTCGACCTCGCGCCCGGCCAGCGTCCCGACCTCGCGGACGCTGCGCCGGTAGGCGAGCGCGAGCGAGTCGAGGATGCACCGCACGACCTCGCCGACGTCGGACGGGACGGGCTGACCCGTCGCACGGGCGAGCACGGCGAGGCGGCCCGGCATGTCGCCGGGCGGCAGGAGGGTGGCGTCGTCGATGTCGACGACGGTCCGCAGGGGCCGCACCGCGCGGGCCGCGGCGAGGGCGTCGGCGAGCTGGACGGGCTCGCCGACGCTCGCGTACCAGCGCAGCGCCTCGGACAGGACCCACAGGCCCATGACGTTCTTGAGGTAGCGGACCGTGCCGTCGACGCCCGCCTCGTTCGTCACGTTCGCGGCGCGCGAGGCCTCGGTCAGGACGGGCTCGGGCAGCTCCAGCCCGACGAGCGACCAGGTGCCGCACGAGACGTAGGCGGCGCTCGGCGTGCTGAGCGGGACGGCGACGACGGCGGAGGCCGTGTCGTGCGAGCCGACCGTCCAGACGGGCAGCGTCGCCTGCCGCTCGAGCCCGAGCCGCGCCGCGATCGCCGGGCGGACCGCACCGAGGAGCTCGCCGGGTGCCACGAGGTCGGGCAGCAGGTCCGACGGCAGGCCGAACCGGGCGAGGAGGTCCGTCGACCAGGTCCGGGTGGCGGCGTCCAGCAGCCCGGTGGTCGAGGCGTTGGTGAGCTCCGCGCGCTCGACGCCGGTGAGCCAGGCGCCGAGAAGATCGGGCAGGAGGAGGACGCGAGCGCCACCGGCGGGGGTGCCGGCCGGGTGGCCGCCGCCGGTGGCGTCGCTGATCGGGGGGCGGGCGGTCGGCGCCGCGGCGCCCCCGTCCGTCGGGGTGCTCGCGACGCGGGTCGCGACGACGGGGTCGGCGAGGAGCTGGAACGCCGTGGTGAACGGCTGGACCTGGAGCCCGTTGACGGCGTACTGGTCGGGGGCCGGAACGCGGTCGAAGACGCGCGCGAGCACGGGCGTCGTGCGGGCGTCGCGGTAGCAGACGGGGGCGGCGAGGAGCCGCCCGGCGTCGTCGACGATCCCGTAGTCGACAGCCCAGGAGTCGATCCCGACGCCGGCGAGCCGGCCGAACCGGGCGACCGCGTCGCGCAGCCCGTCGAGGATGCCGCGCCACAGCGCCGGGAGGTCCCAGGTGAGGACCTCCGGGCCGTCGCCGCGGGTCGGCGGGAGGAGGACGGGCTCGTTCGCGAACCGCGCGACCTCGGTCAGCTCGACGCGCTCGCTCCCCGGCCCGCCCGTGACCTCGCCGACGATGACGCGACCGGACGTCGCGCCGAGGTCGACGGCGGCGAAGGCGCGGCAGGTCGGGGCGGGTGCGGCGGACGGGGCCGTCGGGCCCGGTGGGTCGGTCGGGCCCGGTGGGTCGGGATCGGCGGGGCGGTCGGTGGAGCCGTCGGACATGGGGGTCAGGCGCCCCAGCTCGCCTGCTGGCCGCCGACCCGCTCGGCCGCGATCCGCTCGGCGTAGCCGGAGGCGGCGTAGGCGCGCATCGGGTCGGGGTCGAGGCCCTTCTCCTCGCGGACCTGCGCGACGAGCGGGCGCACGTCGGTGGCGTAGGCGTCCATGAGGATCGCGTTGGCCCCGAGGACGTCACCGGCGACCTGCGCGTCGGCGAGGGCGTCGGCGTCGACGAGGAGCGCCTTGGCCGTCGCCTCCTGGACGTTCATGATCGACCGGATCTGGCCGGGGATCTTGTCCTCGATGTTGTGGCACTGGTCGAGCATGAAGTTGACGCCGACCGCGGGGTCGAGGGCGCCGGCCTGGACGATCTCGTGCATGATCCGGAAGAGCTGGAACGGGTCGGCGGCGCCGACGATGAGGTCGTCGTCCGCGTAGAAGCGGGAGTTGAAGTCGAACGCGCCGAGCCGGTCGAGCCGCAGGAGCTGCGCGACGATGAACTCGATGTTGGTGCCGGGGGCGTGGTGGCCCGTGTCGAGCACGACCATGGCCTGGTCGCCGAGCTCGAGGCAGTGGACGAGGGACGTGCCCCAGTCCGGGACGTCCGTCGTGTAGAAGTACGGCTCGAAGAACTTGTACTCCAGGAGGAGCCGCTCGTCCGGGCGCAGGGCGGCGTAGATCTCGGCGAGGCCGTCGGCAAGCCGGTCCTGCCGCGCGCGGATCGAGTCCTGGCCCGGGTAGTTGGTGCCGTCGGGCAGCCAGATCTTCAGGTCCCTCGAGCCGGTCTCGCGCATCACGTCGAGGCACTCGAGGTGGTGGGCGACGGCCTTGGCGCGGATGGCGGCGTCGGCGTTGGTGAGCGAGCCGAGGCGGTAGTCGTCGTCCTGGAAGACGTTGGAGTTGATGGTGCCGATCTCGACGCCGAGGTCGCGGGCGTACTGCGCGAGGGCGGCGAGGTCGTCGACGCGGTCCCACGGGATGTGCAGCGAGACGCGCGGGGCGGCACCGGTGAAGAGGTTGACCTGGGCGGCGTCCGCGATCTTCTCGAACGGGTCGCGAGGCGTGCCGGGCGAGCCGAACACCTTGAACCGCGTGCCGGAGTTGCCGTAGGCCCACGAGGGGACCTCGATGGCCTGGGCGGCGAGCGCGTCCTTGACGGCGTCGATATCCACGATGACGTACCTCGATCCGGGTCGGGCGGACGCTCCGCCGCGCGGGAAGCCACGCCCCGGTCGCCTGCTCGGGGGTCGAGCACTCGCCACGGGTCGGGTGTGTGTGAATCGTTTCATAGCGTACGGGTCGGCAGATTCTGGTGTCAACACGTCCCACGACTGGGCGGCGCCGGCCGGGGCGGTCTCGCCCGGCGCCGCCCCGTGGCCATCGGGGCCCCGTGGCCATCAGTGCCCCCGGTGGCCAGCAGGGCCCCCGTGGACACCAGGGCCCCGGTGGCCACCACCCGACCGCTTCACCCCCGACATCCGGCCCCACCGTGGCCACTGCGAGCCCCGCGGCCACCACCAGCGCGCCCCAACAGCCATGACCACCACCGGACCGGATCAACCCGGACACCCGGCCCCACCGTGGCCACTGCGAGCCCCGTGGCCACCACCGGACCGGATCCACGCGAACACCCGGCCCCACCGTGGCCACCACGACCCCCGTGGCCACCACCGGACCGGATCCACGCGAACACCCGGCCCCACAGTGGCCACCACGACCCCCGCGGCCACCACCAGCCCGGATCGACGGCCATGACCACCACCGGACCGGATCGACTCAAGCACCCAGCACCACCGCGGCCAGAAGGACCCCCATGGCCACCACCAGCCCGGCCCAGCAGCCACGGGGCCCCCGCATCGCGTCAGCCCCGGCAGCCGGCAGCACGGTGACCACCACGACCGCCGCGGCCATCGCCGGTGCGGATCGACCCGAGCACCCGGCCTCACGGTGGCCACCGCGAGCCCCGCGGCCACCGTCACGCCGCCGCGGCCACCGTCACGCCGCCGCGGGCACCTCGACCAGGGGCGACCTACCGCGCGGGCCGGAGTCGAACAGCGACCGCGCCCGACGGCAGCTCCCGACGGTCGACCAGCTCGAGCCGGATGCGCTCGCGCAGGCCGGCGAGCAGGGTCGGCCCGTGGCCGGCGAGAACCGGGTGGACGAGAAGCTCGTACTCGTCGATCAGCCCGAGGTCCGCCAGCGCCAGGGGGAGCGTCACGCCGCCGACCCACAGGTCCCCCTCGCCCGGAGTCTCCTTGAGCCGTCGAACCGCGAGCTCCAGGTCGCCGCGCAGCAGCTCGGCGTTCCAGTCGACGCGCTCCAGCGTGCTCGACACGACGTACTTCCTCGCCCCATCGATCGCGGCGGCGAACGGCAGGTCCCACTCCTGCATCCAGTCCGGCCAGTCACCCGTGACCGGCCGGCGCCAGGCCGACTCCATCATCTGGTACGTCACCCGGCCGAGCAGCAGAGCGTCGGCGCGCGCCATCTGGTCGGTCCAGTAGCGCATCGAATCCTCGTCCGGCGGGAGCCCCGCCTCGTGGTGACAACAGCCGTCGAGGGTGACGTTGATCGAGTACCGAAGCTGCCTCATCTGCGTAGGGTGCCACCGATCGTCCGCGCTCGACAGAGCCGGTCGACCGCCCGCCCGTCCGGGCCAGCCCAGCCGGGCCAGCCCAGCCGGGCCGGGCCGGCCCTGGCGGCCGACGCCACGGCGACCACGTCGCCGCGCCCGCCCGACGCGACCACGTCGCCGCACCCACCCACCGCGCCCGCCCGCGCACCGATCTCACCCGCCCCACCACAAGAGCCGGTCTCGTTGACGACTGTAACGATTCACTCCTACCGTGACCCCATGTCGACCTCGACCCCGGCCACCACCCGCACCATCCACCTCGCCGGGGACTCCACGGTCGCGCCAGGGCCGCTCGACGACACCGGCGTCGCCGGCTGGGGCGCGGCCCTGCACGAGTACGTCGACCTGCCCGTCGCCAACCGCGCGATCGGCGGCGCGACCACCGCGTCCTTCGTCGCCGACGGCCGGTGGCGAGCGACGCTGGACGCGATCGAGCCCGGCGACCTCGTCCTCATCCAGTTCGGTCACAACGACCAGAAGGAGGAGTCCCTGGACGCCGAGGGCGGCTACCGCGCCAACCTCGCCCGCTTCGTCGCGCAGGTCGGGGACCGCGGCGGACGCCCGGTGCTGCTGACCAGCGTCGAGCGGTGCCTGTTCACCGACGCGGGCGAGCTGCGCGTCTCGCACGGCCCCTACCCCCGCGCCGTCCGGCGCCTCGCCCGCGACGCCGACGTCCCCCTCATCGACCTCACCGTCTTCACCCGGTGGCTCTACCAGCACCTGGGTCCGGCCGGGAGCGAGCGGCTGTTCGGCCACCGCAACCCCGACGACGGCTCCCCCGACCACACCCACTTCGGCGCGGCCGGCGCGCGCACGGTCGCGGCCTACGTCGCGCAGGAGTTCCGCGCCATCCTCGGGCTCGACGACGACGTGGCCCCGCTCGGCTCCTGGACCCACCGGCCGTAGCCACCCGCGAGCCTCAGCACGAGCCACCCCGCGAGCCCCAACGCGACGCGCGCCGATACGATCACCTCGCACCGTCCGACCAGCCAGGAGCCAGCCATGAGGTCTCGCCCGTCAGTCACGGACGTCGCGCGCCTCGCCGGCGTCTCGGTCGGGACGGTGAGCAACGTCCTCAACCGCCCGGGCCGCGTCTCGCCGGCCACCCGGGAGCGCGTCGAGCGGGCGATCGCGCAGCTCGAGTTCGTCCCGAGCGGCTCCGCCCGCCAGCTCCGCGCCGGCGTGGCACAGAGCGTCGGCGCCGTCGTCCTCGACCTCGGCAACCCGTTCTTCACCGCCGTCACGCGCGGCATCGAGGACCGGCTCACGCCGGAGGGGATCGCGCTCATCGTCGCCTCGTCGGACGAGCTGCCGTCGCGCGAGTCCGAGCGGCTGGTGCTCCTGGAGCAGCACGGCGTCCGCGGCATCCTCGTCACCCCCTCGAGCGACGACCTCGACCAGTACGAGGCGCTCCGCCGCCGCGGGACCCCCGTCGTGCTCATGGACGCGGGGCTCGGCACCGGCTTCCCGACCGTCGCCGTCGACGACGTGCTGGGCGGCCGCCTCGCCGTCCAGCACCTGCTCGACCTCGGCCACCGCCGGATCGCCGTCGTCACGGGCCCGAGCACGATCCGCCAGTGCGTCGACCGCGTCGTCGGCGCCCGCCTGGCCGTCGCCGACGCGGGGCTCGACCCCGACGAGGTCCTCGTCGAGGTGCCCGTCCCCGCGCTCAACGCCGACGAGGGCGAGGAGGTGGCGCACCGCCTGCTCGCCCGGCAGGAGCAGTGGCGTCCCACCGGCATCTTCTGCGTCAACGACCTCCTCGCGCTCGGCGCGCTGCGCACGCTGCTGCGCGCCGGCGTCTCCGTCCCGGGTCAGATGGCGGTCGTCGGGTATGACGACGTGCCGTTCGCGAGCATGCTCATGGTGCCGCTCACCACCATCCGGCAGCCGACGCACCAGATCGGCTGGTCCGCCGCCGACCTCCTGCTCACCCTGAACGCGAGCGACGCCGGCGCGGACGACGCGGGCCGCCCCGCGCCCGAGGTCCAGTTCGCGCCCGAGCTCGTCGTGCGCCTCTCCTCCGACCCGTCCCGCGACCCCGAGCGCGCCTCGGAGCGCGACCCCGAGCGCGCGCCGACGCGCGACCGCGGGCCGGCCCAGGCCGACTGACGCCGGCGCCCACCACCGGACACCACGTCGGCGTCGATGCGCTATCGTGATTGAATCGATTTACACAGCCCGGTGACGAGGGAGGCTCGGTGACGGTCGAACGCCAGCCCGCAACGCTGCGGGACGTCGCGCGGCTCGCCGGCGTCTCCCCGGCGACGGTCTCCAACGTCATGCAGAACCGCCCGCGCGTGGCCGCCGAGACCCGCCGACGCGTCCGCGAGGCCGCCCGAGCCCTGCAGTACGAGCCGAACCCGCTCGCGCGGTCGCTGCGCTCCGGCCGGACCGGGACGGTCGCGCTCATCACGCCCGGGCTGCGCAACTCCTTCTTCGCCGAGCTCGCTAGCGAGCTGATCCGCGCCGCCGGCGCCTACGACCTGCGCGTCTCCGTCGAGGTGCTCGACGGAGACCGGCACCGCGAGGAGTCGACGCTCACCGGGGTCTGGACCTCCTACGCCGACGGCATCCTCTACATCCCGCAGGAGCTGAACGGGCACGAGATCGACTACGTCCTCGCCTCGCGGGCCGGCCGCCGGCCACCCGTCGTGCTGCTCGGCGAGCGCGGCGCCGACGCCGCGTGCCCCCAGGTCACCTACCGCAACCGCGACGCGAGCCGGGCCGCCGTCGAGACCCTCATCGCGGGCGGTGCGCGACGGATCGCGGCGATCGGCCCGCACGAGCGTCCGGGCTCGGCGACGCCGCGTTTCGAGGGCTACGCCGCCGCGCTCGTCGAGGCCGGGCTCGTCCCCTCCCCCGAGCTCGTCCGCGAGACGACGACCTGGCACCGCTCCGCCGGCATGGAGGCCGTGCGCGACCTGCTCGCCGACGGCGTCGAGTTCGACGCCGTCTTCGGGTTCAACGACATGATCGCGCTCGGCGCGCTCGCTGCCCTCGCGAACGCCGGTGTCCGCGTCCCGCACGACGTGCAGGTGGTCGGCTTCGACGACGTCGACGAGGCCACCTACAGCGTGCCGGGGCTCACGACCGTCGACCCCGGCAAGGCCGCCGCCGCCGACCTCGCCCTCGGCCTGCTCGACTCCCTGCTGCGCGGCGACGACGTGCCGGAGCAGGGGCACGTGAGCCCCGACTTCACCGTCGTCGTCCGCGACTCCACCCGGACCTGACGCCCACCACGCACCACACGCCCAGCACGACCCACCAGCCACCCGCACGACCCGCCGCACGGGACGACGACCGTCCCGCCCGCTCGGCTCGACCCACGACCACGGAGAAGGAACCCGCATGATCCGCCTCAGCCTCGATCGCGACCTCGTCACCCGGGACCTCGACGCGATGGTCCGCAAGACGATGTCGATGGACCTCACGTGGGACTGGCCGTGCGGCGTCGCCTACTACGGCGTGGCCGAGGCGTTCGGCGCGACGCAGGACTCCGAGTACCTCGACCTGCTGCGGGGGCGCGTCGACGAGCTCGTCGCGCTCGGGCTGCCGGGCTGGACCGTCAACACGTGCGCGATGGGGCACGCGCTGCTCACGCTCACCGAGGTGACGGGCGACGAGCGGTACTGGGCGATCGTCGAGAGCAAGCTCGACTACCTGCGCCACCGCGCCCTCCGGTTCGGCGAGCGCGTCCTGCAGCACACGGTCTCGGCGAGGAACGACTTCCCCGAGCAGGCCTGGGCCGACACGCTCTTCATGGCCGCGTTCCTCATGCTCCGCGCCGGCGTCCGGCTCGGTGACCGCGACCTCGTCGACGACGCCCTCAACCAGTACTACTGGCACGTGGAGTACCTGCAGGACCCCGCGACCGGGCTGTTCTACCACGGGTACGACAACGTCGCCGGCGACCACATGTCCGGCTTCTACTGGGCGCGCGCCAACGCGTGGGCCGCCTACACGATGAGCCAGGTCGGGTCGACGCTGCCCGAGCCCTACCTGTACCCGCGGTTCATGGACGTCGACTGCGCACTGCGCGACCAGCTCGCGGCCCTGCGCGCCCTGCAGACGCCGGACGGCCTGTGGCGCACGGTGCTCGACGACGCGGAGTCCTACGAGGAGCTGTCGGCCGCCGCCGGCATCGGCGCCGCCATGCTCGCCTCGGGCAACCCGCTCCACACCTCGACCGTCCAGCGCGCGCTGGACGGCGTCCTCGCGAACGTCTCCCCCGACGGCCGGCTGCTCAACACCTCGGCCGGGACCGCCGTCATGCGCGACCTCGACGGCTATCGGTCGATCTCGCGCAAGTGGACGCAGGGCTGGGGGCAGGGCCTCGGGCTCACGTTCCTCGCCGGCGCCCTGCGCGCCGAGCGCGCCGACACGGCCGAGCGGGCCGACACGGCCGCCGCCGAGGGAACGGCTGCCGCGGACGAGCCGGCCACCGGCCTCGTCGCCGCACCGGTGGACTAGCAACGGTGGACTAGCACCGCTGGAGCACGACGCGGGGTGGCCGCCCCCGAAGGACGGCCACCCCGCGTCGCGCGCGCTCCGGGCGGCTACCTCCGGCGGTTGAACGCGACGTCGACCGCCACCGCGATCACGATGATCGCGCCCTTGAGCACGCCCTGCCAGTACGTCGCGACCTGGAGGATCACGAGCGCCGACGTGAGGCTGGTGAGGATGAAGACGCCGATCAGCGTGCGCGGGATCGATCCGAAACCGCCGCTCATCCGCGTCCCGCCGATGATGACGGCGGCGATCGCGTCGAGCTCGACCCCCGGCAGCGCCGACGGCGACGCCGTGCCGAGGCGCGACGTCAGCAGGATGCCGGCCAGCCCGGCGAGCAGCCCGGCGACGACGTAGACGACCACGAGCACGCGGTCGGTCCGGATCCCCGACAGGCGCGCCGCCTCGAGGTTGCCGCCGACCGCGTACACGTGCCGGCCGAACCGGGTGAAGCTGAGCACGAGGTGGACGACGAGCGCGGCCCCGAGGAACCAGAACACGACGGAGCTGAACCCGCCGACGTTCCACGACGTCAGGCCCGTGAGCCACGACGGCAGGTTGCTCACCGACTGGCCGTTGTTCACCAGCAGCGCCACCGAGCCGAGGATGGTGAAGCTGCCCAGCGTCACGATGAACGGGTTCACCCGCCCCTTGGCCACGAGCGTCCCGTTGACCAGCCCGATCCCGGTGGCCACGGCGAGCGCCAGCAGCATCGCGAGCGGACCGGACGGGGCGGCGAGCGCGACCACGAGCCCCGCGACGACCGCGTTGCGCGCGATCGAGAGGTCGAAGCCGCCGGTGAGCATCACGACGGTCTGCCCGCACGCGAGGATGCCGACGATCGCGGCGCTCTGAAGGATGTTCTTGATGTTCGCCTCGGACAGGAACTCCGGACGCAGGACGGCGAAGACGACGACCAGGAGGGTGAAGAAGACCAGGAGACCCGACTGCCTGATCGTCCGGGAGAAGGTCAGCCGCCAGGCGTCCCCACGCGAGGGCGCGGTCGAGACAGCGGAGCCGGTTGTGGTCATGAGTTGTCCTTGTCTGGAGCGAGGGAGGAGATACGGGCGGCGAGGACGGCCTCCTCCGTCGCCTCGGCCGATGGCAGCTCGGCGACGGCCCGGCCGTCGGCGAACACCACCACCCGGTGACTCATCGCCTGCAGCTCGGCATGGTCGGAGGAGACGAGCACGACCGAGGTGCCGTCAGCCACCTTCTCCGCGATGAGGTCGTAGATCTCGCGGCGGGCGCCGACGTCGACGCCGAGAGTCGGCTCGTCGAGCACCACGACCCGCGGGTCGATGCCGGCCCAGCGCGCGATGAGAACCTTCTGCTGGTTGCCACCGGACAGCGTGCCGATCGGCTGGGACAGGTCGTTGGCGCGCACCCGGTAGGCCTCCGCGAGCGCCGTCCCGGCTCGCCGCTCGGCGCGCCCGCTCAGCACCCCGAGACGACGGCTCAGCCGCGGCCAGAGCCCCACGGCCGCGTTGCGCCAGACCGAGAGCTCGGGGAACGCCCCCTCCGCCCGGTCCCCGGACACGTACGCGATGCCGCACCGGATGGCGCCGGCGACGTCACCGGGCGGGACGCGCCGCCCGGCGACGGTGACGGTGCCCGTCGAGCGCTCGATGCCCGCGAGCGCGCGGGCGACGACACGCTGTCCGGCACCCGCCGCGCCGGTGAGCCCGACGACCTCGCCGCGGCGCACGGAGAGCGAGAAGGGCGCGGTGCTCCTCGTCCGCACGTCCACGGCCTCGAGCGTCACGTCCTCGCCGGGCGCCGGCAGGCTCGGGAAGAGGTCGTCCATGGCCCGCCCGGCCAGCAACGGGATGATCTCGTCCGGCACGCAGCGCGCACCGTCGAGCTCGCCGACCTTCTGGCCGTCGCGGAGCACGACGACGCGGTCGCAGATCTGGGGGATCTCGTCCAGCCGGTGGGAGATGTACAGGATCGCGATCCCCCGGTCCCGCAGGTGCCGGATCGTCGTGAACAGCTCCGCGACCTCGGTCGGTTCGAGAGCAGCGGTCGGCTCGTCGAGGATCATGACGGACGTGGCGAGCGAAGCGGCTCGCACGATCTCGACGCGCTGGCGGTCGGCGAGCGAGAGGCTGTCGACGGTCGCGTCGAGCGGCAGGTCGAGGCCGACGCGCTCGACGACCTCACGGGCACGCTCCCGGATCCCGGCGGTGGTGACGACGCCGTGGCGGCGCGGCTCGTCCCCCAGGATGAGGTTCGCCGCCACCGTCAGGTTGCCGGCGAGCATCGAGTGCTGGTGCACGGTCGCGACCCCGGCGAGCAGCGCCTCGCGCGGCGAGGAGAGCGTGACCTCCTCGCCCCCGAGGCGGACCGTCCCCGCGGAGGGTCGGTACACGCCGGCGAGCACCTTGATGAGCGTGGACTTGCCGGCGCCGTTCTCGCCGAGCAGCCCCACCACCTCACCGGGACGGATGCTGAGGCTGACGCCTCGCAGGGCGCGGAAGGAGCCGAAGGTGACCACGAGGTCGCTGACGCCGACCGCCTCCTCCCCGTCCACTCGGGTGGGAGCGTCCATCACCACTCGCCCGGGTAGTCCGCGGCGTTCTCCTGCGTCACCTGGACGAGCCCGACGGGCAGGGTCGGCCGGCCGTTGATCTCCTCGATCCCCGCCACCTCCTCGCCGCGCAGGATCGCGACGAGCGCCTCGAGCGCGTCGGCGCCGTCCGTGCGGGGCGAGACCCAGACGGTCCCGGCGAGCGTGCCGTCGACGATCGCCTCGACGCCGGACTTGGACCCGCCGATGCCGTACACGTCGATCGTGTCGGCGAGCCCGGCCTCGCCGACGGCCTGGGCCGCAGCGACCGCCGTGTCGTCGTACTGGGACGCGATGAGCGTGAGGTCGGGGTTCTGCTGGACGATCGTCCGGGTGAGCTCCATCGCCGTGTTGGCGTCGAGGTTGTCGGACTGCTCCGCGACGATCGTGATGCTCGGGATGGCCGCGACCACCTCCTTGAAGCCGGAGGTGCGCTCGATCTGCGGGGTGGAGCCGAGCGGCTGCATGAGCAGGGCGACCTTGCACGGGTCGATCCCCTCGCAGGCGTTCACCACCATCTCGCCCTGCTGCCGCCCGATCTCGACGTCGTTGAAGCCGACGTGGATCTTCGGCGAGGCGCCGTCCACCCCGCCGTAGGTGGTCTCGAGCGCGCGGTTGGACGTGATGAGCGGGACACCGGCGTCCTCGGCGGCCGTCGCCGCGCCGAGCAGGGAGGTCGTGTCGACCGGCGGCAGGACGATGCCGTCGACCCCGCTGACCAGCAGCGAGTTGACCTGCTCGAACTGGGTGTTCGTGTCGTTGCGGGCATCGGTGAAGGTCACCGAGACGCCGAGCTCCTCGGCCTTCTCCTCGACCCCGTTGACGTACGCGGTCCAGTAGGTGACCGACGCGTCGGGCATGGCGAAGCCGATCGTCAGGTCGCCGTCGCTCCCGCCGCCCCCGTCACCCGAGGAGCAGGCGGCGAGGACGAGGGCGAGGCAGGTCGCGCCGACGAGCTGGGCGCGGCGCGGGGTGGTGCGGTTCATGGATCTCTCCTTCGAGACGGTCGAGGTTCCGGGACGGGTCGTCTCGGAGCCGGTACTGCGGGGACGGGCCGGCGGTCGCTCACGACCGCTCGCGAAGCACACGCGTGCCCCACGGCGCGAGCGCGAGCCGCTCGCCGGCGGCGAGCGACTGCCCGGTGAGAAGGTCCTCGAGGGCGGTGGGAGCGACGGCGTCGCCCTCGTCCCAGGACCAGTTGAGGACGACGTGGATCCGGTCGCCGTCCCGGTTCAGGGCCGACGAGCGGCGCACGCCGGGGGTCGCCTCCCACGCGGAGACACCGGTCGCCCAGGTCACCAGGTCACGGGCGAGCGCGTCGTTGGGGACGACGCCGACGGTGGTGACGCGGCCGCTCCCCGACTGCCGGGTGGTGACGGCGGCCCAGCGCCCGTAGTGGCGGTGACCGACCCGGGCGAGCACGTCCGCGTCCGCGACCTCCAGGCACTCGAGCCAGTCGACGGCGGCTGCGTCCTCGCTCACCCAGGGGGCGCCGGCCTCACCGACGACGCGGACGGGCGATCGCAGGTTGGCGTACTCCTGGTAGCTGACCCCGGCGACCTCGCTCAGCAGGGAGGGCTTCGGCGTGACGCGGATGCAGGCGTCCGTGTCGGCGACGCCGGTGCGCGGGCCGATGACGAGGTGGCCACCGGCGCGGACGTACCGGTCGAGCCAGGTGAGCAGCGCGTCGCTGGCGACGTAGAGACCGGGGACGACGAGGACGGGGTGAGCTGCGACGGCCGCGTCGGGCGCAAGGAGCTCGGCGCCGTCGGCACCGACGACCTGCGTGTCGTGCAGGAGCCGGACCTGCGCCCCTGCCTCGTGGGCGCCGCGGTAGAACGCCTCGAGGATCGAGGCGTAGGCCCGTTCGTTGCGCTGGTTGTGCGGGTCGGCGTCGGAGTCGGAGACGTGCGGCTGGAAGGCGAGGCCCCACTTCGACGCCACCGAGTAGAGGATCGTCAGGTCGTGCTCGGGCGTGAGCCCCACCACGGCCGGACCGGCCGTCGCGAGCTGGCGGCCGACCTCGGCGACCTCGCGGTAGATCCGCCCCGGACGCTGGTCGTGCGGAAGAACACCGCCCCAGTAGGTCTCGGTCCCGTAGTGCAGCGACTGCCAGTGCCAGTACTCGATCATCTCGGCGCCCCGCGCGACGAAGGACCACGCGCACTGGGCGAGCTGGCCGTCGTAGGCGGGGTAGTTGGTCGCGGGGCCGCCGATCGGACCGGCGTCCGTCTCGAAGACGAGGAACGGCTCCTGGCGCGTCGCGAACACGCGGTCCGCCGCGAGCGAGACCGACCAGGCACCGCTGGTGAGCCACGACTGCTCCCCCGGCCCGGCGCTCGGCGCGGCCAGGTCGTCCTGCATGAAGTAGTAGGGGTTGGCCGCGGTGACGTCCAGCGACGCGGCGAGCTCCTGCTCGTGGAACGCGGGCCGGTCGAGCGAGAGGCAGGTCGTGACGAACTGGTCCTCACGGATCAGCGGATCGACGATCTCCCGCTGCCACGCGATGTACTCACGAGTGATGGCAGCCTGGAACGAGCGCCAGGCCAGGTCGTACTGCGGCTGGCCGTTGCCGTCGGGCAGCCACAGGTCCTCCCAGGTGGAGAGCCGGTGCGACCAGAAGGTCAGGCCCCAGGCGCGGTTGAGCTCCTCGACCGTTCCGAAGCGACGACGCAGACGGTCCTTGAACTCCTCAACGACCGCGGGGCTGTAGATCTGGTGGAGGCCCGGCTCGTTGTGGACCTGGAAGCCGATCACGGCCGGGTGGGACGCGTAGCGGCCGATGACGGCGCGGATCACCCGCTCGGCGTGGAACAGGAAGGCGGGGTGGGTGTAGTCCATCTCCTCGCGGGTTCCCCACGGGGTCCGCGAGCCGTCCTGGCGCCGGATCGCGATCTCGGGGTACTTGCGCGCCAGCCACATGGGGACGGCGAAGGTCGGGGTGCCGAGGACCACCGCGATGCCGCGCTCGTGCGCCCCGTCGAGGACGGGCTGCATCCAGTCGAGGTCGAACGTGCCGTCCTCGGGCTCCCACGACGACCAGGTCGCCTCGCCGACCCGGATCACGGAGAAGCCGGCGTCGACCATGAGGTCGAGGTCGGCCTGGAGGCGCGGCGTCGGCTGGTACTCGTGGTAATAGGCGGCGCCGAAGAGCACGCGGTCCCGGGCTCTCGAACGGGCAGGGGTGGCATGGGCTTCCACGAACGTCGCAGTCACGTCGACGGCTCCTCATCGATCCGTCACCGCTCCGTGTGAGCGGTCACATGGAGACCATATGGTCGTCCAACATGACTGTCAACAGGGCGGGAGGCCAGCGGAAGGAAACAATGTGACCGGTCTCATCTGACGACCGGAGGAGTGCTAGTCTCGTGGCATCGCGACCGATCAGAGCGAAGGAGCACGATGGCGGGAGCCACCATGGCGGACGTCGCCCGCGCCGCTGGCGTGTCGAAGCAGACCGTCTCCCGCGTCATCAATGCCCACCCCAGCGTCACGGAGGCGACGCGGACGCGCGTGAAGGACGCGATCGACCGCCTGGGCTACCGGCCCAACGTCGCCGCGCGCCAGCTCGCGATGCGCGACTCCATGACGGTCGGGGTGCTCACCGCCGACCTCGCGCTGTACGGGCCGGCCCAGCTCGTCCAGGGGGTCGAGGAGGCCGCGCGGGCGCGCGGCTACTTCACCTCGATCGCGGGTATCGCCAGCACGCCGTCGAGCGGGACGGACGAGATCCTCGAGCGGTTCTTCGCTCAGCGGTTCGACGCCGTCATCCTGCTCGACGTCAACGACCAGCTTCTCGCGAGGACCAGCGGGCTCTCCGGGACACGGCACGTGATCTCCGCGCCGCTCGGGTCGACCCACGACGACTTCTGGCAGCACGACCGGACCGCCGTCCGCGAGGCGACCGAGTACCTCATCTCGCTCGGGCACACGAGAATCGCCCACATCGGCGGCCCGTCGATGTGGCCGTCGGCTCGCGAGCGGGAGCGCGGCTGGCGCGACGCGCTGGATGCCGCCGGCCTGCCGGCGATCCCGGTGGTCCGCTCGACGTGGTCGGCCGAGGGCGGGAGCAGCGCCGGCGAGGAGCTGGCGGCGAACGGCGCGGTCACCGCGGTGGTCGCGGCCAGCGACGACATCGCGCTCGGCGCGATCTCCGCCCTCACCCGTCATGGCAGGAGGGTGCCGGACGACGTCAGCGTCATCGGCTTCGACGGCACGCCCAGCTCCGCGTTCTTCGTCCCGTCGCTCACGACGGTGAGCTGCGACTTCCGCGCCCTCGGCGCGCGCTACGTCGACGCGCTCTCCGTCGAGCTGGGCGAGGAGGTCGGCCCGCACGAGGAGTCGTGGACCGAGCTCGTGGTGCGGGGCTCGACCGCCCGGCGGCTCGAGCGGGTCTAGGCGGGCGGCCCTCGGGCGCCGCGGGTCGCGCGGGGCTCCCGAGCCGCCGAGCCTCAGAAGGCCGAGGGGCAGCTCATGCCCGGCGGCGGAACGGCGCCGTCGATCAGGTAGTCCTCGACGAACCCGTCGACGCACCACGAGACACCGCCGTAGACGGCGTGGCCATCACCCTCGTAGGTGAGCAGCGTCGCCGACTCGAGCTGACGCGAGAGCGAGACCGCCCACGCGTACGGCGTGGCGGGGTCGAACAGCGTGCCGACGACGAGGATCGGCGCGGCACCGGTCCCGCTGACCGGCACGCGCTCGTCGCGGGCCTTCGCCGGCCAGGTCGCGCACTGGATCTCCGCGATGCTGCCAGCGCCGAACACGGGCGAGCCCGCCGCCAGCTCGCGCGCGTGCGTCACGGCCTCGTCGAAGGTCCCGACCGGGTAGTCGACGCAGTCGATCGCGGAGAACCAGAACGGGTAGTTGAGGGCGCCGCCGTACCACTCGCCCTGGAGCTCGTCGAGCGCCGAGCCGTCGGGGTCGGAGTCCGCCACCGCGTCGGCCAGGTCCTCGACGACGACGTCCCAGTCCCACGGCGCGTACAGCGCCGACGCCAGGGCGGCGACGAGCTCCTGGCCCGTCAGCTCGCCGTCCTCGGCGTCCGACGGCACCGGGGAGACGTCCAGCTCGTCGATCCAGTCGAGCACCTGCGTCTCGGCCGCGCGGGGGTCGGCGTCGAGCGGGCAGTCCGCGTCCTCCCGGCACGTCGTGACGAACCGGGCGAACGCTCGCTGGAAGGTCCAGGTCTGCTGCGCCTGCAGGTCGGTGTAGCCGACCGACGGGTCGATCGCGCCGTCGAGCACCATCCGCCCGACCCGCTCGGGGTAGGTGTCGGCGTACACCGCGCCGATGAGGGTGCCGTAGGAGTAGCCGAGGTAGTTGAGCTGCTCGCCCGTGAGGGCGCGCAGCGCCTCGAGGTCCGCGACGGTGTCCGCGGTGCTCACGTGGTCGAGCAGCGCACCCGACCGCTCGCGGCACAGCTCGCCGAGCGCCGTGAACCCGGACTCGACCCGGGCGAGGCCCTTGGGGGTGTCGAGGTCGAGATCGACCCACGACGGGTCGTCCTCGCCGTCGAGCAGGCAGACGACGTGCGTCGAGGCCCCGACGCCGCGCGGGTCGAAGCCGACGACGTCGTACCGCTCCAGCAGGTCGTCGCCGAAGAAGGACCCGACCATGGTGACGAGGTCGATGCCGGACTCCCCCGGCCCGCCCGGGTTGATCCACAGCGTCCCGAGCCGCTCCTCCTCCGGGCCGCCGGCCGGCAGCCGCCTGAGCGCGATCCGCACCTGGTCGCCGCCGGGGTCGGCGTGGTCGAGCGGGAGCAGCACCTCGGCGCAGTCGAACCGGGCGTGGTGGTCGCAGGGGCGCCAGTCGATCGCGGTGGAGCTCGGCCCGGGGTCGAGCACGACGGGCGCCTCGGCGGCATCGCTCGGGTCGTCCGGGTCGGTGGTGTCGTCGGCGTCCGACGGGTCGGTGCTCGACCCGTTCCCGCCGGCGAACGGGTCGATCAGTCCCGGGACGCAGGCCGTGAGTCCGAGGCAGACCCCGAGCGCGACGATGGCGGCGAGGACGCGCGACGACGAGGTCCTCACCGGGTCACCCGTCGGCGGGCGTGAGGGTTGGCACGGGCGCGACCGGCTGGAGCATCGGCGCCTGCGACCGGCAGCCGGCCATCGCTCCGGCGAGGGCCAGGAGCACCCCGGCCGTGGCGAGCGCGCGCGCCGCCCCGGCCCGTCTCCCGGTCCGCCCACGTCCGTCCACCATCGGCGCTCCCTGCCCGTTCCCGTGTCGCTTCCCTAACCGCGCGGCCACCGCCCGAGGGCCGCCAGCGTCGTCGTCGACCATCATGGCAGCCGTCCTCAGCCCTGCGGTCGCAACGAGACGGTCATCGCCTCGACCGCGAGCAGCGGCGCGACGTTCCCGGCCAGCCGGGTCCGGGCGGTCTGGATCGCGTCCATCCGGCGGAGCGTCTGCTCCGGCCCCGAGGACGCGGCGGCGACGCTGCGGACGTCGGCGGCCTGCTCGGTGTTGACCAGCGGGACGTCGGCGCCGACCTGGACGGCGAGCACGTCGCGGTAGAAGGAGAGCAGGTCGGTCATCGCCCGGTCGAGTCCGTCGACGACGGCGCGGCGCGAGCGGCGCTTCTGGTCGTCCTCGAGCTGACGGATCTGGGCGCGGACCGAGGGCGGGAGCGTCCCCTCGCCGTCGGCGCCGAGCGCGCGCAGCAGCTCGGCCTTCTCGGCCGCGTCACGCTCGGTGGCGGCCGCGGTCGCCTGCGCCGTGGCGACCTCGACCAGCTCACCCGCCGCGATGACGGCGTCCCCGACGCCGCGCACGCTCGTCGCGATCTCGAGGGCGCGGGCGCGCCGCTCGCGGACGGACTCGTCGAGCGCGAGGCGCGTGGCGAGACCGATGTGGCTCTGCGCGGCGAGCGCGGCGGTGAGCGCCCGGTCCTGGGAGACGGCGTGGCGCCGGACGAGCAGGTCGGCGACGGCCTGCGCCGGCGGCACGCGGAGCGCGACGTGCCGGCAGCGGGAGCGGATCGTCGTGATGACGTCCTGCTCGCTCGGCGCGCACAGCACCCACACGGTCCGCGGCGGCGGCTCCTCGATGGCCTTGAGCAGGGCGTTCGCACTGCGCTCGACGATCCGGTCCGCGTCCTCCACGACGATGACGCGCCAGCCCGACTCCGCCGGGGCGCGCTGCGCGAGCGTGACCAGCTCGCGGACCTCCGCGACCGTGATGACGGTCTTGTCCGTCGCCACGACCGTCGCGTCGGGATGGGTGCCGCGCAGGACGCGGGCGGCAGCGGCGTCGGCCACGTCGGGACCCTGGCGGTCCCGGACGGAGTCGGCGATGAGCTCGGCGGCGAACGCGCGCGCCGCGACGGAGCGACCTGAGCCGGGCGGGCCGGTGACGAGCCACGCGTGGGTCATCGCGGCGGGGTCGGCGACCGCGCGGCGCAGGACCGCGACGGCCGCGTCCTGACCGACGACGTCGGACCAGATCGCGGCGTCCGGCTCGTCGAGGTCGTCGACGACGCCGCCCGGGGCGCTCACGGGGCCACCGTCGACGCGTCGAGCCGCCCGCCGGGACGCGGCGCAGCGCCCGGCTCGCCGCCGGTACCGCCGCCGGCACCGTCGACCGGGTCGCCAGCGGCGCCCGCCGCGCGTGCGCGAGCCCGGTCGAGCAGCGGCGCAACGGCGGCGCGGACCTGCTCCGCGATCTCCTCGATGCCGGCCGAGGCGTCGAGGACGCGCCAGCGCTCCGGCTCGGCCGCAGCGAGCGCGAGGTAGGCCTCGCGCGTGCGGCGGTGGAACTGCTCGCCGCTGCGCTCGAGCCGGTCCGGCGCGAGGCCGGTCGCCGAGAGCCGCTGGGGCAGGAGGGCCGGGTCCAGGTCGAGCAGGATCGTGACGTCCGGCAGCAGCCCGTCGACGGCCCAGAGCTGCATGTCGCGCAGCCGCGCGAGGTCGAGCTCCCGGCCCCCCGCCTGGTAGGCGAGCGAGGAGTCGAGGTACCGGTCCGTGATGACGACGGCGCCGCGCTCCAGCGCCGGTCGGACGAGGCTCGCCACGTGGTGCGCCCGGTCGGTCAGGTAGAGCAGCACCTCGGTCCGGGGGTCCACGTCCTCCCCGTGCAGCACGAGCTCGCGCATCGTCCGACCGAGCTGGGTGCCGCCGGGCTCGCGCGTCCGCACGACCTCCCGGCCGAACGCCTGCTCCAGCCACTCGCCCAGCAGGCGCGACTGCGTCGACTTGCCCGACCCGTCACCGCCCTCGAACGACACGAACACGCCCCGCGCGGGCAGGCCGGTGGTCGCGTCGTCGTCCGGCGTCGTGCTCATGGCTTCACCCTACGGTCGCCCACCGACAACGACGCGCTGCGTCCACAGCCGCCTCGGCCCGGCCGGCGACCGCACCCGTCCGTCCCGCGACGGGCGCGACTACTCACCGGGGTAGACGACCCCGAGCTGCGCGCGGACCTCGTCCATGATCTCCATGACCTCGACGGTCGCCTGCCACGACATGAGCCGCGAGCTCAGCTCGCCGGCGGCGAGGCAGCGCGCCACCTCGGCCGCCTCGTACTGGAAGCCGCCGGGGACCCGGCCGTGCACCGAGGCCGTGGTCCCGTCGTGCCGGACCAGCTCGACGTCGGACGGGGCGTAGAAGGTCCGCTCGACGTCGATGCGGCCGAGCGTCCCGGCGACGCTCGCGTCGTTCGCCAGCGCCGTCTCCAGGTTGGCGTGCGCGACGGCGACGGCCCGGTCGCCGTAGCGCAGCACGACCGTCTCGGCCGCGTCGACGCCGAGGTCCGTGAGGGTGCCGAACGCGTGGATGGAGTCGGGGACGCCGAGCAGCGCGTGCGCGAAGGAGAGGGGGTAGACGGTCAGGTCGAGCAGGGCGCCGCCGGCGAGCTCGGGGAGCCAGAGGCGGTCGTTGCCGCCGACGAGCATCTGCCCGTGCAGCGCGTCGACCGAGAGCACCTCGCCGATGACGCCGGCGTGCACCGCGTCGACCACCGCGCGGTAGTGGGGCAGGAACCGCGCCCACATCGCCTCCATGACGAACAGGTCGCGGCTCGCCGCGAGGTCGAGGACCTCGCGCGCCTCGGCCGCGTTCCGCGTGAACGCCTTCTCGACCAGGATCGGCTTGCCGGCCTCGAGGGCGAGGAGCGCGAGGTCACGGTGCTCGCTGTGTGGGGAGGCGATGTAGACGGCGTCGAGGTCGGGGTCGGCGACCAGCTCGGCGTAGCTGCCGTAAGCACGCGGGACGTCGAACTCGGCGGCGAACGCCTGGGCGCGGCCGAGGTCGCGGGAGCCGACGGCGTCCACCGTCGAGGCCGTGTGCCCCGGGACGTCGGTGGCGAACTTCCGCGCGATGCCGCCCGGGGCGATGATGCCCCAGCGGATGGCGGGGGCGTCGGCGGGGTCCGGGTAGGAGCTCGGCTGGGTGAGGGCGGGCGCGGCGTCGGTGCTCATGCTCCGAGCCTAGGTCCAGCGCCGGGACGAAGAGCGGCGGACCCCAGGCGGTGGCGCCGTGGCCACGGCCCACGCCGAGGCCACGCTCACGCCGGATGCTCGGAGCTACCCGGTCCCACGGTGGCCACGGTGTCCGCCGAGACCACGCCTGGCCCGGCAACGGGAGCAACCGACGCCGCGGTGGCCACGGTCACCGCCGTGGCCACGCTCACGCCGGATACCCGAAGCAACCCGCTCCCACGGTGGCCACGGCGAGCACCAGCGGCGGCGCCGACGCGCCCCCGGGACCGCCGCTACTTCTTCTTCGCGGTGGCGCGCGAGCGCGTCGTCGTCGAGCGGGTGGCCCGCTTGACCGGCCCCTTGGCGCGCTTGTCGGCGAGCAGCTCGTACGCCCGCTCGGGCGTCAGGTCCTCGACCGTGTCGCCGCGCGGCACCGTGACGTTCGTCGTGCCGTCGGTGATGTACGGGCCGAACCGGCCGTCCTTGACGACGACGGGCTTCTCGCTCACCGGATCCGTGCCGAGCTCGCGCAGCGCACTGGCCGCGGCGGCGCGCTGACCGCGCCGCTGCTTGGGCTGGGCGTAGATCGCGAGCGCCTCCTCGAGGGTGACGTCGAAGAGCTGCTCCTCGCTCTCGAGCGAGCGCGAGTCCGTCCCCTTCTTGAGGTAGGGGCCGTACCGGCCGTTCTGCGCCGTGATCTCGTCGCCGGACTCGGGGTCGACGCCCACGACGCGGGGCAGCGTGAGGAGCTGCAGCGCCTGCTCCAGCGTCACGGTGTCGAGCGCCATCGACGCGAACAGCGAGCCCGTGCGCGGCTTCGGCTTCGCCGGGGCCTTCTTGCGCCCCTTCGCCGGAGCCGCACCGCCCTCCGCAGCACCCTCCGCGACGGCCGGCGCGTCGTCCGGGATCACCTCGGTCACGTACGGGCCGTACCGCCCGTTCTTCGCGACGATCGCGTACCCGGTCGCGGGATCGACGCCCAGCTCCCGGTCGGAGTCGTTGCGCGTGAGCAGCAGCTCGCGCGCCTTCTCGGCCGTGAGCTCGTCGGGAGCGACGTCCTCGGGGACGGAGGCGCGCAGCGGCTCGCCCGCCTCGCCCGTCCCCTCGAGGTAGGGCCCGTACCGACCAACGCGCAGCGTGATGCCGTCGCCGACGGGGATCGAGTTGATCCCCCGGGCGTCGATCTCGCCGAGGTCGTCGACGAGCGGCTTGAGCCCCGGCGTCCCCGACGCCCACGGGCCGAAGTAGAACTCGCGCAGCCACGCGACGCGGTCCTGCTCCCCCCGCTCGATGCGGTCGAGGTCGGACTCCATCGCGGCCGTGAAGTCGTAGTTGACCAGCGGCCCGAAGTGGTCCTCGAGGAGCCGGACGACCGAGAACGCGAGCCAGCTCGGCACGAGCGCCTGCCCGCGGCGCAGCACGTAGCCGCGGTCGACGATGACGGAGATCGTCGCGGCGTACGTCGAGGGCCGGCCGATCCCGCGGTCCTCCAGCGCCGCGGTGAGCGAGGCCTCGGTGTAGCGCGGCGGCGGGGACGTCTCGTGGCCGTCGGCCTCGAGGCCGTCGACGCCGAGCGCGTCGCCCAGCTCCAGCTCCGGCAGGCGCGACTCCCGGGCCGCCCCGGTGCCCGAGCCGGCCCCCTCGGCCTGCGCCGATGCCGGGTCGCGGTCGTAGCGGCTGGCGTCGCGGCCCTCCTCGTACGCGGCGAGGAACCCGCGGAAGGTGATGACGGTGCCGGACGCGCTCAGCTCGGCCGGCGTGCCGACCGCGAAGGTCCCCGAGATCTCGGACGCGACCGGTGCCGTCGTCGACGCCGCGACCTTGACGGACGCCGTCGAGCCGCGGGCGTCGCCCATCTGCGAGGCGACCGTGCGCTTCCAGATGAGCTCGTAGAGCTTGAACTCGTCGCCGCGCAGCTCACCGGCCACCTGCGCCGGCGTGCGGAAGTGGTCGCCGGCGGGGCGGATCGCCTCGTGCGCCTCCTGCGCGTTCTTCGACTTGTTCGCGTAGAACCGCGGCGCCTCCGGCACGTACTCGGCGCCGTAGAGGTCGGCGGCCTGGCGGCGCGCCGCCGTGATCGCCTCGTTGGACAGCGTCACCGAGTCGGTGCGCATGTAGGTGATGTAGCCGCGCTCGTAGAGCGACTGCGCCGTGCGCATGGCCGCGCGCGAGTTGAGCCGCAGCTTGCGGCTCGCCTCCTGCTGGAGCGTCGAGGTGGTGAACGGCGGCGCCGGGCGACGCGTGTACGGCTTGGTCTCGACGGAGGACACCGCGAACGACGCCGGCTCCAGCGCCGTGACGAGCTCACCGGCCGCGACGGCGTCGAGGTGGACCGTGTCCGGGGAGCGCAGCGCGCCCGTGTCGTCGAAGTCGCGGCCCGTCGCGACGCGGCGGCCCGCGAGCGAGGTGAGCCGCGCCGTGAAGGCGTTGCCGGCCGTCGAGCGGCCCGTGTCCCGCGGGGCGACCAGGTCGGCCGAGACGTCCCAGTAGGTCGCGCTGCGGAACGCCATCCGCTCGCGCTCGCGCTCGACGACGAGCCTCGTCGCCACCGACTGCACGCGACCGGCGGACAGGCCGGGGCCGATCTTGCGCCACAGCACGGGCGAGACCTCGTAGCCGTAGAGCCGGTCGAGGATGCGGCGCGTCTCCTGGGCGTCGACGAGGCCGGTGTCGAGGTCCCGGGTGGCCGTGAGCGCGCGCTCGATCGCCTCCTTGGTGATCTCGTGGAACACCATCCGCTTGACCGGAACCTTGGGCTTGAGCACCTCGAGCAGGTGCCACGCGATGGCCTCGCCCTCGCGGTCCTCATCGGTGGCGAGGTAGAGCTCGTCCGCGTCCTTGAGCTTCTTCTTGAGCTCGGCGACCTTCTTGCGCTTGTCGGCGTCGACGACGTAGTAGGGGTCGAACCCGTTCTCGACGTCGATCGCGAACTTCCGGTACGGACCCTTCTTCATGTCCGCCGGAAGCTCGGAGGGCTGGGGCAGGTCGCGGATGTGCCCGACGCTCGCCTCGATCTCGTAGCCGGAACCGAGGAACCGCGAGATCGTGCGGGCCTTCGTCGGCGACTCGACGATGACGAGCTTGGTGGGCGTGCTGGCCAAGGACATACCTTCCATCGACCGGCGGATCGGCCGGTGACTGGTGCGTGCTACGTGTTCGAGGCGTCCCGCGCGAGCGGCGGGACTCGGACGCTCGCGCGGCGGTCGCCGCGGCGGAGGTCCTGCGCGGACGATACCCCGGTTCCCTGGACCCGGCGCAACCGCCGGCCGAAACCTGTGGACGGACCGGCGACGTCAGCGTCGGGCGAGGAGCTGCCACCAGACGAAGAACGCGGCGGCCCCGCCGGTCCCCGCGCACGCGCCGACGTAGGCGGCCCGTCGGGTGACGGGTTCCAGCAGCGCGCTGCCGCTCGACAGGTCCCCGCCCGCCCGGGCGAACGCCACCGACAAGGCGACGAACCCGACGGTCAGGCCCGCCACCGCCGCGACGCCGAGCAGCCAGGACACGAGGATCCGCAGCGGGTTCACGACCACGTCCGGGACCGCGCGCCCCCGGTTCGGGATGAGCACGAGCAGCGACCACGCAGCCACGACCGCGAACGCCGCCACCGCGTCGGACGGGCGGTGCCAGGCGAGCGCCAGCGTCGCGATGCCCGTCGCGCCCGCGTAGAGGACACCGAGCAGCGCGACGAGCGGCCGCCACGACCGTCCGACGACGATGAGCAGGATCGCCACGACCGAGGCCGCGACGGTCGTGTGCCCGCTCGGGAGGGAGTTGCCGTAGGTGGCCTGCGGAAGGTCGTCGATCGGACGCTCGATGACCCCCTTGAGGAGCTGCGTCGTGAGGTTCGCGCCGACCACGACGACGACGGCGCGCACCGCGTCCCCGAACGCCTTCCGGGCCAGCGCCAGGACGACCGCGACGATCGTGGCGCCGACGAGGAACAGCGGCGACACGACGCCCAGCACCACCTTCGCGTACGGCTCGACCTGCTCGCGCCCCAGGGTCGAGCCGAGGAACGCCGCCTGGTCGACCATCCGCCAGGCCGGGGTCAGCACGAACAGTCGGACCGAGGCGACGACCACGGCGATCGACAGGATCAGCCCGGCGACGCACCAGAGCCAGCGCGTCTCGGTCCTTGGCACGTACCGACCGGTCGCGAACGGCGACCCGACCGGCTGCCCCGGCGATCCCGGCCCGCCCGACGGCGCGGCGGGTCGGGGGGCGTAGCCGCCGGGCTGGTAGGCCGGAGGTGTGGCCGGGGAGGTCGGGTCGCTCACGGAACTACCGTAGGTGCGCCGACCGACACGTTCCCGGTTCCTCGCGAGTTCTCCACAGGCCCCGACCGCCGCGTCGTCACTCGACCGGTTCGACGTCACCCTGCCAGCGGGGCAGCCGCAGCCGGCCACCGTCCGTCCACTGGTCGGCCAGCACCTCGCCGCCCAGCTCCGGACGGACCCAGGTCGCCGTGCGCGCATCGGCCCGCGGCACGGCGTCGAGCCCGCCGGCGAACGGCGGCTCCGCGACCTCGAGCCGGCGCAGCCGCGCGAGCAGGCGCTCCAGCGCGGCGGTGGAGAAGCCCGTCCCGACCTTGCCCGCGTACCGCAGGCGACCCCCGTCGTCCCGCGTCCCGACGAGCAGCGCGCCGATCCCGCCCGCGCGGCGACCCTGACCGGCCGTGAAGCCACCGATGACGACGCGCACCTCGAGCAGGTGCTTCACCTTGACCCAGCTCCCGCTGCGCCGCCCGGGCTGGTAGCGGGAGTCGCGGCGCTTCGCGAGCACCCCCTCCCCGTCGAGCTCCCGGCTCTCCCGCATCGCTGCCGCCAGGGTGTCCGCGAGCGGCTCGGTCTGCACCCAGGCCCCGGGCCCCGTCGCCGCGAGACGGCCGGGATCGGCCGGCGGCAGGTCCAGCGCGGAGAGCACCTCGAGGCGGGCGTCCAGGGGGTGGCCGACGAGGTCGACGCCGTCGAGCTCGAGCACGTCGAACAGCATGAGCCGCAGGCGGTCGCCGTTGAACGTCCGGTTCTGCAGCGTCTGGAAGCTGGGCCGACCGGCCTCGTCGAGCGCGACGACCTCCGCGTCGAGGATCCCCACGTGCCCGGCGAGCGCCGGCGGCACCGCGGCGACCGGCCCGAACTCGGCCGTGACGTCGCGGCCCGATCGGGTGACGAGGGCGACGGCGGTCGCCTCCTCGTCAGCTCCGCCCGACGGGCCGACGTCCGCCGCCCCGGCCGCCGGGCCGACGACGACGAGCACCCGGTACCCGTCCCACTTCGGCTCGAACCGCCACCGCGTCCCGGCGTCGGGGGCGGCGAGCTCGGCCTCGCGGGCCGGGTCGAGCGTCGAGGCGAGCATCGGGTCCGGGAGCGCGGGCATGCGCGCGAGGGTGGGCGGTGGCGGTGTCGAGGGCACCACGGGCTGGCTCGGTCGCGGCCGGCGCGCCGCCCGCGGCCGGGCCGGCCCCGGCGAGGCGGCGCCCGGCGAAGGCGCTCCCGACGACTCCCCCGCCGGCAGCAGCGGCGCGAGCAGGTCACCGTCCCGCGCCACCCGCTCCAGCACCTCGGCCATCGTGAGCTGCGGCAGCCCCTCGCCCTCGGCCGCGGCCTCGATCTCGGCCCAGGTCCGTGGCGCCGCCACCCACGGCCGCGCCCGCCCGCGCACCGAGTAGGGCGAGACCGTCGTCTTCGCCGGGTTGTTCTGCGAGTGGTCGACGAAGACCTTGCCGTCGCGGATCGCCCGCTTCATCGAGGTGACGACGAGGTCGGGCAGCTCGGCGGCCAGCGCCCTGGCCAGCTCCGCCGAGACCTCGCGGGCCTGCGCCGAGGAGATGGCGTGAGCGCCGCCGAGGCCGGCGTACAGGTGGAGCCCCTTCGACCCCGACGTCACGGGGAAGACCGCGAGGCCGGCGCCCTCGAGGATGTCGCGGGCCGCGAGCGCCACCCGCGCGACGTCCCGCATCGTCGTGCCGGGGCCGGGATCGAGGTCGACGACGAGCCGGTCCGGGTCGGCCGTCGCCTCCTCCAGGACGTACGGCGAGCCGCCCGGCCGCTGGTCGCGCGCCGCCTCCGGCAGGCGCCACTGGGGGACGTGCAGCTCGATCGCGGCGAGCTGCGCCGCCCACGCGAGCGCCGCCTCCTCCTCCACGAGCGGGTAGGTCGCCACCCGGTGCTGGTGCTCGACCGCCGCGCGCGGCACCCAGTCCGGCGTCCCGGAGTCGAGGTTCTTGGTGAAGAAGGACTGCTGCTCGGTCCCGTTCGGCCACCGCTTGCGCGTGACGGGCCGACCCGCGAGGTGCGGCAGCATGACCGGGGCGATCCGGCGGTAGTAGTCGACGAGCTCGCCCTTGGTCGTCGGCCCGTGCTCGTCGTCGCCCGGGAAGAGGACCTTGTCCGGGTTGGTGAGCCGCACGCGGCGACCGCCCACGTCGAGCGTCTGCGCGTCACCACCGGACCTCGCCGCGGCCGAGCTGGCGGCCATGGCTCAGGACGCCTTCGGCTTCTTGGCCGGGGTCTTCCTCGTCGAGGTCTTCGCGGTCGAGCTCTTCGCAGTCGAGGCTGTGCCGGTCGAGGCGGCCGGCTTCTTCGACGCGGCCCTGCCCATCGTCGAGCCGGACGACCCGGACCCGCCCGCCTTCTTGCGCTCCTCGACGCTGCGGCGCAGGGCGGCGACGAGGTCGACGACGTCGCCCATCTCCTCCTCCTGCTTCTCCTCGGTCGCGAACGCCTCGCCGCCCTTGAGCTTGGCGTCGATCAGCTCGCGGAGCTCGTCGGTGTAGGTGTCCGGGTACTCGGCGGGGTCGAAGTCGCCGGCCATCGACTCGACGAGGGCGGTCGCCATGGCGAGCTCCTTGGCCGTGACGTCCGGGGCGTCGGCCAGCGCGGCGGTCGCGTCGGTCTCCAGCGCGCGCACCTCGTCCGCCCAGTGGATCGCCTGGACGACGAGGACGCCCTCGCGCACCCGCATGATGCCGAGCCGGGCCTTGCCGCGCAGCGCGAACGACACGACGGCGACGCGGCCCGTCTCGCCCAGCACCCGCTCCAGCAGGGCGTAGGCCTTCGGGGACCGGCCGGCGGGCTCGGCGTAGTAGCTCGTCTCGAACAGGATCGGGTCGACCTGCTCACCCGGGACGAACGAGAGCACCTGGATCTCGCGCTTGGCGGCCGTCGGGAGGGTCGCCAGGTCGTCCTCGGTCACGATGACGCGCTCACCCTCGTCGTCGTAGGCCTTCGCGATGTCCTCGTAGGAGACGACCTTCCCGCAGACCTCGCAGCGCCGCTCGTACCGGACACGGCCGCCGTCCTCGACGTGCACCTGGTGGAAGGAGACGTCGTGGGAGGAGGTGGCCGAGTACAGCTTGACGGGCACGCTGACCAGGCCGAACGCGATGTCGCCGCTCCACAGGGGTCTCATCGGGCCATCTTGCCCCGCCCGGGCGTCCCTGGCGAGGGTCGGGGGCGCGGCTCGGGCAGGATGACGACCATGACGGACGCCGAGATCCCCCTGCCCGGCGGCGACGTCACCGACGGGGTCGTCCGCGTCGGCGACACGGTGCGCCGGCCGATCGGCGACCACTCCGCCCTCGTGCACCGCGTCCTGCGCCACCTGGAGGACGCGGGGTTCGCCGGTGCGCCGCGACTCCTCGGGGTCGACGACCGCCAGCGCGAGATCCTGACCTTCGTCGACGGCGAGGTGGCCGGCCGGCCGTGGCCGGCCTGGGTAGCCGACGACGCGCGAGCCGAGTCCGTCGCACGGCTGCTGCGCCGGCTCGACGACGCGATGGTCCCGTTCGGCCTGCCGTCCGACGTGCCGGTGGATGCCCCAGAGCGACCGGGGGTGCCGCCACGGCCGGGGCCACCACCCACGTTCCTCGGCCACCGGGACGTGACGCCGGAGAACACGGTGTTCCGCGAGGGGACGGCCGTCGCGCTCATCGACTTCGACCTGGTTCGGCCCTCGACCCGCGTCGACGAGGTGACGAACCTGCTGCTCTGGTGGGGCGCGTGGATGCCGCCCGAGGACCGCGCGGAGGTCGTGCGCGACGTCGACGCCGCCGCGCGCGGCCGCCGGCTGCTCGACGCCTACGACCTGGAGGAGGACCTGCGCCGGTGGGTGGTGCCGGTCTCCGTCTCGACGGCCCAGCGGTCCTGGCACTCGATGCGCGAGCGGGCCGAGACCCTCGGCGGCGGGTGGGCCCGCATGTGGCGGGCGGGCGTCGGCGACCAGATCCGGCGTCGAGAGCGGTGGCTGCGCGAGAACGAGGCGGTGCTCACGGCCGCCGTGATGGGCTGAGACGGCGACCGCTGCGCGCGGATCGGTGCACGACCCACTCGCGCGCGCCGCGCGTCACCGCTGGTCAGCGCGGCGGGGTGAGCGACGAGGGGGCGTGGCGGGGGCGACGATCCGCAGAGAGCGGACGGCTCCGGCCGCCGGAGGCTCAGGCAGGCTGCGTCGGGTAGCGGCGCACCCGGCGGACCGCGATCGCGTACGCGATGTCGCGGTACTGCGCGCCGCGGTGGAGGTAGCCGCGCAGGTTGGTCCCGCTCGCCCGGTGCCGCAGGTCGCACGGGACCTCGACGACGGCGAAGCCCTGCTCCAGCAGGTCGATCGTCATGCCGGTCTCGACACCCCAGCCGCGGGCGAGCGGCAGCGCCGCCTCGAACGCCTCGCGCGCGAGGCACCGCTGCCCGGACAGGGGCGCGCGCGGCGTCCAGCCCGAGACCTTGTGGATCGCCCGACGGGCCAGCCCCAGCACGATCCCGTGGCCACCAGCGCCCTCCTGGGCCGGCAGGACCGCGATCGAGAGGTCGGCCTTGCCGGCGAGGACCGGCGGGACGAGCGGCGCAGCGTTGACGGCGGTGTCGCCGAGGTCGGCGTCGAGGAAGAGGAGCAGCCGGGCGGGCTCGCCGTCGGCGTCGCGCATCGCGGCCACCGCCGCCCCGGTCTCCATCGCCGCGGCCTTGCCGCGGTTCTGGGAGTGACGCACGACGACGGCGCCCGCGGCGCGGGCCACGTGCTGGGTGTCGTCAGCCGACCCGTCGTCCACCACGATGACGAGGTCGACGTTGGGGATCGCCCGCGCGGCGCGGACGGTGGCGGCGATGCGCTCGGCCTCGTCCTTGGCGGGCAGGACGGCCGCGACACGGCGCGACCGGACGGCAGCCGAGGACGCCTCCTCGTCTGCCCCCCGCTGGCTCGCGGGCCTCGCACGCACCACGCGCAAGGGGTCCCGAGCCGCGCCCTCAGCGTTCACAGGCCTTACCTTACGTCTATCCGGACTTGTGCGGCTTTTGACCCGCGGTGTGAGATGCCCGAACCGTCTCGACCGACGCGACGACCCGCCGCGCGTCAGCGCAGGCGAACCTGGCGCGAGACGAGGCCGTTGCGCGCGCCCCGCTCGGCCGCGGTGAGCTGGTCGGTCGTCGCGAGGGCGTCGGCCAGGCGCTCGGCGAACGCGGCGACGGGGGCGGTGAGCTCGTCGGCCTCCGTGCCGCGGGCCAGCTCCCAGACGGGGACGAGCACGCCGCAGGTGCGGAAGGCGCCGATGAGGCGCGTGCCATCCTCGAGCGCCGAGGCGCGCCTGGCGTGCAGGCGGGCCAGCGCGTCGAGGGTCGCCTCGTCCTGCGCCGGGACGATCCAGCGGAGGAACTCCTTGCCGTTCATCCGGCACCAGTAGGCGGTGCCGAGGCCGGCCTCGGGCGCGGTCGCGAGCGCCGGGAGGGGGACCTCGACCGTCGGGACCATGAGCTCGTTGGCGTTGTCGAGGGCCGCGGCGATCTCGGGGTCGCCGTCCGCCTCGTCGCCGACCCAGTAGCCGAAGGAGTCCTGGACCTGCGCCGCGAAGTCGCCGGGCTCCAGGACGTCCTGCAGGCGCGGGCCGGGGCCGGGCAGCTCGGAGAGCTGGAGCACGTCGCCCGGCTCGAGGTCGAGGGCGTGCAGGAGCGTGTTCGCGACGTCGCGGCTCACGTCGCCGCTCGTGCCGACCGTCTGGAGGCCGATGAGCAGCTCGCCGTCCTGGCGCCGCAGGGCCGGGACGAGGTCGGGCAGGAGGCTGACGACCGTGACGTCACGGGCTCCGTGCTCAGCGGTCGTCCTCACGCGGGCGGTCCCGGCCGGGATGATCTCGCGCAGCGCGACCCAGTCCGACTCGCCGGGGAGCCCCTCGAAGGGGCGCGCGACGAACTCGACGGCCTCGCGCCGGGGAGCCGCGGCGGCCGCCTCGGGGGACGGGGAGCCGGCGTGGTCGGAGCGCGGGGCGCGGCCGGCCGGACGGGTCGTCCGCGCGGACGCGGACGCGGGGCGCGAGGAGGGACGGCGGTTCTTCTTGGCCATGGTGCCCAAGACTAGTTGTGCGGCCGCACGACCGAACGCGCCGCCGGAACGACAGGTTGTCCACACCCCCTCGCGCGGGCGCCGCCCCTGCTGGCAGGATCGGGCCATGCACGAGCGCGCCGGCCAGCTGGCTCTTCCCGAGGACCTCATCGACGTCGACCGTCTCGTCGGTCTGTACTACGACGGCGTGCCGGACATCGACGATCCGGGGCAGCAGGTCGTCTTCGGCACGTCCGGCCACCGCGGCACGAGCCTGACCACGTCGTTCACCGAGACCCACGTCGCGGCGATCACGCAGGCGATCGTCGAGTACCGCCGCGCCCAGGGGATCGACGGCCCGCTCTACGTCGGCCGGGACACGCACGCGCTGTCGCACCCGGCGGAGAAGACGGTCGTCGAGGTGCTCGTGGCGTGCGGCGTCGAGGTCCGGGTGGACGCGCGCGACTCCTGGACGCCGACGCCGGCCGTGTCGCACTCGATCCTCACGCACAACGGCGCCGGCACCTCCGAGGGGGTGCGGACGTCCGGCCCCGGGATCGCCGACGGCATCGTCATCACGCCGTCGCACAACCCGCCGACGGACGGCGGCATCAAGTACAACGCGACGGACGGCGGCCCCGCCGGCGGGGACGTCACCGGCTGGATCGCGCGCCGGGCCAACGAGATCGCCCGCGCCGGCCTCGCCTCCATCGAGCGGGTGCCGTACGAGCGGGCGGTGACGTCGGAGCTGGTCGTCAAGCACGACTACCGGTCCTCCTACGTCGACGACCTCGACGCCGTCATCGACATGGAGCTGATCGCCAGGGCCGGCGTGAAGATCGCGGCCGACACGCTGGGCGGCGCGGCGATCGAGTACTGGGGTGCCATCGCCGAGCGCTACGGGCTCGACCTCACGGTCATCCACCCGGACTACGACCCGACGTTCTCCTTCATGACGCTGGACTGGGACGGCAAGATCCGGATGGACTGCTCCTCCCCGTACGCGATGGCGTCGCTGCGCGGCCTCATGGACGCCCCCGAGGGCGACGACCTGCGGATCGCCTACGACCTCGCGACCGGGAACGACGGCGACGCCGACCGCCACGGCATCGTGACGCCCGACGGCGGGCTGATGAACCCCAACCACTACCTCGCGGTGTGCATCGACTACCTGTTCCGCAACCGCGAGCAGTGGCCGGCGACGGCGGCGGTCGGCAAGACGCTCGTGTCCAGCTCGCTCATCGACCGCGTGGCCGAGGGTCTCGACCGTCGGCTCATCGAGACCCCGGTCGGGTTCAAGTACTTCGCCGACGGCCTGCTGTCCGCGCAGATGGGCTTCGGCGGCGAGGAGAGCGCCGGGGCCTCGTTCCTGCGCAAGGACGGCACGGTCTGGACGACGGACAAGGACGGCTTCATCCTCGACCTGCTCGCGGCGGAGATCATCGCGCGGACGGGCGAGTCGCCGTCGGCGTACCACCGCCGGCTGGTCGCGTCGTACGGCGAGAGCTGGTACGCGCGCGTCGACGCGCCCGCCACCCGCGAGGAGAAGGCCAAGCTCAAGGACCTCTCCCCCGCCGCCGTCACCGCGACGACGCTCGCCGGGGAACCGATCATCGACCGGCTCGTCACGGCGCCCGGCAACGGCGAGCCCATCGGCGGCCTCAAGGTGACGACGCAGAACGCGTGGTTCGCCGCGCGCCCGTCCGGGACCGAGGACGTCTACAAGATCTACGCGGAGAGCTTCGTCTCGCCCGAGCACCTGCTCGAGGTCCAGGCGGCTGCCCGCGAGGTCGTGAACGACGCGATCGGCGCCTGAGCGCCCGCGGGCTCGTCCCGCGCGTGCGCCGGTTCGGGCGGTCGGACGCCTGGTTCGCGCCGCGCGCCCACCGGGTTCGACCCGCGGACGTGACGTTCGCCATCGTCACCACTCGTAACGATTCGACCGAGACCCGGCGGATGGGAGAATCAGGACGTGCTCGCCCCCTACCGTGACGTCCTCTCGCGGCCGAACGCGTGGAAGTTCTCCCTCGCCGGCGTCCTCGCGCGCCTGCCGATCTCGATGGTCGGGATCGGCATCGTGCTGCTCGTCAGCGACCAGCGCCTCTACGGCTCCTACGCGCTCGCCGGGCAGGTCAGCGCGGTCTACGTCATCGCCCAGGCCGTCGCCGCCCCGCAGATCGCGCGGCTCGTCGACCGCTACGGCCAGGCCCGGATCATGCGTCCCGCCATCGCCCTCTCGATGACGGCGCTCGCCGCGCTCGCGGTCGCCGGCGCGCGTCTCGCGCCGCCCGTGCTGCTCATGGTGCTGGCCGCGGTCGTCGGCCTCACGATGGGCAGCATCGGCTCGCTCGTGCGGACGCGGTGGAACGCGGTCGTGCGCACGCCGAAGGAGCTGCACACGGCCTACAGCCTGGAGTCGGTGTTCGACGAGGTCGTGTTCGTCATCGGCCCGGTGCTCGCCACCATCCTCGCGACGTCCTTCCACCCGACGGTCGGGATCGCCGTGGCGATCACGGCGGCCGTCGTTGGCGGCTACCTCTTCCTCGCGCAGCGCGCCAGCGAGCCGCTGCCGACCGGGCGCGCCGTCGATCCCGAGCACCGGGGATCGCTGCTGCGCTCGCCCGCGCTGCTCGTCATCATCGTCGTGTTCGTCTGCATGGGGACGATCTTCGGCGCGACGGACGTCTCCACCGTCGCCTTCGCCGAGGAGGTCCACCGCAAGGACCTCGCCGGCGTCATCCTCGCGTGCTTCGCGTTCGGCTCCGGCATCGGCGGCCTGCTCTACGGCGCACGGCACTGGCGCAGCCCGCTGTGGGCGCGGTTCGCGATCGGGAACGTGGCGCTCGCGGCCGGCGTCTCGCTGTTCTTCTTCTCCTCCTCGCTGTTGACGCTCGCGGGGACGATGGCGGTGGTCGGCCTCGTCATCGCTCCGACCCTGGTCAACGGGAACGCGCTCGTCCAGGAGATCGTGCCCGGGCCGCGCCTCACCGAGGGGCTCACCTGGATCGGGACCGCCCTCGGCGTCGGCGTCGCGACGGGGTCGGCCATCGCCGGCCCGCTCATCGACGCCCACGGGTCGCACGCCGGCTTCCTCGTCTCGACGGGCGCCGGCGTCCTCGCGACGCTCGTGACGGTCACCTCGATGGCCGCCCTGCGTCGCCGTCGGGCGGCTCGGGCGAACGTCGCCGCCGTCCTCGATGCGGTCGAGCCGTCCGACGGGGTCGAGCCGGTTGGTCCGGTGGGGCCGAGCGGTTCAGCAGACGTGGTGGGGCCGACCGGTCCGGCCGACGCGGTCGAGCCGGCAGACGCGGTCGAGCCGGTCCTCGGCGCGGCCGATCTGCCTGACGCGTCGCCCGATGCCGCGCCGGGCGACGCCCGCCCCTAGCCGCCGACCCCGCCCTGCCCCGCCAAGGGCCGCCCGCGGCTGCCGGGACGAACCTCCGGGCGGTCGCCCGCGCGACCGCCCGGCCCGTCTCGGCACCACGGCTCAGGACGAACCGGACCCGGCTCCCCACCCCGATACCCTCGGGGGCATCCGGGAATGACGGGGCGCGTGCGTCCGTTGTACCCGGTGGAACCACGCGCCCGGGCTCGGGCGCACCATCGACCCGAGGAGCACCATGGCCACCGTCAACCTGGGTGAGCAGACCTTCATGCCGGCGATCGAGAAGAACGGCACCGTGATCGTCGACTTCTGGGCGGAGTGGTGCCCCCCGTGCAAGCGGTTCGCCCCCACCTTCGAGGCCGCCTCCGAGAAGCACGGCGACATCCTGTTCGGCAAGGTCGACACGGAGGCCGAGCAGAACCTCGCCGCCCAGGCCGGGATCACCAACATCCCGACGCTCATGGCGTTCCGCGACGGCATCCTCGTCTACCGCGAGGCCGGCGCGCTGCCGCCGCCGGCGTTCGAGAAGCTCATCGCGGAGATCGAGGCGCTCGACATGGACAAGGTCCGCGCCGACATCGCCGAGCGCGAGGCCGCTGAGGCCACCGAGGCCTGAGCCTCCCCAGCGGACACGCGACGAGCGCGGGGTCCGGCACCTGATCGGGTGCCGGACCCCGCGCTCGTCCCATGCTCGGCCGATGTCGATGCGCGACGTCGGGTGCGCGACCCGATGCGCGACGGCACCTCACGCCGCACTGCCGGACGCACGACGTCACGGCTCCGACGGTCCGGCTCCCGACGCCACGCATCCCGTTCCCGAGGCCCAACGCCGGACGCGCGCCCCGCGGGTGTGAACCCGCGAGGCGCGCGCCTCGGTCATCGCGTCATCGCGCCCGCATCACCTCTGCTGGAGCGACCGACGTCGCGCGGCGAGCGCCGCCCCGACGCCGACGGCCGCGAGGGCCACGACCACGATCGGCAGCACCGACGCACCCGTCCCCGGCATCGAGCCGCCGGGCTTCGTCGACGTCCCGCTCGGCGTCGGCGACCCACCGTCGGTCGGCGTGTCCGTCGGGGTGGGCGAACCGGTGTCCGTCGGGTTCGGGTCCTGCGCCGGCACGATGGTCAGCGGCAGGTTCGCCGTCGTCCCCGACTCCGTCGCCACGACCGTGAGCGTCGATCCGCCCCCGGCCAGCGCCCGAGCGGCGAGCGGCGCGGGCGCCGTCCCCTTCGGGATGGTCACGGAGATCGCGGCCTTGCCGTCGACGACGTCGAACGTGCCCAGCTCCGCGCCGCCGAGCGACACGGTGACGGACGTGTTCTCCGGAGCACCGAGCGACGTGAGGTTGAGCGAGCCGACCTCGAACTCGAGCGTCGAGCCCTCCTCGACCTCGCCGAGCTCCGGGGCGGTCACGCCCTGGCGGGCGAAGTCCGGGTCGATCGGGGCGTCGGCGCTGTTGTCCCTGAGGTACTGGATCCACGCGTCACGGTCGATGAGACCCGAGTCGCGCGTCCCGGTGCCCTCGGCCAGCGTGCGGAAGTTGTCGCCACCCTCGAGCAGGAAGCTGAACGACCCCACGCGGTACTCGGCCTCGAGGTCGAGCGCCACACCGTCGACCGTCACGGACGTGATGTGCTTGCCCTGGTCGTCCAGGTCGCCGAACAGCACGCCGTCACCGTCGGGGTCCGGGTCCCAGGTGTAGGACACGTTCTCCGACAGGCTGAGCTGCAGGTACGGCCGCGAGGGCACGTTCCCGTTGCCGTCGACCTGCCACTGCTCCTCCAGCGCGTCCACGAGCTGCTGCCCGGTGAGCGTGGTGGTCCAGAGGTTGTTGACGAACGGCAGCACCGCGTTGGCCTCGGCGTAGGTGATGACGCCGTCCTCGCCGTAGAAGAGCTCGGCGCGCAGGCCACCCGGGTTGACGATCCCGATCGTCGCCCCGCCTCGGTCGGCGTCCGACAGCGTCGCGACGAGCGAGTCCGCCACGAGGTCGCCGAGCGCCGACGCGGCGGCGCGGTTGTCCCGGCCGCTCGTCGGGAGCGGGCCGGGGCCGACGTACCGGCCGTCGACGTAGGAACCGCCCGAGAACGCCGTCGTGATGTCGGCGCTCACCTTGCCGATCGGCTGGCCGCCGATCTCCGAGGCGTAGGCGATCGCCGCGTCGACGATCTGCTTGACCTCCGCCACCCGCGGGAACGCGGAGACCAGAGCGGCCTCGGACGTCGTGGTCCGCGGGATGTTGCGGGCCTCGTAGGCGACGACCTCGCCGGTGGTCGGGCTGACCACCAGGTCGACGCGGCCGAGGTACTCGCCGTAGGAGCCGGTCTGCAGGATCGGACGGGTCTTCCCCTCGACCCCGGGAACCGGGGCGTCCCACGCGTACTGCTTGTGCGTGTGACCGGTGAAGATGACGTCCACCGCGGCGTCGGTCTTGGTGACGATGTCGGCGAACGCACCGCCCGCGTCGACCTCCTGCTCCAGCGTGGCGCCGTCCGGCGTCCCGGCGCCGGCACCCTCGTGGTACTCCGCCACGATGACGTCGACCTCGGGGTGCGTGGTCGCGAGCTCGCCGACCACCCGGTTGACCGCCTCGACCGGGTCACCGAAGGTCAGACCCTCGATGCCGCCGGGAGAGACGAGCGCCGGGGTCTCCTCGGTGATGGCGCCGATGACGGCGACCGTCAGACCGTTGACCGTGTGCAGCGAGTACTCGGGCAGCACCGTGTTGCCGTCGGCGTCATAGACGTTGGCGCCGAGGTAGGGCCACTGCGCGTTGTTCCCGCCGTCGATCACGCGATCGATCAGGTCGTCGATCCCCTGGTCGAACTCGTGGTTGCCCACCGCGGACGAGGCCAGCCCGAGCGCGTTGAGCACGTCGATCGTCGGCTGGTCCTGCGCCACCGACGAGGTGAACAGCGACGCACCGATGTTGTCGCCGGCCGAGAGGAACAGGTCCTCGCCGGCGTCGGCGCGGATCGCGGCGCGCTGCTGCTCGACCGTCCCGGCGAACTGGACCGTTGCCCCGTCGTTCACCGGCCCGATCCGACCGTGGAAGTCGTTGATGTTGAGGAACGACGCGTTGACGTACTCGGACTCGATCGCGATCGGGACCCGGATCTCGGTGCCCGAGGGGGCCGCCGTGACGACGAGCTGGCGATCGCCGCCGGCCGCCGTCGCCGGGATCTCGACGTCGACCGACGCCGACCCGTTCGCCACCGGGAAGGTGCCGAGCACGTCGAAGCCGAGCGTCACCGTCACCTCCGTGTTCTGCGGCGAGCCGAGCGAGGTCAGGTCGAGACCGCCGACCGTGAAGGCCACGCGGTCCCCCGCCGCCGCGTCCTCGAGCGCCGGCACCTGGGTGGCGCGGCGGGCGAAGCTCGGCGAGACGGGCTTGTGCGCCTTCAGGTAGTCGATCCACGCGTCGCGGTCGACCAGGCCGGAGTCCTTCGTGTCCGTGCCCTGCGTGAAGATCCGGAAGTTGTCACCGCCGGTCGCGAGGAACGAGAAGGTGCCGATCCGGTAGCTGGCCGCGGGGTCGTAGGGAGCTCCGTCGATCGTGATCGACGTGATCCGGTCGCCCTCGGCCCGGCTGTCGTCGTACGTGTAGGACACGTTCGACGAGAGCCCGAGCTGCAGGTACGGCCGCGACGGCACGTTGCCCGCCGCGTCGCGCTGCCACTGCTGCTCCAGCATCGTCTTGAACTGGTCGCCGGTGAGCGTCGTCGTCCACAGGTTGTTGACGAACGGCAGCACCGCGTTGGCCTCGGCGTAGGTGATGACGCCGTCCTCGCCCCGGAACAGCTCGGCCCGCAGGCCACCCGGGTTGACGACGCCGATCGTCGCGCCGCCGAGACGCTCGTCGGACAGGGTCGCGACGAGGGAGTCGGCCACGAGGCCGCCCAGCGTCGACTCCTTCGCCCGGTCGTCCCGACCCGTCGTCGGGAGCGGACCGGAGCCGACGTACGTGCCGTCGACGTAGGAGCCACCGGCGAACGCCGTCGTGATGTCGGCGCTCACCTCACCGATCGGCTGGTTGCCGATCTCGGCGGCGTGCGCGATCGCCGCGTCGACGATCCCCTTGACCTCCGCGACCCGCGGGAAGGCCGAGACCAGCGCGGCCTCCGCCGTCGTGGTCCGCTTGACGTTGGTCGCGGTGTAGTCGACGACCTCCCCGCTCGACGTGTCGTAGGTGAGGTCGACGCGGCCGAGGTACTCGCCGTAGGAGCCGGTCTGCAGGATCGGACGCGTCTTGCCCGCAACGCCCGGGACGGGAGCGTCCCACGCGTACTGCTTGTGCGTGTGACCGGTGAAGATGACGTCCACCGCGGCGTCGGTCCCGGTGACGATGTCGGCGAACGCACCGCCCGCGTCGACCTCCTGCTCCAGCGTCGCCCCGTCGGGGGTGCCGGCGCCGGCGCCCTCGTGGTACTCCGCCACGATGACATCGACCTCGGGGTGCGACGTCGCGAGCTCGCCCACGACCCGGTTGACCGCCTCGACCGGGTCACCGAAGGTCAGACCCTCGATCCCGGCCGGGGTCACCAGCGCCGGCGTCTCCTCGGTGATCGCGCCGATCACGGCGACCGTCAGGCCGTTGACCGTGTGCAGCGAGTACTCCGGAAGGACGGTGTTGCCGTCGGCGTCGTAGACGTTGGCCCCCAGGTAGGACCACTGCGCGTTGTCACCGCCGTCGATCACCCGGTCGATCAGGTCGTCGATCCCCTGGTCGAACTCGTGGTTGCCCACCGCGGACGACGCGAGGCCGAGCGCGTTGAGCACGTCGATCGTCGGCTGGTCCTGCGCGACGGAGGAGGTGAACAGCGACGCACCGATGTTGTCACCGGCGGAGAGGAAGAGCGCCTCGCCCCCGGCGTCCTCGATGTCCTTGCGCTGCTCCTCGACGGTGCCAGCGAACTGCACGGTCGCCCCGTCGCCAACCGGCCCGATCCGACCGTGGAAGTCGTTGATGTTGAGGAACGACAGGTCGACGTTCGGGTTGTCATCGGCGGCCTCAAGGCCGACGATCACCGGGTCGTGGTCGGAAGAGCGGTAGGCGTTCGGCTCGTAGTAGATCGCGCCGTGGTAGTTGTACCGGCTGTACTCCAGCGCCAGCGGCTCGCCCGAGTTGATCTGCCAGATGTCGGCGCCCGTCGCGCGGCCCAGGGCCACGTCGTTGAGGAGCACGTGGTCGAGCGACCCGGACAGCCCCTGGAAGCTGTAGGAGGACTCGTCGAGGTCGAAGTGCTGCTCGACGTCGGCGTACCCGGCCGTGTAGAGGACCTGGAGCGGGTCCTCCTGCCCGTAGGAGTTGAAGTCGCCGAGCAGCACGACGGCGTCACCGTCGTCGGTCTGGTCCGCGACCCAGTCGCGCAGCGCGGTCGCCTGCAGGACTCGCGAGCCGTTCGACGCACCCTGGCCGTTGCCCGTGTCCGTGTCCCCGGGGAACGGTCCGGCCGACCCCTTGGACTTGAAGTGGTTGACGACGACGAAGACCTCGTCGGCCGCCGTGCCACCGACCGGCACGAAGGTCTGGCCGATGGGCTCGCGGGCGTTGACGAAGGGCTGGCCCGACCCGCTCAGGTTGCCCAGCGCCCGGGCGTCGCCGACGGGCGTGACCTCGGCGGGCTGGTAGATGATCGCGTTCGTGATGACGTCCTGCTGGGCCGTGCTCGGCAGGTCGGCCGAGGACGGGACGTAGGCCCACCTCGTCGTGCCGGCCCGCTCGTTGAGCGCGTCGACCAGGGTCGCGGTCGCCTCGTCGGGCGTCTCGCCGAGCTTCGCGGAGTTCTCGATCTCCATGAGGCCGACGACGCTCGCGTCGAGCGCGTTGATCGCCTCGACGATCTTGACCTGCTGCCGCGCGAGGTTGTCCGCGTCCCAGGCCCCACGGGCGTTGCAGCCGGTGTTGACCGTGATGGGGTTGCCGTCGCGGTCGGGGTAGGCCTGGCAGCCGGCGACGTCCTTGCCCAGGGTGGTGAAGTAGTTGAGGACGTTGAAGGAGGCGACCGTGATGTCGCCGCCGACGGCCGCGGGTGCGGGCGTGCGGGTCTGCTCCCAGGTCACGGGGTAGTCGCCCGGCTCCTCGGCGGTCACCTGCGTCGTGGGGTTGAGCTTCCACGCGTTGTTGCGCCAGTCGACGATCACCGGGGCGACGAACGTGATCGCCGCACCGACGCGGAGCTGGTTGTCGGCCGCGATGTACGTCGGCTTCAGCGCGCTGTTGGCGGGGGAGAGGAAGTTCGTCGACGCACCGTCGTCGACGGCGACGGCGCGCGCCGCGTTGTCCGCGACCACGGCCGCGGCCTCGGGGGTACCGGGAGGCGCGATGTCGGTCGGCTGGAGCAGCGGCTCGGTGCCGGACGCGATGCCGATCTCGCCGTACTGGTTGGTCGAGTACGTGTTGCTGATCGTGTAGTCGCCGTCGGGCTGGAGGAGCATCGACTCGATGGCCTCACGCTCGGGGTTCGTCGCCGGCCACGCCATGGCGAGCGGCTTGGGCGCCTCCACGACGTCGGACAGGATGCTGACGCCGCCGGATGCGACCGTGATCTGGCCGAGGCCGTTGTACTCGCCGACCTGACCGGTGACCTCGACGTAGTCGCCGAGCTCGACGTCACCGACCGTCGCGGAGGAGAAGACGAAGATCGCGTCGGAGACCGTGCGGTCCTCGGTGTCGTCGCCGCCCGTCCCGGGGGTCTGGATGACGTAGCCGTTGAAGCCGCCGGTCGGGTAGTGCGCCGTCACGACGCCGCGCGTCGTCACGGTGCGCGCCGTGAAGCCGGCCGCGCGGATGTCCGCGATCGGGGCGTCCTGCGGCTCCGGCTCCGGCGGCACCACGACGTCGCCGCCCTGGGGGGTCGGCGGGTTCGCGACCGTGAAGTCGGCCGCGTTGTTGGCCGTGTTGGTGCTGTCCGCGTCGCGGGTGATCGACGTGGTGTTCGACGGGGCCGGCGCCGCACCGGTTCCCGCGTAGGCGGCACCGGTCCCGAAGCCGACGAGGTCGACGACCCGCGCGTCGCTCGCGCACGCCGTGGTAGCGCAGCTCAGCGCCGTCGTTCCCGTCGCGAGCGCGACGTTGCCGTTCGTGCCGGAGAGGTTCACGGTGCCCGACGCGTCCGGCGTCGGGAGCGCCGCGCCGACGGCTCCGCCCGAGGCGCCCTGGACGAGGTAGTAGCCCCCGGCCTCGAGGACTCCGGTGAGCGGGATGATGCCGCTCCAGTTGGTGCCGGCGGCCGAGGCGTACTGGACGGACCAGCCCGAGAGGTCGACGTCCGACGTGCTCACGTTGCGCAGCTCGATGAAGTCGTGGGTGAGGACGGCGTTGGCGTTGCCGCCCCCGCCGTAGACCTCGTTGATGACGACGGGCGCGGAGGTCGACACGGAGAACAGGCCGATCCCGGGGACGTCGTCGTCCTCGGTGGTGGGCTCATCCGCGGGTGCGTCCGTCGGGGTGCCGGTCGACTCGTCGGACGAGCCGTCGCCAGCGCCGTCCGCGGGCAGGTCCGCGGGTGTCGGCAGGGTGGGGGTGGAGGACTCCGGCGTGGCCGGGTTCTCCGGATCGGTGGTCTCCGCCGAGGCGGAGACCTCGGGCGCCTCGACCGCGTCGGGAGCTGATGGCTCCGCTGCGGCGGGTACGGCAGCGGCCAGGGCGGAGGCGGCGACGAGCGCGCCGCTTCCGGTGGCCGCGATCACGCGCACCAGGGTGCGGCGACGTGACTGTCGACTCATGGTCAGGAACCTCTCGGATCAGGATGCCCCCTGACCCGATCGACCGTAGAGCGTTCCCCTGACCCGGGGGAACCCTTTGGTGGCGCTCCGGCAACAATCGCATGAACTCTGCCGTCTGCCACGCACGATCCCGCGCGAAAACGCGCGGCGCACGCAGGCGCGACGAGCCGGGCGCGGGTCGCTGAACGATGACCGCGCCCGGCTCGGCGAGCTCAGTCCTCCCGGTGCGCGAGGTAGTACGCGACGAGCTCGCGCGTCGAGGCGTCCTGGCCGGCGAGCGCCGCCTCGTCGCCGCCGAGCGCGGGCGCGATCTCCAGCGCGAGCTTCTTGCCGAGCTCGACGCCCCACTGGTCGAAGGAGTTGATGCCCCAGACCACGCCCTGGACGAACGTGATGTGCTCGTACAGCGCGACGAGCTGGCCCAGCGCCGCCGGCGTGAGCGCGGGGGCGAAGATCGAGGTCGTCGGCCGGTTGCCGGCGAACGTCCGCGCGGGGACGAGCGCACCGGTCGTGCCCTCGGCCTCGACCTCAGCCGACGTCTTGCCGAACGCGAGCGCCTTCGTCTGCGCGAGGAAGTTGGCGAGGAACAGCTCGTGCACGTCCTGCCCCCCGTCCTCCAGCGGGTACGCCGGGTTCACGAAGGCGATGAAGTCGGCCGGGATGAGCAGCGTGCCCTGGTGGATGAGCTGGTAGAACGCGTGCTGGCCGTTCGTCCCGGGCTCGCCCCAGAACACCTCGCCCGTCCCCGTCGCGACCGGCGAGCCGTCCCAGCGCACCGACTTGCCGTTCGACTCCATGGTGAGCTGCTGCAGGTAGGCGGGGAACCGGTGGAGCTGCTGCGCGTAGGGCAGCACGGCGTGGGTCTGCGCGCCGAGGAAGTTGACGTACCAGATGTTCAGCAGCCCCATGAGGACGGGGACGTTGTCCTCGAGCGGCGTCGTCGCGACGTGGTCGTCGACCGCGTGGAAGCCCGAGAGCAGCTCCCGGAACACGTCGGGCCCGAGCGCGATCGCGAGCGTGAGCCCGATGGCCGAGTCGACCGAGTAGCGCCCGCCGACCCAGTCCCAGAACCCGAACGCGTTGGTCGGGTCGATGCCGAACGCTGCGACCTTGTCCAGGGCGGTGGACACCGCGACGAAATGGTGCGCGACGGCCTCCGCCCGCGCCCCGTCCGCGTCGCCGAGCGCGCCGCGCTCCGCCAGCCCGGCCCACAGCCAGTCCCGCGCGAGCCGCGCGTTCGTCAGCGTCTCCAGCGTCGTGAACGTCTTGCTGGCGACGACGAACAGCGTGGTCTCGGGATCGAGGTCCGCGGTCTTCTGCGCGAGGTCCGTCGGGTCGATGTTGGAGACGAACCGCGCCTCGATGCCGGCCGTCGCGTACGGCTGGAGCGCCTCGTAGACCATGACGGGGCCGAGGTCCGAGCCGCCGATCCCGATGTTGACGACGTGCGTCACGCGCTTGCCCGTCAGGCCGCGCCACTGCCCGTCGCGGACCCGCTCGGCGAAGGCGTCGATGCGCGCGAGCACCTCCTGGACGTCGTGGTCGACGTCCTGCCCGTCGACCACGAGCCCCGGCTCGGCGCCAGCCGGACGACGCAGCGCCGTGTGCAGCACGGCGCGGTCCTCCGTCGTGTTGATGTGCTCGCCGACGAGCATCGCGCGGTAGCGATCGAGCACCCGGGTCTCCTCCGCGAGCGCCACGAGCGCGGCGAGCAGCTCGTCCGTCAGGAGGTTCTTCGACAGGTCGACGTGGAGGTCGGCGAGCTGCTTGGTGTAGCGGGTGGCCCGGGTGGGGTCGGCGGCGAACCAGGCGCGCAGGTCCGGGGCGAAGGAGGCCTCGAGGTCGGCCAGGCGGGCCCAGGCTGCGGTGGTCGTGGGATCGATCGGAGCGCTCATGTCCGTAACGCTAGTGGCCTCCACCGACGGTGACCTCCGACGTACGACCTACCTGTGGACGAGCGCCCGGGGGCTGTGGACGAGCCCCGCCACCGTCGTCGCGCGGCACCGGACGAACCGCCGTCGCCCGCGTCCCACCCGGATCGGCGCGGCGGGCCGGAACGAGCGACGCGGCGGGGTCGGGGATCACTAGGGTGTTCTCGGCCATCGACCCGAAGGACACCGCCATGTCGCAGCAGACAACGCCCCCGTGGGGCACCCGCCCGGGCATCTTCTCCTGGAACCTCTACGGCGACGGCCGTCACATCGCGGGCGGGCAGGTGGTCGGGCCGCACCAGCGCCTGAGCTGGCCGCGCACCATCGGCATCGGGATGCAGCACGTCGTCGCCATGTTCGGAGCGACCTTCCTCGTGCCGCTCATCACGGGCCTCCCGCCGGCGACGACGCTGTTCTTCTCGGGCATCGGCACCTTCCTGTTCCTGCTCATCACGCGCGGTCGCGTGCCGAGCTACCTCGGCTCGAGCTTCGCGTTCATCGCGCCGATCGCGGCGGCGAACGAGCAGGGTGGGATGGCGGTGGCGCTCGGCGGCGTCGTGGTGGCGGGCGTGCTGCTCGCCCTCGTCGGGCTGCTGGTCAACTGGATCGGGCACTCCTGGATCGACCGGGTGATGCCGCCGATCCTCACGGGCACGATCGTCATGCTCATCGGCTTCAACCTCGCGCCGGCCGCGTGGAACAACGTGCAGGTCGCGCCCGTGACGGCGATCGTCACGATCCTCGCCGTCATCCTCGCGACGGTCCTGTTCAAGGGCATCCTCGGGCGGCTGTCGATCCTGCTCGGCGTCCTCGTCGGCTACGCCTGCGCGCTCGTCCGGGGCGAGGTCAGCTTCGACCTCGTCCGCGAGGCCGGCTGGGTCGGGCTGCCGCACTTCCAGACGCCGCAGTTCTCCGTGGCCGTGCTCGGGCTGTTCGTCCCCGTCGTCCTCGTCCTCATCGCCGAGAACATCGGCCACCTCAAGTCCGTCGCCGCGATGACCGGCGAGGACCTCGACCCCATGACCGGGCGCGCCCTGTTCGCCGACGGCCTCGCCACGACCCTCGCCGGCGCTGGCGGCGGGTCCGGCACGACGACCTACGCCGAGAACATCGGCGTCATGGCGGCCACGCGCGTCTACTCGACGGCCGCCTACCTCGTCGCGGCGATCACGGCGTTCCTGCTCTCGCTCTCGCCCAAGTTCGGTGCGCTCATCGCGACGATCCCCGGGGGCGTGCTCGGCGGCGCCGGCACCGTGCTCTACGGCATGATCGGCATCCTCGGCGCGCGCATCTGGGTGCAGAACAAGGTCGACTTCGCCGACCCGGTGAACCTCACGACGGCCGCCGTCGCGCTCATCGTCGGCATCGCCAACTTCACCTGGGGCTGGGGTGCGCTCACGTTCGAGGGCATCGCGCTCGGCTCGTTCGGCGCGCTCGCGATCTACCACGCGATGCGGTGGATCGCGCGGTGGCGCGGCACCCACCAGGAGCCGGCGTCGCCCGCCTCGGTCCCCGCGGACGAGGCGGTCTGACCGAGCCGGCGCCGCGGCGCAGAGGCTCAGCACGGACGGGTCGGGCCTGCACTCGCGCGAGTGCGGGCCCGACCCGTTGCGTCTGCCCCGTGCCGTCGCTCCCGCGGCGGACGACGGCGCCGGATCAGCCGGCCGCGGATCAGCCGGCGGCGACCTCGACGGGCCGGCTCTCGCCGGCGACGGCTCCGGCGTTCTCCGCGTCCGTCGCCGCGGCGAGCACGGTCGTCGGGGCGCCGTGCTGGACCTCGATCCGGCGCGGCTTGGCCTCCTGCGCCACCGGGATGGTGAGCGTGAGGACGCCGTCGCTGTAGGAGGCGCTGATCTGGTCGAGGGCGAGGCCGCGACCGACGGTGAGCTGGCGGGCGTACGTGCCCGACGGGCGCTCCTTGGCCAGCCACTGGACGTCGCCGGTCTCGGGGGTCGTCCGCTGAGCGCGGATCGTCAGGGTGCGGTCCTCGACGTTGACGTCGATGCTGCCGGGGTCGGCCCCGGGCAGGTCCATCGCCAGGACGTAGTGGTCACCGGACCGGTACAGGTCCATCGGCATCTGGGTGCTCGCGCGCTCGGCGGTGAGCATCTGGCCCATGAGTCGGTCGAGCTCACGGAACGGGTCGTACGTGCGTGCCATGTCTCCACTCCTTCAGGTCGGGGGGACCGGGTTCGGTCCCGCTCACACCCACAGTTCTAGCACTCTCGCCCGACGAGTGCCAGTCAAAGTTGAGTCGGGTTCGCTCAAGGCGAACCGGGGCCGCTCGACTCCCCTGACGGCCATCAACCACGTGACATCGCACGGAGCATGCTGTAGAGTTGACTGTTCGCCTGCGGCAGCGTCCCACCCTTGGGGCAGCAGCCGCGCGACCCCGGCCCCCGCCAGCGGCCGGGCGCGCAACGAGAGCGCGCCGCCGCGGCCCGAGACCGGGTCACTCGATCAAGGAGCAGTACCCATGTCCATCTCTCACTTCGACAACCACACCATCGACCAGGCCTTCCCGGCACGCGATGCCGAGACCGCCCGCGCCGTCCGCGAGACCGAGGCCCTCGTCGCCGCCATCGTGCGCGGCGAGATGTCCTCGCCCGACGCGTTCGCCCGCCCGGTGCCGGTCGCGTTCCTCGACGACGGCCGTCGCGTCTTCCTCCTGGTCGACCGCGGCCGGACGACCTCGCGCACCGATCGCGAGCGTCCGCTCGACAAGCCCCGCTCGTGGGGCATCGAGGTCGCGACCGACGGCGACCTGGTCGACAACACTCCCAGCCACGTCGCGGTCCGCTCGACCCGGCGACTCACGCCGCAGGCGGCCGCCGACGCCGTGCGCTACGCGCTGGCGACCACCGCCTGACGGACCGCGTCACCGGGCCCGGCCCGGTGGACCGTCCGCTCGCTCGGCGTCGTCGGGTTCGCCCGGTGTCACCGGGCTTGCGCCGCGTCTCGGGCTCGCCCGGCGTCGTCGATCCGTCCGGCCGACCCACTCGGCTCGGCCGGGCGGCCCGCTCGGTGTCCCAGCGGCCGGCCCCGCACCGTCGGCTCGCTCGGCGTCGGTGTCGTCCGAGCGGTGAGCTCGGTCGGCGGCGTCGCCGGATCTCAGGCGTCGCCGGATCTCAGGCGGCGCCGGATCTCAGGCGGCGCCGACGGCCGACGACGTCACGTCGCTCGTCCCAGCGGACTCGTCGGTGCCCGAGCCGTCGGCTCCGCCCGGGCTCGGCACGTCGCCGGGACGCTGACCGTCCTGCTGACGACCACCGCCGGCCATGCCCGAGGCCTCGGAGCTGCCGCGTCCGTCCTCGTAGGCGATGATCGCGTCGGCCTCGGACCGCAGCGTCTCCTCGGCGACGAGGCCCGACGGCGCCACGGCCGCGAACCAGGCCTCGACCGAGGCGGCGAGCACGCCGGAGTCGAGGAGCGAGGTCGTCAGCTCGGCCTTCTTCTCCTCGATGAGCGCCGACCACTCCTCGCTGCTCTCCATCGCGGTCGCGAGTGCGCTGCCACCGCCCATGCCGCCACCCGGTGCCGTGCCGCCGAAGCCCGTCCCGGGCGCCTCGCCGTCGACCCCGGTCGGAGGCTCGAAACCCTCGGGCGGCTGGACCCCGTCGGGAAGCTCGGCGCCGTCGGGAAGCTGCATGCCGCCCGGCGGCTCCATCCCGCCCGGTCGTCCACCCGCGGCGCCGTCGGGCCCGCCGGCGGCCCCGTCCGTCCCGTCGGCGCCGTCGGCGGCTCCGCCGGGCGCGCCGCCGGGGAAGCCACCGGCACCCCCCGCGCCTCCGCCCCCGAGCTGGACGCCGAACGCGCGGTCGTGGTCCCAGGCGACCACCGTGAACATCCGCGTCTCCGAGTCCCAGAACAGGTAGCCGTTGTTCCCCGGTCCGTCGATCGTGTCGAAGTTGCCCATCAGCTCCTCGAGGGCGAGATAGGTCGCGAACGAGTCGAGGTCCACCAGCTCGGGCAGCCGCTCGGCCAGCTCCTCCTCCGAGCCGTTCGCCAGGAGGTCGAGCAGCTCGGCCAGCGGCGCATAGTCGTCGGGCCCGGCCTTGACCTCGAACGACTCCGAGTAGTCCGCGTCGTCGCCCAGGTAGGACCAGCTCGCCGTCGACTCGATCTTGTAGAGCACCGAGTCCTCCCCGGCGTCGGGGAACTCGTCCGCCACCCACGCCTCGTCGAGGTTCTGGACCGTGAGGCGCAGGACCGCGTCGTCGCCGTTGACCGAGAACGCCGTCGCCACCGCCTTCTCCGTCGCGAGCCCGGCATCGGCCAGCAGGTCGAGCGCGACCGCCTCGTTGAAGGAGGACTCCGAGCCGTTCGGTCGCACGGCGAAGTCGGTGTAGCCGTCGAGACTCTGCCCGTCGACGTACTTGTCGAGCCGGATCCGCCACGGCAGCGACGTCGGGTCGGACTCGGCCGTCACGCCCTGGAGCGAGGAGTTGCCCTTGAGCTTGATGCCGACGTTCTCGAACGTCTGCCCGTCGATCGTCACGGTGGCGCTCGCCCAGTCCTTGGCCGAGGAGTCCTCGTACGTCGCGAGCAGCCCGGCGAGCACGTCGGGGTCGATCTCGACCTCGATCGTGTGCACGGAGCTCGCGTCCCAGACCGTGCCAGCGGTCGCGGCGGCGGCGGACGACGCGGAGGCGGCTTCCGTCTGGCCCGTCTGCTGGCCGACCGCGCAGCCGCCGAGGACGAGCGCGGCGGCGGTCACGGTGGCAGCGGCGCGGGCACCGATCCTGCCGCGCACGGGGAACCGGAAGGGTGAGGCGGGGGAAGGCGTCATGTCGACACTGTGAACACCACACCTTGGCCGGACGCCTGGGAGACCTGTGGACAGCCTGTGCGGGCATGCTGAGGTCATGGAGATCGAGCGCGTCGTCATCCCCGCCGCCGGTGACCCCGGCTTCACGAACAACGTCTGGATCGTCGGCGACCCGCGTGGCTCGGGCGGCGAGTGCGTCGTGATCGATGCCTCCCACGACGCCGACGCGATCGCCGAGGCCGTCGGGGACCGGACCGTCGTGGCGATCGTGCTCACCCACGGGCACGGCGACCACGTCGGTGCGGCGCCCCGGTTGCGCGACCTGACCGGCGCGCCCGTGCTGCTGCATCCCGCCGACCGCTTCCTCTGGGACGTCGCGCACCCGGACGCGACGCCCGACGGCGACCTCACCGACGGCCGCGACCTCACCGTCATCGCGGTCTCCGACGGCGTGGTCGAGGTGCGCCACACTCCCGGCCACACGCCGGGCGCGTGCGTCGCCGTCGTGTGGCCCGACCTGACGGACGACAGCGCGGAGCACGACGTCGTCGACGTCAACCCGCCGCTCGCCGTGCTGAGCGGCGACACCCTGTTCGAGGGCGGGCCGGGGGCGACGCGCTGGGACTACTCGAGCTTCCCCACGATCATCGCCTCGATCCGCGACCGCATCCTCACGCTGCCGCCCGCGACGCCCGTCCACCCCGGGCACGGCCCGAGCACGAGCGTCGGTCGCGAGGCCGCCGACGTCGAGGAGTGGATCGCCCGCGGCTGGTGAGGCGGGTGCCGTTCGGGAACCGTCCGCTCTCCGCGGATCGGACGCGACCTCATCCGGCGAGGTCCGGTGTCGCCGCAGGTGACGGCGGCGCAACGCTCGAGGCGAGGTGGTGGCCGGTGCGCGGATCCGCAGAGAGCGGACACCCTGCCCGCGTGCGCTCTGCTGTGAGCAGAGGGGCGGGCCGCGGGTCACCGGCGCTGGCTACCATCGCGTATGGCCGGAGCACCGCACGAGTCGACCGCCCCCAGCACGACGACCGCCGCACCGCGACGCGACCCGCGCCCCCTGCCGCTGTGGCGTCACCTGCTCGGTGAGGAGCTCCGGCGACGGCGACGGGAGCGCGGCGAGACCCTCGGCGACACGGCCGCCAGCGCCGGCATCTCACCGCAGTACCTGTCGGAGATCGAGCGCGGGGTCAAGGACCCGTCCTCCGAGATGATCGACGCGGTCGCGGGCGCCCTCGGCCTCTCGCTCGGCGACCTGGCCGGCTCGGTCGCGACGACCCTGCGCGAGGAGGACCGGCGACGCGACGCGGCCCGGCTCACTGCGACGCACCCCGACACGACGTACACGACGCGGCTGCGCGCCCGGACGCAGCAGGCGCCGTCGTCCTCCCCCGGCGCGTTCCTCCTCGCGGCCTAGCCTCGAGGACACCGGCGTCGCAGCTCACCGCTGCTCGATGACGTGGTCGAGCAGTCCGTACGACACCGCCTCGGCCGCGGTGAAGACCCGGTCGTGGTCGGTGTCCGCCCGGAGCCGCTCCACGTCCTGACCGGTGTGCCGGGCGAGGACCAGCTCGAGCTCGGCGCGGATCCGCACGGCCTCGTCGGCCTGGAGGATGAGGTCGGGGATCGTCCCGCGGCGGCCGGAGCTGCTCGGCTGGTGCAGGACGACGCGCGCGTGCGGGAGGGCCGATCTCCGGCCGGCCGTTCCCGAGGCCAGGAGCACGGCGCCGACGCCGACCGCCTGGCCGACGCACGTGGTCGCGACGTCGGAGCGGACGTACCGAATGGTGTCGTAGATCGCCAGCATCGCGCTGGGATCGCCGCCGTCGGAGTTGATGTAGACCTGGATCTCGGTGTCGGGGCTCGCGGACTCCAGGTGGAGCAGCTGCGCGATGACGGTGTTCGCGACACCCGCGTCGATCGCCGTGCCGAGGTAGATGATCCGCTCGGTCAGCAGGTGGGAGTAGACGTCCATGATCCGGTCGCCGCGCGGGTCGCGGGACAGGACGTTGGGGATCGTGTAGCTGCCGCTCATGCCACGTCACCGCCCCGCGCAGCCGCCGGCGCCGTTGACACCCCGAAGCCGGCCGTCCGACCGGTGACGGGCGGCACGACCTCGTCGAAGCTCGTCACGATCGCGTCGACGAAGCCGTACTCCCTCGCCTCCTGGGCCGTGTACCAGTGGTCGTGCAGGGAGTCCTCGTAGACCCTCTCGACCGGCTGGCCGGTGTCCTCGCTGGTCAGCCGCAGGACCGTGTCGCGGGTGTGCCGCAGGTCGTCGGCCTGGAGCTCGACGTCGACGGTCGAGCCGCCGATGCCGGCCGAGCCCTGGTGCATGAGGACGCGGGCGTGCGGCAGCGCCCGGCGCTTGCCCGGCGTGCCCGAGGTCAGGAGGAACTGCCCCGCGCTGTAGGCGATGCCGAGCGCGAGCGTCGAGACGTCGTTGGGGACGAGTCGGATGAGGTCGCGGATGGCCAGCATCGCGGGGACCGACCCGCCCGGTGAGTGGATCCACAGCGCGATGTCGCTCACCGGGTCTGCGGCGGCGAGCGCGACGAGCTGGGTGGCGAGCAGCGTTCCGTTGTCGTCGTCGAGGGGGCCGTCGAGCACCAGGACCCGGCGCTCGAACAGCTCGCGCCGGACGGACTCGGAGAACACGGGAGGGGAGGAGGTCTCGCTCATGTGGCGATCCTGACGCCGGGTCGCCGGGCGAGCAGGTCCACGCTGCCCAGGGCGGAGCGGCTGTCAGCAGCGGGGGTGTTCCCGGCACCCCGCGGGTCGTCGCCGCGGGCCGTCCTCGCGGGTCGTCGGGGCGAGCCGTCAGGGCGTCGGGTGCCGCGCGTCGTAGCGCAGGAAGCCCCGCTGCCAGGCCGCGAGCGCGAGCACGATCGCGACGCAGGCGAGCCCGCCGCCGAACGCCGTCAGCGCCTCGCCGAACCGCTCGGCCGAACCGCCGAGCACGAGGTCGCCGAGCCGCGGCCCACCGGTGACGACGACGATGAAGATCCCCTGCAGCCGCCCGCGCAGGTGGTCCGGCGTCGCGGCCTGGAGCACGGTCTGGCGGAACACGGCGGAGATCGCGTCGCACGCACCGGCACCCACGAGGCACAGCCCGCCGACGACGAGCCCCCACACCACGACCCCCGGCCGCTCGCCCGAGGACCGCCCGAGCAGGAGCAGCACGATGCCGAACGCGCTCGTGCACAGGCCGAACGCCACGATGGCCACGACGATCGCGACGCCCTGCCGACGCACCCGCGTAAGGCCGCCGGAGAACGCGCTGGCCAGCAGCGAGCCGATCGCGATGGCGGCGGTGAGCTGCCCGGCCGTCGTCTCGCCGCCCCCGATGAGGACGGCACCGACCGCGGGGAAGAGCACGCGCGGCATCGCCGTCACCATGGCGACGATGTCGAGCACGAACGTCATCCGGATGTTCGGCCGGTCGGCGAGGAACCGGAACCCCTCCCACACCGCCCGGAACCCGACCCGCCGGCTGGGCTCGTCGGCCGCGTCGGCGACCTCACTCACGTCACCCGCGTCACCGGCGTCGTTCGTGTGGTGCCCGACGGTGGCCCGCTCGGGCGGCATCGGCGGCAGTCGGACCAGCGCGTAGAGCGCGAACATGAACAGGGCGAGGTCGACCGTGTAGGTCCAGCCGTAGCCGACGAACGCCGCGAGGAAGCCGCCGAGCATCGGTCCGACCGTGAGCGCGATCGACCCCGTCATCGTCCCGAGCGCGTTCGCCGCCGGCAGCAGGTCGTTCCCGACGAGCCGCGGGATGATCGCCATCCGCACGGGCGCCGACATCGAGGCCCCCGCCGCCGTGACGGCCGCGAGCACGTAGAGGACGACCGTCGAGGTGAGCCCGAGGATCGAGTGCAGCACGAGACCGCCGGTGCCGACGACGGTGACGCCCGCCGCGGCCAGCGCGACCTTCTTCCGGTCGAACGCGTCGGCGAGCGCGCCGCCGTACAGGCCGAGCAGGATCGTCGGGACGAGGGCGAAGATCCCGAGCAGCCCGACCGCGAACGTCGAGCCGGTGAGGTGGTAGACCTCCAGCCCGACGGCCATGACCGTGACCTGCGCGCCGATCTGGGAGAGCCCGAGCCCCCACCACAGCCGCGCGTACGCCGGCGACGCCCGCAGCGGGCGGGTGTCGACGAGCAATCGGGGCACCCCAGCACGCTAGTTCAGCCGCGGGCGGGATCGCTCCGTCGTCTCGCGATTCCGCTGACCGAGACCGCGGGCCGCCGCGTCGTCAGGTGACGGTCGTCCCGAAGGCGAGGCCGAGCAGGTAGGTGACGGCGGCGGCACCCCAGCCGATCGCGAGCTGACGCAGGCCGCGGCGCAGCGGCGGACCGCCGGAGAGGATGCCGACGATCCCGCCCGTCACGAGCAGCGCGACACCGACCAGCCCGGCGGCGAGGAACACCGCCGGCAGTCCCGACATGCCGAACAGGTAGGGCAGCACCGGGATGATCGCCCCGGCAGCGAACAGGCCGAAGCTGGAGAACGCCGCGGTCCACGGCGAGCCGATCTCCTCGTACTCACCGGTGAGGTGACGCGGCTGGACCGCGTCGGGCCGGTAGTTGCGGATCGAGCGCTCGGCGTGGATGCGGGCGTCCTGCGGCGACTCGCCGCGCGCGCGGTAGACGAGGGCGAGCTCGTTGTCGTCGATGTCGAGGTGGGGGTACATCGTGCGGGCGAGCGGGTCGGGGGTCGACGCCTCGAGCAGCTCGCGCTGGGACCGGACGCTCACGTACTCGCCCGCACCCATCGAGAGCGCGCCGGCCAGGAGGCCGGCCAGACCGGTGACGAGGACGACGCCGGGGGCGACCCCCGTCGCACCGATCCCGAGGACGAGAGCGAGGTTGGAGACGAGACCGTCGTTCATCCCGAAGACGGCGGCGCGGAAGCCGCCCGACATCGAGGCCCGCCCGCGGGCCGCCAGCGTCCGGACGACCTCGGCGTGGATGCGCTCGTCCGCGACCATCTGGGGCGTGGCGTCACGCTCGGTCGCGTACTCCGACCGGGTCTCGGCGCGCTGGACCAGGGCGAGGACGAAGACGGAGCCGAACCGGCGGGCGAACCAGCCGAGGACGCGGGTGCGGATCGGCAGACGGGTGGGCTTGGCGCCCGCGGGCCCGAGGAGGTCGAGCCAGTGCCGCTCGTGCCGCTTCTCGGCCTCGGCGAGCGCGAGGAGGATGTCGCGCTCCTCGCCCTCGCGGCGGCTGGCGAGGTCGCGGTAGACCGCCGCCTCGGCGCGCTCGGCGGTGAGGTAGCCGCGCCAGCGCCGGACGTCGGCGGACGACGCGGCCGTCCGCAGCCCCTCGGCGCTCGGGTTGGGGGTGGGGTCGGGCAGGTTCGGGGAGTCCGGGACGTGCTCGGGGACGCGGCGGGGGCTCGCGGTACTCGCCGCGGCCAGCGGGTCGGGGGCACCGTTCGTGCTGGGGGCGCCGGTGAGTTCCTCCGGAGTCGGGGAACCCGCGCCCGGCTCTGGGGAGGTCATGTCGGCCAGCATGACTGCCCAAACCGGTGAAAAGCAACGTATAGGGCCGCCGAACTCGACCATGAGTGCAGGCAAAGACGTCGGGGGCGACGACGGGCGCCGTCCACAGGGGCTCGGGCCGATGTCGGTGTCCGGGGATACCGTGCTCACGTGTTCCTCCTCGACCCCGCCGACGTCGCGTCGCCGATCGTCTACTCGCCGACGGACATCGAGTCCGCGCGGTGCCCCTACCTGCTGCTGCGCACGCTCGACGCCAAGCTCGGTCGCGCCCCGGAGCTCCAGGAGCCGGACGACCCGATGATGCGCCGCGCGGCCCGGCTCGGGGAGGCGCACGAGGAGCGGGTGCTCGCGGCGTACGTCGAGCGGTTCGGGCTGCACGTCCCCGGGGCGCCGGGCGGCGTCGCCGTCATCGGTCAGGCGTCCGCGCCGGTCGACGGGGAGACGGACGACGAGCGCCGGCGCCGCTACCGGGACGGCCTCGGCACCGACCGCGAGGAGACGATCGCGGCGCTGCGCGACGGCGCGGACGTGGTGTTCCAGGCGACGTTCTTCGACGGGCGCCTGTCCGGGCGCGCCGACTTCCTCGTCCGCGAGGACGTCGCGGGGAGCGACGACGCGACCCCGCGATACCGGTGGCAGGTGGTCGACACGAAGCTCACCGAGCGTTCGCGCGCCTCGGCCCTCCTGCAGCTCGCGGCGTACGCCGACCAGCTCCTCGCGCTCGGCTTCGAGGTCGCGCCCGAGGTGGTCATCCACCACGGCTCGGGCACCCGGACGGGTCACCGGCTCGCCGACCTCATCGAGGTGTTCCGCGCGGAGCGCGTCGCGGTGGAGGCCCTGCTCGACGCGCACCAGGGGCTGGCGGGGCCGGCGTCGTGGGCCGAGTGGGGCGACCCGCTCGGCGAGCCGGCCGAGCTGGCCGTCCTCGCCGAGCTGTCCTCCGGCGTCGAGGTGCTGCGACGCGCGTGCGGCCGGTGCGCCGCCTGCCGGCCGGAGGTGGAGCTGACGCGGGACGTCGCGCTCGTCCACGGCATCCGCACGCTGACGCGCACGCGCCTGTGGGCCGAGGGCGTCCGCACGATCGACGACCTCGCCACGCTCACGCGCCCCCTGCCGACGCTCAAGCCGGCGGTGCAGGAGCGGCTCGTCCGCCAGGCGCGGCTGCAGCGCGGCCAGCTCGCGCGCGAGGCGCTGACCCAGGCCAACGGCGAGCGCGCCGGGGCGCCCGGAACGCTCGTCGAGCACGAGGTGATCGACGCCCACCTCCTCTCGCTCCTGCCCGCACCGAGCGAGGGCGACCTGTTCTTCGACTTCGAGGGCGATCCCCTGTGGACGGAGTCGGGTGCGATCGAGGGCGGCCTGGAGTACCTGTTCGGGCTCGTCGACGCCCGCGAGGACTACCTCGCGTTCTGGGCGCACGACCGCGCCGCCGAGAAGCAGGCGCTCGAGGACTTCCTCGCCTACTTGCGCGAACGCCGTCGCGCCCACCCCGACCTGCACGTCTACCACTTCGCCGCCTATGAGCCCCAAGCGCTGACGCGGCTGGCCGAGCGGCACGACGTGGGTCGCGGGGAGGTCGCGGCGCTCCTGCGGGACGGCGTCTTCGTCGATCTCTACCCCGTCGTCCGGCACACGCTCGCGATCTCCCAGCCCTCCTACGGGCTCAAGTCGCTCGAGCCGCTCTACCTCGGGACGCGCGACGCCGACGGTCTCGCCGACGGCGCGGCCTCGACCGAGGTCTATGCCGCCGCGTGCGCGGCCCGGGCGGCCGGAACGCCCGACGAGGCGGCGCGCGCCGACGAGCTCCTCGGACGGATCGAGGAGTACAACCGGCTCGACTGCGTCTCGACCAAGCGACTCCTGGAGTGGCTGCGCTCGCTCGCCCCCGCGGCCGGACGGCGTGCGCCCGCGCTGTCCTCGCTCGTGGAGGAGGACGACGTGGACGGGACGCCGCGCACCTTCCCGTTCCCGCTCCGGCGCACGACGCGGCACCTCGCCTGGCAGCTCGCCACGGCGGCCGGGCCCGCGCCGCGCGACGCCGACCACGAGGCCCTCGCACTCCTCGGCGCCGCGCTCGAGTACCACCAGCGCGAGGAGCTGCCCTACTGGCGCGCGCACGGCGAGCGGCTCGCCTTCCCCGTCGACTACTGGGCCGACCAGCGCGACGTCCTGACGCTCGACGGCGGCGCGGCCGCGGGCGACCCAGCCCTCGACGGCGGCGTGGCCCCGGGTGGCCCGGCCCGGGGGACGACGGCGGGTCCGTGGGAGCCCCGGCGGACGCGTTTCGCGCGTGAGCTGCGCGTGCGCGGAACCCTCGGGGCGGGCACGACGCCGGAGAGCTGGGGCGACATCGTCCTGCTCTACCGCGCTCAGGACGTGCCGGGGATCGCACCCGAGGCCGGCGCCCTCCACCTCACGACGACCGCGCGCGCCACGGAGGCGTCGACGGACGGGGACGTGGCGACGCTGGTGCTGGAGGAGTCGGCCCCGGCCGCGTTCGTCGCGCGGGTCGGTGACGCGCTGCCGGTCGCGGTCGTCCCGGGCGCGCCCATCCCGACGACGAACATCCACCGGGCGATCGTGTCGCTGGCGGAGCGGGTGGCCGAGGCCAGGGGCGAGCTCGGGCCGGACGCGGGGCTCGATCTGCTGCGTCGGGCGCTGCCGCGGCTGTCGGCAGCGTCGGGCCTGACGGAGCTGCCCGTCGCCGACCCGGCCGACCCCGTCCCGGCGATCACCGCGGCGACGGCGGCCCTCGACCGCTCGGTGCTCGCCGTCCAGGGTCCGCCGGGGACGGGCAAGACGTACGTCGGCGCCCGCGTCATCGGCGCGCTCGTGCGGGAGCACGGGTGGCGCGTCGGCGTCGTCGCCCAGTCGCACGCCGTCGTCGAGCACCTGCTCGACGAGATCGTCACAGGCGCCGGCGTGCCCCCGGAGCGCGTGGCGAAGTACGTGCGCGGGGAGCCCGAGCGCGCCTGGACGGTGCTGCGGCAGGGCGAGCAGGCGGCGTTCCTCGAGCGCTACCGCGACGGCTGCGTGCTCGGCGGGACGCTCTGGGACCTGACCAACCGCCGCCGGGTCGGCGAGAAGCAGCTCGACCTCCTCGTCGTCGACGAGGCCGGCCAGCTCGCCCTGGCAAACGCGGTCGCGGCCTCGACCTCGGCGCTGCGCCTGCTGCTCCTCGGCGACCCGCAGCAGCTCCCGCAGGTGACGCAGGGCGTGCACGCCGAGCCGGTCGACAGCTCGGCGCTGGAGTGGGTGGCTGGCGGGTCGCGCACGCTGCCGGCGGACCGCGGGTACTTCCTCGAGCGGTCCTGGCGGATGCACTCGGCGCTCACCCGGGCCGTGTCGGAGCTGTCCTACGACGGGCGGCTCGGCTCGGCGCCGGTCACGGACACGCGCTCGCTCGCGGGGCTCGCGCCCGGGGTGCACTCGATCGTGCTCGACCACCACGGCAACGCGACAGCCTCGCCCGAGGAGGCGGCCGAGGTCGTGCGCGTCGTGCGGGACCTGCTCGGGCGCGCGTGGACGGACCCCGCCTCCCCCGCCGGGTCACGCGAGCGACCGCTCGGGCAGGACGACGTGCTCGTCGTCGCGCCGTACAACGCCCAGGTGTCGCTCGTGCGCTCGATGCTCGACGCGGCGCGCCTCGACGCGGTCCGCGTGGGGACGGTCGACCGGTTCCAGGGGCAGGAGGCGGTCGTCGCCGTCGTGACGCTCGCGGCCTCCTCGGGCGCGGAGGTGGCGCGCGGGCTCGGCTTCCTCCTCGACCGGAACCGGCTCAACGTCGCCGTCTCGCGTGCCCAGTGGGCGGCCGTGGTGATCCGCGCCCACGGCCTGACGGACGTGCTGCCCGTCGACGGGCAGGCCCTCGCGGATCTGGGTGGCTTCCAGCGCATCGTCGGCCCCTGACGCCGGCCTCGTTCCCGGCGCGCTCCGACCTGGAGCTCCCGGCAGGCCCTCGCCGTCCGACCGCCCCACCCCGAGACGCGGGACGACCCCCGTGCAGCTAGGGCACGGGGGTCGTCTCGGACCGCGCGGGGTCGCGCTCGGCGACTACCCCTTGACGGAACCCGCGAGGAGACCGCGCACGAAGTAGCGCTGCAGCGCGATGAACACGACGATCGGGACGATCATCGAGATGAACGCGCCCGCGGTGAGCAGGTGCCACTGCCCCCCGCGCGAGCCGGCGAGCTCGGCGATCGCCACCGTGATCGGCCGCGACTCCGTGTTGGTGAACGTGAGCCCGACGAGCAGGTCGTTCCACACCCACAGGAACTGGAAGATCCCGAACGACGCGATCGCCGGGACCAGCAGCGGCAGGAGTACCTGGAAGAAGATCTTCACGTGCCCGGCGCCGTCCACCCGCGCGGCCTCGACGAGCGCCGGCGGGATGTCCTTCATGAAGTTGTGCAGCAGGAAGATCGCCAGCGGCAGCCCGAACATGGCGTGGGAGATCCACACCGTCCAGAAGGACCCGCCGATCCCCGCCTGGTTGTAGGCCTTGAGCAGCGGGACGAGCGCCACCTGGATCGGCACGACCTGGAGCGCGAAGATCGCGACGAACAGGACGTTGCGCCCGGGGAACTCGATCCACGCGAACGCGTAGGCCGCGAGCAGCGCGATGGCGATCGGGATGAGCACCGCCGGCAGCGTGATGACGATCGAGTTGATGAAGAACTTGCCGAGGCCACCGGACCCGGACAGGGCCGCCTCGTAGTTGTCCAGCGTGAACGGCCCGGTCAGCCCGAGCCACCAGCCCGAGCGGGAGAGCTCGACCTGTGGCCGGAAGGACGTGACGAGCAGGCCGAACGACGGCACCGTCCACAGGATCGCGATGACGATCGCGATCCCGGACGCCCACGGCGACGACAGCCTCGACGCGGCCGACTCGGCGCGCTCGCCGACCGCCGCCCCGCGCCGACGCCGGCCGCCGCTACGCAGCGGCTCCACGACTGCAGACTCGCTCATCGGATCTCCTCCACCTTGCGCATCTGCCCGACGTTGTAGATGACGATCGGGATGACGAGAACGAACAGGATGACGGCGAGCGCGGCCGCGAGGCCCTGGTTGGCCTGCCGGAACTGCTGTGTGTAGAACTCGTTCGCGACCACGGAGGTCCCGAACTGCCCACCGGTCATCGTGCGGACGACGTCGAAGACCTTGAGCGTGCCCATGGCGATCGTCGTGATGACGACGACGAGGGCCGGCCGGATCGACGGGACCGTGATGTAGCGGAACATGCCGATGCCCTTGAGGCCGTCGAGCCGAGCCGCCTCGATGATGTCGTCCGGGATCGCCTTGATCGACGCGGACAGCACCGTCATCGCGAACCCGGTCTGGATCCAGATCATCACGACGATGAGGAAGAACGTGTTCCACGGCTGCGTCGAGAGGAACTGCTGCGGCTCGCCGCCGAGCCACACGATGACCTGGTTGAGCAGGCCCGTCTGCTTGACGCCGGGCTGGTTCGGCTTGAACTCGTAGACGAACTTCCAGATGATCGACGCGCCGACCATCGAGATCGCCATCGGCAGGAAGACGAGCGCCTTGGCGAGCTTCTCGAACCGGGTGCGGTCGACCAGGACGGCGTAGATCAGGCCGATCACCGTCGCGATGATCGGGACGAGGATGACCCACAGCGCGGTGTTGCGCAGGACGAGCTGAAGGTCGGACGTGCCGAACGTCTGCGCGTAGTTGTCGAGGCCGACCCAGGTGCGGCCGGTCTTGTCCTTGAACGAGTTGATGACGGTCAGGATGCCGGGGTAGACGAGCCCGACGGTGACGAGGATGAGCGCCGGACCCGCGAACGCGGCGGCGACGAGCCAGCCGGGGATGCGCTTGGGTCGATCGACGAGGAACAGAATGAGACCCATCACGACGACGAACGCCACGATGGCCAAGGCCATCACGAGGAGCTTTCCGCCGGTCGTGCTGGGGGTGAGCAACCAGTCCATCAGGACCCCCTTCTGACGACGGGCAACGATGCCCGCCGTCGCGGTTGAGAGATCGGGTCGTGGGTGACGCGAGCGGCTCGACGCGGCGACCCGCACGCCGCAGCCGCGTAGCGGCGGGGGCCCACCCGATGCCTCGGGTGGACCCCCGCACTGCTGTGAGGCGCTGGCGGGCCGATCAGCCCTTCGGCCAGGACGCCTCGATCGCGTCGACGACCTGCTGCGTCGACTGGCCGGTGAACCAGTTCACCATGCCCGTCCAGAACGTCCCCGCGCCCACCTCGCCGGGCATGAGGTCGGAGCCGTCGAACTCGAGCACCGTGTTCGGGTCGGCCAGGACCTCCCACGCCAGCTTGTCGAACTCGGAGGCCAGGTTGTCCGGGTCGAGGCCGTTGTTGGCGCTCACCCAGCCGCCGCCCGGCGTCGCGATGGCCTTCTGGTTGGCCCAGTCGGCCGAGGACAGGTAGGTCTGGAAGGCCTGGACCTCGGGACGGTCGTTGAAGGCGGCGACGAACTCGGCGCCACCGAGGACCGGCTTGATGTCCGTCTGGTCGGTCGGCAGGTAGAACGCCCACACGTCGCCGTCCGGCGCGACGACGGTGCCCTCGGGCCACTGCGTCGCGTAGAAGTTGGCGGCGCGGTGCATCCAGCACGCCTGGTCGAGGATGCCGTAGCCGGCCGTCGTCCACGACGTCGTGGCGATCGAGTCGACCCCACCGAGGCCCGCGTTGACGAAGTCGGGGTTCTGGAGGATCTCACCGGCGGTGTCGAACGCCTTGACGATCTGCGGGTCGTTGAACGGGATCTCGTGCGTGTACCACTGGCGGTAGACGTCCGGGCCCGCCGTGCGGAGCACGACGTCCTCGATCCAGTCCGTCGCCGGCCAGCCGGTCGCGTCACCGGACTCGATGCCGGCGCACCACGGCATGGCCGTGCCGTCGGTCTTGGCCTTGTCCGCGATCGTCTGCGAGAGCGTGATCATGTCGGTCCAGGTCTCGGGGACCTCGTAGCCCGCGTCCGCGAACATCGAGGGCGAGTACCAGACGAACGACTTGGCGTTGGCGCCGAGCGGTGCGGCGTAGAACGTGCCGTCGACCGTGCCGTAGCCCTTCCACGCCTCGGCGAAGAACTCGTCGACGTTCTTCGAGGTCGCGTCGGGCGCCGGGACGAGCGCGTCCGGGTACGTCGTCACGATCGTGTTGAGGAGACCGGGCTGCGGCAGGTACGCGATGTCCGGCGCCGTGCCGGCCTGGATGCGGACCAGGAGCTGCGCCTCGAACTCGCGGGACCCCTCGTAGTCGACCGTGACGCCGGTGCAGTCCTCGAACGGCTTGTAGGACTCGATCTGCTGGTCCGACTCCGGCTCGACGATCGACGTGTACACCGAGACGGACGTGCCGTCGAGGTCGCCGAACTCGTCGAACACGGAGCAGTCGATGGCGGACTCGGCGGTACCGCCACCGTCCGTGCCGTCGCTGCCACCGGTGGTCGAGTCGCCACCTCCGCCGCCGTTGTCGGTGCCGCAGGCACCAAGGACGAGCGCGAGCGCGCCGACGGCCGCAAGGGCTGCCCCGCGCCGCGCACGCGAGCGGGAAACCGATGTGGTCATGAATTACCTCCACGACTATGGGGATGACGTCGGAGTCCAGAAACCCTGGCCCCGACAGCTGCTCGGTGAGGAGCGCTGAGGGCTATATAGCCCATAGTCGACGCGCGTCCGCAACCGCCGAATCGATTCGACGACCATCACAGTTTGGTCACGGAGTGAGGGCTGTTGCAGTCCTGAACTGGTGGTTTGCCGCGCTATGCCTGCTGGATGGTCGCTGGACGCGGGGATTGATCGAGGTCTTGTTGCAGGGTCGGCGGCTGCTGAAATCGACGCGCGTCCGCGTCATCGGTTCGGCACCCGGTTTCCGTCGGGGTCGACGGGCGTCGACGGGGGCGACGGGCGCGACCGCGCGGGAGCCGCCCTGGGGGTGGACGGGCGCGACGGCGCGGGTGGGCACGGCGGGCTGCTCGAGAGGCGACCCGCGCTACCGGACGTCACCGTCGACGTAGCGCCACTCGCCGTCGACCCGCTCGAACCGGCTGGTCTCCTCCAGGACGCCGCGACCGGTCGGGCTCCGGTACGACGCGCGGAAGTGCACCGTGCCGACCGGGCCGTCCGGCCCGCCGTCCGTCGCGCTCACGATCTGGAGCGCGACCCACGCGAGGTCGTCGTCGAGCACCAGGTCGGCCGGGCGTGTGCGGGGATGCCAGGTGCGCAGGACGTGGTCGACGTCGCCGCGGGCGTAGGCGGTGAACCGCGACCGCATGAGCGCCTCGGCCGTCGGAGGGGTGGCCGCGCCGGCGAGGACTGGCCCGCAGCACTCGTCGAACGGGCGACGGCTCCGGCACGGGCAGGGGTCGGCCTTGGCCTTGGCCTGACCGTCGGCGGCAGGGCGGTGGGCGTCGACGGGTCGGCGCTCGTCGGCGGGTCGGTCCGGCATGGGGCGGCTCCTCTCGGCACCCCCATGCTCTCGCGGGCCCGAGCCGAGTACCGCCGTGTCCACGCCAGGGCCGGGTCGCGGCGTCGCCCCGGTCCACCGGTAGCCACGGGCACGGCCATGTCCACGCCAGGGCCGGGTCGAGGCGGCCACCCGGCGGCCCGGTGGCCACGGGCGACCGCCCCTGACGATCCACCGCCCCCGGCTCGCCAGTAGCCACGGGGACGACCATGTCCACACCAAGACCGGGTCGAGGCGGTCACCCGGCTACCCGGTGGTCCCGGGCGACCAACACTGACGATCCACCGCCTCCGGCCGCCCGGTGGCCACGGGCGCGGCCGTGTACACGCCAGGACCGGGTCGCGGCATCGCCCCAGTCCCCCGGTGCCCACGGGTATGGCCGTGTCCACACCAGGACCGGGTCGAGGCGGCCACCCGGCGGCCCGGTGGCCACGGGCGACCAACACTGACGATCCACCGCCTCCGGCCGCCCGGTGGCCACGGGCGCGGCCGTGTCCACACCAGGACCGGGTCGAGGCGACCCCCGCCTCTCAGTGCCCGGCGACGTACGCGACCGGCTCGGGCAGCCCGGTCTCGGCGCGAACCCGGCGCGAGATCCCCTCGATCGCCTTGAGCGCGGAGACGACCTGCTCGGCCGACACCGGGAACGGCATCGCGTGGATCGTCTCGCCCTCCGCGGTCGCCGCCGCGGCGACCGCGGCCAGCTCCGGCGAGTCCGGCGTCAGACCGACCTCGGTCAGGGTGTTCGGCAGGCCGACCCTCGTCGTGAAGACGATGAAGTCCTCGATCTCCTCGGTCGGGGCGCCCTCGAGCACGAGCTGCGTCAGCGTGCCGATGTTGACCTTCTCCCCGTGCGTGAGGCCGTGCGTCTGCGGGGCGGCCGTGAGCCCGTTGTGGATGGCGTGCGCGGCGGCGAGACCGCCGGACTCGAAGCCGAGCCCCGACAGCAGCGTGTTCGCCTCGACGACCTTCTCCAGCGCGGGGGTGACGACGCGGGCGCGCACGGCGTCGAGCGCCGGCAGCGCGTTCTCCCACAGCAGCTCCCAGGACAGGCGCGCCAGCGCGGTGCCGGTCGCCGTCGGCCGACCCCCGGCCATCGTGTCGCCGGTTCCGGCCGCGACGGCGCGGGCCTCGACCCAGGTCGCCAGCGCGTCGCCGATCCCGCCGACCAGGAACCGCGCCGGGGCGTGCGCGACGACGGCCGTGTCGATGAGGACGAGGTGCGGGTTGCTCGGGAAGAAGCGGTACTCCTCGAACTCGCCGTCCTCGGTGTAGATGACCGACAGCGCCGAGCAGGGCGCGTCGCTCGACGCTGCGGTCGGAACGGACGCCCAGCGGATGCCGGCGAGGTGACCGGCCGCCTTCGCCGCGTCGATGACCGACCCGCCCCCGAGCCCGACGACGACGTCGTGGCCGTCCGTCGTGATCCGCTCGACGAGCGAGTCGACGGCGGCCGCGGTGGCGTAGGTGCCGAACCCGACGCGGACGACGGGCAGGCCGGCGGCCTCGAGGCTCTCCGCGACCGTGGAGCCGACCAGCTCCCAGACGCGGTCGTCCGCCACGACGAGCGGTGACGTCCCGATCTTCGCCAGGTGCTCGCCGAGCGAGCCGAGGACGCCGGCGCCCTGGACGTAGCGGGAGGGGCTGGCCAGAACCATGGTGGACATGGGGTCTCCTTCGGTGTCGGGCGCCACCTGACGCACGCACTCCGCCCCGGCGGCACCGTCTCGATCTCTGACCCCTCCACCCTGCCTCGTCCTGCGCTCCCGCGCGAGGGACCTTTGGGGTGGAGCGGTCGACGGCGACGTGAACGGCCGGCGCCCGCGACCGCGGCGGGTCCCTCAGCCGCGCTCGCCCGAACGGCCCCCGGCCCGCAGCCGCCCGTAGCGCCGCCAGGTGTCGGCGACGAGGGCGAGATCGGCGTCGTCGAGCAGCTCGTCCGAGCGGTCCATCGCCTCGACGTAGTACAGCGCCGGGACGCCGAGCCGCCACTGCTCCTCGACGTAGCTGCGCCACTCGGCCCGGCTCGGCATCGGCCACTGGTCGGTGTCGACGAGGCGGCCCGAGTGCGCCGCCCGCGCCACCCGCGCGCGGAACCGGAGCTGCTCGACGACCGGCACCGCCCGACCCAGCTCGTCCCTCTCGAGGACGTCGTTGAGCCGCACCATGTCGGTGACGTCGGCGAACCGGGGGTCGAGCGCGTGCGTCACGACGAGCGCGTCGGGCTTGGCCCGGTGGGCCGCGCGGTGCAGCGTCGTCAGCAGCTCGTGCAGCGCGGCGACGCCCCAGACGCCGCCGTCGTCGCGTCCGTCGCCCAACGTGACGAGCGAGACGCCCGACGGGGCGCGCTGGGTGAAGTCGACCTTGAACCCGTCGGCATCGAGGCCGTCCGGCGAGAGCAGGTCGGTGACGATCCGGGCGAGCCGCGCGAGGTAGTCGGGGTTCGACGGGTCGACGCTGACGGGTGTCCCGTCGGGCCCCAGGACGCACTCGCGCGCGGGGACGCCCTCGGGGTCCCACGCCTTGAACCAGAGCAGCACCCGCTGGCCGTCCTCGTGCCGCCGACGGATCCAGCCGCGCAGGTCGGGCCACTTCTCCGCGTCGACGGTGCAGGCGCCGTACTCGGCCTGCCACCGGTCGTCGACGACGATCGTCCCAGGCACGATCCCGTGCTCGCGCGCCCGCGCCAGCCACGCGTCGTAGAGGTCCTGGCGCGCGAGGTCCGGGGCCGTCGCCACCGAGGTGACGGCCGTGTCGGCCGCGGGCGCCTCGGCGTCCCGCGCCGCCCGCGCGCACTGGCTCCCCCAGCCGCACAGGATGGGCGCCGCCCACCACTCGGGGGCGTCGGGCGCCGTCGGCGCTCCCGCCACCGGAGACCCGGCCGACCCCGTCGACGTCACCGCGCGCAGGTCGTCGACGACCTCCCAGACGGATCGAGCCGGCCGCAGCCGGAGGGTCGGCGAGCTCCACGTCCCACGGACGCGCGTGTGTCCCTCGTACGCGAGCCGCAGCCACCAGCCCCCGTCGAGCGGCTCGTAGAGCACCCGGGTGAAGCCGGCGTCGGCCACGTCGACGACCACCTCGGCGCCGAGCCAGGACCCGTCGGGCGTCGCGGTCGGCGCGTCGGGAGCCGGGTCGGGCGAGAAGGCGAACGCGAGCGGCGGCGGGGAGAACACGCCGTGCAGCCGGCCGGGCAGCGCGTCGCCGAGGATGCCGAGCGCGGCCGGGACCGACGCTGGACGCACGACCCGCACGGGCTCGGCGACCGCCGGCGAGAACACCGAGGCGAAGGTCGCGGGCGAGCGCAGCTCACCGCACGAGCCGTTCCTGCCGACGACGTGGCCACCGCCGAGCGTGACGTCGGTGATCCAGCCGTCGCCCTCGACGACGACCCGGACGTGCACGGCGTCGGCGCGCGCCTCGAGGTGGAGGGTCTTGCGTCGCCAGGCCGCGGTCGGGAGGTCGAGGGTCACCGTGACGGCGTCGACGTCACCGTCGCCCCCGGTCACCCGAGCCACCTCCGGCACCCCGATCGGCTCGACCCCGGGGGCCGCGAGCAGGGTCTCGTCCGGCACGTCGCGCCGGTGCACCGAGGCCAGGAGCGTGAGGTCGAGGACGACGGGACGCCCGTCCCCGGCCCCGTCGCGACCCTCGGCGTCGTGCTCCGGACGCGACCGCAGGACGGCCCGCGACCCGTCGACGGCGAGGACGTAGCCGGGCGCGGTGACGACGGTCTCGCCGCCGTCACCGCGCCCGAGCGTCAGGCTCAACCCTTCACCGCGCCCGAGATGAGGGCCTTGACGAAGTGCCGCTGGAACAGGAGGAACACCAGGATCGTCGGCGCCATGATGAGCAGCGAACCGGCGTTGAGCAGCACGACGTCGGTCGTGTACTGGCCGACGAAGTTCTGCAGCGCGCCGGCCATGGTGCGCTGGCTCGGGTCGTCGATGAGGACGATCGCCTGGAGGAACGTGTTCCACGTCCACAGGAACAGCAGGAGGCACATCGAGGAGATCGCCGGCACCGCGAGCGGGACCTGGATCCGGGTGAAGTCCTGCCAGCGGTTGGCCCCGTCGATCGCCGAGGCCTCCGACAGCTCCTTCGGCATCGTGATGAAGTGCGCCCGCATCCAGTACGCGGCGAACGGCATGAACGTGCCGATGAGCACCACGATGAGGCCGAGCCGGGTGTTGATGAGGCCCATCGACTGGAGCTGGTAGTACAGCGGGACGATCGTCGCCTCCTTCGGCAGCGTGAGGCCGAAGATGAGGACGAGCAGCACGACGCTGCCGCCCAGCACCTTGAGCTGGCCGAGCGCGAAGCCGGCCATCGTCGCGCACAGCGCGGCGATCGGCACGACCCCGATGACGAGGATGACGCTGGAGACGAGTAGCGGCGTCACCTCGGCGACGCGCCAGGCGTCGACGAAGTTGTGCCACTGCGGGTCGCTCGGCCACGAGATGCCGAGCGGGAGCGAGCCCTGCGGCTGGAGGGCGGCCGAGAGCATCGACAGCAGCGGGAAGATCGAGAAGATCATCGCGAGGATGAGCAGGATCAGCCCGGGGATTCGTTCGCGCACGTTCGTCTGCATGGCCTACTTCTCCTGGAACAGCCGCTGGAGCGGCACGATCACGACGACGATGAGGACGGTCAGCACGATGGCGAGCGCGCTCGCGAGCCCGACCCTGGACTCCGTGAACGCGAGCTGGAAGATCTGCACGCCGGGCACCATCGTCGAGGTGCCGGGACCACCGCGGGTCGACATGTAGACGACGTCGAAGCTCGCGAGCGCCGCGATCATCGTCATGGTCACGCAGACGCCGATCTCCTGGCGCAGGCCCGGCAGCGTCACCGAGCGGAACGTCTGGAAGAAGCCGGCGCCGTCGAGCTTCGCCGCCTCGTAGATCGCGAGGTCGATCTTGCCGATGCCCGCCATGAGCAGGATCGTGCAGAAGCCGAGGTTGAGCCAGAGGCCGATGAGGCCCACGGCCGGCAGCGCCCAGGTGAAGTCGCCGAGCCAGGCCCTCGTGAGGCCACCGAGCCCGATCCCGGACAGCAGCTGGTTGACGGCGCCCGTGCTCGAGAGCATCCACACCCAGGCGATGGCGGCGGCCGCCCCGGGGATGATCTGCGGCAGGAACAGCAGCGTCCGCGCCGTCGTCGCGAGTCCCTTGAGCCGGATCTCCTGGATGAGGGCCGCGATGACCAGACCGAGGACGACCGGGATGATCGTGAAGAAGATCATGAGGAAGAACGAGTGGCCGACCGAGCTGATGAGCTGGGGGTCGGTGAGGACGCGCACGTAGTTGCCGAGGCCGACCGGCGTCGCCGTCGTGTAGCCGTCCCAGTCGAAGAAGGAGTACTGGACGGTCGCGAACAGCGGCCAGAGCACGAACAGGCCGTAGAACACGAGCGCGGGGAGCAGGAACAGCCAGCCGCTCAGCCGCCCCCGCTCGGACGCCGACCTGCGGCCGCCCCGGCCGCGCGCGGTGAGCGCGCGACCGGAGGCAGCAGCGTTGAGCTCGGTGGTCGTCACCGACCGAGCTCTTCCTCGTACGCCTTCTGGATCGCCGGAAGGACGTCGGTCGGGGAGCTCTTGCCGCCGAACAGGTTCTGGATCTCCTGGTTCTGCGTCTGCGTGATCCCGGGGGTCGCGTTCTGGATGAACTGGACCTGGCCGTCGGCCTCGACCAGCGCGACGAACGACGCCTGGACGGCCTCGTTGAGCGAGCCGGGCTCGGTCGTCGGCGCCGCACCCTCGCCGCTCGGCGCGAAGCCGTTGTCGACGAGGATCTGACGCGCCTCGTCGCTCAGCAGGAAGTTGAGGAACGCGGCGGCGGCGTTCTTGTTCTCCGCCTTGGCCTTCGCGGGGATGCCGAAGTTGGAGACCGGGTCGGACATCGCGAGGAACTGTCCCTCGGTGAGCGCCGGCGGCGCCGCGAACGTCACGTCGTCCATCTGGCCGGCGATGCCGGACGCGTCCCAGTTGCCGGAGGCGAAGAACAGCCCGTCGCCGGACGCGAACCTGGCGAGGGCGCCGGCGGCGTCCGTCCCGTTCGCGTCGTCGTTGAAGTAGCCGGCCCTGATCCACTCGTCGAGCGTCGCGACGGCCTCGTCGCCCTCGGGGGTCGCGATCGTCGCGTCGGGCGCGTTGTAGACCCACTGGTTGATCGCGTCGGCCCCGACGCGCCCGTTGAGCAGGAACTGCAGCGTCGTGAGACCACCGCCGGTCGCGTTGCCGGCCATGATGCCGGTGACGCCGGCGGCCTTGGCCGTCGCGAGCTGCTCCTCCCACTCGGCGACCGTCGTCGGCGGGGCGTCGATGCCGAGCTGGGCCATGAGGTCCGTGTTGACGTAGAGGCCGGTCGTCACGAACCCGCTGGCGAGCGAGAACTGGGAGCCGGTGCCGCGCACGCCGTCCTCGTCGACCGTGTACATGGCGAGCTGGCCCGACGGGAGGTCGGTCCAGCCGTACGCCTCGGCCCACGGGTCGAGGTTGGTGAGCAGCCCGTTGTGGGCCGTCGACCCGAGCGAGTTGATCCGGGCGAGGTCCGGCGGGTCCTCCGAGGAGAGCACGCGCGGGGCGTTCTGGGCCTGGACGTTGTCCGGGTCGAACCGGGTCGTGATCGTGACGTTCGGGAACTTGTCCTGGAACGCGGCGATCAGGGCGTCGTCGATCGTCTTGAGGCCGGCGCCGTCGTAGAGGACGAGCTCGACCGGCTCGTCGCCGAGCTCCGTCGAGACCTCGGGGGCATCGCCGTCGCCGGCCCCCGAGGAGCCGGTGCCGCCGCCCGAGCCGGTCGGCGCGCAGGCGGTGAGAGCCAGGACCCCGGCGAGCACGCCGCCGAGACCCAGCCGAGTGATACGGGAAGTACGCATGGGTGTCTCTTCCTTGAGCAGGAGTGTTACAGGGTGGGTCCGCCGCCTCGCGGGTCACCGGACCCGTCGAAGCCACGCCGTCGCGTCGTGCGGCAGCGTCGCCGCGAGGAGCTGGATGCTGGAGAGGGTCACCTCCCAGCCGTCGTCGATCGGCACGGGCGCGCCGGAGAGGTTGAGGACGCACCGGACGGGGGCGCCGTGCCGGTCGAGGCGCTCGAAGTCGAGCACCGCCGGGTCCGACGCGCGCCAGGCCAGCGCCGCCTCCGGCGCTCCCTGGGCGCGGCGCAGGCGCAGGGCCGCGCGGAGGAGGTGGAGCGTCGAGCCGGGGTCGGCCTCCTCGGCCGCGACCGTGAGGTCGGCCCAGTCGGCCGGCATCGGGAACCAGGTGTCGTCGTTCGTGCTGAACCCGAACGGCGGGCGGTCGCCGGACCAGGGCATCGGGACGCGGCTGCCGTCGCGACCTCGGATCGTGCCGCCGGAGCGGCGGTGGACCGGGTCGCGCAGGCTCTCCACCGGGAGGTCGGCGACGTACGGCAGGCCCAGCTCCTCGCCCTGGTAGAGGTAGCAGCTCCCGGGCAGCGCGAGCATGAGCAGCAGCGCGGCGCGGGCGCGGCGCCGGCCCAGCTCGAGGTCGGTCGGAGCCGTGGCCGGGTCGACCATGTGCACAGCCGTCGTGTCGGGCCGGCCGAGGCGCGTGGCCAGCCGGACCTCGTCGTGGCTGGACAGGCACCAGGTGGGCGGCGCCCCGACCTCGGCGTGCAGGCGCAGGGTCTCGTCGATGACGGCGCGCAGACCCGGTCCCCACGGCTCCTTGAGGAACTGGAAGTTGAACGCGGTGTTGAGCTCGTCGGGACGGACGTAGTCGGCCAGCCGCTCGGAGGAGCTGACGACGGCCTCGGCGACGAACATCCGGTCCTCGCCGTACTCGCGGGCGACCGAGCGGAACCGGCGCATGATGTCGTGGATGCCGGGGGTGTCCCACTGCGGACTGTCGACCCACGCCGAGGAGCGGAAGACCGACGGGTCGCCGTAGGCCGCGAGGTCGTAGTCCGGGAGGCCGGCCTCCTTGGCCATGGCGGGGGCGGCGTCGACGCGGAGCCCGTCGACGCCGAGGTCGAACCAGAACCGCATGATGTCGTCGAAGTCGGCGCGGACCTGCTCGCGGGACCAGTCGAGGTCCGGCTGCTCGGGTGCGAAGGTGTGGAAGTACCACTGACCGGGGGAGCCGTCCGGCTCGGTCACCCGGGTCCAGCCCGAGTCGCCGAACGCGCTGATCCAGCCGTTCGGCGGACGCTCGCCGAGCTCGCCCCGGCCGTCGCGGAACAGGTAGCGCTCGCGCTCGGTCGAACCGCGGCCGGCGGCGAGCGCGGCCTGGAACCAGGGGTGCTGGTTGCTCGTGTGGTTGGCGACGAGGTCGACGATCAGGCGCATGCCGCGGGCGTGCACGTCGTCGATGAGCGCACGCGCCTCGTTCAGCGTGCCGAGCATGGGGTTGATGTCGCAGTAGTCGGAGACGTCGTAGCCGCCGTCCGCCATCGGCGACGGGTTCCACGGGCAGAGCCAGATCGCGTCGGCCCCGAGGTCGGCGATGTGGTCGAGCCGCTCGCGCAGGCCACGCAGGTCCCCGATGCCGTCGCCGTCGCCGTCCGCGAAGGACGTGGGGTAGACCGCGTAGACGACGGCGCCGCGCCACCACAGGGCCGGGGAGGTCGCGTCCGCCGGCGTCGAACCGACGGGCGTGGACCCGGAAACGCTTCCAGCCGCGGGCGTTCCGCTCACCGTCGACACCACTGTGGAACTCCTCCGTCGGACCTCGGGATCGGAAGCGTTTCCGATCCGTACCCGCCTAGAGTGCATCCTGACGTGCTTGGTGTCAACGGGTTCGTCGGGATCGGGCCGGCGCGCCCGTTCCGGCGTGTTGCGCGTAGCGCCGTTGTATCCGGAAGCGTTTCCGGCAGATCACCGCTCGGGACGCTACGATCCCCGCATGACGACGAAGCCGGAACGCGCCGACCGGGGCGTGACGCTCGCCGACATCGCACGCGAGGCCGGCGTCTCCCTCGCGACCGCATCCCGGGCGATGTCCGGAGCACGCGGGGTCTCCGCCGCGACCACCCGGAAGGTGCGCGCGGTGGCGGAGCGCCACTCCTACGTCGTCTCACCCGAGGCGTCGGGCCTCTCCCGCGGCTCGACCGGGCGGATCGGGGTCCTGACGCGCCACATCGCGCGCCCGTTCTACGCGGAGGCGCTCGAGGAGATCGAGTCGGTCCTCGCCGACCACGGCCTCGACACCGTCGTCTACTGCGTGCGGACGCCCGAGGACCAGCACAGCTTCTTCGAGCGGCTCCCGGCGCGACGCAAGGTCGACGGGCTGCTCGTCCTCGCGCTGCCGCTGAGCCCGCACGAGAAGGAGCGACTCGACCTGCTCGACGTCGCCGTGGTCGCCGCCAGCGGCCAGACCGCCGACTACCCGTACGTCAGCATCGACGACGCCGAGGCCGGCCGGCAGGCCATGGACCACCTGCTCAGGCTCGGGCACCGGCGCATCGCCATGATCGACGCGATCGATCCCAACGCGAGCGAGTGGCCGATCGAGCTCCGCTCGCTCGCCTACACGCGCTCGCTCGAGGCCGCGGGGATCGAGCTGGAGGAGGACCTCTTCGTGCGCGTGCCGTGGGGCGCCGAGGGCGGGGCCGAGGGGATGGAGCGCCTGCTCAGCCTGCGGGAGCCGCCGACCGCCGTGTTCATCCACTCCGACGACCTCGCGTACGGCGCGCTCCGCGTCCTGCGCCGCGCCGGGCTGGAGGTGCCGCGGGACATGTCCGTCATCTCGATCGACGACGCGCCGATGTCCGAGCTGCTCGACCTCACGACCGTCCGCCAGGACGCCCGGCTGCAGGGGCGGCTCGCGGCCGAGACGCTGCTGGCGATGCTCGCCGACGAGCCGTACCAGCGCGCGCGCCTCACCCCGACGCGGCTCGTCCCGCGCGGAAGCACGGCGGCGCCCGCGCGATGACGCGGTCGTCGTCGCGCCCTCCCGTTCCGCCTGATGCCGCATGGCTCCCTGCTCGACACCCTGCTGATGCCCGCCGCCCCCGCCGAAGGACCCCCGTGACCGATCCGCTCGCCCCCCGCCTCCACGTCCGCCCGCCGTCGGGCTGGCTCAACGACCCCAACGGCATCGGGTTCTGGGACGGCCGCTGGCACGTCATGTTTCAGTGGAACCCGAACGCGCCCGTGCACGCCGACGTGCACTGGGGCCACGCCAGCTCCGCCGACCTCCTGACCTGGCGCGACGAGGGGCTAGCTCTCGCCCCGCGGCCGGGCTCGATCGACGCGACCGGGGCGTGGAGCGGCGTCGCCGTCGTCGAGGACGGGGCTGTCGCTGTCGGTGGGGCCGGCGGCGCGGGCGGCGACGGACGTGGCGCGGGCGGCGACGGTCGCGGCGACGACGGGGACCCGGCCCGGGTCGAGAACGTGGCGCTCGTCTACACGGCGTGCCGATCGGACGCGCGCGACTCGGGCGTCGCGGTGTCCCGTCGCGCGGAGGGCGCGCGGTTCGCCGCACCCGATGCGTGGGTCGCGCCGCACCCCGATGGCTGGCGCGACGTGCGCGACCCGTTCGTCCTCGACATCGCGGGCGAGCGGTACGCGATCCAGGGCGCTGGCCGGCTCCCGCGCGGCGGGGCGGTCCTCGTCTACCGCGTGCCCGAGCTCGACACCCCGTGGGAGCTGCTGGGCGAGCTGTCCGTCGCGGAGGACCTGGCCGACGGGCTGCCGCGCGACGGCGACGCGTGGGAGTGCCCCCAGCTCGTGCGCGTGGGGTCGGACTGGGTGCTCGTCGTGTCGTGGTTCACCCACGAGGCGGGCGGGGTGCGGCAGGGCGTGACGGCCTACGTCGGGTCCGTCGCAGTCGACGACGCCGGCGTGCCCCGGTTCGTCGCTCGGACCGGAGCGCCGCTGGACCTCGGGTCCGACTTCTACGCTCCGCAGCTCGTGGTCGACCGGCGGGACGGGATCGACCGCGTCCTGGTCTGGGGCTGGTCGTGGGAGGGCCGCGGGGTGGGCGCGGACCTGGTTCCACGTGGAACGGCGACGGCCGGGAGGTGTGGCGTCGTCGATCCCGCGACGAACCTGACGACGGACGACGAGGTGGCCGCGCGCGGGTGGGCCGGGACGCTGACGTTCCCGCGGGAGCTCGACGTGGTGGACGGCGTCGCACGGCAGGTGCCGGCGCGCGAGCTCGCCGGGCTGCGCGGGAGCGCGGTCGAGGTGGTGCGCGCCGGCGACGGGTGGGCAACCGTCGGGCTCGGACCCGCGTTCGGTGCCCGGCTGGTCGACGGCGCGGCGTGGGAGCTGGTGCTTGCGGGGTCGGACGGGGAGCGCTGCGCGCTGGCTGGGGTGAGCGCCGGGGGGATGACGGTGCTGGTGGACGGCTCGATCGTCGAGGTGTTCGACGAGGCAGCGACGCACACGCGTCGGGTGTACCCGCGGGACGGGGAGTCGTGGGTGCTGCGCGCGCGGACGGCCGAGGCGGTCGGGGGCGAGAGCGGGAGCGCGCCGGAGGTGTGGGAGCTGCGGGCACCCGCGGAGGCGTAGCGGTCAGAGCGAGGGGTCGGGACGTCGTCGATCCCACAACTGCATCCAGCAGAGCACCCGACCCGATATCGTCGCTGGTCAGCAAGTGTGCTCCCCGCGAATGCGGGGATGGTCCCTGCTTCGGGTCCACGACGGGGCCCCTTCCTGCGTGCTCCCCGCGAATGCGGGGATGGTCCCCGGCGCCTGTGCGTCCTGCACTTCTCGCTCACGTGCTCCCCGCGAATGCGGGGATGGTCCCGAGGCGCTCAAGGCGCTCGGCAACGGCGTCGTGTGCTCCCCGCGAATGCGGGGATGGTCCCTTGTACGAGCTGACGCTCGCCTGCCCTCCGGAGTGCTCCCCGCGAATGCGGGGATGGTCCGCTGCGCCGTCAGGGCGGCCCCGACACCGTCGAGTGCTCCCCGCGAATGCGGGGATGGTCCGAACGGCAAGCCGCGACGCACCTGGCTCCAGCGGTGCTCCCCGCGAATGCGGGGATGGTCCGAACTGGGAGTACTCGTTGACGGCGTCGGTGATGTGCTCCCCGCGAATGCGGGGATGGTCCCGCGCGCTTCGCGGCGCGGGTCGTGTCCGCGGGGTGCTCCCCGCGAATGCGGGGATGGTCCGAACTCGGCCTTGGCCGCCGGCGGGGTCTTGTCGTGCTCCCCGCGAATGCGGGGATGGTCCCAGCCGATCGAACTGGACGTAGTCGCTCTCGCTGTGCTCCCCGCGAATGCGGGGATGGTCCTCACCTACACCGACTCTCGCGGGCTCACCGGCGTGCTCCCCGCGAATGCGGGGATGGTCCGCACCCGACGTCGGACCAGATCCGCTGGCTCGGGTGCTCCCCGCGAATGCGGGGATGGTCCGTCGGGGACGACGTGCTGGGGTGGGCCAAGGGAGTGCTCCCCGCGAATGCGGGGATGGTCCCATTGGCCGGACGAGCGCCTTAAGCGTGTGGGCGTGCTCCCCGCGAATGCGGGGATGGTCCGGTCGTCGACCTGGAGATCCGCCGGGCGAAGCGGTGCTCCCCGCGAATGCGGGGATGGTCCCGCCTCGCCCCAGCACTCGCGGTGGCCGTCGCCGTGCTCCCCGCGAATGCGGGGATGGTCCGACGCCGGCCCACATCATCCGGATCCGGACACGGTGCTCCCCGCGAATGCGGGGATGGTCCCACCTGGCCCAACACCCCGCCGACCGACCCCGAGTGCTCCCCGCGAATGCGGGGATGGTCCCGCCGTCGCCCGCGAGGCCGCGCTCCTGCCCCAGTGCTCCCCGCGAATGCGGGGATGGTCCCGTTGCACGCATGTCGAGCAACGTCCTGCATCTGTGCTCCCCGCGAATGCGGGGATGGTCCCGGCGCCGTCGACGACAGGAATGTGCACATGTCGTGCTCCCCGCGAATGCGGGGATGGTCCGGCGCGGAAGGAGGCGAACCCGCTCGCCCCCGAGTGCTCCCCGCGAATGCGGGGATGGTCCCTGCGATGATGAGGCACTGGAAGCACTACGACAGTGCTCCCCGCGAATGCGGGGATGGTCCCACCACCAAGCTTCTCAACGCCGTCGCGGAAGCGTGCTCCCCGCGAATGCGGGGATGGTCCCTGGTGGAGGACGCGGCTCGTGTTGCCGGCGGTGTGCTCCCCGCGAATGCGGGGATGGTCCGGGCGTGGCGGGGATCCGGCGCGGCGACATCTGGTGCTCCCCGCGAATGCGGGGATGGTCCCTCCATGCGGGCATCGCGCCCACGTCGAGGGTCGTGCTCCCCGCGAATGCGGGGATGGTCCGCTCGCGACCGGCGACACCGCCGACAGCTACCTGTGCTCCCCGCGAATGCGGGGATGGTCCCACCTCGGACGAGAACCGGTCGCCAACCCACGGGTGCTCCCCGCGAATGCGGGGATGGTCCCGACGTCCTCATGGGATCGGGCGAGTCCGTCCCGTGCTCCCCGCGAATGCGGGGATGGTCCCTCGACGTCCAGCGACATCGCCGACGCCCAGTCGTGCTCCCCGCGAATGCGGGGATGGTCCCCGGTACAGACCCGTCTCGCGCGGCATCACGAGGTGCTCCCCGCGAATGCGGGGATGGTCCCAGCAGGCTCACGAGTCACCCCCCGGGCGGAGCGTGCTCCCCGCGAATGCGGGGATGGTCCGCCATCGTCGCCCTTGACGAGCATGCGGCCGAGGTGCTCCCCGCGAATGCGGGGATGGTCCCGGGCCCGCGTCGAACGACACTTGCTCGCCGGTGTGCTCCCCGCGTATGCGGGGATGGTCCGCTCTGATGGCCTGGACTCGGAAGCTCTCGTCCGTGCTCCCCGCGTATGCGGGGATGGTCCGCCGGAGCCGGAGCTGTGCCCGGGGTGCCTGGAGTGCTCCCCGCGTATGCGGGGATGGTCCCCACCCGCGATCAGCATGGACGCGTGGAAGTGTGTGCTCCCCGCGAATGCGGGGATGGTCCGGCGGGGACGCGCTCGTAGCTCGTCCGTCCTCGGTGCTCCCCGCGAATGCGGGGATGGTCCGCGCGAGCTGCTCGCTGGCGTGTCCCTCGGGGAGCGCTCCCCGCGAATGCGGGGATGGTCCGGGGCGGAGGAAGTGAGGGCGTCGGGGCGGACCGTGCTCCCCGCGAATGCGGGGATGGTGCCGCCGCGCCGTGGCCGCCGACCCGGACGACGTCGTGCTCCCCGCGAATGCGGGGATGGTCCCCCGCGCAGGACCACCGCTCTCGGCTTGAGCGCGTGCTCCCCGCGTATGCGGGGATGGTCCCGGGCGCGCGGCACTCACCGCGACCGAGGCGCCGTGCTCCCCGTGTATGCGGGGATGGTCCGCCGACGACGTCTCCAGGCGCTCACCGCGATCGGTGCTCCCCGCGTATGCGGGGATGGTCCGTCGGTCGCGCGGGGGGTGACGGCGGCGTCGCGGTGTTCCCCGCGTATGCGGGGATGGTCCCTTCTTCCAGCAGCGCACGCTCACCGGGGATGGTCCGAAGTGGTTGGTGGTCCTTGGTGGGCTCCTCGTGTGCTCCCCGCGTATGCGGGGATGGTCCCCCGGAGTCGAGGACGCGGCGCAGGGTCCGATCGTGCTCCCCGCGTATGCGGGGATGGTCCCCGCACGATCGCCACCCGCGCCGACTTGCGCGTGTGCTCCCCGCGTATGCAGGGATGGTCCGCTCTCCGCCCTCCAGGAGATCGTCGACGGGACGTGCTCCCCGCGTATGCGGGGATGGTCCGTCGGGACACGGCCGACCTCCAGAGGTTCGCTCGTGCTCCCCGCGTATGCGGGGATGGTCCGTTCGCGCAGGCTATCGCGACGCTGGAGGCCGAGGTGCTCCCCGCGTATGCGGGGATGGTCCCGACACCGGATGCTGGGCCGCCGGGAACCGGCTGTGCTCCCCGCGTATGCGGGGATGGTCCGACGTGAACGCCGTCGCCGGAGACCGAACGCTCGTGCTCCCCGCGTATGCGGGGATGGTCCCTGGGGGTTGATGCCGCGGTCCGTGAACCAGGCGTGTTCCCCGCGTATGCGGGGATGGTCCGTTCGCGCAGGCTATCGCGACGCTGGAGGCCGAGGTGCTCCCCGCGTATGCGGGGATGGTCCCTTCGTCGCGCGCGCCGGAATGAGGGTCGTCTCGTGCTCCCCGCGTATGCGGGGATGGTCCGAGCCCCGAGCCGTAGGAGGCCCTGATGCGTGTGTGCTCCCCGCGTATGCGGGGATGGTCCCCTGCTGGCCGCGGGCGCGCGGGAGGTGTGGATGTGCTCCCCGCGTATGCGGGGATGGTCCCGTGCCAGTAGGTGTCGGGGCGTAGGCGGTTGCGCTCCCCGCGTATGCGGGGATGGTCCCGACCTGCGCGAGCAGCAGAAGGCCGACACAGCGTGCTCCCCGCGTATGCGGGGATGGTCCCGACCTGCGCGAGCAGCAGAAGGCCGACACAGCGTGCTCCCCGCGTATGCGGGGATGGTCCCGACCTGCGCGAGCAGCAGAAGGCCGACACAGCGTGCTCCCCGCGTATGCGGGGATGGTCCGTCCGTCCGGTGGGTGCCCGAGTGGGAAGCACGGTGCTCCCCGCGTATGCGGGGATGGTCCCACTCGCCCGACCGACTCGCCCTGGTCGGACTTGCGCTCCCCGCGTATGCGGGGATGGTCCCACCATGACCACACCCGCCCCCTACTCGTGCGCGTGCTCCCCGCGTATGCGGGGATGGTCCCGATGCGATCGCGGCGTTCGCGCGGCACCCAGGGTGCTCCCCGCGTATGCGGGGATGGTCCCCACTGTGCGAGCATCCGGAGCTGCTCGATGTTGTGCTCCCCGCGTATGCGGGGATGGTCCTCGTGGGTGGCGATGGTGCCGCTCCGTCACGTGTGCTCCCCGCGTATGCGGGAATGATCCCTCCCCGACCTCGCTGTTGCCGGCCAGCGCGATGCCCAGCCGGCTGATCGCACTCCCGCAGTGCTCCTGCACCCCGGACCGAGCCCTAGCGCCCTCGTAACCGCCGCGCCGCGTGGCTCCAGTTCCGCGGGGCCCGGGCAGCCCCGTCCGCGCGCACCGGCTCGACCTGTACCGACCCCGCTCCGCCACCCAACGTCCTCGACGCTCCTGCCCCGGACCCGTCGGGGCGTTCCATCAGCATGAGGCCGTCGAAGTCCACCGGCTTCCAGTCGTGCCCGTGGACCCGGAACGCCAACCTCTGCTCGTTCCGTGCCGAGTGCACCAGGATCGCTCGCCCCCGGCCGACACCGTCGACGATCCGTTCCCACAGCAGATCCCGAACACGAGCTGAGACCCGCCCGACGAACACCCCCGGCGCGATCTCGAACAGCCACCGTGTCAGCACTCCGCGCAGTGACGGTGGGACCGCCGTCAGGACGATGACGGTCACCAGTCCACCAACCCGCCCGGGCCATCGTCACCGTAGTTCACCCCGGCCGGGACGACGCCGCTCCCACCGTCCCAGAGCGCGACGATCTCGGCCCAGGCCTCGGCTTCCGGATCATCCTGGGAAGCCCCCAGCAGGCGACGAACATCGCGGACGCACTGCTCCAGCACTCGCTCTTCGACCAGGACATCACGCATCATCCGTCGAGCAAGTGCCCCGATGTCGTCGGCATCCGTCGCGACGGCGGCAACATCGAATGCGACGGGGATCGACGTGTAGGCCTTGTAGAGGTCAGCGACGTCGTGCACGAAGGCGAGATCGCCTCCGCTGTGGACGAAGCCAAGCCCGGGCGAGCAGCCCAACGCGACGATCACCGAGTGCACCACCCCGTAGAGCGCGGCGTTCGCCGCCGAGAGCGCCTTGTTGACCGCATCGGAGGCGTCGAAGTCGTCAGGCCGGTAGTCACGTCTCTGCCAGGCAATGCCCGTCCGGTCCGAGTGCTCCCGGTAGACCCGCTTGACCCGAGCGCCCTCCCGCCCGCGTAGCTGCTCCATGCTGAGCCGCGCGACGTCCTCGCCGGGAAACCGGATCTCGTACATGGCCCTCGCGACGGCCAGCCGTGACCTCGTGTTCGTGACGAGGCGGGCCTGCGCCTCGAGGAGGCTGCTCGACCTCGACAGGCCACGCCCGGCCGCGTAGAACCGCACCCCCTTCTCACCGACCCAGACGATCGTGCTCCCCGAGTCCGCGAGGAGCATGACGGCGTGGTGAGTGAGCCGACAGCCTGGACCGATGAGCAGACAGGTCAGCTGTGCCGCCGGGACGTGAACGACTCCGCGGTCCGAGGTGATCGTGACCGCACTGTCCTGACGGCTCAGGAGCGCGTGCTCGACGTACAGGAACGTCACCCGGTCAGCGACTCGGACCAGCTCCGACGGCGACGGCGGCCGGGCCCCCGGGATCGTCATGGCACCGCGGACACCGGGGCCAGGGTGAGCAAGCCGCAGCCGTACGCCTTCGCGTGGCCGATCCCCTCGACGAGGCGTCGCCGCAGCTCGGCGGCCTCGGAGACCTGCAGCACACCCTCGAACGTCGCGGTGCCAACAGTGACGGTCCGCCCTTGCCGCGGAAACTCGAGCACCCGCCGATCGACGAGCTCGACCCCCGTTCCCGGTGCCGTGACCATGACTCCCCACCCGTCACACCTGCTGCGGAACCATTCGAGCTGCTGAGTCGCCGTCACGTGGGCGACACGCTGCTTCCGCGGTCCGCGATCACTTCCGGGCCGCGGGGGGATCAGCGCGTCATGGACGGGGTTCGCGGTCAGCCGGAACGCGAACACATCCCCCTCGCTCACTGCCTCCAGGACCGGCGCGTAGTCCCTTGTGCGCCAGCTGTCAGCCAGGGGCCAGCCGTACTCCTCCAGCACGCTCGTCGGGTCGGGCTCCACGTCACTGACGACGTACAGCCGGGTCCCGGCGGGCGTGCGATCTATCCTCCACAGCGGCCTCGACGGCCTCTGCGAAGGCGTGAAGCACGCATTGACGGCACCGTGGATCCGATGGGGCGAGGCCAACAGCCGGGCCGTGCCTCGTCGACGGGGATTCAGGTCGATCCTGGTGAGAAAGTGGCTCATCTCGTCTCCCACCAGGCCATCGGGTCGTGCGAGGTCTGCTGACGCGGACGACGTGTGCTCGCCGTGCGCACACCGCCGACGCTCGACTCCGAGCCGTCGTGGCGATCCCGCGCGTCGGGGTTGCCGACGCCGCACGTGCCGTGGTGCACGCCGCGCAGCGCGTACCGACGGTGATGCGGATCGAACGAGAGGGGTTCGTCTTGCATCGTGTCGTTGGCGAGGTGCTCGGGCCCAGCATCGACGATCAGGTCCAGCTCCATCTGCGCGGGCTTGGTCCGCCGATACCAAGCCGCTGCCTGCCAGGGAAGCGACTCGAGCGCCGGTACCAGCTGCTGATCGGTGGTGCCAAGGACCAGCGGGCGCGCCGGGGGGCACGACCGCCGACCGAGGAACAGCGGAAACGCCGGCCGGCGCAGCGCCTCCGCGAGCGCTTCGATCAGCTCACGCCTTCCCTCCACACCGACGACGAACACCGCGTCGGACAGGTAGAAGCGGTAGGTGAGCGGCAGGCTGTAGCTCTCGTCCAGCGCCCGCGCTGTCTGGAAGTCACGGACGACCCGACCGGGCTGGTCACAGCGGACACCGAAGCGAAGCTCGAGCAGATCCTCGATCGGCTCGGAACGTCGCTTGCCCAGGGCGGCGGCCAAGAGCCCGATGACGGCGCTCTTGGATGGCGCAGGCCCGGTCGACCGGTAGGCAAAACGCGATCCGGTCCCCCATGACTGCAGCGGACCCGCAAGCTGGAGCAGCAGCGTCGTCACGCCGGCTCCGCAACCCTTGCCACCGCAATCCCCGCGACCTCGCGCGGGAGCGTCGCGAAGGACCCTCGCGTCCCGACGGAGGCGAGCGCCTCACCGACCGCACCGACACCGACGACCCAGCTCCGCACGGGCTCCACACCGTAGGCATCGGCTACCTCGCCCGCGAACTCGGCGAGACGAGCCGCCCCGAGCAGCGCGTATCCCTTCGACGAGGAGATCGGCTCCTCGAAGGCTCCGACGTACGACACGGCCTGGTCCTCGCGCAGCGAGACCACGACCGCCTCGGGGAGCGTGTTGTTGGCGAACGTGTTCTGCTTGCCCGTCGGCATCGAGCGCACGAACGCCGTGAGGAATGCCACGATCCCCTCCTCGGCCAGCTCGCGGCTCCCCAGGGCCGCGACGAGTGCCTCGACGTTGATCGTCGCGTACCGGTAGAGCGTGGCGGACGTGAACTCGATGGTGCCGATCATCCCGGCGCCCGCATCCCCGTCGCCGGAGCCCTCGTCCTCGCTGCGCTCCTTGAGGTCGTCGACGGCGGTGAAGTAGTCGAACTCGGTCCCCGCGGCATGGATGCTGAGCGCGTGAGCGACCTGGCACGTCGCGTCGACGTTGAGGTCCGTGTCGTTGGCGACCATGCGACCGAACAGCGCGAGATCGACGGAGTTGCCCTGCTGCAGGACGCGCTTGGCCTGCTTCTTCGACTCGGCGGTTCCGAGGGTCGCCTTCGCTCCCGCGACATCGCCGGCCGCCTCGAGCGCCGCGACTGCGAGCTCCGCCAGGGCCGACGCCTGCTGCGCAGAGACGAGGACGAGGAACTCCGTGTCCTGCCGCTCGCTGTTGCGCGCCTTCGTCAGCTTGAGCCCGGTCGCCGCCACGACGGCGACGGCCAGCTCCTCGACCTGCTCGCGCTGGAGGCCGGCACCAGTCTGCGATCGAGAGATGCCGCTCGACACCATCTCCACCACCCGCTTCGTCCGGACCCCGCGATCCTTCTCCGGGAGCAGATCCTTGAACGCCTCCCGCGTGGCGCGCTTCCAGGCCTGCGACGAGACGCGGGCCCGCCGGACCCCGCCGTAGACGGCCGACTTCGGGCTACCCGTGTCGTCACGGTTGATGCAGCTCGGGGGCACGCTCTGCAGGACGTGCACGTCGAGGTAGGTACGGGTCGTCATGCTGACTCCTCGGAGGTCGGGTCGGTGGCACTGCTGGTGTTCGTGGTGACCGCGTCGTCGGACGACGACGGCGGCAGTCCGCTGTACTGTCGCGCCCAGCGCAGCCGCGCGCGGTCCTGGTTGGTGACGGACCAGAGGTCGGCGAGGTCCTCGGCGAGCAACCCGTAGTCGAGCCCGAGATCCTCGGCCCGCAGGAGCTGGACGAGACCACGCAGGTGCCGCGCGGACTCCTCCGCGGTCGGGGCCGTCACCATCGCGTCGAAGCGCCGACGAACGCCCTTGTCATCCTCCCTCTCCCCGCGCTTGCGGGCGAGGCGCGCGAAGGCACGACCAGGCCTGACGCCCGGAGCGTGTGCGCGCTTGACCCGTCCCTGCCGGTGCGTCGCGAACAGCGTGACGGCGTGGTGTGCGGCAAGCTCGGCCGCGCTCGGCTCGTCTCGTGCCGGGTCGAAGGCGCGGGATGGCACGAGCCCGATCGTGTCGACCCAGACGTCAGGAACGGAGCCCGGGTAGGCGGTTGCGGCCCGGCGCAGGATGGCCATCGTTCGAACCGCTGATGCGACGTCCTCGTTGCTCCGGAGTTGCAGCGTCGCGATGTGATCGGCTACGGCGTGACCGAATGGTGTGCGAGGGCGAGCTCCCGGCGCTGAGTCAGTCCCAGCAGCACCGGGGGGTTCCTGGGCGGACGGGTTCTCGGTCGTCTCGGTCATGGCGTCTGCTCCTGACTCACGTCGGTCCTCTCACTCGGCGGATAGGCCCGCGGTACCGCGGCGCGCAGCATGCGCTGGAAACGGTGGTAGACCGCACCCACGTCCTCCCGCGCCCCTGACGGCCCCGTTCCCCGCCAGGCCTTTTCGGGTACTCCGACGACCAGCTCCTCGCCGATCTCCACCAGAACGCCGCGCACTCGACGGTGCCAGACCTTCTCCGCGACGAGCGGGTCGTGTGCCGCGACGAGGTCACGGCGCAGCCACTCCCGGTAGGGCTGATCGAGTGCGCTGTAGCCGATCTCGTAAGCTCGGTCGCCTGGTCCGGACGTCTCTTCGCGCCCGGCTCCCGAGGCCCGCGCCAAGCCGCGGGCGAGCTCGGCGAGCGCCCCGACGCCCTTCTTGGCCGACTCGACCGCGTCGATCGCTACCTGACGCAGCTCCTCCTGCTCGGGGCGCAGGATGATCGCGGGGAGGTCGAGCGAGTCCTCGACCACGTCGTCGACGACGCTCTCCTGAGCCCCGTACTCGAGGCCGACGGCGCGGTAATGAACGAGACCGTCCCGGAGTGCACCCTCGAGCGCCAGCCGACCGGCGTGCTCGACGATCTGCGACGACGCCGGTGGCGGGTCATCCTTGCGAGACGTCGTGACCGGGACCCGGACTCCCGGGAGCACGCTCTCGATCCCTCGCCAGAGCGCGAGTCCTGGCTGGTGCTTGCGTGTCATCTGAATGTCACGGTGGTACTTCGCCGTCTGCGGTCTCGAGAACCGCCAGAGCGTCATCGGCTCCCGGTGCACCATGTCCTGACGCTCCTGAAGAATGAACCTGTCCCCGTAGGTGACGAGGACGCCGGACACCCCTGTTGCGTCTCCACGCAGCAACACGCGCCGGGGTTGCCAGGTGTAGGCGTCGACCGGGCCAGCGGGTCGGGTGAGAAGGTCCGGCGACGGATCGAGCGTCTGCGGCGGACGCTCCCACGGCGGGAGGTCGGCGACACGGATGTCGTCGCCGAGGAGGACGGCCCAGAGGTTGAGCAGCAGCGTCTCCGCGAGCGTGTCGCCGGCCAGGTGGACGAGACCGAGCTGGCCGGTCCAGCCGACGCCCTCGGGATAGACCTTGCCTCCCTTCGCCCGTGGATGTCCGACGACGCCCGTCTTGATCCCTGACGAGTCGTACGCCTGGAGGTGGACGAGCCAGCGCCCCGCCTCGCCGGGCTCGACGCGTTCGGCGGCACGCGCGGATCGCATCGAGAGATACGGGCGTCCGGCGGGCATGTCGGCGATCAGCTTGCTCAGCTCACTCACCTCGCCCTTGACGGTCCGCATTCCCGCCACCTGGAAGAACGGGGTTGCAGGGTGAAAAAGATCGAATCGATCGCGGTGCTTCTCCAGATACGACCGCACGGCCGGGACCACGGTCTCCACCCACTGGCCCCGGAGTATCGAGACCATCTCGGGAACCTGCGCCACCGTCTCCGGCGCGAACGGCTCGAGCGCGCGCTGGACGATCGCCAGCAGCAGGCGGAGCATGGCGGCGTCCTGCGTAGGCAGCTCGCCCGCCAGGCGGACGACGACCGGCGCCTGCTCCATCACCTCCAGGAGCGAGAGCTCGCGCGTCACACCGTCGACATCGAGCACCCGGACCCAGGGCTCGCTCACCAGGTCGTACCCGTGCGCACCCGTCACTTCTCGACTCCCAACCCGACCTCGGCGTCGTAGGTCACGATGAATGGGCCCATCCTGCCAGTCAGCTCCGGACTCAGCAGAAGAATGAGCTGTCCGCCAAGGACGGGACTTTTCTGCCACTCACGAAAGTAGTTCTCCGACAGGTCATTAAGGACCTGGTCGGTCCAGCTCTCGTTACCGACGACCCATCCCGGCACTCGTACCATCGAACGCGCGAGCAGACGTTCGGTCTCACGATTGGGAGGGACGTCCCGATGAAGCGGGCGGTCGTCCTCGAACTGCGGCAGCAGCCGAAGTCCGTCCTGGTCATTGACAAGAAGGACGACCTCGAAACCACCGTCGGCCTGCCGCACCTGCTTGGCGATCCCGGTGCTGGTCTCAGCCTCACCCGTCTCATTGGCGAGGAGACCGAGAAGGGAGCTGGCCTCGCCCGGGGCGCGAAGGCGGTAGACCGTCGCATTGTGCTCGGCGTCCGACTGCGCCTTGCGGAAGTCACGCTCGGCCTCGGTCATGGCGTTCTGCCAGGTCGCGGGGCCGAGGGGTTCGGCGCCGTAGCAGCGACGCACCAGTACCGGCACGTCGGTCGGCAGGTCGAGCGGACGTCCGTCGTACTCGGCGAGCAGGGCCGCCGTGCGCAAGAGGTGGTGCGCGCCGTACACCGCGGTCGACCCCCGCTCAGGCGTGGGCACGACATCCGCCGACGGTGAGGGCTCGAGCCCGGCAACCAGGCAGCGTGGCCGCGACGCCGCGGCGGGACGCGACCGACCCGCGTGGCGCTGGAGCCGACCGATGCGCTGGAGCACGAGGTCGATCGGGGCGAGGTCCGTCACGAGCAGATCGAAGTCGACGTCGAGCGACTGCTCGGCGACCTGGGTGGCGACGACGATGCGACCTGCCCGGTCGCCGTCGTCGCCGGGCCCGAATGTCTCGCGCAACCAGTCGTCGTTGCGGAGTCGGTCGAAGGCGACGAAACGCGAGTGGGTCAGCGAGACCGACTCTCCCCAGACGCGTCGCAGCTCGCGGTAGGTCTCGACGGCGCGGCGAACCGTGTTACGTACGACGAGAACACACCCGCCGGCGGTGAGGACTGGTTCGACGGCCTTGACGAGGGCGGCATGGTCGCCCGAGAGCCATTCGACGTCCACCCCGCGAGCGGCCCCCGGCGGCGCGTTCCGGGTCGTCACGACGCCGCCGGCGAGCGTCGTCAGACGCGGATAGTCGTCGAGCTCCGGAATCTCTGGCATCGGAGATGCGGCCCGCCGGAAGCGGGGCTGCACCAGTCCAGCGGCGTCACGTGGAACCGCCGACTCCTCGGCGAGCGCGGAGACGCGCGCTCGACGGCCCTTCTCGTATGCCTCTACGAGCTGCCGTCGCTGATCGGGGGCTAGCGTCGCCGACATCGCGATCACCGGAACTCCGTACCTGGCCAGCCACTCGAGGGCGCGCGCGAGGTAGACGAACATCCAGGTATCTGCGGCGTGGATCTCGTCGAGCACGACCACCTGGCGCGCGAGCCCGAGGTGGCGCAGGACGACGTGACGCGAGGAGAGCGCGGCGAGCAGCTCATGGTCGATGGTCGCGATGACGGAGTCGGCGAACGACGCCTGCTTCCTCCCGGAGGTCCAGTGGTGCGCCACGACACCGCCAGGGGCACCGTGGCGCCCGGCCCACACCGGCGCGTCCACATCGCGGCCGATGTCGACGTAGTGGTCGGACGCCAAGGGGGCGTCGTCGTCAAGGTTCTCGGCGGATCGCGCCGTCGTCGTCGGCCGTCTCCTCGGCAGCCCACGGTATGCCTCGTTGAGCGATGCGGTCCCGTGCCGGAGCGCGACGCCCCGGTCGCCCTCGTCCTCACCCGGGAGGTTCTCCCACCACCGCAGGACGCGGAGGAACATGGCGTCGGCGGTCGCGCGTGTCGGCAATCCGTAGAACACCCCGGAGAACCCGAACCGGGCTGCCAGCACCTCGGCCGCCAGCAGGGATGCCTCCGTCTTCCCGACGCCCATGACCGCCTCGATGAGCAGCAGGCCGGGTTCCGGCATCGCGCGGGCCGACTCCACCGCGAGCAGCTGGACGTCGTTCGCGTCGAAGTCCACGCCGAACCGAGTCCGGAGAAGATCGGACGGGTCGGCGGTCAGGCTCTCGGCGGTCGCTCGCCACGGTCGCGGGAGCGCCAGCGCGTCCCAGCCGCGTCGAGCCCGCACGTTCGGGTCGTCGTCGCTGTCGCGCCAGGCGGGGACGAGGGGGAAGTACTCGGCGTTCGACGCGATCCAGTCCGCCATGACAACGAGCGCGGAAAGGAGCATCTGACTGGCGTCCGAGAGTCGGACCGTTCGCAGGGACTCGACGGCGTCCTCGAGGCCTAGCCGGGTGATGACGTGGTCGACGAGCGCGAAACGCGCGTCATCCCACTCTCCGTGACCCAGGTATCGGGTGGCCGCGCTCGCCACGTGCAACTCGCCGCCGGTCGGGGGAACGCCGTGATGGCCGCCAACGATGACACCGAACGCGCGCGCGTTCGCGGCTGGGACGCCCCGGGCGGCGAGGAACCGCTCAACGATCACCTGGCCGGCGAGAGCGTGGGGGAGCTTCCGCGAGTCCTCGTCGCATGCGGCCAACGACCAGGTGAACCCGCCGCGATGCACCATCTCGGCCTTCATCTCCGGCACCTGGCCAGCGAACGCGCGCGTCGCCTTGCCGATGTCGTGGAGCGCACCGGCGAGCGCCGCGACCTCGCGGGCGACATCCTGATCGCCCCCGCAGTCCGCCGCAACGACGGAGCCCGCCGGCTGTCCGAGCCACTCGTCCCAGATGAGCCGGACGACAGCGCCCGTGTCGGTCAGATGGGTGTGAAGCGGTGACCAACAACGCTGCCCACCTTGCTCAGGTTTGGGTGCCTTTGCCCACACGAGCCGCCATGGATCACTTTCAGAGGTCGATGCGGGGGCCACGGCCAAACGATAGCGAGTGCCTGCCACTTTCGCACTCGGAACCGACCAGCGCTCATGAGCATGACCGCGAGGCGGCACGCCGCGCTTCGGCACACCAGGTCACGGTGCCTTCAGTCGGTCCCCGAGACTCTCGACGCACGACGACACGACGGCGGGGGCGCGGGCAGGACAAGGCTCGTCCTGCGGGGCTGGCGGGGGCTCCGTCGCCCGACAAGGACGGGGAAGCGGCGCCGCCGCGCCTCCTACGGCTCGCGCTCGCGGCCTGCCGTCCGGTCGCACCTCGGGACACCCGCCAGGTGGCTCCACGAGATGGCCGTCGAGAGCTCCACGCGGGAGCTGAGACCCGTCTTGCGGAACGCGGCCGCGAGATGGTTGTCGACGGTCCGGATCGACAGCCCGAGCAGCGACGCGATCTCTCGGGTCGACCGGCACTCGCTCAGCAGGCCGATCTCGACCTCGCGCGGCGTCAGGGCGTCCACCCGGCCCGCGCCCAGCTTCTCCCGCGAGCACAGCGCGTCCGGATAGCGGCCTCGGAACCTGCGGTGCAGGACCAGGACGGCGTCGAGCTCGTCTCGGCTCGGTCGCTCGAACGCGCGCCGCCGCACCACCTCGAGGACGAGGGCCAGGAACCCGGCCGGACTGGTCCCCTCCTCGACCCGCCGCACCTCGTCCTCGACCTCCGCGAGCCGTGGCGCGGCGCTCCGAGCGTCGTCGGCCATGCGCGCGAGCAGCGCTGCCGCGCCTGCGACGTCGTCCCCCGCCAGGGCGATCGCGAGCTCCGTGTCGAGCGCCGATGCCCACGGCACCCCCGTCCTCGGATCGCCGGGGCCGCCGGAGCCACCCCTGACGTCCGCGACGGCGGCGAGCGACGGCCACTCGCCCTCGGCGAACGCGACGAAGGTCGCCAGGTTGAGGAAGCCGGACCAGAACGGACTGCTCCGGTCCAGGGCGGGGTAGGCGTGCAGGACCCGTTCCACGAGCCCCATGTGCAGGCGCCCCTCCCCGGCCCAGAAGAGCACCAGCGCCGCCACGTAGCAGTCGACCAGCACGCGGGAGCCGTCCAGGGACCTGAAGGCGTCCGCGACGTCCCTCAGCCCGACCCGGATCGCGCCCTCCCCGTCGCGCCGCGCCAGACGCCGGACGGCCTCCGGTGAGGACGACAGCGACGACTCGGCCGACGACGCACCCCACCCGGACCCGGCACTCGCTGCCGGGTCTGCGCCCGCCAGCCGCCCCAGGCCTTCCCACAGCCCGTCACGGATCTGCCACTCCTCCGACGGGACTCCCTCGGCGAGTCCCGCGACCTCGGCCGCGTCCTCGCGACGGGCCCACCCCAGGTAGCGGCGGAACAGCCCGGTGGCGGGTGACGCGACACCGCCGCCCACCGGTCCGAAGATCGCATCGCCCCGAACCGGCGGGCTCGGCAAGCCGCCCGCCCACGCCGACCGGCCTCCGCCCACGCCGCCACCGCCACCGCCACCAGGGTCGGCCGACGTCGGGCGCAGCCCCTCGTCGAGCGCGTCGACGCACGCCACGTCGATGTCGCGCAGAGCACGTCCGACCCGCCTGCCGCCCGACCGGTCGGACATCGTGACGCGCCACGAGGAGCCCTCGGCCGCGCTGCGGAACCGCCGCAGGTACCGGGACCGGAGGTGGTCGACCAGGATCGGGGGAACGAACTCGTCGGCGAGACAGCCCTCGCACGCCGGGAACGTCGCGAGACCGCCGTCGAGGCCCGCGGGACCCGCCTGACTGCGGACGTTCGGCCGCCCGGCGTCGCGCATCCACGAGACGGGGCACGCGTCGCAGGCACTCGCCGGCCCGGCCCGGCGGAGGAACACCAGCGCCTCGTCCGCGACCGGCTCGACGTGCGACCACCAGCGCGCGTCCCCGATCCGCCACGTGCCCCCGGCGGTGGTCAGCGACTCCTCCAGCAGGAGTCCGCGGAGCATCGCCTCGGCGAGCGCGACGACCCCGCCCGTCGCGCGGAAGACCTCCGACGCGACCTCGATCAGGCTCCCGTCGCGACGATGGCCGGGCAGCATCGTCTTCACGAGCTCGAGGGTGTCCGCGTAGGTGAGGCGCGCGAGCTGCACGCGGACGTAGCCCCTGCCGCGACCCGGCAGCGAGGTGGGGGCGACGCCGTCGACCAGCGTCACGGTCATGACCGTCGTGATGTGCTCCCGGCGCGTGACCTCGTCGAGCTCGACGGCGTCCGCGCCCAGCTCCTCGACGTCCTCGACCACGAGGACCGACGCACCCGATCGCCGCCACGCCGCGGCGAGCTGGTCCGCTCGGCGCACGAGGCCGTTGCGCCTGGCCCGGTCACCGGGCTCTCCGGGCGCCGCGGCGAGCTCGCGCCACGTCATGACGCTCACGCCGCGCAGCTCCAGCAGCTCGATGACGGCGTCCACGATCTCGCCGCAGCCCCACGGCCTGGCGATCTGCACCGACACCCCGCGCAACAGAAGCCGGACGGTCCGCAACGTCTCGTCGGCGTGGATCACGAGGCCGCGCCGCCCGGCAGGAGAAGCCGTGGAACGACCCCCGGGCGGCACCCCAGCCGCGTCGTCACCCACCGCCTCGACTCGCGCGCCCCACGCGCCCGCGGGCGGGCACAGGCTCGCCGATCACTCCCCATCGGAACTCCCCATGTCCTGCACCACCCGCCAGAGCACGGTCGTGCGCCGGCGATCGCACCCCCACGCGATCGCCGCTGTCGGCCCTGTCGCCGCTGTCGGCTCTCGCGCCACCCGCCGCAGCACATGGTCGCCTACCTCGCCGCGGCACGACGGCGGGCCGGCGCCCCGTCCGGACGCCCCCGTGCCGCAGGACCCCTGGTCCTGCGGCACGGAGAGCCGGGGTCAGAGTCCGAACGTCCTCCGGCTACGACGCACCAGCACGATCGCTCCGCCGAGCACGAGCGACAGCACCGCGATCACCGAGGCCGCGACGAGCGCCGAACCGGTCGAGGCGAGGAGCCCAGCGAGCGAGGAGCCCGGCTGGCTCGCGGCGTCCAGGGGATCAGAGCCGTTCTTGACCTCGTCACCGTCGGAGACGCCGTCGCCGTCGGTGTCGGGGTTGTTCGGGTCGGTGCCGTGGTCCTCTTCCTCGCCGTTGGTGAGGCCGTCGCCGTCGGCGTCGTCGTCACCGTCCAGGACGCCGTTGCCGTCCTCATCGGGGTTGAGCGGGTCGAACCCGTTGTCCACCTCGAAGCCGTCACCCATCCCGTCACCGTCGGTGTCGGGGTTGTTCGGGTCCGTGCCGTGGTCCTCCTCCTCGCCATTGGTGAGGCCGTCGCCGTCGGCGTCGTCGTCACCATCCAGGACCCCGTTGCCGTCCTCATCCGGGTTGAGCGGGTCGAACCCGTTGTCCACCTCGAACCCGTCACCCATCCCGTCACCGTCGGTGTCCGGGTTGTTCGGGTCCGTCCCGTGGTCCTCTTCCTCGCCGTTGGTCAGGCCGTCACCGTCGGCGTCGTCCTCACCATCCGGGACCCCGTTGCCGTCCTCGTCCGGGTTGAGCGGGTCGAACCCGTTGTCCACCTCGAACCCGTCACCCATCCCGTCGCCGTCGGTGTCCGGGTCGAGCGGATCGGTGCCGTGGTCGATCTCGTCACCGTCGGTGAGGCCGTCGCCGTCGGTGTCGGGGTTGTTCGGGTCCGTCCCGTGGTCGATCTCGTCACCGTCGGTGAGGCCGTCGCCGTCGGTGTCGGGGTTGTTCGGGTCGGTGCCGTGGTCCTCTTCCTCACCGTTGGTGAGGCCGTCGCCGTCGGCGTCGTCGTCACCATCCGGGACCCCGTTGCCGTCCTCGTCCGGGTTGAGCGGGTCGAACCCGTTGTCGATCTCGAACCCGTCACCCATCCCGTCACCATCGGTGTCCGGATCGAGCGGGTCGGTGCCGTGCTCTTCCTCCTCGCCGTTGGTCAGGCCGTCGCCGTCGGCGTCGTCGTCACCATCCAGCACGCCGTTGCCGTCCTCATCGGGGTCAAGCGGGTCGAACCCGTTGTCGACCTCGTACCCGTCACCCATCCCGTCACCGTCGGTGTCGGGGTTGTTCGGGTCCGTCCCGTGGTCCTCTTCCTCGCCGTTGGTCAGGCCATCGCCGTCGGCGTCGTCCTCACCATCCAGCACGCCGTTGCCATCCTCGTCGGGGTTGAGCGGGTCGAACCCGTTGTCGACCTCGAACCCGTCACCCATCCCGTCACCGTCGGTGTCCGGGTCGAGCGGGTCGGTCCCGAGAGCGTCCTCCTCGGCGTTGGTCAGCCCGTCGCCGTCGTCGTCAGCCGCGGGATCGAGGACGACGAAGCTCACCCACGTCTCGGTCGTGCTGTAGTTCTCCTCGCCCGAGACGAACTCGATCCGGAACGCGTACGTTCCGGCCGACAGCGTCGAGGTGCAGTACGTCCCGACGATCCCGTGACCGCTCGGGGCCACGTTGAACCCGTTGAGCAGGCGCCCCGCCTCGTTGTAGATGGCCCAGGAGCTGCCGGGGACGTCCTTGGTCGCGTCGTCGGCGTTCGTCGCGGTCATGTCGATGCAGACGTTGCTGCCCTCCCAGATCGGCGTCACGCCGTCGTTGACGACCGTCGCGATGTCGATCGTGTACGAGGGGTCCCAGAACAGGGAGATGTCGCCCGTCGCCCAGCCGTTGATGCTCGTCCAGTCGGCGGCGGTCCCGAACTGCGTCACCAGGTCGGCGGCGATGTCCGGATCCACCTCGCTGGCGTTGCCGTACCGGTAGGCCGCCGTGACGGTCCGTGACGTCGCGTCGTTGACGAACGACGAACCGCCGGCGCCACCGCCGCCGTGGCTCGTGCTGAACTCGCCGCCGCCACCACCGCCACCGCCCGCGTAACCGCCACCGCCGCCACCGCCGGCTCCCGCGTAGCTCCACCCGCCGCCACCGTCACCGCCGGCGCCGCCGTCCTCGGCGTCGCGACCGTTCGTCCCCTCCGCACCCCAGGCACCGCCGAGGCCGCCGGCGCCACCCGTGGCGCCGATGCCGGGCTCGCCACCGCGACCCCAGTCCGAGGCTCCGCCACCACCGTGCTCACCGGCGCGGTCGCCCATGCCACCCGCGCTGCCGCTGCAGAACCAGGCGTAGGAGCAGCCTCCGGCGGCGCCGCCTCCCGCCGCGACGACGAGGATCTCCTCGACGCCCGTGTCCCCGTGAACGATCGCGATCGCGGACGAGCCACCACCCCCGCCTCCGCCGGCGGCGGAACCGCTCGCCGAGCCGCCGGTACCGCCCGGGGAGTACCCCGCTCCGCCGGTCCCTCCGTCCGCCTCGTTCGCGCCCGGCGCCGACGGGACGAGCCTGAGCACGTCGCCCGGCTCGACGTCGATGGTCCCGGCGAGGGCCGTCGCCACGCCGCCGAAGTTGCCGCCCGCGCCCCCGCCCGAGGCACCGTCGATGTGGAAGCCGATCGTGGACACGCCGCCCGGAACGGTGAAGTCCGTGGCGACGCCGGGATCGTCCGCACCGGAGACGGTCATGGACGCCGTGCCGCTCGGGCCGTAGTCGAGGGTCGGGGCCGCCGCGGCCGGCATCCCCTGGCACGCGAGGAAGACGACGAACGCGGCCGCCGATCCTCTCCCCGCGAGCCTCCTGGCACTCCTGCGGCGCGCCGTCACCGGCACCGAGGCACCCGCCCCAGCCCGAACTTCTTCTCTCAGCATCACTCATGAACTCCTATTCACCGTCTCGCCTGCGACGGGTGGCCTCCGAAGACGCCTTCCCGTGGGCGCCGCACCCCGGACGGAGCGCGCGACGAAGTCATTAGAGACAGCGCCCAGCCCGACTGAGTACGCCGGTTGAGGTAGTCAGGGCGTGTCGCTCGCAGATCTGAGTGACGCCGATCGGCAGTTGAGCGACGCGGCAGGTGTGTCGCGTCGGCGAGGTCGTCGCCGACGCCCGCTCGGGGGAGCACCGCGCGGTGCGGCAGACTCGTCCCATGAGTCCCAGCCCCGAGGCCGTCACCCCCGCCACGGACCCCCGCGACTTCCGCAACGCCTACCGGCACGGCTTCGCGCGCGTCGTCGCGGCGACCGTCCCCGTCCGGATCGCCGACCCCGCGACCAACGCCGCAACGATCGCCACCGAGGTCGCCCGTCTCACGGCGCCCGGCGCGCCGGCCGAGGGCGCCGCCGCGATCCTGTTCCCGGAGCTGTGCCTCACCGGGTACGCGATCGACGACCTCGTCCTGGCCGACACCGTCCTGGCGGCCACCCGCACGGCCATCGCCACGCTCGCCGCGGCGACCGCCGACACCGGCGCCCTCGTCGTCGTTGGCGCCCCCCTGCGCCACGGCACCCGCCTGTACAACTGCGCCGTCGTGCTGCACCGGGGCACTGTCCTCGGCGTCGTGCCGAAGTCGGCCCTGCCGACCTACCGCGAGTTCTACGAGCGACGCTGGTACGCACCCGGCGACGACCAGCGCGGCGGCACGATCTGGCTGGTCACCGGCGAGGGAGCCGACGCCACCCACACGCCGGTCCCGTTCGGTCCCGACCTCCTGTTCGACGCCGTCGACGTGCCCGGCCTCACGGTCAACGTCGAGATCTGCGAGGACATGTGGGTGCCGGTCCCGCCGAGCAGCGAGGCGGCCCTCGCGGGCGCGACCGTCCTGCTCAACCTGTCCGGCTCCCCCATCACGATCGCGCGCGCCGAGGACCGTCACCTCCTCGTCCGCGCGCAGTCGGCGCGCTGCCTGGCCGCCTACGCCTACGCCGCCGCCGGCACGGGCGAGTCGAGCAACGACCTGTCCTGGGACGGGCAGACGATGATCTACGAGACCGGGACGCTCCTGGCCGAGACCGAGCGGTTCCCCGCGACGGCCCAGGCGAGCGTCGCCGACGTCCACGTCGCCCGGCTCGTCGCCGACCGGCTGCGTCAGGGCTCGTTCGACGACAACCGCCGCACGCACGCCGAGCGGGTCGCGCAGTTCCGCACGATCCCGTTCGTCCTGGACCCCCCGCGGCACGACATCGGGCTGCGTCGCGCGCTCGACCGCTTCCCGTTCGTGCCCGACGACCCGGCCCGCCTCGCGCAGGACTGCTACGAGGCGTTCAACATCCAGGTCTCCGCGCTCGAGCAGCGGATGAAGCAGATCGGCCTGCCCAAGCTCGTCATCGGCGTCTCGGGCGGCCTCGACTCCACCCACGCGCTGCTCGTCGCGGCTCAGGCCGTCGACCGGCTCGGCCTGCCCCGCGAGCACATCCTCGCGTTCACGATGCCCGGCTTCGCCACGAGCGACCACACGAAGAACAACGCCCGCGCGCTGTCCGAGGCCATCGGCGTGACGTTCGAGGAGCTCGACATCAAGCCGGCCGCGCGCGAGATGCTGCACCGGATCGGCCACCCCTTCGCGGACGGCGAGCCGGTGTACGACGTCACCTTCGAGAACGTCCAGGCCGGCCTGCGGACCGACTACCTGTTCCGGCTGGCCAACCAGCGCGGCGGCATCGTCGTGGGGACCGGCGACCTCTCGGAGCTCGCGCTCGGCTGGTGCACCTACGGCGTCGGCGACCAGATGTCGCACTACGGCGTCAACGCCGGCGTCCCCAAGACGCTCATCCAGCACATCATCCGGTGGACGACGTCAACTGATCAGTTCGACGACGCCACCGCCGCCGTCCTGCAGTCCGTCCTCGACACGGAGATCTCCCCCGAGCTCGTGCCCGCCGGCCAGGACGGCGCGGTCCAGTCGACCGAGTCGACCATCGGCCCCTACGCGCTGCACGACTTCGCCCTCTTCCACACCCTGCGCTACGGGACACCGCCATCGACCATCGCCTACCTCGCCGAGCAGGCGTGGCGCGACCCCGACGCCGGCGAGTGGCCCCCCGGCTTCCCCCAGGGCAAGCGCCCCAGCTACGACCTCGCCCAGGTCACCCGCTGGCTCGAGGTCTTCCTGCGCCGGTTCTTCGGCTTCGCGCAGTTCAAGCGCTCCGCCATCCCCAACGGCCCCAAGGTCAGCCCCGGCGGCTCCCTCTCCCCCCGCGGTGACTGGCGCGCCCCCTCCGACGGCAACGCCGACGCCTGGCTCGCGGAGCTGCACGCCGCCGTCGACCCGACGCTCACCACCCCCGACGCGGACCCCGCCTAGCGCATCGCCGGGGAGCGACGACGCCACCCGCCCGGGTGGCCGGCGTCTCACGACGCCCCACCCGCGACCACCCGCCGAGCGGAGCGGGCCCGCGAGCCCTAGAGTCGTCAACGGATCCGGGCCAACGTCCCGGTCACGACCTCAAGGAGCCCCCCGTGGAGCTGTGGCACTTCATCCTGCTCATCTTCGAGTTCTTCCTCCTGCTCGCCTGGTTCTACATCCTGTGGATCATCATCAGCGACCTCTTCTCCGACCGGGCCGTCAGCGGCTGGGCCAAGGCGCTGTGGATCGTCTTCGTCATCTTCTTCCCGTTCCTCGGCAGCCTCGTCTACCTCATCGCCCGCGGCGGCGGCATGGCCGAGCGGCGCGCGGCGCAGGTCCAGGCGGCGCAGAGCCAGTTCAACGACTACATCCGCCAGCAGGCGGGCACCGGCTCCGCGAGCGAGCTGCTCGACGCCAAGAAGCTGCTCGACGACGGCACGATCACCCAGGCCGAGTTCGACCGGATCAAGGCCCGCGTCGTCGGCTGACGCCACCCCGCCTCGATCAGGACGGCCTCCGTCCGGCGACCACGGTCACCGGACGGAGGCCGTTCCCGTCGGGGCGCCGGGCACCGGGCGCCGCGACGTCGGGCCTCGCTCGTCCGACGTCCGGAGCCGGGGCGCGCCGTCCCGGCCGGTCAGCCGAGCCGGCCGCCCGACTGCTCCAGGTAGCACGCCCCGCACATCGACTCGTAGGTGACGTCGCCGGCGTCGATCGCCACCTGGTCGCCGTCGAACACGAACCGCCCGCCGGTGAGGCGCGCGTTGAACAGCGCCTTGCGACCGCAGCGGCAGATCGTCTTGAGCTCCTCGAGGCTGTGCGCAACCTCCAGCAGGCGGGCGCTGCCCGGGAACGCGACCGTGCGGAAGTCCGTGCGGATCCCGTACGCCAGCACCGGGACCCCGTCGAGGATCGCGATCCGGAGCAGGTCGTCGACCTGTTCGCCCGAGAGGAACTGCGCCTCGTCCACCAGCAGGCAGGCGACCGGCTCCCCGACCGACTCGCGCACGCGCGCGACGTGCTCGGCGAACAGCGTCCGGACCGAGACGTCCGGCGCGATCGTGAAGTCGACCTCGCGGGACACCCCGAGGCGCGACAGGATCGCGGTGTCGCCCTTGGTGTCGATCCCCGGCTTCGCGAGCAGCACGTGCTGGCCGCGCTCCTCGTAGTTGAACGCGGCCTGCAGCAGCGCCGTCGACTTGCCGGAGTTCATCGCGCCGTAGCGGAAGTAGAGCTTGGCCACGAGCGACGATCCTAGGGCTCGCCCCGCCCCGCGCTCGCCAGCGTGTCGGCCGTCGGTGGCACGCTTGCCGTGTGCCCACCGCCCACCCGGACCACTCCTCGACGCCGCAGCCGCCGCGCCGCGTGCGCCCGGACGTCGCAGACCTCGCCGAGGCCCTGACGTCGTTCGTCGGGTCCGTCGTCGGGCTCGGCGTGGGGATCGCGGTCGTCGACGGGGTCTCGGCGCCGAGCCTGTGGGCGATCCCGCTCGCGGCGCTCGTCGTCTTCGCGATCACGTGGCTCCTCCAGGCCCCGCTGCGCTGGCTGGCCGATCGCGTCGGGGCGGCGCTCGCCTTCGCGCTCGGGCTGGCCGTCCAGATCGCGACGATGTGGGCCGCGCTGCGCCTCCTGCCCGGTCTCGTGGTCCGCACGTGGTGGGACGCGGCGCTCGTGCTGCTCGTCGCGGCCGTCGTCGTCGCGGTCCTGGGCTGGCTGACGGCGAGCGACCCCGCCTACGCCGTCGGCGACGTCGTACGACGCGGCCGGCGCGCCCATCGTCGTCGCGCCCGACAGGCAGCGAACGGTGCCACCGGTCCCGCGGCCCCGGCGCGCGAGCCCGGCCTGCTGCTGGTGATCCTCGACGGCGTGGCCGAGCCCGTCCTGCGCTATGCCATCGAGGCGGGCCACGCCCCGACGATGGCGCGGTGGCTGGCGAGCGGCCGCTACCGGCTCGACGGGTGGTGGACGCAGGTCCCGGCGACCACGCCGGCGTCGACCGCCGGCATCCTGCACGGCAAGGCCGACCACATCCCGGCGTTCCGCTGGTGGGACGCCTCGCTCGGCCGGCTGGTCGTCGCGAACCACCCGTGGGACGCGGCGGCGATCGAGGCGTCCTTCACCGACGGCGAGGGACTGCTCGCGCACGGCGGCGCGGCGGTCGCGACCGCCTTCTCCGGCGACGCCGCCACGACGCAGCTCGTCATGTCCCGCACCTACGGGCACCGGGTCAAGGGACGCCGCGTCGGCAGCGTCTACATCCGCTTCCTGGCCAACCCGTTCGTCTTCTTCCGGACGCTCAGCCTCACGGTCGGCGAGATGGTCAAGGAGCTGTGGCAGGCCCGGCAGGCGCGGGTGCGCGGCGTCGAGCCGAGGATCGGCCGGGGCGGCTGGTACGTGGTCCTGCGCGGCGTCACGAACGTGTGGCTGCGCGCGCTCGGGACGACCATCGTCGCGGGCCACATGGAGCGCGGGACGCCGACGATCGCCGTCGACTTCGTCGACTACGACGAGGTGGCGCACCACGCCGGCCCGCTCCGCCCCGAGTCGATGCGGTCGCTGGAGGGGCTGGACGGCGTGCTGCGCGCGCTCGCCACGGTCAACGAGGTCGCGCTGCGGGACTACCGGATCGTCGTCGTCTCCGACCACGGCCAGTCGCTCGGCGCCACGTTCGAGCAGGTCGCGGGCCGGTCGCTCACCGAGGTCGTCACCGCGCTCATGGGCCGGCCGCGCTCGGAGCGGCCCGAGGAGGCCGGTCACGAGCGGCCGGGCGACGAGGACTGGGGCCCGCTCAACGCGCTGCTCAACGAGATCGTCGCGCCGGTGCGCGGGCGGACCGTCGCGTCGGGGCCGGGCAGGAGGGCGGCGGGCCGGCCGACCGAACCGGCGCGGATCGACCAGGAGCGGCTGGCCGACGCCCTCGACCCCGACGCGGTCACCGTGATCGCGTCGGGCAACCTCGGCCTCGTCTGGTTCACCGGGGTCCCCGGACGACTGCAGCTCGACGAGGTCCAGCGTCGCTGGCCCGGTCTGGTCGCCGGGCTGGCCGATCACGTGGGTGTCGGCGTCGTCGTGGTCGACTCCTGGCGCGGCCTGCTCGTCATCGGTCCGCGCGGCGTGCGCGCGCTCGAGCCGGAGGTCGCGCCCGACGACCCGGAGGTCGAGGGAGAGGACCCGCTGGCGATCTTCGCCGACGTCGACGCGGCCGCCCGCGACCTGCGGCGCGCCGGGCGCCTCCCGAGCACGGGCGACCTGCTGGTCGTCTCGAGCGTCGGCCCCGACGGTCACGTCCACGCCTTCGAGCACCAGGTCGGCTCGCACGGCGGGCTGGGCGGTCAGCAGAACGAGGCGCTGCTGCTGCACCCCGCCGCGCTCACGGTGTCCGACGAGCTGGTCGGCGCCGACGCCGTGTACCACCAGCTCGTGGCGTGGCAGCGGGAGCTCGGGCTGCGATGAGGGTCACCTGGCTGGGCCACGCGACCTGCGTCCTCGACCTTCCCGACGGAACACGTCTCGTCACCGACCCGCTGCTCGGCGCGCGGGCCGGCGTGCTCATCCGGCGCGGGCGGGTGCCGGAGCACGCCGAGTGGGTCGACGCGGACGCGGTCCTGCTCTCCCACCTGCACCACGACCACGCCCACCTGCCCTCGCTCCGCGCCACCGGCGGGCTGGTCCTCGGGCCGGCCTCGACCGCGCGGTGGGCCGAGCGGCAGCGGCTGCGCGCCCGCGGGCTCGGCGACGAGTGGTTCCAGCTCAGCGCCGAGGTGGCCGTGCGGACCGTCCCTGCCGTGCACGGCGACCGGCCGATGCCGCACCGACCGAACGATGCGGTCGGGTTCGTCGTGCGCTGGGCCGACGGGGGTGCGAGCGGCGACCGCGACGGGGCGGGCGGGGGCCGCGGTGCTGCCGGGGGCGACGGGGGCGGTGGTGCTGCCGGAGGCGGCGCCGTCCGGCGGCTCTGGTTCGCTGGCGACACGGAGCTGTTCCCCGGCCTCGCCGACCTGCCCGACCTGGCGGGCGGCCCCATCGACGTGGCGCTCGTGCCCGTCGGCGGCTGGGGGCCGCGACTCTCGGGTGGCCACCTCGACCCGAGCCGCGCCGCCGAGGCGGCGGCGATCGTCGGGGCGCGGACGGCCGTCCCGATCCACTGGGGCACCTTCCACGCTCCGCTCGGCCGTCACGTGCCGCGCGGCTGGATGGACCGGGGCGGACCCGACTTCCTGCGCGCGCTCGACGCCATCGCGCCGGGCACCTCCGGCGTTCTCCTGGCGCCGGGCGAGCATCACGCGCTGTAGCCCGTCCCGGACCGTCGTCCACAGGTTCGAGGGCGGTGGTATCGGTCGGTTCGATGCTGTTCTAGGGTGGTCGACAGGGGCGGTCTGGAGCGGTTGATGAGCGACATGTGGTGGTCGCGCGGTGTGGGGTGTGGTCTCGTCGTGGTGCTCGCGGTCGGGCTCGTCGCCTGCCGCGGAGGTGAGGAGCCGACGCCAGCGCCGTCCGGCTCTGGTGCCTCCCCCACGGTGGAGGCCAGTCCGAGCCTCGATGCGACGGTGGACGAGCAGGAGCTCATCGACGAGGCGATCGCCGCGCTGACCGAGTACCTGGCGCTGGCCAACGAGATCGAGAACGCCGGTGGCGAGGGCTGGGAGGAGAAGCTCAAGCCCTGGTGGGGCAGCCAGGAGATGATCGATGCCGGGACTTTACAGTTCACAACCATGCTGGATAACGGATGGCATCACGAAGGCGCTTCAGTCGCGACCAATCTGGTAGGCCACGCTGTCAGCCTGCCAGATCAGACGATCAAGATCAGCTATTGCCTCGATGCGCGCGGAGTCCGAGCAGTCGACTCTGAGGGCAGCGAAGTGGCACATGGCGTTGATCATCCATTCCCGGGCGAGGCGGAACTCCGTCATGCCGAGGAACGATGGCTAGTGATGTCCGTGCAAGTCGATCGGAGCGCTGAGTGCTGACTTCTCGCAGGGTTCGCAGCGCGGTTACGTCTATGACGCTCGTTATCATCTGGCTCGTTCTCCCCGCTCCTGCTGCGCGCGCCGACGCGGACTGCAGCGCAGGGCAAATCGAAGGTGGAGCGGGCGGAATTGCATATGCCGTCGGCTGCTTCTCGTCCAACGAAACGCCGAAGCACTCAGCGCCACCAGTCGAGACCGAGGAGGACCAGCGGGTTCGGACGCCGCTGGAGATGACGGAGACGACCTGCGTCGAGTACACCGACGCCGCCTGCGCCACCCTCCTCTACCACCCGCCTGACACGGCCGATCCCGTGGCACCGACCGACCCCGCCGCGCTCGCCCGCCACGCCCTCGCCGTCCTGCGGCTCGCGCCGCCCGACCTTCGCCTCACGCCCCCACCGGACCCGGGCGACCCGAACACGCTCGTCAACACCCCGACGCACCTCTGGCTCCCGGTCGGCACGACACTCGCCCCGCAGACCAGCAGTGCCACCGACCGGGGACTCACGGTCGCGGTCGAGGCACGGCTGGACCACGTCACCCTGACCACCGACGATGTGCCCACCGCGTCGACGGACTGCACCCCGGCCGACCTCGTCACCGGTCCGCCCGCCAGTCCGTTCGACCCGCCCGCCTGCGGACACGTCTGGCGCACGACCTCGGCCGACCGACCCGGCGGGGCGTTCCACCTCACGGTGACCTATCACTGGGGCATCACCTGGACCGGCGGCGGACGGACCGGAACGCTCACCACGACGACGACCGCTACCTACGACGTCGCCGTCCGCGAGCGTCCCGTCACCCTCCGCCCCGACCCCTGACCCGAACGCCCGACCCGGACGCGGCCGGACGGCGCCGGCCACGATGCCGTCGGACGGACCGGGTGGGAGACTGGGGCCATGTCCCCTCGTGCTCGTCTCGTCGGCGCGCTGGCGCCGCTCCTGCTCCTGCTCGGCTGGGTGGCCGCCCCCGCCTCGGCCCACGACACGCTCCTCGCCTCGACCCCGGTCGACGGCGGCGTCGTCGACCGGATCCCGACCGAGGTCGTCCTCGAGATGTCGGCCACGGCGATGGAGCTCGGGACCGAGGTCCAGGTGCTCGACCCCGCCGGCACCAACGTCGTCACGGGCGACCCCATCATCGACGACCGCTTCGTCAGCACGCCGGTGGCGATCGCCTCGGCCGGGGACTACTCGGTGGTGTGGCACGTCACGTCGAGCGACGGCCACCCGATCGAGGGGACCTTCTCCTTCACGGTCCCCGAGTCGGTGATCCCCGTCGAGCCGACCCCGACCCCGAGCGAGACGCCCAGCGCTCAGGAGAGCGCCACCCCCAGCGAGACCGCGAGCGCCGCCCCGTCGACCGCAGCCCCGTCCACCGCCGAGGCGTCGACGACCGCGACGGAGGCGAGCGCGGCTCCCTCGCCGTCGGAGTCGTCGCCGTCGGACTCCGGTTCCGGGGCCCCCGTCGCGCTCATCGTCATCCTCGTCGCGGTCGTCGCCGTGCTGGCCTCCCTCTGGTGGCTGCGCGCACGCCGTGGCGCGGCCGCCGGCGACGCCTGGCCGACGGACGCCGGCGGCACCCCGCGGGGCTGACCGCTCGCGCCGCCCCCAGCCCACGTCGCCGTCACACCACCCAGCGACTCCCGCACCCCGCTCCGCCCGGAGCGGGCTCCCACCCGGGGCCGGAGCGCGCCCGCCTCACGGGTGGAACACGGCCGCCAGCTCCGCCCACGACTCCTCGCGCACGTACACCGGAACGACCGCCAGCGGCACCTCGCGCTCGACCACGCTCCCACCGGTGTAGGACTCCCCCGTCCACGCGTCGCGCCACCGCACACCGGCACCACCCGGCAGGTACGTCTCCCACCGCGTCGCCCCCGGCTCGGTCACGGGTGAGACCAGCACGTCCGGGCCGATGAGGAACTGCGCCGGCCTCCGCCAGACCTCGGCCTCCCCGCCGAAGTCGACCCACAGCCCGCGCAGGAACGGCACCGAGGTCTCGATCGCCTCCCGCGCCGACCGCGCGAGGTAGGGCCGCAGCCGCCGGCGCAGGTGCGCGTAGTCGCGGAAGACGTCGACAACCTCCGGCACCCCGGACAGCTCGGCCACGTTCCACGGCGTCCGGTCCCGCAGGGGCAGCTCGTGGTGGTTGAACTCCGAGTGGTACTGCATCACGGGAAGGAACGCACTCATCGCGACGGCCCGCAGGTACAGCTCGGCGTCGGGCACCGGCCCCGAGAACCCGGCCAGGTCCCAGCCCCAGTAGACGATCCCGCAGACGCTCGCCGTCAGCCCCGCGTTGAGCGAGTGACGCATGGCCTCCCAGGTCGAGTTCTCGTCCCCCGCCCAGAAGACGCCGTGCGCCTGCGAGCCGGTGAAGCCCGACCGGGAGAACGTCACCGGCGCCTTGCCGGCCGAGCGCAGCAGGTCGCCGAACGCCCGCGCGTAGTTCACCGGCACGAGGTTGTTGCCCTCGTCGCCGCGTCGACCGTCGCCGTACACGAGCTCGTCACCCCAGGCGTGCTCGCCGCCGTCGGTCTTGAACCCGTCGATGTCGAGCTCCTCGACGAGGTAGCGCCGGTACTCGGTCCAGTGCGCGCGCCCCTCCGGCGTCGACAGGTCGGGCAGCAGCGCGCGCGGGAACCACCAGCCGCGGTTGCGGTACGCGGACCCGTCGGCCTCGCGCACCACGTGCCCCGACCGCTCGAGTGCCGCACCGTCGGCGAGCACCTGCCGGGTCTGCTCGTCGGTCCACGGCGTCTCGTCGAGCGCGATCGTCCCGTCCGTCTTGAGCAGCGGGATCTGCCACAGGAGCACCCGGACCCCCCGCGCGTGCAGGTCATCGATCCAGGCGCGGGGATCGGGCCACGCCCCGTCCGCGTCGAAGGTGACGTCGGCCAGCGAGCGCGGCGAGCCGTCCGCGTGCAGCTCGTGCCGGCTGTCGCGCAGCTCGGTGATGCCGAGCTCGTCGCTCCACGCCTCGACGACGACGACGTCCACCGGCACGTCCAGGTCGCGGTGCCGGTCCATCTGCTCGGTGACGAGCGCGGCCGTGTTCCACTCGTTGCCCGATGCCCAGAGCCCGAGCACCCAGTCGGGCAGCTCCTCCGGGTGCCCAGCGACGTCGAGGAAGCCGCGCAGCACGTCGCCGACGGACCCGTCCCACACGTCGAGGTCCAGCTCCGGCGCGCCGCCGAGCGCGGCCTCGATCCACAGCAGCCCGGGGTCGGAGGCGCCGACGTCGAACCACGTCCGGCGCGAGGTCCGGACGTGGAAGCCCCAGCCGTCGCCGCCGATGACGTGCGCGAACGGCATCGGCAGGTAGGTGCGGGCGTGGACGCCCTGCGACTTGTACTGCTCGAACACGACCGCGTCCAGCTCGCGCCCGCGCAGGTCGACGGCCTCGAACCGCTCGCCGAACCCGACGACGTGCTCCTCGGGCTCCAGCCGCAGCGCCAGGCGCACGCGCCATGTCCCCTCGTCGTCGGTGAACCACGCGACGGAGTCGGGGACGAGACGCGGGTGCGTCGCGGAGCCGTTGACCCGCAGCGTCCCGCCCGCCGCATCGCCCCACGCACCGACCGGCAGGTCGAACCACGGGGTGCCAACCGCCGACGCCTCAGCCGCCGCATCGCCGGCCGCACCGGCCACCGCGCCCACCTCGCCGGCCACGTCCGCCCCCGCGTGACCCTCCCCACCCGACGCCGCCTCGAACCGGTAGCGCCAGGTACCGGGCTCGCCGAGCGCGGCCAGCCGGACGTGCCACACGTCCCCGGTCGAGGCGGTCGCGGCCTGGGCGGCCGCGAGGTGTCCGTCCCCGCCCGCGAGCGCCGCGGCGTCGGTCGCGTCCGCCGGCCCGCGGGTGAGCGCCAGGGGCGTCTCCCGGCCGGACGGCGAGACGAGCGCACCCGTGACGACGTCGGCCCCCGGCGCCCGCACGCCGAGGACGATCCCGTCGCCGACGGCCGGGCGGTACGGCACGCGCTGGTCGGGCGAGGCGGCGTAGGGGTGACCGTCGCCGGCCGGACGATGGACGAGCTGGGGCTGAGGCATGGGGACTCCTTCGGGCGCGGACGGCTCGACGGCGAGCCGCGGTGACGGGACGTCGACGACCGGGGCGTCGACGGGCAGGCGGGAGAAGCAGGACGACGGCGCGGGACTCGCTCAGTCCGCGCGGACCACGCGCACGCGCGGCGGTGCGACCGACTCGCGGTCGACGATCCAGGGATCGACCACCCGGAGCGTCGACTCGCCGCCGCCCATCCGGTCGAACAGCAGGTCGACGGCACCGCCGGCCTTCGCCGCCGTGTCCTGGTGCACCGTCGTGATGGCCGGCGTCACCATCTCGGCGAGCGCGGTGTCGTCGAAGCCGGTGAGCGAGATGTCGTCGGGGACGCGGAGCCCGACGTCGGCGAACCCCTTGATGAGGCCGGCCGCGATGACGTCGGCGGTCGTGACGAACGCCGTGAACCCGCGCGCGTCGGCCAGGAGGTCGGCCGCCAGGGCCCGCGCCTCGCCGAAGTTGACCTCGCACAGGAGCCGGGACGCGTCGTAGTCGTCGACCCCGTGCTCGGCCAGCGCCGCGAGGTACCCGGCGTGCCGCAGCGACACGACGCTCGGCTCGTCCGACGTCTCCGGACCGAGGAACCCGATCCGCCGGTGCCCGGCCGCGATGAGCCGCTCCGCCGCGAGCCGTCCGCCGAGCTCGTCGTTGAGGCGGCTCACCACGAGCCCCTCGCCGTAGGCGTCGATGAACACCATGGGCGCGCGGTGCGCCGTGCGGAGCTGGAGCACCTGGGTCGCGTTGACCCCGAACAGGATCGCCCCGTCGACGTTCCACGAGCGCATCGCGGCGACCGTCGTGGTGACGTCGTTGGAGAAGTGCACCATGAGCTGCTTGCCGCGGGCCGCCACGCCGCGCTCGATCTCGTCGAGCAGGTCGGCGTAGTGCGGGTTCGTCAGCGGCGACTGGCCCTCGTCGCGATCGCCGAGGAAGACCAGCGCGATGATCTCGGAGCGCGCCGTCGACAGCGCGCGTGCATTGGCGTTCGGCTCGTACCCGAGCTCCGCGACGACGGCGAGCACGCGCGCCTGCGTCGCGGCCGAGACCCGTCCGGCCTTGCCGTTGATGACGTTCGAGACCGTCATCTTCGTGACGCCGGCCGCCTTCGCGACGTCCATGAGGCTCACCATGGCTCCGCCCCTCTCATCCGGTCACTGTGCCACTGAGACGATCGCCGCGCGGCCCGTGGAGTGCACGATGCCGTCCCGCACCGTCAGGACGCCACCCGAGACGAGGTCGACGTGCTCCCCGTCGGGCAGCTCGGGCACCGCGACGTCCGCCTCCTCGCTGCGGAACGGGAAGATCCCGACGAGGGACCGCGTGCCGGAGACCGACCCGGCCCCCGCCTCCCGCGTGTACGACCCGACCACGGTGTCGACGCCCGGCGCCACGCGCAGGCGATACGCGCCGTCGACGACGATGGGGTCGCGCGTGACCTCCCGCAGGCGTCGCAGGTGGTCGGAGAGGTCCTTGCCCGGGTCCCAGGCGACGGGGTCGACGTCGAACAGGCTCGGCCGGTTGGGGTCCTGGTGCTCCTGACCGGCGTAGAGCAGCGTCGCGCCCTTCTGGAAGTACAGGAACGCGGTCCACACGAGCAGGTCCTCGGGAGACGTCGCGAACGACGCGACGCGGTCCCGGTCGTGGTTCTCCAGGAAGCGCAGCTTGACGTAGTTGTCGGGGTACCAGGAGTCCTGGAGCTCGAGCAGCCGGACGTAGTCGGCGAGCGTCCCCGTGCCGAGGGCGTAGTCCCGCAGCCCGTTGATGACGTCGTAGTCGTAGGTGAGGTCGAACGCCTGGTAGGTCTCGCCGTCGGAGTGGCACAGCAGACCGCGGGAGCGCAGCAGCCGGACGAACTCGGGCTCGACCGTCTCGGCGAGCCACACGACGCCCTCCTTGACCTCGGCCACCTCGCGGCGCGCCCGGCTCCAGAACTCCATCGGCAGGAGCGGGGCGACGTCGCAGCGGAACCCGTCGACGATCCGCGCCCAGCCCCGCAGCGTCTCGACGTGGTAGTCCCACAACCCGTCGCGGACGTCGAGGTCGAGGTCGATGATGTCGGCCCAGTCGGGGTTGCGGTTGGCGGGGTTGCCGTCGGCGTCGCGGTAGAACCACTCCGGGTGGGTCTCCCACAGCACCGAGTCCGGCGAGGTGTGGTTGAAGACGACGTCCATCATCGCGAGCATGCCGCGGTCGTGGATCGCGTCGACGAGGCGCTCGAACTCCTCGCGGGTCCCGTACGCGGGGTCGACGGCACGGTAGTCGCGGATCGCGTAGGGCGAGCCGGCCTCGCCCTTGCGCCCCGCGACGCCGCTCGGGTGGATCGGCAGGAACCAGACGATGTCGACGCCGAGGTCGCGGATGCGGTCGAGGTCGGCCAGCACGCCGGCGAAGTCGCCCGACGGCGAGTGGCTGCGCACGTAGACGCTGTAGAGGAGCTTCCCGCGCAGGGAGATGTCGGTATCGAGGGCCACGGGCACTCCTTCGGGACGACGTGGGCTGCTGGCGAACGGCGGACGGGCGAACGACTGACGGACGGGCTGGGGGCCGGTCCGGTGGCCGCGGACGGCGACGATGCCCGACCCGCGGGTGCCCCGCGACCGAGGCACAGCCCCGCCAGCGTACTTTCTGACTCGGCCCTTCTGTCAAGCCATTCCGGCCACCAAGGTTTACCGGTCAACATTCGACCTCCCGTGGACCGGCGCAGGCGCGCTCGCGCGCGAGGAGGACGCCCTGACCTGCAAGGATGTCCCAAGGTAACGGTTTGGACACGACGGTTGACGCACCGGGGGCGCGGGCGTAACCTGCGGGAGGTATACCGGTAAAGGGCCGGTCTCATGCATGGACGAGGAGGTCCCGTGCGACACGCATCGATGCGACGAGGAACCCTGGCGACGGTCGCTGCCCTGGCAGCGGCCGGCCTGGTGCTGACTGCCTGCTCCTCCGGGGGTGGCGGCGGTGGCGGCAAGGTCGACGACAACCCGGACAAGGGTCTCGACGTCGTCGGGGAGACCCTCACGTACGACCCGAACACCCTCGTGAACGAGGGCAAGCCCGTCACGCTCGACTGGTGGGTCTGGTTCTACGACGAGGGCTTCAAGAAGATCGCCGCCGACTACCAGGAGATCCACCCGAACGTCACGATCAACGTCGTCAACCAGCCGTGGGACGACTACTGGACCAAGCTCCCGCTGGAGCTCCAGGGTGACAAGGGCCCCGCGATCTTCAACATCCACAACAGCCAGGAGGCGAACATCCTCCCGTATGCCGAGCCGTACGACATCCCCGTCGACGAGCTGAGCGCCGACTTCACGGGCGCTGCCTCGCACGTGGTGGACGGCAAGGTGTACTACATCGACTTCGGCCTCATGAGCGGCGCGATCTACTACAACACCGACATGTGGGCGGCCGCCGGCCTCACCGACGCCGACGTCCCGACGACGTGGGACGAGTTCCGCGAGGTCGCCAAGAAGCTGACCGTCCGCGACGGCGACACGCTCACGCAGTCCGGCTTCAACTTCAACAGCTCGGGCGCGGCGTTCCAGGGCGGCCTCGCCTACCAGCTCGGCCAGAACCTGTTCGCGCAGGACGGCACGACGCCGACGATCGACAACGACGCCAACCTCACCGTCATCGAGCGCTTCCTCGACATCTACGCCGACGGCTCGGGCGACCCGAACTTCGGCACGAACTCGGGCGAGGCGTTCGGCCAGGGCCTCACCGCCATGACGTACGACTGGGGCCACTTCGTCGGCAACCTCGCCACGAACTACCCGGACATCAACTACGCGACGTTCCAGCTCCCGGCCCCCGAGGCGGGCGAGACGCCGTACGCGATCGACCGCTACAACGGCGAGGCGACGTTCGGCATCAACGCGAAGGCGTCGGACGCGCAGAAGGCCGCCGCGCAGGACTTCCTGCGGTTCTTCCTCACCAACAGCGAGTTCCTGACGCAGATGTGCCTGGACTTCGGCGTCTACCCGGCCTACAAGGTCATCGCCGACGACCCGGCCTTCGGGGAGAACCCGGCGCTCGCCGCGTTCGGCGACGTCGAGCGCTACATCTGGCCCGGCCCGATGCCCGCCGCGATCGAGACGAGCTGGAAGGCCATGTGGGAGGACGTGCTCTACAACAACGTCGCCCCGGCCGACGCGCTCAAGGCCGCGCAGGCCCAGGCGGAGAAGGACCTCGCCGGGACGGGCTTCGTCTCGGTGGAGAACCTCTACCCGTTCTACCAGCCGACGAGCTGATCCAGCATCGAAGGGAGCGACGCCGGCCCCGGGAACGCGCTGCTGGGCACGACCCAGCGGCCCCGGGGCCGGCGCCCATCATGACAACGGTCACGGAGTCCAGCACAGGGTCGTCCACGCGGGCGGCCCGCCCGTCCAGCCCACCCCGCCGCGTGCGCAAGCCGCGCGGGGAGCTCACGATGGTCGTGGTGACGGTCGGCGTCATCATGGCCTTCATCGTCGTCCTGCTCATCGTCCCGATCCTCATCGCGCTGCGGGGCAGCTTCCACCAGTGGAACCCGCTCAACGGGACGTTCACCTGGGTCGGCCTCGACAACTACGCCGAGCTCTTCGCCGACCCGCAGTTCGCGCGGGCCTCGCTCAACACCGCCGTCTTCGGCGTCGCGGCCATCGCCGGTCGCGTCGTCATCGGCCTCGCCATCGCGTACGCGCTCTTCTCCCGGCTGACCCGGTGGAAGGGCTTCTTCCGCACCGTCTTCTACATGCCGACGATCACGCCGCTCGTGGCCGTCGCGTACGTGTGGAAGCTCATGTACAACCCGCAGTTCGGCGCGATCAACTCGATCTTCGGCCTCGACGTCAACTGGCTGTTCGACAGCCGGTTCTCCCTCCTGGCGATCATCCTCATGACGATCTGGAAGGACTTCGGCTACGCCGTCATCCTGCTGCTGGCCGGCCTCTACTCGATCCCCGAGGACTCGCTCGAGGCCGCGTCGGTCGACGGCGCGAACTCCTGGCAGCGCTTCTGGCGCGTCATCCTCCCGCTGCTGCGGCCGATGCTGTTCTTCGTCGTCATCACGTCGCTCATCGCGTACCTGCAGGCGTTCGTCCAGGTGCTCGTGCTGACCGGCGGCGGCCCCGGGACCTCGACGCAGATCATCTCCTACATGATCTACGAGCAGGCGTTCGTGAAGTACAACTTCGGCTACGCCTCGGCGATCGCCTTCGTCCTCCTGCTCGTCACGGCGGCCCTGACGGCCGCGTCCTGGCGGTTCAACTCCTCGGGCGGAGCTGACCGGCCGGGACGCGCGGCCCGGCGTCGCGCCGCACGACGCGCGGCCGCCGCCACGACCGAGGGGAGCGCCCGGTGAGCGCCATCCAGAAGACCTCCTCCGGCGTGCCCCTGACCGGTCGACGCGCCGGACGCACCGCCGCGGCGCCGCGGCGCCCGATGCCGGCCCGCACGCGCGCCGGCGTCATCGCCCTCAACACGCTGCTCGCCGTCATGGGCGTGTTCACGGTGTTCCCGTTCGTCTGGATGGTGTTCTCTGCCTTCAAGTCGAACGCGGAGATCGCGAGCCTCGACCAGACGTTCTTCCCGCGCGACTGGACGATGGCGAACTTCGAGAGCATCCAGACGAAGCTCGACTTCTTCCGGCTCTTCGCCAACAGCGTGTTCCTGTCGGTCTCCATCACCGTGCTGGCCGTCTACACGAGCCTGCTCGGCGGCTTCGTGTTCGCGAAGTACCGCTTCCGGGGTCGCGGCTTCTTCTTCGGCGTCATCCTCTCGACGATGATGGTCACCTGGGCCGTCGTCATCATCCCGCGCTACACGATGTTCCGGAACGCCGGGCTGGTCGACAACTACGCGTCCCTCATCGTCCCGGCGGCGATCAGCGCGTTCGGCATCTTCATGATGCGCCAGAGCATGGACGCCATCCCGGACGAGGTGCTCGAGGCGGCCCGGATCGACGGCGCGTCGGAGATCTTCATCTTCCACCGCATCGTCGCGCCGATGAGCATCAACGCCATCTCGGCGCTCGCCATCTTCCAGTTCCTCTGGGTCTGGGAGGACTACCTGTGGCCGTACCTCATGATCTCGACGCAGTCGAAGCAGGTGCTCGCGGTCGGCCTCACGACGTTCAACGGCCAGTACTCGACGGACTACGGCGGGCTGTTCGCCGCGACGACCATCTCGATCCTGCCCGTCCTCGTCGTGTACCTGGTCTTCCAGCGCCGGTTCATCGCCGGGGCGGCGAGCGCGGCGGTGAAGGGATGAGCTCCGCACCCCAGCACCCCGTCGACGACGCGGGCCGCCCCTGGTGGCACGACGCCGTGATCTACCAGGTCTACCCGCGCAGCTTCGCGGACGCGAACGGCGACGGGATGGGCGACCTGGCGGGCGTCACGGCGCACCTTGACCACCTCGCGGCCCTCGGCGTCGACGCGATCTGGCTCTCGCCGTTCTACACGTCGCCGCAGAGCGACTGCGGGTACGACGTCGCCGACTACCTCGACGTCGACCCGATGTTCGGCACGCTCGCCGACCTCGACGACCTCGTCGCGCAGGCGCACGGCCGGGGGCTGCGCGTCGTCGTCGACATCGTGCCGAACCACTCCTCGTCGGCGCACCGGCTGTTCCAGGCGGCGCTGACCGCGGGGCCGGGCTCGCCCGAGCGGGCGATGTACGTGTTCCGGGACGGGCGCGGCGAGCGCGGCGAGCTGCCGCCGAACGCGTGGCCGGGCGGCGACGACGGCTCGGCGTGGACGCGGGTCCGGGAGGCCGACGGCGCGTGGGGTCAGTGGTACCTGCACATCTTCGGCATCGACCAGCCCGACTGGGACTGGACCAACCCGGCCGTCGCTGACATGTTCGACGACGTCCTGCGGTTCTGGCTCGACCGCGGGGTCGACGGGTTCCGGATCGACGTGGCGCACGGCATGGCGAAGGAGGACGGGCTGCCGGACCGGGCGATCGCGCCGTGGGAGGGGTGGGTCATCCCGACGGTCGACCCGGCCACGCGCCCGCCCATGTGGGACCAGGACGCGGTGCACGACATCCACCGGCGCTGGCGCCGCGTCGTCGACGAGCACACGGCGGCCCAGCGCGCGCGGCGCACCGCCGACGATCCCGCGTACGACGACCGGATCCTCGTCGCCGAGGCCTGGCTGGAGCCCGAGCGGCTCCAGCTCTACCTGCGGCCCGACGAGCTCCACCAGGCGTTCAACCCCGACCTGCTCGTGACGCCGTGGCGCGCCGACGACCTGGTCGCGGCCATCACGACGTCGCTCGAGACGTGCGCGGCGGTCGGGGCGATGCCGACCTGGGTGCTGTCGAACCACGACATCGTCCGGCACGCCACCCGTCTGGGCTACGCCGCCGACCGGCCGCTCGGTGGCGGCATCGGCCCGCGCGACGAGCAGCCCGACCGTGAGCTCGGCCAGCGACGCGGGCGGGCGGCGTCGCTGCTCATGATGGCGCTCCCGGGCGGGGTGTACCTCTACGAGGGCGAGGAGCTCGGGCTGCCCGAGGTCACCGACCTGCCCGACGAGGCGCGGCTGGACTACGTGTTCCTGGAGAGCGGTGGCGCCCAGGTGGGGCGCGACGGCTGCCGCGTCCCGATCCCGTGGCGGGCCGACGCCCCGGCGTTCGGGTTCAGCCCGACCGGTCGGTCGTGGCTGCCCCAGCCGGAGTGGTTCCGCGAGTTCGCGGCCGACGTCCAGGAGCTCGACCCCGACTCGACGCTGTGGCTCTACCGGAGGGCGCTGCGCCTGCGTCGCGACCTCGACCTCGGGGGTCCGGCGTCGTCGGTCGAGGCGAGGGACGGGCTCGTCGTCGTGACGCGGCCCGCCTCGTGCGTCGTGGCGAACACGACGGGCGAGAGCGTCGAGGTGGCGGTGCCGGCCGGGCTCGCGCCCGTCCTGGTCAGCCTCGGCGACGCCGGCGGCGTCCCGCGCGTCGGCGAGGACCGCTGGGCGGTCCCCGGCGACGTCACGGTCTGGTTCGGCTGACCCGGCCGCGCCTGAGCCGGACGCCCCGCAGGCCGGGAGGCGACGGGCTACCGCCCGAGGAGCCGCGCGAGGAAGCCGGTGCGCGGCTCCTCGGCGTGCCCCCGGCAGCGCTGGGACGTCGGGACGCCGCGCAGCGCCTGCTCGACGTGGTTGCCGCAGCCGCTCCACGTCGCGAGGCCGCACTGGCGGCAGGTCACCTTCTGGCACATCGGATCTCCTAGGCGAGCATCAGGAAGAGCTTCTCCAGCTCCTCGGGGGTGAGGTCCTCGTGGTTCGGCTGCCCGTCGGGCTCCGCGAGGCAGTTCTTCATCGCGGTCGCGACGATCTGGAAGCCGGCCCGGTCGAGCGCGCTCGACACGGCCGCGAGCTGCGTCACCACCTCGCGGCAGGGCGCGCCGGCCTCGACGGCCGCGATGACGGCGGTGAGCTGGCCGGAGGCGCGGCGCAGCCGGTTGCGGATCTTGCGCTGGGCGGCCTCCTGCTCCTCGCGGGAGAGGGCGGTGCGCCCGGGGGCGGCGGTGGGACCGGTCTCGATCATGGGAGCTCCTTCGGGGATGAGCCAGTCTCGCCCACGACGAGCACGTCCTTCGCGTCCCGGCCGAGCCAGGCCGTGAGCGTGAGCATGCCGCCCGACAGGTTCGCCGAGTCGAACCCCTCCTCGACCAGCACGCGGTGCGCGAGGTAGGAGCGCATCCCGGACGCGCAGTGCACCCGCACCGCGCGTCCCGCGGCGGCCGCGCGGATCTCCGCCAGCCGCTCGCGCACCTGCGTGTGCGGGACGTTGAGCGCCCCCGGGAGGTGACCGGTCGCGTACTCCGCGGGCGAGCGGACGTCCAGCACGAGCGCGGTGGCCAGGACGTCGTCGAGGTCGCGGGCCTGCCACTGGGCGAGGACGCCCGAGGTCAGGTTGTCGGCCATCATCCCGGCGAGGTTCACCGGGTCCTTCGCGCTGCCGTACGGCGGGGCGTAGGCGAGGTCGAGGTCGACCAGGTCCCCACCCCGGGCGCCGTGCCGCAGGGCCGTCGCGAGGACGTCGATCCGCTTGTCAACGCCGTTCCGGCCGACGGCCTGCGCGCCCAGGAGCGCGCCGTCGGTCCGGCGCAGGTGGAGCAGCAGGTGGAGCTGGCTCGCACCGGGGAAGTAGCCGGCGTGGTTGCCGGGGTGGAGGTGGATCGTCTCGTAGGCGACGCCGGCGGCGTCCAGCGCCGCTCGGTTCGCACCGGTGAGCGCGGCCGTCAGCTCGCCGACCCGCACGATCGCCGTGCCGAGCGGCCGCGGGACCGGCCGGGTCGCGACGCCCATGACGTCGTCCGCGACGAGCCGGCCCGCGCGGTTCGCCGGGCCCGCCAGCGGCACCGGACGGCGCACGCCGGTGACGGGGTCGGTCGAGACGGTCGCGTCGCCGACCGCCCAGATGCCGGGGACGGATGTGCGCCCGTGCTCGTCCACGACGATGGCGCCCCGCTCGCACGCGACGCCGGCGGCCTCGAACGGCGCCGTGTCGGGCGTCACGCCGACCGAGACGACCACGAGGTCGGCGTCGATCACCTCGCCGTCGGCCAGCTCGACGGCGACGGGGGCAGCCGCGGCGCCGGGCGAGCGGTGCAGCTCGACGGCGCCGAGGCCGTCCCGGACCCGGATGCCGAGGCGCTCCAGCTCGGCCGTCACCAGCGTGGCGAGCTCGCGCTCCAGCGGCGGGAGGACGTGCGGTGCCAGCTCGACGACGTCGACGTCGAGCCCGGCCAGGCGCAGCGCCTCGGCGGCCTCGAGCCCGATGAACCCGGCGCCGAGGACGACCGCGCGAGCCGGCCGGCCGGCGGTCGTCGTCGGCTCGCGCAGCGCGACCACGCGGTCCCGGAGCGCGACCGCGTCGTCGACCGTCCGCAGCGTCGTGGCGACGCCGGCCTCCAGCGCGTCCGCCAGCCCGGGGATCGGCGGCAGCACGGCGCGGGCGCCGGGGGCGAGGACGAGCGCGTCGTAGGCGAGCGTGACGGTGCCGTCGGGCGTCCGGGCGGTCACGGTCCGCGCGTCCGGATCGAGGCCGACGGCGTCGTGCCGGGTGCGCACGTCGAGGTCGAGCGCGGCGCGCAGCGACGCGGGCGTCTGGACGAGCAGCTTCGCTGGGTCCGCGATCTCGCCGCTCACGTAGTAGGGCAGGCCGCAGTTCGCGAAGGACGGGTGGTCACCGCGCTCCAGCACCACGATGTCGGCGTCCTCGTCGAGGCGCCGCGCGCGGGCGGCCGCGCTCATCCCGCCGGCGACACCGCCGACGACGACGATGCGAAGGCGGTCCGGGCGGGCATCGGTCGAGTCGGTCACATGAGAGAAGATACTCCGGGGGGTATCTGTGCGCAAGTCCGGCCCGGGGTGTGCTCGGCGCACGGATCGGCCGCACGCGCCGGTCCTACGATGGACGCATGGCCCAGCTGACCCTCACCGCCGGCATGCCCGTCCCATACGCGGGGGACCGCGTCGCCGTCGTGAGCGAGGAGCTCGCCGCGGCGTTCCAGCCCGGTGACGCGCTCTACGTCGACTCCGGGACGGGCGAGCTCCTGCACGTCCCGGCGCGCGTGCGCGAGGCGGTCGGGGCCCAGGTCGCCGCCGCGCTCGACGCGTTCACCGCGCTGCGCAGCGCCACCCCCGGAGCCGTGCGCGCGTTCTTCACCGCGTTCGCCGACCTGCTCGCCGACGACGACGTGTGGGGCCGCATCGCGTCGGCCAACGCCGGCGACGTCGAGCGCGCCCGCGACCTGGGCCGCTCGACCACCCGCCTCGAGATCTCCGACGGCATGCGGGCCGACATGGTCGCCGGGCTGCGCGAGTGGGACGGCATCCTCGCGGAGCGCGAGGCCGCCGGCGAGTCCCCCGTCGCGACCGTCGACCACGAGGGCTGGTCGGTCGACGTCGTCGCGGCGCCGCTCGGCGTCATCGGCTTCGTCTTCGAGGGCCGCCCGAACGTGTTCGCCGACGCGGCCGGCGTGCTGGCGACCGGGAACGTCGCCGTCCTGCGGATCGGCGGCGACGCGCTCGGCACGGCCGAGGCGATCCGCGACGCCGCCCTCGTTCCCGCCCTCACCGCCGCGAGCCTGCCCGCGGGCGCCGTGAGCCTCCTCCCCCTGCGCGACCGCTCGGCCGGCTGGGCCCTGTTCGCCGACCCGCGTCTGGCGCTCGCGGTCGCCCGCGGGTCCGGCCCGGCGGTGGCCCAGCTCTCCGCCGTCGCCCGCTCGGCCGGCGTCCCGGTGTCGGCGCACGGCACGGGTGGCGCGTGGATCGTCGCCGGCGACGACGCGGATGCCGCACGCCTGGCCGGGGTCGCGCGCTGGTCGCTCGACCGCAAGGTGTGCAACACGCTCAACGTCGCTGTGATCCCGAGCGCCCGCGCCGCCGAGCTCGTCCCCGTGCTGCTCGCCGCGGCCGACGAGGCGGCGGTCGCCCGGACGGGGGCGGGATCCGCCGCCCGCGTCCACGTGGCCGACGGCTCGCAGCGGTGGCTGCCGGCGGAGGAGCTCGAGCGGACGATCCCCGTGCACCGCGCCGACGGCGTCCACACCGAGCCGCGCGCGTCCGTCCTGCCGGTGGCCGACCTCGGCCGCGAGTGGGAGTGGGAGGGGACGCCGGAGCTGTCGCTCGTCGTCGTCGACTCGGTCGACGAGGCGATCGAGCTGTTCGGCCGGTACTCGCCGCGGTTCGTCGTCTCGTTCCTCAGCGAGGACGACGACGCGCACGCGCGGTTCCGCGCCGCCGTCGACGCGCCGTTCGTCGGGGACGGGTTCACCCGCTGGGTCGATGGTCAGTACGCGCTGTCCCAGCCGGAGCTCGGCCTGTCGAACTGGGAGAACGGTCGGCTGCTGGCCCGGGCCGGCATCCTCACCGGCGCCGAGATCACGACGCGGCGGATCTTCGCGCGGGTCGAGAGCGCCGACCAGCACCGCTGACCGCCCCGCCCCCAACTCCGACTCACCTCTACCGCCGGCCCCAGCGCCCGCGCAGCTCCGACTCACCTCCGCCCCCAACTCCGATACTGGGGTGGTTCCGGTCGCGATACGCGATCGAGGCCACCCCGGTATCGGAGCAGCGCGGGGGCGGAGGCGCCCACCGCTGGGCCAGACGGGGTAGGAGGCCCCGGCCCGGGAAGCGGCCGAGGTCGGGCGAGCCCTACGGCTCAGTAGCCGAGGAAGACGTCCGTCCGCACGCGCCGCGCGCCCTGCTCCCGGGCGATCAGCTTGACGGCCGCCACCGAGCCGGGTGAGCCCGAGACCAGCACCGTCCGCTCCGCGAGGTCGGGCACGGCCTCGGCCAGGACCGCCGCGTCGACGGCCGACCCCTCGACGACCCGGTACCCGGCCGGCAGCGTCGAGCGGTCCGCGCCGAGCGGCACGACGAGCACGAGCGAGACACCGTGCGGCAGCCCGACCCGCGCCGGCAGCGCGCCGGTCACGCCGCCGCCGGGGATGCCCGACGGCACGGGCACGGGATCGGCGAGGATCGGCAGCACGTCGCGGACGTCCTTGACGGCCCACACGGCGACGACGTCCAGGTCGGCGCCCGGCCGCCGACCACCGCCGCGCGCGAGGTCGTCGAGCATCGCCAGGAACGGCGTCATGCCGACGCCGAGCCCGACGAGCGCGCTGCGCCCCTCGGGGAGGAGGAAGTCACCGGCCACGAGCGTGACGCCTAGCTCGTCGCCCGGTGCCAGGTCCGCGAGCGCCGCCTTGACCGGGCTCGGCGCGGCCCCGGGTTCGGCGAGCCGCGTGACGAGCCGGACCTCGCCGGCCAGCGGCGACGACGCGAGCGAGAGCACCCGCCGACGGCCGCGAGAGTCCTCGGCGGCGCGGGGACGGGCGAGCGCCTGGGGCACGTCGACCTCGACGTACTGCCCCGGACGGAACCGCAGCGGCGACGAGGGCGCGAACCGCAGGTCGAGGAGACCGTCGTCGGCACCCGCCGCGCGGCGCAGGAACCGCAGCGCTACCCGGCGGCGCGGGCCCAGCCCGAACGCGACGACGTTGCCGAGCGCGAGCGCGAGCTCCGGCGAGAGCCAGCCCCAGCCCCACAGGACCGGCGCCGCGGACGCCACCCCGACGAGCACGCCGACGCCGACCCGCTCGAGCAGCCGCGGCGGCGTCGTCAGCGGCTCGGTCAGCATGAAGCACGCGAGGAACGCGATCGGGCCGGAGAGCACGGCGAACGACAGCGCGGTCCAGCCGGGCGTCCCGAGGCCGACGTAGCCGAGGACCGTCAGGGCGACCGCTGGCACCGCGTAGCTCGCGGCGTAGAGCATCCGGCGCGTGCGCCACAGGACCGCGAGGCCGGCGAGCACCACGAACGGGAACAGCACGGACGACCCGATCCACCACCACGCCTGGGCCAGCCCGGTCCAGCCCGCCACGAGCAGCCCGACCACGGCGGGGTTGAGCACGTGCCGCCCGCGCCAGGCGAGCAGGTACTTCGAGCCGCCCGCGAGCACCCCGGCGAGGGCGACGCCGACGAGGCCCGCGTCGGCCACCGGCAGCAGCACGAGCGCGAGGATCAGCCCCGTGATGACCGGCGAGAGCGCGTGCACCGGCGGCATCGAGGCGAGGATGCCCGACAGCGTCGGCGTCCTCCGCGTCGTCGTGGAATCGGCCCGCCCGCGCCACGCGGCGACGACCCCCGCCAGCAGCCGGCCACCGGCGGTCCCGATGACCGAGCCGAGGACGGCGCAGAGCGTCGTCAGGCCGAGCGCGATCCACGAGGAGTGGAAGGCCCCGAACAGCGACATGACGAACGCGATCCCGACGAGCGCCAGCAGCGCCCACAGGACGAGCGTGTACATCGAGACCCGCCCGAGCAGGCGGTCGAGCGCGACGCCGGGGTGCCAGCGCCGCGCCTGCGCACCGGCGCGCGCGGCCGCCCCGCTCACGGGTACAGCTCCGCGACGACCCGCTCGTCGTCCAGCCCGGCGTGCCGCAGCGGACCGGACGTCGGCATGACGACGACGGCGTGCACCCCGTCGAGGGCCGAGAGCACCTCGCTCGGCGGGAGGAAGAACGCGGCCGTCGAGGCGGCGTCGGCGATCATCGCCGTGCGCGCGAGGGCCCACGTCGCGAGGATCCCGCGCACCGGGGCGCCGGTGCGCGCGTCGATCACGTGGTGCAGCCCGTCGGCCCAGGCGCGCCGGTTCGTCGCGGACGCCGCGATCGCGCCGTCGGTGAGGGTGACGACGCCGACGGCGCGCGTCGGGTCGAGCGGGTGCTCGAGCCCGATCCGGACCCGGGCGGGGCCGACGTGGCGCAGGTCGCCGCCCGCGTCGACGGTGAAGCTCTCGATCCCGGCGCGGCGGATCACGTCAGCGACGACGTCGACGAGGCGCCCCTTGCCGACGGCGCCGACGTCGAGCACGGTCCCCCGCGGGAGCTGGAGGAGCGCGGTCGTGCGCTGGAACCGCCCCTCCCAGCCGGGGACGGGCTTCGGCGCCCCGGGAGCCGGCGAGAGCCGGTAGGTCGGGTCGTACCCGAGGTGCTCGAGCGTCGCGCCGACGAACGGGTTGACGGCGCCGTCCGTGGCGTCAGCGAGGCGGGTGTAGAGGCGGAGCATGGCCTCGCCGTCCACCCCGACCGGGAACTGGCCGCCCTCGCGGGCCACCGCCGCCACGACCGAGTCGGGCCGGAACCGGGACCACTCGAAGTCGAAGTCGTTGATCTCGGCGAGGATGCGGGCCTCGAGCCCCAGCGGCAGGGGTTCGGGCGTGTCGATCACCCAGCGCGTCCCGATGGCGTCGAACTCCATGCGGCCGGCTGCGATCTCGTCCACGGCGGCATCGGCGATCACGGGACGACGCTATCGTCCGCTGCCGCCGCGCGGGGCTCCGTCCGCGGGATGAGTCACGCGCCCAGCGCCTCCGCCTTGATCTGCTCGACGGCGTCATTGAAGCCGCCCGAGGTGAGGGACGAGCCCGCCACCTTGTCGACGGCCAGCTCGTCCAGCGGGACCCCGACGACGACGTCGGCGATGCCGCCGGCGAACTGCTCCTGGAAGCCCTGCGAGCGCGGGTCGCCCGCCTCGGGCGTGACGACGACGTCCGTGACGACGCCGTCGGCCAGGGTGAGCGACACGTCGACCTGCTGCTGCCCGCCCGGGGAGACGTAGCTGCCGGTCGCCTCGTACGTGCCGTCGGCGTAGTCGGAGGCGCCCGCGGCGGCACCGTCGGTCGAGTCGGTGGGATCGGTCGAGGCCGTCGGGTCGGCGGCCGCCGTCGAGCCGGAGCTCGCGTCGGTCGGGTCGGCCGGGGCCGGCGTCGCGGAGGCGTCGCCCGAGGCGCAGCCGGCGAGGGCCCCGACGGCCGCAAGCGAGGCGGCGGCGGAGAGGGCGATGCGGGTCGAGCGCGTGACGGGGGTCATGGGGCCTCCTGACGTGGATGGCTCAAGGTTCAGGCACGCGCCTGGACGTTTGCTGTGAGCCCCGTGTGATCTCGCGACCCAGCGGCTGTGACGCCGGCCACGTCGACGGATCCGGGCCCTCGGACCGATGCGCTCACGGCCCTGCCCGGACTAGGTTCTCGCCATGGCAACGACGCATGGCAGTGACGACGCAGCTACCCCCACCCCCGAGGGCGGGCCGACGGCCGACGACGCGACCGGGACGACCGACGCGACCGCAGACGACGCCCGGGACGCCGCGGACGGGGCGGACGGGGCGGACGACGCACCGGCCGTCGCGAAGGCCAAGAAGGCCAAGAAGGCCGGGAAGAAGAAGTCGACGAAGGCCGACAGGGCCCGGCGCAACCGGAAGAAGCTGTCGAACGACGTCTACGAGGCGGAGCTCTTCCGGCTCCAGACCGAGCTCGTCACGCTCCAGGAGTGGGTCAAGGCGACGGGCCAGCGCGTCGTCGTGATCTTCGAGGGGCGCGACGCGGCCGGCAAGGGCGGCGCGATCAAGCGGATCACGGAGTACCTGTCGCCGCGCGTCGCGCGGATCGCCGCGCTGCCGGCGCCGACCGAGCGGCAGAAGACGCAGTGGTACTTCCAGCGCTACGTCGAGCACCTGCCGGCCGCCGGGGAGATCGTGCTGTTCGACCGGTCCTGGTACAACCGGGCCGGCGTCGAGCGGGTCATGGGGTTCTGCACGCCGCAGGAGTACGCGCAGTTCATGCGGCAGGCGCCGATCTTCGAGGAGATGCTCATCAACGACGGGATCCTGCTGCGCAAGTACTGGTTCTCGGTGTCGGACGCGGAGCAGCTCAAGCGGTTCCGGTCGCGGCTCAACGACCCGGTGCGGCGATGGAAGCTGTCGCCGATGGACCTCGAGTCGATCCACCGCTGGGAGGACTACTCGCGGGCGAAGGACGACATGTTCGTCCACACGGACACGCCCACCTCGCCGTGGTTCGTCGTCGAGTCGGACGTGAAGAAGCACGCGCGGCTCAACATGATCTCCCACCTGCTCTCGACGTTCCCGTACGTCGAGGTGCCGCACGAGGAGGTCGAGCTGCCGACGCGGCCCCAGGGCGGGGAGAACTACCGTCGGCCGCCGCGCTCGCTGTCCACCTACGTCCCGGACCACGTCGCGCAGCTCACCGGCGACCCCGAGCGCAACAGGTAGCGCCGCGGGTCGCGCGCGCCGGTCAGCGGGTCGCGCGCGCCGGGATGAGCAGCGAGACGACGAGCCCGACGACGAGCACGGCGACGGCCACGAGCAGCGTCTGGGCCGTCGCCGACGCGAAGCCGCTGTGGATCACGCCGGTGACCACCGCGACGATCTGGTCCTTGACGGCCGCCGGGATGCCGTCGGGCAGCTCGAACCCGCCCGCGGGGCCGCCGGCCGCGTCCATCGAGAACTGCCCCGACATCGTCGTGAGCGCGTCGAGGAACTGCTGACGGAAGTCGGCGGGGATGCCGTCGGCCGCCGCGCGCCCGGCCGCGGGCAGCTCGACCGACAGCCGCGAGGTCAGGGAGGCGACGATGACCGCCGAGCCGAGGACGCCACCCATCTGACGCGTCGTGTTGAAGGCCCCCGCCCCGGCACCGGCCGTCGTGGCGTCGAGGCCGGACGTCGCGAGGTTCGCCAGCGGCGAGAACACCATGCCCGTGCCGGCGCCGAACAGGAGCATCGGGAAGACCAGGTGCCACGCGACGAGGTCGGGCGTGATCATCGCCGCGACGATCCCGACCCCGACCGCGAGGAACGCGAACCCGGTCGAGACGACCCACTTGCCGGGCAGCCGGTCCGAGAGCCGTCCGGCGAGCGGCGCCACGACGCCGGAGACGAGCGAGCTCGGCAGGTTGATGAGCGCAGCCTGGATCGGCGAGAGGCCGAGGATCGACTGCAGGAAGATCGTCAGCGGGAAGAAGATGCCGATCATGGCGAACGAGATCGCCATGCCGGAGACGTTCGAGAGCGCGAACGTGCGGTTGCGGAACAGCGCGAGCGGCATGAGCGCGGCCGATCCCTGGCGTCCCTGCCACCACACGAAGATCCCGAGCACCACGACGCCGAGACCGATGATGCTCCACACGCTGATCGGGCCGACGATGGTGCCCCAGTCGTAGCTGCTGCCCTCCTGCACGCCGAACACGAACGCGCCGAGACCGACGACCGAGAGCACGACGCCGAGGACGTCGAACGTCGTGGCGTGGGTCTCCAGCCGCGGCAGGTAGCGCAGGGCGAGGACGAGGGCGACGACGCCGACCGGGACGTTGATGAAGAAGATCCACTCCCAGCTGACGTACTCGATGAAGACGCCGCCGAGGAGCGGGCCGGCGATCGTCGCGACGCCGGCCGTCGCGCCCCACAGGCCCATGGCGGCGCCGCGCTTGTCGGGCGGGAAGACGCGCGTGATGATCGCCATCGTCTGCGGCGTCATGAGGGCGGCGCCGATCCCCTGGACGACGCGGGCGGCGATGAGCACGCCGATGTGGCCCGAGAGGCCGCACCAGGCCGACGCCGCCGTGAAGACGACCAGGCCGACGAGGAAGACGCCGCGCGAGCCGAACCGGTCACCGAGCCGTCCCGCGAGCAGGAGCAGCGTCGCGTAGGAGAGCAGGTAGGCGGAGTTGACCCAGCCGACGGCGACCAGGTCGGCGTCGAGGTCCGTGACGAGCGTCGGCACGGCGATGTTCACGATCGTCGTGTCGAGCATGATCATGAAGAAGCCGAGGATGAGCGGCGGGAGCGTGCTCCACGGGCTGCGACCGCCGAGGTCGACCAGTGCGCGCACGCCCGGACGGGACTGGGTGTCGGTCATGGGACTCCTCGTGCCGGGGCCCGTGGGTGCGGCGCTGATCGGCCGGGCTCGCGCGAGCGTCGGTCAGTCTACGTCCGAGGTCCGACGGATTCTGACGTGCCGTCAGGCGGCCCGTCGGGTCGCGTCAGGGCGCGTCGGGGCGCGTCGGGGCCATGATGGTCCGGTGACCCGTCGGCCAACCCGCGCCATCGCCGCGCTGTCCGCGCTGCTCGCCGCGGGGGCGCTGACGCTGTCCGCCTGCGGCCTCGGCTCCGACGGTGGGACGGGCGACGGGACGCCAGCATCGTCGTCGCCGGCGGCGACCGGGGCGGCATCGGACGCCTCGCCGGACACCGCGTCGGCATCGTCCGACGACCCGCGGGCCACGGCGCCCGGGACGGTCGACGCCGCGGCGGTCCCGCCCGAGTGGGTCGACGCGCTCGCGCTGGTCGACGCCGCCCGGGTCGAGCGGGGGCTCGGGAAACTGCGGATCGACCAGGGGCTGACCGACCTGGCCCAGCGTCAGGCGGAGCACTACGCGACCGGGGCGCAGGACTGGGACGGCGACTTCGGCGAGGACCTCGCGGTCGCGGGATTCGCTCGCGGCTCGGCCCGGATCGGCTCGGGAACGACCCCGGCCGAGGCCGCCGAGACGTGGCTCGCCTCCGCGGAGGACGCCGAGACGCTGCTCGACGCGGAGCTCGGCTTCGCCGGCGTGGGGGCGGCGCCGTGGCAGGGCGGGCAGTCGGTCTACCTGCTCGTGCTCGCCTACCGCGCCGACGACGGCAGCATCCCGCCCGGCTCGGATGGCGCGGAGGAGGTGCTGGTGCTGACGAACGTCGAGCGGGCCAAGGTCGGCCTCGCGGGCGTCTCGCTGAGCGACCGGCTCAACGCAGCGGCGCAGCTCCAGGCCGACCACCAGGCGTCCATCCTCGAGATGACCCACGAGGGCAACGGCGGGCTGAGCAACCGCGTGGCGTCGGTCGGGTACGAGGCCCGGGTGGCGGCGGAGAACGTCGCGGTGGGGTACCCGTCGATCGACGACGTGGTCCGGGGCTGGATCGACTCGCCGGGACACTACGAGAACATCGTGAACCCGGACGTCACCGAGATGGGCTTCGCGGTCGCGTTCGGCAGCGACGGTCGCGCGTACTACGCCCAGGTGCTCGGCGACCCGTTCTGACCGGGACGCACGGTCAGCCGGCGCCGAGGCGCGGTCTGAGGATCTCGTCGACCTCGATCATCCCGCAGCGATCCCGGAGGTCCGCGAGGACGTCGCCGGCGACGGTGCCCTGGCTCGTCCGACGCGAGATCAGCTCGCGGAGGGCACGAACCCCTGCCTCGGGATGCGCTGCCACCGTGTTCGCGGCGAACTCGGCCGGAGGCACCACGTCGATCTCCGCCACCCCGAGGACGGCCGATCGCTCGAAACCCGCCCGACGATCGCTCGTGACGATTGCATCGGCCTTGCCCATGAGCGCCGCGTGGAGGACGTGCCCGTCGTCCGCGTCGTCCAGCGCGTAGGCATAGTCGCCGTCCTTCCGCGCCTCGATCCGCGCACCGGGGAAGGCGTGCGCCATCTGATCGAAGAGATGGGCACGTCGAGTCGCGCCGTCCGTCCGACCTCGCCGCTCGTCCAGTCGCGCGAGCACGTAGTCGAGCTCGACGAGGATCCCCGACCCCCACAGCGGCGCATAGGCGCCCTCGGCGGCGAGCTGGAGCAGGAAGTCTCGCTGCAGCCCCGGCACCAGGACGCAGGTGTCCAGAACCGCTCGATACACCTGCCCAGACTGCCAGAAACCGGCTCCGACCGCGTCAACGCACGGAGCGAGCCTCGCGAAGAAGGGCCATGACGTCCTCGTCGGCCGAGTCGGCGTACGCCGCCGCACTGTCGGTGATGAACCTGTTGCGGCGCTCGCGCAGGGCTTCCCGATAGGCGAGCACGTCGGCCAGTCGCAGCCGACGACGCACCGAGCCGGGCACGTGCGCCAGCAGCTCGCCGTCGTCGATCAGACGCACGACCGTCGGCCGACTGACGCCAAGGATCTCCGCCGCCTGCTGCGTGCTGATCTCCCGGTCGCGCGTGAGCACACTGATCGACTGCCCACGGCTCAGCGCCGCCACGACCTGCTTGAGCACGGCGTGCACCTGTTCGGTCAGCTCGACCTGATCGCTCTCACCCGCACCGCTGAGGAAGTAGGTCGGCGCCGGGGCCGTCCCGTGGCGGGCTTCGTGCGCCTCGAGGAAGCTGAGCACCGCGGCCAGATCGTCCACGTCACCGGGCGTCGGCACCACCATGTCTGCCTGCTGGGCCGCGCTCATGGTCCACCTCCGCGAGTTTCCGTGTCCCCGACGCTATCACCGTTGCGAAAGTTACGAAAGACGCAGCGCGTGGGCTCGCGGCGGAGCCCCCGCCCGGGCCTAGGCCGGCTGGTGGAGCTTCACGCTCGCGCCGCCCGGGTCGAGGATCCAGCCGAGCAGGCCGAACGGCGTGGGGTCGGGCTCGCGCACGACCGTCCCGCCCAGCTCGACCGCTCGCGCCGTCGACGCGGCCGCGTCCTCCACCGTGACGTACCACCCCCAGTGCGACGGGATCTCCGACGGCAGGAACGCGTTCGCATCCATGACCCCGGCGACCATCCGGTCCCCGGCGAACGCCTGCGCGTACGGCACCCCGACCGCCGCCCGCTCGAACCGCCAGCCGAACGCCTCGGCGTAGAACGCCTCGGCCGCGGGCAGGTCGCGCGTCGACAGCTCGAACCACGACGGCGCCCCCGGCGCGTCGAGAACCTCGAACCCGGCGAACGGCGCCGGCTCCCACAGCCCGACCCCGGCCCCGGACGGGTCCTGGAGCATGGTGAACCTGCCCGATCCCGGCACGGCCGACGGCTCGACCAGCAGGCTCGCTCCGGCCGCGACGCACCTCGTCACCTCGGCCTCGGAGTCCTCGACCGCGAGGAACAGGTTCCACACGTCCGTCTCGACGGGCGCGACCCCCGCCCCGGCGACCGCGCGCCCCTCGGCCAGGAACGTCACGTACTGCCCGGGCACGGAGTCGAGCTCGCGCGCCTCCCAGCCGAACAGCCCGGTGTAGAAGTCGACGGTCCGCGCGAGGTCGCGCACACCCGCGTCGGCCCAGCAGAACGTCCCGCGCGGGAACGGCTCACGCGTCCGGTCTCCCATGGCTCTCTCCTTCGCTCGACGGTGGGACCCCGGTGGCGTCGGCGTCCTCGTCCACCTATGAGACCACCGGGGTCCGACGAACTCATCGATCGGGAGCCGCCAGCGTCAGGACACGGCCTTGAGGCCGATCACCCCACCGACGATCATCGCGAGGAACAGCGCGCGCCACACGGTCATCGCCTCCTCGCCGGAGACGACGCCGATGATGACGGCGAGGACCGCGCCGATCGCGACCCACACGGCGTACGACGTGCCGACCGGCAGCTCCCGCATGGCGTAGGCGAGCCCGCCCATGCTGATGACGAGCGCCACGACGAACACGATCGACGGGCCGAGCTTGGTGAACCCCTCCGAGCGACCGAGCGCGGTGGCCCAGACGGCCTCGAAGACTCCGGACAGGATGAGAACGAGCCAGGACATGAGTACCCTCCACGGGCCGTCTTGTCGCTGTCCGGGTACGGCACCCCTCGTCCGGGAGCCCGGCTCCGGGCTCGACCTCCAGGGTCGCACGCGGGCGACGGGACGGCAATGCCCGCATTCCGTCCACATGCTGAGCAACGTGTCCGTCCGGGGACCAAGTGCCCAGTCACCCCGTCGGAGGGACGCCCTACCGTCGAGAACGTCCCCGACGAAGGAGCTCCCATGTCAGTCGCGCCAGCCGCCACCGCTCCGACGAGCGCCCCGAGCGCCGTTCCAGCCGGTGGCACGACGGACCCGACCGAGGGGACCCGCGCCGCGCTGAGCCAGCTCGCGCGCGTCGCCCTGCCGCCCGAGGTGCGCGCGGCCGTCGAGGCGGCGCCGAGCGTCGTCGTCCCCGCGAGCCGCGAGGAGCTCTACGCCCTCGCCCTCGGCCCGGACGGCGGCCCGGTCTTCGAGGTGGCGTACGACGTCGCCGCGGCCGGCGGGGCGACGTCGACCCGGATCGTCGAGGCGACCGTCGCGCGCTGCCGCAACGGCATCGCCGTCAACTACCCCGAGGACTACATCCGGCGTCGCGACCCCGACTGCATGCGGATCGCCGACGACCTGCCGACCGACAAGCCGCGCTACCGCGACCGGGAGGGCGGGGAGTTCGACCCGACCCGGACCGAGACGCTCGACTGGCTGGCGACGCAGCCGCTCGCCGTCGTCCCGTTCAAGGCGGGCGGGCGCCGCCACGGCTACCCGAGCGTCGCGATCGTCCCGCAGAACGCGGCGTTCTTCGCCCTCGCGCTGGTCGACCTGCAGGGCTGGGTCACCTTCGAGGAGCTGGCCGAGGAGACCTCGGCGCGCGGCGAGGAGACGTGGGCGCCGCGCAGCCTCATGGTCGTCGCTCCCCCGTTCCGGCACACCCGCTTCGACGGCCGCCAGGTCGTCGTCCACAACCGCTCCGAGACGCTGCACGAGGTCTGGGCCTACAACCTCTACCCCGGACCCAGCGCGAAGAAGGGCGTGTTCTCCGTCCTGCTCGACATCGGCGAGCGCGAGGCCGAGCCCTGGTACACGGCGCACGCGTCGTCGGTCCTGGTGACGACGCCGTACGACAACGAGATCGTCATCATGCACGAGGGCGCGTCGGGCGGCGGCAAGTCCGAGATGACGCAGGACCTGCGCCGGATGGACGACGGGCGCATCCTGCTCGGCCGCAACGTCAACACGGGCGAGCCGTACATCATCACGCTCAACGAGTCCTCGTCGCTGCGGCCCGTGACGGACGACATGACCCTGTGCCACCCCGCGCTGCCGCACGACGAGGGCAAGCTCGCGATCGCCGACGCCGAGGACGGCTGGTTCATCCGCATCGACAACCTCACGTCCTACGGCGAGGACCCCAAGCTCGAGAAGATCTGCATCCAGCCGGCCGAGCCGCTCGTGTTCTTCAACGTCCAGGGCGTCCCGGACGCGACGATCCTGCCCTGGGAGCACACCCCCGACTCCACGGGCAAGCCGTGCCCCAACCCCCGGGTGGTCGTCCCGCGGCGGCTCATCCCGCGGATCATCGACGAGCCCGAGCAGGTCGACGTGCGCACGTTCGGCGTCCGGATGCCGGCCTGCACGCGCGAGAAGCCGACCTACGGGATCATGGGCATCGCGCACATCGTGCCGCCGTCGCTGGCCTGGGTGTGGCGTCTCATCGCCCCGCGCGGCGACAAGAACCCCTCGATCGGCGAGTCCGCGGCCGAGGCGTCGACGATCCGGCACGGCGGGCTGGTGGCGGAGGGCGTCGGCTCGTACTGGCCCTTCTCGACGGGGACGAAGGTCGGGGCGGCGAACCTGCTCCTGCGCCAGATCGTCTCGGCCCCCCGGACGCGCTACGTCCTCACCCCCAACCAGCACATCGGCGCCTACCAGGTCGGCTTCGCCGCCGAGTGGCTGACCCGGGAGTACCTCGCCCGGCGCGGCGTCGCGCGGCTGCGCCGCGACCGGCTGGCGCCCGCGCGCTGCCCGCTGTTCGGGTACACGCTCACGGACATGGTCCTCGACGGACAGACGATCCGCCCGACGCTGCTGCGGCCGGAGTTCCAGTCCCAGGTCGGCGAGGCCGCGTACGACGAGGGCGCCCGGATCCTGTCCGACTTCTTCGCCGCCGAGCTCTCGCAGTTCCTCACGGACGAGCTCGACCCGCTGGGCCGGTCGATCATCGAGGCCGTCCTGCGCGGAGCGTCGGTCGAGGAGTACGAGGAGCTGACGCCGATCCTCGGCTGAGTCCACAGGTTCGCCGACGGACCGGTGAGTTTGTCGGTGCCCTGCGGTCCAATGGGTGACAGCAGTTCCCACTGGTCCTCCCGGAGGTTCGAATGTCCCCCTTCACGACGTGTCTGTGGTTCGACGGCAACGCCGCCGAGGCCGCGGAGTTCTACGTGTCCGTGTTCGCCGACCTGCCCGGCGGCGCCCGGATCACCGGGACCGAGCACTACCCGGAGGGCGGGCACCTGCCGGCCGGGACCGTGCTCACGGTCAACTTCGAGATCGCCGGACAGAGGTTCCTCGCGCTCAACGGCGGGCCGGTCTTCAGCTTCTCGGAGGCGGTCTCGCTCCAGGTGCCGTGCCGGGACCAGGCCGAGATCGACCACTACTGGGCCGCGCTGCTCGCCGACGGCGGCCAGGAGTCCCAGTGCGGCTGGCTCAAGGACCGGTTCGGGTTCTCCTGGCAGGTGGTGCCGGACGGTCCGATCTTCCGCGCCGAGGACTCCCCCGAGACCAACGCACGGGTCAACACCGCGCTCATGGCGATGCGCAAGATCGACCTGGCCGCCCTCGACGCCGCGCGTCGCGGTGACGACGCATGACGGGCCTCACGCCGTACCTGACCCTGCCCGGTACCGCCCGCGCCGCCCTCGAGCGGTACCGGGAGGTGTTCGGCGGCGAGCTGGTGCTCGGCACGTTCGCCGAGATGGGCCGGACGGACGGCCCGGGCGGCGCGATCGGTCACGGCATGCTCCAGGGCCGGGTCACCCTGTTCGCCTCCGACGCCGGCGAGGGCGACGACGCGCCGACGCCGGTCGCCGGCGTGATGTTCGCACTGCTCGGCACGGCCCCGGCGCAGGAGCTGGAGTCCTGGTTCGCGGCGCTCGCGGAGGGCGGCCGTGTCGTCGACCCGCTCCAGCCACGACCGTGGGGCGACCACGACGGTCAGGTGGTCGACGCCTTCGGCGTCCACTGGCTCATCGGCTACCAGGGCTGAGCCCGGCCGGCGCCCCCGCGGCCGGGCTCAGCGCGGCGGCACCGCCGGGACCGCCGTCCACGACAGCCGCGTCGGGCCGGGCAGGTACCGGTGCGGCACCGACACCCCGGGGCCGCAGGTGGCGGAGCCGAGTCCGTCCTGACCCGCGTCCAGGTGGATCCACAGGGCGGACGGCACCGGCAGGTCGTGCGGGTGCGCGGCCCGGGCAATCTCGGCGTTGCTCCACGTCCGCGCCGTCAGGTCGAGCCGGCCGTGCGCCTGCACGGTGAGACCGCCGGTGACGTCGAACGCGGCCCAGCGCACCTCGCGACGGCAGCCGTTCTCCTGGGGGACGACGTAGCGCGTCGCCAGGCCGTCGACCGTCGTGCGCCAGCGGCCGACGCGCGCGGCCGCGCACGAGTCCGCGTACGACTCACCCGGCCCGAGCCCCAGGTACTCCACGGGGACGTCGCCCGGGGACGGCATCGGCAGCGCGAGGGTGTAGCCGAGCCGGGGAAGACCGCCGACCCACCGCCCCTCGGGAACGACGTCCAGGTCCAGTCGGACGCCCGGGCCGAGCGCCGTGTCCTGCGCACTCCACCGATACGTCACGTCGAAGCCCGACCGCGTCCCCGATCCGGCGACGCGCGACCGGACCAGCAGCGCGTCGTCCGTCCGGCGCACCTCGCGGACGCGCGAGCGCAGCCGGTCCAGCCCCGCGGCGGTCCACGCCGCGAGGTTCGACACGCTCTGTCCGCCGCCGACCGCGCGGTCGTTCTCGGTCGGCGGGCGCATCGCGTCGAACCCCGCGTGCGCCACGTCGAGGTCGCCGAGGGCGACGAGCGTCCCGCGGGCGTCGAACCGCGCCGGGCCGATCCGCAGGTCCCGCTCCACGACCACGACCGGAGCCCCGTCCGCCCGCGCCGGCGCGGGCTCGACCGGGTCGCCGGAGCGCACCCGGGCGACCGGGTGCCCCGGGGCGCCGACCGCCGCGGCGCGCGCCGGCTCCGGGGCAGCGACCGCCGCCGAACCCCGCCCGTCCAGACCCTCGACCGCCGCCGAACCCCGCCCGTCCGAACCGGGCAGCGTCCCGAGCGGCACCTGACCGAGACCGACGCGGTGGCCCTCCGGCGCCCAGGGCCGGGCCCCGACGCGGGCCTCGACCGTCACCCAGACCTCGGCGGCGCCGCTCAGTCGGCCGCCCGCGCCGATCCCCGCGTCAGCACCCGCGTCGATCGACGCGCCGCCACCTGCCTCGGCGCGCGCGTCGAATGCCGCGTCCCGCACGTCGAGCGCCGCGTCCCACGCCCGCGCGGGAAGGTCGACGACCGCACCGGCCCCCGGCGCGAGGACCGGGACGTCGAGCACGCCGTCCGCGACCCCGACGCCGTCGACCTCCGTCCGCCAGGTGATCTCGACCCCCGAGGTGTCGAGCACCTCCCACCGGTTGCGGACGCTGACGGCCGGGACGTCACGCTCCCCGGGACCGGTGACGTCGTCCGCCGAGCCCGGGCGCCGCCCGCGGTTCGCTGCCTCGATCCGGAGAGGCGCATTGACCGCGGCCAGCTCGACGAGCCCCGGCGACGGCGTGCGGTCGGGCAGCAGCAGCCCGTCGACGACGAACGACCCGTCGTGGATCTCCTCGCCGAAGTCGCCGCCGTAGGCGTAGCCGGTCTCGCCGCTCGCCGTCCGCGTCTCGATGCCGTGGTCGAACCACTCCCAGACGAACCCGCCCATGAGGCGGGGGTAGGTCTCGAGCACCCGCTCGTAGTCGGCGAGGCCACCCGGCCCGTTGCCCATCGCGTGGGCGTACTCGCACAGCACGAACGGTGCGCGGCGCCGGCGCTCGTCGGCGGCGAGGTCGTCGAGCTGTGGCTCCGCCCCCCGGCCGATCGCCTCCGTCTCCTCGACCGACGCGTACATCCGCGAGTACACGTCGACGACGTCGAGCACCTGGTCGGGCTCGTAGTGGATCGGCCGGTCGTCGCGCGAGCGCGCGTCCTCGGCCATCGCCGCGAGGTTGCGGCCCCGGCCGGCCTCGTTGCCGAGCGACCACAGGACGACGCTCGGGTGGTTCTTGTCCCGCTCGACCATCCGGGCCATCCGGTCGACCATCGCGTCGCGGAACCGGGGATCGTCCGTCGGGTTGCCGCGCCAGTCCTCGGTCTCGAAGCCGTGGGTCTCCAGGTCGCACTCGTCCATGACGTAGAGGCCGTGCTCGTCGCACAGGTCGAGGAACGCGGGGTGCGGCGGGTAGTGGCTGGTGCGGACGGCGTTGCAGTGGTGACGCTTCATCGCGAGGACGTCGGCCTCCATCACGTCGCGGGAGACCGCCCGCCCCTCGCGCGGGTCGAACTCGTGGCGGTTCACGCCGCGCAGGAGCACCCGCCGGCCGTTGACGGTGAAGACGCCGTCGACGACGGCGACGGTGCGGAACCCGACGCGCAGCGTCACGGTCTCCGTCGGCGTCACCACCTCGACGTCGTACAGCCGCGGCACCTCGGCCGACCAGGGCTCGACGGGGACGGTCACCGGCTCACCCGGACGCAGGCCGAGGCCCAGCTCCGGCACCCGGACGACGGCGTCGCCGCAGCTCGCCGCGCCGCCGCTCACCACGCCGCCGCTCACCACGCCGCCGCTCGCCACGCCGTCGCGGGCCTCAGCCCCGGCCGACCCAGCCCCGCCCGCGCTCGCGGGCGCCAGCTCGACGTCGACGCGGAGCGTGCCCTCCCCCGTCCGGTGGTCGTAGGAGGCCCGGACCCGGACGTCGCGCACGCCGCCGGCCGGCCGGTGGACGAGAGACACGGACCGGAACAGACCGGACAGCCACCACTGGTCCTGGTCCTCGAGGTAGGAGCCGGTCGACCACTGGTGGACGCGCACGCCGACGACGTTCTCCCCCACCCGCAGCACGTCGGTGACGTCGATCTCCGCCGGGAGGCGGGAGCCGGTCACCTCGCCGACCACCGTCCCGTTGACCGCGACGATCGCGCACGAGTCGACGCCCTCCAGCCGCAGGAGCCAGCGCCCGTCGCGGGCCAGGTCCGCGCCGGTCAGGACGACGACGCGGCGGTACTCCCCCGTCGGGTTCTCGTCCGGGACGGACGGCGGGTCCATCGGGAACGGGTAGCGGATGTTCGTGTAGATCGGCCGGCCGTACCCGTGGAGCTGCCAGTGCCCCGGCACCGGCATCTCGGCCCATCCCTCCCCCGCGTCACCGAGGTCGACCCCCGTGTCGGCCGACGGGAACCAGGCGAACGACCACGTCCCGTCCAGCGGGAGGACGGCGGCGTCGGTTCGGAACGTCGCGCGCGGGGCGACGACGCCGACGCACGACGGCACCAACGCCCCGTCGAGGCTCCCCGGCGCGCTCACGACACCACCGCCGAGCGGGCGACCACGGCGTCGCGCAGCTCGACGTCGGTCGGCTCGGGCCGGTCGGCCGGGCTCGCCGGCAGCGTCACCTCGACGGCGGCGCGCAGGTCCCGCGACGACGAGCCGAGCTCGACGACGTAGGAGCCCGCGTCACGGCGCCACAGGCCCCCGGCGACGTCCCAGTAGGCGAACGCCCGGGGCTCGAGCGTCACGACGACGCGCGCCGTCCCGCCCGGCGCCAGGCTCACCCGAGCGAAGTCGCGCAGCTCGCGGACCGGTCGGCGCACGGGGGTCACCGGCACCGCCTCGCCCGGCTCGCCGTCGAGGACGGGGACGCCGCCGCGTCGCCGGGGCGGCGCAACGTAGACCTGGACGACCTCGACGCCCGGCCGCTCCCCGACGTTGACCACCTCGCACGCGACCTCGACGACGCCGGCCTCGGCGTCGACGACACCGGCCGCGGCGTCGCGGTACTCGAACCGCGTGTAGGAGAGCCCGTGCCCGAACGGGTAGCCGACGGCGAGGCCCAGCTCGTCGTACCAGCGGTAGCCGACGAAGACGCCCTCGCCGTAGCGCGCGTGCCCCCGGTCGCCGGGGTAGGTAACGAAGGCCGGCGTGTCCTCCAGCCGGACCGGCCAGGTCTCGGCGAGCCGTCCGGACGGGTCCACGTCGCCCGCCAGCACCCGGGCGAGCGCCTCCCCGCCCGCCTGGCCGAGGAACGGGCAGTGCACGACGGCGGCCGCGCGGTCGCGCCACCCGCCGAGCCGCACGGCGGACCCGCCGTTCACGATCGCGACGACGGGCGTCCCGCTCGCGACGGCCGCGTCGAGCAGCTTCTCCTGGGCCGCCGGCAGGTCGAGGTGCGCACGGTCGTAGCCCTCGGACTCGGTGCCGTCGACCTGGCCGACGAGGACGAGCGCGACGTCGGCCGCGCGAACGGCGGCGAGCGCCTCCGCCTCGCGCGCCGCGTCGGGCGCCTCGGCGGTCATCGCGTACCCCTCCGCGTAGGTCACGTCGAACGAGCTCCGCAGCGCGTCGAGCACGCTGACCGGGGTCCGCGCGGGGTTGACCAGGGCCGAGCCGGCGCCCTGGATCCGGGGGGCGACGGCGAGCCGGCCGACGACCGCGAGCCGGCGCGGCGCGGTCAGCGGGAGGACGCCGTCGTTGCGCAGCAGGGTGATCGCGGCCTGTGCCGCCTCGGCGGCGAGCGCGTGGTGCGCCGCCACCATGTCCTCCGGCAGCGCGCCCGGACCGTCGGCCGGCTCGCCGTCGGCCGGCTGGTCACCGACTGCCGGTCCGGCTCCCGCCGCGCCCTCGGGCCCACCGGCCACCGTCCGGCCGTCCAGGCCCGGCGTCTCCGGGTCGACACCCCACCGGATGAGCCGCGTCATCGGCGCGGGGACGGCTCGCGCCACGAGCTCGAGCACGCGCCGGACGGAGCGGTCGAGGACCTCCTCGGAGATCCGACCGTCGCGGACGGCAGCGACGACCTTCGCGTCGGTCACGCCGTCACAGCCGGGCATCTCCAGGTCGAGGCCGGCGGCGAGCGCCGCGACCCGGTCGTGGACGGCGCCCCAGTCCGAGACGACGAGGCCGTCGTACCCCCACTCGCCCCGCAGCAGGTCGTCCAGCAGCCAGCCGTGCTGCGAGGCGTGCACGCCGTTGAGCCGGTTGTAGGAGCACATGACGGTCCACGGCCGCGCCCGCGTCACCACGCGCTCGAAGGCCGCGAGGTAGATCTCGCGCAGCGTCCGCTCGTCGACGTCAGAGGAGTACCAGTGCCGCCCCCACTCCTGGTTGTTGGCGGCGAAGTGCTTGAGCGAGGTCCCGACCCCGCGCGACTGCACCCCGGTGACGTAGGCCGCGGCCAGCTCGCCGGTGAGGACGGGGTCCTCGGACAGGTACTCGAAGTTGCGACCGCACAGCGGGGTCCGCTTGATGTTGACGCCGGGGCCGAGCAGGACGCCGACGCCGAGCGCGCGCGCCTCGGCCCCCAGCGCGGCACCGACCCGCTCGACCAGGTCGCGGTCCCACGTCGCCGCGAGCGCCGACTCGGTCGGGAAGCAGGTCGAGGGGACGGAGTCGCGCGCCGCGACCTCGCGGCGCACGCCGTGCGGGCCGTCGCTGAGCCACACGGACGGCACGTCGGCGTCGGGCACGGGCGTGGTCCGCCAGGAGTCGAGCCCGGACAGCAGGCTCGCCTTCTGCTCGAGCGTCAGGCGCGCCAGCAGGCGGTCGACGTCGTCGTTCATGGGTTCTCCCTCGGGGCTGGGTGGGGCTGGGTGGGCTGATGGCCAGCGGGCTGGGCGCCGGGCCGGTCGGGCCGGTCGGGACGTTCAGGGCGTGACGCGGTCGAGCCGGAGCAGCCAGGACCGGGCCGGGCCGTCCGCGGCGACCCCCAGCCCGTCGGCCATGAGGCTCGCGCCGGTGGCCCTCGTCCCGCCGACGCCGGGATCCTCGCCCGGCCCGAGCGCCGTGACGGCGTAGGTCGCGGCCGGGTCGAGACCGACGGGCCGGACGACGCGGCGCGCGGTCCCACCGTCGAGCCGGACGGCGACGAGGAGCACCGGCCCGGCGCCCCCGGCGTCGAGCTGGAACGCCGGGAAGCGCTCGCCCCCGCCGTCGCGCATCGGCTGGTCGGTCAGCGGGCGGACGACGCCGCCGGCGGCGATCAGCGGCAGGGCGTGCTCCCGGTGCGTCGCCACGTGCGCGGCCAGCCGGTCGCGGAGCTCGGGCGAGAGATCGGGCAGCCGGTAGGACACCGCGTGCCGGTGGAGCGCCACCGCGTGCAGGCCCAGGTCGAGCGTCGCGACGTCGAGCGTGGCCGGGTCGAGGTTCTGGCTGCCGTGGGAGCCGCGCCACTGCGACTCGGCGAAGTGGAAGATCGACGCGGCCGGCAGGAGCTGCGCCGCCCCCCACAGGAGCTGGAGGTGGAACTCGGTCCAGTCCGGGTCGGACAGGAACACGGTGTGGAAGCGGGCGGCCAGGCCGAGGTCGATCCGCAGGCCGCCGGACGAGCACGCCTCCCACAGCACCTCCGGGTGGGCGCAGCGCAGCTCGTCGAGCAGCGCGTACAGGCCGCGGTAGTGCTCGTACAGGCCGTCGCCGGCGTCGTGGCCGTGGTCGACGCGGGAGCAGCCGGCGCCGGGGTCGAGGTTGAAGTCCCACTTGATCCAGCGAGCGCCCGTCCGCGCGATCAGCCGCTCGACGACGCGCCGGACGTGCTCGCGCCCGGCGGGCGAGCCGAGGCAGACGTAGCCCAGCCAGGCGGGGTGGTCCGGGTCAGGCATCTCCTGCGGGGGCAGCACCCCGTCGCGCGCGAGCTGCCAGGCGGGACGCGAGGGAACGCCGCCCACCGGCGGGTCGTCGTCGCGGCGGGCGAGGATCTCCGGGTGCGCGAGGCCGACCCGGGCATCGACGCCGACGGCCTCGGCCTCGATCCAGACGCCGAGCTCGATGCCGCTCGCGCGCACCGACTCCGCGAGACCCGACAGGCCCGCCGGGAACCGCTCGGTGTTCTCGTCGTCCCAGTCGCCGCGCTCCCGCTCCCAGAACGTCCCGGCGTCCGGCCGGCCGAACCAGCCGGCGTCGCAGGTCGCGACGTCGAGGCCGAGCCGCGCGGCGATCCCCGCGTTCTCGACGAACCGGGCATGGTCGATCTCGGCGTCCTCGTAGGGCCACCAGTGGTTCCACGCCGTCGCCACCCGCTGGCTCCACGCCGATGTCGGCGCGACCCACCGCCCGACCGCCCGGGCCAGCGCGGCCCCGGCGTCGAACCGGTCGGTCCCGCGGGCGAGGATCACGTCGGGCGCGACGAAGGGCAGCTCCGCGCTGACCGCGCGGGCGAACTTCCACGGGCTGATGCCCGCCGTCACCGTGAGTCCGCCGTCACCCGTCGGTGTCACCGTCATCACCCAGTTGCCGCTCCAGGCCGGCGAGACGACCACGGCGCCGTGCTCGGGCGAGGTGAGGCACAGCCACGGGTGGACGATCTTGGAGCCGCGCCCCGCCCGCACCTCCAGGCGCAGCGGCTCCGACCCGACGGCCCGGCCCCGCGGGTAGAACTCGTCGCCCCAGTGCGAGGAGAACCAGTCGGCCCTCCACCGGCCAGGGGGCAGGGTCAGGCGCGCGGTCGGGACGTCGCTGACGGTCACCCGCGTCGGCGTCCCGTGCGGCACGCGGACGGTGAGCCGGCACCGCGCGACCGCGGCGTCGAGGCGCTCGGCCGTGCGCCGCTCGATGGTGCCGGCGACGGCGGTCTCGCCGAGGCCGAGACAGTGGTCGAGGTCGAGCATCGCGTCCTCCGGCGGTGGTCGGGTTGGGGTGAGGAAGGGGTCGGGTGTCGGGGGGTGAGGTCGCGTCAGCCGTTGACGACGGCGGTGACGACGACGGCGCGCGGCGCCCCGTCACGCAGGCCGGCGGGCAGCAGGGGCGCCGCCACGTCCACGGGCGTCCCGTCGACCACGAGGTCGACGAGACGATCACCCGTGCCGCGGACCTCGACGTCGAGCGTGGCGGACCCGTACCGCAGGCCGGACAGGCGCAGCCGGTCGATGCCGGCCGGCAGCCGCGGGGCGACGCGGATGCCGGCGGCCCCCGGGTGCAGCCCGAGCAGCGACTCGACGAGCACGCCGAGCAGCGCCGTCGCCGACCAGGTCTGGTCGGGCTCCGACGCCCACGCCCGGCCGATGCCGGGCAGGTAGTCGCCGCGCCACCCGGCGTCCGACTGCCACCCGCCGTCCGCCGCACCCGTCCGCGCGTTCTGCACCTCCGGGTAGGCGTGACCGCCGGCGGCGACGAGCCGCAGGAAGCCGTCGAGCTCCGCCCCGAACGCGTCGAGGTCGCCGGCGTGAGCGACCGCTTGGACCCACGCACCGGTGATCCACGGCCACACGACGGTGTTGTGCCGCCCCGGGTGGCGGTCGGAGAACAGCTGCAGGTGCGGCCAGACGGAGACGACGCCGAACGGCTCCCGGTGCGTCCGGGCGACGAGGTCGAGCGCGCGTGGCCCGCTGGCGTGGCCGGTGAGCAGCGCGAGGGCGAGACCGAGTGCCTCCTGCGAGGTGTCGAGGCGGGCGTCCGCGGGGTCATCGCCCCGGGGCACCAGCAGGTACCCGTAGGCCGTGCCCGTCCAGAACAGCTTCTCGACGGCCCGCATCAGGTCGGTGGCCATCGCCCGGTCGGCCGCACCGTCCCCGCCGAGGGCGTCGGCCATCGCGCCGAGGGCGCGGTAGGCGGCGGCGTGGACGAGGTTCGTGGAGAGGCAGAGGACGTCGTGGGCGCGGGGGTGGTCGAGCACGAACGACGACTCGTTGCCGGGCTCGACCACGTCCACCGGGTACCCGGAGATGCCGTCCGCCATGACGGCCGGCCCCCGGAACAGCCCGAACCGCGCCACGTACCGGCCGGCGCGGGCGATCGAGAGCGAGCGCCGGGCGACGCCCTCGGCCCACCCGAGGAACGCGCGGTCTCCGGTGAGCAGCGCGTGCCGGTGCGCCGCGACCACCCAGACGACGTGGTCCCACCACTGGTCGTCCTGGGCGACGACGGCGCCGTCCGGACCGTCCTCGCACACCATCCGCAGGGTCGCCTCCGCCACGTCGGGCGTGAGCCAGCTCGCGGCGAACCACGAGTTGACGGCCGCGTCGCGGGTCCACGGCTCGGCGTAGCCGCCGCCCGCACGCAGGAACCTCGCCGGCTCCTCCGGGCCGCGGCCGGGGACGGTGTTGACCTCGAGGAGGTTGCGCAGCGCGGCGGGGACGCAGCGCTCCAGTCGCTCCTCCCCCTCGAACCGGATGGTCATCCCTTCACCGATCCCGTCGCGCTCACGCCGGAGAGGAACTGCCGCTGGAACACCAGGAACAGGACGATCGGGATGATCGTCGCGATGAGCATCGCGGCCATCGCGAGGCTGAGGTCGGTGCTGCGCTCGGCCAGGCTGAGCGCGACGGACAGCGGCCGCTTCGCCGGGCTGGGCAGGGCGAGCAGCGGCCAGAGGAAGTCGCGCCACGACGCGATGAAGGTGAGCAGGGCCACGACGCCCATGATGGGGCGCGCGAGCGGCAGGACGATGTGCCACAGCACGCGGATCGGCCCGGTCCCGTCGATCTTCGCCGCCTCGAACAGCTCCGCCGGGATCGTCTGGAGGTACTGCTTGACGATGAGGACGTTGAACGCGCTCACCGCTCCGGGGAGCCACACCGCCCACCACGTGTCGATGATCTCGAGGTCGATGATCGTCAGGTAGAGCGGGACCAGCGAGATGATCCCGGGGATGAACAGCGTCGCCATGATGGCCGCGTCGAGGAAGGCCGCGTACCGCGGGCGCAGGATGGCGAGGACGTAGGCCGCCGTGAGCGTCACGAGCAGCATGAAGAACGTCGTGCCGATGGCGATGATGAACGTGTTCGCCGTGTAGAGGTTGATCTGGACCTTGTTCCACGCGTCGACGAGGTTCCCGGGGTGGAAGCCCTGGCCCCACAGCCCGAGCGGGTCGCGCAGCGTGTCCTGGGACGTCGACGTCGCCGCGACGACCAGCCAGAACAGGGGGTAGAGGCCGACCAGCACGAGGATCGCGAGGAAGAGGGCCTTCCACGACAGGACCGACGCGCGCGTGCCGGGGTGGCGCAGGTCGTTGGCGGAGATCAGCGTCCGCTCCTCGGCCTCGCCGGCACCGCGCCGTCGCCGCGGGGGTCGTGCCGCACCCGCGGCGCGACCGGTCGTCCCGTTCACCGGAGCGCTCATGACGCCCACCTCCTCGTGACGCGCAGATACACCCAGGACAGCAGCGCGAGCACGCCCGCGAGCAGGAGGCTCAGCGCCGACGCCACCCCGTAGTCACCCGCCTGGAACCGCCGGAAGACGAGCATGAGCAGCATGAGCGTCCGGTTCTCCGGACCGCCGCCGGTCAGCAGGTAGGGCTCGGTGAAGACCTGGAACACGCCGATGATCTGGAGCAGGAGCATGACCAGGAGCGTGCCGCGCAGCTGCGGCAGCATGATGTGCCAGACCTTGCGCGCGATGCCGCCCCCGTCGACCTCGGCGGCGTCGTACAGCTCGCGGTCGATCGTCACCATGGCGGCGAGATAGATGATGATCGTCGACCCGGCCCCGGCCCAGATGCCGGCGACGACGAGCGCGAGCATCGACCAGCGCGGGTCGATCAGCCAGCCGACCGGCCCGAGCCCGACCTTGCCGAGGAGCGTGTTGATGAGGCCCGTCTCGTCCGGGGCGTAGAAGCGACGCCAGAGGAGGATCGCGACGACCGGCGGGACGACGACCGGGAGGAACGCGAGGATCGAGCCGAGCTGGCGCGTCCGCCCGCGCATCTCCGAGATGGTCGCGGCGGCGAGCAGGGGGATCGGGAACCCGATGACGATCGCGATGAGCGCGTAGAGCGCGGTGTTCTGCAGTGCCTGCCAGAGCAGGGGGTCGCTGAACACGCGGTGGAAGTTGTCGAGACCGACCCACTGGGTCGTGATGAGGTTGGTCCGCTGGAACGCGAGGATGACGCCCCGCGTGATCGGCCACCAGCCGAAGACGGTGAACCCGATGATCATCGGGAGCGCGAGGACGAACGTCGTCAGCCCGCCGCCCCTGACCCACCGGACGATGGACGCCGCTGGCGTGCCGCGGCGCGGCGCGTCGGTCGTGGTCATCGTCGAGCCTCCTTTCCGTGTCGGGACGGGACCGGCCGGTCCCGGGTCGGGACCGGCCGTCCCGCGGCCCGGCGCAACCGCGCCGGACCGCGGGAGCGCGGCCTCAGTCGGGCAGCGCCGCCTCGACGGCGGGCATCGAGGTGTCCTGCGCGGTCTGCAGGAGCGCCGGGATGTCGGCGTCCTCGCGTCCGAGCACGGCCTGGATGACGGGCGCGAACGACTCGTAGATCTCGCCGGCGGCGTAGGGCGGCCCGCCGTGGATGGTCAGCGTGTCGGCCGAGTCGAGGTAGGTCTGGATCTGCGGCATCGGCACGTTGACGTACGGGTCGATCCACCCCATGAAGCTCGCCATGACCTCACCCGTGACGCGCGGCAGGCCGACCTCCGGCACGGGCAGGCCCTCGGCGTCGCGCGCGGTCGCCCACGCCACGGCGTTCTCCTCGCTCATGTACGGAGCGAAGTTGTGGAACTCCAGCCACCTCACGACGGCCTCGGCCTGCGCGTCCGTCGCGTCCGGGCGGACGATCGCGACGCGGCCACCGCCACCCGTGCCGAGACCGTCCGCCGTCTGCGGCATCGGGAACATCCCGTAGTCCTCCTTGGGCATGCCGCTGACGAGCGTCATGTTCTGGTAGGCGTCGCCGCCGCGGACGGCCATGCCGAGCTGCCCCGCCGCAAGCATGTTGTTGATGTCGCCGTCGGTGATGAGCGAGTTGACGCCCATCGAGCCGTCCTCCCAGCGCATGTCGTGCAGGAGCTGGAGGAGGTCCTGGATCGGCTGGGCGGTCAGGTCGAGGACCCACTCGCCGTCGACCTGCGTCATCATCTCGCCGCCGAAGGCCGGGAGCGCCGAGTCGAGGATCCACCCGGCGTAGCCCTCGGTCGCGGGGGTGGCGTACCCGACCTCGCCCGTCGCCTCGGTGATCGCCTTGGCGGCGGCCCGGACGTCGTCCCACGTCGCCAGCGGCTCGTCGGGGTCGAGGCCGGCCCGCTCGAACAGGTCGCGGTTGATCATGAGGCCCATCGAGTACGCGTACGTCGGCACCCCGTAGTACCGGCCGTCGGGGCCGAGGCCGAACTCCATCATCGCGTCGGGCACGTCGCGCAGCGTCGCGCTCGCCTGGACGACGTCGGTGAGGTCCTTGACCTGGCCGTTCGCGATCAGGCTGTTCATCTCCGACGGCGGGAGGTCGATCACCGTCGGCAGCGTGCCGCCGGCGAGCTGCGCCGAGAACGTCTGCGGGTCCCAGAGCGTCTCGACGGCGGTGATGTCGATGTCGGGGTTGGCCGCCCGGAAGGCGTCGAGGTCGGCCTCGAAGGCCGCGCGCTCCTCCGGCTTGGAGTTGTCCGGCAGGCCGGACACGGTGATCGTGACGCGGCCGTCGGCCGCACCGTCGCCCCCGTCCCCGCCGTCGCCGGAGCCGCAGGCGGCGAGGACGAGCGAGGTGGCCGCAACCGCGGCGGCAAGTGTCGTGACTCGTCTGAGGTGCTTCATCGGTTCCTCCTGGGTGTCATGGACGCGTCGGCCGCGTCGCACGGGTTCTCCTCCGCCCGTCAGCGGGCGTAGCGCAGGGTGACGATCTGGAACGGGCGCAGCTCGAGCTCCACCGCCCCGTCGACGACGGTGGCGGCCTCGCCGGTCGGCTCCTCGAGGAGGTCCGTCACCGCGACGCCGACGTGCTCGAAGTCGGCGCGAATGCTGGCCCGCGTCCGGCCGCCGTCGCTCTCGTAGAGCCGGACGACGACGTCGCCCGAGCGGTCCTCGGCGAGCTTGACCGTCTGCACGACGACGCCGCGCCCCGTCACGTCGAGCAGCGGGGCCACCGCGCGGGCGCCCGTGAGCCGGGTCGTCGGCAGGTTGACGTCCCAGGCGTGACGCAGCGCGTCCGCGCGGGTGGCGCCCGGCAGGATCCGGTAGCGCATCGTGTGCTCGCCCATGTCGCAGTCGGGGTCGGGGAACTTCGGACCGTGGATCACGGACGCCCGGATCGTGGTCGCGGCGGCCGAGCGCTCACCGGCCCAGGTGCGGCGCACGTCGTAGCCGTAGGTCGAGTCGTTGACGACGGCGACGCCGTAGCCCTCCTCGCCGACGTGCAGCCACCGGTGCGCGACGGTCTCGTACCTCGCCTCGTCCCAGGTCGTGTTGGTGTGGGTCGGCCGCACGACGTGCCCGAACTGCGTCTCCGAGGCCGCGGCGTCGGCCTTGACGTCGACCGGGACCGCGAGCTTGAGCAGGCGGCGGGCCTCGTGCCAGTCCACGTCGACCGTGACGTCGAGGTGACGGGCGCCGGCGGGCAGGCGCAGCGTGGCCGCGACGGTCGAGGAGCGGTAGGTGTGGCTCACGCGCACGGCGTCCGGCGCGAGGATCTCGACCGAGTCCGCGGCGCGCAGGTCCTCGACGGTGCGGCGGTACGCCGCGTCGATGTCCCACGCCTCGTACATGGTCGGCCGGTCGCCGTGCACCTGGAAGAGCAGCGCCGCCGCGCCGGCCGCGACGACCTCGCGGTCGGCGACGAGGTCCCGCAGCGACGTGACGAGACCGCGGGGGTCGACGACGACGCGGAGCAGGCCGTTGTCCAGGACCGTGCCGTCCGCGCCGGGGACGACGGACGTCGCGCCGGTCGCGCCCGAACCGGCGTCGTGAGCCCCGATCGCCATGGGAGCGACGGAGTCGAGCGCGAACGGCGTCGCGTTGGCGGCGAGCGCGAGGTCGCCCTCGCCGACGAGGGCGCGGACCGCGCCGTCGACGATCTCGGCGCACTCTGCGAGGACGCGCCCGTAGCCGGCCTCCGCCTCCCGGTGCACCCACGCGATCGACGACCCCGGAAGGATGTCGTGGAACTGCTGGAGCAGCACGACGTGCCAGATCCGCTCGAGGTCGTCGTAGGGGTAGGGCGCGCCCTCCCGGACGGCAGCCGTCGCGGCCCACAGCTCGGCGGCGTGGAGCGCGTGCTCGCTGCGCCGGTTGCCCTGCTTGGTCCGCACCTGCGACGTGTAGGTCCCGCGGTGCGTCTCGAGGTACATCTCGCCCGTCCAGGTCGACGGGTCGGGCAGCTCGGCCTCGGCCGCGGCGAAGAAGTCGCGCGGGTTGCCGAGCACGACCCGGGGCGAGCCCTCGAGGTCCGCCTGGCGCTCGGCGCGGGCCACCATCTCGCGCGTCGGGCCGCCGCCCCCGTCGCCGTACCCGAACGGGATGAGCGAGCGCGTGCCGTGACCGGCCTCCGAGTACTGGCGCTCGGCCTTGTCGAGGTCCTCGGCGTCGAGAGCCGAGACGTAGGAGTCGACGGGCGGGAAGTGCGTGAAGATGCGGCTGCCGTCGATCCCCTCCCAGGTGAAGGAGTGGTGCGGCATGACGTTGGTCTCGTTCCACGACAGCTTCTGCGTGAGGAACCAGCGGGCGCCGGCCGCGCGGGCGATCTGCGGCAGCGCGCCGGAGTAGCCGAACGAGTCCGGCAGCCACACCTCGGGGCAGGTGACGCCCAGCTCCTCGCGGAAGAACCGCTGCCCGGCGACGAACTGGCGCGCCATCGCCTCGGAGCCCGGCATGTTGGTGTCCGACTCGACCCACATCCCGCCGACCGGGATGAACCGGCCGTCGGCGACGGCCGCCCGGATGCGCTCCCACACCTGGGGGTAGTGGTCCTTCATCCAGCGGTACTGCTGCGCCGAGGACGCCGAGAAGGTCAGGTCCTCGTGCTCCTCCAGGAGCTCCAGGACGTTCGACCAGGTGCGGGCGCACTTGCGGATCGTCTCGCGCACCGGCCACAGCCAGGCGGAGTCGATGTGCGCGTGGCCCGTCGCGACGAGCGTGTGCGACGAGGCGCCCGCCGGGGAGGCGAGCACGGGGGCGAGCACCGCACGCCCGGCGCCGACGGTCCCGGGCAGGTCGTCGGGGTCGCACACGTCGATGGCGCGCGCGAGCGCGGCGACGATCGACGCGCGGCGCGGGCTGGTCTCGGGCAGCACGAGCGCGAGCTGCCACAGCACGTCGACGTCCGCGGCGAACGCCGCGACCTCGTGGTCGCGCACGGCCAGGTCGCACGAGCGGAAGACGTAGACGGGCGTCGGCGGACGGTGCTCCTTGGAGGTGTACGGGCTCTGCCGCCACGTGTTCCCCCACCGCTCGCCCTCCGCGCGGACGGCGGCGTCCGGGTTCGAGGCGGCCTCGATGTAGAGGTCGACGCGCTCCGTGCCGCGGTCGACCCGCAGGTAGCGGTTGTACGGCTCGATCGCCTTGACGATGGAGCCGTCCGGACGATACGCGAGCCCCTCCGCCTGGCCGCCCTCGTTCCACGTGTGGAAGCCGAGGTCGACCACGACCTCGAGGTCGCGCTCGCGCCAGGCCGCCGGGACCTCGCCCGTCACGTGGAACCACTCCGTGCTCCACGCGACGCCCCACGGGGATCCCATGACGAAGGGCTCGTACGTCGCCGCCCGGGCCTCGTCGAACGGGACGGGCTCGTCCGGCACGCGCCAGACGGACACGTCGAGCGCAATCCGTTCCGGATAGAGCGCCGGCGTGATCGTCTCCTCGACGAACCGGCTGATCCGCCCCTCGAAGCGGGTCTTCTCGTCAAAGCGCATGGGGCACCCCGTCATTGGCGTGGGCCAGGACCGGGCCGCGGCGACGGTGCCTGGTGAGATACTTAGTACGCGAGAAATAGTAATACCTTTGCGAGAGCGTCCGCAACCGATCCGGACGTCTCGCCTGCGGTCCCGGCGCCGTCGGTACCCTTGGCGGACCCGCGTCGTTGGCATGAGGAGGGTCATGAGCGGAACGGCAGCGTGGCGTGGCAGCAGCGTCGCCCGCGTCGCCGACTTCAACCTCGCCGTGCTGATCGACACGATCCGGCGCTCGGAGTCCGGCCTCAGCCGCGTCGAGCTGGCGAGCGCGACCGGCCTCACGCAGCAGGCCGTCTCGGGCATCACGCGGCGCGCGCTCGCCTCGGGTCTGCTCCTGGAGGGGGAGCGCCAGCAGCCGAACGGCCGCGGCAAGCCCCGCACGCCGCTGCACCTCAACCCGGCCGGCGCTTACGCCGTCGGCGCGCACATCGACCCGCAGGGCCTCACGTACGTCATCGCCGACCTCGCGGGTCGGGTGGTCGCGCGGTCGGCCCGCGAGCTGGACCGGGACGCCGAGCCCGACGACGTGATGGCCGGCATGGCCGTCGAGATCGACCGGCTCGTCTCCTCCTCCGGCATCCCGCGCGACCGGGTCGTCGGGGTCGGCGTCGCCTCCCCCGGCCCGGTCGACCTCGGCCGGGGCATGATCGTGTCGCCGCCGCACCTGCCGCGATGGCGCGACGTCCGGGTCACGACGGAGCTCGCCCGCCGGACATCGCTCCCGGTCATCCTGGACAAGGACGTCGCCGCGGCCGCCGTCGGCGAGCGCTGGGCCGGGACGACGATGCACTCGGCCGACTCCGCCTTCCTCTACATGAGCACCGGGGTCGGCGTCGGCATCGTCGCGGGCGGCAGCGTCCTGCGCGGCCGCACCGGCAACGCGGGCGACGTCGGGCACCTGTCGGTCGACTCGGCCGGGTTCCACTGCCCGTGCGGGCTGCGCGGCTGCCTGGCCGGCGTCCTGTCGACCGACGGCATCCTGGCCGACGCGGTGGCCGACGGGGCGCTCCCGAGTGCGCCGGCCACGCGCGAGGCCGCGCTGCCGATGCTCACGACGCTGGTCGAGCGGTACGAGGCGGGCTCCCCCGCGGCGACGGCGACGATCGAGCGCGCCGCCGCGCGCCTGGCCGTCGCGATCCGCACGATCGCGAACATCACCGACGCCCAGGTCGTGGCGATCGGCGGCATGACCTGGGCCCGCGTCTCGGACGCGATCATGCCGCTGCTCGACGGGCTCCTCGCGGCGGGGCTCGCCCGCGGGCCGGACGTCCCGCTGCGCGTGACGACGAGCGCGTTCGGCGAGGACGCCGCCGCGATCGGCACGGCCTGCCTGGTCCTCGACGACGCCTTCATGCCCAGCGCCGGGACGTTCGCGCTCTAGGGCGGCTGGTCGGGCCGCTGCGCGAACCCGGCCGCGCGGGACGGCGGGGTGCCGTGCGCGCCCGGCGCCCACCCGAACGGCCGGGGGCCCGGCCCCGTGGCCCCCGACGGCGGCGACGGGGACGGCGCGGCGCGGTCCGGCCGGGTCGCCCAGCTCGAACGGCCGGCGGCCGTTCAGGCCCGGCCGGCGCTAGTCCAGGTGTGCCGGGAGGCCGAGCGCGGCGAAGATCTCGGCGCCGAGGAAGACCGTCTCCTCGACGACGCGCGCGCCGCGACCGTCGTCGCGCACGACGAGGGCGTGGACGCCCCACGGGGCGTGCCCGCCGGCGGGGTCGCGCCGGTACTGGGCGAAGCCAGGGCCGCCGCTGACGTCGACCGCGATCGTGCGCGAGCCGAGACACTCGTGACCGGGACCGGCCATCCAGCCGACGACGTCCTCGCGCCCGGAGAGGTAGAGCTGGAACGGCGGCATCGACATGACGGCGTCCTCGGCGAGCATCGCCGCGAGCGCGTCCATGTCGTAGCGCTCGAACGCCTCGACGTACCGCTCCACGACGGCCAGCTCCTCGGCCCGGTCGACGTTGGGGCGCGCGGCGCGCGACCCGTCCTGCACGGCGCGCATCGTCTCGCGCGCCCGCTGGAGCTGGGAGTTGGCCGCGGCGACGGAGACCTCGAGCAGCGCGGCGACCTCGGCGGCTGGCCAGGCCAGCACGTCGCGCAGGATGAGGACGGCCCGCTGCGAGGCCGGCAGGTGCTGCAGCGCCGCGACGAACGCGAGCCGGACGGACTCGCGCGCGACGACGACGTCGGCCGGGTCCCGCACCAGCTCGTCGAGGCTCGGCTCGACGAAGGTCTCGGCGGGCCGCGGCTGCCCGAGCGAGGAGATGACGGGCGCCGACGGGCCGGACTCGAGGTCGACCGGCAGGGCGCGACGCTTGCGGGCGGCGATCTCGTCGAGACAGACGTTGGTGAGGATCCGGTAGATCCACGTGCGCAGCGAGCTGCGGCCGTCGAACCGCTCGTACGCGCGCCAGGCGCGCAGCATCGCGTTCTGGACGGCGTCCTCGGCGTCCTGGATCGAGCCGAGCATCCGGTAGGCGTACCCGCGCAGCTCGCGTCGGTAGACGTCGAGCTCGGCGGGGAAGCCGGAGACCCCGGCGACGGCGGTTGTCATGGGGTCATCGTGACATCCCGGTCCGACATCGGAGAAGGGCGCCCGGGGCGCTGCGCCCGCGCGAGGCGCCGGTCGGACGCCTCGCGCGGGGGCACCGCGCGCGGGGCAGCGGCTACCGGCTGACCCCGACCTGGAGGCCCTGCATGATGTACTTCGAGGCCACCGACAGCAGCAGGAGCGGCACGACGGCCGTGATGAACAGTCCCGCCGACACCAGCGGCTGGTCCGTCACGAACCGCTCGCCGATGGAGGCGAGCGTCGGCGTGAGCAGCCGGTTCGCCTGGTCGGGGATGAGGATGAACGCGAAGATCAGCTCGTTCCACACGCCGAGGAACTGCAGCACCGCGAGCGTCGCGAGGCCGGCGACGCCCATCGGGAGGATGACCGACCACAGCGTCCGGTAGAACCCGGCGCCGTCGATCCGCGCCGCCTCGATCACCTCGTTCGGGATGCCCCGGAAGGAGATGGTGAGGAAGAACGTGGCGAACGGCAGGCCGGTCGCGAGGTACACCAGCACGAGCCCCCAGTAGCTCCCGACCAGCTCGAGCCGGGAGAGCATGAGGTAGATCGGGATGATGAGCACCGGCCCGGGGATGAGCATGACGGAGACGAACGTCGCCGTCACCGCCCGCGCCCCGGGGACGGGGAGCTTGGCGAGCGCGTAGGCGGCCAGCGCCGCCAGCAGCAGCACGAGCGACACCGAGACGACCGACACGATGAGGCTGTTGAGGAACGCGCGGCCGGCGCCGTAGGCGTCGGCGAGCGTCACGTAGTTCGCGAGGCTCCACTGCCCCGGCAGGCCGAACGGGTCCTGGAGGTAGTCCTCGTTCGAGCGCAGCGACGTGACGAGGACGAAGTAGAGCGGGTAGATGATCGACGCCGCGACGCCGCACAGCATCGCGAAGACGACCCACTGGCTCCGGCGACGGCCGGTCGGGGCGACGGATCGAGACATCTCAGTCCTCCTCCTGGAGTCGGAAGACGCGGTTCTGGATCAGCGTGAGCACGCCGATGAACAGGAACAGCAGCACCGCGAGCGCGGCCCCGGCGCCGAGGTTCGTGCTCGAGAACGCCTTGAGGTAGACGAGGTAGTCGATCGTCGTGGTCTCGAACCCAGGCCCGCCGGCCGTCATCACGAACACGAACCCGAACAGCGAGGAGAACGTGTAGAGGACGTTGATGATGAAGACGAACCCGAGCACCCGCCGCACGTTCGGCAGCGTGATGAACCACAGGCGCTTCCACCACCCGGCGCCGTCGAGCGCCGCGGCCTCGAAGACCGCGGGGTCGATCGACGTCAGCCCGGCGAGCAGGAGCAGCGACTGGTAGCCGAAGCCCGACCAGACCAGCGCGAGGACGATGACCGCGATCGCCAGCCGGCCGTCCGTGAAGAACTGCACCGGCTCGACGCCGAGCAGCCCGAGCGCCTGGTTGACGGCCCCGTAGTAGCCGAAGGCGTTGCGGAACATGATGCCGATGACGGCGACGGACAGGACGTTCGGCAGGAAGAAGATCACCCGGAAGGCCCGCCACCCGCGCACCCGGTCGAACAGCAGGACGGAGACGACGAGCGCGACGAAGATGACGAGAGGGACCGAGACCAGGAACGTCACGTTGTTGAGGAACACCTCGTGAACGATCGGGTCGCGCAGGAGCGCGACGTAGTTGCTCAGGCCGACCCACCGGTACGTCAGGCCGTTCGTCCGGGTGAAGGAGATGTAGAGCGCGAACAGCACGGGGAACGCCATGAACCCGACGACGACGAGGAACGCCGGCAGGACGGCGAGCAGCCCGACGACCCGGTTGCGGTCCCGGATCGAGCGGCCCGGTGCTGGCCGCGTCCCCGCGGGTGGCTGCCCACCCGCGGGGACGGCTCGTGCCACCGACGTCACTGCAGCGCGATTTCCTGCTCGTAGGACGCCTGGAGCTGGTTCACCGCGTCCTGCGGCGTCGTCGTCCCGAGGAACACCGCGGCGTTGACGCGGTAGAACAGGTCGATCGTCGCCTGCGGCATCACCGAGTCGAAGGCGAAGGTCACCCCGTCGCTCGCCTCGGCCAGCTCCTCGAACTGCGCCCGCAGGAGCGGGTTCTGGATCTTCGACGGGTCGCCGTCGCGGTGGTTGGAGCCCTGGGTCTGGTAGAGCTCGACGAACACGTCCTGGTTCTCCGGCTCCGCGAGGAAGCGGAGGAACTCCCCCGCCAGCTCCTTGTTCTTGCTGTACTCGGTGACCGAGATCGCGATCTCGGGGCCGCCGGCGCCGATGTTCGGGTGCGCGGAGCCCTCGAGCGTCGGGATGAAGAACGAGCTGACGCCGTCCTCGCCGAACGCCTCGAGCATGTTGTTGTTCTCCCAGCTCCCCACGAGGTAGTAGGCGCTGCCGCCGCTCACGAAGCCGGCAGTGGAGTCCCCGTTGGATACCTGCCCGGCGTCGGGGTTCGTCAGGCCGCTCGTCCCCCAGTCGGCGAATGCCTGGTAGGCCTTCACCATCGCGGGGTCGTCCACCCGGATCTCGCCGGCGTACATCTGCGTGAACGCCGACTCCCCGAGCTCGCCGCCGACCAGCGCGCTGATCATCCAGGCACCGGTGTAGCCCTCGAGGTTCGCCACCCAGAAGCCGTTCTTGTCGGTGGCGTCGACGACCTGCTGCCCGTTGGCGATGAGCTCCTCCCACGTCTGCGGCGGGTCGGCCGGGTCGAGGCCGGCCTCCTCCAGCACGGCGTGGTTCTGGAACACGGTGAACAGGTTCCCAGCGCCGTAGGGCATCCCGAGGATGCGACCGTCGGGCTCGAAGCCCTCGCGGTTGACGTTGAAGCCCGCCATCGAGTCGATGATCTCGGGCGTCAGCAGCGGCTCGAGGTCGGTGAAGAACTCGGCGAACGACAGCGTCGGACCACCCGCGTACTGGATGCGGACGTCGGGGCCGTCGCCGGCGATCGAGGCCGCCTGGAACTGGGCGCCGTTCGCCGTGATGTCCCCGCCCTGCTGGACGACCTTGACGGTGACGCCCGGGTTGGCGTCCTCGAACTTCGCCGCCATCTGGTCGATGAAGGAGTTCTCCATGTCGGCGTCGCCGTTGTCGAGCGTCCGCCCCAGGATGCCGGTGTCCCAGACCAGCAGCTCCCTCGTCTCGGTGCCCGAGCCGGACGACCCGGCACCCGAGTCGGACGACGGGCCGCAGGCGGCCAGCCCGATCACGGCGGCGAGGAGCACAGCGGCCCCCGGTCCATGCATTCTCATTCCGGATCCTCCCTGTCGGGCCGTACCACCGGGCGAGCCGGTCGGCCTTCGCGTCTGTGCACATCGGTGTGCAGTCCTGCCGGACGGCGGGTGCGGGCGCGGACCTCCCCGGGCCGATCGGTGCGCCCCGCCCGCCGGGCCTCGACCGAGGCCCGGGACGACGACGTCCCTCCCGGGGTGCGCCTACCCCCGCGATGGACGATACATCATACCTAGCGAGGTCGCCAAGACCCGGCGCTACCCGTGACCGACGCGAACATTCCGTGCGGTCGCGCGGTTTTCGTCCATCACCTTGGACTCGACCTGGATTAACATATGATGTATGTTCGGCCCGGTGGCCGACTCTCGGCTCACGGCTGGCGACGACGCGAGCGATCCGGCGCGCGCGACGCGGGAGGGACGGCAGTGGTCATGGAGGTACGGCAGTGATCATCGACTCGATCGACTTCTTCTACGGCTCGATGCCCGAGGTGACCCTGGAGGCCGACGGCAGCCAGGACGCGCTGCTCGTCCGCGTCGCCACCGACGACGGCAGCGTCGGCTGGGGCGAGTGCGAGGCGTCCCCGCTCGTGTCGATCGCCGCCTTCGTCGCCCCCCGCTCGCACGGCGTGTGCCAACCCGTCTCGGCCAGCGTGATCGGGCAGCGGATCGACGGCGTCGCCGACATCGAGCGGCTGACCCGGCTCGTCGGGCGCAACAGCATGGACCTCCTCCAGGCGGCCCACACGTGGTCCGGCATCGAGATCGCCCTGTGGGACCTGCTCGGCCGTCGCCTCGGCGAGCCGGTGTGGCGCCTGCTCGGGTACGAGCGGTCCCACCCGAAGGTGCCGTACGCGTCGATGCTCATGGGCGACTCCCCGCAGCTCACGCTCGAGCGGGCGCGGGAGGCGCGGGCGCGTGGCTTCCTGGCGGTCAAGGTCGGCTGGGGCGGGTACGGGACGGGCACCGCGCGGGAGGACGCCGACCACGTCGCCGCCGCCCGCGAGGGCGTCGGCCCGGACGGGGTGCTCCTGGTCGACGCCGGGCAGATCTGGGTCGACGACCTCGAGGCGGCGGCGGCCCGGCTGGCCGCGCTCCAGGCCGCGGACGCGCTGTGGCTCGAGGAGCCGTTCGTCCCGTACGCCTTCGGCGCACACGCGCGCCTGGCGGAGCTGGCGGGCAGCGTCGGCATCGCCGGCGGCGAGGGCGCGCACAACCCGCACATGGCGATCAACCTGATCGAGCTCGGCGGCGTGCGGTTCATCCAGGTCGACGCGGCCAGGATCGGCGGGATCGGCCCGGCGCGGCAGGTGGCCGACGTCGCGCTGGCCAGCGGCGTCACCTACGTCAACCACACGTTCACGTCCCACCTCGCGCTCTCCGCGTCGCTGCAGCCGTTCGCCGGCCTGGCGACGCACCGCATCTGCGAGTACCCGGCGGAGCCGAAGCAGCTCGCGCTCGACCTCTCGCGCCAGCACATCGCGCTCGACGCGAACGGGGAGATCGCCGCCCCCGACGCCCCCGGCCTCGGCATCGACGTCGACCCGGCCGGGCTGAGCCCGTACCTGCGCGACGTCGAGATCCTCGTCGACGGTCGCACGCTGTTCGCCAGCCCGTCCCTGCCCGGGGAGCCGGCGCGGGCGCGGCTGGCCGCGACGACGGCGCGGCCAGCGACGACGACAGCGCCCGCGAGCGGCCCCGCCACCCCCTCGGTCCTCGACCCCTCCCGCGCGCTACAGTGACGAAAACTCGTCGTACCTAAGCGGAGGCATGTCATGGTCGAGCCAGCAGGGACCCGCTCGGGCTACGCGATGCGCGGCCGGCAGGCCATCGTCATCGAGGCGGTCGGGCGCAGCATCGTGTCGGGCGAGGTCGCCGTCGGCGAGGTGCTGCCGCGGGAGGCGGAGCTGGTCGAGCGGTTCGGCCTGTCCCGGACCTCGGTCCGGGAGGCGATGCGGGTGCTCGCGGCCAAGGGTCTGGTCGACATCCGCCAGAAGGTGGGGACGCGGGTGCGCCCCCAGGAGCTGTGGAACGTCTTCGACACCGACATCCTGCGCTGGCACAACGAGGCGGGGCTCGGGGCCGAGATCATGCGCGACCTGGTCGAGGTGCGGCAGATCATGGAGCCGGCAGCGGCGCGCCTGGCCGCCGGCCGCGCCACGATCGCCGATCACCACCGGATGGCCAAGGCCCTCGCCGCCATGACGGCGAGCACCGAGGACCCCGACGACTACGCGTCGGCCGACGTCGAGTTCCACCTCGCCGTGTACGCCGCGAGCCACAACTCCCTGCTGCGGCAGTTCGGGAGCGTCGTCGCCGACTTCATGAAGCTCACGTTCACGGTGCAGCAGCACACGACGATGGACCCCGGCGAGCTCGCGGCGGACGCCGCCAGCCACGCGACGGTCTACCGCGCGATCGACCGGGGCAACGGCGAGCAGGCCGAGGAGGCCATGCTCACGGTCGTCCTCGACGGCAAGAACGCGCTCGTCCGCGCCCTCGGTGGAGCCGACGGCGGGCCCGTCGGCGCGTCCGGCGGCTGAGCCGTGGCGCGGGGGGCCGGGCGGGTCGACGGACGCGATACCGGACGGGCCGGCGCAGGGGGCGCCGCGGCGCCGTCGACGTCGCCGCCCGCGACGCTGACGCTCGAGCGCGGCGGCCTGCTGGCCCGCCTGCGTCCGGCGGAGGGCGCGGTCCTCGACGAGCTCGGCCTCGACGGGGTCTCGGTGCTCGCCCGCACCCCCTGGGCCGAGGACGTCACCCCCGCGGGCCACGCGACGCTCGCGGACGAGGCCTCGTGGGTCGCGCGGTGGCGCGGCGGCTGGCAGCTCTGCGCGCCGAGCTCCGGCCAGCCCTCGCCCGCGGCGCCCTCCTTCCACGGCGAGGCATCCCTCGCACCCTGGCGGGTCGAGCCGGTCGCACCGGACCACGCGCGCGGCTGGTGGACCTCGCGCGACGGCGGCCTCACGATCGAGCGCTCCTGGCGACTGACGGGATCGGGAACGATCGAGGTCGCCTCCCGCCTGCGCAACACCACGCCGGAGTCCGTGCCCGTGATCGTGGCCGAGCACCTGATCCTCGGCGGCGACCTGCTGACCGCCGCGCTCGACGGCGACGGTGCGCGGCTCGAGCTGCCCCGCGCCGACCTCCTGGCCCTGAGCTACTCGGGCGAGCCCGACCCGACGGCGCCGCCCGTCGACCCCGCCCGGCTCACCACGCTCGACCGCACGACACCCCCGCTCGTCACCGGGATCGCCGACCCCGACCGGCGCGCCGTCACCGTCGTCACCCCGTCGCTGCGGGCCGAGGTGACGTGGCGCGGGCTGCGCCACGCGCTGCTGTGGACCGAGCTGGCGGCGAGCCGGGAGGAGCCGTGGGGCGGCCGCGTCGTCGCGCTCGGCATCGAGCCGACGACGACGCCGCACGGCGGCGGCCTCGGCGTGCCGGGTGCGCACCGGCTCGACGCGGGGGCGACGCTCGCCTGGTCGGTCGGCCTGCGCCTCGCGCACGCCGACGACACCCACCACCCGCACGACAGGAGGGAACGAGGATGACCGACAACGGACTGCGGTGCCTGGTCACGGGGGCGGCGAGCGGCATCGGCGCCGCCGTCGCCGAGCGCCTGCGGGCGCGCGGGGACCGCGTCGTCGGCGCCGACCGCGAGGAGCTGCCGGACGGCCTGCGGGTCGACCTGTCGGACCCGGCCGGCCGGCACGACCTCGTCGCGCGCGCGAGCGACGTCCTCGGCGGGCTCGACGTGCTCGTCAACGTCGCCGGCGTGTTCGCGGAGACACCCGTGCTGAGCAGCACGCTGGAGCAGTGGCGCGCCGTCTGGGCCGTCGACCTCGAGGCGCCGCTCGAGCTCATGCGCGAGGCAGCCGTCACCATGGCGGCGACCGGGTTCGGTCGCATCGTCAACATCACGAGCGTCCACGCGGGGTTCGCCCAGCCCGACTGCCTGGCCTACGACGTCGCGAAGGCCGGGCTGGAGGCGGCCACGCGCTCGTTCGCCCTCGACACCGCGCGGCACGGCGTGCTGGTCAACGCCGTCGCCCCCGGCTTCGTCCGCACGCGGATGAGCCTCACGGCCGAGGGCGTCGACGAGACCGACACCGAGGCGTTCCGCGAGCGCTACGTGCGGCACGGGCTGCTCCCCCTGGGCCGGGCGGCCCTGCCCGAGGAGATCGCCCACGTCGTCGGCTGGCTCGCGAGCCGGGAGAACACCTACGTCACCGGTCAGGTCCTCGTGGCCGACGGCGGCCTCACCACGACGTTCTGACCGGCGATGACCCGGGTGATCGCGACGGGGCTGGGGTTCCCCGAGGCGCTGCGCTGGCACGACGGCCGGCTCTGGTTCAGCGACATGTTCCGCTCGCGGGTGGCGCGGTGGTCGGAGGCCGACGGCGTCGAGACGGTGCTGGGGGCCGAGGACGGATGCCCCGAGATGCCGGGCGGGCTGGGCTGGCTGCCGGACGGGCGCCTGCTCGTCGTCGACTGCCTCGGCCGGCGCGTGCTCGTGCGCGAGGACGACGGGCTGCGCGTGCACGCCGACCTCGCGGGGCTCACGCCCCACCCGCTCAACGACCTGCACGTCGACCCGGACGGCGTGGCCTGGGTCGGCGGCTACGGGTTCGACCCCGAGCTGGACGCCCCGGTGCCGTCACCGCTGTGGCGCATCGACCCCGGGACGGGCGACGTCGAGCCGACGGCCGCCGGGCTGGTCTTCCCGAACGGCTGCGAGCGGACCGAGCGCGGGCTCGTCGTCGCCGAGACGTTCGCCGACCGGGTCACCGTGCTCGACGACCGCGGTGATCCCTCACCGCTCGCCCTCCTCCCGCCGGGGTCGGGCCCCGACGGCCTCTCGGTCGCGCCCGACGGACGGGTGTGGGTCGCGCTCGCCTTCGCCGGCGCGCTCGTCAGCGTCGAGCCCGACGGCGGCGTCACGCGCGTGCTCGAGGCCGGGACGAGCGCCGTCGGCTCGGGCCGCGCCGGCGTGTACGACTGCGCGGTCGAGCCGGGCGGGCGTCGCGTGGCGGTCGCCGGGGCCGACGTGGACGAGGAGGTCGCGGCGCGCGAGGACACCGGCCACCTCCTGCTGCTCGACCTCGCGCCGCGGTCGGGCCTGCCGTCCGGCTAGACGGCGGGGACCACGCGCTGCCGGGCGCTGCCCAGCCGGTCGATCCGCAGCTCCATGACGTCCCCCGGCACGAGGTAGGCCGGCTCGGCCATGCCGAGGGCGACGCCGGGCGGGGTGCCGGTGTTGATGAGGTCGCCGGGCTCGAGCACCATGAACTGGCTCAGGTACCGCAGGATCTCGGCGGGGTCGAAGATCATCGTGGCGGTCGAGCCGCTCTGCCGGCGCACGCCGTTGACGTCCAGCGACATCCCCAGGTCCATCACGTCGCCCACCTCGTCGGGCGTCACGAGCCACGGCCCGGCGGGGTTGAACGTCGCCGCCGACTTTCCCTTGACCCACTGCCCGCCGCGCTCGAGCTGGAAGGCGCGCTCGCTCACGTCGTTCACCAGCACGTACCCGGCGATGGCGTCCCAGGCCGCGGCCGGCGAGTCGAGGTAGCTGGCTCGCGAACCGACGACGATGCCGAGCTCGACCTCCCAGTCGAGCTTGGTCGCCCCGCGCGGCATGACGACGTCGTCGTCCGGGCCGACGAGCGTGTTGGGGCTCTTGGAGAAGACGATGGGCTCGGTCGGGACGGGCATGCCGGACTCGGCCGCGTGGTCGCGGTAGTTCAACCCGATGCAGACGATCTGGTGCGGGCGCGCGATCGGGGCACCGATCCGCTCGCCGGCGAGGGGGCGCGGGGCGCCGGCCTCGACCAGACCGGGCAGGTCGCGCAGGCCGCCGGCGGCGAAGAACGCCTCGTCGAAGTCGGCGACGTGCTCCGACACGTCGACGTACTCGTGCTCTCCCACGGCGACGGCGGGTCGCTCGTGTCCCGGTTCACCGATCCGCATCAGTCGCATGTCGCACGTCCTCCCATCGCGGTCCAATAGATCATATGATTGTATCCGATCCGCGCGCGAAGGAGCACGATGGCCCGACGACCCGACCGAGCCGACGCCGACGTGCGCCCGGAGCCGGAGCTGCGCGCGGCGTTCGAGGCGGCCGACGTCGCCGACGTCAGCGACCGGCCGCTCGACCGCCTCGTCGGCGCCCACGACGCCTCGCACGTGCGGGTGGTGCCGAGGCTCGTCGCCAGCGCCCGGACGACGGCCGACGTCGTCGCGGCGCTCCGGGTCGCTCGCGAGCGCGGCGTCCCGGTCACGTTCCGCTCGGGCGGCACGAGCCTGAGCGGCCAGGCCGCCGGCGGGGGCCTGCTCCTGGACACGCGGCGCGGCTTCCGCCGGGTGGAGGTGCTGGAGGACGGGCGGTCGGTCCGGGCGCAGCCCGGCGCGACGCTGCGCGCGATCAACGCGCGGCTCGCGCGGCACGGCCGGGTCCTCGGCCCCGACCCGGCGAGCGAGATCGCCTGCACGCTGGGCGGCGTCCTCGCGAACAACTCCAGCGGCATGGCGTGCGGCACGCGGCACAACGCCTACGCGACGATCGCGAGCGCCGTGCTCGTCCTCGCCTCGGGCACGGTGATCGACACCGGGGCCGAGGAGGCCGACCGGCTGCTGCTGGCGGCCGAGCCGGCCGTGCACGCCGGGCTGCTCGCGCTGCGGGACGAGCTGCGCGCCGACCCGGCGGCCACCGCGACGATCCGCCGCCAGTTCGCCGGCAAGAACACGATGGGCTACGGCCTCAACTCCTTCCTCGACCACGACGAGCCGGTGCGCATCCTCGAGCACCTCGCGATCGGCAGCGAGGGGACGCTCGCCTTCATCGCCGAGGCGACGCTGCGCACGGTGGAGCTGCACGCCCGCGCGAGCACGGGCCTCGCCGTCCTGCCCTCCGTCGTCGCGGCCGCCCGCGCCGTGCCGGCACTCGCGGCCGCGGGGGCGGCGACCGTCGAGCTGCTCGACGCCACGAGCCTGCGGGTGGCCCAGCGAGCCCCGCGGGCGCCCGGCTGGCTGCGCGACCTCGACGTCCGTGAGCACGCCGCGCTGCTCGTGGAGGTCCGCGCCGGTGACGACGCGGCCCTGGCGGCGGCCGAGTCGGCGCTGTCCGACGCGCTCGCCGGGATCGGCGCCGTGCGTCCCGTCGAGCTCACCCGGGCGGCCGACGAGCGCGCGGCGCTGTGGCACATCCGCAAGGGTCTGTACGCGGCGGTCGCCGGGGCGCGGGAGCCGGGGACGACCGCGCTGCTCGAGGACATCGCGGTGCCCCTCCAGCGTCTCGGCCGCACGTGCGTGCTGCTCGGCGACCTGCTGGAGACGCACGGCTACCGCGACGCCGTGGTGTTCGGGCACGCCAAGGACGGCAACCTCCACTTCCTGCTGACCGAGCGGGTGGACGACGCGGACGGTGCGGCGCGCCTGGCCGCGTTCACCGGCGGCCTGGTCGACCTCGTCCTCGGCGAGGGCGGGACGCTCAAGGCCGAGCACGGGACGGGGCGCGTGATGGCCCCCTTCGTCGAGCGCCAGTACGGCCCCTACCTGACCGGCGTGATGTGGCGGGTCAAGCGCCTGCTCGACCCCGAGGGCATCCTCAACCCCGGCGCGGTGCTGTCCGCGGACCCGGGTGCGCACCTGCGCGACCTCAAGCCGTTCCCCGCCCTGACCGACGCGGCGGCCCCGGCGGGCGACTGCGTCGAGTGCGGGTACTGCGAGCCGTCCTGTCCCAGCCGCGACCTCACGCTGACGCCCCGGGCCCGGATCGTGCTGCGACGGGAGATCGCGCTCGCCCGCGACCGCGGGGACGACGCCCTCGCGGCCGACCTGGAGCTGTCGGAGCGCTGGTCGAGCGTCGAGACGTGCGCGGCGGACGGGATGTGCGCCGTGGCCTGTCCCGTCGGGATCGACACCGGGGAGGTCGTCCGGCGGCTGCGCGCGGAGCGCGTCGGGCCCGTGGCCCGCGCCGCCGGCCGGCTCGCCGCCGATGCCTGGCCGGCGCTCGCGGCCGGGGCGTCGCTGGCGATGTCGGCGGCGCACGCGCTCGAGCCCGCGAGCGCCGCAGCCACCGTCGCGCTGCGCCGGGTGCTGCCGCACGAGCTGGTGCCGCGGCTCGACCCGGGTCTGCCGGGCGGCGGGCGGCGCCGTCCGCGGCGGGCCGACCTCGCCCCGGCGGCGGTGCTGCTGCCCTCGTGCACGGGCCAGCTCGTCGGGCCGGACGGCGGGCACGGGGGTGGCGACGGGGCCGGCGACGGGCGGGACGGGGCCGGCGACGGGCTTCCGGTCGCGGAGGCGGTGCTGGAGCTCGCCCGGCGGGCCGGTGTCGGCCTGCGCACGCCCGAGCGGCTGGACGCCCTGTGCTGCGGCGCGCCGTGGCGCTCGAAGGGGCACGAGGACGGCGCTCGCCGCGTCGTCGACCGCACCGTGGCCGAGCTGCTGCGGGCGAGCGACGACGGCGCGCTGCCGGTCGTGGTCGACGCCAGCACGTGCGCGGCGGCGCTCGCGAGCGCCGCCGCCGGGGCCGCGGCGGGACGCGGCCGCGCGCTGCGGGTGGTCGACGCCGTGTCGTGGGTCGCCGGGCACGTGCTGCCGCACCTGGCCGAGCCGCGGCGCGTGGCTGAGGTCGTGCTGCACCCGACGTGCTCCGACGTGAAGTCCGGCGCCGACCTGGTCACGCTGGCCGGCGCCCTCGCGGACACGGTGACCGTGCCGCGGGACTGGGGCTGCTGCGGCTTCGCCGGCGACCGCGGGCTGCTGCACCCGGAGCTCACCGCCTCGGCCACGGCGGCGGAGGCCGCCGAGCTGGCCGACGCCGAGGCCGACGCGTACTGCTCGACCAACCGGACCTGCGAGATCGCGCTCACGCGCGCCACCGGCCGGACCTACGGCCACCTGCTGACGCTGCTCGAGCTGGCCACGCGCCCGTAGGCACGCAGCTCCGCGCGGATCGTCCGCGCGGGCCCGCGCTCAGTAGGTCGCGCGGCCGCCGCTGATGTCGTAGACCGCCCCGGTGGAGAACGAGACCCGCTCGGAGCAGAGCCAGGCGACGAGCTCGGCGACCTCCTCGGGGCGACCGACCCGTCGCATGGGGATGAGCGAGGTGATGTGGGCCAGCACGTCGGGCGAGGTGGCGGCGTTCATCGGCGTCGCGATCACGGCGGGCGCCACGGCGTTGACTAGCACGCCGGTCGTCGCGAGCTCCTTGCCCACCGACTTGGTGAGCGCGATGACGGCGGCCTTCGTCGCCGAGTACGCCGACAGTCCCGGGTTGCCGTCCTTGCCGGCCATGCTCGCGACGGTCACGATGCGGCCCCAGCCCCGCTCGACCATGCCGGGGATCACCGCCCGCAGCGCCGCGACGGTTCCCTGGACGTTGACGTCCCAGACGCGCTGCCACTCCTGCGCCGTGGTGTCGACGAGCGGCGCGTTCGGCCCGACGATCCCGGCCGAGGTGACGAGCACGTCGACGCCGCCGAGGTCGGCCACGACGCGCGCGAGCTCGGCGCCGTCGGTCACGTCGGCGCGACGGTCGGCGCCGTCCGCGAGGTCGAGCGTCGTCACGTCCAGCCCGTCCTCCCGCAGCCGAGCGGCGGCCGCGGCGCCGAGCCCGCTCGCCCCGCCGGTGACGAGGGCGCGGCGCGGCGCGGTCACCGCGCCGCTCCCGTCCGGACGAGCTCGACCTCGTGCTCGCTGAGGTACTCGTGCGCCTCGTCGGTCATGTCCTTGAACCACAGCCGCGACCGAGCCCCGAGCCGCAGGCAGGTGCGCCGCAGCTCCAGGTCCTCCGCTGAGTCCACCGGCTGCAGGGAGGGGTACCAGAGCGTGTGGCCCGGTCGGTGCACGATGCGGACCGGCCGCGACCAGCGCTGCGACGCGTCGCCGTCGCCGAGGTCTGGGCAGGTGTTGATCGAGAGGAACAGGCTGTCGCCGACCCAGAGCGGGGCGTCGACGCGACCGAGCAGCATGACCCACGCGCCGATCGCCTCGTTCCAGCTCACGGACGGACCCCAGTAGAAGCGTCGGTCGCCCTGCGAGACGCCCCCGCCGCCCTCGGCCGCCGGGATGCGCAGGGACTCGATCGGCCGGCCCGCCCCGTCCCACGGCGCGGCGAACGCGGTGCCGTCCCAGCGGCGGGCGGCGCCGGTCGGCGCGTCGAGGTCACGCAGCGGGACCCGCGCGACGCTCACGCACTGGCCGTCGGCCTCGACGTCGTCGTCCCAGTCCCGCGCGTTCCATGCCTCGGGGTAGGCGTACTCGCCGTAGAACACGTAGAGGTGGTCACCGCAGGCGACGGCGCTCGGGTCGCCGACGCCCCCGGGGAAGCACTCGTTGCGGTTGACGGGCAGCCGGATCATCCGCTCGTCGCGGTCCTCCAGCAGGATCCCCCGGTCCACCCAGCTCTCGCCGCCGTCGGTCGATCGCATGATGCCGATGCGCGGCACCGCCTGCACCGAGTCGGCGCCCCGCAGTCCGGGCGGCCAGTCCTCGTCGCGCAGGCCGCGGCCGGTCGCGGGGTCGAAGGGCAGCGTCTCCGGGTAGTTCTCGTTGTGGTAGAGCGCCGAGAGCGTCCGCCCGGTCGGGTCCTCGGGGTGCTGGTAGACGGTCTCGAACCAGACGGCGCCGTGCAGCCCGTCGGCGGCGCGCGGCGCGACGGGGGGCAGGACGGGCGGGGTGAGCTCGGCCGTGTCGCGGGCGAACGCCGCCGCGACGGATCCGCCGCGCCCGATCATGAGGTGCGCGCCGTCGCCCCACACGGGGTCCTCGCCGTACTTGCCGGGGAAGATCCGGAACTCCTCCCCCACCCAGGCCGTGGCCATGTTGCAGTCGACGAAGCTGCCGAACGTCTGCCGGGGGGCGGGGTGCAGGCGGACGGCGACGTCCTCGACCCCGGTGTCGATCTCGATCGTCATGACTCCTCCGTGGCGGGGGTCGGCTCGACCGGGGTGGTCGATGCGGTCGGGGCGGCCGGCGCCGCCGGGCCGGCGGGCTGGGTCGGGTCGGCGGGCTCGGTCGGGTCGGCGGGCTCGACGAGGACGAGCCAGGAGGCGGCGGCCGCGACCTCCGGCGGCGCGGCGGCGAGCAGGTCGTCCCCCGCCGTCACCTCCCACGTCGTGGCGACACCCATGGCCGAGCAGCGGTACCGGCGCCCGGGCGCGAGCCCGACCGGGACGGCGCCCGGGGCAGGCGCCTCGGGGTCGAGCCGGAACCCGGCGACGACGTGACGCTCGCCCGAGCCGGAACCGGTCCGGCTGAGCTGGAGCGCGGGGCTGCGCTCGCCGAGGCCGCCGCGCTGCGGGGGTGCGGTGAGCGGTTCCAGCGTCGCCTCCGTGAGCATCGGCTGGACCCAGGACCGGAACGTCGCCACGTGCGCCGCGACGCGCTCGAGGAGGTCGGGGCGCAGCTCGTCGAGGCGCAGGCTCACGCCGAACCGGTGCAGCATGGCGGCCCGCAGGGTGAGGTCGAGCCGGTCCGGCGTCAGGTGCTCCCAGTCCAGGCGGGCCGGCGGGTAGTCACCGCGCCACTGCGACCAGGACCAGTGCAGGATCCCCGACGGCGGGAGGAGCTGCGCCGCACCGTCCAGGACCTGCAGGTGGTGCTCGGTGTGGTCGGGATCGCTGAGGAAGAAGCAGTGCACGTGTCGCGCGAGGCCGAGGTCGAGGCGCAGGCCGCCGGACGAGCACGCCTCTAGCACGAGGTCCGGGAACCGGGCGCAGATGCGGTCGAGGACGTCGTAGAGCCCCTCGTAGTGGCGCAGCAGGCCGTCTCCCGCGCCGTGGCCGTGGTCCGTCCGCGTGCACCCCGCGTCCGGGTCGACGTTGAAGTCCAGCTTGAGCCAGGTCGCGCCGGTCTCCTCGATCACCGCGGCGATCGAGCCCTCGACGTGATCGCGCCCGGCGGACGAGCCGAGACACACGTAGCCGAGGAAGGTCGGGTCGTCCGGGTCGAGCGACACGGTCATGAGGCGGTAGGACGGGTCGTGCCGACGCCCGTCGACGGCGTGCGCCATCGCCTCGGGGAGCCGGTGGCGCAGCTCGGCCGCCGCCCCCACCGCCTCGGCCTCGATCCAGACGCCGGCCGCCACGCCCTGGGCGCGCACGTCCTCGCCGAGCGCGGTGAGACCGCCGGGGAAGCGCGAGCTGTTGACGAGCCACCAGTCGCCGCGCTGCTCGGTCCACACGCTCGCGGCGTCGGACGCGCCGAACCAGCCGGCATCCGTCGTCGCCACCTCGAGCCCGAGGCGGCTCGCGACGCGGGCGTTGCGGACGATCACGTCGTGGGTCACCTCGGCGTCCTCGTACGGCCACCAGTGGTTCCACTCGGTCGGGGCGGCGTCGCTCGCCGGCGTCCGTGGCATCCAGTCGTCCCGGACGGCGCGCTGAAGCTCGCGGCGCACCGCCGCCGCGTCGGCCCCGACCGCGAGCACGACCGACGGCGCCGAGACCTCCTCGCCGGGCGCCAAGACCACCTCGAGCTGCCAGGGCGAGATCCCGGCGGCCACGTCACCGCCGGCGAGGGCGGCGACGTGCCAGTTCCCGCTCCACGCGGGCGAGATCACGACGGCGGCGTCCCCGCGCTCGCGCGTCGCCCGCAGGTACGGGCTCGTGCCGTGCGAGGAACGCCCGGCGCGCACGTCGAGCAGGACGTCGTGGCGGGTGCTGCCCTGCCGGGGCCGCCACTCGTCGCCCCAGGCCGAGCGGTACCAGTCGAGCGTCCACGGGTCGGGGTCGAGCCGCAGTGCGAGCGAGTCCATCCGGGTGATCGCGAGCGGGACCGGGCCGGTGTTGCGCAGCCGCAGGGTGCACTCCCACACGTCCCGGCCGCCGATGCGGCGAGCCTCCCACCGCGCGCGCAGACCGGCCGAGGCCGGCGACGCGGCCGCGAGCGCCGCGGGGTCCAGCTCGGCGCTCGCCTCGACGCTGCCGCTGCCGCTGCCGCTGCCGCTGCCGCTGCCGCTGCCGAGAGCGTCGGCCGCGTCGGTCGTCCCTGTCGGGTCGGCCGGGTCGGCGAGATCGACCAGGCGCCATCCGTCGTCCGGCACGGGGACGCGGGCGATCTCCACCCGCGCGGGCACGAGCTCGGCGATCGGCGTCCCGGTCAGGACGAGCTCGAGCGTTCCTCGGTCAGTCGATCGCATCGTCGCGGTCACGGCGCCGTCCTCGGGTTGGGTGCGTCAGATCATACCTATTCGCGAGACGAGCGGGCAAGGCAAAGCCCAGCCCGGAACGAAGTCGAGCAAAAGATATGATCTGAGGCGCGTGGTGGTCGCGGGTGCCGCGCCCCGGCGCGGCGGCAGGCCCTAGCCGCGGCCGCGGAGCTGGTCGATCTGCCGACGCTCCCGCTTCGTCGGCCGGCCGGCGCCGCGATCGCGCTGGACGACCGGGGCGACGTACTCCCGCGGCGGCGGGGGTGGGGAGTGGTCGACGTACTGACGCTGCGCCTCGGGCGCGCCGACGCGCTTGACGATCAGCCCCGTGACCTCAAGCACCCGGACCCGGTCGCCGACGCGTGCCTCGACCGTCGAGCCGATGCCGACGGTCGTCGACGGCTTGGCACGCTCGCCGTCGACCTCGACGTGGCCTCCGCGGCAGGCGGTCGCCGAGGCCGAGCGCGACTTGAACATGCGCACGGCCCACAGCCACGAGTCCACCCGGACGCCACCGCCAGCCATGGGCCAACCCTACGGACTCCCCGTCGGCGGAGCCCGGCCTCGTGCGATCCGCCTCACGCAGGAGCCCCTCGCCGACGACCGCGCGCACGGTCCGCCCCGGCGCCGCGCGCAGACCGGTGCCACCCAGCGCCGTGCGCAGACCGGTCCCACCCGGCATCACGCCCAGACCGGCCCCACCCGATGCCGTTCGCAGACCGGGCCCCACCCAGTGCCGCGCAGACGGGCCCCGCACAGTCGGAGCACACGGACCGCATGCTCCGGCGGACGATCAGCGAAGCCCGCGGACACCGGGGGCGGCTGATCCCGGCGGCGGACACGGCCCGCGGCTACCTCGCCGAAATCGGTCCACCTTCTAGAAAGCGCCGTGTGCGTCGGATCACCGGCTGGCGTCGCCGCAGGTCACAGGACTTCGGCCGCTGCGGCAACACGACGTACACGATGCGGGCCTGCCGATCCGTCGATCGGACCGCGCGACTCATCGAGGACGCGGACCCCGGACGGCGATCGCGAGAAGGTCCGGACGCAGGCCGCAGGCGACGGAGGTTCCGGGAGTCCACGGGGGATCCGCGGAGCCACGGAGTCGTCCGGGCAGGGCAGGCGGTGGGCAGGGCAGGCGGGCACTCGGCGCAGGTCGCGCAGGCCAGGCACTCGGCGCGGGTTGCGCAGGCCGGGCACTCGGCGCAGGTCGCGCTGGCGAGGCACTCGGCGCAGGCGGATGGACGGGCGAACCGAACCCGCTCCGCGGCGCGATTCGTGTGCGACGCATCGGTCGGCAGCGTCGCCGCAGGTCAGATGCACTTCGGCTGCCTGCCACACCCGTCGGACACGACGCGTCTCAACACGAAGAGTCCTGTCGACCTTGGCTCGCCCTCCCATCCGGCTGCTCTCCACCATCGAGCGCCCGGGATCGTCTCCCGCGCCGGCCCGCCACCGGCCCTACCGCCATCCCCACCTCCGGTCCTACCGTCGACGCAGTCCCCGTCGCTCCCGCTCATCGCTCAGGTTGCGCGTCACCACGGTGAGGAGCCGCTCGAGCTCGCCGACCTCCGCCGCGGACAGCCCTCGGACGGCCCGCGCGGCGATCGCCATCACCTCACGCCGACCCCGCTCCGCGTGCTCCGCCCCGGCTCGGGTCACCCGCACGCCGCGGATGCGCGAGTCCATGAAGGACGACTCACGCCGGACGAACCCCCTGTCGCCGAGCCGTCGGAGCACGTCGCTCACGGTCGCGGGCGCCATCCCGAGATCGTCTGCCAGCTCGGAGACGGCGGCGTAGCCGACGCTCAGGTTCCGCGTCAGGATCTGGAACTGCGTGCTCGTGATCCCCGCGAGCAGCAGACCCTCGTCGACGACCGAGGCCATCCCCCGGCTCGCACGCCCGAGGAGCTCGGGCAGCCGCGGCGTCCGCCGTGCGTCAGCGGCCGCCTGGTCCCTGTCCCACCCGTCGTCCGACGGGCCGTCCCACGGGTAGCCGCCCGCGTCGTCGTCATCCATCGACCGAGCATGGGGCACGGACGACCCAGCGTGCTCGTCATCCACAGGCACCCGTCCACAGGCACCCGTCCACAGGCGGACGTCCGCGGCCGCGCCTCCACGGGCGGACGCCCCCGGCCGTGCCGTCGAGCTCTCTCCGGCTACGACCCGGAGCCCGGCGCCGTCAGGCCCGAGGAGATGGACGGGTCGATGAACTCGTTCGTGTAGAGCCGCTCGGCCGAGACCTGCGCGTCGGCGGGCAGCGAGCCGGCCGACTGCAGCACGGGGACGAACGTGTCGACGATCTCCGTCATGCGCTCGGGGTCGAGCCGGCCGAACACCCCGGACGCCGGGTCGTCGTAGGCCAGGCCGTCCGACACCTGCGCGGCCGCCGAGAAGGCGGCGACGCCCGGCGAGTAGGTCCACGACGTCTGGTACGCCTCGACCAGCTCGACGATGAGCTCGTTCGTCGACTCGGTCAGCTCCGGGTCGAGCAGGTAGTCGATCTGGGACTGCTGCAGCACGGGCACCAGCCGCTCCAGGCACGCGGCCTGGGTCGCCACGTCGTCCTCGCGCACCACGATCGGCTCCGGGTAGATCGAGTACCCCAGCTCGCTCAGGTACTGGAACGCCACCGGCCGCATCCACTGCGAGATCTCGTGCTCGTAGGTGTACGGCTCGGAGGTGCCGAAGCCCTGCTGGACGATCGACGGGTCGGTGACGAACCGCTGCGGCGACCCCTCGTAGCTCGGGTCGAGCTGCGCCATGTCCAGCAGGCCCTTGCTGGCCAGCAGCGACGGGATGATCCGGCCGCTGGCGACGAGCGTCGCCCCGGTCGCGAGCACGTCGGCGACGCCGGTCGCGTCGGGGTAGGTCTCGGGGTCCCACATGTAGATCTGCGGGGAGCTGGTGAGCTGGCTCGTCACGGCGACGACGGGCCGGCCGGCCGCCTGCGCGTTGATCGCCTGGTCCGTGTTCACCGCGCCGACGAGGATGTCGCGGTCGAGGTACATGAGGTCGCTCACCGCCTGGAACCCGACGTTCGGGCCGCCGGGACGGATCTCGACGTCGACGCCCGTGTCGACGCCCTGCGCGACGAGCGAGCCCGTCACCGTCTTGGCGTCGGTGTCGATCGCGCGGTCGGGGCCGAGGAGCGCGTACATCGCGCCGTGCTCGGCCTGCGGCTGCCAGTCCTGCTGCATGACGACGGTCGACGGGCAGACCTCGGCGAGGTCGAGCGCGCTGCCCGCCTCGGCCGCCGGCGGCAGGTCGTCGGACGACGCAGCCGCGTCGCCGTCGCCCGTCGAGCAGGCGGCGAGCGTCAGCGCCGCCACCACGAGGACGGCCGGCGCGAGGGGCACGAGGGCAGGGAAACGACGAGGGGACGGCGAGGTACGCATCGTGGGGTCCGTTTCGGGCTCTGGGGAGCCAGCCGTGGGCTCCTGGCGATTTCAGCGGCAGGCACAGCGTAGACCCGCGCGGTCGCCGCGACCGACCGTCCGCCGCGACCGACCGACCGTCCGCCGCGACCGACCCGTCCGCCGCACCCGCCGCGCCGACCGACGCCACCGGCTCCCCCGGCGTACCCTCGGGGCGTGAAGATCCTGTCGATCCAGTCATCGGTCGCCTACGGTCACGTCGGGAACTCGGCCGCGGTGTTCCCGCTGCAGCGCATCGGCGTCGAGGTCCTGCCCGTCTACACGGTGCACTTCTCCAACCACACGGGCTACGGCGCCTGGCGCGGCCCGCTGCTCGCGCCCGAGGACGTGCGCGAGGTCATCACGGGCATCGAGGAGCGCGGTGTCCTCGGCGAGATCGACGCCGTGCTGTCCGGCTACCAGGGCGGCGAGGGCATCGGCGACGTGATCCTCGACGCCGTCGCGCGCGTCAAGGCCGCCAACCCGGAGGCCGTCTACTCGTGCGACCCCGTCATGGGCAACGCGAAGTCGGGCTGCTTCGTCGCCCCGGCGATCCCGGTCCTCCTGCGCGACCGCGTCGTCCCGGCCGCCAACATCATCGCGCCGAACCAGTTCGAGCTGGGCTTCCTCACCCGGACCGAGCCGCGCACGCTGGAGGAGACGCTGGCCTCGGCCGACCTCGCCCGCGCGATGGGCCCGCGCACCGTGCTCGTCACGAGCGTCGAGCGCCCCGACCGCGCCGAGGACACGATCGAGATGATGGCGGTGAACGACGAGGGCGCCTGGCTCGTCACCACCCCCTACCTGCCGCTCAAGGCGAACGGGTCGGGCGACGTCACGGCGGCCCTCTTCACCGCGCACTACCTGCGCTCGGGCTCGGCGGCCGAGGCCCTCGCCGCCACGACGTCGTCGGTCTTCGACCTGCTCACGACGACGTGGGAGTCGGGTCAGCGCGAGCTCCAGCTCGTCGAGTCGCAGGAGTACTACGCGCACCCGCGTCTGCAGTTCGAGGTGCGCCGGGTTCGCTGACCGGTGACGCCGTCCACGGCCCTGAGACGTCGGCTCTCCCCCCGCGCGATTCCTGGAATACTGGGGTCCCCGAGGAAGGGAGCCACGCGCATGGTGCGAGTTGGGATCGTCGACGACGACGCAGCGGCCCGCGCGGTCATCCTCGCCCACCTCAAGCGCTACCAGGAGGAGCACGGGGAGCAGTTCTCCGTCCGCACGTTCGCGAGCGGGACGGAGCTCGCCGAGAACTACCACCCGGACCTCGACCTCATCTTCCTGGACGTCGTCATGGGCGGGATGGACGGGTTCGAGGCCGCCCGCGCGATTCGGGAGCTCGACGACCACGTCGTCATCGTCTTCGTCACGAACATGGCCCAGTTCGCCATCAAGGGGTACGAGGTCAACGCGCTCAGCTACCTCGTCAAGCCCGTGCCGTACTTCGCGTTCTCCCAGGAGCTCGCGCGCTCGCTGCGCATCGTGCAGCGCTCCAGCCCCACGTCGGACAGCCTCATGGTGCCGACGACGACCGGGACGGCTCTGGTCGACCTCGCCGACATCACGTACGTCGAGAGCAGCCGGCACCGCGTCATGGTGCACACGCTCGACCGGACGTACACGTTCACGGGCACGCTCAAGTCGCTCGAGGCGAAGCTCGCCGACAAGGACTTCTTCCGCAGCAACAACTGCTACCTGGTCAACCTGCGGCACGTCCGCGGCCTGGACGCGACGAGCTGTCGGATGGAGGGCGGCGAGGAGCTCCAGGTCTCCCGCCCGCGGCGGCGCGCGTTCCTCGAGGCGCTCACGACCTACGTCGACGAAGGCCGGCGCACGGGGTGATCGACGACCCGACGCTGCCGGACATCCCCCGGCTGTACACGGCGCTGGCGGAGTGGGGGGCCTGCGTCGTGTACGTGCTCCTCGCGCGTCGGCGGCCCTCCCGGCTGGCGATCTGGACGCTCGCGCTCGGGCTGCCGCTGCTCATCGCGGTCCAGGTCTTCGCCGGCGGCCTCGCGATCGCGCTGTGGATCCCCGGCATGGTGCTCGCGGCCGCCACGATGTACGGGATCATCCAGGTCTCGCTCCAGCGCTCCTGGCAGACCTGCCTCTACCTCACCGCGTGCGCGTTCGTCCTCGCCGAGCTGCTCGCGTCCTTCCAGTGGCAGGTCCGCAGCTACTTCACCCGGGACCCGCTGGGCTGGGACGTGCGGGACGTCGTGCTGCTGGTCTCCTGCTACGTCATCGGGCTCGCCGTCGCGTTCTGGGTCGAGCGCAACCACTTCCCCCGCGAGCTGCGGTTCGAGGCCGACCTGCGCCACGCCCTCACCGCCATCGCGATCGCGGCCGTCACCGTGTTCGTGTCCAACCTCAGCTTCCTCACGACCAACTCGCCGTTCAGCGGGCGGGAGAGCCCGGAGATCTTCTACATCCGCACGCTCGTGGACCTGGCGGGGTTCGTCGCCCTGTTCGCCCACCTCGGCAGCCGGATGGAGCTGCAGCGCACGCACGAGCTGGAGGCGATGAACAGCCTCGTCCGCTCGCAGCACCAGCAGTACCTGCAGACGCGGCGCACGATGGACGAGGTCAACTCCAAGTACCACGACCTCAAGCACTACATCGCGGCGATCCGCGCCGAGCCGGACCCCGAGCTGCGCGCCGACTACCTCAACCAGCTCGAGGCGAGCGTCCAGGAGTACGACCAGCACATCGACACCGGCAACCCGGTGCTCGACGCGATCCTCACCCAGGGCGCCCAGCGCTGCTCGGCCGAGGGGATCACGCTCACGTGCGTCGCGGACGGGGACGCCGTCGCGTTCCTCGACGCGATCTCGCTCAGCTCGCTGGTGAGCAACGCGTTCGACAACGCCATCGAGGCGGTCATCCGGATCGGGGATCGCGAGCGTCGGCTCATCCGGGTCGCGATCTACCGGCAGGACGGCTTCGCGGTGCTCCGGTTCGAGAACTACTTCGAGGGCGACGTCACCTTCGCCGGCGACCTGCCCGTGACGTCGAAGGTCGACGGGCGCAACCACGGGTTCGGGACGCGGAACATGCGCCGCGTGGCCGACACGTGGTCCGGCTCGCTCACCATGGAGGCCGAGGACGGCTGGTTCGTCGTGCGCGCGCTCATCCCGGTGCCGGCGTCCGCGAGCCAGCCGCGGGCCGACCAGGCGTCGGCGAGCCGGCCGTCCGCCGCCTCACCGGATCCCGTCGCGCCGGGCGGGCCGGCCGGGCCGACGGCTAGTTGAACCCGACCGCCCACTGCGCCGCCTTGTAGGCGAGCACCGAGACGCGTCGCCCGGGCCGGCCCGGCAGGTTCGTGATCTGACCGATGACGCTGCGGCGCAGCCGCCGGTAGAGCCACTCGTCCTCCTCGCGCAGCTCGCGCCAGAAGGCCTCCTTCTTCGCCAGCGCGGCCTCGGAGCCGGCGCGGATGAGCAGGATCGACGAGACGGCCGAGACGATCTCGAAGTAGTGCAGCAGGTAGCGCCGCATCGCCTTGGGGGCGTGCGGGTCCTTGCGCGCGGCATCGAGCGCTGGCAGCATCGCGCGGTTCACGGCGAGCTGCTGGTCGACGCGGGCGAGCATGACGGCCTCGTTGACCGACTGGCCCGGCCGACCGATGTAGTACCGGTACAGGTCGACGTCGAGGTAGTACATCGACCGGACCGAGCGCAGCGGCAGGTAGGCGTAGAGGTTGTCGACGTAGAACGTGTGCTCCGGCAGGACGAGCCCGGTCTGCAGCAGCAGCTCCCGCCGGTACACGAGGGAGTGCATGAGCATGTACTGCCGCTTGCGGAACCTGCCGACCTCGTCCCAGCCGAACACCCGGCCCTCGGGCAGGACGTCGCCGTAGCGGACCGCGACCGGACGGCGCCGGTCGACCTTCTCGTAGACGAAGTTCGTCACGACGAGGTCGACCTCGCACACGTCCGAGTCGAGGTCGGCGAGGGCCGTGAGCAGGCTGAGGTAGGCGTCGACGTCGAGCCAGTCGTCGGCGTCGACGATCTTCACGTAGCGGCCGCGGGCGGCCGCTAGACCCGTGTTGATCGCCCCGCCGTGCCCCTTGTTCTCCTGGTGCAGCGCCCGGACGACGCCGGGGAAGCGCGCCGCGTACGCGTCAGCGATCTCCCCGGTCTCGTCCCGCGACCCGTCGTCGACCACGAGGATCTCGACGCCCCGCGGCGCCCGGCCGCCGGGCAGGAGGGAGTCCAGGCTGCGACGCATGTAGCCCGCCGCCTGGTAGCACGGGACGACGATCGAGAGCAGCGTGCTCACGCCGGACCCCCTTCAGCTCGCGTTGGCAGGCCCGGTCTCGGCCTCGGCTGCCTCCGCGCCCTTCTCGTCCTCCTCCGGGACCTGCCGGAAGATGACCTTGAAGATCGGGAAGAACACCCAGAACTGGACGAGGGCGTTGATGATCATGGTCAGCATATCGGCCATGGTCTCGCCGGCACCCGGCCACGTGCGCATCGCGAAGTCGTACAGCGGCACCTTGTAGAAGCTCTGGAGCAGGGCCGCGAGGAACGTGATGACGACGTAGGCGATGGCATACCACATCGCCGCCCACCAGATGTTGGAGTTCGACTTGAAGGTCACGCTCCGCTGGGCGAAGAAGTTGATGACCTGGGCGATGAGGATCGTGATCTGCACGGCCAGGAAGTACGCGAGGCCGCCACCACCCTGCGGGATGGGCCCGGCCGGGTAGTCGAACATGTAGAAGCCGTCGCCGAGCCGGAGCCACTGGAACGTGGTGTCGATGAGGCTCGTCATGCCGAACAGCCACTTGAACACCGGCATCAGGATGAGCTGGAGGACCGTCATCCCGTTGCTGATGATGAGGAACATGATGAACTGGGCCAAGGTGGTGTGGCGGTCGTAGAACCCCTGCCACCACTTCCTGATTCCACTGAACATGGGTACTTCCTCAGCTCTCGTGCCGGTCGGACGGGTTGGTGGCGGCGGCGCCGGGCGCGCCGGTGGAGAGGCGCTCGAACTCGCGTGCCAGCTCCTTGGCGTCGCGGCCGCTGCGACGCCAGGCGCCGATGAGCGCCCCGAGGCCGCCGAACGTGCTGCCGTTGACGATGCGGACGATCGCCTCGGCCATCGGCGTCGTGATGGCGCCGTTGGTCATCTTGGCCAGCGCGCGGAACGGCATGGCCAGGACGAACAGCATGTTGAGGTCGGGCTTGCCCTTGGCCTCGGACTTGCGCAGCCGGCCGTGCAGGATGCCGGCGGCCCAGCGGGCGAGCGGGTTGCGCGCCGAGCTCATCGCCCCGAGCGGGTCGTTCAGCCCGAGGTCGCGCTTGCCCGACGGGGCGGCCACCAGGGGCCGGCCGAGCAGGAGCTCGAACTCCGCGTCGGTCACCCGTCGCACGTCCCCGCTCGCGTAGTGCGGCAGGGCGGCGGCCGCCGCCGTGTCCGGCTCGCAGGTGCCGGCGACGTCGAGCTCGGCGCGCAGCGGCAGGTCCGCGACGTTCGCCCCGACCTCGACGGCGTACCGCGCGGTCTCGACCTCCCACGCCCCGGTCCGCGTCGACCAGTGCCGGAAGGTGTACTCGTCGAACGGGATCTCGACCTGGGTCGACTCCCCGGCGGCGAGCCGCACCTTCGCGTAGCCCTTGAGCTCGCGGCGCGGCCGCGGGATGCCCTCGCCGATCCGGCCGACGTAGAGCTGCACGACGTCGGAGCCGGCGACCGTCCCGGTGTTCGTCACGGTGACGCGGGCGCCGTCGGACGTGACCGAGAGGTCGGAGTAGGCGAACGTCGTGTAGGACAGCCCGAACCCGAACGGGAACCGGACGGGCTTCTCGACCGTGCTGAAGTACCGGTACCCGACGAACGGGCCCTCGCGGTACTCGACGATCGACTCGCCCGGGTAGCTCTCCGAGCCGGGGACGTCGGCCAGCACGACCGGGTAGGTCTCCGCCAGCCGGCCACCGGGGTTCACGGCGCCGGTGAGCACGTCGACCATGCCCTCCGCCCCGCCCTCGCCGCCGAGGTACCCGTGCGCGAGCGCCGCGACGTGCGAGAGCCACGGCATCTCGACGGGCGAGCCGGCCGCGAGCACCACGACGACGCGCTGGTTGACGGCGGCGACGGCCTCGAGCAGCTCGAGCTGCGCCGGAGCCATCGCCATCGTCGCGCGGTCGCGACCCTCGGTCTCGGCCAGCTCGTCGAGCCCCAGGTAGAGGAGAACGACGTCGACGTCCTTGGCCAGCGCCACCGCCTCGGTGACCAGGGCCGGGTCGGCCGCGCCCGAGCGCGGGAAGCCACGGGAGAATCCGGCGACGTCGAGCGTGCTCGCCGCCAGCGCCTCGAGCGGCGTCACGAGGTTGCGGGTGTTGACGAGGGACGAACCGGCGCCCTGGTAGCGCGGCGTCTCGGCGAAGTCGCCGATGACGCCGACGCGGGTACCGGCCGCGAGCGGCAGCAGCCCGCCCTCGTTGCGCAGGAGCACGACGCTCTCGGCGGCGGCGCGGCGAGCCAGTCCGTGCTGCACCGCCTCGTCCGTCGCCGGCGCGGCGCCGGAAGCGGCGGTCCGCTCGGCGAGCCGTCGGATCTCCTCGACGCGCGCGTCGAGGTCGGCCTCGCTGAGCCGGCCGGACGCCAGCGCGTCGAGCACCTCGCGCACCGAGCCGAAGCCAGGCGATGGCATCTCGAGCGCCGAGCCGGCCGCGACGGCGGCCGCCGCGTCGTTGCTCCCGCCCCAGTCGCTGACGACGAGACCGTCGAAGCCCCACTCCCCCCGCAGCACGGTGGCGAGCAGGAAGACGCTCTCGTTCGCGTAGCTGCCGTTGACCCGGTTGTAGGAGCTCATGAGGGCCCACGGGTCGGCGGAGCGCACGACCCGCTCGAAGCCCGTGAGATAGATCTCGCGGAGCGTGCGCTCGTCGACGACGGAGTCGCTCGTCATGCGAGCGGTCTCCTGGCTGTTGGCCGCGAAGTGCTTGGGGCACGCAGCCACGCCCCGGGACTGGATGCCCAGGACGTAGGCCGCCGCGAGATCACCGGCCAGCAGCGGGTCCTCCGAGAAGTACTCGAAGTTGCGGCCGCACAGCGGGTTGCGCTTGATGTTGAGGCCGGGGCCGAGCAGGACGTCGACCTCCTGCTCCGCCGCCTCGCGCCCGAGCGCCTCGCCGATCTCCCGCGCCAGGTCCAGGTCCCAGCTGTTCGCCACCGTGGCGGCGGGCGGGAAGCAGGTCGCCTTGGCCGACTCGGCGATGCCGAGGTGGTCCGAGGCGCCGAGCTGGCGCCGGATCCCGTGCGGGCCGTCCGTCAGGACCAGCGCCGGGAGCCCGGCCCGCGGGACGGGCCGGGTCTCCCACGTGCTGGCGCCGCTGACGAGCGCCGCCTTCTCCAGCGTGGACAGCCACGCCAGAGGAGTCGACCCCGTCATCAGGCGTCCTTGTGCTTGCGCACCCGCAGGACCACGAGCGTGGCGCCGCCGAGCACGAGCAGCCCGACCGCCGCGGTGATCGCGACCTGGACGTAGCGCCACTGGGGCGGCGTGTAGGACACCGTCGCACCCGGGGCGAGCCCGTTCATCGCGTTGGAGTTGGCGACCGTGTAGAGGATGTTGTGGGTCGCGTTCCGGATGTCCGTCACGGCCTTGGCCGACGTCGTGTCCTGGAAGGACTTCGACGGCTGGAACGTCAGCGTGAGGTCGGTGCCGGCGCTGATGCTCTGGTTCGGGTTCATGTACGGGTACAGGTTGAAGTCCGAGATGCCGAAGCCCTCGAAGCCCCACTCCCCGCGCAGCACGTCGGTCATGAGCGCGTGGTGGCCGCCGGCCCAGACGGCACCGATGCGGTTGAACGAGCTCATGATGCCGCCGGCGCCGACGGTCGTCGTCGCGATCGTGCCGTTGTCGTCGGAGAGGTACGGGACCTCCATCGTGATGTTCTTGACGGCCATCTCGAACGGCTTGAGGTACAGCTCGCGGATCGTCTGCTCGCTGGCCCAGGTCGCCGGACCGTTGTTGACCCGCTCGTTCTCCATCTCGTTGAGCGCGAAGTGCTTGAGCGTCGTGTAGACGCCCTTCTCCGCGACCCCGTTGGCGACGGCGGTCATCATGACCCCGGACAGGTACGGGTCCTCCGAGTAGTACTCGAAGTTGCGCCCGGCGAACGGGGAGCGGTGCAGGTTGGCGGCCGGCGCGTACCAGCCGTTGATGCCCTTGAGCAGCGCCTCGTTGCCGAGCATCTGACCCATCTGGCGGCCCAGCTCCTCGTCCCACGACTGGGCGATGAGGTACTGGGACGGGTAGGCGACACCGTTGATGGAGGAGTTGATGAAGGACGAGAAGCCGGCCGGGCCGTCGGGCTCGAGCGTCTGCGGCTTGGCGATCGAGGCGATCGCGGCCGTCTGGTACGCGCCGTTGAGGAGCATCGCCGTCATCTCGGGGACCGAGAGGGAGTCGAGCAGCGTGTCCCACAGCGGGTCGTCCTTCGGCAGACCGCGCAGGTCGACCAGCGTGAGGTCGGAGCCGACGCCCGTCTTGGGCATGTCGCCATCGAACGCCGCGGCCGCGGCCTCGTAGTCCCACGCCTTGAACGCGTCGATCACGGCCTGGTCGGCGACGAAGAGGTCCGCCGTCGGGGCCGTCGGGAACGTCCCGGCGAAGTCGGCGCGGGACAGCGCCACGACCTTGCCCTCCGTCGGCGTCTGCGCGAACTGCGCCGAGGCGTCGTCGAACTGGTTCGTGACCTCGCCGGCGTCGGACGCGCGGTGGTTCTCGCCGGAGTACACGACGTCGGAGTCGACCGTGTAGACGATCGGCTCGGTGCCCGGGGCGACCGTGTGCGAGTCGGTCCGGACGGTCAGCTCGTAGTCGCCGGCCTCCAGGACGTACGCCTTGGCGTCGAGGTGGTCGTAGGAGGCCATGTCCTCGACGGCGACTGTGAGCGTGACGCTCTCGCTCGCACCGGGCTCGATGACGCCGGTCTTGGCGAAGTCGGAGAGCACGACCTCCGGCTTCTCGATGCCGCCCGGGGTGTACGGGGCCGAGTGGTAGAGCTCGACGACCTCGCGGCCGGCCGTGTCGCCCGTGTTGGTGACCTCGACCGTCACCTCGATCTCACCGTCGACCGCGCCGGCCTTGCTGTCCGTGACGGCCCACTCGAACGTGGTGTAGCTCAGGCCGTACCCGAACGGGTAGACGACGGCGGAGTCGTAGTCGATGAAGCCCTCGGCCGCGGCCGTCTCGTAGTAGCGGTAGCCGAGGTAGATGCCCTCGGAGTAGTAGACGAACGGCGCCTCGTCCGTGACCGTCGCGTTCGACGCGGCCGACTCGATCGCCGGGACCGGGAAGCTCGCCGTGATGTTGTCGTAGATGAAGCGGCCGAAGTTGTTGAACGTCGGGTCCTGCGTGAAGTCGGCGGACCACACGTCGACCGTGCGGCCGGACGGGTTCACGTCGCCGGAGAGGATGCCGCCGAGCGCGTCGAAGCCCGTGGCGCCGGGGGAGCCGGCGAGGACGATCGCGTCGACGCCCTCGTCGTTCTGGATGTCGCCGAGCTCGAGCGTCGTCGAGGCGTTGATGACGACGACGACCGTCTCGAAGTTGGCCTTGGCCAGCTCGATGAGGTCGCGCTCGTCCTGGTTGAGCTGGAGCTGGTGCTGGCCGTCGACGTAGTTCTCGTCCCAGCCGTCCATGTTCATGGCGAGGTCGCCGCCCTCGCCGCCGGGGCGGCCGATGAGGATGACGGCCGCGTCGTCGTACTGGGCGAACGAGCTGGCCTGCGCCTCGTACTGCGCGACCGGCATCTCGCCGATGTAGTACGTGGAGACGTCGGGGCGGTCCATCTCGATGAAGCCGCGCGGGTTGTTCTCGTCCTGGGCGAACGTGTCGATCGCGTTGTAGACGGCGTCGTTGATCGTGAAGCCGGCGTTCTCGAGGCCGACGCGGGGCGTCACGGCCGAGCGCGTGTCGACCGAGCCGGAGCCGGCGCCGCCGAAGACGGGGTCGGCCGCCGAGCGGCCCATGAGGGTGATGTTGGCGCCCGAGGCGAGGGGCAGCGATGCGCCCTCGTTCTTCGCCAGGACCATCCCGCTCGCGGCGATCTCCGCGACGAGGTCCTTGGCCGCCGTGTCGAGCGCGTCGATGTCGGCGAAGTCGGTCTTGTAGTACTCGGTGTCCCAGGCCTCCGACTCCTCCGAGTTCGTGAACTCGTAGGTGCCCGTCCCGAGCTGCGACGCGACCCACGTGCCGAACACGTTGAGTGCGACCGTCGCCACGACGGCGATCACGGTGACGACAGCAAGCACCGGGACCCAGATCCACAGGAACTTCTTGTTCGACATCCGCTTCTTCGTCTTCTTCGACGTGGGAGCGCTCTCGGCGCTCGTTCGCCCCTTGGCGTTCACTGCTCTTCTCCTCGAGTGGGCTGCGGTCAGGCAATCAGGGGACCCGTGCTCCGCCGGTCAGTCCGTCGGTCGGGCGGTCAGGGGGTGGGAACGGGGACACGTCCCGGTGCGTCCGGGACGTTCCCGTGTAGCGAACCGCCCGGACGGGTGCCTCGCGCTCACGGTGTGTGCGCGGGGCACCCGGTCCGGACGAGATCGGGTGATCGGGCGAGCGTCAGCTGGCCTTCTCGGTGATGTTGCCGTCCTGGTCGATGACCCAGGTCTGGCCCGTCGCGGCGGAGTCGCCGTCGATCGTGAACTTGCCGTCCTTGATGTCGACCGTGCTCTGGATGCGCGAGGCAGCCTCGGAGAACGAGTAGGGCACCACGAGGAGGCCGTACTTGACCGTCGGGGCCTTGACGTCGCTCGCGAGCATGATCTGGCTCCAGCTGTCGTCCTCGGCGAGGGCGTCCAGCACGGCCTGGCGGGCGTTCTGGAGGTCCTCGGCGATGTCCGACTCCGAGGCCGCCGGGGCGTCCTCCGACGAACCGCCGTCGCCACCCGTCGTGCCGCCGTTGCTGTCGCCGCCGCAGGCCGCGAGGCCGAAGGCCCCACCGGCAACCAGCGCGAGCCCGGCAACCGAGCTCAGCAGTCGCTTCGTGTTCACTGCATCCTCCTCGAGGGGTTGTGTGGCCACGGGACCACCCCGTGGCCTGCTCCGGGCGACAGCGGGGTGGTCCCACTGTCGCCCGGAGCGGCTTGCTGCGGCGTCTCCGTCAGGATCAGGAGATCGGGCCGCTGTAGTTCAGGCCGAAGCCGTAGTCGTACGCGTTGCCGGCGGAGTCCGTGTAGGGCGTCATGTCCTTCGGGACGTCCTCGAACTGGGCCTCGACCGTGTCCATGTTCGCGGGGAACTGGATCGGCAGACGGCCCTGGGGCTCGTACAGGCCCAGCGCCACCTCGAGGATCGCCTGGTCGTTGGTGCCGAAGCTCACGACGATGGCGTTCGACTTGCCCTCGAACTCGGCCGGGATGACCGGGTTGACGGCCTTGAGGACCGTGATGACCGGGATGTCCTTGCCGCTCGCCTCGACGGCCGCGGTGGCCCGCTCGAAGGCGTCGAGGTCGGCCTCGTTCGCGATCCGCGACGTGTGGCCGAAGTAGGACCGGTTCTCGACCGTGCCGTCGGGCAGGAGGTCACCGCCGATGGACGTCTGGCGCACGTTCGCACCGTCGGCCGTGTAGGGGCGGTACTGCAGCGAGAACGGGTACCACTCGCCCGTCTCCTTGTCCTGGCCGGAGGCGGTGAACGGGTCGCCGTTGTTCGGGCTGTTGAGCCCGACCAGCACGAGGTCGACGTCGGTGAGGTCGGGAGCCGTGTACTCCGTGACCACGCCGTCGGCGTCCGTGACGGCCTCGTCGGTGACGACGGTGCCGAAGAACTGCTCGGCGACCTCGATCGTGAGACCCGGACCCTCGGTGTACTCGCCCGGGCCGAACAGGCCGTCGAAGCCGGTGTCGTACGAGCGCGGGATGTAGACCGTCTTGTCCTTCCAGGACTCGGCGTCGGACGCGGCGATGGCGCCGTCGTTCTTCAGCATGACGACCGAGTCGAGCTGCGCGGCGTAACCGGCCGCCACCTTGTCGTCGCTCGCGAGGATCGACTTGGACTCGTCGAGGTCGAGGAACGGGTCCTCGTACAGACCCGGGTTGAACAGCATCGCGAGGATGCGCTCGCCGGACTCGCGGAAGCGGGTGTCGGCGTCCACGTCGACCTCGCCAGCCTCGAACTTCTCCTGCCACAGGTCGTGCGCCTCGAGGATGTAGGTCGCGTCGTTGACGCCACCGAACATGTCGTGACCCGTCCCGAGCACCTTGAAGTAGCGCTCGGCCGGGGTCAGGTCCTCGGCGCCCCACGCCATGCCGAACATCGCGCCCTCGTCGGTGGAGCCGGACATGACGCCCCAGTCCGTGACGATGACGCCCTCGTAGCCGTTCTCCTCGCGCAGGATGTCCATCCGGCCCTGGTCGTAGGCGGTGCCCATCCGGTCGACGCCGAGCAGCGGCTGGCCGTTCGCGTCGAGCGCGATCGAGTAGGCGGTCATGACGGACGCGGCGTCGAGCGAGCCGAGGAACGGCTGGGTGTGCTCGGCAAGGTTGCCGCCCGGGTAGACGCCGTACTTGCCGACGTAGGTGTGCGCCTCGCGGCCACCCTCACCCGGGCCGTCGCCCGAGAAGTGCTTGATCATGGCGTTGACCGACTCCGAGCCCCAGACGTCCTCGCCGCCGGTGCCCTGGAAGCCCTTCACGTAGGCCTGCGTGAGCTCGGTGACCTGAGCGACGTCCTCACCGAACGTGCCGCCGACGCGGAGCCAGCGCGGCTCGCTCGCGAGGTCGATCTGCGGGCTGAGGGCCGTCGTGATGCCCAGCGCGCGGTACTCGGCCGAGGCCATCTCGCCGAAGTTCTGCGTGTGCTCGGCGTTGAACGTCGCGGCGAGACCGAGGTTGGAGGGCCAGCGCGAGATGTCGGCGCCTGCGGCGTTGTAGCCGCCGGAACCGGCCGTGGAGCGCGGGTCGGAGCTGAAGTTGACCGGGACGTAGGGCGCGTCGGCCGTCGCGAGCGTCTCGACGTACGCCTGCATCTCGTTGACCCACGGCACCGTGGCCGCGGCGTCGGAGCCGGCGGCGTTGAGGACGTTGCGGAGGTTGGACTCCTCCAGGTAGGTCTTCTGCGCGTCGGTGAGGCCGTCCTGCGGGGCGCGCTCGTGCGAGCTCCACAGCATGAGGCCGGCGATCTGCTCGATCGACAGCTCCTGCGCGAGCGACTCGGCGCGGGCCGACGTCTCCTGGCGCCAGTCCTCCCACGTGTCCAGCGTCCCGTTCGCGTTCATGTCCTTGAACGCGTAGGTGAGGTCGCCGTCCTTTTCCTCGAGCAGCTCGATGCCGCTCTCGGAGCCGTAGGACAGCTGCTTGCCCTCGCCCGGGTTGGTCACCCGGATGAAGGTGGTCTTGCCGTCGCTGATCTCCTCGGTGGAGTAGCTGTTGGGGTCGTTGTTGGCGGCCTCGCTGGTGGTCTCGGACGCGCTCGCGTCACCGCTGGGGGTGTCGCTCGGCGACCCCGTGCAGCCGGCGAGCACCATCGCAAGCGCCGCGGTGAGCGCGGCCCCCGCCATGACGTGCTTGACCGTCGGTCTCCCGATCGTCATCGTGTCTCTCTTCCTTCGTCTGGCGCACCCGTTCGACCGTGTCGAGATCGAGCCGCCGTGGAACCCACCGCCGGACGACTTCCTAGTCGCACCCGGCAGCCACGACCACTGTGGCGTGTGACTCGTAGGCAACCAGTCGGCGACGTTCCCGTGGGGGCCATCTGCACAACCTGTCGGTTCCGACGCACAACCTGTCCGCGCCCACGATCCGCACCAGTCCGCCGTTATCGAACCGTGATCCAGTCGTGATCGGGGCGTGATCCCGACCCGGTCGGGGCCGGGTCGGCCTCCGCTCGAAGGCCCCTTTCGGGACGCCCCCCTCCGATACCGGGGTAGGTCCGATCGCGTTTCGCGACCCAGCCCACCCCGGTATCGGAGGTCTGGCCGGGCGGGCTAGGAGATCGGGCCCGCGTAGCTCAGGCCGAACCCGTAGTCGTACACGTTGCCGGCCGAGTCGGTGTACGGCGTCATGTCCTTGCCGACGTCCTCGAGCTGGGCCTCGACCGTGTCCATGTCCGCCGGGAACTGCATCGGCAGGCGCCCCTTCGGCTCGTACAGACCCAGCGCCACCTCGATGAGCGCGGCGTCGCTCGTGCCGAACCCGACGACGATCGCGTCCGACGCCGCCTCGAACTCCGCCGGGATGACGGGGTTGATCGCCCGGATCACGGTGACGACCGGGATGTCCCGGCCGCTGGCCTCGACCGCCGCCGTTGCCCGCTCGAACGCGTCGAGCATCGACTCGTTCGCGATCCGCGACGTGTTGCCGGCGTAGGAGCGGTTCTCCTGCGTGCCGTCCTCGAGGAGGTCACCGGAGATCGAGACCTGGCGCACGTTCGGGCCGTCCGCCGTGTACGGGCGGTACTGGAGCGAGAACGGGTACCACTGGTCCGACTCGGCGTCATACCCCGAGCCGGAGAAGTTGGTGCCGTTGTTCGGGCTGTCCATGCCGACCAGGACGACGTCGACGTCGCTCAGGTCGGGGGCGGTGTAGCCGATCACGTGCCCATCGGCGTCGAGCTCCGCCTCGTCCGTCACCACGGTCCCGACGTACCCCTCGGCGACCTCGACCGTCAGCGTCGGACCCTCGAGGTACTCCCCCGGTCCCGTCGCCGACGCGAAGCCGACGTCGTAGGCGCGCGGGACGTAGACGGTCTTGTCCGTCCAGTCCGCCGCCTCGGACGCGCCGATCGTGCCGTCGTTCTTCAGCATGACGACGGAGTCGAGCTGCGCGGTGAAGCCGGCCTCGACCTTGTCGTCGCTTGCGAGCACCGCGAGCGACTCGTCCATGTCGAGGTAGGCGCACTCGTACAGACCCGGCTTGAGCATGAGGGTGAGGATCCGGGCCGCCGACTCGCGGAAGCGGGTGTCAGCGTCGACGTCGACCTCCCCGGCCTCGTACTTCTCCTGCCACAGGTCGTAGGCCTCGAGGATGTACGTCGCGTCGTTGACGCCACCGAACATGTCGTGGCCGGTGCTCAGGACGGTGAAGTACCGCTCGGCGGGCGTCAGGTGCTCGGCGCCCCACGCCTGACCGCTGGTCGCGGGCTTGCCGTCGGCGCCGGTGTCGCCGATCGCGCGCATGACGCTCCAGTCGGTGACCACGACGCCGTCGTACCCGTTCTCCTCGCGCAGGAGGTCCATCCGGGCGTGGTCGTACGCCGCGCCGGTCCGGTCGCCGCCGAGGATCGGCTGCCCGTCGGCGTCCAGCGCGATCGAGTAGGCCGTCATGACGGACGCTGCGTTCAACGAGCCGAGGAAGGCCTGCGTGTGCTCCTCGAAGTTCCCACCCGGGTAGACGCCGTACTTGCCGACGTCGCGGTGCGACTCGCGGCCGCCCTCGCCCGGACCGTCGCCGGCCCAGTGCTTGATCATCGCGTTGACGGACTCGGCGCCCCACGCGTCCGTTCCCCCGGTGCCCTGGAAGCCGTCGACGTACGCGGCCGTGAGCTCCGTGTTCTGGTCCGCGTCCTCGCCGAAGGTGCCGCCGACGCGGAGCCAGCGCGGCTCCGTCGCCAGGTCGATCTGCGGCCCCAGCGCGGTCGCGATGCCCAGCGCGCGGTACTCGGCCGAGGCCATCTCGGCGTGCTTGACCGTGTGCTCGGGGTCGAACGTCGCCGCGAGGCCCAGGTTCGAGGGCCAGCGCGAGATGTCGTCGCCGTCGGAGTTGTACCCGCCGGACCCCGCCGTCGAGCGCGGGTCGGAGCTGAAGTTCACCGGGACGTACGGAGTGCCGTCCGTCGCCAGCGTCTCGACGTAGGACTGCATCTGGTTGACCCACGGGATGATCGCCGCGGCGTCGTTGCCCGCGGCGTTGAGCACGTTGCGCAGGTTCGACTCCGACAGGTAGGTCATCTGCGCGTCCGACAGCCCGTCCTGCGGGGAGCGCTCGTGCGAGCTCACGAGCATGAGGCCGGCGATCTGCTCGGCCGACATCTGCTGCGCGAGGTCGGCCGCGCGCTCGGACGCGTCCAGACGCCAGTCCTCCCAGGCGTCCAGCGTGCCGTTGCCGTTCATGTCCTTGAAGGCGGAGGTCGCGTCGCCGTCCGCCTCCTCCAGGATCGCGACGCCGCTCTCGGCGCCGTAGCAGAGCCGGGGGCCGTCGCCGGGGTTCTCGACGATCGTGAACGTCGTGGTCCCGTCGTCGACCTGCCGGGTCTCGAAGGGGCCGGTCTCAGCTGCGCTCGTCGTGCCGTCCCCGCTCGGGTCCTGGCTCCCGGTCTCACCCGGTGTCCCGGTGCACCCGGCCAGCACCAGCGCGAGCGCACCGCTCAGGGCGGCTCCGGCGAGGATGCGGCGTCGAGGTGTCGATCTCCCGATCGTCATCGTGTCTGTCTCCTTCGTCTGGCGGTCGGCGGACGGCGCCGCCGACGACCCTCTGGCTCACCCGCCGGGCCGGTGCCCCCGTGCACGTCCCGACGCACCCCGTCGCGGGGTGTCCCAGCAGGCAATCAAGAAAAACAGAGCGAGTGGTCACATTGTCGACAACCTGTCGATATTCGTGCACGACCTGTTCCACCCCATGACCGGATCGCGACCCGGAGGTCGGATCGCCACCACCGCCAGCCGCCGCCCGGCCCGCTCCCCCCTCCGACAACGGGGTGGGCCCGATCGCGTCTCGCGATCGAGCCCACCCCGTTGTCGGAGGTTCAGCCGGGCGCTAGGAGATCGGGCCCGAGTAGTTCAGGCCGAACCCGAACTCGTAGGTGTTGCCGGCCGAGTCGACGTAGGACTCCACGTCCTTCGGGACGTCCTCGTAGGAGCCCTCGACGGCGTCCATGCTGGCCGGCAGGCCGATCGGCAGGCGCGCCGCCGGCTCGTGCAGACCAAGGGCCACGTCGAAGTACGCGGACTGCGCCACGCCGTAGCCGATGAGGATCGCGTCGGACAGCGCCTCGAACTCCGCCGGGATGACGGTGGAGTGGTCCATCATGACCTCGCCCGTGCGGATGACGGTGATGAGCGGGATGTCCTTGCCCGACGCCTCGATGGCCGCGGCGGCGCGCTCGATCGCGTCGAGGTCGGCCTCGTTCGAGATCTGGCTCGTCTGCCCGAGGTACGACCGGTTCTCCTGCGTCCCGTCCGCGAGCGCGTTGCCCGCGATGGAGGTCTGGCGCACGTTCGGGCCGTCGGCCATGTACGGGCGGTACTGGAGCGAGATCGGGATGTAGGTGCCCGTCGCCGCGTCGAACCCGCCGAACAGGCCACCCTGCTGCGGGGGCTTGATACCGACGACGGTGACGTCGACGTCGCTCAGGTCGGGCGCGGTGTAGCCGACGACCTTGCCGTCGGCGTCGAGCTCGACCTCGTCGGTCACGACGGTGCCGAAGTACTCCTGCGCGACCTCGATCGCGAAGGTCGGGCCCTGGGAGTACTCGGTGCCGAGCATCGGGTTGTCGAAGCCGAGGTCGTAGGACTGCGGCACGTAGACCGTCTTGTCCGCCCAGTCGCCGGCCTCGGCCGCCGCGATCGCGCCGTCGTTCTTCAGCATGACGACGGAGTCGAGCTGCGCCTGGTACCCGGCGTCGATCTTGTCCTGGCTGCCGATGACCTCGGTCGAGTGCTCGAGGTCGACGTACGGGTTCTCGTACGCGCCGTTGTTCATGATCATCCGGACGATCCGCTCGGCGGAGGCGCGGAACCGGGTCTCCGCGTCGACGTCGACGACGCCGTTGCCGGCCTCGAAGTCCGCCTGCCACAGGTCGTACGCCGCCTTGACCGGCGCGAGGACGTTGTTGCCGCCGAACATGTCGACGTCGGACTGGATGACGGCGTAGTGCCGCTCCTCCTCCGTCGCGGTCTCCATCCCCCACGGGCCGCCGAACGCCTCGATGTCGTGCGTGACGCGCCAGTCGGTCATGATGACGCCGTCGTAGCCGGCGTCGCGCAGCAGGCCGACCTTCTCCTTGTCGTACGCGGTCGCGACCTTGTCGCCGAAGGCGGCCGAGCCGTCGGCCGCGATCCCGATCGAGTAGGACAGCATGACGGCGCCGGAGTCGAGCGTCGACTTGAACGGCTCGAAGGAGCCCTGCTCGTTGCCGCCCGGGTACACGGCGAACTTGCCGATGTCCGTGTGCGACTCGCGGCCACCCTCACCCGAGCCGTCGCCCGGGAAGTGCTTCGTCGTCGTCGCGACGGACGACTCACCCGACTGGAAGCCCTCGACGTACGCGGCGCCGAGCTGACCCGTGAGCTCCGGGTCCTCGCCGAACGTGCCGTTGTTGCGGGACCAGCGGGGGTCGGTCACGAGGTCGATCTGCGGGCTCAGCGCCATGTTGATGCCGAGCGCGCGGTACTCCTCCGACGCCATCTGGCCGAACTGCAGCACCGTCTCCGGGCTGAAGGTCGCCGCGAGGCCGAGCGAGTTGGGCCAGACCGAGATGTCGGTGACGGCCGAGGCCGTGTAGCCGCCGGCAGCGTCGGAGCGCGGGTCGGAGCTGAAGTTCACGGGGACGTAGGGCTCGTCCTCGCTCGCCAGGCCCTCGACGAACGCCTCCATCTCGTTCACCCAGGTCACGCTCGGCGCGATCTGGTTGTCGGCAGCGTTGAGCACGTTGCGCAGGCGGTCGTCGGACAGGTACGTCTTCTGCGCGTCGGTCAGGCCGTCGGCGGGCGAGCGCTCGTGGGAGCTGAACAGCATGAGGCCCTGGATCTGCTCGACCGAGAGCTGCTGCGCGAGGTCGGCCGCGCGCTCGGACGCATCCAGACGCCAGTCCTCCCAGGTGTCCAGCTCGCCGTTGCGGTTCATGTCCTTGAAGGCGTAGGTGAGGTCGCCGTGGGTGACGTCGAGCAGCTCGATCCCGCTGTCCGGGCTGTAGGACAGCGTCTTGCCGCCGTCCGGGTTGGTGACCTCGACGAAGGTCGTCTTCCCGTCGTTCACCTCCCTCGTCGAGTAGGTGTTCTCGTCCCCCGCCGTCGTCCCCGACGCGGACGCGCTCGCGCCGTCGCTCGGGTCCGTTGACGGCGTCGACGTGCAGCCGGCGAGCACCAGCGCGAGCGCGCTCACGAGCGCTGCTCCCGCCAGGACCGGCCTGACCGACCCTCGTGCGATCGTCATCGATGTCTCCTTCGTCCCGACACGACCACGGTGGCGTGTCTCGGTGCCCTCCACTCGACCACTCGGCGGCGCGGTCGGCCCGCGGCGCGGGACAACCTGTCGTTTCCGGGGCACAACCTGTTGGTGCTGGTCATGGGCGATATCGCATCGTTATCCGATCGTGATCGAACCGTGATCCGGCGCGGGCGGGGCGGGCGCGGGCGCGGCACCGGCGCCCGACTCCGATACCGGGGTGAGCCCGATCGCGTATCGCGACTGAGGTCACCCCGGTATCGGAGGGGACGGACCGGCCGGGCTAGGAGAGCTGCTCGCCCGAGCAGCTCAGACCGAAGCCGAGGTCGTACGTGTTGCCCTGGGAGTCGACGAACGCGGCGACGTCCATCGGCGTGTCCTCGAACGACCCCTCGACGGCGTCCATGTCGATCGGGAACGCCATCGGCAGCCGGCCGGCCGGCTGGTGCTGACCGGTCGCCACGTCGAGCAGCGCCTGGTCGGAGACCCCGAAGCCGACGAGGAGCGCGTCCGCCCGGGACTCGAACTCCGCCGGGATGAACGGGTTCGTCGCCTTGACGACGGCGATCACCGGGATGTCCTTGCCCGTGGCCTCGACGGCAGCGACGGCCCGGTCGAACGAGTCGAGGTCGCCCTCGTTGCTGATCCGCGAGGTCTGGCCGAAGTAGGAGCGGTTCTCCCGCGTCCCGTCCGGCAGCAGGTCGCCCGAGATCGAGACCCGGCGCACGTTGTCGCCGTCGGCCGTGTAGGGGCGGTACTGCAGCGAGATCGGGTAGTAGTGCCCGGCCTCGGTGTCGTACCCGGGGGCCGTGTGGTAGATCCCGTTGTTTGGCGAGTGCATGCCGACGAGGACGAGGTCGACGTCGCTGAGGTCCGGCGCCGTGTAGCTGATGACGTTGCCCTCGGCGTCGAGCTCGGCCTCGTCCGTCACGACGGTGCCGAAGTACTGCTCGGCGAGCTCGAGGTCGACGACCGGGCCCTCGGTGGGCACGGCCGGGCTGAACCAGGTCGACATGCCGGCGTCGAACGTGCGCGGGATGTAGACGGTCGCGTCGGAGTAGTCGACCGGCGCCGCGCAGGAGACCGCGTCGCCGGTGTTCTTGAGCATGACGACGGAGTCGGCCTGCGCGTTCGCTGCCGCCTCGATCTTGTCGGGGCTGCCGAGCACCGCCTTGGAGCTCTCCAGGTCCAGGAACGGGTCCTCGTACAGGCCCGTGCGGATCACCATCGTGAGGATGCGGGCGCCGCTCTCCTCGAACCGCGTGCGCGCGTCGACGTCGAGCTCACCGGCCTCGTGGGCGGTCTCCCAGAAGTCGTACGCCTCCATGACGGGGCCGACGGCCGTGTTCCCGCCGAACATGTCCATGCCGGCCTTGAGGATCTCGAAGTGGCGCTCGCCCTGGGTCAGCTCGTCGACGCCCCATGCGGTGCCGTACGGCGAGTCGGGGTCGCCCGAGCCGCCCGAGGTGATCGCCCAGTCGGTCACGAGGACACCCTCGTATCCGTGCTCCTCGCGCAGGATGTCGATGATGTCCTTGACGTAGGCCGTGCCGCGCTCGGAGCTGAACATGGGCTGGCCGTCGCCGTCGAGCGTGATCGAGTACGACGTCATGATGGCCGCGGAGTCGAGCGAGCCGAGGAACGGCTGGAGGTGCTGGTCGAAGGAGTCGCCGGGGAACACGGCGTACTTGCCGGTCTGGTAGTGCGACTCGCGCCCGCTCTCGCCGGCGCCGTCGCCCGGGAAGTGCTTGATCATGGCGTTGACCGAGCCGGTGCCCCAGCCGGCGTCGGGGCCGGTGCTGTCGGGGTCGTCCTGGTAGGACTCGACGAACGCGGCCGTCATGTCGGTCACGAGGTCGGTGTCCTCGCCGAACGTGCCGTACACGCGCGACCAGCGGGGGTCGCTCGCGAGGTCGATCTGCGGGCCGAGGAGCGTCGTGATGCCGATGGCGCGCAGCTCCTGCGAGCTCATCTCACCGAACTCGCGGACCAGCTCGGGGTCGAACGTCGCGGCCATGCCGAGCGACGACGGCCACTGCGAGACGTTCTCGGCCTGCGAGTACGCCACCTGGTTCGTGGCGTCGGAGCGCGGGTTGGAGGCGAAGTTCACCGGGACGTACGGGGTGTCCTCGGACGCGAGCGTCTCGACGAACGCCTGCATCTGGTTCACCCACGTGACGTTCGCGGTGACGTCGTTGTTGCCGGCGTTCTGCACGTTGCGCAGGTGGCTGGTGGTGAGGTAGTCGCGCTGGTTGTCGCTCAGTCCGTCGATCGGCGAGTTCTCGCCGCTGCTGAACAGCATGAGGCCGGCGATCTGCTCCGTGGAGAGCGACGGGACGAGGGCGGCGGCCCGCTCGGCGGCCGGCACCCGCCAGTCCTCCCAGGTGTCCAGCTCGCCGTTGCCGTTGAGGTCCTTGAACGCGTAGGTCAGCTCGCCGTCGGCGACGTCGAGCAGCTCGATGCCGCTGTCCGGGCTGTAGGACAGGGTCGCGCCATCACCCGGGTTGGTCACCCGGACGAACGTCGTCCTGCCGTCGCTGATCTCCTCGGTCGAGTACGACGTCCCGTCGCCGGCGTCCGCCGTGCCCCCGGACGTCGACGGGGTCGACCCGTCGTTCGGCGTGGAGGTGCAGCCGCTCAGCACCATCGCCACGGCGCCGAGCAGCGCCGTCCCCGTCAGGACGGGCCTCGCGACCCTCGATCTCCTGATCGTCATCGTGTGTCTTCTCCTTCGTGTGGCGCGACCGCGGATCGTGCCCGCTGGCGCCGTTTGAGGTCTCGGCCGGTCGCGCCCCCACGCACGTCCCGCCGGCCACGCCGCGACGGCGTGTACCAAGCACGCAATCAGGTCGCGGCGCGGCGGACGCGGTGCTCACGCACAACCTGTCGGTTTTCGTCGACAACCTGTCGAACGGCGACCAGTCGGGTGACCGCTTGGTTGGGGCACGCTCAGCGGCGCACGGCCGGCGTCAGCGGCGGCGGCCGGCGTCAGCGGCGGCGGCCGCCGCCGGGGGCGCCGTAGAAGTGCCCGACGACGAGCCGCTCGGCCACGCCGAACACCGTGAACACCACGACGCCGAACAGTGCCGTCAGCCCGACCGCGGTGAGGAGCACCGCCATGTCGAGCCGCAGCGTGTAGACCCGCAGCAGCCCGCCGATGCCGACGGCGCCCTGCTGGAAGAAGAAGTCGCCGACGATCGCGCCGATGACGGACAACCCGGCCGCCGAGCGCAGCCCGGTGAACATCGACGGCACGGCCGCCGGCAGCTCGAGTCGCGTCAGCCGCTGCCACCGCGTGGCGCGGGCGAGCGTGAACAGGTCGTGCGCCGCGGGACTGGGGCCGGAGGTCAGCCCGAAGAACGTCATCGAGATGACCGGGAAGATCGCGATGATGACGGCGACGACCACGCGAGCCGGGATGCCGTAGCCGAACCACACGCCGATGAGCGGCGTCAGCGCGAGGATCGGGACGGTCTGCAGGATGACCGCGTAGGGGTAGATCACGCGCTCGACCCACCGCGACTGGCTCATCGCGATCGCCCAGGCGGCCCCGAGCGCGACCGCGATCGCGAGGCCGGCGAGCGAGACCATCGTCGTGCGGCCGAGCGCCTCGAGCATCGGCTGCATGACGCTCGGCCGGCCGAGGGTCGCGACCACCTCCCACGGCGGCGGCAGCAGGAACCGCCGGTCGGGGTCGAGCAGGACGAGGCTGACGTAGGTCCAGATCCCGCCGAGGACGACGACGGCCACGACACCCGAGGCGACCGACGCGACCCACTCGGGCAGGCGGCGCGGCGCGCGGGCGGTCATCGGGTGACCCCCGCTCGGGGGTCGTCGCCGATCGAGGCGCCCGCGGACTCCAGCCGCCCCGACACCTCGCCGACGAGCGCCGCGAACTCGGCCGTGTAGCGCAGCTCCGGCGCTCGCGGGTGCGCCCACGGGACGACGACCTCGTCGGCGATCCGGCCGAGCCCCATGACCAGGACGCGGTCGGACAGGTACACCGCCTCCGCGACCGAGTGCGTGATGAAGAGCGCGGCGAACCGCGCCGCGGCGAAGAGGTCCTGCAGCAGCACCTGCAGCGACAGCCGGGTCAGCTCGTCGAGCGCGCCGAAGGGCTCGTCGAACAGCGCGAGCTCCGGCTCCGACACGAGCGCGCGGGCGATCGAGACCCGCATCCGCATGCCGCCGGAGAGCTGGCGCGGCCGCTTGGCTCCGGCGTCGGACAGCCCGACCGACGCGAGCGCCGCCTCGGCCCGCGCGCGACGCTCCGCCGCCGGGACGCCGCGCAGCTCGGGCAGGAGCTCGACGTTGGAGCGCGCGGTGCGCCACTCCAGCAGCGTCGCGTCCTGGAACACGAACCCGAGGTTGGCGCTGGCCGCGGCCGATCGCTCGACGTCGCCGTCGGTCGGCGTCTCCAGCCCGGCGGCGATCCGCAGCGCCGTCGTCTTGCCGCAGCCGCTGGGACCGACGAGGCTCACCAGCTCGCCGGGGTCGACGGTGAACGAGACGTCCTCCAGGGCCCTCGTCCCGTCCTCGAACACCTTCGTCACGTGGCGCAGCGCGAGGGCTGGGGTCGAGGGGCCGGCGGGCACGGGGCAAGCCTATGCGCCCGGGCCACCCGGGCCGGAGCGGGCCAGGAACGGTGCCCCGGCGAGGCCGGACCGGCGCCCGGGCGAGGCCGGAACCGGGCCTGGCCCGGGCCCGGGCTGGTCGGGGTTCGGGCGGATCCGTCGCCGGTCCCTTAGGTTGGAGTCCTCCCATCCCTTCCCCCCGAGGGTGTGACATGTCGCGGCTCACCGACCCTGCTCGACTCCCCCTGCCCCCCGACCCGCTCGCGCCGCGGGCCTCGCTCGTGGCTCGGTTGCGCGGGGACGCCCGACTGTCCGTCGTGCGCGGCCCGCTCGGGAGCGGCAAGACCGTCCTCGCCACGCTCGCCGCGCGGGAGGACGCGGCGGCGGGACGCGTCGTCGTCTGGCGAGAGGTGCACGCCGACGACGACGCCGAGCAGACCTGGGCCGCGGTGCTCGCCGACCTGACGGGCGACGGTGCCGAGCCGACCGACGCAGCCGGGGCCGCCGGCGGCCCGCGGGACGCGCTGGCCCGGCTGACCGTCGCGCTGCGGGCGGGCGAGCCGCCGGTGACGATCGTGCTCGACTCCCTCGACCGGGCCCGTGACCCGCGGCTCGCGAGCGACGTGCTGGAGCTCGTGACGAGCGTCGCCGGACTCCGCGTGATCGTGACGACGCGACGCGCCCTCCAGCTCGAGGGCCGCTCGGCGCGCGTCCGCGTGCCCGTCGCGCTCGTCGGACCCGACCTCGCCCTGACCGCCGAGGACATCGCGGTGCTGCTGCCCGACCGGACGCCGTCGCCGGAGACCACCCGCCGGCTCGCGCTGCACACCGGCGGGCACGCGCTGACGATGCGCCTCCTCCTGCTCGCCCTCGCCGATCACGGTCAGCACCCCGGGGCCGTCCCGCCCGAGCGGCTGCGGGCGCTCGCCGACGAGGCAGCGCTCGAGGTGCTCGGCAACGCCGCGACGCCGGCCGAGCTCGCGATGCTGAGCCGACTGGCCGTCCCGGGCCACCTCACGGTCGAGCTCGCCGACCTCGTGCGCGCCCTGCGCCCGCCCGCGGCGGACGACGGGGAGGACGCCGGGGCGGCCGAGCGGCTCGACCGGTCGGGACGCGACCTGATCGACCACGCCGAGGAGCTTGGGCTCGGGTTCTGGCGCACGGGCGGTCTCGCGGCCACCGGTCCCGACCTGTTCGAGGTGCTCGCCCCGTTCCGCGCCGTGCTGCACACCCACCTGCGGACGAACGACCCGGACCTGCACGCGCGGCTGACCCACGACGTCGTCGCGGCGGCGCTGGCGACCGGGGCGTTCGGCGTCGCCGGCCTCGCTGCCCTCGAGGCGCAGGACCCCGCGCTGCTCGACCGCGCCTGCCGCGCCGGCTGGCTGTACCTGCGCGACGCCGACATGGTGGCGCTGTCGGACATCGCGCTCGGCGTCGAGGAGTGGCAGCTCGAGGGGTACCCGAGCCTCGCGCTGACGCTCGGCTTCGCGCTGCGTCAGCACCCGACCCGCGGTCATCTCGCGCCGCGGATGTTCGACGTCGCCGCGCGGTCGGTCGCCCTGCTCAACCCGTCCGACCCGGGAGAGCGCTGCTACCTCTCCACCGTCAAGTCGATGGCCCTGCGCTTCCTCGGCGACCACGCCCGGGCGCAGGAGGCGGCGACCACCGCGCTCGACTCGCTGCGGGAGGCGCGGGCCGCGGGCATCGAGGTCCAGGGCGCCGGGTTCCTGCTGCGCAACATCGCGACCGCGTCGTTCATCTCGGGCGACACCCCGCGCGCGCTGGAGCTGCTCGAGGAGGCGCACGCGAACGAGCGCCCCGGCACGCCGTCGGAGCTGCTCACCCGCCTGCTGCGCGCGCTGGTCCTCGTCTGGGCCGGCGAGGTCGAGATCGCCGACACGTTCGTCCGCGACCTCCCGACGCGGCCGCCGGACGTCCTCGCCCTGGGACGCTACGCGGCCCGCATCCTGCTCGACACCCGCGCGATCATCGCGATGGAGCGCGACGACCGCGAGGGGTACGACGAGGCGCAGGACCTCCTGCTCGCGATCCCCCAGCGGTTCGAGGAGCTCGCCGGGCTCGAGGCGATCTCGCTCGCCACGCGCGCGGCCTACGCAGGCGAGCTCACCGAGGCCCAGGCCGTGCTCGACCGCGCGCTCATGGCACCGAACGCGCGGCTCGTCTCCGTGACCTGGGTCGAGCGGATCCGCGCCGTCCGGACCATGGTGCGGGCGGCCCTCGGCGGTCCACTGTCCGCGGCCGGCGCCCCCGTCGAGATGCTCGGCGAGAGCACCGCCGACCACGACACGTTCGCCCTGCTCCTGCGCGCAGCCGCGCTCGTGGCCACGGGTCACCTCTCCCTCGCCGACACCCTCATGCTGGAGGCGGCGCGCCCCCGTCCCCCGGCGACGGCGGCCGACGGGCCGGTGCTCCACTCCCAGGTCGCGCTGCGCATCCTCACGCACCTGCTCGACGCGGTGCTCGCGACCCGGACCGGCAACCGCGACGCGGCGCGCCGGCAGGTCGGCAGCGCCGTCGCGCTGACCCGGGAGAGCGGGTCGCGGCGGATGTGGCTGGCACTCACGGCCGCCGACCGCCGGCTGCTCGAGGGCCTGCTGCCCGGGGGCGCGCCGGACAACCTCGACACGCCCTTCCCCGCCATGCTCGAGGCGGGGGCGACGACGTCGACCGACCTCACGCCGCGCGAGACGATCGTGCTGCACGAGCTGGCGCGCGGGTCGAGCACGCGAGCGACGGCCGACGTCCTCGGCGTCTCGGTCAACACCGTGAAGAGCCAGCAGCGCAGCCTGTACCGCAAGCTCGGGGCGAGCACGCGGGAGGAGGCGCTGCGCCGCGCCCGCGACCTCGAGCTCCTCTAGCCCGGCCGCGCCGCTCGGCGCCGGCTACGACCCGAGGCCGAGGAACTCCGCGACCTCGGCGTCACCGGGGTCGGCGACGAGCTCGGCCGGGCCGGCGACGCGGCGCACCCGCCCGTCGATCATCACGGCGACGCGGTCGGCGACGGCGAACGCCTCGTCGTGGTCGTGGGTCACGTAGAGGGCCATCGTCCCGGCCTCGCGCAGGACGCGGGCGACGTCGACGGCGAGCTCCTCGCGCAGGCGCCGGTCGAGCGAGGACAGCGGCTCGTCCAGCAGGAGCAGCCGCGGCTGGGGGGCGAGCGCGCGCGCCAGCGCGACCCGCTGCGCCTGCCCGCCCGACAGCGTCGAGATCGAGCGCGCCCCGAACCCGTCGAGCCCGACCAGGTCGAGCATCTCCGCGACGCGCTCCGCGCGCGACGCGCGCGTGGCGCCGAACGACGTCCCCCGCAGCCCGTACGCGACGTTCCCGGCGACGTCGCGGTGCGGGAAGAGCTGACCGTCCTGGAACATGAGCCCGAACCCGCGGCGGTGCACGGGCACCCGCGTCAGGTCGACGCCGCCCCACAGGACGCGCCCGGCCGCCATCGGCTCGAGGCCCGCGACGGCCCGCAGCAGCGAGGACTTGCCGCACCCCGAGGGGCCGAGCAGCGCGAGCACCTCCCCGGCCTCGACACCAAGGGTGACGTCGTCAACCGCGAGCGTCGAGGCCGTCCGACCCGGGTAGCGCACGGTGGCGTCCTCGACCCGCAGCCCGGAGCCCATCCGGTCCGGGCGCGGCGCGGTGGCCTCGACGTCGTTCCTCACAGGTCTCCCGTCCCGGCGGGGCGCAGGCGCTCCGCCGTCGTCATGACGACACCGACGACGACGGCGAGCACGACCGACGCCGCGACCGCCATCTCGTAGTTGCCCTCGCCCGGTCGGCCGAGCAGCCGGAAGATCACGACCGGCAGCGTCGGGCGGTCGGGGCGGGCGAGGAAAGACGTCGCGCCGAACTCGCCCAGCGAGACCGCGAACGCGAAGCCGGCAGCGAGCCCGATCGAGCGCAGCGCCAGCGGCAGGTCGACGGTGGCCAGCACCCGACCCGGCGCCGCGCCGAGCACCGCGGCCGCCTGGCGCAGGCGGGGGTCGATCGCCCGGAGCACCGGCAGGATCGTGCGGACGACCAGCGGGATCGCGACCATCGCCTGGGCGATCGGGATGAGCACGAGCGAGCTGCGCAGGTCGAGGGGCGGGCGGTCGAGCGCGATGAGGAACCCGAACCCGACCGTCACCGCCGACACGCCGAGCGGCAGCATGACGGCCGAGTCGAGCGCCCCGATGGCGCGTCGGGCGAACGGCCGGCGGGGGCGCCGGGACAGGACGAGCGAGAGCGTGATCCCGACGACGAGCGCGAGCAGCGTCGCGTCGACCGCGATCCGCAGCGAGTTCTGCGCGGCGGCCCACACGCTCACGGTGAGCGCGCTGCCCCCGCCGCCGGCCCGACCCGTGCCGGACAGCGCGGCGTAGTTGGCCAGCGTCCACGCGCCGTCCCGGCGGAACGAGCGGACGACGAGCGTGAGCAGCGGCAGCGCGACCAGGGCGACGACGAGAGCCGTGAGCGCCGCGGTGGCGGCGTCGACCGGAGAGCGGAGCGGGCGCAGGGGGCGGACGGCGCGGCCGGCCTCGACGAGCCGCAGCGCCCGCTCACCGCGGGAGCGCGCCCGCGCCGATACCCACAGCGCGACCGCGACGACGACGAGCTGGATCACGCTCAGCACGGAGGCGGTCCGCAGGTCGAGGAACTGGGTGGTCCGCAGCCAGATCTCCACCTCGACCGTCGCGTAGCGCTGGCCGCCGAGCACGAGCACGACCGCGAACGCCGTCGCGCAGAACAGGAAGACGAGCGACGCGGCCGAGGCGATCGCGGGGCCGAGCGCGGGCAGCGTCACGGTGAGGAACGCGCGGGCCGGGGAGGCGCCGAGCGTGCGGGCCGCCTGCTCGGTCCGCGGGTCGAGCCGCTCCCAGACGGTCCCGATGAGCCGGACCGCGAGCCCGTAGTTGAAGAAGACCAGCGCGGCGACGATCGCCGGGAACGACCGGTCGAGGCCGAGGAAGCCGAGCGGACCGTGCGAGGCGAGCAGCGCGCGGAACGCGACCCCGACCACGACGCTCGGCAGCACGAACGGCACCGCGACCAGCCCCCGGACGAGGCCGCGCCCCGGCCAGGAGCACCGGTAGAGCACGTAGGCGCCCGGGACCGCGAGCACGACGGCGAGCACCGTCCCGGCGACGGCCTGCTCGAGGGTGTGCGCCACGACCCGCCAGGTCCGCGGGTCGCCCAGGACGTCGGCGAAGCCGCCGAGGTCGAGCGCGCCGTTCGCGACGAAGCCGCGCGCGACGATCGCCGCCACCGGATAGGCGAAGAACGCGGCGAGGAAGACGAGCGGGACGACGACGGCCAGCGTCCACATGGCGCGCCGCCACGCCGTCCAGGCGCGCTCGGCGGCCGGGACGGCGGGCGCCGGTGCGCCCGGCCGCGTCGGGGTCGACCCGCTGGGCCCCGGGGCGCGTGCCCCGGGGCCGCGGCGGGTCAGGCCAGGAGCTTGCTGGCCCACAGGTCGATCCAGTCCGAGCGGTGCGCGGCGATGTCCTCGGCCGGCACCGTCCACGGCGAGGGCGCGAGCGGCGCGAACCGGGCCCAGTCGGCCGGCAGCTCGACGCTCGAGTCCACCGGGTAGACGTACATCTGCCCGGGCACGTCGGCCTGGAACTCCGGCGAGAGCATGAAGTCGATGAACGCCCTCGCGCCCTCGGGGTTCGCGGCGCCCGCGATGACGCCGGCGTACTCGACCTGGCGGAAGCAGGTGTCGAGCAGCGCCGCGGTCCGGGCGGTGCCGTCGTCGCCGACCGTGAACGGCGGGGAGGACGCGTAGGAGAGGACGACGGGACGCGTGCCGTCGCCGCCCCCGCCCGAGAAGTCGACGTAGTAGGCGTCGGACCAGCCGTCGACGACGAGCACGTCGTTGTCGCGCAGCTTCTCCCAGTACTCGATCCAGCCGCCCGTGCCGTCGGACGTGGCCTCGCCGAACGCGCCGACGGTCGCGGCGAGGAGCGCGAGGCCGGGCGAGGACGTCGCCGGGTTCGTCACGACCGTCTGACCCGCGTACTCGGGCAGGACGAGGTCGTCGAACGTCGCCGGCGGCGTCTGGCCGTTCTCCTCGTACCAGTCGAGGTCGACGTTGAGGCAGACGTCGGAGAAGTCGATCGGCGTCAGGGCGTCGCCGAGGAGGTACTGCTCCGCGCTCGCGGGCAGCGCGGCCGACGTGTAGGGCTCGAACACGCCCTCGTCGATCGCGCGGGTCGCGAAGGTGTTGTCGACGCCGAAGACGACGTCGCCCAGCGGCGAGTCCTTGGTGAGGACGAGCTGGTTGACGAGGGCTCCCCCGTCGCCGGGCGCGACCATCGTGACCGAGATGCCCGTCTCGGCGGTGAACGCGTCGAGGACGTCCTGGCTCACGTTGAAGGAGTCGTGCGTGACGAGCGTGATCGACGAGGCCGGCGCCGCGGTTCCGGTGCCGTCGGTCGCAGTGGATCCCGGGGTGTCGGAGGTCTCGGTCGTGACGGAGGGGCTCGGCGACGAGAGCGAGCAGGCCGCGAGGGCGAGGGTTGCGCCGAGGGCGCCGAGGGCGGCGCCGGTGGTGCGGCCGGTTGCGCGGCGGCGGGTGGTTCGTGTGGTGGTCATGGTGTCCTCCCGGTGGTGTGGGAGGGTCCGTCGTGCGCCCCGGCTCGCCGAGGTGCACGACGGAGAGAGATCCCGACTTCCTTCGCCGGTGCTAACCGGAGCAGGTTCGAGGGTCTGCGGCTTCCCGCACTCTCAGCGCTCACCTTGGTGGCAGCGCTCCCCTGTCGTTTCGTTCGGGACCAGCCTACCCGCCGGTCCTGCGCGCCGGAAGTCGAGTGGCCCGCCGTAGCCGGCTCGACGGAGGACATCGCGCTCGCCGTGGCCACCCACCAACCGGGACTGACCGCACGCCCGGCCCCACCGTGGACACCGCACACCGGCAGACGCGACCCCCGGCCGTGGCCACCTACCAACCCGCTCGGCCAGGGCACCCGGCCCCATGGTGGACATCGCTCCCGCCGTGGCCACGTAGCAACCGGATCCGGCGGCGCACCCGGCTCCACGGTGGACACCGCGCACCGGCGGACGCAGCCCACAGCCGTGGCCACCTACCAGCCGGATCCGCCGAGCACTCGGCTCCACCGTGGACACCGCTCCCGCCGTGGCCACCGACCAACCGGCTCGGGCACGGCACCCGGCCCCACGGTGGACACCGCTCGCGCCATGGCCACCCACCAACCGGGACTGACCGCGCGCCCGGCTCCACGGTGGACACCGCGCACCCGTGGACACCGCTCGCGCCGTGGCCCCCGGCCAACCGGATCCGGCCGCGCACCCGGCCCCACGGTGGACACCGCTCGCGCCGTGGCCACCTACCAACCGGATCCGGCTAAGCACCCGGCTCCACGGTGGACACCGTCGTCGCGAGGGCCACGCTGCGCCCGGCCGGGCTCGGGGCTACTGGATCGTCGAGCGGCGGGCCTTCGCCAGGATCGACGTCGATCCGCGGCCGCCGCGCCGGTTGAGCCACATCTCCAGGCGCTGCGCGAGGAGCGAGATGAGCACGTTGACCACGACGTAGATGGCCGTGATGACGAGGTAGGTCTGCACGAGGTTGTTCGTGTTGGCGACCAGCACCTTCCCGGACTGCATGAGCTCGGGGTAGGAGACGACGTAGCCGAACGCGGTGTCCTTGACGACCACGACGGCCTGGGCGACGAGCGCCGGCACGACCATGCGCAGCGCCTGCGGGAGCACGACGATCCGCTTGACCGCCCCCTCGCGCAGCCCGAGCGCGAGCGCCGCCTCGCTCTGCCCGCGCGGCACGGCGAGCATCCCGGCGCGGAACACCTCGGCGAGCACGGCGGCCGCGCACAGCGTGATCGGCGTGACGAGCTTCCAGTAGTGCGAGAGGTTGATGCCGTACTGCGGCAGCGCGAACATGAACGCGTAGATGACGAGCAGGACGGGCACGGCCCGGAAGCCCTCGATGAACGCGATGGACGGCCAGCTCAGCCAGCGGTGCCGGGAGACGCGGCCGAGCGCGAGCAGCAGCCCGGCCGGCAGCGCCAGCACGGCAGAGCCGAGGGCCGCGACGGCGGTGCCGCGCAGGCCGTCGAGCAGGTACTCGATCGTCCCCGGCATGGCGAACGGGCGCCACTTCGACGGCGCGAGCTGGCCGGTCCGGTAGAGCTGCCAGTAGACGAGGGCGGCCAGCCCGGCCGCGAGCAGCACCGAGAGGCCGGTGACGACGCGGATGGTCAGCCGACCCCGCGGCCCCGGCGCGTCGAACAGCGCGTGCGCGCTCATCGCTCGGCCCCCGTCATCGCAGCACCCGGAACCGGCGCTCGAGCAGGATGCCGATCCCCGCGGCGACGAGCGAGATCACCATGTAGATGACGGCGATGACGCCGAAGGTGAGCAGCCCGAGCGCCGCCTTGTTGTTGATGTACCCGGCGGTGGCGGTCAGCTCGCGCATCCCGACGACGGCCGCGAGGGAGGAGGAGAGCAGGATCCCGATGAAGAGCGTCACGAGCGGGCTGATGACGGAGCGCACCGCCTGCGGCACGACCAGCTCCTTGGAGATGCCCCAGAACGTGAGACCGATCGCGCGTGCGGCCTCGACCTGGCCGGCGGAGACCGCGTTGATCCCGGTCCGGATCGTCTCGCACGCGAACGCCGCGCCGACCGTGATGATCGCGGCGATGACCGACCAGAACTGGCCGAGGTTGACCCCCGCGTACGGGAGGCCGTACACGACGAGGATCATGAGCGTCACCATCGGCACGTTGCGGAAGAACTCGACGTAGAGCCCGCCGAACGCGCGCAGGGGCGGGATCGGGGAGACCCGGAACATCGCCAGGATCGTGCCGAGCACCATCGCCCCGAGGAAACCGATGAGGGCGAGCTGGAGACTCAGCAGCGTCCCCCGCAGGAGCAGCCCGCCGTACTCGCCGAACAGGATCTCCATCTGCCCTCCCTCCGTCGTGAGGTCGTCGAGGTCCGCGGGACGGCCGCGACGCCGCCGCCGTCGTCATTCTCTCGAACGATCGACGACGACGGCGACGGCGGCTCGGTCGCGGGACCCGACCGGGAGTCGGACAGGCCCCGGCGACCGGGGTCGATCAGGACAGGCCGGTCTCGCCGACCGTCGGCGGGGCCGGGACCTCGGTGACGCCGGTGCGGTCGCCGATCGTCACGGTCCACAGCTCGGCCCAGAGGCCGTCGTCGATGATCTGCTGCAGGAACGTGTTGACGAACTCGGTGGCGTCCGAGCCCTTGAGCACGCCGATCCCGTAGAGGTCGACCGGGCCGAACGGCTCGCCGACGATCTTGACGGCGCCCTCCTGCTGCAGGACCGCGTTGAGCAGGAGCGTCTGGTCGATGACGTACGCGTCGGCGTTCCCGTTCACGACCGACTCGAGCGCCTGCGCGTGGTCGGGCAGCGCGAGGACGTCGGCGTCGGGCGCCTCGGTCTCGAGCAGGGTCTCACCCGTGGAGCCGGCCTGCGTCGCGACCGTCTTGCCGGCCAGGTCGGCCAGCGAGGTGATGTCCGTGTTGTCCGCCTTCACGAGGATCGCGGCCTGCGAGCCGTAGTACGGGCCGGCGAAGTCGATCCGCTCGGCACGCTCCGGCGTGATCGAGTAGGTGGCGATCGTCGTGTCGACGTCACCGTTGACGATCAGCTCCTCGCGCGTGTCGACGGAGACCTGGGTCAGCTCCGTCGTCGGCTCGCCGAGGATGTACTGCGCCAGCAGCTGGGACAGGCCGGCGTCGAAGCCGCGCACGGTCTTCGTCGACGGGTCGAGCAGCGAGAACAGGTTCGAGGTCTCGGTGCCGCCGACGCGGAGCTTGCCCTCGGCCTTGATGGCGCTGGCCCACTCGGACGCGGCGACCGCCGCGTCGTCCGCGACGGGTCCCTTCGCGATGATCTCGTCGTACGCGGCGACGTCGAGCGCGCCCCCGACGACTCCGGTGCCCTCACCGGAGCCCGAGTCGGTCGACGCGCTGGTCGTCCCGTCGCCACCGGCGGTGGCGTCGGTCGACGTGTCGGGCGGGGTGCTCTCGGGGCCGCACGCAGCCAGACCGAGCGCAACAAGAGCCGCGGCACCAGCCGCGACGATTCGGGTCGCCTTCATGGCAGCCTCCTTGGTTGGTCAGTTCGTCGAGGCTAACCGCGACCACCGACACGAACGGACGGAGGGCGCAAAGCGTCCGAATCATGGACGCTTTGCTCACATCGTGATCAAATCGTGACCCGGAGGTCGCGCGCGACGGCCTCGACGATCGGCAGGTCCGCCGGCAGCCACGGCACGCTCAGCCACTCCCCGATGGGCAGCCAGCGCAGCTCGTCGTGGTCCTGCAGCGGTCGCGGCTCCCCCGAGCCGGGCTCCAGCACGGCCAACCAGACGAGCATCACGTGCCCCTGGTGGATCGGCCAGGTGAGGTGGGCCGCGTCGGCGTCCTCCCCGCCCAGCCCGGCGAGGTCGCTCAGCACGCCGCGACCCTCCGCGTCGTCGATCCCCGGACCGGCGACCAGCGAGCCGAGCGCGACCTCGACGCCGAGCTCCTCCACGAGCTCCCGGCGCAGCGCCACCGCCGGCAGCTCCCCCGGCTCGACCTTGCCACCCGGGAACTCCCACGCGCCCGCGAGCGTCTTGGGCGCGCTCCGGCGGGCCGCCAGCAGGCGGGTGGGGTGGACGAGATCGTCCAGGATCGCTGCGGCGACGACGAGGGCCATGGGTCGAGCGTAATGAGCGCGGTCGTCCACAGGGCGGGCGTTCCGGACGGCCGCAGCCGTAGGCTGGCGGGGTGATCGAGCTCAAGACCCCCGCAGAAGTCCAGCAGATGCGTCCCGCCGGGCGGTTCGTGGCGTCCGTCCTCGAGGCGCTGAAGGAGAAGGCGGCGGTCGGCGTCAACCTCCTCGAGCTCGACGAGCTGGCGCACCGGATGATCCGCGACGCGGGCGCCACCTCCTGCTACATCGACTACCACCCGAGCTTCGGCGCCATGCCGTTCGGGAAGGTGCTGTGCACGAGCGTCAACGACGCGGTGCTCCACGGCCTGCCCTTCGACTACGTGCTCCAGGACGGCGACCTGCTCTCGGTCGACTTCGCCGCCGAGCTCGAGGGCTGGGTGTGCGACTCGGCGCTGTCCGTCATCGTCGGGACCGAGCGGCCGCAGGACCGTCGCCTCATCGAGGCGACGGAGGTCGCCCTGGCGGCCGGCATCGAGGCGGCGCGCGTCGGCAACAAGCTGGGCGACATCTCCTGGGCGATCGGCGAGGTCGCGCACGAGTACGGCCTGCTGGTCAACCTCGACTTCGGCGGGCACGGCGTCGGCCGCACGATGCACGGCGAGCCCCACGTGCCCAACGACGGGCGCCGCGGCCGCGGCCTCAAGCTCAAGCCCGGCCTCGTCATCGCGATCGAGCCGTGGTTCCTCGAGACCACGGACGAGATCTTCACCGACGACGACGGGTGGACGCTGCGCTCCATCGACGGCTCGCGCGGCGCGCACTCCGAGCACACCGTGGCGATCACGCCCGACGGGCCGCTGGTCCTCACCGCGCGCGACTGACGCGGCCGGTCCGACCCCGACACCCACGCCCAGCCCGCCCGAGGAGACGCCGGATCCGACGCCGTCCCCCGCGCCGACGCCCGACCCCACCGACGACCCGACGGACGAGCCGTCCGCCGACCCCGACCCGGTGAACACCGTAGAGGCCCCCGCGCCCTCGCCGGAGGACTGACCCGGCGAGCCGCCGGTGTCAGCCGGTCAGGTGCGCCAGCCAGGCCCGCGGGCCGCGGTGCTGCACGCGGGTCGCCGCGATCCCGGCCGCGAACGCGGCGGCCCGGCGCGGCAGCTCGTCGGACATCGACGCGCCCGACGCCGCCGGCTCCGACCCGTCCGTCGCCCTCCCGGCCGAGGCCACCGCGTGCGCGTACGCCCCGTGGAACGCGTCGCCCGCGCCGAGCGTGTCGACCGCGACGACGCGCGGGACCGGCACCTCGACCGTCTCCACGGCGCCCGACGAGCGGACGAGGACCTCGCCACCGCCGCGGGTCACCACCACGTGACCGGCCCCGAGCTCGGCCAGCCGCCGGATGGACGCGGCATGGTCGGTCCCCTCGAACCCGGGCGGTCGCACGGCCTCCGAGCACACGACGTGGTCGGCGAGACCGACGAGCGCGTCGAAGGCCGGCTTCCACCGCCCGACGTCGAGCACCACCGGGACGGCCAGGTCGTTCGCCAGCCGGGCGGCCTCGACCGCGGCATCGCCGTAGTGCCCGTCCAGCAGGAGCACCTCGGCCTCGGCGAGCAGCCGGCGGAGCGCGTCGTCGTCGACCGCGACGGGTGGCGCGCCCGCCGCGTCCGATCCGACGATCGACCGCTCCCCGGTGGCCGTCGCGACCGTGATCGACGACACCGGCGTGACGCGCGGCGACGGCGCCAGCTCCACCACCTCGACCCCGCGGGACGCCAGCTCCGCCCGCACGAGGTCGCCGGACGGATCGGTGGCGAGCGCGGTGACCAGCACCGCCCGGCCGCCGAGCGCGGCGAAGGTCACGGCGGCGTTGGTCGCGGGACCGCCCGCCGCGAGCGCGTGCTCGAACGACGTCGCCTTCTCGTTCGGCCCCGGCGGGTGCTCGACGTACTGGAGCACGTCGAGCGTCGCGAGGCCGAGGAACACACCGCGCGGGAGGCCCGAGACGTTCGTCATGACGCCATCCTGCCCGCAGCGAGCCGCCCGCGTCGGTCGGTCCCGCGTCGGCTCAGCCCCGCGTCAGCCGCTCCGCGTCGGCTCAGCCCCGCAGCGGCCGCGGGTCGTCGTCGGCGTCGAGCCGCGCCGCGTCGTGCACGTCCGCGAGCGCCGCCGGGTCGGCCGCGACGATGGCCCGGCCGGACCCGCTGGAGATCAGCAGGTGCCCGAGCGCGCGACGGAGCCCGAGGAACCCCTCGCACGCGACGGCCGCCTCGGGCGAGCTGTGGTCGATCCCCAGGTCCGTCAGCGCCGCGATCACGGCACCGGCGCCGAGCAGGTCCTCGACCGCGAACCGCGCCTCGCCCGCGTCGTCGCGCGCCTCGCCCCGGGTCTCGCCCCCGACGGCCACGACGCCGATCGACGTCCGTCCGCCGCGGCGGGCCTGCTCGTCCAGGCAGGCGCGGGCGACGGCCGCGGCGTTCCGCAGACCCCCGCGCAGCATGAGCACGTCGGGCGGCACCAGACCGGTGACGACCTCGCGCGCGGCGTCCTCCGCCTCGCCCAGGACGTCGACGACGACCACGACGTCGCACGGCGCGAGCCGCCGCAGCCCCGCGCGACCCCAGTCGAACCGGACCTGGTAGCTCGCCTGCGCGAAAGCCCCGTCACCCGTCACGTCGTGCATCGCGTCCCCCGTCCTCCCCGTCGCCGGTCACCCCGTCGCCGGTCACCCCGGCCGCGTCGACGTGCGCCGTCATCGGCCGCAGCGCCGCGCCGAGCGCGCCGATCCCCATGACGACGACGAGCACGCCGACCATCCCGAACAGGACGGTCCAGCCGGCCACGCGCTCGTGCACCGCGCCGACGAGCACGGGGGCCGACGCCGCCGCGAGGTAGCCGAAGGTCTGGACGAGCGTCGCGGTGCGGCGGTTCTCGTCGTCGCTGCCGGTGCGCCGCACGGCGAGCAGGAAGATCGTCGTGAAGAACCCGCCCTGTCCGACGCCGGCGACGAGCGCCCACACGAGCCACCACCCCGGCGCGAGCAGCATCCCGAGCGGCATGGCGGCCCAGCACGCCACGAGCGCGAGGACGAGCACCGCCTCGTCGCGCTGCGACCGGGGCCGGCCGGTCCCGGTCGCCGGGCCGGACCGTCGCCGGGACGCGGCGAGGAACGCCGGGACGAGGATCGGCCCGACGATCCCGGAGACCTGGAACGCCGACGCGCCGAGCCCCGCGGCCTGCGTGCTCATCCCGAGCATCTCCTCCAGCGCGGAGGGCAGCCACGCCGTGATCGCGTACCAGCTCATCGCCTGCGCCGCGAAGGCGGCCGCGAGCAGCCAGGCCACCGGGCTGCGCAGCGTCCGCGCGAACCCGCCGCGGGCCGGCCGCGCCGCCGTCCCGGGCGGGGGCTGCGCGCCGTGCACGGCCGCGTCGGGCAGCAGGAGGAGCCAGCCGAGCAGCGCGACGCCGCCGATCAGCACACCCCACGAGGCGATCGCGAGCTGCCACCCGAGGAGGACGGCCAGCGTCGCGGTGAGGGCGGTCGCGAGCGTCGAGCCCAGGTTCATCACCGAGCTGTAGACACCCATGAGAGCGGCCGCGCGCATCGGGTACACGCGTCCGATCAGCACCGGCACCACAAGGTTCCCGATCGAGAGCGAGGCGCCGATGAGGAACGTCCCGACGAGCGCGAGCGCGAACGAGCCGCCGGATCGCAGCACCGACCCGGTGACGACGCCGATGAGACAGGCGGCGCCCGAGACGCGCAGGCCGAGCGCGCGCAGGAGCAGGGACGACGCTGGCGTCACGAGACCGAAGCAGAGGACGGGGATCGACGTGAGCAGGCCGACCGCGCCCGCCGAGACGCCGAGCGCCTCGCCCAGCTCGCCGGCGACCGGCGGGACGGCGTTGAGCGGCGCCCGCAGCGCGAGCGAGAGCGCGATCATCGCGAGGATGCCGCCGGCGCCGGGACGACGCAGGATCGCCGGGACCGCGCGCGAGGCGAGCGAGCCGCTGGCGGGGGAGAGAGGCACGACCGCCATTCTCCCGCGTCGGCGCGGGGCCGGCCGCCACCGGCATCGCGCACCCGGCACTCGGCGCGCCGCCCGCGGCACGCACCGCGGTGAGAGACTGCTGCCCGTGCCCGTGACCATCCAGCTCCCCGCCGAGCTCGCGGACCGGCTCGCACGGCTGCGGTCCTCCCGCCGGCCCGGCGCCCCCGCGGACACCCGCGGCACGGAGGCCTCGGCGCGGCGGCTGTCGGAGCGGTACCGGGCGGACCGGCCGGCCGCGTCGCCGATCATCGCCGACGCCGGTGACGCGAGCGCGTACGCCCTCACGCGGCTGCCCGCGACGTTCGCGGCGGCTCGGTTCGCCTTCGAGGAGCTCGCCCGCGCCGTGCCGGGGCTGGCCCCGCGGACGCTGCTCGACGTCGGGGCAGGGACGGGGGCCGCGACGGCCGCCGCGTGGGCCACCTGGGACTCCCTCGACGCCGCGACGCTCGAGGACTACTCGGCGCCAGCCCTCGCGGTCGCCCGCGAGGTCCTCGCGGCCACCGACCTCGACGTCACCACGACCCTCGCCTCGATCGGCCCGCGCCGGGTCGGCCGCGCCGACCCCGGGGCCGGCGCGGCCGTCCCCGCCGACGACACCGACGACGCCGCCGGACCGGACCGACGGGCGGACCTCGCGGTGGCCGGCTACGTCCTGTCCGAGATCGACGACGCAGCCCGTCGCGCGCTCGTCGACCGACTGACGGCCGGGGCGCGGGAGGCCGTCGTCGTGATCGAGCCGGGGACGCCGGCGGGGTTCCGGCGCGTGCTCGAGGTGCGCGCCGAGCTGCTGCGCCGAGGCTGGCGGGTGGCCGCGCCGTGCCCGCACGAGGAGGCGTGCCCGGTCGCGGCGCGCGAGGGCGACTGGTGCCACGCGGCCGTCCGGCTGCCACGCACCCGGGAGCACCGCGCGGCCAAGGGCGGCGAGCGCGGGTTCGAGGACGAGAAGTTCAGCTGGGTCGCGGCGCTGGCCCCGACCAGCGGCCCGGCCATCGCGCGACCGGCCGGTCGGGTGCTGCGCCACCCCGAGACGCGGCCGGGGCACATCCGGCTGGAGCTGTGCGCGCCGGACGGTGGGATCGAGCAGGTGACCGTGACCAAGCGCGACCGGGACGCCTTCCGCGCGGCCCGGAAGATCGAGTGGGGTGAGGCGTGGGAGCTCTAGCGTGGCTGCCCTGGGCGGACGCCGCGTGGTGGCGGGCCGTCGTCGAGCGCACGGCACCGGACGCCGACGGGCCGGCGAGCGGCTGGTGCGCCGGAGCCCGGCTGAGCGGTGACACGTTCTGCCCCGACGGCGCCGCGCCCGCGTGGGTGCTGTGGCTGCCGGTGGCGCTCGGCGTCGCGCTCGTGGCGGTCCCGCCGCTGTGGCGGCTCGTCCGGATCGGCGTCACGCTCGTGCACGAGCTGGGGCACGCGGTGGTCGGCGTCCTGGTCGGTCGCCGGTTCACCGGCTTCGTCGTCCGCGGCGACATGTCGGGACACGCCGTCACCGTCGGGAAGCGACGCGGGCCGGGGCTCGCCCTCACGACGTGGGCCGGCTACCCGATGCCGGCGCTGGTCGGCGCCGGGCTCGTCTGGGTGGCGCTCGCGGGCTGGGCGCCGCTGCTGCTCCTGCTGGTCGCGCTCGGCTGCGTCGTCACGCTGCCGTTCGTGCGGTCGTGGACGACGGCCGGCGTCACCCTGCTGGTCGGCCTGGCCGCCGGCGCGCTGTGGTGGTGGCGCTCGGACGCGCGGTCGGTGACGGTGGTCCTCGTCGTGGCGGCGGTCCTCGTGCTCGGCGCCTGGCGGCACTGGGCGGCGGTCGCGCCGTCCCCGCGCGGCAGCGACCCGGCGGAGCTCGCCCGTCAGACCGGCTGGCCCGGATGGTTCTGGGTGGGGACGCAGCTCGTCGTCATCGCGGCCGCGACCGCGCTCGCCGGCTGGCTCCTCTGGCGCTCCTTCGCCTGAGCGCCCCGGGACGACGGGCCGGAGCGCCGCGAAGCGGCCGGAAAGAACGAAACGCCCGGCCCCACGACGGGGACCGGGCGTCGACGACGTCAGGAGCCGTCGTGCGGAGCGGGTGACGGGAATCGAACCCGCGCTGTCAGCTTGGGAAGCTGAAGTTCTACCATTGAACTACACCCGCGCGGCGCCGCTCGGGGCGACGCCGGAGACCATCCTACCCGAGCTCGAGCCGCGACACGCTCGCGTACTGCACCTGCGCGACGCCGGACGGTCCCTGCTCGATCGTCCCGTACCCGCCGTCGTCGTACACGGCGATCTGCTCCCCGGTGTTCCAGTCGATCGCCGCGAGATCGCCGGCGATCTGGACGAGGACGACCTCGCGTCCGTCGGACAGGGTGACGACGGGCGGCATGGCGGGGTATCCGTCGCCCACCAGCGACCAGAGCGGCCGCCCCTCGTCGTCGAGCGCCGTCAGCCGCATCAGCGACGGGTCGTACCACGTCTCGACCAGCACGGGCCGGCCGGGCGAGCCGGAGGACCAGTACCAGGAGTCCGGGTCGTCGTCGGACGCGAGCAGCTCCACCCCGGTCCCCGTGACGGAGCCCGTCGACCAGTCCATCGCCAGGGTCTCGTCGGCGGGGTACTCGTTCCCGTCGCCGACGACGACCGGCGACGGCGTCGAGCTGTAGGGGTAGACGAGCTCGAGGCCCGTCGCCAGCCAGCGCTGCTCGGCCCGCGAGTCGTAGCTGACCACGCCCTGGTCCGGGTAGTACGACCGGCAGTAGAGCGCCTGCCCGTCGCTGGCCAGGAGCGGGCACGAGACCGGCGGCGCGACCGGCCCCGTCGCCGGGTCGACCGACACGAAGGCGCTCGTGGTCGTGAGCGCGACCGCCGAGTCCGCCAGCTCGAGCCAGGAGAAGGAGGTGACCTCGCTCTCGCTCAGGGTCGTCGGCTCGTCGCCGGCCAGCACCGGCGTCGACCACAGCACCTCGCCCGTCGGCGAGACGAGGCTCATCATCGCGTCGGCCCCCTGCGTGGAGTCGGAGTAGACGAGGAGCCCCTCGTCGGTCCGGTGGACCGAGCGGACGGACCCGAGATCGACGTCGTGGGACTCGGTGACGCCGTCGTCCATCCCGACGGCGACGAGCGACATCGCGGTGCTCCGCCCGCCCTGCGGCCCGAGGCCACCGGGCGCGTCGAGGCAGAGGATCTGCTCGAACCCGTCCTCGTCGGCGCACACGGCGCCCTCGAGCGTGGCCGACCAGACCTGCTCGCCCGTCGCGGCGTCGAGCCCGACGAGCGTGTCGACCGGGGTGTCGTACTCGCCGATGCCCACGACCCAGGTGCTCTCGCCGAGAATGATCTGCGGCTTCCACTCGGTCGAGCCGTCCAGCGCGTAGCGGATGGCTCCGTCGAGGTCGGTCGTCCACGACGGCTCGAGGGGGACGGGGTCGAGGAGCTGGTCCGCCGTCGGTCGCGTCGCGTCCCGGTCCTGGCTGTAGGTCGGCGCGGGGTCCGGGTCGACGACGGTCGTCGAGTCGCTGCCGCAGCCCCGCACCATGCCGCCGATGAACAGCATCGCGACGACCGCCATCCCGACGTAGAAGCCGACACCGGGCTTGCCGCTCCGCGGCTTGGACGTCGTCGCGTAGCCGGTCGTCGTCCCGGCCGTCGACGTCGCCGTCGACATCGATCGGGGGGCGCTCGACGACGGGCGGGAGGAGGGCGTGGGCGCACCCGTCCTCGGGGCCGGCCCCGGCGTCCCCCACGAGGGGACCGACGACGGGGCGGCGGGGCCCGGCGACGCGGGAAGCGGTGGGGTCGCGGGAGGCGGCGTCGGACTCACCGGCGACGACGGAGCGCTCGGCGCGAGCGGCGCTGCGCCGGCCGGGAACACGGGGGTTGGCCCGGGCGGGTCGGCGTCCGGGGCAGGGTCGAGGGCGGCCTGGTCCCACCAGTACAGGGGGTCGCTGCCACCCCCCGGCGTCTCGTCGCGCGGCTCCGTCATCCCGCTCCCCCTCTCGAGAAGAACGTTCGACCGTACCTCATCGGGCCGCGATGGCTCGACACCCGCGAACCCGTGGTGCCCGCAGCCGGGCCCCACTACCGTTGACCCGTGCTGCTCTCCGACCACGACATCCGCGCCGAGATCGAGTCCGGCCGGGTGGCCCTCGACCCCTACGACCCGGCGATGGTCCAGCCCAGCTCCGTCGACGTGCGGCTCGACCGGTTCTTCCGGCTGTTCGACAACCACAAGTACCCGGTCATCGACCCGGCGCAGGACCAGAGCGACCTGACCCGCCTCGTCGAGGTCGGGCCGGACGAGCCGTTCGTCCTGCACCCCGGGGAGTTCGTGCTCGGCGCGACCCACGAGCTCGTGACGCTCCCCGACGACGTCGCGGCGCGCCTCGAGGGCAAGTCGTCGCTCGGCCGCCTCGGCCTCCTGACGCACTCGACGGCCGGCTTCATCGACCCGGGCTTCACGGGGCACGTGACGCTGGAGCTGTCGAACGTCGCGACGCTGCCGATCACGCTCTGGCCCGGGATGAAGATCGGTCAGCTCTGCTTCTTCCGCCTGTCCTCCGCCGCCGAGCGCCCCTACGGCTCGGGCGCGACGGGCTCGCGCTACCAGGGCCAGCGCGGCCCGACGGCGAGCCGCTCGCACGTCGACTTCCACCGCACGCAGGTGCCGTGACCGGACCGCTCCCGGCGTCCGGGCCGTCCGGGTCGACGGAGCCGGGCGAGCCGACCGACCGGTCGCCCGGCGGACCGGCGTGGCCGCGGCTCACCCGCACCGCGGCCGGGGGTCACCACCTCCTCCTGCTCGACGACGACGTGACGTGGAGCGACCTCGACGCGCTCGTGGGCTCCAGCGTCGTCGGCGCCACGTGGCGGCCCGCCCCGACCGACGGCCCCCCGGGGCTGCCGGGCGTGCTCGACCTGCTCGCGGCCGAGCACGCCGAGATCCTCGCGGCGGGGCACGCCGTCCCGACCCTGCCCGACGGCACGCTGGAGCGCGCGACCCTGACCGGCCCCTGGCGCGTTGACATCGTCAACCGGGCCGACCTCGGCCTTCCACCCTGGGCGAGCACGGCCTTCGTCGTCGACGTGGGCGCGGAGCGGTCGGGCGCCGTCCCGCGGCTGCCCGACGGCTACGGCGACCTGCTCGACGCGTTCGGCGACCACCACCCGACCGGGCTCGAGCGTCAGGTGCTCGACGTCCTCGCGGCCTGCGCCCGACGCCTCGCCGGCGGGCTGCGCACGAGCGAGGGCGTCGTCGTCGAGCCCGACCCGGCCAGCGCCGTCGACATCACGCTCTACTCCCCCACCTGGCTCGAGCCCGCCGCCACCGCGGCGATCCTCGAGCCGCACCTGCCCGGTCTCGTCCTGCTGCGCGGCGTCGAGGAGGCGGCGGCCGCCGGCCTCGACGGGTACGGGGCGGACTGGCCGGTCCCGACCGCGACCCCGTCGAGCGTCACGCTCCACGTCGAGGCGGCCGAGGTGATCCCGGCGGCGCTCGCCGACTGCGCCTGGACGGGCGGCGGCGTCATCGCCTACCGGTTGCAGTGGCTCGCCGACCCCGCGGTGCGGGCGGCGGCGGCCGGCCGACTGCCCGGCGAGACGGCGGCGGCGCTCGAGACGCGCGAGCACGCGCGCGCCGCGATCTCCGAGGCGGCCCGCGCGCTCCACGCCGCCGCCGGGGGTGAGCTGGTCGACGAGGACGAGCTCCTGCTCGACCCGACCGACCTCGCCTGATCCACCTCGGGGGAGCTGATCCAGCTCAGGGCAGCTCGACGAGACGCACCCCGTCGTAGGCGAGCGAGAGGACCTGACGACCCTCGACCGGCCAGAGCGTGCCCTCGGTGATGCGCGCGACCTCGTGTCCGTCGGCCGCGTCCAGCACGACGTCCTGCCGCGGCGACGGGGAGTAGTCGGGCAGCACGACGCGGTCGCCGGCCACGAAGAGCCCGAGCCCGCCGTAGTCGCTGTCGAAGCCGCGGCGCCAGAGCGCCGAGCCGCCGTCGGGAGCCAGGACGACGAGGGCGTCGCTCCCGCGCAGCACCGGGACCTCGCGGGTCCCGTGGAGCCGGATGTAGTAGCCGCGCAGCCGGGCCAGCTCGGCGCCGGCCGCCCCGGTCGCCGGGTCGAGCGTCATGACGGCGGTGACGTCGTCCTCGGAGTCCTCCCCCAGCAGGAGCGGCGCGAGCAGCCGCTCCGCACCGACGGCGCCGACCTCCGAGACCCATCCCTCGCGCCAGTCGCCCGTCGCGGGGTCGGCGACGACCTGCGTCGCCCGCCACCCGTCGGCACACACGAGCGACGGACCAGCAGGCGCGAGCGTGCCGCAGGTCAGCTCGCGGTCGCCGTCGTCGAGCAGGACGTGCGGGCCGGCGGCGTCGAGCACGAGGGCGTTCCAGCTCATCGCGACGAGCAGCGCGTCGCCGTACCTGGTCCACTCGGTCTTGTAGAGCTTCGGCTCTGGGTCGTCGGGATCGGGGTCGTCGGGGACGAACCGGTCGGCCAGCTCACCGCTCACCTCGACCGCGTCGGCCGCCCAGAGCTCGCGGCCCGTCGCGTCGAACCAGTGCAGCCCGAGCACGGCCCCCTCGCCCGCGGCGGGGGCACCCGCGGTGCCGGGGAGCGCGAGCCGGTCCTGGACCACGAGACCCTGCGTGGCCGTCGCGATGCTCGCCGGGGGCGCGTCGAGCTCCTGGTCGAGGCCGATCCGGCCCGTCGTCGGGTTGAGGAACAGGAGCCGCTCGCCCGCGGGGGCGCCGTCCGTCGCGGCGTCGGCCGGCCGGTTGCCCGCGCACACGACCACCTCCTCCGCCTCGGACGCGTGCGCGACGGCGCCCGAGACGTGCAGGAGCTCGGTGGCGCAGATCACGCCGTCGAGCTCCAGCTCCCACGCGATGTTGCCGTCCTCGCGCCACAGCGCCATCAGCGCATAGGCCTCGGAGTCCTCGAACAGGTCCTCGCCGCGGCGCACGACGACGGTCTCCGGCGTCACGACGAACGGCGACGTGTCGTAGGACCCGCCGCCGATCCCGCCGTAGACGACGTCGCTCGGATACGCCTCCCAGACCGGGTCGAGGTCGACCAGCTCCGCGCGGGTCGGGTCGGCGTTCGGCACCGCCGGGCCGCCGAGGTCGCCCGGCGGACGGTCGCGGTTGGCGAACCAGATGCCGCCGCCGATGAGCGCGAGGACGAGGGCGACGACGACGAGGTACCCGGACGTCGGCCTCCGTCGGGCCGTCGCGGGGCCGCTCGCCGCGGCCGTCGGGGACGACGTCGACGGGCGTGACGACGCGGGCGTCGGCCGCGGCGCGGACGAGCTCGCCCCCGCCCCTCCGCTCGCCCCTCGCGCGCGGCGCTTCGACGCGCCGCGTCCGCCGTCGGTCCCCGACGGCTCCGGGTTCCGCTTGCCGCGACGCCGACGCTTCGACCCCCGCGATCCGGCCCCGAGCAGCGCCTCGTCGGACGCCTCCGCCCACGTCGGCGGGGTGCCGGGCGGCAGATAGGGGTTGGGCTCGTCGTCACCCTCGACGGCGGGCGAGGAGCTCTCGAGCCAGTCGGAGATCTCCCGGGCACCGGGCGAGCCGGTCGGATCGCCGCGACGGGAGCTGCGCTTGCCGATCCCCCACTGCCGCCAGCCCATCGTGCGATCGTAGACGGCCGCGGCCGGCGCAGGGGCCCTGGGCCCGGCCGCCCGCGACGGCCCGCAAGGGCTCAGCCCGCGGCGAGCACCTCGTCGATGCGCGTCGCGACGAGCGGGTCGGCGAGGTAGTACTCGACGGCGTGCCGGCCGTCGTCCGGGTTGACGATCCCGTCCTCCTCCAGCACCTCGGGCAGCCCGGGGCCGCCGGGGAGGAACGCGCCGACCAGCCGGCCACCGATGGCGACGGCGTCGAGCGGGTCGCGCGCGTTGACCCAGGTCCCGACGCACGCGGGCACGCGCGGCGTCTCGAGCCGGGCGAGCGCCCGCGCGACCGGGCGCCACGCCAGCGGCGCGCCCATCGTGACGAACAGCGGCACGTCCCACGACGCGGCCGAGGGGTGGGCCCGCAGCACGTGGTAGGCGATGACGGCGCCGAGCGAGTGCCCGAGCACGACCGACGGACCGCCGGCGTCGAGCACGCTGGCGACGCCGTCGTCGATCGTCTGGCGCAGCCGCGCATCCGTCAGGTAGCCGAAGCACTCGCGCGCGACGAACGCCACCGTCGCGCCGCTCATCCCCGGGACGAACCGGTCGACGGCGCCGAGCACGTTGCGCACGTATCCCCAGGAGCCGCGGGGCGCGCGCTCGTCGGCGGGCTCGGCGACGGCGTCGAGCTGCTCCTGGGTGAACCGGTAGGCCTCGGCCACCTGCTCGACGACGGCGAGGACGAAGGCCCGCTCGTCGTGCGGCAGGTCACCGCTGAGGGAGACGCGCTCGGCCTCGCCGCGGGTCACGCCGCCGACGAGGTGCGTGAGCGCGTCGCCGTACCAGGGCAGCTTCACCTCCTCGTCCGTGAACGGCGGGGTGAGCTCGGCTCCGGCGAACGCGCTGTCGAGCGCGACGAGCCACTGCTCGCGCATCTCCACGGGGCCGAACAGGGGTCGGCTGCGACCGTGGACGATGAGGACGTTGACCATCTGACACCACCTCTCCCGGTCGGCGCCGCAGGGGGAGGGGACGCCGACCTTGGCTCGCCCATGGTGCCACGAAAGGCCAGCGCTGACACCCCGTTGGCCGCGCCTTGAGAGTAGGCGGACCGATGAGGGACGACCCGGCGAGGCCCGGCGGCCGTCCGGCGGCCCGCGGACCCGTCCGGATGTCCACAGCCTCCGGCGAGCGCCCGTGACGTTCCGTAGAATGTGATCGCCCGCCACCGCAACCGACGACGGGACCATCCCTTGATCCAGATCCTGCTGCTGCATGGCGTGGCCGCCATCGTGAGCCCGCTCGCCATGCGCCAGTGGGGACGGCGGGTCTTCGCGGTCCTCGCGCTCGCCCCCGCGAGCGCCGCGGTCTACGCCCTCACGCTCACCTCCCGGATCACCTCGGGCGAGGTGGTCGAGCAGCGCTGGTCCTGGGTTCCGGGCCTCGATCTCGACATCGTCTTCCGGATCGACACGCTCTCCTGGTTCATGCTCCTCATCGTCGGGGGCGTCGGGGCGCTGGTCCTCCTGTACTGCTCCTGGTACTTCGCCGCGTCCTCGACGGGCAAGGGTCGGTTCGCCGGTGTGTTCGTCGCGTTCGCCGGGGCCATGCTCGGCCTCGTCGCGACCGACAACACCCTCATGCTCTACCTGTTCTGGGAGCTGACGACCGTCTTCTCCTACCTGCTCATCGGGCACTACTTCGACCGCAAGGTCTCCCGCCGGGCCGCGATGGAGGCGATCATCGTCACCACGTTCGGCGGCCTCGTGATGCTCGGCGGCATCATCGTGCTCGGGCAGATCCCCGGCGGGTCGTACTCGTTCCACGAGCTGACGACGTCGCCGCCGGAGCTGACGACCCTCAGCGGTGTCGCGATCGTCTGCGTGCTCGTCGGGGCGATCAGCAAGTCGGCGCTCGTCCCCTTCCACTTCTGGCTGCCGGCCGCGATGGCCGCGCCGACGCCGGTGAGCGCCTACCTGCACGCGGCCGCGATGGTGAAGGCCGGCGTCTACCTCGTCGCGCGCCTCGCGCCGGGGTTCGCGACGTGGGACGCGTGGCAGGTCCCGCTCCTCGTCCTCGCCTGCGTCACCATGCTGCTCGGCGGCTGGCGCGCCCTGCGGCAGTGGGACCTCAAGCTCGTCCTCGCTTACGGGACGGTCTCGCAGCTCGGCCTGCTCGTCATGCTCGTCGGCCAGCCGGACCGCGGGGTCGCGCTGGCCGGGATCGCGATGCTCGGCGCGCACGCGCTGTTCAAGGCGTCGCTGTTCCTCATCGTCGGGATCGTCGACGCCGCCACCGGCACCCGCGACATCCATCAGCTCTCCGGCCTGCGCCGCTCGATGCCGACCCTGTCGGTCGTGGCCGCGCTCGCCATCGCGTCGATGATCGGCCTGCCGCCGTTCGCCGGGTACGTGGCGAAGGAGGCAGCGCTCGAGTCGCTCCTCCACGCCGGGGGCCACGGGTCGTCCTCGGCCGGCTGGCTGCTGGCGGTCCTCGTGATCGGCTCGATCCTCACCGTCGCCTACGGGCTGCGGTTCTGGTGGGGCGCCTTCTCGGACAAGGACGGCCTGTCGGACACCGAGGTCGACCGCGAGGCCTGGCAGATGTACGTCTCGCCCGTCGTGCTGGCGCTCGGCGGCCTCGCGGTCGGGCTCGTGCCGTGGCTCGGCGAGCGGCTGCTCCTGCCCCACGCCGACCGGTACCCGGAGGGCACGGCGGGCCACCTCGTGCTGTGGGGCGGGTTCGGCGTGCCGCTCCTGCTGACCGGCGTCGTGCTGGTGGCCGGCATCGCGCTGTTCTGGCTGGGCGGGCGCTCGTCGTGGGTGCAGCGCCACGCGGGTCTCGGCGTCTCCGCCGACGAGGCGTACCGCCACTTCATGCGCCGGCTCGACCGGTTCGCCGGGTACACGACCTCCCTGGTGCAGCGCGGTTCGATCCCGTTCTACGTCGCGATCGTGCTCGTCACGACGACCGTCTTCGTGTCCTGGGCCTGGATCTCCGGGGAGGCCGCGCAGACCGCCGGCGGTGCCGCTGGCCCGGCGTTCGGCCCCGTCCGCCTGTGGGACTCCCCCGTGCAGGCCGTCGTCGGCGCGTTCGTCGTCGCCGCCGGCATCGCGGCCGCCAGGTCCCGCCGCCGGCTCAAGGCCGTCCTCCTGCTCGGCATCTCCGGGTACGGCGTCGCCCTGCTGTACGAGCTGCAGGGGGCTCCCGACCTCGCGCTGACCCAGGTGCTGGTCGAGACCATCACGCTCGTGGTGTTCGTCCTCGTGCTGCGCCGCCTGCCCGCGTACTTCTCCAACCGGCCCCTCACCGAGAGCCGCTGGCTGCGCGCCGGGCTGGGTCTGGCGGTCGGGACGCTCGTGAGCCTCGTCGCGATCCTCGCGATCTCCGCCCGCGTCGAGCAGCCGGTCTCGACGTACTTCCCGCAGGAGGCCTACGACTACGGGTACGGCAAGAACATCGTCAACGTGACGCTCGTCGACATCCGCGCCTGGGACACGATGGGCGAGATCTCCGTGCTCCTCGTCGCGGCGACCGGCGTCGCCTCGCTCGTCTTCCTCCGGGTGCGGACGGCGCGCGTCGAGCGCGCGGCCGACGCCGGCCCCGTCGCCGTGTGGACCGACGGCGCCGCCGGCGGCCCGACCCTCGTCACCCTCCAGCGCGCCGGGGCGCCCGAGCGCGCCGCCGCCCACCGGCCGGCCGAGGGGACGCGCGACGCCGACGTGGTCGGCGCCGGAGCCGGCGCCCCCGTCGTCAACCCCGTCCGCGACGACGCGGGCCACGCCGCGTTCAACGAGGCGCCGGCCAGCTCCGACGCGATGACCGAGCACTGGGTCACCCGGATGACGCGGCAGGCGAGCACGGCGCTGCGCAACCAGCGCTGGATCTCGGCGGCGGCGACGCTCGCGCCCCAGCGCCGCAGCGTCATCCTCGAGATCGCGACGCGGCTGCTGTTCCACACGATGATCGTGTTCTCGATCTTCCTGCTGTTCTCGGGCCACAACGCCCCGGGCGGCGGCTTCGCCGGCGGGCTCGTGGCCGGCATCGCGCTCACGCTGCGCTACCTCGCCGGGGGCCGGTACGAGCTCGGCGAGGCCGCGCCGGTCAACGCCGGTGTGCTCATGGGGCTGGGTCTGTTCCTCTCGGCCGGCGCCGGCGTCGTCCCGCTCCTGTTCGGCGGCACCGTGCTCCAGTCCGCGGTCGTCCAGTTCGACGCCGGACCGCTGGGGCACGTCAAGTTCGTCACGACGCTGTTCTTCGACATCGGCGTCTACCTCGTCGTCATCGGGCTCGTGCTCGACGTGCTGCGCACGCTCGGCGCCGAGCTCGACCGGCAGGCCGAGGCCGCCGGCACCGCGCGGCCCGAGATCGGGCACGACGAGCCGCGGCGGCCGGTCGGCGCGGGCGTCGCGGCCGGCGGTGCAGGGATCGGCGCCGAGGTGGGCGCCGGCGTCAGCATCCGGCCCGGTCGCGGGACGCCACCGACGGAACCGGCGCCGTCGGCCGGCACACCCGGCTCCGGCTCCACCGCACCGACACCACCGACGACCGAGGGAGGCGCATCGTGATCGTCACCGACCACACACCGTCGCTCGTGCTCGTCATCGTCGTCGGCGCGCTCGTCGCGACGGGGGTCTACCTGCTGCTCGAGCGCAGCCTCACCCGCGTGCTCATCGGGATCGCCCTCATCGGCAACGGCGTCAACCTGCTCATCCTCGTCATGGGCGGCGCGGCCGGCGCACCCCCGCTCATCGGGTCGTCCGACGAACCGATGAGCGACCCGCTCCCGCAGGCGCTCGTGCTGACGGCCATCGTCATCACGCTGGGTTTCACCGCCTTCATCCTCGCGATGGCCTACCGCTCCTGGCAGCTCACGGGTCACGACGAGATCCAGGACGACGTCGAGGACCGCCGCATCGCCCGTCGCGCCGAGCGCGGCGAGCTGGACCTGCGCTCGGACGAGGAGGGCCGGCGCAACGCCGCCCTCGAGGCCGCGCAGGTCCGCGACGAGACCGAGGACGACGACCTCCCGACGACACCAGCTCGGGACACGACGGACGAGGGGGGCGAGCGATGACCCAGTCCCTCTGGCTCGTGCCGCTGCCCGTCGTCGTCCCGCTCGTCGCCGCCGGCCTCGCGCTCACGTTCGCGCGTCGGCCGCGGCTGCAGGCCGTCATCTCGGTGTCCGCGCTCACCATCGTGCTCGGCGTCGCGATCGCGCTGCTGTTCCAGGCGGACGGCGGCCCGCTCGTCGTCAACGTCGGCGAGTGGTCGGCCCCGGTCGGGATCGCGCTCGTGGTCGACCGGCTGGCCGCGCTCATGCTGCTCGTGTCCAGCATCGTGCTGCTCGGCGTGCTCGCGTACTCGATCGCCCAGGGCGCGAGCGACGAGGCGAACACCGACGAGAAGGCCCCCATCTCGGTGTTCCACCCGACCTACCTCGTGCTGGCCGCCGGGGTGGCGGACGCGTTCATCTCCGGCGACCTGTTCAACATCTACGTCGCGTTCGAGATCGTGCTCGGGGCGAGCTTCGTCCTCATCACGCTCGGCGGCACGCGCGAGCGGATCCGGTCGGGCACGATCTACGTCATCGTCTCGCTGCTGAGCTCGGTCATCTTCCTCGTCGCGATCGCGCTCATCTACGGCGCGACCGGCACGCTCACGCTGGCCCAGCTCGCCGAGCGCCTGCCGGCCGTCGACCCGACGACGCAGCTCGTGCTCCAGACCATGCTGCTGCTCGGGTTCGGGATCAAGGCCGCCATCTTCCCGCTGTCGGCCTGGCTGCCGGACTCCTACCCGACCGCGCCCGCGCCCGTGACCGCCGTGTTCGCCGGGCTCCTGACGAAGGTCGGGATCTACGCGATCATCCGGACCCAGATGCTGCTCTTCCCCGGCGGCCGGCTCGACGACGTCCTGCTCGTCCTTGCCATCCTCACGATGCTCGTCGGGATCCTCGGCGCCGTCGCGCAGGACGACCTGAAACGTCTGCTGTCGTTCACCCTCGTCAGCCACATCGGCTACATGCTGTTCGGGATCGCGCTCGCCTCGGACGTGGGGCTCGCGGCGACGATCTTCTACGTCGCCCACCACATCACCGTCCAGACGGCGCTGTTCCTCGTCGCGGGGCTCGTCGAGCAGCGCGGCGGGACGACGTCGCTCGACCGGCTCGGGTCGCTCGCGAAGCTCTCGCCGGCGCTGGCGATCGTGTTCTTCGTCCCGGCGCTCAACCTGTCCGGCATCCCGCCGCTGTCCGGCTTCCTCGGGAAGGTCGGCCTGCTCCAGGCGGGCATCGACCGGGCGACGCCGCTCGCCTACGCCGTGGTGGCCGCGGGTCTCGTGACGTCGCTGCTCACGCTCTACGCCATCGTCAAGGCGTGGAACAAGGCGTTCTGGCAGCCCGCGCCGGAGCCCCTGCCCGAGGTGCGGACGCCGCGCTCGATGTTCGCCGCCGCCACGTCGATCGTCGCGGTCTCCGTCTCGATCACGGTGTTCGCCGGCCCGCTCTACGCCTACGCCGAGAGCGCCGCGGCCGATCTCACGGCCCGCTCGCCGTACATCTCCTCGGTGCTCGTCAACGGGGACCGCGGGGACGGGGTGTCCGACGGCGACTCGGCCGACGCCTCCGACTCCGCCGACGCGTCCGACTCGGCCGACGGCACCGCTGACGATGCGGGCACGGCGGGCACGGGGGGTGAGGACTCGTGACCGCGAAGGGCCACGTCGTCGACGGGGCGCACCGCATCGCCGTCGACCAGCTCCCGCCCGCGGCACAGCCGGCATCCGCGCCACGGCGCCGGCCGTCGGTCTCGGCGACGATCTGGCTCACGCTCGTGTGGATCCTGCTGTGGGGCGACCTGACGTGGGCGAACCTGCTCGGGGGCGTGGTCGTGGCGTTCGTCGTGTCGTGGGTGTTCCCGATGCCGCGGATCCCGTTCGCCGGACGGGTCTCGGCGCTCGGGTCGCTGCGGCTGCTCGGCCGGCTGGCCTGGGACATCCTCGTCGCGAGCATCTACGTGGCGCGGATGGCGCTCAGCTTCGGCAGGATCCCGCACGGCGGGGTGATCCGCGTGCCGCTGCGCTCGCACAACGACCTCTACCTGACGCTCACGGCCGACCTGTGCTCGCTCGTCCCCGGGTCGATCGTGGTGGAGGCGCACCGCGCGACGTCGACCCTCTACCTCCACGTCTTCGACCTGCCGGACGAGGCCGCCCTCGCCGCGGCCCGCGCCGCCGTCTACGAGCAGGAGACCATCGTGCTGTACGCGCTCGGCTCGCCCGAGGAGATCGCCGAGGCCGGGCTGCCGCCGCGGCGCTGGTGGGGCGGGCCGACGGGCGGCGTGTCCCGGGCGTCCGACGAGGCGGGGCAGGTGCCCTCATGAGCATCGTGGTCCTGGCGATCTGCGGCGTCTTCGTCGCGGTCGGCGCGGCGTTCGCGTTCTTCCGAGTCGAGCGCGGCCCGAGCATGCTCGACCGGGTCGTCGCGCTCGACGTCGTGACCGCCGCGGTCCTGGCGACCGTCGCGCTGGTGTCGGCGCACACGAAGCGGACCGACCTCGTGCCCGTGCTCGTCGTGCTCGCGCTCGTCGGGTTCATCGGATCGGTGACGATCGCGCGGTTCGCGGCGCAGGAGTCCGACGACGAGCGCCGCATCCTCACCCGCGAGGAGGCGCGCGCGCTCGAGGAGCAGCGACGTCGCGAGGAGGAGGACGAGGCCGCGCGCGAGCATCCCGACCGCGCCGGCTCGCGGCCGACCGGCCGACCGGCCGACGCGCGCGGCACGCGCGACGGGGTGCGGCCGGCGCGGGAGGTCTCGCGCGAACGAACGCTGCGCCGCCGGGACGGGGGGACCTGATGGACGCCTTCGCCATCGTGCCGGGCTCGACGCTCGCGCACGTGCTCGACACCGTCGCCGCCATCCTGTTCCTGGCCGGCTCGTTCCTCGTCATGGTCGCCGGCATCGGCATCGCCCGGTTCCCCGACCTGCTCGCCCGGATGCACGCGGCGACCAAGCCCCAGTCCCTCGGCCTCGCGATGCTCATGACCGCGCTCGCGCTCGAGATCCGGACCGGGAACGTCATCTGGACGCTGCTGCTGGTCGTCATGTTCCAGCTCTTCACGGCGCCCGTCTCGGCCCACATGGTGGGTCGCGCCGGGTACCGGACGCGCCGCGTCCGCGAGGACCTGCTCCGGATCGACGAGCTGACCGTCGACCTCGACGCGATCAACGCCGAGCGCGAGGCCCGCGACGCCGAGCTCGAGGCGGAGGCCGTGCGTCGCGCCAACGAGGACGAGGCGGTCCGCCGGGCCGACGACGAGACCGTCCGCGACTCCTAGCCCGCCGCGCGGGGACGGCGTACGGTCGAGGAGTGGGAGAGATCAGGCTCGAGCGCATCTACGCGCCCGCCGGGCCCGACGACGGCTACCGCATCCTGGTCGACCGTCTCTGGCCGCGCGGCATCAGCCACGAGCGCGCCGCGCTCGACCTGTGGCTCAAGGACGTCGCCCCGAGCAGCGACCTGCGCGAGCGCTGGCACCACGACCCCGCGACGTGGCCGACGTTCGTCAGCGAGTACGAGGCCGAGCTCAGGGACGACGACCACCGCGAGGCCCTCGCCACGCTGCGCTCGGCCGCGGTCGACCACCCCGTCGTCACGCTTCTCTACGCGGCCCGCGACACCGAGCACAACGAGGCCGTCGTGCTCCGGTCGGTCGTGCTCGACGAGCCCGTGCCGGGGGTCAGCTGACGATCGCCACCGGGCCGGCGAGCGTGAGCACGACCTCCGCGCTGACCGACCCCTGGAGGAACCGCCTCAGCACCCCGAGACCGCGGCTGCCCACGACAACGAGCGACGCCGTCGCACCCGCCTCGGAGAGCGCAACCACCGGCAGCTCCGACGTGATCCGGCCGGTGATCTCCAGGTCCGGGTGCGCCTCGCGCACGCGAGCGGCGATCGCGTTGACGGTGTCCCGCGCGGCGGCGACCACCGCGTCCTGCACCTCGTCGGCGTCGGCGTAGGCGGGAACGGCGCCAACCGGCAGCGCGGCCGCGTTGAGGAGCACCAGCTCGTCGCCGCTCGCCGCGGCCTCCGCCGCCGCCCACGGCACCGCCGGCGCGTCCTTGTCCGTCCCGTCGACGCCGACGACGATGCCGCGGCGCCCGCCCAGCTCGACGTCGGGGACGATGACGACGGGGACGGGCGCGTCGTCCGCCAGCTTGAGCGCCCGGGTGCCGCGGAGGCGGCCGACGACGCTCGGCGTGTAGTTCGTGCCGATGACGAGCAGGTCGGCGGTCGCGGCGCGAGCGAGGAGCGAGCCGACGACGTCGCCGTGCAGCAGCTCGGCCTCCAGCGCGGGCCGGGCGGGAGCGTCCGGGTCGTCGGTGTCCGGGCGGTCCGGTCGCGGCCCGGGGTCGGCGGCGTCGAGCGCCTCGACCGCGACGCGCGCCTCGCGGAGCCGCTCGGTCAGGGCGCGCTCGGCGTCGTCGTCGCTCTCGTGCGACGTGACCGTCCACGCGGCGACGACGCGCGCGCCGGTTCGGGCCGCGCGCCGCAGTGCCCACTCGAGCGCGCGCAGGCTCGGGGTCTCGGCGTCGACGCCCACGAGGATCGTCCCGGCGGTCGCCACGGTGGCCGGCGCGTCGGCGGTGCTCGCGGGGGTCGCGGTCGGATCCGTCATGATGCCCCTTCCGTCGGCTCCGACCGTACCCGGCGGACCTGGCCGGAGCGTGACGGCGCGCTTGCCGGGAGGTGTCCGGCGGGCGACCGGTGACGCCGCGGACGCTCGGGGGTGCCGGCCGACGTCCCGAGCGCGGCGTCGGCTGCGGCGACCGGCGGCGACCGGACGGGTCGGCCGGAGCTGCCGGCGACCCCGGCCGGCTACCGGACGATCGCGACCGGGCCGGTGAGGCTGAGGACGACCTCGGAGCTGACCGAGCCCTGGACGAACCGTCGGATCGCACCGAGCCCGCGGCTGCCGACGACCACGAGCGACGCGGTCCGGCCGGCCTGCGAGAGCGCCTGGACGGGCCACTCCGTCGTCACGTTGCCGCGCACGCGCAGCCCCGGCTCGTGCTCCGTCAGCTCGGTGGCGAGCCGGTCGACCGCCTCGCGCGCCTCCTCGACCAGCTCCGTGTGCAGGTTCCCGACCTCGACGTAGGCGGGGACCGAGCCGACCATGAGCGGCGTCGCCTGCAGGAGGACGAGGGTCTGCCCGCTGGCCGCGGCCTCGGCGGCCGCCCACAGCACGGCCTGGTCGGCGTGACCGGCGGCATCGACGCCGACGACGACGTCCGCGCGGCCGTCGAGCTCGACGTCCGGCACGACCACGACGGGCACCGAGGCGTCCGCGGCGAGGGTGAGGGCGCGGGTGCCCCTGAACCACCCGATGACGCCGTGGTGGAAGTTCGTCCCGATGACGAGGAGGTCGGCCTCGCTCGCGCGGCGGCGCAGCTCGTCGACGACGTCGCCGCTGACGAGCTCCTGCTCGACCGTCGGGGTCGACGCCGGCGTCAGGCCCGCCGCGGCGGCGGCGCGCTCGAGCTGATAGGCGAGTGCCTTGGCCGTGACGGGCTCGTCGGAGTGGCCCCGCTCCTCGTCGACCCACACGGCGCGGACCAGCGCACCCGTGTGACTCGCCCGTCGCAGCGCCCACTCGAGCGCGCGGCACGCGGGGACTCCCCCGTCGACCCCGACGAGGATGGTGCTCACCGATGCGGTGGGTGCGGACTCGGACATGTCGATCCCCTCCTTGGGTTCGCTCCGTCGGTCTCACCTCGACCGTACCGCCGTCGGGAGCTGGCCGGTGGGGCCTTCCGTCCCGGACTAGGCCGGCTCGGCGCAGGTGTCGACGCGATGACACCAGGGGGTCGCGCCCGGGAGACGGCGCCGGTTGGCCGCGACCCACCGGTACCCGCGCTCGATCACCCGGCCGAGCAGCGGCGCCCCGGCGATCGGCTCGAACAGGCGGATGCCGAGGGCCGTGTCGAGCGCGGCGCCGACCGCGCGGGCACCGCCGACCGGACGGGCGGTCCGACCGCCGCCGCGCCCGCCGTCGGCCGGGCGCGGCAGGAACCAGACCGAGGCGGCGACCTGCCCCGGAGTCAGCCCGTACCGGTCGAGGGCGCCGAGCTCCTGGGAGGGGACGATCGTGAGGTGCGCGCGACGGTCGAGGCGCACGAGGAGGTCGGCGCTGCGGGCGCAGACGCCGCAGTACCCATCGATGACGACGACTCCGGCCCGTGCGCTCATGCCCCCAGCATGCCGCGCCGCGGTCGCGAGGTCACGGAGTGGTGACCGAGCCCACGTCGACGGGACCGTCCCGGGCGGGGCGGACAATGACGGGATGACCGAGCCCACGCCCTCCCCCGACACCTCACCCACCACGCCGCCGACCACGCCGCCGCCGGACGGCAGCGTCCTCGTCTACGGTGCCGACTGGTGCGGGGACTGCCGCCGCACCAAGGCCCAGCTCCGGGCGCTCGACGTCCCGTTCACCTGGGTCGACCTCGTCGCCGAGCCCGAGCGGGCCGAGGAGGCGCGGGCCATCTCGGGGCGGACGAACATCCCCGTCGTCGTCTACTCCGACGGCAGCCACCAGGTGGAGCCGAGCAACGCGGACGTCGCGGCCAGGCTCGGCGAGCTCGGGATCCGCTTCTGGGACTGAGCCCGGCGGCTAGGACGCGCGGTCCGCGGCCGCGCCGCCGACCGCGGTCTCGCGGGCCAGCCGCGCCCGGCGGGCACTCCACGCCCCGAGCTGGACGACGATGCCGACGACGGCGAGCGCGAGCGTGACGAGCGACCACAGGACGCCGTGGTCGAGGGCGGCCGCGCTGCCCGCCTCCTCGAGCTGCGCCAGGTCGATGACGCCCGCCAGGACCATGACGCCGGCGACCGCCGCCTCGGCGCCCGCGAACGACGTGACGACGATGAGAAGGACCGCCGGCAGGTCGCCGATCATGCCGATGACGACGAGCACGAGCGCGAGCCCGATGCCGACCACCCACAGCAGCCAGTCCGGCGCGCCGCCCCAGAACACCTGGACGAGACCGACGCCGAGCGCGAACCCCATGACCGCGAGGACGACGAGCACGGCGACCTGGTAGAACGCGAACGCCAGCGTGCCGAGGATCAGCGCGCCGACGATCGCGGTGATCCAGACGGCGGTGGTCGCGAGGAAGCCCGTGCCGGTGATCGAGCCCATCAGCGCGGCCCCGAGGACGAATCCGAGCAGCGCGCCGTAGAGCGCGATCGCGAACCGGAGCACGGCGTAGCCGAAGAACGTCAGCACGAGGCCGACGACGATGGCGACGACGGACGTGGCGAGGACGTCGGCGGCGAGATCCATGGCCCAACGGTACGCGGCAGGCCCCCCGCGGGGACAGGGGGCGAGGGCCGGGCTGGGTCCGGGGAGATCACGGGGGATCCCGGCGAGGTCCGACGACCGGCGGGCACGGCCGTGCGGGCAGCCGCGTCGGCGGCGGGCGGCCTAGGGTTGTGAACGTGGACAACTTCCCCCGGTACACCCCGGCCCCCGACCGCTACGACCACATGCCGTACGCCCGCTCGGGCGCGAGCGGGCTCAAGCTCCCCCGCGTGAGCCTCGGCCTGTGGCACAACTTCGGCGACGACGCCGACCGCCGCACCCAGCGCGACATCCTCCGCACGGCCTTCGACCTCGGCGTCACGCACTTCGACCTCGCGAACAACTACGGCCCGCCGTACGGCGCGGCCGAGGAGAGCTTCGGACGCCACCTCGCCGCCGACTGGCGGCCGTTCCGCGACGAGCTCCTCATCTCCTCCAAGGCCGGCTACGACATGTGGCCCGGTCCGTACGGCGACGGCTCCTCGCGCAAGTACCTCGTCTCCTCGCTCGACCAGTCGCTCGCGCGGATGGGCCTGGAGTACGTCGACATCTTCTACTCCCACCGGCGCGACCCGGAGACTCCGATCGACGAGACGATGCGCGCGCTCGACCAGATCGTCCGCTCGGGCAAGGCGCTCTACGTCGGCATCTCGAGCTACAACGCGCAGGACACGGCGGAGGCCGCGCGAATCATGCGCGAGCTGGGCACGCCGCTGACCATCCACCAGCCGCGCTACTCGATGCTCGACCGCTGGATCGAGGAGCCCGGCGCGCACGACTCGACCGACTCCCGCTCGCTGCTGCGCGTCCTGGAGGAGGAGGGCATCGGCTCGATCGCGTTCTCCCCGCTGGAGCAGGGGCTGCTCACCGACCGCTACCTCGACGGGATCCCGGCCGACTCGCGCGCCGGGCACGACGGACGGTACTTCTCCGAGCGCAACATCACGCCGGAGCGGCTCGCGAAGGTCCGGGCGCTGGCGCCGACCGCGAAGGAGCGCGGGCAGACGATCGCGCAGCTCGCGATCACCTGGATCCTCCGTCCCGGCGGCGTGACGTCGGCGCTGGTCGGCGCCTCGTCGGCCGCGCAGCTCCGCGACACCGTGACCGCGGCGACGGCCCCCGAGCTGACGGCCGAGCAGCTCGCCGCCGTCGAGGAGGCGCTCGCCGTCTAGCGCGCCGGTGCCCGCGCGGGCGTCGGGCTCGACCTAGACGCCGACGCCCGCGCGGGCGCACAGGACCGCGAGCTGGACCCGGCCCTCGACGCCCGCCTTGAGGCAGGCGCTCTGGATGTGGGTCTTCACGGTCGCCTCGCTGACGAACAGGCGCCGGGCGATGTCCGGGTTCGACAGGCCCTCGGTCAGCGCCGTCGCGACGTCCCACTCGCGCTGCGACAGCCCGCGCAGCCGGGCGGCCGCCTCGCGTCGCACGACCTCGTGGGTCGAGTCCTGGATCGACCCGAGCACGACGCGGGCGGCCCGCGGCGAGAGCGCCCCGGCGCCCGAGGCCACCTGTCGCACGGCCTCGACGATCTCCTCCGGCGCCGCGTCCTTGGCCAGGAACCCGGCGACGCCGGCCGCGACGGCGTGGAGCACGGCCGTCGGAGCGTCGAACGACGTGAGCGCGATGACGCCGGGCGCCCCGGGCAGCTCGCGGACGAGGCGGGTCGCCTCGATCCCGTTCAGCCGAGCCATCCGCAGGTCCATGAGCACGACGTCCGGGTGGTGCACGCGAACCGCCTCGACCGCCCCGTCGCCGTCGTCCGCCTCACCGACCACCTCGATGCCGGCCGCGCCGAGGATGCGGGTGAGGAGCGTGCGCACGAGGGCGTCGTCGTCGACGATCACGACGCGGGTCGGCGCCACCGGCCCGCGCGCCGGTCCTGCGTCCTCAGCCATCGATCCGCCAGGGCAGCCAGGCGCGGACGACCCATAGGTCGGCGTGACGACCCGCGGCCAGCGAGCCGCCGAGCGCCGTCGCGCGCTCGCGCATGCCGACGATCCCGGCACCAGCCCCGGCTCCGAGCGACGGCCGCGAGGCGAGGCGCGAGGCATCGTCGACCCCGGCGTCGCGCGCCCCCCGGTCGACGGGCAACCAGCTCACCACCGCGACGCTGACCCCGCGGCCCGGCGCCGCCTCGACCTGCACGCTCACCCCCGAGCCCGACGCGTGCTTGAGCGCGTTCGTGAGCGACTCCTGGACGATCCGGTAGACCGCCCGCGTCACGGCGACGGGCACCTCGGGGACGCCGGCGCCGGGGGCTGGGACGTCGATCGAGGCCGCGATCTCCACCCCGGCCGCCCGCGCGTCGGCCACGAGCCGGCCGAGGTCGGCCAGCGTCGGCGGTGCGCCGGTGTAGCCGCCGTCGGCGGAGTCCCGCAGCGACGTGATGAGCCCGCGCATCTCCTCCAGCGCCTGGTGCGCAGAGGAGCGCATCGACCGCGCGGCGTCCGGGACGAGCGGGTCCTGCGACGTCACCTCGAGCGCGGCGGCGTGCAGCGACAGCAGCGAGAGGTGGTGCGCGACGGTGTCGTGCATCTCGCGCGCGATGTGCTCGCGCTCCTCCTGGCGGGTCAGCTCCCGCCGCAGCTCGACGGAGTGCTGCACCGCCTCCTGCGCGACGTCCTGCGCGACGCCGACCGCGGCGAGCGAGCGCCGCCAGAGACCCGCGAGCACCGCACCGCCCAGGAGCAGGACCCCGATGACGGCGTAAGCGACGGCGGACGGGGTGACCGGAGCCCCCGCCTCGTCGTTCAGCGCGAGCAGCGCCGAGTCCCCGGGACGCACCGCGTCGTAGCCGAGCGCGACCGCCACGGCAACGCCGGTGAGCGGGATCGCCCACGCGATCGTCCGGCGCGAGCCGCGCGCGAGGACCCAGGGCAGCGCGACGACGGGGGCCAGCGGCCCGATCGGCAGGACGAGGGTGGCCGCCGCCGTGGCCAGCAGCACCGGGACGGGACGGGACGAGCGCCACACCATCGCGACGGCGGCCCCGACCGCCGCCGCGGCGCCCGTCATGTGCCAGAGCAGGAGGGGCGGGAGATCTCCGTCGGTCGGCGGTGCGGGGACGACCGCGAACGACAGTCCGAGGAAGCCGACCAGCACGACCGCCGCGACCGTCCCCGCCACGCTCAGCACTCGGCGCACCGGCGACGGTGGGATCACGTCGCGCGCGCCGGAGGGGACGGCGACGAGCCCCGGCCCCGGCTGGTTCATCGTCATGCCGGAACCCTATGAGCGCGGACCGACCCTCTGCCTCCCCCGACCGGGCAGCGCGCTCCAGCCGGTCGAGGGAGGCGCCGGGCGGCGATCCGCCGGGAGGCTCGAGGACGTCACAGCCCGGCCGACCGGCCGGGGCCACACCGAGAAGACGAGGAGCCCCGCGATGACGGCGCAGCCTCCCCCCAGCGGACCCGACCATCCCCTCACGCCGCCCCTGACGCCGCCGCCCGGCGGGCCGCCGACGCGTCAGCCCGAACCGGCCCCGACCCCTGCCCGCAGCACGATCGGTCGGATCGCACTCGTCGCGGCGATCGTCGGCCTGGTCTTCGCGTGCATCCCCGGCGCGCTCATCGTCGGCTGGGTGCTCCTGCCGGTCGGGTTCGTCCTCGGCGTCGTGAGCCTGTTCCAGAAGGGGTCGAAGAAGCCGGGGACCTGGGCGATCGTCCTGTCGATCGTCGGCACGATCATCGCGACGATCGTGTTCCTCGTCGTCGTGAGCGCGGCGGTCGACGACGCGCTCGGCGGCACGGACTCCTCCGTCTCCCCGGCGGAGACGTCGCACGAGTCGGACGCGCCCGCGTCGCCGGACGGGGAGGAGAGCGGCGACGAGGCGGGCTCCGAGGACGGCGACGGGGCGGGGGGCGACGACGCGCCGGCCGCCGAGGTCGGGACGCGCGAGAACCCGGCGCCGCTCGGGTCCGTCGTGTCGGGCTCGGAGTGGGACGTGACGATCACGTCGTTCGAGCTCGACGCCACCGAGGCCGTGCTGGCCGCCAACCAGTTCAACGAGCCACCGGCCGACGGGATGGTCTACGCGGTCGTCGGCGTCTCCGCGACGTACACCGGAGCTGACTCGAGCACCTCGCTCATGGTCGGCGTCGACTACGTGACGGCGACCGGCGAGGTCGTCACGCGGGCCGACTCGATGGCGGTCGCGCCCGACCCGATGTTCGGCATGGCCGAGCTGTTCCAGGGCGGCACCGACACCGGGAACGTCGTGCTCCAGGTCCCCGCCGACGGCGGCGGCGTCCTGCGGGTCTCCCCTGGCATGTTCGTCGACCCGGTCTTCGTCGCCACGAGCTGACCGCCGCGGCCGCCCGGCGGTCGGCGGTGCCGTGGTCATCGGCCACCGCACCGCCGGCCGTCATCGACCGCCGGGAGAGCCGGGCGGGGGCAGCCGGATCCGTCGGCCCGCCGGCAGGAGGGCGACGACGACGAGGGCCGCCCCCAGCCCAGCGAACGCCCCGCCGACGAGGTCCGTGGCCCAGTGGATGGACAGGATCAGCCGACTGGTCGCCATCACCACGACCCACAGCGCCCCGACGAGCGCCGTCCACCGGCGCCAGGCCGGCGGGACGAGCACGACCGCGAGGACCGCGAGCGTCGCCGCGTTCGCCGTGTGGCCGGACGGGAAGGAGCCGTGGTCGCTCGTCACGAGCGTGGTCTCGGGTCGGACCCGGTCGAACGAGTTCTTGACGAGCTGAACCGCCCCGGCGCTGACGATCAGCGCGACGGCGGTCGTGACGGCCCCGCGCCACCGGCGGGCGAGCAGGAGACCGACGAGGATCGCGGCCGGCACGACCCAGATGGCGACGAAGCCGCCCCCGACCCAGTTCAGCCACAGCGCGACGGTCTCCGTCCACGGGGCGGCCGCCCGCACCGAGGCCGCCCACGTCGACGCCCCGAGGTCGAGCGCGACGGGCGCGCCGTCGTGCAGCCGGAGCTGGAGCCCGAGCAGCACCGCGAGCGCCAGGAGGACGGCGCCCGCCGTGCCGGCAACCCGACGGACCGACCCGACCGGAGCGCTGGGAGCGCTGGGAGCCGTCGGCGACACCGGTGCCGTCACGGGCGGCTCCGACGCCGCGGGCGATGGCACGTCGGCGGGCGCGGCGAGGGCGCCGGGAGGTGGTGAGGAGGACGACATGGAGCCACCGTAACCGCGGCCGCGCGCCTCGCGGACGGCCTGTGGACGGACGCCTGTGGACGACCGGTCGATGTCGGTCGGGCCGCCTACCCTCGAACCGTGCGCCAACTCATCGAGCTCCTCGGACTGGTCGGACCCGGGTCCTACCAGCGTGGGCTGGCGTACGCCCAGGAGCACCGCGCGACCGTGACGGAGTACGACCCGGTCGAGGGCTGGGTCGCCGGGGTCTGCCGGGGCAGCGGCGGCACCGTCTACCAGGCCAACGTCTACTTCACGATGAGTCGCAACGACGTGCTGCAGGAGTTCGACGGCGTCTGCTCGTGCCCCGTGCGGATGGACTGCAAGCACGCGGTCGCCCTCCTCCTGACGGCGCTCGAGGAGGACTCCATCGCTCGCGACGCCGGCGGGCCGACGGGCGGTCGCGCCGGGCCGCAGTGGCGCGCGGTGCTCCAGCGGGCGCTGCCGACGGCCGAGCCGGCCGAGGTCGAGCTGGCCCTCGCGATCCAGGTGACGCCGCCCGGGCAGGGGGGTCGGCTCGGGTACGGGTTCGCCACCGGCCGGGTCACGGCCCGACCGGTCCGCTCGGGCAAGCGCACCCGCTGGGTCCAGTCGGGCGTCACGTGGTCGACGATCCGGTCCGGTCACCTGCCCGGTGCAGACCGCGCCCAGCTCACCGCCCTCGAGCGGCTGCGCCGGCTCACGACGGTCGAGGACCGCTACCACGCCGACCCGAACGTCCTCGAGCTCGACCAGGTGGCGCTCGCGGAGCTGTGGCCGGCGCTGCGCGAGGTCGTGGCGAGCGGCGTGCAGCTCGTCGACGCGCGCGCGGTCGGGCAGGGGGCGCGGCAGGACGTCCCGGGCGTCGTCCTCGAGACGCGACCGGGACGGGCCGACCTCGCGGTGATGGAGGACGACGACGCCGACCTCACCCTCCACGCGGCGCTGGAGCACCCGGCGGCGGGTGAGATGAGCACGTCGGTGCTCGTGGGCGATCCGCCGCACGGCCTGGTGTGGGTGGACGAGCGCGGCACGCACCTGGCGGCGCTCGACCAGCCGGCGAGCCAGACCTGGGCCGCGCTGCACGAGGGCGGCGCCGTGCGCGTGCCGGCGCACGAGCGCGAGGAGTTCGAGCGCGAGTTCGCCCCGCGGCTCGCGGCGCACGGCTGGCGCTCGCCGGACGGGTCGTACGAGCCACCCCCGCCGCCGACGCCGACGCTGCACCTCGGGGTGCGGCTGACCGAGCGGGGCGATCCCGCGACGCCGCCCCGGGCGGTGCTCGGCTGGGGCTGGGTCTACGGGCAGGATGACGAGGCACCGGCCGAGACCTGGCTCCCCGTGGTCGCGCAGCCCCGGTTCGCGCCGGAGTCGGGGCGGGACGGTGCCGCCGAGGCCGACGTGCTGGCGCGGGTGTGCGCGGTGCTCGCCGGCTCGGACGAGGACGCCGACGACGCGGCCGGGCCGGACCGGACCGGCGCCCGGCCGAGCACCACCGTCGGGCCGAGCACCGAGCCGCAGCCGACCACCGCGGCGCAGGACGCGGCGACCGGCGGCCTGCCGGAGCTCCTGCTGGTGCCCGAGGGTCGCCGCGGCACGCCCGCGCTGCTGCCCGAGGCCACCGTCACCGGGATGGCGGTCGTCCGGCTCCTCGAGCTCCTGCCCGCGCTGACGGACGCGGGCGTCGTGATCCACCACGACGACCTGCCCAGCTACCGGTCCGGCGGCGCCCCGAGCGTCACGATCGCCGTCGCGCGCGAGAGCCGGGACTGGTTCGAGCTCGAGGTCATGATGGAGGTGGCCGGTCACCAGGTGCCGATCGGCCAGGTGATCGCCGCACTCGGGACGCGGCAGAGCACGCTGTTCCTTCCCGACGGCAGCTACGTCTCCCTCGACGTCCCGGAGCTCGAGCAGCTCCGGCAGCTCATCGCGGAGTCGCGGGCGCTGGCCGACGGGCGGCGCGCCGCGCTGCGCGTGCCGCGGATCAACTCCTCGTGGTGGGAGGAGCTGCTGGCGCTCGGCGTGGTGCAGGAGGCCGAGCACGCGTGGCTGCAGGCGGTCCGGCGTCGGGCGCTCGGCCCGGCCGCGGGCGGCGCGGACCACGCGGACGGCGAGCGCGAGCCGGAGCCCCCGCCACCCGTGCCCGCGGGCCTCGCCGCCACGCTGCGGCCCTACCAGCGCGAGGGCTACGAGTGGCTGGCGACGCTGCGCCGAGCGGGGCTGGGCGGCGTCCTCGCCGACGACATGGGCCTGGGCAAGACCGTCCAGACGCTCGCGATGATCCTCGACGAGCGCACCGACCCCGGCGCGCCGGCCGGCCGGGACGACGACGCCCGCGGGGAGGGTGCGGCCGCGTCGCCGGCCGGGCCGGCGAGACCGCGCGGGCCCTGGCTCGTCGTCGCGCCGACGTCCGTCGTGCCCAACTGGGCCGCCGAGTCGGAACGGTTCACGCCGGGGCTGCGCGTCGCCGTCGTCAGCTCGACGGGGGCCCGCCGCGAGGAGACGCTGGCCGAGCTGGCCGCGGACGTCGACGTCCTCGTGACGTCGTACGCGCTGCTGCGGCTGGAGGCCGAGGAGTACGCCGCGCTCGACCTCGCGGGGGTCGTGCTGGACGAGGCGCAGAACGTGAAGAACTACACGTCGAAGGCGTTCGCGAGCGCCCGTCGGCTGGGCGCGCCCGTCACGTTCGCGATCACCGGCACGCCGATGGAGAACGACCTCTCCGAGCTGTGGGCGATGTTCACCCTGACGGCGCCCGGCCTGCTCGGCAGCCCGCAGCAGTTCGCCGAGGTGTACCGGCGGCCGATCGAGCGGGAGTCGCCGGACGCGAGGTCGCTGCTGGCCCGGCTGCGTCGGCGGATCCGGCCGTTCCTGCTGCGCCGGACCAAGGAGCAGGTCGCGCGGGACCTCCCGCCCAAGCAGGAACAGGTGCTGCACGTCGACCTCGCGCCGGCGCACCGGCGGCTGTACGACCGTCACCTCCAGCGCGAGCGGCGCCGCATCCTCCGGCTGGCCGACGACCTCGAGGGCAACCGCGTCGAGGTCCTGGCGGCGCTCACCCGGTTGCGTCAGCTCGCCATCGACGCCTCCCTGGTCGACGACCAGGCGGACGACGTCCCCTCCTCCAAGCTCGACGTGCTGCTGCCGCTCCTGGAGGAGGCGGCGGCCGAGGGACACCGCGTGCTCGTGTTCAGCCAGTTCACCCGGTACCTGCGGATGATCGGCGCGCGCCTGGACGAGGCGGGGCTCGGCTACGCCTACCTCGACGGGGCGACTACCCGGCGGGCCGACGTCATCCGAGGCTTCGCGGAGGGCGACGACCCGGTGTTCCTCATCAGCCTCAAGGCGGGCGGGGTCGGGCTCAACCTCACGATGGCCGACTACGCGATCCTCGCCGACCCGTGGTGGAACCCGGCGGCCGAGGCGCAGGCTGTCGACCGCGCGCACCGGATCGGCCAGGAGCGACCGGTCATGGTCTACCGCCTCGTGTCGTCCGACACGATCGAGGAGCGCGTGATGGCGTTGCAGGAGGCGAAGCGGGCGCTGGTCGCCGGGGTCCTGGACGAGACCGGCGACGACGTCAGGCCCGGCGCGGGCCGGAGCACGGGTCAGGGCGCACGCCGCGGCGCGGGAAAGCTCAGCGCGGAGGACCTGCGCGGGCTGCTCGCCTGACGTCCACCCCGCCCGCCGGTCAGCCCTGTCGGCCGTCCCGCGGCCGGTCGCCCAACCAGCGACGTGCGCTCAGCGAGGGGCGGGGGCGATCGCCTCGGCGTAGGCCGCGAGGGTCAACCGCGCGGCCCCGGTCCAGCTCCGACCGAGCGCGAGCCTCCGGCCCGCCGCGCCGAGCTGCTCACGCAGCTCACGATCCGCGAGCAGCCCTCCCACGGCCTCCGCCCACGCCCGCGGCGACCGGGTGGCCAGCAGCACCCCCGTCTCACCGTCGATGACCGACTCGCGCAGCCCGCCGGCATCGCTCGCCAGGACCGGCACCCCGCTGGCGGACGCCTCCAGCGCGACCAGACCGTACGTCTCGAAGTGCGACGGCACGAGCACCAGCGTCGCCGCCCGCATCTCCTCCGCCAGCTCGACGCGGTTGCGCGGACCGAGCAGCTCGACGTCGTCGGCCACCCCCAGCCGGCGCGCCAGCTCGACGAGCGAGTCGACGAACGCCTCGTCGGCCGTCGCGCCGCCCGCCACGCGCAGGACCGGTCGCCTGCCCCCGGCCGGCCACGCCGCGAGCTCCCGCAGCTCGGCCAGCGCCTCGATCGCCAGGTCGACACCCTTCAGCGGCTCGAGCCGAGCCGCGATCAGCAGCCGCGGCCGATCCCTACCCCCGCCCTCGTCCACAGCCCCGCACTCGTCCGCGTGCCGCGGTCGGAACAGCTCCGCGTCGACCCCGGGGTGGACCACCAGGACCCGCGACGGATCCGCGCCGAGCCGCGCGACCGCGGTCGCCTGCTCGGCGTGGCTGACGGCGATGATCCCGTCGCTCCCCCGCGCGAGCATCGCCTCGCCCGCGAGCCGTCCCGGCGACTCCGGGCGCTCACCGTGCGCGAGCGACTCCCCGACGGGCGCGGCGATCGAGTGGAACGACTGCAGGTGCGGGACGCCCCAGTCCCGGGCCACCGGGAGCGCCGCGGCCCCGGAGAACCAGTGCTGGGAGTGCACGACGTCGAAGGGTCCGAGCTCCGCCAGCCGCTCGCCGAACTCCGCGACGAACGCCTCGTGCTCCCCCTTCGGCACGGCGCGCGCCGGTCCGACGGCGAGCCGATGGACGGTCACGCCGTCGATCACCTCGCGCCGCGGAGCAGCCGCGTCGGCGAGGCGCGTCACCACCTCGACGCCGACGTCCAGCTCCGCACCGAGCCGCGCCATCGCCGCGGCCGTCTGCCGCACGACGACGTTCATCCCGCCGACGTCGCCCGAGCCGGGCGCCGCGTAGGGATCGGTGTGCAGACAGACGAGCCCGATGCGGGTGCCGGGGGCGAGCTGGACGGCCATGGTGCCCCCATTGTCGGCCACTAGCCTGGCAGCGTGAGCAGCAGCGGTGCGGACGGGACAACGCGCACGGTCGCGCGCGTCCAGCAGACGGCCGCCCAGCAGACGGCCGACCGACAGACGGCCGACCCGCAGGGCACGACGCACCGCCGGAGGGCCGACCACGGCGCCGCGACCCCGGCGACCCTCGCGCTCACGGCGGCCGGCGTCCCGTTCGTCGCGCACACCTACGCGCACGACCCCCGCGCCACGAGCTTCGGCAGCGAGGCCGCGGTCAAGCTCGGCGTCGCCCCGGAGCGGCTGTTCAAGACGCTCCTCGCGGAGGTCGACGGCGAGCTCGTGGTCGCCGTCGTGCCGAGCTCGGGCAGCCTCGACCTCAAGGCGCTCGCCGCGGCGGCCGGCGGCAAGCGGGCCGCGATGGCCGACGCCGCGCTCGCGCAGCGGCGCACCGGCTACGTCGTCGGCGGGATCTCGCCGCTCGGCCAGCGGACGCGACACCGCACCTTCCTCGACCTGTCCGCCGTCCTCGCCCCGACGATCCTCGTCTCGGGCGGGCGGCGCGGGTTCAGCGTCGAGCTGGCGCCCGACGACCTCCTCACGCTCACCGGCGGCGAGTACGCCGAGATCGGAGCCCCGTGACCTCCTCCGACGACCCCACCCGCGCCATCCCGTTCGACGAGCTCCCCGGCCACCCGTCGCCCGGGCGCTCCACCGGCCGCTCGCCCGGGCGGTCCGTCGACCCCTCGCCCGGACGCTCCACCGACACCCGCACCGGCCAGCGCGCACCCCGTGGCCACCGGCGCGGCCGCACGGTCCTCGCCGTCGTGGTGAGCATCGTCGTGCTCCTCACGCTGGCGATCGGCGCGGACCGCGCGACGCTCGCCTGGGCGACCAGCAAGGCCGAGTCGCTGGTGACGCAGGAGCTCGGCGCGCGCGAGGTCGACGTCACGCTCCACGGCTTCCCGTTCCTCACCCAGGTCGCGTCCGGATCGCTCGACGACGTCGACCTGCGCGCCGCGAGCCTCACGGTCGACGGGCTCCTGCTCACCGACGTCACGGGTCGGGCGCACGGCGTGCCGACGAGCACCACGGGCACGATCACGAGCGTCGAGGCGGAGGCGGTCATCCCGACGGCCACGCTCCAGACGCTGCTCGACCGCGAGCTCGCCGAGCGCGACCTGAGCGACGTCGCCGAGGCGCTGACGGTCACGGTCGACGGCGGGCGCGTCGCGGTGGACGCGGACCTGGGCCTGGTCACGATCGGGGTCGACCTGGTGCCGTCGGCGGCGGAGCGGGCGATCGACCTCGACGTCGCGACCGTCCGCCTGGCCGGCGTCGTCATCGCCCCGAAGGACATCCCGTTCGGGCTGGGCGACCGGCTGCTGGAGATGCTCGGCGAGCTGTCCGTCCCGCTCGACGCGCTGCCGGCCGGCGTCTCGCTGGACGACCTGGAGATGATCGACGGGGGCGTTCGCGTCCGGCTGTCCGGATCGCAGGTCCAGCTCCCGCTGGGCTGACCGCTCGGCAACGCCCGCCCCCCGAACCACCGGCCATCGGCCATCGGCCCCCCTGGGCTGGGCGGCGGCAACCCCACCGCCGCCCAGCCCACCGCCCCGTCGCCTGACCGCGACGGGGCGGTGCGCCGGGGTCCCGGCCCGAACGGGCCGCGAACCCCAGAGAACCCCGCCTCGTGAGACGGGGCCGCCGGCCGAGCTTCCTCGACCGGCGTGGGGGGCCGGTCGAGGATGGGTCGTCAGGGGGGACTACGACCCGTGGCGCGCGCTCCCCCGAGCGCTGCCCCACCAGCTCGGCCGACGGGCCCGGCGGACCGGGCGGCTCAGCCGCCCGGTCCGGACCTCGTGGCCGTCACGACCTCAGTGCTGCCGCCTCGGGCGGAGCACCATGGTCGCGCCTGCCGCGAGCAGGAGCAGGGCCAGCCCGAGCAGCCCGAGCATCCCGCTGGAGCCGAGCGCCGGGATGAACGGCGTGGGCGGCGGGTTGATCGTGTGCGTGGTGGTGCAGGTGCCGGAGCACTCGCCACCGGGACCGACCGGGGCGACGACGTTCTTGAGCGTCGTCGTCTTCGTCACCGAGCCGACCGTCACCTTGTAGCTGACCGTCGCGGACTCACCCGGCGCCAGGTCCGGGATCGACCAGGTGAGCGTCGAGCCGGACACCGTCACCCCGCTCGGCAGGGTGCCGAGGGTGGCGTGGGGCAGGACGCCGGAGAGGTCGTCGACGCCCTTCGCCCCGGAGACCACGGCGTCGGAGACGTTCGTCGCCGTCAGCGTGTAGGTGATCGTGCGGCCCTTCGTCACGGTGCTGCCCGAGACGGGGTCGGACGTCTTGCTGATCGTCCACCGCGGCGTCGGGTGGTCGGTCGTGCAGCTCTCGATGCACTCGCCGCCCGTCCCCGGGGTCGCGACGTTGACCAGCGTGACACCGATCGCGTCCTTCGCCACCGTCACCGTGTAGCTGACCGCGGCCGACTCCCCGATGGGCAGGTCCGGAACGGTCCACGTGAGCGTCGAGCCGTCGAGCGTGAGACCGGCCGGGAGCGGCTGGGTCAGCTCGGCGTGGTCGAGCACGCCCGTGAGGTCGTCCAGCGCCACGGCGCCCACGACGGGTCGCTGACCCGTGTTGGTCGCCGTGAGCGTGTACGTCACGGTGGCGCCCGGCAGGACCGTGGAGCCGGAGGCCGGGTCCGAGGTCTTGGCCAGGGCCCACGCCTGCGGCGGGAGCACGGTCGTGCAGCCGTCGTCGTCCGCCTCGTAGGCGCCCGACCCGACGATCCCCACGTTGCGCAGGACGATCCCGCCGCCGCCCTCGACGTCCGGGCACTCGCCGAGCTCGTACGGGTCGCTGCCCGTGGCGACGGGTGCGACCGTGACGTCGGCGCTCACCCGGTAGGTGTAGCTCTGCCCCGGCTTCAGCGACCCGGTCGCGATCGTCCAGTCACCCGAGGCCGGTCGGTCGGCGTCCACCACGGCGGGCGCGTCGTCGGACTCGGCCGCCGCGTGCCAGGTGCCGGGGACGAGCGTGACGCCGGTCGGCAGGGTCACCGGGCTGTCCTTCAGCGTGAACACGACGTCGGGGTCGCCCGCCTCGCCCTCGCCGCCGGGCTCACCCTCGTGCGAGACCGTCACCAGGTAGGAGATCGTCCAGGACCCGTCCTCGTGCTCGACGGCCTGCTGGCCGGTCTTCTGGATGGTCGGGGCCTTCGGCTCCGAGCACGCCTCCTTCTCCACGTCGACGCCGCCCGAGGACAGCTGGACCGTGTTGAGGAAGCCGGAGCCGCCCTCGCCCTCGCCGCCGACGCACCGGTCGAGACCCGCGTCGAACACCGACGCCGGGACGGTGGCGCGCACCGTCACCTGGTAGACGTGCGGGGTGTCGCCCGGCGTGATCGTCACACCGGTCGCGAGGGTGGCGCTGCCGCCCTCGAACTCACCCGCCGCGTCGCCCGGGCCGGTCCACTCCGCCGACTCGATGTCGATGCCGTCGCCGAAGTCGAGCGTGTCGACGAGGTCGTAGGCCGCCGCGAGACCCTTGGGGTTAGTCTCCTCGTCGGTCGGGAGCGTGACCGTGACGTCGTACGTCACCGTCCAGACCCCGTCCTCGCCCTCGGTCGTGCTCGTCGCCGTCTTGGTGACGCTCGGGACGACCAGCTCGTCGATCGGGCCGCAGTCGGTGTCGTCGATCACGACGCCGCCGACCGTGATGGCCGCCTCGTTGAAGAAGCCGTGGCCCTGCGTCGGCACCTCGCCGCACTCGGCGAGGCCGGGCGCCGGGTCGCGCACGATCGTCACCGGCCAGAGCACCCGGTAGGTGTGGACCTCGCCGGCCGCGAGCGCCACGTCCGTCGCGATCGTCCCGTCACCCGCGATGGTGACGACGGGACCGTCGGGCAGGAGCTGCGCGGTTCCGGTGCCCAGCGTGACGCCGGCCGGGAAGCCCGGGACGTCGGCCAGGTCGTACACCGTGTCCTGGTCGCCGCCGGTCACCGTCACCGTGTAGGCGACGGTCCACCTCGTCGCGTCCGTCGTCGACTGGGTCGCGGAGACGAACTCCTTCTCGATCGTCGGCAGCGTCGGCGTCCCGCAGTCCTCGCCGTCGTCCGAGCCGCCGGGCCAGCTCACCGTCGCCCGGTTGAGGAACCCGCCGACGCGACCCTCCTCGGTCCGGGTGCACTCGAGCTGGCTGTCCTGCGACGTCCAGGCGGCCGGGTCGATCGTCGCCGTCACGGTGACGACGTAGGAGTCGAGGCCACCCGCGGCGAGCTGCCGGTCGGTCGCCAGCGTCGCGCTGGTCGCGCCGTCGGCGAACGCACCGCCGTCCTCGTCGCCCGGGCCCGTCCACGACGCGCCGGTGACCGTGATGCCGTCACCGAACTCGAGCGTGTCGACCAGGGAGTAGAGGGCCGTGTCGCTCTCGTGGCCGTTCGTCACGTCGACGTCGTAGACGACCGTCCAGACGCCGTCGGCGTCGAGCGAGGAGGAGACGTAGGTCTTGTCGACGTCGACCGGGACGGACCGGATCGGGTTGGTCACGACCGCGGCGACGCCGGTGTCGGCCGGCACCTGGAAGGTGACGCTGCCGTCCTCCGCCGGGGTGGTCGACACCCCGTCGAGCGTCCAGGTCGGCGTGCCCCACGAGCCGCCGGGCACCGCGCCGGGCGCGGTCTCCCAGACGGTCACGTCGACCAGCGTCGGGACGGTGATCGCGGCGGAGGTCGCCCCGGCCGCCAGCGGCACCTCGACCGGCTCGGCGCCGTCGATGCTGTACCAGAGGCTGTAGCTGCCCGGCAGGTTGCCGACGCCGTCGGGGTTGCTCACGACCTTGCCGACCGTGAACGTGCCCTTCTCCCGCTCGAGGGTGTTGGTGACGACGGCCTCGGCCGCCGTCTCCTCGGCGACCACGAACGTGTCAGCGGTCTCGCCGCCGATCGTGAACGTCGGCGTCCCGGTCCACCGCCACCCGGCAGGCGCCGTGTCGACCGAGGTCTCCGCGAGCGTCACCTCCGTGTCGATCGGGAGGGTCGGGCCGGAGACCGGCGTGCCGTCGCCCGGGATCGTGAGGATCTCGGACTGCGCGTCCCCGGCGAGGTCGGTCCACGACGCGGTGACGTCGAAGGAGAGGCCGTCGACGTCGGGCAGGACCTCGTCGCCGGCGGAGACGATGGACTTGCTCACCGTGAACGTCCCGGTGTGCTGCGTCAGCGTGTTGGTGAACGCGGCGAGCGTGACGTCGGTCGCGACGTCACCGAGCTCGAAGGTCGTGCTCGCGCCGTCCGTCGGGTCGGCCACGACACCGTTCTCGGTGAGCTGCGCCGAGGTGCTCCACGTGTAGGACGTGTGCGACGGGTCGGGCAGACCCACCTCGGTCACGGTGCACTCGCTCGAGACGGGGATGCCGTCCGGAGCGCTGAACGTCCCGCCGTCCGCGAGCGTGAAGGAGCCCGGGCCGTCCGCGGGGTAGAGGTCCCCGTTGTCGGCCGTGCACCGCCACTCGAAGTCGAACGTGCTGTCGGCGACGTAGCCGCCGTCCGGCTGGCTCACGGTCTTGGAGACCGTGAACGCACCCGCGAGCCGCACGAGCGGGTTGGTGACCCTCGAGACGGGCCGCTGGTCGACGGACTCGACGACGACCTCGTTCGCGGACCACGGGAGCCACTGGACCGACACGTCGCTGGCCACCGGGGCGATGCGCTCGCCCTCGGCGACGGTGCACGTGGCGCCCAGCGGGATGTCGCTGGCCACGACGGAACCGCCGTCGGGGATCGGCCCCCAGGTGCCGTTCCAGCTCTCGTCGCCGAGCTCGCAGGTCCAGGTCCCGGAGTAGCCGAGGCCGGCGTCGAGCGTGACGGTCTGCGAGCGCGTGTCGCGCTGGACCTGCTTGACGATGGTGAACGCGCCGAGCACACGGCTGGTGTCGTTCGTCACCGTCACGTCGGCCGTCTCGTCGACCGCCGTCGTGACCTCGCCGCTCGCGCCGCCGGTCGCGGCCGGCTCGTAGGCCGGGGTGGCCCACGCCCACGAGGAGTTGACGAGCAGGTCGTCGGACAGGGTGTCCTCGGTGACGGTGCACCGGGACTCGGCGGGGACGTCGTCGCCGTCGTCGGCCGGGTCGGCCGTCGCCAGCGTCACGGTCCCGCCGGAGGCCGGCAGCGACCACGTGCCGCCCGCCACCCGCGTGTCGGAGTCGGCCGGGTAGTAGCAGGCCCAGGCCCCGGTGACGGTGGCGTCGTCGGCGAGGGCCGCTGCGTCGCCCGCGTAGACCTTCGTGACCGACAGGTCGGTGAACACGCGGTGCGCGGCGTTGGTCACGGTGATCGTCGGCGTGACGCCGGCGGCGACCGTCACCTCCTCGCCGAGGTCCGGCGCGTCCCACGCCCACGACGTGTCGGGCAGGAACTCGTTCGTGCCCAGCTCGTCCTCGGACGTGACGGTGCACGTCGTGCCGAGCGGGAACGACGTCACGCCCGCCGGCGTGACCGGCGTGAGGGTCGCGGCGCCCGTCCCGTCGACGGACCAGGTGCCCGTGAACGTCGTGTCGGCGTCGTAGGTGCACAGGTACGCACCGGAGAAGGTGGCGTCGGAGGGCTCCGGCGTCCCCTCGCGCAGCGTCTTGGCGATGCCGAACCGGCCGAGCACCCGCTCGACGTCGTTGGTCACCACGACCTGCTGGCTCCGACCGACCGCGACCGTGACCGAGGAGGGCTCGATCGTGGTGTCGCCCCAGGCGAAGGACGCGTCCCGCAGGGCCGGTCCGTCGGGGTTGGTCGCGGCACCCTCGGTGATCTCGCACGTCCAGCCGCCGGGAACCCCGGAGATCAGGGTGACGAAGTCACCGCCGGCGGTCAGGTTCTGGCTCCCGGTGAAGGTCTCCGCGAGGTCGCCGAACCGGCAGATCGCGTTGACGGGGAACGTCGTGCCGGACGTGACGCCCGCGACCTCGCCCGTGAGCACCTTCTTGACGACGACGTCGCCCGTGTCGCGACGCAGCGTGTTGACCACCGTCATCGTCGCGATCCCGTCGCCCGTCACGGTGGCGGGCGTCAGGGTCGCGTCGTCCCAGGCGTAGGAAGGGTCGGTGGAGGGAGCGCCGAGCGTCGACTCGGTCGGCGTGCAGACGGAGCCGACGAGGACGTCGGTCGTCGTGGCGGACGTGCCGCCGCGGGTGAGGGTCTGGGCGGACCCGCCGTCGTTCACCGTCGCGTCGGTGCCGGCCCAGGTGCCGGTGACGCTCGTGGTGCCGCCGGCGCCCGTGTAGACGCAGGTCCACTCGCCGTCGAACTGCGTCGTCGGGTCGACGACGTCGACGAGGTCGCCGACCTGGAGGTCCTTGGTGAGCTGGACCGGGGCGTAGACGCGCCGGATCGGGTTCTTCACCGCGATGGTCCCGGAGGACCCGTTCTCCGTCGTCACGGTGACGTCGTCACCGATCACGGCCAGCTCCCAGGCGAACGAGCCGTTCGCCAGGCCACCCGAGAAGGCGAGCTCGCTCGCCGCGCAGCTCGCGCCGAGCGGGATGCCGGAGAAGGTGGTCGAGCCGCCGTTGGCGATGGTCTCGGGGCCGTAGGTGACGCCGTCGCAGACGAGCACCACCGGGAACATGGCCGTCGAGCCGCCGGTGAAGCCGGCCGTCTCGCCCGTGACCTGCTTGGCGACCGCGACGCTGCCGAAGCGCTTGGAGATCGCGTTGGTCGCGGTGACCGTGACGCTGGCGCCGTCGGTTGGCGTCGTGAAGCTCCACCCGCCGTCGGAGGCGCTGCCCCCGGCGCCGGCGAACGTCACGCCGTCCCAGCGGTAGGGGTCGATCGGGTCGGGCGTCGAGGTCTCCTTGACGACGCAGGTGCTGCCGTTCGGGATGTCGGCGACCGACTGGGACTGGCCGGCCTTGAAGGCGAGGCTGCCCGAGATCGGCTCACCGGTCTGCGGGGTGCAGACGTAGGAGAAGCCGAAGCTGTCGTCGGCGAACGCCGTGCCGGCCGCGCCGCCGGTCACGCTCTTGGCGACCGAGAACGATCCCGTGCCGTGGTTGAGCGTGTTCGTCACCGTCGCGGTGCCGCCGGCCGTCGTCGTGACGGGCGTGCTGCCCGGCTGCTGCACCGTCCAGGTGTAGGCCGGGTCGGTCGGGTTGGTCGGCGTCGTCTCGACCGCGGTGCAGACCGAGCCGAGCAGGACGTTGGCGGCCGGCGAGAGGGTCGCGGCGCCGCCGCCGGCGGGCGCGGTCCACGTGCCGGTCACCGGGCCGTCCTCGCCGTACACGCAGGAGTACGTGCCGGAGAAGCCACCGGTGGTGGGAGCGCCGGCGGGCTTGTTCACGACCTTCTGGATGGTGAACGGGGCCCGGACGCGGGTGATGTCGTTCGTCACGGTGACGAGCGTCGGCTGGGTGCTCTGCGGGACTGCGACCTGCTGGGCGGCGGGGGCGGGCGTCCACGCGTAGCTCGCGTCGACCAGCCCACCGCTCGGGTTGCTCTCCGTCACGGTGCACTGCGTGCCGACGGGGAGCAGGTCCGAGGTCCAGGTGTCCGAGGCGCCACCGGTCCAGGTGAGGGTCACGGGGATCGCCGGCGAGGTGCCGCAGGCGACCTGGACGGCGAACGTCGTGCCGTTCGCGACCGCCCCGGCGTAGTGCGCGATGTCCTTGGTGACGGAGATCCGGCCCTTGTCGATGAACGACGTGTTGGTGACGCCGACCGTGCGGGACTGCCCGACGGGGACGGTCACGACGCCGGACGTGAGGCCGGTGTACGTCGGAGCCTGCCAGGAGTACGCGTCCTCGAGCAGGGTGTCGGCCGGGGTCTGCTCGACCACCGTGCAGGCGACGCCGGCCGGGACCTGGACGGTCTTCGAGCCGCCGGAGGCGAGGCTGACCGTGCGGGTGACCTCGCTCGCGCCCTGGCCGCAGGTGACGACGACCGAGAACGGCTCACCCGTGCCGATGTAGCCGCCGCCCTGGACCGTCTTCGTGAGCGTCAGGTTCTGGTAGACCCGCTTGACGTAGTTCGTGATCGTGCCGGTCCGGGAGCCGTTGACCGGGATCGGGTCGAGGGTGACCGCGCCCGAGCTGCCGTCCCAGGCGTAGGAGCCGTCGGCGAAGTCGCCGCCCGCCGTCGACAGCGCGCCCTCCGTCACGACGCAGACCGAGGTGGCCGGGACGCCGGTGACGGTGATCGGCGTGCCGATCGAGAACGTGCCGCTGCCGGACTTGGTCTCGACGCCGCCGATCGTGCAGACGTAGCTGTAGGGGAACTGGCGGGTGTTGCCGCCGGTGTAGCCGGCCGCCGGGACGTCGGCCCGCGGCGAGACGACCTTGTTCACCGTGAAGGAGCCCAGGTTCTGCGACGTCGGGTTGGTGACGTTGACCGAGGCCGTGCCGCCCGCCGGAATCACGACGACGGCCGGGTTGGGGTTGAAGGCGGCCGTCGCCCAGACCCACGAGGAGTTGACGAGCCCGCCGGTCGGCGGCGTCTCGGTGACCGTGCAGGTGGCGCCGGCCGGGAGGTTCGTGACGACCACCGCGGAGCCGGCGGTGCCGTTGGCGCCGGCCGGGAACAGGGTGCGCGTGCCGCTGACCGTCCGGCCGTCGGCGACGCAGCTGTACTGGACGTCGAAGCCCTTCGTCGTGCCGCCGGTGTACCCGCCGCCCGTGACCGTCTTGGTCAGGCTGAGCGAGCCGGTCTGGTACTTGTTCTTGACGGTGCAGGTGGCGCTCTGGCCGTGGCTGAGCGTCACGCTCGTGACGCCGCCCGTCGTGCTGACGGTGCCGGCGGTGCAGATCCAGTCACCGTCCTGGACGTAGCCGCCGGTGTTGGCGGGGTTGTTCGGCGTCTCGCTGAGCACGTAGGTGCCGGCGATGACGCTCTGGCTCGTCACGGCGGCCGAGTTGCCCGGGCCGGAGATGGACTGGCTGGAGATGGTGCCCTGACCCTGCGCCCGCAGCGTCCAGTCGGCCGGGACGGCCTGCGGGGTGGGCTGGCCGGTCGCGGTCACGTTCTTCACCAGGGTCAGCGTCGCCCGGGGCGTGTACGTGTTCGTGTAGGTGCAGGTGATCGGGGCCGCGGCGGCGCTGCTCGCCGTCGATCCCCTCGGGATCGTGACCGTCTGGCCGCTGACCGTGCCGATCGCGGCGCCCGTGCCGTCGACGCAGCTCAGGCTCGTGAACGACCACGGAGCGCTCTGCGCGCCCTCGGAGATGGTGATCTGCTCGCCGGAGTTGTAGGCGCGGGTGAACGTGCCGTTGCTCGTCAGGCTCGCGGTGCCGGGGGCCGACCAGGGCGAACCGGCGAGGGTCGAGGTGCTGGTGAAGGCGAAGCTCTGGTTGGGCGCGGTGCCGTAGGGCGAGGCGACGACCTTCTTGACCGTGACCTGGCGGACCTGCTCGAGGGACGCGTAGAGGCACCCGTAGGTCCGGGTGCCCTCGACGGTGCGGAACTGGTTGATCGGGTTGACCGTGGTCGGGTTGGCCTGACACCCGGTGCTGCCCGAGTTGGGCGCCGTGAACCCGCGGACGACCAGGGTGTAGGTGAGACCGCCGCTGGTCACGGTCTGGTTGCTCACCTGGTTGAGGAAGTCCGTGAGGTCGTCGGAGCAGTTCGCGCCGGAGCAGTTGTTGGGCGTCTCGTTCATCCGCCACCGGTAGGACATGTCGGCACCCATGAACCGGATGTCGAGGTCGCCCTGGAACCAGTCGTTCGTGACGGTCACCGGGTTGTTGCTGTGGACCATCCGGCCGAGGTTGAAGATCTGGCCGGTCTCGACCTGCGTGAGGCTCGCCGGCTCGAAGCCGATGGCGCTCTGGTCGCTCAGGTGGAGGCGGGTCTCGGAGGCGGAGGGGTTGTTGTCGTAGCCGTGCGCCGTCCACGCGGTCGTGCCGTTGGACACCCACGCGGTGTTGCCGTCGGCGTAGTAGGGCGAGGTCCCGCCGAAGCCGCCGTTGCTCCCGTTCCCGGCGAAGCCGCCGGTGTTGCTGATGAAGCCGGTGGTCGTGCTGGTCGGAGCCGAGCCGAAGCGGTACCGGTCACCGTTCGCGGCGTTCGACGACCCGGTCGCCCCCGTCCACCCGTAGTGGGTGTCCATCCGCGCCTGCGGGGCCGAGACCGTGATGGTCGCGGCCTCGGCGGGCGCGGGCGCACCCAGCAGGCTCAGGGCCGTCACGACGGGCGCGGCGCCGAGGATGAGTGCCGCCGTCGTCAGTATCGAGACCCATCGATGGGGACGCGCTCCGATGCGCGAACGCAGGGATGGGGCCGATGTGGCGTGTCTCATGATTCTCCCTCAGCAACGACGTGATGCCGCGCCAAGGCCGTCGACAGGCCGGTCAGAGTCCCCCGTCGCCGTCCTCCCCCAAGGACGCTGCGCTCAGCATCCGAGGGCCCTCAGAGCCCAGTCAACGAGAACCCCGTAAAACCACCCCTGAGACCTGCGTGTGACCTGGGGTGGGTGAAAGGGTGGGTGAATCACCCGAATCTGAGCACACACCTTCATCTTTCCCAAATCGGCTCGCAACTTTTTTTCACGGCGCCTCTTTGCCATTTTTGGAGGGGATCTCATCGCCGAACGACGACGTTTCGATCGGGAGTTCCGGGGCTACTGGCGTCGCCCGAGAGGCATCGCGGGAGCCCGTCGCGGGGCAGGGATGCTTCGAGGCGCGCTCGGGCGGTCTGCGGGCTGATACCACGACGACGAGACCCCCGCATCTCGACGCGGGGGTCTCGGTGGTCTGGTGGTCGTCCGGGGCGGTCGGCGGCGGTCCGGCGCCGGGTGCGACCGGGGCAGCCCCTGCGCCGGTCAGTCGCCGGTCAGTCGTAGGTGATGAGCGACGTGATGAGGTCGACGTCGCGCCACTCCAGCCGCTCGCGCGGGGCGAGGAACGCGAGCTCCATGAGCACGGTCACGGCGACGAGCGAGCCGCCGAGCCGGTGGACGAGGTCAGCCGTCGCGGCGACCGTGCCGCCCGTGGCCAGGACGTCGTCGACGATGAGCACCCGGTCGCCAGCGCGGATCGCGTCGGTGTGGACGGCGAGGGTCTGCGTTCCGTACTCGAGGTCGTACGTGCTCTCGACGGTGTCCCGGGGCAGCTTGCCCGACTTGCGGACCGGGACGAACGAGGCGCCCAGCGCCAGCGCGACGGGGGCGCCGAAGATGAATCCGCGCGCCTCCATCCCGCAGACGACGTCGATCCCCTCCGGGGCCGAGGCCACCATCGCGTCGACGACCGCCTGGAACGCGTCCGGACGCGCGAGGACGGGCGTGATGTCCTTGAACGTCACCCCCGGCTTGGGGAAGTCGGGGACGTCCTGGATGAGCGCGGCGATTCCGTCGATGGTCACGACCCGAGTCTGCCGCACTCCCGACGGCGCGACCGGACCGAACGTCACGCGTCGGGCGTTGCCCGGTGGGCCGCGCTCGCGTCCGGCGTCGCCCCGTCGGACACGTCTTCACCGGGCGCTCCCCCACCGGGACCGGACCGCGCGGCGAGCATCGCGTTGTAGGCGGCGAGGTCGGCGTCCCCGTCGCGGTCGGCCTTGCGGTCGAGCCGGCGGGCCGTGCGGTCGTCGTCGCGGATCCACGCCGTCCCGAGCGCGATCGCGAGCAGCAGCGACGGGACCTCCCCGAACCCCCAGGTGAACCCGCCACCGAGCTTCTGGTCCGCCAGCGCGTCGACGCCCCACGGCAGACCGAGCGCGCCGTACCAGGGTGCCGCGAGCAGCTGCGTCCCCTCCATGAGCGCGAGCCCGAAGAACGCGTGGAACGCCATCGTCGCGAAGAGCAGGAGGAGCCGGAGCGGGTACCCGGGGCGCCTCGGCCCGGGGTCGATCCCGATGAGCACGTTGACGAACATGTACCCGGCCAGCGTGAAGTGCACGATCATCCACAGGTGCACCCAGTGGTTGGTGAGGGCGAGCAGCAGGAGCGGGGTGTAGTAGAAGAGGATCATGCTGCCGACGATGTTGACGGCGGCCACGACCGGGTTGGCGAAGAAGCCGGCCCAGCGCGAGTGGACGAGCCCGAGCAGGAGCTCGCGCGGGCCGCGGGAGCCGTCGTCGCGTGCGGGAAGCGCCCGGACGGCCAGCGTCACCGGAGCCCCGAGCACCAGGAAGATCGGCGCGAGCATGACGAGCACCATGTGCTGGACCATGTGCGCGCTGAACAGCAGGTGCCCGTACAGCGCCGGCCCGCCGCTGCTCACCCACGCGATGAGGAGGAGGCCGACGGCGAGGCTGACGACGCGCAGCACCGGCCAGTGGTCCCCGCGCGCCCGCAGCCGGCGGTACCAGGTGAGGACGACGACGAGCGCGCTCACCACCCCGATCAGCACGAGCAGGTCGGGGCGCCAGGTGGTGAACCAGTCGAGGCCGCTCGGTCCGTGGTCGGGCACGGGGTAGCCGGTGATCCACTCAGCGGGCGGGACGTCGACGAGGGGAGTGTCCGGGACGGGCGGCGCCGTCGAGGACAGCGCGACGGCGAGGCCCATCACCCCACCGGCCAGGAGGACCTCGCCGACCACGAGCCGCCAGAACGCTGCCGTCCGTCCCTGCGTGAGGCGCGGGATGGTCCGTCGCCGGTGCCACCAGCCGGCGACCCCGAGCGCGAGCGTCGCGGCGGCCTTCGCCAGCACGAGACGGCCATACGGGGTCGCGAGCCCGTCGAGGCCGCCCAGCCGGATGGCGGCGTTCGCGACGCCCGAGACCGCGACCAGCGCGTACGCCCAGATCGCCAGGCTCGAGTAGCGCGCGGCCGCCGGACGCAGGTCCCGCCCGAGGGCCCCGGCGACCGCGACGAGGATTGCGAGCCCGCCGATCCACAGCGTCACCCCGGCGAGGTGGAGCCACAGGCTGCTCACGGCCACCTCGTGGTTCGCCGCGCCCGACGCGTGCCCGGTCGAGGCGACCGGGGCGAGCGCCACCATCGCGAGGACCACCGCGAACGTGGCGCTCAGCGTCCCGCCGACCGCCACCGCGAGGAGCGCGACGAGCGCCGTCAGCACGAGTCCCGTCAGGAGGAGCCGGCCCAGCTCGATCTGGCCGAGGAAGACGGAGATCTCCTCGCCGAAGGTCGGCCCGCCGATCGGCCGGCCGGACACCCGCGCGTAGGTGAGGACGAGCTGCACCGCGAGCGCGAGCGTCCACACCACCCCGGCCGCCGCGGCGATCCGCTGGCTCAGCCGCCACGCGGCACCGACGGGACGGACCCGGGCCGGGCGCCCTGACGGCGGGGCGTCCGGCGGCGGGGGTGGCAGGATCACCGCGCACAGGACGAGGGCGCCGACGGTCGTGGCGGCGGCGAGCTCGACGACGAGGTCGACGACGGGCAGACCCCAGCGCACGAGGGGGCCGGGGTCCGCGAGCAGCGTCGGGGTCGCGGCCCCCGTCAGCGCGATCGCGACGACGAGCGCGACGACGCCCACGACGGCCGACGCCGCGAGGATCCGCCACCGGCCGACCGGGGTCGCGATCCACCGCGGCGGGCCGTCGGCGCGGACGGCCCCGGGACGGGTGTCGACGGCCGTTCGAGTCACCTCATCACCCTAGTTCCGGCGCGCGCCCGCGGCCGGCGTGCCGGCGGGCCTACTGACGGTCCGCGGGGTTCGTTCCCGTGCGCCGCCCCGTCTCCAGCCCGGCGATCGCCGCCATGTCCTCGCCGGTGAGCGCGAAGCCCTCGAGGTCGATGTTCTGGGCCAGGCGCTCGCGGTGCGTCGACTTGGGGACGGCCGCGCCGCCGAGCTGCAGGTGCCAGCGCAGCACGACCTGCGGCACGCTCACGCCGTGCTCGGCCGCGATCCGCAGGAGCACCGGGTCGTCCATGAGGCGGCCGCGACCGAGCGGGCTCCACGCCTGGGTGAGGATGCCGTGGGCGTCGTGGAACTCGCGCAGCCCGTGCTGCGGCAGCCACGGGTGCGACTCGACCTGGTTGAGCGCCGGCACGACGCCGGTCTCGTCGATGAGCCGGGTCAGCTCGGTCTCGCCGAAGCTGCAGACGCCGATGGTGCGGACGCGGCCCTCCTCGCGCAGGCGGATCAGCGCGCGCCACACGTTGACGTACTCGTTGCGCGACGCGCGGGGCCAGTGGATGAGGTAGACGTCCGGCGAGAAGCCGAGGTCGCGCTCGGTGGCGTCGAACTCGCGCAGCGTCTCGTCGTAGGACATGACGGGGTCGCCCCACGCCTTGCTCGTCACGCGCAGCTCCCCACGCAGCCCCGACTCGCGCACGGCATCGCCGACCTCGCGCTCGTTTCCGTAGAAGGCCGCGCCGTCGATGAGGCGGTAGCCGACGTCGAGGGCGTCGAGCACCACCCGCTCCGTGTCGGACGGCTCCACCTTGTACAGGCCGAGCCCGATGAGCTGGAGGGCGGTGCCGTCGTTGAGGAGCGCGGAGCCGGGGGTGTCGGGCAGCATGCCGACCAGTCTCCCAGGGGAGGCGCTGCTCGGCGGCCCGGACGGCCGAGCCTCGCAAGCACCGTCCGTCCAAGACGCGTCGTACGCGTCGCGTCTCTCGCGAGCGGGCAGGGCCGTGACCAGCGGAGACGCGTGGAGGAGACGCGTCGTACACGAACGTCACCCACCGCGGCCCCGGCTCCCCGACGAGCGCGGTCGCACCCGCCGCGCACGCGCCCGGACGCCAGGGAGGCGTCCAGCGCGGGCCCGATTCGTCCACGTCGCTTCCTCGACGACCCCCACGGGTCGCCAACCTGCGACGATGCCGCAGGCGCCACCATCACGATCCGACGCACGCGATGCATCTCTCGTCGCGGGTGCCCTCAGCCCTGGCACGGCCCGGTTCGCCTCGTCCCGCCTCGTCCCGGCTCGGCCCCCGTGACCGCTGCGACCACCGCCCGGACCGAGCCCACCGGTCCGACCCCGGAAAGAGCTGGACCTCCCGCCGCGCGACCCTGGGAGAATGGTCGGCGATGTCCGACGAGCGCCCACCCGAGCCACGCCGCGCCCGCGGCCGTCGCGGCTCCGGTCGGCCCGGTCGGGGCCCCCGGCGCGGCGACCAGCACAAGCCCCGCGGGCCCAAGCAGCTCACCCCCGAGCAGGTCGAGGCCCGGCAGGCCACCCGCGACGCGCTCCGGATCAGCTACCCCGACCTGCCCGTCAGCGACCGCCGCGACGACATCGCCGCCGCCCTCGCCTCGCACCAGGTCGTCGTCGTGGCCGGCGAGACCGGGTCGGGCAAGACCACCCAGCTCCCGAAGATCGCGCTCGAGCTCGGCCGGGGCGTCGCGGGGACGATCGGTCACACCCAGCCGCGCCGGATCGCCGCCCGCGCGGTCGCGGACCGGATCGCCGAGGAGCTGGGCGTCGAGCTGGGCCAGGCCGTCGGCTACCAGGTCCGGTTCACCGACCGGGTCAGCGCGACCAGCCTCGTCAAGGTCATGACGGACGGCATCCTGCTCGCCGAGATCCAGCGCGACCCCGAGCTGCGCCAGTACGACACGATCATCGTCGACGAGGCCCACGAGCGGTCGCTCAACATCGACTTCATCCTCGGCTACCTCCGCCGGCTCCTGCCACGCCGCCCCGACCTCAAGGTCGTCATCACCTCGGCGACCATCGACACCGAGCGGTTCGCCGGCCACTTCCGCCTCGGCCCCGACGGCCTCGCCGTCCCGGACGGCAGCGACTCGGGCGAGCCCGCGCCGATCATCGAGGTCTCCGGGCGCACCTACCCGGTCGAGATCCGCTACCGCCCGCTCGTCGCCGACCAGCTGACGGACGCGGAGGCCGACGACGACGGCGCCGGCCCCGCTCCGGCTTCCCCCGCGCCCGCCGGCCGGGCGAAGCCGGCCCCCGCCGCGGCGCCGGAGGAGGACGTCGACCAGCCGACCGCGATCTGCCTCGCCGTCGACGAGCTCGTGCGCGAGGGCCCGGGCGACATCCTCGTGTTCTGCTCCGGTGAGCGGGAGATCCGCGACGCGGCGGACGCCCTGCGCGAGCACCTCGGCCCACGGTTCACCCACCCGGGCGAGACCAGCACGACCCCCGGCGCCGTCGAGGTGCTCCCGCTGTACGCCCGGCTGTCGGCGGCGGAGCAGCACCGCGTCTTCGAGTCGCACCGGTACCGGCGGGTCGTGCTCTCGACGAACGTCGCCGAGGCCTCGCTCACCGTCCCGGGCATCCACTACGTCGTCGACACGGGCTACGCGCGCGTCTCGCGCTACTCCCACCGCACGAAGGTCCAGCGGCTGCCGATCGAGCCGGTGAGCCAGGCGAGCGCGAACCAGCGCTCCGGCCGCTCGGGCCGCGTCGCCGACGGCATCGCGATCCGGCTCTACTCCGAGAACGACTTCGAGCGCCGTCCCGAGTTCACCGAGCCGGAGATCCTGCGCACCTCGCTCGCGAGCGTCATCCTGCAGATGGCCGCGCTCGGGCTGGGACGGATGGAGGACTTCCCGTTCGTCGAGCCGCCCGAGCTGCGGGCCATCCGCGACGGTGTCACCCTGCTCACCGAGCTCGGCGCGATCGACGACGACGCGGACGGGTCGGACGCGCGAGGCGGCGAGGTCAGGCTGACCCGGACCGGACGCGTCCTGGCCCAGCTCCCGATCGACCCGCGGCTGGGCCGCATGCTCATCGAGGCCGACCGGCTCGGCGTCGTCGACGAGGTCATGGTCATCGTCTCGGCGCTGTCGGCGCAGGACGTCCGCGAGCGCCCGCTCGACGCGCAGCAGCAGGCCGACGAGGCGCACCGCCGGTTCGTCGTGCCCGGCTCCGACCTGCTCGCGCTCGTCGTGCTGTGGGACTACCTGCAGGACCAGCAGTCGGTCATGGGCTCGAGCGCGTTCCGGCGGACGTGCCGGCGGGAGTACCTCCACTTCCTCCGCGTCCGGGAGTGGCAGGACGTCCACGCCCAGCTCCGACAGCTCGCCGCGGCCGCCGGCATCCGGGGCCGGGGGGCGCGTCACCTCGACGGGACGGCGGAGGCGGGCGTCGTGCGCCGGCGGCGGATGGACGCCGACGGCATCCACCAGGCGGTGCTGTCCGGCCTCCTGTCCCACGTCGGGAGCTGGGACGAGCGGCGCCGCGAGTACGCCGGCGCACGCGGGGCGCGGTTCGTCCCGTGGCCGGGGTCGAGCATCGCGCGCAAGCCGCCGGCCTTCGTCATGGCGGCGGAGCTGGTGGAGACCTCGCGCCTCTTCGGACGGCAGAACGCGCGCATCGAGCCCGAGTGGGCGGAGAAGCTCGCGCCGCACCTGGTGAAGCGCACGTTCTCCGAGCCGTACTGGTCGAGCAAGCAGGGCGCCGCGATGTGCCACGAGAAGGTGACGCTGTTCGGCGTCCCGATCGTCGCCGACCGGATCGTGCCCTACGCGCGCGTCGAGCCCGAGCTGGCGCGCGAGATGTTCATCCGGCACGCGCTGGTCGAGGAGGCGTGGACGACGCACCACCGGTTCGCCGCGCGCAACCGCGAGCTGCGGGCCGACGCGGCCGAGCTGGCCGAGCGCACGCGTCGCCTCGACCTGCTGGCCGACGAGGAGACGCTCGTCGACTTCTTCGACGAGCGTCTGCCGGAGCACGTCACGACCGCGCGCGCGTTCGACGCCTGGTGGAAGGACGCCCGGCGCGCGACGCCGGACCTGCTCACCTACGACCTCGACCTGCTCGTGCCCGGCCACGCCGAGGTCGACCAGTCGGGGCTGCCGGCCCTGTGGCGCCAGTCGCTCGTCGGCGGCGGGGAGGTCGAGCTGCCGCTGACCTACCAGTTCACGCCGGGCCAGGACGCGGACGGCGTCACCGTGCACGTGCCCCTCGCCGTCCTGCCGCGGCTGCGGCCCGACGGGTTCGACTGGCTGGTCCCCGAGCTGCTGCCCGAGCTGGCGACGGCCACGATCCGGGCGCTGCCCAAGCAGGTCAGGGTCCAGCTCGTCCCGGCCCCGGACACGGCCCGCGCCGCCCTCGCCCACCTGCCGGCCTGGTCGGAGGTCGCGCCGGCCCCGGAGGGCGCCCCGTCGTTCGTCGACGCGTTCGCGGCGGCGCTGCGCGAGGTCCGCGGGGTCGTGGTCGACCGGGCGGCGTTCGACGACGTCCCCGACCGGCTGCCGTCGCACCTGCGGATGACGTTCCGGGTGCTCGGCGAGCGCGGGGCGGTCCTCGGGGAGTCGGCGGACCTGGCCTACCTCCAGCGCCGGCTCGCCGCGCAGTCCCAGGCGGCGGTGCAGTCGGCCGTGCGCCGGGCGCTGCGCGACGCGCGCACCGACGCGGGCCCGACGGACGCGAGGGCGGCCTCCGCGGAGTCCGCCCCGGGACGCCCGGGTCCGCCGCGGGCCGGCGGCCTCACCACCAACGAGGCCGTGGAGCTCGACCGGGTGGCGACCTGGGCCGACCTCACCGGGCGCAGCATCCCGCGCGAGGTGTCGACCGTGACCGGCGGGCTCGAGGTCACGGGGTATCCGGCGCTGGTTGTCGAGCGGCGCGGCGACGGGCCGGGAGGCGAGCCGACGGTCGCGCTGCGGGTCCTGGCCGACGCCGAGCAGGCCGACGCCTCGCACGCGGCCGGCGTGCGGGAGCTGCTCCTCGCGGAGCTGGCGCTGACCGAGGGGCGCGTGACCTCGCGCTGGACCGGCCGCGAGGCGCTGACGCTCGCCGCCAGCCCGTACCGCAGCACCGCCGACCTCGTCCGCGACGTCCAGGCCGCGGCGATCGCCCAGCTCACGGCCGGCGTCGATCTCGCGGCGGTCCGCGGCGACGTCGCCTACCGGACCGTCCGCTCCGACGTGCGCGACCACCTGGAGGACGCGGTCTACGGAGTGGTCGCCCGCGTCGTCGAGGCCCTGGTCGCGTTCCGCGAGCTGGAGGCGCTGGTCAAGCGCACGACGTCGATGGCCCTGCTCCGGACGCTCCAGGAGGTGCGCGAGCACGCCGCGTCGCTGGTCTACCCGGGGTTCGTGGCGCGAACCCCGCCGGAGCGGCTGCGCGACCTCGTGCGGTACCTGCGAGCGGACGCCTCCCGCGTCGAGAAGGCCGCGGCGAACCCGAGCCGGGACGCGACGCTCGCCTGGGAGGTCGAGCAGCTCGCCGGCGAGATCGACGCGGTCGACGCGCCGTCGCTCTCCCCCGTCCGGCGCGCGCGGGTCGCCCAGGCGCGGTGGCAGCTCGAGGAGCTGCGGGTGTCGCTGTTCGCGCAGCAGCTCGGCACGCGCGAGACGGTCTCGGCCAAACGGATCCGCAAGGCCCTCGCCGAGGTCTGACCGGTCCGACTCGCGGTGCGAGACTGTGGTGCCGCATCACGTCGAGGGAAGGGGGCACGCGTGGTCACGATCGCCGACGTCGCACGCGAGGCGGGCGTCTCCCTCTCGACGGTGAGCTACGCCCTGTCCGGCAAGCGCCCCATCTCGGAGAAGACCCGGGAGCGGATCGAGCGCGCGGTCGAGGTGCTCGGCTACAGCCCGCAGGCCTCGGCGCGCGCGCTCGCGATGGCGCAGACGAACGTGCTCGGGCTGATGGCACCGCTCCGGCCCGGGGTCGACCTCAGCGTCATCATGCAGTTCGTCGCCGGCATCACGGCCGAGGCGCACGAGCGCAGCTACGACGTCCTGCTCGTGACGCACGGCGACGACTCCCACCTCGCCCGCGTCACGCGCTCGGCGATGATCGACGGGCTCGTCGTCATGGACATCGAGTCCGAGGACTCCCGGCTCGCGACGCTGCGCGAGCTGCCGGCCCCGGTCGTCCTGATCGGTCTGCCGAACGACCCGACGGGGCTGAGCTGCATCGACCTCGACTTCGAGCGGGCGGGCGGGCTCGCGGCGCGCACGCTCGTCGAGCACGGCCACGGCTGCGTCGCGCTGCTCGGCGCACCGCAGGAGGTGCTGGCCCGGCACGCGTCGTACGCGGAGCGGATGCGCACCGGGTTCGCGCGCGGGGCCGAGGAGGCCGGCGTCGCCCACGTCGAGATCGCCATGGAGAGCACGTCGGCCGGCGCCGTCCGCGCGGTCGACGCCCTGCTCGCGCGGCACCCGGACGTCACGGGGATCGTCGTGCACAACGAGCTGGCGCTGGAGCACGTGGTCTCGCACCTGGACCGACGCGGCCTGCGCATCCCGCGCGACGTCTCGCTCATCTCCGTCGGCCCGCAGGACGTGGCCAGCTCCCACGCCGTGCCGACCACCGGCATCGACCTGCCCGGCGAGCTGATCGGGCGGCTGGCCGTCGGCATGCTCATGGAGCGCCTGGCCGGCGGCGCGGACGACGACACCCCCGCCGACGTTCGGCTCCTTCCCCCGCAGCTCACCGACCGCGGCTCCGTCGCGGCCCCGCCGGCCGAGTCCTAGGCCCGGTCGGCGAGCGCCGCCGCGACGGCGCGCTCGAGGTTCCCCGGGCCCTCGCGAAGCGCGACGGCTGGCGGTGTCCCGTCGGGCGTGATCCCGACGACGCGGGCGACGCCGCGCTCCAGCAGCAGGTCGGCGCCCGGTCCGACGCGCCCCGCGAACGCGAGCACCGGGACGCCGTGCCGGAGCGCGAGCGCCGCGACACCCGCGGGCGTCTTCCCGGCGAGCGTCTGCTCGTCGATCGCGCCCTCGCCCGTGAGCACGAGGTCGGCGCCGGCCACCGCCGCCGCCAGCCCGACCGCCTCCGCCACGACCTCGACCCCGGGCCGCCGGGCCGCGCCGAGGGCGAGGAACGCGGCGCCGAGACCACCGGCGGCTCCGGAGCCCGGCAGCGTCCGGACGGCGCGGCCGGTCGCCGCCTCCAGCGCGTCGGCCCAGGTCGCCAGCGCCGCGTCGAGCAGCGCGACGTCGCCGGCGCGCACGCCCTTCTGCGGACCGAAGACGGCGGTGGCGCCGGACGGGCCGAGCAGGCGGTTCGTCACGTCGCAGGCGAGCGTGATCTCGACGTCGGCGAGCCGCGGGTCCAGCCCGGACAGGTCGAGCGCGGCGACACCGGCCAGGTGGTCCGGGCTGGCCGGCACCGCGCGGCCGGTCGCGTCGCGCAGCACACCGCCGAGGGCGGCGACCATGCCCGCGCCGCCGTCGTTGGTCGCCGAGCCGCCGAGCCCGACGAGGAGGCGGGCGACACCGGCGTCGAGCGCCGCCCGGACGAGGTCGCCGACACCGTGCGACGAGGCGCGCAGCGGGTCCCGGTCGGCGGGGGCGATCACGCCGAGCCCCACCGCCGAGGCCACCTCGATCACGGCGAGGTCGTCCACGAGGCCGAGGACGCCGACGGCCGGGCGGCCCAGCGCGTCGCGCACCCGCGCCGGGACGAGGCGGCCGCCGCGCGCGTCCACGACGGCCTCGGTCGTGCCCTCGCCGCCGTCCGCCATCGGCACGGTCCTGACGTCGAGGTCCGCGACCGCGCGAGCCAGCGCCCGGCGCACGCCGCGGGCCATCGCGGCCGCGGCCTCGGCCGCCGTCATCGACTCCTTGAACGAGTCGGGCGCGCAGACGACCCTCATGGCGCGGGCGCCGCTAGACCCGGAACCGCTCGACGAGCGAGTCGAGGCGCGCCTCCCAGACCGGGTCGACGACGCGACGCGCAGGGTCCGCGTCGTACCAGGCGAGCATCTCGCGGGCACCCAGCTCGAACGGGATGGTGGCGCGGTAGCCGGGCACGAGCGAGCGGAGCTTGGCGTTGTCGAAGATCATCGAGTGCGCCTTGTCGCCGAGCAGGCTCTCGCCCCAGCGCTCGTCGACGGCGTGGATCGCGTCCGACGGCACGTGGACGATCCGGGGCTCCGGCGCACCGGCGGCATCGGCGAGGACGCCGACGATCTGGTTCCAGGACAGCACGTCGTCGGACGTGATGTGGACGGCCTCGCCGATCGCCCGCGAGCTGCCCAGCAGCGGGACGAACCCGCGCGCGAAGTCCTCGTGGTGCGTGAGCGTCCACAGCGACGTCCCGTCCCCGTGGACGACGACCTCGGCGCCGCGGCGCAGCCGCTCGACGAGCGTCCAGCCCTCGCTGAACGGCGGCTTCGTGCGGTCGTAGGTGTGGGAGGGGCGCACGATCGTCATCGGGAAGCCGCGCTCGCGGTAGGCCTGGACGAGCACGTCCTCGACGGCGATCTTGTTCCGCGAGTACTCCCAGAACGGGTTGCGCAGCGGCGTCGACTCCGTCACGGGCACCCGCCGCGGCGGCGTCTCGTACGCGGACGCCGAGCTGATGACGACGAGCTGGCCCGTGCGGCCGTCGAACGTCTCGAGGTCGTCGCGGACGTTGTCGGGGTGGAAGGCGAGCCAGTCGACGACGACGTCCCACTCCCGCCCGCCGAGCGCCTCGCGCAGCGCGCGGGGGTCGCGCACGTCGGCCTGGAGGTGGTGGGCGCCCTCGGGGATCGCGTGCCGCGATGACTGGCCGCGGGTGACGAGGGTCAGGTCGATGCCGCTGGCCACCGCGAGCGGGGAGACCGCCGAGGAGATCGTGCCGGTGCCGCCGAGGAAGAGGACTCGCAGTGCGCTCACACGCCCTACGCTACGCGGCATGAGCACCCCGTCGCCCGGCCCGTCCCCCGGGCCGTCGCGCGGGCGCGCGAGCGGGCCGTCGCGCGAGGCGATGCGCGCGGCGCGGGGCCGTCGGACGCTCGAGCGCAACCGCGCGCGACGGCTCGCGGCGGACGGCCCGGACGTACCGGACGGCCCGGGGACGACGCCACCGGCGCACCCGGCGGCGCGGCGGTGGCCGCTGGCGGTCGGGGCGGGTCTCGTCCTGGTGCTCGGCGTCGTCGCGGCGACGCCGGGCGGACGCGCCGCCGTCGCCGGCTGGTTCGCGCACCGGGCAGACGACCTCACCTGCGGCTCCGGCTTCGAACGCCTCGACCGGCTCGGCATCGTCCACGACGACCCGGTCGTCCCGATCCTCGACCCGGCGAGCGTGGCCGGCCCGCCGCCCGGGCTGGTCTCGGCCCTCGCCGAGCTCGGCGTCACCGTCGGCCCGGTCGTCGCCGCGCTCGACGCGAGCGTCGCGGACGCCTCGCCGGCTGGGCACGCCGTCGTCGCGGCGACGGGCTCGCTGCGCACCGCCGACCCGGCGACGACGGTCGTCGTGCACCCCCGGCTGCTCGCGTCCGTCGACGGCGCCGACGAGGCCTCCGACGAGTCGCCGGGCGACCAGCTCGCGGACCCCGTCGAGCCGCCGCGGACCTGGGCGTGGCGTGACGCGAGCTACGCCGGGTACGACGGCGTCGACGTCGTGGCGGTCGTCTGGCACGACCACGACGCCGAGGTCGTGACGCTCGACCTCGACACCGGGAAGATGATCGGCTGCGCACCGGTCGCGCTTCCCGACGACCTGCCGGCCGGGTCGCCGGTCCTGGCGGTCACCGGGCTGCCGCTGGCCGGGGCCGAGGTGGCCGGGGAGCCGGCACCGACCGTCGTCATCGCCCGGACGCTCGTCCAGGTGGTGCGCGACGGTCACGTCACGGGGTCGTTCGAGCTGACGCGGGCGCCGTCCTCGGCGGCGGTCGCCGGCGACCTCCTCCTGCTGTCGGACGACGCGGGCGCCGTCACGGCCGTCTCGCTCGCCGACGGGGCGACCCGGTGGACGGCGCCGTCGGCCGGCATCCGGGTCGGGGACGCGAGCCCGCTCGGGGAGGCGGGGGGCGCGGGCGCCGCCCTCGTCGTGCCGGTGACCGAACCGGCCCCGGCACTGCGCGTCCTCGACGTCGCGACCGGGTCGGTGCGCGACGTCCCCGTCGCGCTCGACGGCGACGCGGACGGCACGGGTCGCCCGACGGTGCTCGGCCTGTCCCCCGACCTGCTCACGACGCTCGCGCCGAGCGGCGGGGGTCTGGTCGTCGACGTCGGCTAGCGGCTGGTGGCCGTCGGCCGGCGGCCGGCGGCCGGCGGACCCGGCCGCCCCCGGACGCCCCCGGACGCGGCGACGGCGGGCACCCGATCCCGAGGGGTGGGTGCCCGCCGTCGCGGACTAGCTGTGTGGAGCGCTCCGGCTCACTTGCCGTCGGTGTCGACCGCGCTGTGCGCGGCGTCGGCGGCCTTGTCGACGAGGGCGTCGATGTTGTCAGGCGTCTTGTCCTTGATGAACTCGCGCGCCTGCTCGATCTTCTCCTCGACACCCTCCTCGCCACCGAGAGCGTCCTTGGCCTTGTTGATGATGTCGTCGATGCCCATGCTGGCCTCCGATCCGGTCGTGCCACGATGCGCGGGCCGCCCCCTGCGAGAGGCCCTGGACCCGTCGGGTCGCACGATCCACCGCGAGCATAACGCGCGTCGCCCGCGGCGCCAGAGGGTGCGCCGGGGGCCTAGACGAGCCAGGCGACCGACTCCCAGGGACGCAGCGCGAGGCGACCGTCCCGGTCAGGCACGCCCGCCACCGCGTGGGACGCGACGACCACCGGACCGACCGTCGCGTCGTCCTCGTCCCGCGCGGCGAACGCCGCACGCACGCGTCCGGCGAGACCCTCGCCCAGCTCGGCGGCGAGGTCGACGTCGAGCGGCTGCGACGAGAGGTTCGCGACCAGCAGGACGGAGCGTCCCGCGACCTCGCCGGCCCCGCCGTCGGCGTCCGCGTCGCCCTCGGCGACGGGCAGCGTCCGCACGAACGCCCAGAGCCGCTCGTGGTCGGGGGCGAGCAGCTCGAAGTCGCCGTCGATGACGATGTCGGCGACCAGCCCCTCGCGACCCGCGCGCCCCTTGCGGAGCGCGACGAGGCGTCGGTAGTGGGCGAGGACCGAGCCGGGGTCGCCGGCCTGGGCCGCGACGTTGACGGACTCCCAGCCCGGGGTCAGCCCGATCCACGGGGTGCCGGTGGTGAAGCCCGCGTTCGGCGAGGAGTCCCACGCGACCGGCGTCCGGGCGTTGTCCCGCGAGGTGGCGGCGAGCCCGGCGATGAGCGCGTCGTCCGTCATGCCCATCCGCGCCGCGTCGGCGACGAAGTTGAGCGACTCCAGGTCGCGGTAGGAGTCGAGCGAGGTGAAGCCGGCGTTCGGCATCCCGATCTCCTCGCCCTGGTACACGTACGGCGTGCCGCGGTGCAGGTGCAGGACCGTGCCGAGCGTCTTGGCCGAGGCCACGCGGTGCTCGGCGGAGTCGTCGCCCCAGCGGGAGAGGACGCGCGGCTGGTCGTGGTTGTTCCAGTAGAGCGAGTTCCAGCCGCCGACCTTCGCGAGGCCCTTCTGCCAGCGCGCGAAGTTGCGCTTGAGGTCGGGCAGGTGGAGCGGCTTCGGGTCGAACTTGCCGAGCGGGCCGTGGTCGAGGCCGACGTGCTCGAACTGGAACACCATGTCGACCTCGCGGCGCTCCGGCGCCGTGTACCTGCGCGCCTCCTTGACGGTGACCCCCGGCGTCTCGCCCACCGTGAGGTAGGTGCCGGGGAACGCGTCGAACACCTCGCGGTGCATCTCGGCCAGGAACTCGTGCATCCGCGGACCGTCGACGTACTGGGGCGAGCCGTCACCCCAGCCGTCCGGCCGGGCGGGGCCGTCGGTGAGTGCGCCCGCCGCGTCGACCCGCTTCGAGATGAGGTTGATGACGTCCATCCGGAAGCCGGCGACGCCCCGCTCGAGCCACCAGCGCATCATCGCGTGGACGGCCCGGCGGACCTCGGGGTTCTCCCAGTTGAGGTCCGGCTGCTTGCGACTGAACAGGTGCAGGTAGTACTGCTGCGTCGCCTCGTCCCACGCCCACGTCGAGCCGGAGAAGAACGATCCCCAGTTCGTCGGCTCGGCGCCGCTCGGCCCCTCGCCCGGCTCGTGACCGTCGTACCCGGCGACGGGGTCGCGCCACCAGTACCAGTCGCGCTTCGGGTTGTCCCGGGAGGACCGGCTCTCGACGAACCACGGGTGCTCGTCGCTCGTGTGGTTGACGACGAGGTCCATGACGATGCCGATGTCCCGCGCCGCCGCCTCCGCGATGAGCGTGTCCATCGCGGCGAGGTCGCCGAACAGCGGGTCGATGTCCTGGTAGTCGGAGATGTCGTAGCCGTTGTCGTCCTGCGGCGAGCGGTAGGCGGGGCTCAGCCAGATGACGTCGACGCCGAGGTCGGCCAGGTGGTCGAGCCGCTGCGTGATGCCGGCGATGTCGCCGATGCCGTCGCCGTCGGAGTCGGCGAAGCTGCGCGGGTAGACCTGGTAGACCGTCGAGCGGTGCCACCACGGCCGCTCGCGGTCGGTGCCGGTCCGGGCGCGGCGCGGCCGTGCGGCCACGGCCTCGCCGTCGGAGGCGGCGGCGTCGGTCCCGCCGTCGGTCCCGCCGTCGGGGGCGTCGGCGGGGGGTTCGACGGCGTTCGAGTCGGAAGTCATCGCCCGATCATGACAGCGCGCGCCCGGGCGAGTCACCAGGGAACCGCTGACGTGCCCGGGCGTGTCGGCGTCACGGACCGCACGTGAGCGGCGTCCGATTCCCGAGACCTCGGCGCGATGTCGGAGACCAGTCTCACGAATTCTGCACTTCCATCCACTTTTGTGGAACAATCGGGTCCGTCCCGGGCGAGAGGAGGCGGCACATGCGACTGCAGAACCCGTTCGCGGCGATCGCCCCCACCGGTCTGGACTCCCAGGTCCTCACGATCCTGTCGCGGACCGAGCAGCACCTCACCGTCGACGAGATCCACCGACTGCTTCCCGAGAGCGGTTCGAGCCAGGGCGTGCGCAACTCGGTCGCCCGCCTGACCGACCAGGGCGTCCTCGATGAGCGCATCCACGGCCGGGTTCGCGCCTACGCGCTGAACCGCGACCATCTGCTGGCACCCGCCGTCCTCCAGATCGCCGATGCCAAGACCGCCCTGATCGCACGGATGTCCCAGGCCGTGGCCGAGTGGCCGGTCCAACCGCTGACCGTGGCGATCTTCGGCTCCGCCGCCCGCGGGGACATGCAGACGTCCAGCGACATCGACGTCCTCGTGGTCGCGCCCGACGACGCGGACGAGGACACGGTCGCCGACGAGGTCGCCCGGCTCGCGCATCAGGTGAGCCGCTGGACCGGGAACGACGTCAGGCCGCTCGTCTACCGCGCGACCGAGGTCGCTCCCGCCGGCGTCTTCGACTCGGTCCTGCGCGAGGGCATCGACGTGGCCGGCGATCCCACGTGGCTCCGACGACACCTCCGTCGCCGCGCGGTCGACGCATGACCCGCGCGCCCGGCCTCCAGCGCACCGTGCCGGCAGACCGGACGGTCCAGCAGGGTCGCCTCACGAAGGCGAGGCAGTTCCTCCAGGTCGCCGACGACGCGCAGGAGCTGGCCGATCTCGCGGAGGTCGCCGACGCGGCCGTCACCCTCTACGTCCATGCCGGGATCGCGGCCGCGGACGCGATCTGCGCCGGCGCGATCGGCCGCCACGCCAAGGGCTCCGACCACCAGGACGCGGTGGCGCTCCTGGCCACGGTCGACAAGCAGGCCGCGAGCGCCCTGAGCCTGCTCCTCGGAATGAAGACGAGAGCGGGCTACGGCCACGCCCCGATCAGTGGCACCAACCTCGTCCGCGCGCAACGAGCTGCGCGCTCGCTGGTGACACGGGCATCGATCTAGCGTCGCGGCGACGCCTCAGCGCGTCGGGAGCCACACCCGCATCGTCGCCGGACCGCGTTCGCCCCAGCCGAAGCAGGGGCGCAGCACGACCGTGACCCGGCGTCCGCCCTCCTGCTCGGTCGGTGCTCCCGGCCCGTACGGCCACGCCGCGTCCTCCGGGTCCAGCAGCACGCCGTCGACGAGCGCCGTTCCCGGCTCCTCGCCCGCCCGGACGGTCGCGGGGTCGACGCGCAGCAGGCCGACGTCGGCACCGTCCAGGTCGACGGACTCGGCGGCCAGCACGAACGGGCCGCGCTCGACGGCCACGCAGCCGCGCACCGCGTCGACGCGCGGATCGGCGCCGACCACCCGCGGCGCCATCGGCAGCGCCAGCCGGACCGTCTCACCGGACCGGAACGTCCGCCGCACCCGCGCGACACGACCGTCCCCCGGGACGGGCTCGCCGTCGAGCGTCGCCGCCCCGACCGCCCACGCCGGCACCCGGATCGCGAGCTCCCACGGCGCGTCGAGGCTCTCCAGCACCCGCACCTCGACCTCACCGGCGTACGGGTAGCCGGTCACCACCTCGAGCCGGAGGCGCCCCGCGTCGGGCAGCTCGACGTCGATCGTCGCGGGCGCGAGCTGGTGGAGCTGGATGCCGTCGTCGCTCGCCGTCGCGACGTAGGTCGCGAGCTGGGCCAGCGTCCGCGCCACGTTCGTCGGGCAGCACGAGACCTCGAACCACGGCGCCCGCAGCTGCGCGTGCGCCCGGGGACTGAGCTCGTCCGGGTCGACCGGCGCCCCCTCGACGCGCATCTGCAGCGGGTTCGTGTAGAAGAACGAGCGACCGTCGGCCGCCGGGGACGTCACGACGACGTTGTGCAGCGCGCGCTCGACGACGTCGCCCCAGGCGGCGTCGCCCGTCGCCAGCAGCAGCCGCCACGCCACCATGATCGAGGCGACCGACGCGCAGGTCTCCGCGTACGCCCGGTCCGGCGGCAGCTCGAAGTCCTCCCCGAACGCCTCGTCCTGGTGGTGCGACCCCATCCCGCCGGTGAGGTAGGTGCGACGCGCGAGCGCGCGGCGGTACTGCTCGCGCACGACGTCGAACAGCTCCTCGTCACCGGTCTCGACGGCGACGTCGAGCGCCCCGGCCGACAGGTAGAGCGCCCGGACGGCGTGGCCGCGCAGGTCGGACGCCTCACGGACCGGCACGTCGTCCTGGAAGTAGGCGCGCCCGAACTCGATGTCGGCCAGCGTCCGGTGCCCGCGGCGCTCGACGAAGGCGCGGGCCGTCTCGAGGTAGCGCGGCTCCCCCGTGACCCGGTAGAGCTCGACGAGCGCCGGCTCGATCTCCGGGTGACCGCACACGCCGTCGCGCGGACCGCCCGGTCCGAACTCGGCGCAGACGTGGTCGGCGGCACGCAGCGCGACGTCGACGAGCTCGTCGTGCACCCCGGTGCGCAGGCGGGCGACGGCCGCCTGGACGAGGTGGCCGTAGCAGTACAGCTCGTGCCCCCACTCCAGGTCGGAGTACCGCTCGCCCTGGCCCGGGCGGCCGAACCTCGTGCTGAGGTACCCGTCCGGCTCCTGCACCCGGGCGACGAGCGTGGCGACCTCGCGGATGCGCGCGTCCAGCGCGGCGTCACCCGTGCGGCCGTGCTCCCAGGCCATCGCCTCGAGCAGCTTGTAGACGTCGGAGTCGGAGAACTCGCGGCCGGTGCGGTGACCGACGAGCGTGCCGTCGAGCGCGCGACGGAAGTTGTCGACCCAGCCGACGCGCTCCTCCCAGGCGTCGGCGTGCGGGATGATCCCGGTCGCGTTCACCTCCTGCCAGCCGCCCCAGAAGCCGCCGGTGAGGCGGACGTCGCCGAGGCCGAGCGGGCGCAGGGCGCCGCGGCCGGGGGCGACGGGGGCGGCCGGCGGGGCGGGTGCGGCGGGTGTCGCGGGTGTCGTCGGCGCGACGGGCGTCGCCTCCGGCGTCGTCGGTGCGGAGGTTTCGGAGATCGACATCGTTCAGCCCTTCAGAGCCCCGGACATGAATCCGTTGACGTAGTGCCGCTGCAGCAGCAGGAACAGGAGGACGCAGGGGACGGTCAGGACGACGACGCCGGCCTGGGTCGAGCCGTAGTCGATGACGCCCATCACCTGCTGGCGCATGTTGACGAGGGCGAGCGGCAGCGGGGCGCTGTCGCCGCCGACGAGGAAGAGCGGGACCATGAAGTCGTTCCACGCGGCGAGGAACGCGAACAGCCCGATCGTGATGAGGCCCGGCTTGACGGCGTGGAGCAGGACCCGGCGCAGCGCCCCGAAGGCACCGCAGCCGTCCATGAGCGCCGCCTCCTCCATCTCCTTCGGCACGGCCTCGAACGAGATCCGCATCATGAACGTCGCGAAGGGGAGCTGGAAGACCGCGAGGACGAGCCCGACCCCGACGAGCGTGTTGTTCAGGCCGAGGGCCTTGAGCCAGATCGTGAGCGGGATGAGCAGCGTCGCGTACGGGACCATGAGGATCGAGAGCGTCAGCAGGAAGAGCACGTTCTTGCCCGGGAAGCTGAACCGCGCGAACGCGTAGCCGCCGAGGGTGGCGACGACGAGCGTCACGACGACCGCGACCCCCGAGATCGCGGCCGAGTTCCACAGGTAGTGGGGCAGCCCGTTCCCGTGCTGGGCCAGCGCGACGTAGTTGCCGAGGCCGTACCCGTCGACCTGCGCCGACCCGGGCAGCGGCGACACCGACCCGACCGTCGTCCACAGGAGCGGGTAGAGGAAGACGATGGCGAGGGCGCCCGTCAGGACGTAGCGCGGCATGCGGAGCCAGCTCGGAGTTCTCATGTCGGCGGTCCTCTCAGTCGTCCGTCGAGCGCATGGCGCGCAGCTGGAACACGTTGACGACGACGAGCGCGAGGAGCGTGATGACGGACAGCGCGGCCGCCATGCCCAGGTCGCGCTTGGACTCGAACGCCAGGTTGTAGATGAGCTGGACGATCGTCATGGTCGAGGAGTCCGGGCCGCCCTTGGTCAGGATGTAGAACTGGTCGAAGGCGAGCAGCGAGCCGGTGACGCACATGATCGTCGAGAGCGCGAGCGAGGGGCGCAGCAGCGGCAGCGTGATGGTCCGGAACGTCTGCCACCGCTTGGCCCCGTCGAGCGTCGCCGCCTCGTAGATGTCGCCGGGGATGCCCTGGAGACCGACGAGCAGCAGCAGCATGTAGAAGCCGGAGAAGCGCCAGACGATGAGGAACACCGTTCCCCAGAGCGCGCCGGCCGGCGTCCCGAGCACGCTCACCAGGCCCTCGGTGATCCCGAGCCGTTCCAGCCACTGCGACACCGGCCCGACCTGCGGGGAGTACAGCGCGTAGAACAGGAGCGAGGCGCTCGCCAGGCCGAGCGCCGTCGGCAGGAGGAACGCGGTCCGCAGGAAGCCGTTCCACCGCGAGCTGACCTGGACGAGCATCGCGAGCCCCAGGCCGAGCCCGATCAGCAGGACCGTCGCGATCACGGTGTAGAGCACCGTGAAGCTGATCGACGGCCAGAACAGGCGGTGCTCGACGACGGCGGCGAAGTTGGCCGGGAAGTTGGCGCCCTGGTTGCCGCCCAGCAGGCTCCAGTCGGAGCCGGACATGACGACGACGAGCACGATCGGCACGATGAACAGCGTGAGCACCAGCACGGCCGTCGGCGCGGCGTAGAGCCAGCCGGTGAGCGACCTGGCGCGTCGGCGACGACGGGCCGAGGCCGTCGCCACCTGGATGTCGGGCAGTGTTGCCACCATCTCGTCCTCCTCGGGTCGGAGCCGTCGGGCCGCCGGCGACCGGCGGCCCGACGGCGATGGCCTACTGGTCGAGGACCGACGTGATGGCGTCGTTGTCGGCGTCGACGGAGTCGGTGCCCTCGAACACGGCGTTGCGCACGAGCGTCACCCACGGGCTCCCGGACGCGTTGAACGCCTCGGAGAAGTTCGCGGCGACCGGCGTGCGGCCGTTCGCGACGACGGAGTTGATCGCGAGGGCGATCGGCTCGGCGGCGGCGTACTCGTTGTCGAGCAGGCTCTTGAGCGCCGGGACCTCGCCGTTCTTGGCGAGCACGTCGAGCTGCGCGTCCGGGGAGACGAGCCAGGCGAGGAAGTTCCACGCCTGGTCCACGTGCTCGGAGTCGCGCGAGACGCCCATGGCGTCACCGCCGAGGAACGTCGAGCCGTTCCCGTCGACGCCGGGGATCGCCGTCACACCGACGTCGATGCCGGCCTCGATGGCCGCCCACACCGCGGTGTTCGGGTACTGCATCACGCCGACCTTGCCCTCGGAGAACGGGCCGGTCCACGTCGCGCCGGTCTCCTCCTTGGACCCCGGAGCGAGCGCGCCAGCGTCGTTGAGCTCGCGGTACGCGGCGTAGACGTCCTTGGCGGCGTCGCTCGCGAGCAGCGACTCGCGGCCGTCGTCGGAGAGCACCTCCTCGCCGGAGGCCCAGATCATCGGGAACCACGTGAAGACGAGGCAGCCGCCGCAGTTGCCGCCGACGTAGGTGCCGGAGACGCCGTCGCCGCCCTTCTCGTTGACGGCCTTGGCCTGGTCGACGAACTCCTGGACGGTCGTCGGGCCCTTCTCCGGGTCGAGCCCGGCGGCCTCGTAGAGGTCCTTGTTCCAGACCATGACGGAGACGTCCGTGACGAACGGGAGCGTGTGGAGCTCCCCGTCGACGGTCCTGCCGGCGTCGATGTGGCCGACCGCGATGTCGTCGAGGTTCTCCAGGCCCGAGATCTGGCTGGTCAGGTCCGTGAAGAGCCCGTTCTCGACCCAGTACGGGAGCCGCACGACGTCGCCCGCGAGCAGGTCGGGCAGGTCGTTGTTCTGAGCCGCGGCCCCGACCTTGCCCTCCATGTCGTCGTTCGGGATGATCTCGAGCTTCACCTGGTTCTCGTGCGAGGCGTTGTACGCCTCGACCAGCAGCTTCGCCTGCCGCTCGAGCGGCGCGCGGGTCCACATGGTGAGCTGGGTGCCGTCGTCGACGCCCTCGCCCGAGGCCGCGGCGCCGCCGCCGTCGGTCGACGTGCCGTCGGTGCTCCCCGACCCGCCCGTCGCGTCGTCGCCACCGTTGCCGCCCGAGCACGCGGTCAGCACCAGCGCGACCCCGAGGACGGCGGCCCCCGCACGCATCACCTTGAGATGGGACTTGCCCATGGCCTCTCCTTGCCTTCTCCATCGAAGCACGCACCGCGACTGCGGCGGTGACCGTCTGCGAAACTACAGAAACGGTTTTCGGTCACGGTACTGACGGGACGAGAGAGCGTCAAGACACCGTGACCGAACCGTTATGAAGGTCTTGCGCTCCGAGTATCGGCGCACGGGCCGGGCCGCGGGTCGCCTATAGTCGCGTCACGACTGAAACGCTTTCGGAGCGGAGGGCGACATGGCGACAGAGCGAGCGGCCACCCTGGCCGACGTCGCCGCGCTGGCGGGGGTCTCGATCGCGACGGCCTCGAAGGCGCTCAACAACCGCGACCAGGTCGCGGCGGCCACCCGGGCGCGCGTGCTCGAGGCGGCCAAGGAGCTGGCGTTCCAGCCGAACGCGCTCGCCCGCAGCCTCCTGTCCGGGCGCACCGGGACCATCGGCCTGGTCACCCACGACCTCGACGGCCGCTTCTCGATCCCGATCCTGCTCGGCGTCGAGGACGCCGCCGGGCTGGGGAAGATGTCGGCGCTCCTGTGCGACGCCCGCGGCGACTCGCTCCGCGAGGCCTACCACCTGGAGGCGCTGCAGGGTCGACGGGTGGACGGCCTCGTCATCGTCGGTGCCCGCAACGACCCGCGGCCGAGCCTCGGCGAGCTGAGCGTCCCGGTCGTCTACGCCTACGCGCCCTCGACCGGGCCCGACGACATGTCGGTCACCGTCGATCACGAGACGGGCGGGCGGATCGCGGCCGAGCACCTTCTCGCCTGCGGCCGGACCCGGATCGCGATCGTCACGGGCGACCCGACCTACGGGGCGGCACACGCCCGCGCCGAGGGCGCGCTGGCGGCGATCGCGGCCGCCGGGCTCGAGCCCTGGGGGACGACGCCGCTGTTCGGCGCGTGGTCCGAGGCGTGGGGGCGCGCGGCCGTCGAGCTGCTCATCGCGTCCAACCCCGGGTTCGACGCGGTCCTGTGCGGCAGCGACCAGATCGCGCGCGGGGTGCTGGACGCGCTGCGCGAGGGGGGCGTGTCCGTCCCGCGCGAGGTGTCGGTCGTCGGCCACGACAACTGGGAGATCTTCGCCGCGGGCTCGCGGCCGTCGCTCACCAGCGTCGACATGCACCTGGAGACGGTCGGCCGGCGCGCGGCGCAGCGGCTGTTCGACGCGATCGACGGACGCGGGACACCCGGCATCGAGTACGTCGAGTCCTCGCTCGTCCTGCGGGAGTCGACGGTGCCGACCGGCTGACTTGCGCTTGACGTGACGTCAAGCGGCAGAGTCACGTCCCGAGCACACCAGAGGGGCGGGAGGACACGTGAGCCGTCGAGACATGGTCGGCTGGAGCATCCAGGACGTGGTGCGCCGCACCGGCGTGACCAGCCGGACGCTGCGCCACTACGACGCGATCGGGCTGCTGCCGCCGTCGTTCGTCGCCGCCGGCGGCATCCGTCACTACGACGACGACGCCCTCGTCCGGCTCCAGCGCATCCTCCTGCTGCGCGATCTCGGCCTCTCGCTGGCCACGATCGGCCGCGTCGTCGGGTCGACGGCGGCGGGGGGCGGGCCGGCGCCGGGGGACGGGACCGCGGCGCGGCCCGCACCGGCGACCTCGGAGACGGAGGCCCTCACGGCCCACCTGGAGCTGCTCGAGGTCGAGCGCACGGCGCTCGACCGGAGGATCGCCGCCGTCCGGCGGACGATCCGGGCACGCGAGGAAGGAAGCGCCATGACGAGTGAGATGTTCGACGGGTTCGACCACACGCAGTACGAGGAGGAGGTCACCCGCCGCTGGGGGCGCGACGCCTACGAGACGTCGACCGCCTGGTGGGAGGGCAGGTCCGACGACGAGAAGCGCGACCTGCAGCGCGAGGTCGCCGACCTCAACGCCGCGTGGGTCGCGGCGGCCGTGGCCGGCGAGGACCCGGCCGGGGCGGCCGCCCAGGCGCTGGCGGAGCGGCACGTCGCCTGGCTGACGTCGGTCCCGGGCACGCCCGCGCGCAGCGGCGACGCCGGGGAGAGGACCGCGTACGTCCTCGGCCTCGCCGACATGTACGTCGGCGACGAGCGGTTCCGGGCCAACTGGACCGGCGACCCGGTGCACGCCGTGGAGAACGGCCCCGCGTTCGTGCGGGACGCCCTGCGGGCCTGGGCGGCGCGGCAGGGGTAGCCGGCGGGCCGGCGGCTACCCGTCGGCCGGACGCGCTGCCGCGGCGGCCCGCGCCGCCCGCGGCAGCGCGTCCAGCACCCGAGCCACGTCCTCCTCGCCGTGCGCGGCGGACAGGAACCACGCCTCGAACACGCTCGGCGGCAGCGACACCCCGTCGGCGAGCATCGAGGCGAAGAACGGCGCGTAGCGCCAGGACTCCTGGTCCCGGGCGTCGTCGTAGTCGCGCACGGCACCCGAGCGGAACGCGAGCGAGAACAGGCTCCCGGCCCGGGAGACGGTCACCGGCTGCCCGACGGTCGCGAACGTCTCCTCGACGGCGTCGGCCACCACCCCGGCCGCCGCGTCGATCCGCCGGTACACCTCGGCGTCGGCGAGCCGCAGCGTCGCCAGCCCGGCCGCGACGGCCAGCGGGTTACCGCTGAGCGTGCCGGCCTGGTACACCGGCCCGAGCGGGGCGAGCAGCTCCATCAGGCTCGCCCGGCCGGCCAGCGCCGCCAGCGGCATCCCCCCGCCGATCACCTTGCCGAACGTGAGGAGGTCGGGCTCCCACGCCGCCCCCGCGGCGGTCTCGAGCCCCCACCACCCGGCGGGTCCGACCCGGAAGCCGGTGAGCACCTCGTCGAGCACGACGAGCGCGCCCTCGGCACCCGCGAGACGCGCGAGCGCGGCGTTGAACCCGGGCTCGGGCGCGAGGACGCCAGCGTTGGCCCCGGCCGCCTCCGTGATGACGGCCGCGATCCGGCCGGGGTGCGCGTCGAACGCCGCGCCGAGCGCCGCCAGGTCGTTGTAGGGCAGCACGATCGTCTGGGCCGCGATCGCCGCGGGCACGCCCGACGACGCCGGGAGCGCCTGCGTCGCCAGTCCCGACCCGGCCTCGGCCAGCAACCCGTCGGAGTGGCCGTGGTAGTGGCCGGCGAACTTCACCACCAGGTCGCGGCCCGTCGCGGCGCGGGCGAGCCGGATCGCCGTCATCGTCGCCTCGGTGCCCGTCGAGACCAGCCGGACGCGCTCGGCCACGGGTCGCGCGTGCTCCGCCAGCCGCGCGAGCACGAGGGCCGCGAGCTCCGTCTCACCGTGGGTCGGCGCCCCGAAGGACAGCCCGCGCGCGGCCGCCGCCTGGACGGCCGCCACGACCTCCGGGTGCGCGTGCCCGAGCAGCGCCGGTCCCCACGACCCGACGAGGTCGACGTAGTCCCGCCCAGCCACGTCCGTCACCCGGGCCCCCGACGCGCTCGCGACGAACCGCGGCGTCCCGCCGACCGACGCGTAGGCGCGGACCGGCGAGTTCACGCCGCCGGGGATGACCCCGCGAGCGGCGTCGAACTCGGCCTCGTTGCTCGCCGACCCCGCGGCGTCGCGCACCCCCGGATCGAGCCCGGGCGATCGGTCGCTCAGTCCAGCCATGCCGCGGCCTCCAGCGCGTAGTAGGTGAGGATCGACTCGGCGCCCGCCCGCCGGATCGACGTGAGCGACTCGAGCACGGCGCGCTCGCGGGCGATCCAGCCGTTGGCGGCGGCGGCCTCGAGCATCGAGTACTCCCCGCTCACCTGGTAGGCCCAGACCGGCACGGGCACCACGTCGGCCACGCGGCGGAGCACGTCGAGGTAGCCGCCAGCGGGCTTCACCATGACGACGTCGGCCCCCTCCTCGACGTCGAGCACCGCCTCGCGCACGCCCTCGCGCCCGTTGCCGGGGTCGAGCTGGTAGGTGAGCCGGTCGCCGCGCAGGCTGGAGCCCACGGCCTCGCGGAACGGCCCGTAGAACGCCGACGCGTACTTCGCGCTGTAGGCGAGCAGCGCCGTCCCGGTGAAGCCGGCGCGGTCCAGCGCAGCGCGGACGGCCGCGACCTGGCCGTCCATCATCCCGGACAGGCCCAGCAGCGCGGAGCCGGCCTCCGCCTGGGCGAGCGCCATCGCCTCGTAGCGGGCGAGGGTCGCGTCGTTGTCGACGACGCCGCGGTCGTCCAGGACACCGCAGTGCCCGTGGTCCGTGAACTCGTCGAGGCACAGGTCGGTCTGCACGACGAGCGCGTCGCCGACCTCGGCGACCGCGACCCGGCTGGCGACGTTGAGGATGCCGTCGGGGTCGTCCGCACCCGAGCCGCTGGCGTCCTTGCGCTCGGGGACGCCGAAGATCATGACGCCGCCGATCCCGGCGTCCGCGGCCTGGACGAGCACGCGGCGGAGCCCGTCGAGCGAGTGCTGCTGGACGCCGGGCATCGACGCGATCGGGCGCGGGGCGTCGATGCCCTCGCGGACGAACAGCGGCAGCACGAGCTCGCGCGGGTGCAGGCGCGTCTCGCGGGCTGCGGCGCGCAGCGCGGGCGTCGCGCGCAGGCGACGGGGGCGGATGGTGGTCATGGGCTCTCCGCGGGTCGGTCGGTTCTCAGGACGTCTGCGAGCTCTGCGACGACCACGCCGGGAACCGGCCGGCTCGCCACCAGCGTCACGTCGAGGCCCGCGGCGCGCGCCGCGGCGGCGGTCGACTCGCCGATGCAGGCCACGACGCGGGGCAGCCACGGGGCCACCGACACCAGCCGTCGCGCTGACGAGGCCGAGCTGAGCACGACGGCGTCGACCGCCCGCTCGGCAAGGGCCGCGCGGGCGGGGCCGGGCAGGGGCGACGGCTCGACCCGGTAGGCCTCGACGCGCACCGGCGCCAGTCCGCGGTCGGCCAGGCCCCGGGCGAGCGTGTCCGGCGCGAGCGAGGAGAGCGGGAGCAGCGCGCGCGTCCCGCTCGCGGTCTCGGGCCACGCCGCGAGCAACCCGGCCGCGGACGCGTCGTCGGGAGTCAGCTCCGGCTCCAGGCCGATCTCACGCGCCGCGTCGCGTGTCCCGGGACCGACGACGGCGACGCGGATCCCGGCGGGGACGGCTCCGGCCGCGGCGAGCGCCGAGACCGCCGACGGGCTGGTGAGCACGAGCCAGTCCCCCGGTTCGAGCCCACCGAGCGCACGGGGGAGCCCCGCGGGATCGATGGCCGGCTCGACCGTCTGGACGGGCGCCACGAGGGCGACGCCCCCGCGCGCCTCGACCTCGGCCACCCACCGCTCAGGACGGTTCTGCGCGAGCAGCACCGTCCGGCCGACCAGGGACGTCACCGTCCGACCCCGAGCGGCGCGAGATCGGCGGCGCCGGCCGCGAGCAGCTCCTCGACGACGGCGCGCGCCGAGCCGGGTCCGAGCGGGGCCCTCGCGTCGATCATCGCGGTGCCGTCGAGCGCGTAGACCCGGGCCAGGAGCACCGGGGGGTCGAGCTCGGCCGTCGGCCGGGTCGACCCGGGTGGTCCGACGGGTCGGTCCGGGCGACCGTCGACCACGGCGACGCCCAGTGGCGCGGCGCAGCCCGCCTCGAGCAGCCGGAGCACCTCCCGCTCCGCGGTGGCGGCCGCCCGGGCCTCGGCATCGTCGAGCTCCCCGACCACGTCCCGGACGTCCGCGGCCGCGTCGTCGCGAATCTCCACGGCGAGCACGCCCTGCGCGGGGGCGGTCGGCCAGGCGTCGAGCGCGAACCGCTCGGTCACCACCTCCCCGCGACCCAGCCGGTCCAGCCCGGCGCCGGCGAGCACGACGGCGTCGAGCGGCTCGTCGTCACCGCGGGGGGCGAGCACGCGGCGCAGCCGCGTGTCGACGTTGCCCCGGATGTCGCGGACGACGAGGTCGGGCCGTGCGCGCAGGACCTGGGCGCGGCGGCGCGGCGACCCCGTCCCGACCACGGCCCCGGCCGGCAGGTCGGCGAGCCCGGCGCCGGTGGCGGTGACGAGCGCGTCCCTGGCGTCGGCGCGACGCGGCAGCGCGGCGAGCTCGATCCCGGCGTGGGGCGCCGTCGGCAGGTCCTTGCAGGAGTGGACGATCGCGTCGACCTCACCGGTCAGGAGCGCCTCGCGCAGGGTCGTGACGAACACGCCGGTGCCGCCGAGGGATGCCAGCGAGGCCGTCGTCCGGTCGCCGGCCGAGACGATCGGCACGACCTCGACCTCGACACCACCGGCCCGGACGCCGGCGAGGAGCGCGGTGCACTGCGCCAGCGCGAGCGCGCTCCCGCGCGTCCCGACCCGCAGACGCCCCCCGACCCGCAGGGTCACGGGGCGAGCCCGGCGGCCGCCGGCTTGAAGCCCGCCCGGACGTTCTCGCAGCAGCCCGGGCGGCAGACGTCGTACCAGGGACCGAGAGCTGTGAGCGCCTGGCGCCGCGCGGCCGGGGTCCCCTCGAGCCGCTCGACGACGAGATCGACGAGCCCGCTCACGTAGGTGGGGTCGACGCCGGGCGTCGGCGTCCGGACGGCGGCGAGCCCAGCCTCCTCGGCGGCCTCGAGCGCCTCGGTGTCGAGGTCCCAGAGCACCTCCATGTGGTCGCTCACGAACCCGAGCGGCACGATCACCACGGCCTTGACCCCGGCCCCGGGCAGCTGCTCGATCGCGTCGTTGATGTCCGGCTCGAGCCACGGCTGCGAGGGCGGGCCGGACCGCGACTGGTAGACCAGGTCCCACGGCACCTCGACTCCCTGCCGCTCGGCCACCCGACGCATGACGTGCGCACCGACGGCCAGGTGCTGCGCGGCGTACGCCCCGCCGTCGCCGAGCCCGAGCGAGGACGGGCCGGAGCGCTCGGCGTCGGTCATCGGGATGGAGTGGGTGGAGAACAGCACGCGGATCTCCTCGGGCGCGAGCCCGCGGCCGAGGAACCCCGCGACGCCGTCGTTCACCCCCTCGACGAACGTGTGGACGAACCCCGGGTGGTCGAAGAACGGGCGCACCTTGTCGATCGTCACGCGGTCGCCGAGACCGGTCGAGGTCAGCACCCGCGCGAAGTCCTCGCGATACTGCCGGCAGGAGGAGAAGCTGGAGTAGGCGCTCGTCGCGATCGCGATGAGCGTGGTGTCCCCCGCGTCCGCCGCCTGGGTCACGGCCTCCTCCAGGTAGGGCGCCCAGTTGCGGTTGCCCCAGTAGACCGGCAGGTCGATGCCTCGCCGGGCCAGCTCCGCCTCCAGCGCCGCCTTGAGCTGGCGGTTGTGCTCGTTGATCGGGCTGACGCCCCCGAAGGCCCGGTAGTGGTGGGCCACCTCCTCGAGCCGCTCGTCGGGGATGCCCCGCCCGCGGGTGACGTTGCGCAGGAAGGGGATGACGTCGTCCTGACCCTCCGGCCCGCCGAAGCCGGCGAGCAGGATCGCGTCGTAGTCGACGGGTGTCTCGACGTGCTCGGGGCCGTCGGCCGCAGCCGGCGACGCGAACGGCACCCGCGCCCCGCAGCCGGCCTCGTCGACCGTCTCGGGGCCGGCCGCGGAGGGGACTGCGACCCGGTCGAGGCCCGACGCGCTCACGACACGACCTCCGCGACCTCGTCGTCACCGAGCATCCGGCCCGTGAAGAACGGCAGCTCCTCACGCACGTGCAGTCGAGCCCTGGTCGCGCGCAGGTGCCGCATGAGGTCGACGAGGTCGAGCGGGTCGTCCGCCTCGAGCGCGAGCAGCCACTCGTAGTCGCCGAGGGCGAAGGACGCGACCGTGTTGGTCTGGACCTGCGGGTAGGAGCTCCCCTTGCGGCCGTGCTCGGCGAGCATGTCGCGCCGCTCCTCCTCCGGCAGCACGTACCAGTCGTAGGAGCGCACGAACGGGTACACGGTGACCCACGCCCGAGGCGGCAGTCCGCGCAGGTAGGCGGGCGCGTGGTGGCGTGCGAACTCCGCGTCGCGATGCACGCCGAGCGCGTTCCAGGTCCCGCTCATCGAGGCGAACGGCTCGACGCGCCGCAGGACCCGCAGCGCCGCCTGCAGCGCCGCCGCGTCCGAGCCGACGAGCCAGACGAGGAGATCGGCGTCCGCGCGCAGGCCGGAGACGTCGTACAGCCCGCGGATCCGGACGCCGAGCGCCTCGACGTCGCGCCGCGCGGCTGCCAGGTCGCCGACGTCGTGGCGACCGACGCGTCGGAAGGTCGCCCAGAGGGCGTAGCCGATCCGGTCCGGGGTCGCCGCCGGACCGGTGTCATCGGTGCCGTGCTCGCTGGTCATGGGAGAGACGTCCTTTCGTCGATGGTCCGGGGGGTGTGCGCGCGCGCCGGGGTGCCGGCCGGCGCGCGGATGGCGGGGACCGCGCCCGCCGGGTCGAGGGCCCGGACGACGTCGTCCCCGCGGACGTGCGCGAGGATCGCGGCGAGGCCGGACCTGCCCGACGCCTCGCCGACGACGAGGGGGCCGGGGACGGCCGCGGCCCCGGGCGGCCGCACCCCGACGGTGCGGGTCCAGGTGCGGGTCACGACGTCGAGCACCTCGACGTCACGCGCGCCGGTGAGGCGCGCGACGTCGGCGGCGACGACGCCGGCGAGTCGCTCGGGTCCGGGCGGGACGTCGTAGGACAGCCGGAGGAGGTGGACGCCGTCCCACGCGGCGAGCCACGACCACTTCACGCTGGAGTGGGTGAGCGCCCGCGCGGTGATCCCGCGCGCGCCCGGAGCCACGAGCACGCCCGTCCCCCGCGGAGCCGCGTCGAGCTCGCGGGACCTGACCGCTGCGGCGACGACGGTGATGGTGCGCCGCGCGGTCACCTCACCGACGAGACCGGGCGCGGCGACGACGACGAACCCGTCGATCCGCTGACCGTCGACGACCACGTGGTCCGCCGCGACGGCGGTGACGTCGGCTCCGAGCCGGACGCGGGCGCCGAGCCGCTCCAGGTCGCCGGCGAGCGCCGCGACCAGGCGCCCGATCCCGCCCCGGACGCCCGCCACCGCGGAGCCGGCCGGCGACGAGGCGCGGACCGCGGCCGCCGCGGGAGCGAGCCGCCCGTGCTCCGCGAGCGCCCGGGCGAGCTGCGGTGAGGCGGTCGCGAGGCGGAGGTCCGCCGCGCGCGCCGAGTAGACGCCCCGGACGACCGGGTCGACGAGTCGCTCCGTCGCGCGCCGCCCCATCCGCCGGCCGACGACCTCGCCCAGCGTGCGCTCCCCGATGGTGTCCGCACCGGCGCGCAGTCGCGGGAGCACGCGGTCGGCGGCCGCCCTGATGGCGCCCGGCAGGCCGAGGGCCAGCCGGACGTCGGAGGCGAGCGGCCTGGTCGGGATGCCGAGGAGACCGGTGGCCGGGAGCGGGTACGGACGCGGGTCGGCGTGCACCCACGCAGCGGCGGGACGGGGCAGCGTCAGCTCGTCGCCGAGGCCGAGCTCGTCGAGCAGCTCGGCGCCGGCGCCCCCGCGGACGGCGAACGACTCCGCGCCCAGGTCGATCTCGCGGCCGCCGACACCGGCGAGCTCGATCTGGCCGCCCACGCGGCCGGAGCGCTCGAGGACGACGACGGTGCGGCCGAGCGACGCGGCGCGCTGCGCGAGCGCCAGGCCGCCGATCCCGGCCCCGACGACGATGACGGGTGCCTCGGTCATGGTCGGACGGGGTCCGGCCCGTCGGCATCCTGCTGGGGGACGTCCTGCTCGTGGACGAGAGCGACGATGCGGGTCAGCACGTCCGGGTCGGTCTCCGGCGGCACGCCGTGGCCGAGGTTCACCACGTGGCCCGCCGCCGCGCGACCCCGGCGGACCACCTCGAGCACGTGCGACCGCACGGCGTCGTCGTCCGCGCCGAGGATCGCCGGGTCGACGTTCCCCTGGAGCGGGCGCCCCGGCACGCGCGCGGCGACGACGTCGAGCGGCGTCCGCCAGTCGACCCCGATGACGTCAGCCCCGTACCGGGGCAGGTCGGCGGCGAGCCGGTCCATCCCGAGCCCGAAGTGGACGCGCGGGACGGGCAGCCCGTCCAGCGCCCCGAACGTGCGGGCCGTGTGGGGCGCGACCTGACCCAGCCACGTGTCACGGCTCAGCGAGCCGCCCCAGGAGTCGAAGAGCTGCGCCGCGCTCGCACCCGCCTCCACCTGCGCGGACAGGAAGGCCCCCGAGACCGACGCGCACCACGCGAGGAGCGCGTCGAAGGTCGCCGGGTCGGCCGCGGCCATCGTGCGGGCGCGCAGCTGGTCCTTGGAGGGGCCGCCCTCCACCAGGTAGGAGGCGAGGGTGAACGGGGCGCCGGCGAAGGCGATGAGCGGGGTCCGCCCGAGCTCGGCGACCGCGATGGACACGGCCCGCCGGATCGGCGCGAGCGCCTCGGGGTCGAGCTGGGGCAGGGCGGCGACGTCGCCGGGCGTGCGCACGGGAGAGGCGAGGACGGGGCCGCGTCCGGGGACGATCGAGACCTCGACCCCGGCGAGGAGGACGGGAACGACGATGTCGCTGAAGAGGATCGCCGCGTCGACGCCGTGGCGTCGCACGGGCTGGAGCGTGATCTCCGCGACGAGTGCCGGGTCGAGGCAGGCGGCGAGCATGTCACCACCCGCGCGCAGCGCTCGGTACTCGGGCAGCGAGCGGCCGGCCTGGCGCATGAACCACACCGGGAGATGCTGGGGAGGCTCGCCCCGGTAGGCGCGCAGGAGTGGAGCATCAGATGTCGCTCCCGTGGCCAGCGGGTGGTTCTCCGGCAGGGTCACGCCGCCATCCTCGCACCTTCTCGGCGGCGGCGAGCGCGTCCTGACGAACTGTCGTGACGCACCGTCATATCCCTCTGACCTGCGGCTTTACTGAGGCTTGCCTTCGCACGGGGCCGCCGCCGGAGTCCTTAGCATGGTCGTGTGCTGCTGGCCGTCTCCCTCACCCACACCACCGCTGGCTTCGACCTGCTCGAGCAGGCGACGGCCGCCGTGGCGGGGACCGACGCGCCGGGTCTCGCGCTCGCGTCGATGCGTCCGGACGGGGTGCGCGGTGCCGTCGTCCTCTCGACCTGCAACCGGCTCGAGGCCTACCTCGACGTCGATCCGGACCGGGTCGAGGACGTCGACCGCGAGCTGGTCGAGGCCCTCGCCCGACGCCTCGGCATGAGCGCGGCCGACCTCACGACGCGGGTGGGCCACCACGTCGGCCCGGCGGTCGCGCAGCACCTGTTCGCCGTCTCCGCCGGCCTCGACTCGCTCGTCGTGGGCGAGGACGAGATCGCCGGCCAGGTGCAGCGGGCTGTCGCGGCGGCTCGATCGGCCGGCACCTCGACCGCCGACCTCGACCAGCTCTTCCAGCGAGCCGCATCGACCTCCCGCCAGGTCCGCCGCACGGCGGGGTGGGACGGCTCCCAGACCTCCGTCGCCCATCTCGCGCTCGAGCTGATCTCGACCCGCGTCGCCGACCTCGCGAGCTCCCGGGTGCTGCTCGTCGGGACGGGCGCGCACGCCCGGACGGCGGTGCGCGCCCTCGCGGCGCGGGGAGTGCGCGACGTCACCGTCTACTCCCCGTCCGGCCGCGCGGACGCGTTCGCGGCGCGGCACGGGCTGAGGGCCGTGGCGGCGGACGCCGGCGCGCTCCGGGGCGCCGTGGACGCGAGCGACGTCGTCGTCTCGTGCACGTCGCGGCACGCGCTCGGCACCGGAGACGTCGACGCCGCCGGCCGGACCCGCCAGCTCCTCGTCGTCGACCTCGGCCTGCCGCGAACCGTCGACCCCGCCCTCGGCCGCCTCCCCGCCGTCACGGTCCTCGACCTCGCGACGATCGGCCGGCACGCCGACCTGCCGGGACTCGGACGCGACGTCGTCGCCGAGTCGCTGGTGGGCGAGGCCGTCACGCGCTACTCGGCCGCCGCCGACGCCGGGCCGGCGGTCGCCGCGCTGCGCCGGCACGTCGGCGACGTGCTCGAGGACGAGATCACGCGGGCCCGCTCACGCGCGCGCGACGACGACGAGGCGGCCCGCACCGAGGCGGCGCTGCGGCACCTGGCCGGGGTGCTGCTGCACGAGCCGTCGATCCGCGCCCGAGAGGCCGCGGCCACGGGCGGGCTGGAGACGTTCGTCGCCGGGCTGCGGTCGGTGCTCGGCGTCGAGGTCGCCGACGCCTGAGGCGCCGAGCCCTCGGCGACGGCCCGGGGCGCGCAGCTCTCGCGGCGCATCTCCGACGCGGCCGGGCTGGGCCGGGCTAGGCCGGGACGCGTCGGGCGGGGCCGCGAACGACCTCGTCGAACGACCGCGATAGATGTCAGACCCCGCCCGTAGCCTCGAACACAGGTACCACCACCGGGGTGGTTCGGTCGGAGGTGAGACGGATGGAGCTGTTCGAGGTTCGCAGGATGGCGGTCGAGCTGCTCGCGCGGCACGGCCTCGGCGGGTGGCGCGTGACGTTCGACCGCGCGAAGACCCGGGCCGGTCGGTGCAGCTTCTCGACCCACGAGATCTCGCTCTCGGCACCGCTCATGCGGCTCCAGGAGTACCCCGAGGTGCGGGACACGATCCTGCACGAGATCGCGCACGCGCTCGTGGGGCCGGCGCACGGCCACGACGAGGCCTGGCGCACGACGGCGCAGCGCATCGGGGCGTCGGGCGACCGCGTGCTGCGCACGGACGCGCTGCCGGTCCAGGACTGGGTCGGGACGTGCCGCGCCGGTCACCGGGTCGCGCGCCACCGGCGGCCGATCCGCCCCATGCTCTGCGAGACCTGCGCTCGCGCGGGGCAGGGGGCGGTGAGCGGCGGCGGCGGGGCGACGAGCGCCATGGACGCGATGCTCGTCTGGCGGTACAAGGGCAGGCCGGTGCCGATGACGCCGGCCTACCGCGCGGCCGAGGCGGCCATGCGGGCGCGGGCGACGTCGAACGCCCCGGGCCAGCGCGGCGCCTGAGCCCGCGGTCGCCAGGGCTGCGTCCGACGCCCGGGTCGGCGGCGGGCGGACCACGGGTCGGCGTCGCGCGGGATCGGATGGCGCGCCTCGGTCCCGGTCGGGCACGCGGGGTCGCCGGGCGCGGAGCCGCGGACAGCGGGTCGGTGAGTCACCCGCGGCGCCCCCGGGCTAGTCCTCCGGGAAGGGCTCGGCCGCGGGGCTCTCGTCGTCCTCGACGGTCTCCTCGACCGCCTCGGGGGCCACGGCGTCGAGGTGCGCAACGCCGAAGGGCTCGTCGTGCCACGAGACGAGGCGCCAGTCGCCCGGCTCGCCCTCCAGCAGGACGCCGCCGGTGTTCGGGAGCGGGCGTCGCGCGGCCATCCCGTCCAGGATGCCGACGCTGCGGACGCCGGCCCACACGCGGATGATCGCGCCGTGGCTCACGGCGGCGGCCGTCTCGACACCCGTGCCGGCGAGGCGCTCGACGGCGGCGTCGAACCGCTCGAACACCTCCTCGCCCGACTCCCCGCCGGGCATCCGGACGCCCAGCTCGCCGTCGAGCCAGGCCCCCGCCACCTCCAGGTAGCGCAGGACCGACACCTCGTCGCCCTGCATCTCCATGCTCCCGGCGGAGATCTCGCGCAGGCCGTCCTGGACCTCGGGCGTGAGGCCGAGCGCCGAGACCAGGGGCGCGGCGGTCGCGTGCGTGCGGCGCAGGGTCGACACGTGGATCGCCTCGATGCCGCTCGACCCCAGCGCCGGGACGAGCGCCCGCGCCTGGAGGCGTCCGAGGTCCGTCAGCTCGGCACCCGGAACGGCCGTGTCGAGCAGCGAGCCGACGTTCGAGTGGGTCTGTCCGTGCCGGACGAGGTAGAGACGCATCGCCCCAGTCTCCCCCACCGGACGGCCTCACCGTCGTCCCGGTCGAGGACCGCTCCGCGCGGCCGTCCGGTCCCACCGCCCGTCCGGCCGGCTCGGTCGGCTCGCTCGACCCCGGTGGTGCGTCCGGCACGTCCGGGCGGGACCGGTCCGATCCCCGTCCGACCGTCCGCCGACGACAACGGCTCCGGTCGCGGCGACGGTGTGGTCGGCGCGACCGGAGCCGTTCGGGTCACCCGGGCAGCGTCGGATCGCTTCGCGGCCGGGTCGGCCCAGGGGCCGGGTCAGCCCCAGATCAGGCCGCGGGCCGGGTCCTCGAGCACCTGCGCCACGTCGGACAGCACGCGCGCGCCGAGCTCGCCGTCCACGAGCCGGTGGTCGAACGAGAGCGCGAGCTGCGTCACCCAGCGGGGCTTGACCTTGCCCTTGTGCACCCACGGCTGTCGTGTGATCGCGCCGAACGCGAGGATCGCGGACTCACCGGGGTTGAGGATCGGCGTGCCGGTGTCGATGCCGAACACCCCGACGTTGGTGATGGTGACGGTGCCGTCGGTCATGTCGGACGGCCGCGTCCGCCCGTCCCGGGCCGTCCGGGTGAGCGCGCTGAGCTCCGTCGCCAGCTCGCGCAACCCGAGCCGGTGGGCGTTCTTGATGTTCGGCACCACGAGGCCCCGCGGCGTCGCGGCGGCGATCCCGAGGTTGATGTAGTGCTTGTAGACGATCTCCTGGCGCTCCTCGTCCCAGGCGGCGCTGATCTCGGGGTGTCGCCGGATCGCCAGCAGCAGCGCCTTCGCGGCGATGAGCAGCGGCGTGATGCGGACGCCCTCGAACTCGCGGTCGGAGCGCAGCGCCTCGACGAGGCGCATGGTGCGCGAGACGTCGACCGTGTGGAACACCGTGACGTGCGGCGCCGTGAACGCCGAGGCCACCATGGCCTCGGCCGTGCGCCGGCGCACCGACCTCACCGGGACGCGGGTCTGCCGCCCGTCGGCCGAGACGACGCCGTCGGCGAGCCACGGCGAGTCGTCGCCCGGGTAGGTGGCGAGCGTGCGCGGCTCACCGGAGCGGGCGCGCGCGATGACGTCGTCGCGCGTGATGATGCCGCCCGGACCCGACGGTGTCACCGTCTCCAGGTCGATCCCGAGGTCCTTGGCGAGCTTGCGCACCGGGGGCTTGGCCAGGATGTTGCCGCCGGAGGCCGACGGCGTGGAGACCAGCGCGAGCTGCGTCGGCACCGCGACCGGCTCGGGCTCGGGCACCGGGGCGGGCGCGGGTGCCTGCGGGGCGCGCACCGGGGCCGGAGCCGCCGGGGCGGCCGGGGCCGTCTCCGGCGCCGGTCCGCCGCGGCGCGCCCGGCGGGCGGTGGGGGCGTGTCCCGTGCCGTAGCCGACGAGCACGTCGCCCGAGGCCTCCGTCTCGCCGGCGGCCTCCGCCGCGTCGGCGCCGGTGGCGTTGGCGTCGGCGTCGGTCGCGTCGCCCCCGTCGTCCGGCTCGCCCTGCGGGTCGACGTCGACGACGACGATCGGGGCGCCGACGTCGACCGTCGTCCCCTCGCCGACGAGGAGCTCGACGACGACGCCGTCCCACGGGCAGGGCAGCTCGACGAGCGACTTCGCCGTCTCGATCTCGACGATCACCTGGTTGACCGCGACGGTGTCACCGGGCGCGACGCGCCACGCGACGATGTCGGCCTCGGTCAGGCCCTCCCCGACGTCGGGAAGGGCGAAGCGCTGGAGCTTGGGCACGATGGTCCTCGGGTCTCGGGGGATCAGGGAGTACGGCGACGTCGGTCGACGTCAGTAGCTGAACGCGCGGTCGACGGCGTCGAGCACGCGGTCGAGCGAGGGGAGGTACTCCTTCTCGATCGACGACGGCGGGAACGGCGTGAAGAACCCGCCCACCCGCAGCACCGGCGACTCGAGACTGTGGAAGCACCGCTCGGTGACGCGCGAGGCGAGCTCCGCGCCGATCCCGTGCTGCGTCGGCGCCTCGTGCACGACGACGAGGCGGCCGGTGCGCTCGACCGACTCCACGACCGTCTCGGTGTCGAGCGGCGCGATGGAGCGCAGGTCGATGACCTCGACGTCACGCCCCTCCTCGGCCGCCACCTTCGCGGCGGCGAGGGCGAGCGGCACGGTCGGGCCGTACGCCGCGATGGTGAGGTCCTCGCCGGCGCGGACGGTGCGGGCGCGGTGGAGCGAGGCCCAGCCGTCGGGGCCGACGTCGGGCGCGCCCTCGTCGGTCAGGTCGACCTCGGCCTTGTCCCAGTAGTGGCCCTTGGGCTCGAGGAAGACGACCGGGTCAGGCGACGCGATGGCCTGCTGGATCATCGTGTAGGCGTCGTGCGGGTTCGCGGGGGTGACGACGCGCAGACCGGCCGTGTGCGCGAAGTACGCCTCGGGCGACTCGCTGTGGTGCTCGATCGCGCCGATGTGGCCGCCGTAGGGGATCCGGATGACGATCGGGAGCTCGAGGCGGCCGCGCGAGCGGTAGTGCATCTTGGCGAGCTGCGTCGTGATCTGGTCGAAGGCGGGGAACACGAACCCGTCGAACTGGATCTCCAGGACGGGGCGGTAGCCCGCGAGCGCGAGCCCGATCGCCGTGCCGACGATCCCGGACTCCGCCAGCGGGGAGTCGACGACGCGCTGCGGGCCGAACTCCGCCTGCAGACCGTCCGTGATCCGGAAGACGCCGCCGAGCTGGCCGATGTCCTCCCCCATGAGCATGACGCTCGGGTCCGTGGCGAGCGAGCGGCGCAGCCCCTCGTTGAGCGCCTTGGCCAGCGGGATGCGGGTGGCGCGTCGCTGCCCCGCGTCACCGGCGGGGGCGACGTCGGCCCCCGCGGGCGCGGGCGTGGTGGTCTGGAGCTGCGTCGACATCGTCACTCCCCCTCCGTCACGAACGACGCGGCGTACTCGGCGTACCAGGCGCGGTCGGCCTCGACGTCCGGGTGCGGAGTCGCGTAGACGTGCTCGAACATGGACTCGACCGGCGGCGGCGTGAGCGAGCGGCAGTACGCGCGCAGCTCGGCGGTGAGGTGCGTGGCCTCCTCGCCGACCTCGGCGAAGTAGGACTCGTCCGCGTGGCCCTCGGCCAGCAGCAGCGTGGCGAGGCGGTTGATCGGGTCACGCCCGCGCCAGGCATCCTCCTCCGCGCGCTCCCGGTAGCGGGTCGGGTCGTCCGACGTCGTGTGCGCGCCCATCCGGTAGGTCACGGCCTCGATGAGGACCGGACCCCGGCCGGAGCGGGCGCGCTCGAGCGCGACCTCGGTCGCGGCGCGGGAGGCGAGGACGTCGTTGCCGTCGACGCGGATGCCGGGGATGCCGAAGCCGGACGCGCGCTCGACGAGCGGGACCGTGGTCTGGACGGCGGTCGGTGCCGAGATGGCCCAGTGGTTGTTCTGGATGAAGAAGACGACGGGCGCGCTGGTGGTCGCCGCGAAGACGAGGGCCTCGTTGACGTCGCCCTGCGCCGTGGCGCCGTCGCCGAAGTAGACGACGACGGCGCGGTCGCGCTCGGGGTCGCCCGTGCCGACGTCGCCGTCCCGCTGGATGCCCATGGCGTAGCCGGTGGCGTGCAGGGCGTGCGAGCCGATGACGAGCGTGTAGAGGTGGAAGCCGTAGGCGGTGGGGTCCCAGCCGCCGTGGTCGATGGCGCGGAACAGGTGGAGCAGCTCGCCCGGTCCGACGCCGCGGGAGAGCGCAACGCCGTGCTCCCGGTAGGACGGGAAGACGTGGTCCCGAGGCCGCAGCGCGTGGGCGGACCCGATCTGGGCGCCCTCCTGGCCGCGGCACTCGGGCCACAGCGCGAGCTCTCCCTGACGCTGCAGGCTCGTGGCCTCGCCGTCCAGGGCGCGGGTGAGCACCATCTCGCGGTACAGCTCGCGCAGCTCGGGGGTGGAGAGGCCGTCGACGACGGCTCGCATGCTCTCCGGCACCTCGCGCGCGTCGAGCTGCGCCTGGTCGAGGCGCGTCCCGTCGGGGGCGAGGAACCGCACCGTTCCCGCGACGTCGCAGGGGTCGGGGTGCGTGGGACCGGTCGGCGCCGTCCCGGGCTGGTCGGCCTGCGGCGCGCGGTGGTCGAGGGGGACGTCGGACATGGCCTCTGCGGTCAAGGTCACTCCAAAGATCTGGCGGTGGGACGTCGGGCGTCACGCTAACCTACGGAAGCGTAACTTACGGCATCGTAGCCTACGGTCGCGTAGGAATGGAAGCGGGTCCGCACGACCGGTCGTCGGTCGTTCCCCGTCGCCCGCGCTCGTGCCCGTCGCTCCAGGGTGGACGCGCTGGAACGGCCGGGACGCGCTCGGGCATGCTGGTCCCCATGGCCAAGGTCCGCCTCCGTGAGTCGATCGCCCAGCTGCCCGCCTACGTCCCGGGCGCCCGGCCCGACGGCGCGATGGTGGAGAAGCTCTCCTCCAACGAGAACCCGTTCCCTCCCCTGCCCGGCGTCGTCGCCGCCGTCTCGGACGCCGCAGCCGATCTCAACCGCTACCCCGACCTCGCCGCGAGCCGGCTCGTGGGGGAGCTCGCGACGCGGTTCGCGCTGGAGCCGGACCACGTCGTCGTCGGCAACGGGTCGGTCGCCGTGCTCGAGACGCTCCTCCACGCGCTGCTCGAGCCCGGCGACGAGGTCGTCTACGCCTGGCGCTCGTTCGAGGCGTACCCGATCGCGGTGGCGGTCGCGGGCGGGATCTCCGTTCCCGTGCCGCTGACCGCCGACGCCCGGCACGACCTTCCCGCGATGGCCGCGGCCGTGACCGAGCGGACGAAGGCCGTCATCGTCTGCTCGCCGAACAACCCGACCGGGACCGCCGCCACCCACGGCGAGGTCCGCGACCTGCTCGACGCGCTTCCGGAGGGCGTGCTCGTGCTGCTCGACGAGGCCTACGTCGAGTTCGTCCGCGGCCCCGAGCGGAAGAGCGCGGACGAGGACGGCGCGGACGAGGCCCGCGGAGAGGACGAGGCGGGCCTGGCACGGGCCGGCGGCGACCGAGCGGAGGCCGACGCCAACGAGGACGACCACGGGAACGCGGCCGGCGACCGCGCGGAGGGCGTCGACAACGGCACGCACGACGACGCGACCCGCCCACTCGACGCCCTGGCCCTGCTGCGCGCGGACCCGCGCGTCGTGGTGCTGCGGACGTTCTCCAAGGCGTACGGCCTCGCGGGGCTGCGGGTCGGGTACGCGCTCGCGAGACCGCGGATCGCGAAGGGCCTCCGCGCGGCGGGCACGCCGTTCGGGGTCAACGCGCTCGCCCAGGTGGCGGCCGTCGAGTCCCTGCGGGCCGAGACCGAGCTGTTCGCCCGGGTCCAGGAGCTCGTCGAGGAGCGCGAGCGGATGGTGCTCGCGCTCCGGGCGGCGGGCTGGGACATCCCGGAGGCGCAGGGCAACTTCGTCTGGTTCCCGGTCGGCGAGCGCACCGGACTGCTCGCCGAGGCGTTCTCGCGGGCTGGGCTCATCGTGCGGCCCTTCGCCGGCGACGGCGTGCGCGTGTCGATCGGCGACCCCGAGGCCAACGACGCCGTGATCGCCGTCGCGGCGGAGTTCCTCGCCACGCAGTAGTCCGAGCAGTAGACCAAGCGGCGCGGTGCGACGATCCCGACGCGCCCGACCGGACCGGGGAGTGGCGCAAACGGCCGCCGAGGTCGTCGGGCACGACGGCCCTCGCACCCACCGCACCCGGCACTCGCGAGCCACCACCCCGGACGATCCGCCGCAACGATCCCGACACCCTCCCGGCGCGGCGCCGGCGAGCCTGCGATCCCGACCGCCGAGGGTGCCCGCACCGTTACGGGAGCCGTCACAGACGCCGTCACCAGCACCGGCCGGCCCGACCGCCGTCGCGCTCCCGGGACCGGGAGGCATGGCGGATCCCGAGGCCCGGCGGAGCGTCGTGTCACGATGGTGGGATGAAGGAGCTCTTCTGGCGCACCGTCGCCACCGCCGTCGGGGTGTGGGTCGCGGACTCGATGATCCGCGGCATCGCCGTCACCGAGGCCGAGACCTGGTGGCAGCAGGTGCTCGTCTACCTCGTGGTCGGCCTCGTCCTCGCCATCGTCCAGATGTTCGTGAAGCCGCTGGTCCAGGCGCTCACGTTCGTCCTCTACATCCTCACGCTCGGCCTGTTCGGGATCGTCGTGAACGCCCTCATGCTCCTGCTCTGCTCGTGGCTCACGAGCCACTTCTCCTGGGGCATCACGGTCGACGGCTTCTGGCCGGCAGCCGTGCTCGGTGGTCTGGTCATCGCCATCACGACGAGCATCGTGACGATCTTCCTTCCCCGGCCGGGGCGGGGCGACTCGCGCCGCTGACCTCCGCGCCAGCACGGCTCAGCCCACCCGTCCCACGTGGAGGGTCGACGTCACGGTGTCGCCCTCGCCCGCGAACAGGTCCTTCGTCGCGTCCTCCCACGCCGTGAGGCCGAGCGGCCGGTCCGCCTCGAGCTCCCGCGCGGTCTCCTCGTAACCCCCGATGGCGTGCGCGACCCCCATGACCGGGTCGCCGCCCAGCTCCTTGACCACGACCACCTCGCCCGGCGCCGACCCGCCGTGCCGCGAGCCGGAGACTCCGCTGAGCGACGGCGTGCCGTCCTCCGCGTGCCGCACGTGCAGGGTGGGGGCGGACGCGGGCGGGAGGTGGCCGACCGGCGAGCCGAAGGTGACGACGGCCGCAACGGTGTAGCGCTCCGTCACGGCCGGCGACGTCGCCAGGTGCATCACCACCATCCCGGCGAGCGAGTGTCCCGCGAGCACGACGGGCTCGTCCGGGCCGATCCCCGCCTGCTCCATCGCCGCGAGCACGAGCGCGTCCGGCGGTCCCTGCATCCCGAGGTAGGCGGCGACGTTGACGTCTCCGGCCATCGGCACGTCGCTCGCCCCGTACGAGGCGCCGAACCCCTGCGTCCCCGGCACCGACACCGTCCAGCTCACCCGGCCATCGGCATGCTCGATCCGCTGGACGTCGACCGCTCCGGCCCCGTCGGGGGCCTCGTCGTACGCGACACCGATCCGGCTCGCGAGGTCGCCGATGCCGGCGGCGGCCGTCGACGAGCCGGGGGTCGGCGGGTCGACCTCGATCCGGGCGTCGAGGCGCTGCAGCATGCCCGGGACGAGACCGCCCCAGACCGGTCCGACGACACCGGGCAGCACCAGGCCGGCCGCCCTGAGCCACGTCGACATCCCGCCGACCGGGTCGGGGCCCCAGCCCACCCCGGCGACCAGCCGGCCGAGCGTGCCGATCCCGCTCCACCGGACGATGGTGGTGACCCAGGCGCCGCGCATCCGCAGCCCGCCAGCCGACGCGGTGTCGGCGGCGATCCCACCGAGCCCGACGATCGGAAGCGCCAGCGGGGCCAGCGGCGGGCCGAGTGCCGGGACGAGATCGAGCGCACGATCGACCGCCACCAGGCTGTCCGCACCGTCGTACTCCCGCAGGGCCGCGTGCACGGCGTCGGCTCGGCCCCGGATCGCGCGCCGGGCGCCCTCCGCGGCCGTCAGCGCCTCCGCCACGGCGGAGACGACGCCGGGCAGCGTGCCCAGCGCCCCCTCGGGGCCGGAGCCGAGCAGGTCGACCTGCCACCGCGCCACCCGCAGCTGGCGGCACGACTCGTCCAGGTCATCGGCGCAGGACGAGACGTCGCCGGCCAGCGCCTCGATCTCCGCCCCGTCGACCATGACCCACGTCCCGCCCATCACCCCCACCAGCCCGCGGTCCCGCTCGAGCCGCCGGCCGCCAGGGCGCCGGCCAGCTCGCGTCGAGCCGCCCGGTGCGCCGCGGCGGCCGCCGTGGCGTCGTCGATCGCCCGGGCGACCCGGTCGAGGCGCGCGAGGTCGAGGTCACGCGCATCGAGGAACTGACCCGACGCCTTCCCCCGCCACAGCTCCGGCTCGGCGTCGCAGAGGTGCTCGCGGGCTCGTCGAGACGCGTCGGCGGCGGCGGAGAGCGAGCGCGAGACCGCGTCGGTCCCGCCCGCGTCGCACCACGGGAGCGGGAACACAGACGACGAGCCGGTCGGGGCCGGCGGCGGACCGAGCCCCGACGACGGACCGGGAGAGAAGGGCGAGCTGGTGGGCATGTCGGCGACGCTAGGACGAGGACCGCGCCGTCCGCTCGGCCCCTGGAGACGGCCCCGGAACAGCCGCGTCTCACGGCTCTGTGGACAGCGCCGACCCCTCGATCGGCCCGGATCGCCGTCGTCGCACGCCCACCCTCCGGCCACCGCCTCGGCGCTCGGCCGGCGAGTGGAAGAATGAGCCCATGCCCCTCGACACGACGCCCTGGGTGAGCCTTGCCGCCGACCCCGCGATCGCTCTCGGCCCGCTCGACGGGCGCTACCGCGCCGACGTCGCACCGCTCGTCGACCACCTCTCCGAGGCGGCGCTCAACCGCGCCCGCCTCGCGGTCGAGGTCGAGTGGATCATCCACCTGACCGAGCAGGGCGCGATCCCCGGCGCCCCGGTCCTGACCGATGCGGAGAAGGCCTACCTCCGCGACGTCGTCGCCACCTTCGGGCCTGCGGAGATCGCCGAGCTGGCGGCGATCGAGGCGGAGACGCGACACGACGTCAAGGCCGTCGAGTACTTCCTCAAGCGCCGCATGGACCACGCGCCCGAGGTGCTGGGCTCCGACACCGCCCTGCCCGCGGCGAGCGAGCTGGCGCACATCTTCTGCACGAGCGAGGACATCAACAACCTGTCTTACGCGCTCACCGTCCGATCCGCCGTCCACGACGTCTGGCTGCCCGCGGCGCGTGTCCTCGTCGACGCCGTCGCCGACCTCGCCCGCGCGCAGGCGGCCATGCCGATGCTGGCCCGCACGCACGGCCAGCCCGCGACGCCGGTGACGCTCGGCAAGGAGCTCGCCGTCGTCGTCCACCGCCTGCGTCGCCAGCTCGCGCGGATCGAGGGCGACGAGACACTCGGCAAGATCAACGGCGCGACGGGCACGTACGGGGCGCACTCCGTCTCCGTCCCCGGCACCGACTGGGAGGACGTCGCGCGCGGGTTCGTCACCGGCCTCGGCCTCACCTGGAACCCGCTCACGACGCAGATCGAGAGTCACGACTGGCAGAGCGAGCTCTACGACGACATCGCCCGCTTCAACCGCATCCTGCACAACGTCGCGACCGACGTCTGGACCTACATCTCGCTCGGCTACTTCGTGCAGAACCTGAGCGCGCAGGGCTCGACCGGATCCTCGACGATGCCGCACAAGGTCAACCCGATCCGGTTCGAGAACGGCGAGGCCAACCTCGAGATCTCCAGCGCGCTCCTCGGCAACCTGTCGAGCACGCTCGTCACCTCGCGCCTGCAGCGCGACCTCACCGACTCCTCGACGCAGCGCACGATCGGCATCGCGCTCGGGCACTCGCTGCTCGCGATCGCCAACGTGACGCGCGGCCTCGCCGGCCTCGGCGTCGACCCCGCCGCGATGGCGCGCGACCTCGACGCCAACTGGGAGGTCCTCGGCGAGGCCGTCCAGTCGGCGATGCGCGCGGCGGGGATCGCCGGCGTCACCGGCATGGCCGACCCGTACGAGCGGCTCAAGGAGCTGACCAGGGGCCGCCGCGTCGACGGGGCCGGCATGCGCGAGTTCATCGCGGGTCTCGGGCTCCCGGACGACGTGGAGGCTCGCCTCCTCGCGCTCACTCCGGCCGACTACACGGGCTACGCCGAGCGCCTGGTCGCCCACCTCGACTGAGTCGGGGTTGTCCGGTTCGCGGCCGTCCGCTCTCCGCGGAAGAGTCCACGCGGCATCGGACCGTCCGGGATCCGGCGGCCCGCTGACCTGCGTCGACGCCGGGTTCGCCCCGGTGCGAGGGCGGCTGATCCGCAGAGAGCGGACGTCAGGGGGCGGACCCGTCCGACGGCGATCCTCGCCTACGCCCGGACGAGGACGAACAGCCGCGGGCGATGCCCCTTCGCGAAGAGCTGCGGGCGTGCGATGAGCCGCCAGCGGGCGTCGTGGTCGAGGACCCGCTCGAACCGGCGGATGTCGTGCGTGAGGACGCCGACCACGACGTCGTCCGCCCCGATCCGGTCGGCCGCGTCCAGGAGGTCGCGGGAGAGGCGCTCGTTCGTCGCGTGCGCCCCGAGCAGCTCGCCCCACGGCGGGTTCGCCACGACCACGTCGGCCGTCCCCGCCAGGTCGGCGAGCACGCCGCCCGTCCGCGCGACGTCGGCCACGTCCGCCACCACCGCCTCGATCCGGCCCTTGATCCGGGACGCCCGCTGGTGCCGCTCGAGGATCGCGATCGCCTCGGGGGCGACGTCGACGGCGACCGCCCTGGCCACCCGTCCGCGCGCCAGGCGCTCCAGCGTGAGCGTCCCGCTCCCGCACATGAGGTCGACGACGACCGGCGCGTCGCCCTCGTCCCCGTCGACCCCACCGTCGGAGCCGCCGAGCTGCCAGCGGACGTGCTCGACCTCGTCGACGACGACCGCGGCCAGCGTCGCGTTGAGCGCGCCCGGGTAGCGCTCGGTCCGCCAGGGCCGGGTGGCCAGCGGCCGCGGCGTCGTCCGGACGAGCGCCTCCCAGCCGGCACCCCGCGCTCGCCGGACACGCACGACGAGGTCGCCGTCCTCGGACACCGGCACGCCGGCGCGCTCGGCCAGCTCGGCGGCGATCCGCAGCATCTGCGGCGTCTCCGCCCCCGCCGCCTCGAGCCGCAGCCCGGAGAACGTCACGCGCGGGCGCTGCCACGAGATCGCCTCGAGCACCCGGTCGACCTCACCGAGCGACTCGGAGGACAGCAGCCCCGTCGGCCGGCCGGTGTCGGTCGCGACGGCGAGCGAGGCGGACACGGCGGTGCGCAGCCGCGCGAGCGTTCGGAGGGTCTCGGCCGTGCGGGGAAGCGTCAGGCGCAGCTCGTCGGCGTCGGCGTCGTTCGGCCCGTCGCCCGGCGCTCCGTCGTCGGCCTCAGGAGCCCCGCCACCCTCGGGTGACGTCGTCAACCCGGAGCGGACGAGCTCGCGACGCAGCGCGGGGAGCGCGCCGGGCAGGACGGTGAAGACGACGTCGAGGTCGTCGGCGGCCATCGGACGCCCTAGCGGTAGCGGCGCTGGAGGATCTGGGAGAGCACGATGCCGAGGATCGCGAGCAGCAGCATGCCGCCGGCCACGAGCATGAGTCCGGCGGGCAGGCCGAGGATGATGCGGTCGACGACCTTCGTCTCGGTCCCGGCGTCGAACGGCCCGTAGGTCGAGACCGAGAACGTCAGGTCCTCGGTGATCCGACTCGGGCTCGGGAAGGTCTGGACCGACTTCGTGAGCACGGCGCTGCCGCCGAACGGCTCGAGCCAGTCGGACAGCTCCGGGTACTGCCGCGCCGTCACCGGACCCGAGAACAGGAGGGTGGAGTTGCCGCGCAGCGGGTCCGAGCGGTCCATCCGCTCGGCGGCGAGAACGTAGGAGGTGTAGGTGAGCGACTGCGAGCCGGTCGACGCGAGCACCATCGGGACGACGGGCGTCTCGGACGCGAAGCTGACGTCGATCGGGGGCGGGCCGCCGTTGACGGTCCCCGCGGGCATCTCCACCTGCACGACCGAGATCGCCCAGCCGGCACCGGCATAGCGCTGGATGAGCGAGACGTCCTGGTCGGCGAGCTGGTACCCGCGCTCGGACAGCCAGGAGATCCACGAGTCGGCCGACTCGGCCGGGTAGGCACCGATGCCGTCAGGAGCGATGGGGTAGACGGCCTCGCGCGCAGCCGCCGCCTCGTCGCTGGACCCGCCGAACGACTCCAGGTCCGGCCACCACCGCTCCTCGACGACCTCCTCCGGGGCCGAGGCGGCGGCGACGGCCGTGATGACCTCTCGCGAGCCCTCGGTGATCGTCGGCGTGGTCGGCGTCGCGAGGATCAGCATCGACTGCGCGCCCGACTCCAGCTGGCCGACGGCGCGGACGTCGACGAGCAGGCGCTCGACGCCGTCGACCCAGGAGACGACGGTGGTCTGGTCGACGACGTCGAGCGCGCCTGCGGTGGCGATCGGGTCGACGGCGGCGGCCGGAACCGCGACCCCGATCCCGCCGACCGCGAGCACTGTGGCTGCGGCGACTCGACGCAGGCGGCGCGCGGGGCGGTCGGCACGGGGCTGAGGCGTCATGGGGATCACCGTAGAGGGGCGAGGTCCATCTCCTCGACCCGGGACCGCGCTCGGCAGGAGATCTTCACAGGTTCGTTGCGTGAGATACCCCCTAGGGGTACCATGGACGTCATGACCGACCCGACCACCACAGCGGAACCACCCGAGGCCACGGCCGAGGCCGCCCCCGGGCACCGCCACGGCTATCACGACGCGAAGGACGCCTACGCGCGCCGGATGCGCCGGATCGAGGGGCAGATCCGCGGCATCGCCCGGATGATCGACGAGGACGTCTACTGCATCGACATCCTCACCCAGGTCTCGGCCGCGACGCGCGCGCTCCAGGCCGTCGCGATCGGCCTCGTCGAGGACCACCTCGGCAGCTGCGTCGTCGAGGCGGCGCGATCCAGCCAGGAGGAGGCGGACGAGAAGGTGCGCGAGGCGTCCGAGGCCGTCGCGCGACTCATCCGCAGCTAGCCGACCGACCCGACCACCCAGACCGTTCCGAATCCGTTCCAGACCGAGGAGTCCCCATGAGCACCATCACCACCGTCGACGTCACCGGCATGACCTGCGGCCACTGCGTCAGCGCCGTCACCCAGGAGCTCGAGGCGCTCGACGGCGTCGGCAACGTCACCGTCAACCTCGACGCGGGTGGCACGTCGCACGTCACGGTCTTCTCCGACGGCCCGCTGGCCGAGGACGCCGTCCGCGGCGCGATCGACGAGGCCGGCTACGACGTCGCGGGGCTGAGCACGCGCGGCGCCGCCGAGGAGTTCAACCGGCTCGCCGACGTCCGCGACGAGGTCGCCGGCGTCGGCCCGCAGGCCGTCGAGATCGTCTCGAAGGACGAGGCCACCGCGTCCCAGCCCGCCGGCGAGGCCGGCGGCTGCGGGTGCGGCGGGTGCGGCTGCGGGGCCTGAGCCCCGCCTGCCGACCCCGCGTCGACCTCCCGCCACGACCCGCGCGACCCCCCGCCGAGCCACCGGCCGGCGGCGGGTCCGTCGGGCGCGCCCACCGCACGCCACCAGACACCCGAACGCACCCGACCGAGCACGCCGCCAGACGTAGGAACGAGCCCGCCATGACCAGCACCCACCCCGAGACCGGGACCGAGCCGACGCCCGTCGCCGAGGTCGACCTCGCCGTCAGCGGCATGACCTGCGCGAGCTGCGTCAGCCGCGTCGAGCGCAAGCTGGGCAAGGTGCCGGGGGCGACGGCGGAGGTCAACCTCGCCCTGGAGAGCGCGCACGTGCTGCTCACCCGGCCGGTCGCGAACGCCGAGCTGCTCAAGGCGGTCGAGAGCGCCGGCTACACCGCGCGCGTCGTGTCCCGCACCGATCTCGCCCCGGCCGGCGCCGGGTCGTCGCACGACCACCACCACGACGCGCACGACGCCGACCCCCACGCGCACCACGCCGACCCCGAGCACCACGGACACCCGGAGCACGACGCCGACCCGCTCTCCGGCCACGCCCACGGCCCCGGGCACGATCCCGACGGCGACACCTCGGCGCCCGACCCCGACCGCGGCGCGGTGCTCCGCAGCCGCCTCGTCGTCGCCGCGATCCTGTCGACCCCGGTGATGCTCCTCTCGATGATCCCTCCGCTGCAGTTCCCGGGCTGGCAGTGGGTCGTCGCGGTCCTCGCCCTCCCGGTCGTCACGTGGGCGGCGTGGCCGTTCCACACGGCCGCGTTCCGCGCCGCGCGCCACGGCTCCTCGACGATGGACACGCTCGTCTCGCTCGGCGTCATCTCCGCGTCGCTGTGGTCGCTGTGGGCGCTCCTGCTGGGCGGCAGCGGCGAGATCGGCATGCGGATGACGCCGACGTTCATCCCGCGCCTGTCCGACGTCGGCTCGGCCCACGCGAGCGGTCACCCCGAGATGTACTGGGAGGTCGCGGCCGTCGTCGTCACCTTCCTGCTCGCGGGGCGCTACGCCGAGTACCGGGCCCGCCGCTCGTCCGGCGACGCCCTGCGCAGCCTGCTCGAGCTGGGCGCGAAGGAGGCGACGCTGGTCACGCCCACGGCGGACGGCGGCCGCACGGAGCGGCTCGTCCCGATCGGCGACCTCCGGGTCGACGACCTGTTCCTGGTCCGGCCGGGCGAGAAGGTGGCGACGGACGGCGAGGTCGTCGACGGCACGTCCGCCGTCGACACGTCGCTGCTGACGGGCGAGCCCGTCCCCGTCGACGTCACCCCGGGCGACACCGTCACCGGTGCGACCGTCAACACCTCGGGCGCCCTGCTGGTGCGCGCGACGCGGGTCGGGTCGGACACGGCGCTCGCCCAGATCGGCCGGCTCGTCTCGCGCGCGCAGACCGGCAAGGCCCCGGTCCAGCGCCTCGCCGACCGCATCTCGGGCGTGTTCGTCCCGATCGTCATCGGCCTCTCGCTGCTGACGCTGGCCGTCTGGCTCGTGCTCGGCGCGACCAACGGCGGCGGCCTCACCACCGGCGAGATCCAGGCCGCGTTCACGGCCGCTGTCGCCGTCCTCATCATCGCCTGCCCCTGCGCGCTCGGGCTCGCGACGCCGACCGCGCTGCTCGTCGGCACGGGCCGCGGCGCCCAGCTCGGCATCCTCATCAAGGGCCCGGAGATCCTCGAGGCCACGCGCCGCGTCGACGTCGCCGTCCTCGACAAGACCGGAACGGTCACGCAGGGGGCCATGACACTGGGCGAGGTCGTGGCCGGCCCCGGCACGGCGCGCGAGCAGGTCCTCGCCGTCGCGGCGGCGGTGGAAGGCCCCTCCGAGCACCCGATCGCGCGGGCCGTGGTCGCCGGCGCCGACGGGCTCACCACGCCCGCGGTCACCGACTTCCGCGGCGAGGCCGGCTTCGGCGTCCGCGCGCGGGTGACGCTCGACGGCGCCACCGTCCCCGTCGTCGTCGGCCGGCCCGGCTGGGTGGCCGAGCAGGTGACGCTGCCGCGCGCGGTGAGCGACGCGGTCGGTCCGCTGGAGGCGACGGGCGCGACGACGGTCGTCGTCGCGTGGGGGGCCGACGACGCGGGCGCACCGGCGGGCTCGGGCGTCCTCTCGGTGACCGACGCGATCAAGCCGACGAGCGCGCGGGCCGTCGAGGAGCTGCGGGCCCTCGGCATCACCCCGCTCCTCCTCACCGGTGACCAGGAGGCCGCGGCACGCGCGGTGGCCGCCCAGGTCGGCATCGAGGACGTCGTGGCCGGCGTCCTGCCCGAGGGCAAGGTGACCGAGATCGAGCGGCTGCAGCGGGAGGGCCGCGTCGTCGCCATGGTGGGTGACGGCGTCAATGACGCCGCCGCCCTTGCCCAGTCCGATCTCGGGCTCGCGATGGGCTCGGGCACGGACGTGGCCATCGAGGCCAGCGACATCACGCTGGTGCGCGGCGACCTGCGCAGCGTCCCGCAGGCGATCCGGCTCTCCCGCGCCACGCTGCGGATCATCAAGCAGAACCTGTTCTGGGCGTTCGCCTACAACGTGCTGGCGATCCCGCTGGCGGCGCTCGGCCTGCTCAACCCGATGATCGCCGGCGCCGCGATGGCGCTCAGCTCGGTCATCGTCGTGACGAACTCGCTGCGCCTGCGCACCACGACCTGACGGACGAGCGCGCCGAGGCCGACCCGGGGGTCCGCCTCGGCGCGCTCGTCGGCTCAGCGGTAGCGACGCCCCTCGTCGCCGCGGTAGGCGAGCACCGCCATGACGGCGAACACGAGCGTCCACCCGAGGAACACCGGGATCGTCGACGCCGGGAGCTGCTGGCCCGACGTCACCCAGACGAGCAGGTCGCGCCCGGCGCGGGAGGGGAGCGCGAGCGAGATCGAGTTCATCCACGGCGGGAAGACCTCGGGCGGCATGAACAGGCCGCCGGCGAACGCGAGCGGGAACAGCACGACCTGGACGATGGCGATCGCGGCCTTCGACGAGAGCCAGTACCCGATCGACAGCCCGAGCAGGGTGAACGGGATCGCGACGAGCAGCACCACCCCGACGGACGCGGCCAGCCGGCCGAGCGGCAGGGTCGCGGAGGTGAGGAGCCACCCGACCAGGACCAGCGGCACCAGCGCGAGCGCCGTGAGGCACAGCCCGGTGAGGATCCGACCCATGAGCCGCGGCATCGCGCCGGCCGGCAGGGCGCGGACGAATGTGTCGAACGGGAGCGCGCGGTCCTCCGCGACGCCGACGCCGTGCGTGAACATCGCCACCGACATGACGGAGAACATCCCGAGCTGGGCGACGGCGGCGGTGGCGAAGACGGGGTTGTCCGCCACCTCCCGCTGCGGGACGACGAAGAAGAGCAGCGCAAGGGCGGGGAACACCAGGTTGCCGACGAGCGCGATCGGGATGCGCACCGTCTCGAGGATCTGGAACTTCGTGTGCGTGAGGGCGAGACGCCAGCCGGGACGCGGGGTCGGCGCTGCGGTCGTCGGTCGCTCGGTTGACGTTGTCACCGTGCGCTCCTTCCGTTGGTGGTGGTCGCCGGGTTCGGCGCGGCCGGGCTCGTCATGGCGACGAACGCCTCCTCGAGGGTGGCGCCGCGGACGTCGAGGCCCGTGAAGGGCACGTCCGCTGCGACGAGCGAGCGGACGAGGTCGTCCGCCTCGGGCGTCACGACCGTCCACCGGTCGCCCTCCCGCTCGGCGTGCTCGAGCAGGGCGAGGACGCCGGCGTCGGCGATCGCCGCCGCGTCCGCGAGCCGGAACCGGACCGTGCGCGACCCGACGCGGGACAGGACGCTCGCGAGGTCGTCGTCGGCGAGGATCCGACCCCCGTCGACGACGACGACCCGCTGCGCCAGCGCCTCGATCTCCTCGAGGTAGTGGCTGGTGACGACGATGGCGGCGCCCCCGGCGTGGTAGGCCTGCACCGCGTCCCAGAGCACGCGTCGCGCGTCGACGTCGAGGCCGGTGGTCGGCTCGTCCAGCAGCACGACGCGGGGTCGCCCGACGATCGAGAGCGCGACCGCGAGCCGCCGCTTCTGTCCGCCGGACAGCGACCCGGTCTGCCGTCGGGCGAGGTCGCCGAGGCCGAACATGTCCATCACCTCGGCGGTCGGCATCGGGTCGGGGAAGTGCCCGGCGACGAAGTCGATCACCTCGCGCACCCGCAGCGTCGCGGGCAGTCCGGTCTCCTGCGGCGTGGTCCCCAGGCCGATGCGGGCGACCGGGTCGCGCGGATCGCGGCCCATGAGGCGGACCGTGCCGCTCGTCGGCTTGCGCAGCCCGGCGATAAGGGAGAGCAGCGTCGACTTCCCGGCGCCGTTCGGGCCGAGCATGCCGACGAGCTGGCCGGCGTGCAGGTCGAGCGACACGTCGTCGAGGGCGACGACGTCGCCGAACGTGCGTGTCACGCGATCGAGCGTGACGACGGGCGACGACGCGGCGGACGACGCGGGCGGCGTGGCGGGTGGGGCGGTCATGAGGCACCTCCGAGGAGCTGGGTGAGGGTCGCGCGGTACGCGGTGAGCGCGGCGCGGCCGGTGTCGGTGAGGGCGAGATAGGTGACCGGGGTGCGCTTGAGGTAGGTCTTCTCCTGCGCGATGTACGCGGCGTCCTCGAGCTTGCGGGCGTGCGTGGAGAGGTTGCCGGCGGTCATCCCGAGCTCCTCCTGCAGCCGCGGGAACGAGACCTGGTCGCCGGCGGGCAGGGCCGCGAGCGCCACCATGATCCGCAGCCGGGCCGGGGCGTGGATGACGGGATCGAGGTCCATCACGCCCGCCCCCCGTCGGCGCGAGGGCCGCCACCGCGCGAGGTCGATCGACCTCGCACGGACGAGAGCGCGGCCGCGGCGAGCATGCCGCCCCCGCCCGCCAGCGCCATGACGAGGTAGAGCTGGGCGATCGGCAGCGCCGTCGTGAAGCCCCCGACGGCCGCGATCCAGGCGCCGAGCACGAACCACGTCCGCTGGCGGGTCATCGCCGCGCCGGCCATGTAGAGGGCGCCGACCACGAGGCAGGAGACGCCGTTGGAGAGGACCGCGATCTGCGGACCGGACAGGCCGTGCTGGGCGAGCCCGCCGATGATGAAGGAGACGGCGATGAAGGAGAACGTCCACGAGAGGCCGTAGAGCAGGCCCGAGTCGGCCGAGACGCCCCGGACGCCGCGGCTGCGCCGGGCGATGTGCACGGCCGTCACGACGCCGGCCGAGACCAGCAGGCCGAAGAACGTCGCGAGCGCCCACCCGGGCGCGGTGTCGTCGGCGCTCTCGCGGCCGGTGAACCACAGGAGCAGGTAGCCGACGAGCCACGCGAGACCCCAGGCGGTGAAGAGGACCGCTCCGTCGATGGTGAGGCGGCGCGTGACGTCCGGCTGCGCGTCGAGGATCGCCTGGGCGAGCGCCGGGTCGAAGGCCGGGTCGACGCCGGGCTCGGCCACGGCGTCCGGGCCAGCCGCCGCGTCGCGGTCGGCCGCGGCAGCGGCGCCAGCGACAGCGGGGTCGGGGACGTTGGCTGCGTCGCCGCCGCGGGTGTCGTCGAAGTCGTTCGTGCTCATGCCGAGTACTTTGCACTACAAAGTTCTTGGCAGTCAACCCCCGGTGTCCCCCCGGGGGAGCTCCGCCGGCGCGGTGCCCGCCGAGCGTCCCGCGAGCTCGCGCGGTCGGACCCACCTCTCGCCCAGGAATCCCTGGTAGAACCTGGTCATGGCCGACGCCGCCGACGCCGCACCCCTCCCCAGCCGCGCCCAGCGGCGCCGCTGGACCTACGAGATCTGGCTCGTGCTCGGCGTCACCGTCCTCGCCAGCGCGACGTACGCGATCCTCAACCTCGTCGACCGGTACACGATCGACGTCCCGCTGGCCGACCAGACGGCCTCGATCAACACGACGATCAACGCCCGCCCCTGGCTCGACCTCCTGTACCAGCTCCGCCGGATCGCGTTCATCGCCCTGCCGGCGCTGCTCGCGATCTACCTCCTCGCGCCGACGGTCCGCGCCGCCTTCCGGCGCATCGGCCTCGACCTCACCCGGGTCCGCACCGACCTCCTGCACGGGGTCGCGCTCGCGGCCTGCGTCGGCATCCCCGGGCTCGGCGTCTACCTGCTCGGCCGCGCGCTCGGCGTCACCGTGCAGGTGCAGCCGACCAACCTGACGGCGGTGTGGTGGACCGTCCCCGTGCTCGTCCTGGCGGCCCTGGCGAACGGCTTCCTCGAGGAGAGCGTCGTCGTCGGCTACCTCACCACCCGCCTGGGCGACCTGCGCTGGGGCCTCGTCGCGACGATCGCCGCGAGCGCCCTCCTGCGCGGCAGCTACCACCTGTACCAGGGACCGGGGATGGCCATCGGCAACGTGTTCATGGGCGTCCTGTTCGCCTGGTACTTCCTCGTCCCGAGCTGGGGACGCCGCACCATGCCGCTCGTCGTCGCGCACACGCTGATCGACGTCGTCGCGTTCGTCGGCTACGCCCTCGTGCCCGCCGCCTGGCTCGCGGCCCTTGGTCTCGCCTGAGTCGTCTCCCCCGGGCGGAGGAGACCCGCCTCACCCGACATCCACCCGCGGAACCACGCCCCGGCGAGGGGGTCGCACCTACACTTCCAGCGTGACCCAGCCCTCGGACGAGCACCCGGAGAGCGGCGACGCGACGTCGTCCGTCCCCGGGTATCAGCCGACCGAGCGGCTCGACCTCGCCCAGCTCGCCCGCGCGGTCGCCGATCGGACCGGGGACGACGACGCGGACGACGCCACCCGTCCCGCCGGATCGGCTCACGAACCCCTGGAGGAGGCCGCCGGCCCCCGGCCGCGGCCCTCGACCGAGCGGGACGCCCCCGCCGCGCCCGAAAACGACGAGGACGGGGTCGACCCCGACGACGAGCCGGTCGCCGAGGACGACGAGCAAGGCGCCGTAGAGCCGACCGACGACGACGAGCCGACCGAGCAGCAGCCGACGACCACCGCAGCCCCGGCCCTCCCCGCGCAGCTCGTGCCCTCGCCGTCCACCGGGACCGCGGTGATCGAGCGCGAGACGGCCGAGATCGTCCGGCGCCTCCCGCGCCCCGCACCGCTCGAACCGTCGCCGGAGCGCCGCGTGACCGTCGTCGACCTCCCCGTCTACCGGCTGCGCCGGCCCGGCGACCTGGTCGCGGCGGCCCTCGCCCTCCTCGGCGTCGTGCTGGTCCTGCTCCTCGCCGTGTTCGCGCACGCGACGACCGAGGGCGTCACCCAGGACGTCTCGGACGCGCTCCCCCCGGCGGTGAAGGCGTTCCTGCTCGCCCCGCTCAACATCCTCGAGGGCGTCGTCACCCTCGTGCTCCCGCTCGTCATCGCGGTGGTGGCGTTCATCGGACGGCGCCCGCGCCAGGTCGGCGAGGGCGTCATCGCTGGCGGTCTCGCCGCCGCCATCGTCGTCGGCGGCAACTGGCTCCTCGCCACCGTCGGCCCCGAGGCCCTGGTCAACGGCGTCCAGGGAAAGAGCAGCACGGCGTTCATCCCGGTCATCGGCGCGCTCGCGGCCTACCTCACCGTCATGGGCACGAGCGACCGGCGTCGCTTCGTCACCTGGACCTGGAACCTCCTCTGGCTCACGCTCGTGCTCCAGGTGCTCCGCTCCGGCATGTCGCTGCCCGGCGCGCTCGCCTCCGTGCTCGCCGGCCGCGCCGTCGGGCTCGGCGTCCGGTACGCGATGGGCGTCCTCGGCGACCGCGCGTACGGGGAGGGTCTCGTGGTCGCGATGCGCCGCTGCGGCATCGACCCCGAGCGCATCCTGCGCATCGTCGACGGTCGCCCGCTCGAGGGAGTCGAGCCCGAGACCGTCGTCACCGACGCCCCGATCGGCTACGTGACGGAGGAGCCGGACGCGAAGGGCAACGGCGACGCGGCCCGTCGCGCAGCCCCCGCCGACGCAGCTCCCGCCGGCGACGACGCGGTCGGCGGTCCGGGTGAGGACGACGCGGGCACCGCCCCCGTCGCGCCGCCGCGACCCCGCGCGCGCGACCTGCTCGCCCAGACCTGGGACTTCTCGACCGAGCTGCCGCCCGTCCGCGAGGAGATCCCGGAGGAGCTGACCGCGCAGGTGCCGCAGACGCCGGAGCCGCGCGAGCGCCAGCGTCCCCCGCTGCGCGCGGCGACGGCCGTCGTCGGCGAGGAGGAGGGCGAGAACCGCATCTACTCGGTCCGGGACGTCGCCGGACGCGTGTGGGACGTCGGCGTGCTCGACGGGGACCGTCAGGTCGTCGGCACCCTCGCCGCGACCTGGAACACGCTGCGGCTGCGCGGCCCGTCCCACCGCACGACCGTGTCACTGCGCGCCTCCGTCGACCGCGCCGCGCTCATGGCCTACGCGGTCGAGGCCGCCGGCGTCCGGACCCCGCGACTGCGCGGGCTCACGCTCGAGGACGACTCGGCCGTCCTCGTCTCGGAGCACGTGCCGGGCACCCAGGTGCTCGCCGACGTCCAGACCCGCCGGCTCACCGACCACGTCCTCGACGGCATGTGGCGCCAGCTCCGCACGGCGCACGCCGCCGGCATCGCGCACCGCAACCTCGACGACCACGCGATCCTGCTGGACGGGGACGACCAGGTGCTGCTCACCGGCTGGTCGCAGGGCGAGACGTCCTCGCCCCGGCTGTCCCGCCGGCTCGACGTCGTGGCGCTGCTCGCGCTGCTCGCGCTCCGCGTGGGGCCGGAGCGCGCGATGGCCAGCGCCGTCCGCAACCTCACCCGCGAGGACCTGCAGGCGATCGCCCCGATCTTCCAGATCGTCGTGCTCCCCGAGCGCACCCGGCCGGAGGCGCGGCGCAACAAGAAGGTGCTCAAGGAGGTCCAGGGCGTCCTGCTCGGCATCCTGCCGAGCGGCACCGAGGTCGCGCCCGTCCAGATGCGCCGGTTCTCCGGCCGCACCGTCATCACCGCGACCGTCGCCTCCGTCGCCGCGGTGATCGTCCTCACCCAGTTCAACATCAGCGAGATGATCGGGTTCGCCAGGGGGGCGAACCCCTACTTCATGGCGGTGGCGTTCCTGCTCGGCCTCGCGACCTACGTCGGCTCGGCGATGGCGCTCGTCGCGTTCTCACCCGAGCGGCTCAGCCTGTGGCGGACGACGCTCGTGCAGGTCGCCGCCAGCATCGTGGGACTCGTGGCGCCGGCCGGCGTCGGACCCGCAGCGCTCAACCTGCGCTTCCTGCAGAAGAACCGGCTCGACACCCCCATGGCCGTCGCGACCGTCGCCCTCGTCCAGGTCTCGCAGTTCATCACCACCGTGCTCCTGCTGCTCTCGCTCGCGCTCGTGACGGGCTCGACCGGTGCGCTCGACGGCCTCCCGTCGGGCGCGGTGCTCCTCGTCGTGCTCGGCGTGGTGCTCGTGCTCACGGCGGCGCTGTTCGTCCCGAGGGTGCGCCGGTGGGTGCTCGCCAAGATCATGCCGACTGTCCGCCAGATCTGGCCGCGTCTCGTGTGGGTCATCGCGCAGCCGGGCCGGCTCGTCGCCGCGCTCGTCGGGAACGTCATCATGACGGTCGGGTACATCGCGGCGTTCGGGTTCACGCTCCTGGCGTTCGACCAGTCGCTGCCGGTGACCTCGCTGTCGATCGTCTACCTCGCGGGGAACACGGCCGGCGCGATGGTGCCGACGCCCGGTGGTATCGGTGCCGTCGAGCTCGCGCTCACGTCCGGCCTCACGGCCGCTGGCGTCGGCTCCGCCGTGGCCCTCGCGACGGCGTTCGTCTTCCGTCTCGTCACGTTCTGGGTCCGCATCCCGCTCGGGTGGCTCGCCCTGCAGTGGCTGCAGAAGCGCAACCTGGTCTGAGCCCCCATCGGTCCCGTCCAGCCGCTCGGACGGGCCCGCGGTTCGTGTTCGGGTCCCGCGTGCGACAGAATGGCGCCACGATGACCATCCCCTTGAGCTTCCGTGCCGCGGGGGCGACGGACCTCGGCACCGTGCGCACGAACAACGAGGACGCCGCGCTCCTGAGCGAGCGCCTCGTCGCGCTCGCGGACGGGATGGGCGGCCATGCGGCCGGGGAGGTGGCCTCCGCCGTCGTCGTCGACCGGCTCACGACGCTGGTGGGCCCGGACCCCGGCGACCCGGCCGGACCGGCCGGCGCGAGCGACGCGGCCGGCCTCACGCGGGAGGCCCTGACCGACGCCCTGACGCGGGCCAAGGGCGAGCTGCGGGCGCTGTCCGCCGTCGACCCGTCGATGACCGGCATGGGCACGACGCTCGTGGCGCTGGCGCTCACGCCCGAGGGGGTCGTGCTCGCCCACGTCGGCGACTCGCGCCTGTACCGCCTGCGCGACGGCGATCTCGAGCAGCTCACCGTCGACCACACGCACGTCCAGCGGCTCGTCGACGCCGGCCGGCTCGCGCCCGAGGCCGTGCGCGAGCACCCGTTCCGCAGCGTCATCCTCCGCTCGCTCGACGACACCTCGGACGACCTGCCCGACGTGTCGGTCACCGATGCCGTCGCGGCCGGCGACCGGCTGCTCCTGTGCAGCGACGGGCTGTCCGACTACGTCACCGACGACGCGATCCTCGGTGCGCTCGCCGAGGGATCGCCGCAGGAGGCGGCCGACCGGCTGGTGGCCCTCGCGCTCGACCACGCGACGCGGGACAACGTGACCGTCGTGGTCGTGGACGCGGCGACCGGAGCGGGGGACGACGAGGGCGACGTCGAGCCGGACGCCGAGGTCGGCGAGCCCGGCGAGCCGACTCCGGCGGCGGGCGTGGACGCGACGGCGACGCCGCTGCGTCTGCTGGGCGCGACACTGGCGACGGCCGACCTGGGCCCCGAGGCGCGCGAGGTGCTCGACGCGTACGACTCCGACGCGGACGCGAGCGTCGAGGAGAGCGACGGGGCCGACGTCGAGCAGAGCGACATCGAGGCCGAGCGCGACGACGTCGAGCGCGACGAGGACGGGGCGGCGGCCGGTCCCGGCACCGGAGCCGAGGAGACCGAGGACGCCGACGAGGCAGCGGCGGCGAGCGCGGCGGTGCCCGAGGCCGGACCCGGCACGTCGTCGCGCGCCACCGGGCTCTGGCTGGGGCTCGTCGTGCTGACGTTCCTTCTCACCACCGGCGTCGTCTGGCTCACGCAGTCCTGAGCCCTCGCCGGAGCACGACAACGGCGGCGGGACGACGCACGAGCTGGTCGTGCCCCATCCCGCCGCCGTGACGGTGTGCCGGTCCACCCCCCTGCGGTGGTCCGACCGTCCGGCGTCCCGGTCCGCGCCCCCCTGCGGCGCAGACCGGCGGACTCCGGTGTGTCTCGGTCCCGCACGCCCTCACGTGCTGGACCTCTCACCTGACTGGACGGACGAGCGGGCCGGACATGACGCGACCCCGCATGTGATCTGCATCACATGCGGGGTCGCGTCGTCGGCGTGAGGGACATGCCTCCTCCGACATCGGGGGGGAGCAGCGGGTCATGGACGGGGGAGCCCACCGGTCGGAGCCGGGCGGCGCCGTCAGGCCGCGAGGACCGGCCCGGAGTGACCGGCGCCCTGCGCGGCGTCGCGCCACAGCCGGGCGTACGCGCCACCGGCGGCCAGCAGCTCGGCGTGGCTGCCGCGCTCGAGGATCCGGCCGTCGTCGACGACCGCGATGACGTCGGCCTCGACGATCGTCGAGAGCCGGTGCGCGATCGTGATGGTGGTGCGGCCCCGCCGGGCCAGCTCGAGCGCCTGCTGGACGGCGCGCTCGGTCGTCGTGTCGAGCGCGGCGGTCGCCTCGTCGAGGACGAGCACGCGCGGGTTGCGCAGGAGCGTCCTGGCGAGCGCGAGGCGCTGCCGCTCGCCGCCGGAGAACCGGTGGCCGCGAGCGCCGACGATCGTGTCGTACCCGTCGGGCAGGGCGACGACGACGTCGTGGAGCCGCGCGGCCATCGCCGCCTCGACCAGCTCGGCGTCGCTCGCGTCCGGGCGGGCGACGCGCAGGTTCTCCGCGACGCTCGCGTGCAGCAGGTAGGGCTCCTGGGACACGACACCGACGACGGCCGCGAGGTCGGTCAGCGAGACGTCCCGCACGTCGACGCCGTCGATCCGCACCGCGCCGGACGTCACGTCCATGAGGCGGGGCAGCAGGCTCGCCAGCGTCGTCTTGCCGGAGCCGGTCGCGCCGACGAGGGCGAGGTGCGAGCCGGCGGGCACGTCGAGGGTGACGTGACTGAGCGCGTCGCGGTCGGCGCCGGGGTAGCGGAAGGTCACGTCGTCGAACGTCACCGCGCCGCGGACCGCGTCGGCGTCGAGCGGCACGGGGTCGACGGGGTCGGCCACCGAGACCGGGAGGTCGAGGTACTCGAACAGACGCGAGAACAGGGCCGACGAGGCGGTGAGCTGGACCCCGACGTCGAGCAGCCCCATGAGCGGGCGGAAGAGCGCGCCCTGGAGCGCCGTGAAGGCGACGAGCGTGCCGATCGTCATGCCGGCGGACGTCGCCGGCAGGCCCGCGGCGAGGTAGAGGAGGGCGGGGATCGCCGCGAAGACGATCGACATGGTCGCCATGCGCCACCGGCCGGCGAGCTGCGCGGCGACCTCGAGACCGAGGATGCCGTGCGAGGTCGTCGTGAACCGCTCGGCGAGCGCCGGGCCGGAGCCGAGCGTCTTCGCGAGCGTCGCGCCGCCGACGGAGAGCGACTCCTCGACCTGCCCGTGCAGCGAGGCGAGCGCCGCCTGGCGTCGCGCGGAGACGTCGCGGCGCATGGTCGCGACCTTGCGCGAGACGTAGATCGCCGGCGGCAGGACGAGGAGCGAGATGAGGGTGAGCCGCCAGCTCAGCGCGAGCATCGCGACGAGCGAGCCGACGACCGTCGTGAGGTTCGCGGCCGCCGAGGTGGCGGAGGAGGTGACGACGTTCTGGACGCCCGAGACGTCGTTGGTCAGGCGGCTGGTCACCTCGCCGGAGCGGGTCCGGGTGAAGAAGCCGACGTCCTGGCGCTGGAGGTGCGTGAACAGGTCCGTGCGCAGGCGGTGCATGATGCGCTGGCCGACGCGGGTGGCGAGCCAGGTCTGCACGACGCCGAGCACGGCCGTGGCGGCCGCGACGCCGATGAGGCCCGCGACGAGCCGGAGCAGGAGCTGGACGTCCTGGTGGGGGATCGCGTCGTCGACGGCGGCGCGGGTGAGGAACGGCGTGGCCAGGCCGATGATCGACGAGGCGACGATGAGGACGACGACGACCGCGAGGCGGCCCGTGTGCGGGGCGAAGAGCCGGGCGATGCGTCGGTAGGAGACGGGGTGCGCGGCGAGCTGGGCGACGTCGGCCGGGTCGCGCTGCGCCGGGCCGCGGCCGTGCTGGGCCGTGGCGGAGGTCTGGGTGTCGGGGCGGGCCATAGGCCTCACCTCCTGTTCGTCTGGTGCTGGGTGGTGGTGCTGCGTCGAGCGCGGGGTTCGGCACCCGTTCGATGTCCGAACCCCGCACTCGTCGACGGGGCTACTCCGAGAGGAGGCGGTAGGCCTCGCGGCGCAGCTCGTCCATCTTGCTGACGAGCTGCTCGCGCTGCTCCGGGGTCCCGTTGATGGTGACCTGCTTGAGCGCCTCCATGAGCTTGCGGGCGGAGACCCACAGGTCGCCGACCTCGGCCCACTCCTGCTCGGCGGGGGCCCAGACCTTGGCGAGCTCCTCGGCGTTCTCGGCCACGTGGGTGCGGCCCGCCTCGGTCAGCTCGTACTCGGTGCCGCTGGCCGAGGAGCCCTCGACCGGCGCGATGAGGCCCTCGTCGGAGAGCTGCGCGAGCGTGGGGTACACCGAGCCGGGGCTGGTGCGCCAGACCCCGCCCGTGTGCTCCTCGATCGCCTTGATGATGCCGTAGCCGTTCGAGGGGCCCTCGGACAGGACGGCGAGGATCGCCTGCCGGACGTCGCCACGACGGGCGCGCCGCCCGCGGCCGCGGCCGCCGGGGCCGCCCATCGGGCCCATGGGCCCGAAGCCGAAGGGGCCGAAGCCCCGGCCGCCGGTCTCGAAGCCCGGGCCCATCGGCCCACGGCCCATGCCGCCGGTGCCGAAGCCGGGACCGCGTCGACCGCCGCGGCCTCGCCCGCGACCGCGACCGTCGCCATCGGCCCGAGGGTCGAAGCCGTCGCTGAAGTCGCCGTCGAAGGTGCCGAAGTCGTCGGACGTGCGGCCGCGACGGGGACCGTCGTTCCCGAGGCCCCCCTCGCGGTGGTGGGGCTGGTTGCTGTGCTGGTGTCGCATGAGAACTCCTTGGTTCGTCGGTGTCGCGAGCGAGTGGGTCGCTATCGCGATCGGTACCGACATATCGTCGCACGCTCCATCGAGATCTGTCAACGATGTATCGCTTGCGCTTCTGTGTGGCGTGGGTCACAGCGATGACGGCCAGGGCGGCCGGCGGCACCCACGGCCGCTGGCGGCGAGACGATGCAGCGGCGGGCGGTAGGGCAGCAGGGAGCAGGACGGCAGGGGCAGGGTCCAGCGGCAGCGACACCCGAGGGCCGGTCGGTGGCGGACGAGGCCGACGGTCGGTGGCGGAGGGATCGAGCGGTCGGCGCCAGGCACGACCAGCAACCGCGGCCAACGCGGCCCCCGCCAGCGGCGACGACGGACGGTGTCCGCCTCCGGCGCTACCAGCCGCGAAGCGGCGGCGGTTCGTCCGTGTGGGCGGCGAAGACCTCGCGCTGCGCATCGTCGAACGGGCGCGGCCGACCCGTCGAGCGATCGATCTGGACCATGCGCGACAGCGCCCGCAGGAAGGGCGTGGCCGCGGGGCCGCCGGCACCGGGCCGCGCCTCGGCGTCCGTCCCGTCGGTTCCGACGCCGGCACCCATCGGCCCGTCGCCACCCGGCCCATCCGCGGCCACCGCGCCGATCTCGTAGCCGAAGTCGACGGACGACGTCCCGACGCGGCTCACCCACACCTCGACGGCCAGCGGCTCGGACGTGAACCGCACGGGCGCCAGGTAGTCGATCTCGTGCTTGACCACCACGAGCACGGACTCGCTGATCTCCCCCGCGTCGTCGACGCCCATCCCCGGAAAGGCCGCGAACCGCGCATCGTCGAGGAAGCGCAGGAACGCGGCATTGTTGACGTGCCCGAACAGGTCGACGTCCGACCACCGCACCGGCAGCACCACGACGGCTCGTGATCCCATGACGCTCCCCTATCTCGCCCCGAACAGCGCACTGCCGACGCGGACGGTGGTCGACCCCTCGGCGATCGCCAGCTCGAGGTCTCCCGACATCCCCATGGACAGCTCGTCCAGCACGACCCCGTCGATCACCGCGTCGCGCACCAGCTCCCGCACCCGCACCAGCTCGCGGAAGCAGCGCCGGGTCTCCGCCTCGTCGCCCCCACGCGTGCCGATCGTCATGAGCCCGCGGACGCGCAGCCGATCGCGGCGCGCGACCTCCCGGACGAGATCGAGCGCCGCGTCGGGCGCCACCCCTGACTTGCTCGCCTCGGCCGACGTGTTGACCTGCACGAGCACGTCGAGGATGCGACCGGCCTGGTCGAGCCGGCGCTGCAGCGCATCGGCGAGCTCGACCCGGTCGAGCGACTGGACCTCGTGCGCGTACCTCGCGACCTCGCGGGCCTTGTTCGTCTGGACGGGGCCGATGAACACCCAGCGCGGTCCGCGCTCCGCCAGCGCCTCCGCCTTGACCGTCAGCTCCTGCGCCCGCGACTCGCCCAGGTCACGGCAGCCGAGGTCCAGCGCCGACTCGACGACCTCGGCCGGAACGGTCTTGCTCACCGCCAGCATCCTGATCTCGGACGGGTCGCGCCCGGCGGCTCTGCTCGCCCGCGTGATCCGACGACGGACGACGGCGAGGCGGTCCGCAACGGTGTCGGCGCTCCCACGATCGTTCACGCCACCAGGATCGCACCTCACGGTCGGCGCGGGGCGACCCGCGTCCGGGTGACGGCGCGCTCAGTCGAGGTCGGCGCGGACCTCGAGGGCGATCTGCTCGGCGTCGAGCGCCTCCAGCGCCCCGGTGAGGACGACCGAGGAGTAGCGCCCCTCGTCGCGAGCCCGCAGCAGGGCGTGACGCTGCGCCTGGACCAGCCGCAGCCGCATCTGCCGCATGGCAGCTCCCAGCGCCTCGCCGTCCGGCCTCTCGTCGCCGGACCCGGGCGCGGCTCCGGGGGGCACCTCGCGAACGGCCGCCTCGGCACCGGGCCCGCCGGACTCGCCCTCGCGACCCTCGTCCTGGCGACCCTCGTCCTCGCGACTCTCCGCCCCGGCGCCGGCCGCCTCGGCCGCGATACCGCCACCGGGTCCGGCGCCGAGGACCGCGCCGCTGGCCTCGCGCCGGCGGACGAGCTCGCGCAGCCGCTGCATGACGACCTCCTGCCCGGGCGTCGCGGATCCCTCGCCGGCCTCGGCCACCACCTCCGCGAGGCCCTTCTCGAGCATCTCGGCGTTGAGCTCGCGGTACTCCTGGGCGACCCGGTCCGCATCCACCGCCGAGGGCCGCAGGACCCGCACGAGCCAGGGCAGCGTGCCGCCCTGGACGAGCAGCGACACGGCGGCGACGACGAACGCGATGAGCACGAGCAGGCTGCGGTGCGGGAACGTCGCGGGCAGCGTCTGGGCCGCCACGAGCGTGACGACGCCCCGCATGCCGGCCCAGACGAGCACCCCGCCGTCGCGCCAGCCGAAGCTCTCCAGCTCGTAGAAGTCGAGGTCGGAGCGCAGACGCACCACGCGCCGGCGGACCTTGGGCGGCACGTCATCGCCCAGCGCCTGCTCGAACGCCCCGACCCGTCGCCGATGCTCGCCGAGCCGGCGCTTGCGCCGCTGCAGACCGCTCACCAGCACCGCCACGTACACGGCACGGACGAGGAGGACCACGACGATCGCGAGCAGCCCTGCCATGACCCCGCGCCAGGCGGCGGAGGCCGAGCCGAGCCCGTCGAGCACCGCCGAGAGCTCCAGGCCCATGATGAGGAAGACCGCGCCCTCGAGCACCAGCTCGACGGTCCGCCACGTCCGGGCGTCCGCCGCGCGCTGCGTCGGCGGGAAGTACCGCGCGGCACCGTGACCGGTCACGAGGCCCGCCACGACGGCGGCGACCAGCCCCGAGGCGTCGAGCACCTCGGCGGGGATCGACGCGAGGAACGGCACCGCGAACGACAGCACCGTGTTCGCCGCGGTGTCCGTCACCCGGCGACGGATCATCAGGTTGGCGCGACCGACGACCCAGCCGATCGCGATGGCGATGGCGAGCGAGCGGAGGAAGTCCCACGCCACCGTTCCGGCGGACAGCTCGGCCGACTGGATGACGGCGACCGCCACGGCGGAGCGCAGGAGCGCGAGCGCGGTCGCGTCGTTGAGCAGCGACTCGCCCTCCAGCACAGCGGTCAGCCGGTGCGAGACGCCGACGTCCTTGACGATCGACGTCGCGACCGCGTCCGTCGGGCTGACGATCGCCCCGAGCGCGATGGCGGCGGGCAGCGGCAGCGAGGGGATGAGCGCGTGGAACACGAAGCCCAGCGCGACGGCGCTCACCACGACGAGCACGATCGCGAGCCCGGAGATCGTGCGCAGGTCGCGTCGGAAGTCCATCGCCGGCATCGACACGGCCGCCGAGTACAGCAGCGGCGGCAGCACCCCGGCGAGGATCCACTCGGGGTCGACCACGACGTCCGGCACCCCCGGCAGCAGCGAGATCCCGATGCCGAGCACGACGAGGACGAGCGGCGAGGCGATCCGCAGCTTCGGCGCCAGCGACGCCGAGAACGCGATGACCACCAGACCGATCACACCGATCGCGAGCGTCTCCATCGCCCAAGAGTGCCACCCCGGACCGACGTGACGCCGAGCGCGACCCCACGCTGGGGACAACTCTGGGGACGACCATCCGCGGCGTCGCCCGCGGTCCACAGGGCGCCCGTCGGCTCGGTCCCCTGGGGGAGACTGGACCCGTGACCCCTGACATCCGACTCGTGGCCATCGATCTCGACGGGACGCTGCTGGACTCCGACAAGCGCCTGGACCCCGACTTCCCCGCCGTGCTGCGCGAGCTTCGCCGGCGCGGCGTGGCCGTCGTCCCGGCGAGCGGACGGCAGTGGGAGAGCATCCGCCGCGTCGTCGTCCCCGACCACGACACCGAGGCGGGGGCCGACCTCCTGCGCGAGCTCGACGTCATCGCGGAGAACGGGGCGCTGCTCGCCCGCGGGGAGGAGGTCGTCGCGATCGACCCCACCCCGCGCGGCACGCGCGCGACCGTCCTCGACGGCGTCGCGCGGTACGAGGCGGCGGGCGGCAACGCCGGCGTCGTCGTGTGCGGACGGCGCAGCGCCTACACCCACCGCGCGGACGAGGAGTTCCTCGCGGTCGCCCGTCCGTACTACCCGCTGCTCGAGGTGGTCGAGGACCTGCGCGCGGTGGACGACGACGACCTCAAGCTCGCCGTCTGGGACCCCAGCGGCGCGGAGGACGGCGTCCTCCCCGCGCTCGGGACGATCCCCGGCGCCCGGCTCCTGTCCTCGGCGCGGGTGTGGGTCGACGTCATGAGCCCGACGGCGGACAAGGGCCGCGCCCTCGGCGAGCTCCAGGACGCGCTCGGCATCGCCCCCGAGCAGACGATGGCGTTCGGGGACTACCCCAACGACATCGGGATGCTCCGGCGCGCCGCCTGGTCGTTCGCGATGGCGAACGCGCACCCCGACACCGTCGCCGTCGCCCGCCACCGCGCGCCCGGCAACGACGAGCGCGGCGTCACCCGCACCATCCGCGAGGTCCTCGCGCTGTAGCCGGCTCGCCAGCCTCAGGTCGCCGCGCCGGACCGGGGTGTCTCGCGCCGGTCACCGAGGACGGGCGCCGGTCGCAGCCTCCAGGCCCGCGATCCGACGACGACGGCACCATCGCCCACGTCGACGTGCGCACCCTCGCGGGTGCCCGGTCGCGCCCAGGCCCGCGTCGTCGCGACGACACGGTCGCCGAGGAACGCCTCGACCAGCGAGTGGTCGGCCATCACCCGCAGCCGCACCCGACCGGGAAGGTCCGCGCCGACGTGCCGGGACGGACGCTCGCGGGGACCAGCCACGTGCAGGACCACCTCCTCGTCGTCGCGGCGCGTGACCGTCAGCCTCGTCGTCTCGTCGCCACCCGGGCGGACGGCGACGACGACGCTGCCGCCCCGCGGCAGGTCGAGGTCCACCTCCAGCTCCCACATGGCGCCGTCGCTGAGCTCGAACCCGGCGCCACCCTCGGGCGAGGACGTCACCTCCGCCGACCCGTCGCGCAGACGGGTCACCTCACGGACCGGCGCCACGGCCAGCAGACCCTCCCGCAGCGACAGCTCGAGCGGCAGGCCCGCGCCACCGGCCCAGCCCCGGTCGCGATGCTCCTCGTCCGACAGCAGATCCTGCGTGATCGACCACAGCAGCACCCGGCCGTCCTCCGTGACACTCAGCGTTCCTCCGGTCAGGTAGCCGCCGACGTCCAGCGACCGCGGCGCGGTGTCGTCGGGTCGGAACCGACGCGCGTCCCGATCCCAGACGCCGACCCAGTACCAGACGTACTGAAGCCAGTGCGGCCCGGGCTCCGCCCACCAGGGCGAGACCAGGAACAGGTGGCGCTCGACGCCGTCCAGGCCTCGACCGATCGGGACGAGGCCGGGAAGCTCCCACATCACGCCGGTCTCCGGCTGCGCCGCGGCGTCGCCGACGAGGAGGGGCCCGACGGCGTCCCACGGGCCGTCCGGTCCCGGGGCGGCGAAGAGGAACGCGGTGCCGCCCCGCCCCTCGACACCCGTGCCGACGAGCTGGAACCACTCCTCGCCCTCGCGCCACACGAACGGGTCGCGGAACTCCCTCAGCAGGGTGAGGCCCAGCCCGGCGGCTGCCGCGGCTGCGTCGTGCCAGGTCGTCACGGGGCGTCGATCGGCCACCCACTCGCTCAGGTCGGCGGTCACGGGGCGGGCGACGACCGTCCGCTGGTTGGGGTCGTCGCGTTCGTCGCCCCCGGTGAAGAAGAGGTAGGGCGACCCCTCCGCGTCCTTCGCCGAGCTGCCCGACCAGATGCCGTCGGGCGCACAGGGAACGAGGTGCGGCTCGAGCGCGTGGCCGACGTCGCGCCACGTCACCAGGTCGTCGCTGACCGCGTGTCCCCAGGTGATGGCGCCCCAGAAGGGGCCGAGCTCGTTGCGCTGGTAGAAGAGGTGGTGCCGTCCCCCGTGGTGGAGCGCGCCGTGCGGCTCGTTCATCCACCCCGTGGGCGGCGAGAAGTGCCAGCGCGGACGATCGAGATCCGTGAGCGGCGCCGGCGGCCACGCCGAGCGCGGGTCGAGCGTCGGCGCGGGGAGGTCCTCGTCCTCCCCGTCCGCGAGGCGACCCACCTCGACCCTCCCGCACAGGCCGACGAACCCGTCGTACCAGGGCCGGCCGTCCACGAGCGGCCCGGACCACCCGCGGTCGCCGTGAACGCCGATCCGCACGCGCCACGCGGGGGCACCGTCGTGGCCCGCCGCCGGGAGACGCGTTGGCTCACCGGACACCGTGACGACGAGGACCCCGTCGGCGTCGACCGCGATGTCGACGAGCGCCCAGGTGAACGGCTCGAGCCGCGCGGGCACCGGATGATCGGTCCACCCGGCGCGGCCGTCACCCCTCCGGAGGACCCAGCGTGCGTCGCGGTCGATCCCGAGCACCCACCACGCATCGGCCGACTCCCCGGACGCGACGGCAAGGAGGGTCCCGGGCGGTCCCCCGGCGACCGTCGGCGCCACCCACGTCCGGGCGCGTTCACCAGGTGCCAGCTCGAGCTGGTCGCAGGCCGGGTCGGTCGTCGCGGCGCGGGTGCGCGTCGTCATGGTCTTCTCCGCGGGTTCGGTGGTGGAGGTCAGGATGCGGGCACGGACGCGGCGGCCGGCAGGTCGATCGCGCTGCGCTCGAGCCGCAGGGTGCCGTCCGTCTCGACGAGCACGGGGATGGGGTCGGACAGGCCCCCGACGAAGGGGCCGCCGTCGACCCACTGCAGGAACGCGAGGAAGACCAGCCGCCCGTCGGGGTCGCGCTCGAACCGTCCGGCGTACAGCTCTCCGTCGCCGCCGCACAGGAACCGATCCCCGGGGGAGCTCCACGGTCCGTCCTCGCTCGGCCCCATGACGTAGTGGGTGCCCGTCTCCCGGGCGGCCCGCCGGAGCCGACGGTGGGAGTGCTGGTCCCCGTAGACGCTGTAGCTGAGATACCACGTGCCCCTCTCCTCGACGAGCTGCGGCACCTCCATGTGGCCGAACTCCCGCGGGGCAAGGGCGGGCGGGATCGCCTCCCAGTCCAGCAGGGTCCGCGCGCGGGCCCGGCCGATGACACCGCGCTCGTCCACCGTCCCGGCGGTCCCTCGCGCGGTGAGCAGCATCCGGTGCTCGCCGTGCTCGGGCGACCAGTAGACCCACGGGTCCCGCCAGTCGATCGACTCCCAGCCGGGGACGCGCCCCTGGTACCAGCGCTCGTCGAGCGTCAGGACCGGCTCCGGGTGCTTCGTCCAGGTGACCAGGTCGTCGCTCGTGGCGACACCGATGCGCTGGGTCGCGCCCCCGTCGCGCCGGTCGACGCCGGTGTAGAACATGTACCAGGTCCCGCTCTCCTCGAGCACGGACCCGGTCCAGGTGGCGAGATCGTCCCACGACCCCACCGCGCCGGGACCGAGCGCGTCCGGAAGCTCCGACCAGGTGCGCAGGTCGGTCGACGTCGCGTGACCGACGCGCGCGTTGACGTGCCTCAGGTCGGGGTCGCCGAGGCTCTTGGGCGCCTTGAGGTAGAAGAGGTGGTAGACGTCCCGGTCCCGGGTCGTCCAGAAGTCCCACGTCCAGTGGTCGTCCAGCAGCAGCATGTGTCGGGCAGTCCTCGATGATCGGGCCCGGTGGCCGCGAGGGCGCTCGCGGCCACCGGGTCGGGCGGCAGGAAGTCGGTCAGGATGCAGCGTTGAAGCGGTCGAGAGCGGTCTGGTAGAGCTCCACGAGACGGTCGAGCCCCATCGCCTTCAGCTGGGACTCGTAGGCGTCCCACCCCTCCTCGACGCCGCCCTTGGCGATCCACTCGGCTCGCTGCGTGTTGACGAAGGTCTTCAGCTCCGTCTCGATCTGCGCGATCTCGCTGGACTCCTCGGCCGAGAAGCTGACGTTCGGGTACCACTCGGGCTCCGCCGCCGGCAGGTAGTACTCCTCCAGGTCGGCGAGCCGCTGGCTGGCGCGGGGCTCGGGCAGGACGACGGTGACGAAGTCCTCCTTGAGCACCACGTGCGGACCACCCGGGGCGACCTTCTGGCGGTACTCGCCCGCGGAGACCCCCTCCGGCATCTCCATCTGCTCCAGGACGCCGTCGGCGTTCTCCTCGAGCGTCACCCCGATCGGCCCCCAGGAGACCTGGGCGGACATCACCGGCTCGTAGAGCCGGTCGACCCAGCGCATCGTGACCTCCGGGTACTCGTTCGCCCGCGTGATCGCGAAGGCACCGGGCGCGTAGTCGCCACCGTTGGCGTGCCCGACCAGAGGGCCGGCGACGCCGTCGAGCGCGGGGACGAGGACGTAGTCCGCGGCACGGTCGGGTCCGACGACCTCCTCCGTCTCCCACCACACGTAGGCGCCGAGCGTCGGCTCCTCGGTCTTGCCCTTGGCCAGGTACGTCTTGTCGTCCTGGGTCAGCGCCTCCGGGTCGATGAGGCCCTCGGCGTACCAGTCCGCGAGCTGCGCGACGGCCTCGCGGTACTCGGGCTGCGCGGCCGTGTAGACGACCTTGCCGTCGCGGACGATCCGGTGGTCGAGGTTGTCCGGCATGCCGCCGAGCGCCGCCATGACGTCACCGACGTCCGCGCACCACCAGTCGCTGATGAAGCTGAACGGGATCTCGTCGTCCTTCCCGTTGCCGTTCATGTCGTTGTCGCGGAACGCCTCGAGCGCGGCCCGGAACTCCTCGATCGTCTCGGGGACCTCGAGACCGAGCTGGTCGAGCCACGTCTTGTTGATCGAGAGGAAGAAGGGCACCGCCCCGATGCCCAGCTCCTCGGCCTGGGGCAGGGTGTAGATGTGGCCGTCGGAGGACGTCACGGCCGCCTTGATCTCCGGCCGCTTCTCGAAGATCGCCTGAAGGTTCGGCGCATACTCCTCGATCAGGCCCTCGAGCGGGATGAGCGTGCCGTTCGACCCATAGGTGCTGATGTCGGCAAGGCTGAAGCCCGTGTTGTAGAAGGCGTCGGGCAGGTCCCCGCTCGCGAGCAGGAGGTTCTTCTTCTCCTGGTACACCGAGTCGGGAAGGTTCTCCCACTCGATCGTGACGTTGGTGTCCGCCTGCCACTCCTGGACGAGCTGCATCGTGGAGTAGTCCGGCGCGAGGGTCGACTTCTGGCCCGAGAACGTGAGGGTGACGGAGTCCTCGACGATCGGCAGACCCTCGACCTTGAAGCCCACCGACTCGGCAGCGCTGCCGTCGGCGTCCTCGGGTGTCGACCCCCCGCCCGAGCAGGCGGTGAGGGTGATCGCGGCTGCGCAGACGCCGACGATGGCGCCTCGGTGCATCCGATTCATGGTGTTCCTTTCACTGGGTGGAGCTGGAGGATCTGGTGGCCGGCGTCGGCGGGAGTCGTCAGCTCTTGACGGCCCCGAGCAGCGCACCCTTCGTGAAGTGCTTCTGCAGGAAGGGGATGAGGGCGATCACCGGGAGCGTGGAGACGACGATGGTTCCGTACTTGACCAGCTCGCCCACGCGCTGCGCCTGGGCATAGGACTCGATGTCCCCCGTGGTGGCGCCGAGCTGGGACAGGTCCGACTGGATGAGGATGTTCCGCAGGACGAGCTGGAGCGGGTACTTGTCCGCGTCGTTGAGGAAGATGAGTGCGTCGAAGAAGGCGTTCCAGTTCGCCACCTGGTGGATCATCGCCATGAGCACGATGAGCGACGTGGCGAGCGGGACGGCGATCCGGAAGAAGAAGCGGAAGTCGCTCGCACCGTCGAGCTGCGCCGCCTCGCGCAGCTCGTGCGGGATCGTCACGTCGAAGAAGGACCGGGCGATGAGCAGGTTCCACACGCCGACAGCGGCCGGGATCACCATGGCCCAGATCGTGTTGAGCATCCCCAGCTCCTTGACGACGAGGTACCGGGGGATCATTCCGCCGTCGAAGAAGAGGGTGATGACGAGCAGGAACGTGATCGTGCGCCGTCCCGGCAGGTCCCGCCGGGACAGGGCGTACCCGCCGCTCACGATGAGCACGACCGAGATGGCCGAGGCGAGCGCCGTGTAGAGCACGGAGTTGCCGAACCCGCGCAGGATCGTGGGATCGCTGAAGATCCGCTCGTACCCCTCGAGCGTGAACCCAGAGGGTGCCAGCAGGACCTGGCCGTTCTGCACGGCGTTCGGGTCGCTCACCGAGGCGATGACGATGAAGTAGATCGGGTACGCCACCGCGAGGATCGCGACCGACATGAGCAGGACGGACGCCCGGTTGAACGCCCGGTCGCTCACCCGGCCGCTGAGAGGCTGGCGGGGGCGCGGGGTGCGGGCGGCTGTGGCAGTGGCCATCTCAGATCACCGAGCTCTGCTGGAACCGGCGGGCCACCCAGTTGAAGGTGAGCAGCAGGCCGAGGTTGATGAGGGAGTTGAACAGCCCGATCGCCGCCGAGTAGGAGAACTGCGCCTGCTGCAGACCGGCCTGGTACACGTAGGTCTGGATGATCTGGGACGTGCTCATGTTGAGCGGTGTCTGCAGCAGGAGCGCCTTCTCGAACCCCACGTTGAGCAGGTTGCCGACGGCGAGGATGAACAGGATCGAGACGACGGGCAGGATGCCGGGGACGTCGACGTGCCGGATGCGCTGCAGAGCGCTCGCTCCGTCGATCTTCGCGGCCTCGTGGAGAGAGGGGTCGATGCCGGCGAGCGCGGCGAGATAGATCACCATCGAGAAGCCGGCGTCCTGCCAGACGCCCGATCCGATGTAGAGCGGGCGGAACCAGCCCGGTTCGGCGAGGAAGTTGATCGGGGTTCCACCGACGAGCGATATGACGTGGTTGACGAGACCCGACCGCGGGGAGAAGAACACGTAGATGATGCCGACCACGATGACCGTGGAGATGAAGGCCGGGGCGTAGAGCACCGTCTGCACGACGTTGCGGAACCGCTGCGACACGAGCTGGTTCACCAGCAGCGCGAGCAGGATCGGGATCGGGAAGACGACGAGCAGGTTGAGCACCGCGAGCACGAGGGTGTTGGTGAGCAGCAGGTCGAACTGGAACGAGGAGAAGAAGCGCTCGAAGTGCGCCAGGCCGACCCAGGGGCTGCCCGAGAACCCGTCGGACGGGTTGTAGTCCCGGAACGCGATCTGGACGCCGTACATCGGCCAGTACTTGAAGACCGCGAAGTAGAGGAGCACGGGTGCTAGTAGTACGTATAACTGCCAGGCGCGAAGAACGCGTCGCAGGCGGAGCGCGGTTCGCGAGCGGGTCACCGGGACGCCTCTCGGCGACTCGGAGCTCGCGGGCACATCCGGGGTGTTCAGCTGGGCTGTCATCTCACCTTCCTCGGTGACGCGACCGACTCGCGCTCGACGAGCGGACAGGGCACTCGGATCGACCGAGCGGGTTGGCCGGGGCGATCCTCGGCCTCGTCGGCGAGCAGGATCTCCACGGCGGTCCTTCCCATCTCGCGGAAGGGAAGACTCATCGTCGTCAGGCCCGGGCGGGTCTCGGCGGCGATGAGCTCCTGGTTGTCGAAGCCGACGATCGACACGTCGCCCGGCACCGACAGGCCGAGCTCCGCCAGCGCCTGCAGAGCACCCCACGCGGTGCGGTCGTTCGCGCAGAAGATCGCCGTCGGGGGCTCGTCGAGCGCCATGAGCTCATGCGTCCGCACGTAGCCGGACCCCGTCCCGCCCCCGCCGGAACGAACCAGCACCGGAGAGTAGGTGAGGCCGGCATCGCGCAGCGCCTCCCGGTAGCCGTCGTGGCGACCGGTGACGGCCGGCAGACCCGACTCCAGCTCACCGATGTTGATCATCGCGATGCGACGGTGCCCGTGGTCGAGCAGGTGCTGCGTCGCCTCGCGGCCGCCGCGCACCTCGTCCGGCGCCACCGACCAGGCCTGCCCCGAGACGTCCTGCGCGTTCAGGACGACGACGTCATAGGTCCGCAGCGCCGTCGGCACCGTGACGGCGCGGTTGTACATCGACGCGTAGACGAACTGCCGGATCTGGTGGCCGAGCATCTGCTCGACCGCGGCGGACTCGAGCCGGGCGTCGGCCTCCGTGTTGGCGACGACGAGCAGCCGCTCGTCGTCCCACGCCCGCTCCTGCGCTCCCTCGACGATCGATCCGGCGAACGGCGAGCTGGCCACCCGGTCGCCGATGAAGCCGATGATGGTGGAGTAGCCCTCGCGCAGCGCCTTGGCCATCTCGTTGCGCCGGTACCCGAGGGTTCGCGCGGCCTCTCGAACACGCTCGGAGGTCTCCTTGGAGATCCTCGAGTTGTCGCCGGCGCCCAGCACGATGGAGGCCGTGGCCTGCGAGACGCCCGCGGCGCGCGCCACGTCCCACATCGTCACCCGAGCCTGCATCGTTCCCTACCTTCGACGTCTCCGACGACGTCAGCGACAGCACCGTCGGACGTCAAGTTATAGGTATAACTTGACGGCGTCAAGAAGGTCCGGGCGCGAGCCGGGGTCCCGGGCTAGAGCCGGGCGTCACCCACCTCGTCGACGCCGGGCAGCCGACGCGTCGCGACCAGGTTCCGGTACCAGCGGGCCGAGTCCTTCCAGGTCCGCTCGAGCGTGTCGTAGTCGACGCGCACCAGCCCGAACCGGCGGGCGTATCCCCAGCCCCACTCGAAGTTGTCGAGGAGCGACCACGCGTAGTAGCCGCGCACGTCGGCGCCGGCGGCGATCGCGTCGGCGACCGCCGCGATGTGGTCGTGCAGGTAGGCGACCCGCAGCGGGTCGTGCACCGCGGCCACGACCTCCCCGTCGGCGCCCGTCTCCTGCGTGACGACGTCATCGAACGCCGCCCCGTTCTCCGTCACGTACAGCGGCAGGTCGGGGTAGCGCGCGGCGAGGTCGGTCAGCAGCCAGGTGAGCCCCGACGGCTTGATGTTCCAGCCCATCGCCGTGTACGGGCCGGGCTCCTGGACGAACGACACCCGGTCGGCCCCCACCCAGGGGCTCGTGCTGGACGCGCGGTGCCCGGCGTTCTCCGACGTGTCGTCCGCGGCGCTCGAGCGGCGCACCATCGTGGTCGAGTAGTAGTTGACGCCGAGGTTGTCGAGCGGCTGGTGGATGAGCTCGACGTCGCCGTCCAGGACGAACGACCAGTCCGACACCGCCGCCGTGTCCGCCAGCAGGTCGGCCGGGTAGGCGCCCTCGAGCATGGGCCCGGTGAACGCGCGGTTCGCGACCCCGTCGATCTGCCGCACCGCGTCGCGGTCCTCGGCGCTCGTCGGGTCCTCGGGCTGGATCACGTGCAGGTTGAGCGTGACGGAGCAGCGTGCCTGCGGCAGCACCTCGCGGATGGCGCGGACGGCGAGGCCGTGCGCGAGGTTGAGGTGGTGCACGGCCGCGAGCGCCGCCGCGGGGTCGGTGCGTCCCGGCGCGTGCACGCCGGACGCGTAGCCGAGGTAGGCGCTGCACCAGGGCTCGTTGAGCGTCGTCCACACCTCGACGCGCTCCCCCAGCTCCTGCGCCATCCGCCGCGCGTACTCGGCGAACGCGTAGGCGGTGTCGCGGTTGGTCCAGCCACCGGCGTCCTCGAGCTCCTGCGGCAGGTCCCAGTGGTAGAGCGTGACGACGGGCTCGATCCCCGCGGCCCGCAGCGCGTCGAGCAGGGTGCGGTAGAACGCGATCCCCTCCTCGTTGAACGCGCCGGCACCGCCCGGCTGCACGCGCGGCCAGGAGATGGACAGGCGGTAGCTGTCGACGCCGAGGTCGCGCAGGATCTGCACGTCCTCCGGCCAGCGGTGGTAGTGGTCGCACGCGACGTCGCCCGTGTCGCCGTACTCCGTCGCGCCGGGCGTGTGGGAGTAGGTGTCCCAGATCGACGGGCCGCGTCCGCCCTCCTGCGCCGCGCCCTCGATCTGGTACGCGGCGGTGGCGGTCCCGAACACGAACTCCGGGGCGAACACGGGGATGCTGGTCGTCGTCGACGTCATGTCCCCGAGCCTACGGCGACGCGGGTCGCCGACGCGGGGGAACGGCGCGAGCGGCCACTCCGGAGTAGCGTCGGGCGGGTGAGCGAGATCGAGGACGACGGCGGTCCGCCGGCGGTCCGCGCCCGGGGCGTCTCGGTGACGCGCGGCGAGGCCGAGGTGCTCCACGGGATCGACCTCGACGTGACGCGCGGAAGCGTCGTCGGGCTGCTCGGACCGTCGGGATCGGGCAAGACGACGCTGCTGCGCTCGATCGTCGGCGTCCAGGAGCACGTGACCGGGACGCTCGAGGTGCTCGGCCGACCGGCCGGGGCGCCGAGCCTGCGCCGCCGGGTCGGCTACGCGACCCAGGCTGCGTCGGTGTACGAGGACCTCACGGTCGAGGAGAACCTGCGCTACTTCGCGCGGCTGCTCGGAGCCGACGCAGCCGCCGTCGCCCGGACGCTCGACCGGGTCGGTCTCGCCGGCGAGCGCGGCCGCCTCGTCCGGACGCTCTCCGGCGGTCAGCGCGGCCGCGTCTCGCTCGGTGTGGCGCTCGTCGGCTCCCCGGACCTGCTCGTGCTGGACGAGCCGACGGTCGGCCTCGACCCCGTGCTGCGCGAGGAGCTGTGGGGGCTGTTCGGCTCGCTCGCGGACGGCGGCACGACCCTGCTGGTCTCGAGCCACGTCATGGACGAGGCGATGCGCTGCGACCGGCTGCTGCTCCTGCGCTCCGGGCGGCTCCTGCGCGAGTGCACGCCGGCGGAGCTGCTCGCCGAGACCGGCGCCGCCGACGCCGAGCAGGCGTTCCTCACGCTCATCGAGCGGACGACGGCCGAGGGGCGGGTGGCGTCGTGAACCCCCACCTCACGCTCGCGACCGCGGGACGCGTGCTCCGCCAGCTCCGGCGCGACCGCCGGACGATCGCGCTCGTCGTCGCGCTGCCCTGCGTCATCCTCGGGCTGCTCGCGTGGATGTTCGACGGCACCGACGTGCTCGACCGGTTCGGGCCGATCGCCGTCGGCCTGTTCCCGCTGCTCGTCATGTTCCTCGTGACGTCCGTCGCGATGCTGCGCGAGCGGACGAGCGGGACGCTGGAGCGGCTCATGACGACGCCGATCGGCCGCGGCGACGTCATCGCCGGCTACGCCCTGGCGTTCGGCGCGCTCGCGACGGTCCAGGCGGCCGTCGTGACGGGCTTCGCCGTCCTGGTCGGGATGGACGTCGAGGGTCCGATCGGGCTGGTCCTCGCGGTCGCGGTCGTGAGCGCGCTCCTCGGCTCGGCCGTCGGACTGGCCGGCTCGGCCATCGCGCGGACCGAGTTCCAGGCGGTGCAGCTCATGCCGGCGTTCGTGTTCCCGCAGCTCGTCGTGTGCGGGCTGCTCATGCCGCGCGAGGCGATGCCGGAGGTGCTGGAGTGGATCTCGCGCGTGCTGCCGCTCACCTACGCGGTCGAGGCCCTTGGCAGCCTGACCCGCGGCGGCGGGTGGGCCGACGTGCGCGGGGCGGTCGGCGTGATGGTCCTGTGGCTGGCCGGCGCGATGGTGCTCGGCGGGCTGACGCTGCGGCGACGGACGGAGTAGGCCGGGCAGCGTCCCGCGGCGCGATCACAGCTCCTGGGCGATCTCCCAGAGGTGGCCGGCCGGGTCGGCGAACGTCGCGGTGCGCGCACCCCATGGACGCTCGACCGGCCCGTTGAGCAGGACGATCCCGCGCGCCGTCAGCGCCTCGGCGACGGCGTCGACGTCGCCGACCTCGACCGTGACGAGCGCGCGGGCGCCGGGCGCGGCCGCCGGCGTGGTCGGCGCCACCATCCGGCCGCCCTCGCGCTCGGACACGAGCGTCACCAGGAGACCGGCGAGCCGGTACACGGCCCAGGCGTCGTCCGCGTACAGTTCCTCAGCACCCAGCAGCTCGCCGTAGAAGTGCAGGGCCTCCGGAAGGTCGTCGCAGACGAGCGTGACCTGGGTGATCACGCCGCGACTGAGCGGTCCGGGATCGATGGTCACGGGTCAAGGCTACGGGCCGTCGGGTTGAATGGCGCCCTGAGACGATGGTGCCGCGCGAGGAGGCGGGTAGATGAACTGGCTGGAGGTCTTCGGCTGGATTGGGTCGATCCTGGTGGTCTGGTCCCTGATGCAGGCCCGGTTGCTGCGGTTCCGCTGGATGAACTTCGCCGGTTCGGTCATCGCGACCGTCTACAACACGTGGGTGGGGATCTGGCCCTTCGCGGTGATGAACGGCGCGATCGCGATCATCGACGCGTACTGGATCAGCCGGCTCTACCGCGAGGCGCACGACGCGGCGACCTTCGAGGTGCTCGAGGTCGGACCGACCGACCCGTACCTCGCACGGCTGCTCACCCTGCACCGCGACGGCATCGCGGCGACGCACCCCGGCTTCGACTCCTCGCTCGTCGATGACCCGCGGGGACGCTCCGCGTGGCTCGTGCTGCGCGGCGACGAGACCGTCGGCGTCGTGGTGGTGTGGGACGACGGCACGGGGACCGCGGTCGTCGAGCTCGACTGGGTGAGCGAGCGCTACCGGGACTTCACGCCCGGGGAGTTCGTCCACCGCGACTCCGGGATCTTCGCCGCGAAGGGCTTCTCGCGGATCGTGGTCGAGGACGCGGAGCCGAACCTCTACGCGTATCTGCGGCGGGTCGGGTTCGAGCCCGTCGTCGGCAGCGACCAGCGGCGGTGGGAGCGCGAGGTCGCCGTCGCGGCCTGAGCCGGGAGGCCGGAGCGGCCGGCCCACACGGTGCGCACGGCCGAAACTTGCTCCAGGAAAGTTCGCCGCGACGGCGCGGCGTCCCCGTCCTACGGTCGAGCCATGGTTCGGATCGCTGCGGTCGAGACGTCGGTGACGGCACCGCTCGCCCGGGTGCGCGCCGAGTGGTGCACCGACCGGCTCGCCCGGTGGTGGTGGCCGATGTTCCAGGACACCACCTACGACTTCTCCCCCTGCGCCGGCCGTCCGTTCGCGATCCGGTCGCGTGCGGGCGGGTCGTCCGTCACCGGTCGGTTCCTCGACGTCGACGAGGACTTCCTCGTCCTGAGCTGGGTCTGGGCCGGCCCGTCCGGTCCGGAGCCGCCGGAGCGGGTCACCGTGTCGTTCGCCATGCCGATCATGCCGCCCTACGGCACGGCTCTCCGGGTGGCGCAGACCGTGCGGCCGGACACCCACGACCGGGTGACCGCGCGGTGGCGCGACCTGGTCGGGCGGCTCAGCGCGCTCCACGTCGCCGCCTGATCGGGCGCCCGGACCGCAGGGCGTGCTGGCCCGGTGTCCGCTCTCCGCGGATCCGCGCGGGGCTTCCGGCGTCCGGCGGTCGGTGTCGCCGCGCTGACCTGCGGCGACGCTCAGCGCGGCCGGATGCCGGCGGCAACCGTCCGCGGAGAGCGGACGGCCGTCCGGACCGGGTCGCCGGACCCCTAGGACTCCTGGTCGAGGAGCAGCGCGAAGGCGTCGAGCGCGGCCATCGGGTCGGGGCCGGTCGGCATGAGGACGGCCGTGGTCAGGCCGGCGGCCGCCAGCTCGGCCAGCCGCGCGCGCACCGCCTCCGGGGAGCCGGCGAGCGCGAGCTGACGGACCCACTCGGCGGGAAGGGCCGCCGCGAACCCCTCCTGTCCGACCTCGGCCCGCAGCTCGGCGATCCGGTCGGCGAACGGCAGCGGCGCGAGGTGGGGCGCCCAGTCCGGCTCGCCGACCCAGGCAAGGCCGGGGCGCACCGCGGCGACCGCGGCGGCCTCCGCGGCCGCCCCGCCGTCGAGACCGTCCGGGCCGTCCGGACCGTCCGGGCCCGCGGGGACGATCGCGGCGGGCAGGTACCCGGCGACGATCCAGTCATCACCAGCCGGGCGGCCGGCCTGCTCGCGCGCGGCGCGCACGTACTCCGGCGTCACGGGCTCGGCGAGGACGAGGCCGTCGGCGATCGACCCGGCCAGCGCGATCGAGCGCGGCCCGCGGACCCCGAGGACGACGGGCGGCACGACGTCGGGCAGCGCCGACGGCTCGAGCCGCCACTCGCGGTGCTCGCCGTCCCGGCCGACGTTGACGACGGGCAGCCCGCGGAGCAGGTCGCGCGTCGTCGTGGTCGTGGTGGCGAGGCGGTGGAGCGGTCGCGCGGGCCAGGCGCCGACGCGCCGCAGCCAGTCCGGCATGCCGTGCCCGAGCCCGACGACGAGGCGGCCCGGGTGGAGCTGCGCGAGCGTCGCCAGCTCCATCGCGCCGAACACCTCGTTGCGCGCGGCCGCCGGGAGGATCCCGATGCCGACGACGATGCGCTCGGTCGCGCCGAGGACCGCGGCCGCCTGCGCGATGCCGCCGCGGAACCCCAGATCCTCCACGACCCAGATCTCCGCGAGCCCGACCTCCTCCGCGCGACGCGCGTAGGGCAGGACGAGGTCGGTCGGCAGGTCGCGCGGGAGGAGGACACCGAGCGTCGGCAGGGCGGGGGGCGTGGCCGTCATCGCCCCAGTATCGCCAGGTTCTCGCCGCGGCGGGAACGCGGGTCGGGAAGCCCGGTGCCGGAACGACGGACGCGCGCGGACCTCGGGCCCTGGCCTCGCGGGGCGGCGGACGGTAGAACGGTGGGATGCGGATGTTCGTTGCCCTGCGGCCCCACCCCGAGGCGGTGGAGGACCTGTCCGAGTTCCTCGAGCCTCGCCGGGGAGCGTTCGACGTCGGCTGGACTCCGCCCGAGCGGTGGCACGTGACGCTCGCGTTCGTCGACCACGTGTCGGAGCGCGCGCTCGGCCGGTTCGAGGAGGCCCTCGCCGGCGTCGCGCGCAAGCGCTGCCCCCTCACCGTCCGGCTCGAGGGCGGCGGCGTCTTCCCCGACCCGTTCGCGGCCAAGGTGCTGTTCGCGGTCCCCGCGATGGGCGACCACTGCCGGCACGAGCTCGGGCGGCTGGCGTCGGGCGTGCGGACGGCGGCCACCACGTCCGGCCTCGAGATCGACGGCGCCCGGTTCGTCCCGCACGTCACGCTCGCCCGCTCCCGCCGGCCGATGCGCGCGCACCGGTTCCTCCAGGTGATGGAGACCTACTCCGGGCCGACGTGGCGCGCGAGCGAGATCGAGCTCGTCGCCTCGCACCTCGGCGAGGGCCGGGCCAGCGGGCGGCGCCACGAGGTCGTCGCCAGCTTCCAGCTCGCCGGCGTCGGGTGCGAGGACATCGAGGCGCGCGACCCCGGCGACCCGTTCGTCGAGCGCGCCGACGACGAGTACGGCGGGCAGCACCCGCACGAGTGAGCCTCGGACCAGCGGCTAGGTCGCGGCGGCCTGGCGGAAGAGCACCCGGAGCACGAGCGCGGTCCCCGCGGCGCCGACGAACGCCGCGAGATAGGTCGCCCAGGAGATCGTCTGCGTCAACATCGGCCCGCCCGGGACCGCGAACAGCATGACGGCGGCGAGCACGAGGATCCCGGCGACGATCGTCGGGACGAGCTCGGCCATCGCGGCCCGCGCGATCCCAGCGAGGCCGCCGACGACCGAGCGCGTCGGCCGGCCCAGCGCCAGCGACCGGACGCCGGCGTCGATCACCCCGGGTGCCGACGTCGCGAGCGACCCGAGCGCGATCCCGCGGGACACCGCCAGTCCCCTGACCTCGTCGAGGTCGACCAGGTCCTTCGCGACCTGCCGGGTGCCCGAGCGGACGAGGTCGGCCAGGTCGGCGCCGGGGTCGAGGATCGCGAGGCAGCCCTGGAGCGAGCCGACCGTGCGCAGCGCGCCGGCCACGTGCGGCGGGAGCGCGAGCCGGTGGGTGCGGAACACGTCGAAGAGCAGCGCGAGCCCGGCCGACCCGACGCCCGCGCCCCCGGCGATCACGGTCATCGCGGCGCCGAGGTCGCGGCGCAGCGCGTACGCGTCGTACTCCCCCGGCGGGAGCAGCCGCAGCAGCAGCGTCACCGCGGTCTCGTTGTCCTCGGCGTCGAACGCGGCGAGCAGGCCGAGGATCAGCTCGCGCAGCTCCCGGTCCAGGACGCCGACCGACCCGAGGTCGAGCAGCACGAGACGCGCGTCCGGCGTCACGACGACGTTGCCGGGGTGCAGGTCGGCGTGGAACACGCCCGTGACGAGGATCTGGTGGAGCACGCTCGCCATGAGCGTCCGGGCGAGCTCGGCCCGCCGCTGCGCCGGCAGGGTCGCGAGGAAGGCGGCGCCGCGATCGAGCGTCACGCCCTCGACCTCCTCCATGACGACGACGCGGGCCGTGCTCTCGGCGTCGTGCACGACCGGGACGCGGACGTCGCTCGACGCCGTCGCGGCCGCGACGAGGCGCATGTTCTCGGCCTCGCGGCGGTAGTCCAGCTCCTCGACGAGCGCCGTGGAGAACCCGGCGACGAGGCCCTCGACGTCCATGTCGCGGGCCCACGCGGCACGGGAGGTGAGCGTCCGCGCGAGGCGCTGCAGGATGTCGACGTCGACGCTCACCTGCTCCCGGGCGTCCGGCCGCTGCACCTTGACGACGACCCGGAGCTCGACCGGCCGCCCGTCGTCGTCGACCTCGTCCGTGACGAGCCGAGCGCGGTGCACCTGCGCGATCGACGCGGCCGCCAGCGGATCCTCCTCGACCCGGAGGCGGTCGCGCCAGCCGGGCAGCTCGGCATCGAGCACCGCGGCGATCCGGTCCCACGGCTCGGGGGCGACGGAGCTCTGCAGCGTCGCCAGCTCGGTCACGAGGGCGGGCGGAAGGAGGTCGCCGCGGGTCGAGGCGACCTGGCCGAACTTCACGAAGGTGACGCCGGAGTCCTGGAGCACCTCGACCAGAGCGCGGCCGATCCGCGTCCCGTCGGCACCGCGCGGGTCGCCGCGCAGGAGGCGACGCAGCCCGTGCCGGGTCACGATCGCGCCCACCTGGACGTAGCGGCGGGTGCGGCGCCGCGCCGCGATGGCATCGCGGACCCAGGTGATCGGGTCGCGCACCGAGCCCGTCGGCGCGAGCATCTCGGCCAGGAGCAGGAGCGCGACGCCGAGCAGGAAGGCCCAGACCAGGACGAGGAGGATGACGGCGACGGTGACCTCGGGCGACGCGGTCAGCTCGAGGGTCGCGGCGTCGACCAGCGCGGCAGCGCTGGCCGCCCGGGTGAGCATCGGCGAGAGCAGCAGGTAGAACACGAGCCCGACGACGAGCCCGCGCGCCCAGCCGACCGGGGCGCCGAGCAGCCGCCGGGCGACGAACCGCGCGAGCGACGCGACCGCGAGGGCCGTGACGAGTGCGAGCACCCAGGTCAGCGGGTTCACGTGGACGTCCTCAGGCGAGCCGGGCCGGGAAGCCGCCCGTGGCGATCGGGCCCCACCGCGTGATGGTGAGGCGGACGAGGCACTTGCCCTGGGCGAGCATCGCGGCGCGGTACTCGTCCCAGTCCGGGTGCTCGCCGGCGATGACCCGGTAGTACTCGACGAAGTCGTCGAGGGCGTCGGGCAGGTCGAGCACCTCGGCGGTGCCGTCGACCTGGACCCAGGGGTCGGCGAACGGGGACGACACGGCCATGAGCGAGGCGGCCGCGTTGCGGCGCAGGTTGTGCACCTTGGCGCGCTCGGGGTAGGTGGACACGACGACGCGACCCGCCCCGTCGACGCCGTACGTCACGGGGCTGAGCTGCGGCGAGCCGTCGCGGCGGGTGGTGACGAGGACGCCGTCGCGCCGCTCGCGGAGGAAGGCGAGCAGGTCGGGCAGGTCGACGCGGTCGGAGCGAGCGATCGTTCGGGCCATGGATCGAGCGTAGGGGGCCAGGCGCCGGGCAGGCACGGGGTGGCAGCCGCGAGCGTTGGCGCCGGGGGCGGACGGGGGCGCGCGTCGGAGACGTGGGCGGCGGGGGCGGCCCTGGGCGCCGAGAGCAGACGTGGACACCGGGAGGGACGGCGGCGCGCGGCGGCGGACGGGGACCCCGAGCGCATCAACCGGCCCGGGCGTGGCCACGGTGGCCGCGCTGGCCACTGCGTGACCGGCTTGGTCGAGCGAGCCGGCCCAGAGGTGGCCACGGCGATCGCGCTGACCACCGCGCGACCGGCTCCGCTCGCACTCGCCGCCCGCACCCGCGCCCGCTCCCGGCCCCTGCCCGAGGCCAGCAGCCCCCCGCCAGCGCCCCCCGCCCGCTACCAGCGGCCAGCGGCCGTCACGACTCGAGCCGGCCCGCCCGCGACCCGCCCCCGCGAAGGTCGCGTCCGCGACCCGCACCCGCACCCGCACCCGCGAAGGTCCCGCCCACACCCGCCCCCGCGAGGTCACGACTCGATCACGACTCCGTCCACCCGCCACGAACCTCTTGACGCCCCGGTCGCCGATCCGCCACAGTATCCATCGAAGCGCTTCGTCGAAGCGCTTCGATGCACTCGCGCAAGACGACGACGTCGGAGGTGATCGGTGTGGGCAACGCCGTCGCCGTGATGGCCGAGCTCCCGAGTCGCCCCGCGAGGCAGCACCGGACGTCACGCCAGGCGTGACTCACACATGAAAGGCACCACCATGAGGATCAGGTCAGCACTCAGCGCGGTGGCCGTCGGGGCGCTCGCGGTCACGATGGCCGCGTGCGGCTCCGGCAACGGCGGCAGCACCGGTGACGGCGGCGGCTCGGACGCGAGCGGCGGCGCCGACGGCGAGCTCTCCTGCGGGGAGATCACCTTCTGGCACTACGAGGGCGACGACTCCGCGATGAACCAGTCCTGGCTCGTCGCCATCGACGAGTGGGAGGCCGCGATCGGCGGCACCGTCAAGGTCGAGAAGCAGACGTTCGAGCAGCTCCAGAAGAACGCCAAGATCGTGCTCACCGGCGACGACGTCCCGGACGTCATGGAGTACAACAAGGGCAACGGAACGGCGGGCCAGCTCGCCTCCCAGGGCCTGCTCACCGAGCTGGACGACTACGCGGCCGACTACGGCTGGGACTCGGTCCTTCCCTCCTCCATCCAGACGACGGCCCGCTACGACGAGGACGGCCTCATGGGCTCCGGCCCGTGGTTCGGCGTCCCGACCTACGGCGAGTACGTCACCGTCTACTACAACGAGGAGATGTTCGCCGACAACGGCATCGAGGTCCCGACCACGTTCGCCGAGCTGGAGGCGGCCCTCGACGCGTTCGTCGCCGCCGGCATCACCCCGCTGGCCGAGGCGGGCGCCGAGTACCCGATGGGCCAGCTCTGGTACCAGCTCGTGCTCCACCACGCCGACCGCGACTTCGTCGACGCGTTCCAGCTCTTCGACGGTGACGTCGACTTCACCTCCGGCCCCCTCAAGGAGGGGACGGACACGCTCCAGGGGTGGATCGACAAGGGCTACATCAACCCCAACGCCAGCGGCCTCACCGCCGAGGACATGGGCGTCGCCTTCATCGCGGGCAAGTACCCGGTCATGGTCTCCGGGTCCTGGTGGTTCGGCCGGCTCAACGCCGAGATCTCCGACTTCACGCTGGGACAGATGATCTTCCCGGAGAACTCGCTCAACGCGGGGTCCTCGGGCAACCTCCTCGTCATCCCGACGAACGCCAAGGAGAAGGACTGCGCCGCGTCCTTCATCGACACGGCCCTCGCGCAGGGCGCGCAGAACAAGCTCGCCGAGCTCGGCGGACTGCCCGTCGCGGGTGACGCGAGCGTCATCACCGACGAGAACGTCAAGGTGCTCACCCAGAACTGGGACGCGATCGTCGCCGACGACGGTCTCGCGTTCTACCCGGACTGGCCCGTCGCCGGGTTCTACGACCAGGTCGTCAGCTTCGGCCAGTCCCTGCTCAACGGGTCCAAGACGCCCGACCAGGCGCTCGACACGCTCGGCACCTTCTACCAGGAGGGTCGCGCGGACATCACCGGCGAGTGAGCCGCGTGACGCGGCCCGCTCGCCCGACCGGCGACGCGGGCCGCGCCCGAGCCCGAGGAAGGACATGACCGGATGAGCAACGCCGCCCCGTCGATCATCGACCCCACCGCCGCCCCCGCGCCCTCGCGCGGCCGGGCACCGACGCCCGGCCGCCGACCCAGCACCCGGGTCTACTGGCTCTACCTCCTGCCCGGAGGGATCGCCCTCACCGTGGTGATCATCGTCCCGTTCGCGATGAACCTCTGGTACTCGCTCCACAAGTGGAAGGGCGGCCTCGCCCCCATGCGGTGGATCGGGTTCGACAACTACGTCGACCTCATGTCGGACGACGCCTTCTGGCGCTCGTTCCAGAACTCTCTGTGGATGATCGTCGCGATGGTCATCGTCCCGACCCTCATCGGGATCGTCCTCGCCGCCGTCCTCTTCGACGTCGTCGGGAAGAACATCGGGACGCGGACCGCGTCGTTCCTGCGCGCCGTGTACTACCTGCCCCAGATCCTCCCGATCGCGGTCGCCGGGATCGTGTGGAACTGGATCTTCAACGCCGAGACGGGAGCGCTCAACGAGATCCTGCGCTCCCTCGGCGTGACCGACCCGCCCAACTGGCTGGGGGTGCCGGGCCTCGCCCTGCCCGCCGTCATGATCGTGCTCGTCTGGATCCAGATCGGGTACCCGACCGTCATCTTCATGTCGGCGCTCCAGCGCGTCGACCCCGAGTTGTACGAGGCGGCCGAGATCGACGGCGCCGGCTGGTACCGCCGCTTCCGGGCCATCACCATCCCGCAGATCCGCCCGGAGACCTTCGTCATCACCCTGACGTGCACCATCGCGGCGCTCAAGGTGTTCGCCCCGATCTACGTCCTCACGCGGGGCGGACCCGAGGGCTCGACGCTGGTCCCGAGCTACTACACGTTCCTCAACTTCTTCGACAAGTCCAAGATCGGCTACGGCGCCGCCGTCGCCACGGTGCTGACCTTCGTCATCATCGTCGTCGCCGTCGTCATCCAGTCGCTCCAGGCCAGGGCCGAGCGCCGCGAGGAGGAGGGTCGCTGATGACCACCGCAACCACCGGCGCCACGGGCGCCGCCGCCCGTCCCGACACCCCCCGCGTCGTCGGCAGGACGCGGGACCGTCACCACCGCGGCGCATGGCGCTGGGTGATCCTCGCCCTGTGCATCGTGTTCGCGATCGGGATGATCGCGCCGTTCCTCCTCATGGTGATGAACGCGTTCAAGAGCCCGGCGAGCTACTCCTCGGGCGGGCCGCTCCAGCTCCCGACCGAGCTCTACACCGAGGGCCTGGTGAAGTTCTGGAACGCGACGAACTTCCCGGTCAAGCTGTGGAACTCGATCTGGACGTCGGCCCTCGCGGCCCTGTTCGGCGTCCTGCTCTCGCTGCTGACGGCGTTCGCCATCGGCGTCGGCCGGATCCGCGGCCGGATGTGGATCGTGCTCGTGTTCCTGCTGGCGAACATGCTCCCGCAGGAGGTGCTGCTCTACCCGCTCTACACGATGGCGCAGCAGGTCGGCCTCAACAACTCCGGCTGGGCGATCGTCATCATCTTCGCCGTCATCCAGTGCGCGTTCGGCACCTACCTGCTCGCCTCGGTGCTCGGCACGTTCCCGAAGGCCCTGCTCGAGGCGGCGGCGCTCGACGGCGCCACGACCTGGCGCATCCTGTGGCAGGTGGTCTACCCGATCGTCCGACCGACGCTCTCGGTGCTGCTCATCTTCTTCTTCATCTGGACGTGGAACGAGTTCTTCATCCCGCTCGTCATGCTCACGACGCCGGACAGCCAGACGGTGCCGATCGCACTCGCCTCGCTCCAGGGCGACCGGATGCTCGACGTCCCGACGCTCAACGCCGGCGCCCTGCTCTCGCTCCTGCCGACGCTCGTCTTCTTCCTCATCTTCCAGCGCACGCTCACCCGCGGCGTCACGGCCGGCGCCGTGAAGTAGCAGTCGTCCGGGGCCCCGCCCAGCTGACCGGGCGGGGCCCCGGCACCCCCACGATCGACCACCCCCCGATCGCCACCCCCGAGATCAAGGACGCACCCCATGAAGTTCTCCGACGGCTACTGGCTCACGCCCGAGGGCATGACGATCCTGCGCGCGGCCGAGGTCCGCGACGTCGTCGCCGACCCCGACGCCGGTACCCTCACCGTCTACGCGAGCACCCAGGTCATCCGGGCCCGTCGCGACACCCTCAACCGCCCGCTGCTCACCGTGACGTTCTCCTCGCCGGCGCCGGGGGTGGTGCGGACGCGGATCGTGCACTTCGACGGGGGGCCGGAGCAGCTCCCGCGGTTCGAGCTCGCCGGCGAGCCGGGGTTCGCGCCGACCGTCCGGGCGGACGAGGCGGGGGGCGAGCTCACGACGGGCGAGCTGCGCGTCGTCGTCCGGCGCGGGCCGGGCTGGCACGTCGAGTACCGCTCGCGGGCCGGCGCGGAGGACGCCGGTGTCGGGGGGACCGGCGCAGGCGACGGCTCCGTCGACCGGCTGCTCACGTCGTCGACGACGCGGTCGGCTGCCGCGATCGCGCGCGACGACGGCGCGCACTACATGCACGAGCAGCTCACGCTGGCGCCGGGTGAGCTGATCTACGGCCTCGGCGAGCGGTTCGGGCCCGTCGTGAAGAACGGCCAGAGCGTCGACATCTGGAACCTCGACGGCGGCACGATGTCCGAGCAGGCCTACAAGAACGTGCCGTTCCTCCTGTCCAGCCGCGGCTACGGCGTGCTGGTCGACCACCCGGGGAAGGTCTCGTACGAGATCGGGTCGGAGGCCGTCGAGCGCACGCAGTTCTCCGTCCCGGGCCAGGTGCTCGAGTACCTCGTGATCGACGGCCCGACGCCGAAGGACGTGCTCGCCCGGTACACCGCGCTGTCGGGGCGACCGGCTCGGGTGCCGGCGTGGTCCTACGGGCTGTGGCTGACGACGTCGTTCACCACGTCCTACGACGAGGAGACGGTGACGTCCTTCGTCGACGGCATGGCCGAGCGCGAGATCCCGCTGTCCGTCTTCCACTTCGACTGCTTCTGGATGCGGGAGTTTCACTGGACGGACTTCGTCTGGGATCCGGCGACCTTCCCCGACCCGGCCGGGATGCTGCGCCGGATGAAGGCGAAGGGGCTGCGCATCTGCGTGTGGATCAACCCCTACATCGCGCAGCGCTCCCGCCTGTTCGCCGAGGGCAGGGAGCGCGGGTACCTCGTCCGCAACGCCGACGGGTCGATCTGGCAGACGGACCTGTGGCAGGCCGGGATGGCGCTGGTCGACTTCACGAACCCGGAGGCCGGGGCCTGGTACGCCGGGTACCTGCGCGAGCTGCTGGACCAGGGCGTCGACTGCTTCAAGACGGACTTCGGCGAGCGGATCCCCAGCGAGGGCGTCGTCTACCACGACGGCGGCGACCCCGAGCGGATGCACAACTACTACACGCACCTGTACAACCGGACGGTGTGGGACGCCCTCGTCGAGGCGCGGGGCGAGGGCGAGGCGGTGCTGTTCGCGCGCTCGGCGACGGCCGGCGGGCAGCAGTTCCCGGTGCACTGGGGCGGCGACAACGACTCCTCACTCGCGTCGATGGCCGAGACGCTGCGCGGCGGGCTGTCGCTCGGGCTGTCGGGGTTCGGGTTCTGGAGCCACGACATCGGCGGGTTCGAGGGCACGCCGGACCCGCTGGTCTTCAAGCGGTGGCTGCCGTTCGGGCTGCTGTCGTCGCACTCGCGGCTGCACGGGTCGGACTCGGTCCGCGTGCCGTGGGCGTTCGACGAGGAGGCCGTCGAGCTGACCCGCCGCTACACCCACCTCAAGCACCGGCTCATGCCCTACCTCGCGCTGGCCGGCGACGAGGCCCACGCGGCCGGGGTTCCCGTGCTGCGCCACACGCTGCTGGAGTTCCCGGACGACCGGTCCTGCTACACCGCGGAGCTGCAGTTCCTCCTGGGGCCGTCCGTGCTGGTGGCGCCCGTGTTCGACCCCGACGGGTCCGTCGACGTCTACCTGCCCGAGGGACGCTGGACGTCGCTGCTCACGGGCGAGGTGGCCGACGGCGGGCGCTGGCGACGCGAGCGGCACGACGTCGGGACGCTGCCGGTGTACGTGCGCCCCGGCACGGTGCTGCCGCTCGGCGCGCGGGCCGACCGACCCGACTACGAGTGGGTCGACGGGGTGACGCTCACCGCCTACGAGCTCGCCGACGGGCAGTCCGTCGACGTCCACGTGCCGAGGCTCGGCGGGGCGCTCGGCGACGGACGTGACTTCACGGTGCGCCGCGAGGGCTCCCGGCTGGTCGCGACGGGGCCGGACGACGTCGCGTGGCGGCTCGCGCTGCCGGGCGGGGACGGGCGGGCGGTCGACGCGGCCGGCGGGTGCGCGGAGGTGTCGCTGGGCTGAGCCGCCGGGGGTCGCCGGGCGGTCGCAGGGGGCCGCGCGGGTGGCCGCGGGTGGCGTCGGGAGGGGTGAGGCGGGGCGAGGGAACACGACGAGGGCCTCGCGCGTTGTACCGGTTGGATCCCCAACGACGCCCACCCGTGGGCGCAGCCATGCGCGGAGAAAGGTGACGCCATGCCCCAGAAGCGCCGCTCCCGGCTCGAGTTCGAGAACGACAACGGCGAGACCCTGCGTTACGTCGAGCACCTCAACGGTGGCGGGTTCGTCTCGCCCAAGGCGACCGTCCCCGAGGACGCCGTCGTGCTCACGGGTGCCTTCGTCGAGGCCGGAGCCGTCATGGCGCCCGGATCGCGGCTCGGCCGCGGGTCGTGGCTCGAGGCCGGCTCGGTGCTCGAGCGCGGCGTCGTCGTCAACGGGTCGGTGCACGTCGGCCCCGGCGTCCGCGTCGGCGACGGCGCGCGGATCGGCTCGCGCGTCAAGATCGGCGCCGGCGCGGTGATCGAGCCCGGCGTCGTCGTCCCGGCCGACGCGCACGTCGACGAGGGCGCCCACGTCGAGCGCTCCTCCTACACCCGGGCGGCCTGAGCCCGCTCGTCGTGCGCGGGTGGCTAGAGCCCGGCCAGGTGCTCCCGGCCGGCGAGCTGGACGACCCGCCACCTGCCCGGCGCATCCTCGACGACGCGCGTGATCGAGCAGTGGCCCGGCTCGAAGTCGAGGCCGGGATCGAGCACGCGCGCGGTGGCGACGACCGTCGCCCAGTGGCCGTACAGCGCGAGCCGGCGCCAGTCGTCCCGCGCGAGCCACTCCGTCACCAGCGACGTCGCTCGCGCCGCGAGGGAGGCCTCGTCCTCCGGGAACCGGGGGAACCGCGCGGCGGTGGCGAGGTCCGACCCGACCAGCAGCCGGTCGCCGAACCGGGCGCGGTAGTCCTCGAGGTCGAGCCCGGCGAAGTCGGCCAGCGGTCGGAAGACGAAGTGCTCCGACATCCGCACGTCGACGGTGCCGACGCTCCCGCTCGGACCCAGGTGGGCGAACGCGGTCTGCGCCGCGCGCAGGAACGGGCTGACGACGACGGCGTCGGGCGCCAGCTCCGCGACCGGCCGCGCCGCCGCCGCGGCCTGCGCCTCGCCGAGCGGCGTGAGCGGTGGGTTGGCGTGGTCCCGCACCTCGCGCAGACCGTCGGGCTCCGCGGTGTTGTAGGCCTCGCCGTGCCGCACCATGACGATCTCGCGCTGCATCCGTCGCTCCCGTCCTCGTTCCTCGTCCCTCGGCTCGCGGGCGGATCGACCGGCACCGCGCCCGCCGATCCTCCCGCGAGCGCTCACTCCATCGCCAGCGCCGCACGGAGGCCGCTCACCGACTCGTCGAGCCGGTCGGGACGGCGCTCGAGCGCCCAGCGCACCAGGTCGTGCCGCTGGACGAGCCGGAACGCCGGCAGCACGGTCGCGATCACCGAGCGATCGGCCTCGGCGCCGGCGACGAACGCGTCCATCTCCTCTGCCGACGGGTGGCCGGTGGTGTCCCGCTCGCGCTCGAGCGCCAGCAGGTCCAGGTACAGCGCCGGCCCGAAGCTGGCGCACCCCCAGTCGAGAAGCACCGGCGGACCGTCCGTCCGCACGAGAAGGTTGCGCACCGACAGGTCTCCGTGACTCAGCCCGAACGAGAACGGCACGTCCCGCAGGGCGGCCGCGCGGTCGCGGATCTCGGCGCGCTCCGCCACCGAGTAGGCGCCCAGACGCAGCAGCACGTCGTCGTCGTCGGTCAGGCGGTCGAGGTTGTAGGCGAGGTGGGAGTGCCACGCGGCCGCCGGGTCCCGGCCGAACCGGGTGAACAGCGCGTCGGGCGCGTCGCCGTCCGGCACGATCCGGTGGATCGCGGCGGCGTACGCGCCGAGCGTCTCCCAGGCAGCCGGTCCGGTGGCGGCCGGCCGCCCGGGGACCAGCTCCTGCACGCCGTAGTCGATGCCGTCCAGCGTGCCCGTCGCGAGGATCTCGGCGGTCGGCACGCCGGCCGTCGCCGAGCGGCGGGCGCACCAGGCCTCGGACGCGAACACCGCGGGCTTCGAGCGGTCGCGCGCGAACCGGACGACCACGCGCTCGGCGTCCTCCCCCACGACGACGACGTGGTTCTCCGACCCCAGGCCGGTGATCTCCTCCGCGTGGGCGCCCCGCACCCCGTGCCGCAGCGCCACGCGTCGAGCGAACTGGACGGGTGGCGGCACGTCGACAGCCTAGGCGCGGCTCGGCCGCGGCTCAGTCGTAGTAGCGGAACCCCCGCCAGGCGCGGCGCCGGGACGCGTGCGGGTCGAGCTCGACCCGGGCGCGGTCGGAGAGGACCAGCGTCGCCCGGGCGGGCTCCCCCTCCCCGCCGTCGACGACGAACCGCGGCCACCGCTCGCGCCCGCGCACGGCCAGGTCGAGCCACGTCGACTGCATCGCCCCGCCGACGACGTCCAGCCGCCGGCCACCGCCGAGCAGGTTCGCCCGGCGCCCGAGCGTCGAGTTGCGTCGCCCGAACGTCGCCATGAGATCGGTCCCGTGCGTCGGACCGAGCCCGATCGCCGAGATGAACGGCGTCGCGAAGTCGTACCGGTACATCCAGGTCGGCGCGATGCGCGCGTGTCCCTCGGCCACCGCGAGCGTCGGCGCCCAGAACAGGAAGTCGCCGATCACCTGCGCCGCCGCGCGGCGGGACGGGAACCCCGGGTAGGCGTCGAGCAGGGGCTCCGGCGCGTTGTCCGTCGCCCGCAGGAGCGCCTCCACCATCTCCTCCGGCGGCCGCTTCTCCACCTTGGTGAAGACGAGCCCCTCGTTGTCGGTGGTCCCGACGAGGAGCGGTACCGCGTGCCCCCGCCCCGACGCGAGCACGTCGAGCGGGCGCTCCGGCAGCACCTCCCCCGGCCCGTCCGCGACCACCGAGCAGTACGAGAGCACGCCGGGCCACTCCTCCTGCTCGCGCGCGAGCGCCGCGTCCGCCACCTCGAGCAGCCGGCGCGCCGGGATGGTCAGGAGCAGCTCGACGACGTCGATCGCGTCGTCGCCGGGATCGCCGGCCGCCACCGTCTCGACGATCCGGGGGCCCGGCCCGTCCGGCAGCTCGCCGCCGTCCGCCGCATCGTCGCCGCCGTCGTCGGTCCCACCCGCACCGGCCAGCAGCGCCTCGACCACCCACCGTCCGCGGCGCCGCGCCGCCTCGGGCGACGACACGCACGCGGCCGGCGGCGACTGCGCCACCGCGGCCTGGAACAGACCGGCCGCCGCCGGCATCGCGAGCAGCGACACCACGCCCAGCGCCCCGGCGGACTGGCCGGCGAGCGTCACGCGCGACGGGTCCCCGCCGAACGCCGCGATGTTGCGCTGCACCCACCGCAGGATCGCGAGCTGGTCACGCAGCCCGAGGTTGCGCTCGATCGGCCGCTCGGGCGTCGAGAGCTCGGTGAGGTCGAGGAAGCCGAACGGGCCGAGCCGGTAGTTGCCGGTCACGTAGACGATGTCGTCCGAGGCGAGGAACGGCATCCCGCCGTACAGCGGGTAGGACGCCGAGCCGCCCGAGTTCGACCCGCCGTGGAGGAAGACGACGACCGGCTTGAGCCCCTCCGCCGTCTCGGCCCGCCGCGCGACGTTGAGCGTGAGGCAGTCCCACGACTGGTCCTCCTCGGCGATCCCCCGCCCGGGCGGCTGGACGCAGGCCGGGCCGAACCGGCTCGCGTCCCGCACCCCCTCCCACGGCACCGGGGGCCGCGGACCGAGCCAGCGGAGCGCGCCCTCGACGGGGGCCGCGTACGGGATGCCGCGCCAGGCGAGGACGCCGCCGGGCACCCGCTCCGGCGGGCTGAGCCGGACGCCGCGCAGGACGCCCGACTCCGTCGTGACGAGCAGGTCCGCGTCCTCCTCTGGAGGGGTCGGGTGCCCCGGCGCGTCGTGGCGTCCGGGGTCGGCGGCCCCGGCCCGTCCGGCGTCGTCCGGCTGCTCCGCCCGAGCACCGCGCCGTCTCATGAGCCTCACGCGAGCCATCATCCCCGATACCCTCCCGGCATGGAGCGATTCCCCACGTCAGAGGACTACCCCGACCGCGAGGTCCTCACCTGGGCCGGTTTCGGCCACGCGGTGCGCGACCTGGCGCGGATGGTCGCCGCCTCCCACTGGGAGCCGGAGATCACCGTCGCGATCGCGCGCGGCGGTCTCGTGCCCGCCGGTGCGCTGGCCTACGCCCTCGACGCCAAGGCGATGGGGACGATGAACGTCGAGTTCTACACGGGTGTCGGCGCGACGCTGGACGAGCCGCAGGTCCTCGCGCCCGCCCTCGACGTCGACGAGCTCGCCGGGAAGCGGGTGCTCGTCGTCGACGACGTCGCGGACTCCGGCCGCACCCTCCTGCTCGTCCTCCAGCTCATCGCCGAGCGGGGCGCCGACGTGCGCAGCGCGGTGATCTACACGAAGCCGACGTCGATCGTCGTCCCCGACTACACGTGGAAGAACACGGAGGCCTGGATCATGTTCCCGTGGTCCTCGCTGCCGCCGGTGACGGGCGCGGCCAGCACCGACGCCTGAGCCGCCTACTCCTGGGCCGCCTCGGCCTCGTCCAGGTCCTCGTAGCCGCTCAGCAGGACGGTCCAGTGCAGCGTCCGGGTCGTGAGGTTCTCCCCGCGCGCGGCGAGGTCGGCCACGAGGTCCGCGTACAGCGCGAGGGTCCGCGGCGAGTACGTGAGCAGCTCGCCGCGCAGGTAGGTCTCGAACGACGTGTCGTCGATCCGGTCCTCCGAGCTCGTCAGGAGGCGCATCGCGCGCCCCAGCCGGGGATACGCCGCGCGGAACTCCCGCGCCCACGCCACCTGGCGCGCGACGACCGACTCGATGGTCGGGAGCAGGCCGGGGTCCAGCTCCGGCAGGTGCGGGGCGAGCTCCACGCGGTAGCGCTCCGGCTCGGTGCTGGCCATCATCCGGGCGTACTTCTCGGTCACGAGGTTGCGTCCGACGGCGTCCGCGTGGTCGAGGTCCGCCTCGTACGAGCGCAGCATCCCGGGCGTCCAGGTGAGGAACTGCGCCAGCCGCATCTGGTGGAAGGTCGGCCAGTCGTCCTGGCACGCCGCCCGGCCGCCGTCGTTGCGCGTCAGCTGGAACTGCGCGAACTCGTGCGCGACGACCCGCTCGGCGAGGTCGACCGTCTCCCGCCCGACCATCACAGGCTCCGCAGCCACTCGGTGGTGATGGCCGCCTCGACGTGAGGTCGCTGCCACTCGAGGAACGTCTCGTCGGAGGTGGTCCAGCGTCGGGCGCGGAAGTCTGCGACGACCTGAGCCGCGAGATCCTCGATCAGCCCGGCGACCAGCTCCCCCGCCGCCGCGGGCTCGGCGAGCGCGCCCGGCGTCGGGAAGGCCGAGGAGGTCGGGAAGCACGCGGCCGACGCCAGTCGCAGGATGTCCTCGAGCGTGTCGACGACGCCGGGCAGCCGGGCGATCAGCCGTCCCGAGAGCCGGCGCAGCGCGGCCATCTGCCACTTGTAGTACGGCAGGTACCCGACCCGCGCCGGGTGGTTGACGAGGAACACCAGCGACGCGGCGGCGCTCGCCGTCTCGGCGATCGCGAGCCAGGCGGCCCCGCCGTCGCCGCGCTCGATCATCCGCGGGACGTTGTACTGACCCGCCTGCGCGATCATCCCGAGACGACGGGAGACGAGGGCGAGCCGGACGTCGTCTGGCATCTGCTTGAACCCCTGCCGCGTCGCGGAGAGGACGCCGAGCTGGTCGCGGAAGACGGCGCCGTTCGTCGCGGCGGCGAGCGTGGCCTCGGGCAGCATGAGCCACTCGTGCGGACGCTCGGCCGGCGGCGCCTCGCGGTAGCCCGTGATCGACTCGAAGAACGCGCCGATCTCGAAGACACCGCGACGCCGGTTCGCGCCGCGGGACCGCGGGGTGCGCTCGTCGTCGCTCGGCCGGGTGAAGCCGAGGAACTCCCGCGGCAGCGCGTCGTAGGCGGCCTGGAGGTCGGCGCCGATCGCGTCGTGGTCCTCGGCCGTGAGCCAGAGGCACAGCTCCGGGCCGAAGTCGTGATCGCGGGAGAGCCCGTCGTCGAAGCCGTAGCACTCCGACCCGTGCCCGACGAGTCCGACGGCGATCCGCGGCGCCTGGTCAGGGAAGCGCGCGAGGAGGTCGGGGCCGTAGGCCTCCCAGTACGCGCGGGAGAGGTCGAGCCCGCTCATCGACGACGGGGCACCGCTCGGTGTGGAGACCGGCGACGGCGTGGACACCGGTGACGGCGTGGAAGCCGGCGACGGCAGCGCCTCGGCGTCGCCCCCGACGGCGGCGAGGTTCTGGGCCGTCACGCGGTAGGCGTCGCTGTCCCGGCCGAAGCAGACCTCGACGATCGCGAGCGCGCGCGCGTACGCGGCCGCCGCCTCCCGCGTCCGCCCGGCCCGCGCCTCGGCCTGTCCGAGCGCGGCGAGCGCCGACGCCAGGTGCGGGTCGACGGCGCCGACCCGGTCGAAGACCTCGAGCGCCTCGGCCAGCTCGGCCCGCGCGAGCGCGTCCTCTCCCGCCTCGCCGGACGCGGAGGCGAACCGGGCCAGCGCGAGGTTGACGAGCGTCGAGGCGATCTCGGTGTCCCGGTCCCGGTCGGTCGAGCCGCCGCGCAGGATGGCGAGGGCCTCGGTCAGCTCCTCGCGCGCGCGGTCGTGGTCGCCGAGGTCGGAGAACAGCAGCGCGAGATTGTTGTGCAGCGCCGCCAGGCGGCGGTCCAGCGGCGGCAGCGTCCGCTCGGCGTCGGCCAGCGCGAGGCCGTAGAGCTCACGCGCGCGCACGGGGTCACCGGCCGCCCGCAGCGCCGTCGCCGCGTTGATCCGCGTCGTCACGCCCGCCTCGGACCCCGCCGCGCCGAGCTCGTCGAGCAGCTCGAGGGCGCGGTCGGCGACGCCGGCCGTCTCGCCGTGCCGGCCCGTCACCCGGAGGAAGCCCAGGAGCTCGTTGAGGACGGTCAGCTCGCCCCCGCGGTCCGACTCGGCGCGTGCGGTCGCCAGCGCGTCGTCGAGGAAGCTCGCCGCGCGCTCCGGCCCCTCCTGAGCGCCGAGGATCGCATCGAGCCGGGCGAGGAAGGCGGCGACGTCCATCCCTCCACCCTTCCCCAGGGGCCGATCCCGCACCCGGGCCGAAGGTCACGGCCCCCGCCACCGCCGCGTCCGACGCGTCACACTGGACGCATGGGATTCACCCGCGAGGAGCTGCTCGCCTTCCACGGCGCGGAGGTCCCCGACCTCGTCGGGCCGGGCGTCCGGCTGCTCCTCGTCGGGATCAACCCCGGCCTGTACTCGGCCGCGGCCGGCGCGCACTTCGCCCGGCGGGGGAACCGGTTCTGGCCCGCGCTCGCCGACGCCGGCGTGCTGCCCCACGTCGTCGACAACGCCGAGGGGATGTCGCCGGCCGACGAGCGACTCCTCCTGGACCGCGGCATCGGCATCACCAACATCGGGCGGCGGGCGACCGCGCGGGCCGACGAGCTGACCCGCGAGGAGCTGCGCGCCGGCGCCGCGCTCCTGCGCGAGAAGGTGCGCGCGTGGCGGCCGGCCGTCGTGGCGATCCTCGGGCTCACCGCCTACCGCGCCGCGTTCGACGAGCCGCGGGCGCTCGCCGGGGAGCAGCCCGGCGGCCTGGAGGGCGCGCGCCTGTGGGTGCTGCCGAGTCCCAGCGGCCTCAACGCCCACGAGACGCGCGCGTCGCTCGCCGCCGCCTACGCCGCGCCCGCCGCGGCGGCCGGTCTGCTGCCCGGCGGGACGACGCGGCTCACCATCCCAGCAGACTGACGACGAGGACGCCGTCGTCCGTGAGGCCGACGGCCCCGGCCCACCGCAGCGCGTCGAACCGGGAGTGCAACGCGTCCGCCGCCCGCCGAGGCTCGTCCGGCACGTAGGGGGCGAGGGCGTCGACGATCCCGACCGGGGCCTCGCTCGGGACGAGGGCGTCGCCCAGCTCGGCTCGGATCTCCTCGACGACGTCGTCCGGCGGCACCACGACGGCCTGCACCCACGGCCCGGCGACGTCGCCGCCGGGTCCGGTGAGCAGCTCACCGGAGACCCAGGTCGCGGACTCGATCGGGGCGAGCTGCGGGACGAGGTCGAGGAGGGCGTCGACGTCGTGGCTCACGACGTCACCACCCGTGCGGACGAGCTCCGGGCCGCCGTCCGGTGACGACTGGACCGGGCGCGGCGGGGCGGTGCACGCGGCGGCGCCGAGCAGCACCGCGACGGCGAGGGCCGCGCCGCCGGCCCTCGCGCGGGCCCGCCGACCGACCCGCCGACCGGCCCGGGAGCTGACCGGCATCAGCGCCGGCGGCCGAAGATCGAGCGCCGCTCCCCGTCCCCGGTCACCGCCGACTCGACCTGCGCCTGCGCCGCGAGGAGCTCGAGATGGCGGGTGTAGACGTGCTCGGCGCCCGCGCGCGGATCCTCGGTCGCGGCGAGGTGGCCGCCCAGCGCCAGGCCCACGGCCCCCTGCATGACGGCGCGGATGCCGTCCACGGTCACGTCGACGTCGCCGGCCGGGACCGCACCGGCCTCCTGCGCCCGCGTGACGAGACCCGCGAACGACGCCCACGTGTCGTCGCTCTGGGTCCCGATCGCCTCGGCCTGCTCTGGCCAGTCGCCGTAGACGAGCCGGAACCGCTCCGGGTGCCCGACCGACCAGGAGATCCAGGCGAGGCCGGCCGTGCGCAGGGCCGCGGCGGCGTCGGGGTTCTCACCGGCGCGGGAGAACAGCGTCGCCGTGCGACGCAGCTCCGCCAGGGCGACGGCCTCGAGCAGCGCCGTCTTGTCGGCGAAGTGCTTGTAGGGCGCGTTGTGCGAGACGCCGGAGCGGCGGCCGACCTCCCGGAGCGTCACGTGCTCGGGGCCGCCCTCGTCGATGAGACGGGTGGCGGAGACGACGAGAGCGTCCTTGGTACTCATCCAGCCAGCGTACCGATCTCGTTGACGCCGTCAACCCGATTCGGTCGTCCGGGAACTAGCGCGGGTCGACGGGCAGCCGCAGCGTCACCGCGGTGCCCGTTCCCTCGCGCGAGCGGATCTCGACGGTGCCGCCGTGCCGCTCCACGACGATCCGCACGAGCGAGAGCCCGATCCCCGTCCCCGGCAGGTGCCGGGTGCGCGAGCTGCGCGCCAGCTCGTCGAACACGATCGGCAGCTCGTCCGCCGGGACGCCCAGCCCGGTGTCCGCGACCTCGATCGCGACCCATCCGCCCTGCTCGGAGCCGCGCACCTCGACCACCGAGTCCGGCGCCGAGTACTTGATCGCGTTCCCGATGACGTTGGTCAGCGCGAGGTGCAGGAGGTCGACGTCGCCGCGGACCGGTGGCAGCGGCCACGGTGCCCGGGGCAGCGCGAGCTCCACCCGGCGCGTCCCGCCCCCGACGCCGACGGACGCCTGCACGACGTCCTCGACCGCCTCGGCCACGAGCTGCGCCGAGTCGACGACCTCCCACTCCAGCTCGGCCCGCTCCAGCTCCCCGACCTTGCGCAGGTCGGCCACGAGCGAGGCGATCCGGGCGCTCTGCCCGTCGATCGTCTCCAGCAGGCGCGCCTGCTCCACCTCCGGCAGCGGCCCGCCGGAGGAGACCCCGGCGGCCAGCCCGGCGACCGCCGCGCGGATCGCCGTGAGCGGGTTCTTCAGCTCGTGGTCGAGCCGCGCGACGAACCGGCGGTGCGCGTCGTGCTCGATCGCCCGACCGCGCTCGCCCGCCTCCGCGGCCACGGCCGCGAGCGCCGCCTCGCGCTCGGCGCGCAGTCGCTCGCGGCGCGCGCGCAGGCCGAGGACGACGCCGACGACGGCCGAGACCACCAGCCCGACCCACAGCGGGACGAGCGCCAGCGAGGCCCGCATGACGAGGCTCGCCCCGGGCATCGTCGCGGCGAGCACGACGCACGAGATCGCGGACACGATGAGCGGCGCCAGGACGAGCGCCCAGCGGCGCGCCGTCATCGGACGACCCCGACCGGGGCGCAGAACCGGTAGCCGCCGGCCGGGACGGTCTCGATCCACCGGGGCGCGGCCGCGTCGTCACCGAGGACGCGACGGATCTCCGCCACGCGGTGGTCGACGGCGCGCGAGGCGACGACAGCGCCGAACCCCCACAGCGTCGCGAGCAGGTGCTCGCGGGTGTGCAGCTCGTCGGGGTGGGTCATGAGGTAGTCGAGCAGGAGCGACGCGCGCGGCGTCAGGTCGACCTCGCGGTCGCCGACGAACACCCGGCGCGCCGCTCGGTCCAGCCGCAGCTCGCCCGACGCCACGACGGTCGCCGCCGGCAGGGACGGGACGCCCGGGACGGCCCGGCGCAGGACGGCGCGGATCCGGGCCAGCAGCTCGGCCGGGTCGAACGGCTTGTTGAGGTAGTCGTCGGCGCCCTCCTCGAGCGCGGCCGAGCGCTCGTAGGACTCCCCCACCTGCGTCAGCAGGATGACGGGGGTCCAGTCGCCCGCCTCGCGCAGCCGACGGACGACGCTGCGTCCGTCGAGGTTCGGCATGAGCACGTCGCACACGACGAGCTCGGGCCGCAGCCGGGCCACCGCGGCGAGGGCCTCCTCGCCGTCGGAGGCCGTGTGGACCTCGAGGCCGGCCCGCGTGAGGAACGGGGCGAGCGAGGCGCGGATCGCCTCCTCGTCGTCGACGAGCAGCACGCGCGCGGTCATGAGCCACTCCTTCGCCGGGGGGACGGCACCCCGCCCCCATTGTTCACGGACGTCGCGGTCGCGGACGAGCGCACGGGTCTACTCCTTCGCCTGGTGGACGGCGTTCTCCCAGCCGCCGTCGGTGACCGACGGCGTGCCGGACCCCCACGTGACGGTCGCGCCGGAGGAGTCGGCGCCGAGGTCGATCGAGCCAGCGGTGTCGACGTGGACCCGGGCGGAGAAGGCGTCGACGACGAGCGTGCCGACATCGCCGGCGACCACGACGGCGCTCGAGCCCGTGACGACCAGCGTCCCGCACCCGTCGACGACGCGGACGGCCGCCGCGAAGGCGTCGACCTCCAGCTCGCCGCCCCCGCAGGTGACCTCGTTGAGGGCGAGGTCGACGAGGTCCGCGGGGAGAGCGCCAGGGGCGAGGCCCGCCGAGGTGTCCGGCGACGCACCGCCGGTCGTGACGTCCACGCCGTCGCCGTCGACCGACACGTCCGTGTCGCCGCTGGTGACCGACACGCCGTCCTGCGTCACCGAGGCGCTCGTGCCGTCGCCGTCATCGACGGTGACGCCGTTCTCGTCGACGGTAATGCCGGGGCGGCCGCCGGCGTCGCCGGACGGGTCGTCGTCCACCGTCACGCTGCACGCGGTGGTCGCGAGAGCGAGCGCGGCGAGCAGCGTGAGGCCGGCGAGCCGGCGGGAGCCGGTCGGGTGGATCGAGGACGGGAGGGTCGAGGAGGACATGGGTCTGCCTTTCGTCGGGCGGCGGGGGCCGGCGCCGGCTAGAACGCGGGGATGATGATCTCGACGCGGCGGTTGGCCTGGCGACCGGCCGGGCTGTCGACGCCGTCGACCACCTCGGGCGCCACGGGCCGCGACTCCCCGTAGCCGTGCGTCTCGATGGCCGAGGTGACGCCGCGCTGGCGCAGGGCGTCCGCGACCGACGCGGCCCGGTTCTCCGAGAGCACCTGGTTGTGCTCGTCCGTGTCGACCGAGTCGGTGTGACCCTCGACCACGAGGTTCGGCGCGCCCAGGTCGACGAGCGCGGTCGCGAGCGCGTCGAGCGCCGCGGCGGCGTCGGGCCGGATGTTCCACTGGTCGATGTCGAACAGGACGCCGCTGTCCAGCGAGATGCGCGTCCCGCACGTCGTCTGCGGCGCGAGCGCGTCCAGCGGGGGGAAGGAGCCGATCGGCTGGACCCCCGGCACCGGGTCGACGGTGATCCGCGTCCCGTTGACCGCGCCGGTGCCGTCGCCGTAGTTCCAGATGCTCAGGCCGGGCGCCTCGTAGCTCGCCGACCCGTCGCCGTAGTTCCAGATCGTGACGCCGTCCTTCGTGAACGAGCCCGAGCCGTCGCCGTAGTTGTCGAGGTCGCCGGCCGGCGTGTAGGAGTGGCCGGAGCCGTCGCCGTAGACCCAGATGTCGTTGCGGTCGTCGAGGTAGTAGCCGGCGCCGTCGCCGAAGTTCCAGATCGTGATGCCGTTGCCCTCGTAGGACGCGGTGCCGTCGCCGTAGTTCGTCACCGTGACGCCGCCGGCGGTGAAGGTGCCCGAGCCGTCGCCGTAGTTGACGACCTCGCCGTCGGGGCCGGTGTAGTGCGTCGCCCCGTCGCCGTAGGCGACGAGCGAGCCGGTGCCGGCGGTGTACTCGCCGTACTCGTCGCACGTCGCGGCGGTGACGGTCACGCCCGGCACGTCCACGAGCTCGGTCCGCAGCTCGACGGCGAAGGAGCCCATCGAGTCGCCCAGCAGGCTCATGTCGGGCAGGGTCATGAGCGGGATGGGCGGCACCTCGCCCACCGCGTAGCCGGGGACGGTCGGCAGGCCCGACGTGTCGGCGCTCGGCGACGCGGACGGCGACGGGCTCGGCGTGGGGGTCGGCGTCGGCGAGGGCGCCGGGGTCGACGTCTCGGTCGCCGACGGCGTCGGGTCGACGGGCGCGGCCTGCGTCGTGAGGCTGCACGCCGCGAGCGGCGCCACGAGCGCGAGCGCGGCGACGGAGACGAGCGGTGCGGTCAGGCGGTGCTGTGTCATGGGACCAGGCTAGGGAAGCCGAGGGCGCCGCCGGCCCCCGCGCCGTCGCAGTCTTGTCGCAGCCCTGCGACAGCGCCTACCGTCCGACGGATGACCCCTCCCCCCGCCGAGCATCGACGCTGGGCCGCGCTCGTCCGCGGCGTCGGCGGTCCGACGGCGATGCGGATGCCCGACCTTCGCGCGGCCCTCGAGAGGGCCGGCCTCTCCGGCGTGACGACGCTGCAGGTCGCGGGCAACGTCGTCGTCGATCCCGACGGCCGGCGGCCCGAGGAGATCGCCGCCCTCGTCAACGCCACCGTCCGGGACGCCTTCGGGCACGACCTCCCGGTGCTCGTCCGCACGCACGAGCAGCTCCTCGACCTCGCGGCGCGCAACCCCTACGCCGGGTCGCACCAGGGCCGCTGGGTGCTGACCATGGCGCTCGACCGCGCGATCGACGACGTCACCGCGGCCGCCGTCGCGGAGGCGGCCGCCCGGCGCTCGCCCGCGGACGCGCTGACGGTCGACGGGCGCGAGGTGTTCGTGCGCTACGAGGGCGGGGTGGCGACGTCCCGGCTCCAGGGCACCTGGATCGAGCGGCAGCTGGGCGCCGTCGGGACGGCGCGCAACCACAACACGATCGAGAGGCTCATCGCCCTCACGGCGTGAGCGTCAGGCGAGGTCCGCGACCCCGCCCCGGACGAGCGCGAGCTGGACGAGCGCCTCGTCCAGCTCGAACCGCACGGGCGTCTGGCGCAGCCGGGCCGAGAGCCCGACGATCGGGGTGAGCGCGAGGAACCGGTCCCGCGTCGCGGCGAGCACCGCGTCCCGCAGGGCCACGACGTCACCGCGCCGGTTGCCCAGCTCGCCGCTCGACACGGCGGCCGTCACCCGCGCGGCCCAGCCGTCGAGACGCAGCGTCACGCGGTCGGTACCGCGCACCCCCGCCTCGACCAGCTCGGGGATCTGCCGGAGCAGGTGCGTGACGATCGCGGTCTCCTCCTCCACCTGCGCGAGCCCGTGCTCCAGCGCCCCGGCCAGCAGCCGCAGCTGCGTGCCGCGCGCCTCGCCCGAGGAGATCACCTCGGCCGTGAACCGGCTCACCATCGTGTCCATGAGGACGAGCATCGAGATCCGCAGCGCCAGGTCGCGCAGGTGCCGCTGGAGCTCGGTCAGCCGCACCGGGACGGTCTCGAGCCGGTCGACGGCCTCGCCGGCGAAGCCCGCGAGCCGGTCGGTCAGCTCGGCGAGCTCCCCGGCCGCGTCCGTTGCGGGCCGGTCGGCGGCGGCCGGCTGGTCGGCGGCGGCGGGCTGGGCGGCGTCGCGGAGCAGCCCCGCGAGCGCGTGCAGGTCGCGTCGGACCCCGGCGACCTGCGCGATGGCCGGCGTGACCGCGGCCCGCTCGGCCGAGATCTGCTCGGCGAGCTGCTCGAAGTCCCGCAGGCGTCCGGCGAACGGCTCGACGATCCGGCCGATCTCCTCGGCCGCCTGGAGCACGACGCCGAGGGCGCCGCGTCGCGTCGTGTCCGGGTCGATCGGCGGGAGGTCGCGCAGGAGCGCCTCGATCTCCCGGGGCAGGACGGCCCGGGTGAAGTCGGCGACGGTGGCGTACCCGTGCTCGGCCAGCGCGGCCGCGAGCCGGTCGGCGCCCCGCTCGGCGACCGCCGACCGCGTGCCGCCCATGGACCGGTGCCGGTCCTCGGCCGCCGCGACCTCGTCGTACGCCTCCAGCACCCAGCCCTGCAGCTCCTCGACGCCCGGCCGCAGCCGGATCGACAGGTACCCGTCCGCGATCGGCGCGATGGTCGCGAGGACGTCGTAGCGCGCACCGTCGCGCGCCCGGTTCGCGATGTAGGCGCAGACCGGGCGGCCGGCCTCGAGCTCGTCCCAGACCAGGTGGAAGGCCGCCCCGGGCATCTCCGGGTGGCGGATGACGTTGTGCGGCCGGCCGATCGCGTCGCCCTCGGTCATCGCGGCGAGGCGGAGGAACGTGTCGTTCGCGTGCGTGATGACGCCCTTCGCGTCCGTCGTGGAGAAGAAGACGTCCTCGGGCAGGACGGGGCGGCTCGCGGCGCGGTCCTCGGCTGACTGCAGTGGCATGTCGCGAGGCTAGTGGCGGCCCGGGGCGCCGACCTGGGAGTTCGGTCCCGGGTCGAGCGGCGACGGTCCGGTCAGGCGCAGGCGGTGACGAGCCCGTCGAGCGCGCTGCTGACGGCCTGCGCGGCACCGGTGCGATCGGCGTCGTCGACGGCCGTGCCCGCCTCGGCCTTCTCGGCCAGGGCGATCAGCTCGTCGATGGCCGACTCGATCGGCGCCACGAGCCCGCCGACGCCCTCACCACCGGTCGCCGCGGCCCCGACGACGGCCGCCCGCGCATCCTCCAGCGCGGCCCTGGCGGCCGCCGGGTCGGCCTCGATCTCCTTGACCGCCGCGTCGACCTGGTTCGCGATGCCGTCCACGAGGGGCGTGACGACGGCGCAGGTCGCGGCCGTCACCGCCTTGTCCGCCTCGGAGCTGACCTTCTCCCCCACGGCGTCGCCGATCGCGCAGCCGCCGAGCGTCAGGGCGACGGCCGTCCCGGCGAGCACCGCACCGAGGCGCGCCGACACGCGGTTCGCGGGGGCGGCCGACCGCGTGGCCGGGGGTCGAGCGAGGAAGCTGGGCATGCCGTGGTCAACGCAGCCGAGGACCGGGAGGTTCCCGCCGTCGCCGGCCGGCGGTCCGGCCCAGCGGCCGGCACCTGCTCCCGGCACGGAACCCGCTCGGGTCAGTGGTCGGCCAGCACGCCGTCGGCGAACAGCTCGTCGGCGCGCATCCCGCGCGGCCGCGCCGGGGCGGGACGCGCCGCGACGTGGCCGTGGCCGGCGACGTCCGTCGCCAGCTCCAGCACCTCGCGCAGACCCTCGGGGCCGACGACGAGCCGCGTCACCGACGCGTTCGGCAGCGCGACGAGGCCCTCGCCCGCGCCGAGCACGGCGAGGTAGGCGCCGAGCGTCAGGCCGTGTCCAACGACGAGGACCCGCTCGCCGGCGTGCGTCGCGACGATCTCGGCGAAGGTCTCGCGGACGCGCGCCATGAAGGCGCTGCCGCTCTCGCCGCCGGGGACGCCCGGGTGGCGGCCCGCCAGCATCGCGGGCACGAACTCGCGCCACGGGTGGGTCAGCTCCATCTCGCTCTCGGCGAGCCGCTCGTAGCTGCCGAAGTCGAGCTCGCGCAGGCCGGCGTGCAGCCGCGGGCGCAGGCCGGTGTGGTGGCCGCAGATGGCGGTCGCCGTCGTGAGCGCGCGCGGCTGGGGGGAGCTGTAGGCGACGTCGAACGCGTGGGTCGACAGGTGCTGGGCCGTCACGCGCACGCCGACCTCGCCGGTCGGGGTGAGCGGGGAGTCGGAGGCGCCCTGGAGGTGGCGCAGCACGTTGAGCACGGTCTGGCCGTGCCGGACGAGGGTGAGGGTCACGGGGGCCGTCGTCGGTGCGGCCGTGTCATTCATCTGGTTCACGACGACGACGCTGCCGCCCCTCGGCGACGGCGAGCCCCCGGTCCGGTGAGCGGGCGGTGAGCACTCGATGAACTCCCGCCCCGTGAGCGCTCGCGCGGGGTCGACGGCCCGTCCGCCCGCCGCGGATCGCGCCGCCGTCCTCCCGCCAGCCGCTGGTCACGACGCACGCCGACCTGCGGCGCTGCCCGGGAGGGCGCGGTGGCCCGTCGCTCGATCCGCGGGGAGCGGACGCCCGCCGCCGCGGCTCAGTCCGGGCGGACCGTCCGCGCGACCGTGAACCGGCCGTCGTCGGAGACCACCTCGGTCGGGCCGACCGCCCACCGCAGCTCGCGCGCCCGCGACAGCCGCGAGTTGTAGACGGTCCACAGCTCCCCGCCCGGGCGCAGGACGTGCCGGACCCCGCGCAGGAGCCGGACGCCGGCATCGGGCACGACGGCCGCTCCCGCGTGGAACGGCGGGTTGCACACGACGAGGTCGGCGCTCGCCGGAGGCAGCCCCGCCAGCCCGTCGGCCCGCCGCACGTCGACGCGGTCCGCGACGCCGGAGCCCCGCGCGGTCGCCCGCGCCGAGGCGACCGCGGCGGCCGACGCATCCGTCGCGAGCACGCGCAGGTCCGGCCGGGTGAGCGCCAGCGACACCGCGAGCACGCCCGTGCCGCACCCCAGGTCGATCGCCTCGCGCGCCTCGGGCGCCATCCGCGGCAGGTGCGCGAGCAGGGCGCGGGTCCCGCCGTCGAGGGCGGCCCCCGCGAACGCGGCCCCGCGGGCGACGACGGCGACGTCGTGCCCGGCCGCCCCCGCGACGGCGACGCCGGCGAGCGTGGCGGCGACGGGGTGGGTGAGGGGGCCGGGGCGCGCGTCACGGGCGTGCAGGACGCGGGACTTCTGCCGTCCGCGCGAGGCCCGCACGTCGGCGAAGGAGCGCGCGAGGATCGTGTTCATCGCCGGCGTCATGTGCTTGTCCCGGCCCGCGGCGAGGAGGTGGACGCCGGGGTCGGCGTGGGTCGCGACGAGCTGGGCCATCTCCTCCAGCGCCGCGAGCGAGCGCGGCAGGCGGAGCAGGACGACGCGGGCGCCGCCGAGCAGACCGGCCGGGTCGTCGTAGAGGTCGGGCGCGGTGACCCCGTCGAGGTCGATGCCGAGGGTGGCGGCGTTGGCGGCCAGGGCGAGCTCGCCGACGACCGAGTCCGTGTGCGTCCGCAGGCGAGCGGGACGCCCGCCCGCGTCGTCGAGCGCCGCCACGAGCGAGAGCGTGAGCGCGCCGTGGGTGTCGCCGATCACGACGACGTCCGCCAGGTCCGGCGCGGCGGCACGCAGCACGGGCGCCGCCTCGTCGAGCAGGAGCGCGTCGGCGGCGTCGTACGCCCGGAGCGAGGGGTGCTCGACGTCGGGGTGACGCCGCAGGCGCGTGAGGTCGACGGACACGCCCCTAGTCTGCCGAACCGCGGCGAGCCGAGCGGTGGGGTTCGGCATCGCGGTCGCTCACGACCAGCCCCTACCCCGCCCCCGCCAGGCGCGGGTCGACCGCGGCGTCGGACACCGAGTCGAGGATCCGCCCGGTCGACGGCGCGTAGCTGACCAGCCACTCGCGCGAGGCGCCGTCGCCCGCCATGACGTTGAGGTAGTACATGTCGAAGCCGGGCGGCGCGATCGCGGGACCGTGCCAGCCGTGGGGCACGAGGACGACGTCGCCCGTGCGGACCTCGGCCAGCACGTCGATCGGGCGCTCGTCGGACGCGGTGACCTGGCAGTACCCCCAGCCGTCGACGTCGTCGCCACCGGCGATCTCGAAGTAGTAGATCTCCTCGAGCTGGGTCTCGGTCTCGGTGTCGACGTCGTGCTTGTGCGGCGGGTAGGAGGACCAGTTCCCGCCCGGCGTGATGACCTCGACGCCGAGGAGCCGGTCCGCCCGCAGCCCCGCACCGCCCGTGTAGGTCCGCGCGAGCCGCGTGACGGCGCCCCGGCCGCGGACCTCGATCGCCACGTCGCCGGGCGCGACCACCTGGACCTCGCCGATCGCGTCCGAGCGGCAGGTGAGGACGGCAACCCGACCGGTCCCGGTCAGCACCGGGGCGTGACCGGGCGGGACGTAGAGCGCGTCGCTCGGGCCGTCGAACACCGACGCGCGGCCGGCGAGCGGGTGCTCCACGCCGGCCACCCCGACCGTCACCGACCCGGCGAGCGGCAGGACGACGGCCTCCGTCCCCGGCAGGTCGAGGGTCACGGGGACGTCGGGGCTCAGCTCCAGCACGCGCAGGCCGGTCCGGCTCCAGCCGGCGGCCCCGGGGTCGAGCCACACGGCGGCGCCCGGGACGTCGGGCCGCGCCATCGATCCGGCCGGGTGGTGGTACGTGGTCATGGGGACTCCTTCGTCGGGTCGCGCCTTCGCGTCACGTCCGCACGATCCTTGCAGGTCTTTGTCCTAACATGAAACCCCCCGGAACCGCCCCCGCGACATCGACGTCGGCCCTACGATCGATGCGGACCCGCCCACCCCTGGAGAGGCTGCCATGTCCCACCACCTCGACGTCTGGCCCGTCAAGCACAGCGAGCTGCTGCGGGTGCCGGAGCGGCTCGTCCCGCTCGCGGAGCTCGACGCGACCGTGCTGCGCGTCGTGGACAACCTCGTCGGCATCACCGACGAGACGGGCGAGTTCCTGCTCCGCCTCGACGACGGCCGGACCATCGACACCAAGGGCTGGGCCGGCTGGGAGTGGACGCACGGCGTCGGCCTGTACGGCATGTGGCAGTACTACGACCAGACGGACCACGCCGGCGTCCGCGACCTCATCGACGACTGGTTCACCGCACGCCTGGCCGAGGGCACGACGAAGAACGTCAACACGATGGCGCCGATGCTCACGCTCGCGCTGCGCTACGAGGAGACCGGCGACAAGCGCCTCCTGCCCTGGCTCGACGCCTGGGCCGAGTGGGCGATGCGGACGATGCCGCGCACGCCGCACGGCGGGATGCAGCACGTGACCCTGGCGGAGGAGAACCACCACCAGCTCTGGGACGACACGCTCATGATGACGGTGCTGCCGCTGGCGAAGATCGGCCTGCTGCTGGACCGCCCGGAGTACGTGGACGAGGCGACCTTCCAGTTCCTCACGCACGTCGCGTACCTCATGGACCGCGAGACCGGCCTGTGGTTCCACGGCTGGACGTTCGACGACGGCGGCCACAACTTCGCCCGCGCGCGCTGGGCGCGCGGCAACTCGTGGCTCACGATCGTCATCCCCGACTTCATCGAGCTGCTCGACCTGCCCGAGCGTCACCCGGTGCGCCGGTTCCTCGTCGAGGTGCTCGACGCCCAGGTCGCCGCGCTCGCCCGCCTGCAGGACACCTCCGGGCTGTGGCACACCCTGCTGGACGACCCCTCGTCCTACCTCGAGGCCTCGGCCACCGCCGGGTTCGCGTACGGGATCCTCAAGGCCGTCCGCAAGGGCTACCTGCCGACCACCTACCGCGAGACGGCGGTGAGCGCCGTCCGGGCGATCCTCGCCAACATCGACGACGCCGGCGAGCTCCAGCAGGTCTCCTTCGGCACGGGCATGGGGTCGGACCTGGAGTTCTACCACCGCGTCCCCCTGACCTCGATGCCGTACGGCCAGGCCATGGCGATCCTCGCCCTTGGCGAGTACCGCCGCACGTACTACTAGGCCGAACACCTGCCGGGCCGGCCGCCCACGGGCCGCCCCGGGCGGCCGCTCGGTCGCGCCGTCTGCCGCGCGGGGGTCGGCGGCGGCTCTGCCGGCGGCACGGTCGGCCCCCGCCGCCCCCGCCGCCCTCGCCGACGACCCGGCCGGGTCGCGGGTGCATCCGACCCACGTCATGCATATGTCCGTTTGTGTTGACAAATGCCGTGCCCCCTCGGCACACTGGCGCGACGACCACGTACCCGTGCGTGGTGAACGTGAACAAGTGAACGTGAACAGTTCGCTCAGCGAAGAGCGACGGTGGAGGAGACACGATGGTGCGTTTCAGGTCCTCGACGCGGCGAGGGATCGGGGCAGTCGCCCTCGGTCTCGCGCTCGCGCTTGCTGCGGGATGCAGCGGCTCGGGCGATCCCGGCACTGGCGGGACGGACGGCACGACCGACTCGGCGCCGGCCGCCGGGACGAAGATCCAGTTCTTCCTCTCGGGTGACGCCAACCAGGGCGGCGGCTTCGCGCACATGGCGGCCAAGTACAAGGAGGAGACCGGCGTCGAGGTCGAGATCGTCGACATCGCCAACTCCGACCTGCCGACCAAGCTGAAGAACGCCGCCCAGGCCAACGACCTGCCGGCGATGGCCCGCGTCGGCGGCATCGACCCGGTGTGGCGCAGCGCCCTCGTCGACCTCACCCCGGTGACCGACGCGAGCGACATCAAGATGGAGCTCGCGGCCGTCGACGAGGCGGCCGGCGAGGTGCTCTCGGTGCCGACCGACGTCACGGCGGTCGGCATGTTCATCAACAAGTCGCTCTTCGACGAGGCGGGCGTCGCCTACCCGCAGACCGAGGACGAGATCTGGACGTGGGACGAGTTCGTCGCCGCGGTCAACGAGGTCAAGGAGAAGACGGACACCACCTACGGCATGGTGATGGACCGCTCCAGCCACCGCCTCAAGGCCCTGTTCTACGAGTTCGGCTCCGAGTGGTTCCAGCCGGACGCCGACGGCCAGTGGCAGACCAACGACGGCACGGCCAAGGCGCTGGAGTTCTTCAAGGGCCTCAACGACGACTCGTTCATGCCGCGCTCCGTGTGGCTGGCCGACGGCGACGGCAACGCGCTGTTCAAGTCCGGCGACATCGTCGCCTACATGTCGGGCTCGTGGCAGATCGCCGACTTCGCCCAGAACATCACGGACTTCGAGTGGGCGTCGGTCTACCTGCCCAAGGACGTCCAGCGCTCGACCAACTACGGCAACGCCGCCAACATCGTCGTCTTCGACGGCACCGGCGAGGAGCAGGTCGCGCTCGACTTCGTGACCTGGCTCTACCAGCCCGAGAACTACAAGGAGCTGGCGGAGACCTCCGGCTTCCTGCCCGCGGTCAACGGCATCGAGGTCGAGTACGCCTCGCACAAGGAGGCCTTCGACCTCTACAACCAGGAGATCGAGGCGTCGCCGGCCATCGTCGGTCAGATCAAGCAGAACGACTTCGCGTACGAGATCGCCGGCCTCGGCACGGAGGGTGACCCCGTCCGCGACGAGACCGTCAAGTACCTCAACGACGAGCAGGACCTGCAGACGACGATCGACACGATCAACCGCCTTCTCACGGAGCAGCTCGGTCCGCTCCCGTGACGGCCGGGTGGCCCGTCCCCCTCGGGGGGCGGGCCACGCCCGCGTCCGCCTGACCCGCGCCCGGCGGACCCGCCGGGTCGCCCGGCCCCACCGGTCGCCCGGCACCACCGGGTCGACGCTGGCATCGTCGCCCGCGCCCGACCCACCCCCTCCCTGGCCCGACCCCCGGCACGTCCCGGGCGCCGCACCCCGGTCCCGCGCCCGGCCACCCCAGGAGAACCCCATGACCGCACCGACAGCCTCGCCCCCGGGCTCCCCGGCGACACCCGTCCCCGGCGACCCGCGCGCTTCCGCCCCGCGACGACGCCACACCACCCGCCGCGTCCAGGCGATCGCCCCCATCGCCTTCGTCGGCGTGACGGTCGTGCTGTTCCTCCTGTTCTTCGTCTGGCCGGGCGCGCTCGCCGTCATGTACTCGTTCACGAACTACCGCGGCGTCGGCGAGCCCGACTTCATCGGCCTGGCGAACTACCAGAAGCTGCTGGCCGACTCCACGTTCTACGGCGCGCTGACGCGCACGTTCCTCTACACCGTGCTCAACGTGCCGGCGCACTACGTCGTGAGCCTGGCCGTCGCCGTCCTGCTCGCCTCCAGCCTCGCCAAGGGCAAGGCGTCGGCCCGCGTCGTCTTCTTCCTCCCGTGGCTCATCTCGCCCATCGTCGCCGGTGTCATCTGGCGCTGGCTGTTCGGGGAGAACTTCGGTCTCGTCAACGAGATCATCAAGTGGTTCAACGGGACGCCGGTGCACTGGGAGACCGACGCCACCGCCGCGCTCATCCTCATCATCATCGTGAGCACGTGGGGATCGACGGCCTTCAACATGCTGCTGTTCGTCGCGGCGATCCGGAACATCCCGCGCTCCTACCTCGAGGCCGCCGAGCTCGACGGGGCCAGCGCCTGGCAGCGGTTCCGCTCGATCACGCTCCCGCTGCTCGCCCCCACGTCGTTCATGGTCATCCTGCTGACGACGATCGGGTCGATGAAGGAGTTCGCGATGATCCAGTCCCTCAACGGCGGGGGACCCGGGACGCAGAACATGTTCATCGTCCAGTACATCTATCGCACGGGCTTCGAGCGGGCGGACATCGGGTACGCGAGCGCCGCCTCCATGGTGCTCATGGTCATCCTCATCGTCGTCGCCCTCGTCCAGATGCGCCTCGACCGGAAGAGGGACCTGTCATGACCCGGCTCCGCGCCCTGCCCAGCACGCTGGTCCTGTGGGTCGTGTCGACGCTCTACGCCATCCCGATCCTGTGGTTCGTGCTGTCGTCGTTCAAGCCCGGGTCGGAGCTGTTCAGCCTCCCGCTGTCGCTGTTCCCGAAGACGTGGACGCTGTCCGGCTACGAGACGGCCTGGAACCGGTTCGACTTCCAGCAGTACTTCATCAACACGGCGACCGTCGCGATCATCACGACGATCCTCACCGTCGTGGTCAGCGCGATGACGGGCTACGCCTTCGCCAAGTACAAGGCGGTCTGGCTCAAGGTCTTCTTCGTCTGCATCCTCGCCACGACGATGCTCCCGACCGAGGTCATCATGCCCTCGTCGTTCATCGTGGTCCGCGACCTCGGTCTCTACGACACCCTCGCCGGCATCATCGTCCCGTCGATCATCACCGCGACCGGCATCTTCATGTTCCGGCAGTACTTCACGACGGTGCCGGACGAGCTGATGGAGGCCGCCCGGATCGACGGCGTCGGCGAGTTCCGGCTGTTCTGGCGGATCATGCTCCCGCTCGCCCGCCCGATCATGATCGTGCTCGCCATCTTCTCCTTCCAGTGGCGGTGGAACGACTACATCTGGCCGCTCCTCATCCTCCGCGACCCGAAGAACTACACGCTCCAGGTGGCGCTGCGCTCGATCGTCGGCGCGGACAACATCGACTGGTCGGTGCTGCTGGCGGCGTCGATCATCTCGCTCATCCCGATGGTGCTGCTGTTCATCGTGTTCCAGCGCTACATCGTGAGCGCGGACATCAACTCCGGCCTCAAGGACTGATCGACCGATGCTCTCCGGCCTGACCGACCTCGCGGCGGCCCGTCTCGACCAGCTCCTCGCCGACGACGCGGTGCCCGGCCGCTCGGGGGAGGGAGGCGGCGCTCACACCGGCCACCGCGGCCTCGCTGCGGCGGTGCGCGCGGCCGTCGTCGTCCCGCTCGCGCGCGGCGAGCGTCCGTCGCCGGAGGTCGCGGCGGCGGCCGGGCGCTGGCTCGGCCGCCTCGAGGACCTCCAGACCCCGACGGGACTGTTCGGCTCGGGCGACAACCTGCAGTCCCCGCCCGACTCCTCGTTCACGGTCAACGACGTCGCGACGATCGTCGCCCTCCTGCGTGGCCCAGCGCGCGAGGCGTGGGACCCGCGGCTGCGCGAGCGCCTCGAGACCGTGCTGCGGCGGGTGCTGCCCGCCCTCGTCGCAGGCGGCGTCCACACCCCGAACCACCGGTGGGAGCTCGCGAGCGCACTCGCGGCGACCGGCCGGCTGCTGGCCGACGACGCGGCGATCGACCGCGCCCGCGACTGGCTGGGCGAGGGGATCGACGTGGACGCCGACGGGCTGTACTCCGAGCGCAGTCCCAACTACGCCTCCGCGGTGACCGGGCCCTCGCTCCTCACGCTCGCCCGCGAGCTGCCCGACGAGAGCCTGGCCGGGATCGTGCACCGCAACCTCCACGCGACGCTCGACCTGACGAACCCGGACGGCCGCACCGAGAGCCACTACTCCCGGCGCCAGGACCAGCGCGCGCTCACCTTCCCGCTCGGCCCGTTCCTCGCACCGCTCGCGCGGTTCGCCGGGACGTGCGAGCGATGCGCCCGCGGTGCCCGCCTCGCGCTGCTGACCCCGCACGTCGACGCGGTCGGCGTGCTGGCCCTCGCGGCTCTCGACGACGACGTCCGTTCCGGTCTCGACCGCGCGGCCGGCGTGCCGCCGCGACTCGTCCCGGACCACGGTGAGCGGCTGTTCGCGGACGCGCGGCTGTGGCGCCGGTGGCGGGGGGAGGAGTGGACCGTCGTCGACGGCGGCTCCGACGTGCCGGCCACGGGGCAGATCGCCTCCGGCCTCGCGGCCAACCCCACGTTCGCGCGCCTGCGCCGCGCGGGGGTGGAGATCGCGTCGCTGCGGCTGTCCCGCACGTTCTTCGGGCTCGGCCCGTTCCGCGCCGAGACGCTCACGATCGAGGACGCCGAGAACGCGCGCGTCGGGGACGTCGCGGGCGCCGGGGACGTCGGGGGTCTCGGGGACGGCACGGTGGACGGCGCCCGCGTGCTGCGACTCGACGAGACCGTCCGGGCCGGCTACTACCAGCCGCTGGCGGAGCGCGAGCGCCGCGCGGACGCCGTGTACGCGCTGGAGCACGAGGGGCGGTTCGCGGCCGCGATGAGCTTCGCCAGTCGCGAGGTCGACGAGCTGGAGCTGCGCACGACCATCCGGATCGCTGACGCGCCCGACGCGGTGGTGCTCGACATCGAGACCGAGGGGACGGGCGCCTGGCACGCGCTGGAGATCGCGCTGGCCTCCCCCGTCGTGGTCTCGGGGGCGGTCGCGCTGGACGGGCACCGCCTCCGGCTCGTCGATCGGGCCTGGCTGCGCGCCCCCGGTTCCGCCGACGGGCTCGAGGTCGTCGCCGAGCCGGCGGCCTCGACCTCGCTGCCCGCCGAGTACGACCCGGGCGAGCGCTACACCCACCTCGGCGGGACCGATGCGCTCGGCGGGCTCCGGCTCTACGCCGCGTGGAGCTCCCCCGGCCGCCAGCGCCTCACGTTCCGCGTCGCCGCCCCGACCCGCGACGGCTGACCCGCGGCGCGCCCGTCGCGCCTCCCGCCGACGGTCGTTCGGCCGGGGAACGACGGTCCAGCCGGCGATGTGACGGTTTCTCCTCTGGAACGCATCGTGTGCGATGCGTTCCAGCGACGTTCAGCCCGACATCGTGCCTGGTCAGCGGGTTCGTCACCGACGGTGGATGCGACGTACACGAATCCGCGTCGGGACCACGGTCGATCGGGCCGGCGCCGACCCCGGCGTCAGGACCGAGCCGAACCCAGTCCGACCCGCCACCGCGGACATCCCGGTGCCGTGGCCGTGCTCGGCACGGTGCCGTGGCCGTGACCGTGACCGGCACGGTGACCGTGGCTGGCACGGTGGCCATGTTCGTGGCCAGCACGGTGGCCATGTTCGTGGCCAGCACGAGGCCGTGACCGACACGATGTCATGGCCGGCACGATGCCGTGACCGAGGACCCAGCCTGCCGATCCAGCCGCGAGTTCGGACACGATGCATCCCACCCGCGCAGGGCAGCGCGTCGTGCCTGGTCAGCGGCGGATCTCGCATGCGTCCGATCCGACGCACACGACGCGTCTCAGCCGACACACGCCTGCGATCTCCGGCCCCCTCACCCAGGCATCGACACATGCGGCAGCCCCGCACCGCACCGGGGCCATACCGAGCAGGCAGGCGCCCCACCCCAGGACGCGTCTCAGCCGACACACGCCTGCGATCTCCGGCCCCCTCACCCAGGCATCGACACATGCGGCAGCCCCGCACCGCACCGGGGCCACGCCGAGCAGGCAGGCGCCCCCACCCCAGCGCGTACCCGCCGGCGCACCGACGACGAGCGACCCGGAGCGAGGACCCGGGACCGGCTCACGAGGCGAGCGACTCCAGGTACTCCTTCGACCGGCGCACGTCCGCGATCGGGCCCTCGCCCTCGGGCTCGCCCACCAGGATCGTGTCCTGCTCGAGCACCCACCAGCCGTCGAAGCCCACCGCGGCCAGCGCGGCGACGATCGCGGGCAGGTCCACGTTCCCCCGGCCGAGCGGCACGTAGATCCCCTCGCGCACGGCGTCCGTGTAGCTGAGCTCCCCGGAGCGCACCCGCGCGGCCAGGTCGGCGCGGACGTCCTTGGCGTGGACGTGGTTGATCCGCTCCGCCCACGTCACGGCGAGCGCGGCCGGGTCGGTCCCGCCGATGAGCAGGTGACCGGTGTCGAGCGTGAGCGGGACGGCCGAGCCACGCAGGACGCGCTCGACGTCGTCGCGCGTCTCCACCATCGTGCCGACGTGCGGGTGCAGGCTGGCGCGGATCCCGCGCGCCGCGGCTACGGCGACGAGCCGGTCGAGGTTCGCGCACAGGCGGTCCCACTGCTCGGGCGTCAGCTCGGGCCGCGCGTCGTACCCGTCGAGCCCCGATGCCGCGGCGAGCACGAGGACGTCGCCGCCGGCCGCCTCGAACGAGTCCAGCTCGCGCTCGACCTCCGGCACCGGGTCGTGGTCGGCGTCGTGCAGCACGACGGGGACGAACGCGCCGACGGCGGCCAGGCCGAACGGCGCGATCGCCGCCGCCCGCGCGGCCGGCTCGACCGGGAGCCAGCCCTGCGGACCGAACTCGGTGGCGGTGAGGCCGAGCCGGGTCATCTCGGTGAGCACGCGCTCCGGGTCGAGCTGGTGTCCCCAGCCGGGGACCTCGCACACGCCCCAGCTGATGGGGGCTCCTGCGATCTTCATGACGATGCCTCTCGGGTGGACGCGTGGGTGGTCACGTGGGTGGTCGGGGTGAGCCGGACCCGCTCGCCGGTCCGGGCGGACACGGTGGCGGCCTCGGCGAGCGCGAGCGCCTCGCGACCGTCGACGAGCGTCGGCGACGGCGCCGCCCCGCTGCCGATGGCCGCGAGGAAGTGGTCCAGCTCGGCCCGGTAGGCGACCGCGTAGCGCTCAAGGAAGAAGTCGAGGTACGGACCGGCGGCCGCCGACACGCCGGGACCGTTGAACCGGACGGTCGTGGCCGTGTGGTTGCCGGCCTCGAGCGAGCCGAGCGGGCCGAACGCTTCGAGCCGCTGGTCGTAGCCCGTCGCGCAGTGACGCGAGTTGATGATCGTCGCGACGGCGCCGCTGGCCCCCGTCAGCGTGACGACGGCCGCGTCGAAGTCCCCGATCGCGGCGATCTCCGGGTCGAGGTTCTGCCCGACGGCACTCACCTCGACGACGTCGCCGAGCAGGAACCGCGCCATGTCGAAGTCGTGGATCGTCATGTCCCGGAAGATCCCACCCGACCCGACGAGGTAGCCGGCGGGCGCCGCCTGCGGATCGCGGCTGATGATCGTGAGCTGCTCGAGCGAGCCGATCTCGCCGGTGTCCACGCGGCGCTTGACCTCGGCGAAGCCCGGGTCGAACCGGCGGTTGAAGCCGACCATGACCCGGTGGGCATCCGCTCCGACGGTCGCGAGGCACTCGTCGACGCGGGCGAGGTCGAGGTCGACGGGCTTCTCGACGAGCACGGCCTTGCCGGCGCGCACGGCCGCCACGATCTGTTCCACGTGGAACCTCGTCGGCGACCCGACGATGACGGCGGCGATCGTCGGGTCGGCGAAGACCTCCTCGACCGAGCCCGTCCACCGCGCCCCGTGGGGTTCGGCGATCCGGGCGGCCGCGGCGACGTCGGGGTCGGCGACGAGCACGAGCTGGGCCGCGGGGTGCGCGGCGACCGCGGCGGCGTGCACGGCGCCGATCCGGCCGGCGCCGATGACGGCGAGACGCATCATGGTGGGTCCTTGGGATGACGAGGTCTGGATGGGGTGGTGGGGGGAGCCGGGCGGCCGGCCCGCGAGGACGAGGCCGGCTACGTCGTGGCGTCGCCGGTGAAGTGGAACTGCGGTCCGGTCGAGCGGGTGCGGGCGGGCCAGCGCTGCGTCACGACCTTGCCCCGGGTGTAGAACCGCACGCCCTCGGGGCCGTAGATGTGCGACTCGCCGAACAGCGAGTCCTTCCATCCGCCGAAGGAGTGCCAGGCCACGGGGACCGGGATCGGGACGTTGACGCCGACCATGCCGACCTTGACCCCGCGGCGGAAGGTCCGGGCGGCCTCGCCGGAGGAGGTAAAGATGGCCGTCCCGTTGCCGTAGGGGTTGGCATTGATGACGGCGATCGCCTCGGCGAGCCCGGAGACCCGCACGACGTCGAGCACCGGCCCGAAGACCTCCTCCCGGTACACGGTGTGCTCGGGCCGGACGCCGTCGATGAGCGTCGGTCCGACGAAGAAGCCGCCCTCGTGACCCTCGACGACGTGCCCGCGGCCGTCGACGACGATGCGCGCGCCCTCCTCCTCGGCCGAGGTGATGAGACCCTCGATCCGCTCCTTCGCGGCCGCCGTGATGACGGGACCGAGGTCCGCCTCGGGATCGGTGCCGACCGAGACGCGGGTCGCCCTGGCCTTGGCGCTGAGGATCTCGATGAGCTCGTCGGCCACCGACTCCTCGACGACGGCGACGGACAGCGCCATGCACCGCTCGCCCGCCGCGCCGTACGCCGCGGCGACGAGGTGGTTGGCGGCGTCCTCGAGGTCGGCGTCCGCCAGGACGACGCCGTGGTTCTTCGCCCCGCCGAGCGCCTGGACGCGCTTGCCGGCCGCCGTCGCCGTCGCGTGCACGTGCCGCGCGATCGGCGTCGACCCGACGAACGACACCGCGGCGACGTCCGGGTGGACGAGCAGCGCGTCCACGACGATCCGGTCGCCCTGGAGGACCGTGAAGACGCCGTCGGGCAGCCCCGCCTCCCGCCACAGGCGGGCGAGCACGAGCGACGCGGAGGGGTCGCGCTCCGACGGCTTGAGGATGAACGCGTTGCCGCACGCGATCGCGACCGGGGCCATCCACAGCGGGACCATGACGGGAAAGTTGAACGGCGTGATGCCGGCGACGACGCCGAGCGGCTCGCGCCAGGAGAAGACGTCGATCCCGGTGGCCGCCTGCTCCGAGAAGTCGCCCTTGAGCAGCTCGGGGACGCCGCACGCGAACTCGACCACCTCGAGGCCGCGGGCGATCTCGCCGCGGGCATCGGCCAGCGTCTTGCCGTGCTCCCGGCTGACGACCTCCGCGAGCTCGTCCGTCGCGGCGACGAGGAGCTCGCGGAACCGGAACAGGGTCGCGGCGCGGCGGGCGATCGAGAGGTCACCCCAGGTGGCCGCGGCGGCGGCAGCCGAGGCGACGGCGCGCTCGACGTCCGCCTCGTCGCCGATCGTCAGCGACGCGATGACCTCGCCGGTCGCGGGGTTGTGGACGGGCTGGGCGTGGCCGCCGCCGGGGCTGGCGGCGCCGTCGATCCAGTGCGAGATGACGGACATGACTCTCCTTCGATGCGAGCTGGCCGCGCTAGGGGCGCGTCACAGGTACGGGCGTTGGGCGGCGCGCGCGGCGTCGTACTCGGCACGCGCGCGCTGGGAGCTGGCGAGGGTCGAGACCTCGGCGACGGCGACGTCCCACCACGCCGACCCGGGCGGGTTCGGCCCGTAGAGGTCGGTGCGCAGGTGCAGCACGGTGGTCTCGGGGTGCCGGGCGGCGTCGGCGTACGCGGCCGGCAGCTCCGCCAGCGAGCCGACCGACACGACCCGTGCGCCCATCGACGCGGCGTTGGCCGCGATGTCGAACGGGACGGCTGGCCCGTCGAGCGCGCGGGTGGCGGCACGGCGCATGCGGTAGCGCGTGCCGAACCGCTGCGACCCCCGCGACTGCGACAGCGCGCCGATCGAGGCGTACCCGCCGTTGTCGAGCAGGACGATGATGACCTTGATCCCCTCGGCCACGATCGTGGCGAGCTCCTGCGGGGCCATCTGGTACGTGCCGTCGCCGACGATGGCGACGACCTCGCTCTCGGGGCGAGCGAGCTTGACCCCGAGGGCCGCCGGGATCTCGTACCCCATGCAGGAGAACCCGTACTCGAGGTGGTACTGGCCGGGGCCCGTGGCGCGCCACAGGCACTGCAGGTCGCCCGGCATCGAGCCGGCCGCGTTGACCAGCACGTCGTCGGGGCCTATGAGGTCGTTGAGGATGCCGAAGACGGCGGTCTGCGGCGGCAGCTCGTACACGTGGGAGTCGCCCGGCTCGCGGTAGGTGCCGGCGCGCAGCTCGTCGGCCACCGCGTGCCAGTCCGCGACGCGGCCCGCCACCTCCGCCCGGTACTCAAGGTCCGTCGCCCAGCCGGCCAGCTCCCGCGTCAGCGCCTCGATGCCCTCGCGCGCGTCGGCCACGACCATCTCGCCGGACAGCTTCGCGGCGTCGAACGAGGCGACGTTGACGTTGACGAACCGGACGTCCGGGTCGGCGAAGACGGTGTGGCTCGCCGTCGTGAAGTCGGTGTAGCGGGTGCCGATGCCGACGACGACGTCCGCGCGCGCGGCGAGCGCGTTGGCCGCGGCCGTCCCGGTCGCGCCGAGGCCCCCGACCGCGCTCGGGTGGTCCCACGCGATCGCTCCCTTGCCGGCCTGCGTGTCCGCGACGGGGACGCCCGTGGCGTCGGCGAGCGTGCGCAGCGCCTCCGACGCCCCGGAGTAGACGACCCCGCCGCCGGCGACGACGAGCGGACGGCGCGCGCCCCGGATCAGCTCCGCCGCCCGAGCGATCGCCGCGGGCTCGGCGGGTGGACGGCGCACGTGCCACGTGCGGTCGCGGAAGAACTCGACGGGCCAGTCGAACGCCTCGGCCTGGACGTCCTGCGGCAGCGAGAGCACCACGGCGCCCGTCTCGGCCGGGTCCGTGAGCACGCGCATCGCCTGCACCGCCGAGACGAGCAGCATCTCGGGCCGCCAGACGCGGTCGAAGTAGCGCGCGACGGGCCGGAAGGCGTCGTTGACCGTGACGTCGGGGCCGAGCGGGTGCTCGAGCTGCTGGAGCACGGGGTCGGGGGCGCGGGTGGCGTAGACGTCGGACGGGAGCAGGAGCACGGGGATCCGGTCGACCGTCGCGAGCGCGGCGCCCGTCACCATGTTGGTCGAGCCGGGACCGATCGACGCGGTGCAGGCCATGACGGAGAGCCGGTCCGTCGCCCGGGCGTACGCCACGGCCGTGTGGACCATGTTCTGCTCGTTGCGCGCCATGAGGTAGGGCAGCTCCTCCGGCCCGGGCTCGGCGCCGTCGTACCCGGCCTCGACCGCCTCGACGTGCGCCTGGAGCAGCGCCTGGCCGAGGCCAGCGACGTTGCCGTGGCCGAGGATGCCGAGCATGCCGCCGACGAGCCGGCGTCGCTCGCCGTCCCGCTCGGTCCACTGGTGGGCGAGGAACCGCACGAGGGCCTGCCCGACGGTGAGTCGGATGGTCGAGGTCATCGCGTCTCCTTCGGCTGTCGCGAGGGTCGGGTCGCCGGGTCCGCGGCGGCGGTCGCGTGGGTCACCCGGGTCGCGGCGGTCACGACGTCGTCCCGGGTCCGACCAGCAGGGACCGGGCGGCGTCGACGGCGCCCGCGACGTCGTCGCCCGGTGGGTACAGGAGCGCGCGGCCGACGACGAGGCCCTGGACGCCCGGGACGCGCAGCGCCCGACCCCACACCGCGAGCGCGCCGTCCAGGTCGGCGCCGATCTCGCCGCCGAGGAGCAGGGCGGGCAGCGTCGTGGCGGCCATGACCGGCTCCATGTCCGGGAGCGCCGGCAGCTTGAGCCAGGTGTGCGCCGACGTCGAGCCGAGGCCGGAGGCGATCGTGACGGACCGGACGACGCTCGCGACGTCGAGCGCGGTGCGCAGCCGGCCCGTGTCGTCGCGAGCGACGATGAAGGGCTCGACGAGCGCGGTCCGACCGGCGCGCGCGAGCTGCTCGACGGCGCCGGCGCAGGCCTCGACGGTCCGCGCGGTCGCGGGGTCGGCGAGGTCCATCCGCAGGAGCATCTTGCCGCCGTCCAGGCCGGCCTCGACGACCCCGGCCGGGCTGTACGCCGTGAACCGGTCGTCGACCTCGAAGGTCGAGCCGTGCAGGCCGCCGCGGTTCATCGACCCGATGACGAGCCGGCCGTCCAGGAGCCCGCGCAGGGCCAGCTCCTCCAGGGTGTCGGCCGTTCCGACGACGCCGTGGACGCCGGGCCGGCTCAGCGCCTCGGCGGCGCGGTCGAGCAGGTCGGCCCGGTCGGCCATGGCCATCGGCCGCCCGCCGGCGTCGAGGCTGCCGCGCGCCGGGTGGTCGAGGGCGACGAGCAGGAGCTGCTCCTCACCGCGCAGCCCGACGAACGGGTCGCGCTGCTGGAGCCGGCGGCGCAGCGCCGACGGGTCGGTCAGCCGGAGCCGGGCCGAGGTCGAGGGGGTCACGGGGTCCTCACAGCCCGGCCGGGACGCGCCCGGCCTCCACGACGAGGTCCACCTCGGCCGGCGTCGGCATGGCCGGGGCGCAGGCGAGGCGGGAGGCGACGATCGAGCCGGCCGCTCCGGCGTGACGCAGGGTGCGCTCCAGCGGCCAGTCGTCCAGCAGGCCACGGCACAGCGCACCGCCGAACGCGTCGCCGGCCCCGAGGCCGTTGACGACGTCGCACGGGTAGGCGGGCAGCTCGATCCGCTCCCGCGCCGTGCGCGCCAGGAGGCCGCGCGGGCCGCGCTTGACGATCGCGAGCGAGACCCCGAGGTCGAGCAGGGCCAGCGCAGCGGCGTCCGGGTCGTCCTCGCCGGTGGCCACGGCGCACTCGTCCTCGTTGCCGACGGCGACGTCGACCCGCGGCAGGACGCGGCGGAACTGGTCGGTCGCCGACGCGCGGTCCGGCCAGAAGCTCGGCCGGTGGTCGAGGTCGAGCACGGTGAGCCCGCCGGCCCTGGCGTCGAGGCAGGCGAGATGGGCGCCGCGGCTCGGCTCGACGGACAGCCCCGTCCCGGTGATCCACAGCAGCCGCGCCGTCCGCACGGCGTCGAGGTCGATGTCCTCCGGGCGCAGGCGCAGCTCCGGCGACGGCTCGGCGCGGACGAAGTGGAGCGGGAAGTCGTCGGGCGGGAAGACGGCGCAGAAGGTCAGCGTCGTCTGGATGCCGGGAAGGACGACGACGCCCGAGTCGTCGACCCCGTACCCGCGCAGGGCGTCGACGACGAACTCGCCGAACGGGTCGTCGCCGACGGCGGTGACGACGAGGGAGGAGAGGCCGAGGCGGGCGGCGGCCACGGCGACGTTGGTCGGGCTGCCGCCGAGGGACCGGCTGAACGTCTCGACCTCGCGCAGCTCTACGCGGTGCTGGAGCGGGTAGAGGTCGACCCCGGAGCGACCGATGGTCAGGACGTCGACTGGGTGGCGCATCAGTGCTCCTTCGTCGCGCGGACCCGACCGGGATGTGACGTGCCTCTCACGTCGACCTCAGTCAAGCATATGTCATGACATGCGTTCAACCTGTGCAACCAGACATCCTGGGGATATCCTCCTCCCAGACGACGACCCGGAGGGGGACACGTGACGGAGCCGCTTCGCATCGACCTGGACCGGTCGAGCCCGGTACCGCTGTACCACCAGGTGGCGATGCAGATCGAGGCCCACATCCAGTCCGGCCTGCTGCAGCCCGGCGCCTTCCTCGAGAACGAGATCGCGCTCGCCGCACGGCTCGGCATCTCCCGGCCGACCGCGCGCCAGGCCCTGCAGGAGCTGGTCGACCGCGGGCGGCTGGTGCGGCGACGCGGGGTGGGGACGCAGGTGGCGCCCGAGCGGATCCGGCGCTCCGTCGAGCTGACGTCGCTCCAGTCGGACCTGGAGCAGGCCGGGCGCCGACCGAGCACGGAGCTGCTCGGGTACGACGTGCTGCCGGCGGACACCGAGACCGCCGAGCTGCTCGAGGTCGAGCCGGGCTCGCCGGTCGTCCGCGTCCGTCGGCTCCGGCTGGCCGACGGGGAGCCGCTCGCGCTCATGACGAACGTGATGCCCGAGTCGATCGCGCCGAGCGCCGAGGCGCTGCGCGACGGCGGCCTCTACGAGGCGCTGCGCGCCCGCGGCATCGTGCCGAAGGTGGCGCGCCAGCGGATCGGCGCGCGGACCGCCCACGCGGCCGAGGCCAGGGCGCTGGGCGAGCCCGCGCGCGCGGCGCTGCTCACGATGGCCCGGACGGCGTACGACGACGCGGGGAACGTCATCGAGCACGGCGACCACCTCTACCGCGCCTCGCGCTACCTGTTCGACACGACGCTGTTCGCGTCCTGAGAGGCGGGGCCGGCGCGCTCCGCGAGGGGCGGGCCGACCCACGAGCGGGGCGGGGCGACCCGGTGTCGGATCCGACTTGCTAGTATGTCCGGACAACAGGTTGACGTGAGTCTCCGTGCAGCGCGTCCCGACGACGTGGCGCCCGACCAAGGAGGACCGAGATGTCCGACACCCTCATCCAGTCCGCGGCGCCCGAGGCGGCGGCCTCGCCGACGACGGCGGGCCGGGAGGCGCCGTGCGCGCTCCTGCGGATGACGCGGCGCTTTCCCCGGACGGCGCTGTGGAACGACTCGGCCGACCCGGTCCAGCTCGCCGCGTCGATCGGCTTCGGCGCGGTCGGCGCAACCTGCAACCCGGTCATCGCGCTCGCGGCCGTCCGCGCGGACCGCGAGCGCTGGGAGGCGCGCATCGCGCAGATCCACCGCGAGCACCCGACGGCGACCGAGGGGGAGATCGGCTGGCAGGTCGTCGAGGAGCTCTCGACCGGGGCGGCGGCCCAGCTCCTGCCGGCGTTCGAGGCGACGGGCGGACGCAACGGCCGGCTCTCGATCCAGACGAACCCGCAGCTCGCCTTCCACACCGACGCGCTCGTGGCCCAGGCGGAGCGCTTCGCCGGGCTCGCGCCGAACGTCATCGTCAAGATCCCCGCGACGGCGGAGGGGATCGCCGCGATCGAGGAGGCGACGTACCGCGGCATCGCGACGAACGCGACCGTCTCCTTCACCGTCCCGCAGGCCGTCGCCGTCGCCGAGGCGGTCGAGCGGGGGCTGGAGCGCCGAGCCGCCGACGGGCTGCCGGACGTCGAGCTCGGATCGGTCGCGACGATCATGGGCGGCCGGCTCGACGACTGGCTCAAGGTGCAGGCCGAGCGCCGCGGCCTGCTCCTGACGCCCGGCGCGCTCGACTGGGCCGGCGTCGCCGCGCTCAAGAACGCGTACCGGATCTTCACCGAGCGGGGCTACCGCACGCGCGTGCTGTCCGCGGCGTTCCGCAACCGGCTCCAGCTGACCGAGCTCGTCGGCGGCGACCTCGTGCTCTCCCCGCCGTTCGAGTGGCAGGCGCGGATCAACGCGGCCGACCTCGAGCTGGACGAGCGGATCGACGTGCCGGTCGCACCGGAGATCCTGGCGGAGCTGAGCCGTCACCTGCCCGACTTCGTGCGCGCGTACGAGCCCGACGGGATGGCGCCGGAGGAGTTCGCGTCGTTCGGCGCGACGCGGCAGACGCTGCGGCAGTTCCTCGCGGCGAACGCGGAGCTGGAGCAGCTCGTGCGCGACGTCGTCGTCCCCGCGCCGTAGCCCGGGGTCGGGCGGCCTGCCCGGCGCGCGTGGGACCCGGGCGCGGCGGGACCCGGGCGCCGCTGGACGCCGCTGGACGCCGCTGGACGCCGGGCCGGGGCGGGCGCCGTGTCCACGACCGGGCCGCATCCGCCCGGACAGCCGGGCCGACGGTGGACACCGCACCGTCGACGTCCACCGGCCGACCGGATGCGGGCCGACGATCCGGACGGGTCGGGCGCCCCCGCCGACCGTTGTCCCGCGACCGGCCGGATGAGAGGATCCCTCGATGGAGAAGCACCACGGGCGCGAGCACGCGCGCCAGGAGCGCCACGAGCAGGCCGAGCGCAGCGGCGAGCACGAGGGCCGGGACCGCGCGGACGAGGAGAACGTCCGCGCGCGGGTCGAGGAGCTCGAGGCGACGCTGACCGCCCAGCGCGACGCCGGCGACCGCGAGGGCGCCGAGCGGACCCTGGGCGAGATCACGCACCTGCGCGAGCGGCTGCGCCGCGACCGCAACGAGCTGACCGACGAGGCCTGAGCCCGTCCTGCACCGCTCGACCGCCACGGGTCGGCGGCGTCCGACCGTCATGTCCGGCGACGTCCGACCGCGATGTCCGGCAGCGGCCGGCGGTGACGTCGAGCGCGCCGACGGCGATGTCCGGCGGCGGCACCCCGCGTGATACGCTTCTTCGCGCTGTGCCGCTCATGCGCTTCTCGTGATCGTCACGGCACTCGCGCAAGTGGCGGAATAGGCAGACGCGCACGGTTCAGGTCCGTGTGCCCGAAAGGGCGTGGGGGTTCAACTCCCCCCTTGCGCACAGCGAGCAGAGGCGGGGCCCGGGAGACCGGACCCCGCCTCTGTCGTTCCCCCGGGATGCGGGGCGTGATCACGCCGAGCACGCCGTGACCACCGCAGCGCCGGACAGCAGCCACGACCCGACCCGGCGGTGGCCATCGCAGAGCCACTGACCACGGCGGGGCCGGATGACGCCCGCACCCCCGCTCCTGCCGGACCGCGCCCCGGCCCTGGCGTGACAGCACCCCGCACCCGGCGCGACCGCGGCCCAGGCCACCGGCCAAGGACGGACCACCGGCCACCGGCCACCGGAGGGCCGGACGGCCACCCGGCCCACGCCCCCGTCACCACACCCCGGCCCACATCCCGGGCGCGACTTTCATTAAGTCTATTTCTACCTATTGCTCTAGTCAGAAACCATCGATATCGTCTCATTCGGAACGGGCGACGACGCCCGGCGCCGACACCGACCACGCAGGCGTGGCACACAGAGTGGAGACGAGCGATGACGTCCGAGCGGGCACCCGACAGCAGCCGGCCCCGGTACGACCGCGCCGTGCTGGGCGACGTCGTCGCCGAGATCGGTGCGCGGCTGGGCGACGACGTGGCGGCCGTCGCGTCGCACGCGCTGCACGACACCCTCGACCACACGATCACCACCTACGACGACGGCACGGCGTTCGTCATCACCGGCGACATCCCCGCCATGTGGCTGCGGGACTCCACGACGCAGCTCACGCCGTACCTGCACCTGCTCGGTGCCGACGACCTGCTCGCCGACACGGTGGCCGCCGTCTCCCGCGGCCAGCAGGCCAACATCCTGGTCGACCCCTACGCCAACGCCTTCAACGCGAGCGCCGACGGCGCCGGCCACCAGGACGTGACGCGGCGCAACCCGCGCGTCTGGGAGCGCAAGTACGAGGTCGACTCGCTCGCCTTCCCGCTCGTGCTGGCGCACACGCTGTGGTCGCGCACGGGCCGCGTCGACCACCTCGACCGGTTCGGCGAGGTCGCCCGGACGATCGTCGCGCTGTGGCGCGTCGAGCAGGACCACGAGGGCTCCACCTACTCGTTCCAGCGACTCGACGGCCCCCCGAGCGACACCCTCACCCACGACGGCCGCGGCGGCCCGGTCGGCCGGACGGGCCTGACCTGGTCCGGCTTCCGACCCAGCGACGACGCCTGCCGGTACGGCTACAACGTGCCCGGGAACGCGCTCGCCGCCGTGGCGCTGGACGCGGTCGCGGAGCTGGCCGCCGGCCCGCTGCGCGACCCCCTCCTCGCCGCCGACGCCGCCGCGCTCGGGTGCGAGCTGCGCGACGCGATCCGGCGCCACGGGGTCGTGCGCAGCGCCGAGGGGCGGGAGATCTACGCGTACGAGGTCGACGGCCTCGGCCACCACCTCGTCATGGACGACGCCAACCAGCCCGGCCTCCTCGGCCTTCCGCTGATCGGCTTCTGCGACCTCGACGACCGGCTCTACCAGGACACCCGCCACGTCGTCCTGAGCCCGGAGAACCCGAGCTACTTCTCGGGCCGCCACGCGAGCGGTCTCGGCAGCCCGCACACCCCGCACGGCTACGTGTGGCCGATCGGGCTCGCGCTCGAGGGGCTCACCACCGGCGACCTCGACGAGTCCCACGCCCTCCTGCGCACCCTCCTCGCGACCGACGGCGGCACCGGCCGGATGCACGAGTCGTTCGACCCCGACGACCCGACCGTCTTCACCCGGCCCTGGTTCTCCTGGGCCAGCGCGATGTTCTGCGAGCTCGCCCTGCACGTCGCCGGCCTCACCGACCGGTCGACGACGCGGCCGACGACGCGGACGGCCCCCGCCACCGCCGAGGAGACGCCGTGGTGACGAGCGTCCCCCGCGCGATGCGGGCCCAACAGCGACGCAGCGCGTGGCTCTTCATCGCCCTGCCCGTCGCGCTCTTCCTGCTGTTCATGCTCATCCCGCTCGGGATGGCCCTCGTGCTCAGCTTCTTCGACTACTCGATCGTCGGCGACTCGGACTTCGTCGGCATCGCGAACTACGTCAAGGCCCTGAACGACCCGATCTTCTGGATCGCGCTGCGGAACACCGCGTACTACACGGTGCTGTACGTCCCCGGCGGGCTGATCGTCGCGCTCGGCACGGCACTGCTGCTCAACCGCGACGCCCGCGTCGCCCGCGCGTTCCGCACCGTCTTCTACATCCCGGTCGTCTCCTCGACCGTCGCGACGGCGGCGATCTGGCTCTGGCTGCTCAACCCGCAGTACGGCCTCATCAACAACGTCCTGCGCTGGGTCGGCATCGACGGCCCGGCGTGGCTGTACGAGTCGCAGTGGGCGATGATCGCGATCGTCGTCATGAGCGTGTGGGCCGGGTTCGGCGCGAACATGATCATCTACCTCGCGGCGCTCCAGGGCGTGCCGAACGAGCTGGTCGAGGCGGCCCGCCTCGACGGGGCCGGTGCCCCGCGCGTCTTCTGGCACGTGACCCGCCCCGCGATCTCGCGGACGACGTTCCTCATCCTCACGCTCCTGCTGATCGGCGCGTTCCAGGTCTTCGACCAGGCCTACGTGCTGACGAAGGGCGGTCCCGGCAACTCGACGCTCACGCTCGTCTACTACATCTACGACCGCGGGTTCGGCCGGCTCCAGATGGGCTACGCGTCCGCCATCTCGTTCATCCTCTTCCTCATCATCATGGTCTTCTCGCTGGCCAACGCGCGGATCACCGCGAAGGGATCCCAGTCATGAGCACCCGGCCCCTGACCCCGCGCGCCGCCGTCGGCCGGACGCTGTGGTGGGTCGCCGTCGTCGTCATCGGCATCTCGACCGTCGGCCCCCTGATCTGGACGTTCGCCACGTCGCTCAAGCCGCCGGCCGAGATCATCTCCTCCTACCTCGACCCCATCCCCGACCACCCGACGCTCCAGAACTACGTCGACCTGTTCGCGCAGACGAAGTTCGGCCGCTACCTGCTGAACTCCGCGATCCTCGCGCTCGGCGGCACGATCACGAACCTGTTCTTCGGCGCCCTCGCCGGCTACGCGTTCGCCCGCCTCGCCTTCCGTGGCCGGCAGAGCATCTTCGGGGTGTTCCTCGCCTCGATGATGGTCCCGGCGATCGTCACGATGGTCCCGACCTTCCTCGTGCTGCGCCGGTTCCCGTTCGCCGGCGGCAACGACCTGTTCGGCCAGGGCGGCACGGGCTTCATCAACAGCTACGCAGCCATCCTCCTGCCCGGCGCCGTCGGCGCCTTCGGGATCTTCTACATGCGTCAGTTCTTCGGGTCGCTCCCCGGGGAGATGGCGGACGCGGCCCGCATCGACGGTGCCGGGGAGTACCGGATCTTCTCGCGGGTGTACCTGCCGCTGGCCAAGGGGGCCCTCGCGGTGCTGGGGGTCCTCACGTTCCAGGCCGGGTGGAACGCGTTCCTGTGGCCGCTCATCGTCCTCAACGAGCCGGACATGCTGACCGTCCAGGTCGGCCTCGCCTCGTTCGTCAACGAGTACCAGACCAACTACGGCGCGCAGATGGCCGGAACCATCGTCGCCAGCCTGCCGATCCTCGTGGTCTTCGCGTTCTCCCAGCGCTTCATCGTCCAGACCAACACCGACAGCTCGATCAAGTGACACACGTGACAACGGATCCCAACGCAAAGGAGCAGGACATGAGATCCCTCACCCGCACGGCCCTCACGGCCACCACCCTGGCGGTCGCGCTCGCGCTCGCCGCGTGCGGCGGCAGCCCCACCGGAGGTGGGACGTCGACGGACGGCGGCGACCCGACCGGGTCGGCCCCCGCCGGCGGCGACGCACCGCAGGAGGTCACCTTCTGGGGCTCCTGGTCGGGCGCGCAGGCCGAACAGCTCGACAAGCAGGCGGCGGCCTTCAACGCCTCCCAGGACCGGTACGTCGTCACGTACGTCCCGCAGGAGCTGGTGGAGGAGAAGCTGCTGACGGCCGTCGCCGGCGGCAGCGTCCCGGACATCGTGCTCTGGGACCGGTACCAGACCTCGCTGTACGCGCAGACCAACGCCCTGGCCCCGATCGACGACTTCATCGAGTCGAGCGACGTCGACCTCGACCAGTTCTACGAGCAGGCCCTCAGCGAGATGATCGTGGACGGCGAGACCTACGGCCTCCCGCTCCTCGTCGACAACCGCTCCCTGTTCTACGCGACCGACGCGCTGGCCGAGGCCGGCCTCGAGCCGCCGACGACGTGGGACGAGCTGCGCTCGGTCGCCGAGGCGCTCACGATCCGCAGCGGGAACAGGCTGGAGCGCTCGGGCTTCGCGCTCAACGACCCGGGCCTGTTCAACGTCTGGCTGACCCAGGCGGGCGGCTCGATGTACACCGAGGACGGCTCGGCGACCGCCTTCAACGGCCCCGAGGGCCTCGAGGTGCTCGACTTCTGGAGCTCGCTCCTGGACGCCGGGGTGTACGAGGTCGGCTTCGGCGAGGGCGTCGACGCGTTCGCCGAGGGCATCGTGACGATGAAGTACGACGGCCCGTGGGCCCTCGCCGACCTCGACGCGGCCGACGTCGAGTACGGGATCGTCCCGCCGCCCACCGGCCCGGGCGGGCAGGGCGCTGGGATGGGCGGCTTCGGCCTCGTGATCCCCAACGGCGCGAAGAGCGCCGAGGGCGCGTGGGAGTTCATGAAGTGGTGGACCACCCAGCCCGAGAACGGGGTGGAGTTCGCCAAGATCTCCGGCTGGATCCCGGCCAACATCGAGGCGGCGAACGACCCGTACTTCACGGAGAACGAGTCCTACGCGGCCTTCATCGAGACGATGTCCTTCGCCAAGGTCCGCTCCCGCACGCCGGGCGCCTCCGACGTCGAGGGCAAGGCGCTCATCCCCGCCCTCGAGCGGTTCCTCTCCGGGGAGATCGACGCCGAGACCGCGCTCGCCGACGCGCAGCGCCTCGGCGACCAGATCCTCGCCGACAACCGGTGAGTCCGCGGGTGGGGGGCGCGCGTCGCGCGCTCCCCACCCGCAGCACCGACGCCCCGCAGCCCCCACCCGCGGCCGGCCACCCCGGCCGCCACCGAGTCCCCGCCCCCCGAGAGGTACCCGTGTCCCACCCCACCTGGTCGCAGTACGCCGACCTCGCCCAGCACGGCCTTGAGCACTACTTCGGTGCACCGGCCCCGCAGCTCCTCAACAACACCTACCCGGCCGGGGACAACGAGGTCTTCAACTACTGGTGGCTCGCGCACGCGATCGACGCCCGGCTCGACGCGTACGCGCGCACGGGCGACCCCGCCTGGCTGGACTCCGCCCGCGCGATCGAGGCGAACCTCCGCGAGCGCAACGGCGACCAGCTCTTCAACGACTACTTCGACGACATGCTCTGGTATGCCCTCGCGCTCGTCCGCCTCCACGACGCGAGCGGTGAGCAGCGCTACCTCGACGACGCGCGGGCGATCCACGCGCACGTGCACCGCCACGGCTGGAACGACACCCTCGGCTGGAGCCTCGCCTGGCGCACGCAGCAGCTCGACTACAAGAACACGCCGGCCAACGGGCCGTTCGTCATCCTGTCGGCCCGGCTGTTCGAGCTGGCGCCCGACCCCGAGCTGCTCGGCCTCGCGCAGATGTCGTTCGACTGGCTCACGCGCACGATGGTCGGCCCCGACGGCTTCGTCGAGGACGGGATCAACCGTCTCGGCGACGGCGCCGTCGACCGCCAGTGGCGGTTCAGCTACAACCAGGGGCTCTACATCGGCGCGGCCCTCGCCCTGACCAGCGCGACCTCGCTCGACCTGGTGCCGCTCGCCACCCGGACGGCGCTCGCGGCGCTCGACGCGCTCGCCCCCGACGGGGTCATCGCGCGTGAGGGCTCGGGTGGGGACGAGGGCCTGTTCAAGGGGGTCCTCTACCGCTACCTCGGCCTCCTCATCGACCGGCTCGACGCGGCCGACCCGGACCGCGCGCGGCTCGTCGAGTTCGTCCGCGTCAGCACCGACGCGCTCGTCGCCTCCGCGACCGACCCCACCTCCACCACCCCCGTCCCGCTGCTCGCCTCCGACGACTGGCGGGTCCGCGTCGAGCCCCCCGTGTACTACTCGACCCAGCTCTCCGCCATCATGGCTCTGGAGCTTCGCGCGGCGATCGAGAACGACGCCGCATAGCCGGGGCCGACGAACGTGGGAGGACCGGGGTGAGTCGCACGCTGTACCGAGAGGTGTACGAGGCGCTGCGCTCGTCGATCGAGAGCGGTGAGCTCGCCGTCGGCGAGCGCCTCCCCCGCGACTCCGAGCTGATGGAGCGGTTCGACGTCGGCGCGATCACCGTGAAGCGGGCGCTCACGCTCCTGCGGGACGAGGGCTACCTCTCCCGGCGGCCGCGGCACGGGACGTTCGTCGTCAGCCGCGAGGGTGGCGAGGCGCCGCCCCCGGCCCCGCGGCCGGGCGACCAGCTCATCGGCTGCGTGCTGACCGACTTCGACGACACGTTCGGCACGCGGATGCTCGCCGGGCTCATCGACGCCGCCCAGCCCGACACCAGCCTCGTCGTGCGACGCAGCCTCGGTGACGGCGCGCGGGAGGACACGATGGTCCGCGCCCTGGCCGCGGCCGGGGCGCGGGCGATCATCCTGCAGCCGAGCTCGTCCGAGTTCGTCCCGCCGGCCGTGCTGGAGCTCATCACGCGGGGCTTCCCCGTCGTCATCCTCGACCGCGTGTACGACGGCCTCCCGGTGTCCTCCGTCTGCTCCGACAACGTGACGGCCGGCCGCGTCGCGACGGACTACCTGTTCTCGCTCGGCCACGAGCGGCTGGGCCTCATCAGCTCCGACTCCGAGGTGTCGACGGTCCGCGACCGCCGGGCCGGCTTCGTCGCGGCGCACGCGCACCACCACGTGCCGCACGACCCGGCCAACGAGTTCCGCGCGACGCGCTCGACCGTCCCCGGCAGCTACGCGACGCCCGACGACGACGTGCGCGCGCTCACCGGCTATCTCGCCGAGCGGCGCGACCTGCAGGGCGTCGTCGTCACGGAGTACCACCTCGCCGTGCTCGTCCTCGAGGCCGCGCGGGAGCTCGGCATCCGGATGCCCGAGGACCTCTCGATCGTCTGCTTCGACCACCCCGGCCAGTTCTTCGACCGCGGGCGGTTCGAGTTCACGCACATCGAGCAGGACGAGGCGGCGATGGGCCACACCGCGTTCGAGCTCGCGCTCGACCTCACCCGGGACGGCTCGCGGGTGGAGCGCGTGGCGCTGGACACCCGGCTCGTCGTCGGCGAGTCGACCGCGCCGCGCCGACCGGCCTGAGCGGCCCCGGCGGCACGGCGGCCGAGACGCGCGACCGGACGACGCCGTCAGCCGGCCGGCGGCGCGGTGACCTCGGGTGACGGGCTCGGGGTCTCCGTCGGCGTGGGCGTCGGAGACGGCGTGCCGGTCGCCGCGAGCTGGGCCTCGAGCTCGGCGATCCGGTCGGACAGGTCGGCGAGCTGGGCTGCCAGGTCCGACTGCTCCGGGGACGGCGTCCCGTCCAGCGCGTCGACCCTCGTCCTGAGGTCCGTGTACTCCGTCAGCAGGTCGTCCAGCGTGATCGCCGTCCCGTCGTCCGTCTCGCCGACCGGCACGTCCCCGCTCTCGACGGCGCTGCGCGCGCTCGCCACGGCCTCGTCGATGATCTCCTGCTTCTGCTCGTCCGAGAGCTCATAGACGACCGTCGGCTGGACGTAGGTCGTGTCGCCGGTCGCCTGGGCGACGATCCACGAGGCCGTGATGGTCACGATGGCGATGAGCGCGAACAGCGCGAGGTAGACCGAGTTCGACCGGAACACCCGCTGGAGCCGCTGCATCCGCGGGGACGGCCCGGCCTCGGCGTCCGCGTCCTCCGCCTCGCCGGCCGCCCCCGGGTCGACCGTCGCGGCGTCGTCCGCCACGGGGCCGTCCACCGCGGCGTCGGCGTCGTCCACCCCGGCCTGCGCGACGTCGACGGCCACCTCGCCGACCCCCGTGGCCCGCACCGCGCTGGCGGGCACCCGGATGACGCCCGCGGCCACGCCCGCCCGGGCGAGCCGCTTGGCCGAGTCGGCGGTCGCCTCCGTCGCGGAGGAGATGAACGCGTTGACGACGGCCGTCGCGACCGAGATGAGCCCGACCGCGATGAGCGAGCTGGTCAGCCCCGCGATCCGCGGCGCGATGAGGGCCATCGTGATCGCGGCCAGGCCCGTCGCGACCACCTTCGTCGCGTTCAGCCCCGACCGCCGCCAGGCGCGACGGAACCCGCCGACGCGCCCGTCCGTCGTCCGATCCGTCATCGTCGTCCTCCCCACGTCAGCTCGGGTGCGGGCCGACGGCCACCGCCGCGCTCGACCCGACAACGAGTGTCTCCCAGACTCGCCGCGCCCCGACCGCGACCACGAACCCCCCACAACCTGCCCCCACGCCTCGCCCACGCCGTCCCCGCACCTGCCCCCATCGCGAGACTCCGCGCGGTTACGATGGTCGGCAGCGTCCGGGCTGCACGACCGCAGCGTCGCCGAGGGAAGACCGGGCGTCCTGCCAGCACCGTGTGAACCGTCGAGGAGGGGACCGGCATGGGGGTCATCGACCGCTTCGAGAAGAGTGTCGAGCGCGTGGTCAACTCCGCCTTCGCCAAGGCGTTCCGCTCCGAGGTCAAGCCCGTCGAGATCGCCGCGGCCATCCAGAAGGAGATGGACGAGCGCGCGGCGGCCTTCCGCGGGCGCACGGTGGTGCCGAACACCTTCGAGGTCGAGCTCGGCGACGGCGACCACGAGCGCGTCGTCGAGTGGGGCGAGGACGCCCTCGCGGACGAGATCGCCGCCGCGGCCGCCGACCACGCCCGCGAGCAGGGCTACTCCCTGGTCGGCCCGATCTCGGTCAGCTTCGCCGACCAGCCCGACCTGGAGACGGGCCGGTTCCGCGTCCACTCCTCCACGATCCGCGACGAGGGCTACGCCGCCGCCGTGTCGGCCGGCCAGGCCGCATCGGGCGGCGCCGCCGTCCCGGAGCCGCCGCGCCACCCCGTCATCGACATCGACGGCAAGCGCTACCTCCTCACGGCCACCTCCACCGTCCTCGGCCGCGGGTCCGAGGCGGACATCGTCGTCGACGACACCGGCGTCTCCCGCCGTCACCTCGAGCTCTCGCGCACACCGCACGGCGTCGTCGTCACCGATCTCGGCTCGACGAACGGCACGTTCGTCGAGGGCAACCGGATCACGGCGGCCACGCTCGTCGACGGCAACACCGTGACCCTCGGCCGTACGCGGCTCCTCTTCTACACGGGTGAGAGCGACGCCGGGTGAGCGAGCTCGTCATCACCCTGCTGCGCCTGTCCTTCCTGGCGCTGCTGTGGTTGCTGGTCCTCTCGTGCATCGGGGTCCTGCGCCGCGACATCTTCGGCACCCGCGTCTCCTCCCGCGGCCGGGGTCGCGGTCTCCGCGCCAACGTCAACCCCGTCAACGACGACGCGGCCGCCCCCGGGCGCAGCACGCCCGTGACGCTGAGCGTCCTGGAGGGCCCGCTGGCCGGGACGCAGCTCGGCCTGCACACCTCGAGCGTCCTCATCGGCCGCGCCCCCTCGTGCACCCTCGTGGTGGACGACGACACCGCCTCGGGCCGGCACGCCCGGATCTTCCCGCACGACGGCGGCTGGTACGTCGAGGACCTCGGCTCGACGAACGGCACCTGGGTCGGCGACACCCGCGTCACCGATCCCGTCCCCGTCCCCCTCGGCACCCCGGTACGCGTCGGGCAGACCCTCCTGGAGCTGCGGAGGGGGCGGTGACATGACCCTCACGTTCTCCTACGCGGCGCGCTCCGACGTCGGGCTGCTGCGCAGCGTCAACCAGGACTCCGGCTACGCCGGCCCGCACCTGCTCGTCCTGGCGGACGGCATGGGCGGCCCGGCCGGCGGCGACGTCGCGTCGTCGGTCGCGATCGCGCACCTCGCCCCGCTCGACGGCGACTCGCACGGCGGCGACATGCTCGCCCTCCTGCGCGACGCGGTCGCGCAGTCCCACGCCGAGCTGCGCGAGCGGGCGCAGGACGACCCCGAGCTCGCCGGCCTCGGCACCACGCTCATCGCGGCCCTGCGCTCCGGCAAGCGGCTCGCGCTCGCGCACATCGGCGACTCGCGCGCCTACCTCGTGCGCGACGGCGTCGTCAGCCGGCTCACCGTCGACCACACCTACGTCCAGCACCTCGTCGACCTCGGCCAGCTCACCGAGGAGGAGGCCGAGACGCACAGCCACCGCAGCGTCATCCTGCGCGTCCTCGGCGACCACGACTTCGGCGTCGACCTGGACGAGTCGCTGCGCGAGCTGGTCGCCGGCGACCGCTTCCTCCTGTGCTCCGACGGCGTCTCCTCCTACGTGAGCGCCGAGACGATCGCGCAGACGCTGATCGACGTCGCGGACCCCGGCGCGTGCGCCGACCGGCTCGTCGACCTCGCCCTGCGCGCGGGCGGCCCGGACAACATCACGGCCGTCGTCGCGGACGTCGTCGAGCTCGACGACGTGCCCGACGGCGCGGCCCCCTCGACCGTCCCGCAGGTCGCCGGCGCGGCCGCCGCCCACTGGAAGCAGCGCTCCCGCGGCAGCGACTCCCCCGCTGCCCGCGCCGCGGCACTCACGCCGCCGAAGCCCGAGGAGATCGCGGCGCACGCCGAGCGCTCGGCCGACGAGGAGCGGGACGAGCTCGACCAGCGCCGGGGCCGGCGTCGCCGCCGCTGGGCCTGGGTCGCCTCGTCCGCGGCCGTCCTCCTCCTGCTCGCCGGCGCGTGCTGGGCCGGGCTGCGCTGGACGCAGACCCAGTACTACGTCGCGTCGTCGGGCGAGTACGTCGCCGTCTACCAGGGGATCCCGCAGAGCATCGGACCGATCAGGCTCGGCCACCCGCTGGACACCACCGACATCCTCGTGGCGGACCTGCCCGACTACGCGCAGGAGCGCCTCGCCACGGCGATCACGCCCGGCGACGGCTCGCTCGCGGGCGCGCGCGGCATCGTCGAGTCGCTGCGCGAGCAGCTCCCGGCGCCCCGACCGACGCCCACACCGACACCGACATCGACCCCGAGCCCCGGCTCGTCCGCGAGCTCCGGGTCGACGGGCACGGCGTCGCCCACGGGCACGGCGTCGCCCACGGGCACGGCGTCGCCGACGGGCACCGCCTCACCGGCCCCGAGCCCGGGCGGATCGAGCTGATGGCGACCATCACGCAGGTCACGCCGCGGCGCGGCCGGTGGACCGAGCTCGCCCTCCTCGTGCCGGCGCTCGGCCTCGGCGTCTACGCCTACCTCCAGGTCGGCCTCGGCGTCACCGGCTCGCCCCCGGCGGACCTCGCGACGTTCGCCGCGGTGCTCGGCGGCATCGCGCTCGCCGTCCACCTCGTGCTGCGCTGGCGGGCCCCGTATGCCGACCCGGTCATCCTGCCCGTCGTCATCGCGCTCAACGGCATCGGGCTCGCGATGATCGCGCGCGTCCACCTGGCGCTCCAGATGCGGGCGAGGCCACCCGCGTGGGACCAGGACCCGAGCAAGCAGATGATGTGGATCGCGGTCGGCGCCTTCGCCGCGATCGTCGTCATCGTGTGGCTGCGCGACCACCGGACGCTGCGCCGCTACACGTGGACGGCCCTCGTCCTCGGCGTCGTGCTGCTCCTCATGCCGATGCTCCCCGTCATCGGGCGCGAGATCAACGGGTCCCGGCTGTGGGTCGGCGTCGGCGGCTTCACGCTGCAGCCGGCCGAGCTGGCCAAGATCGCGTTCGCCGTGTTCTTCGCCGGCTACCTCGTGACGCACCGCGACCAGCTCACGCTCGCCGGGACGAAGGTGCTCGGCCTCACGCTGCCCCGCGCGCGCGACCTCGGCCCGGTCCTGCTGGCCTGGGGCATCAGCATCGGCGTGCTGCTCATGCAGAAGGAGCTCGGGACGTCGATCCTCCTGTTCGGCCTGTTCATCGCGATGCTCTACGTCGCGACCGAGCGGCTGAGCTGGGTGATCATCGGCGTCCTGCTGACGATCGGCGGCGTGCTCGTCATCGCCACCCAGGTCGGCTACGTCCAGGCCCGGATCGACGTCTGGCTGCACGCCCTCGAGCCCGCGATCTACCACCGCGACCCCGGCGGCTCCGGGCAGATCGTCTCGGGCCTGTTCGGGATGGCGAACGGCGGCCTCATGGGGACCGGCTGGGGTGAGGGCTTCCCGTACCTCACGTACTCCGCCAACGCCGACATGATCGTCCCCTCGCTCGCGGAGGAGCTCGGGCTGACCGGCGTGCTGGCCGTCCTCATGCTCTACGTCATCCTCGTCCAGCGCGGCCTGCGCGCCGGCCTCGGCGTCCGCGACGGCTTCGGCAAGCTCCTCGCCTCCGGCCTCGCGTTCACGGTCGCGCTGCAGTGCTTCGTCGTGGTCGGCGGCGCCACGCGCGTCATCCCGCTGTCCGGCCTCACGATGCCGTTCCTCGCCGCCGGCGGCTCCTCGCTCCTGGCGAACTGGATCATCCTCGCCCTGCTGCTGCGCGTGTCCGACGCCGCCCGGCGGCCCGGACCCGACGCCGCCATCGGTCCCCTCGTCATCGTCGGACCGGCGAGCGACGCGGTCGAGCCGGCCGCCGCGACCGGACGCGGTCGGGGCACGCGGGGCGGCCAGGGCTCCGGAGCCGCGGGAGCCACGACGTGAACGCCCCGATCCGCCGCGTGAGCGCCGTCGTGCTCGCGATGTTCCTCGTCCTCATGGGCGCTCTCACCTGGATCCAGGTCGGACAGGCGTCCTCGCTCAACGCGAACCCCTGGAACGCCCGCGCGACCTACCGCGAGAACGGCCGGGACCGCGGCCCGATCATCGTCGCGGGCGAGCAGATCGCCTACTCCGTCCCGGTCGACACCCCCTACCGGTTCCAGCGCACCTACCCCGACGGCGAGCTCTACTCCGCCGTCACGGGCTTCTCGTCCGTCACGTTCGGGCGCACGGGCATCGAGGCCGCCGAGAACACCGTGCTCAACGGGACGGCACCGGGGCTGTGGCGCCAGCGGCTCGGCACGCTCATCACGGGCCGCCAGCCGCAGGGCGGCAGCGTCGAGCTCACGATCGACCCCGCGGTCCAGCGCGCGGCGTTCGACGCGCTCGACGGGCGCGAGGGCGCCGTCGTCGCGCTCGACCCGCGCTCCGGCGCGATCCTCGGCCTCGTCTCGACGCCCGGGTTCGACCCGAACCTGCTGGCCTCGCACGACACGGGCGCGGTGCAGGACGCGTGGGACACGCTCACGGCCGACGGCTCCGGCGACCCGATGACCAACCGGGCCATCGCCGGCAACCAGTACGCCCCGGGCTCGACGTTCAAGCTCATCGACGTCGCCGCCGCCCTGTCCGACCCGACGCTGGACCTCGCGCCGGACACCCGGATCGCCGCGCCCGACGAGATCGCGCTGCCCGGGTCGACGGCGACCATCCGCAACCCCGCCGGCGAGACGTGCGACGACGGCGAGACCGCGACGCTCCAGCGCGCGTTCGAGAAGTCGTGCAACACCCCGTTCGTCCAGCTCGCGCTCGACCTGGGCGCCGAGTCGATCGCCGACCAGGCCGAGCAGTTCGGCTGGGGCCGCGACCTCGACATCCCCATGACCGTGACGCCGAGCCGGCTCGGCGACCTCGAGAAGCTGGCGGCGGACAAGGCAGCGCTCGGGCAGACCGCGATCGGGCAGCGCGACGTGCGCGTCACGCCGATGCAGATGGCGATGGTCGCGGCGGCCGTGGCCAACGACGGCACGCTCATGCGGCCCTACCTCGTGGAGACCGAGCGCGACGCGAACCTCGGCGTCGTCGCCCGCACGAGCCCGTCCGTGTTCTCCACGCCCATCACGCCCGACGTCGCCGAGACGATGACGCAGCTCATGGTCGGGGTCGTCGAGAACGGCACCGGGACGCGCGCGGGGATCAGCGGCGTCACCGTGGCCGGGAAGACGGGCACGGCCGAGTCGGGCATCGACGACGGCACGTCCGCCTCGAACCCGCACGCCTGGATGGTCGCGTTCGCGCCGGCCGAGGCGCCGACGGTCGCCGTCGCCGTGCTCGTCATCAACGGCGCGGACCCGTCGGAGGGCGACTACACGGGCGGCCGGCTGGCCGCGCCGATCGCGCGGCAGGTCATCGAGGCGGCCCTCGGGAGCGCGTCGTGACACCACGCGCCGGGGTCGTGGTCGACCGCTGGGAGCTGACGCGGCTCATCGCCATCGGCGGGATGGGCCAGGTGTGGGCAGCCCAGGAGAAGCCCGGCGGCCGCGAGGTCGCGCTCAAGGTGCTGCGACCGGAGTTCGCCGGCGAGCGCCTGTTCCTCGACCGCATCGCGGCCGAGGCCCGCAACTCCCTCGACCTGGTCCACCCGGGGATCGCGCGCACGTACGCGCACGGCGAGATCGACGGGCTCGGCTACATCGTCATGGAGCTGGTGCCGGGCGAGCCGCTCTCGACGATCCTGGCCCGTGAGCGCGTGCTGTCCCGCCGGCTCGTGCTCGACGTCGTCGCGCAGACGGCCGACGCGCTCGCGACGGCGCACGAGGCGGGCGTCGTGCACCGTGACATCAAGCCGGCCAACCTCATCCTCGGGCCCGGCGGACGCGTCGTGCTGACCGACTTCGGTATCTCCCTCGCCGCGAACCAGGCGCCGATGACGGCCGCCGGGATGGTCATGGGGACGGCGCAGTACCTCCCGCCGGAGCAGGCGATGGGCCGCCCGGCGACCGGCGCGGGCGACGTCTACGCGCTCGGGATCATCGCCTACGAGTCCCTCGTCGGCAAGCGCCCCTTCACCGGCCAGACCCAGGTCGACATCGCGTTCGCCCACGTCACCGAGCCGGTACCGCCGCTGCCCGAGACGATCGACGCGCCCGTGCGCGAGCTGGTCGAGCAGATGCTCGAGAAGGAGCCGGCGCGCCGCCCGTCCCACGCGAGCGAGGTGGCGACGCGCGCCCGCGAGCTGGGCGCGGCGATCGCGCCCGACGACGGGTGGGACCCGGCCGAGCCGCGCCGCGCGCGCCGCCGGCGGGGCGGCAGCCACGCGGGCGAGTCCGACGCGCCCGCGATCATCACGCGCCGCCCCCGCCCGCCCAAGCCCCGCGTCCCGCGCCCCGCGCAGCCGGCGGTCCCAGCCGCGGCCCCGCCGTCGACGCCGGCCGTCGGGGCTCCGGCCCGCGCCCCGGAGACCACGACCGTCCCGCGGGTCGCCGCCGCGGCCCCCGCGGCCCCGCCGCCCGTGATCCCACCGGCGCACGACCCCCGCGCGAGCGACGCCTCCGTCGTGCCGACGCCGGACTGGCAGCCGGTCAGGGTCCGTACCCGCGGCGACCTCCCGTCGCCCTCACCCGACGCACGGCGAGCGCAGGACGCAGCCGCGCCGGAGGCCCCGCCGACCACCTCCGCCGGGACGCGAGACGACGGCGAGCGGGCGGTCCGCGTCCCGAGCCCGACCCGCGTCCCGAGCGCCGCCCGCGTCCCGAGCCCGACCCGCGCCCGCCCGGACACCAAGGTTCCAAGCAGCTGGATCGTCGCAGCCCTGATCGTCCTCGCCGCGGCGATCGTGACCCTTGCCATCCTCGTGGCCGGGAATCTGGGACAATCAGCGGCAAGTGCTGGCACCAGCGGTGTAGCGAGCACGTCAATCGGAGGGGTTCAGTAGTGGTCGAGTCGAATGCTCGCGTGCTCGCGGGGCGCTACGAGGTCGGTGAGCTCATCGGCCGCGGCGGGATGGCAGAGGTCCGGATCGGACGGGACAACCGCCTGTCGCGCCGGGTCGCCGTCAAGCTGCTGCGCTCCGACCTCGCCCAGGACTCGACGTTCCAGGCCAGGTTCCGCCGCGAGGCCCAGTCAGCGGCCGCGCTGAACCACCCCGCGATCGTGTCGGTCTACGACACGGGCGAGGACAACCAGGAGCTGCCCGACGGCACGCAGCGGCACATCCCCTTCATCGTCATGGAGTACGTCGAGGGCCACACGGTCCGCGAGCTGCTGCGCGACGGCGCCGCCCTGCCGATCGACGAGGCCGTCGAGATCACCGAGGGCGTGCTGTCCGCGCTGGAGTACTCCCACCACGCCGGGATCGTGCACCGCGACATCAAGCCCGCGAACGTCATGATCACCACGGCGGGCGACGTCAAGGTGATGGACTTCGGCATCGCCCGCGCCGTCGCCGACTCCGCGGCGACGATGACGCAGACGCAGGCCGTCGTCGGGACCGCCCAGTACCTCTCGCCCGAGCAGGCCCGCGGCGAGGTCGTCGACGCGCGCTCGGACGTGTACTCGACCGGCGCGCTGCTGTTCGAGCTGCTGACCGGCCGCCCGCCGTTCATGGGCGACTCGCCCGTGGCCGTCGCCTACCAGCACGTGCGCGAGGAGCCGCCGACGCCGTCGTCGATCGCGTCCGACGTGCCCGAGGAGCTCGACCGGATCGTCCTCAAGGCGCTCGCCAAGGACCGGACGCTGCGCTACCAGAGCGCGGCCGAGTTCCGCGCGGACCTCGAGGCGGCGCAGCGCGGCGGCATCGTCGGCGCCCCGGCCGTCGGCGTCATCGCGGCCGCGACGCGCGCGAACCAGCCGTCGCCGGCCGGCCCGACGCAGGTGCTCCCGGGTCTCGCCGCCGGCTCGACCGCGACGCTCCCGACCACCGGCGAGGAGGACGAGGAGGCGGACAAGCGCGGCAAGGCGTGGATCTGGGTGCTGTCCATCGTCGCCGTCCTGCTGCTCGGCGGCATCGCGTGGGCGATCTGGGGCAACCGCGGCGCCGAGCCGGTGGAACCGCCCTCCTCCCCCTCCCCGTCGCCGACCGAGACCACGCCCGAGGCCGTCGAGATCCCCGACGTCTCCGGCAGGACCGTCGACGAGGCGCGGCGCGAGCTCGAGGCCCTCGGCCTCACGGTGCTCTCCGCGACCGAGTCCGAGGCGTCGGACACGGTGGCCAAGGACCTCGTCATCCGAACCAGCCCGGACAAGGGCCAGATGGTCCAGGAGGGCGAGGAGGTCACGCTCGTCGTCTCCTCCGGCCCGTCCGAGCTGACCGTGCCCAACGTCATCGGGAACACCGAGTCCGAGGCGCTGGAGAAGCTCAAGACCGCCGGCTTCACCGGCAGTCCGGTCATCCGGGTCGTGGACAGCCCCGACCAGCAGGCCGGCCGCGTCGTCTCGATCGACCCCGGTGTCGACTCGATGGCCGCGCCCGACCAGACGTTCTCGATCTCGGTCGCGAGCGGCAACGTGCCGGTCCCGGACCTCACGGGGCTGTCCCGGAGCGAGGCCGAGGACACGCTCAAGGCGAACAAGCTGTTCTTCGACTTCCAGCCCGTCCAGAGCACCAACCCCGAGGGCACCGTCGTGGAGTGGGAGCCGACGGGCACGCAGCCCCAGGGCACGACCGTGACCGTGTACATCGCCACGCCGCCGCCGTCGCCCCCGCCGACCCCGACGGAGACGCCGAGCTCCACGCCGACCGAGTCCGGCGACGGCGAGGGCGACGGCTGATCCTCGCTCGTCCCGAACGAGGAAGGGGCTGGTCGCGGTGTCCGCGACCAGCCCCTTCGTCGTCTCGGGGTGGGGTCCGCTAGAGCGCCGCGAGCGGCGCCATGCCCTCGGACCGGGCGACCGCGTCGCCGTCGCCCGTGACGGCGAGCCAGTTGGCGAGGATCCGGTAGCCGCCCTCGGTCAGCACGGACTCCGGGTGGAACTGCACGCCGTGCAGCGGCAGCTCGCGGTGCGCGAGGCCCATGACGATCGGCTCGGCTGACGCGTCGTCGTCGCGGCCGGCGACCCACGCCGTGACGGCCAGCTCCGCCGGCACGGTCCCGGGAACGACGGCGAGCGAGTGGTAGCGGGTCGCGGTGAACGGCCCGCCGAGCCCGGCCAGGACGCCGTCGCCGTGGTGCGCGACGAGCGAGGTCTTGCCGTGCATCAGCTCGGGAGCGTGGGTCACGGTCGCGCCGAACGCCTCGGCCAGCGCCTGGTGGCCGAGGCAGACGCCGAGCATCGGCGTGCCGGTGCGCGCGCACGCCTCGATGATCGGCATCGAGGCACCGGCCTGCGCCGGCGTTCCCGGCCCGGGCGAGACGAGGACGCCGTCGAACCCGTCGAGATCGGCCTCGGTCCCGGCGATCGCGTCGTTGCGGACGACGACGACGTCGGCGCCGAGCCGCTCGAGGTAGCCGACGATCGTGTAGACGAAGCTGTCGTAGTTGTCGACGACGAGGATGCGGGACGGCACGGTCTACTCCACGGTCTGCTGGTCGAACGGCAGGTACGGCGCGACCCACGGGAAGAACCACAGGAACAGCACCGCGACCACGCCCGCGACCAGGATGAGGGCCTCGACGGCCTTGAGCCAGGCGGGGCCGGGAAGCAGTCGCCAGATCGCTCCGTACATGGGGTCCTTCTCTCGGGGCTCGGGCTGCGCGAGGGGTCAGCGAGGGTCAGGCGGGGGCGCCGGTGACGAGCGACGCGGGGCGGCCGGCGTCGCGGGGCATCCACTCGACGAGCTCGCCGTGGACGATGTAGCGCTCCTTCGTCGAGAAGAGCGGGTGGCACGTCGTGAGCGTGATCATCGCCTTGTCGGGCGCCGCGGTCGGGTCGGTCGGGTTGGGCGCGATGACCTCGATGTCGGAGGGCTTCACGATGTCCCAGCTCGTCACGTGGTAGACGTACCAGTTCTCGGCGGTCTCCACGATGAGCTCGTCGCCCTCCTGGAGCTTGTCGATCGAGTAGAACGGCTTGCCGTGGCTCTGCCGGTGGCCGGCGATGGCGAAGTTGCCGATCTGGCCGGGCATCGCGGTCTTCTCGTAGTGGCCGATGCCGAGCGGGTCGAGGACCGTGGCGCGGTCCGTCCCCTCGGTGATCGGGCGGACGTAGAACGTGTCGCCGGAGCTCCACGCCGGCACCCACAGGCGGGCGAACGTCTCGGCCGTCAGCGGGGCGAGCTCCTCGGCGACCGGGGCGCCGAGCTGGGCCTCACCGGCCGTGTTCGGCGACGTCGGGAGCGTCGCCTCGAACTGCTCGGAGATCTCGGCCTGCGCGTGGTCGCCCATGATGTCCGTCCACCAGAGCTGGTAGACGACGTAGAGCCCGAGCAGCAGCCCGACGGTGATGAGGATCTCGCCGATGATGCCGAGCAGCACCGAGAGCGGCGACTGACGCCTGCGCGGACGCACGTGCCGGATCGGCTCGGCGGGCGGCGGGTCGAGAACGGCGGTCATGGGGTCTCCTCGGCGGGGACGGCGTAGTTCAGGGTACGCGCTCCGGTGTAGGCCGGCAGCGTGAGGTCGGCGACCTTCTCGACGTGCCAGCCGAGATCGAACTGCTCGACGTAGTCCAGGTAGAGCCCGACGGAGGCGTCCTCGTCGATCGCGCGCTCGAGGGCGTCGGCGTCACCGATCGCCTCGACGACGTACGGCGGGGAGTAGGTGCGCCCGTGCAGCAGGAGGACGTTCCCGACGCAGCGGACCGCGGTGGTCGAGACGACGCGCTGACCCTGGATGGTCACGGCCTCGGCGCCACCGCTCCACAGCGCGTTGACCACGCCCTGGAGGTCCTGCTGGTGGACGACGAGGTCGTCGTTGTTCTCGGACGTCGCGGTCGCGGGGGCGTCGTCGAGCGTGACGCGCAGGCCGGGACCCGCGACGGCGACGAGGCCGAGCGCGAGCGCCTCCGCGTCCGTCGGGGGGACGATCTCGACGTCGAGCGACGACTGCAGGGCCGTCACCTCGGCCCGCAGCTCCTCGATCTCGGCGTTGCGGTCCTCGAGCCGCTTCGACTCGGCGGCCACGAGGCCGCGCAGGTCGCGCGGGCTGGAGCTCTCCTGGCCGGCGAAGACCGAGGCGCTCGTGGCGAAGAGGATGCCGGCGACGAACGCGACGGCACCGACGGCGATGGAGCCGCGTCGCAGTCCTCTCGTCGGCACGGCTCCCCCTTCCCAACCGGGTCCGCGACCCGCCTGCCCCTGAGTCGTCGAGTCTACGTGGGCGGCGATACCCTAGGGAGTTGGCCCTCCACACTCGGCTGTGGGGGGTTTTCCCAGATCCCGAGGAGACCTCGTGCCCGAGTCACGCGGCCGCAAGAAGGCCCGCCCCACCACCGCTCGTCCCGCCGTCCGGGTGGAGGACAAGCCGAACCCGAGCTGGTACGTGCCGACGTTCGTCACGCTGCTCGTCGTCGGGCTCGTGTGGGTCGTCGTCACGTACATCTCGGACTCGCGGTTCCCGATCCCCGGGATCCAGCAGTGGAACCTCGCGATCGGCTTCGCGTCGATCTTCGCCGGGTTCATCATGACGATGCGCTGGAGGTAGCCGACGCCCGGCGGGTGGCTCGACCGGCGCTGAGCCGGTCGTCCCGCCCGCGGCACTCGGCTCACCGTTGACCACAGGGTTGTCCCCAGCTGGGGAGAACTACACGCGTGTGATTCTCCCCAGCTGTGGACACAGCCTGTGGATAACTAGCGGCCCCTACGCCAGGGCGTAGACGAGCCAGACGATCGCGACCAGCACGAGCGTGATCGCGCCGCACAGGAGCCACTGCAGGGTCGCCCCGGAGAGGCCCCCCGCGACGCCGGGTCGAGGGCCGGACGGGCCGAGCACCGCCGGGCCGCCGGCCGGACCGCGCGCCGCACCGCCCCGCCGCACGGGGACCCGCGCGAAGACGAGCGCGACGAGCGCCCCCACGACGAGCCCGCCGAGGTGGGCCTGCCAGGCGATGTTGCTGATGACGAACCCGAGCACGACGTTGATCCCGATGATCACGAGGATCGGCTTGGGGTCGCGGCCGAGCCGACGCATGAACACGGCGAACGCCCCGAACAGGCCGAACACGCCGCCCGAGGCGCCGACGACGCCCCCCGCCCCGACGCCGGCGATCGCGAGGTAGGCGACCGAGCCGCCGATGGCGGACAGGCAGTACAGCGTGAGGAACCTGGCCCGCCCGAGCAGCAGCTCGAGCTGCTGACCGATGAGCCACAGCGCGTACATGTTGAACGCGAGGTGCCAGATCCCGCTGTGCAGCAGCGTCGAGGTGAGGAACCGGTAGGGCTCCACCAGGCCGAGCTGCGGCACGAAGACGAGCTGGACCGCGATCCGCTGGTAGACGCCGGCTGCGATCCAGCGCAGCGCCTCGAGCGCGATGCAGATCGCCATGATCGTCATGGTGACGACCGGGGTCGAGCCGCGGCTCACGCCCCCGAAGACGGTGCGCACGACGGGCCGCGCCGACGCCGCGCCGCGGGCGCAGTCGACGCAGTGGAACCCGACCGACGCCGGCCGCTGGCACTCGGGGCAAGCCGGCCGGTCACAGCGCTGGCACCGCGTGTAGGCGACCCGGTCGGGGTGCCGGGGACACGTCGGCGCCTCGGCACCCTGGCTGGGGAGATAGCTCACGCCCGGCTCACTCGCTGCTCACTCGCCGTCGACGATCTCGATCGACTCGATGACGACGTCCTGCCGCGGGCGGTCACCGGGACCGGTCGGCACGCCCTGGATGGCGTCGACGACCTTCCTGCTCGCCTCGTCCGTCACCTTGCCGAAGATCGTGTGCTTGCCCTGGAGGTGCGGCGTGGGGACCGTGGTGATGAAGAACTGCGAGCCGTTGGTCCCGCCGCCCGTCATCGGGTTGCGGCCGGCGTTCGCCATCGCGAGCAGGTACGGCTCGCGGAACGTCAGCTCCGGGTGGATCTCGTCGTCGAAGGTGTAGCCGGGACCACCGCGGCCGGAACCGAGCGGGTCGCCGCCCTGGATCATGAAGTCGGGGATGATCCGGTGGAAGATCGTCCCGTCGTAGAGCGGCTTCGTCGCCTTCTGACCCGTGGTCGGGTCGGTCCACTCCTGAGTTCCGGCGGCGAGGCCGGCAAAGTTGCGGACCGTCTTCGGGGCGTGGTTCGGAAGCAGCTCGACCGTGATGTCGCCGGCGCTGGTGTGAAGGATTGCGTGCATGCGTCGATTCTCGCATCCGTCGGGGGACCACGCACGATGTTGACGTAGTCAACCGCGCAGACAGGTGCACCCTGGTCCAGGGGATGCGAGAATGCAGTTCACGCACGCAAGCCGTACGCAAGCCAAGGCAGAAGCCAAGGGAGCCAATGATGGGACGCAAGGTGCAGGTCGACGCGAACGAGATCCGCGAGCAGATCGCCGAGGCGGGCCGCCAGGCCAAGGTTCTCGCCGAGCAGGGCGTCGACTGGGCGTCGCCCCGGGTCGAGGCCGCCTGGGAGTGGGCGGGTCCTCGACTGGAGCAGGCCTGGCGAGAGGCCGTCAAGGCGGCGAGCCCCAAGGTCGAGTCGGCCGCCGGCAAGGCCGCCGAGCTCACGGACGCCGCGGCCGTCAAGGCCAAGTCGGCGACGGACACGGCGCACGACGCGCTGGTCTCCGTCGTCATCCCCAAGATCGTCGCCGCGATGCAGGAGGCGGCCCGCGCCGCCACCGAGGCGACCGACCAGGCGGCGGCTGCCGCCGGCGCCGGCATCGACAACGCCGCGCAGGCGCTGGAGACCGCGGCCGAGAAGGTCGTCGAGAAGGCGAAGCCGGAGGCGGTCGCCCCCAAGAGCCACACCGTCGGCAAGACCCTCGGCTGGGTCGCCGCCGGGGCCGCGGCCGCCGCCGCCGGATACCTCGTCTGGCGCCGCACGCAGCCGATCGACGACCCGTGGGCCGAGGAGTACTGGGAGGACGTCGAGGACTCCGGCGACGACATCACGCCGGACGAGGCCGTCGAGGCCCTCGTCGACGCGGTCGCCGCCGCCGGTGCCGACGACGACGCCGTGATCGCCGAGGCGGAGGCCGTCGTGGCCGGTGCGAAGGACGCTGCGGCCGAGGGCGCCGACAAGGCCAAGGATGCCGTCGCGGACGGGGTCGAGAAGGCCAAGGACGCGGCCGGTGAGATCGCGGACAAGGCCGGCGAGGCCGCGTCGCACGCGTCCGACGACGTCCAGGCCCTCGTCGAGGACCTGGAGGCCGAGGAGGCCGCGGCCGCCGACGCCGCGAAGCCCGCCCGCAAGCCGCGCGCCCCGCGCAAGGCTGACGACGCGAAGGACGCCGGGGGCGACAGCTAGCCCACCGGCCGACGCCCGGCCGGCGACCCGTGAGCCCCGGCTCGCGGGTCGCCGGACTCCGCCGGACGACCAGCTACCGGTTGCGCCGGCTCGCGATGGCGAGCGCCCGGCCCGTCAGCGACTCCGCGCACCCCATCAGCTCCCGCGGCGTTCCCGCGAACACCAGCCGCCCGCCGTCGGACCCGGCGCCGGGCCCGATGTCGACGACGTGGTCGGCGCGCGCGACGACCCGCAGGTTGTGGTCGACGACGACGAGCGTCGCGCCCGCGTCGACGAGGTCGGCGAACAGCGCGTTGATCCGGTCGACGTCGCCGGGGTGCAGGCCCGTCGTCGGCTCGTCGAGCACGATCCGCTCGCGGGCGAGGTCGGGTGAGGCGGCGAGGTGCCGCGCGAGCAGGAGCCGCTGCTTCTCCCCGCCCGACAGCGTGTCGAGCGACTGACCGACCGGCATGTAGCCCAGCCCCACCCGCTCGAGCCAGCCCATCGCGCCGACGATGGCCGGGTGTCCGTCGAACGCCTCCGCGATCTCGCCGGCGCGCAGCACGAGGACGTCGGCGATCGTGTGCCCGGCCACCCGGGCGGCGAGCGCGCGCGGGTTGAACCGCTTCCCGCCGCACACGTCGCAGGGGGTCGCGACGTCGTCGAGGAACGCCAGCTCCGTGGTGATGTAGCCCTTGCCCCGGCACGCGGGGCACGCGCCCTTGGAGTTGAAGCTGAACCACGCCGGCGCGAGATCCGAGACGGCCGCGAACGCGGCGCGCACCTCGTCGGCGATCCCGAGGATGGACAGCGAGGTCGACCGGACCCCGCCGCGCAGCGGGTCCTGGCCGACGACGACGAAGTCGCGCTGCTGACGGGGCAGCTCGCCCGTCGCGAACGAGCTCTTGCCCGAGCCGGCGACGCCGGTCACGGCCGTGAGCACGCCGAGCGGCACGTCGACGTCGAAGCCCGTGAGGTTGTGCAGCCGCGCGTTCTCGACCCGCACCGACCCGGTGGCGGCGCGGACCGTCTCCGTGACGTCGAGCGGGCGCGCCAGCAGCCGGCCGGTGAGCGTGTCGCTGGCGAGCAGGTCGTCGACGCTGCCCTCGAGCTGGACGAGTCCACCGGCAGCCCCGGCGCCCGGCCCCATGTCGATCACGTGGTCGGCCACCCCGATGACCTGGGGGTGGTGCTCGACGACGAGGACGGTGTTGCCGGCGTCGCGAAGCTGCAGGAGCAGCCCGTTGAGCCGCTGCACGTCGGCGGGGTGCAGACCGGTCGACGGCTCGTCGAAGACGTAGGTCGCGTCGGTGAGCGCGCTGCCGAGGTGGCGGACGATCTTGACGCGCTGGGCCTCGCCGCCCGAGAGGGTCGAGGACTCCCGGTCGAGCGAGAGGTAGCCGAGCCCGACGGAGAGCAGCGCGTCGAGCGTGCGGCGGATGCCCGCGAGCGCCGGCGCGACGCGTGCGTCGTCCATCCCGCCCACGAGGTCGCGCAGCTCCCGCACCGACATGGCCGACCAGTCGACGATGCTGCGCCCGTCGACGAGGCTGGCCCGGGCGGCGGCGTTGAGCCGGGCGCCGTGGCACTCGGGGCAGACCCGCCGCGTCGTGAGCCGGTCGAGCTCCTCGCGCACCGACGCGGAGATCGACGTCGGGTGGTTCTTGACGTAGACGTCGCGCATCCGGGTGACGACGCCGTCGAACCGGGCGGTCTTCGGGAACCGCGGGTCCGGGTCGGGCAGCTTGAGCTGGTCGGCGTAGAGGAAGAGGTCCATCTCCTCGGGGGTGTAGTCCTTGAGCGGCTTCTTCCGGTCGAACAGCCCGCAGTAGGCGAACCTCTTCCACCGGTACACCCCCGGTCGGAACTGGCTGAAGCGGACGGGCCCCTCGTCGATCGAGCGCTCCGGGTCGATGAGCTCCTCGACGTCGATGTCCACGACCGTCCCGAGCCCCTCGCACGCCGGGCACATGCCGGTCGGGTCGTTGAACGAGTACGCGGGGGAGTAGCCGGCCGACGGCTCACCGATCCGGGAGAACACGAGCCGCAGGAACGGTGCGACGTCGGAGGCGGTGGCGACGGTCGAGCGCGAGTTGCCGGTGAACCGGCGCTGGTCGATGAGCGCCGTGAAGGTGAGCCCGGACATGGACTGCACCTCGGGCGCAGGGAGCTGGGGCAGCCGGCTGCGGACGAACGTGGAGTAGGACTCGTTGACGATCCGCTGGGCCTCGGCGGCGATGGTGTCGATGACGAGCGAGGACTTCCCCGACCCCGACACCCCCGTCACGACGGTGAGCGTCTTCTTCGGGACGTCGACGTCGACGTGGCGCAGGTTGTTGGTGCACGCGTCGACGACCCGGATCAGTCCCGCGGCCTCACCTCGAGAGCTCATCGCCCCACTCTCGCGCACCCCGGAGCGATCCGGTAGCACCCCGGCGGCCCCACGCCCACGATCACCCCAGCGCGAGATCAGCCACCGTCGGCCATCAATCGACGCCACCGTTTCCCTGACCGGTGCTGACGCTCCGTGGTAGCGTCTTTTGACCGGGTTGCGGGCTCGGGAGGGGACCGAGGGCGTTGCGCCCGGACGAGGGGCTGGGCGAGTGAGGGAACGCGCTGGGACGCGCGCGCCACGGCGTCAGGTGGGTGCCGAGCGCGGGACCGCGCCGATGGCGATCATGCACGACCGGCCCTCGACCAGGAAGATCGTGCTGGGCAGGGTCGCCATCCTCGTCACGGTCGGCGCGTGGTCGATGTACGTCGTCACGACCGTCATGCGCGAGTTCATCGAGGGCGACGCCCGGACGCTCCGGTTCGTGCTCGAGGCCGTGTCCTACCTGCTCGTCGTCACCTTCCTCACGTTCTCGGCGCTCATGTACCTGACCGCGCGCCAGGGCGCCCTCTACCGGTTCCGGGACCACGTGCGCGTGCCCCGCGGACCGCTGGACCAGCACTTCGCCGGCGACTACGCCCACGCGATCACCGTCCTCGTCCCGTCCTACCGCGAGGAGCCGGACGTCCTGACCAAGACGATGTGGTCGGCGGCGCTCCAGGAGTTCCCGGCCAAGCGGATCGTGCTGCTCGTCGACGACCCGCCCGATCCCGGCGACCCGCGCGACCGGGAGCTGCTCCAGTTCGCCCGCGACCTGCCCGCGCGGATCGCCACCGAGCTGGAGGAGCCCCGCGCCCGGCTCGCCGCCGGGGCCGAGCTGCTGCGCGCCGAGCTGGCGCGCGCCGCCGCGGCCGGTGAGGACCGGGTCGACGCCGCGACGCTCGCCCGCGTCGCCGACGACCACGAGTTCGCCGCCGACTGGCTCGAGGCCAAGGCCGACGCGCACCCGATGACGGACCACATGGACGCGTTCTTCGCCGACCGCGTCCTGGTCGGCCTCGCCGGCGACCTGCGGCTGACCCGGATCGCCCTCGACGGCGCGCTCGACCAGGGCGCATCGCCGCCGCCCGAGCGGGTCCAGCAGCTCCAGGACCGCCTCGTGCGGATCTTCACCGCCGAGCTCACCTCGTTCGAGCGCAAGCGGTACGCCTCCCTCTCGCACGAGGCGAACAAGGCGATGAACCTCAACGCCTACATCGGCCTCATGGGGCGGCGGTGGAGCGTCGAGCGGACGGCCGACGGCGACGTCCTGGTCCCGACCCCCGACGGCGAGCCGTGCGACCTCGACGTGCCGGGGACGGAGTACCTGCTCACGCTCGACGCCGACTCGATGCTGCTGCGGGACTACTGCGTCCGGCTCGTCCACCTCCTGGAGGAGCCGGGCAACGAGCGCGTCGCCGTCGCCCAGACGCCGTACTCCGCCTACCGCGGCGCCCCGAGCCGCATCGAGCGGATCGCCGGCGCGACGACCGACGTCCAGCACATCCTCCACCAGGGCCTCACCTACTACGACGCCACGTTCTGGGTCGGGGCGAACGCCGTCATCCGCCGGCGGGCGCTCGAGGACATCGTGGAGCGGCAGACCGTCGGCGGCTTCGAGGTCGCCACCTACATCCAGGACCGCACCGTCATCGAGGACACCGAGTCGAGCATCGACCTCGGCACGCACGGCTGGCGGCTCGTCAACTACCCCGAGCGGCTCAGCTACAGCGCGACCCCGCCCGACTTCGGCTCGCTCATCGTCCAGCGGCGGCGCTGGGCCGACGGCGGCCTTCTCATCCTGCCCAAGCTGTCGCGCCAGCTCCGCGAGCGCCGCTTCCGCCGCGAGCCGGTCCTGCGCCGGGAGGTCATGCTCCGCGTCAACTACATGGCGTCGATCGCGTGGGCCAGCGTCGGGCTCGTCTTCCTGCTCGCGTATCCCTACGACAGCCGGCTGCTCAGCGCGTGGGTCATCGGGGCCGCCGCGCCCTACTTCCTCTGCATGGCCGCCGACCTGCGCGACAGCGGGCACCGCGCGAGCGACGTGCTGCGGATCTACGGGTTCAACCTCGTGCTGCTCGCCGTCAACCTGGCCGGGACGCTGAAGTCCCTCCAGCAGGCGATGACCAACACGAAGATCCCGTTCGCCCGCACGCCGAAGGTCCGCAGCCGCACGGCCGCGCCGGCCATCTACGTGCTCGTGCCCTACGTCATCGTCGCGTTCTCGGCCGTCACCTTCTACCGCGACCTCACCGCCCACAACTGGGGCAACGCCGCGTTCGCCGCGATCAACGCCGTCCTGTGCGCGTGGGCGATCGTCGCCTACATCGGCATCCGCAGCTCCATCGTCGACGTCGCGCTCGGGATCGTCGGCTGGCTCTACGTCCCGGAGCGGCCGGCGAGGCGACCAGCCGCGCCGTCCGGGGACCGCAGCGCCGCGACGGACGGGGCGCCGCGCCCCGTCGACTGGGAGGGCATCCTCTACCACGGCGACCGGCGGCTCGGCCGGGACGTCGCCCGCAAGAACGACCTGCGCCGACGGGTCAGCCCCCGCTGAGCTGGGGCCACCACTCGAGGACCACCATGTCGAAGCGATTCCCGGGACGCCGGCTCTCCCCCGTCCGGCTCACGATCCTCCTCGCGGTCGTCGCCGCGCTCGCGACGGCCGGCGTCCTCGGCATGCGCACGTGGGAGGACACGCAGCAGGCCGAGCGCAGCCAGCCGTGGTTCGGCGCCTACGTCGACGTGACGGCGACGCCGGTGCACGCGTTCGAGAACCCGACCGGTCCGGCCGACCGGAACGTCGTGCTCGGCTTCGTCGTCGCGGCCGACCCCACGACCTGCGAGGCGAGCTGGGGCACCTTCCACTCGCTGGAGGAGGCGCGCGACGACCTCGACCTCGACCGCCGGATCGCCCGGCTGCGGCAGTCCGGCGGCGACGTCGTCGTCTCCTTCGGCGGCGAGGCCAGCACCGAGCTGGCCCTCGCCTGCCCCACCGTCGACGACCTCGCGGCCCAGTACGGCGCCGTCGTCGAGCGCTACCGGCCGGCGGCGATCGACCTCGACGTCGAGGGTCCGGCGCTCGCCGACGCCGCCTCGCGCACCCGGCGCGCCGAGGCCGTCGCGCGGGTCCAGGAGGAGCACGACGGACCGCTGCCCGTCTGGCTCACGCTTCCCGTCGGCGCCGACGGCCTGACCCCGGACGGCGTCGCGACGGTGCGCGCGTTCCTCGATGCCGGCGTCGTCCTCGCCGGTGTCAACGCGATGACGATGAACCTCACCGGCGCGGCGGCCGCCGCCGACCCGGCCGGCACCGCCGTCCAGGCGCTGCGCGCCACGCACCGCCAGCTCATGGCGATCCTCGCCGACCGGGGCGAGCCGGTGATGGACCGGACGGCCTGGCGGATGGTCGGCGCGACCCCCATGATCGGCCAGAACGACACCCCGACCGAGGTGGTGACGCTCGACGACGCGCGTCGCCTCCACGCCTTCGCCACCGAGGTCCAGCTCGGGCGCGTGTCGATGTGGTCGGCGAACCGGGACCGCACGTGCGCACCCGCGTACGACGACCTGTCCGTCGTGTCCGACTCCTGCAGCGGGGTCGAGCAGGGCGACGAGCGGTTCGCCGACGTCCTCGGCGCGGGGTTCACCGGAGCGCCGGACGGCGGGTCGCCGCAGCCGACCTCGACGCCGACGGTGCACCCCGAGGACCTGACCGACGACCCCGCGACCAGCCCGTACCCCGTCTGGACGGCCGAGGCCTCCTACCCGGCCGACACGCGCGTCGTCTGGCGTCGGAACGTCTACGTCGCCGCGTGGTGGACGCAGGGGGCGCAGCCGGACGACCCGAGCCTCGCCCCGGCGGACAACCCGTGGCGGCTCATCGGCCCGGTGCTGCCGGGGGAGACGCCCCGGCCGCAGCTCCGGCTGCCGGCCGACTTCTACCCGACGTGGGACCCGGCCGCGGTCTACCAGGCCGGCGAGCGCGTCCTGCTCGACGACGTGGCCTACGAGGCGCGGTGGTGGACGCAGGGCGACAGCCCGGCCGCCGGCCAGGCCGACCCGGGCGCCTCGCCGTGGCGGGTCCTCACGCAGGAGGAGATCGCCGCGCTGCTGGGCGGGTGACGCGGCGGCCGCCGGGGCAGACGCCGGCGACGCGACGCTAGGGCAGCCGGGCGAGCAGCCCGTGCGTCGTGAGCCGCTCGGCCATCGCCGCGGCCGGCAGCGCCGTCCCGAACCGGTAGCCCTGCATGTAGCGCACCCCGATCGCACGCAGCAGCTCGCACGTCTCGTCGTCCTCCACGCCCTCGGCGACCATCTCGACGTCGAGCCGGTCCGTGAGCAGCGCGATCGACTCGACGACGAGCTGCGGCTTGCGCTCGACCAGGTCGAGGGTCAGCGTCCGGTCGAGCTTGAGCACGTCCAGCGGATAGCGGACGATCGAGACGAGCGTGGAGGAGTCGCGGCCGAAGTCGTCCAGCGCGATCCGGACCCCGGCGTCGCCGCGCAGTCGCTGCAGCTCGCGGTCGGCGGCGGCGGAGGTCCGGTGGCGTAGTCGGTGTCGTTCGCGCGGGTCACGAGCCGGCCGGCGGGCAGGACGAGACGCTCCCCGGGAAACCGCTCGGACAGGCGCTCGCGTCGTCGCGCCGCGGCGGTGGCCGCGGCCGCGTCGCCGGGACCGAGCGGGGCGCGCTCGCCCCAGCCCCGGGCCAGGAACCGGCGCAGCTCGTCCGAGAACGGCGGCTTCATCCGGCCCGGATCGAGCGACGGGCGCTCAGTCATCGGTCGTTCCCCTCGTGGCGCATCGTGCCGGTGGTCGGAGTCGCTGCTGCCCCGCACGGACCGTGCCCGACCCGGCCGACGACACCGGCGGGGCGAGTCGTCGACCGATCAGCAGGGTATCGCCATCGCTGGCGGTCCTCCCGTCGTCGCGAGGTGGCGGTCAGGCGCCGGTGACCGACCTCGCTCCCGGACGCGACGGCCGGCTGGGATAGTGGGGTGATCCTCGAGACCGACATGAGCAGGCGCGGACAGGGAAGGAGCCGGAGGTGGACGTGAACGTGCCCGAGTCGATGACGCCGTGGCTCCACGTCGGCCCCGCCGGTGAACCTGTCGCGCCCGCCGCGGAGGGACTGACCATCGGCGAGGTTGCGTCGCTCGTCGGGATCAGCGTCAGGACACTGCACCACTGGGACTCGGTCGGCCTGGTCCACGCCCAGGAGCGCACGAGCGCCGGGTACCGCGCCTACTCGGCGCGGGACGTCGCCCGCATCCACCGCGTGCTGGTCTACCAGGAGCTCGGCTTCAGCCTCACGACGATCGCCGCTCTCCTGGACGATCCCACCGTCGACGAGACGGGACAGCTCCGCCGGCAGCTGGACCTGCTCGAAGAACGCATCCTGCGGCTCCGCCGGATGGCCGAGGCCGTGGAGCAGGTGCTTGCTTCCCGCACCGCCGGGGCGGTCCTGACCGCGCAGCAGCAGGCGCAGATCTTCGGGCGGGGCTGGCGCGAGGACTGGGCGGACGAAGCACGTGGGCGCTGGGGTGACTCCGACGAGTGGGCCCAGTTCGAGGAGAACGTGGCCGTGCTGTCCGAGGCCGACCGCCATCGAGTGCGGGAGGACGGCGAGACCCTCTACACCGAGCTGGCCGACGCGAAGCGCACCGGTGTCGCGCCGGGCAGCGAGGCGGCGAACCAGCTCGCCGAGCGGCATCGCGCGATGGTCGGCCAGCTCTTCGCTTGCACCCACTCGATGCAGGTCTGCCTGGGACGCCTCTACGTCCAGGACGAGCGCTTCGCCGCGACCCTCGATGCCCGGGAACCGGGCCTCGCCGACTGGTTGGCCGAGATCATCGACGCGAACGCGCGGCTCCACGGCGTCGATCCCGACGGCGCTGTCTGGGCGTGACGGGGGACCGGCCTGGAGTGACCACACCAGCAGCGACTTGACCCTGACGTCGCGTCAGGCCGCACGCTGGCGTGGATGGTGGCAACGGCGATCGAGGTGGCGGAGCCTGCACGGGAGACGGTGCACGCGATCGATGACACGCGCCACCCGGCCGTGCGACGCGTCGCCGACGTCCTGCGCGCTCGCTCCGGACGACCGCGCGTCTTCCTGATCGACGACACCGAGAACATCGAGCAGGCACTCGCGTGCGGGATCGCGCTGGACAGCCTGTACGTCACCGGAGCGGCGATCGACGGTGGACTCCCGGCGCCCGTCGGCGTCGGCCCGGACGTGCCGCTCCATGTCCTCGACGAGACCGTGACCCGCACGCTGTTCGGTGAGCGGAGGAGCGCCCGCGTGTTCGCCCTCGCGCACGCTCCGCGACCGCCGAGGCTGCGCGACCTCGCCGGCGCCGCGGGCGACGTCGTCGTGCTGGACGGGGTGCGGATCGTCGGCAACATCGGCGCGATCACGCGCACGGCCTGCGCGCTCGGCGCGGCGGGCGTCGTCCTGCTGGACAGCGGGCTCCGCACGACGCTCGACCGTCGTCTCGTCCGTGCCAGCCGCGGCCTGGTGTTCGCGACGCCGGTCGTTCTCGCTCGCCGCGCGGAGTGCATCGACTTCATCCGGCAGGAACGGCTCACGGTTGCGGCTCTCTCGGCCGACGCCGCCGCGCCGCTCAGCACCATCCGTCGGGTCGAGGAACGCCTCGCGCTCGTCCTGGGAGGCGAACGTGACGGGGTGTCACCCGACCTGGCGGCCGTCGCGACCCGTCACTACGCCATCCCGATGACGCCACGGGCGGAGTCGCTCAACGTCTCCGTCGCGGCTGGGATCGCCCTCTACGAACGCGGGCTCGGGTAGCGCGGCTCGGGTGGCGCGGGCTGGCCGACCGCGTCGAGGTCACGGGCACGGAACGAGGCCGCCTCCCTCGTCGGGAAACGGCCTCTGACCTGGGGCTGGTGGTGGAGCCAACGGGACTCGAACCCGTAACCCCCTGCTTGCAAAGCAGGTGCGCTACCAATTGCGCCATGGCCCCCGGTGCCGGTCCGTCGACCTCGACGATCCAGCGGTTCGACCGGACGTCCCGTCAGGAGATCGGGTCGGTCACCTCGCGCCAGAGCTCCCGCTCGGCCTTCTCGGCTGAGAGCTCACGCCACACGAGGTAGCCAAGCCCCGCAACGACGGCGAGTACGAGCAGCTTCTTCATCTCTGCTACCTCCTCGGGGGCGGGGAGTGGGCCTACCGCGACTCGAACGCGGGACCTCTTCCTTATCAGGGAAGCGCTCTAACCGACTGAGCTATAGGCCCGATGCCGTCGGAACTGGTCCTCAGGCGCCGATCGAGGTTACCCCATCCGGGGCCTCGATCCCAACTCGATCCCAAACCACCGCCAGCAGCGGTGACGGGGTGACGCTCAGTCGTCCGTGAGCGTCAGGTGCAGGCCGCCGACGAGCGCGGCCGTGATGTTGTAGAGGAAGGCACCGAGCGTCGCGAGCGCCGTGATGAGCGCGACGTTGACGATCGACACGACCACGGCCATCGACATGATGTTCTTCAGCCGCAGGTACTCCATGATGACGCGGAACTGCTCGATCGCGCCGAGGTCGCTGAGCAGCGACTCGAGGTCCGTGAAGACCCCCATCGAGTCGACGACGTTCCACGCGACGGCCGCGGCGACCACCGTCATGATGCCGAGCGCGACGGAGAGCAGGAAGCCGAGCTTCATGACCGACCACGGGTCGACCCGCGAGACCGACAGTCGCACGCGACGCGGACCGATCGCGGCCGAGGGCTTCGCGGCGGGCCGCGGAGCGGTCCTCGCCTTGCCGGGCTGGCCGGAGCCGCTCGTCGCGGTCGCGCCCGAGGCGGCACCCGTCGCGCCGACCGTCCCGGCCGAGGACCGGACGGCCTCCGACGTCGTGTCGGGAGCGGTCTCGATCACGCCCTCGGCGACGGGAGCCTTCTTCGCGGACAGCCGCACCGGGGTGGTCTTCGCGGACGTCGGGTCGGTCATCGCGTCTCTTCCTCGTGGTCCTCAGCGTGGTCCCGCACGTCGACGATCTCGGCCGGCGGCGCGGACTCGTCAGACGCTACGCCATCGACCTCCGCCACTGCCCCGGCAGCCGCCTCGACGTCGCCACCCTCCACGGAATCCACACCCTCCCCGTCGTCGACGACCTTCTCGCCGAGCGCGACGGAGATGATCCGGTCGTTCTTGTCGGGCTTCGCGAACGTGACGCCCTGGGTGTTGCGCCCGGTCAGGTTCACCTCGTTCACCGCGGCGCGCACCACCTTGCCGCGCTCCATGATGACGAGCACCTGGTCGTCGTCGTCGGTCACGAGCGCGCCGACCAGCCGGCCGCGCGCCTCGACGACGTTCGCCACCTTGATCCCGAGCCCGCCGCGGCCCTGGACGCGGTACTCCTCCAGGAGCGTCCGCTTGGCGAACCCGCCCTCGGTGACGGTGAACAGCGCGGCCCCCGGACGGACGACGTCGAGCGCGAGCAGCTCGTCGTCCTCGCGGAACTTCATGCCGGTGACGCCGGACGTCGCCCGGCCCATCGGCCGCAGCGCGTCGTCGTCGGCCGTGAACCGGATCGACTGGCCGAGCGCGGAGACCAGCAGCACGTCGTCGTCGGCGTTGGCGAGCCGTGCGGCGACCACCTCGTCGACGTCGCCCTCCCCGTCCGTGCGCAGGTTGATGGCGATGAGGCCGCCCGTGCGCGGCGAGTCGTACTCGCCGAGGCGCGTCTTCTTCACCAGGCCGCGCCGGGTGGCGAGCACCAGGTAGTCGGCCGCGTCGTACCCGGAGATCGCGAGCACCTGGGCGATCTCCTCGCCCGGCTGGAACGCGAGCAGGTTCGCGACGTGCTGACCCTTGGCGTCGCGGCCGCCCTCGGGCAGCTCGTACCCCTTCGCCCGGTACACGCGGCCGAGGTTGGTGAAGAACAGGAGCCACGAGTGCGTCGTCGTGACGAAGAAGTGGTCCACGACGTCGTCCCCGCGCAGCTGCGCCCCGCGCACACCCTTGCCGCCGCGGCGCTGGGCCCGGTAGGCGTCGGTCCGCGTGCGCTTGGTGTACCCGCCGCGGGTGATGGTGACGACGATGTCCTCGACCGGGATGAGGTCCTCGATGTTCATCTCGCCGTCGAACGGGAGGATCGTCGTGCGCCGCTCGTCGCCGTACTTGTCGACGATCGACGCGAGCTCCTCGGAGATGACCGTGCGCTGACGCTCGGGCGAGGCGAGGATGTCGTTGAGGTCGGCGATCTCCGTCTCGATCGCCTGGAAGTCGGCGAGGATCTTCGCGCGCTCCAGGGCCGCGAGCCGGCGCAGCTGCATGTCGAGGATCGCCGTGGCCTGGACCTCGTCGATGTCGAGCAGCTCCATGAGGCCGGTCCGCGCGTCCTCGGCCGACGGCGAGTTGCGGATGAGCGTGATGACGTCGTCGAGCGCGTCGAGCGCCTTGAGCAGCCCGCGCAGGATGTGGATCCGCTTCTCGGCCGCCTCGAGCAGGTACCGCGTGCGCCGGACGATGACGTCGACCTGGTGGTCGACCCAGTGCCGGATGAACGCGTCGAGGCTGAGCGTGCGCGGCACGCCGTCGACGAGCGCGAGCATGTTCGCGCCGAACGTCTCCTGGAGCTGCGTGTGCTTGTAGAGGTTGTTGAGCACGACCTTCGCGACGGCGTCGCGCTTGAGGACGATGACGAGGCGCTGGCCCGTGCGGCCGGAGGACTCGTCGCGCAGGTCGGCGATGCCCTGGAGCCGGCCGTCGCGCACGAGCTCGCCGATCTTCGCCGCGAGCCGGTCCGGGTTGACCTGGTAGGGCAGCTCCGTGACGACGAGGCACTGGCGCCCCTGGAGCTCCTCGACCTCGACGACCGCGCGCATCGTGATCGAGCCGCGCCCGGTGCGGTAGGCGTCCTCGATCCCGCGGGTGCCGAGGATGAGCGCCCCGGTCGGGAAGTCCGGCCCCTTGACCCGCTGCATCGACGCGGCCAGCAGCTCGGTGCCGGTCGCGTCCGGGTGCTCGAGGAACCACTGGGCGGCCGAGGCGACCTCGCGCAGGTTGTGCGGCGGGATGTTCGTCGCCATGCCGACCGCGATGCCCGCCGAGCCGTTGACGAGCAGGTTCGGGAACCGCGCGGGCAGGATGAGCGGCTCCTGCGTGCGACCGTCGTAGTTCGGCCCGAACGGCACCGTGTCCTTGTCGATGTCGCGGACCATCTCCAGGGCCAGCGGCGCCATCCGGCACTCGGTGTAGCGCGGCGCCGCCGCGGCGTCGTCGCCGGCCGAGCCGAAGTTGCCCTGCCCCGCGACGAGCGGGTAGCGCAGGGTCCACGGCTGGACGAGGCGGACGAGGGTGTCGTAGATCGCCGAGTCGCCGTGCGGGTGGTAGTTCCCCATGACGTCGCCGACGACGCGCGCGCACTTGGAGAACGCCGAGTCGGGGCGGTACCCGCCGTCGAACATCGCGTAGAGCACGCGACGGTGGACGGGCTTGAGGCCGTCCCGCACGTCCGGCAGCGCCCGACCCACGATGACGGACATCGCGTAGTCGAGGTAGGAGCGCTGCATCTCCTTCTGCAGGTCGACCTGCTCGATGCGGCCGTGGTTGTGCAGGCCGGAGATGTCCTGCATGTCGGGCTGCTCCGGGGTCTGGTCCTCGGGAGGCTGGGTCACTGGTCCACTTCCGATTCTTCGTGGGTGATCGACGACGACGGGGCCGCTGTCCGGTCCGGGCGCCCGGATGGTTCCGGGTCCGGGGGCCTCCTCCGGCGCTGCTGCGCTCGAGGAGGCCGGGCGACGGCTAGATGTCGAGGAACCTCACGTCGCGGGCGTTCTGCTGGATGAAGGTGCGGCGGGACTCGACGTCCTCGCCCATGAGGATGGAGAAGATCTCGTCCGCGGCCGCGGCCTCGCTGATCGTCACCTGCTTGAGGACCCGGGTGTCGGGGTCCATCGTGGTCTCCCACAGCTCGGTGTAGTTCATCTCGCCGAGACCCTTGTACCGCTGGATGCCGCCCTCCTTGGGCAGGCGCAGGCCGGCGGCGCGGCCGGCCTCGAGCATGGCGTCCCGCTCGCGGTCGGAGTACGCGTAGCCGTGCGGCGCGTTCGTCCACTTGAGCTTGTACAGCGGCGGGGCCGCCAGGTAGACGTACCCGTGCTCGACGAGCGGGCGCATGTACCGGAACAGCAGCGTGAGCAGGAGCGTGCAGATGTGCTGGCCGTCGACGTCCGCGTCGGCCATGAGCACGATCTTGTGATAGCGCAGCCGGCCCAGGTCGAAGTCCTCGCCGATCCCCGTCCCGAAGGCGGAGATGAGGGCCTGGACCTCCTGGTTGGCGAGCGCCTTGTCGAGTCGCGCCTTCTCGACGTTGAGGATCTTGCCGCGGATCGGCATGATCGCCTGCGTCTCGGGGTTGCGGCCCTGGCTGGCCGACCCGCCGGCGGAGTCGCCCTCGACGATGAAGATCTCCGAGATCGACGCGTCCTTGCTCGTGCAGTCGCGCAGCTTGCCCGGCATGCCGATGCCCTCGAGGACGCCCTTGCGGCGCGTCGCCTCGCGGGCCTTGCGCGCGGCGATCCGGGCGACCGAGGCCTGGATCGCCTTGCGGACGACCTCCTTGGCCTCGTTCGGGTGCGAGTCGAGCCAGTCGCCGAGCTGCTCGTAGACGACCTTCTGCGTGAAGGTGCGGGCCTCGGTGTTGCCGAGCTTCGTCTTGGTCTGGCCCTCGAACTGGGGCTCCCCGAGCTTGATCGAGATGACCGCCGTGAGGCCCTCGCGGATGTCCTCGCCCGTGAGGTTGTCGTCCTTCTCCTTGAGCAGGCCCTTCTCGCGGGCGTACTTGTTGATGAGGGTGGTGAGCGCCGCGCGGAAGCCCTCCTCGTGCGTGCCGCCCTCGGTCGTGGAGATGGTGTTCGCGTAGGTGTAGATCGACTCCGTGTAGGCCGTCGTCCACTGCATCGCGATCTCGAGCGAGATCAGCTTCGACACGTCCTCGGCCTCGAAGTCGATGACCTCGGGGTTGACCTGCTCGGCCTTCTTGAGCGAGTTGATGTGGTGGACGTAGTCGACCAGGCCGCCGTCGTACTGGAACGTGACCGAGCGGTACCGCGGCCGCGCGGCGTCGGCCGCGTCGCCGCCGGCCGCGTCGGTGTCGCCGACCTCGCCCACGACCTCGTCGCGCTCCTCCTCGGCGCGCTCGTCCGTGAGCGTGATCCGCAGCCCCTTGTTGAGGAACGCGTACTGCTGGAACCGGACGCGCAGCGTCTCGAAGTCGAAGTCCGTCGTCTCGAAGATCGTCGGGTCGGGCCAGAACGTCTGCGACGTGCCCGTCTCCGCCGTCGCCTCGCCGCGCTCGATGCCGCCGAGCGGCTTGCCGCCGTCGGTGAACGTCATCCGCCACGTGTAGCCGTCGCGCTTGACGACCGACTCCACGCGCGAGGAGAGCGCGTTGACGACCGAGATGCCGACGCCGTGCAGGCCGCCCGAGACCGCGTACCCACCGCCGCCGAACTTGCCGCCGGCGTGCAGGATCGTCATGACGACCTCGATGGTCGGCTTGCCCTCGGTCGGGTGGATGGCGACCGGGATCCCACGCCCGTTGTCGACGACGCGGACGCCGCCGTCCGCCAGCAGCGTCACCTCGATGTGGTCGCAGTAGCCGGCGAGCGCCTCGTCGACCGAGTTGTCGACCACCTCGTAGACGAGGTGGTGCAGACCGCGCTCGCCCGTCGAGCCGATGTACATGCCGGGGCGCTTGCGCACGGCCTCGAGTCCCTCGAGGACGGTGATGTTCTGGGCGTCGTAGCCACCGTTCGTCGGCGCCGCGTCGCGCGCCGCAGCTGCGGCCTCGGGGGCGGTCTCGACGGAGGCGTCGGTGGGCACGGCGGTCCCGGGGTCGAGCGTGGGGTCGGTCACGTAGGGTCCTTCCGAACCATCGCGGGCACACGCCGTTGGGCACCGCTGGGTGGCTGAGCCGGACGCATGCGGGGTCCGGCGCTCGCGCGGCCGGCGGGCTCGACCGTCGATCGCCTCAGCGAACACCCGATCGGAACCCCCGTGACACGCCGCATTTCGGCGCCCGGACTCCTACCCTGGATTCTACCCCGGAAACGTCAAAAACAGGCCCTCTGACGCGCGACTGTGGACAACTGTGGGTCCGGAGGTGGGTGGGGTCGATCCAGGCCAGCGCGGGCTGCCCGACGTCCCTCGGCCTCGTGGTCCGTGTCGGCCGGGCTGCGGCCGCTGCGAGGTACGCGTGACGGCCAGATCGGCGCGGGTCAGCCGTAGGTGTCCCGTGGGCCGCGCCCGCGGACCACGCGCAGGCCCTTGACCCAGGAGGGCGCGCCGGGTCCGAGCACGACCACCTCGGCGACGACGCCCTCGCCGACCTCCTCGGCCAGCCGCCGCTCGAGCTGCGGCAGGAGCAGCCGAAGCTGGGTCGCCCACGCCGTCGACGTCGTCCGGACGACGAGCCGGCCGTCCGTGAACGTCTCCGGCGTCGCGTGGTCGGCCACCTCGTCGCCCACGACCTCGCGCCAGCGGCCGATGACCGAGCCGACGGCGACGGGGGCGGTCCAGCCGCGCTCCGCCAGGAGCTTGTCCAGGGTCCCGCCGATCAGCTCGGGGTCACGCCCCCGGGTGCGCGGGAAGCCCGGTCCGGTGCCCGGGACCGAGCGCCGCCGCCGGGCCGGCGTCCCCGGGACCAGCCCCTTGGCCTTCGCCGCGGCGCGCGCGCGGCCGAGCGCCGCCGCCGCCGCGTCGACCTCGCCCGTCGTCGGGTCCGTCGGGAGGGTCGGGGTGGTAGGAGCGCCTGCTCCGTCCGGCGAGCCGGGGCTCCGCCGGGTCGTCGACCGGGTCGGGTCCGTCGGCGTGGCCGCGGCGCCGTCGGGCAGCTCACCGGACACGGGTCACCTCGCCGCCCATGACGTCGAACCGCGCGCCGTCCAGCTCCTCGGGCACGTCCTCGACGACGGCTGCGGTCAGCAGCACCTGCTCCGCGCCGGCGACGAGCGCCGACAGCTTGCGACGACGGCGGGCGTCCAGCTCGGCGAACACGTCGTCGAGCACGAGGATCGGGTCCCCGCCCTCCCAGTCGGGATCGTCGCGGAGCAGGCCGAAGCTCGCGAGGCGCAGCGCGAGCGCGACCGACCACGACTCACCGTGCGACGCGTACCCCTTGACCGGCAGCCCGGCGAGGGTGAGCGTGAGGTCGTCCCGGTGCGGGCCGACCAGGCACAGCCCGCGCTCCAGCTCGCGCGGCCGCAGCCGGATCATCGCCTCGAGCATCCGCGCCTCGACGAGCTCGGGTCGCAGCAGCTCCTCCTCCTCGGCGAGCGCCGACGCGTCGTCCCCGTCCGCGTCGTCGATCGCGTCCTCCGGGCGGACCCGCGACAGGCTCGCCCGGTAGGCGAGCCGCAGCTCGCCCTGCGCGGAGCTGACCTCCTCGTACGCGTCGCCGACCCGGCCCCGCAGCTCACGGACGAGAGCGACACGGGCCGCGACGAGCTGGGAGCCGGCCTCGGCGAGCTGGGCGTCCCAGACGTCGAGGGTCCGCAGCGACGAGCTCGTCTCGCCGGTGTCCGTCGCGTCGGGGTCGGACGAGCCGCGCCGACGGCCGCCGCGGAACGCACCGGCGGACTTCAGGAGCTGGGTGCGCTGACGCAGCACACGCTCGTAGTCCGACCGGACCGCCGCGAGCCGCGGGGAACGCTGGACGACGAGGTCGTCGAGGAACCGGCGGCGGACGTCCGGGTCGCCCTTGACGAGCGCGAGGTCCTCGGGTGCGAAGACGACGCAGCGGACGATGCCGGCCGCGTCACGGATCCGCTGGACGGGCGCCCGGTCGACGCGCGCCTTGTTCGCGCGGCCCGCATTGATCTCGACCTCGACGATCCGCGGCCGGTCGCCGTGGTGAACCCGCGCCCGGACGAGCGCCTTGGTCGCGCCCTGGCGCAGGAGCGGCGCGTCCGACGCCACGCGGTGGCTCGTGAACGACGCGAGGTAGGAGACGGCCTCGACCAGGTTCGTCTTGCCCTGCCCGTTGGGTCCGACGAACGCCGTGATGCCGGGCGGCATCGAGACCACGACCTCCGGGTAGGACCGGAAGTCCGTGAGCGCCAGGTCGGAGACGTACATCGCTGCTGCCAGTGCTGGGTGCGGTCCGGGATCGGGGCGTCAGCCGGGCCGGGCGGTCAGGGGACGGACCCGGCCACGGACGGCCTCAGCCCGCGAACCGGATCGGCTGGATGAGGTAGCGGAACGCGTCGTCCTCGGGAGCCTCGAGCGAGCTCTGGCCCGTGATGACCGACGGCTTCGTGCCGTGCGTGAACGACAGGCGGGTGAACTCCTTGCCCACCACGCCGAGCGCGTCGGTGAGGTAGCCCGGGTTGTACGCGGTGGTCACGGACTCGCCCTCGAGCAGCGCCTCGATGGCCTCCGACGCCTGCGCGTCCTCGCCCTGGCCGGCCTCGAGCACGACCTGGCCCTCGGAGAACTCGAGCCGGATCGGGGTGTTGCGCTCGGCGACGAGCGAGACGCGGCGCGCCGCCTCGACGAGCGCCGAGGTCGCGACGACGGCGTGCGTCGTCGTCGACTCCGGGAAGAGCCGGCGGACGGGCGGGTAGTCGCCGTCCACCAGCAGCGACGTGGTGCGGCGGCCGCCGGCCTCGAAGCCCACGATGTCGGCGCCGGCACCGGTCGGCAGCGAGACGCTGATCGTGCCGGCGCTCGTCAGCGACTTCGCGACCTCGGACAGCGTGCGGGCGCGGACCAGGGCGGTGGCCTGGAGGCCGGGCGTCGCAGGGTTCCACGTGACCTCGCGGACGGCGAGGCGGTAGCGGTCCGTCGCAAGGAACGTGATGGTCTCGCCGTCGACCTCGACGCGGACGCCGGTGAGCAGCGGGAGGGTCTCGTCGCGGCTCGCGGCGACCGTCACCTGGGCGACGGCCTCGGCGAACGCGTGCGCGTCGATCGTGCCGGACGCCGGGGGCATCGCCGGCAGGGCCGGGTAGTCCTCAAGGGGCATCGTCAGGAGCGTGAACCGGCTGGACCCACAGGTGAGCACGGCGCGCGAGCCCTCGACGACGACCTCGACCGGCTTCGACGGGAGCGAGCGGGAGATCTCGGCGAGGAGACGGCCGGAGACGAGCAGCGACCCGGCCTCGCTGACGTCGGCCGCGACCTGGGAGACGGCGGACGTCTCGTAGTCGAAGCTCGACAGCGCGAGCGTGCCCTCGGCGGACGCCTCGATCCGGACGCCGGCGAGCACGGGGATGCTCGGGCGGTTCGGGAGCGTCCGAGCGGTCCACGTCACGGCATCGGCGAGCACGTCGCGGTCGACGGTGAACTTCACGTCTCCACACACCTTTCGTCGGGCTGGTTCCAGGTCGGCGTCCGCACGGCGGTGCCGCCGCCCTGGACCTGCCGGAGCTGATAGCTGGCTCACACACTAGTGCCCGAGCGGCGCGCGCGGGTCGGGGGCGGGCGTCCATGTGGATTGTCGTTCGACTCGTCCCCCGCAGGTCGTCGTCGCGTCGTCCACCGGTGTCGAGGACACGGCGAGACAGCCGGGTCGGGGCGGCGTTGGTGTCCCCAAGAGCATCGAATGACAAGGGTTAGTCGTCGTCATAGGGCGTGTGGATCCTGGGGATGGCCGACGTCGTCGCAGGTGGGGAGGCGTGCCGGGGTGTGGATCATGGGTGGGGAGCGACCGGGGACGACGCCGGGGCGGTCGTGGATCGTCGCGAATTACACGACGTGGAGTCCACGGCGACCCTGTCGTCTGTCCACGGCGAGGGTGACGTTGTCCACGTTTGTCCCCAGGCTTGTCCACACCTGGGGACATCCTCAACGTCTACCTGAGACTTCTCGACTCAGGCTCGACCCTGCTGGCGGATCCGGCTCGTCAGCTCCGTGACCTGGGTGAAGGTCGAGCGGTTCTTCGCCATGAGCTCGCGGATCTTGCGGTCGGCGTGCATGACGGTCGTGTGGTCGCGTCCGCCGAACACCTTCCCGATCGCGGGCAGGGAGAGGTCGGTGAGCTCGCGGCACAGGTACATCGCGATCTGCCGGGCGTTGACGAGGACGCGGGTGCGGTCCGCGCTGCAGAGCGCCTCGAGCGTGACGCCGAAGTAGCCAGCGGTCTGCGCCATGATGACGGCCGGCGTGATCTCGGGGTCGTCGCCCTCGGTGATGAGGTCCTTGAGGACCATCTCGGCGAGCGACAGGTCGACCGGCTGACCGTTGAGGTTGGCGAAGGCCGTGACGCGGATGAGCGCACCCTCGAGCTCACGGATGTTGGTCGAGATCCGCGACGCGATGTAGCTCAGCACGTCGTCGGGGGCGGAGAGCTGCTCGCGGCCGGCCTTCTTGCGCAGGATCGCGATGCGCGTCTCGAGGTCCGGCGGCTGGATGTCCGTGATGAGACCCCACTCGAACCGGCTGCGCATCCGGTCGGCGAACCCGTCGAGGTACTTGGGCGCGACGTCCGACGTGATGACGACCTGCTTCATCGCGTTGTGCAGGGCGTTGAAGGTGTGGAAGAACTCCTCCATCGTCTCCTTCTTGCCCTGCAGGAACTGGATGTCGTCGATGAGGAGAACGTCGACGCTGCGGTAGCGCCGCTGGAACGACTCGGCCTTGTCGTCGCGGATCGAGTTGATGAAGTCGTTGGTGAACTCCTCCGAGTTCACGTAGCGCACCCGGACGCCCGGGTAGAGGCGCTGCGCGTAGTGGCCGATCGCGTGGAGCAGGTGGGTCTTGCCCAGCCCCGAGTCCCCGTAGATGAAGAGCGGGTTGTACGCCTTGGCCGGAGCCTCGGCGACGGCGAACGCCGCGGCGTTCGCGAACCGGTTGCTCGCGCCCGTGACGAAGGTGTCGAACGTGTAGGCGGGGTTGAGCCGCGCCGAGTCGTGGCCGTTCTCCTCCTCCCGGTCCCGGTCGCGGTCGCGGTCCCGCAGGTCGCGCGCGTCCCGTCCGGACCCCCGCCGGTCGCCGCGGTCCCCGCGCACGCCCGACCCGCGGGTGTCGTCGATGCGGTACCGCTCGGTGGCGGCCCGGCGGTGGAGCGGCTCGTGCGGCTCCTCCTCCGGCTGGAGGTCAGCCGACGGCACGTCCTCGACGGCGACGCCGACGGCGGGGTCGTTCTCCTGCAGCGTCGGGTCGACGGTGACGGCGAAGCCCATCGGCCGGCCGAAGGCGGCGGCTAGCGCCGTGCGGATCTCCTCCCGGGCGCGCGTCTCCAGGAAGTCCTTCGTGAAGTCGCTCGGGACGGCGAGGAGCAGCGTGTCGTTGAGCACACCCAGCGGCACCGTGAGGCGCACGAAGGCGAACTGGGAGGGCGAGAGCACCGAGCGGAGCTGCTCGGCGGTCGCGCTCCAGCTCGCGTGGAGGTCGGTCTCGGTCGCGTCGTCGGCCGTCATTGCTCCATTCTCGCCCGACGGTCACGTCCCGTGCACGCCGCCACCCACAGGCTGTGGACAATCGTGTGTATAGGACCTTCGTCCCCTGTCGTTCGGGAGGCCGGATCCGGCCGCGCCTCGGCCCGTGTCGTGTGCCGCGTCGGGTCGACGTGCCGCGGTGGCTCGGGTGTCGTCCGGCGGGTGGGTGCACGGCGGACGACGGCGTGCTCACCCGGCTTCTCGTGGCGGCCGACGCGGTCTGTCACGGGCCTGCGTCGCGGATGGACGTCGGTGCCGTCGAGCACCGAACTTGACCCCGACGGCGGGGGCGCGTACCGTTTCCAGGTCACGCGCCACGCGTCCTTGGACGCTGCCCGGACGCCCCACGCGCTCAGCCGTCGACACGGCCTGCGTCGTGTGCGGTCGCCGGGCTCGATCGAGGCGGCACGTGCCACGAGCAGATCGAATGACCGACCAGGGAGTCACCGTGACCAAGCGGACCTTTCAGCCGAACAACCGGCGTCGTGCCAAGGTGCACGGTTTCCGTCTGCGCATGCGGACCCGCGCCGGCCGCGCCATCCTCGCCGCGCGTCGCCGCAAGGGCCGCACTGAGCTCTCCGCCTGAGCGGCGCTGAGCCGGTGCTGAGCGCTGCGCACCGCATGCGGGAGTCGAGCGACTTCCGCATCGCGATGCGTCACGGACGGCGAGCGGGCACGCCCCACCTCGTGGTTCACCTGGCGCCAGCACCCGGCTCGGACGGTGAGGCGATGGCGACTCCGCCGCCTCGAGCGGCGGACCCGGCAGCAGCGAACCCACCAGTGGCAGCGCCACTGGTGGGTTTTGCCGTCTCCAAGCAGGTTGGGACGGCGGTGACGCGCAACCGGGTGAAGCGTCGTCTGCGGCACCTGGTCCGGGACCGCCTAGACCGGCTTCCCGACGGCACGCGGCTCGTGGTGCGAGCGCTCCCGCCGAGCGCCGGGGCCAGCTCGGCCGAGCTCGCGGTCTCGCTCGACTCCGCGCTCGCGCGCGCGGGACGCCAACGGCCCCGGGGTTCCCGTTGACCGGCGACGAGCGGCGTCCGAGCCCCGCCGCCGCCGCGCTCCTCGGTCTCGTCCGCGGCTACCAGCGCACGATCTCGCCGCTGTTCCCGCCCCGCTGCCGGTTCTACCCGAGCTGCTCGCACTACGCTGTCGACGCCCTGCGCGAGCGGGGTGCCGCGACCGGCACCGTCCTGGCGGCCTACCGACTGCTGCGCTGCAACCCGTTCGCGCGGGGCGGCGTCGACCACGTTCCGTTCCGCGGGGAGCGCTGGGCGAGCTGGGACGGCGTCGTCGACCATCGCAGTCCGCAGGAGAAGGCTGAGACGCGAGCGGCCGCGTCGTCGTTCATCAAGGAGGAGGCGGCGCGCGCAGGACGCACGCGCCACTGACCACCACCCGCGGGCACGCGTCGATTCGAGCGCCGAGACCGCGACCCCGTACCCTCGATCCGGGCCTGGCGCCCGGAATGCCACCGACAAGGAGCCGTGACACCGATGGACTGGTTCGATCCGATTCTCGCCCCCATCATGTGGGTGGTTGCGTGGATCATGGTCCTCGCGCACAACTTCTTCGTGTGGCTCGGGATGCGTCCCGACGGATGGTCGTGGATCCTCTCGATCATCGCGCTCGTGGTGGTCATCCGTGTCATCCTCATCCCGCTGTTCGTCAAGCAGATCAAGGCCTCGCGCGGTCTGCAGATCGTCCAGCCGCAGCTCCAGGCCCTGCAGAAGAAGTACAAGGGCAAGACGGACCCTGCCTCGCGCCAGGCGCAGCAGCAGGAGATGATGGCGATCTACCGGGAGAACGGCACGAACCCGTTCGCCTCGTGCTTGCCGATCCTCGCGCAGTCGCCGATCTTCTTTGCGCTGTTCCGGGTGCTCTACCGGCTGCCGCAGATCGCGAGCGGCGAGGTTCCAGCGATCGGGCCGCTCAACTCCGACCTCGCCGCCGAGGCGGAGAAGTCGCAGCTCTTCGGGGCTCCGCTGTCGTCGTGGTTCCTCATGTCGCCGGACGTGCTTCCGGAGGACGTGAGCCTGCTGACCGTCCGGATCGTGACGGCGATCCTCATCGTGGCGATGTCGCTCACCACCTTCACGACGCAGCGCCAGCTCACGATGAAGAACATGCCGGCGGCGGCGCTCGACAACCCGATGGCGCGCCAGCAGAAGATGATGATGTACATCTTCCCGCTGATCTTCGCGTTCTCCGGCGTGAACTTCCCGATCGGTGTGCTCATCTACTGGACCACGACGAACCTGTGGTCGATGGGGCAGCAGTTCTACGTCATCCGGAACATGCCAGCGCCGGGGTCCGAGGCCGAGAAGAAGTACAACGAGCGGATGGAGCGCAAGGCCGCGCGCCGAGCCGCGCGGGGCGGGATCCTGCCGGGCACGTCGATGGAGGACGCCGGCGTCGAGACGATCACCACCGGTGATGCGACGTCGACGCTCGAGGACTCGGTGGCCGGCGGGCAGCGTCAGCAGCCAACCAGCAAGAAGCGCGCGAAGAAGAAGGGGCTGCCCAAGGCGACGCCGGGAGGCCTCGAGGACACCGCAGCGCGTGCGTCTGGCTCCGAAGCCGGAGACGTCACGGACCTTCCGCACGACGAGGTCGACGTGGTCGAGGTCGTCGATGAGGTCCAGGACGCACCGCCGACTGGTGGCTCGTCCGGTGGCTCGGGCACGCGTCCCGGCTCCAGCTCGAAGCGTTCGAAGAAGTCCCGCGGCCCCAAGGGCTGAGGCGCCAGACCGTTCCCCCAGCAGAGACCTGATCGAGACGGGATAGCCATGAGTGACGAGAACAAGGACGAGACACTCGACGTGACGAGCGACGAGGCGGCAGCGACGCCGTCCGAGCAGTCCGCCGAGAGCACCTCCGACAAGCCGACGCGGCTCGAGGAGGAGGGCGAGATCGCGGCGGACTACCTGGAGGAGCTCCTCGACATCGCGGATCTGGACGGCGACATCGAGCTCGGTGTCGAACACGGCCGTGCCGCGGTGGAGATCGTCTCCGACGATGAGTCGCCGCGCGCACTCCAGGGCCTGGTCGGCCGGGATGGCGAGGTGCTCGACGCGCTGCAGGAGCTGACGCGGCTTGCCGTGCAGGCGCGGACGGGTGAGCGGAGCCGGCTGATGCTCGACGTCGGCGGGTTCCGCGCGACCCAGCGCCGTGAGCTCGTCGCCCTGGCGAACGAGACGGTCGCGCGCGTGCGCTCGACCGGGGAGTCCGTGGCGCTTGCGCCGATGAACCCGTACCAGCGCAAGGTCGTTCACGACGCCGTCGCGGACGCCGGGCTCGTGAGCGACTCCGAGGGCGTGGAGCCGAACCGCCGGGTCGTGGTGCGGCCCGCGCAGGACTGAGCCGTGTCCGAGAGCGTGCCGGAGGCGGGACCCGAAGCGGGTGCTGCTGGCTCCGGAGGTTCCGGAGAGCCGGGTGAGCTCGTCGAGTCGGCGTCTGGTGAGGTGACGGTCGGCTCGGGGTCAGTGGGCGTTGGGTCGACGGACGCCGAGTCGACGGGCGTTGGGTCGACGGACGCCGAGTCGCTCGTCGGTGTGGACCCGTCGGTCGTCCTGACCGATGGGTTGACCGATGGGCTGCCGTCGTTCGTCACGGACGTCGAGCGGAGCCGGGAGGCCCTCGGGGTCGGCTTCCCGCAGTGCGTCCGGTTCGGCGAGCTGCTGGTGGCGCACGGCGAGGAGCGCGGGCTCATCGGGCCGCGGGAGCTGCCTCGGCTGTGGACGCGACACATCGTGAACTCGGCGGCGGTTGCGAGGTACCTGCCCGCGACGGGGCTCGTCGCGGACGTGGGCTCGGGTGCCGGCCTGCCGGGGATCGTGCTCGCGAGCATGCGGCCCGGGCTTGGTTTCCACCTGATCGAGCCGATGGAGCGGCGGTGCGCGTGGCTGCGTGAGGTCGTCGACGCACTGGGCCTCGACAACGTCGAGGTGTATCAGCGTCAGGCTCAGGAGCTGCACGGCTCGCAGCAGTACGTCGCGGTGACGGCGCGGGCCGTGGCCGCGCTCGACAAGCTCCTCCGCTGGACCTGGCCGCTGGTCGAGCCGGGCGGCGCGCTGCTGGCGATGAAGGGCCAGCGTGCGGCCGAGGAGGTGGATGCGGCGTCGGCCGTGCTTCGGAAGCTCAAGGCCGGTTCTGTCGAGGTGCACGAGGTCGACGTGCTGGGCGACGGCGATCTGACCCGCGTGGTCGAGGTTCACAAGAAGGGTTGACATCGCTCACGCGGGTCAAGTTGTTCTTGAAGTGTCCAAATAGGCAACTTCGTTCTCAAAATCACTTTGTGACGGGGTGTGTCTCGACTTGTCATCGGCCGCCGTTTGCCGGTTGGTCCTGACGGGGCCGGCTTCGGACGCGTCTAGGTTTCACGTGAAACAGTAGGCCGGTGCGACTCTAGTTCGCCCTGACGCGCCGGCGGGTCGAGACCACAAGGGCTGGCGTGTGGCCCTCTCGCGTTCAGCGCGAGGTGTTCGCGCCCATGGACTTTGCGTTTCTGGGCGCCGATGAAGCCTGGGTTGAGGAGCCGACGAGCCTCAATCGTTCGCTCCTGCCGCCCTTTCCTTGAGGACCGCCGAACGAGGACGGAACCTCCGCGCCCATGGGCGCCTCCTTACGGCGGCAGTTGTGGACGCCAGACGCGCCTCGCAGCGCGTCCTCGACGTTGAGCAACGGCCAAGTCAGAGCGCATGGCTCACCGGCGTTGCCAAGAGCGTTTCACGTGAAACAGAACGGCCCTCCCCCCGCGTCGGCGCGCAACCGCTACAGATCAGTTCCATGCGCAGGTCGACGTTGACCTGCGGCGGCTCGCGGCGGACTCGGGCTCGAGCTGCGCGGAGGAGCTGAGGTGGCTCGGAGGGCTGGACTACGATTGGCCGCCCCTCCGCCCTACTCGCTTCCCCGCTGCCTGCGGCTACGAGCGGTCATGCCTGCCGGATACTGGTCCATCGGGCTGACATGCGGTGGAGACACCCCAAGGACGGCTCTGTTCGATCTGGGTGTCCACGTTCGACATTCCGATCCTCGGATACTCGAGGTCGGGTCGACGTTGGAGCTCTAGTCCCGTCCAGCGCGATCTCGCGCCGACTCGGTCAGTTCAGCGGAGCCCATGTGTTTCACGTGAAACACTCGACCCCGACCCGCGGTGGCCGATCGGCCACACTCCATGTCCCGTCCCGTCGTCAGGGGAGTCTGCGGGCAGCCGCAGCGTCGGTACGGCGGTCATCGGAGATCGTGGCCATCGCGACTGGATCGGCCGGGAGAGCCAGACTCGTAGGCATCCCCGCCGCTTCGTCGGACGATTCACGAGCGCGAGCGACCGCAGACGAAGCGTCGTCATCACGCGTTGTCGTCACGAGCCGAGAGCCGGCCAAGTCGTCGCGTGACAATCGTCGACGTCCGCTTGCTAGGGCGCACACGTGGCGCAGTGCCCGAAGCAAGTGCGTAAGGGAGGCTCTGGCCCCGCGCCGTCGAGCCCGAGCCGTCGGCACGATTCGGACGAGCAGTCGGCATGAAGGCCTGCGTCGGTCCAGCCTCTCGACTACGCGAAGCGTCGGCCGGTACCTAGCCGTGGCTCCGTCGCTGTTTCACGTGAAACAGCAAGTGCGCCGGATACGACCGGAGGGCGAGCTGGCGTGCTGGCGTGCTGGGAGAAGGCCAACGTTCCGTGCGTGTCATCTGCGGCGACGAGAGCTCTCCCGAGCTGGTCTCCAACGTCTCCGATCCACATGCTCAGCTTTGGGCAGGTATCGAACGGTGCCACGGGTCCTAGACGTGCCTACGTCTTGGCGCAGTCGCCCTGGCGGGGGCCCGTGGACCATACGAGACCGCGAAGGGACCGTCCGGAGCGCGGGGCGAGACCTGGCCGCACGCGCTTCGCTGAACGCAAGGAGCCGGCGAGAGACCGAGAAGTTCGGGTGTTTCACGTGAAACACCCCGCCACGGCAGAGCAGGGTGGTCGGTGGAGCGGCCCGAGGTCGCGCAGGTCGGGGGTCTCTGGACCGGAGGCAGGTGTGGCCACGGCCGCGCTGGCAACTTCGTGCGAGAGGCCGCGAGGCTGCGGCGGTCGGCTCCGAGTCAAGAGCGAGCCGACGTGGCGAAGGCCGGCAGAGAGAAGCCGACGCGCGGCATGGTGGAAGCGTCTGATCGTGAGCCGTGAGCCGTGAGCCGTGAGCCGTGAGCCGTGAGCCGGCGACCAGCGACCAGCGACCAGCGACGACGTACGGCGAACTGCGGCGCGAGCGCGCGGCTGCTATCCACAGTGCGCCGAGATGTCGCGCTATCCACTGTTTCACGTGAAACGGGCGTTGGCGCGCCCGAAGTGTCGGAGCGACAACGTAGGCTTGGCACGACACTCTGGAGGACTCTTCGTGCCGATCTCTGACTCCCTCTCCGACGAGGAACGCAAGGCCGCACAGCTCGGAGCAGTGCCCGACTTCGGCGCGGATACTCCCCTTGCGGCACAGCTAGCGCTCGACACCAAGCGAACCATCACGCTTGCGAACGCAGCATTCGATCGGCCGTTGCAGACCCGCGTCCTGACGGTGGCCAACCAGAAGGGTGGCGTCGGGAAGACCACGACGGCAGTCAACATCGCCGCCGCGATGGCTCGAGGCGGGCTTCACGTGCTCGTGATCGACAACGATCCGCAGGGCAACGCGTCCACGGCCCTTGGCGTCGAGCACGGTGCTGGTGCTCCCTCGACGTACGACGTCTTGATCGGAGCCTCCACGTTCGCCGAGGTCGTTCAGCCCTCCGCGTTCGATCCGAAGCTGATCTGCGCGCCGGCCACGATCGATCTGTCGGGCGCCGAGATCGAGCTCGTGTCGATTGATTCACGTGAAACACGACTTCGGCACGCGCTGCGCGACTACCTGGTCCATCGGGGCCAGCAGGGTCTTCCGCGTCTGGACTACGTCCTGATCGACTGCCCGCCGAGCCTCGGCCTTCTCACCGTCAATGCCTTCACCGCTGCCGGCGAGGTCCTCATCCCGATCCAGTGCGAGTACTACGCACTTGAAGGTCTGAGCCAGCTCCTCAAGAACATCGAGCTGATCCAGGCGCACCTCAACCCCCGCCTCGCGGTGTCGACGATCCTGCTCACCATGAGCGACACCCGCACCAACCTGGCGCGAGAGGTCGCCCAGGAAGTCCGGGACCACTTCCCGGAGCAGACGCTCCGAACGGTCATTCCGCGGTCGATCCGCATCTCCGAGGCACCCAGCTACGGCCAGACCGTCATCGAGTACGACCCCGCGTCCTCCGGGGCCCTCGCGTACGCCGAGGCCGCACGAGAGATCGCCAAGCGGGGAGCGGCAACCACGTCGAACGAGGGAGAGCAGCAGTGAGCGAGAAGCGACGGACCGGGCTGGGCAAGGGGCTTGCCGCCCTCATCCCGCAGACGCCTGGTGCCAGCCGTCCCGTCGACGTGTTCTTCCCCGAGGGCGACACCGTGGCGGACGAGCGGCCGGCCGCGGAGCTCCGCGAGGCCGTCGACACCGAGGACGGTCGGCTCGCCGACACTCATCGCGAGCACCTGGACCCCCACGACGGGGGTGCGTCTTCCCAGGTCAACAGCCGTGACGGGAACGCCAGTACGGACCTGGTCGCTGTTCCGGCGCGGTACGAGGAGGTCCCGCTCGATACCGTCGTCCCGAACCCGAACCAGCCGCGGACCGTCTTCGACGAGGACGACCTCGCCGAGCTGGCCGCCTCGATCCGCGAGGTCGGCGTGCTCCAGCCGATCGTCGTTCGACCCGTGGGCGAGACGTACGAGATCGTCATGGGCGAGCGACGCTGGCGCGCATCTCAGCTCGCCGGCCAGGCCACCGTGCCAGCGATCATCCGGGAGACAGCCGACACGGACCTCCTGCGTGACGCGCTCCTCGAGAACCTGCACCGAGCCCAGCTCAACCCGCTGGAGGAGGCCTCCGCATACCAGCAGCTCCTCGACGACTTCGGCTGCACGCACGAGGAGCTGGCCGCCCGCATCGCCCGCTCTCGGCCGCAGATCTCCAACACCCTGCGGCTGCTCCGCCTACCCGCCGGCGTGCAGCGGCGGGTCGCGGCCGGCGTGCTCTCCGCCGGGCACGCCCGGGCCCTGCTCGGTCTCAGCGACCAGGCCTCGATGGAGCGACTCGCCCAGCGGATCGTTGCCGAGGGCCTCTCGGTCCGGGCCACCGAGGAGATCGTCGCCCTGGGTGATGACGAGCCTCTCCGACCGGAGCTCCGCCGACGCCGCCGCACCGGCGAGAACGACGCCGCGATGCAGGACCTCGGACGTCGACTCTCCGACCGCTGGGACACCCAGGTCAAGGTGGCGCTCGGCCAGCGCAAGGGCCGGATCCAGATCGACTTCGCCAACCTCGAGGACCTCGACCGCATCCTCGACGCCCTGGCTCCCGGGGAGCACGCCGCCGAATCCTAGAGCGAGGACCGGGTCCGGGTCAGCGGACCCGGACCCAGCTCGCGGTCGGACGGCAGGTCGGTCGGCGCGCGGGCAGGACGGACGGTGAGGCGGCCGGCGGTCGGGCAGCCGACGCTCGGACGTCGGCCGCCCGGGTCCGGGCGACCTCGGCTCAGCTCTCAGCCGTCCGCGCGACCCGGCTCGCGCCGGACAGGGCGCGAGCTACGCCCAGACGATCGCGCCCGGCACGCGGCTCTCCGCCGCGCGCCGGGCCTCCTCGACGGTCGGGTAGCCGGCGGAGTCCGGCCAGGTCGGGGTCGACGTCTCGCCCGCGTGGCGGAAGCGGACGTAGTAGAGAAGGCCCGGGGCGTCAGGCTGCCGCGGACGGTCGTCCGGCCCGGCCACGCCGTCGGCGCGATCCAGCTCGAACCAGAAGTCGTGATCCAGGCCGACGATGTCGACGGGGAGCTCCCGGACACCGTCGTACGTCCAGCGGCCTCGCGCGACGATCAGCACCAGAGGACCTCGCCCACGACCCACCACGACCCGCCACAGCCCGCCTACGACTCGCGGGCCGCCGCGTGCTCCGCCAGCGTCCGGTACAGCTCCGGCAGGTCCCAGCCCGCGGCCTCGGCCGCCAGCGGGAACAGCGACGTCTCCGTCATCCCGGGCACCGAGTCCGTCTCGAGGTACCAGCACGTGCCATCGGCGTCGACGATGAGGTCCGTCCGCGACAGGTCGCGCAGCCCGAGCACCCGGTGCGCCGTCACGGCCACCGCCTGCGCCGCCTCCGTCACCTCGGCCGACACGCGCGCCGGCACGAAGAACTCCGTCCGGCCGGTGTTGTAGCGCGCGTCGTAGTCGTAGGCGCCGTCGTCGACGACGATCTCGACGGGCGGCAGCGCCCGCGGCCCGTCCCCGAGGTCGACGACGGACACGGCCAGCTCGACGCCGGTCACGGCCTGCTCGATGAGCGCGACCTCGCCGTAGGAGAAGCACGACACCATCGCCTGGGGCAGCGCGTCGGCCGACTGCACGACGGTGACGCCGAGCGCCGACCCGCCCTTCGCCGGCTTGACCACGAGCGGGAGCCCGAGCCGCGCCACGACACGCTCCAGCACCGCGCGGGCGCCCACCTCGCGGAAGACGGCCTGCGGCAGCGTCGCCGATGCGGGCGTCGCGACCCCGGCCCGGCCGAGGATCGTCTTCGACGTCGGCTTGCTCCACGTGATGCGCGCGCCCGCGGACGTGGTCCCGACGGCGGGCACGCCGAGCAGCTCCAGCAGGTCGCGGATCGAGCCGTCCTCGCCCGTGGAGCCGTGCAGCAGCGGCCAGACCACGTCGGGCCGAAGCTCGTCGATGACGGTGAGCAGCTCGCTGTCGACGTCGTGCACGTGCGCGCCGACCCCGGCGTCCCGCAGCGCGTCGGCGACGCGGGCTCCGGAGCGCAGCGACACGTCCCGCTCGTGCGAGAGGCCGCCGGCCAGGACGAGGACGTCGAGCGAGGGGCGAGCCTCGGCGATAGGGGCGTTCACAGCAGCTCTCCTTGAGCGACGATCGTCATGTCGGACGGTAACCGGCTCAGACCGTGGCCGGTCCGGGACCCTCGGCGCGCGCGCCCACGTCGGCGCTACCACCGCTCGGTCGTCCCGTCCCGAACAGCCCGACCAGCTCGGCCTCGGCGTTGACGACGCCGGCGAGCCGCCGGACGCCCTCGACGATCCGCGATGGCGTCGGGTAGCAGTACGACAGGCGCAGGTACTCCGACCCCGACCCGTCGGCGTAGAACGCGGTCCCGGGCACGTAGGCCACGAGCGCCGTCACCGCGCGGGGCAGCATCTCGCGGGCGTCGAGCCCCTCGGGAAGCCTCACCCAGACGTAGAACCCGCCGTCCGGCACGGTCCAGGTGCACGACGGCAGGTACTCCGTGAGCGCGCCGATCATCGCGTCGCGCCGCTCGGCGTACATCCGCCGGTACTCCTTGACCTGCGCCTGCCAGTCGAACTGGGACAGGTACGTCGAGATCGCGAGCTGCGCCGCGTTCGACGGGCACAGGATCGCCGACTCCGACGCGAGCACGAGCTTCTCCCGCACCGCGTGCGGCGCGAGCGCCCAGCCGATCCGGTACCCCGGCGCGAACGTCTTCGAGAACGACCCGAGGTACACGACGTCGTCGGGGGCCATCGAGGCCATCGCCGGCAGCGGCTCGCCGTCGAAGCCGAGCAGCCCGTACGGGTTGTCCTCGAGGATGAGGACGCCGTGGCGTCGCGCGATCTCGATGATCCGCGGACGCCGCTCCAGCGTCAGCGTGACGCCGCCCGGGTTGTGGAAGTTGGGCACCGTGTAGAGGAACTTCGCCCGGCGCCCCTGCTCGGCGAGCGACGTCAGCACGCGGTCGAGCTCCTCGGGCACGAGACCGTGCTCGTCCATCGCCACGTGCACGACCTCGGCCTCGTAGGCGCGGAAGACGCCGAGCGCGCCGACGTAGGAGGGCGCCTCGGCCACGACGATGTCGCCGGGGTCGAGGAAGATCCGCGAGACGAGGTCGAGCGCCTGCTGCGAGCCGGTCGTCACGACGACGTCGTCCGGGTGCGCGTTGATCCCCTCCATCGCCATCACCTGCGTGATCTGGTCGCGCAGCTCCGGCTCACCCTGCCCGGACCCGTACTGGAGGGCGCGCGTCCCGCGCTCGCGCAGCAGGTCGGCCACGGCATCGGCGTAGTCCGCCATCGGGAGGTCGGCGATGTTGGGCATCCCCCCGGCGAGCGAGACCACCTCGGGCCGGTTCGCGACCGCGAACAGCGCACGGATCTCCGAGGCCTTCATCCCGCGCGTGCGGGCCGAGTACGACCCGAACCAGGGGTCGAGGCGCGTGCCGGCAGCAGCCGCACCCGTGCCGGTCGACTCGGTCTCGGTGGGTGTGGGGTGCTCGGTGCTCACGGAAGGCTCCCGGTGGGTGGTCGGATGGAGGGTTCGGACGCGGGGGTCCGGGACGGAGATCGACGACGGCGACGGCGCGGTGCCGCCGGGGTCGTCGATCTCAGGCGGCGGCGTGGGCCAGCAGGGCGGCGCGGATGTCGGCCTTGGGACGCGGCCCGATCATCTCGGCGACGATCTCGCCGTCGCGCACGATGAGGAGGGTCGGGACCGAGGTGATCTCGAGGTCGTCGGCGATGCCCGGGGCGTCCTCGGCGTTCACCCGGACCACCTTGACGGCGTCCCCGAGCTCCGCGGCCAGCTCGGCCACGATCGTGTCGACGCCGCGGCACTGGCGTGCAAAGGGTGCCCAGACGTCGACGAGGACGATGCCCTCCGCGCGGAGGACCTCCTCCTCGAAGGACTCGTCCGTCACGTCACAGATCGTGCTCACATCCGGCTCCGTAGGTCGCGTTCCTGGGAAGCTCCGGCTCGGCTAGGAGTCCCACGCCGGGCAAGACTACGCCTCTCGGGTGGGGACGACGGTCCGGGCGGCTCGGCTCGGCGTGCCGCCCGGCCTCGACGGAGGCCGGGCGGAAGCTGCGTGATCGCCGCGCGAGGGGGTCGCACGCGGGGCTACAGGACGGCCTCGACCTCGCGGACCTCCTCGGCGGCGGCCTCCGGGTGACCCTGGGTCGCGGCGTCGTCGAGCGCCGCGAGGTACCGCTCGGCGTCCAGCGCGGCGGCGCAGCCCGTGCCGGCGGCCGTGATGGCCTGGCGGTACAGGTGGTCAACGACGTCGCCGGCCGCGAACACGCCCGGCAGGTTCGTCGCCGTCGTGGGGTGCTCGACGATGACGTAGCCGGCGTCGTCGAGGTCGATCTGGCCCTTGAGGAGCTCGGTGCGCGGCAGGTGGCCGATCGCGACGAACAGCCCCGTCGCCGGCAGCTCGCGCTCCTCGCCGGTCCGGACGTCCCGCAGCGTGACGCCGGTGACCTTGTCCTCGCCGTGGATCGCGGCGACCTCGCTGTACCAGGCGAAGGAGATCTTCGGGTCGGCGGTCGCGCGGTCGACCATGATCTTCGACGCGCGCAGCTCGCCGCGGCGGTGCACGACGGTGACCGAGCGCGCGAACCGGGTGAGGAAGGTCGCCTCCTCCATGGCCGAGTCGCCGCCGCCGACCACGACGATGTCCTGGTCGCGGAAGAAGAACCCGTCGCACGTGGCGCACCACGAGACCCCGCGGCCCGACAGGCGCTTCTCGTCGGGCAGCCCGAGCTCCTTGTACGCGGAGCCGGTGGCCAGGATGACGGAGCGCGCCTGGACGGTCTCGCCCTCGGCCGTCGTGATCGTCTTGACGGGGCCGTGCAGCTCGACGCTCTCGACGTCCTCGTACCGGATGTCGGCACCGAACCGGCCGGCCTGCTCCGCCATGTGCTCCATGAGGTCGGGGCCCATGACGCCCGTCGGGAAGCCCGGGAAGTTCTCGACCTCGGTGGTGTTCATGAGCGCGCCGCCGGCCGTGATCGAGCCAGCGAACACGACGGGGGCGAGCCCGGCGCGCGCCGCGTAGATCGCGGCGGTGTAGCCCGAGGGTCCCGAACCGACGATGACGACGTCCTGGACGGTTGGCTCTGCCATGGGGCTCTCCTGGGTGAGGGAAGGTCGGGGACCTGTCGAAGTGGTCTAGTGGCGAGAACGAGGGTCAGACCGGGAACATTCCCGGGCCACCGAGCGGGTCGGCCAGGAGGCCGGCGACGTCCGCCGGACCGGGCAGCGCCGCGGCGTCCGCCGGCTGCTCGCCCTCGGCGGGCTGCTCTCCCTCGGTGCCGTCGCCGGCGCCGTCACCCGTGCCGTCGCCGGTGTCGCCGGAGCCGTCGCCCGTCTCGGTGGTCGCGGGAGTCGGCGTCGACGACGGGGTCGACGCCGGGTCGTCGTCCCCGCGCAGCGGCGCGAGGAGCGAGTTGATCGCGAGGTAGGCGACGTACAGGACGCCGGCCAGCACGAGGACGAGGACGATCGGCGTCGCGTTGATGGTGCCCCAGGTCCGCGTCCGGCCCGTCGGGACCTCGTACGCCTCGGCGTCGCGGCCGGTCTGCGGCCGCGCGGGACGCGCCGGGCCGGCGGGACGCGCGGCGGTCGCTCGCGCCGGGACGGGGCGGGTGCCCGTCGGCGCCCACGTCGGTGACGCCGAGGCGCGCGGCTCCGGCTCCGCGTCGTAGGCCTCCAGGTCGTAGCCGTCCGACTCGTCGAGGTACTCCGGCTCGCCCGGGTAGGGCTCCTGGGCCGCCAGCGCCGCGGCCTCCGCCTCGGCCGCCTCGCGCTCGGCTCGCGCGGCCTCCGCCTCGGCGAGCCGGGCCTCGGCCAGCTCGGCCTGGGCGGCCGCGCGCTCGGCGTCGGCGATCCGACGCCGTTCCGCCTGCTCGGCCGCCTCGACCCGACGCGCCTCGCGGGCGGCGTCGAACAGCTCGCGGCGGCCGGCCCACCACGCGGCCAGGGCCGCGATGCCGGCCTCGGACCGGTGACGGGCGAGACCCGCGCCGTCGGGCGGGCTGGCCGACACGCTCGGGTCGTCGGCCTCGGTGTACGGGCCGTGCTGCTCCGGGTCGACGACGACGCCGAAGTCCGGCGCCTCCTCGAACGACTCCGGGACGGGCAGGCGCCACGACGAGGAGTCGCGGACGGGCGCCGGTGGTCCCTCGAGCTCGACCGGCGGGGAGACCTGCTCCGCGGGGACGATCGCGTCGAGCCGGCGCAGGAACCCGCGCACCCCGGCGACCGCCCCGGCGAGGGACGTCGCGGAGGTGGTCCCCGCGTCGTCGGCCCCGGCCTCGGCCTCGTCGCCAGTTCCGCCGGTCGTCGCGCTCGCACCGGCCTCGGCCTCGTCGGGCAGGCTCACGGGCGGCAGCGCGAGGTCGGTCGACGCGACGGCCTCGCCACCCGTCAGGGCGGCTGCCTCGACGAGCTCGGCCTCGATCGCCCGGTCCTCGGCCAGCTCGTCCTCGGCCAGCTCGTCGGCCCCGGCCGCCTCGTCGTGCTCGGCCGCCTCGTCGTCGGTGTCGAACCGGTCCTGCGCCGCGTCCTCGTCGGTCACCCCGTCCGCGGTCACCCCGTCGTCGTCCGCGTCGTGATCCGCCGCGGCACCGGTGGCGTCCCCGGCCGTCCGCTCGATCGGCGCGAGCAGCGCCGGGTCCGGGGTGACGCGCAGCGCGCCCGGCGCGGGCGGGACGGGGGTCCGCGTGTCGGAGGTGAGGTGGTCGAGCACGTGCTCGAGCGGGGGGACCGCGTGCCACGGGGCGAACGCCACGACGACGTTCGACGACGTGCGCAGGTCGCGCTCGGCCTCGGGTGGCACGGGCTCGCCGGACATGAGCGGGTAGAGCGCGACGACGGCGTCCGCGTCGGCCTGGCTCGCGGCGGAGGAGGACATCGACGTGCCGGACGCCGCAGCCGCGATGCCGACGCCGGTGACGCGGATGCCGCCGTCGTCGGCCAGCGCGATGAACTCGGGGGCGAGCGCGAGGTGGTGGACGCCGCGGCGGCGAGCCGCCTCGAGCGCGCTCGCGACCTCGCCGACGATCGAGCGGGCGACGGGCTCGCTCAGCTCGCCGGCCGCGAGGACGTCGGCGAGCGTCGTGGTCGGGGCGGGCTCGAGCACGACGTACCCGGCGCCCGCGTGCTCGCCGACGCGCAGCACCCGCGGGATGCGCGGGTCGGAGACGAGAGCCGTGCGGCGCGCGCCGTCGAGGATGTCCTCGCCGAGGGGGCCGCCGACGGACAGGATGTCGACGTCGCGCTCGAGGATGGTGTCGCGGCCGCGCCAGGCGCGCACGCCGGACATCGAGCTGGGCAGGGGGTCCTCGACGAGGAACCTGTCGGCCAGCAGCATGCCGCTGGTCACGGTGTCATCGAGCACCCAGGTCTCTCCCGTCAGGTTCTGCGCCGCGCCCCCGCGACCAGCCTCCATCGTACGCAGCCGACCCGTCACGGGTCGCAGGAGACGTGTGAGGATCCCGCGAAGACGGTTGGTCGCAACGGTGATCTCGTTGACCTTGAGCCAGTGCGCGAGGCCGAGGTAGACCGCGGCAACGAGACCGCCTCCGACGACGGTCTCCACCAGCGCCATGAGCAGACCGCCGGGCAGGAAGCCGCGCAGCAGCGTCGTGACGATGAACCCGACGAGGAGGGCGGGGACGGCCGCGACCCCGAGCCGGAAGTAGGTGCTGAAGACGCGGCTGCCGTCGAGATGGACGAGCCGGCGGCGCAGCCCGAGGTACCCGACCAAACCGCCGATCGTGTACGACGCGGCCATCGCGAGGCAGGCCCCGAACACCCAGCCGTTCGGGCGGGTGCCGAACCGGGCCACGAGCGCGCCGACCACGACGATCGCCGCCATCGGCACCTGGATCCAGAACGGCGTCCGCGCGTCCTGGTAGGCGAAGTAGACCCGCTGGACGACGCTCCACAGCGCGAGACCGGGAATGCCGAGCGCCAGCGCCATGACGAGGCCGGCGATCTGGTCGACCGCGGCCGGCTTCTGGTGGCCGAGGGTGACGATCTCGGCGACGGGGTAGGCGAGCGCGAGCAGCGCCGTCGTCGCGAGCACCGTGAAGACGCCGACGGAGCGCACCGAGAGCGACATGGTCGCGCGCACGGCGGCGCGGTCGCGGCTCGCGGCGTGCTCGGACAGTCGGGTGAACATGGCCGTGACCAGGGAGACCACGACGAGCGACTGCGGCAGCATGAAGATCGTGAACGCCAGCCCGTAGGCGTAGACGCCCGCATACGGGATCTTGTCCAGGTCGGACTGGGCGCTCGCGGCCGCCGCGACGTTCGTGATGGCGAGCACGCCGACCTGGCCGACGAGCAGGGCCCCGAAGGTCCAGCCACCCATCGTCCCGGCGCTGCGCAGCCCCTTGAGCCCCCACGCCGGGCGGTAGCGGAAGCCCGAGCGCCACAGCGGGACGAGCAGGATGAGCGCCTGGAGGGCGACGCCGAGCGTGGCCGTGACCCCGAGCAGGAGGATCCGGTCGCGGCCGAAGTCCGCCGGGCTGAGGATCGGCGTCGGCATCGCGCCGAAGATCCGCAGGTAGACGAACAGGCCGGCGAGCGCGACGACGTTGTTGAGGACCGGCGCCCACATGTACGGACCGAACACGTTCTTCGCGTTGAGCACCTGCCCGAGCAGCGTGTACAGCCCGTAGAAGAACACCTGGGGGATGCACCAGTACGCGAAGGCGTAGGCGATCGGCAGCCAGCCGGCGCCGAGCCGGCTCCCGTACATGAGGATGAGCAGCGGCGCCGCGACCGTGAGGACCACCGTGATCGCGAGCAGGCCCGAGCCGCCGACGGTGAGCAGGCGGTTGGTGTAGTCGCGTCCGCCGTCCTTCTCCTTCGCCGCGCGGACGAGCTGCGGCACGAGCACGGCGTTGATGACGCCGCCGGCGATGAGCATGTAGATCGTGTTGGGCAGGTTGTTCGCGAGCGCGAACGAGTCGGTCGCGCCACCCGCGACGCCGAGCGCGACGCCGATGACGGCGGCCCGGACGAAGCCGAGCAGGCGCGAGACGAGCGTCCCGGAGAACATGACGGCGACGGCGCCGCCGAGGCCGCGTCTCGCGGGCGTGGCCGGGTTCGACGTCGCCGACGCCGATGCTGTCGGCGCCGAGGCGTCGGGCGTGGGTCCGGTGGGTGAGCTCACGGGGTTCCCTCCAGCTCCGGGGCCAGCTCGGGATCGGCCGGGTCGGGCGCGTCCGGGGCCACGCCGTCGGCGTTGCGCCGCCCGCGCCGCACGGCGCGGACGAGCCCGACGACGAGCAGGATCCCGAGCGCCGCCGCCGCCGTCCCGACGAAGGCGCCCTCCCACTCGGCGCGCACCTGGACGTCGAACGCGGCGGCGGAGCCGAGCACCGCGCCGCCCGGGCTGCTGACGGTGACGTCCACCCGCGTGCTGCCGTTCGCGATCGCCTCGACGGGGATGCGCACCGACTGGGACATGCCGGGCTCGAGCTGGACGTCCTCGATCGGGTCGACGCGCAGCAGGAGCTGCTCCGGCCGGACCTCGATCCGGGCCGTCACGGGCACCGCGAGGGCGTTGGTCACGGTGACGGGGATGGCGCCGTCGTTCGCGGCGAGGTTGACCCCGCTCGGCACGGTGACGGTCACGGCGTTCGCGACGGAGGCGAGCTCGCCGGCCACGGCCTCCGTCACGGCCGAGCCGTCCTGACCGGCCAGCCGCCAGGCCGTGGAGCCGGTGAGCGTGAGCACGGGGCCGAGCCCCTCCAACCCGGTCCCGTCGGGGAAGGCGCTCGCGAGCGACGCCGCCTCGGCCGCCAGCGCGTCGGCCGCCGCGAGGACGTCCTCGCGGCGGTGCGAGACGGGGTCGTCGTCGGAGAGCACGCCGGACGTCACGAGGCTCGCGGCGTCGACGGTCGCGGTCGCCGGCTGCGCGAGCAGGGCGGGCACGTCGGTGAGCGTCACCCACGGCGCGGAGCCGAGCGCCGCGAGGTGCTGGGTGAGGGCCGTGAGGGCGTCGTGGTCGAGCCGCGTCGCCTCCGCGCGCGAGACGACGGCGAGCAGGTCGACGGGCTCGGACTGCTCGCGCGCGACGACCGCCGTGTAGCCGAGCGTGAGCTGGCGGGCGAGCACGCGGGGCGCGACGCCGTCGACCAGCGCGCCCGAGACGCCGGCGCCGGCGAGGTCGCCGAGGAGGAGGTCGCCGAGCGTGTCGTCGCCGACGATGGCCGGGACGACGGTGCCGTCGGCGGTGTCCGGTGCCCGGCCGCGGGGCTCGTCGTCGGAGCGGTCCGGGACGAGGACGTCGACGCGCGCGGACGTCGCCGGCTCGAGCAGGCCGTCCATCTCCCGCGGGGCGCCCTCGAGCAGGACGCCGGCCGATCCGATCCCCGAGCCCGTCGCGTCGATCGCCGCCAGGGCCTCGGGTGTGACGTTCGGGCCGGCGGGCCAGGCGAGCACGGTCGTCGCGGCGAGCGGCGCGGCGGCGAAGTCGGCCGTCGTGCGTCCGAGGGCCTGCTCCAGCAGCGATCGACCGGCGTCGCCGGCGAGCGGCAGGACCGCGAGGTCCGCGTCGGCCCAGGGCAGGGCGAGCACCGTGCCGGCCGCCGTGGCGTCCGCCGGCGGCAGCACGCGCGCGAGCAGGGGGTCGAGGGCGACGTCGGCGCCCGTGCCGAGGAGCTCGGTCGCCCGCTCGACGGCGCTCGCGGGTGCCAGCTCCTCCGGCGTCGGGGCCCGCTCGGCGACCACCCCGACGGCGTCGTCCAGCACGCCGGCCAGCTCGGTCGCGTCCGGGGTCGCGGGGACGACGGCCGCGAGCTCGAGCGGGGTCGCCGTGAAGTCGTCGGGGTAGAAGACGCCGGTGGTGCGCGCGAGGCCGCTGACGCCGCCGCTGCTCACCGCGACCTCCAGCCCGCGTGCCCCCCAGTTGTCGAACCGGACGGGGAAGTCGAGGTCGGACATCGGGATCTCGAGGACGAGGGTCGTCGTCGCGCCCGGCGCGAGCGTCGCGGTGACGTTCGAGCGCCACTCGGTGCGCGCCCGCGGCGGCGCGTCGGCGTCGAACCAGCGCAGCAGCGCGGCGCGCGTGCGGGGGACCTCCTGCTGGACGCCGATCGTGACACGCGGGTCGACGATCTCGGCCCCCGTGCGGTTGGTGACGTGGAGGGTCAGCCGGAGGGTGTCCGTCGGCAGCACGATCGCGGGCGACTGGTCGGCGATGACGACCTCGAGCTCCGGGGCGGTGCTGGGGGTCGCCGGGGACGACGCGGAGGCGGACGACGACGGCGTCGGGGACGCGGACGGCGACCCCGTCGTCGCGGTGGTCGACGGGGACGCGGATCCGGCTGCGGCGACCTGCGTCGTCGTCAGTCCGATGAGGAGGCCGGCGATCGCGACGACGAGCCCCGCGCGGCGACCGTTCACGAGGGCCCGACGAGCACGTCCCGGGCCATGGCGACGACGCGGCGCTCGTTGGGGTAGGCCAGGCGGCCGGGCAGGACGTCGAGCGGGATCCACGCCACGTCCTCGGCCTCGTGGTCCGGATCGTTCTCGATGGTGAGCTCACCCCCGACCGCGGCGAGCAGGTAGTGGTGGACGACCTTGTGGACGCGGCGGTCGTGGCCGGCGAACCAGTAGTCGATGGTGGCGAGGTGCCGGATCACCTGGCTGTGGATGCCCGTCTCCTCCGCGACCTCGCGCACCGCCGCCTGCTCCGGCGTCTCGCCGTACTCGAGGTGTCCCTTGGGCAGGCACCACTCGAGGCGGCCGGCGCGGTTGCGCCGGGCGATGACCGCGCACAGCGCGATCCCGTCCACGACGTCGACGACGAGGCCGCCGGCGGAGGTCTCGTCGACGACGGGCAGCATCGACCGCGCGGGGCGCTCCGGAGGGGGCGCCGGGCGTGCCGGGAAGCGACGCCGCGGGGTCGGACGGGACATGGGACCACCATAGGCGAGGGGGGTTCGCCCGCCGGTACGCGCCGCGTTGACGGCGCTGGACTCGTCGCGGGGCCCGTCGTGGGAACCTGGTGACATGCCGAGCACCTCCCGTGACGACCTCGCGCGCGCCCGCGCGGCCTCCGAGCGCACCCCGGCGCACCTCATGCGCACGGCGCTGGACGTGTTCGCCGAGGTGGCCGGTGAGCTGGCGGGTCTCGGCGACGCGTTCGTCGCGGCCGGCCACGAGATCGCGCTCGTCGGCGGGCCCGTCCGCGACGCCTTCCTCGGCCGCGCGATCACCGACCTCGACCTCACGACGTCGGCGCGGCCCGAGGAGAGCGAGCGGATCCTCGCCCGCTGGGGCGACGCCACCTGGGACATCGGCCGCGCCTTCGGGACGATCGGCGCGCGCCGCGGCGACGTCGTCGTCGAGGTCACGACGTACCGCAGCGAGACGTACGACCCCGCCTCGCGCAAGCCCGAGGTGGCCTACGGGGACACGCTCGAGGGCGACCTCGTCCGGCGCGACTTCCGCGTCAACGCCATGGCCGTCCGGCTGCCCGACCTCACGTTCGTCGACCCGTGCGGCGGCCTCGCCGACCTCGCGGAGGGGGTGCTGCGGACGCCGTCGACGCCGGAGCGCTCCTTCACCGACGACCCGCTGCGGATGATGCGGGCGGCGCGGTTCTCGGCGCAGCTCGGGTTCGACGTCGCGCCCGAGGTCATGACGGCGATGAGCGCGCTCGCGGACCGGCTCGCGATCGTCTCGGCCGAGCGGGTCCAGGCCGAGCTGGTCAAGACGCTGCTCGCGCCGAACCCCCGCCGCGGGATCGAGCTGCTGGTGGAGACGGGGCTCGCCGCCGTCGTGCTGCCGGAGCTGCCGGCGATGCAGCTCGAGATCGACGAGCACCACCGGCACAAGGACGTCTACGCGCACTCGCTCACCGTGCTCGACCAGGCGATCGACCTCGAGACGGGTCCGGACGGTCCCGTCCCCGGCCCGGACCTCGTGCTGCGGCTCGCGGCGCTGCTGCACGACATCGGCAAGCCGGCGACGCGGCGCAACGAGCCGGGCGGCCGCGTGTCGTTCCACCACCACGAGATCGTCGGCGCGAAGCTCGCGCGCAAGCGGCTCAAGGCGCTCGCGTTCGACAAGGCGACGGTCTCCGACGTGTCCGAGCTCATCGCGCTGCACCTGCGGTTCCACGGGTACGGCGACGCGGGGTGGACCGACTCGGCCGTGCGTCGCTACGTCACCGACGCGGGACCGCTGCTCGAGCGGCTGCACCGCCTCACCCGCGCCGACTGCACGACGCGCAACCGGCGCAAGGCCGACCGCCTCTCGCACGCCTACGACGACCTGGAGGAGCGGATCGCCGCGCTGGCCGAGGCGGAGTCGCTCGCCGCGCTGCGACCAGCGCTCGACGGCCGGGAGATCATGGCCGTCCTCGGCCTCCGGCCGGGGCCGGAGGTCGGCGAGGCCTACCGCTACCTCATGGAGCTGCGGCTGGACGAGGGCGAGCTGTCCCGGGAGGACGCCGAGGCGCGGCTGCGCGCGTGGTGGGCCGAGCGGGGCTGACCCCGGCTGGGGGCTGGCCGGTCACGGCGAGCTGGTCGGGTCGAGCGGGTCGCGCCGAGCGGGTCGCGCCGAGCGGGTCGCGCCGAGCGGGTCACGCCGACTGGCGCGCCACCAGCGAGCAGTCGACGTACTCGATGCCGCCCGGCACGTCGTCGCCCATGATCGTGCGGACGAGCAGCTCGGCGGCTCGGCGACCGACGGCGCGCAGGTTGAGATCGACGGACGTGATCGAGGGGCGCGCGGCCTCGGCGATGACGGTCCAGTTGTCCATCCCGACGACCCCGACCTGGGCCGGCACCGACACCGAGTGGTCGCGCAGGCACTCCAGGACGCCGCGCGCGATCTGGTCGCTCGCGCAGAACACGCCGTCGAACGGTCCGGCGGCCAGGAGCCGCCCGGCTGCCTCGTAGCCCCACCGCTCCGACCACTCCCCGTAGAGCGCATGCCCTCCGGCGAGCCGTGCGCCGGACCCCTCGAGGGCGGCGAGCGCCCCGGCCACGCGGTGCGCGCTGGCCAGGTGGCGGCTCGGCCCCACGACGACGGCGATCGAGCTGCGCCCCGTGCTCACCAGGTGCTCGACGGCCCGGGTGGCTCCCCCGGCGTCGTCCGGCACGACGGAGATGTCGTTCGGGTCGGTCGACGGTGAGAGCGCGTAGACGGTCGGGACGTCGATGAGCGACGTGAGCGAGGCCCTGGCGTCGCTGGAGCGTCCCGTCACGATGATCCCGTCGACCTTGCGGCTGCGCAGCGTCTGGACGTAGTGGCGCTCGCGGATGGGGTCGCCGCGGCTCTCCGCCAGCAGCATCGCGATCTCACCCGCCCCGAAGGTGTCCTCCGCCCCGGTGAGGATCGGGATGGTGAAGCGTCCGTAGGAGTCCGTCGAGAGCACCCCGACGATGAGCGACCGACCGCCGGTCAGCGACTCGCTCGTCCCCTGGTCGAACCCGAGGGCGCGCGCGGCGTCCCGGACGCGCTTGCGGGTGGCGGGGCTGAGCTGGCCCCGGCCGTTGAGCGCCTTCGATGCGGTCCCGACCGAGACCCCGGCCGCCTCGGCGACCTGCGTGAGCGTGACTCGACCACGGAGCATGCGTCGTCCCTCCTCTCGCGAGCGATCCCGCGCTGTCGCGTGATCTTGCCGCATTGCGGCAACGAATGTCCAGCGAAGGACTGTTGACCGGCCCGACTTGGTCGGCTAGCCTCCGGAAATGATCCGGCAAAGTTGCCGTGTCATTTTCCGATCGGAAGGAACGACCATGGCGTCACCCACATCCCGGCGGGTCATCGCAGCTCTCGCGGCTGGACTGCTCCTCTCGGGTCCGCTCGCGGCCTGCTCGAGCGGATCCGACGGCTCGAGCGGATCGACCGGCTCGGGCACCTCGGACGGCGGATCGGGCGGGGAGGTCACCCTGACGGTCTGGGCGCGGGACGGTGACAACTCGATGGAGGACCAGCTCGACGCGTTCGAGAAGGCGCACCCGGGGATCAAGGTTGAGCTGTCGCTCGTGAGCAACGACCAGTACCTGACGAAGTTCGCCAACTCGATCCGGGCCGGCAGCGTGCCCGACCTCATCAACTTCGACATCATCAACGCGCCCCTCCTGGCCACCCAGGGCCAGCTCATGGACATCACGGAGCAGAGCAGGGCGCTGGCGAACTTCGACCAGCTCGCTCCGGCGGGGATCGAGGTCGGCACGATCGACGACGCGATCTACTCCCTGCCCGTCGCGCTGACGGGGTCGCAGATGTTCTGGAACAAGGCGCTGTTCGAGGCGGCCGGTCTCGACCCCGAGACGCCGCCGACGACGCTCGCGGAGGTGAAGGAGTTCGCCGAGAAGATCCAGGCGACGGGCGACGACGTCACCGGCTTCTCCACGATCGGGGGCACCGGCCAGGCCTTCACCGGCTTCCCCTCCGGCTGGGCCGACGGCGCGACGCTCTTCACGGAGCCGGGACCCGACCAGGTCGCGACGTTCGCCGACCCCGCGATGGTCGCCATGGTCGCCTGGTACCAGGACATGTGGAGCTCCGGTCTCATGCAGGTCACGGACGAGCCGAACCAGGACCCCGGCAACGTCGGGTCGCAGAACGCCCTCGCCGGCAAGGTCGGCATCATGTTCACCGGCGCCAACGTCTTCGCCGGCGCCGAGGACCAGTTCGGCTCGGCCCCCGGCATCCCGGGCCACGACGGCACCCTCGCGTCGTTCCTCGGCGGCAACCAGGCGGCCATCCCGCTCGGCTCGAAGCACCCGGAGGAGGCCTGGACGCTCCTCGAGTGGCTCGTCTCCGACGAGGAGGCCGCCCGGATCAACGGCGAGGCCGGCTGGATCGCGCCCGACCTCGCGCTGGCGCAGGAGCTGGCGCAGGACGAGTGGGCCAGCAACCGGGTCGGCTCGCTCGCGGTCGGTGAGCTGCCGGTCTCCATCGCCTACTTCGCCACGATCAACGACCCGAACGGTCCGTGGGCCCAGAACTCCCAGGCCGTGATCTTCCAGGGCGCCGACCCGGAGACCTCGATGACGCAGGCGCAGGAGCAGGCCAACCAGCTGATCCGCGACGCCTACAGCCAGCTGGGCTGACCCGATGGCGATCACCGTTCCGTCGCGGGTCGGCCCGCCGGGCGGGGCGACCGCGCGTGCTCGGAGGGGCGCCCGCCGGCGCTCCTCCGTGCTCGGCTACGCGATGGTCGCGCCCGCCCTGCTCCTGTCGGTCGTCTTCTTCGTCGTGCCGATGGTGCTGCTGGCGGTCATGTCCTTCTACAACTGGCCGCTGCTCGGCGTCGCGCGCCCGATCGGCATCGACAACTACACGCGGGCGTTCCAGGACGAGACCTTCTTCCGCGCCCTGGGGTTCTCCGCGCTGTTCACCGTCGTGCTGGTCCCGCTGTCGATGGCCGTCTCCTACGCGGCAGCCGTCATGGTCCGCGGGACCGGCGCCTTCGTGTCGTTCGTCCGCACGGCGTTCTTCATGCCCGTCGTCATCGGGTTCACGGCGGCCGCGTACATGGCCTCGGTCATGCTCATGTCCGGGACGGGCATCATCAACGTGCTCCTGCGCGCGCTCGGCCTGACGGACGGGCAGACGGCCTGGTTCACCGATGCCGACCGGGCGTTCTGGGCCATCGTCGTCCTGACGATCTGGAAGAGCATGGGCGTGGCGATGATCCTGCTCATGGCCGGGATGCAGGCGGTGCCCGGCGAGGTGACCGACGCGGCGAAGATCGACGGCGCGGGGTGGTGGCGTCGCGAGGGGTCGATCGTCTTCCCGCTCATCCGGCGGCAGTTCGCGCTGTGCCTCGTCCTCGCCCTCTCGGGGACGCTGCTGGTGTTCGACCAGTTCTTCGTCCTCACCAAGGGCGGCCCGAGCGGGGCGACGACCACCGCGGTCATGTACACCTACTCGCAGTCGTTCGTCCGCTACAACCTCGGCTACGGCGCGGCCCTCTCGCTCATCGTGACGGCGATCATCCTCGTCATCGCCCTCGTCCAGCTCCGCGTGCTGCGCGCCGACCGCGCGGAGGAGGCCCGATGACCGCGACGGCCGCCCCGGCCCTGCGCGGCGCGCGGCGTCAGCTCTCCACCGCGACGTACCTCGTCGTCGGGACGGTCCTCGCCCTGCTGTTCCTCGCGCCGGTCCTCTACATCGCCCTGCGCTCGTTCCTGCCGGCCTCGGCCGACGCCGACGGGGTGGGCTGGGCCTCGCTGCAGTCGCTCACCGCGACGAACTACGAGCGCATCTTCGACCCGTCCGTCGGCATCTCGACGTACGTCCGCAACTCCTTCGTCGTCGCGATCAGCGTCGCCCTGCTCGCCGGGCTGGTGTCGGTGCTGGCCGGATACGCGCTCTCGCGCATCCGGTTCCGGTTCTCCGGCGCGATCTTCGTCCTGCTGCTGTGCCCGCTCGTCGTCCCCTACCAGGGCCTGCTGACGCCGCTGTCGATCGTGCTCGGCAGGCTCGGCCTGCTCGACTCCCTCCTCGGCGTCGTGCTCGTGCTCGTGACGCTCCAGCTCCCGTTCTCCGTGTTCGTCATGCGCAACACGCTCGACGGGATCCCGCCGGAGCTGGAGGAGGCCGCGGCCCTCGACGGTGCGGGGACGGCGCGCATGCTCCGGGCGATCATGGTCCCGCTCGCGTGGCCCGGCGTCGTCACCGTCTGCCTGTTCGGCTTCATGGCGGGCTGGAACGACCTCCTCAGCTCGGTCGTGTTCCTGTCCAGCGACGGCAGCTACACGCTCCCGCTCGCGCTCACCAACATCACCACGTCGTTCAAGATCCCGGGCGTCCAGATCGTCGATCCCGGGCTGCTCACCGCCACCGCGTGCGTGGCGACCGTCCCCGTCGTGCTCATCTTCCTCGCGCTCCAGCGCTACTACACCAAGGGCCTCATCGGAGGCTCGATCAAGTGAGGGTCATCATGGACAACACCGATCAGCTGCCAACCCCGGCCGAGCCCGCGGCCGGCGCACCGGTCAGCCGCGCCCCGGCGGCGAGCCTGCTCCCGCTCGGCTCGATCACGCCGACCGGCTGGCTGCTGGACCAGCTCCGCCTCCAGGCCGCCGGCCAGACCGGCCGGCTCGAGGAGATCTGGCCCGACGTCGGCCCGACGAACGCGTGGCGCGGGGGCGTCGGCGGTGAGGACTGGGAGCGGGGACCGTACTACCTCGACGGCCTGGTCCCGCTGGCGCACGTGCTCGGCGACGAGGACCTGATCGAGCGCACCCGACCGTGGGTCGAGTGGATCCTGTCCTCCCAGCGCGAGGACGGCTTCTTCGGGCCGCAGACCAACGACGACTGGTGGCCGCGGATGGTGGCGCTCAAGGTGCTCACGCAGCACGCCGAGGCGACCGGCGACGAGCGCGTCGTGCCCTTCCTGCAGCGGTACTTCCGCCACCAGCTCGAGCACCTGCCGGGACGGCCCCTGCGGTCGTGGGGTCGTGCCCGCGGGGCGGACAACACGCTGTCGGTGTGGTGGCTGCACCACCGGACGGGGGAGGCGTGGCTGCTCGACCTCGTCTCGCTCATCGACTCCCAGACCATCGCGTGGGACGACTACCTCGGTGGCGACCTCATCACCGGGGCCGCGCGGGTGTTCTCCCACCGCACGCACGGCCCGAACGTCGCGATGGGCCTGAAGAAGGGCGCGGTCGACTGGATCCTCGACGGCGACGACGCCCACCGCGGGCGGACCGAGCGCTCCTTCGCCAACCTCGATCGCTGGCACGGCCAGGCGCACGGCTGGTTCTCGGGCGACGAGTGGCTCGGCGGACGGGAGGCGACGGCGGGCATTGAGACCTGCCAGGTCGTCGAGATGATGTTCACCTGCGAGGTCATGGCGGCCACGTACGCCGACGGGGTCCACGGCGACCGGCTGGAGTCGCTCGCCTACAACCTGCTCCCCGCGTCGAACGACCCCCGGATGCTCGGTCACCAGTACCACCAGCAGGCGACCCAGCTCGAGGTGTCGGTCGCGCGGCGGGACTGGACGTTCTCCTCCGACGACGCCGGCATCTTCGGGCTCGAGCCGCACTTCGGCTGCTGCACGGCGAACCTCCACCAGGGGTGGCCCAAGCTCGTCAGCTCGCTGTGGATGCGCTCGCCCCGGGGGCTGCGGGCGGTCGCCTACGCACCCTCGCGGGTCCGCGCCGAGGTGGGCGGGGCCGAGGTGACGCTCGACGTGCGGACGGCCTACCCGTTCGAGGAGACGATCGAGATCGGGGTCGAGGCTCCCGCCGGCCACGAGTTCGACCTCCTGCTCCGCATCCCGGCGTGGGCCGCCGAGTGGGACCTCAGCGTCGACGGCGAGACCGTGGCGGAGGAGCCGGTCGACGGGTACGTCACGTTGCGCCGCGCCTGGGGCCCGTCGTCGACCGTGCGGCTCGTGCTGCCGATGCGACCGCGCGTCGTGCGACGGGAGCGCCAGGCCGCCGCCGTGCACCTCGGGCCGCTGACGATGGTGCACCCCCTCGGCGAGAACTGGATTCCCGTCCCTGGCGCCCCGGGGCTCGGGGAGTGGGAGATCCACCGCCGCTCGTCCTGGAACGTCGCGCTCGACGACGTCGCGGGCGCCGCCGACTGGCCGGTGCACCGGGCGACGGTCCAGGACGTGCCGTGGGGCCTGACCGGACCTCGGCCGGGCCAGGGGTCGCCCGTCGTCGTCGAGGGCCGCTCGGTGCGGGCGACGGAGTGGCGGGCCACGGGGGTGACGCCCGATCCGCCGCCGCCCAGCCCGCTGCTCGAGCGCGGCGCCGACGGCGATCTGCTGCTCGTCCCCTACGGCGTGGCCCGCCTGCGGGTGACCGAGTTCCCCGTCTGCGGGAGCTGGGCCGATCGCGACGACCCCGACGATCCGCAGTACGCCGACTGACGGCGGCGGGACGGTCCACGCGACCGGTCGAATCGTTTCGACCGGTCGCGTAGACTCCGGCCGTGACAGCGCCCGTCCCCACGCGCTCCCGGCCCGGTCCGCCGACCGCGGCCGCCTGGCCGCCCTCGCGCACGCGCCGCCTGCTGCCGCTCGTCCTGGTCAGTCTCCAGCTCCAGATCCCGACCGTCGCGCTCGGCCCCGTGCTCGTCGTCATCGCCTCGCAGGCCGGGCTCAGCCAGGCGCAGGCCGGGGCGCTGACCAGCATCCCGGTGTTCTGCTTCGCCCTGCTCACGCCGGTGGCGCCGGCCCTCATCGGGCGGATCGGGCTCGACCGCAGCCTCGTCATCGCCTCGCTCGCGATCGGGGTCGGCGTCCTCGTCCGCTCCCAGGGCTCGGTGGCCGCGCTCTACGCCGGCTCGGTGCTGCTCGGGGCCGCGATCGCGATCGTCAACATCTCGATCCCGACCTTCGTCACGCGCCACTTCCGCCACCGCGCGCTCCAGCTCACCGGGATCAACACCGCCGCGACCAACATCGGCTCCGCGACGGCCGCGGCCGTCTCCGCGCCGGTGGTCGCGCTGCTCGGCTGGCAGCTCGGCCTCGCCGTGTGGTCGCTGGCGTCGTTCGTCGCCGCCGGGGCCTGGTGGCTCGGCTCGCGCGGCGGTGCCGGTGCGGGAGCCGACCCGCGACCCGTGACGGGAACGGCGGGGGAGCCGGCCGCCGCCCCCTCGCGCTCGGCGTCGTCGGCGCTGCGGATCCCCATGGCGTGGGTGCTCGGTCTCACGTTCGCGATGCACGGCATGTGCTACTTCGCGGTGTCGTCGTGGTTGCCGAGCCTCCTCGGGGAGCGGTCGGGGCTGAGCCCCGGCCTGGCCGGCGCCTGCGTCGCGGTCTTCATGGCGCTCGGGATTCTCGGCCCGCTCGTGCTGCCCGGGCTGCTCCGCCTCCCGGGCGTGAGGCTGTGGATGCTCATGACGGCGACGACGGTCGGCTGGCTCTCGTGCATCGTCGTCCTGGCCGCCCTGCCCGGCTGGTGGGCGGCCGCGGTGCTGCTCGGTGGGCTGGCGCAGGGTGCCTGCTTCACGGTCATCGTGACCTTCGGTGTGCACGTCGCCCGCGACGAGGCGCAGTCCCGCGGGATCCAGGCCGTGCTGCAGACCGTCGGCTTCGCCGGTGCGGCGCTCGGGCCGACGCTCATCGGCGCGGTGCTCGACCGCACGGGTGCCTGGGAACCGGTCCTCGTCCTGCTCGTCGGCGTGGCGAGCGCGCTCGTGGTGTTCGGCGGGGTGGCGAGCCGCCTCCTCGTGCGCTTCGAGACACGCGCGGCCCAGGGGGCCGACGGACCGGTCGCGGGCGGGACCGGCGCGTAGACGACGAACGGCGCCCGCCCGATGACCGTGAGGTCACCGAGCGGGCGCCGTTCGTTCGCCGCGGGCGTCTGCCGTCCGCGGCGTCAGCGACTCACTCGCCGCGGATGAAGGCCTCGACCTTGGCGCGGGCCGTCTCGTCGTCGTACTGCTCCGGCGGCGACTTCATGAAGTAGGAGGACGCCGAGAGGATCGGGCCGCCGATGCCCCGGTCGAGCGCGATCTTGGCAGCGCGGACGGCGTCGATGATGATGCCGGCCGAGTTCGGGGAGTCCCACACCTCGAGCTTGTACTCCAGGTTGAGCGGCACCTCGCCGAACGCGCGACCCTCGAGGCGGACGTAGGCCCACTTGCGGTCGTCCAGCCAGGCGACGTAGTCCGACGGGCCGATGTGGACGTTGCGGTCGTCCTTCTTGCCGGCGAGCGGGCCGTCCTTGATGTTGGACGTCACGGCCTGGGTCTTGGAGACCTTCTTCGACTCGAGGCGGTCGCGCTCGAGCATGTTCTTGAAGTCCATGTTGCCGCCGACGTTGAGCTGGTACGTGCGGTCGAGCACGACGCCACGCTCCTCGAACAGCCGGGCCAGCACGCGGTGCGTGATCGTGGCGCCGACCTGCGACTTGATGTCGTCGCCGACGATCGGCACACCGGCGGCCTCGAACTTGTCGGCCCACTCCTTGGTGCCGGCGATGAAGACCGGGAGGGCGTTGACGAAGCCGACGCCCGCGTCGATCGCGGCCTGCGCGTAGAACTTCGCGGCCTCCTCCGAACCGACGGGCAGGTAGCAGACGAGCACGTCCACCTCGGCGTCACGCAGCACCTGGGCGACGTCGACGGGCTCCGCGTCCGACTCCTCGATCGTCTCGCGGTAGTACTTGCCGAGGCCGTCGAGGGTCGGGCCGCGCTGCACCGTCACACCGAGCGGCGGGACGTCGGCGATCTTGATCGTGTTGTTCTCGCTCGACACGATGGCGGCCGAGATGTCCTGGCCGACCTTCTTGGCGTCGACGTCGAACGCGGCGACGAACTCGAGGTCGCCCACGTGGTACTCGCCGAACTGGACGTGCATGAGACCGGGGACGGAGCCGTTCGGGTCGGCGTCCTTGTAGAACTCGACGCCCTGGACGAGCGAGCTCGCGCAGTTGCCGACGCCCGCGATCGCGACGCGGATGGAACTCATGGGTTCTCCTTCGGAGGGGTGCTGCCGCCGGGTGGCGGCGGTCAACGGTCGGTGCCGCTGGGATCGGTGGATGGGCTGGACGCCGCCGGGCGGACGTCCGTGGTGTCGCGAGCGCCGTGCTGGGCCGCAAAGCCCTGCTGGGCGGGAAGGCCGTGCTGGCCCGGAGGGCCGTGCTGGGCGGGGTGGCCGGGGCCGGCCCCCGTCCGCTCGGCGGCGATGAGGCCGTCGAGCCAGCCGAGCTCGCGCTCGAGGAGGTCGAGCCCGTGTCGCTGCAGCTCGAGCGTGTAGGCGTCCCGGCGCTCGCGGTTCTTCGCCTGCGCCGCCCGGGACGCCTCGCGGCGCTCCAGGACCCGAGCGCGCCGACCCTCGAGGATGCGCAGGCGCGTCGTGTGGTCGGTGACGGCGAACATCGAGAACCGGACGTCGAAGGCGTCGTCGTCCCACGCGGTCGGGTCCCACGCGGCGAGGGACTCCGCGAGGTGCTCCTTCCCCGTCGCCGTCAGCTCGTAGACGATCCGCGAGCGGCGGCCGGCGAGGGCGTGCGGGAGCGCGCCCGGGTCCCCGGCCGAGGTCGACGACGACGTCAGGAGCCCCCGCTCCTCCAGCGCCCGCAGGCGCGGGTAGAGCGAGCCGAAGGACAGCGTGCGGAAGACCCCGAGGGTCGTCATGAGGCTCTTGCGGAGCTCGTACCCGTGCTGCGGCCCGTCCGCGAGCCGTCCGAGGACGGCAAGGTCGAGCACGTCGGCGCGGTTGCGCATGGCACTGCTCCTCTGGCTCGACACGTCGGGAAGATGTATCAAATTGATATATCCGCGGAGCGGGTCCCGTCAAGCGGTTCGGGCGCGGAGTGTGCGAACCCACACGCCGGGTTCGGTGCGCCATGCCCGGCTGAGCGTGGCCTCCGGGGCCACGGCGACGCGGCCATGGTCCCGTGGTGGCCACGGTCGAACCGGGCCGCGCAGGCGTCCCGACGTGGGCGTGGCCACGGCGACCGCGGTCAGACCGCCTGGCACGCTTCACCCGGCGGGGGCACTGGCCGCGGCCTGGTGGCCGGGGCCGACCTCTTGTCCGGGGCCACGGCGCTGGCTGTGGCCACCGTCTAGCCGGGTCGCGCAGGGGTTCCGACCTGGGCGTGGCCACGGCGTCCGCGGTGGCCACGGTCGGACTGTCCGGCGCGCTGCACCCGGTTCGGGTGTGGCCACGGCCGGTGGCCGGGGCCGACCCCTAGTCCGGGGCCACTGCGCTGGCTGTGGCCACCGTCCAGCCGGGTCGAGCGGGGGTTCCGACGTGGGCGTGGCCACGGCGACCGCGGTGGCCACAGCCAGACCGCCTGGCACGCTGCACCCGGTTCGGGTGTGGCCACGGCCGGTGGCCGGGGCCGACCCCTAGTCCGGGTCCACCGCGCTGGCTGTGGCCACCGTCTAGCCGGGTCGAGCGGGGGTTCCGACGTGGGCGTGGCCACGGCGACCGCGGTCAGACCGCCTGGCACGCTTCACCCGGCGGGGGCACTGGCCGCGGCCTGGTGGCCGGTGCCGACCTCTTGTCCGGGGCCACGGCGCTGGCTGTGGCCACCGTCTGGCCGGGTCGAGCGGGGGTTCCGACGTGGGCGTGGCCGCAGCGTCCGCGGCGGCCACCGTCAGACCGTCAATGGTGCTGCACCCGGCTCGGGCGTGGCCACGGCGCCGGAGACGCGGCGCCCCGGCCACCCCCGACCACGGGCAGGCAGCAGCCGTGCGTGAACCGTGTGCCGATTCGGTGAATCCGCCCGCTCGGACCCTCCCGCCGCGTCGCACCGGCCGCGATACTGGGGAGTCTGTGCGCAACGGGGCGCTCCACCGAGCTCCCGCTGCCCCACCGATCGGAGACCCCCACCGTGAGCAAGACCCCCACGAAGGGAACGCGCACGTCCTCGCGCCGACCGTCGCGCAAGCCTCCGCGCAAGCGCGGCTGGAACTACCCGCGTGCCGGCTACGGCCCCGTCCGTCGGTGGCTGCCGGGCTGGCGCTTCCTGCTCGGGACGTTCGTGGCGGGGCTCGCCGTCGCCATCGGCCTGGTCGGCGCCGCCTACCTCACGACGGAGGTCCCCGAACCGGACGACCTCGCGCTCGCGCAGTCCTCGACCGTCTACTTCTCCGACGGCACCACCCCGATCGGCACGCTGAGCGAGGTCAACCGCACGATCGTCGACGCCGGGACGCTGCCGTCCTACGTCGGCGACGCCGTCGTCGCCTCCGAGGACCGCCGGTTCTACTCCAACTCGGGCATCGACCCGGTCGGCATCGCGCGCGCCCTGTGGAGCAACATCCGCGGCGGCCAGCGCCAGGGCGGGTCGACGCTGACCCAGCAGTACGTCGAGAACTACTACCTCGGCCGGACCACGAGCTACGCGGGCAAGGTCAAGGAGGCGATCCTCGCGGTCAAGGTCGAGCAGGAGATGACCAAGCCGGAGATCCTCGGCGCCTACCTCAACACCATCTACTTCGGCCGCGGTGCCTACGGCATCGAGGCAGCAGCCAAGGCGTACTTCGGCAAGCCGGCGAGCGAGCTGACGCTCTCCGAGTCCGCGATGCTCGCCGGGATCATCCCCGCGCCGAGCGCCTGGGACCCGGCGATCTCGCCCGACAAGGCGGAGCAGCGCTGGGGCCGCACGCTCGACTTCATGCTCGACGAGGGCATGATCACGCAGGAGGAGCGGGACGCCCAGGTGTTCCCCGAGGTCCTCCAGCAGCAGCGCTCCGACCGCTACGCCGGCCCCAACGGGTACCTCCTCAACATGGTGGTGCGCGAGCTGACCCAGGGGGTCGGGGGCGAGGAGGCGCCGTTCACGGAGGACGAGCTCAACCGGCTCGGCGTCAGCGTCGTGTCGACGTTCGACGTCGGCCAGCAGGCCGCCGCCGTCGAGACGATCGAGCAGGACCTGCCAGCCGACCACGCCGAGGGCCTCAAGGCGACGCTCGTCTCCATCGACCCGACGACGGGCGGTGTCACGGCGCTCTACGGCGGGACCGACTTCCTCACCGAGGGGCTCAACCGCGCGACGCAGGCCGTCTACCAGGGCGGCTCGACGTTCAAGCCGTTCGCGCTCGTCGCCGCGCTCGAGCAGGGCATGACGCTCGAGCAGACCTACGACTCGCCCGGCACGCTGGAGATCGGCGACTGGAAGGTGAGCAACTTCGACCTGCGCGACAAGGGTGAGATCGACCTCGCGACGGCGACGGGCGGCTCCGTCAACACCTACTACGCGCAGCTCAACCAGGCGATCTCGGAGGGCGGCGAGCCCGGCCAGGCGCTCGTCGACACGGCCGTCGCGGCCGGGCTGCCGGCCGACACCGTCGGGCTCGTCCCGGTGCTCTCGAACGTCCTCGGCAACGCCTCGCCGCACGCGATCGACATGGCCGGGGTGTTCGCGACGTACGCCGCGCAGGGGATCCGGCACCAGACGCACGTCGTGTCCGAGGTCCTGTCCTCCTCCGGCGACCGCCTGTACGCCGGGCCGACGGCCGGTGAGCGCGCGTTCAGCGCGTCGACCATGGCCGACGCGACGTACGCGATGCAGCAGGTGACCGGCCCGGGCGGGACCGCGAGCCAGATCTCCGACCTCGGCCGGCCGGTCGCTGGCAAGACCGGCTCGTCGCAGGACTACCGCTCGGCGTCGTTCGCCGGGTACGTCCCGCAGCTCGTCACCGTCGTCGCGCTCTACCAGCAGGGTCCGGACGGCACCGAGGAGCCGATCACGCCGTTCGGCGGCTACGACCCCGTCGCGGGCGGCTCCGTCCCCGCCAACCTGTGGCTCTCGTACATGCAGCGCGTCTCGGCCGACTGGCCCGTCATGGACTTCCCGCCGCGCTCGACGCCCGTGGCGCCGAGCCACTCGCCGTCGCAGGAGCCGTCGGAGGAGCCGAGCCCGTCCGAGGAGCCCAGCGAGGAGCCGACGCCGACGGAGGAGCCGCCGACCGAGACCCCGACGCCGACGCCGACCCCCACACCGACGCCGACCCCGACGCCGACCCCCAGCCCGACGCCGTCGCCGACCCCGAGTCCCACGCCGACGCCGACCCCGACGGGCGACGGCGAGGACGCCGGCACCGGCGGGTAGCCGGAACGCACAGCGCGTCGTCGGTCGGCTCGTGTCCGGCCGGGAACTCGGCTACGATGGTGCGGTTGTGTGCTCGGGCGCGGACCATCCTGGACCGTCGGCCGGCACCGCGAACGCATCACCCTCCTGTCACGGAGAGCCCGTGACCGTACAGTCCAGAGGAGGTGGGTAGTCATATGCGTCCGTACGAGCTGATGCTGATCCTCGACCCCGAGGTGGACGAGCGCACCGTCGCTCCGTCGCTCGACAAGTTCCTGTCCGTGATCACCACCGGTGGTGGCTCCGTCGACAAGGTCGACATCTGGGGCAAGCGCCGGCTGGCCTACGAGATCAACAAGCGTTCCGAGGGCATCTACGCCGTCGTCAACATGACGGCGACGCCGGAGCTCGCCAAGGAGCTCGACCGCCAGCTCGGCCTCAACGAGGCCGTCATGCGGACGAAGCTCCTGCGCGCCGACGCCTGAGCACCGCCCCCTCGGGGACGGCAGCACGCTGATCTTCCGGCGTCGTCGATCGTCACGGAGCTGACGACGACGACGTCATCCGCCGGCCACGAGCCGGCAGCCGGCCGGCCAGGCCGGCAACCCGGGACACACGGTCCGCCTCGGCGGTCCGGGTCCGACCACCAGGCGGGGCCGCAGGCCCCGTCCCGCACGGGGCTCACGCCCCGGCCCCGACGATGGAGCAGTCATGGCAGGTGAAACCGTCATCACCGTGATCGGCAACCTCACGGCGGACCCCGAGCTGCGGTTCACGCAGTCCGGTGCCGCGGTCGCTGGATTCACGGTCGCCTCGACCCCGCGCACGTTCGACCGCCAGAGCGGCGAGTGGCGCGACGGCGAAGCGCTGTTCCTGCGCTGCTCGGCGTGGCGGGACCTCGCGACGAACGTCGCCGAGTCCCTCACCAAGGGCATGCGCGTCATCGTGCAGGGCCGTCTCACCCAGCGCTCCTACGAGACCCGCGAGGGCGAGAAGCGCACCGTCGTGGAGCTCGAGGTCGACGAGATCGGCCCGTCGCTCCGCTTCGCCACGGCCAAGGTCCAGCGCGCCGCGCGCGGTGGCGGCGGTGGCGGTGGCTTCGGCGGCGGTCAGAGCGGTGGCGGCTCCGGCAGCTCCGGCGGCCAGGGTGGCTACGGCGGTGGCGGTCAGCGCTCCGGTGGCGGCGGGGGCTACGGCTCCGGCGGCGCCTCGAGCGAGGACCCCTGGTCGGCCGGGGACTCGTTCTCCGACGACCCGCCGTTCTGATCCGACCCTCCCGGGTCCTCCCACATCACTGACATTCACGAACTCACGAGGAGCTCATCATGGCGAAGCCCGCACTTCGCAAGCCCAAGAAGAAGGTCTCGCCCCTCAAGGCCGCCAAGGTCGAGGGCACGATCGACTACAAGGACACCGTCCTGCTGCGCAAGTTCATCTCCGACCGCGGCAAGATCCGCGCGCGCCGCGTGACCGGTGTCTCCGTCCAGGACCAGCGCAAGATCGCTCGCGCGGTCAAGAACGCCCGCGAGATGGCGCTGCTCCCCTACTCGAGCTCCGCTCGCTGACCGGAGAGGACGAGAATCATGACGACGAAGCTCATCCTCACGCACGAGGTCACCGGCCTCGGCACCGCCGGTGACGTGGTCGAGGTCAAGGACGGCTACGCCCGCAACTACCTCGTTCCGCGCGGTCTCGGCCAGGTCTGGAGCCGTGGCGCCGAGAAGCAGATCGAGGGCATGCGCGCCTCGCGCGCCAAGAAGGCCCACGCCTCCGTCGAGGCGGCCTCGGCCGTCCGCGACCAGCTCGAGGCCACGCGCTACACGGTGACCGGCCGCGCCGGCGCCGGTGGCCGCCTCTTCGGCACGGTCACGAGCAAGGAGATCGCCGCCTCGGTCAAGGCTGCCGGCGGTCCCGACCTCGACCGTCGCTCGATCGAGGTCAAGCAGCACATCAAGACGCTGGGCACCCACGCGGTGACCGTGCACCTGCACGACGGCGTGACGGCGAAGCTGACCCTCGAGGTCGTCCCCGCCTGACGCTCCCCGCGACACCGGACGCGGGGTCGCGCACCTGATCGAGGTGCGTGGCCCCGCGTTCGTCGTTCCCGGGGCGGATCGCCGGCCCCGTGGCCGGCCGCCGGGCCCGGCGTTGCGGACGGACGGACGCGTCGTGCCGACCCGTCCGCGTCCTGCCCTGCCCCGCGGCCGGCCCGCGCGCTGCCCGTTCGGCTGCCCCGGAGGGCTTCCCGGTCCGGCGACCCCGTGCTTGCCTCGAACGGAACCCACCGGCCACCGAGAGGACGGGAGCCGTGCGCCGAGAGCCGAGCGACATCGAGGGCCAGGGCCAGAGCCGGAGCATCGGCCGGCCGTCACCCGGGGTCCGCGCGGCCGGCCCGAGGGCGTCCCCCGGCGGTCGCGCCGAGCTGCTGGTGCTCCAGCGGGCCGCCGGCAACCGGGCCGTCGTCCGCGGCCTGGCCGAACCGGCCGCCGCGCCGCCGGTCGTCCAGCTCACCCTGTTCCACGAGGGCGGCAAGGGCGTCGTCGTGACGGAGCGCGTGCGCGGCATCGTCCGCTGGGTCCGCAAGGCGAGCGTGCAGCCCGGCGGCTCCCGCCACATCGCGAACATCCAGAACCGCGGCTTCCCCGGGTTCCGCCGGGGGAAGGCCGAGCACGCCGGAGGTCGGCCCTACGACAACAACCCCCAGCCCGATCGACACCGCCTCCCGCTCGACCAGACGTACCAGGAGTGGGACGTCAACCCCGTCGCGCCCGGTGCGGCGCGCGACGCCGAGCGCGTCGTGACCTCGAACACGGGCGTCGCGTACTACTCCAACGACCACTACCGGAACTTCACCAGGCTCCGGGACTAGGACGCGGGGCCGCGCACCGGACAGGTGCACGACCCCGCGTCCGACCCCTCGGATCGGTTCCGATCGGGACGCGTCGGATCAGGACGCCAGGGCCACCACCGGCGGGACGCGGACCGCGCCGCGGGCCGGGAGCACCGAGGCGAGCACACCCGACACCAGCGCCACGAGCACGACGGCGCCGATGGTCGACCACGGCACGACGAGCGGCACCGACGCTCCGGCGACGCCCAGCAGCAGCGAGCTGCCGATCCAGCCGAACGCGAGCCCGAGCACGATCCCGACCAGTGCGCCGACCAGCGCGAGCAGCACGCCCTCGGTCGCCAGCGCCCAGCGGAGCTGGCTCCGGGTCAGGCCGAGCGCCCGGAGCAGCGCGTTCTCCCGGCGCCGCTCGACCACCGACAGCGCCAGGGTGTTCGCCACCCCGATGAGCGCGATGACGACGGCCACCCCGAGCAGCCCGACGACGACGATGAGCAGCGTGTCGATGATCTGCGTGTACCCGGCGCGCTCGACGGCGCCACCGGCGACGATGGGCGCGGGCGCCCCGGCGTCGACCGTGCGCGAGACCACGTCCTCGATCGCCTGGGACACCGCGACCGGGTTGGCGTCCGGCGCCAGCGCGAGCCAGATCGCCGACGTGTCAGCCGTGAGCCCGGTGTGACCCCAGGCCTCGGAGTCGAGCAGCACCGTGAAGTCCGGCAGGCCGCCGAGCAGCCCGGTCGGGACCTCGCTCGCGTCGCCCAGCGTGATGCTCCCGTCCTTCGGGACCACCCAGCCGTCGGCGAAGGCGGCGTACTCGCGCGGCCAGCCGTCGTCGGCCGTGCGGACGACCGAGCCGAGCGAGCCCGGCTCCGCGACGCGCCACACGGCGGCGGAGATCGTGCCCGAGTCCGACGTCACCTCGGCGTTCGTCCCGTCGAGCACGAGCGAGTCCACGACGCCGTCGACCCCCTGGATCCCCGCGATCGTGTCCGCGGTGAGGGTGGTGCCCGTCGGGGCCGTCACGGTGACGTCGACGGCGAGCTGCTCGTCGAGCATCTGGGTGAGCTGGACCCGGGCGGTCGTCGCCCCCGTCGCCATCATCGTGACGAGCGAGACGCCGACGATGAGGGCGGTCGCCGTCGACGTCGTCCGGCCGGGGTTGCGGACGGAGTTCGTCGCGGCGAGCCGCTGCGCCGGTCCGCCGAGCGCGCCGGCGGCGCGACCGAGCAGGCGGATGGCCGCCGGCACGATCGTGATGGCGGCGAGCACGACGCCGATCAGCGTGACGATGCCGCCGAGGACGCCGAGGAGCAGCGCGAGCTCGAACGCCCCGCCGGGGTTCGCCCTCGACCAGGCCATCGCGCCGACCATCGCAGCGATGCCGCCGATCGTCAGCACCCAGCCGGTCACGACGCGGGGCGTCGCCCGTCGTCCGGTGCGGCCCTCGGCCGCCGGCGCGTCGACGGGCCGCAGGGCGGCGAGCGGCGCGACCCGCGTCGCCAGGCGCGCGGCCCCGGACGCCGAGATCACCGTGACGAGCACGCCCGCGACGAGCGGCACGAGGATCGTCCAGCCGTCGACCGGCACGGCGGCCGGCAGCGGCACGCCGTCGTTGACCGCGCGCAGGATGCTGAGCACCGCCTGGCCGAGGCCGAGACCGAGCAGGATGCCGGCGATCGACGCGATGATCCCGAGGACGAGCGCCTCGAGCCGGACCGAGCGGCGCACCTGCCGGGGCGTCGCGCCGACGCAGCGCAGGAGCGCGAGGGTCCTGGTGCGCTGCGCGACGAGCACGGTGAAGGTGTTCGCGATGACGATGCCGGCGACGGCCAGCGCGACGGCGGCGAACGCGAGGATCAGGCCGCGGAAGACCGAGACGCCACCGGTGAACTGCGCCGCCTGGTTGCGGGCGAAGTCCTCGCCGCTCATGAGGGTGACGTCGGGGACGGCCGCGACGATCGCCGCCTCGACCGTCGCGGGGTCCGCGCCGGGGGCGAGGACGAGCGTGGCGCCCTGCCAGGACGACCAGTCGTCCTCGACCTGCCAGGCCTTGAGCAGGTCGCGGCTCGCGAGACCGAGGGGCATGCCGAAGCCGAGCCCCGAGCCGTCGGACGTGAGGCCGGAGACCACGAGCTGCTGGGAGGGACGGACGGTGTCGGCGTCACCCGTCCACGTGCTGGCGAGGATCGTGACGTCGTCGCCGACCCCGACCCCGAACCGCGACGCGACCGATGCGGGCAGCGCGATCTCACCCGTCCCGGCGGGCGCGGCACCCTCGAGGAGGGTCACCTGGCCGAGCCGCTCGTCGGGCGAGACGGGGCTGAACGCGACGGCCGAGGTGAGTCCGCCGGCCGTGACGTCGCGCCAGCTCGACCCGATGGGCTGGACCGCGGCGACGCCGTCGATCCCCTCGATCGCGGCGATCTGGGTGTCGTCGAGGGTCTCGTACGTGGGCGGCTGGACGACGAGGTCGGGATCACCGACGCCGGCGCGGGCGGCGGCCAGCGCGGTCTGCTCGATCGTGGAGGTCGTGACGAACGTGGCGGTGACGAAGCCCGTCCCGAGCGCGATCGCGATGCCGACCGCGACCAGCCGGGCGATGCTCCGGCGCATCTGGGCGACGGTGAGCCGCCACATCAGCGGACCTGCGCCGTCGTCGGGCTGGTGAGGGCAGCCTCGCGCAGCGCGTCGAGGTGCGCCTGGACGGTCTCCGGGGTGGGGCGCCGCAGGTCGCCGGCGATCCGGCCGTCGGCGACGAGGACGACGCGGTCGGCGTAGGCGGCCGCCGCGGAGTCGTGGGTGACCATGACGACGGTCTGGCCGAGCTCGCGCACGCTCGTGCGGAGCAGGTCGAGGACCTCCGCGCCGGAGCGGGAGTCGAGGTTGCCGGTCGGCTCGTCGGCGAACACGACGTCCGGGCGGGTGAGCAGGGCGCGGGCGATGGCGACGCGCTGCTGCTGGCCGCCGGACAGCTCGCTCGGCAGGTGGGTGAGGCGGTCGCGCAGGCCGAGGATCCCGACGAGCTGGTCGAACCACGCGCGGGTGGCGGCGTCGACGCGGCGGCCGGCGAGCTCGAGCGGCAGGAGGATGTTCTGCTCGGCCGTGAACATCGGAAGCAGGTTGAAGGACTGGAACACGAAGCCGATGCGGGCGCGACGCAGCAGCGTGAGGGCGTCGTCGTCGAGCAGGGTGAGGTCGGTGTCGCCGAGGACGACGCGACCGGTGGTCGGGGAGTCGAGGCCAGCGAGCAGGTGCAGGAGGGTCGACTTGCCCGACCCGGAGGCGCCCATGATCGCGGTGAACTCGCCGGAACCGAAGGCGACGTCGGCGTGGTCGAGCGCGCGGACGGCCGCCTCGCCGGTGCCGTAGACCTTGCTGAGGTCGAGGGCGCGGACGGCGGCGGGCGGGGTGCCGGTCGGGCTGACGCCGGCGGCCGGGGCGGTGGCCGCGGTGCCGGTCGGGGAGGTCGCGGTGGGGAGGGCGCCGGGGCGCGGGGGGACGTGAGCGTCGTTCATACCGCCGACGCTACGGATGCCGCCGCCGCGGTGCCGTCGCGCTCAGGTCGCGTCCGTTCGGGGCGGGTCATCCCGTGGTCTGACGGGGGTGTCCGACCGAGCGGGGGAGCCGGCGGGGGTCGCGGGTCGGTGAGCTGGCCGGCGGGTGTCCGCTCTCCGCGGATCGTCACCGGCTCCTCCCCGGGGTGTCGGCCGCGCGATCCGCGCCGTCGCAGGTCAGCGGGAGGCCGGGCGCGGGTGGCCGGAGGTGGTGGGCGCGCAGTTCCGCAGAGAGCGGACGCCCGGAGGTGCGGCGGGGCTGCGTCGACGCGGTCAGCGCACACCGAGGACGAGCCAACGGCTCCCGCGCGAGCGCAGGTACGTTGCGATCCCGCGCGCGAGCATGAACGCGACGGCGAACGCGAGCCACAGCCAGGCGACCGCCGCGGCCTCCTGCCCGGGGCCGCGCGGCGCGTGGCTCCACACGATCCACAGGAACGGCAGGTAGGCGACGAGGCTGGCGACACCGGCCCAGGCCAGGAAGGTGCCGTCGCCGGCGCCGATGAGCACGCCGTCGAGGACGAAGACGACGCCGGCGAGCGGCATCGCGACCGCGATCACGTACAGGCCGGTGGCAGCGGCCGACCGAGCGACGTCGTCCGGCGTGAACAGCGAGGCGAGCGGGTGCGCGAGCAGCGCGAGGACCGCGCCGATGACGAGCCCGGCCCCCGCACCCCAGGTGAGCGTGCGCCGCAGGACCGAGCGGGCCTCGCCCTCGTCCGCGGCGCCGAGCGCGCGACCGACGAGGGCCTGGGCGGCGATCGCGAGCGCGTCGAGCGCGAAGGCGGCGAAGCCCCAGAGCGAGTTGACGACCTGGTGCGCGGCGAGCGGGATCTCCCCGAGGGTCGCGGCGACCGTCACCGTGAGAAGGATCGCGACGCGCAGGGTCAGCGTGCGCAGGAAGAGCGGGAACCCGTCGCGCAGGCCGCCGCCGACGCCGTCGAGCGAGGGTCGGAGCGAGAAGCCGGGGCCGAGGGTGGCCCGGGTCCCGCGGACGACGACGGCGACGAGCCACGCCCCCATGCCGAGCTGGACCAGGGCCGTGCCGGCGCCCGAGCCGCCGATGCCCCAGCCGAAGCCGTAGATGAACAGCGCGTTGAGGCCCGCGTTGACCACGGCGCCGATGCCGGCGACGACGAGGGGCGTGCGGGTGTCGAGGAGCCCGCGCAGGACGCCGGTGGCCGCGAGGACCGCGAGCATGCCGGGCATGCCCGGCAGGGAGGTGCGCAGGTAGGTCACGGCGTGCGCTGCGACCTCCGGCGAGAGGTCGGGACCGCCGAGGAGGCCGATCGCCCAGGGTGCGACGGCGATCCCGACCGCCGCGACGAGGGCGCCGACGCCGAGCGCGAGCCAGATCCCGTCGACACCGGCGCGCAGGGCACGGTCGGGATGACCGGCGCCGATGAGCCGGCCGACGCTCGCCGTCGTGGTGTAGGCGAGGAAGACGAAGAGGCCGACGGCGGTGACGAGGAGCGTCGAGGCGAGGGTCAGCCCGGCCAGCTCGGCCACCCCGAGGTGCCCGACGAGCGCGGAGTCGACGAGGACGAACAGCGGTTCGGCGATGAGTGCGCCGAGGGCGGGGAGCGCGAGGGCGAGGATGCGGCGATCCAGGCTCGGGGTTGACACCCGACAAGGGTGGCACGGGCGTCCGTCGCGGGTCGTCCGCGGTGCCGCGGCGGGCACGCGCGGGCGTGCGACGCGAGGTCGACGACTTGACGATCGCGTCGTCCTGTGGATCGGCGTGTCGCGGGGGCGAGATTTCCCTGGGCGACGGCTGGGAGAGTTGCCCACAGCCGTGATCGCTGCAATCTCAAAGATCGACGTGAGTTATCCACGGCCTGTCCACAGTGCTGGGGATTACGGCGGTGTGTCTTCCACATGGGCAGGCGCGGACTCTCGATGGCCGTACACAGGTTGTCCACAGCCGTCGGGCGAGGCTGGGGAGCGGCGGCGCCCACGCCGTCGTCCGCGACGTGCCCGGGGCGTCCGCTGGGCCTACGGTGACGTGGCCGGTGCGATGGATGTCAGACCCCCGAGGTGTACTGACTCAGGTGAACGACACGCACGGTGATCGACGGCGGGAGGACGAACGGTGACGGCAACGGACGAGGATCTTCGCGCCTTCGGATCGCTGGAGGAGCGCACCCCGCCGCACGACGTGCCAGCGGAGCAGAGCGTGCTCGGCGGCATGATGCTGAGCAAGGACGCGATCGCGGACGTCATCGAGGCCATCCGCGGGAACGACTTCTACCGGCCGCAGCACGAGATGATCTTCGAGGCGATCGTCGACCTGTACGGGCGCGGTCAGCCGACGGACGTCGTCGCCGTGGCCGATGCGCTCGCCAAGACGGGCGAGCTGGGTCGCGCCGGTGGGCACGACTACCTGCACACGCTCATCTCGTCCGTCCCGACCGCCGCGAACGCCGGCTACTACGCGGGGATCGTGCGGGAGCGGGCGGTGCTGCGCAAGCTCGTCGAGGCGGGGACCCGCATCGTCCAGCTCGGGTACGCCTCGGACGGCGGCGCCGTCGACGAGCTGGTGAACTCGGCCCAGAGCGAGATCTACGCCGTGACCGAGCGGCGCACGAGCGAGGACTACCGGCTGCTGCGCGACATCATCACCGGGACGATGGAGGAGATCGAGATCGCCTCCCAGCCCGGCGGGAACACCGCGGGCATCCCGACGGGGTTCGCCGAGCTCGACCGGCTGACGAACGGGTTCCAGCCCGGGCAGATGATCGTCGTGGCCGCGCGACCGGCGATGGGCAAGTCGACGATGGCGCTCGACGTGGTGCGCTCGGCGTCGATCCACCACAAGAAGACGTCGGCCGTCTTCTCCCTGGAGATGAGCGCGAACGAGATCGTGACGCGTCTGCTCGCGGCGGAGGCCGGGGTGCCGCTGTCGAAGCTGCGCCAGGGTCCGATGGAGGACCGCGACTGGAACAAGCTCGCGAACACGATGAGCAAGGTCTCGGACGCGCCGATGTTCATCGACGACTCGCCGAACATGACGCTCATGGAGATCCGGGCGAAGTGCCGCCGGCTCAAGCAGCGGCACAACCTCCAGCTCGTGGTGATCGACTACCTCCAGCTCATGACGAGCGGGAAGCGCGTGGAGTCGCGCCAGCAGGAGGTCTCGGAGTTCTCCCGCGCGATCAAGCTGCTGGCCAAGGAGCTCGAGGTCCCGGTGATCGCGGTGTCCCAGCTCAACCGTGGCGCCGAGCAGCGAACGGACAAGCGGCCCCAGGTGTCCGACCTTCGTGAGTCGGGCTCGATCGAGCAGGACGCCGACATGGTGATCCTGCTCCACCGCGACGAGGTCTACGACCGGGAGACCGAGCGTCAGGGCGAGGCCGACTTCATCGTGGCCAAGAACCGCTCGGGTCCCACGGCCAACATCGTCGTGGCGTTCCAGGGCCACTACACGCGGTTCGTCGACATGCCGTCGGACGGGTCCGTCGGCGGCGGTGGTGGGGGCGGCTGGTAGCCGGTCCGGCCGGGACGACGGCGGCGGCCGCCCGGCCGTGTCGCCACCCGCGCTGTCGACATGCAGCCGAGTTGACCCATGGGACAGGTAGTTAACCTAAATGATCCAGTCGGCTCTCGAACTTAGTTCGAATTCCGCTCGTGATCAAGTGATATTGCCTATTGTTGGCGTATCGTTAACATGACTTTACCGTGCAACAAGTTGATCCAGCGGAGCAGCCTGCGGGGGGATGTGGGCAGATCCCTCGCCGTTACCCACGATGCTTGCGACGGACGGTCGCTCGAGTTTGCTGGGGTGCCCGGGTGGGATGAGGATGCTGCTTGTAGGGAGGACCCTCGCGCCACGAGTGCGCCTAAACGTCACATGGCTGAACCCTCGGTGACTTCCCCGCGTCGTCGCATCGGACGCTTGACCGTCACGCGCTGGAACCCGAACGCCTTATTCGCAGGACTTTAGCGCGGGGGTTCTTGGGCAGGTCGTCGTAGAGGGTGACGAACTCGTCGATGGTGGCGTCGGGGAGGAACTGGCGCTTGTCGCCGAGGGACTTGCGCATCTTCTGGATCATCTCGCGCCCGTCGACGAAGCCGGACAGCGCGACCCCGACCCGGGAGCCGCGCTTCATCTGGAGATCATGTGCTGCAGGAAGCGACCCGTCACTTACCCGTGGGAGGCCGGCGCGGAAGTGGCTCTCGAACCCCTGGCTGTCGGCTGGACTACTTGACGCCCAGACGATTCGCGGCATGGCGCGGTCTGGATCTGGGTCGACTGTATCCGTGGGGTACTCGCGCCGCCTGGGTGCGGCGCCTTCGAGCCTCCGCCGACGGTATGCGTTTTCGGTACAAGGTCCCCTATGTCGAGTACCAGCTCACCGCCCACCTTCTCCTGGCCAGCTCGGCCTGAAGCGTCCGGCCCTTCGGCGTCGTTGTAGGCGCCTCCTCAAGTGCCGCCCGGATCAGCTCGATCTCCTTGTCAAGGCGTTCGCGTTCGCGACCGAACCGCACCCGGCAATCCCTGCTGTGGAAAGGCTTGGCCGCCCGCGACCACCGTCCCACACCACTTGCTCCGAGCAGCCGGGCAGTGCGCAAGGCATGGAGTCCGGTGGGGGTTGTGCCTCCAGCAGCTGGGCGGCGAGGTCGTGAGGCCGTCCTCTCTTCAGCCAGGCCGAGCGCGCGGAGGCGCGGGGCGCTGAAGGGGGGTCTGCGTGTCGTCTCAAGGTCCCCGAGCGCGAGGTCACCAAGGTGAAGCACCACATCGTCGGCGCCGACGACGTCGTTCCACCGAGCCACGAGCTCGGCGTCCATCTCCGCGACCGACGCGAACGGCCGCTCCGCGAGCTCCCCGATCCGAACATGGCCGAAGTGATGGTCTGCGGCGACGTAGGCGATCTCGTCGAGATCGAGACGGACCTGTTGTGGAGACACGGATGCATCGTGCCAGTCCGACAGAAGTTGATCACTAGATCCTTAGCATCCCGGTGCCCCGCAGAGTGCTCGAGGTCCCGACCTCACCGAACGCCAGGTCACACGGACACCGCAACGTCCTTGCCCCCGCCGAGCGCGCTCCCCGGACACCGCATGCAGGACAGCAACGGACGGAAATAGCCGCGCCAGCTCCACGATCCGCAGGTCTTCTCCGTTGCACTGGCGTGTCTCAGTGTGGTCAGTCGATTCGTGGGTCCAGGTCGGCGGGATTGCCGGTCGGTGAACGACGTGGGGCCCACTTCACCACCGGCCGCTCCAACAAGGGCGGCACCGAAGCCGTGAACGGGATCATCCGGCATGCTCCCGGTCGCGACCGCCGACCGAGCTAATCCTCCATCTTGGCTGCCCTCGCGGAGCCCTTGGGCGGAAGGAAGCCGTAGCGTCCGACTCCGATCTCCTTGGTGAAGACAACATCGACTGCATTCGGGCCGAGCGGCTCGGTCGGGTCCAGGTTCTCCATCACGATCACCTGTCCATCGAAACTCGCCTGGATATCGCGGTAGAAGTCAGCGACGATCCCTACAGGAAGCGACTGATCGAGTTGCACCGGTGAGTTGCGGCCGGGCGGGCGATAGGTGACTAGCGGCGAGTCGAGCACGACGAAACCGGGGTGGGCGATGTCGCGATCCAAGCAGTACTGCGCAAGCCCCACAGTGAACGCCGCGTGGAGGACTGCTCGGACCCCCTTCCCATGTGCGGACCGGTACTGATCGTCCGCCAAGATGTCCTGCTCGGCGCGGTCGTACCGGACAGAGGCCGCATCCGGGTACCCCCAGGCACTAAGGCGCTTCGCCAGTTCGGCGGAGAACTCTCGGAGCGCTGTGAGGTTCAGGCCTGCGGAGACGACGGTCGCATCTGTCTGCGTACTATCGATGAGGGCAGCCTTAAGTTGGGTCAGTTCGGCAGCCTGCGAGTACAGAGCGAGCGACCTCTCGAGATCGCTCTTGACCCCGATCAGTTCGCGCAGCTGGGAGTTCCCAGGGCTCAGCTCATCATCGAGCACCCGGAGTCTGACGCCCAGTGCTTCGACTTGGGCAACTGCCTCGCGTCCGGATGCCCGCGCGTGTCCGCCGCGTCGAACCAGTTCCTCCATGGTGAGCGCAAGGTCTGCGCGAAGCGCCCTGGTCTTGGCGATCTCGGCATCGATTGACTCCTCGAACACGGTGCCGTCGACACCGTGAGCATGGTTGTACTGCTGATCAGCGAGCTCCGCACCGCAGAACTGACACTTTCCGGGCGTGAAGAAGCCAAGGAGTACACCAGCCTCCCGAATCGTCGCCAAACGGTTAAGATCCGAGTCGTACTGGTCACTGAGAAGACCAAACCTGCCCTGGAGTGCTCCAACTTCTGAAAGCTCGGTCCTCGCCTCTTGGACAGCCTCCTGTGAGCGACGAAGTTGCTTTACGAGTCCAGATCGTTCCGTGAGGAGGCCCTCCACCGCGGACGTGTGATCGGCGAGGGAGGCATTGAGCCGCGCCAGTTGATCGCGTAACTCACCTTCGTCGGGAGTCTCGACGAGCTTCGCCTCGACGTCGCGCAGCAACTGATCGATCACCTCAATCTTCGCACCAGTCGTCCGCACACCCTCCCGTGCTCCTTGGGTAGCGACGACCGAGGAGTCGTCCTCCGCCTCCAAGAGCAGCTTGAACGCCGAGATCTCCTTCGTCTTCGTCGTGTATTGCCCCGTGATCGCCGGCGGAACTTCGGATTGCATCTTCGTCTCGCCGATGATGCAGAGATGTACGAGATCCCGGAAGCTGAGCGAAACGGTTGCTCCCTGCGCGTTCTTCCGAATCAGTGAGTTGTCGAGATCAAGCTGCTTCAGCAAGAACATCGAGAGATTCGCGTCGCTCTTCGAGTTGTGCTTCGCCGAGAGAGTCTCACCCGGGACTGAGAACGGTCCGCTGCGGACATCGGAGCGGTGGAGCGTGAGAGCGCCACCTGCAACTCCGCGCGTAAGCGTCACGGTCTCACCAGTGGGTAGCTCAACCCCGAGCAGCACAGTGGAGTAGCCGGTTCGCTCGGGTATCTCCTTAAGTGACTTGCCGCCGAGCATGAAGTCGATTGCTTCCACCATGAAGGACTTGCCGGTGTCTGACGGGCCGCGCACGAGAGTGAGCCCGGGACCGAACTCGACCGTCGACAGCGGTACGTTCGGTCCCCAAAGAGTGATGTGTAACAACCTCAGCCGGCTCACCTTGCTTGCTCCCCACCGAGGAAGTTCTCGAACTCTTCTGCCCATCGTCCGGACACTTCACGGATCGCATCTCGGAGTCCGGCGTCTGAAAGCTCTCCGTAGCGGTCGACCGCCCAGGTCGCTCGATCTGCCAAGGCGCGAGCATGGGGCGTCTCCAGCAAGCTAAGGAAGGGATGTGCCCCTTCAGCAGCCGTGAAGTGGATACCGCCGGCTGCGGCACTCATGTCGGCGAGTCCCACTCTTGTTAGCACCTCAAGTCCGAGCGTGAGTTGGTGACGCTTCACTCCAAGCTCGCTGGAGCGGATCGGAACAGGTGGGTGCAGGCTCGGGGGGCCCCCGAGATCCTCGCTGTGCAGCAGACCGTGGTCAAGTAGAACAAGTTGGTTCAAATCCAGGCTCCTCGGGTACGCCTCGGCGAGGAGCGTCAAGGCGCGGATGGCCGTCTCCAAGGGGCCATTGAGAGGGCTGCTCATGGGTCTGCTCTCATCCAAGTTAGGCGGTCCTCGTTAGCGAGCTGGTGACAGATGCCCTTACGGTCATCGGTCCGCGAGATCGTCGTAAGTGCGTGGGCGCTCAAGTCGATCTGGGTAGACGCCTGCAGCACCTGTGTCAGTCGTGTCATCGAAGTGGCGTGATCCGCTTCCGCGATTTCGATCACACCGGAGTGCACGTCGTCTTGCAGTGCCTCGAAGGTGCCCGGAGGCACGGCGTCCCGAGCGTGGAGACGCAGAGACTCGGCAGCGTAGAACGATTCACGCTGCCGCTGAAAATGCGCTGCAAGACGAGGTTCCGTATGCAGCGTGTCGGGCGCGAGACTGCCAGTTGGATTTGCCTCGCGGTACACGTCCATCAGCTGAGCGACGTAGCGCGCCTCGACTTCGCCGATCTCTCTAGGTGCACTGGTAGCCGGCGGCCGAGGCGGCAACGGGCCTCCGAATCGAGCCACGTGGTAGGCCGTCGTCCGGTGAGCGGCGATCGCATCCACCAGTTCCACCGACCTGAACATTGCGAAGTCCGTTGTTTCGGCAAGTGTTCGCACCTGATCGCGCAGTGACGCATCGAGGCTCGCGGCGACCCCCTTGTCGCTACCGAGTTCCTCCAGGAATTTCTGCCGCAGATCTGTCGGCTTGCTCAAGAGGCGGTTTAGGCCGGTGCCGCATCCCTTCGGGGAGAGGAAGGCGTAAACACTCGGCAGGATGTAGTGGCCGTTTACGGTCCCGACAAAGATCTTCAGTATCTCTGGGAAGGCGTCTGACCACCCAAGCAACTTCGCGTAGTGCTTCGCCTGGAAGCAATCCCACTCGCCCTCAAAGCCTCGATCCGTCTTGAACGCCGCCACGTCGGCGCCCTTGTCGTTCGAACCGCCCAGTCGCTTGATTTGGCTGTATGCCTCGCCAACAGCGACAGCCCACTCGCGGATGAAATCCTCCCACTCGTCCGGCGAATAGAAGGTGATGAGCTGCGCCGGAGTTAAGCGCGGCCCAGTGATAGAGGTTGGCGCGCTCGGTACGGGAGGCGCTTCGAGTTCGGTTACTACAGGAGCCGGGTAATGCTGCACTGTTGGCCTTGCGTTCACTGCGTAAACGCCTCCTCCCCACACGCGCGAGACCGGGCGCCCGACAGTTCCGTTAGGCAGCAGCGCCGCTGCCGATGCCGCCCACACTACTAGGAGACACACACGCCCTCTCAGCGGCTCGCGGTGTCCGGCAGTTCTCAGCACAGGTCGGAAGGCTGCGCCTTGCCGCAGGGGTGGATAGCGCTCGGCGGTAGCCTCGTTCTCATCGAAACGGGTGGTGCCGTGGTCGCACTCTGTCACCTCCAGCAGGGGAGCCTCGAGGTCCAGACTGAGCCGCACGCTCATGTCCAAGCGTTCGAGACTCCTCACCTCGACGGCGTGAGCGCCGTGCCGCTGGCGTTCAAGGGCTCCCTACGCAGTAGCGGAGAGATCGCCGAGTAGTCATCGCCGGCGTCTGATGCACCGATCGGTGACGGGCCGCGTGTGCAACTCAGTTGACTCGCCCTCTCCCCGAGACGTCAGCGTGAGTCATGATGACGGCTGACTGAGGGTCATCTCGGCTGCGTGTCGACATGCGCGACCACGCGACCGTGCGGGTCACGTCGTCGGCGAGGATGTCGGGTTCTCCTAGCGGGAGACGAGGCTCTGGTCGTTCCTCCGGCGCGGTCGGTAGTCTGACGACGCCCGTTCGCTCGGGATGGGCTCGCGCACGGAGTGTCACGGGGGTGTCATGGTGTCTCGCCGACGAGGGGTCACTCCTCTGGTGCTCGGAGCCGTCGCGCTGGTCGCCCTGATCGGTCTGCTCCTGCTGCCCGGCATGAGGGTCGCGACGCCCGTCCCGCTCGGCTCGGAGCTGGTGACCGAGGTCGGGAAGGGCGAGTACGCGCTGTACACCTCGCCCGGGTTCCGGTGGGGCGAGGTCGAGTGCGAGGGCACGCTGCCGGACGGCAGCGAGCTTCGCGTCCGTCCGGACATGACGCAGCAGGGTCTCCTGCTTCCGAGGCGCTGGAGCTCCAGCGGATCCTTCGAGCAGACGACCGCGGGGACGATCCACGTCGTCTGCACCGTCGACGGCGCGGTGGCCGACGGCGCGGTCGGCGAGTTCACCGTCGGCCCGTACGTGGGGTTCCTCCACATCGTGGGCTACGTGGTGCTGGGCGCCGCCGGTGTCGTCCTGGTGCTCGTGGGGGCGTTCCGCGCTCGTAGCTGACGTCGACGCAGGTCAACCCCGAACGGGGCTGATGGCGAGGCTTCGAGATCCAGGTGTCGAACGGTGCATACGACCGCTGGCCCGGCTACGCCGTGCCGTCGTCCGGCGGGTTGCGCCCGCCGGACGACGACCGGCGGCGGCCGTTCTGCTCAGTCGCCGAGCTCCCCGCGGCTCAGGCGGCGACGCTTGCCGAGCTTGCGCAGAACGCTCCAGGGCTCGCGGACGGCGCGGCCGTGACGCCGATTCTTGTGGGGCTTGCAGCGCTGGCAGCCCTTGTGCTGCCGATGGGGTGAATGAGCCATGTGCTCTCCGATCCGTGAACCACACCCGCCACGGTGGGCGGGGTGGGAGATCGGTCGGGCTGGTCATGACGCGACCGTAGCGCGGTTCGCTACGCGGTCGTCCGCCCACGACCCGCGCGCCCCACCTGCACCGCGGCCAGCACACCGCCCGCCGCGCCGAACAGGTGCCCTTGCCAGGACACCGCGCTCGATCCGAACGCCGCCACCGCGATCCCGGTCCAGAACATCCCGCCGAGCGTCACGATGAGCACGACCCCGAGCACGATCTGCCACACGTCCCTCGTCATGAACCCGCGGACCACGAGGTAGGCCAGCCACCCGAACACGAGCATCGACGCGCCGATCGTGACCGAGTGCGGCGGTGCCGTGAGCCAGACGCCCAGCCCGCTGACGAACCAGATCACGGCCGTCACGGCTGCGAACCGGCGCGCCCCGTCCAGGGCGACCAGGAAGCCCAGCACCACCACGAGCAGCAAGTTCGAGAACAGGTGCGTCCACGAGCCGTGCAGCACGGGGGCGAACAGCACCCCCCAGAGCCCGTCCCACGTGCGCGGCCGGATCCCGAGGTGCTGCGTCAGCCAGGACGCGCTGAGCCAGTTCACCACCTGCAGCACGACCATGAGACCCGTGAGGACACCGACGCCGAGAAGAGCTCCGCGCACCATGTCGGTGGTCAGTCGTCGCCGACTCGTGGCACCGAGCTGAGAGCGAGAGGCGTCGGGCATGCGGCCAGCCTTCCACACGCGTCGAACGTGCACGGAGTGGGTGCGTTGCCCTCACGTGGGTGTGTCTTTCACACGCACTGGGTCGGAACACACCCGGTCAGTGGGCTCAGACGAAGAACGAGTCGTCGACCTGGACGACGTCGAGCCGTCGCGCGACGACCACGCCCACCCGGTGCTCGATGAGCAGCCGACCGAGCCGATCCCCGTCGATCAGCATCACCCCGGTGCCACCCAGCTCGCGATCGTGTCAGCGTCCGGCCCGAGCCGCGCGGTCGTCACGAGCACGCCGCTGCTCGCCCGTCCTGCGCGCACCCGCGCGACGAACGCCTCGACCTCGTGACCGTCGATGACGAGGTCCCGTGCCTCGCAGCGCGCCCGCAGGTGCAGGCGGCTGGGGCCGAGGGCGTCCTGGTCGATCGTCGCCTCGAACGCGTCCGACCGGGCCGGTGCCGGAGCGCGGGCGTCGGCTGGCAGGTCGAGGGCGTCGGCCGCGGGCTCGCGCGGGCGCCGGCGGGCCGGTCGATCCGTCGGCGAGGAGCTCGAGGATCGGCACCAGGTACTCGTCCCAGACGGGGGGCCACCGACGATGTCGTCGACAGTGGCGGCGGGCTCGTGACGGCCGGACCGCGCCCGGTGCCCCGCCCCGCCCGCCTCAGCCGCGGGCGAGCCGGCGGACGGCCTCGACCACGTCGGCCGCGTCGACCGGATCGCGGTCGAGCGTGCGGTGCACCGAGAGGCCCTCGATCAGGGCGTCGAGCAGCCGCGCGGTGAGCGGGTCGAGGTGCCGCTCGAGCGCCGCTCGGCTCCGGGCCATCCAGCGCTCGGTGATGTCGCGGAAGGCGGGCTCGCGCGCCGCCAGCGTGTAGAGCTCGTACGCAACGACGGCGTCGCCGCCGTGGTCGGGTCCGGACCGCAGGATGGTCTCCGCCACGACGTCCAGCGCCTCGGCGGGTGTCGTGGCGCGGTCGAGGGCGGCGTCGAACGCGTCGGCCGCACGGTCGGCGTACCGCGTGAACGCCTCCCGGAGCACCTGCTCGATCCCGGTGAAGTAGTACGTCATCGACCCCAGCGGCACCCCCGCGGCGGCCGCGATCCTGCGGTGGGACGCCCCGGCAACGCCGGCGGCGGCGATCACCTCCAGCGTCGCCTCGACGATCCGGTCCCGCCGGCCGGGATCGGCCGGTCCGCGCGGGCTGGTCGCGGCCATCGTCGTCAGATCTCCCGGATGACCCGGGCCGGGTTGCCGACGGCGACGACGTTCGCCGGCACGTCGCGCGTCACGACGGAGCCGGCGCCGATCACCGAGTTGTCCCCGATCGTGACGCCGGGGCAGACGATCACGCCGCCGCCGAGCCACACGTTGTCGCCGATCGTGATCGGCTCCGCCGCCTCGAGCTTGTCCCGGCGCGGACCGGGCTCGATCGGGTGGGTCGGGTTGAGGAGCTGGACGTTCGGCCCGATCTGGCAGTCCTCGCCGATCCGGATGTCCACGACGTCGAGGGCGACGAGGTTGTAGTTCACGAACGTGCGCGCGCCGATGTGGATGTTCTCGCCGTAGTCGACGAAGAGCGGCGGCTTGACGAACGCGCCGTCGCCCAGGCTGCCGAGCAGCTCCTCCAGCAGGCCGCGTGCCGCCGCCTCGTCGGCCACGGACGCGCGGCGGTAGGCGTCGGCGAGATGGACGGCCCGCTGGGCGATGCGGTTGCTCTCGGGGTCGGTGCCGCCGATGTAGAGGTCGCCCGCGAGCATGCGCTCCCGCTGGGATCGGGGGTCGTCGGCGAAGGGATCCGTCATGTGTACGACCGTACCAGTCTCGTGTACGATCGTACATCTCATGACTCGCGAGCTCGCCCGGTGGCGCCTGTCCCTGTTCACGCTCAGCTTCGTCGTCGGCATCGGCATGGCCGCGTGGGTCACCCGCACGCCGGCCGTCCGCGACGGGCTCGGTGCCTCGACGGCGACGATGGGCCTCGTCCTGTTCGGGCTGTCCGTCGGCTCGATGGCCGGGGTGCTCGCCGGCGGTCCCCTCGTGCGCCGGGCGGGAACCCGGCGCGTCATCGTGGCCGGCGCGGGGTTCCTCGCCGCCGGGGTCGCCGTCGTGGCGCTCGGCGCGGCTGCCGGCTCGGCCCCGACGGTGTTCGCCGGCCTGGCGCTGTTCGGGATGGGCAGCGGGTCCGGCGAGATCGCCCTCAACATCGACGGGGCCGAGCTCGAGCGTCGCCTGCGCCGTCCGGTCCTGCCGGCGCAGCACGGGTCGTTCAGTCTCGGGACGCTCGTGGGCGCCCTCGTCGGGATCGTCCTCACGGCCGCATCGGTGCCGGTCCCGTGGCACCTGCTCGGCTGCGCCGCCGTGATGGTCGCGCTCGCCGGCTGGGCCGTGCGCGGGCTGCCCGAGGCCTCCCTCGGCCGACGGGCCGTCGCGGGCGACCCGGTCGTGGGCGTCGCGGTCGTCGACGCGACCGTCGATGCGGTGGTCGGGGACCAGCCACCCGGCGCCGCCCGGGATCGCGCGACGCCCGGCGCCGTGCCGGTCCCGGTTCCCGACGGGCGGCCGGTCTGGCGCGACCCCGCCCTCGTGCTGCTCGGCGTCGCCCTCCTCGCGCTCGCGTTCGCCGAGGGGTCGGCCAACGACTGGCTACCGCTCCTCACCGTCGACGGGCTCGGCCTGTCCGAGGCGGGCGGGTCGATGGTGTTCGCCGCGTTCGCCGCCGTCATGACGATCGGCCGCTTCTCCGGGCAGGTCCTCGTGGCGCGGATGGGCAGCCCGCGCGTGCTCGTCGCGAGCGTCGTGACGTCGGCGGTCGGCGTCCTTCTCGTCTCGTACGCACCCCACCCGGCCGTCCTCGTCGGCGGGGTCGCGCTCTGGGGGCTGGGCGCCTCGCTGGGATTCCCGGTCGCGATCTCCGTCGCCGGCGAGGACCCCGACCGGCCGCACGAGCGCGTCAGCGCGGTCGCGACCGCCGGCTACCTCGCGTTCCTCGTCGGTCCGCCCGTCCTCGGCCTGCTGGGGGAGCAGCACGGGCTGCGCACGGCGATCCTGCTCGTGGTCGCCCTCCTGGCGCTGGCCCTCGCGGCGCTCTCGGTCCGCTCCCGACTGCTCGCCTCGGCGCGCCCGACGCCGGTCCCCGCCTCGCTCGACGACGCCCGTCCCGACACCGCACCCGACGACGCCGTGCGATGACCAGCGACGAGCAGCGTCGGCTCATGCTCGCCGGCCTCTCCGGCGCGAGGCGCGACGACCTCGCCCCCGGGCGCGTCCGGGCGCGGGAGCAGGCGGGCCGCACCGACGACCTCACGCGGCACACCTGAGCGAGGCGGGTGCACCGGCCGGACGGCCGCGACGCCCGCGGCCCCGCGCCGCCCGGGGACCTGACCCGCCGCGCCGCCCGGGGACCTGACCCGCCGCGCCGCCCGCGGACCTGACCCGCCGCGCCGCCCGCGGACTGACCCGCCGGGTCGCCCTCGCGTCGGCCCGGGGCGGACACGCCGCCCGCAGCCGCGCCCTCCCGCGCGGCCGCCGCACCGGACCCGCGCCCGGCCCCGCACGGACCTGCGCCGGACCTCCCACGTCGGCTGCACCGGCCGCCGCACCCGACCCGCGCCGGCTCCGTCGCGGCCCCATCTCCGTCGCAGTCCGTCTCACACCGCTCGAATCCACCTCCAACCAAACTCCGTCAAACCGGTTGACCTCCGTTCGCGGACGAACTTACGTTGACGGACATGACCTCCCAGCGGCGCGCGGCAGCCTCTCCGACGATCAGCGACGTCGCTCGCGTCGCCGGCGTCTCCAAGGCCACCGTCTCGCACGCCTACAGCGGGAAGCGGACGATCTCCACCGCCACGAAGGAGCGGGTCTTCGCCGCGGCGCGCGACCTGCACTGGGTGCCGAGCTCGAGCGCCCGGGCGCTCGCCACCCACCGCGCCAACGCCGTCGGCATCGTCCTGGCCCGCCAGCCCGAGATCCTCGCGTCCGACACGTTCTTCCCGGCGTTCATCGCCGGCGTCGAGTCCGTGCTCGCTGAGCAGGAGATCGCCCTCGTCCTGCAGGTGGTCGCGAACCGCACCGCCGAGGAGCGCGCCTACCGCGCGATGGAGCACGGCCGCGCCGACGGCGTCATCGTCCTCGACCTGCACCGCGACGACTGGCGCGTCGAGCTGCTCACCACGCTCCGCCTGCCGGCCGTGCTCCTCGGCGCGTACCCGCACCGCACCCGGTTCTCCTGCGTCCGCACGGACGACGCCTCCCCGGTGCTTGAGCTGATCGCGCACCTGCGCCGGCAGGGCCACCGCCGGATCGCACACGTCGCCGGCCCGCTCGACTACGTGCACTCGCGCGCCCGCGCGCAGGCCTACCTCGCCGGCTCGGGCACCCCCGAGCTGCTGCGCGAGGGCGACTTCAGCGCCGGCAGCGGCCGTCGCGCGACGGCCGAGCTCCTCGCCCTGCCGAAGCGGCCGACCGCCATCCTGTACGCGAACGACACGATGGCGATCGCCGGCTACTCCTACGCCCGCGCGCAGGGTCTCGCGATCCCCGACGACCTCGCCGTCGCCGGGTTCGACGACGATCACCTGTCGGAGCACCTCAGCCCGGCGCTCACCAGCGTCGCCACCGCCCCACGCCGTCGCGGGGAGGTCGCCGCGCGCCGGCTCCTCGCCGACATCGCCGGCGAGGAGCCGCGGTCGATCACCGTCGACTGCAACCAGCTCGTCCTGCGGGAGAGCACCGACGCGCCCGCACGCACCACCGTCTGAAGGAGACACCCATGAGGTTCACACGCACCACCGCCGCCATCGGGGGCGCAGCGCTGCTCGCCGTCGCCGGGCTCGCCGGCTGCACCGGCGACGGTGGCGGCACGGGAGGCAACGGCGGCGACGCCGGCGGCGGCACCGGGCCGATCGACGTCTGGCTGTCCAACAACGAGCACGAGGTGGCCTGGGGCAAGGCCGTCGTCGAGGCCTGGAACGCCGAGCACCCCGACGAGAAGGTCACCGCCCAGGAGATCCCCGCCGGGTCCTCGTCGGAGGAGGCGATCACGGCGGCGATCACCGCCGGCACCGCACCGTGCCTCGTCTACAACATCGCGACCGCCGCCGTCTCCGGCTGGGTGCGCCAGGGCGGCCTCGTCGACCTGTCGACGTTCAGCGACGGCGAGAGCTACATCACCGAGCGCAGCGGCGAGAACGCCGCGGCCTATGAGACCGACGGCGGCTTCTACCAGCTCCCCTGGAAGTCCAACCCCGTCATGGTCATGTACAACAAGACGCTGTTCGAGGCCGCCGGTCTCGACCCGGAGAACCCCGGCATGGAGACCTACGACTCCTTCCTCGCGGGGTCGAAGGCGCTCGTGGACTCGGGCCTGGTGAGCGCCATCTGGCCCTCGCCGACCAACGAGTTCTACCAGCCGTGGTTCGACTTCTACCCGCTCTACCTCGCCGAGACCGGTGGGACGCAGCTCGTCGTCGACGGCGCCAGCACCTTCGACGACGAGCACGGCAAGGCCGTCGCCGACTTCTGGGCGACCGTCTACGCCGAGGGGCTCGCCCCCAAGGAGGCCTCGACGGACGACGCGATGTCCGTTGGCAGCACCGCGATGCAGCTCGCCGGGCCGTGGGCCATCGCCTCCTACGCCGACTCGGTCGACGTCGGGTTCATGCCGGTCCCGACCTCCGACGGCCGGCAGGACGTCGTCACCTTCGCCGACTCCAAGAACGTCTCCATGTTCACCGCGTGCAAGAACCCCGACACGGCGTGGGAGTTCCTCAAGTTCTCGACCAGCGTCGAGGCCGACGGCCAGCTCCTGGAGGCGACGGGGCAGATGCCGCTGCGCACGGACCTGGCGACCACCTACGCCGACTACTTCGAGCAGAACCCCGACTACAGGGCCTTCGCCGACCAGGCGGAGCGCGTGGCCGACGTGCCGAGCATCCCGAACTCGGTCGAGGTGTGGCAGAAGTTCCGCGACCAGTACTCCTCCGGCGTCATCTTCGCGACGCAGTCGGTCGACGACTTCCTGGCGACCGCCGCCTCCGAGATCGACGCGCTCGTCAAGGACTGACCGATGTCCTCCGGTTCGACCCGGCTGCGCGCCTCACGCCCGAGGTGGTGGGGTGCGCAGCCGATCGGGTCGCTCTTCGCCCTGCCGTACCTCGTGTTCGTCGTCGCGATCTTCGCCTACCCGCTCGGGTTCGCCATCTACATCGCGTTCCACGACTACTTCTTCACCGCGCCCGGGGTCGAGGTGGACAAGCCGTTCGTCGGGCTGGCCAACTTCGCCAAGGTGCTCGGCGACCCCCAGGTGCTGGAGTCGTTCAAGAACATCGGCGTCTTCCTCGTCATCAACGTCCCGCTGACCGTCGTCGCCTCGCTCGTCCTCGCGACGGCGCTCGACGCCGGCGTGCGGTGGGCCGCGGCGTTCCGGGTCGCCTTCTACGTCCCGTACCTGACGGCGAGCGTCTCGCTCGTCGGCGTGTGGATGCTCCTGTTCTCCTCGCGCGGCCTCGTCAACACGATCCTCGGGCCGCTCGCGCCCGACCCGTCGTGGCTCATCAACTCGGCCCTCGCGATGCCGACCATCGCCCTGTACGTGACGTGGAAACAGCTCGGCTTCTACATCCTGCTGTACCTCGCGGCGCTGCAGAACGTGCCGCGGGAGCGGCACGAGTCGGCGATGACGGACGGCGCGAACGCTTGGCAGCGGTTCCGGCACATCACCGTGCCCGGGGTGCGGACCGCGACGGCGCTCGTCCTCGTGCTGGCGATCATCACCGGCGCCAACCTGTTCACCGAGCCCTACCTGCTGACGAACGGCGGTGGCCCCGACGGCGCGTCGGTCACCCCCGTCCTGCTGATCTACCAGCAGGGCATCCAGCAGCAGAACCCGGACACGGCCTCGGCGATCGGGCTGCTGCTCGTCATCGTCGTCGGGATGCTGTCGCTCGCCGCCAACCGCGTGTCGAAGGAGAGCTGAATGTCCAGAGGCTCCCGGTTCGGCTGGGTCCGGTACGTCCTGCTCGGCGCGGCCGCGCTCGTGTTCGCGTTCCCGTTCTACTTCATGCTCGTCGGCGCCTTCCAGGAGAACCCGACGAACAGCCCCGACCGGCTGCTGCCGACGTCGGGCTGGACGACGCAGAACTTCACGAACATCGACTCGCGGATCGACCTCGTCGGCTCGCTGCTCAACTCGCTGGTGTTCACGCTCGGTGTGCTGCTCGGCACGGTGGTGTTCGGCCTCCTCGCCGGGTACGCGCTGGCCCGGCTGGACTTCCGCGGTCGCGGCGTCGTCTGGGTGCTCATGCTCCTGGTCCAGATGGTGCCGTTCCAGCTCCTGATGATCCCGCTGTACGTCCAGATCACCCGCGGCTACGGCCTGGGGGACACCTACCTCGGGATGATCCTGCCGTTCGCGATCAACACCACCGCCGTCTTCATCTTCACCCAGTTCTTCCGCGCGCTCCCGCGGGAGATGTTCGAGGCGGCCCGGATCGACGGCGCCGGCGAGCTGGGCATCCTCACCCGGATCGCCGTCCCGCTCGTGCGGCCGGCGCTCGTCACGGTGATCCTCGTGACGTTCATCGGGCCCTGGAACGAGTTCCTCTGGCCCTTCCTCATCACCAAGGACGCCTCGATGCAGCCGCTGGCCGTGTCGCTGGCGAACTACATCTCGAACGTCGCCCAGTCGACAGCCAACCCCAACGGGGCGATCCTCGCGGGCGCGACGACGCTGGCCTTCCCGGTCGTCGTTCTGTTCTGTGTCTTCCAACGCTATTTCAAGGCCGCCGACATCGGTGCCGCCGTGAAGGGATGATCCGATGCACACCATGTTCTCCGGGGCGACGTTCCCGCTGGGTCCGTTCGTTCCGTACGAGGGGAACCCGATCCTGAGGCCCCGCGGCGGGAGCTGGGAGTCGGCGAACCTCTACAACCCGGCGGCGCTGGTCGACGGTGACGAGGTGATCCTGCTCTACCGGGCGCACGCCGACGACATCGTGTCGCACGTCGGGCTCGCGCGGAGCCGGGACGGCCTGCACTTCGAGCGCGAGGAGGAGCCGATCCTCTCCCCGAGCGAGGACTACGAGCTGTTCGGCGTCGAGGACCCGCGGATCGCCCTCATCGACGGCACGTACTACCTCACGTACACCGGGTGGGACCGGCGCAGCGCGCAGCTGTGCCTTGCGACGTCGACGGACCTGCGCACGTGGACCAAGCACGGCCCGCTGTTCGAGGACTTCGACACCTTTGCGACGGTCGACCCACGCGGGTTCAACTGGTCGAAGGCCGGGGTCATCGTCCCGGTCAGGATGCACGGGAAGTGGTGGATGTACTTCGGCGAGGGGGCGATCTACTGGGCCACCAGCGACGACCTCGTCCACTGGACGCCCGGCACGCCGGACACGGAGCCGATGTACTCCCCGACACCGGGCTCGTTCGACGAGGACCTGGTCGAGATCGGGACGTCTCCCGTGCTGACGGACAACGGCCTGCTGCTCATGCTCACCAACGGCGCGACCCGGACCGTCAACCCCGACGGGACGGTCGACGTCGACTACCGCTGCGGCCAGGTGGTCATCGACCCCGACGACCCGACGACCGTGCTCGCCCGGATGCAGGTGCCGTGGCTGGCGCCCCAGACGTTCGAGGACCTCAACGGGCTCGTCTCCAACGTCACGTTCGTCGAGGGCCTGGTGAAGTTCAAGGGGACGTGGTTCGCGTACTACGGCCAGTCGGACACGACGCTCGCCGTCGCGGTCCACGACCCGGCGCAGCCCTGGGGGGCGTCGCTGCGCGACTGAGGCCGACCCGGCCCCTCCTGGCTCCGACATCGGGGTGGATCGCATCGTCTCTCGCGGTGCGATCCACCCCGATGTCGGAGGGGGGCCGGTGGAATCCCCTGGCCGCCGCTCGTCCGGCTCTGCTTGGCTGGGCCGATGAGTCAGCCGAGCATCGACCAGCAGCTCCTGTGGGACGTGGAGACGGCGCGCGCCTACGACACGCCGGGCGAGGGCATGTTCGCGCCGGAGGTGATCGGCCCGACGGTCGCGGCGCTCGCTGACCTGGCCGAGGGCGGCCCGGCCGTCGAGCTCGCCGTCGGGACGGGTCGCGTCGCCATCCCGCTGGTCGAGGCCGGCGTCCCCGTCGTCGGCGTCGAGCTGAGCCACGCGATGATCGCGCGGCTGCGCGAGAAGATCGACGACGAGCGGCTCCCCGTCGTCCAGGGCGACATGACGACGACGCGGGTCGGCGAGGGGTTCGCGCTCGTCTACCTCGTGTTCAACACGATCTCGAACCTGCTCACCCAGGACGAGCAGGTGGCCTGCGTCCGCAACGCGGCGCGGCACCTGCGACCTGGCGGCCGGTTCGTGGTGGAGCTGTGGGTGCCGCAGCTGCGCGCCCTGCCGGCGGGGCACGGAGCGACGGTCGAGGTGAGCGAGCCGGGGTACCTGCTCGTGGACACCTACGACGCGCTGCGCCAGCTCGTCGTCTCCCACCACGTCGGGTTCGACCCCGACCTCGGCGGCGGTCGCGAGGCGCGGATCACGAGGTCCCCGCACCGCTACGCCTGGCCGAGCGAGCTCGACCTCATGGCCCGGCTCGCCGGGCTGGAGCTGGAGCACCGCTGGGCGGACTGGGACCGGAGCACGTTCACCGCCGACTCGCGCAGCCACGTCTCGGTGTACCGGCTGCCGTGAGCCGCGCCCGGGCGAACTCCGGCTACACGCGCCGCAGCGTGTTGAACGTGGGGCAGTCGAACGGGTTGCGCTCGCCGAGGCCCACCCGGTTGAGGTACGCCACGACGATCCGGTAGGACTCGACCAGCGAGACCTCGGTGTACGGCATCTTCAGCTCGGCGCAGTGCGCCCGGACGAGCTTGCTCGCCGCGATGAGGTGCGGGCGCGCCATGCTCGGGAACAGGTGGTGCTCCACCTGGAAGTTGAGGCCGCCCATGAGGACGTTCATCACCCGGCCGCCCCGGATGTTGCGCGAGGTGAGCACCTGCTTGGACAGGAAGTCGAGCTTGCTGCCGGCGGGGATGATCGCCATCCCCTTGTGGTTCGGCGCGAACGCCGCCCCCATGTAGACGCCGAACACCGCGAGCTGCACGCCGAGGAAGGCGAACGCCATGCCGAGCGGCAGGGCCCAGAGCACGAGGCCGAGGTAGATCGCGAGCCGGGCGGCGATCGTCGTGAGCTCGATGACGCGGGTGCGGCCGCTCTCGTTCGCCGCGACGGACCGGATCGACGTCACGTGCAGGTTGAGGCCCTCGAGCGTGAGCAGCGGGAAGAACGCGTAGCCCTGGAACCGGGTGAGCCAGCCGAGGAGCCCCGTGCGCTTCGCCGCGTCCTCCTCGAGGAACAGGATGGTGTCCGGCTCGATGTCCGGGTCCTTGCCCACGTGGTTCGGGTTGGCGTGGTGGCGCGTGTGCTTGCTCATCCACCACGTGTAGGAGATGCCGACGAGGGCGTTCGCCATCAACCGGCCCCAGCGGTCGTTCGTGCGCCCGGAGGCGAACACGACGCGGTGGGCCATCTCGTGGGTGACGAACGCGAACTGCGTGAGGACGACGCCGAGCGCCGCCGCCACGAGGAGCTGGAACCAGGAGTGGCCGAGCAGGACGAACCCGGCGACGAGGCCGGCCAGGCACGCCGTGAGGACGGCGACCAGCCACAGGTAGTAGCCGGTCGCGCGGGCCAGGAGGCCGGCGTCGCGCACCTGCTTCGACAGGGCGGTGTAGGTGCTGACGACGGCGTTGCGCGGCTCGCGGACGGCCGTTCCGCCCGGTGCGGCGATGGGGGTAGCGGTCGGCATGGTCTCCCGGCTTCGCTGGTGATCGACTTGCCAGCCGCCACGGTGAGGATGCGGAGCGAACGCTCCGTCCCGTCCACCGTAGCCCATGACCTACGCAAGCGTAGGTAGGCCGTCCGGGGCTCGCTCGTCGCTGGCTCGCCGCCCTCGCGGCCCGACGTCCGCGTCGCCGCACCCCTCCGACGCCGTCGTACCGCGCCTCTCGGCGTCGAACGACGCCTGTACGGCGGCGCGACGACCCGGGACCTTGGACCTATGGCGTTTGGTATACCAAAATCCCTACACTGATCCGGCGAGCAGGTGACCGGTCCGGTCACGCCGAGCGCGCGCAGACCCCCCTGCGCCTGCGGACCCGCGTCGAAGGAGACAAGAACTATGCACATCAAGGCTGTCGTGAAGGCGAACACGTACGCCGACTCGATGTCCCTCATGGCCCTGTCCACCAAGGTGAACCAGCTCGAGATCGTCGACCAGGCCATGATCGGCATGGGCACGAACCTCAACAAGCAGGTCATCGCGGAGGTCGGGCTCTCGACGCCCGAGGTCGAGGCGGCCACGCCGCGGGACCAGATCATCGTCGTCCAGTGCGCCACCGAGGAGCTCTGCGACGAGGCGCTGGTCACGGTCGAGGAGCTGCGCGCGCTCGGTGTCGCAGCTCCGACCGAGACGACGTACCGCACGTCCCGGCAGGCGTACGAGAACGAGGAGAGCGCATCGCTCGCGATCATCTCGGTCCCGGGCGAGTACGCGGCCGACGAGGCGCGCACCGCGCTCGCGGCCGGCCGCAACGTGCTGATCTTCTCCGACAACGTCACGGTGGACGACGAGCTGGACCTCAAGCGCCGCGCGCACGAGCTGGGCCTGCTCGTCATGGGCCCCGACTGCGGGACGGCGATCATCAACGGCACGGGGCTGTGCTTCGCGAACGTCGTGAACCGGGGACCGGTCGGCGTCGTCGGCGCGTCCGGGACGGGCTCGCAGGAGCTCTCCGTCCGGATCGACGCGCTCGGCTCGGGCGTCAGCCAGCTCATCGGCGTCGGCGGTCGTGACCTGTCCGAGGCCATCGGCGGGATCATGATGCTCGACGGCATGCGGATGCTCGACGCCGACCCCGGCACCGAGGTGATCGTCCTGCTGTCGAAGCCCCCGGCGCCCGCGGTCGCCGCGCGCGTCCTCGCGGCTGCGGCCGAGCTCGCCACCCCCGTCGTCGTCTGCTTCATCGGTGCGGCCGAGCCCGAGGAGCTGCCGTCGAACGTCACGTTCGTCGCCACCACGCGCGACGCGGCCCGCGCCGCCGTCTCCGTCGTGACCGGCGGTGGCGAGCTGCCGCCGGTCGGGCACCTCGAGGTGGACGTCGAGGGCATCCGCGCCGCCCGGCTCCCGGAGCAGACCGACCTGCGCGGGCTGTTCTGCGGCGGGACGGTGTGCGACGAGGTGTTCCAGGCCGTCAAGCGCCGCTACCCCGACACGACCCGCTCGAACGTGGCCAAGGACCAGCGGTTCGCGATCACGCCCGAGTCCCGGTCCGGCCACCTGCTCATCGACCTCGGGGCCGACGAGTACACGCAGGGCCGACCGCACCCGATGATCGACCCGACCATCCGCAACGCCGCGATCCTCGAGCAGGCCGCGGACCCGGCGACCGCCGTCCTGGTGCTCGACGTGGAGCTCGGCTACGGCTCGCACCCGGACCCGGTCGGGGCGCTGCTCCCCGCCCTCGAGCAGGCGCAGGCGGCCGCGCGGGCCGCCGACCGGCCGCTCGAGATCGTCGCGTACGTGCTCGGCACGGACCGCGACCCCCAGAACAAGGCGGCTCAGGTGGCCGCGCTCACGGCCCGCGGGGTCCACGTCGTCGACGACGTGATCGACCTCGCGGACGTGGCCCTCGAGATGATCAGCTGAGAGAAGGTACCCACCCATGTCCAACCAACTGTTCGGTCAGCGGCTCGACGTCGTGAACGTCGGGCTGGCCTCCTTCGCCACCGACGTGGAGGCGCAGGGCGCCGGCGCGGTCCAGGTCGAGTGGACCCCGCCGCGCGAGTACTCCCCGCAGGTGCGGGACGCGCTTGCCCGCCTCCAGGCCCCCGAGGTCGCCGCCCGGGTGAAGGCGGCGAACGACGAGGTCGTCCGGCGCATCATCGACGCGCACCCGGTCCTCGTCGGCTTCGGCCGCGCGCTCGACGTCGTGCCCGGCATGACGCCGAACACGATCCTGCACGCCGGTCCGCCCATCGCGTGGGAGGACATGTGCGGCGCGATGCGCGGCGCCGTGACCGGCGCGATCGTGTTCGAGGGCCTCGCCAAGGACATCGCCGAGGCCGAGGAGGTGGCCGCCAGCGGCGGCGTCGTGTTCTCCCCCTGCCACGAGCACGACTGCGTCGGCTCGATGGCCGGCGTCACGTCCGCCTCGATGTACATGCACGTCGTGGAGAACAAGACGCACGGCAACGTCGCCTACACCAACCTCTCGGAGCAGCTCGCCAAGATCCTCCGGATGGGCGCGAACGACCAGTCGGTGATCGACCGGCTCGTCTGGATGCGCGACGTCATGGGCCCGATGCTGGCCCAGGCGATGGAGCTCGCGGGCGAGATCGACCTGCGCTCGATGCTGGCCCAGGCGCTCCACATGGGCGACGAGGACCACAACCGCAACATCGCCGGGACGGTGCTGCTGTTCCAGGCGCTCGCGCCGCACATGCTCATGACCGACTTCCCGATCGAGGAGAAGAAGAAGGTCTTCGAGTTCATCGCGTCGAGCGACTACTTCTCCGGGCCCACCTGGATGGCGGTCGCGAAGTGCGCGATGGACGCGGCCCACGGCGTCGCGGACTCGACGATCGTCACGACCATGTGCCGCAACGGCACCGAGTTCGGCATCCGGGCGTCCAGCTTCCCGGGCTTCGAGTGGTTCACGGGTCCCGCCCAGCAGGTGCTCGGCCCGATGATGGCCGGCTACAAGCCGGAGGACTCCGGGCTCGACATCGGCGACTCGGCGATCACGGAGACCTACGGCATCGGCGGCTTCGCCATGGCGGCGGCGCCGGCGATCGTCCCGCTGGTCGGCGGCACGGTGGACGAGGCGCTCGCCTACTCCAAGGACATGCTGCACATCACCACGACGACGAACCCGAACCTGACCATCCCGATCCTCAACTTCCGCGGGATCTGCACGGGCATCGACGTGGTCAAGGTGATCGAGACGGGCGAGCTGCCCATCATCAACACCGCCATCGCGCACAAGGAGGCCGGCATCGGGATGATCGGGACCGGCCTGGTCAACCCGCCGTTCGAGGTGTTCGAGAAGGCGATCGTCGCGCTCGCCGACTCGATCGCCGGCTGACCGCGGCGCGTCCGGCGATGACCGTCCACCGTGGCCTGCGCGCCGACGAGGTCTGGCAGCGACCGCTCCGGCTCGGGGCGCGGGCCACGGTGGCGTCGAGCTTTGCCCACGCCGTCAACCTCGAGGTCGACGACGACGTGCTGACGCTGCTCGCCGCCACCGGACGCCGCGCCCCCGGCGTCCTGGTGACCGACGTGCCCCGGCTGCAGCTGCTGGCGCCGGGCGCCGAGGTCGAGATCGCGCGGGGCTGGGTCCGGGCGCCCGGGCTCGACGTCGACGCGCGCGGGGCGAGCACGTTCTCGTGCCGGGTCGCGCCCGCCCCGTCCGGCGCGACCCGGGCGGGCGACCCGGTCACCGCGGACCGGCTGCGGGCGGCGCTCGCGGCCTGCGCGCGACCGGGCTCGTTCCGGCCCGGTCCCGATCCGGGCGCGGGGGAGGTCGCGCTGCACCGGCGGCTCCACGCGGGCGCGGCCGATCTGCGGCGGGCCCTGCGCCCGTGCCTCGATGGCCCCGCCGCGCCCGAGACCCTTCGGCCGGCGGTCGCGGGACTCGTCGGCCTCGGCGTCGGGCTCACCCCCTCGGGCGACGACTACCTCGTCGGGGTCGTCGCGGCGCTGCTCCACCTCCCGTCCGACGGGCGGGAGTCGCCGCTCGCCCCCGTCGTCGCCGCGATCCGGTCGGTCCTCGTCGACGACGGCGCCACCACGCCCGTCAGCCGCGCCTTCCTCCTCGCCGCGTGCGACGCACGACTGCACGAGGACCTGGCGGCCGCGGCCGCCGTGGCGACGGGTGCCGCCGCCGGGTCGTCCGGGCTCGCGGCGACCTTCGCCCGCGCCGCGGCCATCGGCTCGACCTCGGGCACCGATGCCCTGGTCGGGCTCGTGGACGCCCTCACCGTCCTCACCCACACCCCCATCCGACAACCGCTGTGACGTAGGAGTCATCGTGAACAAGAAGCTCGTCGCCGCCGCCGTGGTGACCGGTATCCTCTGCGGCGCCTGGGCCGGGCTCGCCGGCTACGCCAACCTGTCCGTCTGGATCGGCTTCGCCGCCTGCACCGCGTACTTCGCCTGCGGCCGCTCGAGGATGAGCGAGGCGCTGCCCATGACGCTGGCGACGGTGCTCGTCGGCGTCCTCACCGCCTTCCTCATGCTCTGGGGCAGCGCCCCGATCGGCGGGAACGTCGGGACCGGGCTGGCGGTCGGCGTCGTCGTCGGCCTCATCGTCCTCATGGGCGCCGTGAAGTGGCTGGCGTTCGTCCCCGGCATCTTCGTCGGCTGCTACTCGACGTTCGGCTACCTGGCCGTGGTCGAGAACGGCGACTGGACCGGCGCCCACCTGTGGACGCTCCTCGGCTCCCTCGTCGCGGGGGCGCTCCTCGGCCTGGCCTGCGCCGAGCTCGGCCGCCTCGCCGGCGAGCGACTCGTCGGCCCCGAGCCGGTCCTCGAGGAGATCACCGTCCCCTGACCCGTCGGCGCGTCACCGGCGCGCCTTACCACCCCCCACCCGGCGCGTCACCGGCGCGCCCGTCCCCGGCGTGCGTCGAACCGTGCCCGGCCCGCCCCACCGAAAGGACCACCTCATGCGCGTCGTCGTCGCCCTCGGCGGAAACGCCCTCTCCCGACGCGGGGAGCCCATGACCGCCGATCGCCTGCGGATCAACGTCAAGGCCACCTGCCAGACCCTCGCGGAGCTCGCCCGGCAGCACGAGGTCGTGCTCACGCACGGCAACGGCCCGCAGGTCGGCCTGCTCGCCCTGCAGAACCTCGCCTACCGCGACGTCGCCGCCTACCCGCTCGACATCCTCGGCGCGGAGACGCAGGGGATGATCGGCTACGTCGTCCAGCAGGAGCTGAAGAACGCCCTCGGCGGGGACCGGGACGTCGTCGCCGTCCTCACGACGACGGTCGTGGACGAGAACGACGCGGCCTTCCAGCACCCGACCAAGCTCATCGGCCCGACCTACTCGGCCCAGGACGCGGCCGAGGCCGCGGCGGAGTACCGCTGGACCATCGCGCGGGACGGCGGCGCCTTCCGCCGGGTCGTGCCGTCCCCGGACCCGGTCCGGATCGCCCAGGTCGACATCGTCCGGGAGATGCTCGACGCCGGCCACCTCGTCGTCTGCGTCGGGGGCGGTGGCGTGCCCGTGAAGATCGACGACCGGGGACGCGAGACCGGCCTTCAGGCCGTCGTGGACAAGGACCTCGCGAGCGCGGCGCTCGCGGTCGAGCTCGGCGCCGACACGCTCGTGATGCTGACGGACGGCGACTACGTGAGCGAGGCGTGGGGGACGCCGGAGCAGCGGGACATCCTCGAGGCGACGCCCGAGGCCATCGGCCAGCTCGCGTTCGCCGAGGGCTCGATGAAGCCGAAGGTCGACGCCGCGATCCGGGTGGCCGAGCACGGCGGTCGCGCGCTCATCGGTCCGCTCGACCGGCTGACGGAGCTGCTGGAGCGCACGGTCGGGACGGAGATCCGCCAGGGGATCCCCGAGGGCATCCGGTACGTCGCCCCGTGACGGGCTGACCCGGCCGCCGGGGTCGGCCCGGTCGATCCCGGCGGCCGGCCCCGGCGGGCCGGGGGTGATGGCGATACGATCGACCCGCCATGAGTGAGTCGAGCGCCGTGCTGACCCCCGGGGGGCCCGCGCCCGACGCCCCCGACCCCCTGCTGTGGGACCGGGTGACGACCGTCCTGCGGGACTGGATCCTCGACGGGCGCCTCCACCCCGGCGACCGGCTGGTGGAGCGCACGATCGCCGAGGAGCTGGGCGTCTCGCGCCTGCCGGTCCGGGACGCGATCAACATCCTCAAGGGCGAGGGGCTGCTCACCAGCAGGCCGCGCCAGGGCGTCACCGTCCGGCGCATCACGCACCGCGAGGTGGTCGAGATCTTCGAGGTGCGGCTCGCGCTGGAGGTCCTGGCCGCGCGCCTCGCCGCCGCCCGCGCGCGCCCCGAGGACGTCGCCGAGCTGCGCGCGCTCGTCGTCAGCGCGCGGACCTCGCTCGAGGCCGGGGAGACCGTCGCGCTCAACCGCGCGAACAACGCGATCCACGACAAGATCGTCGAGATCGCCGACAACGACGTGCTGAGCACCGTCCTCGCGCCGCTCAAGGGGCGGCTCGGCTGGCTGCTGCGGCAGAACGGCCGGCCGGAGCTCATCCACGCCGAGCACGGCGAGATCTGCGAGGCGATCGCGAGCCACGACGTCGAGCTGGCCGGTGAGCTGGCCGTGCGGCACGTCGAGACGAGCCGCGCCGTCGCGATGGCCGTGCTGAGCGACCTGGCCGGCTGAGTCGTCGGGCCGGCTGAGTCGTCGGGCCGGCTGGCTCGTCGGGCCGGCTGGCTCGTCGGAGCCGCGTGGGTCCGCCCGGACCGGCGGGTTCCCGCGCCGGCGGAGGGTCCCTAGACTCTTGGTATGCCAAATCTCCTGATCGCCGACGTCCGCCCCTGGGGCGGCGAGGCCCGTGACCTCCTGATCGCCGACGGCCGCATCCGCGAGGTCCGCCCGACCGGGACGGACCCCGACGGGGTCGAGGCCCGGATCGACGGCCGCGGGCTGCTCGCCGTGCCCGGGTTCGTCAACGCCCACGCCCACGTCGACAAGTCCTGGTGGGGGATGCCGTGGGTCCCGTTCGGCGGCGACCGCGGCAGCACCCAGGGCCGGATCGCCCACGAGCGGGCGGTCCGCGACGGCCTCGGCATCCCGAGCCTCTCCTCGACCGTCGCCGTGCTGCGCGAGTTCCTGCGGCACGGCACGACGGCGGTGCGCAGCCACGTCGACGTCGACCTGGGTGTCGGGCTGCGGGGGATCGAGACCGTGCGCGAGGCGGTCGCCGAGCTCGGCGGTGCGATCGACGTCGAGATCGTCGCCTTCCCGCAGGACGGGGTGGTGCGCCGCCCGGGCGTCCTCGAGCTGCTCGACCGCGCGGCCGCGGCCGGAGCCGAGCACATCGGCGGTCTCGACCCGGCGTCGATCGACCGCGACCCGGTGGCCCAGCTCGACGGCCTGTTCGAGATCGCCGTCCGCCGCGACGTCGGGATCGACATCCACCTCCACGACGGCGCCGAGCTCGGCGCGTTCCAGCTCGAGCTGATCGCCGAGCGCACCGTCGCGGCCGGCCGCCAGGGCCGCGTCAACATCGCGCACGGCTTCGCGCTCGGCGACCTCGGCCCGGGTCGGCGCGCGGAGCTCGTCGCCCGGGCGGCCGAGGCCGGGCTCACCTGGACGACGGTCGCGCCCGTGCGCACCTCGCCCCTGCCGTGGCGGGAGATGCGGGAGAGCGACGTGGCCGTCGGCCTGGGGACGGACGGCATCCGCGACCTGTGGTCGCCCTACGGCGACGGCGACCTGCTGGCGATCGCGCAGACCTTCGCGCGGCTGCACGGGCTGGTCGACGAGGCCGAGCTGACCTACGCGATGGAGCTCGCGACCCGGCGCGCCGGTCGGTTCGTCGGGCGCCGCGAGCACGACCTCGTGCCCGGGGCCAGGGCCGACCTCGTGCTGCTCGACGCCGAGAACGTCCCCGACGCCGTGGTGCGCCGCCCGGTCCGCGAGCTGGTCGTCGCGGGTGGGCGCGTCGTCGCCGAGCGGGGCGAGGTCCTCGTCTGACGGCCGCGGGCGCCGGGCCGCAGGCGCCGGGCTACCGGAGCGCCAGCAGCTCCTCGGGCGTGACGTCGATCCGGCGGTCGCGCCAGTAGACCTCGCGGTCGCGCTCGTCGATCGGGCGCAGCACGCGGCACGGCGTCCCGAGGGCGACCACGTCGGCCGGGATGTCGTGCGTGACGACGCTCCCCGCCCCGATGACGCTGTTGTCGCCGATCGTGACGCCCGGCATGATCTGGACGCCGGCGCCGACCCAGACGTTCCGCCCGATCCGGACGGGGATGTTGAACTGCGCGCCGGTGATCCGCAGCTCGGGCAGCACGGGGTGGCCCGCCGTCGTGACCGTGACGTTCGGGCCGAACATGACGTGGTCGCCGATGTGGATCTCGCCGTCGTCGACGAGCGTGAGGTTGAAGTTCGCGTACACGTGGTGACCGAGGTGGACGTGCTGCCCGCCCCAGTTCGCGTGCAGCGGCGGCTCGATGTAGCAGCCCTCCCCGACCGACGCGAACATCCGCGTCATCAGCTCGGCGCGGCGCTCGCCCTCGGACGGCCGGGTGGCGTTGAAGTCGTAGAGGGTCTCCAGGGCGGCGGTCTGGCGCTCGACCAGCTCGGCCACGCCGGGGTTGTAGAGGAGACCGGTCCGCATGCGCTCGTCGTTGTTCACGGAGACGATCCTTCCCCAGGACCGACGATCGCGACGTCGTGTCCCGCCAGCCGGAGCGTCCCGTCCGGGGGAACGGTCCTGCCGCCGCCGTCGATCGTGTCCCGCGGCTCCCAGCTCGCGAGCACGGTGGCGCCAGCGGCACCCGCGCCGAGCGGGACGACGCCCGGCTCGTCGTCCGCGTTGACGGCGACGGCGAACGGCCCGCGGCGCAGCACGAACCACCCGGCGTCGGCGTCGTAGGCGACGTCGACGCTCGCGGAGGACCCGTCCCGCAGCTCGGGGTGCGCCCGGCGCAGCTCGATCAGCCGGCGGACCCAGGCCAGGTGCCGCGCGTTGCCCGGGCGCTCGGGCTCGGACCAGTCGAGCCGGCTCGCCTCGAACGTCGCGAGGGCCTGCGGATCGGGCACCTCGACCTCGCCGCCGTAGACCGCCTCCCAGCCGTGACCGCCGAACTCCTCCCGGCGCCCCTCCCGGATCGCCTCGCCGAGGGCCGGGTCGTCCATGTCCGTGAAGTACCGGAACGGCGTGCGCGCCGCCCACTCCTCGCCCATGAACAGCATCGGCGTGAACGGTCCCGTGAGCAGCAGGGTCGCCCCGATCGCCACCAGCCCGGGCGTGAGCGTCGCCGTCGGCCGGTCGCCGAGGCCGCGGTTGCCCACCTGGTCGTGCGTCGAGGTCGAGGCGAGGAAGCGGTGCCGGTCGATCTCGGGCGGCACCGGAGCGCCCCACTCCTGGCCGCGGAACGTCGACCACGACCCGTCGTGGACGAACACGTCCCGGAACGCCTTCGCGAGCGTCACCAGCGACCCGAAGTCGCCGTAGTAGCCGTGCCGCTCGCCGGTGAGGAAGGCGTGGATGGCGTGGTGCACGTCGTCGTCCCACTGCGCCGTCATCCCGAGCCCGCCGTCCGCCACGGGCGTCACCGTCGCGACGTCGTTGACGTCGGACTCGGCGATCAGCCCGAGCGGACGGCCCAGCTCGTCGGCGAGGCGCGCGACGGCGCCCGACAGCTCGGCCAGCAGGTGCGTCGGGCTGGAGTCGCGCAGCTCGTGCGTCGCGTCGAGGCGCAGCGCGTCGACGTGGAAGTCCCGCAGCCAGCGCAGCGCGTTGTCGACGACGTAGGCGCGGACCTCGGCCGAGCCCGCCTGGTCGAGGTTGACGGCGGAGCCCCACGGCGTCTCGTAGGCGTCCGTGAAGTACGGCCCGAACCGGCCGAGGTAGTTCCCCGACGGGCCGAGGTGGTTGTAGACGACGTCGAGCGCGACGGCGAGCCCGCGGGCGTGCGCCGCGTCGACGAACCGCTGGAGCGCCGCCGGTCCGCCGTAGGCGTCGTGCACGGCGTAGGGCGCGACGCCGTCGTACCCCCAGCCGCGCCGGCCGGGGAAGGCGGCCAGCGGCATCAGCTCGACGACGTCGATCCCCGTCCGGACCAGGTGGTCCAGCCGCTCGATCGCGGAGTCGAGCGTCCCGCCGGGCGTGAACGTCCCGACGTGCAGCTCGTACACGACGGCCCCGCGGACGTCCCGCCCGCGCCAGTCGGCGTCGCGCCAGGCGTGCGCGCCGGCGTCGAACGTCCGGGACGGGCCGTGGACCCCGTGCGGCTGGTGCGCCGAGCGCGGGTCGGGGAACGGGCCGGCGCCGTCGACGACGAACGCGTAGTCCGTCCCGGGCGGCAGGCCGGGGGCGTGCTCCCACCAGCCGTCGCGGGCCGCTCGGGTCAGGGGCGTGCGCTCGGCGCCGGTGGCCAGCTCGACGCCGCGCGCGTCCGGGGCCCAGACCGCGACCGGGATCACGGGCGAGTCCCGTCGTCGGTGGCGTCGGCCGCGAGCACGACGGCGGGCGAGTCGCCCAGGAGGTCGGCGAGGCGGGTCGCGCCGCCGTCGTGGAGCCGGTCGGAGACGACGTCGCGCCAGCGCCCGTCGGGCAGCACGACGCTCGCCTCCCCCCAGCCGCCGGCGGCGGCGAGCGCGACGGGCAGGCGCGTCACGACGGTGCACACGCGGGAGTCGCCGTCCAGCGTCCGGGCGAACGCGATCGCGTGCCCCGTCGACGTCGGGAGCGGCACGTACCCCGCGCGCTCCCCGACGAACGTCGCGGGCTCGGCCCGCCGCAGCCGGAGGATCGCGGCGACGAGGCGCTGCTTCTCCTCGCCGAGCGTCGTCGGCCGGGCGCCGGAGTCGAGGCGGCGCAGGCCCTCGCGCAGGTGCTGGACGTCGACGGGCCGGCGGTTGTCGGGGTCGACGAGCGCGACGGTCGTCGTCTCGGTTCCCTGGTAGACGTCCGCGACACCGGGCAGCGTGAGCTGGAGCGCCTTCGTCGCGAGCGTCGCGGTGCGGACGGGCTCGGCGGTCCGCGCGACCCACGCCGTCATCAGCTCGGCCACCTCGGGGGAGGCGACGACGTGCTCCGCGTACGCAACGAGGGCCTGTTCGCCGGCGGCGCTCTGCGCCGTCCAGCTCGTCCACTCCTTCGCCTCGCGGCTGGCCTTGACGAGGTAGGCCGTGAACCGGTCGGCGTCCAGCGGGCCGTCGGGGGTCCACGTGCCGGCGAGCGTCTGCCACAGCAGGTTCTCGGTGCGCCCGTGCAGGAGGTAGGGCCGGGCCTCCTCGGTCGCGTCGCGCAGCGCGTGGACGAGATCGGCCCAGGCGTCGGGGAGCTGGGACAGCACACCGATCCGCGCGCGCACGTCCTCGCCGCGCTTGCTGTCGTGCGTCGAGCCGAGCGTCATCGTCGCCGGGTGGCTGCGCTGGACGGCGCTCGCCCAGGAGTGCAGCTCGTCCGGCGCGACCGCGAACTTCTGCGGCGCCCCGCCGACCTCGGTGAGCGAGGTGAGGTGCGTCCACCGGTAGAACGTCGTGTCCTCGACGCCCTTGGCCATGACGGCGCCGCAGACCTGCTGGAAGCGGACGATGATCTCGGCCCGCCGCTTGTCGTGGGTCCGGCCGGCGCTGCCGACCTCGCGGCCGAGGACGAGGTCGACGACGAGCGCGAGCGTCTCGTCCCGGTCGTCGTCGAGACCGCGGGCGGCGTGCTCGGCCCACTCCTCGACGAGCCGGACGGCCGCGGGGCTCGCCTGCTCGCCCGGCACGACGTAGGCGCGGTAGCGGTCGCACGCGACGACGAGCTCCCGCACGCAGTCCCGGATCGCGGTGAGGGTGTGGTCGCGCAGCCGGACGTCCGCGCGGCACTCCTCGGCCACGAGGTGGGCGAGACGCTCGACCTCGGCCGCGAGCGACGTCGTCGCGATCTCGCGCTTGGACTCCTCGGTGAGGGCCGGCAGGTCGCCGACCGCGTCGCCGGTGAGCTCCGTCATCAGCGCGCCGAGCACCGTCGCCCCCGCCGGGTCGATCTGCGCCTGGCCGACGCGCCAGGCGGCGTCGTACCCGGTCGTCCCGGCGGTGGGCCAGTCGCGCGGCAGCGTCTCGTCCGGCTCGAGGATCTTCTCGACGACGGTCCACGCCCCGCCGGTCGCCTCCTCCAGGTGGCGCAGGTAGCCGCGCGGGTCGGCGAGGCCGTCCGGGTGGTCGATCCGCAGCCCGTCGACGAGGCCCAGCTCCAGCAGCTCGAGCACGAGCGCGTGCGTCGCGCGGAAGACCTCGGGGTCCTCCACGCGCAGCGCCACCAGCGTCCCGACGTCGAAGAAACGCCGGTAGTTCAGCTCCTCGTCGGCGACCTTCCAGTAGGCGAGCCGGTAGTGCTGGCGGTCGAGCAGCTCGGTCAGCGGCAGGTTCTCGGTGCCCTCGCGGATGGGCAGGACGTGGTCGTAGTAGCGCAGCACCTTGCCGGGGGAGGGGGTGTCGGCGGTGGCGCCGGCCGCGTCCGTCGTCACGGCCTCGGGCGGGGCGTCCTCGATCGTCAGCTCGCCGGCGGCCAGCACGGCCCCGATCCGGGTGCCGAGGATCGGCATGAGGACCTGGCCGGCGGAGAAGTCGACGTCGAACCAGGAGGCGTAGGGGGAGTCCTTGCCGAGGCTGAGCCCCGACCACAGCGCCCGGTTGAGGTAGGCGGGGGTCGGCACCGCCATGTGGTTGGGCACGATGTCGAGGACGATGCCGAGGTCGCGCGCCCTGGCCGCGGCGACGAGCCGTTCGAAGCCCTCGCGCCCGCCCATGGCCTCGCTGATCCGGGAGTGGTCGACGACGTCGTAGCCGTGGGTCGAGCCGGGGGCCGCCTGGAGGATCGGCGAGAGGTAGAGGTCGGTGACGCCGAGGTCGGCCAGGTAGTCGACGCGGGCGGCGGCCTCGTCGAACGTCAGGTCCGGGCCGAGCTGGAGGCGGTAGGTGGACACGGGGGTGCGAGCCATGGCACCAGCCTGTCATCCCCCGCCACCGGCTGGTCCCGATCGCTCACGGCCGGGGCTGGTCGTCCTCGCGCGGGCCGAAGACGGCGAGCGCGTCGAGCTCGTCGTCGCTCGGGGTCGGACCGGCCCACTCCCGGACCTGCCGGCGCGAGCGACGCGAGAACAGCGCGCGGACCAGCTCGTAGGCGTCGACCGTGACCTCCGGGCCGCCCGCCCCGTACGTCCGGCCGGCGCAGGCGACGCTCAGGGGGAGGCCGGCGAGCAGGCCGGGGGCCGCCGAGGCGAGCACCGGGCGCCACGTCGGGTCCGGTGGCACCCCGAGACCGAGGGCCTCGTGCAGGTCGGCGAGATGGACCGAGCGGTCCCAGACGACGGCCGGCCGGTCGGTGCCGGCGGCAACGGCGGCGACCGCCGCGCGGGTCGCCGCCAGCTCCTCGATCAGGTCGGCGACGGTCCGGTCGGCCCGCTCGGCCACGTGCCGCGCGGTCCAGGCGGGCCCGGGCGCACCGTCCATCCGCCCCGCGACGACATCGCTCGCGACCCCGGCCGCGTGCGCGAGCACGTCGTGGACGCTCCACCGCGGGGTCGCGGGGACGGCGCTCGCGAGCTGCTCGGGCGTGAGCGACGCGGCGAGGGCGATCGTGGCGTCGAGGCAGGCGTCGTGCACGGCGGCCCAGTCGGGCGCGCCGGAGTGGTCGTCGGCTCGCCCGTCGGGCTGTCGGTCCACCGGCTCGTCCATGCCCCGAGGCTAGGCCCTGCCTCGCCCGCCGTCTCGCGGGGCTCGTCGGCGGGCGTCGGTACGGTGCAGGGTCTGGATCGGCGCCAACGCCACGATCCTGCCGGGCGTGACGATCGGTGACGGCGCCGTCGTGGCGGCCGGGGCCGTCGTCACCCGGGACGTCCCGCCGGACACGGTGGTGGGCGGGGTCCCGGCGCGGGTGCTCCGGCGGGTGCGGTAGCCGGCGGCCTCCCGCCACGAGGGCTCCCGCCCGCGGCGGACCCGCCCGTAGGCTCGTGAGGTGCCAGCGCTTCCCTCCCCGACCGTGCTCGACCGGTTCGCCGTTCCCGACGACGTCGAACGGCTCGACGGTGGGCAGGGCGGTTCCGTCCGCGCCGGCGACCTGGCGCTGAGCCCCGATCGCGATCCCGGGCTGCAGGCGTGGCTCAGCCCGGTCCAGGCGCGGCTGGCCTACGAGATCGACGTCGCGCCCGGGCGGCGACCCCTCCGGCTCGCGATGCCGGTGCCGGCCCGCGACGGCGAGTGGGTGGTCGAGGGCTGGGCCGCGACGCGCTTCGAGCCCGGCGTCGTGGCGTGCCACGACCTCGACGTCCTGCTCGCGACCGGCCGGCTGCTCCACGCGCACCTCGCGTCCGCGGTCCGCGAGCGCCCGCCACTGCCGTCCTCGAGCCGCTGGGACCGCGCGGAGGCGATCGCGTTCGGCGACCCAGCGGGCCTGTCCGCCGCGGTGTCGGCGGCGCGGCCGGGGGCGTCGGCGTCGTTCCTCGCGTCGATCGCCGCGATCGGTGAGCTGCTCGAGCCGGTGGACGCGGGGCGACTCGGCCCGGACCAGCTCGTCCACCGCGACCTCGCCTCGAACGTGCTGCGCGACCCGCGCGGCGTGGCCCTCGTCATCGACCTCAGTCCCGCCTGGCGACCCGTGCTGTGGGCCGAGGCGATCTGCGTGCTCGACTGCGTGCTCTGGCACGGCGCGCCGGACTCGGCGCTCGAGGCGTGGCGGACCGGCCGCGCGCGCCAGGCCATGCTGCGGGCCCTGCTGTTCCGGATGCTCAGCGACGAGCCGCTGCGGGAGGCGCCGTATCAAGGACTCCTCGGCCTTCTGGGCGGTAGCGTCGGACGGGATGGATGACGACGACGCCGCTGGCCTGCCGCTGACGATCCACCCCTTCGGCCGGACCGACGCGGGGGCACCGACGATGGTCCTCCTGCACGGCCTGACGGAGGCCGGGACGACCTGGCCCGACCTGGTCGAGCGCTGGGGCGAGCGATACCGGATGCTCGCCGTCGACCTGCGCGGGCACGGGTCCTCGCCCCGGTTCGCGCGCGCCGAGCTGGCGCGGACGCCGGAGGTCATGCTGGCGGACGTGCTCGGGATCCTTGACGCGCAGCCAGAGCCCGTCGTGCTGGTCGGCCACTCCCTCGGCGGGAACCTCGCCCTGCACGCCGCGCTCGCGCGACCGGACCGGGTCGGCGCCCTGGTGCTGGAGGACCCGGCGTCGCCGTGGCCCGAGGACGCGGACCCGGACTCGGCCCCCGACGTCGTGGCCGAGAACGAGGCGTTCCTCGACTCGATGCTGACGCCGGCGCAGCGCGCCGGGCACGTCGAGCGGATGCTGCGCGAGTCGTCGTGGAGCCGGGCGGAGATCGAGGCGTGGGCGGCCTGCAAGCCGCTGGTCGACCGCCGGTACGTCCGGGAGGGGCTGCGGCTCGTCGCCGGGCCGTGGGAGGCGGCCTTCCAGGCGCTCGCGGTGCCGACGCTGCTCGTGCTGCCCGACCCGGCACCGATGGCGCCGCGCGCCGAGGCGGTGACGAACCACCTGGTCCGCCGGGCCGTCGTCGCGGACGCGGGTCACTGCGTCCGGCGCGACCAGCCCGAGGCGTACGCCGCGGCGGTCGAGGAGTTCCTCGGCGCCCTGCCGGCCCAGCGGCCGGCCGCTCAGCCCCGGTAGATCTCGAGAGGACCCGGCGGGACCGCGCGCCGAGGGCTGAGGCGTCCGCTCTCTGCGGATCGGTACCCGCCGCACGCTTGGCTCCTGGGAGCGGTCGGGCGCTGACCTGCGCCGATGGTGCGGCCCGGACGAGCTGGGCGCGGTGGGATCGCGGTCGATCCGCGGAGAGCGGACGGCCTCCGGGTCGCTCAGCCGGGTGACGCGAGCGCGTCGTTGATCAGGTCGCGCCAGCCGCGCACGAGCGCGGCATCGACCGGGGCGGCGAACGAGCCGTCCGGCCGAGCCGCGCTGCCGATGTGGAACGCCGTGATCCCGGACTGCGCGAGGACCGGCACGTGCTCGGGCCGCAGGCCGCCGCCGGCCAGGATCCGGGAGCGGGCCGGCTCGTCCGTCTCGGCGCGGCGCAGCAGGGCGGTGAGCCCGTCCCCGACGCCACGCGTCGACCCGGCGGTCAGCACCTGGTCGAGCCGCGGCAGGCCGTGCAGCACCGCCCAGGCGCGATCGGGCTCGGGACAGGCGTCGATCGCCCGGTGGAACGTCCACGGCCCGTCGGTCGCCCCGACGATCTCGGTGACGGCGTCGACGTCGACCGCTCCGGTCGCGTCGAGGAAGCCGAGGACGAGGCCGTCGGCGCCCGCCCCGCGGTAGGCGACGGCCAGCCCCCGCAGCCGGGCCAGCTCCTCGCCGTCGGTCCCGAAGCCGGCCCGCGCCCGCACCATGACGCGCAGCGGCAGCCCCGTCGCGGCGGCGATCTCGGCGACCAGCGACGGGTCGGGCGACAGCCCGTCGTCGTCCATCGTGCCGACGACCTCGAGCCGGTCGGCTCCGCCGCGCTCCGCCCGCTCGGCGTCGAGCGCGCTCAGCGCGATGACCTCCAGAAGCCCACGTCCACCCGTCACCGTCCCATCGTGGCGCATCCGGCCCGCGTGCGCCGGGTGTCCGGCCGCGTCGTGGGGGCCGGGGCGTGAGGCACGGCTCCCTCGTTCCGCGGGAGCCGCCGGCGGTGACCGGGCAGAATGGACGGCGACGGCCCCCGACGACACCTCGCGTCGTCATGCCCGCCGTCAGGGCGTCGCGGGACGTCCCCGACCCACGACCCTGGAGCACCGCATGTCGAGCGCACCCGCCCCGAGGCGGACGAGCAGCACCGCGACCTGGCTCGTGCCGGCCGTCGTCGTCCTGGTGGCGGCCATCCTCATCGCGATCGTCGTCGCGCTCCAGGACGGGAAGCCCGACGCCGGCGCGGACTCGGCCGGGCAGTCGGCGCCCGACGCCGCGGCGACCGAGCCCGGCGCCGGTGACCCCGCGGCGGGTGCGCCGACGCCGGACGCCGACGGGGTGAGCCTCGCGGAGGTCGAGCGGCGCGACGAGAACGACGTGCTCGCGCTCGGCCCGGTCGACGCCCCCGTCGTGCTCACGGTCTTCTCCGACTACCAGTGCGGCTACTGCGCGCGGTGGAGCGAGGAGACCTTCCCCGTGGTGCTGCGGTACGTCAACGCCGGCGACCTGCGCATCGAGTGGCGCGACGTCAACATCTTCGGCGCGAACTCCGAGCGCGCGGCCCGCGCGACCTATGCCGCGGCGCTCCAGGGTGCGCTGGTCGAGTACCACGACGCGCTGTTCCCCGGCGGTCACACGCGCTCCGAGGCGGAGCTGAGCGACACCGCGCTCGTGGCGCTCGCGAGCGAGCTCGGCCTCGACGCCGACCGGTTCGCCATCGATCTCAGCTCGCCCGCCGCCGCGACGGAGATCGCGCGCAACGCCGACCTCGGCCTGCGGCTCGGGGCGTACTCGACGCCGACGTTCGTGCTCGCCGGCCAGCCCATCGTCGGGGCCCAGCCGACCGACGTGTTCGTCGCCGCGGTCGAGTCGGCGATCACGGGCGCCACGGGGCGGGCGGCTCAGCAGGCCGACCCGACCGGTCCCGCCGACTCCCTGACCGAGGGCTGAGCGCGTCGTGGACGTCGGTCTCGTCAGCGCCTTCCTCGGGGGCACGCTCGCGCTCCTGAGCCCGTGCGCGGCGCTGCTGCTGCCGGCGTTCTTCGCCGCGACGGTCGGCTCGGGTCCGCGGCTGGCCCTCCACGGGCTCGTCTTCTACGCCGGGCTCCTGGCGGTGCTCGTGCCGCTCGGCGCCGGGGTGGGGGCCGTGGGGGCGTTCTTCGTCACCCATCGCACGACGATCGTCGTCGTCTCCTCGGTGGTCCTCGTCGTGCTGGGCGTGCTGCAGATCCTCGGGCTCGGGTTCGACCCCGCCCGCCTGGTCCCGGGCGGCACCGCCCTGCGCGGTCACGCGGACACCGCGACGGGCCTCGGCAAGTCGTTCCTCCTCGGGGCGGCCAGCGCCGTCGCCGGGTTCTGCGCGGGCCCGATCCTCGGCGCCGTGCTCACGCTGGCCGTGACGCGCGGCGGCAGCCTCGAGGCCGCGGTCATGCTCGCCGTCTACGGGGCAGGCATGGTCCTCCCGCTCCTGCTCATCGCCGCCCTGTGGCGGCGGCTCGGCCCCCGCGGCCAGCGGCTGCTGCGCGGCCGGAGCGTCACGCTGCTGGGTCGCGAGACGCACACCACCTCGATCGTGACGGGCGTGCTCATCGTGGCGGTCGGCGTGCTGTTCTGGACGACCAACGGGCTGGTCGGCGCGCCCGAGCTCCTGCCGCTCGAGACGCAGTACTGGCTGCAGACCGTCGTCGCGCGAGCGTCCGGACCGGTCGTCGACGTCGTCGCCATCCTGGTCGTCGTCGCGGTCGTGCTCGTCCTGTGGGAGCTGCGGCGGCGTCGCCTCGCGCGGGATGCGGCGCGGGACGACGCGGCGCGGGACGACGCGGGTCAGCCGGGGTAGACCGCCTCGAGGCGCTGGATCGAGTCGGCCCAGCGGCGGCTCGCGGCCTGGACGGACTCGCGCGTCGAGCTCTGGACGACGGTGACCCGGGTGGCCTCGCCGCCCTCCAGCGGGGCGAAGGCGACGGTGACGTGCTCGCCGTCGAGCTCCTCGCCCTCGTCGATCCACACCCAGGAGAAGGCGAGGAAGTCCTCCGAGACGTCGAGGAACTCCCCGCGGACCGCCTGGCCGCCCCGCTCGGTGGCGAGGCGGAAGGTGCGGCCGACCTCGGGCTCGAAGTCGTAGGTCGCGTCGGGGTGGTGCGGCCACCACCAGGCGGCGAGGCCCGTGCTCGTCCAGGCGGAGGCGGCGACTGCTGGGTTCGCGGCGAGATCCACGGCGATCTCGGCGATGGCTGCGGTGCTCATGAACCGACGCTAGCCGGGGCGCCGCGGGCTTGTCCCGGGGTTGGCTCGGCAGTTCGGGGCCGGCGCCGTCGCCGATCTGCGACAGGACTGCGACGCGGTCGAGGTCCGTGGCGCGGACCCGATCCGTAGCCTTGTCGCATGACGACGCACCCCGACCCCCAGGACCCGACCACCCGGCTGCCCGTCCCGACCCGGGTGGTGCCCGTCCAGCCGACGCAGGCCTCGACGCCGGCGGCCCCGACGCAGGCCCCCGCGCCCGGTGCGTACGGCACCCCGACGCCCGGCGCGTACGGCACCCCGACAGGCCCGGCCGCCTACCAGGCGCCCGCCTACGCCCCGTACCCCGCCGTCCCGATGGTCCCCCGGACGAACGGCCTCGCCATCGCCTCGCTCATCACGGGCCTCTGCGGCCTGGCGATCGTCCCGGTCATCCTCGGTCACATGGGGCTCGGACAGATCCGCCGCACCGGCGAGAGCGGCACGGCGCTCGCGGTCATCGGTCTCGTCCTCGGCTACGGGATGCTCGCGCTCTACGCGATCCTCGTCGCGGCAGCCGTCGGTGGGGGCATCTGGCTGTTCAGCTCCTGACCCGCGGCACCGTCCACGCCGGGTCGACCGCGCCGGTCGGCCCGGCACAGCCGCGCCCGGCGGCGCGCACCGGGTGGCCCGGTGCAGCCGTGCCGGTCGGCGCGCGGGGTGAGCCCGTGTCGGTCAGCGCCGGGCGAGCACGACGAGCCGGGCCGCACGACGTCGAGTCGTGCGGCCCGGCTCGTTCCGCCGGGGGCTCCGGCTACCGGGTGAGGTAGCTGTCGACGAAGACCAGGTAGGGCACGGCGTCCGTCTGGCACTCGCCCTCGACGGCCGTCGTCTGCACCTCGAGGACGTCGACGCCGTCCGCGAGGATCCGGAACGGCACGCCGTCGTCCGTGGCGTCGACCCGGTAGGCCGAGACCGCTTCGCCGTCGGTCAGGATCACGACCTCGGCGACGAGGCCGTCCGGGACGCCGTCGCGCATCGCGAGCCGCCCGTCGAACGTCGCGTACGCGCCGCCGAGGTCGTACTGGACCACGTCGGTCGTGCCGTCGCAGCCGAGGAACTGGCCGGTGGCGTGGGTCGGCGCGACGCCGCGGACGGTCACGTCGACGACGGCACCGGACTCGCGGCCCGACACCGACGGCACGTCGGAGAGCCAGGTCGCGCCGTCGGGGAGCGTGACGGTGTCGCCGGTGTCGCCGGTGTCGCCGACGGCACCGGCCGTCGAGGACTCCTCCGGCGTGGCGCTCGGCGTCTCGGCGGCGTCGGTCGGTGTCGCGGCGTCGCTCGAGGGGGACGAGGCGGGGTCCGGGGCGGCCGAGGTCTCGCTCGGCGACTGGTCCCCGCCCTCGACCGCAGCGCTGCAGGAGGTCAGCGCGAGCGCGGCGGCGAGCGGAAGGGAGAGGAGGGCGAGGTGGCGGGAAGTCCGGTTCGTCAGGCGCATTCCCCGACGTTAACGAGGGTTCGGCCCGCGGTGAGGAGTTGTCGCAGGATCGAGACGGAGCTTCGCGGGACTGCGGCGGCGCCCGCCCGTCCACAGCTCCGGACCGCCCGACGCCGGACCCCCCACGCCCGCCGTCCCGACCGCTCACCGCGTCGTCCCACCGGCTACTCGGTGCCGCCCTCCCGCGCCCGCTTCGTGTACGTGCCACCGGTGAGACGAGCGAAGGACTCGGCGAGCACGTCCCGCAGGACGTCGAGGTCGAGCGTCGTCAGGTCGGTGAGGTAGAGGCACCCGACGCCGCTCCTGTGCGGGCCGAGCCGATCGAGCCGGTCCGCGTAGTAGCCGAGCCCGTCCGGGAGGTACAGGACGGTCGAGGCCTTGCGCGGGGCGAAGCCGGCGGCGCCGGCGTCCCCCTCCCGCCCGGACTCGTAGCGGTAGTGGTAGTCACCGAACCCGATGATCCCCGCGTTCCACATCTCCGGCTCGAGACCGGTGATCTCGCGCAGCATCGCGAGGAGCGTCTCGGCGTCGCGCCGACGCTTCGCCGGGGCGACGCCGGCGACGAACTCGGCGACGTCCTGACCCGTCTTGTGCATCCGGCTCCCTCTCGTGGTGTGCGGGGTCGACGGCTCAGCCGGCGACGCTGACGCAGAACTCGTTGCCCTCGGGGTCGGCGAGCACGACCCAGCCGTGCGGACCCTGGCGTCCCCGGCTCAGCTCGCGCGCCCCGAGGGCGAGGAGCCGGTCGAGCTCGGCCGGGTCCGGCGGCGTCGCGGGCTCGCCCGCCGCGCGCAGGTCGAGGTGCACCCGGTTCTTCACGGTCTTCGGCTCCGGCACGGGCTGGAACAGGAGGCGCGGCGCGACGTCGAGCCCGTCCGGGTGCCGGATGGCCGCGCCCGCGCGCCACACCAGCGCGCCGTTGTGGACGATCGTGTCCTCCTCGGTCGCGTAGCCCTGCGCGATCATGCTCCGGATGAACGACTCGTCCTGGGGCTCGACCACCCAGCCGAGAGCCTCGGCCCACCAGTCGGCGAGGGCGTGGGGATCGGTCGTGTCGATCGCGACCTGGACGGTGTACGGCGCGGCCGGCCCGCGGTCGCCGGGACGGGGTTCGGGAGAGGTCTCGTTGCTCATGGGCCGATGCTGCCACCGAGCACCGACATCCAACAGGGTGCGAGCCGGGCGGCCGACGGACCGGTCGCTGGGCCCGGTCAGGAACCGCGGATCTGCGCGATCCGCGTGCGCACGATGAGCCGGACGACGTCGTCCGGCAGCGGGTGTCCCGGCTGGAACCGGATCGTCCCCTTGGCGAGCGACGTCTCCGGCACCGCCTCGACCTCCGGGGCCACCTCGCTCACCACCGCCGCCGAGTAGGGGTAGACCCCGACGTGCGCGCGGGCGCGCATGACCGACAGCAGCCCCTTCCCGTCGAGCACGAGCGCCGGCATGCCGTAGCTCGTGCCCTGCGTCGCCTCCGGTGCCGCCTCGCGGGCGACGTCGTACACGTGCCCCACCACGGCCGCGTCGGCGGGGTTCAGCTCGGCCAGGTAGTCGTCGACGGTGCCCATGCGCCGATCATGGCACCGGCCGTCCGTCCCGTCGACGACCGCGCGGCGGCGGGATCCTCCGACGTCCCCGTCGAGCGCCCCTCCGTCACCCTTCCGCTTCACCGCGGTGCGGGCGGAGGATGGGCGCATGGCTGAGAGGAAGGCCGAGAAGGCCGAGAAGACCCCGACGTTCAGCGCGGCCGAGAGGGCGGCGATGAAGGAGTACGCGGCCGAGAAGCGCCGGGCCGCGTCGCGCGAGAAGAAGGAGGCCAAGCTGGCCGCCGACGCGCAGGCGTTCGCTGACGCGGTCGCCGCGCTCCCGGAGCCCGACCGGACGATCGCCGAGCGGTTCGACGCGATCGTGCGGGCCGCGGCCCCCGACCTCCTGCCGCGCACGATGTACGGGATGCCGGCGTTCTCCGACGGGCAGAAGGTGCTGGTCTTCCTGCAGCCGGCCAGCAAGTTCGGCGTGCGCTACGCCACCGTCGGCTTCCAGGACAACGCTGCGCTCGACGACGGGCCGATGTGGGCCACGTCGTACGCCGTCCTCGACATCGACGACGCCGTCGCCGCGCGCCTGGACGAGCTGGTCCGCCGCGCCGTCGCGGGAGCCACCGAAGGCTGACCAACCCTCGGCGCAGGGTCGCCTCAAGTGGGCTCAAGCACGCCTATCCTTCCTGGCGGAGCGTCGAAGAACGAGTGATGCTCATGGCATGACCAGGCTCGTGAACGGGGTTCGTCGCTATCCCCTGCTCGTCGCGACGCTCGCGGTCGGGCTGGTCGTGCTCGCGCTCGCCGTCGCCGACGCGGGGCCGGCGTCGCGCTGGGTCGCGACCGCCTGGGTGGTGGCGATGATCGCGTGGAACGGCGTCGACATGGTGCGCCAGCTGCTGGCCCGTCACGTCGGCCTCGACGTCCTCGCGCTCGTGGCGATGATCGCGACGCTCGCCGTCGGTGAGCACGTCGCCGCGCTCCTCATCGTCCTCATGCTGACCGGAGGCGAGGCCCTGGAGGACTACGCCGAGCGCCGCGCCGCGCGCGAGCTGACCTCGCTGCTGGACCGCTCGCCGCAGGTCGCCCACGTCGTCGTCGATCCCGAGGCGGGCGACGACGGGACGCGCGACGTCCCCGTGGCGGAGGTGGCCGTCGGCGACGTCCTGCTCGTGCGCCCGGCCGAGGTGGTGCCGGTGGACTGCGACCTGCTCTCGCCGGCGGGCGAGCTCGACGAGTCCTCCTTGACGGGCGAGCCGCTCCCGGTGCCGGTGACGGCGGGGGCGGCCGTGCTGTCGGGCTCGGTCAACGGCACGCAGGCGGTGCGCGTGCGTGCGACGCGTGTGGCAGCCGACAGCCAGTACCAGCAGATCGTCGCGCTCGTCGCGCAGGCGCAGTCGTCCAGGGCGCCCGTCGTGCGGCTGGCCGACCGGTTCGCCGTGCCGTTCACCGCGGTCTCGCTCCTCATCGCCGGCGTCGCGTGGTGGGTCTCCGGCGAGCCGACCCGGTTCGCCGAGGTGCTCGTGCTCGCGACGCCCTGCCCGCTGCTCATCGCCGCGCCGGTCGCGTTCCTCGGCGGGCTGTCCCGCAGCGCGCGGCAGGGCGTCATCGTCAAGGGCGGTGCCGTCCTCGAGCGGCTGGCGCGGGTGCGCGCCGTCGCGTTCGACAAGACCGGGACGCTCACGTACGGGCGGCCGGCGCTGGAGGCGGTGGTCCCGGCCGCGCCGCTGGGCGATGACGAGCTGCTGCGGCTCGCGGCCTCGGCCGAGCAGTACTCGACCCACGTGCTCGCGGCGGGCATCCGCGAGGCCGCCGCGCACCGCGGACTGTCGCTCCTCGCGGCCACGGAGGCGCGGGAGGTCGCGACGAACGGCGTGTCGGCGAGGATCGACGGGCGCACCGTCGTCGTCGGCAAGCGCGGGTTCGTCGCCGGCGTCGTGACGGGCGACGTCGAGCCCCCCGTGCTGGCGCCGGGGCAGGTGGCGGCCTACGTGGCCGTCGACGGGCGGTTCGCCGGGGTGCTCGTGCTCGCCGACGACGTGCGGGCCGAGTCCGCCCCCGTCGTCTCCTGGCTGCGCGGGCACGGCGTGGCGAAGGTCGCGATGCTGACGGGTGACGCCGGGGCGACGGCGCGTGCGATCGCCGAGCGCGTCGGGATCACGCAGGTCCACGCCGACCTGCTGCCGGCCGACAAGGTCCGGCTGTGCGCCGAGCTGTCCCCGCGGCCGGTCATGATGGTCGGCGACGGGGTCAACGACGCACCCGTGCTCGCGGCGGCCGACGTCGGCGTCGCGATGGGTGCGCGCGGGGCGACGGCCGCGGGCGAGGCGGCCGACGCCGTCGTCCTCCAGGACGATCTCGGGAAGGTGCCGGTCGCCGTGGCGATCGGTCAGCAGACCGTGCGCGTGGCGCTGACGGCGATCTGGATCGGGATCGGGCTGAGCCTCGGGCTCATGCTCGTGGCCACGACGGGCGCGATCCCGGCGGTGGCCGGGGCGCTCACGCAGGAGCTCGTCGACCTCGCGGCGATCCTCTACGCGCTGCGGGCGCTCGGCGGCGCGCTGCCGGCGTTCCCGCGCGTCGGGGCTGGTGCTGGGGGCTTGGCCGGAGAGGCCGGAGACCCGGCCGGCAGGGCCGGGGGCCGCGTCGGCGGGGCGCCGGGATCGGCTGACGTGCCGGTCGCCGGGGCGCCGGTCGGCTCCGTCGTGGGGACGGGGGCCCGGCCCGGGATGCCGGTGGCGTGAGGCGGCGCTCCGCGCGAGCGGCAGGAGCGACCGGTGGCGGGACCTCCGGGAGGTCGGCCTCGGGGCCCGGGGTCTCGTTCGTGAGACGGGACCGTCAGCGCAGCGCGAACCCGGTGTCGCCGGCCGGCTCGACCTCCTGGACCGCGACGTCGGTGACCCGCGAGAAGCGCGGGCCGACCCGCAGCCAGGCGAGCAGGTCCTCGACGGCGCCGGGCGGTCCCTCGGCCTCGGCCTCGACGGAGCCGTCGTCGAGATTGCAGACCCAGCCGGTCAACCCGAGGGACAGGGCCTCCTGCCGGGTGCCCCAGCGGAAGCCGACACCCTGGACGTGGCCCGTGATGATGACGTGGACGCGTCGCATCACTCCACGATGCCCCATGTCGGGGCGGTCCACCACGGCTTTGGCGGGCGAGGAGGCCCGGTGATCCGGGCAGTCGCTGTGGGCCGGTGGCCGCGGCCGGCCGACCTCCGATACCGGGGTGGACCCGGTCGCGTATGGCGATCGAGTCCACCCCGATGTCGGAGCTCGGCCCGGCAGGGCGACGGTCAGCCCCCGGAGGCCCGGCGATCGGGGCGCTCCCATCGTCGATGTCGGACCTCGGTGGCAGGGTCGTGTCATGAGGACGCAGCGCATCGATCGTGCGGTCGACCACCCGGCCGGCCGCGGGGCGGTCGACCGCGGAACGGGTGACGCCACCGGCGCGACGCGGTGTGCCCGGGCCGGGCGACGCCACCGCCGCGGTGCACCCGCGGTGCACCCGCCGCACGCCCGCTCCGGGGTCGGCCCGGTCGTCGCGACGTGCTCGTCCCGACACCCCCGCGGTGGCGCGACACGCCGGGACGAGATGTCGCCACGCCCGAGCTGCGGACTCGCGAGGAGGCGTCAGCCCGCGTCCGGCGCCGGGGGCGTCCGGAGGCCGTGCACAGGGCATCCCCAGCCCTGTCCACAGCCCGTGGACAAGGCTCCCGCGTCGTCGTCGTTGGGACCGTGCGGATCGCGCGATCGGCCTCCCCGAGCGTCCACATCGGGGGACGACGGGGCGTGCACACCGGTGGACGGAGCCGGCGGAGGCGATTCGGCCGACACGACACGCGACACGACATCTGGGGGTACTGCTACGACTCGACCACTAGGTGTAGTGTTCACAGCCCGGGCCGCTTCACACCCGGACATGAACGACAGCCGTGTAACTACACGGGTGGGGCAGAACTGGTGCGAGGCCGAGGGGCCGAGCGTGACAAGGGGATTCGAGTGAGCATCACCGTCTTCAGCAAGCCGAACTGCGTCCAGTGCTCGGCTACCTACCGGGCGCTGGACAAGCACGGGCTCGAGTACACCGTCGTCGACCTCTCGGAGGACGCCGAGGCGCTCGACACGGTCAAGGCGCTCGGCTACCAGCAGGCACCCGTCGTGTTCGCCGGCGGCGACCACTGGGCCGGTTTCCGCCCGGACAAGATCAAGGCGCTCGTGGCGGCGCAGGCCGAGACCTCCGTGGTCGAGGCGGCCGTCAGCGCCTGACGGGCCCACGGTCGTGCCGGGCGGCGGTCGCAGCCCCCGGCGCGGCTCGGAGCCCGACCGCCCGGGGTCGCACCCCGTCCACCCGGGCGAGCGTGTGTTCAACGGACGACGGAGGGTGCCGGCGCAGGCGCACCGGCTGGGTCGAGGAGGAGGACCGATGGCGCGACTGGTCTACTTCTCCTCGGTCTCCGAGAACACCCACCGCTTCGTGTCCAGGCTCGGACTGCCCGCGCACCGGATCCCGCTGCGCAGGTCCGAGCCCCACCTGAGGGCGGACGAGGAGTTCGTCCTCGTCCTCCCGACCTACGGGTACGGCGCCGAGGGCGGCGCGGTCCCCAAGCAGGTCATCAGCTTCCTCAACGACCCCCACAACCGCGGTCTGCTGCGCGGGGTCATCGCCGCCGGCAACACGAACTTCGGCGAGGCGTTCTGCCTGGCCGGGGACATCGTCGCCGCCAAGTGCGGGGTCCCCTACCTCTACCGCTTCGAGCTTCTCGGAACCGACCAGGACGTCACTCGCGTCCGCGAAGGATTGGCACAGTTTTGGCTACAACGCTCGCAGATCCCGGCCTGACCCCGCACTACGCCGAGCACCACGACCCGCGGTTCGAGGGCATGGACTACCACGCCCTCAACGCGATGCTCAACCTGTACGGGCCGGACGGACGGCTCCAGCTCGACGCCGACCGGGCAGCCGCGCGGCAGTACTTCCTGCAGCACGTGAACCAGAACACCGTGTTCTTCCACAACCTCGACGAGAAGCTGACCTACCTCCAGGAGGAGGGCTACTACGAGCCCGAGGTCCTCGCGCAGTACTCGACCGAGTTCCTCCACCACATCTGGGACTTCGCGTACGGCAAGCGGTTCCGCTTCTCCACGTTCCTCGGCGCGTTCAAGTACTACACGTCGTACACGCTCAAGACGTTCGACGGGAAGCGCTACCTCGAGCGGTTCGAGGACCGCGTCGTCATGGTCGCCCTCACGCTCGCGGCCGGCGAGGAGCAGCTCGCGCTCGACATCGTCGACGAGGTCATCTCCGGCCGGTTCCAGCCGGCGACGCCCACCTTCCTCAACGCCGGCAAGCAGCAGCGCGGCGAGCTCGTCTCGTGCTTCCTCCTGCGCATCGAGGACAACATGGAGTCGATCGCGCGCGGCATCAACTCGGCGCTGCAGCTGTCCAAGCGCGGCGGCGGCGTCGCGCTGCTCCTGTCGAACCTGCGCGAGCACGGCGCCCCGATCAAGAAGATCGAGAACCAGTCCTCCGGCGTCATCCCCGTGATGAAGCTCCTCGAGGACTCCTTCTCCTACGCCAACCAGCTCGGCGCCCGCCAGGGTGCCGGCGCGGTGTACCTCAACGCGCACCACCCGGACATCCTCCGCTTCCTCGACACCAAGCGGGAGAACGCGGACGAGAAGATCCGCATCAAGACGCTGTCCCTCGGCGTCGTCATCCCGGACATCACGTTCGAGCTGGCCAAGAACAACGAGGACATGTACCTGTTCTCGCCGTACGACGTCGAGCGGATCTACGGCGTCCCGTTCTCCGAGATCTCCGTGACGGAGAAGTACCGCGAGATGGTCGACGACGGCCGCATCCACAAGACCAAGATCAAGGCGCGCGAGTTCTTCCAGATCCTCGCCGAGATCCAGTTCGAGTCGGGCTACCCGTACATCGTGTTCGAGGACACGGTGAACGCGGCCAACCCCATCGCCGGCCGCGTCACCATGTCCAACCTGTGCTCGGAGATCCTCCAGGTCTCGACCGCGTCGACCTACAAGGACGACCTCAGCTACGAGCACATCGGGCGGGACATCTCCTGCAACCTCGGCTCGCTCAACATCGCCAAGGCCATGGAGTCGCCGGACTTCGGCCGCACGATCGCGACGTCGATCCGCTCGCTCACCTCCGTGTCCGACCAGACGCACATCACGTCGGTGCCGTCGGTCGAGCGCGGGAACGAGGCGTCCCACTCGATCGGCCTCGGCCAGATGAACCTGCACGGCTACCTCGCCAAGGAGCGCATCCACTACGGCAGCGAGGAGGGCATCGACTTCACGAACATGTACTTCTACACCGTGGCGTTCCACGCCCTGAAGGCCTCCAACGAGCTGGCCATCGAGCGCGGCACGACCTTCGAGGGGTTCGAGGACTCCGACTACGCCAGCGGCGTGTACTTCGACAAGTACACCGAGCGGGCGTGGGAGCCGGCGACCGAGCGCGTGCGCGACCTGTTCGCCGCGGCCGGCATCGCGATCCCGACGCAGGAGGACTGGCGCGAGCTCAAGGCGTCCGTCATGGCCAGCGGCATCTACAACGCCTACCTCCAGGCCGTCCCGCCGACCGGCTCGATCTCCTACATCAACCACTCGACGAGCTCGATCCACCCGATCGTCGCGCCGATCGAGATCCGTAAGGAGGGCAAGATCGGCCGGGTCTACTACCCGGCGCCCTACCTGTCGGACGACAACATGGAGTACTACAAGGACGCGTACGAGATCGGGTTCGAGAAGATCATCGACACCTACGCGGCGGCGACCCAGCACGTCGACCAGGGGCTGTCGCTGACGCTGTTCTTCAAGGACACGGCGACGACGCGCGACGTCAACAAGGCCCAGATCTACGCCTGGCGCAAGGGCATCAAGACGCTGTACTACATCCGCCTGCGCCAGGCGGCCCTCGAGGGGACCGAGGTCGAGGGCTGCGTGTCCTGCACGCTGTAGTGCTGTTCGGGGGAGGGGCGTGGTGGCGACCCTCTGCCCCGCCGCTCGTTCCTCGCGGCTACGCCCACCGCACCGGAGGGTCGCCACCACGCCCCTCCCGTGGGTCGCGTTGCGTGCAGGGCACGGAGCGCTCGATGAGAAAGTTGTGAGTTGTGATCAGTGAGAAGCTCAAGCTGGTGAGCCGGGTTCAGGCCATCAACTGGAACCGGATCGAGGACGAGAAGGACCTCGAGGTCTGGGACCGTCTCGTGGGGAACTTCTGGCTCCCCGAGAAGGTGCCGGTGTCGAACGACATCCCGTCCTGGGGGACCCTCACCGAGGAGGAGAAGGTCCTCACGATGCGGGTGTTCACCGGGCTGACGCTCCTGGACACGATCCAGGGGACGGTCGGCGCGGTCAGCCTCATCCCGGACGCGCTCACGCCGCACGAGGAGGCCGTCTACACGAACATCGCGTTCATGGAGTCGGTCCACGCGAAGAGCTACTCCTCGATCTTCTCGACGCTGTGCTCCACGCGGGAGATCGACGAGGCGTTCCGCTGGTCGGAGGAGAACCCGAACCTCCAGCGCAAGGCCGAGATCGTCATGAGGTACTACCGGGGCGACGAGCCGCTCAAGCGCAAGGTCGCCTCGACGCTGCTGGAGTCGTTCCTGTTCTACTCGGGCTTCTACCTGCCCATGTGGTGGTCCTCGCGGGCGAAGCTCACGAACACGGCCGACGTCATCCGCCTCATCATCCGCGACGAGGCCGTGCACGGGTACTACATCGGCTACAAGTTCCAGAAGGGGCTGGCCCAGGTCTCGCAGGAGAAGCGCGACGAGATCAAGGAGTACACGTACGAGCTGCTCATGGAGCTCTACGAGAACGAGGAGCAGTACACGGAGGACCTCTACGACGGCGTCGGGCTGACCGAGGACGTCAAGATGTTCCTGCGCTACAACGCCAACAAGGCGCTGATGAACCTCGGCTACGACCCGCTGTTCCCCAAGGAGGCGACGCAGGTCAACCCGGCGATCCTCTCGGCGCTCGCGCCGAACGCCGACGAGAACCACGACTTCTTCTCGGGCTCGGGCTCGTCCTACGTCATCGGCAAGGCCGTCTCCACCGAGGACGACGACTGGGACTTCTGAGGTCCCGACCGAGGTCCTGACCCCGCCGGCGGCGTCAGGACCCCGGGACGGCTGAGGCGGCCGCGCGGGCGGGTCAGCCGGCGCGGCCGACCCGCCAGTAGCCGGTGAATGCGATGCGTGCCTTCGGCACGCCGGCCGCGACGAGGTGCCGGCGGCTCTCCGCGACGAGCTGCTGCTCGCCGGCGAGATAGGCGTGCAGCGTCGCCGGGTGCTCCGGCGTCCACGCGCGCACCGCGTCGAGCGCCAGCAGGCCCGGCCGGTCGTGCGGGTCGGCCCGCGCCAGCCAGCGCACCTCGACACCGTCCGGTGCCGCCACGTCCTGCCGGTCCGCCGGGTCGGGGATCTCGATGATCGCCAGTCCGGCGGCCTCGCGCGGCAGGTCCCGCAGGATGCCCGCGACGGCGGGCAGGGCCGACTCGTCTCCGACCAGCAGCACCATGTCGGCGTCCTCGACGGGGTCGAAGCCGCGCCCCTGGTCGATGAGGGCGATCCGCTCGCCCGGCTGGGCGCGCTGGGCCCACGGCCCGGCGATCCCCTCGTCCCCGTGGGCGACGAAGTCGACGTCCAGCTCGCCGACCTCGGGACGATGTGCGCGGACCGTGTAGTTGCGGACCGGTGGTCGCGTCCCCGACCTGGCCGTGAGGTACCGCAGGTACCCGCCGACGCCGAACCCTTCCGGGACCGCCGCGAAGTCGGTCCTCCCGTCGCTGCGGGGCAGGAACAGGCGGAACCAGTGGTCGTAGCCGCGCTGCGGCAGCCGCGCGAGGTCGTCGCCGCTGAAGGTCACCCGCACCATGTGCGGGGTGATCCGCTCGGTGCGCAGGACCGTCGCCGTGTACATGCCGGTGGTCCTGCGGCCGTCGTCGAAACCCATCTCGTGATCCTCCCGGGCGCGGTCGCGGTGCGACCTTATTTCTGAATGACGTTCATCTATGGGTATGGTAAGCCTCGCCTAACGTACCCTTCGACGAGCTGACGGGGAAGATCCATGACCACGACCGATGTCCCCAGGCCCTCGGCACCCGCGGGGGAGCCTCCGGCGGAGCCGGCGAGCGATGCGGCTCCCGGTGCCGACGCCCGAGCCCAGCAGCGCGCCGACGCCCGAGCCCTCAAGGACCTCATGCGTCCCGTGGCGGGGAGCCTGGCCGTCGGCCGGGCGCTCGCCGTGGTGTCGGGGATCCTCGCCGTCGTGCCGTACGTCGCGCTCGTGCGGATCGGCGTCGTCCTGCTCGATGCCGCCCGGGACGAGGTCGCCGTCGACGGCGACGAGGTCGGTCGCTGGCTGGGCATCCTGCTCGGCGCCTTCGTGCTCCGACTGGTCGTCTACTTCGCCGCGCTGCTCGTGACCCACCTGGCGGACATCCGGCTGGGTGACCTCATCCGTCGGCGGATGATCGCCCGGTTCGCCAGGACGCCGCTCGTCTGGTTCACCTCGACCGCGTCCGGACGCGTCCGCAAGGCCCTGCAGGACGACATCGGGACGATCCACCACCTCATCGCGCACCAACCGGTCGACGGGACGATCGCGGTCGTCATGCCCCTGGCCCTGACGGCCTACGCCTTCACCATCGACTGGCGCCTCGGGCTCCTCACGGTGGCGACCGTCCCGCTGTACGCGGCGGCGATGAGCATGAGCATGCGCGGGATGGGCGAGAAGACGGTCCAGATGGACCGCAGGCTGTCGGTCGTCTCGGCGCGGATGGTCGAGTTCGTCACCGGCATCACCGTCGTGAAGGCCTTCGGCCGGGTCGGTCGGGCCCACCGGGCCTACCGGGAGTCGGCGGAGGAGTTCCAGGAGTTCTACTACGACTGGGTGCGCCCGCTCATCCGGGTCAGCTCGCTCGGCACCTCGCTGCTCGCGGTCCCGCTCGTCCTGCTCGTCAACATCGGCGGTGGCGCGGCGCTCGTCCGCCTCGGCGAGGTGACGGCCGCCGACGTGCTCGCCACCTCGCTGATCGCGCTTCTCGTGCCGTACGGGCTCGAGGTGGCGATGAGCTCGATGTGGTCCTCGCAGCTCGCCGGCGCGGCGGCGAGCAGGCTCACCGACCTGGTCGAGACGCCGACCCTGGCCGACAGCGGCCGGCGGGCCCACCCGACGGGCCACGACGTGGTCTTCGACCGCGTCAGCTACTCCTACCGCGAGGGCCCGCGCGGCCAGCTCGCGCTGGAGGACGTCTCGTTCGAGCTGCGGGAGGGCACGGTCACCGCGCTCGTCGGACCGTCGGGCTCCGGCAAGTCGACGGTCGCGACGCTGCTCGCCCGGTTCGACGACCCGGCGTCCGGCGAGGTCCGGCTCGGCGGCGTCCCGGTCGCCGAGATCGACGACCTCTACCGCCACGTCGGCTTCGTCCTGCAGGACCCCCAGCTCCCCTCGATCTCGCTCCGCGCCACCATCGCGCTCGGTCGGCCGGACGCCACCGACGAGGAGATCCGGGAGGCGGCTCGCGTGGCGCGCGTGCTGGAGGAGATCGAGGCGCTGCCGAAGGGGTTCGACACCGTCTACGGCGCCGACAGCGGTCTGTCCGGCGGGCAGGCGCAGCGCATCGCGATCGCGCGCGCCGTCCTCGTCGACGCCCCCGTCCTCGTCCTCGACGAGGCCACCGCCCTCACGGACCCCGAGTCGCAGCACCAGATCCAGCAGGCACTCTCCGACCTGGCGCGCGGCAGGACCGTCCTCCTCATCGCGCACCGGCCGGAGGTGATCGCGGGCGTCGACCAGATCGTCCTGATGGAGCGCGGCCGGGTGCTCGCCGCCGGGACCCACGACGAGCTGCTGTCCGAGCCGGGGTACGCCCGCCTGTGGGCGCGAGCCGCGGCGAACCCCACCACCACCGCCACCGGAGAGGACGAGCGATGAACCTCCCACTGATCGACATCGTGCCGCGGATGAGGCGCATGGTGTCCCGGCCCGAGGCGATCCGGCCCGTCATGGCGATCGCCGCCCTGTGCGGCGTCGTCGAGGGTCTCGCCCTGGCAGCCATGCTCCCCGCGATCAGCTCGCTCGCCTCCGGCGAGCCCGTCTGGGGTCTGGGGGTCGACGGCTGGCTGTGGGTGTTCGCGGCCCTCGCCGTCGTCAGCTTCGCGGTCAACTACTGGCAGAGCCAGCGCGCCTACGGCGTCGCCCTCGACTTCCTCCGCAGCATCCACCGGCTGATCGGCGACCAGGTCGCGCGGCAGCCGCTCGGCTGGTTCGCGCGCCCGCTGGCCGGGCGCCTGTCCCGGATGGTCTCGACGGAGCTGATGCAGGCCGGCGAGATCTACGCCCACATGTTCGGGCCGATGATCTCGCACCTCTCGGCCGCCGTCGTCGTCGTGGTCGCGGCCTGGCTCTGGAGCCCGCTGCTCGGGCTGATCCTGACGCTGGCCGCCCCCGTCTTCGTCGTCATCACGCTGATCTCCACCGCGTTCATGCGCCGCGGCCGGGCCGGTCACGAGCCGGAGGAGGTCAACCTGGCCAACCGCATCGTCGAGTACGCGCAGTGCCAGGGCGCCCTGCGCTCGTGCGGGCGCAGCGACGACTTCGTCCCGCTGCACGACGCCCTCGGGCGCACGCTGCGGGCACAGCGGCGGGCGCAGTGGATCGAGTCGGTCGGCATGCTGCTCAGCGGCATGGTGACCCAGGGCGTGATCGTCGCGCTCATCGCGGTCACGGGGACGCTGGCGGTCACCGGCTCGCTCCAGCCGATCCCGGCGCTCGCCTTCATCGGCCTGGCGCTGCGGTTCACCTCCACCCTCTCGACCATCACCGAGAGCGCGATGAGCCTCGAGTCGCGCCGCCCCCTCCTCGACGCGATCGACGAGGTCCTCACGGCCGCCCCGCTACCCGAGCCCGCGTCGCCCGGCACGCTCAGCGAGCCCGGTTCCATCGCGCTCGACCGCGTCACCTTCGCCTACGCCCCGGGCGGCGAGCCGGTGCTGCGCGACGTGTCGCTGTCCGTGCCCGCCGGGTCGATGGTGGCCCTCGTCGGCCCGTCCGGCAGCGGCAAGACCACGATCGCCCGGCTCGTCAGCCGCTTCTACGACGCCGACGGCGGCACCGTCCGCGTCGGCGGTCTGCCCGTGACGGAGCAGACGGGCGAGCAGCTCATGGCGCAGCTCTCGATGGTCTTCCAGGACGTGTACCTCTTCGACGACAGCCTGGAGGCGAACGTCGCCGTCGGGCGCGAGGACGCGAGCCCCGGGGAGGTCCGCGAGGCCGCCGACCTCGCCGGCGTCACCGAGATCGCCGAGCGGCTGCCGGACGGCTGGGCCTCGCGCGTCGGTGAGGGCGGCCGGGCGCTGTCCGGCGGCGAGCGGCAGCGCGTCGCGATCGCCCGCGCGCTGCTCAAGCGGTCGCCGATCGTGCTGCTCGACGAGGCCACGTCGGCGCTCGACGTCGAGAACGAGGCGAACGTCATCGCGGCCATCGAGCGCCTGCGCGCGCAGGCCACGATCCTCGTCATCGCGCACCGGCTCGACACCATCGCCGCCGCGGACCGGATCGTCGCGCTCGACGACGACGGAACGGTGGAGGCGCAGGGGACGCACGAGGAGCTGCTGGCCGCCGGCGGCACGTACGCGCGATTCTGGGACCGGCTGCACCGGGCGCAGGGGTGGCGCCTCGAGGCGTCGGGGACCAGGATCGACGGTGATGCCTGAGACGACCCCGGACCGCGCGCTGCCGCCGGTGAGCCCGCCGCCGCCCGGCACCGTGCGGCGCTCCCAGCCGACGACGCAGCTCGTGCCGCGCCGGGGGTCCCCGCCCGGCGGCCGGAAGGTCGGCCGGAAGCCGGCGTTCACCGCGGCCGACGTCGTCGCCGCGGCGATCGCCGAGGGCGTCGACCGCTTCACGCTCGCCGCGGTCGCCGACCGGCTCGGCGTCGTCACCCCGGCGATCTACCGGCTCTTCCCCTCCCGGGACGACCTCGTGATCGCGTGCCTCGACGCCGCCGGGGCGACGCTCGCGCTCCCGGAGCCGGGCGCGTCGTGGCGCGAGGTGCTCCGCCTCTGGGCCGACGAGTGCTGGCGTCTGTGCGAGCAGTTCCCGGGCCTGAGCCGGCTCGTCTACTCCTACCCGGCGGCGCCCACCCGGATCGAGCCGGCCCTGCGCGCCTACGCCGAGCACCTCGGCGCGCAGGGGAGGACGCCGGGACAGGTCATGTTCGCGCTCGACTTCATCGGCGACACGGTGTTCGCCTCCCACCTCGGCGTCGAGTCCATGCGCACGGTGCGCGAGGACGGCCGGACCGGGCTGGCGACGGTCCGGGACGCGGTCGGCGACGCCGACGTGATCCTGCGCCCGGAGGAGTCGTGGACCGGGCGTCGCGTCATGGACGCGAAGGTCGAGTTCATCCTCCGCGGGCTCGCGGACGACTGGCCGGAGTTCTGACCGCGCATCGCGGTCCGCGGCATCCTCGGTCGGGATCATTCGCTGCGTCCGCTTTACAGCGCTGAAAGAGTTGACTACGGTCGCCGCATGACCACTGTCGATCATGCCGACGTCCGCGCCAGCCTCCAGGACGGCACGTACCCCCGCCCCCAGCTCCTGCGCGAGAGCTGGGCCGACCTCAGCGGACCGTGGACGTTCGCCTTCGACGACGAGGACGCCGGCCGCGCGGCCGGCTGGCACACCAGCCGCGGCTTCGACCGGACGATCCAGGTGCCGTTCCCGCCCGAGTCGGCCGCGTCCGGCATCGGCGACCCGACCCCCCGCAGCGTCTTCTGGTACCAGCGCGAGGTGACGGCGGACGAGCTGGCCGCCGCGGGCCACGCGCCCGGCCGCCGGCTGCGGCTCAACTTCGGCGCCGTCGACTACCGGTGCGAGGTCTGGGTCGACGGCACGTGCGTCGGCGGGCACGTCGGCGGCCAGACGCCGTTCTCGTTCGACGTCACCGACGCCCTGGCCGACACGGCGACCCACTCGGTCGTCGTGCGGGCGTACGACGACCCGCGCGACGCCGCCCAGCCCCGCGGGAAGCAGGACTGGCAGGACGAGCCGCACGCCATCTGGTACCACCGGACCTCCGGCATCTGGCAGCCCGTGTGGCTCGAGTCGGTCCCGCCCGTCGCCGTCGGCGTCCTGCACTGGACGGTCGACGTGCCGCGGGCGAGCGTCGTCGCGCGGATCGTGCTCGGCGAGCGGCCGAGCGGCGAGACGCCGGTCGAGGTCGAGCTGTCCTTCGACGGCCGACGGATCGCGCGGGTGGCGACCCAGACCACCGAGCCCGAGCTCGAGGTGACCCTCCAGCTCCCGGACGTCGTCAACGGCCAGGGCTACCACGCGATGGTGTGGCACCCGGACCGGCCGAGGCTCGTCGACGCCGTCGTGCGGGTGGGCGACGACGTCGTCGCGTCCTACCTGGGCCTGCGGACGGCCGGCGTCGAGGGCGGCCGGTTCGCGCTCAACGGCGAGCCGTACTACCTGCGCTCGGTGCTCAGCCAGGGCTACTGGCCCGACAGCCACCTGGCGGCGCCCAGCGCGGAGGCGCTGCGCCGCGAGGTCGAGCTGATCAAGGAGCTCGGCTTCAACGCGGCCCGGCTGCACCAGAAGTACGAGGACCCCCGGCTGCTGTTCTGGGCCGACCGCCTGGGCCTGCTGCTCTGGGGCGAGGCGCCGGCCGCGCTCGCGTTCGGACCGACGGCCGTCGAGCGCACGATCGCCGAGTGGCTCCGCGTCGTCGAGCGGGACTACTCCCACCCGTCGATCGTCGCGTGGGTGCCGCTGAACGAGAGCTGGGGCGTCCAGTACATCCGCTACGACCACCGGATGGTCGAGTTCGCCCGCGCCATCACGGCGCTCACGCGCGCGGTCGACGCGACCCGGCCGGTGGTCTGCAACGACGGCTGGGAGCAGGTGGACACCGACGTCGTCGCGATCCACGACTACGAGTGGGACGGCGGCGTCATCGCCGAGCGGTACCGCGACCAGGTCGCGATCGACCACATGCTCGACACCGTCGGGCCGGCGGGCCGGCCGCTCGTGCTCGCGGGCGACGTCACCGGCAAGCCGGTCATGCTCACCGAGTTCGGCGGCGTCTCCTTCGACACCTCGCAGCGGCGGGACGCCTGGGGCTACTCCGTCGCGACCTCGCCCGAGGACTTCGCGACGCGCGTCGGCGCGATCCTGGACGGGGTGCGCGCCAGCCGGGTGCTGGCCGGCTACTGCTACACCCAGCTCACCGACACGCTGCAGGAGACGAACGGGCTGCTCAACGCCGACCGGACGCCGAAGCTGCCCGTCGAGCAGCTCCGCGGCATCATCACCGGGCGGTAGGCGGTCGCGGGGTGGCTGCCGCCCTAGGCCGTGCCCGTGGCGGCACTCGTGCCCGCACCGGCACCCGTGCCGCCACCCCCGCCGGCCGGCGCGCTCTCGCGCGCGACCAGCTCGTACGGCACCACGACGTGCCGCCCGGGCTGGTCGAGGCCGTCGATGCGCTCGGTCAGGAACCCGAGCGCCGTGCCGACCAGCTCGTCGAGGTTCGGTGAGATGGTCGTGAGGCTGGGGTAGGACACCTCCGTCATGAAGATGTCGTCCCAGCCGGTGATCATGATGTCGTCGGGCACCCGCAGGCCGTGCCGCTGGGCCGCGCGCAGCGCCCCGAGCGCCGCCAGGTCGTCGCGGCACGCGATCGCGTCGATCTCGAGGCCGGCGGCGAGCGCGGCGCCGACCTCGCGGACGGCGCCCTCGGCGCCGCCGCCGGTGGCGATGAGCAGCTCCGGGTCCACGGCGATGCCGTGCGCCGCGAGGGCGCGCTCGTAGCCGGCGATCCGCAGCATCGACGTGTCGGAGAGCTCCTCGACCTCGTGGCCGACGAACGCGATGCGGCGCCGGCCGGCCGCGATGAGGTGCTCGGTCACGTCGTGGGCGGCGGCGACGTTGTCGATGCAGACCCGGTCCATCGACGCCGGCGGGGTGCTCTCGCCCAGCAGCACCATCGGGAGGTCGTCGCGCCCCGCGAGCTCCTCCGTCGTCATCCGGCTCGGCTGGAACAGGACGCCGTCGGCGAACCCGGCGTCGAGACGCTGCGCGAGCGCGCGCTCGGCGTCGAGCTGGCTGTTGGTCTCGACGATGAGCACGCGGTACCCGAGCTCCCGCGCGCGGTCGGAGACCAGGCTGGCGAGCCGTGCGAAGTAGGGCTGGGCGAGCCGCGGGATGCCAAGGGCGATGGAGCCCGTCCGTCCCGTCGCGAGCTGACGTCCGACGAGGTTGGGCCGGTAGCCGAGGGCGTCGATCGAGCGCTGGACGCGGGCGCGCATCGCCTCGGAGACGTAGGGCTGGTCGCGCACGACGTTGGAGACGGTCTTCATGGAGACGCCCGCGTGATCGGCGACGTCCTGCAGTCGGACCCGCGCCACCTGTCTCCCTCCTCCGATGACCCGCACACCAGTCTGTCAGACCTCGTCAGGGCGCCGGCGTCGTGAAACAAACAGTGTACTGCAGCGCTAGAACACGGTCCGAGACGACGGAATCTAGCGCTGGAAACATCGTTGACACTCTCTTCCAGCGCTGTAATACTGAATCGCACGTCCGGCTCCGGGGTGGTCCCGCCGCCGGGACGACTTCAAGGGAGAAGGCATGAAGAACCGATTCACGACCGTGGCGGGGATCGCCACGGCCTCAGCGCTCACGATCGCGCTCGCCGCCTGCGGCGGAGGCTCCGGCGGCGGCGGGGCGGCGACGCCCGGCGCCAACCTCGAGGTGTCCGGGGACTCCTACGACGGGCCGAAGGTCGAGCTCCAGCTCTGGAACCCGTTCACCGGCGGCGACGGCCCGTACTTCAACAGCATCGTCGACGAGTTCAACGCCGCCAACGAGAACGTCCAGATCAAGGTCACGTCGATGGACGCCGCCGACATGTACGGCAAGGCGCCGGCCGCCATCCGCTCCAACAAGGGCCCGGACCTCGCGGTCTTCCACGTCCAGAGCATCCCGACCCAGGCGGTCCAGGGCACGCTGCTCGGGCTCGACGCGATCGTGGCGGACCTCGGCCTGACCGAGGACGACTTCGCCCAGGTGGTGTGGCGGGCAGGCGAGGTCAACGGCGTGCGGTACTCGATCCCGTTCGACCAGCACATGCTCGGCCTGTTCTACAACAAGGACCTGTTCGAGAAGGCCGGCCTCGACCCCGAGAAGCCGCCGCACACCCGCGAGGAGTACGACGCGGCGCTCGACGCGCTCAAGGCCGCCGGGATCCAGGGCCACTGGCAGCAGCCGAACGCCGAGTGGCAGTTCCGCGGCCTCATCGCGCAGTTCGGCGGCTCCGAGTTCAACGAGGACGGGACCGAGGCGACCTTCAACTCCCCGGCCGGCGTGGAGGCCCTCACCTGGCTGCGCTCGCTCGTCGAGGACGGCCACAGCCCGGCGAACGTCGACGACGCCGAGAAGGCGTTCATCGCCGGTACCAACGCGATGGGCTTCTTCGGCGAGTGGTTCGCCGGCAACGAGGCGCTCGACGAGCTGAACTGGGGCACCGCCGAGTTCCCCGTCATCGGCGACCAGCCGGCCGTGTGGGGCAGCTCGCACCAGCTCGTCATCACGACGCAGGTCGAGGGCGACACCGACCGCCAGGCGGCTGCGGCCTACGCCGTCAACCAGCTCTCGCAGATGTCGGCGACCTGGGCCAACGCCTACCAGGTGCCGGCCCGCAAGACGGTCCGCGAGAGCGCCGAGGTCCAGGCGGTCACCAACCTCCAGCCGTTCATCGCGCAGCTCGACACGGTGGTGTTCAACCCGAGCGTCCCCGGTCTGGAGAACTCGCTCGACCCGCTCAACCAGGCGATCGTCAAGGTGATCGGCTCGGGTGCCGACCCGCAGCAGGCCCTCGACGAGGCCGTCGAGCTGACGAACAACATCCTCAAGGACAACGCGGCGAAGTACGGCTCCGGGTCCTGACCGCCATGTCCACCGCAACGTCCAACGTCGGCGGCCCCGAGGCTCGACTCGGGGCCGCCCGCCCGGGAGGGCAGGCGAGGCCGGACCACGTCGACCGCCCGGTCCGGCGGTTCGGCTGGTACACGCCGTGGCTGTTCCTCGGGCCGTTCCTCGTCTTCTTCGTCACGTTCGTCATCTACCCGGCGATCAACGGCGTGTGGATCAGCCTCCACAACTACGACTACAACTTCGACTACCGCCCCTGGGTCGGGCTGCAGAACTACATCGACCTGTTCACCCCGGGCTCGCGCGACTTCTCGCTGTGGTGGCAGTCGCTTGGCAACACGGGCGTCTTCGTGCTCATCTCGGTGGTTCCGCTCATCGTGATCCCGATGACGATGGCGCTCGCGCTCAACCGACGGTTCCCCGGTCGGACGGTGTTCCGGGCGATCTTCTTCATGCCCTACGTGCTGTCCGTCTCGGTCATCGGTCTGCTGTGGCGCTACCTGCTCGACGCCCAGGCCGGCCCGGTCAACGCCATCCTCAAGGGGATCGGCCTCGCGCCGATCTCGTGGCTGCAGACGCAGCCGGCGGCGTGGGTCTCGATCCTCGTGGCGACGGTCTGGTGGACGATCGGCTTCAACACGATCGTGTTCCTCGCCGGCCTGCAGAACGTGCCGTCCGAGCACTACGAGGCGGCGTCGCTCGACGGGGCCGACCGCTGGCAGCAGTTCTGGCACATCACGGTGCCCGGCCTGCGGCCCGTCATCATCTTCATCGTCATCACGACGGTGCTCGCGTCGGCGAACCTGTTCGGCCAGCCGTACATCATGACGACGGGCGGCCCGGCGAACAGCACCAGGACGGCGATCATGTACATCGCCGAGTCCGGCCTCAAGCAGTCCCGGATGGGGATGGCGGCCGCGATGGGCTACCTGCTCGGACTCATCCTCGTCATCGTGAGCATCGTCAACTTCTGGCTCACCAGCGGTGGCTGGAAGAGGAAGGGGTCCCGGTGAACGCGCTCAAGGGATCGCTCGGGAGCAGGACCTTCTTCTACGCTGGCATGACCCTGCTCGCGCTCGTGTTCGTCCTGCCCCTGCTGTCGATGGTGTCGACGTCGTTCAAGACGGTCTACGAGTCGCAGACCAGCGCCTCGCTCCTGCCGGAGAACCCGACGCTGGAGAACTACCTCCCGCTGTTCACGTGGACGGGCTCCAGCCCGGTCATGCGGTGGTTCTTCAACAGCGTCGTCGTGTCGACGACGGCGACGGCGCTGGGGGTCTCGTTCGCGGCGATGGCGGCGTTCGCGCTGGCCCGGTTCAGCTTCCCGGGCCGCAAGATCGTCTTCGGCTGCCTGGTGGCGACGCTGTTCGTCCCCGGGTTCGTCTTCCTCATCCCGAACTACATCACCGTCGACAGCCTGGGGCTGCTCGACACCCTGTTCGCCCTCATCCTGCCGGGTCTCGGCGGCGCGTTCGGGGTGTTCTTCCTCGCCGGCTTCTTCCTCGGGCTGCCGAGGGAGCTGGAGGAGGCGGCGTCGATCGACGGCGCCAACCAGTGGCGGATCTTCGCCTCGGTGATGCTCCCCCAGGCGCAGGGCGCGATCTCGACGCTCTGCGTGCTGACCTTCCTGGGGGCCTGGAACGATCTGCTGTGGCCGACGTACGTGCTGTTCAGCCAGGAGAACCTCACGCTGACGGCCGGGCTCCCGCTGCTGCAGAGCGCCAACGCGTCGAACCTGCCGCTGGCGATGGCCGGCTCGGTCATCTCGGCGGTGCCGACGCTCGTCGTGTTCGTCCTCGCGCAGCGCAAGATCGTCGAGAGCGTCGCGAACGTGGGCCTCAAGGGCTGAGCCGCACCGGACGGGGGGCAGCGCGGCATGGGCGCGCCCTCCGCTCCGGCGAATCCACCCGAGACACCGCTCGACCCCGGCGTCCTGCCGCGCCCGGCCACCTCAGCCCTCAGCTCCTCGACCCCTCGACCCCTCGACCGGAGGACACCATGACCCCCACCCCCGACGTCCCGCGCCCCGAGCACCCGCGTCCCCAGCTCGTCCGACCCGACTGGCTGACCCTCAACGGCACCTGGCAGTTCGAGGTCGACCCGGGCGACTCGGGCCTCGAGCGCGGCCTGCGCGACCGCGACCTGACGGGCGAGATCCTCGTCCCGTTCGCGCCCGAGTCGGAGGCGTCCGGCATCGGCACCGTCGACTTCCTGCACGCCGTCTGGTACCGCCGCACCGTCCGCGTCCCCGCCGACTGGGCCGGCCGGACCGTCCTGCTGCACCTCGGTGCCGTCGACCACGACGCGACCGTGTGGGCCAACGGCGTCGAGGTCGCCCGGCACCGGGGAGGGTTCACGCCGTTCACGGCGAACCTCGACGGCGTCGCGCGGCCCGGTGAGGACGTCACGATCGTCGTCCGCGCCCGGGACACCCCGCGGGAGCCGCAGGCGCGCGGGAAGCAGGCGATCGCGTACGGCAACAGCGCCTGCTTCTACACCCGGACGACCGGCATCTGGCAGACGGTGTGGCTCGAGGCCGTCCCGGCCGCTCACATCGCGTCGATCAACGTGGTCCCGCAGCTCGCCGACGCGAGCCTCTCCGTCACCGCCGAGCTCTCGACGCACACCCGGGGGCTCGTCCTCGAGGCCGTCCTGAGCGACGACGCGGGCGAGGTGTCGCGCTCCAGCATCGCGGCGGACGACCTCGGCCCCCGGCTCCGCCTCGCGATCCCCGCGGACCGGGTGCGGACCTGGTCGCCGGACGACCCGCACCTGTACGACCTCGTGCTCCGGCTGGTCGACGGGGACGGCACCGTCGTCGACGAGGTGACGTCCTACGCCGGGCTGCGCTCCGTCGCCATCGACGGCCACCGGATCCTCCTCAACGGCGAGCCGGTGTTCCAGCGCCTCGTCCTCGACCAGGGCTACTGGCCCGACACGCTCATGACGGCGCCGAGCGACGCGGACCTGCGACGGGACATCGAGCTCGCCATGGCGGCGGGCTTCAACGGCGCCCGGCTGCACCAGAAGGTGTTCGAGGAGCGCTACCTCTACCACGCGGACCGGCTCGGCTTCCTCGTCTGGGGCGAGTTCGGCGACTGGGGCTCGGGCGGCGGTCCCCAGGGCGACAACCAGCAGCCGACGGCGTCGTACGTGACGCAGTGGGTCGAGGCGGTGCGGCGCGACCGCTCGCACCCGTCGATCATCGGCTGGTGCCCGCTCAACGAGACCTACCAGTGGCTGCACGACCGGATCACCCAGCTCGACGACGTCACGACCGGCATGTACCTGGCGACGAAGGCGGCCGACCCGACGCGGCCCGTCGTCGACGCCTCGGGGTACTCCCACCGGGTGCGCGGGGCCGACGTCTACGACAGCCACTCCTACGAGCAGGACCCCGCGGCGTTCCGGCGCGAGCAGGCGGGCCTCGCGCAGGGGCGGCCGTTCGTCAACGAGCACGACGGCCACCCGATCTCGGTGCCCTACGGGCGCCAGCCCTACTTCGTCTCGGAGTACGGCGGCATCTGGTGGAACGCCGAGCTCGCGGGGCAGCCGCAGCGCGAGTCCTCGGACGACCCGGAGCGGTCGGAGTCCTGGGGCTACGGCGAGCGGGTCGCGACGCTGGAGGAGTGGCACGCGCGGTTCGAGGGGCTGACCCGCGTCCTGCTCGAGGACCCCCTCATGTTCGGCTACTGCTACACCCAGCTCACGGACACGTTCCAGGAGGAGAACGGCCTGTACGACTTCCACCGCCGGCCGAAGGTCGACATCGAGCTGGTCCGCGCCGTGCAGCGCTCGCGGGCGGCCTACGAGGGCTGAGGCGCAGCCGCCGGGCGGGACCCGGGGAAGGTCGGCGGGCGTCGCGCCGGCCGGCCTTCCCCCGGGTCGAGCTGCGGAGACCGAGCCGCCGGGACCGCGCCGCCGCGTGCTGGACGGGGCTGCCGGGTGCTGCCGGACCGCCAGCACCGCCGCGGCTCGGTCCAGGGGCGGGGCCGCGGGGCCGCGGCTAGGATGACGAGCGTGTCGGGCCGACGGGGGACCAATCTGCCCCGGATGGGCGACTACAACCTCCGGGTCGTCCTCGACCAGATCCGCCGCTCCCGCACCGGCGTCAGCCGGATCGAGCTGTCCGAGCTGACCGGCCTGTCGGCCCAGACGATCACCAACCTCGTGACGCGGCTGATCGCCGACCGGCGCGTCGTCGAGGGGGCCCGGCACGTCTCCGGGCCCGGCAAGCCGCGCACCATGCTGCACGTGCGGCCCGAGTCCGGCCACGCGATCGGCGTCCACATCGATCCGCTCGCGCTCACCGTCGCCCTCGTCGACCTGTCGGGCGCGGTGGTGGACCGCCGCGTCCAGCCCCTGCCCCCGACCGCCGCCGAGACCGTCGACCTCATCGCCGCCGAGGTGCGGCACGTGCGGGAGTCGCACGAGCTCGAGCACCTCCACGGCCTCGGCGTCGCCGCCCCTGGCCCGATCGACCTCGACGCCGGCCGGATGGTCCGACCACCGCTCCTGGCCTGGGGCGACGTGCCCCTGCGCGACCTCATCCGGAGCGCCACCGGCCTCGCCACGGTCCTGGAGAAGGACGTCACCGCCGCGATGGCCGCCGAGATCTGGCAGCGCCACCACACCCTGCGCGGCACGACGCTGTTCACCTACCTCGGCTACGGCATCGGCTTCGCCTTCGCCCGCGACGGCGAGCTGCTCACCGGCGCGTCCGGCAACGCGGGGGAGACCGGCCACATCATCGTCGACGCGGACGGGCCGCCCTGCTGGTGCGGCAACCGCGGCTGCATCGGGATCGCGTCGTCCATGGACTACCTCGTCGAGCAGGGCGGCGACCTCGGCCTCCTCGAGCCGTGGGACCCGAGCCTCCCGCCGTGGCGGATCGAGGTCCGCATGGAGCGGCTCGCGGCGCTGGCCGCCGACGGCGACGCGCGCGCCCGTGACCTGCTCGAGGTGTGCGGGCGCCGGATCGCCCACGGGATCGTCCTCGTCGCCGACCTGCTCGACGCCGACCGGGTCGTCGTCGGCGGCGCCAACTGGGAGCGGATGCGTCCGTACGTCGTCCCCGCCGCCACCGAGGAGCTCGGCCGGTTCGGCACGATGCGGGACCTGCACGCGGTCGAGGTCGAGGGGACGGACCTCGGCATCTGGGTCGGCGCCGTCGGCGCCGCGAGTCTCGTCCTCGACCGCGCCCTGTCGCCCCACGCGACGGCGCTGCTGTCCGCGGCCGAGTGACACCGTCGGCCGGCGCCGACCCCTGCGACGACGCCCGGCCGGCGGCCCGATCGCCCCTCGGGCGCCAGCCGGTCACGATCGGGTAACGATGCGGTCGCCCTCATTGCGCTAGTTACTCAAATCGATAGAGTAACGATCGCCCTCATCGCGGAGGGCGTCGATTGGGCAAAGGAGCACTTCATGCGCAAGACCCTCACCACCCTCGCCGCAGGCGCCGCCCTCGCGCTGGTGCTGACCGCCTGCGGAGGTGGGAACGACTCCGGCTCGTCCGGCGCGGACGGCGAGTCGACGGGCTCGGACGCCGGGTCCGGCTCGGCCACGATCAAGGTCGCCTACCAGAAGACGGATGCGTTCACGCAGCTCGACGACCTCCTGCAGAAGTGCGTCGGCGAGTTCGAGGCGGCCAACGACGGCGTGACCGTCCAGCTCGAGCCGATCGCCGCGCAGGAGACCGAGTACTTCACCAAGCTCGCCCTCATGCACGGCTCGGCGGCCACGGCCCCCGACGTCATCTACGAGGACACGTTCCAGGTCCGCTCGGACGCCGCGGCCGGCTACCTCGCCCCGATGGACGACTACCTCGCCGACTGGGACGGCTGGGACCAGTTCTCGGACGCCGCCAAGCAGGCCGGCGCGGGCGACGACGGCTCGACCTACGGCGTCTCGATGGGCACCGACACCCGCGGGATCTACTTCAACAAGCAGATCTTCGAGCAGGCGGGCCTGCCGGCCGACTGGCAGCCCGAGAGCTGGGACGACATCCTCGACGCGGCCCGGACCATCAAGGAGAAGGTGCCGGACGTCATCCCGTTCAACCTCTACTCCTCCAAGTCCCAGGGCGAGGCCGCGTCGATGCAGGGCTTCGAGATGCTCCTGTACGGGACGGGCGACGAGCTCTACGACTACGACACGCAGAAGTGGAACGTCGGCGCCCCCGGCTTCGTCGAGGCCCTCACGTTCATCCAGACGGCGCAGCAGGACGGCCTCCTGCCGGGTCTCGAGGACGCGCTCGACACCAACCTGCCCAACCGGATCTCGGGCGAGCTCTTCCCGCAGGGCAAGGTCGCGATCATCGTCGACGGCTCCTGGGTCCCGGGCGGCTGGATGAGCGACGGCTCCAACTCCTGGCCGGAGTGGCAGGAGGTCGCCGGCATGGCGAAGATGCCGACGTCGACGGGGCAGGAGCCGGGCGCGGTCTCGATGTCGGGCGGCTGGCTGTTCAGCATCGGCTCGCAGAGCAAGAACCCGGAGCTGGCGTTCGACCTCATCGCCGGCTGCCTCTCCCAGGAGAACAGCCTCAAGTACGACACCGAGAACAGCCAGATCGCCGTCCGCGACGACGTCGCGAGCGACCCGGTCTACCTCGACTACAACCCGAGCTTCGAGTTCTTCTCCTCGCTCGTCCCGGTGACGCACTTCCGTCCCGCCACCCCGGACTACTCGCAGATCTCGAGCCAGATCCAGGTCGCGGCGGAGTCCGTCCTCACGGGCCAGGCCTCGCCCGAGGCGGCCGCCAAGGCGTACGACGACGCGGTGACCGCCCTCGTCGGCGCCGACAAGACGCAGAACGCCGGCTAGTCCATGACGTCGCTCGCCACGGCGGGTGAGCGCGTCGCGCCGGCCCCGGGGTCACCCCGGGGCCGGCGCGCCCGGGAGGTGCGGCTGGGGCTCGTCCGCTCGGTGCCGCTCCTGCCGTCGCTCGCCCTGCTCGCCCTGTTCCTGCTCGGGCCGATCGTCTACGCGATCTACGGGTCGCTGACGAACCGGACGCTCACCGGGCCGAACGCCGCGAACCCCAGCTTCGTCGGGTTCGACAACTACACGCGGCTGTTCGCCAGCAGCGACTTCTGGACCTCGGTCGTCCTCACCGTCGTCTTCCTCGTCGCCTCGGCGATCATCGGCCAGAACGTCCTCGGCCTCCTGCTCGCCGTCCTGATGAAGAACGGCACGCCGACGCTGTCGCGCACGATCGCCGCCCTCGTCGTCGTCGCGTGGGTGCTGCCGGAGATCGTCGCGGCGTTCGCGCTGTACGCGTTCTTCGCCTCCGAGGGCACGCTCAACCTCATGCTCGACGCGATCGGGCTCACCGGTCCGGCGTGGCTCATCGCGTTCCCGATGCTCGCGGTGATCCTCGCGAACGTCTGGCGCGGGACGGCGTTCTCGATGATGGTCTACTCGGCCGCGCTGTCCGAGGTGCCGCCGGAGATCAACGAGGCCGCGGAGATCGACGGCGCGAGCGCCGCCCAGCGGTTCTTCCGGATCACGCTGCCGATGATCCGTCGCTCGATCTCGACGAACCTCATGCTCACGACGCTGCAGACCCTCGGCGTGTTCACCCTCATCTGGGTGATGACGGGCGGCGGTCCCGGGTTCAAGAGCGCGACGCTGCCGATCCTCGCCTACCAGCAGGCGTTCAACTTCGCCCAGATCGGGTACGGGACGGCGATCGCCGTCATCACCCTCCTGATCGGCGCCATCTTCGCGATGGTCTACATCAAGGTCCTCAAGCCGGAGGTGGACTGATGACCGCACCCGCCGTCCAGCTCGCCTCGCCCCGCCGTCGGCCGAGCCGCGTCATCTCCAACGTCATCCTCGTGCTCGTCGGCCTGGCGTTCGTCATCCCCCTCGCGTGGATCGTGCTCGGCTCGTTCAACACGGAGGCGAAGGTCTCGATCACCTGGCCGTCCTCGTGGACGCTGGACAACTTCATCACGATCAGCACGTGGGACACGACGTTCCGGCCGCTGGTCAACTCGGCGATCCTGTCCTTCGGCTGCGCCGTCATCACGGTCGTCTGCTCGGTGCTCGCCGCGTACCCGCTGTCCCGCTACCAGATGCGGTTCAACCGGTCGCTCATGTACGTCATCCTGTTCGGGACCTGCCTCCCGATCACCGCGATGATGGTCCCCGTCTACGCCCTGTTCGTCTCGCTCAACCTGCTCAACACCCTGTGGGGGACGGTCCTGTTCCTCGCGGCCACGAGCCTGCCGATGGCGATCTGGATGACGAAGAACTTCATGGACTCGATCCCGGTGTCCCTGGAGGAGGCGGCCTGGGTCGACGGCGCCAGCGCCATGACGGCGCTGCGGCGGATCGTCGTGCCGCTCATGCGCAACGGCATCTCCGTCGTCTTCATCTTCGTGTTCACGATGGCGTGGGGGAACTTCTTCGTCCCGTTCGTCCTCCTGTTCTCGCGGGAGAACATGCCGGCCGCCGTCGCCATCTTCGGGTTCTTCGGGACCTACGGGACGGTCGCGTACGGACAGCTCGCCGCCTTCTCGATCATGTACGCGATGCCCGTCCTCGTCCTCTACCTGGTGACGCAGAAGGTCTCGGGCGGCTCGTTCGCGATGTCCGGCGCCGTCAAGGGCTGACCGGCCGACCGTCCTCTCACCTGCTCCTTCCCGGGTGCCCGGCTCCCGGGCCGCCGACCTGCCAGAAAGGCCAGCCATGCACGACACCACCCCCCTCAGCCTCCTGCGCATCGACCGGTACCTGGCCGAGTGGATCGAGCCCGCCGTCGTGCGGGCGCGCCACCGGCTGGCCGTCGAGAGCTGGGAGGTGCCGGACGAGCCGGTGCCGTTCGCGCACGCGCGCGGCGCGCAGTACGCGCCGTTCGCCGTCGGCACCCCGTGGGGGCTGCCGTGGGGGACGGTGTGGTTCCACGTCACGGGCGCCGTTCCGGCGGACTGGCCGCAGGACGGCACCCGGGTGGAGCTGGCCGTCGACCTCGGCTGGATGGCCCAGCAGCCCGGGTTCCAGGCCGAGGGGGCCGCGTGGTCCCCGGACGGCGTGCTGGTCAAGGGCATCTCCCCGCGCAACGCCTGGGTGCCGCTGCCGCAGGAGGGCGGCGCCGCCGTCGACCTCTACATCGAGGCGGCCGCCAACCCGGACGTGCCGCAGGACGCCTGGACCAAGCCGACGCCGATGGGCGACCGGGCGACGGCGCCGAAGGACCCGCAGTACACGCTGCGGGCGATCGACGTCGTCCTGATCGACGAGACCGTCGCGGAGCTCGTGGCCGACGCGCGCGCCCTGCGCGGTCTCGTCGACGTCCTGCCGGCCGGCTCGACCCGCCGGGCCCAGGTGGTCGCGGTGCTCGAGGAGCTGTGCGACGTCGTCGACCCCGAGGACGTCGCGGGGACCGCGGCGCGCGGTCGCGAGGTCGTCGCGGCGGCGCTCGCGGCCCCCGCTCCCGCTGGCGCCCACACGGTGCACGCCGTCGGGCACGCGCACATCGACTCGGCCTGGCTGTGGCCGGTGCGCGAGACGGTGCGCAAGGTCAGCCGGACCGTCGCGAACGTCCTCGCGCTCATGGACGCCGACCCGGACGTCACGTTCGCGATGTCGTCGGCGCAGCAGTACGCGTGGCTCGAGGAGCACTACCCCGAGCTGTTCGAGCGGCTGCGGGCCCGGGTCGCGGAGGGCCGGATCGTCCCGGTCGGCGGGATGTGGGTCGAGTCCGACACCAACATGGTCGGCTCGGAGGCGCTGGTCCGCCAGTTCCTCGAGGGCAAGGGCTACTTCGAGCGGGCGTTCGGCGTCGAGCCGACGAGCGTCTGGCTGCCCGACTCCTTCGGCTACACCGGCGCGTTCCCGCAGGTGGCGCGCCTCGCGGGCTGCCCGGACTTCCTCACCCAGAAGCTGTCGTGGAACGACACCAACCGCATCCCGCACCACACGTTCTGGTGGGAGGGGATCGACGGGACCCGCGTGTTCACGCACTTCCCGCCCGTCGACACCTACAACTCCGACCTCTCGGCGCGCGAGCTCGTGCACGCCGAGGTGGAGTTCCGGGAGAAGGCGCACGCCACGCACTCGCTCGCGCCGTTCGGCTACGGCGACGGCGGCGGCGGCCCGACGCGCGAGATGGTCGCCCAGGGTCACCGGTCGGCGTCGCTCGAGGGCTCGCCCCGCGTCGTGATCGACTCGCCCGACGACTTCTTCGCCGCCGCCAAGGCCGAGTACGGGGAGCTCGCCCCGTCGTGGGTCGGCGAGCTGTACCTGGAGTACCACCGCGGAACGTACACCTCGCAGTCGCGCACCAAGCGCGGCAACCGGCGCAGCGAGCACCTCCTGCGCGAGGCCGAGCTGTGGGCCGCGACCGCCGCCGTGCGCGCGGGGGCCGACTACCCGTACGAGGAGCTGCAGCGGCTGTGGCGGGTCGTGCTGCTCAACCAGTTCCACGACATCCTGCCGGGCAGCTCGATCGCCTGGGTGCACCGCGAGGCGGAGCGCTCCTACGAGGAGGTCGCCGAGGCGCTCGTCGGTCCAGCCGGTCTCGTCCCGGCGGCCCTCCGGGCCCTCGGCGTCGCCCCGGGCGCCGTCGCGAACGCCGCCCCGTTCGAGCGCGACGGCGTCGCCCCGCTCGCCATCGCCGCGCCCTCGCCGGCGACGCCGGCCGAGCTGACCCGGGACGGCGACGACTGGGTGCTGACGAACGCGGGGGTGACCGTGCGGCTCGACGCGCGCGGCCTCGTGGTCTCCGCCGTCGTCGGACGACCCGACGGGTCCCGGCGCGAGGCGATCCCCGCCGGCCACGTCGGGAACCTGCTGCAGTTCCACCAGGACATCCCCAACACGTGGGAGGCGTGGGACATCGACCGGCACTACCGCAGGCTCGTCACCGACCTCGACGTCGCGGACGTCCTCGAGCCGGCGGCGGCGCCGGACGGCGGCCCGGCCCTGCGGATCGTCCGCACCTTCTCCGGCAGCTCCGTCGAGCAGCTCCTCTGGCTCGCCGGCGGCGACGACCCGACCCTGCACGTGCGCACGCACGTCGACTGGCACGAGAGGCAGAAGCTGCTCAAGCTCGCCTTCCCGGTCGACGTCCACTCCCACGAGGCGACCTCGGAGATCCAGTTCGGTCACGTGACGCGGCCGACGCACGCGAATACCTCGTGGGACGCGGCACGGTTCGAGACCGTCGCGCACCGGTGGGTGCACGTCGGCGAGCCGGGGTTCGGCGTCGCCGTCGCGAACGACGCGAGCTACGGGCACGACATCACGCGGGCGCCGGACGCTGACGGGCGGTCCGTGTCGGTGGTCCGCGTGACGCTGCTGCGGGCACCCCTGTTCCCCGACCCGGTCGCCGACCAGGGGGAGCACACGTTCCACAACGCCGTGACGTTCGGTGCCGGCGTGGCGGACGCGATCCGGAGCGGGTACGGGCTCAACCTGCCGCTGCGGACCGTGGCCGGTGGCGCCGGCGGCACCGACGCCGGTGGCACCGGGGAGGTGGCGCCGCTCGTCACGGTGTCCTCGCCGGCCGTCGTGGTCGAGGCGGTCAAGCTCGCCCAGGACCGCTCGGGCGACGTCGTCGTCCGGCTGTACGAGTCCCACGGCGCGCGCGCCGCCGTGCGGGTGGGCCTCGGCTTCGCGCACACCGGCGTCGTGCTCACCGACCTGCTCGAGCGGCCGCTGGGCGAGGCCGCCGAGGGGGAGGACGGCGTCGAGCTGGAGCTGCGTCCGTTCCAGGTGGTCACGCTGCGGGTCCGCCGCTCCTGAGCCGTGCGGGTCGGGCCGGTCAGGGGGCGGCCCGACCCGCACGTTCGCCCGCGTGGGCGGGGATCCCGTCGGCGGGAGCCACCACCGGCCGAGGCCCGGCGAGTCCCCCCGGGAAACTCGTCTCGGCTCCCAGCGAACACGGACCCGATTCTGGGAGTGCTCCCAGGATCGCTTCGTAAAGTGGCGGTATGACCTCGACCAAGGACGCTCCCGGTTCACGACCCGGTTCCTGGCTCACCCGACCGGGCTCGCTGCTCGACGTCAACGCCGTCGCCCGGCTCCTGCGCTCAGCCATGCAGCCCCTCGACATCGACGGCGACGGGATCCCCGACGGCCCCGCCGACACGAACGCGGCCGACGTCGCCGCCCGGCTGCTCCTGCTCCACTCGGTGCTGGAGCACGGTCGGCTGTGGGTGGCCGAGCGCGACGGCCGCCCCGTCGCCGCGGCGATCTGGGTACCGGGGGAGACGGGCGTCGGCCCCGGCTCCGACGACCTCGGCGGGATCCTGCGCCGCGAGCTCCAGGTCGACTCGGTGAGCGATGTCGCGGCCCTGGTCGGACCGGACGAGCGCGTGCGGCCGTTCCTGGAGGACGCGATGGCGGCGGCGTTCGGCGCCGTCGAGAGCGCGCGGCTCGTCCTGTACGGCGTCGTGGTCGACCCGGCGGTCGTCGACGACGTCGACGTGGTCGCGCTCGCCCGCGAGCTGGTCGCCCCCGTCGTGGCGGAGCTGGACGACGCGGGCGAGTCGGCCTACGCCCTCGCGCTCGACCCGGCCCGGGCCTCCCTGCTCGAGGCCGCCGGCTTCCGCCGCGTCGACGCCGTGCCGTTCGGCGTCGGCCACACGGTGTGGGTCGGTCGCGCCCACCACCGGGCTCCGCTCCCCGCCTGACCACGGCTCCCGGGGTCGCTCACACCCCGGTCGGCCAGCGCGGCGGCCTCAGCGCGGCGCCGCGAGCACCGGCTCCAGCAGCGGGACGACGCGGGGGTCGGTCTGGAGCACGAGCGTCGTGACGCACGTGTCCCGCCAGCGATCGAGCTGCGCGACGACGTCGGCCGGCGTCCCGACGAGCGCGATCTCGCGCACGAGGTCCGCCGGCACCGCGGCGGCGGCTCCCGCGCGGTCCCCCGAGCGGTAGCGCTCCGCCACCTCCGCCAGCGCGTCGTCGACACCCGGGCCCACCCGCGCGCCGACGCGGCGCAGCGCCTCGTGGTGGAAGTTGGTCGTCGCCGATCCCATGCCGCCGGCGTAGAGCGCGACGTGTCCGCGCAGCAGGTCGATGCCGGCCTCGACGGACTCGGCGAGCGCGAGCGGGACGGTCGCGCACACCTCGAACTTCTCGGCCGGCCGCAGCCGTTCGGAGCGGCGGGCGAACCCCGCGGCGAGGAGTCCCCGCGCCTCGTCGTCGAGCGCGGGGGAGAGGAACGCCGGCAGCCAGCCGTCGGCGATCTCGGCGGCCAGCTCCGTGTTGCGCGGGCCCTGCGCCGCGAGGTGGATCGGCAGGTCGGCGCGCAGCGGGTGCACGGTGGAACGCAGCGCGCGCCCCTCGCCCGTCGCCCCCGGTGACGACGCCGGCAGCGGCAGCCGGTAGGCCGGGCCCGGAGCCGTCACGGGCGCCTCGCGGCGCAGGACGTCGCGCACGATCGCGACGTACTCGCGCGTGCGGGCCAGCGGCCGGGCGTACGGCTGGCCGTACCAGCCCTCGACGACCTGCGGCCCGGACGCCCCGAGGCCGAGGACGAACCGCCCCCCGGACAGGTGGTCGAGCGTGAGCGCGGCCATCGCCGTGGCCGTCGGCGTGCGGGCCGAGAGCTGCGCGACGCCCGTGGCCAGACGCACCCGCGTCGTGCCCGATCCCCACCACGCGAGCGGCGTGAACGCGTCCGACCCGTACGCCTCGGCCGTCCAGACGGAGTCGAGCCCGTGCGCGTCGGCCCAGCGCACCGCGTCGGCGGCGCCGGCCGGCGGGCCCGAGCTCCAGTAGCCGGTGTGAAGCCCGAGGCGAAGCTTCTGGCTCGTCATGGCCGCACGCTACCGCCCGCGCCCACCGACCGCACCGGCGTCACGCTCCCGCACCGGAGCGGGGTCCGGCGCACGGTGGACGTGCGCCGGACCCCGCGACCGACGGGTCGGTCGGCTCAGGCCGGGACGGACGGGACGTCGCCGACCAGGTTGATCCGGATGCCCATCCGCGCGAACATCGCGGCCTTCGCGACGAGCGCGCGGTCGGCGGTCTCCGCGTCGGGCGCGTAGACGAGCTGCGCGTGGTTGGCCTTGTGCCGCGCCATGAACTGGTCGCGGGTCTGGCCGTGCAGCACGACGTTGGCGATCGGCCACTCGGGGTTCGTCGCGTCCTTGCGTCGCCGCGTCTCCTCCTCGGGCAGCTCGACGACGCTCGCGCGGAACAGGTCGGCCTGCAGGACGCCGTCGGCGATGTAGACGCGGGAGAGCACGACCTCCCCCGGCCGGCTCACGCCGTTGATCGTCGCGCCGCCCGCGGGGAAGAACACGTGACCCTGGCGCCAGCCCTCGGCCTTGTCCCACCCGCCGAGGTGCGAGGCCGGGACCGAGCCGGAGATCTCGTAGACCCAGACGAACTCGCCGTCGTAGTCCTCGCCCCACCGCACGTCGTGCAGCGTGTTGTCGGGCACGAGGCCCATGGCGCGGAACACCCGGTCGGTCACGAGCGCGTCGACCGCGACGCCCTCGTCCGCCTCGTTGAAGTGCGGGAAGGCGTGGCCCTCGTGCAGGACGCGCGAGCCGTCGCGCGAGCGCACCGGCGGGCGCTGCGTCGAGTTGAGGATGCCCTCGGCCAGGTCGGAGGCCGGGACGAGGTCCTTGAGGCCCTGCTGGTACTGGATGCCGACGGCGTCCAGCCCGAAGTCGTCGGCGATGCGCAGCGCGGCGATGTACATCTTCATCTGCCACTGGACCTGCTCGCGGGTGAGCTCGGTCGTGGCGTCCTCGCCGTACCGGAAGGTCATGCCGTGATCGACGAGCCAGTCGTACGCCTCGTTCGCCTCCTCCTCCGACACCCGGAGCATCTCGGCGTAGAGCGCGGACTGCGACAGGCGCTCCTTGTAGATGCCGGTCGGGTTGAGCAGCTCGTCGTCGAAGATCGCGTTGTACATGCCCATGCAGCCCTCGTCGAACACGCCGATGATGGCCTTGTCCGTGAGCAGCTCATCGGCGAGCGCGACGCCGAGCTCCTTCTCCGGGCCGTCCGGCAGCGCGTCGAGCCCGGACAGCTCGCGCACGTGCGAGGCGTCGTGCGTGATGCGGCCCGTCTCGGTCCACTCGCGCAGACCGGCCTTGAACCAGTCGTCGGTGAAGTCGACCGACCAGATGGTCGCGTAGTCCTTGCCCATCTTCGTCAGGCCCGCGTTGAGGCCGAGCAGGCCGACGAGCCCCGGCCAGTCGCCCGCGAAGTTCGCGACCGTGAGGATCGGGCCGCGGTGCGTGCGCAGCCCGGCCAGGAGGTGGTGGGAGTACTGCCAGTTCGCGATCGCGACGACCAGCGGTGCGTCGGACGGGACGTTCTTGAACACCTCGAGACCCATCCGCTGGCTGGAGACGAAGCCGTGCCCCGTCTCCGGGTCGACGTCGTGCGCGCGGACCACGTCCCAGCCGAGCTCGCCGAGGGCGGCGGTGACGTCCGCCTCCATCGCGGCCTGCGTCGGCCACCCCGCGACGTTGGCGGACTCGCGAAGGTCGCCGCTGGCGACGAGGTAGGCGGTGCGGGGGGTCGCCTGCGGCCGCTCGGCGACCGTCGGCAGGTGATAGGTGCTCATGCTGACTCCTGGGTGGTGGCCGCCTGGTCGGCGGTGTGGTTCCGGGCGGTCCAGAGCTGGCTCCGACCCGCCGGAAGGGTGATCGAGCGGGCGACCTCGCGGCCTCCCACGACGAGACGGTCGACGTCGAGGACGCCCCCGTGCACCCGGATCCGGGTGGTGGTGTCGTCGACCTCGACGACGCCCCAGGCGGACCCGGTGGTGAAGAGCCCCCGGAACGGGAGCTCGATCGGGGCGAACGCGAGCGTCCCGGTCGGTGCGTCCCACTGCGCGCCCGAGAACGCGAGCAGCAGCCCCCACGACGCGAGCGAGCGCGCGTAGTGGTTGCCGCACTCGATCTCGTTCCACGGGTTGCGGACGACGCCGTCGTACCGCGACCGCAGCAGCCGCTCGACGCGCAGCGCCTCCCGCGGCAGCCCGGCGTACGCGAGCGTCGTCGCGACCTGGTGCTCGATGCCGGTCCAGACCTCGTCGCTGTAGACGAACGGGATCGCGGGGCGCCCGCCGCGCGGCCAGGACGCGAGCAGCAGTCCGCCCTCGTCGCCGATCGCGTAGACGCGCTGGGTGCTCTCGTGCCGCGTGAGGTCCTCGCGCAGGTTGTGCTCGACGACGGCGTGCAGCGCGCTGCGCACGTGCTCGCGCGGGAGCAGGTCGCCGAGGCCCGCGAGGTAGGCGTGGAACTGGCCGAGGAGCTGGTCGGACAGGACCCCGTCGCCGTACTGGTAGCGGTAGGCGTCCGCGTCCTCGATGACCTGGCGGTAGAACTCCCCGTTCCACAGCACGTCGTCCATCCCGCGCGCCACCGTGTCGGCCAGCCCGCGCCACCGCACCGCGGTCTCGGGCTCGCCGAGGTGCTCGGCCATGACGACGCCCGCCCGCAGCGCCGCGAGGTACATCGAGTTGGCGAGCGGCTCGATGCCGTGGAACTCGATGTCGTAGGTGTTGTGCAGCTCGCCGTCGAGGAGGCCGTCGCCGTCGCGGTCCCAGTGGGTGGCGGCGTGGTCGAGGGTGCTCCGGGCCGCCGGCCACAGCTCGCGCAGGAACGCGTCGTCGCCGCTGAACCGCCACTCGCGGTGCAGTCGCAGGAACGTGCCGAGCTGGCCGTCGACGGCCGGCGTCATGAACCAGGCCGGGCCGCCGAACACGCGGTTGGAGCGGAACTTCTGCGCGCCCTCCTCGTCCGTCTCGAGCAGGTACTCGACGCGGCGCGCGCTGCGCTCGAGGCTCGGGAAGAGCCAGGCGAGCGTCTGGGCGTAGGACCACACGTGCGTGCACGTCCCCTCGCACGAGCCGCCGTGGTCGAAGGAGCCCTCCCACGCCGTGAGCACGGGGCCCTCGCCCAGGTCGGGGTTGGGGGTCTCGACGACGAAGGCCGTCGTCGAGCGCGCCGCCGCGATGTTGGCGCCGACCGCGTCGGCGACCACCGGGTCGAGCGTCCCGCCGTACAGCGCCTCGACGAACGCGTCCGTCGCGGCCTCGAGCCGCGGGAGCTCGGCGTGCAGGTGGCGGGCGGCGTCCCACGCGGTGGGCCAGAGCGTCGCGTAGTGGTTGCGCACGACGTCGCCCCAGTTCGGGTCGCGGAACACGATGTGCCCGCCCCAGCCGCGGTGGCGGTTCGGGAAGCTCCAGGCGAGCACGAACTCGAACGAGCGCGTCTCGCCCGGCGCGAGCGTGTGCACGATGCCGAGCGAGCCGGTCCGCACCCGCGGCAGCAGCTCGAGCAGCTCCTCCTCGGTGAAGCTCTCCCGGCCGTCGTCACCCTCCGCGAACACGCCGCGCGGGCGGTCCTCGAGGGTGGCGCGGGCCTCCGGCTCCAGCAGGCCGTCGGAGGCGAAGTCGTTCCAGAACAGGCGCGAGCCGTCGGGCCAGAAGCCGACCGACCACTGCGGCTTGACCGTGACGCTCGGGTCCGTCGTGGTGAGGCTGAGCGTCCCGTGACCGGGGTCGTCCTCGGGCAGCTCGACGCCGAAGTCGAGCCCGCGCACGCCGCCGTCCTCGCGCCACGCGACGCTCTGCCGCGCGCGCATGCCGTAGGGGCCCTCGCCGCGCCCGGCCGTGTGGCTCATGCTGCCGGCGACCGTCACGCGGACGGGGTCCGGCCCCGGGTTGGTGACGTCGTAGCGCAGGACGGCGCCGGGGATCCCCGACGCGTCGGCGTCCAGCGGGACGAGCGGGGTGAACGCGTGGAGGCTGACCTCGACCGGCAGATCGTCGTCGGTGAACTCGATGTCGACGACGGGGTAGCGCCCCGTCATCGTCGCGCCGGCGAGCCGCGGCAGGCCGGCGAGCCGGTCGAACGCGTAGCCGGCGTCGAGGTCGTGCCGGCCGGTCAGGGGCGCCTCGACGATGCGCGTGACGGCCGGGCGGGACGCCGCGTCGGGCCGGGCGAGGGGCGCGGCGTGGATCGCGAAGAACGAGTAGGGGTTGACGCGACCCTTGTCGGGGCCGTTCTCCAGCTCCCAGTCGCGCAGCTCGCCGCGGGCGCCGAGCGACACGTTGCCCGTGCCGATGCCGCCGAGCGGGAAGGCGGCGCGCTCGGCGGTGTGGGGGAGGCGGCGCGTCATGAGGTCTCCGTGATCGTGATGCTGGTGTCGCGCTGGTGGCGAGCGAGGTCGTGGACGATGTCGCGGGTCGCGGCGTACAGCTCGAGGTACCGGCCGAACAGCCAGTCGTAGGTCGCCGCGGTGGTCTCGTCGGGAGTGATCCGGGTGGCGACGGGGTTCCAGTCCTCGATCCGGGGCGCGGCGGTCGCGCCGTCACCGGTCGCGTCGGCGTCGTCCGCGTCAACCGTCGGTGCGGCGCAGGCGGCGAGGAACGCGGCGCCGTAGCTCGCGCCGATCGTCGTGCGCGGGACCTCCTGGACCAGCCCCGTCACGTCGGAGACGATCTGCAGCCACAGCGCGCCCTGCGTCCCGCCGCCGACCGCGACGATCCGGCGCACGTCGGCGCCGGCGGCGCGCATCGTCTCGACGTTGTGCCGCACGCCCATCGCCGTTGCCTCGAGGGCCGCGCGGTACAGGTCGCCGCGGGTGTGCGAGAGCGTGAGCCCAGCGACGACGCCGCGGGCGTCCGGGTCGAGGATCGGGGTGCGCTCGCCGGCGAAGTAGGGGAGCACGACGAGGCCGTTCGCGCCGGGCGGGGAGGACTCGGCGTCGGCGAGCAGGTTCGGGTAGTCGCTCCCGGTGAGGTCGCGCAGCCACGCCGTGAGCGCGCCCGACGTCGCGAGGCCGCCCGCGAGGTTGCGGGTGCCGGGGAAGGCGCCGACCGTCGTCCACATCGACGGCGTGCGCAGGGTCTGCGTCCCGGTGGCGACGAGGAACATCGTCGTGCCGTACATGAGCATGAGGTCGCCGTCGTTCTGCGCGCCGACGCTCACCGCCTCCGTCCAGGCGTCGATCGTGCCGGTGATGACCGGGATGCCGACCGGGAGGTTGGTGAGGGCGGCGGCCTCGGGCGTCACGTGGCCGGCGACGTCGCCGGGCCAGCGCAGCTCCGGCCGTTCGAGGCCGGGGGCGTAGCGCTCCCACCACGGCGTGTGCCACGACCCGTCCTGGATGTCGTAGAGCGGGGAGAGCTGGCTGGCGGACTGGTGGTCGAGCACGTAGGCGCCGGTGAGCTGGTGGGCGAGCCACGACGCGGGCATGAACAGCCGCCGGGCGCGCGCGTACGCCTCGGGCTCGTGGCGGTGGACCCAGTGGATCTTCGGCCCGCCGGCCTGGGAGGTGAGGCGCGAGCCGCCGACGGCGGTGATGGCGTCGACGCCGAGCTCGTCGGTCATCTCCGCGATCTCCTCGACGGCGCGCGTGTCGACGCCGTAGAGGATCGCGGGGCGCACCGGGACGCCGTGGTCGTCGACGAGCAGGACGCAGGGGCCCATCCCGCTCACCCCGACCGCGACGACGTCGACGTCCTCGACGAGCAGCTCGCGGCTCAGCGCGACGAGCTCGTCCCACCAGACGCGACCGTCCATCTCGACCCAGCCGGGGTGGGGGCGGGCGACGTCGTGGGCGATGGTCGCGGTCCGCAGGACGGTGCCGGACTCGTCGACGAGGACGCCCTTGGAGCTGGAGGTGCCGATATCGACCCCGAGCGTGCAGCGTGTGCGCATGGCATCCTCCTCGATCGCGCCACAGAACCTCAGCCGAGCATAGGCGAAATCGATTTCACCCACAACCGGGACGGGTGGCGACGGGCGGGAGCCGGGGCGGGAACGCCGAGGTCGACCCGTTCGGGTGCCGTGCCCGACCCGACGGCGCCTCGGGCTCGACCCGGCCGGAGCCGAGCCTGGTCCGTCCGGTCGGCGACGGCGACCCCGTTGCGGGGTGCGGCGGGGTCTACGGCGGGGCTGGGGCCGGTGGGTGCTAGGGCCGGCGGGTGCCCGGGTCGGGCGCCGGTGCGCGGGAAGGCGAGCCGGGTGCGCCGCGGGCGCGGCGGCGGAGCGCCGCGCAGGCGAGACCGGGTCGTGGTGTGCGGCGAGACGGCCAGCGGCTGGCCGACGGCGGGTCAGGCGCGCAGCAGCGTCGCGGCCTGGACCGCGCCCGGCAGCACGACGGTGCGCGCCGGCTCGTCGTCGCCGGCGATCCGCTCGAGCAGCATCTCCGCCGCCTGGACGCCCATCTCGCGCGCCGGCAGCCGCACGATCGTGACCGCCTGCGGGCTCAGCGTGGTGAACGGCAGCGAGCCGACGACGGACACGCCGACCTCCGGCGGGGTGAGGCCGCGCTCGGTGAGCACCTGGAGGGCGCCGACGCCGAGGAGGTTGTTCCCGGCGACGATGGCGTCGGGGGGCTCGGGGAGCGCGAGCAGCTCCGTCATGCCGTCGCGGCCGCCGCCGACGCGGAACGTCGAGTAGCGCAGCAGGGAGTCGAGCTCGGCGTCGGGCAGGTGGGTCGCCATGGCGGCGCGCCAGCCGAGCGCGCGCTCGTGCGCCGTCTCGATCTCCCGCGGCCCCGTGAGGCAGGCGACCCGGCGGTATCCGGCGGCGAGCAGCGCCTCGGTCGCGGCGCGGCCGGCCTGCAGGTTCGCCATGACGACGCGGTCGATCCGGTCGTGGGTCCCGCGGTCGACGGCGACGACGGGTCGGCCCATCGCGAGCGTCGGACCGAGGTCGGTGTCGGCGGAGGCCGGCGCGACGATGACGCCCGCCATGTTCGCCGACAGGGCGATCTCGAGGTAGGTGGCCTCCTTCTCGGTCTCCGAGTCGCTGTTGCACAGGACGACGGAGAACCCGGCGCGCTGGGCGACGTCCTCGACGCCGCGTGCGAGCTCCGTGAAGTAGGGGTTCTCGATGTCGGGGATGATGAGGGCGATGACCTCGGCGCTCTGCTTGCGCAGCGTCCGCGCCGCGCGGCTGGGGGTGTAGCGCAGCTCGTCGGCGGCGTCGCGGACGGCCTGCGTCTTCTGCGGCGACACGCCGACGCCGTTGAAGACACGCGAGACCGTGGCGGGGGACACCCCGGCCAGTCGCGCGACGTCGTAGATGGTGGCCACATCGCTCCCCTCGGGGTGTCGGCTGGACGTATCGATGGTCGGTGATCGCGTCACCGACCGTCTCGACGGCGTTGACATCCGTCGGGGGCCACCCTACGATGACGAAATCGATTTCAGACTACACGGTCGATCGCTCGATACCCCCGACGACGAGGAAGTGCCGCCATGAGCGCCCCCGCCCACCCACACTCCGAGCTGGCCGGGATCTCCCGGCTGCGCGCCTCTCGCACGCGCTCGATCTCCCCGGAGAACTTCGACGGTGCCGTCGGTGGTGGCGGGCGCGCGACCGAGGGCACGGGTGCCTGGAACGCGCGCGACCTCGGCCCCGGCTGGAAGATCTCCCCGAGCGTCGACATCAAGGCCGGCGAGACGCTCGACCTGGCCCGGATCGACGGCGCCGGTCGGATCACGCACATCTGGATCACGACGCACACCGACAACTGGCGCACCCTCCTGCTGCGCGCCTACTGGGACGGCGCGCAGGAGCCGGCGGTCGAGGTCCCCTACGGCGACTTCTTCTGCAACGGCTGGGGCGTCTTCTCGCAGGTCAGCTCGCAGATGATCGCGGCCAACCCGCACGGCGGCTTCAACTCCTACTGGCCGATGCCGTTCCGCACCGGCGCCCACCTCACGCTCGAGAACACCTCGACCGTCGACGTCCGCGTCTACTACCAGGTGACGTACGAGGTCGGCGAGGACGTCGGCGGGGAGGGCTACTTCCACGCCCAGTGGCACCGCTCGAACCCGCTGGAGGACCGCGTGCCCCACGTCCTGGTCGAGGACGTCGAGGGCCAGGGTCACTACGTCGGCACCTACATCGCCTGGGGCGTCAACTCCAACGGCTGGTGGGGCGAGGGGGAGATCAAGTTCTACCTCGACGACGACACCGACTACCCGACCATCTGCGGGACGGGCACCGAGGACTACTTCGGCGGCGCGTGGAACTTCGACATCCCGGGTCAGGGGTACACCGAGTTCTCGACGCCCTACCTCGGCATGCCGCAGGTGATCCGGCCGGACGGCCTCTACGTCAGCCAGCAGCGGTTCGGGATGTACCGCTGGCACGTCGCCGACCCGATCCGGTTCGAGCGCGGCCTGCGCCGCGTCGACATCCAGGCGCTCGGCTGGCGCAGCGGGTGGCGCTACCTGCCGCTGCGGGACGACATCGCGTCGACGGCGATCTTCTACCTCGACCGACCGACGGCCCGTCGACCCCGGACGCCCAGCGCCGACGACCTGGAGGTTCACCTAGGGACCGCCCCGGTTCCCGACATCGGCGCGACGCCCCCGCGGGCCCCGCTGGCCTGACCCGCGCGGCACCCGAGCCATGCTGCTGTCCCTGACCGGCGCGAGCTGCGCCGGCAAGTCGACCGTGCTCCCGGCGCTCTCGGCGGCGGACTGGGCTCCGTGGGACGTGCGGTGCGCCGAGTTCGACTCCATCGGCGTGCCGCTCGACGCGGACACGGCCTGGCGCCACGGCGCGGTCGAGCGCTGGGTCCGGCACGCCCTTGACCTCCAGGCCGACGGCGTCCACCTGCTGCTCTGCGGCCAGGTGCCGATCGGCGAGCTGCTCGCCGCGCCGTCGGCCGACCGGCTCGACGGCGTCGCCGCCTGCGTCCTGCACTGCTCGCCGCAGGAGCGCGCCGCGCGGCTGCGCGCCCGCGGCGAGCCGGAGGAGAGCATCGCCCACCACGACCGGTTCGGCGCGTGGTTCCTCGACCACGCGCGCGACCCGCGCCACCGGCCCGAGGTGATCCGCGTCCCCGGGACGATGCGCTGGGAGCGGTGGGACGGGGCGAGCGCGTGGCCGGTCCCGGTCGCGATCCTCGAGACCACCGGGGTGGCGCCGGCGGACACAGCTCGACGCGTGTGGGCCTGGGCGCGCGAGACCCTGCAGCGCACCGAGGGCGCGCGGGTGGACGCATGAGGGTCCGTCGACGCGCCGCATCGAGCCTCGCCGCGCTGACCGCCGGCGTCCTGCTGCTCCCCGCGTGCGGCGCCGGCGGCTCGTCGCCGATCACCGCCGTGAGCATCGCGGACACCCCGACCGCGATCGGGGTGTCCGACGGCGACCTGTGGCCGAGCTGCTGGTCCGACGACGACGCGCTGTACGCGGCGAACGGCGACGGGGCCGGGTTCGGCTCCGTCACGAGCGACATCGTCATGAACCGGATCACCGGGTCGCCCGCGTCCGACGACCTGGCCGGGGAGGCGCTCGGCGTCGGCGACGACCTCGGGCAGGTGTGGACGACGGAGGCCGGCTACACCCGCAAGCCGACCGGCATGCTCTGCGTCGACGGCGTCCTCTACCTGGCCGTCCAGGATCTCGCGCCGGACTTCGACCGGGCCCCGAACGCGACGATCGCGCGGAGCGACGACCACGGCGCGACCTGGACGTGGGACCGGAGCGCCCCGATGTTCGACGACGGCGTCCTCACGACGATCTGGTTCGCCGACTACGGCCGCGACGCCGAGCGGCGACCGGACGCGGAGCACGTCTACGCCTACGGGCTCGACGGAAGCTGGCGCGACTCGTTCACCGACGCGGTGGCCGACCCGACCGAGCTCTTCCTCGCCCGGGTGCCCGTGGCGTCGGTGCAGGACGCGTCGAGCTGGGAGTTCTACGCCGGCGAGCCCGGCGACGACGAGCCGACGTGGACGAGCGACGTCGCGGCGAAGCGCCCCGTCCTCGTGGACGAGCGGCGCGTGCACGGCATGACCGTGCTGTCGCAGGGCGGGGTGACCTACCTGCCGCGGCACGAGCGCTACCTGTACTCCTCGTGGACCGAGTACACGGTCGAGCTGTACGAGGCGCCCGAGCCCTGGGGTCCGTGGACGTCGGTCCTGTCCGAGGACTTCGGGGAGTACCCGTGGACCGCGGACCGGATCGGCGGCTACGCCACGACCGTGCCGTCGAAGTTCGTCTCCGATGACGAGAGGACGATGTGGATGCAGTCGAACGTCTGCCCGTGCGCGCCGGCCGGCGTGACCTCCTACTGGTTCGGGCTGCGCGAGGTGAGGCTCGGATGACCCCCGACGTCTCCGTCGTCGACGGCGTCCCCGTCGCGCGCGACCGCTCGCCGCTGCTGCTGCGCGTCGCGCACGTCGACCAGGCCGCGAGCGTCCTGACCGAGAGCGACGGCGACCTGTGGCCGGCCGCCTGGGCCGACGACGACGCGCTCTACACGGCGTGCGGCGACGGCACCGGGTTCGCGCGGCACGACTGGCGCGACATCGTCGTCAACCGGGTGACCGGCACGCCTCGGGAGGGGCTGCGCGGCGAACGGCTGTCGGCGGGCGACGCGGTCGCGCCGGCCTGGGACCCGGAGCGGTTCAACCGCAAGCCGACCGGGATGGTGGCGGTCGACGGCGACGGCGACGGCCGCGACGAGCTCTACCTCGCCGTGCAGGACCTGCGCTGCGGCGCCGGCCCCGACACGTTCAACGAGGCCCCGACCGCGACCGTGTGCCGCAGCGACGACCGCGGGCTCACGTGGACCTGGCCGGCGCAGCCGCTGTTCACCGACCACGTCTTCACGACCGTCATGTTCCTCGACCTCGGCCGCTCCAACGGCGGCTCCGAGTGGGTCTACGCCTACGGGATCGACGGCAACTGGCGCACGTCGTTCTCCCACGTCGTGCCCGACCCGACGCAGCTCTTCCTCGCGCGTGTGCGCGCCGACGCGATCCAGGACCGGGCGGCCTGGGAGTTCGTCGCGGGGACCGAGCCTGACGGCGCGGACGGTGGGCTCCGTCCGGTCTGGTCGTCGGACGTCGCGCGCAGGGTGCCCGTGCTGGAGGACACCCGGCGGTTCTACCCGACGCCCGCGCTCGGCTTCTCCGCCTGCGACTTCACCTGCATCGCGCAGGGCGGCGTGGTGTGGAACGCCGGGCTCGGGCGCTACCTCTACTCCACCTGGAGCGAGTACACCTTCGAGTTCTTCGAGGCCCCAGCTCCCTGGGGGCCGTGGCGGCTGCTGCACTCCCACGACTTCGGCCACTTCCCGTGGCACGGCCCGCGCTCGCCGCTGGCCAAGCACGGCGGCTACGCGCCGACGATGCCCTCGCGGTTCATCTCCGACGACGGGCGCGAGATGTGGCTGCAGAGCAACTGGTTCGTCCCGGCGTCCTCGCGTGGCGGGCGCGCCTACTGCTTCGGCCTGCGCCGCGTGCGGTTCGACCCGGGGACGGGGCAGGAGCCGCCGCGGCCGACCGCGCCGTCGGAGAACCTGGCCCGCTCCGCCGACGCGTCCGTCCTCGTCCCGCGCGTCCGCGAGGGCGGCGAGCACGTGCTCAACGACGGCCGGCGCGACGTCGCGGAGGACTCCGCCTACGGGCCGGGCTCCGGCGAGGACGTCTGGGGCATCGAGTGGCCATCGCCCCGCTGGTTCGACCGGGTCGTCTACGTCCCGGGGCCGCAGGACTCCCTCGGCGGCTGGTTCGCGTCGAGCCCGCGCGTCGAGGTCCGGCGGGACGGCGTCTGGCACGAGGTGGCGGCGACGGTGACGCCGCCCTACCCGACCGACTGGACCGCGCTGGAGGAGGACGAGTACGTGTTCGACCTCGACGCCCAGTGCGCCGACGCGGTGCGGATCGCCGGGGAGCCCGGGGGCGGGATGCGCTACACGTCGATCCGCGAGCTCGAGGTCTGGTTCCGGGGGGCGTCATGACCCGGGTGACCCGCGGCGTGGCCGCGGCGCTCGCGCTGCTCCTCACCACCACGGCGACGCTCGCGGCCTGCGGCGGCGCCCCAGCACCGGAGGGACCCGTCGTCGTGGACCACGACACCGACCGCCCGTTCGTCCTGCGCGGCGTGAGCAACCTGACCGAGATCGCCCAGCTCACCGGTCCGGGGGCGATCAACGACACCGAGTCGGTCGCCGTCGCCGGCACCGACCTGGGCTCGATGGTCACCGTGGGGGACCGGACGTACCTCCTGTTCGGGGACACGTTCGGTGTCCGGGACCCGGACTCCTACGGCGGCCAGGGCGAGTTCTGGCGCTCGAACGTGGTGGCGTGGACGACCGACGACGACCCCAGCGACGGCCTCACGTTCGACGGCTGGCTCGTCGACGACGTCGGGCTGGCCGCGCCGATCGTCGAGGGCGACCACGATCCCGGCGGGATCGGTGCCGAGGTGACGAAGATCCCGACCTACGGGTTCGCCGTCGAGGACGCGATCTACGTCCTGTTCATGTCCGTCGAGAGCTGGAACGAGCCCGGCGCCTGGGACGCGAACTACGCCGCGCTCGCCCGGTCGACCGACGACGGGGCGACGTGGGAGACGCTGGACGCGCCGCGCTGGCCCGGTGACTCCGGCGTGATCCAGGTCGCCACCGCCCACGTCGTCGAGGACGGCGAGGAGTACGTCTACTTCTGGACCATCCCGGCCGGCCGGTTCGGCGGGGTCTCGCTCATGCGGGTGCCAGCCACGCGGGCCGCGGTCGAGGACGAGGCCGCCTACTCCTACTTCGTCGGCACCGACGACGACGGGTCACCGCGGTGGAGCAGCGACCTGACGGACGCCGTGCTCGTCGTCGACCCGACGGTCGGCGAGCTCTCCGTCATGTGGTCGACCTACCTCGAGCGGTGGGTCATGACCTACTCCGACCTCGGCAACGCCTACATCCGCGAGGGGCTCACGCCGTGGGGGCCGTGGGGCGAGCCGATCGAGCTGGTCTCGGGCGCGGACTACCCGGGCCTCTACTCGCCCTACCTCAGTCCGCGCTACACCTCGGCCGACGGACGGACGCTGTACTTCACGCTCTCGCTGTGGGGGCCGTACAACGTCTTCTGGTTCTCGGTCGACCTCGACCGTCTCTGAAGGGAGTCCCGTGATCGACGTCCTCGTCGTGGGCGGCGGCTTCGGCCGCGACTTCCTCTACCTCTACCAGCTCCACCCGGACGTCGGCCGGGTCGCGCTCGCCGAGCCCGACGCCGCGGTGCGCGGGGAGCTGGGGGACCGGCTCGGCCTCGACGCCACCTACGCGTCGCTCGACGACGCGCTGGCCTCCGGCGGCTGGGACGCCGTCCACCTCTGCTCGCCGGTCCGGTTCCACGTGGACCAGACGCTCCAGGTGCTCGCCAGCGGGCGCGCGTGCGCGAGCGCCGTGCCGATGGCGACGACGCTGGACGACATCGACCGGGTGCTGCAGGCCACCGCGGCCGCCTCCGGGCGGTACATGATGATGGAGACCTCGCTCTACCAGCGCGAGTACCTGCACGCGCTGCACCTGCGCGACACCGGCGCCCTGGGCCGGATCGGGTACCTGTCCGGCGCCCACATGCAGGACCTCGACGGCTTCCCCTGGTACTGGATGGGCTATCCGCCGATGTGCTACGCGACGCACGTGGTCGCACCGCTGCTGGGACTGGCCGGGCGGCGGGCCGAGTCCGTCGTCTGCGTCGGCAGTGGCACGCACCTGCCCGCGCACACCGGTGACGGGAGCAACCCGTTCCCGATCGAGTCGGCGCTCCTGACGCTCGCGGGGGAGGAGCCGCTGGTCGCCCAGGTGACGCTGTCGTTCTTCGAGAACGCCCGCGCGTACACGGAGGGCTTCAACGTCTACGGCGACCAGGGCGCGCTCGAGTGGCCATCGCAGGAGGGTGGCGCCGCCGTCGTGTACGCGGCCGGCCCGCCCGACGGTGCGCGGCGCGGCCGCCCGATCGAGCGCGTGGAGCTCGACGTCCCGGACCGCGTCGAGACGTTGCCGCGGGAGCTGCGCCCGTTCACCCGGCCCGGGCGGTACCAGCCGCCCGGTGACCGGCCGGCGATCGAGACCCACGCCTGGCACGGCGGCTCCCACCCGCACCTGGTGCACGAGCTCGTCGACGCCGTGGTCTCCGGCCGGGAGTCGGCGATCGGTCCGGCCGTCGCCGCGACGATCACGGCGCCCGGCATCGTCGCGCACGCCTCCGCGCTGCGGGGCGGCGAGCGGCTCGAGGTCCCGGCGTACTAGTCGTGCTAGTACGCGTGGGCACCCGGGTGTGTGTTCCCGGGTGTGCCGCGGGTGCTCGGACGTGGTTGCGGGCGGCGCTCATCCACGCGTTGCTCGTCCCGGTGCGCTGGGGGTGGGCGCCCGGACGTGGAGGAGTGCTCGTCGTGGACGTGCTTCGCGGCCGCGCGGCCGCCGTGGCCACGGTGGAGCCGGGAGGGCGGTCGGACCCGGTGCCTGGAGGGTCGGCGCAGTGGCGGTTGCCACGGTGGAGCCGGGACGTCGGTCGGACCCGGCGCGACGGTGGCCATGGCGAGACACCGGGCGCTCCGGCTCGGCGGGGAGGCGGGGAGGGTGGAGCTGGCGTGGATGAACCCGGCGCCGTGGGGTCGGCGCGGTGGCCGTGGCCACCATGGCCCCGGGGCGTCGGTCGAACCCGGTGCCTGGAGGGTCAGCGCGGCGGCCGTGGCCACCACGGCCTCGGGACGTCGGCCGAACCCGGCGCAACGGTGGCCACGGCGAGGCACAGGGCGCAGCGGTGCGACGAGGTGTATCGGGGCGGAGCTCGCGTCGGCGGACCCGGTGCTGGGTGGGTCGGCGCGGTGGCGGTGGCGGTGGCCACGGCGAGGTGCAGAGCGCTCCGGCTCGGCGGGGAGGCGGGGAGGGAGCTGGTGTGGATGAACCCGGCGCCGGGCGGGTCGGCGCGGCGGCCGTGGCCCCCACGGAGTCGGGACGGCGGCCGGACCCGGCGCCACGGTGGCCACGGCGAGGCACAGGGCGCTCCGGTGCGGCTGGGCGGCAGGGCGGCGCCCGCGTCCAGGGGACGACGACGGGCAGCTCGGCCGTCCGGCCGGAATCGATATCAGATCGGTAACGATGCGGCATCGACGCGTCTCGGGGTTGCGCATGAAATCGATTTCGCCTACTCTCGACGTGAGGCGATCACCGGTGGTTCACGAGGCCGTGGGCACCGAACACCGCGACCGGGGCAGACCGGTCACGTTCACGGCTCGCAGATGAGTCGGTTCCTGAAGGAGGGACAATGAAGAGCAGCACCCGCATGAGGCGAGCCCCGCTCGTCGCGCTCGGGCTGGCCGGCGCTCTGGCACTCGGAGCCTGCGGCTCCAGCACGCCGGGTGAGTCGGCCGGGGAGACCACGGGCGACGGAGGATCGTCGTCGGACGCCGGCAGCGGCGACGCCGTGACGATCGAGTTCTGGCACCGCACGTTCACCCCGGTGGAGAACGAGTGGTACGCGAACGTCGTCAAGGAGTTCAACGCGGCGCAGGACAAGGTCGTCGTCAAGGACACCGAGGTCCCCGCCGACGCGTGGGACCAGAAGATGAAGGCCGCGCAGGCGGCTGGCAAGGCCCCGGACATCTACACGTTCGCCGGCGACGTCGACGAGGCGGCCCAGGCCGGGCAGTTCCACGAGCTCGACAGCCTCCTGTCGTCCGACGCCCTCGACCAGCTCATCGACGCGGCCGTCCCGATGGCCGAGTACGACGGCACCTTCTACGCCTACCCGCTCCTGCTCGAGCCCCAGACCGTGCTGTTCTGGAACACGGACATGCTCGAGAAGGCCGGCGTCGACACGGAGAACGCGCCCGCGACGTGGGACGACCTCATGGCGGCCTGCGAGAAGATCCAGCCGACGCTGTCGGACGGCCAGTTCTGCATCTCCCCCGCGGCCGACGCGGTCACGATGGCCTGGTCGACGGTCGGCCAGCAGTACAACGCGTCCGGCCACACGGCGCTCACGGACGACTGGTCCGCGCCGAACATCCAGAACGACGCCTACCGCTCGCTCATCCAGTTCTACAAGGACCTGTACGACAAGGGCTACATGCCCAAGCAGGACCTCGGCGGCTACCTCACGGCCAAGGACTACGGCGAGGGCAAGGTCGCGTACAAGGTCTCCGGCTCCTGGATGATGTCCGAGGTCGGCTCCGACTACTCCGACCTGCTGCACACGACCGGCATCGGCAAGTTCCCGAGCTCGCCCGACGGCGACGGTCGCACGACGACCACGCTCGGCAACTTCCAGTGGGTCATCGACGGCAAGGCCAAGAACCCCGAGGCCGCGGCCGCGTTCATGGAGTGGGTCCTCGCGGGTGACCCCGAGGTGCTCGTCCCGTTCTTCGTCGACACGCAGTTCACGAAGGTCCCGGTCCGTCAGGCCGTGCAGGACGCCGTCGCCGCCGACCAGGCGGCCGCCGACGCCCCGTGGTCGGGCATCATCATGAACGACATCGCTCCCGACGCCCACCCCGGCGTCACCTACCCGTGGGACGTCTCCCTCGCGGTCGGCACCGCGATGGAGAGCGGCATGAAGGGCGCCGAGTCCATCGACGGCGCGCTCGACACCGCCGCGAAGGCGATCCAGACGATCATCGAGAAGGACGACCTGCCCTCGAAGGCGCCGGCGAGCTGACCGGAGCGCCGGTGGGGACCTGGTGTCCCCACCGGCCCGGCCGGGTCCGCCGCTCGTCGCGGCGGCCCGGCCGCCCGGTCGAGCGGTGGCGTCGGAAGGCAGCGGAGGAAGCGATGAGTACAGAGGTGAGACGCGGCGCGAAGGCGTCGGGCGCGGTGCGGGGGAGGGACCGGGCGCGGTACGAGTACCGCGACAACAAGGTCGCCTACCTGATGCTGCTGCCCGCGGTGGCGCTGCTGGGGGTGTTCGTGGTCTGGCCCGCGGTGTGGGCCGGCGTCCTGTCCTTCCAGGACTGGAGCTTCTACCAGCCGGCCGAGTGGGTCGGCTGGCGCAACTACTACTACGTGCTCACGGACCCGCTGTTCGGGCAGGCGATCGTGCGCGGCCTCAAGTTCGTCGCGATGACCGTCCCGGCGATCCTGCTGCTCGCGTTCTTCTTCGCCAGCCTCGTGGTGAGCGTCGGGCGCAAGGCGGCCGACGTCCTCAAGGTCAGCATCTACATCCCGACGATCATCTCGGGCGTCATCGCCTCGATCCTGTTCGTCATGATCTACGACTACTCCGGCGGTCTGCTCAACTGGGTCCTCGGGTGGTTCGGCGTCGACGCCATCGCCTGGCTCGGTGACCCGTCGACGGCGCTGCCGGCGATCGCGGTCCCCGCCATCTGGCTGGGGCTCGGCATCCCGTCGCTCATCATGGTCGCGGCCATGCTCGACGTCCCGAACGAGTACTACGAGGCGGCCGCGATGGAGGGCGCCAACTGGTGGCAGAAGACGTTCTTCATCACGCTGCCGCAGATGAAGAACGTCTCGCTCTACCTCATCGTGACGGGGATCGTCGGGGCGATCCAGCAGTTCGAGCTCCCGCTCGTCATGACCGGTGGCGGCCCGCTCAACTCCACGACGCTGCCGAACCTGTTCATCTTCAACCACTTCCGCAACGACCTCAACGTCGGCTACTCGATCGCGGCGGCGCTCCTGCTCTTCCTCGTCCTCGGGTCGATCTCGGCGCTGGTCTTCCGGTTCATCAACTCCGAGAGGCTGGTCGACTGATGACGGTCCTCACCGACTCCGACGCGCCGGCGCAGCCCGGCCGCCCGACGGCGCCGGGCGTCCACGAGGAGCGACGCCGCACGCGGTCCGCGTCCTGGTACTGGTACGCGGCGGGCAAGATCGCGGTGGGACTGCTGTTCCTCCTCGCGGCGCTGTTCCCCCTCGCGTGGCTGGTCGTGGCGGGCTTCAAGTCCCGCACCGAGGTGGTGGCCACGCCGTTCCAGTTCTTCCCCGAGGTCTGGCAGATCGAGAACTACACGAAGATCCTCGCCGACCCGACCTTCCTGCGGACGCTGGGCTGGACCTTCCTCGGCGCCGTCCTGTTCACGGTGCTCGGCCTGGCCGTCAACTCGATGGCCGCCTACGCCTTCGCGCGGCTGAACTTCCGGTTCAAGACCGCGATCTGGGTCATGGTCATCACGACGATGTTCATCCCCGGCATGACGATCCTCCTCACGAGCTTCATCGTCGTGACCAACCTCGCGATGCTCGACACGCTCGCGGTCCTCGTGGTCCCGGGCGCCGCCGCCGCCGGCGCGATCTTCTTCATCCGGCAGTACTACCTGAGCGTGCCGAGCAGCCTCGAGGAGGCGGCCCAGCTCGACGGGTGCGGGCGGCTGAAGATCTTCGTCCAGCTCTTCCTCCCGCTGTCGAAGCCGCCGTTCGTCGTCATGGGGATCGGCGCGTTCCTCGCCTACTGGAACTCCTACGTCTGGCCGATCATGACGATCACGACGCCGGAGCGGTTCGTGGTCCAGCAGTACCTCGCGACGTTCCGGTCGGAGCGGTCGAGCGAGCTCGGCCTGCTCATGGCGGGCTCGGTGCTCGCCGCCGCGCCGGTCATCGTGCTGTTCCTCATCTTCCAGCGCCAGATCATCGGCAACATCAAGCTCGCCGGGCTGAAGTAGCCCGTCGCGCCGGCCACCCCGTCCTCGCGCCGCCGAGGACGACCCGTGGGCCGCGAGCCAGACCTCCCGCAGGTCCGGCTCGCGGCCCACGGTCGTTTCTCCGTGACGGGTCCGTCCCTCGTGTCCGACGGGCCCGCGCGTCTCTATCTGAAATCGATTGCAGATTTGTCTGAAATCGATTACGCTCCCGCGGAGGGGGTATCCCGGGCGCGCACCGATGCGTGCCGACGACGTGTCACGCTCGACGAGGAGAACGCCGTATGACGATCCGACGCACCCACACGACCGGCCGATGGCGGCGACTGCTCGCCGCCGGCCTCGGCTCCGGGCTCGTGCTGAGCGGGGCGGCTCTGGCTGCCGGCCCCGCCACCGCCGAACCCGTGTCCGACCCCGCGGCCGCCCCGGCCGACCTGGGGTCCTACTACTCCGAGGGGTACGAGCACCCGAGCGCCGTGCGGCTGGTCAGCCAGCTCACGGGTGCGAAGGGCCTGACCCCGACGGTCACCCCATACCGCATCGGCGGCACCGACCTCGGCACCATGTGGGACAACGGCGCCGGCGAGGTCCTGTTCGCGGTCGGCGACACCTTCGGCAACTGGAGCGGCAGCGGCGGCGGTGGGTCCGACTGGCGCTCGAACGCCCTCCTGCGCTCCTCCAACGCCGACTGGCAGGACACGGGGATGACGTTCTCCTCCGCGGCCAGCCTCCCCGACGGCAAGGCGAAGGAGATCATCCCGTCGCTCAAGCAGCCCGGCGTCGAGCACACGACCATCCCGACCGGCGGCATCGCCGTCGACGGCGTGCAGTACCTCTCGTTCATGTCGGTCAACCGCTGGGGCGACCCGGGTCAGTGGTTCACGAACTACTCGCGGATCGCGTACTCCTCCGACAACGGCGAGACGTGGAACTCGGTCGACGGCCCGCAGTGGGACAACGACGCCGAGTGGAAGAACAAGTTCCAGATGGTCGCGTTCACGCACGGGCAGGGCGACGGCTTCGTCTACATGTTCGGCACGGAGAACGGCCGGTTCGGACCGGTCCACGTTGGCCGCGTCCCGGAGGGGCAGATCCTCGAGAAGGACGCCTACACCTACTGGGACGGCGCGGCGTGGGTCGAGGACGACGCCGACGCGGCGCCGCTCGCGCCCGCCCCGGTGACGGAGCTGTCGGTGCAGTACAACGACTACATCGGCAAGTGGATGATGATGTACACGACCGACTCCGAGGACGAGGGCATCTTCGACCTGGTCTTCCGCACGGCCGACCGGCCGGAGGGTCCGTGGTCCGACGTCACCGTCGTCGGAACGTCGCTCGACCTGCCGGGGCTCTACGCCCCGTTCCTCCACCCGTGGAACGAGGGCCCGGAGGTCCACTTCACGCTCTCGCTGTGGGGCCCGTACAACGTCTTCCAGTACGCGTTCACGCTGGACGAGGACGGCAACCTCATCAACCCCAACCTCATCGAGGACCCGACGTTCTCGCGCTCCGCTCCGGGCGCCATGTCCCCGGCCTGGTCCTGCACCGGCCAGTGCGGCATCGACCACAACCCCTCGTGGGGATACGGCTCGGAGAAGCAGGCGTGGATGCGGTGGAACGCCGGGTGGATCGACGTCCACCAGGAGGTCACGGTCGAGCCGAACACGAGGTACCTGCTGACGTCGTTCGTCACGACCGGTCCGGCGAACCCGCCCGTCACCGTCACGGGTGAGCTCGGGGTCCGCCCGACCGGACCGGGCGCGAGCCCGCTCGGCACGGCGGAGTTCACCAACGTCAACGGCTACAAGCGCTTCCAGGTCGAGTTCGACTCCGGCCCGTACACCTCCGTCGAGGCCTACGTCGGGACGAACCTCCAGGGCGACCGCTGGGTCCAGACCACGAGCTTCTCCCTCGTCAAGGTCGGCGAGGGAGAGCAGCCGCCGGTCGCGGTCGTGCCGCCGGCACCGCAGCTCGTGGTCTCGGACGAGTGCGGGGTCGAGGCCACCGTCGTCCTGCCCGAGGACGTCGAGGGCGTCGCGTACGCGACGTCGCGGGAGGGGACGGTCGTCACGGTGACGGCCACCGCCGCCGAGGGGTACGTCATCGCCGACGGGGCGACGTCGACCTGGACGTTCGACGTGGCGGCCGCGGTCTGCCCGTCTCCGACGCCCAGCGACGACCCGACGGACGAGCCGACCGGTGGCCCGACCGACCCCGACCCCACCGGGTCGACGGGCGGGCCGACCGGGACGACCACGTCCCCCGGCTCCACCCCGAGCCGGAGCGGCGGGTCCGGCGGGTCCGGTGGCGGGCTGGCCGGGACCGGCGCGGCCGGCGTCTCGGTGGTCGCGGTCCTCGCGCTCGCCGCGGCCGGGACCGGCCTCTGGCTGCGCCGGCGGTCGATGACGGCCTGACCGGCCGACCGTTCCGGTCTCCAGCGCGGGGTCGGGTGCACGAGCCGTGCGCCCGACCCCGCGTTCGGCGTCCCGGGTCCGGCAGGATGGGGGATGGACGTCACCACCACCCCTGAGGAGCCCCCATGACGACCGTCACGACCGTCCCCCTCGGCACCACCGGCATCCGGGTGCCCAACGTGGTGCTCGGGCTCATGCGCATCGAGTCGATGAGCGACGAGGCCGTGCGCGAGCTCGTCGAGACCGGCCTGGAGGCCGGCATCGACATGGTCGACCACGCCGACATCTACGGCAGCGAGCTGCACGCCTGCGAGGCGAGGTTCGCCGAGGCCATGCAGCTCACCCCGGCGCAGCGCGAGGAGCTGACCATCCAGAGCAAGGCCGGCATCGTCAAGGACGGGCCGTACTTCGACTTCTCCTACGACCACCTCGTGTCATCGGTCGAGGCGTCGCTGCGCGCGCTGCGGACCGACTACCTCGACGTCCTGCTCCTGCACCGCCCGGACGCCCTCGTCGAGCCCGACGAGGTGGCGCGGGCGTTCGACCACCTGGAGTCGACGGGCAAGGTCCGCGCGTTCGGCGTCTCCAACCACACGCCGGGCCAGATCGAGCTGCTGCGCCGCTCGGTCCGTCAGCCGATCGTGGCCAACCAGGTGCAGCTCTCGATCACCCACTCGCCGCTCATCGCGCAGGGGGTCGCCGCCAACATGGCGGGCGAGGACCAGTCGATCGTGCGCGACGGCGGCGGGCTCGTCGACTACTGCCGGCTGCACGACATCACGCTGCAGGCGTGGTCGCCGTTCCAGGCGGGCTTCTTCAACGGCGTGTTCCTCGGCAACCCCGACTACGCGGAGCTCAACGCCGTCGTCGACCGGCTGGCCGGTGCCTACGGGGTCGACCCGATCGCCATCGCGACCGCGTGGATCACGCGTCACCCCGCCGGCATCCAGGTGATCCTCGGCACGACCAACCCGGACCGGGTGCGCGCCGCCGCCGACGGGTCGGACATCCCGCTCACTCGCGCCGAGTGGTACGAGCTGTTCCGCGCGGCCGGGCACATCGTGCCCTGACCGGCGTTCCGCCGTCTCGACACCGACGACGTCCGGCCGCACCCCGCGCGGGGTGCGGCCGGATCTCGTCCCGGCGGGCACCGCTCGGGTGCCGGCCGCACCGGGGGCCGGCCGCCTCAGACGTGCGGCATGACCTCGGCGGCGACCAGCTCGAGGTGGTCGAGGTCGGACAGGTCGAGCACCTGGAGGTAGACCCGCGAGGCGCCCCACCCCTTGAGTCGCTGGAGCAGCTCGACCGCCTCGGCCGGCGTGCCGGCCACCCCGTGCTCGCGCAGCTCCGACGCCTCGCGTCCGATCGCCGCCGCGCGGCGTGCGAGCTCGGCCTCGTCCGCGCCGACGCACAGGACGAGCGCGGCCGAGTAGACGAGCGAGTCGGGGTCGCGGTCGATGGCCTCGCACGCCTCGCGGACGCGGGCGAACCGCTCGGGGATGTCGGCGATCTCGGGGAAGCTCGTGTTGTACTCGGCCGCGAACCGGGCCGCGAGAGCCGGCGTCCTGGCCGGGCCGTTGCCGCCGACGATGACGGGGAGCGGCGACTGGACCGGCTTCGGCAGCGCGGGGGAGTCGGTGAGCGTGTAGTGCTCGCCCTCGAAGGAGTAGGTCTCGCCGGCGGGCGTCGACCACAGGCCCGTGATGATCTCGAGCTGCTCGGTGAGCAGGCCGAACCGCTTCGGCGGGAACGGGAAGCCGTACGCCGCGTGCTCGCGCTCGAACCAGCCCGCGCCGAGGCCGAGCTCGACGCGCGCGTTCGACATGTCGTCGACCTGCGCCACCTGGATCGCGAGCAGGCCGGGCTGCCGGAACGTCGCCGACGTGACGAGGGTGCCGAGCCGGATCGTCGAGGTCTCCCGGGCGATGGCGCCGAGGGTGACCCAGGAGTCGGTCGGGCCGGGCAGCGGCGAGCCGTCGCCCATCCGCAGGAAGTGGTCGGAGCGGAAGAACGCGTCGTAGCCGAGGCGTTCCGCCGCCTGGGCGACGCGGAGCTGGTCGGCGTAGGAGGCGCCCTGCTGGGGCTCGGTGAAGATGCGAAGGTCCATGACCCCAGCCTGCCACCCGCGCGGGACGGGAGGACGCGGGCATGACGCCGGGGGAGTCGCCCCCGGCGAGCGCGGACCGGCGGTTCGGTCCGGTTTCCTGTGCGCCGTATGTGACGATGGAGCGGATCGTGGCCGAGACGGCCGGGACCAGCGGGTCGATGAGGCCGGGCGCCAGCGCGCGAGGAGCGCACCGCCCGAGATGAGGACGAGTGATGACGGTACGGACCAGGCGCACGTGGCTGACGCGAGCACTGGCGCTCGCCGCTGGCTCGGCGCTCCTCCTCGTCGGCTGCTCGTCGCCCAGCGGGTCGGGCGACGACGAGGTCGAACCCGTCGACGTGACCTCGGCGACCGCGCCGGCCCTCGTCGATCCGGCCTCGCTCGGCTGGGAGAGCGCCGACGCGTCGGCGCTCGCGGCCTACCCCGCGCTCGCGGAGCTGGCGGGCGACTGCGGCGTCGAGGTCGTCGCGGCGGCGCGCCAGGTGCTCGGCGTGCGGTGCAGCTCCGACGCGGGTGCCAGCGTCCTGTACTCCGACACCACGTCCGACCAGGTGTGGTCGGCCGCCGATCTCGTCGTCGAGGACGGGCGGACCCGGCTCGCGGACTCCCTCGTCGCGGCGGGCGCCGCGGCGTCGGCCGACGCCCCCGGCCTGCTCGACGACCTTCGCTTCGACGCCGCGGGTAACCTCCTCGTCGTGATGGGCGACGGGACGACGTGGCAGGTGCCGGCGACCGAGGCCGGGGAGCTGCTCTCCGACGGCGGGCGCGTCGTGCGCGGAGCCGTGCGGGCGGGCGGCGACTTCACCGGGTCCTCGGCCCAGGCGCCGGCCGGTGCTCCCGTGGTCGCCGCGGCGAGCCTCCAGCTCCCGCCCCCGGCCGCCAAGCCGAGGGGGACCGGCGGCGGTGGCGGCGACGTCGACTGCTCGGTGCTCAAGTGCCTCGCCATCACGTTCGACGACGGCCCCGGCCCCTACACCGAGAAGCTGCTCGACATCCTCGCCGCGCGCGACGCCAAGGCGACGTTCTTCATGCTCGGCTCGCTCGTCGGCGGACGCCCGGACACGGTCAAGCGCATGGTCGACGAGGGGCACGAGGTCGCGAACCACTCCTGGAACCACCCCGACCTGCGCACGCTCGACGCCGCCGGCGTCGCGAGCCAGATGAGCCGGACGCAGGACGCGATCGAGGCGGCCTCCGGCGTGCGGCCCGACCTCATGCGCCCGCCCTACGGCGCCACGAACGACACCGTGCTGTCCGTCCTGCGGGACCAGGGGCTCGCGGTCATCAACTGGGACGTCGACACCGAGGACTGGAAGAACCGGAACGTCGCCGAGACGACGTCGCGGGCGCTGTCCGGGGCGCACCAGGGCGCGATCATCCTGTTCCACGACATCCACCCCTCGACGGTGGACGCGGCGCCCGGGATCATCGACGCGCTCCAGTCGCAGGGCTACACGCTCGTCACGGTGGGCAACCTGCTCGGCGAGACGACGCCGGGCACCAAGTACTTCAGCGCCAAGTGAGCCGCCGGGGCTCCGCCCCCGGTCCCGCATCGAAGGAGCAGCCGTGACGTTCACCGTCATGACCGTGTGCACCGGGAACATCTGCCGCTCGCCGATGGCCGAGGTCGTCCTGCGGGACGCCTTCGAGCGCGCCGGGCTGGGCGACCGCGTGACCGTCCGGTCGACGGCCGTGACGAGCGAGGAGATCGGCAACCCGATCGACTCCCGGGCCCAGCGCGTGCTGCGCGAGGCGGGCTACGACGTCCCGCGTCGGGAGGCGGTCCGCGTCCGGTCCGACGACGCCGCGCGCACGGACCTCACCCTCGCCATGACCCGCCACCACGCGCGGGAGCTGCGCCGGCTCGGCTTCCCCGCGGACGAGGTCGTGCTGTTCCGCGCGTTCGAGGACGGCGCGCCCGACGGCGACCCCGCGGCGATCGACGCCGCGGACACCCCCGACCCCTGGTACGGCGGCCCCGAGGACTTCGCGGAGTGCCTGGAGACCGTCGAGGCGTGCGCGCCGGGCGTGGTCGAGTACGTCCGCCGCCGGCTCGACGCCGCCTCCTGACCGGGCGCCGCGCCGCGAGCGACGGCGGCCCCGGCGGTCACGACCGGGCGGTGACGACCGGGCAGCCCGCGAGGTGGTCGTCGACGAGACCGAGCGCCTGCATCGTCGCGTACACGGTCGTCGGGCCGAGGAACCGGAACCCGAGACCCTTGAGCTCCTTCGCGAGGGCGGCCGACCCCGGGGTCGACGCCGGGACCTCCGCGATCGTCGCCCGTCGCGGCGTCCCCGGGGCCTCCCGGTACGCCTCGAGCACGTCCGTGAGGCGTCGGCCCTGCGCGTGCAGCGCGAGGAGCGCCCGCGCGTTCCCGATCGCCGCCAGCACCTTGGCCCGGTTGCGCACGATCCCGGGATCCGCCAGGAGGCGGGCGACGTCCTCGTCGTCGAACTCCGCGACGACGGCGGGCGCGAAGTCGGCGAACGCGCGTCGGAACGACTCCCGCTTGCGCAGCACCGTGATCCACGACAGCCCGGACTGGAAGGCCTCGAGGCTCAGCCGCTCGAGCAGCTCCCGCTCGTCCTCGCTGGGGACGGGTGGGACGCCCCACTCCTCGTCGTGGTAGGTCTCGTAGAGCCGGTCGCCGTCGCCGAAGCACCGCCGGCCCGTCGTCGTGTCCGTGGTGTCCGTCGCGCTCGTCGTCATCGCGTCTCCTTCGCGTCCCTGGTGACGCTAGTCGCGCGGACCGACATCTCGGTCCGGGGTGTGGATAGCGTGGGCGGATGCGTCGAACGCCCGCCGGACCACCGGCCCCGCAGCCGCCGGACCTCGCCCTCCCGACCGGTCCGAGCGATCCTCGGGCCCCCTCGGGCCTGACGCCCGCGACCCCGCGGGACGTGACGCCGGGAGATCTGCTGGAGGACGTCGAGCTGGCCGGTGACGGCCCGGTCGACCTGTCCGGCTGCCGCGTGCTCGGCTCCCGGCTCGCGCTCGCGGGTCAGGAGGAGGCGGTCCTCCGGGCGGCGCGGCTGTCCGAGGTGGTGCTGACGGCACCCGACGTCGCCGTCCTGCGCGCCCCGTACGGGCAGTGGCGCGACGTCGTCGTCCAGGGCGGACGCCTGGGGACGGCCGAGGCCTACGACGTGGAGTGGACCCGCGTCGCGCTGCGCGGCGTCAGGATCCGCTACCTCAACCTGCGCTCGGCCCGCGTGACCGACCTCGTGCTCGAGGACTGCGTCGTCGACGAGCTCGACCTCGGTGGAGCCGAGCTGACCCGCGTCGCGCTGCCCGGCACGCGGGTGGGGCGGCTCGAGGCGACCGGCGTGCGGCTCGATGCGTTCGACCTGCGGGGCTGCACGCTCGGCGTCATCGTCGGCGCGCGCGACCTCGCGGGCGCCGTCGTCGACGCGATCCAGGTGGTCGAGCTGGCACCGCTGCTGGCGGCCGCGCTCGGCCTCAGCGTCGTCGAGTAGCCCGCCGGCCAACCGAGCGCCGACCCGCCCGCCGGCGCGCACGCGAACGGCCCGCCCTCCCGAGGGAGAGCGGGCCGTTCGCGTGCCGGTCGGTGACCGATCAGCCGCCGATCAGGCTCCGGCGACGCGTGGCCACGAGCACCACGCCGAGCGCGAGGAGCGCGACGGCCGCGAGGCCGAGGCCGTCCGTCGAGCCCGCACCCGTCGAGGCGAGGTCGTCGCAGTACACGGCGCCGTCGGCCAGGGCCGGGAGACCGGCCGTGTCGATCGAGCCCGCCACCGCCGGCGTCACCGTCAGGGTGAGCGAGTCCATCGACTCGCCAGCGGAGTAGAACCCGCCGAACGCCTTCGCGCCCTCGGCCGTGAGCGTGACGCCCGCTCCGCGCCAGGTGATCGAGTCACCGGAGGCGGACGGCGACGGCAGCGACACGGTCGCCAGGACGACGGTGCCGTTGAGCCCGCCCGAGCCGTTGTAGCCCTTGGAGCTGACCGACGCCACGAGCTGCGCCGACGTGGCCGAGGTGATCTTGACGCTCGGGTTGGAGATGTGGAGCGAGAGCGCGCCGTCGTGGCCGCTGAACGAGACCGACCCGCCGAAGGAGGCGGTGCCGGTGCGGTTCGTCGTCGTGATCGATCCCGGCGACCCGTAGAACGTCGTGCTGCCGGAGATGCTGCCGTTCGCGATCGGCCCCGTCACGTAGTTGCGGAACGAGGTCTTGACGCCCCACGACAGCGACGCGGTGCCGGGCGCGCCGGCCTTGACCGCCGATGCCGGGACCGGGACGCACTGCGCCGGGGTCGCCGGCGTCGTGGGTGCCGGGGTGTCCTCCGTCGGCGTCGGCGTCGGCTCGTTGCCGCCCGGCGTGCCGGGGTTCGGCGTCTCACCGCACTCGTTCGTCAGCGGCACCACGAGGGCGAACGCGTCGAGCTCCTCGCCGGCGGTGTAGAAGCCGCCGAACGCCTCGGCGCCCGAGGCGGCCAGCGTCGCCGGGCCGGTGATCGTGACGGCCTCGGCCGTCGAGCTCTTCTCGAACGTGACGTCGGCGAGGACGATGCCCGTGCCCGAGATCTCCGACCCGAGGTCGCCCGGGTTCATGCCGACGAACTCGCGACCGGTGTAGTCGACGACGATCTGCGCCGTGGTCGGCGAGGTGAGCCGGAACGTCACGTTGGTGAAGGTGAGGTCGAGCGCCCCCTCGTGACCGGTGAAGCGGACGGAGCCCGGGAAGGTCACCGAGCCGGTGCCCGCGTCGAGGTCGAGGTCGCCGGCCTGGGCCGACCAGTCGAAGATCCCGTTGTCGGCCCGCTGCGTGACGCCGCCGGAGGTCGTGATGCTGCCGTTGACGAAGTCCCGCGCGAGGTAGGTGCGGAACGAGGACTTGATGCCCCACGCGAACGTGGCGTCGCAGACGGCGGGCTCCTGGGGCTCACCTGACGCCTCGGTGACCGTGAGCGACCCCTCGACGGAGCCGCTCGTGGCGCCCGTGAGCGTCACGGTGTGCGCGGTCGCCTCGAAGTCGGCGGGGACGGTCCACTCGAAGGTGACCGTCCCGTTCGCGTCGGCCGTCCGCTCCCCGAGGGCGACCGGGTCGGAGGTGACGACGGCGGAGACCTGCTCGCCCGCGGCGAAGCCGGTGCCCGTGATGGACACCGTGCTGCCCTGGACCACCGACGTGACGGGCGCGCCGTCCTGGGTGATCGCGAGGGCGAGGTCCGGCGTCTCGACGGGCGTCCCGTGCACGACGAGGCTCGTGAACGTGTCGAGCGAGCGGTTCGTGGCGGACAGGGCGTGCGCGGCCGACGTCGCGACCTGGTAGGCCTTCGTCGGGTCGAGCTTCCCGGCGGGAACGGTGAGCGTGACGCTGAACGCGCCGTCGGTGATCTGCGTCGGCATGACCCAGGCGAGCACGTCCCAGCCGGCGCCCGGGAGCGGGCCGTTGCCGGACCAGAGGGAGGTCTCGCCGAGGACGACGTAGGCACCGTTGGCCGCACCCGGGCCGGTGAACCCGGTGCCCGAGACGGTCACGACGTTCTCGACGGTGACGTCGAGCGTGCGCGGCGTCACCGTGACCCTCGGGCCGGGCTGGGGCTCGGGGTCCGTGCTGCCGGCCGGCTCGTAGGTCACCGGGACGGACAGCTCCTGGGCCGGGTTGGCCGGGGTGCCGACGCCGCCGGGGTAGGTGTAGATGCCCCAGGCGCCGTCGGTCGCGAGCGTGGTCGGGTTCTGCAGCGTGACGGTCGCGGTGAACGAGCCGTCCTCGGCGATGTCGGCCCACGAGGCGCGAATGGCCGGCTGGAACGCGGTCGGGACCTGGTCGAGGACGCTCTCGGCGAGCGCCCACACCCGGGAGGCGGTGGTCGACTGGCGCGCGGACGACGCCGCGCTCTCGGACGGCTTCCAGGTCGGGGAGAAGTTGCCGAAGACGACGAACGTGCCCTGGGGGAGGTTCGCCGGGATGGGCTGACCCATGCCGCCGACGTTCGCCGCCGGGTCGAACCCGGTGCCCTTGACGACGAGCGTGTCGCCGGGCTCCATCGACTGACCGGTGTACGGCGTGGTGCCGTCCGCCAGGAAGACCTGGATGGCCGGCTCGAAGACGGGCTCGGTCGGGCGCTCGCCGCGGTAGTCGACGGGGACCGTCAGCTCCTGGACCGCGTTGGTTGGCCCACCCGCCGGGTAGGTGTAGACGCCCCAGACGCCGCCCGCGAGGCCGGTGGAGAAGCTCTTCGCCTCGAGGGTGGCGCTGAACGTGCCGTCCGTGCCGAGCACGACGCGCTGTCCGCGAACGGCGTTGACGTAGGCCGAGCTGAGGTTGTCGAAGGTCGCGTCGGTCATCGCCCAGCGCTGGTCGACGATCTTGCGGGCGGTGCTCTGCGCGCCCTCCGACGGCTTCCAGGCCGGCAGGAACGAGCCGAGGACGACGTAGTTCCCGGCGGCGTCGCCGACCGTGACCGGCGGACGCGTGGAGATGTTGACGCTCGGGTCGAAGCCGGTGCCCTTGACGACGAGCTTGTCACCGTCGTAGACGGGCTCCCCTGTGTACGGCGTGGTGCCGTCCTCGAGGAAGACCTGGATGGCCGGCTCGAAGACGGGCTCGGTCGGACGCTCGCCGCGGTAGTCGACGGGGACCGTCAGCTCCTGCGACGCGTTGTTCACGCCACCGGCGCCGTACGTGTAGACGCCCCAGACGCCGCCCGCGAGGCCGCTGGAGAAGCTCTTCGCCTCGAGGGTCGTGGTGAAGGTGCCGTCGGCGCCGAGGACGGCCCGCTGCGCCGCCACGGTGCCCTGGTACTGGGGCGGGATCCCCGCGAACGTCGCGTCGGTCACGGCCCACTTCGTGTCGACGGTCTTGCGGGCGGTGCCGGCCACGCCCTCGGACGGCTTCCAGGTCGGGAGGAACGAGCCGAGGACGACGTAGTCGCCCTGGGGGAGGGTGTTGGGGATCGGGATCCCGCGTCCGCCGACGTTGGCGTTCGGGTCGAACCCGGTGCCCTTGACCGTGAGGACGTCACCGTCGTAGACCGGCTCACCCGCGTAGGGCGTCGTCGAGTCGTTCAGGAACACCTCGATCGCCGGCTCCCAGACGGGCTCCTCCGGCTCGGTCGGCTTCGCGGTCACGACGACGGACCTCGGCTCGGCGCTCGAGCCCGCGTAGGCGTCGGGGTCGGCCGGGACGAAGGAGGCCTCGACCGTCGTGGTGCCGACCGGGAGGTCGGAGAGCGTGACGGAGGCGACGCCCTCGCTGACGGTGGCGGAGCCGCCCGGCGTGAAGGTCACCGTGCCGGCGGCGGCGGGCGAGACCGTCGCCGTCGCCGTGACGTCGGTTCCCTCGACCACCGTGGCCTCGGACAGGGAGAGCGCGGTCGTCGTGGTCGTCGGGGGCACGACCGGCGGGGCCGCGTAGACCACTGGTCGGTTCACGACCTGCGTCGCGTCGCCGCCGCCGTGCGCCTGCCGCGTGGCGATCACGTAGTCCGTGCCGTCGAAGGCTGGGACGGGCATCGTGATGGAGAACGAGCCGTCCGGGTTCATCGGCGCCGTGCCGCCGAGGCCGGGGATCGAGCCGACGTCGTTGGTCACCGCGATCCAGAACGTCGTGTTGGCGACATCGGAGCCGGTGCCGGCCACCCGGAGGCCGAGGTAGATGCCGTTGGCGGCGGGGTCGGCGTTGAACCCGGTCCCGCTCACGGTGACGTTCCCGCCGTCGCGCGGCGCCTCCGTCACGGTGATCTCGGGGCCGGCGGCGCTGGCCGGGACCGCGATCCCGACGATCGCGCCGAGCGCGACGAGGGCGGAGGTCACCAGGGCGGCGAGCCAGCGGGTCGCCGCACCCGCCTTGCCGTCTGGTCGTAGGCGTGGGGCGGGGTGGAGCATTCGGGACACGACTCAGGTCCTCCGGTACGGTGCGTTGGTGGGTGTTTTGGCAACACCGCTCTCGTGTATATCGTAGTGAGGGCGGACTTACCTAGTGGTAGTCCAGCCTGTGGAAGAGTTAGCGGGACCTAACACCGTGTCAGAAAACCGGCGCCCTCAGGGGGCTCAGGACCTTGGTCCTCGCTCGCGCCTGCCCCACGACGTATCCTCCCGCGTGGCTTCGTTGCGATCCCCGGCCTCGCGGAGCCTCGCCCGGACCCGTGCCCGGCTCGTCGCCTCCGCCCTCCTCGGGGCCGTCCTCGCGCTCGCCGGCTGTGCCACCCACGGCGGCTCCTCGACCGATGTGACCGATGCCACACCCGGCGTCGCGCTCGCCGACGCCACCGTCGTCTCCGACGCGCGGGCCTACGAGGGCCCGTCGACGGCGCTCCTCACGGCCCCGGGTCTGCACCCCGTCGCCGAGGACCCGCAGCCCCGGCTCCCGGTCACCGTCACCGACGCCCAGGGCACCGAGGTCACCGTCACCGACGTCAGCCGGATCATCGCGCTCGACATCTACGGGACGAACGCCCGCACGGTCGCCGAGCTCGGTCTGCTCGGCAACCTCGTCGGCCGTGACACCTCGACGGCCTTCCCCGAGGCGATCGACCTGCCCAACGTCACGCCCGGCGGGCACGAGCTCAACGCGGAGGCGATCCTCGCGCTCGAGCCGACCGTCGTCGTCGCGGACACGACGCAGGGCCCGTGGGACGTCATCCTCCAGCTCCGGGAGGCGGGCATCCCCGTCGTCATCACCTCCTCCGAGCGCTCCCTCGACACGGCCGCCGACGACATCCGCTTCCTCGCCGACGCGCTCGGCGTGCCCGAGGAGGGCGAGCGGCTCGCGGAGCGCACCGAGACCGCCATCGACTCGATCACCGAGCAGATCGCCACGGTCGCGGACGAGGCGACGGGCGGCGACCCCCTGCGGATGGCCTTCCTCTACGTGCGCGGCGGCACGGGCATCTACTACCTGTTCGGCGACGGGTCCGGTGCTGGCTCGCTCATCACCGCGCTCGGGGGGGTCGACATCGCGACCGAGGTCGGGCTCACCGGCATGAAGCCCGTGACGGACGAGGGACTCATCGCCATGCAGCCCGACGTCCTCCTCGTCATGACGAAGGGCCTGGAGTCGGCGGGCGGCGTCGACGGGCTGCTCAACGCCGTCCCGGCGATCGCGCAGACGCCGGCGGGCGAGCACCGCCGGATCGTCGACATGGACGACGCGACGATCCTCAGCTTCGGTCCGACCAGCGCCGACGTCCTCGAGGCGCTCGCCGTCGCGATCTACGCGCCCGGGCCGGGCGCATGACGCAGGTCCAGCTGCCCCCGGTCGAGCGACGACGCCACTCCGCCGGCGGCGTCACGATGCTGTTCCTCGTGCTCGCGCTCGCCCTCGTGGTGCTGCTCGTCGTCTCCGCCGGCACGGGGCAGCTCGCCATCCCGGCGAACGAGGTCCTCAGCTCGGTGCTGCGCCGGATCGGGATCGAGACCGGGGTGCCGGTGACCGCGCCGAACGGCGAGATCGCGCTGTGGAACGTGCGGTTCCCGCGGGTCGTCCTCGTCGCCGTCGTCGGGGCGGGGCTCGCCGTTGGCGGCGTCCTCATGCAGGGCGTCTTCGGCAACCCGCTCGCGGACCCCTCCGTCGTCGGCGTCTCCTCGGGCGCCGCGGCCGGGGCCGTCCTCGTCATCGTGCTCGGCTGGCAGGCGCTCGGCGAGTGGGGCATCGCGACCGGCGCCTTCGTGGGCGGACTCGTCGCGACGATCATCGCCTACACGACGGCGCGCTCCGCCGGCCGGACCGAGGTGGTGACGCTCGTGCTCACGGGCATCGCGGTCAACGCCGTCGCCGGGGCGATCGTCGCGTTCATGTCCTTCCTCGGCGACACCGCGGCGCGCGAGCAGATCGTCTTCTGGCAGCTCGGCTCGTTCAACGGCACGCGGTGGGCCCAGGTGTGGGTCGCGCTGCCGCTCATCGTCCTCGGGATCGTCGGCGCCCTCGTCGTCGCCCGCCAGCTCGACCTGCTCGCGCTCGGCGAGCGCTCGGCCCGGCACGTCGGCGTCGACGTCGAGAGCCTGCGCCTCGTGGTCATCGTCCTCGTCGCCGTCACGACGTCCGCCGCGGTCGCGTTCTGCGGGATCATCGGGTTCGTCGGGCTCGTCGTCCCGCACGTCGTGCGGATGCTCGTCGGGCCGGGTCACCGGGTGCTCGTGCCGGCGTCGGTGCTGGCCGGCTCCGTCGTGCTGCTCGCCGCCGACCTCGCGGCCCGGACGCTGGTCCCGTACGCGGAGCTGCCGATCGGCATGCTCACCGCGCTCATCGGCGGCCCGTTCTTCTTCTGGCTCCTGCGCTCGACGCGCAACCGGAGCGGGGGCTGGTCGTGAGCCTCCCGCACGACGCCGGCGCCGGGCCGGGGCTCGGCGCCGCCGTGCAGGACGCGGCCGCCGTCCGGGTCGAGCACGTGTCGGTCTCCTACGGTCCGGCCCAGATCCTCGCCGACGTCTCGCTGCGCGTCGCGGCCGGCGAGGTCGTGGCGCTCGTCGGCCCCAACGGCGCCGGCAAGTCGACGCTGCTGGCCGCCGTCGCCGGCGACGTCCGCCCGAGCGCTGGCCGCGTCGTCGTCGGCGAGCTCGACGCGATGGCGGCGCCCGCCCGCGCCCTCGCGCGGGTCCGCGCCGTGCAGCTCCAGGAGGCCACGCTCTCCTTCGCGTTCACGGCGCGCGCCGTCGTGGAGATGGGCCGCGCACCATGGCAGGGCGGCGGTGCCCCCGGCGGTCCGGGTTCGTTCGGCCCGGTCGACGACGACGCGCTCGTCGTCGCCGCGATGGGCCGCTCGGAGGTGCTCCACCTCGCCGAGCGCCGGTTCCCGACGCTGTCGGGCGGCGAGAAGGCCCGGGTGTCGTTCGCGCGCGTGCTCGCCCAGACGACGCCCGTGCTGCTGCTGGACGAGCCGACGGCCGCGCTCGACATCCGGCACCAGGAGGCCCTGCTCGAGGAGGTGCGGGTGTGCGCCGACGTCGGGTGCGCCGTCGTCGTCGTCCTGCACGACCTGTCGCTGGCCGGTGCGTACGCCGACCGGATCGCCCTGCTCTCCCACGGGCGCGTCCGGGCCGACGGCCCGCCGCGCAGCGTCCTGACGCCGCAGCTCCTCACCGAGGTCTACGGCCACCCGGTCGACGTCGTCGACCACCCGAACTCACCGGGTCCGGTCGTGCTGCCCGTGCGGCGGCGCCGGACGGCACAGAAGAAGGAGTACCCATGAGGAGCACGCGGATCCTGACGACGGCGGCGACCGGGCTCGCCCTGGCGCTCGGCCTGCTCGGCGCGGCGGCGCCGGCGACGGCGGGGACCGGCCCGACCGGCGCCCAGGTCACGTCGACGTCCCCGGCTGGCGACGCGGCGGCGAGCGACGCCGGCCCGACGACGCTGGAGATCTCCGGCACCGGGTTCCAGTCCGTGCAGGGCGGCTTCGGCGGCATCTACGTCGCGTTCGGCTGGGTGTCCGGCGACGGCTGGCAGCCGAGCGCCGGCGGTCAGAGCGGCGTCGACTACCTGTACGTCGCCGACGGCATGACGGCCGAGTCCAACACGGGAGCCCTGCGGTTCATCGCGTTCCCGGGTTCCTCGACCGCCGAGGAGGCGCAGGGGACGATGGGCGAGGACGGCTCGTGGTCGACGACGCTCGAGGTCGCCGGCCCCGTGCTCACCCTGTCGGACTCCGGCGGCAGCACGCGCGAGGTCGACTGCCGGGTCGAGCAGTGCGGCGTCATGACGTTCGGGGCGCACGGCGTCAAGAACGCCAACAACGAGACCTTCCTGCCGATCACGTTCGTCGAGCCGGGCGCCGGGGGCGGGGACGCCTCGCCGGAGCCGTCCGACGAGGCGTCGGCGGAGGCGAGCGAGTCGGCCGCCCCGAGCGAGGAGCCGAGCGCGTCCGACGCGACCGAGGCGCCCGACGCGACCGAGCAGGCCAGCGACGACGCGAGCGCCTCGGGCGCGGCCGTCGAGGGGGAGGGCGGCAGCTCGGCGGTCCCGTGGCTCATCGGTGGCGCGGTCGCGCTCCTCGCAGTCGCCGCCGCGGTGGCGGGTGCCCTGCGCAAGCCCAAGGACGGCTCCGGTGGCTCCGCCGGTTCCGCGGGGTCGGACGGTTCCGGCGGTTCGGCCGGCTGACGCAGCCGGCTGGCCGTCCGCTCCGCGCGGATCGAGCGCAGCTCCTCCCGCTCGCTCGACGCGTTCGCGCAGGTCGGAGCGCCGCCCGACGCGATCCGGTCCGTGACCGCGCCGTCGATCCGCGGAGAGCGGACCCCCGCGCCGTCCCATTAACGTGATGATGGGGTTGCATTAATCGCGCGCCCCGGGCAAGATGACGCCGTGTCATGACACCGCGTCATGACGATCCGCCCGGAGGAACCGATGACCCTGCTCGACGCGCCGAGCCAGCCCGAGACCCAGCCGCACTCCCAGGACGTGCCCGAGAGCGCCGCGCAGCCGCTCTCGCTCCAGCTCCGCTCCTCGACGCGGTCCCAGCACGAGCACGCCGAGACCCGCTCGTTCGTCACGGCGCTCATGGGCGGCGGCCTCGGCGAGCGCGGCCGGGAGGCGTACATCGACCTGGCGCGCCAGCACTATGCGATCTACCGCGCCCTGGAGGCGGCGGGTGAGCGGCTGGCGGCCGACCCCGTCGTCGCCGACTTCCTCATCGCCGACCTGCTGCGCGAGGCCTCGCTGGTCGCCGACCTCGAGCTGCTCGCTGGCGCCGACTGGCGCGACCTGCCCGTGCACGAGACGACCGCGGCGTACGTCGCGCGGCTCGACGGGATTGAGGACGCGGAGAGCTACGTCGCGCACGCCTACACCCGCTACCTCGGCGACCTCTCGGGCGGCCAGGCGATCGCCGTCATGCTCCAGCGGCACTACGGCCTGGCGCCGGAGGAGCTGACGTTCTACCGCTTCGACGGCATCCCGAAGCCGAAGGTCTTCAAGGACACCTACCGCGAGCTGCTCGACGCCGCCGACCTCTCGCCCGAGCGGCAGGCCCGCGCGGTCGCCGAGGCCCAGGTGGCGTTCGACCTCAACGCGGCGCTGTTCGTGACGCTCGGCGAGCGGCACGGCCTCGGCGACTGAGGCACCGGCGCCGCGGCGGCCGCGCCGCGCCGCCGCCCGTCACGCCACGAGCTGCTCGCGGCGCAGGGACGCGGGTCGGCGTGAGTCCTGCGGACCCCACAGCGTCGTGCTGACCTCCCGGCGCACGAGCGGGACGACCTCCTCCGCGAACTGACGCAGGAGGTCCTGCTGCTGGGCGTGCTCCAGCGCGGGGTTGAGCGAGATCGACTGGACGTCGTGGCCGTAGGTCGCGTGGTAGTCGAGGATCTTCTCCGCCACCCGCTCGCTCGAACCGACGAGGGCCGGGCCGCGCTCGACGGCCTCCTCGATCGACCGGAACGACGTGCCCTTGCCGAGCACGTCCTTGTGACCGCGCGCGTCCGACTGGGCGATCTGGCCCTCGTAGAGGGGGCGGTACTGCTCGACGGCCCGCTCGGTCGTCGCGGCGAGGAACAGGCCGCCCGAGCCGGAGCCGAGGTAGGTGCGGCCGGGGTCCCACCCGTGCCGGGCGTACTCCTCGCGGTAGTGCTCGATGTGCCGCAGGTAGTTCTCGCGTGGCTGCAGCGCGTTCGCCGTGAAGATCGGGTCGCCCCAGCGGGCCGCGAGCTCCACCGCGGTGCTCGAGCTCGCGGTGCCGTGCCAGATCCGGAAGGGCCCGTCGTAGGGACGGGGCAGTGTCGTCGCGCCCTCGAGCGGTGCTCGGAACCGGCCCTCCCAGGTGACCTCCTCCTCGGCCAGCAGGCGCCGCAGCAGCTCGTAGTTCTCGGTGAGGTACTCGTACTGCAGCGCGAGGTCCTTGCCGAACAGCGGGTACTGGGCGACCTCGTTCCCCTTGCCGATGGTGATCTCCAGGCGGCCCCGGCTGAGCTGGTCGATCGTCGCGAGGTCCTCGGCCACCCGGACGGGGTCGAGCAGCGAGAGCACGGTGACGCCCGTGTTGAGCAGGATGCGCTCGGTCGCCTGCGCGACCGCGGCGAGGATCACGGTCGGGGCGGAGGACAGCACCGGACCGGCGTGACGCTCGCCGATCGCGTAGGCGTCGATGCCCAGCTCCTCGGCCAGCACGGCGTTCTCGACGACGCGGGCGAGGCGTTCGTCGGCGGGCAGCGTCTCGCCGGTCAGCGGGTGGGGCGGGTTGAAGACGATGTCGAGGACCTGGAACCTCACGGTGGATCTCCTTGGGGGGTGGCGAACGGGGTCGGGCAGGGCTGGGGTGCCGGCCGGGCGGCGATCAGGCCGCGACGTGCTCGGCGTCGCCTCGCCAGCCGAGGGCCGGGGCGAGGTGGTCGGCGACGTCGGTGAGGATCTGCTCGTAGTCCTCATAGGTGAGCTCGTACGGCAGCTCGAGCCGAAGGTGCGACACGGAGCCGACGGCGGTGTCCGCCGCGAGCTGCTCGGCGATCTGCTGGCTCGTGCCCAGCAGGTCGGGTGCGAAGAGCGTGCGGTCGGGCCCCTGGGGGCCGTGCGTGCGGGCGTCCCGCTCGGCCTTGTACTCGCGGTAGCGCCGTCGCGTCGCCTCGCTCGCCGAGTCGGTCGGCAGGATGACGCGACCGACGGCGACCTGCGGCTCGCCGGCGCCGCTCCACAGCCGTCGGTACTCCTCGATGCGCAGCGTCTGCTGAAGGACGAAGTCGTCGGACTCCTCGGCGCGGCCGATGTTCCCGGTCAGCAGGTGGAAGGCGTGCTCGGCCGCCCACCGCAGCGAGCGTCCGGAGGAGCCGCCGTACCAGAGGCGCTCCCGCAGTCCGGCCGCGACCGGCTGCAGCCGTGGGCGCTGGACGTTGCCGGGAGAGCTGATGACCGTGCCCGCCGCGCCGAGGTACCCCGAGGCGAGGTTCGTCGCGAGGGCCTCGGCCCGCGCGTACCCGAAGTCCTGGGACGCCCACCCCGGTCCGTGGACCAGCTCGCCGATGAGCTCAGCGTGCGGCGGCCGCCCGACGCTGACCCCCACCTGGAGGCGTCCGCCCGAGAGCACGTCGACGGTCGCAAGGTCCTCCGCGAGCCGGAACGGGCTCTCGTAGCCGAGCGGGACCACGGCGGTGCCCAGGGCGATCCGACGCGTGCGCTGCGTCGCGGCCGCGAGCACCGTCGCGGCGGAGGAGATGCCGTGCTCTAGGTGGCGCTGGCGGACCCAGGCGCCCTGGTAGCCCAGGCGCTCGCCCGCCTCGACGAGGCGCAGGGTGTCCTCGAGGCCGGCCCCGGGGTCGTCGTCGTGGAAGTTGCCGGGGGTCAGGAAGGACAGGGACGTGAGGGTCACGACGGGCTCCGATCGGATGACGGGTGGTGGTGCCGGGACGGGCGCGGGGCCCGGCCGGGTTGGTCAGGGTGTCGCCCAGGCGGCGGCGAGCAGCCGGAAGGAGTCGAGCCTCGCCTCCGGGTCGTGGGCGATCGTCGTCACCAGGACCTCGTCGGCCGCGGTGGCGAGCCGGAGGGCGTCGAGGCCGGCAACGACCGACGGGCCGTCCCCGACGAACCGGGTCCGGCTGCGGTCGGCCACCAGGGCCAGCTCGGCATCGGACCAGGTCTGCCGAGCCCGGTCGGGGCGCGGGTAGGCGACCGCCCCGTCGGCCGAGCGGACCCCGAGCACCCAGTCTTCGAACCCGCGGGCGAGAGCGCGGGCGCGGTCCTGCGTCGTCGCGACGAGCACGTCGGCCGAGACGATGACGTACGGCCGGTCCAGCACGCCGGGACGGAACGCCGCGCGGTAGGCGGCGACCGTCTCCAGCACCGAGGAGGGCGCGACGTGGTAGTTCGCGGCGAGCGGGAGGCCGAGCTCGCCGGCCGCGCGCGCACTCTCACCCGGGCTGCTCGCGAGCGCCCACACCTCCACCCCGCTCCCGGAGCCGACGCCGCTTCGCACGACCTCGGACCCGAGGCGGTGCCCGGGGCCGAGCAGGTCGAGCGCGAGCCGGAGCTCGGCGCGGTAGTCGGGCACGTCGGTGCGCAGACCGACGACAGCCGCGCCGTCCGCGAAGCGGCGTCGGACGCGGGCGTCGGAGAACGAGAACGGCGGCGGTGCCGGGACGAGCAGGCCGTCGACGACGCGGTCGGCGGCCGGCGCGCCGCCGGACGATCCCGGCGTCGGCTCCCGTGCCGCGTCGGAGCCGGCGGGCGGGGTCCCCGACCTGCCGAGGCCGAGGTCGACCCGCCCGGGATGGAGCCGAGCGATCGTCGCGAACTGCTCGACGGCCAGCGCGGGGGAGGTGTGCGCCAGCAGGACGGCGCCGGAGCCGACCCGGATCCTCCCGGTCCGCGCGGCCGCGAGCGCCGCCAGCACCGCGGGCGCGGCCGAGACGACGCCGGTGCTCACGTGGTGCTCGGCGAACCAGATGCGTCGGTAGCCGGCCTCGTCCGCGAGCTCGGCGACGGCCAGAGCCGTCGCGAGCGCCTCGCCGGCGGTCCCGCCGTCGCTGACCGGGGCGAGCTCGAGGACGGACAGGGGGACGCGGTGCGCGGTCAGGGAGCTCATCGCCCGGCCGTCCGGTCGGTCGCGGGCTGCACGGACCTCAGGCGGTGGTAGCCGCGGTCGTAGAACACGAGCGGTTCCTCCCCGCCGACCGCGCCGTGGTCGATCCGGGCCACGACGAGCGCCGAGTCGGCGGTGGGGTGGCGGTCGACGATCGTCGCCCGAACCCACGACGACGCTCGGCCCAGCACGGGTTCCCCGCCGTCCAGCTCCGTCCAGTCGACCCCGGCGAACCGGTCGATGCCGTGCGTCGCGAACCGGCTCGACAGCTCGTGGGCCGAGTGGTCGAGGAAGTTGACGACGACGCTCGCGACCGCGGCGAGCGCCGGCCAGGACGAGGAGCCGCGGGAGATGGAGAACGCCAGCGTCGGGGGGTCGGCCGAGACCGAGATGACCGACGTCGCGGTGAAGCCGACGGGGTGGCCGAGGACCGGGTCGCGCAGGGTGACGACGGCGACGCCCGCCGGGTGGCGCCGGAAGATCCCGAGGAACACCTCCGTCTCGGGCCGGACCGGGCTCACCGCCTGCGCGCTCACGGGGCGACCCCCGGTGTCGCGTCGGGCGAGGCGTCATCGAGCGCCCCGCGCAGCGAGGCGAGGTTGCGCCGGGCCCAGCTCGCGAGCACCGGCCCGCGCTCGGCGACGTCGCGCTGCGCCAGCGCGACGGCGGGCGCGGGAACGCGCGCGCCGAGCTCCAGCAGCACCGGCCGCAGGTGGCTCTCGCCGGCGTGCAGGTGCCCGTCCTGGCCCGCGACCACGACCCCGACGGCGGTCACGCCGGACAGCTCGCCGCCGTCGAAGGTGTCGAGGAACGACTTGAGCAGCCCGGTGTAGGACCCCTTGTAGACGGGGGTGGCGACGACCACGAGCCGGGCCGCCAGCACCCGAGCGCGGGCGGCCGCCAGGCCCGCGCCGCCCACGAGGACCTCGGCGGCGATGTCGGCCAGCTCGACGACGTCGATCTCCCCGAGGCCGAGCGGGCCGGCGAGCTCGCGGGCGAGGTCGGTCGCGACGGCGCTCGTGCGCGAGGCCGGGCGGGGGTTTCCGGACAGGACGAGGATGCTCATGCGCCGACCACCGTGCGCTGGATGGCGTCCCGCGCCCCGTGCACGTCGCGGGAGCTGCGCAGGCCGAGGTGCTCGCGCAGGGTCGTCCCGACGTACTCGGTGGGGTAGGCCGCGCGCTCCTGGAGCTCGGGCACGAGCCGGTCGACGACCTCGTCGAGGCCGTCCGGGACGAGCCACGGGGAGACGTTGAAGCCGTCGACGGCCCCGGTGCGGACGAACCGGACCAGCCGGTCGGCCACGGAGCTCGGCGTCCCGACGAAGGCCGGACGGCGGTCGGTGGCGATGACGGCCTCGCGGATCGACAGGCCCAGCTCCTCCGCGTGCGAGCGCAGCCGCCGCGCGAGACCTGCCGGGTCGCCCTGCGCGGCGCCCGTCCCGCGGGTGCGGGACAGCTCGCGCGGCGCCGGGTCGTGGTCGGGGAGCGGCCCGTCCGGGTCGAGCTGGGAGAGGTCCTCGCCCCAGATGTGGCTGAGGATCGACAGCGCGGTGGCGCCGCTGATCTGCTCCCGGACCAGCCAGGTCGCCAGCTCCCGGGCCTCCGCCTCGGTGTCCCCGAGGACGAACGACGTCCCGGGCAGGATCTTCACGTCGTCGCGTGGGCGACCGGCCGCCGCGACGCGCCGACGGACGTCGCGGGCGAACGCCAGCGCGTCGTCGAGGTCGCTGCCGTGGGACGAGAAGATGACGTCCGCGTGCTCGGCGGCGAACGTCCGACCGGCCGGCGAGTCGCCCGCCTGGAAGATCACGGGGTGTCCCTGGGGCGAGCGCGGGACGGTCGGCGTCACGTGGGTGCTGACGGTGGCGCCGGAGAAGGCGACGGGCGTGATGGCGCCGGGCCGGGACCAGGACGGCTCCCGGGTCGTGGTGGCGATCGCGTCGTCGGCGAAGGAGTCCCAGATCGCACGCGCGGCGCGGACGAACTCGGCGGCGCGGACGTAGCGGTCGGCGTGGTCGAGGTAGCCGCCGCGGCGGAAGTTGGCGCCGGTCCATGCGTTGTCGGTGGTGACGACGTTCCACGCGGCGCGTCCGCCGGACAGGACGTCGAGGCTCGCCAGGCGGCGCGCGAGGTCGGCCGGGTCGTTGTAGGTGGTGTTCTGGGTGGCGACGAGACCGATCCGCGAGGTGACGGCCGCGAGGGCGCTCAGCTGGGTGATCGCGTCCGGACGGCCGACGACGTCGAGGTCGTGCAGGGCCCCGTTGGTCTCCCGCAGCCGGAGCCCCTCGCCGAGGAAGAACGCGTCGAACAGGCCGCGTTCTGCCGTCTCGGCCAGCCGCCGGAACGAGCTGAAGTCGGTCTGCGAGCCGGACCGGGGATCGGACCAGACCGTGTGGTGGTTGACGCCCTGGAAGAAGACTCCGAGGTGCACGGTCGCGGTCGGGCGCGTGATCGGGTGGTCGCGGTCGGGTGGTCGGGCCGAGGCGCTCATGCGGCTTCCTCCTGGGTGAAGACGTTCTCGGGACGGGGCAGGTCGAGCGCGCCGCGCAGGGTCTGCGCCAGCCGGGGGGCGCGGGCGATCCGGGTGGCGAACAGCCGCGGCAGGACGAACCGGGTCAGCACGGGCAGGTCGGTGCCGACGACGGCCGGGTGCAGGCGGATCCCGTCGACGGCCTCGGCGAGCTGCTCCGCGAGCAGGAGCAGCCCGAACGGGGAGCCGACGAAGCGCAGCGCGTCGGTCGGCGTCCACTCGGCGTCGGCGTCCAGCGCCGCGAGACGTGCGGCGCAGGAGGTGTCGGCGTCGAGCAGGACCTCGACGTCGGCCAGCACGCGGGGCGCGCCCGCGCCGCGCGCCGCGACGGCCCGCTCGACGACCTCCGCGACGTCGGCGCCGCCGACGAGGCTCACGTCGGCGGTCGCCGGGTCGAGCACGGTGTCCGGGGCGATGACGACGACGTGACCCTGCGGGGGACGCGGGGTGATGGAGGCGCCGGCGACGGCGAACGTCGGCGTCGTCACCGCCACGTCGTGGATGCGGTCCCGATCGACGTACCGCCCGGTCGCCACGTCCTTGATGACGGCGTCGTCCTCCCAGGAGTCCCAGAGCCGGCGCACCGTCCGCACGACGTCGGCGACCTCCAGCTCCCGGTCGGCCGGCAGCTCGGGCACGACGCGGTCGATGGCGTCGGCCAGGCCGGGCTGGTCCGCGTCCCCCACGACCCAGCCGGCCCGGCCGAGCGAGGCGATGTCGAGCGACGCGAGCTGCGCGGCGAGATGGAACGGCTCGGCCCCGCGGGGGTCGACGCGGGGGGCCAGCCCGACCCGTGTCGTGAGCTGGGAGACGAAGGCGGCGCGCACGACGCCGTCGAGGCGGGCGGCGACGGCGCCGGACGACACGGTCGCCTGTGTCGTGGTGAGCGCGTCGTCGAGCGTGACGAGCGTGAACCCGCCGTTCTCAGCGGCGAGCACGCGTCGTCGCAGCACCGCGGGGTCGAGCACGGCGTCGGGGGCGTCCGACCCGGCACGCCATGCGGCGGGATGGGCTCCGCTGCCGTCGAGATCGACGGCGAGGACCAGGGGTCGAGAGGACATCGGGGGCTCCGGGATTCGGGGGGAGGGGTCGAGCTGGGCTTGCCGGGGACGAAACCACGCGTCCGCCGGACCCGGCCCGGGGCTCCAGGCGGTCTCAGAGTCCGAGACGGGTGGGTGGGCTCCGGAGCATCTCCGGCCGCCGCCTCGCGAGACGCGTCTCACTCCTCGGGACGCACGCGGGGCCTCTCGGAGGTCGTCCGAGCCCTCCGTAGCGTCCCCGCCCATCCCCCACCAACGAAAGGAGGTTCCGCCGTGCTCCGACTCGTGCTCACGCGTCTGTCGACCTCGGCGATCGTGCTGCTCGCGGCCGTGACCGCGACGTTCCTCGCCGTCTACGCCTCGCCCGGCCACACCGTCGACCTGCTGCTCGGGGAGGACCGCGGCAACGAACGGCTCCGGGCCGAGGTCACGGCCCTCTGGGGCCTGGACCGCCCGCTCCTCGTGCAGTACGCGGCCTACGTGCTCGGCCTGCTGCGGGGCGACCTCGGCACGTCCTACCAGCTGCGTCGTCCGGTGGTCGACGTCCTCGGCGAACAGCTCGGCTCGACCGTGCTGCTCACCTTCACCGCCTTCGGGCTCGCGGTCGCCATCGCCCTGACGGTCGCCGTCCTGACCTCCGGCCGCGGCGGCATCGTGCGCCGCATCGCCTCGGGCGCCGAGCTGGTCCTCCTGTCCATCCCGTCGTTCTGGATCGGGATCGTGCTGCTGGCCGTCTTCGCCTTCCAGCTCGGCTGGTTCTCGGTCTCGGGCGGCAACGGCTGGCGCTCGCTCGCGCTCCCGGCGCTCGCCCTCGCCATCCCCATCGCTGGCCTGCTCTCCCAGGTGCTGCGGGAGGGGCTGGACCGCGCGCTGCACGAACCGTTCGCGCTCACCGCCCGGTCGCGCGGGCTGTCCCAGCTCCAGGTCCGCTCCCGCCACGCCCTCCGGCACGCCAGCCTGCCCGGGCTGCAGATCGCCGGGATCGTCGTCGGCTCGCTCCTGGGCGGCGCCGTCATCGTCGAGCAGGTCTTCGGCCGACCCGGTCTCGGCGGCATCACGGTCGAGGCCGTCTACGCCAAGGACCTGCCCGTGGTGCTCGGCGTCGGTCTCGTCGCGGCCGCGACCTTCGTGATCGTCTCCACCGCGGTCGACCTGCTCAGCCTCGTCCTCGACCCGCGGCTCAGGGTCGCCTCCGGCCGGAGCCGTCGGGCGGCTCGGCCCGCCGCGACGGCGACGACGGCCGTGGTCGTCGCTGGCTCGGCCCCCTCCTCCTCCGTCCCGGGCCTCGAGCCCGACCCCCTCCCGGAAGGCGCGTCCCGATGACGACCCTCGTCCGACCCTCCGCCGACTCCCCGTCGGTCCCCTCCGCGAGCCCGGCCGACGGCGCGACCGACCCGGCGCCCCGGGCGGCCGAGGCCGCCACCGCATCCCGGTCGGGAGCGTCCGGCCGGTGGCGCCGGTCCGTCCGAGCCGTCGGCTCCGTCCGGATCCCCGTCCTCGGCTGGGGCGGCCTCGCCGCGGCGCTCGTGCTCGCGTTCGTCCTCCTCGCCGCGCTCGCGCCGCGGCTGCTGACCGCTGTCGACCCGCTCGCGGCCGATCCGCTCGCCACGCTCCAGCCCCCCGGCGGGGAGCACCCGGCCGGGACCGACTCGCTCGGGCGGGACGTCCTGGCGCGGATCATCCACGGCACCCGCTACTCGCTCACCATCGGGGTGGCGGCCACCGCGCTCGCGGCGGCCGGCGGCGTGCTGCTCGGCCTCGTCGCCGGGAGCGGCAACCGCGCCGTCGACACCGTCGTCGCGCGCGCCGTCGACGTCCTCGCCGCCTTCCCGGAGATCCTGCTCGCTCTCGTCCTCATCGCCTTCACCGGCCCCGGCGTCGGCAACCTCATCGTCGCGATCGGGGTGGCCGGCATCCCGCGGTTCGCCCGCGTCGTGCGTGCCCAGACCCAGCTCGTGCGCACGTCCGGCTACGTCGAGCAGGCCCGCACCTTCGGGCTGAGCGGCCTCCGGCTCGCCACCCGCCACGTGCTGCCGAACGCGCTCACCGCGGTGCCCGTGCTCGCCACGATCGGTCTCGGCGGCGCGATCATCGGCGCCGCCGGCCTGAGCTTCCTCGGTCTCGGCCCGCAACCACCGACGCCCGAGTGGGGCGCCATGCTGGCGGAGAACCGCAACTACCTGCGCGTGGCCTGGTGGGGTGCGGTCTTCCCCGGCCTCGCCGTCGTCGCCACCGTCGTCTCCGCGACGGTGCTCGGCCGCGCGATCCAGCGCCACCTCGAGCGGGTGGCGGCATGAGCGCGCTGGTCCGCGTCCGCGGGCTCACGGTGTCGTTCCCGGGGACGGCCCGGCCGGCGGTCGACGGACTGGACCTCGACATCGAGCCGGGCGAGATCGTCGCCATCGTCGGCGAGTCCGGCTCCGGCAAGTCCGTCACGGCCCGCTCGCTCGTCGGTCTCGCCGGTGAGCACGCGACCGTGCGCGCGACGGAGCTGACGATCGACGGCGTCGACGCCCGGAACCTGTCCGACCGGGCCTGGCGACGCCTGCGCGGGCGCTCGGTCGGCCTCGTCCTGCAGGACGCGCTCGTGAGCCTCGACCCGCTGCGCCGTGTCGGCGCCGAGATCGGCGAGTCGCTGCGCCGGGTGCTTCCGGGGCTGCTCGCGCGCGGCAGGCGGCGGGAGCGGGCGATCGCGCTGCTCGGCGACGTCGGCGTCCCGAACCCGGCCGAGCGCATCGACGCCTACCCGCACGAGCTGTCCGGCGGGCTGCGCCAGCGCGCGCTCATCGCCTCGGCGCTCGCGGCCTCGCCGGCCCTGCTGGTGGCCGACGAGCCGACGACGGCGCTCGACGTCACCGTGCAGGCCCAGATCCTCCAGCTCCTGGCGCGGCTGCGCGACTCCGGGACGGCGCTCCTGCTCATCTCGCACGACCTCGCCGTCGTCTCGGCGGTCGCCGACCGGATCCTGGTGATGAAGGACGGGCTGGTGGTCGAGCGGGGCTCGACGGCCCGGGTGCTCGCCCACCCTGAGCACCCCTACACCAGGAGGCTGCTCGCGGCCGTCCCCTCCTCCGCCTCGCGGGGCGTCCGGCTGTCCAGCCCCGACCGCCTCCCCGCGCCGGAGCGTCGCCCCGGCGACCGCGTGGTCGTCGCCGGTCGCGGCCTCGTCGTCACCTACCCGATCCCCGGTGGCGGCACGCGGCACGCGCTCGCCGGCGTCGACGTCGAGCTGCGCGAGGGTGAGGTGCTCGGCGTCGTCGGGGAGTCCGGCTCCGGCAAGTCGACGCTCGCCCGTGTCCTGCTCGGCCTGCACCGCCCCGAGGAGGGCGAGGTGCGGCGACCGGCGGAACGGCTCGAGATGCAGCTCGTCGCCCAGGACCCGCTGTCCTCCTTCGACCCGCGCTACACGGTGCGCGAGGTGATCGCCGAGCCGCTGCGCGAGCGCGGCCGGCTCGACCGCGCCGGGCGCCGGGAGGGCATCGACGACCTGCTCCGACGGGTCGGGCTCGCACCCGAGCACGCCGACCGGCACCCCCGGACGCTCTCGGGTGGCCAGCGTCAGCGGGTCGCGATCGCCCGGGCCCTCGCGGCGGACCCGAGCGTCATCGTCGCCGACGAGCCGGTCTCGGCGCTCGACGTCAGCATCCAGGCGCAGGTGCTCGACCTGCTGACCGACCTGGCGGCCGAGCGCGGGCTGGCGATCCTGTTCATCTCCCACGACCTGGGCGTCGTGCACCACCTCGCGGACCGGATCGTCGTGATGAAGGACGGGCACGTCGTCGAGAGCGGCGACGTCGAGGACGTGTTCCACCGGCCGAGCCACCCCTACACCCGCCGGCTGCTCGTGGCGCTCCCCGACGTCCGGGCCGCCGAGCGCGCCGAGCCCGATCCGTCCGGCCACCCCCTGGCGGCCGCGACGTCCTGAGCACCTCGACCGAACCCCTCGACCCGAACGACCCCTCGATCCCGATGTACCCCACCACTCGTCACCAAGGAGATCCCATGTCCCGTTCCACCCGACCACTCCTCCCCGGGCGATCGCTCGGCGGCCTCGCCCTGCTCACGGCCGCCACCCTCGTGCTCGGAGCCTGCGGCAGCGGCACCGGCTCCGCGGGCGCCGGCGCCTCTGACGACCCGTCGGCCGCCACCTCCTCCAGCGCGGGGAGCGAGAGCCCGTCCGCCGGAACGCCCGTCGAGGGCGGCGACCTCGTGTGGGCGCTCGAGACCGAGCCGCTCACGCTCAACGCCCAGACCTCCGGGCAGAACAAGGCGAAGGTGCTGCTGCGCAACCTGTTCGACTCCTACCTCTACAAGAACGCCGACGGAACCTACGACCCGTGGCTGGCGGAGTCCTACGCCTACGACGCGGACCAGACGGAGCTCACCCTCGTCCTGCGCGACGGGGTGACCTTCTCCGACGGGGACCAGCTCGACGCGGCCGCGGTGGTGGCGAACCTGACCCACGCCAGGGAGACCGAGGGGTACTCCTCGGCCGCCGTCTTCGCGCTCCGCAACGTCACCGGCATCTCGGCGTCGGACGAGCGCACGGTGGTGATCGAGCTGGGCGAGCCGGACGCGTTCCTGCTCGACTACCTCGCCTCGCTCAACGGCGCGCCGGTCTCCCCGACGAGCCTCGAGACGGCCGGCAACCTCGCGGCCGGCGGCCTCGACGTCGCGGGCGCCGGGCCGTTCGTGCTCGAGTCCTACACGCCGGGCCAGGACGTCGTGCTGACGAGCCGGGCCGACTACGACTGGGCGCCGGAGGCCGCCGACCACAGCGGGCCGGCCTACCTCGACACGGTGACGTTCCGCTTCCTCGGTGAGGCCGCCACGAGGACCGGTGCCCTGACGGCCGGCCAGGTCGACCTCATCGACGGGGTGCAGTCGGTCGACGTGCCGCTGTTCGAGGACTCGGCCGACTTCACCTACCAGCGCGTGCTCAACAACGGCCTTCCCTTCGGCTACTACTTCAACGTGTCGCAGCCGCCGCTCGACGACATCCGCGTCCGGCAGGCGTTCATCGCCGGCGTCGACCTCGACGCGGTCCTCCAGGGAGTCCACCACGGTCAGGTCGAGCGGGCCCTCGCGCCGGTCTCGTCGGTCTCCCCGTTCGTCGACCCGACCGTCGCCGACGCCTACGCGACCGACGTCGATGCGGCCAACGCGCTGCTGGACGAGGCCGGCTGGACGGAGCGCGACGCCGATGGCTACCGCGTCAAGGACGGCCAGCGCCTCACGATCATCGACTACGCCGCCGCGCCCTACCTGCGCGACAACCGCGAGCTGCTCGGCCAGGCCATCTCGGCCAACCTCAAGGACAACGTCGGGATCGACTTCCAGTTCCTCCCGGTCGACGCGGGGACGGCGTCCGAGAAGGCGGACGCCAACGAGTACGGCATCTTCGACAACTCGCGCGGGGACGCGGACTCCGGGCAGCCGCTGATCTTCCTCTACGGGACGGACGCGACGCTGGCCCGCGGGAAGTACAACGACGCCGCGCTGGACGAGCTGCTGGCCCGGGGGGCCGCGACGAACGACGTCGCCGAGCGGACGGAGATCTACCACGAGGCCCAGCAGCACATCGCGACGAACGCGTACTCGCTGCCGATCTACGTCCCGCAGGACAGCGTGGCCACGCTCGTCGGCGTCCACGGCGTGAGGATCGACGAGGCCGGCGGTGTGCTCGGGAGCGCCTACGACATCTGGAAGGAGAGCTGACATGGCGATCGACACGGAGACCGGGGACGTGACCGGGGCACCGGGCGCGCGGGAGGAGCCCGAGGAGCTGGCGGCCGCGTGGCGCGAGTTCCGCGCCGCGCGGGAGACGGCCCTCGCCCGGCCGCACGACTGGCTCAGTGTCGCGGGCCTGGAGTGGGTCGGCGAGGAGCCGGCCCGGCTCGGCCGGGTGCCCGGGACGTGGTGGGAGGTCGACGGCGTTCTGCACATGCGGGCCGCGTCCGAGGACGGGCTGCGGCTCCTCGGCTCCGGCTCCGGCTCGGGGCCGGGCGACGGGCCGTCGGACGACTCCGTCCTCCTCGACGGTGAGCTGACGCTCGTCGTCGAGGAGGGCGGTGCCCAGCCGTTCGCGCTGTTCGGCGACCGGGTCCGCGTCGACGTGCTGCGCCGCGGCGGCTACTACGGGCTGCGGCTGCGCGATCCAGCGGCGCCGGCGCTGCGCGACTTCACCGGCGTGCCGACCTGGGACTACGACCCGGACTGGCGCCTGCCGGTCCGCCTCGAGCCGTACCCGGCGCCGCGCGTGGTGGTCGTGGGGTCGGCGGCGCCCGGCCTCACGCAGCGGGCCAGCGCCGTCGGCGAGGTCGTCCTGGTCCTGCGGGGGGTGGAGCACCGCCTCGTCGCGACGGGCCGGCACGGCTCGTGGTCGGTCTCGTTCTCGGACGCGACCTCGGGGACCGAGAGCGCCGCGTGGCGCGCGGTCGCCGTCGAGGGCGACCCGGACACCGGGCACGGCGTCCTCGACCTCAACCGCGCGGTCAACTACCCGTACGCCTTCTCCGACTACGGCACCTGTCCAGCGCCCGTGCCGGGGAACGCGCTGCCCATCCCGGTCACCGCGGGGGAGCGGGCGCCGTCCGGACGAACCGGCGTGCCGCCCGCGTCGGGCGGCCCCGCGGCGCTGCCGGGGCCGCAGCTCCTGGGTGGTGCCGTGCCGGACTGACGGCCGGCGACCGACGGCGGGCGGACCGACGGTGCCCGACCGACGCCCGAGGGCCGGTGCGGCGAGCTGGACTCGCTGCACCGGCCCTCGGGCGTCTCGCGCGTCGGCGCGTCGGCTCAGCCTCCCGCCGGCGTCCAGCCCAGGCGCGGGGCCACCCGCGTGGCGAGGGTCTCGACGAGGCGCTCGGTGAGGTCGAGGCCGAGCTGGGAGGGCAGGTTGGCGAGCAGGGTCGTCGGCAACAGCTCGCGCGCGCGTGTCAGTGCGGCGTCCTGCTCGAGCTGGGCGACCACCTCGTCGACGGTGCCGACCTTCCACCCCTCGCCGAACCGCTCCGTGACCCCGGGGATGTGTCGCTCGGCCGCCGCCAGGAGCGCCTCGCGCTCGGCGTCGGACGTCCACACCAGCACGTACCGGCTGATCGAGACCTCGCGCGGACGGGGGTCCGGCACGCCGAGCGCCGCCGGGTCGAGCGCGTCGTGATAGGCGTCGAGGATCTCCGCCTGCTGGCGGGCGACGCCCTCGGCGTGGGTGGCCGTGTTGATGGTCGAGAGCTGGAGGTTGAGGCCGAGCTGGGCGGCCCGCACGGCGCTCTCCGCGCGACCGGAGCCGTACCAGATCCGCTCGGGCAGCCGCGGCGAGCTGGGGTAGATCCGCAGGCCCTCGCCCTCGTGCGTGAACTGCAGGCGCAGGTCGTCGGGCACCTTCGCGAGCTCGGCCCCGGAGATCCCGAGCAGGAAGCGGCGCAGCACCCAGGCGGCTCGCGGCTCCTCCCCCTGGAGGTCCCCGTGGCCGTAGGCCTCCTCGAATGCGGCGGCGAGACCCGGGACGTGGGAGAGGATTCCGTGGCTCACGCCGAGCTCGAGCCGGCCCCGCGCGAGCAGGTCGACCGTGGCGGCGTCCTCGGCCAGGCGGACGGGGCTCTCGCCGGCGATGGGCACGACGGCCGTGCCGAGGCGCAGCGTGCGGGTCTCCCGGGCCAGGGCCGCGAGGTAGGGGAACGCGCCGGTCAGCGCGCGCTCGAAGTGGCGCACCCGCAGCCAGCCGCCGTCGACGCCGAGGGCCTCGGCGTGCTGGAAGAGGGTGATCCCGTCCTCGAGGGACCGAGCGGCGCTGACGCCGGCCTCGAGGTAGGAGGTGAAGGACAGGATGCCGAGCGACAGGTCGCCCGCGCCGGGGGTGCTGGTGGTGGCCATGCCGCGGACACTACGAGCGGGTGCGGTCGGCGTCGGCGCGGTCGTCGGCCGTCTCGGGGACCGAGACGGCGGTGCCCGAGAGGGCGTCCGACGGTCCGCCGGCCGGCCCGGTCCCGGCCCCGGTTCGATCCGTGACTAGGCGGTGCGCCGGCCCGCCGACTCGGCCGGCCGGCGCACGACCGCGCGGTCCGGGTCGACGCCGACCGCGCGCATGACGAACGCGACGGTCTCCTCGATCGCCCGGTCGCGCTGGGGCCCGTCCTCGGGCACGTTGCGGGCGGCGAGGCAGGAGTTGATGAGCGGCACGACGGCGTCGAGGTCCTGACGCGGGAAGCGTCCCGTCGCGATCCCCAGGGTGAGGATCCGGCGCAGCGGCACCTCGACCACCATGATGTGGTCGCGCAGTCGCATCATCGTGGCGCGGGAGACGACGGTCCGCAGGTCCGGCCCGGGGGCCAGGTGGTAGACCCGCTTGAGGTGGATCTGCTGCTGCACGTACGTCCGGAGCTGCTCGACCGGGTCCTCGACTCCCTCGAGGGAGGCCTCGAGGGCGCCCATGTAGGCGGAGGTCTCGCTCTCGATGAACCCGAGGAGGAGCGACTCCTTGTCCGGGAAGTGGTTGTAGACCGCCGTGCGCCCGACCCCGGCCTCCGCCGCGATGTCGGCCAGCGTGATCGCGTCGAAGCCCTCACGCTCCATGAGCGCCGACAGCGCCCCGAACAGGCGCAGCCGAACCTGCTCGCGGTGCTCGGCCAGGGAGGCTCCGATGATCTTGGGCATGCTCCCACTATGGCATGGATCTGACGAGAGACCACGCGCTGTCAGAATGTGGGCACGTCGGGCGACGGGCCGGGACGCCGCTGCTCGCGGGACGGGGCGCGGGTAGGGTCGGGAGCACGAGCGAAGGGCATCTCCAATGAACCAGCAGAAGATCATCCAGACCATCGCGGTCATGGCGGCCGGGTTCGCGGCGACCAAGCTGCTCGACCTCACCTGGAAGGCGGTGACCGGTCACCGCCCGCCCGTCAACGGCGAGGAGGACGGCAGCTCGCTGCGCGAGGTCGTCATGTTCGCCGCCGTCTCGGGGGCCATCGCCGCCCTCGCCCGCGCGTTCGCCGGGCGGGCCGCGAAGCGGTTCGTCGCCAAGGGCAGCGTCCACCCCGAGCACTGACGCGGGCGCCCGACGGGGCCGCGCCGCCGCCCGGGACGTTCGTCGGGCGGCCCGCCGACCCCGTCACTACGCTGGACGCGAGGCCCGGTCCCGGGCCAGGGAGAGCCGAGGGCGTGACGGCCTCGGACCGGTCCAGGAGGTAGGACGCCATGAGGATTCGTCGTTCGTTCGCCGTCCCGCTGGCGCTGGCCGCCGGCGCGCTCGCGCTCGGCGCGTGCTCCGCGGCCGCCGAGCAGGGCGCCGCCGGCACCTGGGCGTCGACCGGGCCCGGCGCTCCGACCGTGACGCTCGTCGACGACGGCACCTTCTCCGGGACCGACGGCTGCAACCGGATCAGCGGCTCCTGGGAGCAGGAGGGGTCCGAGGTGACCTTCTCCGACGCGATCACCACGCTCATGGCGTGCGACGGGATCCCCGGCTGGTCCGGCCTCGCCGCCGGGACGATCGCCGGCACCGCGATGACGCTCACCGCCGAGGACGGCACCGAGCTCGACGTCCTCACGCGCCAGTAGCTGGCCCCGGTGACGACTCCAGCTCCCTCGGCCGGCTCCGTCCCGACCGTCGCGCGTCCGTCGACGCCCGCCGCGGTCCGACTCGACGAGCTCGACCCGCCCGTCTGGGCGGCGACCGTCCACGACGTCCTCGCCGCGACCGGTACCCCCGGGGGTGGCCTGAGCGGTGACGACGCGGCGACCCGGCTCGCCGCCGACGGCCCCAACCGGCTGCCCGAGCCCGCGGGCCGGCCGGCGTGGCTGCGCTTCCTCGCCCACTTCGACGACGTCCTCGTCTACGTCCTCGTCGCCGCTGCGGTGCTCAAGATCATCGCGGGCGACTGGGTCGACTTCGGCGTCATCGCCGTCGTCATCGTCGCGAACGCGGTCATCGGCTACGTGCAGGAGGGTCGCGCCGCGAGCGCGCTGGCGAGCCTGTCCACGATGGTCTCGCTCGACGCCCAGGTGGAGCGCGACGGCACCTGGGGCGTCGTCGACGCGGCCGACCTCGTCGTCGGCGACCTCGTCCGCGTCCGCAGCGGCGACCGCATCCCGGCCGACCTGCGCCTCGTGCGGACCTCGAACCTGCAGATCGACGAGGCCGCGCTCACCGGAGAGTCCGTCTCCGCGGAGAAGGACGCCGAGCCGGTCGGTGTCGACGCCGGCGTCGGCGACCGCTCCTCGATGGCGTTCTCCGGCACGATCGTGACGGCCGGGACGGGGGAGGGCGTCGTCGTCGCGACCGGCGCTGGGACGGAGATCGGGCGGATCAGCCAGCTCGTCGCCGACCAGGAGGAGATCGAGACCCCGCTGACCAAGCAGATCGCGAAGCTGGGCAAGCAGATCTCGCTGCTCATCCTCGTGCTCGCCGTCGCGATGCTCATCATCGGCCGGCTGGTCCACGACTTCGACCGGGAGGACCTGCTCTCGGCGGCCATCGCGTTCGCGGTCGCCGCGGTCCCGGAGGGGCTGCCGGCGCTCATCACGATCACGCTCGCTCTGGGCGTGCAGCAGATGGCCCGACGCAACGCGATCACGCGCCGGATGGCCTCCGTCGAGACGCTCGGCTCGGTCACGTCGATCTGCTCGGACAAGACGGGCACCCTGACGCAGAACGAGATGACCGTCCGCACGGTCGTCACGGGGGCCGCGACGTACGACGTCGAGGGGACGGGGTACGACCCGGCCGGCCGCGTGGTCCTCGCGGGGACGACGACGACCGCTGGCCTCGCCGACCGGCCCGACCTCGCCGCGTTCGTCCGCGCCGCCGGATCGGCCAACGACGCGCGTGTCGAGCGGGTCGACGGACTCTGGCGGGTGGTCGGCGCCCCGACCGAGGGCGCGCTCGACGTGCTGGCCGCCAAGGCCGGCCTCGACGTCGAGGCCGTCACCCGTCTCGCGCAGGTGCCGTTCGAGTCGGCCCACAAGTTCTCGGCGACGCTCGACGACCTGCCGGACGGCACCCGCGTCGTGCACGTGCTCGGGGCGCCGGACCGGCTGCTCGACCGTGCCGAGTGGCAGCGCGGCCCCACCGGCGAGCGCGAGCCGCTCGACCGCGCCGCGTGGGAGGAGCGGATCGAGGAGCTGTCCGACCAGGGGCTGCGCGTGCTCGCCGCCGCGACGCTGGCGGGCCGGGGGCGCGAGACGATCGAGCTCGCCGACCTCGACGAGGGGCTGGAGTTCCTCGGGGTCGCCGGCATCGTCGACCCGCCGCGGCCCGAGGCGACCGCCGCCATCGCCGAGGCCCACGGCGCCGGCATCCGGGTCAAGATGATCACCGGCGACCACCGCGGCACCGCGATCGCGATCTCCCGCGAGCTCGGGATCGCGCCGCCCGACGGCGAGGTCGCCGCACTCACCGGCGCCGACCTGCAGCGGATGAGCCAGGACGAGCTGCGCCGGGTGGTCCAGGACGTCGACGTCTACGCGCGCACCTCGCCCGAGCACAAGCTGCGGATCGTCCGGGCGCTGCAGTCGCGGGGCGAGGTCGTCGCCATGACGGGTGACGGCGTCAACGACGCCCCGTCGATCACGCGCGCCGATGTCGGCGTCGCCATGGGCATCAAGGGGACCGAGGCGACGAAGGAGGCGGCCGACATCGTCCTGGCCGACGACAACTTCGCCACCATCGAGCGGGCCATCGAGGAGGGGCGGCGGATCTACGACAACATCCGCAAGTCCGTCGTCTTCCTGCTCCCGACGAACGGCGCGCAGTCGCTCGTCATCCTGGTCGCCGTGCTCGCGGGGGTCGCCCTCCCGCTCTCGCCCGTCCAGATCCTCTGGGTCAACCTCGTGACGGCCGTGACGCTGTCGCTCGCGCTGGCGGGCGAGCCGGCCGAGCCGGACATCATGAAGCGTCCCCCGCGCGACCCGCGCGAGCAGGTGCTCAACCCCCGCACGTTCGGGCTCGTCCTGGCCGCGTCGGTGCTCATCGGCGGCGCGACGCTGGCCGTCTACCTCATCGAGCGCGAGCGGGGGTACGACATCCAGACGGCGCAGACGACCGCCGTCACGATGCTGGCGCTCGCGCAGCTCGCGTTCCTGCTCAACTGCCGGTTCCTCGGCTCCTCGAGCCTGACCCCGCGCGCGTTCACCGGCAACCCCACCGTGTGGATCTCGGCGGGGGCGCTCCTGCTCCTCCAGCTCGTCTTCGTGTACGCGCCGTTCATGCACTCGTGGTTCGGCTCCGCGGCGCTCGGGCTCGACGGGTGGGGGCTGACGCTCGGGTTCGCCGTCGGGGTGTTCCTGCTGGTCGAGGTGGTCAAGGTCGCGGTGCGCCGGCGCCGGTAGGCAGCGCCGCCGTCCCGGCGGTGTGTGGATCGTCACGCGAGCGATCGTTGACTGAAGTCAACGATCGGCGGATAGTTGACCCCGGTCAATTTCCTGTTCCCTAGGAGTCCGTGTGTCGACAGCTCTCACGACCACCCACGAGCGGCCCGCGTCGCCCGTCGGCGCGTCCGCCACCACCCCCGCCGCGTCCGGCGTCCCGGCGCCCGGCGCCGGCCCCGACGCGGCCGGCGCGCGCCACGACCGGGACGTGCTGCCCGTCATGACGGCGCTCGTCGTCAGCATGTTCGTCTCGATGCTCGCGACGACGGTCGTCAGCTCCTCGCTGCCCGTCATCGTCGCCGACCTCGGCGGCAGCCAGTCCGCGTTCACCTGGGTCGTGACGGCGACGCTGCTCGCGACCACCGTGAGCACCCCGATCTGGGGCAAGGTCGCCGACCTGGTGAACCGCAAGGCGCTCCTCCTCGTCGTGCTCGGCATCTTCGTCGTCGCCACCTGCCTGGCCGGGCTCTCGCGGTCCGTCGAGGTGCTCATCGCGATGCGCGTCCTGCAGGGCCTCGGCGGTGGCGGCCTCGCGGCGCTGTCGCAGATCGTCATGGCCGACGTCGTCTCGCCGCGCGAGCGGGGGCGCTACGCCGGGCTGTTCGGCGCCTCGATGGCCGTCGGCACCGTCGGCGGCCCGCTGCTCGGCGGGTTCCTCACGGACGCGTTCTCCTGGCGGTGGAACTTCTACGTCGCGCTGCCGTTCGCCGCGCTCGCGATCGTGCTCATCGTCCGCAACCTGCACCTGCCGCAGCGCGTGCGCAGCTCGGCGCGGGTCGACTACCTCGGCATCGTCCTGCTCTCCACCGGCATCTCCCTGCTCCTGCTGTGGGTGACGTTCGCCGACTCGAGCTTCGCGTGGGTCTCCTGGCAGTCGGCCGCCATGCTCGGCGGGTCGCTGGCGCTGCTCGGACTCGCCGTGTGGTGGGAGCTGCGCGCCGAGGACCCGCTGCTGCCGCTCTCGCTGTTCCGCGGCCGGACCTTCACGCTCGCGGTCGTCGCGTCGCTCTCCACGGGCATCGCGATGTTCGGCGCGTCGGTCTTCCTCGCCCAGTACATGCAGCTCGCACGCGGCGCGACGCCGATGATGTCCGGCGTCCTGACCATCCCGATGATGGCCGGCCTCCTGCTCGCCTCGACGATCGTCGGCCAGCTCGTCTCGCGTCGCGGGGCGTGGAAGGGCTACGTCGTCACCGGGTCGGTGCTCATGATCGTCGGCAACGTCATGCTCTCCCGCCTGCACTACGACACGACGTACTGGTACGTCGCGCTCGGCATGGGCGTGCTCGGCGCCGGCGTCGGCATGGTGATGCAGAACCTCGTCATCGTGACGCAGAACGAGGTGCCGATCTCGCAGCTCGGCGTCGCGACGTCCGCCGTCACGTTCTTCCGCTCGCTCGGCGGCACCGTCGGCGTCTCGGTCATGGGGTCGGTGCTCGGCGGCGTCGTCGCGAGCCAGCTCCAGCAGTCCGTCGCCGCGCTGCCGCCGGACGCCAGGGCGCAGGCCGCCGAGGTGCTGGGCAGCGGGACGCTGCCCAAGATCGCCGACCTGCCCGTCGCCCTGCGCGAGCTGGTCGAGTCCGCGTACGGGCTCGGCGTCGGCCGCGTGTTCGTCGCCGCGCTGCCGATGGCGGTCGTGACGCTCCTCGCCGTGCTCGCGCTGCCGAACCAGCGGCTCGGGACGCAGTCCGGCATCGAGCGGCACCGAGCCGAGGGCGGCGCCGTCGTCGGCGAGCCGTCGCCCGACGCCGTGGAGACGGTCGCCGAGGAGGTCGAGGACACGGCGATCGAGGTCGCGGCCGCGGTGGCGGCCCTGCCGCCCGTCGGGTCGACGCGTCCCGGCGATGGTCCCGACCCGCGCGGCCGCGCGGGAGAATGACGTGTGATGAGCGACGCCGACCGCCGGCCGCACCCGGCTGAGCCCGCGCCCGAGGTGCCCGACGTGCCGGGGGGCACCGCGTCCGGTGACGGTGGGTCCGGCTCCCGGGCGGCCGGCCCGCGGGGCTCCGGTGCGCCGGCGTCCGGTGCGCCGGGCGAGGCCTCGGCGGGCACCAGCGAGGCCGTCATGGTGCTGGAGGAGCAGATCGTCGTACTCCTCGGGCGGGCCAAGGCCCTGTGGCGCGAGGCCGCGGCCTCCGTGCACCCGGACCTGCAGCCGCTCGGCTATCGCATGCTCTCCACGCTCGTGAAGCACGGGCCCTCCCGGCCCGGACACCTCGCGTGCGTGCTCGAGACCGACAAGTCGGTGGTGAGCCGCCAGGCGCGCGAGCTGGAGTCGCTCGGACTGCTCGAGGTGCTGCCCGACCCCGACGACGGCCGCGGCCGGCTCCTCCAGGCCAGCCCGGTCGCCCGGTCGAACGTCGCCGAGATGCGGCGCCGGGCGCTCGCGGGCCTCGCGGCGAGCCTCGACGCGCTCGGCGAGGGCGAGGCGGAGCGGCTCGCCGACCTGCTCGCCCGCGTCAACGCCGCGCTGGCCCCCTGAGCCCAGCCCGCTCGACCGGCTCGTCCCGGGCCGACCTCGCGGCGTGTCGGTGACGGCGGTGTCCACCGTCTGGCCGGGGCCGTGGCTTCACCCGGTCCCCAGGTGGCCAGCGACCCGGCCGTGTCCCCCTCGACGCCGGGTCAGAGCCGGCGCACCCAGGTCGTCCAGAGCGGCCGGTACCCGCGTCGGTGCCAGAACGGCGCCGACAGCGGACTGAGCGTCGCGTGGTCGAGCAGGACGGCGCTCGCGCCCTCGGCGGCCGCCCGGCGATGGGCCGCGTCGACGAGTCGTCGTCCGATGCCTCGCCGGCGCACGCCCTCGGCCACCACCGTCATCCCGAGATAGACGACGGGCGCGAGCGACGTGCTCGGCGCCGCCCACGCGCTCTCCCGCGGCGGGGCGAGCGAGATCGCCCCGACGACCCCGGACTCGTCGGCCGCCACGTACCCCCACCCGTCGGGGCGGGCGAGCAGCTCGTCGACGTAGTGCGCCACGAGCGTGCGCGCGTCGGGCCGCGGCCACGCCGAGCCGGCCGCGACGTCGCTCGCGACCATCTCCTCCGCCAGGTCGAGCAGCCGCTCGCGGTCCGACGGCAGCGGCGCGCGCAGCCCGGGCTCGGCCGGGTCGGGACCGGACGCCTCCTCCGGGCGGACCGCCCGGATCGCCGTCGTGGTCTGCGGTGTGAACCCCGCCTCCAGCAGCGGCAGGGTCAGCGCGCGCTCGGCGTCGGGCACGCGGACGATCGCGCCGCGGTCGCCCGTTCCCGCCTCGCCCTCGGCGCGCAGTCGGAGCAGCCAGCGGTCGAGCAGGCCGGCGAACGCGACGGAGCTCGGCCGGTGCGCCGAGCGGAGCTGGAGGATCTCCCGCGTCGCCGGCCCCCAGAGGCTCACCGGGTCGCCCGGCGCCGTGACCGACCGCCGCAGGACCCCCCACACGGGGCCGTCGTCGTCCTGGACGCGCAGCACGTCGAGCCGTTCGTCGCCGCCGGGGGCGGCGACGGCGCCGAGCGCCGGGTCGAGCGCCCGCAGGCGCTCGGTGTGCGCGCGGGCGACGTCGTCCCAGTCCGGCAGCCACGACGTGAGGTCGGGCGCGACGCTCCCGCGGTCCTCGGTCACCCCGTCCACCGGCGCGTCCTCGCGCCGCAGCACGAGCGCGCCCGGCCAGCCGAGGTCGCTGGGAACGAGGCCGGCGGCCGCCGCGGCCGCGACCAGCTCCTCCTCCCCGGCCGGCTCGCGAGCCGGACCGCTCCTCACCACCGACCGCAGCGGCGTCCCGGCGCCGTCGAGCTGCTCGTAGCCGACCCGGAACCCCGCGGGCGTGCGCTCGTAGACGCCGCGCACGCGGTGGTGTCCCACCGCGACCTCCTCGACGTGCCGGACCACGGCGTCGGCCGGCTCCGCGTCGACGTCCCCGCCGTGCGGCGTGGAGAAGGTGACGACGGCGACGCCGCCGGGCGCGAGGGTCCCGGCCGTCACCTCCATGAGCGCGCGCAGCTCGATCGGCTCGAGCAGCCCGGCCATGTGGGCGAGGACGACGAGGTCGGCGCCCGACGGAGCCGCGGCGGTGATCCGTTCGCGCAGGGTGTGGGTGGTGCCGGGCGCCACCGGCAGGCTCAGGACGGTGGTCCGTCCGCGCAGCCCGGCGTCCGCGGCCAGGCGGCCCAGGAGCATCGCGCGCATCGTGGCGTCGGGCTCGACGGCGACCAGCTCGGCGCCGGGCCACAGGCCGGCCAGCCCGACCGTGCCCATCCCCGAGCCGGCGCCGATCTCCAGCACGCACCGCGGCGCGCCGTCCGCCGTCCGGTCGGCGAGCTCGCGCAGCCGCGGCAGCAGTCGCGACCACGGTTCCGCCATCCCCAGCTCGTGGAACTCCGCCGTCAGCTCGAAACCCGTCACGTCGACCCCGTCCCTCGACCCTCGGTGCGAGGGTCGACGGGTTGATGATAACGGTTCTCAATAAGAGGTTGGGCTCACGGGGTGGTCGTGCTGGTCCGGGAGCGCTGCCGGGCGGCCTCGTAGAGGGTCACGGTCGCGGCGCTCGCGGCGTTGAGCGAGCTCGCCGCGCCGCCGATCGGGATGCGGGCCATGACGTCGCAGGCCTCGCGCCAGCCCGAGCTCAGCCCCGCGGTCTCGTTGCCGATGACGAGGAGCGTCGGACCTGTCAGGTCGACGTCGTCGATCGTCGCGGTGCCGTGCTCGTCGGTCCCGACGACGGTGATCGGGTGGCCGGCCGCGCGCAGCCGTGTCACCCAGGCGAGCACCTCCCGGTGCGAGGGGGCGCGGACGACCGGCACGGCGAACAGCGAGCCGGTCGAGGCGCGGACGGTCTTGGGGTCGTAGGGATCGGCGCCGTGGCCCGTCACGACGAGGCCGGAGCCGCCGAACGCGTCGAGCGAGCGGACCATCGTGCCGACGTTGCCCGGCTGCGTCGGCCGGTCGAAGACCGCCCCGAGGAAGGACGGGCCGACCGGGATCCGGGCCAGGTCGTCCTCGGGCATCGCGACGACCGCGATCAGCTCGGGGACGTCCTCGTCCTTGTCGCTGAGCTGGCGCAGCAGGTCGGGCGCCATCGCGACGCGCAGCCCGCGCGCCCGCTCGAGCAGATCCTCGGCCCAGCGCGACAGCGGCCGCTCGTCGTCGTAGAGGACGGCGCGCACGCGCCAGCCGTGCTCCAGCGCGAGCGTGATCGGCCGGACGCCCTGGACGACCAGCTCGCCCGCGCGCAGCCGCTTGGTCCGGTTGCGCAGGAGGGCCTCCCACTGCTGGAACTGCGCGTTCGGCCGGGTGACATGGAGCGTGCGGGGCATGGGGACACGGTATCCGCGGGCCGTCGCTGGTGCGGGGTCAGGGTGCGTCGTCGGCGAGAGCGAGCATGACGGCGTCCTTGAAGGCGTCGATGTCCTCCCGGTAGGCGTCGAGGAACTGCTGCTGGTCGTCCGCCAGGGCTCGCCGGTACTCCTCCCGGTAGCCGACCTCCTCCTGGCACAGGTGGTCGGCCGTCGCGGTCGCGATCTCGAGTTCTCGGATCGCACCGAGCTCGTCCGGGCTCAGATCCCGGGGGCTCCAGAGCCCGTCGGTGTCCTCGTAGGCCAGCTCGGTGATCGAGCCCTGGGCCTCCTCGGTGCTGGCGAGGTCGGGGAACCCGGAGTCCGCCATGCACTGGCTCCACTCACCGGTGACGGTCGCGAGTCGGGAATCGTCCGGGTCCAGGGTCAGGACGCCGACCATCGCGGCCGTGAGCTCGGCGTACGTCGGGTCCGCGTATACCGCCTCCAGGGCGGCGTTCTGGGTCTCGACCTGCTGGCGGGCCCGCGCGTCGCAGCCCTCCAGATTCTCGCCGGGGCCCTGGTCGCCCTCCGGCCACCCGTTGAGCGCGTGCCAGTAGGCGTCGCGCTCCTCCTCGCTCATCGCCTCGACCCTGGCGGCGTTCGGGTCCACCCATGCGTCGTTGCTCGCGTCGTCGTTTGCGTCGTCCTGTGTCGCCGACGACGTCGTGATGCCGTAGCCGTACTGGCGCGCGAACTCCTCGGGGCTCAGCGTCTCCTGGGCCCTGACCATCGCGTCGCCCGCGTCGCCGGGTCCGCTCGTCCCGCCGACGGCGTCCGGAGGGACCGCGGGGGTGTAGTCGAACCCCTGCTGCTTCATGCAGCCCGCGATCACGTCCTGCACTCGGCTCTCGGTGCCGTCCGTCGCGTCGGCGTCGCCCTGCGTCAGCGCCCGGATCTCGGCGAGCTCGCGCTCCAGCGGCAGGTCGTCCGGGATCGGTGCCGGGCCTCCGGCCGAGCAGCCGACGAGTCCGAGCGTCAACACGCAACCCAGCCCGAGTGCCAAGCGACGATGGGCCGCGGTTTGCGTACACGATTCCGATGATGTGGTGATCAGCAGGAACTCCAGTACGCGACGGAAGCCCAGTATGTCTGCCACCACGCTGTGCCGTACGGCGTCACCGTCTGGCACGCGCCCCAGAAGTAGCCGTTGGCGTTCTGCCACCGGGGCTTCACGCGGGTGCTCGTCGAGGAGCAGTTGTACCAGGAGGCGGTAGCCAGCCCGTCGCCGCGGAGTGTGTAGGACTCACCACAGCCCGATGCCATCGGCGTCAACCCGGGTGGTGGGGCAATCGCTGCTCCGGCGACCCCTCCCCCTGCCAAGAGCGCCAGGGTCGCGACCCCAGCGGCCAACGTCTTCCTTAACCGGGGCATCCTGCGTTGCGTCACGCGAATCCTCCTTGATTCGGTCTGTGTCTCTCTATCAGGCGCGAGAACCTTCGAATTTACTCAATCAGGCTTCGACGAAATCAGCAAGTTGACCGCTTTGATCTAGTCCGGATCCGTCGATGCCTAGCCGGGAATGGATCCATGCATCTGCATGTTTCACCCGGCATGAAGAACATCGGATTCCTCTCGTTCGGACACTGGTCCCCGAGCCCGCACAGCAAGACCCGCAGCGCCGCCGACGTGCTGCACCAGTCCATCGAGCTGGCCGAGGCCGTCGAGGAGCTGGGCGGCGACGGCGCATACTTCCGCGTCCACCACTACGCCAACCAGCTCGGCTCGCCATTCCCGCTGCTGGCCGCCATCGGGGCACGGACGGACCGGATCGAGATCGGCACCGGCGTCATCGACATGCGCTACGAGAACCCGCTCTACATGGCGGAGGACTCCGGCGCCGCGGACCTCATCTCCGGCGGCCGGCTGCAGCTCGGCATCTCGCGGGGGTCACCCGAGCAGGTCGTCGACGGCTGGCGCTACTTCGGCTACGGAGCGCCCGAGGGTCAGACGATGGCCGACGTCGCGCGCGCCAACACCGAGGTCTACCTCCAGGTGATCGACGGGGCGCGGTTCGCCGAGCCCAACCCCAACCCGATGTTCCCGAACCCGCACCCGGGGCCGCTGGGCATCCAGCCGCAGTCGCCGGGCCTGCGCCGGCGCATCTGGTGGGGGTCGGCGTCGAACGCGACCGGCGAGTGGGCGGCGAAGCTCGGGATGAACCTCATGAGCTCGACGCTCAAGGAGGACGAGTCCGGCAAGCCGTTCCACGTCCAGCAGGCCGAGCAGATCGAGCACTTCCGCGCCGCCTGGCGCGAGGCCGGCCACGACTGGGAGCCGCGCGTCTCGGTGTCGCGGTCGATCTTCGCGCTGGTGAGCGACGCCGACCGCGCCTACTTCGGGCACGGTCGTCCCGAGGACGACTCGTTCGGTGCCATCGACGGGTTCCGCGGCGTGTTCGGCCGCTCCTACGCCGCCGAGCCGGACCGGCTGATCGAGCAGCTGCGCGAGGACGAGGCGATCGCCGCCGCGGACACGCTCCTGCTCACTGTCCCCAACCAGCTCGGGGTGGACTACAACGCGCACGTGGTCGAGTCGATCCTCACCCACGTGGCGCCGGCGCTCGGCTGGCGCTGACGCTCGCGCTCACTCCGACATCGGGGCGGGCTTCCGGGTCCCCGCCCGCGAGGTCACCCCGATGTCGGAGGAGCCGGCGCGTCAGAGCGCCAGCGTCGTGAAGATCGAGTCGCCGTGCACGGCGTCGGGCTCGACGCGCCCGCTCTCGGCGAAGCCGAGCTTCGCGAGCACGCCACGGGAGGCCGTGTTCCAGTCCCGGACGCTCGCCCACAGGCGCGGGTACCCCGCGGCGCGGGCCCGCTCGACGATCGCGCGGGCCGCCTCCGTCGCATACCCGCGGCCCCAGTGCCGACGCAGCAGCTCGTACGCCAGCTCCGGCTCGCCCTCGGGCACGGCCGGGTTGTGGACCAGCCCGCAGTAGCCGATCATCTCGCCGCTCTCGCGCAGCTCGACGACGAGGAGGCGCGGCTCCTCCTCGCGCGGCGCGCCGCGGATCCAGGCCTCCAGCTCCTCGATGCTCGGGTGCCCGTCGGCGCTGATCCGCCGGGGCGGCGGGACCCGAGGATCGCGCTCGGTCCACAGCTCGCGGTGGACGACCGCGTCGGCGGGTCGCCATCCCCGCAGTCTCAACCGCTCCGTCTCGACCATGGGCCGACGGTAGCGGCGTCGCCCCGGCACCGACAGTGCGGTCCGCGCGCTCGGCGACCGAGCCGCAGCGACCGCCCCCCGGCGCCCGGGTCCACCGCTGCACCGGACGGCGACCGCGACCCGGTCCACGGGTGGCCACGGCGCCACCCGTGTCCACCGCTGCGCCGGCCGGCGACCGCGACCCGGTCCAGGGGTGGCCACGGCGCCACCCGTGTCCGCCACCGGATCGGCACCACCCCGGAGGCCTCCGGAATTGCGTGGCGTCCGGCCGGCGGCCGCGGTTAGCGTGGCGGGATGAGCACGCCCATCGTGAGCACCTCCGACCTCGCCACGTTCGACTCCGCCGCCGTCCCGCTCGACGAGACCTCCCGCGCGGCGCTCGCCGAGCGCGGCCTCGGCTACGTCACCGTCGATCCCTCCGAGGAGGGCGGCGAGTCGTTCGCGCGCTGGAGCGAGGCCGTCAACCGCGGCTTCCTCGGCGAGCGGTCGACCCCGGAGCAGATCGAGTCGTGGCGGACGCGGGCGGTCGGCAGCCGGGTGGTCGGGGTCACGGACCCCGCCGGCGCGCTGCCCGAGCAGCCCGTCGCCACGGTCCAGAGCTGGGCCGCCGAGCTGACGGTCGACGACGGCCGCACCATCCCCTCCTGGGGCATCAGCGCGGTCACGGTCTCCTCGACCCACCGTCGCCGCGGCATCGCCCGCGCCCTTCTCGGCGGCGAGCTGCGCGCCGCGCGCGACGCCGGCCTCCCGATCGCCGGCCTCACCGTCTCCGAGGCGACGATCTACGGTCGCTACGGCTTCGGCCCGGCCGCCGGGGCGACGCGCTGGCGGATCGACGCGCGCCGCGCCGGCTGGGTCGGGCCGCAGCCCGTGCGCGACGGCCGCGGCCGCCTCGACCCCGTCGAGCGCGAGGCCGTCCAGTCCGACCTGCGCGAGCTGTTCGGCCGCATCCGCGTCACCCGGCCCGGCGAGTTCGAGCCCGAGGAGGCCTTCTTCGTCGGCTTCTCCGGCCTCAACCCCGCCAAGCCCGACCTCAAGCTCCGCGGTGTCCGCTACACCGACGCCGCCGGCGTCACGCGCGGCGTCATCACGTACCGGATGTCCGAGAACATGGAGGACTACCGCTCGAGCACGATGGACGTCGACCTGCTCCTCGCGGAGACGACGGACGCCTACGCCGCCCTGTGGCACTACGCCCTCACGCACGACCTGGTCGGCACCGTCAACGCCGGCGAGCTCTCGACCGACGAGCCGCTGCGGTGGATGGTCGAGGACCAGCGGGCGCTCAGGGTCACCGAGTCCGACCACCACTGGCTGCGCATCCTCGACGTCCCGCACGCGCTCGCCGCGCGCGGCTACCGGACGTCCGGCGCGTTCGTGCTCGACGTCGTCGACCCCCTCGGGATCGCCGGCGGGACGTTCCGTCTCGAGATCGACGACGACGGGAACGGCGTCGTGACGCCGGTCGACGCCACCGCGACGCCGGGTGAGGGCGTCGTGCGGCTGGGCATCTCGGAGCTGAGCTCGCTGTACCTCGGCGGTGTCAGCTCGCGCACCCTGCTGGCCGCCGGCCGGATCGAGACCGACGACGCGACGGCCGCGCGGTTCGATGCGGCGTTCGCCGCCGTCCGTCCGCCGCTGCTCTCGTACTGGTACTGACCGCCGCGGGGCGACGGGGCCGTCACCCACGACGGCCCCCGTCGGCCCCGTCGGTCGCCGCCCGGAGGCCGGGCGCCGGGACCCCGGTCGTTTGAGAGACTGGGGCATGGACTCGATGGCGACCCGTCCCGCTCCCGCTCGCACGAGCGGACCACCGGCGACGATCGACGACGTCCACCGCGTCGGCGCCCAGCTCCAGCAGGCGGTCGGCGAGGTGCTGGTCGGCAAGCCGGACGTCGTGCGGCTCGCCGTCGTCTGCCTCCTGGCGGAGGGCCACCTCCTCGTCGAGGACGTGCCCGGCACGGGCAAGACGAACCTCGCCAAGGCTCTCGCCCGCGCCATCGACGCCAGCGTCGCCCGCATCCAGTTCACGCCCGACCTCATGCCGAGCGACGTCACGGGCGTCAGCATCTTCGACCGGGCCTCCTCGACGTTCGAGTTCCGGCCCGGTCCCGTCTTCTCGAACCTGCTCGTCGCCGACGAGATCAACCGCGCCTCGCCCAAGACGCAGTCGGCGCTGCTCGAGGCGATGGAGGAGCGTCAGGTCAGCGTCGACGGGGCGACCTACCCGCTCGCGCGCCCGTTCCTCGTGCTCGCGACGCAGAACCCCGTCGAGCTGGAGGGCACCTACCCGCTGCCCGAGGCGCAGCGCGACCGGTTCCTCGCCATGACGACCATCGGCTACCCGAGCGCGGCCGACGAGCTGGACATGCTGGTCGACCGCGACCGGGTCGACCCGCTCGAGGCGATGGAGCCCGTGACCGACTCGACGACGCTGCTCCGCCTGGTCGACACCGTCACCGAGGTCTACGTCGCGCCGCAGGTGCGCGAGTACCTGCTCGCCCTCGTTCGCGCCACGCGGGCGCTGCCTGGCGTCCGCCTCGGCGCCTCGCCGCGGGCCGGCCTGCACCTCGTCCGCGCGGCCAAGGCCACCGCGGCGCTCGCCGGACGCGACTTCGTCGTCCCGGACGACGTCAGCGGCATGGCGGTCCCCGTCCTCTCCCACCGCCTGCTGCTCTCGCCCGGCGCGCACCTCGACGCCGGCCAGCTCCTCACCGGCCTCGTCGGCCGTCTGCCCGTGCCGCGGGCGGCGCGGCCCTGACGATCGACACCGCCGTGGCCGGAACCGTCCTCGTCAGCGGCGCGACCGACGCGCGCCCGACGGTGGACGCGCGCCGTCCGGTGGTCGGGACCGTCCGTCGGCGGCTCACGCCGCGCGGCTGGTCCCTGCTCGGGGTGGGCGCGCTCGCGGCCGTCGCGGCCCTCGTCGCTCAGGAGCTGGAGCTGCTCGTCGTCGCGGGCGTGTGCCTGACGGTCCCGCTGCTCGCTGCGCTGTGGGTGAGCGGACGCCGGACCCGGCTCGGCGGCGAGCTGCTGGCGCGGCCGCACGCCCTCGACGTCGGCGACACGGGCGACCTCGTCCTCACGCTGCGCCGCGAGTCCGGTCTGCCGGCGGCGACGGCCCAGATCGTCGTCGACGGCCCGGTCGGCCGCTCGCCCGACTCCCCGGTCGAGGTCCTGGGGCGCGACCGGCTCGAGGCGACGCCGCGCCGTGACCGGCCCGTGACCGTCGAGCTGGCCTTCCGGGCGCGGCGCCGGGGGCTCGCCAACGTCGCCGGCCCCCTCGTCCGGTTCACCGACCCGTTCGGCCTGTGGGTCGAGGAGCACGCACCGGTCGCCCCCGCGCCCGTGCTCGTCCTGCCGCCGGTCGTCGAGCTCGAGGGGCTGCCCCCGGGCCTCGCCCGCGGTCGCTCCGGACGGCTGGCGGACGGGAGCGGGGAGCCGGACGTCGTCGTGCGTCCCTACGTCCCGGGCGACGACATCCGGACGATCCACTGGCGCGCGTCGGCGCGGCTGGACGGCGACCTCGTCGTGCGGCTGCGCGAGACGGGGGCAGCGCGCTCGGTGGCGCTCCTGCTCGACGACCGGCCGGGCGCCTACTCGGGCCCCGGCCTGGAGACGGCGGTGTCGCTCGCGGCGTCCGTCGGGGCGCGGATCCGCCGGGCGGGGCTGCCGCTCACGGTCTCCGACGCCGCGGGTCACGTGCTGATCGACGGCGAGGAGGACCCCGAGCGGCTGCTCGTCGCTCTGGCCATGGTGGGCGCCGAGCAGATCGACGCCCGGGCGTTCACGCCCGAGGTCACCGGTCGGCCGGAGCTCGTCGTCGCGGTGCTCGGCGGCGCGGCGACCGACGCCGACGCCGCGTGGCTGCACCGGCTCGCGCCCGGGGTGACGGGCCTGGCGTTCCGCGTGGTTGACGACGTCACCTCCGTGCGGCGGGCGGACGCGACGTCCCGCCGTGACTCGGGCCGCGGCGGGTCCGGCAGCGGTGAGTCCGGCCCCGGCGCCGCGGCGGGACTGCCCGCGGGGTGGCGCGTCGTGCACGTCGCGGCCCCGCCGACCCTCGACGGGCTCGTGCCGGCCGTGACGCACGCCTGGGACGCGGCCGTCCGCGGGGGTGGCTCGTGAGCGCGCCGGCGACGCGGCGGCGGACGGCGCCCGGGCGGCCGGGCGGCGGAGTGAGCGTCGACCGCGCGCGACGGGTGGACGCGCGACGGGCGGGCGCGCGTGCCGGCGGTCGCCGGCCCGGGGCGCCGACCGGCGGCCCGACGGGGCTGGCGGGCTCGGCGGGCAGGCGGGCCACGACGGGTCCGACGGGCTCGACCGGTGCGGTCGGGCTCTGGCGCCGGATGCTCGCCCAGGTCGCCGGTGCCGCCGCCGTCCTCGCGGGAGCCGGCGGCCTCGAGGACCTCGTCCTCGACGGCGCCTGGTGGCGGCCCGTCCTCGTCCCCGTGTCCGTCGTGCTGCTGATCGGTCTGCTGGGCAGCCTCGCGCGCGTCTGGTGGTGGCTGACCGCCCTCGCCCAGCTCGTCGCCCTCCCGCTCGCCGTCTCCGGCGCGACCGGCTCCGCCCCGACCGAGCTGATCGGTCAGGCGCTCGACACGTTCCCGACGATCTCCGTCGCCGTCCCGCCGGTGGCCGCCACGCCGTCCCTGCTCGTGCTGCTCGGCCTGGCGTTCGGCCTCGTCGGCATCGCGGTCGACGCGTGCGTCCGGACGCTCCCGGCGCTCGCCGGGGCGCCGATCCTCGCGGTCGTCGTGACGACGATGACGATCGCCGAGTCGGCCCTGCCGCGCTCCGCGATCCTCGCGCCGGCCGCCGCCTACCTCCTGGTCCTCCTGCTCACGGTCCCCCTGCCGCGCGCGGCCGGGGGAGCGACCGCCGCCCGCGCCGGTGCGACGACGCTGCTGGCCGGCGTCGTGGTGGGCGCCGCCGCGCTCGGTGCCGGCGGGCTCGCCCCCCGCGTGGCGCCGGACGTCTCCACCGGCGGCCTGCTGACCCGGCCGGAGGTCTCGACCGGCCGGATCGGCTCCGCCCCGATGACCGGTCTGACGGGCGAGCTGCTGCGCGACGAGCCGGTCCCGATCCTCGAGCTGACGCCCGGCGAGGGTCCGGAGACCTGGCAGCCGGACTACCTGCGGGGCGCGGTGCTGACGGAGTACGTCCCTGGCGCCGGCTGGGAGGGCGGGACGCTGGGCAGCACGGATCCGTCCGACGCCGGGTACACGTCGGTCGTCTACGTGGACTCGGTCGGGTACGCGGGCTGGTACCTGCCGGTGCCCGACGGCACCGTGCGCCTGCTCGACCCGGCCGGCGTGTGGGCCTACGACGCCGATCTCGAGGTGTGGCACACCGAGCGGGCGCGCGACCCCGGTCACTACCTGCTCGGGGTCGACCAGTCCCGGCCGACGACCGACGAGCTTGCGGGTGACACCGTCAACCCGTCGTCGGAGGAGACCGCCATCGCCGCCCTCCCGAGCGGTGTCGCGGAGCTCGCGCAGGAGCTCGTCGCCGGTGCCGAGACGCCGTTCGCCCGGGCGCAGGCGCTGCAGCAGTTCTTCCTCGACCGGGAGAACGGGTTCACCTACTCCCTCACCGTCCCGGACGGCAGCACCGGCGACCCGCTGCTGGACTTCCTCGAGGTGCGCACCGGCTACTGCGAGCAGTACGCCTCGACCATGGCGGTGCTCGCACGCGCCGTCGGGCTGCCAGCGCGCGTCGTGGTCGGCTACGGGCCGGGCTCGACGTCCGGCGGGATCACGACGATCACGACGCACGACGCGCACGCCTGGGTGGAGATCCGGTTCGAGGAGGCCGGCTGGGTGCGGTTCGACCCGACGCCGCCCGACGGGTCGCACCGGCGGATCCAGGGGTACACGGTGCCGGCGGTCGAGCCCGAGCCGACCAGCGGCGCGACCTCGACGGCGGCCCCGGCGCCCTCCTCGTCGCCGGTCAAGGTCGAGATCGACGACCCGCAGCCGTCGCCGAGCGCGTCCTCCGGCGCGGCCCCGGGTGCGAGCACGGGCTCGGCCGACCGGTGGTGGTGGCTGGTCGCCGGCGCGCTCGTCGGCGGGTCCGTCGTCGGTGTCGGGCCCAGCGCGGAGCGGGCGCGTCGCCGTCGCCGCCGGCTGGCCCGCGTGCGCGACGCGGACGCGGGGGCGGCCTGGGAGGAGGTCGAGGCGCTCGCCGTCGACCACGGCGTGCCGCTCGCCGAGGGCGCGAGCCTCCGGCGCGGTGCCCACGACCTGAGCCAGGCCGTCCGGCTGGACGAGCGGGTCCGCTCGTCGCTCACCGTGCTCGTCCGCGGGGCCGAGCGCTCCTGGTACGCCGACGGGGTCGACCCGTCGGCCACCGTCGGTCGGGGCGGTGCGCGGAGCGCCGCGCGGGAGAGCGCCGAGCGGCAGGTGGCGGCCGTCGGGGCGGTCCACGCCGCGCTCGCCAGCTCCCACCCGCGACGCGGACGGGCCAGGTGGTTCCCCCGCTCGCTCCTGCCGCGGTCCTTCGGCGCGCGACGTCGCGAGCCGGGGCGGGCGGGCCAGGCGGACGCGGACGACTGACGGCCGAGCGCCGGCGGCCGACCGCGCCGGCCCTCCGTCCCCAGCCCCGCCGTCCGTGTCGGAGGTCGGGGTTAGCGTGGACGACATGACCAGCGCGAACCCGACCGTCCCCACGATCGACCTCACCCACGGCGTCGCCGACGCCGCTCACCCCGTCCGCATCCCGCAGCTCGGCTTCGGCACGTGGCAGATCGAGCCGGACGAGGCCCAGGGCGTCGTCGAGCGAGCCATCGAGACCGGCTACCGCCACATCGACACGGCCGCCGGCTACTACAACGAGCGCGAGGTCGGCGCGGGCCTGCGGGCCAGCGGCGTCCCGCGGGACGACCTCTTCGTGACGACCAAGCTCCGCAACGGCGACCAGGGGTTCGAGAACGCCCTGCGCGCCTTCGAGGACTCCCGTCGCGCGCTCGGCGTCGACGTCGTTGACCTCTACCTCATCCACTGGCCCGTCCCGAGCGAGGACCGGTACGTCGAGACGTGGCGCGCGTTCGAGAAGCTGCTCGCCGAGGGAGCCGTGCGCGCGATCGGCGTCTCGAACTTCCTTCCCGAGCACCTCGACCGGCTCGTGGCGGAGACGGACGTCGTCCCAGCCGTCGACCAGATCGAGCTGCACCCGACGCTCCAGCAGCCCGACGTGGTCGCGGCCTGCCGGCGGCACGGCGTCGTGGTCGAGGCGTACTCCCCGCTCGGGCAGGGGCGCGACCTCGCCCTGCCGGTCGTCACGGAGATCGCGGACGGCCTCGGCGTCGGCCCGGGGCAGGTGGTGCTGCGCTGGCACCTGCAGCGCGGGCACGTCGTCATCCCCAAGACGGTGACGCCGGAGCGGATGCGAGCCAACCTCGACGTGTTCTCGTTCGAGCTGACCCCCGACCAGCTCGCCGCGATCGACGGACTGGAGGACGGGACGGTCCTCACCGCCGACCCCGCCACGGCGTCGTTCACGCAGTTCCGCTCCTGAGCGCATCGCGGCGACTAGGCTGCCGAACGAGGGCACGACCCGCGCCCCGGACCCGGGAGGACCCCATGACCGAAGTCACCACCCCCAAGGATCTCAACGACGGCGTCACCGGCGCGTTCCGGATCGCTTTCGGTCTCGCGGGGCTCATCACGCTCATCGTCGGCATCCTCGTGCTGATCTGGCCGGGCAAGACGGCCGTCGTCGTCACCGCCCTGCTCGCGGTCTACGCGATCGTGCTCGGCATCGTCTACGCCGCCGTCGGCGTCTTCGGCAGCGGCAAGACGGGCTGGTCGCGGATCGGTCACATCGTGGCCGGGCTCGTGTTCGTCGTCGCCGGCATCGTCGCGTTCGGCAACCTGAGGGCGGTCACCGCCGGTCTCGCCGTCATCGTGACGATCTTCATCGGCGCCGCCTGGCTGGTCGAGGGCATCGCTGCCCTGGCGACGCTCGGCCGCTCGCAGAGCAAGGGCTGGACCGTGTTCTACGCGATCGTCAGCGTCCTCGCCGGCATCACGCTCATGTTCTCGCCGCTGTTCAGCGCCGTCGTGCTCTGGTGGTTCGTCGGGATCTCGCTCGTGGTGCTCGGCGCGATCCAGATCGGCCGCGCGTTCTCCTTCGGCCGGGGGCTCGGCGCCTGACCGGCGTCGAGCGCGTCACCGTCCGGACCGTCTGACCTGGATCGCGAGGAGCTGCGGATGGGGCTGGGAGCCGCGTTCAACGAGGAGGTGTTCCGGCGGTCGTTCCGCGAGGAGTACCACAAGCAGGACCTCGAGATCGGGCGGTTCAACCTCGCGATCTTCGGCAAGACAGGCGTAGGCAAGTCGACGCTCCTCAACGCGATCTTCGGGGAGGACGTCGCCGCGACCGGCATCGGTGAGCCGGTGACCAAGGGGTCGCGGCTCTACCTCGACCGGGTCGGCGGCCACCTCGGCATCCTCGACACGCAGGGGCTCGAGGTCGGCAAGGACACCAAGGAGCTCATCACCGAGCTCGACACGGTGCTCAAGCAGACCCGCAAGCAGCCGCTGTCGGAGCAGCTCCACGTCGCCTGGTACTGCGTCCGCGGCATGGACCGGCGGTTCGAGGACTCCGAGGCGGACTTCATCCGCCGCCTCGCGGCCCTCGGGCTGCCGGTGGTCATGGTGTTCACGCAGGTCCCGATGCGCGACGGCCAGTACCACCCGGACGCCCTCGCGCTCGCGGACCAGGTGCTGGCGCGCGGGCTGCCGATCGTCGACAACCGCGTCTTCTTCACGTTCGCGCAGCCGGACCCCTTCACGGGTCAGGGCACGCACGGCCTGCACGACCTCCTCGATGCCACCTTTCGGGTCGTTCCGCAGGGAGCTTTCGCGGCGCTCGTCGCGGCGCAGGCCATCGATTCGGGTGCCAAGGCTCGGTCGGCGCGAACGACGATCGCCTCGGCGGTGACCGCTGCCGCTGCGGCGGCGGCCATCCCCATCCCGTTCGCCGACGCGACGCTGCTCGTCCCGATCCAGCTCGGGATGATGGCGAGGATCGGGCAGATCTACCAGATCTCCTTCGACCGCGCCGCCATCCTCTCGACGCTGGCGACGACCGCGGCGACCCAGGGCGGGCGCGCCGCCTTCACGGGACTGATCAAGATGGTGCCGGGCGCCGGCTCGGTGGTCGGCGGCCTGATCGGCGCGGGCGTCGCGTCGACGTTCACCTACGCGATGGGCCAAGCCTGGGTCGTGGTGTGCCAGCGCGCCGCGGCGGGCCAGCTCGACACCGTGACCGGCGCCCTCGACGACGCCCGCGTGCGCTCGGTGTTCCTCGAGCAGTTCGGCCGGTGGGTCAAGCTCGACGCGAAGGGCCGCAAGGAGCTGGAGCGAGACCTGGGCGAGCGCTGACGCGCCCCGCCCCACGCGCCCGCTCCCGCCGCTGGCCCCGAGAGCGACCCGGGGCGGCGAGGCAGAGCCCCGGGCGATCTTCACCGGCGTTCACAGGTGCGCCTCGCGCGCGAGGCGCACCGAGTAGCCTCGGGACCATGACTGACGCAGCCCACCGCACCGACCGCGAGATCGCCGAGCTGGCGCTCGCCTGCCTCGACCTCACCGACCTCGGCGAGTCCACGACGCTCGAGGCCAACCTCGCGCTCGCGGAGCGGGCGGCCCGGCACGGGACGGCGGCCGTCTGCGTGTGGCCGCGGTTCGTGCGCCCCGTCGCCGAGGTGCTGGCGCAGTCGCCGGTCCGGGTGGCCACCGTCGTCAACTTCCCGAGCGGCGACGAGCCGGTCGGGGAGGTCGTGGCGATGACGGAGCAGGCGATCGCGGACGGCGCCGACGAGATCGACGTCGTCCTGCCGTACCGCGCGTTGCTCGCCGGCGACCGGGAGGCGGCGGCCGCCGTGCTCGACGCGGTCCGGGACGCCGCCGACGACAACGACGTCAAGGTCATCATCGAGTCGGGCGAGCTCGTCGACGCCGACGTCATCCGCGACGCCGCGGAGCTCGCCGTCGCGCACGGCGCCCAGTTCGTCAAGACCTCGACCGGCAAGACGCCGGTCTCCGCGACGCCCGAGGCGGCGGCCGCCATCCTCGGCGTGCTCGCCTCGCTGGGCGACGCGGTCGAGCCGGTCGGGTTCAAGGCCTCCGGCGGGATCCGCACGGTCGCCGACGCGCGCACCTACATCGAGCTGGCCGAGGACACGATGGGCGAGGGCTGGGTCTCCCCGACGACCTTCCGCTTCGGCGCCTCGGGCCTCCTCGACGACATCCTCCGAGTCCTGGAGATCGAGGACACCGACGAGAGCGCTCCCAGCACCTCCGCCTACTGACGCGACGGGTCCTGACACCCGGGCGACCGCGCACCGGTCACAGCCCCCGGACCCAACCGAGCCACGTCCCTACCGAGCCGCGGCCAGCACCCACACCGGACTGAGGCGGGGTGCGGTGGCCGGCGCCAGGACGCCTACCAGCCCTGCTGGCCGCCGCCTCCGCCGCCCTCTTCCTGCTGCTCCCGCTCGCGCTGCTCCTGGGCGTCCTGGTTGCGCTGCTCGAGCTCCTGCTGCTGCTCGGACGTGGTCGACGTCTCGGACGGCTCGCCGTCCTCGCCCTCGCCGCCCTGCTGGTCGCCGTCACCGTCGGTGGGCGTCGGCGTGGGCTCCTCGCCCTGCTGGCCGCCGTTGTCGCCCTCGTCCTCACCGGTGTCGCCGTCCTGCTGGTCGCCCTCGCCGCCCTGCTCGCCCTCGTCCGGCTCCTGGCCGCCCTGACCGTCGGAGTCGCCCTCGCCGCCCTGCTGCTCCTGCTGCTGCTCGGACTGCTTCTCCTCCTGGCGCTCCTCGGCCTGGTCGGCGGCCTCCTGCTCCTGCTCGGAGCCGCCGCCACCGCCGCCCGAGCCGCAGCCGGCGACGGTGTCCAGCGCCTGCTGGTAGTACGAGATCGCCATGGCGGCGTCCGTCGCGCGCGCGGCCTCGTCGCCCAGGCCCTCGTAGGACAGCGAGAGGTTGATCCGGACCAGGCACTCGTCCCGGCCCGGGGGCTCGCCCTCGGGCGCCTTCGGCACGAGCGTGAGCGCGACCCCGAGATCCTGCGTCGCCGCGAAGAACCGGCCGGAGGAGTACTCGGCCGTCCCGACGTTGTAGTGCGGCTTCCAGGTCTCGACCGCGTTGACGGAGCGGACGACGCCGAACTGGCCGGCCGCGCTCGTGTACGACTGCGCGGCGTAGGACCGCTCGCCGACCAGCACGACGATGCAGATCGCGAAGAGGAACACGGCCGCGAGGGCGAGGATCGCCACGACCGGAGCGGACCAGCGCAGCAGCCGGCTGCGCCGGGCGCGCGCGTCCGCGATCGCCTTGGCCTCGCGCGCGGCCTCGATCGACGCGAAGAACTCGCGCCCGCCGGCCCCGTCGCGCCCCGGGGGGAGCTGGGTCATGGTGCTCATCGGACCTCCACGGCGCCGAGCCGGTTGCGCGAGACGGGGAACGTCCGCGCGATCGCGAACGACTCCCACACGAGCAGCACGAGCGCGAGGGTCGCGAACGGCCACACGACCGGCTGGTAGATGACGTGCTCGCGGCGTCCGTCCGCCGAGATCTCCTGGACGTCGATGCCCGAGGTGAAGCCCTCGACCGTGTCCGGGGTGATCCGGTGCACGTACTCGACGCCGAGCTGCTCGGCGATCGTGCGCAGCGTCTCCTCGTCGATCCGCGACACGGCCTCGGCCCCGCCGTTGGTCGGATCGGTGATGTAGGGCGCATCGGCGGTGGGCGTGAACCCGTCCCACACCTTCATCCGGCCGCCCTCGGTCGTCCCGTACCCGAGCACGGCGCCGCCGTCGACGAGCGGGGCCAGCGGGGCGAACGACTCGAGCTGGGCCGAGGACGAGGACTGCTCGCCGTCGGTGTTCTCGCCGTCGGACAGGAAGTAGACCAGGCGCACGTTCGACGGGTTGCGCTCGGCCGCGCCGGCCAGCGCCTCCGAGAGCGCGCCGAGCGGGCGGTCGACCTGGGAGCCCGTGGAGAACGACGTGAGCTCCTGGCGCACGGTGTCCGCCCAGGACTTCACGGCCCGCGCGTCGGTCGTCAGCGGGAGCTGCCGGGTCGCCTGGGAGTCCCAGGCGATGATCGAGTACCGCGCGCCGGGGAACGCGTCGACGATCGCGTCGAGGTCGTGCCGGACGCCGTCCAGGCGCGGCGACGTTCCGTCGTAGTCCTCCGCCGCCATCGACCCGGTCCGGTCGACGACGAAGAAGATCTCCGCGTTGGACTGCACGGTCGAGGCGGTCGTGTGCATCGTCGAGGGCCCGATGGCGATGACGCCGACGGCCAGCGCGATGCCGAGACGGCGCAGCCAGGCGATCTGCCGGTCCTTGCGCCGCAGGAGCATGACGAGGCAGACCAGCACGAGCGGCAGGGCCACGAGGAGGACGGCCCACAGCGGCCAGATCGGGTGCAGGCTCATTCCTTCAACCTCCACGCCACGAGCAGGAGGACGGCGAACGCGCACGCGAGCACCGCCAGTGCCGCCGCGGGCCGGTCCGTGATGACGACCTCGGGCGTCGCGTCGAGGTCGACGGCCTGCTGCGACTGGATGCGGTCGATGATCGCGTCGACGGCGGCCGGGTCGTTGGCCTCGAAGTAGAGCCCGTCGTGCGTCGTCACGACCTCGCGGAACTCCTTCTTCTCCTGGCTGCTCGTCGCGGTCGAGGCGCCGGAGTAGATGCCGACGAGGCCGATCTGGCGCTCGGTGACGAAGTCGGCCGCCTCCGTCAGCGTGAAGATCGGCGTGCCGATGAGCTCGTTGTCCCCCGCCAGGATGATCGAGCGCGAGCGCTCGGTGTCGGCCTCGTCGAACAGCAGGCCGCACGAGACGAGCCCGTCGCCGATGAGCGACGTCGACGTGTCGCTGCCGCCCTCGGTGCCGGTGATGAACTTGAGCAGCCGGTCGAGCTTGCCCGGGTCGTAGGAGCCGTTGTCGAGCGAGTCGACGTCGAAGTCGAGCGCGTCGCGCGCCGCCGTCAGCTCCTCCTTGACGAGCGTGTAGTCGTCGGTGAGCGGGAAGACCGTGCGCGTCGTCTGGTTCCAGATCGCGAGGGCGATCCGCTCGCCGTCGAAGGAGTCGACGAGCTGGAGGAACCGGTCGACGATCTCCACGTCGTACCCGATCATCGAGCCCGAGACGTCGAGGCACAGCACGATGTCCCGCGTGGCCAGCTCGGAGTTCTCCGTCGAGCGGTCGACCGGCCGCGCCAGCAGCACGCCGGCGGCCACGCCGCCCGTGAGCGCGACGAGCACGAGCGCCGCCAGCCCGGCCCGGTACTGGACCATCCGCGCCCGGAACGACGGCAGCTCCGTGAGGTAGGAGGAGTTCGCGACCCAGCGCACGTCCGACGGCGTCCGCGGTCCGCGGCGCGTCGCGTAGCCGAGGACGACGGCGACGGCGAGCAGCACGACCGCGATGACGATCGTCCACGGGCGAAGGAGCAGCGACTCGGTCACCACGTGCCGATCACCTCCCGCGCCTCGGTGCAGGCGGCGGCGGCCTGGGCGTCGGACACGGCGGCGAACGCGGGCTCGGAGTACTCCCCGAGGACGGTGGCGAGCGCCGAGCCGTGCTCGATCCGGGTGAACTCGGCGACCGTGAGCGACGAGGTGTCGATGCCCGTGCGCGCCGTCGCGAAGCTGCGGATCGCGTGGTTGAGGTCGAGGTGCAGCTCGCGCAGGTCGGCCTCGCCGCTCACGAAGCGCTGGTAGGCCTCGTCGACGAGCGCGAGGTGCTCGGCGCGGACGCCGTCGTAGCTCGACGGGTCGTCGTCCGGGACCTTGGGCCGCGTGGAGCGGAACACCCAGAAGTACCAGGCGGCGATGAGGACGAGCAGCGCGATGCCGAGCGCCCAGACCCACCAGGAGTACTGGACGGGCGGCTGGGCCGGTGCGGGCAGCGCGAGGATCGCGCCGTATCCGGAGACGTCAGTGACGGGCACGGCGGCTCCTCGCGAGCAGGTCGGCGAGACCGTCGACCACCTCGGCCTCGCTGCCGACCGTCACGGTCGGCACGTTGTAGCGGCGCAGCATCGCGGCGACGTCGCTGCGCCGGCGGGCGACGGCGTCGCGCGCCTCGGCCGCCATGTCCCGGCGCGCGCGGAAGAACTCCGGCAGCCCGAGCGGGGACTCGACGTCCTCGACCGGCTGGCTGCCGAAGTCGGTCGGCAGCGCGTCGGCGACCTGGATCACCATGAGCTCGTGCCGGGTGCGCAGCCGCTTGATCGTCTGCTCGGACTCCAGCGGCGGGCGCACCTCGTCCGTCACGACGACGACGAGCGAGCGCCGGGTGAACCAGGTGAGGACGCGGTCGAGCACGTGGGTCACGTTGGACGGCGGACCGTCGAGGGCGAGCATGCCGTTGATGCGCTGGAGCAGCATCTCCATGTGCTCGGTCCCGCCCCGGGCCGGGATCTGCACGGTGCGCTCGGCGTCGCCGGCGACGAGCGCGAGCAGGTCGCCCCGTCCGCGGGCGAGGTAGCCGATGACGTCGCAGGCGAACTGCGCGATCGCCCCCTTGACCTCACCGCTGGGGGCGAGCGCCGCCATCGAGCGGCCGGTGTCGACGGCGAGCACCATCGCGAGGTTCGACTCGCGCTCGAACCGCCGGATGATCGGGACGCCGGTGCTGGCCGACGCCTTCCAGTCGATGTCCCCGATGTCGTCGCCGACGAGGTACTGCGCCATCTCGTCGAAGTCCTGGCCGTGGCCGGAGAAGATCGAGCGGTGGCGGCCGTCGAGCAGGCCGGAGGCGCGCCGCACGACCGGCAGCTCGAGCCGCGCGCGCACGGCGGCGAGGCGCGAGTGGGCCTGGCCGGTTCGGGTGCGCGGCGGCATGCCCGTGTCGAGCCCGGGCGCGCCGGAGCCGCCCGACGCGGGGAGCGACCCGGGCGCTGGGATGGCCGGAACGGTTGACGTCACTGGTCCGGCTGGCTCACGGGCTCGGGACGGCGGCGAACACGGCGTCGATGAGCGCCTCCGGCGGCACGTTGTTCGCCAGGGCGTCGTAGGTGCGCACGATGCGGTGGCGCAGCACCGGGTGGCGCAGCTGCTTGATGTCGTCGGGCACGACGTAGGCGCGCCCGGCCTGGAGCGCGAGCGCCTGCGCGACGCGCATGAGGGCGATCGAGCCACGCGGGGAGGCGCCGACGCGCACGTGCTGGGCGAACCCGGGCAGCGGCCGCGGGCCGCCGCCGCGCGTCGTGTTGATGAGCGCGACGATGTACTGGCGGATGACGTTGTCGACGTAGACCTTGTCGACGAGCCGCTGCAGGAAGATCGTGTCCTCCAGCGTGATGGGCTGCGCCTGGATCGGCGTGTTGAACGCGCCCGACGCCATCATGTCGAGGATGTCCACCTCCTCCTCGGGGGCCGGGTAGGTGAGCACCTCCTTCATGAGGAAGCGGTCCATCTGCGCCTCGGGGAGGACGTAGGTGCCCTCCTCCTCGATCGGGTTCTGCGTGGCGAGCACCATGAACGGCTTGGGCAGCGGGTACACCTCGCCGCCGATGGAGGTCTGCTTCTCCTGCATCGCCTCGAGCATGGCCGACTGGGTCTTGGCCGAGGAGCGGTTGATCTCGTCCAGCAGCACGAGGTTGGCGTGCACCGGGCCGAGCTGCGTCGAGAACTCACCGGTCGCGTAGTTGTAGATCTGCGTGCCGATGATGTCGTTCGGCATGAGGTCCGGCGTGCACTGGATGCGGTGGAACGTCCCGCCGACGCCGGCGGCGAGCGTCTGCGCGCTCAGGGTCTTGGCGAGTCCCGGCACCGACTCGAGCAGCACGTGGCCGCCGGCGAGCAGCGACGTGACGAGCGCGGTGCGCAGACCGCGCTGGCCGACGATGCGCTGGTCGAGCACCGCGTCGAGGCGGGCCAGCAGCTCGCGGGCGCGCTCGCCGTCGTCGTAGGAGATGGGACTCGTGGGCGGTGCGAGGTGACCCGAAGGCTGGACGGACAAGTGATCCCCGATCGGTCTCGGTCCGCTGGAAGGCCGGGGAGCCACCCCCTGGTGGGTGCTCAGCCTCCGTGTGCGGTCGTGAACCGTGTCATTCTGCCACTCCCCATTTGTGCCCGGGCATGGCGTGCGTCACAGTGGGAGGACAATGCGGGAAGGCTACGCCAGGGGGGCGTGCGCCGGGGGCCCTCATTGCAGGGGTGGGACACGTGTACACGATCGAACGGACGGCACTGCTCGCTCGGCTTGATGCGCCATCACCGCTGGTGGTGATGGAGGCACTGCCGAAGAGCGGCAAGCTGACGGCACTGCGCCAGTGGGCGGAGCATGCACCGGGGCGGGTCCTGGTGGAGGGACGCTCGCTGGTCCACACGCGCGCCGACTTCCTCTCGCGGACGGTGTGGTCGGCGCAGGCGGCCGCGCGTCGCCAGGGCCATCCCGTCGGGCCCGACGTCGTCGACCAGGGCGAGCCGGCCGACTACGACGAGCTCATCGTCCGGCTCCTCGCGGAGCTGGACGCCTACCCGTGGGTCACGGCGATCGCGTTCGACGGGCTGGTCCACGCCGAGCCGGCCGCGGTCGTCGCCGGCGTCCAGGCGGTCCAGGAGGAGCGGCCGGACCTGCGCGTGCTGTTCGCGACGATCGACGGCACGCCGCTCGTCGAGGCCGCGCACGCCGCCGGGCTGCCCGTCGAGCTGGTGACGGACGCCGACGTCTGGTTCGGGCCGGGCGAGACCGACCGGCTCGCCCGCGCGCTGCTGCCCGAGATCGACTCCCGCGCCGTCGACGCCCTCCACCGCGCGACCGACGGGCACCCGGGCGTCACGCTCGCGCTGCTGGAGACCGTCCCGGCGCGCGTCCTCGCCGGGGACGTCACCGCCGTCGACGCGGCCCAGCACTGGGGCGCCCGCTCGCTCGTCGACGAGGACCAGGGCACCTCGCCGCTCCAGGAGGCGCTGCGGCTGCTGAGCCCGGCGCCGCGGTTCGGTCTCGGCCTCGCGCGGCGCGTCACCGGCAACGACGACGTCGCGGCGGCGGTGACGCGGCTCGTCGCCACCGGCGTGCTCGACGTCGAGCCCGGGCGCCGGCCCGGCACCTCCGCGTACCGCTGGCGGTTCGAGGTGGGGCGGCACTTCGACGACCGGGTGCGGGAGATCGACGACCCGAGCGACGACGTCGTGCGCCGCGAGCGGCTGCTCGAGGCGGCCCTGGCCGAGCACGACGTGGCGCTCGCGGTCACCGTCCTGGTCGGGCTGCGGCGGTTCGCCGAGGCCGAGGCGATCGCCGGCGACTGGTTCTGGGAGATGGTGGTCAGCGACGACCTCGAGCTGTGGCGACCGCTGCTGATGCAGCCGCGCGAGCGCCTCGCCCCGTACTCGGCGCTCGTCTCGCTGGCGACGGTGCTCGCCCGGCGCGGCGGTGCGGCCAGCGAGGCCGACGACCGCGTGCTCGAGCTCGGCGTGCGGGCGCGGCTCTCGGCGGCGCTGCGCGTCGTCGCTGGGGTGGCTGGTGCCGCGGGAGACGAGGGCGCCGCGTCGAGCGACGCGACCCGCGAGGCGGTGCCCGGCGGGGTCGACGGTGTCGGCGGGAGCGGTCTCGCGGCGGAGCTGACCCAGATCGCGTTCGCCGCGCTGGAGTGCGGCGACCTCGGCACGGCCGAGACGGCGTGCGCCCAGTGGTACGACCTGCTCCGGACCAGCCCCGTCCCCCTGCCCGCAAGCCCGTCGCTGGTCTCGCAGGGGCTCGTCGTGGTGCAGGCCCTCATCCAGCTCGACCAGTTCGACGGCGCCCGCGACGTCGTCGTGCGCCTGCTCGCCTCGCTCGACGACGAGGCGGCGGCCGCCGCGGACCCGGTCGGCTCGCGCCGCGTCGACCTGCTCCGCGCGCGGATGGCCCTCGACGTGCTCGCGGGGCTGCCCTACGACCCGTTCGCCGGCGACGCCATGGACGCGGTCGCCGTCACGCGGGCGCGCCAGCTCGACTGGGTGATGCGGGCGTGGACCAAGGCCCTCGTCGCGCTCGACCAGGGCGACGTGCCGGCCGCGCTCGGGCACACGACGGAGGGCATGGACGCGGTCGGCCAGCCCGAGCGGTGGCCCGTGCTCGTGCTGCTCCACGGGTACGCGGCCTGCGCCACCGGCGACCGGCCGGAGATCCTGCGGCTGTCCTCGCTCCTGCGCAGCGCCGCGTGGCGGCGGCGGCACGGTGACGGCGACGACCAGCGGCCCGTCGGCGCCGTGGTCGACGCGTTCGTCGAGGGTGCCATCGGGGGTGTCCGGGACGCCGCGGGTCCGGCGTCGATCGCCTACGCGCGGTCCTGCCACCGCGTCGCTGAGCGGCGTGACCCGGCCTCGCCGCGGCTGGCCGACCACCTGCTGCTCGTCCGGGCGGCGCACGCGGTCGGGGCCGGGCGCGAGGACGTCGCGGCCCAGGCGCTCGTCGCGGCGGCGAAGCTCCGGTCGGACCAGGTCGGCCCGGGGTTCGCACCGCTCGGGCTGCTGTGCGCCTCGCCGCGCCAGGTGGACCAGCTCCTCACCGTCGCAGCTCGCGTCCTGCCGGCGCACGAGGTCGCCCGGCTGGCGCAGGCGCGGCAGTTCGCGGGGGCGGCGGGGCCGGTGACCGAGGCCGTCGAGCTGTCCGAGCGCGAGGCCTCGCTCCTGCAGCACATCGACGGGGGGCTGAGCAACGCCCAGATCGCCGCGCTGCTGTTCGTGTCCGTCAACACGGTGAAGTTCCACCGGGCCAACCTCTACCGCAAGCTGCGCGCCCGCACGAGCGGCGAGGCGCTCGCGGTGGCCCGCCGGATGGGCCTGGTCGGCTGACCTCTCGCGCCGACCGCGCCTCCCGCGTCGTGAGATCAAGGAAGCTCGTCCGAGCCGTCCGGCGAGTGGTCCCCGAGCGGGCGCGTGATGCCCGCGTTGTCCTCGACTCGCTCGCCATCATCACCGTGACTTCGGCCACCCACGACGACGCCGCTCGCCTCGAGCCCGCGGAGCTGCGCTCGCTCGACGCCGTGCACCTCGCGGTAGCCGTCGAGCTCGGGGACAGCCTCGGTGGTCTCGTCACGTACGACCACCGCCTGGCGGAGGCGGCGGCATCGTACGGGATCGAGGTCGTCGCTCCGAGGTGGTCCGCGCGTGGAGCGGCTCGGGGTCCCGGGTTTTTCCCGGTCCCAGCCGGGGGCGGCCCGGGGCCCGTCCGTTAGTCTCGAACGGTGACCCCCGGCCGCAGCGTCGTGATTATCACGGTCTCGGACCGTGCCGCCGCCGGTGTGCGCGCGGACGCGAGCGGGCCCGCCGCGGAGCTGGCGGTCCGGGCGGCCGGGTACGACGACGTCGCCGTCGTGGTCGTCCCCGACGACGTCGACGCGATCCGGGCGGAGCTGCGCGAGGCGATCGCCGGTGCGGCCGCGCTCGTCCTCACCCTCGGCGGGACGGGCATCGGTCCGCGCGATCGCACGCCCGAGGCGACGGCCGCGGTGCTGGACCTCGAGCTGCCGGGTGTCGCGGAGGTGCTGCGCGAGCGGGGCCGGCGCGCGACGCCGACCGCGGCGCTCGGTCGCGGACGGGCCGGGGTGGCCGGCGGCGCGCTCGTGGTCAACCTGCCGGGATCGCCGCGAGCGGCCGTGGAGTCGCTCGAGGTGCTGCTCCCGCTGGTGCCGCACGCGCTCGACCAGCTCGGCGGGGGCGACCACCGGTGGCCGTGACGCGGGCGCACCCGGATGCGCGGATCGTCGCGGTGACGCCGGACGAGCTGTCCGTCACCCGGCACCTCGCCGCCGTCGAGGACCGGCGGTGCGGGGCGATCGCCACGTTCGTCGGGCGGATCCGCGACCACGACCCGGGCGTGGCCGGCGAGGTCTCCGGCATCGAGTACTCGGCCCACCCCGATGCGGAGACGGTGCTCGCCGGCATCGTCGAGTCCCTGCTCGGACGCGACGGCGACGGGCGGGACGGGGGTGCCGGTGGCCCGGTGATCGTCGCGGTCTCGCACCGGACCGGCTCGCTGTCCGTCGGGGACGTGGCGCTCGTGGCGTGCGTCGCGACGGCGCACCGTGCCCTGGCCTACGAGGTCTCGCGCGAGCTGGTCGAGCGGATCAAGGCCGAGCTGCCCGTGTGGAAGAAGCAGCACGCGGTCGACGGGACGCACCACTGGGTGGGGCTGTGACCGGGCTGGCCTGGCTGCCGACGCCGGTCCTGCCGCCGCCCGACCCGGCGGTCGGCCGCGACCGCCCGGCCCGCGACGGCGCGGCGCGCCGGCTCGTCGACACGTTCGGTCGCGTCCACCGCGACCTGCGGATCTCCCTCACGGACCGGTGCTCCCTGCGCTGCACGTACTGCATGCCCGAGCAGAACCTCGAGTGGCTGGCGCGCGAGTCGGTGCTGACCGCGGACGAGATCGTCCGCGTCGCGACCGTCGCGGCCCGGGCCGGCGTCTCGACGTTCCGCCTCACCGGTGGCGAGCCCCTGCTGCGCCGCGACCTCGTCGACGTGGTCGCGCGGCTCGCCGCGCTACGTGTCGGAGTGGGATCGCGGGCCGGCGAGCGCGTGAGCGTCGCGATGACGACCAACGGCATCGGCCTGCCGCGCGTGCTCGACGCACTCGTCGAGGCCGGCCTGGCCCGGCTCAACATCTCGCTCGACACGCTGCGCGCCGACCGGTTCCGCGAGCTGACCCGCCGGGACCGGCACGCCGACGTGCTGGCCGGGATCGAGGCGGCGGCGGCGAGCCGGCTGCGTCCGCTGAAGCTCAACACGGTCGCGATGCGCGGCGTCAACGACGACGAGCTGGTCGACCTCACCGGCTACGCGCTCTCGCTCGGCGCCGAGCTGCGGTTCATCGAGCAGATGCCGCTGGACGCCGGGCACACGTGGGACCGCTCGCGCATGGTGACCCGCGAGGAGATCCTTGCCGCGCTCCGCCGGCGCTGGGAGCTCGAGCCGGTGCCGGCGCGCGGGGGAGCCCCGGCCGAGCGGTGGCGGCTGCACGGGCCCGGGTCGCCGGACGGGGAACGGACCGTCGGCGTCATCGCGTCGGTGACCGCGCCGTTCTGCGGGGCGTGCGACCGCATCCGGCTCACCGCCGACGGCCAGATCCGCAACTGCCTGTTCTCGACCGACGAGTTCGACCTGCTCCGCGTGCTCCGGCCGACCGGTGAACCGACCGCCGAACCGATCGACGACCCGATCGACGACCCGACCGACGCTGCCCTCGACGCCCTGCTGCGCCGGGCGCTGCGCGCGAAGCTGCCCGGTCACGGCATCGACGACCCGGGCTTCCTCCAGCCGCGCCGCGGGATGAACGCCATCGGCGGCTGAGGCGTCCGGTCTAGGCGCGCGGGTCCGTCCCGGCTAGAGCTGGACCCCCAGCGCGACGGCGGCATCGATCAGCCAGCCCTCGTACCAGCCGTCGGTGGTGCACGGCGTGCTCGACTCGGCGGCGACCGTCGCGTCGTAGCCGCCCCACGAGAGCACCCGGCAGGTGGCGTCGGACTCCATCGCGTCGCGCCACGCCTGCGAGTCGGTGAAGAACCCCTGCAACCGGGCGGCGTTCATCACGTCGAAGTGCTCGTGCCACTGGTACCAGTGGCTGTACTCGTGGGCGACGAGGAACTCCCGCTGGGCGAACGTGCTGTCCTCGTTCCACCACACGAAGACGATGTCGCGGTGGTTCGTCTGGTAGCAGCCGGCGTGGACGAAGGTGTCGGAGTTCGCGTAGCCGAACCCGCAGTTGAGCGTCGGGTCGTCCGTCGCCACCGCGGTGATCTCGGGGATGCCGTGGCCGGCGAACCACTCGGTCGCGTCGGCGTAGGTGTCGCTGAACCGCGGGAGCGGGGAGCTGAGCGGGACCGGGTCCGGCAGCGGCAGCTCCCAGTAGCCGCCGAGGAACATCTCCTCGTCGGTCATCGGGGGTGCCGTCGTGGGCTCGGGGGTCGGCTCGGCCGTCGTCGGCGGGTCGGTCGGGGCCGTCGGGGACGGGGCGACCTGGGTGGGGGAGGGGTACACGGTCGGCGCGGTCGTCGGGCCGGCCTCGACCACGCGGTTCAGCGACGTGACCACGAGACCGATGACGAGCATGGTCGCGACGCCGACGACGAGCGTCACGATCAGCGCGACGAGACAGCCCGAGGTGCGCCGGCGCTGCGGCGGGCCGGCGGGGTACGGCGTCGCGCCACCGTACGCGGGGGCGCCGTAGGGAACCGGCCCGCTGGGCGGGCCGGCGTAGGGGGTGACGCCGAGTGGTTGCTGGGACGGGACACGCTGCGGCGCGGGCGCCGCGTAGCCGGCCGGCACCCGTCCCGCGGCCGCGCTCAGCCGGGCGTGCTCGCGCCACCACCCCTGGGCCTCGGTGATCGCCCGGGCGCGCTCCTCGCCGGTCCGGGCCGCGGCCAGCGCCTCCCACTGCCGCGCGTGCGCGGCCGCCTGCTCAGGCGTCACGGGTCGGGTCGGGCTGCTGGTGCCTCATGCGGGTCAGGCTACCTCGGGGCCCTCGGCGCCGGCCGACGCCGTCCACGCGTGATCGCGGTCGGTGCCGTCAGCCCCCGGCGAAGGGCGGGAGGACGTCGACGACGCCGCCGCGCGGGAGCGCGTGACCCGGGTCGTCGGTGCGCCGGCCGGCCACGAGGAAGGAGCACCGCGCGAGCACGTCGCGCGTCGTCGCCTCGCCCGAGGCGGCGACCAGCTCCTCGACGAGGTCGCCGACGGTCGCCGCGCCGCTGGTCACCGCGTCGGTCCCGACGGCCTCGGCCGCGCCGGCGAAGAGGCGGACCCGCACGGGGCCGGTCGCGGCCGTCACGCGCCGGCCTCCTCGGCCACCGGACCGGCGTCGGCGAGGGGGACGGCGAGGGCCGCCGCCTGGACCTGCCGCGCCAGGTGGGCGAGCCCGCTCGTGCGGTCCTCCGCGTCGATGCTCCCGTCCGCCAGCCCACGACCGATGGCGACGCCGAGCAGGAACGTCGAGACGGGGGCCGCGGGGCGCGCGACCCCCTTGGACACGTCGCGCGCGACGTCGAGCACGAGGCCGAGCTCCGTCTCGTCGAACCGCTCGGGCAGGCGGTACAGCTCCGCGACGGCGTCGGACCACGGCAGGAGGTCCGCCGGCGGCAGGTGGTGGGCTGGGCGTTGCTGGTCGGTCATCGGGGTCCTCCCGCGTCGTCGGCGTCGTCTGGGTCGTCTGGGTCGTCGGGGTCCGGCCGGCCCGAGCCGGCCGCGCGGCCGGAGCCGGCGGCGCGACGGCGCTCGCGGGCCAGATCGTCCGGCGTGTCGACGTCGCGGCTCGCGCCGGTCTCGTCGGCGATGCCCGCGAGCGGCACCGGCCCGAGCACGGCCCGCAGCGAGACGCCGTCGAGCGTGCCGAGGTCCGCCCGCGCCCTCTCGATCGCCGCGGCCAGCGGGGCGCGGCGGTAGCGCGCGGCCAGCCACTGGGTCCGGCCGTCGGCGTCGACCACCGCGGTCCCGAACGCGCCGCCGTGCCGCGGGTCGACGCCGGTGAGCAGCGGCACCAGCTCGCGGGCCGCCGGCAGGTCGCAGGCGAGCACGAGCACCTCGGGGACGCCGGTCGGCACGAGCGCCAGGCCGGCCCCGAGCGCGGCGAGCGGACCACCGAACGGGGGCTCCTCGCGCGTCACCAGGAGGCCGTCGCGCGCCGGCTCGGGCCCGTCGCCGACGACGACGGTGCGCCGCGCCGGCACGCCGCCCGCGGCCAGCGCGTCGAGCACGCCGTCCAGCAGCGCGACGCCGGCGACGTCGAGCGCGGCCTTCGAGACGCCGCCGAGCCGCGAGCCGCGCCCGCCCGAGAGCACGACCGCGGCCAGGCCGTCGGGACGCCGGCCGGCAGGGCGCTGGACCTCGGTCATGACGAGCGCCGCCACTCGCCCGACCTACCGCCGGTCTTGGCCTCGAGCCGGACCTCGCCGATCCAGGTGTGCTTGTCCAGGCCCTTGACCATGTCGACGATCGCGAGCGCCGCGACCGTCACGGCGGTGAGGGCCTCCATCTCGACGCCGGTCCGGTCGGCGGTGCGGACCGTCGCCGACACGGCGACGCCGGCGTCCGTGACGTCGAGCTCGACGACGGCGCCGTGCACGCCGATGACGTGCGCGAGCGGCAGCAGCTCGGCGCACCGCTTGGCACCGGCGATGCCGGCGATCCGGGCGACGGCCAGGACGTCGCCCTTGGGGGTGCTCCCGTCGCGAAGGGCCGCGACGACGCCGGGCGAGCAGTGGACGAAGCCGGCGGCGGTCGCGGAGCGGACGGTCGGCGTCTTCTCGGTCACGTCGACCATGCGGGCGTGGCCGGCGGAGTCCAGGTGGGTGAAGGTCATCGGGGCCTCGGCTCTGGTCGTCGGGGTGGGGTGCTCGTCCTCCAGACGCGGTGCGGGCCGACCGGCTCGAAGCCCGCCGCGAGCACGGCCGCGAGCTCCTCGTCCCACGCGTAGTCCGTCACCGCCCGGCCCGGCAGCAGCACGCCGGCGCAGGCGAGGACGTCGGTCACGTCGGCCTCCGTCGGCACGCCCGAGACGGACCAGAGGTTGGACATCCCGGCAGTGCCGCCCGCGTCGTGCACGACGGCACCCGCGACCGGCTCGTCGTCGACGATGCGTGCGAGCACGTGGAGGTCTGCGCGGTCGAGGACGGCGGGCGGCAGCACACCGGCGTAGTCGTGCCGGTGGCACCAGCGCGTCAGCAGGTCGGGCTCGCGGACGACGCGCCACGGCTCCGGCCAGGGCGCCGTCACGCCGGGGTGGTAGACCCACGTCGCGTCGATCAGGAGGTCGAACCCGCGCCCGGCCAGGTCGAGGACGCCGAACGAGTCGGCAACCGACCCGCCCGTGCGGTCGCCCCATACCCCGAGCGCCGCGGCGGCGTCGACGTCGGCCCGCAGCGTCTTGACCGCGGAGTGCCAGGGCGGTGGCTCGGCGAGCGCGACCCACAGCCGGTCGTCGACGCGCACGGGCAGGTCGTGGAGCTCGGCCACGGCGTCGTACCAGCGCCGGCTGGCCTCGACGGCCGCCGCGAGCCGCGGATCCACGGCGGACACGTCAGACCCCACCGCGCGGCGCGCCGGCCGGGTGCGGCAGCTCGAGGGCGAGCCGGACGACCGCGACGACGTCGCCGGGGTGCACCCGGCCGTCGTCGTGGCGACCCTGGTCGGCCGCCGGGACGATCGCGTACCCGTTGGCGGCGGCCAGGCTCGCGGCCAGGTGCGACTTCGAGCCGAGCGCGGCCGCCGGGCCGACGAGGGCCGGGCCGGCGTCCCGCGCGTCGGCGACGCCGGCGGCCTCGGCGATCCGCGCCGGGAGGTACTGGTCGCGTCCCCCGGGGGTGCGCCAGCCGGTCTCGACGACGGCGAGCGTCGGCCGCGGGAGCACGACGTCGTCGGGGGCGCCGGCCAGCGTCAGCAGGAGGGGCCGGGCGAACACGAGGAACGAGACCCACACGCTCACCGGGTTGCCCGGCAGGCCGAGCAGAAGCGGCCCGTCGGCGCCGAGCCGGCCGACGGCCTGCGGCTTGCCCGGCTGCATCGCCACCCGCGTGAACCGCACGGCGTCCGAGCCGGCGAACGCACGCCGGACCGGGTCGTGGGCTCCCTGGCTGACGCCGCCGGTGAGGACGACGACGTCGGGCGCCGCCCCGTCGACGACCCGGGCGAGGACCAGCTCGAGGTCGCCGGGAGCATCCGACGCGTGCTCGACGGCGGCGACCTCGGCCCCGGCATCCGCGACCAGGCCGGCCAGCAGCAGGGAGTTGGAGTCCGGGATCCGGCCGCGGCCGAGCCGCTCACCGGGCGCGACGAGCTCGCTGCCCGTGGCGACGACCGCGACGCGGGGCCGGCGCCGGACCCACGCCGTGCCCGCGCCGGTCGAGGCCAGCGCGGCGGCGACCGGGCCCGTCACGAGCGTGCCCGCCGCGGCCACCGGGTCGCCCACCCGACGGTCCTCGCCCGCCCGTCGCACGTGCATCCCGGCCCGCGGCCCGCGCAGCACCGTGACGGTCGACGCGAGCGGGGCCGCGGGGTCGTCGCGGTCGGTGTGCTCGAGCTGGACGACCGTGTCGGCGTCGGTCGGCAGGGACGCGCCCGTCATGATCCGGACGGCCTCGCCCGGTCCGATCGGCGGGTCCTCGGGCGAGCCGGCCGGCACGTCGCCGACCACGCGCAGCGTGACCGGGCGCTCGGGGGCGGCCTCGGCCACGTCGGCGAACCGCACGGCGTAGCCGTCCATCGCGGAGTTCTCCCACGGCGGGACGGCGAGGCTCGCGGCGACCGGCCGGGCGAGCCGGTGGCCGAGCGCGGCCCCGAGCCGGACCTCCAGCTCGGGGAGCGGTCGGACGCCGGCGAGGATGCCCGCGAGGTGGTCGGCGACGGGGACAAGGCTCATCGCGGGGCTCCCTCGGGCCGGTCGGTCAGCGCGGACGCGGCCCGGAGGCGGTCGACGTCCTCGGGCGGGAGCGCGACGGCCGGCACGCCGAGCGAGCGCAGGAGACGTGCCCCGCGCTGGGCCCGAGCGCCCGAGCGGCAGTAGAGGCGAAGGTGGTTGACGTCGTCACCGGAGACGGTCGGCGGGAGACCGGCGACCGCGAGCGCGGCGATCGGGTCGGCCGACCGGGCGGCCTGCTCGATGACGCCGATGGGCACGACGACGGCTCCGGCCAGCCCGTCGCCGGCCTCGGCGGCCTCGGCCGGCTCGCGCACGTCGACGAGGGGGCCAGCGGGTGCCGCGACCGCCGCGGCGGGCCCGGTGCGCGGGAGGGCCGTGCTCGGCGCGGGCCGGGCGCGGGGCGGGGTGGCGTCGTGATCGGCGGGGCGGAGGGGGACGTCGTGGACGCGGAGCGTGAGCCCGTCGACCACCGCGACCCGCCCGAGCAGGACCTCGCCGATCCCGGCGACCAGCTTGATCGCCTCGAGCGCCATCATCGACCCGACCATGCCGCACAGGGCCCCGAGGACGCCGGCCTCGGCGCACGAGGGAACGGATCCGGGCGCCGGCGGCTCGGGGAACAGGTCGCGCAGCGTCACGCCCGCGACCCCGTCCGGGAACCCCTGGGCGTCCGCGCGGTCGGCCGCCGGCGTCCAGAACACCGCGACCTGGGCGTCGAACCGCAGCACGCTCGCCCACACGAGCGGGACGCCGAGCCGCGCGCAGGTGTCCGCGACGAGGTAGCGGGTCGCGAAGTTGTCCGTCCCGTCGAGGATGACGTCCCACCCGCCGCCGATGACGTCCGCGGCGACCTCCGGCGTCAGCCGCTCGCGCACCTCGACGACCTCGACGGACGGCGCCACCTCGCGCAGCCGCCGCGCGGCGCTCGCCGTCTTCGCCCCTCCGACGTCCTCGACGCCGTGGATCACCTGACGGTGCAGGTTGCTGACGTCAACCTGGTCGTCGTCGACGATCCCGATCGTGCCGATGCCCGCCGCCGCCAGGTAGAGGAGGGCGGGGGCACCGAGGCCCCCGGCACCGAGCACGAGGACGCGCGCGGCGTGCAGCCGGCGCTGGCCGAGCTCGCCCAGCTCGGGCAGGCGCGCGTGGCGCGCGGTGCGCTCGGCCTCGGCCGCGGACAGCGGCGGGCCGGGCTCGACGATGGCGGGCAGGCGCACGGTGCGAGCCTAGCCAGCGGACCCCGACGCGGCGGCGTCGGAACCGGGGCCGACGCCCGGCTCGCGGACCTCGACGGTGCCCGCCGCGCCCTTCTCGGCGTCGGACATCGCGTGCGTCACGAACGAGTAGTGCCCGGCCTCCGGGAAGGTGAGCTCGACGAACCCGCCCTGGGCCGGCAGCAGGCCGAGGACCTGCGAGCCGCCCGACCCCGTCGACCCGCCGTCGCGCAGCGCGTAGTCCCCCTCGAGGAAGACCGTGTCGAACTGCCCCCCGACGACGTGGAACGCGCTGGGCCGGTTGGGCCCGACGTCGAGCACCCACAGCCGCACGCGCTCGCCGACCTCGGCCCGCAGCGGCGCCCAGCGGTACTGGTTGGCGTAGCCGTTGAACGCCATGAGGTCCGGGTTCTGGGTCGCGATCCGCTCCGGGTCCGCGGTCCCGCCCTGCGGCCCGAGGTAGAGCTCGGACTGCACGAGCACGTACTCGCGGTCGACCGGCGCGAGGTCCTCGGGGTCGATGACGACCGCGCCCATCATCCCGTTCGCGATGTGGAGGCTCATCGGCATGGTCGAGCAGTGGTACATCCAGATGCCCGAGCGCTCCGCCCGGAAGACGTAGGTGAGGGACTCGCCCGGCGAGATCGTCCGCATCGGCTCGTCGGGCGCGAGGGCACCGGCGTGGAAGTCGATCGAGTGGCCGAGCGAGCCGTCGTTGACCAGGGTGATCTCGAACGTGTCGCCGACCTTCCCGCGCAGCACCGGGCCGGGCGCCGTCCCGTTGAACGTCCAGAGCGTCTGCCGGACCCCGGGCGCGACCTCCGTCTCCACCTCCTCGACGGTCATGGTGATCCGGTGGAGCGTCCCGGTCCCGTCGGGGTCGGGCTCGCTCGTGATGCCCTGCGCGTCGGTGCCCGACGTCGCGGCCGGGGCCAGCGTCGCGTCGCGCGCGGCGAAGCCGTCCGGCGCGTCACCGTGCAGCAGCGCCGCGAGGTTGACCGTGTCGGCGACGGACGGCTCGCCGGCGTCGGGCGTCCCGTCGCTCCCGTGGCCCGCGTGGCCCGCGTGGCCCGCGTGGCCGTCCGGGGCGTCCGCCGTCACGGTCGTGTCGTCGTCGCTCGCCACGGCGACGATGCGCAGCGTCATGCCGAGCACGCGGTGGCCGGCGACCGAGCACCAGCCGTCGAGGTCGGCGGTGATGACGCCGGCCTCGACCGTCGCGGACTCGCCGGGGTAGAGCCGGCCCGAGGACGCGCCGCTCGCGAGGACGAGGTCGTGGACCTGGTCGCCGTCGTTGGTCACGTCGAGGACGAGCGCGTTGCCGACGGGGACCTCGATGACGTCGGGCGTGAAGGTCATCCCGGACATCGTGACCTCGACCGTCGTGGTCTCGCCCGTCGGCTGCGCCGCGTCGGACCCGCTCGCGGCAGCGGACCCGCCCGCCGCCGTCGCGGGCAGCGCGGTGACGCCGGCCGCGACCGGGTCGGCCGCGACGCCGAGGACGACGGCGGCCACGACGAGCGCGGCCCCTGACGCGGCGCTGGTGAGCGTGCGGGTGCGGGTGCGGGTGAGCAGGCGACGCTCCCGGACGACCTCGGCGTCCGGACGTGGCTGCGGGAGCGTGCGCGAGGGGCGGCGACGCTGGACCAGCACGGTGCGCACCGCGAGGACGAGGAAGGCGAGCAGCGAGCCGAGGCCGAGCGTCGAGACGGTGACGGCGACCCAGCTCGGCAGCGGGAGCGCGAACAGCAGGACGCAGGCGTTGAGCACGACGAACCGCGCGCCGCCCCACCGGGTCAGCTCCGCGATCGACCACCGGACGGCGCCCGGCCCCCCGCCGAGCACGACGGGGAGCAGGTACGTCATCGAGCCGACCATCACCTGCGCGACGAACCCGGCGGCGAACGGCGCGACCAGCCCGGTGAGCGAGCCGGGAACGGCGGCCCACGTCGGCGCGCGGACGACGGTGACGCCGAGCGCCACGACGCAGCAGGCGAACCAGACGAGCGACGCGGCGATCGACCAGGCGGCGAGGCCGCCCCCGGTGCCGGAGGTGTGCCCGGCCGCGCGCGACGCCGCCACGGCCTCGCGGCCCGCCTGCCAGCCGAGCCAGGCGATGCCGGCCGCGACGACGAGGCAGCCCGGGCCGACGAGGACGCGCACGCCCGTGGCCGTGGCGACGAGCGTGAGCGCGAGGCCGGCCCCCATGATGGGCAGGGCCCAGCGCCCGGCGCGGTCGGCCTCGTCGTCGATCCGGGTGTGCAGGACGGTCGGGAAGAGGAGCACCGCCGTCCCCGCGACCGTGAGGCCGATCCAGCCGAGCACGGTGAGCAGCACGTGCGCGAGGTAGAGCCGACCCATCGGCTCGGGCCCGGGCTCGAGGCGTGCCATGAGGACGCCGGCGGCGATCCCGGGCGGGAGGAGGGCGCCGGCCACGACGTAGTACCGGACCAGGTGCGCGAACCGGTTGCCGAGGAGACGGCCGGCCGCCCGCGCGCCACGGCCGCCGCCGCGGCCCCCGGCCGTGCCCGCCCGGGCCTGCCGGACGAGGACGGCGACGTGCGCGAGCGCGACGACGCCGGCGAGGATGCCGCCCGCGACCGTGGCGGCGGTCGCGACCGCCGCGAGGCCGGGTCCGCGCCCTCCGAGGACGGTGCCGGCCGTGACGAGGAGCGCGCCGACCGTCCAGCCGATCAGCCGCAGCCACAGGCCCCGCCGCCCGCCCGGGGCCGGTCGGCGCAGAAGCGTCTCGGCGAAGTGCTGGCTCCACAGGAGGATCGCGGTGCTGACCCCGCCCGCGAGGAGGAGGTGGACCATGAGCCAGCCGGCCTCGGGGACGAACCGGTGCCCGAGCGTGACGACGCCGGCGCCGACGAACCACGCGAGGACGAGCAGGTTCGCGGGGACGTAGAGGCTGGCCCGGGTCGCGCGCTGGGCCGCGGCCGCGGGGTGCGCGGCCGCGGGGTGCGCGGCCGCGGGGTCGGGCCGGCCGGCGGAGTCGGGAGGAGGGCCGGCGGGCTGGCCCGGGGGAGGGCCGACGGGGATGGTCACGACGCGGCTCCGTCGATGTCGGAGGTGGGTGGAGGGCTCGGGCGCACCGCGCGGGCGGCGGGCGGGTCGCGCCGTGCGCGAGGCAGGGTGACGCTGCCCGCGGCGAGGACGACGAAGAGGAGGACGGCGACGACGTTCCCGACGCCGCCGACCTGGACGGCGAGGGGCAGGTCCCAGGCGTCGCCGGCCAGGAGGCGCACGAGCAGCGAGCCGTGCAGCAGGGCGAGGGGGAGGTAGAGCACCCGGCGGTAGGGCAGCGGGCGGCGCAGGACCGCCGGGAGGATGACCGGCGCGTGCGCCATGATCATCGAGAGCACGAAGCCGAGGAAGACGGCGTGCAGGGCCGCGTCGTAGGCCCGGCCCTGCCAGGCGGGTCCGGCGACCACCCACACGCCCGCGGCCACGGCGAGCCACGCGTAGCCCGCGAGCATCGCGCACGCCATGTAGCGCGTGAGCCCGCGCGTGCGGACGGTGCGTCGCGCGACGTCGTGGTGGGCGACGACGGCGACGAGCCCCGCGAGGACGAGGCCGAGCGCGCGGTAGCCGGCCTCCGGGACGACGAGCGCGGCGGCCGCGGCGAGCAGGTACGCGCCGGCGCCGGCCGCGGCCAGGGCCTCGGGGGCGGTCGGCCCGGGGTCGGGCGCGCGGAACCCGACGGCCGCCAGCTCCAGCCGCTCGCCGAGGATCGTCAGGACGAGGAAGCCGACCAGCGCCGGCGCGAGGAACGGGACCGCGACGCCGAGGAGCCAGAGCGCCGCGGCCGCGGCGGCGCAGACGGCGCCGACGATCTCGACCAGCAGCGGCAGGGCGGCCGCGCGTCGCCACAGCCGGGCGTAGACGGCGACGAGGGCGAGCGTGCCCGCGAGCAGGACGGCCCGCGCGAGGCGGGGCTCGACGGGAGCGAGCAGGAGGAGCCCGCCGAGGCCCAGCAGCCCGGGGGCGAGGAACGCCGCGGCGGCGCGCAGCGCGACCGCGCGCTCGAGCGCGATGACGGTGCCGACGAACGCCAGCACCATGAGCGGTCCGTGCACCTCCTCCCAGCGCTGCGGCACGCCGGCCAGGGGGAGCCCGAGCAGGCCGAACGCAGCGGCGATGCCGCCCAGGAGGGCGAGCCCGCCCGGCACGAGGAACAGGGCGCGGGGGTGCGCGCGCGTCGCCGGCCTCGCCGCCGTCTCGGCGGCGCCGCGCGCGGGGGCGTCCCCGACGGCCGAGGGTCGGGCAGAGGTTTCCACGCCTACGACCGTAGAAAAGCCGGAGCGGCCCGGCCTGAGCCTTTAGTCCCTGGCCGGGCCGTGATTAATCGGGAAGGATGCCCCCATGGTCGATGAGATCGGGCGCGCGCGCGTGCTCGCGTCCCCCAGCCGGAACGAGCTGCTGCACCTCCTGCAGCAGCGCGGGACGGCCACCGTCGCAGAGCTCGCCGAGAGCACCGGCCTGCACCCCAACACCGTGCGCGAGCACCTCTCCCGTCTGCTCGAGGTCGACCTCGTCCGGCGTGAGGCGGAGGTGCGCACGGTCCGGGGGCGGCCCCGGATGTTCTACCGCCCGACCAGCGGCGCCGAGGTGGCCGCCGACGCCGAGGCGTCGGGACGCCTCGAGGCCACGCTCGCGCGGACGGCGTTCGCGCGGGCGCTCATCGAGGGGTTCGCCGCCCGCGAGCCGGGCACGCAGGCGCGGGCCGAGGCGGCCGGCGCCGTCGTGGGCCGCGGCCTGCCGCCGGACCGGCTCGACGCGCTGCCGCACGACGACGCCGAGCGCGGCATCCTCGCGCTCGAGGCGCACCTCGACTCGTTCGGCTTCGACCCGGAGTGGGACTCCGAGACCCTCACCTTCCACCTGTGGCGCTGCCCGTTCCTCGAGATGGCGAAGGACCGGCCCGACGTCGTCTGCGGCGTCCACTCCGGTCTCGCCGAGGGCGTGCTCGAGAGCGCCGGCGGCGCCATGACGGTGGAGCGGCTGACGCCGTTCGTCGGGTCGCACCACTGCACGCTGGCCATCCGCCGCCGGTCCGGGGGCGGGCGCGACGTCGCGCTCGACGCCGGCCATCCCGCCCCCGCGACCCGCTGACCGACGGGTCGTCGCACATCCCGGGTGCCCGGGCGGTGGGACGTCCGCGTGACCGCGCGAGCTCGACGTGATAGAGGTGGACGAGCGACGGGGCGCCGGGAGCGCTCCGCCACCGGATGGAGGTGCCCGTGGACATCGACGACGCGACACAGCCGACCTCGCCGCGCCCGACGGCGCCGCGCTCGCGGACCGCGGTCCTCGTGGCCCTCGGGGCGCTCGTCGTCGTCGCCGTCGTGTGGGCGGTCGGAGCCGCGCTGAGGACCGGTGCGCCCGGCGACGCCGCGCCCGATGCGACGGACGTGCCGGGCGGGCTCGTCGTCTCCGCCCACGACGCGAGTGGTGCGGTGCTCACCGGCGACGCAGCCGACGACCTCGAGACCGTGCTCCTGCACCGGCTGGGGCGAGCGGGCATCGAGCACGAGGGCGTGACCAGGACCTCGGACGGTGGCTGGGCCGTGACGCTGCCCGACGGCGCCCCGCCGGAGGCGGTGGCCGCGGCGGCGCAGGTGCTCGCGACCCCCCTCGACGGCGGCGTCGCGCGCGTCCTCGCCGTCGGCCGGAGCGCGGCGGACGAGGTCGCGGGGGCCGTGGTGGCCGGGACGTCACCGCTGCTCACCGCCGACGTCCTCGACGCGTTCGGCGCGCTCGACTGCCACGGCACCACCGGGGCGGTCCGGCTCGCGGACGGGGTGAGCGCCGTCTGCGACCTGACGTCGACGATGACGTACCTGCTCGGCGACGTCGAGGTCCCGCTCGCCGACGTCACCGACGTGACGGTCCGGTCGGACGCGGTGGAGATCGCGTTCGACGACGACGGCGCCCGGAGGCTGGCGGAGCTCACGGGGACGGTCGCCGGTCTCCCGGCACCCGAGAACCAGGTCGCCGTCGTCGCCGCGGGCGAGGTGCTCACCGCTCCCCAGGTGCAGCAGGCGATCGCGGGCGGAGTGGTCTGGATCGCCGGAGACGGGGAGCTGGACGACGTCGTGACGTCGTCCCTGCGGCTCGCGGCCGCGGGTGCGCGACTCGACGTCGCCGCCATCGGCTGACGCCCTCGGGCGGCCGACCCGCCGCGCGACCCGCCGCCCCGCCCACCGCGTCACCCGCCGACCGCCTCTCGAGGCGACGCAGATGCGGCACTCGAAAGGCATTCCTCACGCGAATGCGACGCGAATTCGGGAAGGCCTCCGTCCAACCGTTTTTATGCATCGCCCACGTCACGTATTTCCCCGGTCGGTGCGCGGCCGAACCGCCTCCCACCTGCACGGACGCTCTCGGAACCGCCGAGAGAAATGACCGGGTTATTCACGGCCCCCGCGGTGGCAGACGGGGTACGGTCGTCGGAGACTGAGGCCTCAGTCGGGACCCCGACGTCGTTGTCCCACCGATGCGATGGAGCCGCCATGAGCGCTGCTGCTGCACCCGAGACGCAGGCCACGAGCATGCTTGCCAAGGACCTGTCGAACTGGAACCCCGAGGACGAGCGCACCTGGGACTCCTCCCTCGCCTGGCGCACCCTCTGGGTCACCACCTACAACCTCACCCTCGCCTTCATGGTGTGGTACCTGGTCTCCGCCATCGCGCCGATGCTCAACTCCATCGGGTTCGACCTCACGGCCAACCAGCTCTACTGGCTCGCGGCGGTCCCCGGGCTCTCCGGCGGCCTCATGCGGCTGATCTTCATGTTCCTGCCGCCGATCGTCGGGACCAGGACGCTCGTGGGCGGCGCGACGACGCTCCTGCTCATCCCCGTGCTCGGCTGGACGTTCGTCGTCCGGGACCCCAACGCGCCCTACGCGCTCCTGCTCATCCTGTCCTTCCTCACGGGCATCGGCGGCGGCGCGTTCGCCGGGTTCATGCCGTCCACCAGCTACTTCTTCCCCCGGAGCAGGGCGGGGACGGCGCTCGGCCTCCAAGCGGGCCTGGGCAACTTCGGCGTCTCGCTCATCCAGTTCCTCGGCCCGTGGGTGGTCGGGTTCGGCCTCCTCGGGGCCGGCGCCCTGGCGCCGCAGACCGACACCGCGGGGCAGAGCATCTGGGTGCACCAGATCGCGTTCGTCATGGTGCCGTGGGTGATCACCGGCGTCGTGCTCGCGGCCATCGTGCTCAAGCGCGTCCCGATCAACGCGAACTTCCGCGACCAGCTCGACATCTTCCGCGAGAAGCACACGTGGATCATGACGGCGATCTACACCATGACCTTCGGCGCCTACGCCGGCTTCGCCGCCCAGTTCGGCCTCATCGTCAAGGCCGAGTTCGGCAGCTTCGCCGACGCGCCCAACCCCGTGAAGTTCGCGTTCCTCGGCCCGTTCCTCGGCTCGCTCACCCGGGCGGCCTGGGGCCCGCTGTGCGACCGGTTCGGCGGGGCGATCTGGACGCTCGTCTCGGGCATCGGGATGACGGCGTTCACGGTCTGGACCGTCTTCTTCCTCGCCCCCACCAGCGGCAGCCAGTTCCTGCCGTTCCTCATCGGCATGCTCGGCATCTTCACGTTCGCCGGCATCGGCAACGCCGGCACGTTCAAGCAGATGCCGATGATCTTCCCCAAGCGGCAGGCGGGCGGCGTCATCGGCTTCACCTCCGCCATCGCGGCGTTCGGGCCGTTCCTCGTCGGGATGGCGCTCACGGTCGTCGCCCCGCGCGCCTTCTTCATCGGCGCCGCCGTCTACTTCGCCATCTGCACCGTCCTCACCTGGCACTACTACGCGCGCCCCGGCGCCGAACGCACGAGCTGACCGACTGCAAGGAGCACCGTCATGACGACGCACGAGGGACGCACCGGCGCCCCGGCCGCCGGCCTGGACAACCCGCTCATCGACGCGATGGTGCGGGTCGGGTCCAGGCTGCACCCGGGAACGGTGTCGGAGGACCTGCGCTCGGTGTTCCTCACCGGTGGCCGCGAGGGCGACGCCTTCTACCGGGACCGGTGGAGCCACGACAAGATCGTCCGGTCGACCCACGGCGTCAACTGCACGGGCTCCTGCTCGTGGAAGGTGTACGTCAAGGACGGCATCATCACGTGGGAGACGCAGCAGACGGACTACCCGAGCGTCGGCCCCGACTCCCCGGAGTACGAGCCGCGGGGCTGCCCGCGCGGCGCCGCCTTCTCCTGGTACACCTACTCGCCGACCCGCATCCGCTACCCCTACGTCCGCGGCGTGCTGCTCGAGGCCTACCGGGAGGCGAAGGAGTACCTCGGCGACCCGGTGCTCGCGTGGGAGGCGGTCACGACCGACCCCGAGACGGCGCGCGCCTACAAGCACGCCCGCGGCAAGGGCGGCCTCGTCCGCGCGACGTGGGAGGAGGCGGCCGAGATCGTCGCGGCGGCCCACGTCCACACGATCAAGACCTACGGGCCGGACCGCGTCGCCGGCTTCTCCCCGATCCCCGCGATGTCGATGGTCTCGCACGGCTCCGGGGCCCGGTTCGTCGCGCTGCTCGGCGGCACGATGCTCTCGTTCTACGACTGGTACGCCGACCTGCCGGTCGCCTCCCCGCAGGTGTTCGGCGACCAGACCGACGTGCCGGAGTCGGCGGACTGGTGGAACTCCTCCTACCTCGTGATGTGGGGCTCGAACGTCCCCGTCACGCGCACGCCGGACGCGCACTTCATGACGGAGGCGCGCTACCGCGGGACGAAGGTCGTCGTCGTCTCGCCCGACTACGCCGACAACACCAAGTTCGCCGACGACTGGCTCGCGCCGCACCCCGGGACCGACGGCGCGCTCGCCATGGCGATGGGCCACGTCATCCTGCGCGAGTTCCTCGTCCAGGAGCGCACTCCCTACTTCGCCGACTACCTCGCGCGGTTCTCCGACGCCCCGCACCTCGTCCGGCTCGTCCCGCGCGAGCCGGGCGCGTACGTCCCCGGCAAGTTCCTCACCGCCGCCGACCTGCCGGTCCCCGGCACGGACCGGGACGCCGCGTTCCAGACGACGATGCTCGACGCGGACGGCACCGTCGTCGTGCCGAACGGCTCGCTCGGTCACCGGTTCGACCCGGCGAAGGCCGGGACGTGGAACCTCGAGCTCGGCGACCTCGACCCCTGCCTCTCGATCGCGGACCTGGCGACGTGGGACGGGACCGCCGTCGCCGTCGACCTGCCGCGGTTCGACCTCGTGCCGGGCGGCGGGTCCGGTGACATCTCCGGCGTCCGTCCGCTCGACGACGCGGCGGGCGACGCGCGCGGCCCGGCGGGTGCCGCGGGCGATGCCGACGACGAGGAGCTGCACACGGGCCTCGGCGGCGTCGTCCGGCGCGGGGTGCCCGTGTTCCGCGTCGGCGACGAGTACGTCACCACCGTCTTCGACCTCCTGCTCGCGCAGTACGGCGTCGGTCGCGACGTCCGCACCGGGGCCGACGGCGCGACGGGTCCCCTCCCGGGAACCTGGCCGACCGGGTACGACGACGCGAGCACGCCCGGCACCCCGGCCTGGCAGGAGGAGATCACGTCGGTCCCCGCGGCGGCCGCGGCCCGGATCGGCCGGGAGTTCGCGCAGAACGCGCGGGACTCCCAGGGTCGCTCGATGATCCTCATGGGGGCCGGGACCAACCACTGGTTCCACTCCGACGCGATCTACCGCACGTTCCTCGCGCTCACCACGATGACCGGCTGCCAGGGCCGCAACGGCGGCGGCTGGGCGCACTACGTCGGCCAGGAGAAGCTGCGCCCGGTCACCGGCTGGGCGCAGTACGCCTTCGCCGCGGACTGGGGGCGTCCGCCGCGGAACATGATCGGCACGGCGTTCTGGTACCTCGCGACGGACCAGTGGCGCTACGACGGGCTGCCGGCCGACTCGCTCGCCTCGTCGCTCGCCACCGGCGTGTTCGCCGGCCGCACGACGGCCGACACGCTCGTGGAGTCGGCCAAGCGCGGCTGGATGCCCTCCTACCCGACGTTCGACCGCAACCCGCTCGAGCTGACCCGCGCGGCGCGCGAGGCCGGGGTCGAGCCCGCCGACTACGTCGTCTCCGAGCTCGAGGCCGGCCGCCTGCGCTACGCCTGCGAGGCGCCGGACGCGCCGGAGAACTTCCCGCGCGTCCTCAACATCTGGCGCGCCAACATCCTCGGCTCCTCTGGCAAGGGCAACGAGTACTTCCTGCGCCACCTGCTCGGCACCGACTCCTCCGTGCTCGCGCAGGAGTCCGGACCCGAGCGTCGCCCCGTCTCGATGGAGTGGACGGACGAGGTGCCGCGCGGCAAGCTCGACCTCCTCGTCACGAGCGACTTCCGGATGACCAGCACGACGCTGTTCTCCGACGTCGTGCTCCCCGCGGCGACCTGGTACGAGAAGTACGACATGTCCACGACGGACATGCACCCCTACGTCCACTCGTTCAACGCGGCGATCGACCCGCCGTGGCAGACGCGCACGGACTTCGACATCTACGCGCTGCTGTCGAGGGAGGTCTCCCGGCTGGCCCGCGGCCACCTCGACGGCACGGTCGAGGACCTCGTCGCCGCGCCGCTGCAGCACGACACCCCGGACGAGCTCGCCTACCCGCGCGGCGAGGTGCGCCCGACGCAGGAGCTGGTGCCGGGCCGGACCATGCCGAAGCTCGTCGTCGTCCCGCGCGACTACACGCAGCTCCACGAGAAGTGGGGCGCGCTCGGCCCGCTGACCGAGAAGCTCGGCATGGTGACCAAGTCGGTCGCCTACACGGCGACGCCGGAGATCGAGGAACTGCGCCGGAAGAACGGCGTCGTCGAGTCGGGCGTCGCGGCCGGGCAGCCGCGCCTGACCACCCCGCAGCACGTGTGCGAGATGATCCTGCGGCTGTCGGGGACGACGAACGGCCGGCTCGCCGTCGAGGGCTTCCGCGACATCGAGCGGAAGACGGGCACGCGGCTCGCGGACCTGGCCGAGGACCACGCGGGCACGCGGATCACGTTCGCCGACGTCCAGGCCCGCCCGACGCCGGTCATCACGTCCCCGGAGTGGTCCGGCAGCGAGCACGGTGGCCGGCGCTACTCGGCGTTCGTCATCAACACGGAGCGGTCCCGGCCGTGGCACACGCTCACCGGTCGCCAGCACTTCTACCTCGACCACGACTGGATGACGGAGCTGGGCGAGGGCCTGCCGGTCTACCGACCGCCGCTCGACATGCACCGGCTGTTCGGCGACGCGCGCGTCGGGTCGCGCGACGCGACCGGCGTCGCCGGGTCGGACGGTCGCGCCGAGGTCGCCGTCCGCTACCTCACGCCGCACTCGAAGTGGTCGATCCACTCGGAGTACCAGGACAACCTGTTCATGCTGGCGCTCTCCCGCGGCGGCCCGACGATCTGGATGTCGCAGGCGGACGCCGCGAAGATCGACGTCAAGGACAACGACTGGATCGAGTCCTACAACCGCAACGGCGTCGTCGTCGCGCGGGCCATCGTCAGCCACCGGATGCCCGAGGGCACCGTGTTCATGTACCACGCGAAGGACCGGACGGTCGACGTCCCCCGCTCCGAGACGACGGGCCTGCGCGGCGGCATCCACAACTCCCTCACCCGGGTGCTGCTCAAGCCGAGCCACCTCATCGGCGGGTACGCCCAGCTCTCCTGGGCGTTCAACTACCTCGGACCGACCGGCAACCAGCGCGACGAGGTGACGACGATCCGTCGTCGCTCGCAGGAGGTGACGTACTGATGCGTGTCATGGCCCAGATGTCGATGGTGATGAACCTCGACAAGTGCATCGGCTGCCACACCTGCTCCGTCACCTGCAAGCAGGCGTGGACCAACCGCGCCGGCATGGAGTACGTCTGGTTCAACAACGTGGAGACGCGGCCCGGCCTCGGCTACCCCCGCACCTACGAGGACCAGGACCGGTGGGAGGGCGGGTGGACCCTGACCCGCCGCGGACGGCTCAAGCTCAAGGCCGGGGGTCGGTTCAGCAAGCTGCTCAACATCTTCGCCAACCCGGTCCTGCCGGACATCGACGACTACTACGAGCCGTGGACCTACGACTACGACATGCTGCTGTCCGCCCCGCAGGGCGAGCACACGCCGGTCGCCCGGCCGAAGTCGCTGCTCACGGGCGAGGACATGGCGATCCGCTGGTCGGCCAACTGGGACGACGACCTCGGTGGCAGCGGGGAGTACCTCCAGGACGACCCCGTCCTGAAGAAGATGAGCGCGCGGGTCAAGAACGACTTCGAGAACGCGTTCATGTTCTACCTGCCGCGCATCTGCGAGCACTGCCTCAACCCGGCGTGCGTCGCGTCGTGCCCGTCGGGGGCGATGTACAAGCGGGCGGAGGACGGCATCGTCCTCGTCGACCAGGACGCCTGCCGCGGCTGGCGGATGTGCGTGACGGGCTGCCCGTACAAGAAGGTCTACTTCAACCACCGCACCGGCAAGGCCGAGAAGTGCACGATGTGCTACCCGCGCCTGGAGGTCGGGCAGCCGACGGTCTGCTCCGAGACCTGCGTCGGACGCCTGCGCTACCTCGGCCTCGTCCTCTACGACGCGGACAAGGTGCTGGAGGCCGCATCGGTCACGGACGAGACGGCCCTGCTCGAGGCGCAGCGCTCGGTCTTCCTCGACCCGCGCGACCCCGAGGTGGTCGCGGCCGCCCGCCGAGACGGCATCGCGGAGGACTGGATCGAGGCGGCGCAGAACTCGCCGATCTGGAAGCTCATCTCGGTCTACGAGGTGGCGCTGCCGCTGCACCCGGAGTACCGGACGCTGCCGATGGTCTGGTACGTGCCGCCGCTGTCGCCCGTCGTCGACGTCGTCACGGACTCGGGGAACGACGGCGAGGACGCGCCGACCCTGTTCCACGCGATCGACCGGCTGCGCATCCCGATCGGCTACCTCGCCGAGCTGTTCACCGCCGGCGACCCCGAGCCGGTCGTGGCCTCGCTCCAGCGCCTCGCGGCGATGCGGGCGCACATGCGCAACGTCAACCTCGGGACGGAGCAGGACCCGCGGATCGCCGCGAGCGTCGGGATGGACGGCGCGACGATCGAGGAGATGCACCGGCTCCTGGCGATCGCCAAGTACGAGGACCGCTACGTCATCCCGACGGCGCACGTCGAGACCGCGCGCGAGCTGGAGGAGCTGGGCTCGGGCTGCTCGCTCGACGTCGATGGCGGTCCCGGGATGGGTGGACCGCGCGGCGTCGGTGGGCCGTTCGGGTCCTCGTCGGGGACGCCGATGCGCGCCACCGTCGAGAGCTTCCACGCTCTCAAGGCGCGCCAGCGCGCCGACACGATCCCGACCGCCTCGCGGGTCAACCTGCTCAACTGGGACACGGCGGCCGGCGAGCCGCCCGCCGGGGTCTTCCCACCCCGGCCCGGCGAGCCCGGCTACGGCGAGGGGCCCGAGGCGTCCCGCGGGGACGAGCACGGCGGGGACGAGCACCGATGAGCCGCCTCACGACGCTGCTCGAGGGCCCGATCGGCCGCACGCTCGGGCTCGGCCCGCGCGCCCCGCGCGTCCCCGACGGGCCGCAGCGGCTCGAGCCGGTGACGCCAGCCCCGCGCTCCGGCACTCGCGCCCCGCTGCCGTTCCTCGCCCCGCAGGAGGGGCTGACGGCCGGGGAGACCGGCGTCGTCCATCTCGCCGCCGCCCTCCTGCTCGCCTACCCCGACGAGGGCCGCGCGCGACGCGAGGAGTCCGTGCACGCCGCGGTCGGCGGCCTGCCGGGCCAGGTGGCGGCGGACCTCGCGTCCTTCCTCGACCGGACGGGCGAGTGGGGCGACGCCGAGCTCGCCGCGCACTACGTCGCGACGTTCGACCTGCGCCGACGCTGCGCGCTGCACCTGTCCTTCTACTCCTCCGGCGACACGCGCCGGCGGGGGATGGCGCTCGTGACGTTCGCCGAGGCGTTCGCCGCCGCGGGGTTCGAGGTGCCGACGGGGGAGCTTCCGGACCACCTGCCGCTCGTCCTGGAGATGTCCGCGCGTGGTGGTCGGGACGTCGCGGCCGTCCTGCTCGCCGCGCACCGCCAGGGCGTCGAGCTGCTGCGCTCGGCGCTGCACCAGGTCGGCTCGCCGTACGCCGCCGTGCTCGACGCGGTGTGCCGCACGCTCCCGGAGATGCCCCAGGAGACGATCGACCGGTTCCTCGCGCTGCTGTCCGAGGGGCCACCGGGGGAGATGGTGGGCCTCGCGGCACCGCTGCTCCCGTTCCCCACCATGCGCCCGGACGAGGGCCCCGACGCGGGAGGCGAGGCATGAACCAGCTCCACATCGTGATGTTCGGGGTGGTGCCGTACATCGCGGCGGCCATCTTCGTCGTCGGTCACGTCTGGCGGTACCGGTACGACAAGTTCGGCTGGACCACCCGGTCGAGCGAGGTCTACGAGAAGCGGCTGCTGCGGATCGGCTCGCCGCTGTTCCACTTCGGCATCCTCATGGTGGCCGGCGGCCACGTCGTCGGTCTCCTGGTCCCGCGGGAGTGGCTGTCGGCGATCGGCATCGACGAGCACGCGTATCACCTGGGCGCGATGGTGCTCGGGACGATCGCCGCGGTCATGACGCTGTCGGGGCTCGTGATCCTCGTCTACCGGCGTCGCACCACGCGCTCGGTGTTCCTCGCCACGACCGTCTCGGACAAGGTGATGTTCGTCGTGCTCGGCGCGACGCTCCTGTTCGGCACCGCGGCGACCGTGCTCGTGCAGATCTTCGGGGGCGGCTACGAGTACCGCGGCACGATCTCGCCGTGGTTCCGCAGCCTCATCGTGTTCCAGCCGGACATCGAGCTCATGTCCCAGGTGCCGGGCATGTTCACGGCGCACATCATGAGCGCGATGGTGCTGTTCGCGATGTGGCCGTTCACCCGGCTCGTCCACGTGTGGTCGGCGCCGATCGGCTACCTCGTGCGGCCGTACGTCGTCTACCGCTCGCGCGACCCGCGTCGCGACCCCGCCGCCCGGCCGTCCCGTCCGGGCTGGGTCCCCGCTGGCCTGCCGGCGCCGACGCGCGCCGAGTCCGGACGCACCGGAACCGGCCGGACGGGTCCGACGGGACCGTCGCGCCGCCCCTGACGCCGAGCCCGACCCCATCCCCCACGCGAAAGGCCCCTCATGGTCCAGCAGGACGTCCAGCTCCACACCTCCCAGCCCGGTCGGGCGGAGGGGCACACCTGCGGGTGCGCGCACGACGACGCCGACCCCGTCCTCGACGTGCGGCCCATCCCGCACGCGATCCGGCACGGCGCGGTGTTCGGGGCGTTCGGTGCGACGCCGCCCGGCTCGTCCCTCGTGATCGTCGCGCCGCACGACCCGCTCCCGCTGCTCGCCCAGCTCCGCGAGCTGGCGCCGATCGAGGTGGGCTACCTCGAGCGCGGGCCCGAGGAGTGGCACGTGCGGATCACCCGCCTGGGCTGACGGCCCCGGCGCCGCGCCAACCCGGCGCCGCGCCGCGCCGGACTCGGGGTTTTTCACGGGATCACCGGTGGCAAATGCGTCTCGAACCGGGTTTAGTCGGCGCATGAGCGTACGAAGACTGCGGATCGCCGAGGCGGCTGCGTTGCTCGGCGTCAGCACGGACACCGTCCGTCGGCGCCTGGCGGAGCGCGACATCGAGACCTCCCCCGACGCCGCCGGCGTCGCGACGATCGCGGGCGAGGAGGTCGCCCGCCTCGCCGAGGAGGAGGCGTCCGACTCCCACCTCGCCGACCTCGGCCCGCTCGCGCCCGCGAGCGTGCGCAACCGCCTGCGCGGGATCGTCACCCGCGTCCTGCGCGACGGCGTCATGGCGCAGGTCGAGGTCCAGGCCGGTCCCTACCGCCTCGTCTCCCTCATCTCCCGCGAGGCGGCCGACGAGCTCGAGCTCGCGCCCGGCAGCCTCGTCGCGGCCACCGTCAAGGCAACCAACCTGGGAATCGAGGGAATCGGATGATCACCTCCACGCGCCGCACCGGCGCGCTGGCACTCGCCGCCGTACTGTCCGTCGGGCTCGCGGCCTGCACGTCGTCCCCGGCGTCGTCGCCGTCGGGCGACGCCTCCTCGGGTGCCGCCGCGGACTCGACCGACGACGCCGGCACGGCGTCCGAGAGCGCGTCGGTCGACGGTTCCGACCAGGTCGACGCCTCGCTCACCGGCGACCTCGTCGTGCTGGCCGCCGCCTCGCTCACCGATGCGTTCGGCGAGCTCGGCGCCCAGCTCGAGGAGGAGAACCCCGGCCTGACCGTGAGCTTCAGCTTCGCGGCCAGCTCGGCGCTCGCGGAGCAGGTGCTCGCCGGGTCGCCGGCCGACGTGCTCGCGACGGCCTCCGCCAAGACGATGGAGCAGGTGGGCGACCTGGCGGTCGACCCGGCCGACTTCGCCACGAACACGCTCGTCATCGTGACCCCGGCCGGCAACCCGGCGGGCATCACCGGCATCGCGGACTTCGCCCGCGAGGATCTGCGCCTGGCCGTGTGCGCCGAGGAGGTCCCGTGCGGGGCGCTGTCGGCCAAGGTGTTCGAGACGCTCGGGATCACCCCGTCCGTCGACACCTACGCCGAGGACGTCCGCGCCGCCCTCACGCTCGCGGAGCAGGGGGAGGTCGATGCGACGCTCGTCTACCGCACGGACGCGATCGTCGGCGGCGACGGCATCACGACCATCGAGTTCCCCGAGGCGAGCCAGGCGGTCAACGACTACCCGATCGCGGTGCTGAGCGAGTCCCCGAACCCCGACGCCGCGGCCGCGTTCGTCGCCCTCGTGCTCTCGGCCGACGGCCGGGCCGTGCTGGACGCCGCCGGGTTCTCCCCGCCCCGGTGAGCCGAGGAGGCGTGAGCCGGGTCGGGGCGTCCGGGGGCGGCGCCAACCCGGGCGGCACGACCCCGGACGCGGGGCGCGGGCGCCGCGGCGGCCGGGCGCACGCGCCGTGGCCGCTGCTGGTGCTGGGCGGCCTGGCGTTCGCGTTCCTCGTCCTGCCGCTGCTCGCGATCGTCGCGCGCGCCCCCTGGGGCCGGCTGCTGTCCGTGCTCGGCGACGGGCCGGTCCTGCAGGCGCTCGTGCTCTCGATGCGCACGGCGTCGCTCGCGACGCTCGTGGGGCTCGTCGTCGGCGTCCCGCTCGCCTGGCTGCTGGCCCGCGGCGGGCTGCGCGGCACCGGGGTCGTGCGGGCGCTCGTCACGCTCCCGATGGTGCTGCCGCCCGTGGTCGGCGGCGTCGCCCTGCTGTCGCTGCTCGGCCGGCGCGGGATCGTCGGTCAGTGGCTGCACCAGTGGTTCGGGCTGTCCATCCCGTTCACCACCGCGGCGGTCGTCCTCTCCCAGGCCTTCGTCGCGCTGCCGTTCCTCGTCCTCTCCGTCGACGGCGCGCTGCGCGGGCTCGATCGCGGCCAGGAGGACGTGGCGCGCACGCTCGGCGCGTCGGAGTGGACCGTGTTCCGCCGGATCACGCTGCCGCGGCTCGCACCCGCGATCGGCGCCGGGGCGGTGCTGTGCTTCGCCCGCGCGCTCGGCGAGTTCGGCGCGACGATCACGTTCGCCGGCAACTTCCCCGGCACGACGCGGACGATGCCGATCGCCATCTACCTCGCGATGCAGCAGGACCCGGCCGCGGCGCTCACGATGTCGGTGCTGCTCATGACGATCTGCGCCGTGGTCCTCGTGCTGCTGCGCTCGCACTGGCTGACCGCGCTCGGGAGGACGGGATGACCGCGCCGCCGCCCGGCGGCCTCGTGCTCGACGGCGTCGTCGTGCGCCGGGGGACCGCCGAGATCGCCGCCTCCTTCGCCGTCCCGGCCGGCCGGGTGCTCGCGCTCGTCGGCCCGAACGGACGCGGCAAGTCGACGCTCGTCGACGCGATCGCCGGGCTGCTGCCCCTGGCGGCCGGGCGCATCGAGCTCGACGGCACCGTGCTCGCGCGCGTCACGCCGTCGTCGGCGACCTTCCTGCCGCCGCAGGAGCGCGGCGTGGGGCTGGTCCCGCAGCGGCACGTGCTGTTCGCGCACCTGAGCGCGCTGGAGAACGCGGCGTTCGGTCCGCGGTCGACCGGCGCCGGACGCGCCGTGGCGCGCGCGACGGGGCAGCGGTGGCTGGAGCGGTTCGGCGTCGGCGACCTGGCGCACCGCCGGGCCGACCGCCTCTCGGGCGGGCAGTCCCAGCGTGTGGCGCTGGCCCGGGCGCTCGCGGCCGAGCCGCGCGCGCTGCTGCTCGACGAGCCGTTCGCGGCGGTCGACGCCGATGGCCGGTCCGAGCTCGGCGCGCTCGTGCGAGAGGCGGTGGCCGGCGCCGGCATCCCGTGCGTGCTGGTCAGCCACGACGCGGACGAGGTCGACCGCCTCGCCGACGCCGTCCACCGGCTGTCCTAGCGGTCGACGACTGCGCGGCACCGAGCCGGCCGAGCGCCGCCACGTCCGGCGTCAGCGCTTGCCGCCGCCGAGCAGGTCGCCCAGCAGGTCGCCGATACCGCCACCGCCGGACCCGCTCGACCCGCCGCCGAACATCCCGCCGAGCAGGTCGCCGAGGCCGCCGCCGAGCCCGCCGCTGGACGGCGTCGAGGTCTGGCCGCCCGCGCCGAGCCCGTTGAGCAGCCCGCCGAGGATGTCACCGAGCCCACCGCCCATGCTGCCGTGCGGCGCCTCGCCGGCCGCCTGACCCGTGGCCGGGTCGGCCGCCGGGGTGCCCCCGCCGAGCAGCTTCTTCGCGAGGAAGGACAGCACGATCGGGGCGAGGATCGGCAGGAGCTTCGCGACGAGGCCCTCGCTCTGCTTGCCGGGCGCGCCGCCGAGCGTCGCGATCACGTCGTCCGTCCGGTCGCCGAACACGTTCCGGACGATCTTCCCGCCGTCGACGACGTCGACCCGGGACACGTCGACCGCGCCGTCGGCGAGCGTCGTGTCCTTCGTGGCGAGGGCCTTGACGAGCGAGGCCTCGCCCGCCGGGTCCTTGGCGTTCGCCTCCATGCCGCCGAGCAGCGCGGGGATCGCCGCGGCGACGCCCTCCTGGGCCGTCGCGCGGTCGACGCCGAGCTGGGCCGCGACCTGGTCGATGGGGATGATCGAGAGAAGCTCGTTGAGATCGGTCATGGTGAGAAGGCCCCCTGGCACATCGTCGTGAGTGGTGGTGCCAGCCTACTCGCGCGGGCCGGTCAGGCCACGACGTCCAGCTCCGCCCGGAGCAGGTCCGACGTCCGCGAGGACGGTCCGACGAGCAGCGCGAACCGGCCCGGCTCCACGACCCGTCGCGCGGCCGCGTCGACGATCGTGAGGTCGGCCACCGGCACCGCGAGGTCGACGACGACGGACTCCCCCGGCGCGACCTCCACCTGCCGGTACGCCTTGAGCTCCTTGCCGGCCCATGTCACGGACGCCACGACGTCGTCGACGTACACCTGGACCGTCTCCAGCGCCGGCCGCTCCCCGGTGTTGGTCAGCGTGACGCGCGCCCGGACGACGTCGCCCGTGCCGACGACGGGCGTCGTCACCTCCAGGTCGGAGTACGCGACGCTCGTGTAGGAGAGGCCGTCGCCGAACACCCACTGCGGCTCCTGCGTGAGGTCGGCGTAGCGGTCGCCGTGCTGGTCGGTGATGGCGTTGTAGAAGACCGGCTGCTGGCCGACGTGCCGCGGCCAGGAGATCGGCAGCCGACCGCTCGGCTCGATGTCGCCGGCGATGAGCTCGGCGATCGCCTGCCCGCCGCGCATGCCCGGGTTCGCGGCCCAGACGACGGCGTTGGCCCGGTCCAGGACGTGCTCGGGGATGATCTGCGGCTTGCTCGCGATGACGACGACGACGAGCCGCGCGCCGGACGTCGCGCACTCCTGCGCCATCGCCTCCAGCAGCGCGGTCTGCGCGCCGAAGAGGTCGAGCGTCGCCGTCGAGCGTCCCTCGCCGACCAGCTCGATCCGGTCGCCGACGACCGCGACGACGACGTCGGCCGCGCGGGCCAGCTCGCGCGCCCGGTCCAGCTCCTCGGCGTCCGGCGCGACGGGGACGGCCACCGGGAAGCGGGGCTGGCCGTCGGGCATCGTGCCGCCGAGCGGGTGCGGCTGGAGCGTGAGGATGCCGGCGCCGGTGGTGTGCTCGACGTCCCAGCCCCTGGCCTCGCCCAGCTCGCGCAGGCCGTCGTAGACCGTCGACGTCATCTCGCGCGGGTGGCCGATGCCGCGCAGCCACGGGGCCTGGCCCGAGGCGCCGGCCCAGTCGCCGAGGATCGTGTGCTCGTCGTGGGCGTTCGGGCCGACGACGGCGATGGAGAGCTGCCGACCGGGGCCGTCGGGGTCACTGGACGCGACGGGGAGCGCGCCGTCGTTCTGCAGCAGCACGAGCGAGCGGCGGGCGACCTCCAGGTTGAGCTCCGCGTGCTCGGAGCTCCCGATGACCGCGCGCTGCCGCTCGACGTCGGGCAGGCGCGGGTCCTCGAACAGGCCGAGCGCGAACTTGACGTGGAGGATCCGGGAGACGGCCGCGTCGATCGCCTCGATCGGCAGCGTGCCCTTCTCGATCGCCTCCTGCGCGCCGTCGAAGAACTCCGGCGTCGACATCACCATGTCGTTCCCCGCCAGCACGGCCCGCGCGGCGGCGTCGGCGAAGTCGGGCGAGATGCCCTGGATGCGGACGAGCTGGCCGACGTTGTCCCAGTCCGTCACGAGCATCCCCGAGTAGCCCCACTCTTTGCGCAGGACCTCGTTCAGCAGCCAGTCGTTGATCGTGACGGGCACGCCGTCGATGGACTGGTAGCCGAGCATGAACGTGGCGCAGCCCTCGCGGGCGACCCGCTCGAACGGCGGCGTGTACCAGGAGAGCATCTTGCGCCGGGAGACGTCGGCCTCCGACGCGTCGCGTCCGCCCTGCGTCTCGGAGTAGGCGGCGAAGTGCTTGGCGCACGCGAGGATCGCCTCGGGGTCGGACAGGCCGTCGCCCTGGTACCCGTGGACGAGCGCCGACGCGAGCTCACCGATGAGGAACGGGTCCTCGCCGAACGTCTCGCTGACCCGGCCCCAGCGCAGGTCGCGCGCGATACAGAGCACGGGGGAGAAGGTCCAGTGCACGCCGGTCGGGGCCACCTCGACGGCCGTGGCCCGCCCGACCCGTCGGACCAGCTCCGGGTCCCAGGTCGCGGCCATCCCGAGCTGCGTCGGGTAGATCGTGGCGCCGCGGAAGAACGAGTGCCCGTGGATGCAGTCCTCGCCGATGAGCAGGGGGATGCGCAGGCGGGTCCGCGCGACGAGCGCGTGCGCGCGGGCGAGCTGCTCGGGGGAGGCGTGCAGGACGGAGCCGACGCGGAAGTCGAGCACGAGGGTGTCGACCGAGTCGACCACGTCCCCGGCGACGTACATGTCCGCCGGGAGCTGCATCATCTGCCCGACCTTCTCCGGCACGGTCATCCGGGAGACGAGGTCGGCGACCCGCTCCGGGATCGGGCGGGTCGGGTCGAGGTACGCCGCGTCGGCGGGGACGGGGGCGGGGCTGTCGGTCATCGGTGCTCCTTCGCGGATGGTGGCCGAGCGGCCGTCGAATCGTTTCGATGTTAGCGGTGCTAGCGTTCGGTCGTGCACACGTTGATGACGCTCGCGGGCTCGACCGATCCCGCCGATCTCGCCGCCAACCCCACGTACTGGGGAGGTGGCCTCATCTGGTACGTCATCGAGGCGTTCTTCCTCATGAAGGTGTTCCAGAAGGCCGACCTTCCCGCGTGGTACGCGTGGGTGCCGTTCGTCAACCTCTGGGGCATCGTGCGGCTCGCCGGCCGCGGCGTCGGTACGTTCATCCTCCTGTTCGTCCCGCTGGTCAACATCGTGGTGTGGATCATCGTCGCGCTGCGGATGGGGCGCGCGTTCGGCAAGGAGGGCGTCTTCAGCTTCTTCCTGCTCGCGTGGTTCCACATCATCGGCGTCGTCGTGATCGCGCTCGACGACTCCCGCTACGCCCCGCGCGGTCTCACCCCAGCCGAGGACCCGCGCTTCCGCTGACGGCGACGCGGCTCCGGTCCGGTGACCCCGGTCCGGCGGCCCCGCCGGCGCGGGCGGGCGCGGCCCGCACCACCTAGGCTCGTCGGGTGACCGTCTCCTCCGACCCCGTCCGCACGGACCGTCACGCGCCGCTCGAGCTGGAGATCGTCGACGACGCGCGCGCCGACGTCGTGCGCGCCCTCGTCGCGCCGGGCGCCACGCTGCGCACGGTCGCCACCGGGGGCGCCTGGTTCGAGGGCCCCGTCTGGCTGCCGGCCCGGCACACCGTCGCGGGCCGCGACACGCTCGTGTGGAGCGACGTCGTCGCCGACCGTCTCCTCGCGTACGACGACGCGCGCGGGGCCCGGACCTGGGTCTCGCCGTCGTTCCACCAGAACGGGCACACGCTCGACGCCGACGGCCGCATCCTCGCGGCCAGCCACGGGGAGCGGGCGGTCGTGCGACGCGAGCGCGACGGGTCGTGGACGGTCGTCGCCGACCTCGTCGACGGACACCGGTTCAACTCCCCGAACGACCTCGTGGTCGCCGCCGACGGAGCCGTCTGGTTCACCGATCCGTACTACGGGCTGCGCCTGGCGGACGAGGGGTACGGCGGCGAGCCCGAGGTCGACGGCGCGCACGTCTACCGCGTCGACCCCCGCGACCCCGGGCTGCTGACCGGGGCGAACGTCCGCGCGGTCGACGGCGGGCACCCCGCGATGCCCGGACCCAACGGCCTCGCGTTCTCGCCCGACGAGTCCGTCCTCTACGTCACCGACTCCGAGGCCGGTCACGTGCTGGGGTACGCCGTGCGCTACGGCCTGGAGGGGCCGGTGCTCGGCTTCCGCTGGACGGTCCACCTGACGCGGGACGGCCGGCCGGACGGCCTGCGCGTCGATCCCGCCGGTCGGCTCTGGGTGTCGTCGGGGGCCGGCGTCGAGATCCTGTCGGCGCCCGTCGTCGGGCGGCGCGCCGACCTCCTCGCCGTGCTGCACACCCCGCGCACGACGGCGAACCTCGCGTTCTCCCCCGACCTGCGCCGGCTCGCGCTCACCTCGACGGACGAGCTGCACCTCGTCGCGCTGGGCGACGTCACGCGCTGACGGCGGGGCCGCCGGGCCGCGGGTGCTCGGGTGCGGCGCACCCGGCGCGCACCGGGGCCTCGGTCGTGGCCACCCCTGGACCGGATCGCCCCCTGGACCCGGCCCCACGGTGGACACCGCCTCGGCCGCGCCGACCACCGGGCCGGACGGCCCCGCGGATCCGGTCGCGGGGTGGCCACGGCGCCGCACCGCCCCCGGCGCCCGGTCCTCCCAGCGCCCCGCCGCCACCGCCGTCCCGGGGGCGGCGCGACGAAGGCCGGCCCACCGTGTGGTGGACCGGCCCTCGTCACGCCGCGTCGGCGCGGGTCACGCGCCTCGGCTCAGCGTCAGACGGACTCCCGGCGACGCCGTGCGCCCGCGACGGCCGCGAACCCGCCCAGCAGCAGGAGCGCCGCCGCGCCGAGCACGAGCGAGGCACTGCCGACGCCGGTGCTGCCGAGCTCCTTCGGCGTCGGCTGCTGCGCCGGCGTCGGGGTGACCTTCGCGTGGTACGGGTCGTCGTCCGAGACCTCCTGGCCGGTGACGTACCCGACGGCGGTGACGGTCGCGGTGTCCCGGTGGAGCGCGGTGGCGGTCACGTCGGTCAGCGGCGCCGTGCAGGTGATCTGCTCGCCCGGGAGGAGCGGGCCCGCCCAGGTCGTCCCGGTCGTGTCGTCGGGGAAGGCGCACGAGACGGCCGAGGTGTCGACCGTGCCGCTGCCCGAGGAGACGTCGACCAGCTCGATGCCGATGAGCGGCTCGTCCCCGGTGTTGGTGACGACGAACTCGAGCGTGGTGGCGCCGTTCCTGTCGGTCAGGTCGGCGGCGTCGCCCTCGGTGTTCGCGTCGTTGCCGTCGATGTCCTTCTTCACGATGTCGATCTCCGGCGTGTACGTCACGAAGCCGAAGTCGAGCGTGAGGTCGGCGGCCCCGTCGACGTCGAGCGGCAGGTAGCTGCTGGCCGAGCCGTCCGAGGAGTCGACCGCGCGGTCGTCGCCGGCCTCGACCACCGGCGTCGGGTAGTAGCCATCCGGCGTGCCCGTCACGGTGACCGTGTAGGAGCCCTCCTGCAGCGGCGGGAGGTTCTCGAACAGGTAGTCGCCGTTCTCGTCCGTCACCTGCGGGCCGACCACGGCGCCGGTCACGTCCGTGACCTCGGTGCCGTCGGGACCGGTCAGCGTCACCTCGACGCCGGCGAGCGGCTGCTCGCCCTCGTCCTGGATGCCGTCGCGGTCGGCGTCGATCCACGTGTGGTCGCCGACGCTCACGGTCGCGGGCGTCGCCGGGTTGGTGAGCTCGATCGCGATGTCACCACCGCCGTCGATCGTGAACGACGACCGCGTGAAGACCTCCGGCCCCCAGACCACGCCGAAGACGTCCGGCTTGACCTCGGTGAGCGCGACGCTCGCCCCGGCCGGCAGCGCGGGCGACGTGACCGTCTCGCCGGCCGCGACCGTGAGCGGGGTCTGCGCCACGCCGTTGACGGTGTAGGCGATCGTGAAGGTGGTGTCGCCGACGAGGCCGGTGACCCGCTCGTCCGCGTCCAGCGCCTTGGTCACCGAGAAGGTGCCGTCGGCCGGGGTGGCGCGGTTGTCCACGACGATCTCGATCCGCTCGCCGCCGGCGGGCGCCAGGGTGTAGCAGCCGTCGGCGTCGGGGCCCGTGACCCCCGTGCCGGTGACCGTGTAGGGCGCCCAGATGACGCCGGCGACGGACGGGACGGTCTCGCAGATCGTGATCGGGCCGCCGCTCGCGAGGAAGTACGGCGAGTTGACCTGGGTGCCGTCCGCGGGGACGGTGATCGTCTCGGTCTGGCCGCCCTGCGTCGCGGTGAGCGTGTACTCCTCCGGCAGGACTGCGCCGCTCTCGTCGGTGACGCGCTTGCTGGCGACGAACGACGTGTAGGCCCCGGCGTCGGCGCCGCCACCGCCCTGGACGCGCGGACGGGCCGAGGACTCCTTCGGGTCGCCGTTCACGGTCGCCGTGTTCTGGTACAGCTCGTCGTCCAGCGAGACCACGCCGTCGGCGTCGCTCCAGTAGGCGAGCCGGTACTGGTGCGGCACCGTCGCGTTGTCGAGGTGGAAGGTGTAGCTCTTGCCGTCGGCCGAGACCTGCGGCTCGGTGAAGACCTCGCCGTCGAGCGCGTCGGTGTTGACGGTCCACACGCCGTTGTCGTACCAGGCGAGGCTGGCGTGGGAGCCGGGGACGCCGGTGTCGCCGGCGCCGGCCTCGACCCACGTGCCGTCGGGGTTCTGCGCGCGGTCCCAGCGGTAGAGGACGAACGAGCCCTCGCGCAGCGAGTGCGGCATCGCGGGGTTCGTCGACACGAGCTGGTCGGACACGGTGAACTCGTCGACGCAGGTGCCGACGACGGGGCCGTCGCAGCCGGGCCACATCTCGAGCCCCCACTGGAGCTGCGCCTTGCCGCCGACGATCGAGGCGCTGGTCACGCGCTTGGTCGTGCCGAACGGCGGCGTGTACGGACCGGGCGGCGGGACGTGCGGCGTCGGCAGGACGACCGGCGTGCCGCCGACCTCCCACGTGGGGCTCTCGCTCGGGTCGCCCGGCGGGTCGAGCCGGCCGGTGAACCAGATGGTGCCCTCGGCGTTCGCGTGCGGGCCGCCGATGACGGTGCACCTGATGGCCAGGTCGGGCACCGAGTACTGGCAGGTGGTGAGCGGTCCGTTCGGGCCGTTGATCGTGAACGGCTCGCTGCTCGCGATGCGGAACGGGCTCGGCACGGGGACGAGGAACGTGTCGCCGTCGTTCGACTGGCCCGGGATGCTCCAGTCCGCGTGGAAGGTGAGCGTCGTGCTCGTCGTGATCTCGGTGTCCTGGGACACCTCGGTCCCGGTTCCCTCGGGGTCGTAGCCGAGGGTGACCCGCGGGTTCGTGACGGTCGCCGTCAGCTCGGCGGCGCTCGCCGGCGTCGCGATCCCCATCATCGCGACGGCGCCGACGGCGAGCCCGACGAGTGCGCGGACCGCGCGGGGTCGCCGCCGTCCGGGCATGGTCCTGGTCTCTCTCACTGATCCCCATCTCCTGCGGCGCGTGCCGCCAGCTCTCGCGCCGCCCGTGTCGGCGGCCGCGAATCGTGCAAGGACGTCCACCCGCGCGACGGGCAGACCCAAGGGCCCGGCCGCTCTGTGTCAGCGGCCGGGACCCGGGGTCGGAGCAGCCGGTGAGGGCCAGCTGGTTCGGGTGCCGCCGCGCGCACCGGGGGACCGATACGCGCGGTGGTGCAGCGCTCGAGGGATGCTGCAGGCGCGCCACGTCACGAGCGCCGTGACGGCAGGAGGGCGCGACGAACTGCCGAGCAGCTAGGCATCCCCCTGCCTTCACGACGCGTCACGATCCACGCGCCGGTCGAACGACTCCGACGCAAACACGCTGCCACAGGGTCAAGCCGACCGTCAGTCGTCGATTTCGACGACCCCGCGGCGTCCGGATCACGCGCCACCTTTAGGTACCGTGAACGCGACAGGGGGATCGTGAGGGGATCCCGCCATGGGCAGGGGGAGTCGCATGGCGAAACTACTCATGCGTGGTGGAGATGATGGGGCCATCCCTCGCGAGGGTTGCAGCCGTCGACGGTCATGCGATCGTGCTGCGGGGAGTCGAGGCCGTGCTGGAGGGCGCCAGTGGCGTCCGGCACGTCAGGAGTGCGTCGAGCGTCGCCGAGCTGCTGCGCGACGGGGTCGAGGACATCGACGTCGTGCTGCTCGACGTCGACCTCGGTGACGGGAGCGACGCGGCAGAGAACGTGCGGGTGCTGCGCGACCTGGGCGTGCAGGTGCTCCTGCACGCGGGGGCGCGGCGACCCGCGACGCTGCGGCGCGCGCTCGCGGCAGGCGCCTGTGCCCTCGTGCTCAAGGACGACTCGCCGGAGCACCTCGTCTGCGCCCTCGCGGCGGCCGCCCGGGGCGAGGCGCACGTGAACTCGGAGCTGGCGGAGGCCGTGCTCGCCGACCCGGTCGGCGCGGTCGAGCTCTCGCCGCGCGCCCGCGAGGTGGTGCGGCTGCTCGCGGCGGGCTATCCGTGGTCGTCGGTCGCGTCGACGCTGGGCATCTCGGTCTCGACGGCGCGCACGCACATGATGCACGTCATGAACGCGTTCGAGGCGGCCGGCGTCCCGCTGCGCGACGGCCCGCGGGAGGCCGTGGCGCGGGCGCTCAACGCCGGGCACATCGACGACCCCTACCCGCGCCGTCCGTGGATCGACCCGGAGGCCGCCGAGGGCTGAGCGACCCGCGCGGCCGCGGCCGCCCGTCGCCGGCCCCTCCCGGACGCCGAAGCGCCGCCGTCGTCCGTCTCGAAGGAGGAGGAGACGAGACGGACGACGGCGGCGCGGCGGACCGGCGGGGGATCAGCCGGTGACGCCGGCGATCTCCGTCGTGGGGCGCCCGAGGTCACCGGACTTCCAGACGGTCCCGCCGCTGAAGTCGACGGCGTGCAGCTCGCCGGTGGCGGGCTCCGTCACGTAGGCCATCCCGTCGAGGACGGTCAGGGCCGGGTGCGCCGTCTGCCACTCCTCCGGCACCTCCCACGCGTCGATGACGGGGATCTCGCGGACCTGTGCGCCCGCGGTGTCGAGGACGCGCAGCACGCCGTCGGTGCCGAGCACCAGGATCTCGCCGTCGTCGCCGCGGGCGAGGCCGCGCCACGTGTACTCGGCGTCCGACCCGCCGAACGGGTCGACCGGCGTGATGGTGTCGGTGCCGAGGTCGATGAGGCTGATCTGCGTCAGGCCGATCCCGCCCTGCTCGTTGGTCTTGTAGTCGCCGAGGACGATGTCGTTGCCCTCGACGCTGAACGCGTTGCCGATGCGGCCGAAGGCGTCGGGCGCCGCGAGCTTGGTGAAGGTGCCGTCGCGCAGGACGAGGGCCCCGTTCTCGCAGCCGGCGAGGATGAACTCCTCGCCGTCGGCGTCCGTCGCGGCGGACTCGCCGTGCACGCCGGGGCACTGGTCGTCGACCGCGATCTCGGCGTCGTCGGCGTCGAGCAGCATGGCGCCGGTGCGCCCGCTGTCGTCGCCGCGGGTCACGAACAGGTCGCCGTTGGCGGTCGCGACCGCGACACCGTGGTGCGCGTGCTCGGTCGTGTACTCGCGGATCGGGTGGAGGTGGCCGTGCTCGACCATGTCCGTCCACTCGCTCGTCTCGACGACGGTGACGTCGCCGGTGCCGTCGTCGAAGAAGGCGTTGAGGCCGTCGTGGTGGACGGCGTGTCCGGGCGTCGTGGCCTCGAGCAGGACGTCGGTCAGGGCCGGGGCCGCCGTGTAGTAGTGCGAGTGGTCGCCGTGCGGGACGCTCCAGGTGCCGGCGTCGAGCACCGCCCAGCCGCCGGTGGTCGAGACGGCGACGTGGCGGCCGTCGCCGAGGGCGGCGAGCCGGTTGAAGCCGTCGAGCTGGAGGTCGGCGACCGTCTCGAGCGTCGTGGCGTCGACGACGAGGATGCCGCCGTCGTAGGTCAGGGCGAGGCGGGGCGTCCGGCTCGAGGCCTCGGTGGCCTCGGCGTCGTCGTGCCCGTCGGCGTGGTCCTCGTGGTCCTCGCCGTCGTGGTCGTGGTCGTCGTGCTCCTCGTGCTCCTCGGTGGTGCCGGCGGTCGAGCCGTCGTCGCTGCCCGTCGAGGGCGCGGCGCAGGAGGCGAGCGCGATGGCGAGGACGCCGAGGGCGGCGGCGGCGAGCGGGCGGGTGGATCGGGACATGCGGGTCCTTGCTATCTCGGGAGTGGTCTCGGTCATGGGGACCTGCTCGACCCTAGCCGAAAATGAGAACTGTTATCAATTCGGGTCAGGGCGCCGGACCCGCGTCGCGGGCGCCGGCACGTCTCGACATGCGGACCGCAGCCCGGCATCTGGACCACCGCCCGTCGCCCGCGCTACTCTCCAGACACCATCCAGAGCGGCCGAGAGACCTGGCTCGTCGACGCCGCAGCAACCCCTCAACGGAAGCCTCCCGCGGGGAAGGGTGCTCACGCCAGGACCGATGGAGACACTCATGCGGGCCAACCACCCGCGGCGAGACGGGAGGCCGACGTGACCACGTCCGAGCTCTACCGTCCGCCGCGTCCGACGATCAGCTACGAGCTGTACCCCCCGCGCACGCCCAAGGGCGAGGCGCAGGTGTGGGAGACGATCACCCGGCTCGCCGAGGGGGACGCGGACTACTTCTCCGTCACCTACGGCGCCTCCGGCAGCACGGCCGAGCGCTCGCAGGCGCTCGTCGCCCGCATCCTCGCCGAGACGACGGTGCCGGTGATCGCGCACCTCACGTGCGTCGGGCGCTCGCGGGCCGAGCTCCGCGCGGTGGTCGAGGCGTTCCTCGACGCCGGCGTCCGCGACTTCCTCGCCCTGCGCGGCGACGCCCCGCAGGGCGAGACCGAGTGGACCCCGGCGCCTGACGGGTTCTCCCGCGCGAGCGACCTCGTCGAGCTCATCCGCGAGGTCGAGGCCGAGCGGTTCGGCGCGCGGGCGAGCTCGGGCCTCGCCCGCCTCGTCGCGCACCGCGGGCAGCACCCGCGGGTGTCGATCGCCGTCGCCGCGTACCCCGGCTACGAGACGAGCGCGGCCGTCGCCGCCGGCGAGGACCCGGCGGTCGGGGGCGCCGAGGCCGGCGCCGTCGGGGCCGCCCCGGCCACCCGCCGGTACGCGTGCCGCGCGGACGAGCTGGCCGCGCTGCGGGCCAAGCAGGACGCCGGTGCCGACTTCGCCATCACCCAGCTCTTCTTCGACGCGGAGGCGTACCGGGAGCTGCAGCAGGCCGCGCGCGAGGCCGGGGTCACGATCCCCCTCGTCCCCGGCATCCTGCCGCTCACCGACCCCGCGCGGGTGCGCAAGCTGTGCGCCCTCAACGACATCCCGGAACCGACCGCGCTGCTCGCCGAGCTCGACGCGGCCGCGACCCGTGATGAGGCCACCCGGATCGGGCTGCGGGCGACCGCGCGCCTGGCCCGGGAGGTCCTCGAGGCCGGAGCCCCGGGCCTGCACCTGTACACCTTCAACCAGCACGGCGGCGTCTCGGCCCTCCTCGACGAGGTCCTCGCCCCCGCCTGAGCCTTCGGCGCGCACGGCCGCGGCCCGCCACCGACGCGGATCGCGGATCGCGCCCGCCGGGCTCGGGACACCCACACCCCGGAGAACCCCATGCCTTCCCCCACCGCACCCTCGACCAGCCCCGACGCCGCCGCGCTCCCCCGCGCGACGGTGCTCGGCTACCCCCGGATCGGCCGCGACCGCGAGCTCAAGCGCGCGCTCGAGAGCCACTGGGCCGGCCGCACCAGCGCGGCCGACCTCGCGGAGGCGGCCACGGCCCTGCGCGCCGCGACCGTCACCCGCCTGCGCGACCTCGGCCTGACCGAGCCGAGCTCCGTCCCGCTCGACTTCGCCCACTACGACCAGGTGCTCGACGTGACGCTCGCGCTCGGCGCCGTGCCCGAGCGGTTCGCCGGTCTCGTCGACCCCGCGGCCAGCACGCCGCTGGGCACGGACGTCGAGTTCGCTCTCGCGCGCGGCACCGCCGAGCAGCCGCCGCTCGAGATGACGAAGTGGTTCGACTCGAACTACCACTACCTCGTCCCGGAGATCGGCCCGCTGACGCCGCTCGCCTACCGCGGCAGCTCCCGCGTCGCGCACGTCCGCGAGGCCGCGGGGCTCGGCGTCGTCGGCCGTCCCGTGCTCGTCGGTCCCGTCACCTACCTGCTCCTGGCCAAGGCGAGCGCCGACGCCCCCGCCGGCTTCCGGCCGCTCGACCGCCTCGACGAGGTCGTCGCCGCCTACGCCCTCCTGCTCGCCGACCTCGCCGCGGCCGGGGCCGCCTGGGTCCAGCTCGACGAGCCGGCGCTCGTCAGCGACCTGTGGGAGGTGCCCCGCGAGGAGGTCACGGCCGCGACGGAGCGGGCGTACGCCGCCCTGACCTCCGCGGCCGTCGGCGAGGCGCGTCCGCGCATCCTCGTGGCCGCGCCCTACGGCCGCCTCGGCTGCGCGATCGACCCGCTGCTCGCCGCCGGCGTCGAGGCGATCGCGCTCGACCTCGTCCGCGGCGAGCTCCCGGCCCCGACGGCTCCGGACGGGACGACGCGCGACCTCTCGGGCGTGACGCTGCTGGCCGGCGTCGTCGACGGGCACAACGTGTGGCGCACCGACCTCGACGCCGCCGCGGCGACGGTCGCGGCCCTCGCCGGGGTCGCGGGCGGCCCGGTCGGCGTGACGACGTCCACCTCGCTGCTGCACGTGCCGCACACCGTGGCGGACGAGCTGGACGACGCGTCCGGGGACGCGGGCCGCTCCGACCTCGGCCCCGCCACGCTGCCGGCTCGCGTCGCCGGCTGGCTCGCGTTCGCCGACGAGAAGATCGGTGAGGTGCTCGCCGTCGCCGCCGGACCGGAGGCCGCCGCGGCCGCCTTCGAGACCAACCGCGCGGCGCTCGCGGACCGCGCGACCGCCCCCGGCGTCGTCGACCCGGCCGTGCGCGCCCGGGCGGCCGAGCTGTCGGCCGACTCGTTCTCCCGCGGGCCGTACGCGCAGCGGCGCGCGGCGCAGGAGGCGGCCCTCGCCGGCCTGCCGACGCTGCCGACCACGACGATCGGCTCGTTCCCGCAGACGCCCGAGCTGCGGCTCGCGCGGGCGGCGCTGCGCCGCGGCGAGCTCGACGCCGCGGCCTACGCCGACGCGATGCGGGCCGAGGTCGGCCGCGTCATCGCGCTGCAGGAGGAGCTCGGCCTCGACGTGCTGGTGCACGGCGAGCCGGAGCGCAACGACATGGTGCAGTACTTCGCCGAGCTGCTCGACGGGTTCGCGGTCACGCGCAACGGCTGGGTGCAGAGCTACGGCTCGCGCTGCACGCGACCGTCGATCCTGTGGGGCGACGTGTCCCGGCCCGAGCCGATGACGCTGGCGTGGGCGACCTACGCCGCGTCGCTCACGGACAAGCCGGTCAAGGGCATGCTCACCGGGCCGGTCACGATCCTGGCGTGGTCGTTCGTGCGCGACGACCTGCCGCTCGGCGAGACCGCCAACCAGGTCGCGCTCGCCCTGCGGGACGAGGTCGCGGACCTCGAGGCGGCCGGCATCGGCGTCGTCCAGGTGGACGAGCCCGCGCTGCGGGAGCTGCTGCCGCTGCGCTCGGCGGACCACGAGGCCTACCTCGACTGGTCGGTCGGGTCGTTCCGGCTGGCGACGTCGGGCGTGCGTCCCGAGACGCAGATCCACACGCACCTGTGCTACTCCGAGTTCGAGCTGATCCTCCCGGCGATCGACGCGCTCGACGCCGACGTCACCTCGATCGAGGCCGCCCGCTCGCGGATGGAGCTGCTGCCGGCGGCCGCCGGGTTCGAGCGGGGGATCGGCCCGGGCGTGTGGGACATCCACTCACCGCGCGTGCCGAGCGTCGAGGAGCTGGTCGAGCTGCTCGGGCTGGCGCTCGACTCGGTGGGGGAGCGGCAGCTCTGGGTGAACCCGGACTGCGGCCTCAAGACGCGCGGCTACGCGGAGACCCGGGCGTCGCTGGAGAACCTGGTCGAGGCGGCCCGGACCGTGCGCTCGCGCGTGGGCTGACCGGCCCCGGTCGACCACCGGCCGCGGCCGGACGGAGCGGGGGTGCGGGCGGCAGGCTCGCACCCCCGCGGTCGTCGGACGCGCCGGCGGACGCCGGCGCCGGCCCGGCGGGCCGCCGCCGTCCGTCCGGGTGTCCCGGGACGAGCCGCCGCCACTAGGCTGCTCACATGAGCGCGTCCCCGTCCTCGCAAGCCGCGTCCGCTCAGCTCACGGTCAAGGTCGCCCGCGCCTACTACCTCGAGGACAAGACCAAGCTCCAGATCGCGGCCGAGCTCGACATCTCCCGGTTCAAGGTGGCCCGGCTGCTGGCGCGGGCCCGCGAGACGGGCATCGTCACGGTGTCGATCCACGAGAACCCGAGCGCGGAGATGACGCTCGCGGCGCGCCTGCGGCACCGGTTCGGGCTGGTGGACAGCATCGTCGTCGCGCCGGTCGACCACGCGGCGGCCCGCGACCAGGTGGCGATGGCGGGCGCCGCGTTCCTCGCGACGCGGCTGAGCCCGCAGGACGTCGTCGGCCTCGCCTGGGGCCGGACCCTCGCGGCGATGTCCGGGTTCCTCGGCGGCCTGCCGCCGGTGCGCGCGATCCAGCTCAACGGCTCGCTCGGCGACGACCTCGCGATCTCGCCGATCGAGATCCTGCGGAGGGTGGTCACGTCGGCCGAGGGGCAGGCGGTGCCGATCTTCGCCCCGCTCCTCGTCGACAACCCCGAGGCGGCGACGACGATCCGCCGGCAGCCCGAGATCCGGCGCGCGTACGAGGCGTTCCACGACCTCACGATCGCCTGCCTGTCCGCGGGCTCGTGGGAGCCGACGACGAGCCAGCTCGTCGACCGGCTCGAGGAGTCCGAGCGGCTCGCCCTGGTCGAGGCCGGGGCGGTCGGCGAGGTGGCCGGCATCTTCCTCGACGCGCAGGGGCGCCCGCTGGAGATGCTCGCCGGACGGATGATCCGGATCCCGGTCGACCTGCTCGCGCGGGTGCCGCTCAAGATCGTGATCGCCGACGGCGTGCCCAAGGCGTCGATCGTGCTCGCCGCCATCCGGGCCGGACTGGTCGACGCCGTCGTCGTCGACCACGCGCTCGCGGCCGAGCTGCTCCGGCTGAGCGAGCCCGAGGACTAGCCGGGCTCGTCGCCCCCGACGGGCCCGTCGCCCCCGCCGAAGAAGCTGCGCCCGAGGACGAGGACGCTCGCGCCGGCCTCGACGCACGCCCCCGCGCGCTCGGGGGTGAGGCCGCCGTCGACACCGATCTCCGGGCCCGGCCCGACGAGGCGGCGCACCTCGCGGACGCGCTCCGGCGTCGTCGGGATGTACTGCGCCCCGCGCTCACCCGGCCGGCACGACATGACGAGCACGCCGTCGAGCTCCCCGCCGAACCCGGCGAGCAGCCCGACCTCGGTCTCCGGGGAGAGCGCCAGCCACGCCCGCGGTCCCCGTGCACGGATGAGCGCGAGGATCTCCCGGCCCTCCCGCTCCGGCTGGGCCTCGACGTGGAACGCGACCGTCCGCACGCCCGGGAGGGCGAAGACGTCGGCGCTGCGCCGGTTGTCCGACGTCATGAGGTGGACGTCGATGGGCAGGTCGGACGCCGCGAGCACCCGCTCGAGCTGGACGGCGTTGAGCCCCAGCTCGGGGACGAAGTGACCGTCCATGACGTCGAAGTGGAGGCCGTCGGCCCCCGCCGCCGCGGCCGAGCCGAGCGCCTCGGCGAGGTGCAGCGGGTCGGCGGCGTAGAGCGACGGCGTCGTGCGCACGCGTGGCGGTGCGCTCGTCGGGTGGTCAGCCACCGGCATTGAGGCGCTTGCCGACGGCGCCCCCGGGGTGGATCAGCGCGAACTGCGCCTTGGTGAACCCGCGCAGCTGCATCAGCTCGATCGTGATGGCGTCGAACATCGCGAGGACGCCGAGGATGGACGCGGTCGCCAGCATGTTGAACGGGTCGGGCTCGCGACCGGTGCGCACCTCCAGGAGGATGTCCGCCGTCCGGCCGAGGTCGGACTCGGGGTTCTGGGTGACGCCGACGACGACGGCCCCCTTGGCCTGGCACGGGGCGACGAGGCTCGTCATCTCCTCGGTCTGGCCCCCCTTGGTGAACAGGATGACGACGTCGCCGGGCTGCACGACGCCGAGGCCACCGTGGACCGCGTCCGCCGGCTCGAGGAAGAGCGCGGGGCACTCGACGCAGGAGAGCGTGTGCGCGATCTTGCGCGCGGCGGTGCCGGACGTGCCGCAGCCCGACGTCACGACCTTGCCGGTGCAGGCCTGGATGGCGTCGATGACCTGCTGGACCTGCTCGATCCGGCAGGTGTCGGCGAGCTCGCGGATGGCGTCGCTCTCGAGGTGGAGCGTCCGCTCGATGGCGGCGGACAGCTCGCCGCTCACCTGGTCACCTGGCCGTAGTAGGCGTCGGCCCCGAACTTCCGGTCGCGGTGCTTGACGTGCATGTGCTCGGGCAGCACGTCGGGCGTGCGACCGAGCAGCGTGCTCTCCAGGTAGGCCATCTCGGCCACGTACTCGAGCACCTGGGCGTTGGTGACGGCGGCCTCGGGCGAGGTCCCCCACGCGAACGGAGCGTGGTGCGCGAGGAGGATCGCCTGCATCCGCAGGCAGCGGTCGGGGCTCACGGCCTCCTCGATCGCGACGGCCTGGGCGGCCTCGTAGCCCGCGGCCACCTCGGCGGGGGTCAGCTCGCGCGTGCACGGGATCGGTCCGTCGAAGTAGTCGACGTGGGTGGTGCCGAGCGCCGGGATGTCGCGCATGGCCTGGGTCCAGACCGTCGCGAACTTGGAGTGGGTGTGCACGACGCCGCGCACGCCGTGGTCGCCGTAGAGCCGGTAGAGGGCCAGGTGCGTCGGGGTGTCGGTCGACGGCCGGTAGTCGCCGGCGACGGTGGTGCCGTCCAGGTCGAGCACGACCATGTGGTCGATCGTCATCTCGTCGTACGTCACGCCGCTCGCCTTGATCGCGATGACCCCGGCCTCGGCGTCGTAGCCCGAGACGTTCCCCCAGGTCGAGATCACGAGGTTGCGGGCGACGAGCTCGAGGTTGGCCTCGAGCACCGTCTGCCTCAGGTCGTGGAATCGGTCGTTCATTCTTCTCTCCAGCTCTTTCGGGGGGTCAGGCGGGGTACGCGGGGGTGCCGCTCGGGCGGCTCGCGGCGTCGGCGACGGCCCGGAGCCGCTTGAGCGGTCCGTTCGCCGCGCCGAGCAGGTCGTGCAGCTCGCGGTAGATCTCGTACAGCGGGTGGTAGGCGGCCACGGCGTCCTCGCGCGGGCGGTAGCGGGTGAACTCGCGGCACCCGAGCGCGTCGGTGGCCTCGGCGACCGTGTCGAAGCCGCCAGCCTCGCGCCCCGCCGCGACGGCACCGAACAGGGCCGATCCGTAGGCGGCGCTCTGCGCCAGGGCGGGGACGAGCACGTCCATGCCGCACACGTCGGCATAGACCTGGACGAGCAGGGCGTTCTTGCTCGGGATCCCACCCGCGGCGTAGAGCTCGGTCACCGGGACCCCGCTCTCGCGGAGCGTCTCGACGATCGTGCGGGTCCCGAACGCCGTCGCCTCGATGAGCGCCCGGTAGATCTCGGCCGGCGTCGACGCGAGGGTGAGGCCGACGACGACGCCGGTGAGGTCGGCGTCGACGAGGATCGACCGGTTCCCGTTCCACCAGTCGAGCGCGACCAGCCCGCTCGCCCCGACGGCGAGGGCCGCGGCCTGCCGCTCGAGCAGCTCGTGCGTCCCGATGCCGGCGGCGCGCGCCTGCTCCACGACGGCGTCGGGCACGCAGGTGCGGACGAACCAGTCGAAGATGTCGCCGACCGCCGCCTGGCCCAGCTCGTAGGAGACGAACCCGGGCGAGGTCCCGTCCTTGACCGCGCCGCACATGCCGGGCACCTCGCGCTGGACGTCGCCGAGCAGGAGGTGGCAGGTGGAGGTCCCGATGCTCATGACGAGCTGGCCGACCTGGTCCATCCCGAGCGCCGCCGGCACCACGCAGGCGTCGGACTGGGCGACCGCGACCGCGGTGCGCGTCGTCAGCCCCAGCTCGGCCGCCACCGCGGGGGAGAGGTGGCCGACGCGCCCCCCGACGGTCCGCACCGGGGCCGGCAGCTTCTCGGCGACGACGTTCTCCAGCAGCGGGTCCAGCGCGGCGAAGAAGTCGGTCCCGGGGTACCCGGTCCCCTCCTCCCACAGCGACTTGTAGCCGGCCATGACGTTGCTCTTCACGTGGGTGCCGGTCAGCTTGAAGCACAGCCAGTCGGCGACCTCGGAGAAGCGGTGCGCCGCGCGGTACACGTCCGGGGCCTCCGCGGCCACCTGCATGATCTTCGGGATCAGCCACTCGCTGCTGATGCGGCCCCCGTACCGGGCGAGGAACGGCTCGCCGCGCTCGGCGGCGATCCGGGTCAGCCGGTCGGCGTACGGCTGGGCGGCGTGGTGCTTCCACAGCGCCAGGTGGGCGAGCGGCACGTCCTCGAACTCGGGGTGGGAGCTGAGCGGCTCCATCTCCGCGTCGAGCGGCAGGACGGAGCACGACGTCGAGTCGAGCCCGATGCCGACGACGGCGTCCGGGTCGACCCCGGCGACGAGCCGGCGGACCAGCCGGACCAGCAGGTCCCAGTAGTCCCGCCCGTCCTGCAGCGCCCAGCCGGGGCCGAGCTGGGCGCCGCTCGGCAGCCGGGTCTCCATGACGCCGTGGGGGTAGCCGCCCTCCGCGCTCGCGACGATCGTGCCGTCGACCAGGTCGACGAGCTCGGCGCGGGCGGACTGGGTGCCGTAGTCGATACCGATGGCGTAGGGCATGTGCGTTCCTTCTCGGCTCCGCCGGGGTGGGCCGGGGTCAGGCGGGATCAGGCGGGCAGGTCGGCGAGGCGCTTGCGGATGCGCTGCGTCATGACGGAGAGCGCGACGGCGAGGATGAGGACGCCGCCCTGGACGACCATCTGCACGTAGTCGTTGACGTTGAGCATGACCATGCCGGTCTTGAGGACGCCCATGATGACGGCGCCGACCAGGACGAGGCTGATCTTGCCCTCGCCGCCGGTGAGGGCGATGCCGCCGAGGACGACGGAGGTGATCGCTTCCATCTCGTACCCGGAGGCGGCACCCGGCTGGCCGGAGTTGGTCCGCGAGAGCAGCACGAGGCCGGCGACGCCGGCCAGGAGGCCCGAGACCATGTAGGTGAAGATCTTGACCCAGCCGACGTTGATGCCGGACAGGCGGGACGCCTCCTGGTTGCTGCCGACGCCGTAGATGTACCGGCCCATGGTGGTGCGGCCGAGGAACCAGATGGCGAAGCCGTACAGCGCGAGCAGCAGGATGACCGGGTAGGGCAGGCCGAGGAACGTGCCCGACGCGAACTGCCCGAACGTGGTGGAGAAGCCGAAGACGGGCAGGCCGCCGGTGATGATGAAGGCCAGACCGCGCAGCGACGTCATGGTGGCCAGCGTCGCGATGAGCGGTGGCACCGCGATCTTGGTGATGAGGAGCCCGTTGATCGCGCCGTAGACCCCGGCGATGAGGACCGTAACGAGGCACGCGAGGAGGACGGGCATCCCGTTGAGCATGAGGATGGCGGCCGTGACCGCGGAGACGGCCGCGACGGATCCGACGGAGAGGTCGATCCCCCCGGTCAGGATGACGAAGGCGCTGCCGATGGAGACGATTCCGATGATCATGATCTGCTTCAGGATCGTGACCATCGTCCCGACGGTCATGAAGTTCGGCGACATCACCGAGAAGAAGATCAGCAGGGCGATCAGCATCAGGAGGATGCCGTAGTTGAGGGCGAACATCGCCAGGCTCTTGTGGCGCATGGGAGCGTTCTTTCTTGGTCGAGGGGGAGGCGAGAACGCCCGGTCAGTCGTCCGCGTGGAGCGGATCGAGACCCGAGGCCATCTCCAGGATTGTCTGTTGCGAGTACTGCGGCGGACTCAGCTCGCCGACGATGCGGCCCTCGCGCATCACGAGGATCCGGTCGGACATCCCGATGAGCTCCGGCATCTCGCTGCTGATGAGGATGATGGCCTTGCCCGCCTGGGCCAGCCGCGTCATCAGCTCGTAGATCTCCTGCTTCGCCCCGACGTCGATCCCGCGGGTCGGCTCGTCGAGGATGAGGATCTCGCAGTCCGTCGCGAGCATCTTCGCGAGGACGACCTTCTGCTGGTTCCCGCCCGAGAGGTTGGCCACGAGCTGCCAGCTCCCGGGCATCTTGATCCGAAGGCTCGAGGCGTAGGAGTCGACGACGTCGCGCTCCCTGCCCGTCCTCACGACGCCGGCGACGGCGAGCTGCTTGAGGCAGGCGTAGGTCACGTTGTCGCGCACCGGGCGGTTGAGCACGACGCCCTGCGCCTTGCGGTCCTCCGGGATGAGGCCGATCTTGTTCGCGAGCGCGGTGCGGGTCGACCTCGGCCGGTAGTTCCGCCCCCGCACCCGCATGGTGCCGCCCGTCATCGGGTCGGCCCCGAAGACGAGGCGCGCGACCTCGGTCCGACCGGCGCCGATGAGGCCGCCGAGGCCGACGATCTCGCCCTCGCGGACGTGGAAGGAGATGTCCGTGACGTCCTTGCTCGTGACGCCGCTGGCCTCGAACACGACGTCGCCGGGGGAGCGGTCGGCGTGCGGGTAGTCGCTGTTGAGCTCGCGGCCGACCATGAGCGAGATGAGCTCGCGCTCGCCGATGTCCGCGGTGCGGCTGGTCGTCGAGAGCTTCCCGTCCACCAGGACGGTGACCCGGTCGCACAGCCGGAAGACCTCGTCCAGCCGGTGGGAGACGAACAGGATCGTCACGTTGCGCTCGCGGAGCCGCTCGATGATCCCGAAGAAGACCTCGGTCTCGCTCACCGTGAGCGGCGCGGTCGGCTCGTCCATGATGATGAACTTCGCGTTCGTCGCGACGGCCTTCACGATCTCGACGATCTGCTGGTACGCGACGCCGAGGTTGTGCACCTGGGCCTTCACGTCGATCCGGATGCCCATCTGGTCGCAGAGCTGCTGCGCCTCGCGGTTCATCCGGGCGACGTCCCGGACGCCGCCCCGGTGCAGCTCGCGGCCGTAGAAGATGTTCTCCGCGACCGTGAGGAACGGCACCAGACTGAACTCCTGGTAGACCGCGGCGATGCCGAGCGCCATCGCCTTGCGCGGCGTCAGGTCGTGCAGCTCGCTCCCGTCGAACGCGATCTCACCCGACGTCGGGTGGATCGCGCCGGTGAGGATCTTGATGAGCGTGGACTTCCCGGCCCCGTTCTCACCGCACAGCGCGTGGACCTCCCCCTCGGCGATCTCGAAGGAGACGTCCTGAAGGGCGTGAACGCCCGCGTAGTTCTTTGAGACCTCTCGGATCTCGACGAGGTTCCTCGTCATCAGCGTCCTCCTCGACCCTGAGGTGCCCCGTGCGCCGGTGGCGGGACCGGCGCACGGGGCGGTCGTGTCACTCGGTCTTGGACGCCTCGTAGGAGCCGTCGAGCACGTCGGCCTGGGGGACCGGGACGTAGGGGAGCATGATGGTCTCCTGCTCGGCCGGGATGCCCTCGGTGACGTACTTGTAGAGGATCTCCGCGCTCTCGTAGCCGCCCTTGTACGGGAACAGGTCGACGGTGCCGCGGTAGATGCTGTTCGGCTCCTTCATCTTGGCGAGCGCCTCGGCCGTCGCATCGCCGGAGAACACGGCGCGGTCCTCGCCGACGGCGTTGCCGCCGACCATGGCCTGGTAGCCGCCGATGGCGCCGGAGTCGTTCGTGCCGACGACCAGGTTGAGGTCCGGGTGCTGCTGCAGCACGGACTCGATGATCTGCATGCCCTGCTCCGGCGTGTCACCGGCCTGGCGGGAGACGATGTCGGCGTTGGGGCAGATCTCGAGGATGGACTCCTCGACGCCGTTCCCGCGGGGGATGACGGCCTCGACGTTGTCCTGGGAGATGATCGCGACCTTGACGTTGCAGTCGAGCGTGTCCTTGGCCCACTCGGCCGCCTGGGTCCCGATCGAGACGCCGTAGTCGTACTCGTCGAGCGTGTAGATGAGGTTGGCGTTGTCCTGCGGCTGGGCGATGGACGCCGTCGCGATGCCCTTGCTCTTCGCCGTCTCCACGAGGTCGCGGGTCGCGTTGGGGTCGATCGGGATGAACGTGAAGCCGCTGTAGCCGTCGTTGATGAGGTTCTCGATGTCGCTGACCTGCTTGTCGACCTTGTACTGGGAGTCGATCGTGAGGCACTGGATCCCGAGGTCCTTGCAGGCGGCCTCGAACCCGTTCTTGACCTCGACGGTCCACGGGTTCGCCAGGTTCATGCTGACGTAGGCGAGCTTGATGTCGCTCGTGCTGGTCGTGCCGCCCGTCGACTCGCCGCCCGTGCTCTGCGAGTCGCCCGGGGCCTGCTGGGAGCACGCGGCGAGCGCGGCGGCTGCCAGCAGCCCCGTCGCCAGGGCGAGTGCCTTCTTCTTCATGTCGATGCACCTTCTGGAGTTGGTGGTGGGGGGTGCTCGGTACGGCCCTTGCTGAGCGCCTCGCCGGGCTCGAGAAGGGTGCGAGCCGGGAAGTCGGCACTCTCCGCCTCAGCGCAGGTCGTGCCGCAGCCCGGGATCTCGACGACTGTCGTCTCCACCTCGAGCACCTTCCTGGTCGGACCATCCGCGGGCCGTACCTGGATCATATGAGCGATTGAACCCTAACATCGGGCTGGTTTGACCGTCAATACGGTAGCGAATCGCTCAGATGAGCGAACGCTCGGATTCAGAACCACCTCGCCGGACGCGCGGTGGTCACGGCCGACCCACCCCGGACACGACGATGCCGTGGCACGGGGGCGTCCCCCGTGCCACGGCATCGATCGCGGCGGTCTAGAGCTGGACCCAGGTGTTCCCGGCCTCCTGGCTGTCGACGCACGCGTTGAAGAACCGGACCCCGGCCAGGCCCATCGAGAGCGTCGGGTACCCGTAGTCGTGCTCGGGGGTGACGACGCCGGCCTGGCGGTCGCGCACCGCGTCCGTGAACGCGCTGTAGATGTTCGCGAACGCCTCCGTCAGGCCCTCCGGGTGCCCCTTCGGGGTCCGCAGGTACTTGAGCGACTCGGGGCGGGAGTAGGAGCTGCCCCGGGAGAGGATCTGCGCCGGCTGGTCGCGCAGGCGCAGCACGAGGTAGTTGTTGTTCTCCTGCCAGAACTCGATCGAGCCCTTCTCGCCGAGCAGGATCACCTTGAAGGCGTTGTCGTAGCCGACGGCGACCTGGCTGCCCCAGAAGAAGCCCGAGGCGCCGTTCTCGAACTTGGTGATGACCTGGAAGTTGTTGTCCAGCATCGTCCCCGCGCCGATGGCCTCGAGGTTGGCCAGGACGGCGGTGACGCGCAGGCCCGTGACGTAGTGGACCCAGTTCTCCATGTGCGAGCCGATGTCGCCGATCGCGGCGCCGCGGCCCGAGAGCTCGGGGATCGAGCGCCACGTCTTGTCCTGCTCGGTCTCCTGCTCCAGCGCGTCGACCAGCCAGTCCTGCGGGTACTCGACGACGACGGTCCGGAGCTGGCCGATGACCCCGTCCTCGTAGAGCGCCCGCGCCTCGCGGGACATGGCGTGCCCCGTGAAGGTGTGCATGAGGCAGAAGAGCGTGCCCGACTCGGCGGCGACCAGCTCGAGGTCCTCGCCCTCCTCGGGGGTGAGGCACAGCGGCTTCTCGCACGCGACGTGGATGCCCTGCTGCATGAACGCCTTCGACGCGGGGTAGTGGAAGGCGTTGGGCGTGCTGATGTCGACGAAGTCGATGCCGTCGGGACGGGCCGCCTCCGCGACGGCCATCTCCTCCGCCGAGGCGTAGACGCGGTCCTCGGCCACGCCGAGCTCCGCGCCGATCCGCCTCGACTTCTCCAGGTCGTGGGAGAACACCCCAGCCACCAGCTCGGTGTCCCCGTTCAGGCGCAGCGCGTTGCGGTGGAGCGCACCGACGCTCGTGGCGTCGCCACCCCCGACCATGCCGAAGCGCAGGCGCCGTGAGTCGTTCGTCATGAGATTCCCTTTCGCGTCAACCGGTGACGTCACTGTGTGTCTTCAACGAGTGCCGGCGAGGCGCGAAGCAGGGCGGAGGACGCCCCGGAGGGAGAAGGGCCGGGAGCCTCGAGGGGCGCTCCGGCGATCCGTCGCCGTGCCGGTGATCCATCCGGCACTGCCACGTGGGCCGAGGGCGAGGAGCTGGAGAGCGCGGAGGCTCCGGACTCTCGATCTGCAGCGCGAGTCGGCCTGCAGCTCGCCGCGAGACTATCACGCTGTCCCGTCCCGGCCGGGGGCCGAGACGGCCGTGCTGCTAGCCTCGGGCCGCCGACCAGCAGCCGGACCGAGGAGGATCCATGCTCTACATCGACTCGGCCGACCGCGCCGCCGTCGAGCGGCTCCTGCACACCGGCCTGTTCGCCGGGATCACCACGAACCCGACGATCCTCAGGCGATCCGGGCTCGGTCCCGCCGACGCCCGGGACGTGCACGCCTGGGCCGTCGCCGCCGGTGCCGGCGTCGTCTACCTCCAGGCCACGGGCGCGACGGCGCGGGAGCTGGCCGACGACGGTGCGCGGCTGCGCGACCTCGGGGCCGACGTCGTGGTCAAGCTGCCGGCGACGACCCCGGGCCTGACCGCGGCGCGCCGCCTCACCGGGCGGGGCGTCCCGGTGCTCGTGACCGCGGTCTACCACGCGTCCCAGGCCGTGCTCGCCGACGCCGCCGGTGCCTCGGGGATCGCGCCGTACGTCGGGCGGATGGACGACCTCGGCCTCGACGGCGTCGCCCAGACGCGGATGCTGCACGAGGCGCTCGCGGCATCGGGGCGGGGGTGTCGCGTCCTGGCCGCCAGCGTCCGGACGCTGGACCAGGTGGCCGAGCTGTCCGCCGCCGGGGTCGGCGACCTCACGCTCTCGGTGGCGCTGTGCGACGCCCTGCTCGACCAGGAGCACAGCGTCGCGGCCGCCGCCCGGTTCGAGCGCGACGCCGCTGGCGTCACGGACTGACCCGTCCGCTCCGTGCGGATCCTTCCCCGCGCACGCGCTGACTCGCGGCGTGTCTCGGGGACACGCCGCGGATCGCGCGCTCCGGGGTGCGCCGATCCGCAGGGAGCGGACGGCCCTCAGCCGGTCGGGGTCGCGGGCGCCGCCGGTGGCGCCACGACCATGACCTCGGTCCGGGTGAGCATCCAGCTCGCGCACGCGGCCAGCAGCAGCGGCACGGCGAGCGCCACCCCGTAGGCCGGGATCGCGATGCCGGAGTCGTTGACGGCGAACCCGATCCCCATCGCGACGGCGAGCGCCACCAGCCCCGGGCGCAGCATCGGCGTCACGTCGCCCATCTGCGAGATCGGCGCGCCACCGGACAGCCACCCGAACCGGCCGCCGCCGGGCTCGGTGAGCGCCTTCGACACGGGCCGGGCCAGCACGAACACGACGAGCAGCACGCCGGCGAGCGCGAGGATCGTCAGCGGGCGGTTGTTCGCGAGGATGCGCAGGTTCGCCTCGAGCTTGCGCAGCACGACGTCCCACGCGCCGCCGTCCAGCAGCGTCTCGACGAAGCGGCCGAGGTGCGAGCGGCTGGCCGGTGGCCGCAGGTAGTCGAGGAACGCGAACCCGCCGACCGCGACGGCGCCGGCCAGGAGCACCGTCGCGACCCGCCGCCAGGTGAGCCGCACCCCCAGCGCCATGAGCGTGAGCAGCGCGAACGCCGGGACGATCGCCGGCGGGCCGCCGAAGTCGGCGCCGATCGACGGCGCGCCGTCGAGCACCGTCGCCACCAGGCCGACCGCCGCGACCACGAGCGCCGCGAGCCGGCGCCGACCCGCCCGGACCAGCGGGTTCGTCACGGCCACCACGAGCAGGATGCACGCCGTGGTGAACAGCGCGAACGCCGTGTTGTTGAACCCGTAGAACCGGCCGGCCACGAGCACGGGCACGCCCATGACGGCCGAGAGCTGCAGCGTCGCGCCGGTCACCACGTCGAGGCCGATGACGAGGGCCGTCAGGCCCGAGACGATCCCGAGCGGCGCGAGGATGCCGTCCCGCCACGGGCCGGCGAGCGCGAGCGCCGTGATGAGCGCGACGAACACCGCCGAGTACAGCGCGAGCCCCAGCGCGGGCGGGGAGAACCGCCACCACGGCAGGAGGTTGGTCAGCAGCGTCGCGACCGGCACCGACGCCAGCGCGACCGACACGGTCCGCACGCCGCGCAGGATGCGCGGGCGGATGATGCTGAGCGGCTCGTCGCCGCCGTCGACGTGCAGCCACCGGCCCAGCAGCGCGCCGAGCCGCGTCGTCGCCGGGCGCGTGAGGCCCAGCGCCACGAGCGCGTAGAGCACCACGTTCGCGATGACGAGCAGGAGGTAGAAGGGCGCGAGGATCGGCCGCTGCGCCTGCGCGTGGGTGTTGTCGTCGACGAGGCCGGCGATGCGCGCGTCCCCCGCCTCGGGGGTCGCATCGCCGACGACGACGCGGGGCGGTGCCCCGACCAGCACCGCGCCGGACGCCGCCCGGACCTCGAGCCCGAGCGTGTCGAGGAACCAGGGCAGCAGGTCGGTCGAGAGGACGTAGCCGTGCTGCCGGGTCGACGACGTCGTGAGCGTCCCGGGCAGCGTGCTCGTGCCGGCGCTGCGCGCGAGGAGCACCTGGAGCGCCGGCGTGCGGCCGGAGTCGCCGAGCGAGGCGACGACGACGAGGGGGTCGGCCGTCAGCGTCCGGCCGGCGCCGGCCGGGTCGGCGTCGAGCGCCGCCGCCACGCCGGCGAGCGCGGCCGCGGCGGCGGACTCGATCGCGGCGACCTGCGCCGCGCGGTGCTCGTCCGGGTCCGGCGCGACGACGGACGGGTCGACGCTGCCGTCCTCCAGGCGCGGCGCCACCCAGTCCTGGACCGAGCCGAGGTCGACGACGACGACGTCCTGCGACGCGACGAGCTCGGCCACCAGGTCCTCGAGGTCCGCCGGATCCGCCGGTCGGGGGATCGCGCGTCCGGCGACGGCGCCGTCAGCGGTCGCGAGCGCGATCGCCGCCCCCGGGCCGACGGCGCTGGCGCGCAGCCCGTCCGCGGCGATCTCGTCGCCGAGCAGCCCGATCCGGGCGGCGTAGCTGGAGTCGCCGGCCGCCGTCGCGTAGTCGGCCCAGCCCGGGACGGGAGACCCGACGCCGTCCGCGGTCGCCGGGTCCGGCTCGACGAGCTGGCGGCAGCGCTGGCCGCCGATCTCGGTGACGCGCTCGTCGGCCGGCAGGTCGACGGAGCGGCTGCCCGACGACACCGCGAGCCATCCCTCGGCCGGGCACGTGGTCGTCCGCTGGTTGCGCACGACGAGGCTGCCGATCGCGCCGTCCTGCGCCGCGGCCCACAGGACGGGCGTCAGCTCAGGGTCGAGGTCCTCCCACTGCAGGCCGCTCGTCCCGAGCAGCACGAGCGGCCTGGCGCCCGTCGGCGACCCGTCGCCGGCGGAGTCCGAGGACTCGTCCGCGCGCGCGGGCGCGCCGAGGACGGCGATGGCTCCGACGACGGTGCCGAGCAGGAGCGCGGCGGCGAGGACGAGAGCCAGCACGCGGATGGACCGGCGGTGGGGCTGCACCCAGCCAGCGTAGGTGAGCCGCTAGGGTCACCCGGGGACGATGCCGCACAGCCGGCGTCGCGATTGCGAGGAGAAACCATGGAGACGTCGAGCCGCCGGTACGCGTTCCTCGGGCCGGTCGGGACGTTCACGGAGGCCGCGCTGCTCCAGGTGGCCCCGGACGCCGAGCACCTGCCGATGCCGGACGTCGTCTCCGCGCTCGACGCCGTGCGCCAGGGCACAGCCGACCGCGCCGTCGTGCCGATCGAGAACTCCGTCGAGGGCGGCGTGAGCGCGACGCTGGACACGCTCAGCTCCGGGGCGCCGCTGGTCGTCGTCGGCGAGGCCCTCGTCCCGATCTCGTTCGTGCTCGCCGCCCCGGCCGGGACGCGGCTGGAGGACGTGCGCGCCATCGCCACCCACCCGCACGCCTGGGCGCAGTGCCGCGGGTCCGTGGCCCGGCTGGTCCCTGGCGCGGTCCACGTCCCCGCGACGTCGACGGCCGCCGCCGGCGCGCTGCTCGCCGAGCGGGCGGCGGCGGGCGAGCCCCGCGGCTCGGTCGGGTACGACGCCGCGCTCATGGCGCCGCACTCGGCCGCCGCGTACGGGCTCCAGGTGCTCGCGGCCGGCGTCGAGGACAACCCGGGGGCGGTGACGCGGTTCGTCGTCGTCGGCCGGCCGGGCCGCGTGCCCGCGCGGACGGGCGCCGACAAGACGACGCTGTTCGTCCACCTGCCGCACGACGACGCCGGCGCCCTGCTCACCATGCTGGAGCAGTTCGCGACGCGCGGGGTCAACCTCTCCCGGATCGAGTCGCGTCCGCTCGGCGACGCGCTCGGGCGGTACGCCTTCTCGATCGATGCCGAGGGGCACCTCGAGGACGAGCGCATCTGGGCCACGCTCCAGGGGCTGCACCGCGTGTGCCCCCGGGTGGTGTTCCTCGGTTCCTACCCCCGAGCCGACCGTCGACCGGTCTCACCCGCGCCGGGGTTCGCGGACGAGGACTACGCCGCCGCGCGTGCGTGGGTCGAGTCGCTGCGCGGCGACGGGCCGGCCTGATCCGGCACGGCTGATCGCGCCGTCGCCCCGGCGCGGCTGACCGGCCCCCCGGCCGGGTCGGCGTTCGCCGCGCGCCCTCGGGCGATCGGACCTACCCTGGAGAGCGCGGCACCACGGCAGCCGCAGCTCATGGCAGGGGGCCATCACGAGCGACGTCGGTCGCTCGCGCCCGGAACCCGGCCGAGATCATCATCGAAACCGGGGGTTTCCACGTGAACGACAACTGTCTGGCGGAGACGGGGCTTGGTGGCGGCAGCGCCGTCGTCCTCGTCGCCGCGCTGATCCTTGTGACCGGCCTCGTCGCCCTGCTCGCCTCGCGGCGCGCGCGGGCACTCGGCCGCAGCGGGGCGCTGGGCGTGGTCGCCCTCGTGACCGCCGGCATCCTCGTCGCGGGGACGATGGTCGCGCCGTCCGCGTCGGCCAACGAGAACTGCCCGCCGGCTGGCAGCCAGCCGACGGCCACGGCCTCCGCGTCGCCGAGCGCGACGCCGAGCGCCTCCGAGACGCCGAGCGCGACGCCGTCGGAGACGCCGAGCGTCGAGCCGAGCCCGTCGGAGACGCCGAGCGTCGAGCCGAGCCCGTCCGAGACGCCGAGCGTCGAGCCCAGCCCCACCCCGACCGTCGAGCAGTGCGGTGAGAACGAGGAGTGGGCCGACGGATCGTGCGTGTGCGTGGACGGCTACGTCCGGATCGAGGGCGTCTGCGTCCCGGTCGAGCTGGCCGAGTGCACGGGCATGAACGAGGTGTGGGACGGGCAGGCGCAGTCGTGCGTGTGCCTCGATGGTTACGGCCGCGACCCGATCAGCAACGTCTGCATCGCTATCGACGCGCTCCCGGCCGACTGTGGCGAGGGCGACTCTGGCGGCGGCGGTGGCGACGGCGGCGTGCGTGCGGGTTCTCCCGCCACGCGGAGCGGCGATTGCCAGGTGGTCGCTCCGCCGGAGGAGTGCGACGGTAGCGAGAGCGACATCGGTGGGGTCCGTGCGGGTGCCCCGGCCGTCCGGAGTGGCGACTGTGGTGACGGCGGTGGCCACGGTAGCGACGTCGGCGGTGTCTAGGCCCATCCAGCCCGTCCGGGCCATCTGAGCGCGCGTCCGGGTCGACGCGGAGCGGGCTGGACGTCAGCGACGGACGCGGACGACCAGCCCGCTCTCCTCGATCCGCACGTGCAGCTCGACGGCCTCGCCGACCACGTCGCCGTCCACCTGGACGGGCTCGGGCTGGTCGAGCGCGACCGTCGCGGTCCGCCCGCGGAGGAAGTCGATGCTGGCCGCGTCGTAGGGCATCTCCCGGCGCCAGCCGAGGCCCTGGAGCATGACGCGCCAGAACAGCGAGACCCATCCGAACAGCCAGCCGCGCGTGTCGACGGCGGCGATGTCGAGGTAGCCGTCGTCGATCTCGGCGTCCGGCAGCAGGACGATCCCGGCCGGCAGCCGACCGCAGTTCGCGAACAGCAGCGTCCGCACGCGATAGGTGCGCCACGACCCGTGGCCGACCTTCATCGCCAGCCGCGTCCGCCGGGCGCCGAGGTGCCGCACGGCCCGCAGGAAGTAGGCGACCCAACCGATCCGGCGCTTGAGCCCCTCGTCGGTGTCGGCCATGGTCGCCGCGTCGAACCCGGTGCCGGCCATGACGAGGAAGAGGTGCTCGCTCGGCTGGGCCGGGGTCGGCTCGGGATCCGGCCCGGTCTCGGCGTCGGAGCCGTCGGAGGCGTCGGCCTCGTCGCCCGGGTCGGGATCGCGACGCTCGGCCGGCGGCGGGACGAGCCGCAGCCAGGCGGCGTCCATCGCCATGTCCCGGCCGGACAGCGCGGTCTGGACGAGCGACGTCACGGTGTCCAGCGGCAGGTCGAGGTTGCGCGCCAGGAGGTTGCCGGTCCCGGACGGGATGAGCCCCATCGGGATGCCGGTCCGGACGAGGGACCGTGCGACCTCGCGCACCGTCCCGTCGCCCCCGGCGGCGACGACGACGCTGGCCCCCCGGCTGATCGCCTCGGCGGCCTGGGCGCGGCCGGGCTCCTCGGCCGTCGTGAGGAACAGGAGCGGGTCGGGCAGGCCCAGCTCCCGCGAGGTCGTCCTCGCCATCTCCTCCAGGCGCGCGACGTCCGCGACCTTGGTCGGGTTGATGACGAACGCGGCCGGGCCGAGCGCGGCGGGGGAGCCGTCGTCGTCGACCGAGCGGGGCAGGACGGGCAGCGCGCGCGGCGCCTGCGTGCGCGGTGCGGCGAGGGCGGAGCGCTGGGCGCGGTAGGTCTCGACGGCCAGCACGAGGGCGATCGCCGCCAGGGCGGTGGCGATGATCCCGAGTGCGAGGGCCGCGTGGAGCATGTGCTCACGGTAGGCCACGGCGGTCGATGCCACCGGATGGGCGCGTCGTCCCCGGACCGGGTTCGGGACACGGTCGATCAGCCGCCAGCGTCCGGAGGGCCCCGCGCGCTCGACGGCGACGCCGTCGAGCTGTTCGCCGCGTCGTGGTCGGGGCTGCTCGCCGCGCGGTTGCCCTCGTCGTCGGCTGAGCCGCGCGGGCTCCCCGGCCCGACTACCCTCGAGGGGTGATCGACATCAAGGCCCTGCGAGAGAACCCCGACCTCGGGCGGGAGAGCCAGCGCCGCCGCGGCGCCGACCCCGCGCTGGTCGACGCGGTCCTGGCGGCGGACGAGCGCCAGCGCGCCCTGCTGACCGGGTTCGAGAACCTGCGCGCCGAGCAGAAGGCGGTCTCGAAGTCGATCGGGAAGGCCTCGCCGGAGGAGCGCCAGGCCGTCCTCGGTCAGGCGCGGGAGCTCGCCGAGCGGGTCAAGGCCGCCGAGCAGGACGCCGACGCCGCGACGGCCGAGCGCGACGCGCTGCTCGCCCGGTTCCCGAACATCGTGCTGCCCGCGGTGCCGTCCGGCGGGGAGGACGACTTCGTCGTGCTGCGCCACGAGGGCACGCCGCGCGACTTCGCCGCCGAGGGCTTCGCGCCGAGGGACCACCTCGAGCTCGGCGAGTCGCTCCGCGCGATCGACATGGCCCGCGGGGCCAAGGTCTCCGGCTCGCGGTTCGACTACCTCACGGGCGTCGGCGCGCGGCTGGAGCTGGCGCTGCTAAACGCCGCGATGGACCGCGCCGTCGCGAACGGGTTCGTCCCGATGATCACCCCGACGCTGGTCAAGCCCGAGGTGATGGCCGGCACCGGCTTCCTCGGCGAGCACTCCGACGAGATCTACTACCTGCCGGCCGACGACCTCTACCTCGTCGGGACGAGCGAGGTGGCCCTCGCCGGCTACCACGCGGACGAGATCCTCGACCTGACGGACGGCCCGCTGCGCTACGCCGGCTGGTCGAGCTGCTACCGCCGCGAGGCCGGCGCCGCGGGCCGGGACAGCCGCGGCATCGTGCGCGTCCACCAGTTCAACAAGGTCGAGATGTTCTGCTACGTCCCAGTCGAGGAGGCCGAGGCGGAGCACGAGCGGCTGCTGGGCTGGGAGGAGGAGATGCTCCGGCTCGCCGGCCTCCCCTACCGCGTCATCGACACCGCCGCCGGCGACCTCGGCACGTCCGCCGCGCGCAAGTTCGACTGCGAGGCGTGGGTGCCCAGCCAGGGCGTCTACCGCGAGATGACCTCGACCTCGAACTGCACGACCTTCCAGGCGCGCCGGCTCGGTATCCGCGAGCGGACGGCCGACGGGCGCACCCGGCCCGTCGCCACGCTCAACGGGACGCTGGCGACGACGCGGTGGATCGTCGCCATCCTCGAGAACCACCAGCAGGCCGACGGGTCAGTGGTCGTGCCCGAGGGCCTGCGGCCCTACCTCGGCGGGCTCGACGAGCTGCGCCCATGACGGACGCTGTCGGACGCTCCGGGTCGGCCGGGTCGGCCGGGTCGGCCGGGTCCGCCGGGTCGGCCGGGTCGGCCGGGTCGGCCGGGTCCGCCGGGCGTGCGCGGCACGTCCGGCCGTGGGAGGAGACGCCGCGCTTCCACGCCGAGCTGGCCGGCCCGGTCCTCGACCTCGCCCGCGAGATCGACGGCCCCGAGGCTCCCGCGGCGCGCGGCCCGCTCGTCGGGCTCGACATCGACGGGACGCTGCTCGGCCACGACGGGTCGCTGCGCCGCGAGGTCGTCGAGGCCGTGGCCGCGGCGCGGTCCGCCGGCGCCGAGGTCGTGCTCGCGACCGGACGCTCGATCCCAGCGGTGCTGCCGGTCGCGGAGTGGCTCGACCTGGCGTCGGGCTACGCCGTGTGCTCCAACGGCGCCGTGACGATCCGGCTCGATCCCTCGCTGCCGCGCGGCTTCGAGATCGTCGACGCGGTGACGTTCGACCCGTCCGAGGCCGTGCGCGCGCTGGTCGCGCAGGCGCCGGACGTCCTGGTCGCGGTCGAGGAGCTCGGCGAGGGGTTCAAGGTGACGGCGCCGTTCCCGGCCGGTGAGCTCGTCGCGCCGACCGCGGTCGTCGACCTCGAGGAGCTGCTGGCCCGGCCCGTCTCGCGCGTGACGCTGCGCGCCCCCGGTCGCGACTCCGCCCACTTCATCGAGCTCGTCGAGCGTGTCGGCCTGCAGGGGGTGAGCTACGCGATCGGCTGGACCGCGTGGCTCGACCTCACCCCGCCCGGCGTCTCCAAGGCCTCCGCGCTGGAGCGCGTGCGCGAGCTGCTCGACGTGCCGGCCGGTGCGACCGTGACCGTCGGCGACGGCCAGAACGACCGCGAGATGCTGGAGTGGGCCGGCCTCGGCGTCGCCATGGGCAGCGCCGACGCCGGCACGATCGCGGTGGCCGACGCCGTGACGGGCCACGTCGACGACGACGGCGTGGTCGCCGTCCTCCACGCCCTCGTGCGCCCGTAGGTCACCGGCGGCGCCGGGGGGTCACGCCGTGTCGGGCGCCTCGCCCGCCCCTCGCGGGGTCGCCGCCTCCGGCGGGGTCGGCGGGGTGCTCGTGCCGCGGACCCGGAGCGACGGGGTGATGACGACGCGGTGCGTCGGCCGCCCCGGGTCGGCCAGGCGGGCGACGACCAGCTCGACGGCGGCGCGACCGACCGACTTGCGCGGCGGCCGGACAGCCGTCATCGGGGGCGAGAACAGCGAGACGACCTCGTCGTCGTAGGCGACGATCGACAGGTCCCGCGGCACCTCGAGCCCCTGCTCCTCGGCGTGCTGGGCGACGCTCATCGCCTCCGGGTCGGCGTGCACGAGCAGCGCGGTCGTGCCGGTCGCGCGGCACGCCTCGGGGATCGGGTCGAGCGCGGAGTCCCAGGTCGGGTCCTTCTTGTCCGGGACGACGACCTCGAGCACGCCCGGCTGGTCGGGACCGGGCAGCCCGAGGTGGGCCAGCTCCGCCACCCAGCCCGCGCGGATCGCGGCCGAGTGCGGCGAGTGCAGCGTGTGGACGAGGCCGATCCGGCGGTGTCCCAGCTCGGCCAGGTGCCGGACCGCCATCCGCGCGCCGAGCACGTGGTCGGTCTCGACCGACTCCAGCGGCGTGCGGTGCACCTCCTCGGCGCCCTCGCGCTCGACCAGCACGACGGGGATGTCGAGCGAGTCGAGCCACGCCAGCGTCTCGGCCGCGGTCGGGACGTCGAGCCGCGGGGCCACGATGATGCCGGCGACGCCGCGCTCGACGAGGCGCAGGAGCTGCTGGCGGTCGTCGTCGGACTCGTAGGAGGAGCCGCGCAGCACGAGCCGCAGCCCCGCCGCGCGGGCCGTCTGCTCCGCCGTGCGCACGACGTCGGGCCAGTAGTAGTCGAGCGAGGGCACGAGCATGCCGATCCGCCCGCGGTAGCCGCCGCCCTTCCCCGGCCGGCCGGCCGGGTCGCCCGCGTCGTCGCCGGAGGCCGCGTCGCCCGCCGCGCCCGCCGCGCCGGGCTCGCCGGGGCGCTGAGCGCCCGCGTCCTCGAGCAGCGTCGCCCCGCCGTGCACGCGCCGGAGCAGGCCCTCGTCGGCGAGCTGGGCGATGTCGCGTCGCACCGTGATGGCGGAGACGCCGGTCTGGGCCACGACGTCGCGCAGCCGGATCGTCCCGTGCTGGCGCAGCAGGTCGAGCAGGAGCTCCCGGCGTGACGTCGGGAGCAGGGAGTCGGGCTCGCTCACGGGTGCTCCTGCGGTGTCGTGGCCGATGTGGCGGGTGTGATGGAGGACGGAGGCGAATCGGGTGTCGTCGGCATCATGCCCGATGGCGGGCGCGGTGTCGCGATGTCGTCCGGCCGCGTCGCGACGGTCTCGATCCAGCCGCGCGGGGCAGCGGTCGCGAGCGTGAGCCGGGTGAGGCGCTCGCCCCAGACGTCGCGGTGCATCGGGTCGGTGAGCTCGCGCGAGGCGACGGAGACCGTCACCGGCGCGTCCGAGCGCCAGGTCAGGCGGACGGGGACGCCCCCGCCGACCGGTGTCACGTCGACCCAGCCGTCGCCGCGGGTCACCTCGCCGGCCAGGACGTGGTGGACGTCGCTGGTGCCGGCAGGGCCGCGCAGGTCCCACGCGTCGAGCACGCGCACCGACCCGTCGGGCTCGATCGTCGCGGTGCGCCGCCAGGTGCCGTCGGCGCCCGGGTAGGCACCGGTCAGCTCCAGCGACAGACCACGGGCCGATGCCGGTGCTCCCGCGTCGAGGAGGTCGCCGCCGACGAGCGCGACGTCCCGGGCCGCGTGCCGCGCGCCGACACCCTGGGTCAGCCCGGCGAGCGTCGGGACGGAGTGCCACGGGCTGGTCAGGCACCACTCGTCGTAGCGGTCGGGCCCGAACGTCCCGGCGGTGTAGGTCGGTCGGCCGACGTCGACGACGACCGGGACGCCGGCCGCGTCGACGATCACCTCGCCGACGTCCAGGTGGTTGTGGTGCTCGCCGTTGTGGCCGCCCTTGACGGTGAGACCGAGACCGCCGGACCGCTCGCCGTCGCCCGCCGGCGGGAGCGAGAGGACCTCGACCGACGGCCACCAGGACGCCGTCCGGTGCGGTGCGGCGGACGGGCCGCCGGGCTCGGCTGCCGAGTGGGGCGCCGCGGTGGACCACTCCTCGTCGGCGAGCGCGCGCAGGCAGCGGCCGAGCCCCGAGCTGATGACGAGCAGCTCACCGCCGGCGGCGTCGCGCCGCTCGAGCGCGAACGACGCGGACGGCGGGTCGCCCAGCCAGCGCGCCGCGCGGAACAGGGCGTGCCACGGCATCACGTGGTCGGGTCGGGCCTGTCCGTCGGCGACGTTGAGGAACCAGTCGCCGCCGAGGTGGCAGCGGCGGGGGAAGGTCGCGGTGGCGCGCAGCACCGGGAGCGCGGCGGCGTCGAGGGCACCCCCCGTCGCGCCGCGCAGCAGGTCGAGGGCCTCGATGGCGCGGCAGGCGCCGTTCCACCAGTACCCGTAGCCCTCGTCGATGGCGCCGTCCGCCGGGAGCACCGCGAGGTAGCGGTCCAGCCCCTCGACGCACAGCTCGACCACGCGGAGGCGGCGGGGGTCGTCGGCGTCGAGCAGGTGGAGCGCGGCGACCAGCACGTTGCCGTGGATCCACGGGTTCCAGTTGTGGACGTCGCCGTCGAGGCCGATCCAGTGCCAGTCGCGCCGGTCGAGGAACGGCGTCAGGACGCGTGCGTCGACCTCGCGGCGGATGCGCTCGCGCAGACCGGGCCAGCGCGCGTCGAGCCGGTCGCCGAGGAGGGCGTCGATCCAGGCGAGCTGGGCGGCCACCTCGCCGGCGCCGAGGTCGAGGTAGGGGGCGTCGGGGTCGGGCAGGACCCAGCCGCGGCGGGCGCGGGCGTCGTCGTGCGCCGGCCAGCACCACGTCGACTGCTCGGCGAGCAGCAGGACGCCGTCGGCCACCGCGTCGAGGAACGGGTCGCCGTCGATGCCGTCGGGGTCGTCGCTGCCGTCGGCCCCGGCGACGAGCGCGGCGAGCGCCGCGCGCGTGAGCCGGTCCTGACGCTCGAAGACGACCCGCTCGTAGGCGTCACGGTTGCCGTCGCGGTGCATGCGGGCGAGCAGCGTCGCCGGGAGCGTCGCCCAGGGGAGCGCCAGCTCCTCGTGCGCCAGCCCCAGCCAGGAGCCCGGCCGGCCCGCCGGTGCTGCGTCCGGGCCGGCGGGGGGAGTGCCCACCGGCCGGGGTCGGGGCAGGTCGACGGGGTCGAGCAGGACGGTGGGGAGCACCGCGCGCCAGTCCGGGAACGCCGCCGCGAACGGCCGGGCCGCCGCCGTCGCGTCGCCGTCCCGGCCCGCGTCGCTGCCCGGCTTCCTGGCCCGCTCGGCCCCGGGGGCCGTGTCCGCCCCGGGGGCCGTGTCCGGCAGGGTGGCATCCGCCATGGCCAGCTCCTCTCGTCGCTTCGTCGTCGATGCTCGGCTGCGTCACACCCTACGCCATGAATGATCGTTTCTGATCGAAAACCGGACCAGTGTCACCAAATCGTGATCTAGACCGGTCGGTTTCCGGTTGACGTGATCGAACTTGAACGTCCACACTAGGGACCGATCGAACATTCGTGACCGTCACGATCACGCGAGCATCGCGGGACGTGACCGCGGAGAAGTCCGATCACGCAGGCAAAGGAGCAGGTGTGAACACGACGCAGGAGCAGACGCTCGGCCGTCCCGAGGCCGACGCCGCGCCCTACTGGTCGCGCGAGCAGTGGCAGGAGCTCGCGGCGTCCATGCTGCGCACGGCCCAGCGGTACGCGTCGCCCCGGCACGGCCGGATCACCTACCCGGGCGCCGAGGGCGGCTACGGCCACGCGGTCGACGGGCTCGAGGGGTTCGCCCGCACGTTCCTCGTCGCCGGCTTCCTCGTCGCAGGCAACCGCGGCGAGGACCCCGAGGGCTTCCTCGACTGGTTCGCCGAGGGCGTCGCCGCCGGCACCGACCCGGACGCCGATCCGCAGGAGCGGTGGGTCCGCCTGGACGAGCACGACCAGGCCAAGGTCGAGGCGGCGTCCCTCGCCCTCGTCCTCGACCTCACCCGGCCCTGGCTCTGGGACCGCCTCGACGCGGTCGTCCAGCGCCGCGTCGTCGAGTACCTCTCGCCCGTCGTCGGCGACGAGACCTACCCGAGGAACAACTGGCTCTGGTTCCGCGTCGTCGTCCAGACCTTCCTCCGCTCGGTCGGCGGCCCGTGGTCGGCGGACGACATCAGGTCCGACCTGGCCCGTCACGACTCCTACGTCCAGGCCGACGGCTGGCTGACGGACGGCACGGAGCGCGCCTACGACCACTACGTCGGCTGGGCCCTCCACCTGTACCCGACGCTCTGGGCCCGGATGAGCGGCGCCGAGGACCTGGCGGCCGACCGCGTCGAGCGCGACCGTGCGGCCCTCGACCGGTTCCTCGCGGACGCCCTCGCGCTCGTCGGTGGCGACGGCTCGCCGCTGATCCAGGGTCGCAGCCTCATCTACCGGTTCGCCGCGGCCGCCCCGTACTGGGTCGGCGCCATCGCCGAGGTCCCCTCCCACCCGCTCGGCCAGCTCCGCGCCGCGGCCAACGCCGTCGTCGCGCACTTCACCGACCGCGGCATCCCGGGCGAGGGGTTCCTCACGATGGGCTGGCACGACGAGTGGCGCGAGCTCGCGCAGAGCTACTCCGGCCCGTCCTCGCCGTACTGGGCAACCAAGGGCCTGGTCGGCCTGCTCCTCCCCGCCGACCACCCGGTCTGGTCGGCGCCGCGCGTCGCTCTCCCGGTCGAGCAGGGGGTGGCGCGGTACGTCGCGGCCCCCGCCTGGGCGATCAGCGGCACGGCCGACGACGGCATCGTCCGCATCGCCAACCACGGCAGCGACCACGCGTCGCTCAGTGCCGACACCGGCGACTCCCCGCTCTACGCGCGCCTCGGCTACTCCACGGCCACCTTCCCGCTGCTCGACGCGGAGTCCTGGGTCGCGCCGCTCGACCAGGCGGTCGTGCTCGTCGACGCCGCCGGCCGGCGCACGCACCGCGCCGGGATGGCGGTGCTGGCCCCGCCCGCCGCCGTGACGGACCCCGAGGGGTCGGACGTCGTCACCGCCGCGTCGCGCGCCGACGCCCACTGGATCACGCCGGCCGAGCAGCAGGTCCGCCACGGCAGCGGCGTGGCCGGTGAGGTCGCCCCCGCCGGCGAGCTCACCACGGTCTCCGTCCTGCGCGGGGCCTGGGAGGTGCGGCTCGTCCACGTCGCCGCCCCCGCGCCCGAAGCGCTGGCGCTCGAGCTGGGTGGGTGGCCGCTGGCCGGGAACGCCGGGGAGGCGGCCGAGGAGGCCGTCGTCGCGGTGACGTCCGGGCCTGCTGGGCCCGCCGACGAGGACGGGCCGGGCGCGAGCGCGCCCGCCGTCGCCCTCGCGAGCGGCGGACGGACGGCGGAGCTCCACGCGCTCGACGCCGGCTGGGACGGCGCGCGCGTCGAGCGACGCCGCGACGCGTCGCCGCTCGGCGCCGAGGCGGCCGTCGGCGTGCTGACCGCCGCGCCGGCCGAGGGCTGGCACGCGGCGGCGATCGCGCTGACCGGCACCGGCGCCGACGGTGCCGTCACCCCGGGCGAGCCGCCGCGGCTCACCCTCACCGACTCCCACGCGCGCATCGCGTGGGCCGACGGGGTCGTCACGACGGTGACGCTCCCCACCATCCCCGCAGCAGGGGGCCAACGGCGTTCCGACGCCTGATCCCGACGCCCGGGTTCGGGCTCGGAACCGCGTGGGGCCTCACCCCGCGCGGTGCAGCACTCGAAGGAGAGGACAAGCAATGAAGCGCAGCATCCTGGTGGGGGTCGCCACCCTCGCCGCAGCAACCCTCACGCTCAGCGCGTGCGGTGGGGGCAACGGGTCCGGTGACAGCACCGGTGGGACCGACGCCTCGACCGGGTCGACGTCCGAGGGCACCGACGGGGGTGACACGGGCTCCGACGAGCCGGTGACGCTGTCCCTCGCCGGCTGGAGCCTCGAGACCACGCCGGAGTTCAAGGTCCTCGCGGACGGGTTCTCCGCCGAGCACCCGAACGTCACGATCGAGCTCAAGGACTACGACGCCGCCAACTACGAGACGCAGATCACCGCGGACCTCGCGGGCGGCTCGGCGCCGGACCTCTACACGATCAAGCAGCTCATGTCGTTCCCGACGTTCCAGGAGGGCGGCCAGCTCATGGACGTCTCCGACGTCGCGGGTGGCCTGTCCTCGGACATCAACGGGCTGGCGAACTACGAGGTGGACGGCGTCACGTACGCGATCCCCTACCGCCAGGACGCGTGGTACCTGTACTACAACAAGGACCTGTTCGACGCGGCCGGGGTCGCCTACCCGGACGGCACCTGGACGTGGGAGGACTACGACGCCGCGGCCGAGAAGCTGACCTCGGGTCTCGCCTCCGCCGGCAAGACGGACGTCAAGGGCACCTACCAGCACTCCTGGCAGTCGCTCGTCCAGGGCTTCGCCAACGCGCAGGCCGGTGACGCTGACACGTTCTTCGCCGCCGACTGGGACTACATGGTCCCGTTCTACGAGGACGCGCTGGCCCGCCAGAGCGCCGGCTCGCAGGTCGACTTCGGCTCGATCACGACGAACTCGCTCACCTACCAGGGTCAGTTCGGCACGCAGAAGACCGCGACCATGCTCATGGGCTCGTGGTACGTCGCCACGTACCTCGCGCAGCAGGTCTCCGGTGACGCCGAGACGTTCAACTGGGGCTTCGCCCCGGCCCCGCAGCTCGACGCCGCCGCGACCTCCTCGCCCGTGACGTTCGGCTCGACGACCGCGATCGGCATCAACCCGAAGATCGACTCGGCCAAGGTCGACGCCGCCAAGGAGTTCCTCGCCTACATCGGGTCCGAGGCCGCCTCGGTCGAGCTGGCGAAGATCGGCATCATGCCGGCCTACACCACGCAGCCCGTCGCCGACGCCATGTTCGGTATCGAGGGCATGCCGACGGACGACCTGTCCAAGTCGGCCTTCTCCGACCAGACCGTCGGCCTCGAGGTGCCGATCGGCTCGAAGTCGAACGCGCTGAACAACGTCCTCAAGGACGCCCACACCGAGATCATGTCGGGCAGCGTCGCGCCGGCCGACGGCATCGCCGCGGCCGCCGACCGGGCCAAGTCCGAGGTCCTCGGCTGATCCTGCTGGTCCGGCCCGGCGCACCAGCGCCGGGCCGGACCCGCACCTGAAGGAGACCAGATGTCCCAGATGCCAACGGCGGCGGTGATCGACGGCCGTGACGCGGGTGTCCCCGGCGCGGCCGGAGCTCCCGGCGTGCCCGGCGCCCCGCGCCGCCGACCCGGCAGCAGGCTGAAGCTGCGCAACGCCCTCATCGGCTGGACGTTCATCCTGCCGAACTTCATCGGCTTCGCCGTGCTCACGCTCGTGCCCGTCATCGTCCTGATGTACCTCGGCTTCACGAAGTGGAACGCGTTCGGTGCCGCCACCTTCGTCGGGACGGACAACTTCCAGCGGCTCGTGTCGGACAAGACGTTCCACACGGCCCTGTTCAACACGGCCTACTACGCCGTCTTCCACATCCCGCTGACGCTCGCGGTGTCCCTCGGGCTCGCGATGCTGCTCAACCGCAAGATCCGCGGCATGGCCTTCTTCCGGACGGTCGCGTTCTTCCCGTACATCACCTCGATCGTCGCGATCGCCGTCGTGTGGAACATGCTGTTCTCGCCCGAGGCCGGCGTCATCAACCAGTTCCTCATGGCGATCGGGATCGACAACCCGCCGGGCTGGACCAACTCGACCGACTGGTCGATGCCCGCCGTCATCATCGTCGGCACGTGGCGGGACATGGGCTACTACATGCTCCTGTTCCTCGCCGGCCTGCAGGCCATCCCGGCCGAGCTCTACGAAGCCGCCCGGATGGACGGGGCGAACGCGGTCCAGCGGTTCTGGAACGTCACCATCCCGTGCCTGCGCGCGACCACGTTCTTCGTCACGGTGATGCTCACGATCAACAGCTTCAAGGTCTTCGACCTCATCCTCGTCATGACCAACGGCGGCCCCGGCACCTCGACGCTCGTGCTGTCCCAGTACATCTGGCGCAAGGGCTTCGAGGAGAACGACTTCGGCTACGCGTCGGCGGTCGCCGTCGTGCTCTTCGCCATCTGTCTCCTGGTCACCGTCGTGCAGTTCCTCGTGAACAAGAGGAGGGAACGCTGATGGCGACGCTCAGCCTCGACCCGCCCCAGCTCCGGCTGGACGAGACCCGGCCCGACCCGAACCGCGCGCGGCGCATCATCGGGCGCACGATCCTGTACGTGGTGCTCGGCATCGCGTCGGTGGCGATCATGCTGCCGTTCGTCTGGATGATCATCGCCTCGCTCAAGACCAACAACCAGGTCTTCGCGGTGCCGATCCAGTGGGTGCCGGACCCCGTCGTCTGGAGCAACTACCTCGACATCTGGACCAAGGCCAACATGTCGACCTGGCTGCGCAACACCCTCGTCCTCGCGGTGAGCGTGACGTTCCTCCAGGTCCTCACCGGCAGCTTCGCCGCATACGGCTTCGCGAAGACCCGCTTCCCCGGGCGCGACGTGCTGTTCCTCGCCTACATCGGGACGATCGCCGTCCCGTGGCAGGCGTACATGATCCCGCAGTTCATCATCATGTCGAAGCTCGGCCTCAACAACACGCTCTGGGCGATCCTCGCCCTCCAGGCGTTCGGCGCGTTCGGCGTGTTCCTCATGAAGCAGTACTACGAGTCGATCCCGGACGAGCTGTCCGAGGCCGCCCGCATCGACGGTCTGAGCGAGTACGGCATCTGGCGACGGATCGTGCTCCCGCTGTCCGGCCCGGCGATCGCGACGCTCGTCCTGCTCACGTTCGTCAACACGTGGAACGACTACCTCGGCCCGCTCATCTACCTGCGCGACCCCGACATCTGGACCATCCAGATCGGTCTGAAGTCGCTCGTCTCGCAGTACAACGCCGAGTACGCGCTCATCATGACCGGCTCGGTGCTCTCGGTGCTGCCGATCGCGATCATCTTCCTGGCGGGGCAGCGGTTCTTCGTCCAGGGCATCGCGACCTCGGGGATGAAGGGCTAGCCGATGGCGACGACGCAGCAGGCCCGCGGTGCTCGCGGCGGCCTCCTCTCCCGGATCCCGCGGCCATCGGCCGACGTCTGGGAGACGGTGTTCGGGGTGGTGTACGTCGTCATGGCGACGAACCTCCTCCTCGCGCTCGCGGGCCTGCCGCTTGTCGTCCTGCTCATGACGACCGACCCCCGCGCCTCGTGGCCGGCCCTCGCGATCGCGGCGGTCGCCGCGTTCCCGGGGCTCGGCGCGGCCGCGGCCGTCTTTTCCGGCTACACGGTGCGCCGCTCGACCGACGTCGTGCGCACGTTCCTGACCTCCTGGGTGCGTCACCTGCGGCGGATGCTCGTGCTCGGGCTGACGTGCGTCGGCGTCGCGACCATCGTCGCCCTCGACGTCGTGTGGCTGCTCGGCGGCCTCGACGCGGCGGAGGGCGGCGCGGGCGCCGGGCCGGCCGGCCCGCTCGGCGCGGTGCTCGTGCCGTTCCTCGGGATCGTCGGGGCGCTCGCGCTGTCCACGACGATCCTCGCCGTCGTCGCCAGCGTCGAGCGCCCGGACGCCCGCCTGCGCGACGTGCTCAAGGCGTCCCTCTACCTGGGGCTGCGCCGGTGGTACCTCACCGTCGGCTCCTTCGTGGTGCTCGGGATGCTCGCCGGGCTGTTCACGCTGCACCCAGCCCTCGCCCTCGGCCTCGCCGCCGCGCCGCTGCTCTACGTGGTGTGGAGCAACGCCCGGTTCAGCCTCCGACCGGTCCTGCCGGTCGGGGCCGAGGCCGCCCCCGAATGACCGATCCGACTCGCGGCCCCCGCCGCACACGCGGCACCGCCGCAGACTAAGGACAGTGCAATGACTGAGAGCGTGACGCCCACGGTGGGCGGATCGACGGCCGCGCCGGCGACGACCTCGCTGGCGGCCGCGACCGATGCGGCCCTCGCCGTCGTCGACGAGAACGTCGGGACGTTCGGCGACCGCTATCCCGGCGACACGACGATCGGCGGACGCTACGAGCTGCGCCCGGCCGCGCGCATCAGCGGCCGGGACCTCCCGCCCGGGAGCAACTACGAGTGGACGACGAGCTTCTGGCCCGGCGAGCTCTGGCTGGCGTGGGAGCTGACCGGCCGGGACGTCTACCGCGACCTGGGTCTCGCGCACGTGGCGAACTTCGTCTGGCGGGTCGAGGAGGAGGTCGACCTGCACACGCACGACCTCGGCTTCCTCTACACGCTCGCCTGCGTGACGCCGGACCGCCTCGTCGGCTCGCCGGAGGGGCGGCGCGCGGCGCTCGCGGCCGCCGACCACCTGATGAAGCGGTTCCTTGAGCCGGCCGGGATCATCCAGGCGTGGGGCGACCTCGAGACGAGCCCCGAGCAGCGCGGTCGGACCATCATCGACAGCCTGATGAACATGCCGCTCCTGCACTGGGCGAGCGAGCAGACCGGCGACCCGCGGTACGAGGACGCGGCCCGTCGGCACGTCGCGCAGCTCCGGGACCGGATCGTCCGCGACGACGACACGACGTTCCACACGTTCCACTGGGACGTGGCGACGGGCGAGCCGCGGTTCGGCAGCACGCAGCAGGGCTACGCGGACGACTCGTGCTGGGCGCGCGGACAGGCGTGGGGCATCTACGGGTTCGCGCTCAACCACCGCTGGACCGGCGAGGCGACGTTCCTCGACACGGCCGTGCGGTGCGCCGAGTACTTCCTCGCTCACCTGCCGCGCGACCGCGTCGCGTACTGGGACCTCGTGTTCAGCGACGGCGACGACCAGCCGCGCGACTCCTCGGCCGCCTCGATCGCGGCGTGCGGGCTGCTCGAGCTCGCGGCGGAGCTCGAGCGCTCCCCGCGGGGCGGCGAGCTGAGCGCGGCCGATGCCGAGCGGGTCGAGCGCTACCGCCGCGAGGCGCGCGAGATGGTCGACTCGCTCGCCACCTCCTACGCGGGCGGCGCGGCCAACGGCTCGAACGCGCTGCTCCTGCACGGCGTCTACGACTGGCGCACCGACAAGGGCGTCGACGAGGGCAACCTGTGGGGCGACTACTTCTACCTGGAGGCGCTCATGCGGCTCCAGCGTCCCGACTGGGTCCCGTACTGGTGAGGCGGGCGTCGTGAGGCTGGTGACGTTCACCCCGCGCGCCGGCGACGGTCGCGAGATCGGTGACGGGCGAGGGACCACGCGGGTCGGCGCGCTGGTCGAGGACGGCGTGCTCGACCTGTCCGACGCGCTCGGCGTCGCCGACCTGACCGAGCTGCTGCGGCGGGACCTGCTCGGGGCGGCGCGCGACGTCGTCGCCCGCGGCGGCGGATCGGTGCGCTCGCGCGAGGCCGTGCGGCTGGAGCCGCCGGTGCGCCCGCGGGCCGTCCTGTGCATCGGGTACAACTACCGCGGTCACACCGGCGACGTCCCCGACCCGGAGTTCCCCGACGTGTTCGTCAAGACGCCGAACACCGTGATCGGCCCCGAGGACCGGCTCCTGCTGCCCCCGGAGAGCGAGTGCGTCGACTACGAGGCCGAGGTCGCCGTCGTCATCGGGCGGTCCTGCCGCGCGGTGACCCCCGCGACCGCGCTCGACCACGTGGCCGGGTACACGATCTTCGACGACGTCTCGGCGCGGGACTGGCAGGGCCGCACCAGTCAGTGGACGCTCGGGAAGTCCTTCGACACCTTCGGCCCGCTCGGCCCCGCGCTCGTGACGCCGGACGAGCTGGGCGACCCGCAGGTGCTGGACGTCGAGCTGCGCCACAACGGGCGGCTCACCGTGTCCTCCAGCACGGCGCGGATGATCTTCACCATGGCCGACCTCGTGTCCTACGTGAGCCAGGCCATCACGCTCGAACCCGGTGACGTCATCGCCACCGGCACCCCGCAGAAGCTCCCGGAGGCGCTCGCCGCCCCGGCCCCGCTGGCGGACGGCGACGTCGTCGAGATCTCGATCACGGGTCTCGGCACGCTCCGTACCGCCGTCACCGCAGCGCCGGACCCGCGTGGGTCCGGCGCGCCCCGATGAGAGGAAGTACCCCCATGTCCGTCACCCGTCTGTGGAGCTCGCACCCCGATGATGTCGCCCGTCTCGATGGTGGGCAGCTGCGTGAGCGGTTCGTGCTGTCGGGGTTGTTCACCCCGGGGGAGGTGTCGTGGGGGTATGCGCACGATGATCGGCTGCTGATCGGTGGGGTGGTCGTGGAGGCTGGCGTGCTGGTGAGGTTGGAGGCGCCGGAGATCATCGGGGCGGAGTTCCTGCTGGAGCGGCGTGAGCTGGGTCTGGTCGGGGTCGCGGGCCGGGTCGAGGTGAGCGCGGATGGTGAGGTGTTCGGTCTGGGTGAGCAGGACGTGCTCTACCTGCCGTTGGGGACTCGGGACGTCACGTTGGCGGGTGAGGGCGCGGTGTACCTGGTCTCGGCGCCGGCGCATCATCGTGGGAGTGCGGAGCTGGCCTCGCGTGAGGGTGTGGAGGCGGTCGTGCTGGGGTCGGCGGAGCGGTCCAACCACCGCACGATCCGCAAGTACATCCATGCTGACGGGATCGCGTCGAACCAGCTGGTGCTGGGGATCACGACGCTGGAGCCGGGGTCGGTGTGGAACACGATGCCGCCGCACGTGCACCCGCGGCGCACGGAGGCGTACCTGTACACGGGGTTGGGTGAGGACGTGCTGGTGCATCTGATGGGTCGCCCGGACGCGACGCGTCATCTGGTGCTGCACGAGCGGGATGTGGTGGTGTCTCCGCCGTGGTCGATCCACACGGCTTCGGCGACGGGGGCGTACTCGTTCGTGTGGGCGATGGCCGGGGAGAACGTGGACTACGGCGACGTCGAGGGTGTGGACCCGCTCGGGCTGCGCTGAGCGGCGCGGGCCGATCGGGACTGACGAGGGTTGATGAGGGAGAAGCTGATGATTCTGGACGCGTTCAGGCTGGACGGGAAGGTCGCGGTCGTGACCGGGGGCGGGCGTGGGCTTGGCCTGGGGTTCTCGCTCGCGCTCGCGCAGGCGGGGGCTGATGTGGTGATCGTGGACCGCACCGGGTCGCCGGAGGCGGTCGAGGCCATCGAGGCGCTGGGTCGGCGGGCGTGGGCGATCCAGGCCGACCTGCTCGCCGCGACGCCGGAGCAGGTGCGTGAGCTGGTGGAGGAGATCGCGCGCACGGCGGGGCGGATCGATGTCCTGGTGAACAACGCGGGGATCATTCGCCGTGAGCCGGCGATCGACTTCACGAGCGAGAACTGGGCGGAGGTCATCGATCTCAACCTGTCGAAGGTGTTCTACCTGTCTCAGGCCGTGGCGCGGGTCATGGCCGCGCGGGGCGAGGGCGGGAAGATCATCAACATCGCCTCGATGCTGTCCTTCCAGGGCGGGAAGATCGTCCCGTCCTACACCGCGTCGAAGTCCGGGATCGCGGGCCTGACCCGGGCCCTGGCCTCGGAGTGGTCCGGGTTGGGGATCAACGTCAACGCGATCGCCCCGGGCTACTTCGCGACCGACAACACCGCCCAGCTCCGCGCCGACGACACCCGCTCGGCCGAGATCCTCGCCCGCATCCCCGCCGGACGATGGGGCACACCCGCCGATCTCCAGGGCGCCGCGGTGTTCCTCGCCTCACCCGCCTCGGACTACGTCCACGGCTCCATCCTCCCCGTCGACGGCGGCTGGCTCACCCGATGACCCCCGCACCCGACCGCCCCTAGTCCCCGGGCACCGGCCCTCTATAGCCCCCCGGCACCGGCCCTCTAGCCGCCGCCCCGGCCCCTAGCCCCCGAAGCCGCGCGCCCCCTCCGATACCGGGGTGGATCGGATCGCGAATGACGATCCGATCCACCCCGATATCGGAGGACGGGGGTGGGTGACGGGGTTGGGCGGCTGATGGGACTGGACGGGTGACGGGTACCCGCGGGTCTCGTCAGGGGAGCGGCGTGCCGATCGGGTCGCCGTGGAGCTGGTTGGCGCTGCGCAGCACGCGCGGGTCGGTCGCGGCGGCCGGGTCGATCGGCCCGTCGCCGCGCAGCGTGAACGTCACCGACTCCCCGGGCAGCAGCGACACGAGCGACCGGTCGACGCTCGCCGAGCGGTCCGCCCGGTCGGCGAGCACCACGACGTCGCGGACGTAGCCGCTCGCCGTCACCGTGACGACGGCCCCGTCCGGGGTCGAGGTCGCCGAGGCGGCCGGGGCCGCGGGGTCGAGCCGCTGGTCGACGACGTCGGCCAGGTCGTGCACCACGCGCGCCAGGCCGTCGGGCGCGGTGGCCCCGTCCGCGGCGTCGAACGTGACGACGACGATCTCCTCGCTCGCGTCGGCCGGCGTCATGACCGCCTCGGCGAGCGCCCGTCGGGCGTGGCCGCGGGCCGACACGTCGAGCGGGAACGACTCCTCGGCCAGCACGGCACCGTCGAACCTCGTCCGCCGCGCGGTCACCACCAGGCGGAGGGGCGTCTCGGTGTCGTTGAGCACGACGAGCTCGTGGGCGCCGTCCGTCCCGTCGACGTCCACCGGCTGGATGGTGGCGTATCGCGGTGCGAACACGTCCCGCAGCGCGTACCAGAGCGGCTTGCGGCGCTCGGCGTAGTCGACCGCCGCCCACGACACGACCGGCCAGTCGTCGTTGAGCTGCCACACGACGGCGCCCGTGCAGCGCGGGGTGAGCGAGCGGAACCACGCGATCCCGAACGTGATCGCGTGCGCCTGGTTGAGCTGGGTGACGAGGTGCCAGTCGTCGATCGTCCGGGGCGCCGGCAGGTGGGACAGGTAGCCGCGCTCGAGCTTGAGGTTCCCCTCGTTCGCCTTCTGGTGGACGAGCATCTCGTGCCCGTAGGGATCGGCGGGGGAGTCGTGCACGACGTCGAACAGCGTCGTCCACGCCGGCGGTCCCTGGAAGCCGAACTCGGCGACGAACCGCGGGCGCCACTCCCGGTAGGACGTGTAGTCCTTCGCGTTCCACACGTCCCAGATGTGGACCGTGCCGTTCGCGGGGTCGTTCGGCGTCATGAGCCGGCTCGGTGAGAACGGGCTGCCGGGGATGTACGGCCGCGTCGGGTCGAGCTCGGCGAGGATCGCGGGGAACGTCTCGAAGTAGTACCCGGCGCCCCAGGTCCGGCCAGCGAGCTGCGCGCGCCAGCCCCACTCGACGTAGCCCCAGACGTTCTCGTTGTTGCCGCACCACAGCACGAGGCTCGGGTGCTTCGACAGTCGCGTCACGGCCTCGCGCGCCTCGGCCTCGATCTCGCGCGCCAGCCAGTCCTCCTCGGCGTAGGCGGCGCAGGCGAGCAGGAAGTCCTGCCAGACGAGGACGCCCTCGCGCGAGCAGAGGTCGTAGAACTCGTCGCTCTCGTACAGGCCGCCGCCCCAGACACGCAGCAGGTTGATGTTCGCCTCGGTCGCGTCGGCGATCCGCCGCTCGAGCCGGGCGCGGTCGACGCGGGTGACGAAGGCGTCGTCCGGGATCCAGTTCGCCCCGCGGACCTCGACGTCGCGGCCGTTGACGCGCAGGACGAACGGGGTGCCGGCGTCGTCCGGGGTGGTGTCGATCTCGACCGTGCGGAAGCCGATCGCGTGGCGCCAGGCATCGAGCGGGGCCGCGTCGTCGTCGCCGTCGTCGGCGAGCGTGACGACGACGTCGTAGAGGTCCGGCTCGCCGTGCCCGCGTGGCCACCAGAGCCGCACGTCGGGCACGACGACGTCGACGACGCCGGACGTCGTCACCGCCCCGCGTCCGGTCCAGGTCGCACCGTCCCGGGAGACCGCGACGGTCACCGGACGCGGACGCGGGACGCCCTGCTGGGTGAGCGTGACGTGGGCGTGCAGCACGCCCGTGCCGCCGACGAGCTCGACGAGCGGGCGGACCGAGTCGATGCGCGCCGAGCTCCACGACTCGATGCCGATCGAGCGCCAGATGCCGGACGAGGCGACGTCGATGCCCCAGTCCCAGCCGAAGCTCGAGGCCATCTTGCGCAGCGCGTTGTAGGGGTGGTGATTCACGTGGAACAGCTCGCCGCCGTTCTCCTCCTGGCGGCGCTCGGCGGCCGGGACGGGTGCGGCGAACGTCACGGCGAGCGTGTTCTCGCCCTCGCGCAGCAGGTGACCGACGCTCCACCGGTGGCTGCGGTGCTGGTTCTCCGTCGTCGCGACGACCGTGCCGTTGAGCTCCACCGTCGCGAGCGTGTCGAGGCCGAGCGCGACGAGATCGTGCCGCTCGTGGCCGTCGCCGCCCGGTCCGCCGGGCGGCGACCACTCGAAGGTCCGCTCGTAGCGCCAGTCGGTCGAGCCGATCCACTGCTGGGCGGCCTCGTTGTCGCCGTCGAACGGCTCGGCGATGAGGCCGGCGGCGAGCAGGTCGAGGTGGACGCAGCCCGGGACGAGTGCCGGGACGGTCACGTCGACCAGGTCGGCGGGGACCGGCGAGGGCTGACCGGTCGGCACGGCGGTGACGGTCCAGGCGCCGTCGAGGGACAGGGTTGGCATGGGGACTCCGGCGTCGTCGATGGCGGGAAGAACGCGGACTGCAGCGCTGGAACGAGCGTAGTCAGCGAACTGGACACGGGTGGCAGGATCGAGCCATGACGCGCACTTCCGCACCCGCAACGCCCGCCGACGTCCGCGCCGCGATCGACGCGCCGCTGACCTGGCTGGGCACCGACTCCCACGCCCGCTGGCTCGAGGAGCACACCGACTCGCTCCTCGCGTTCGCCTCCGGCAGCGCGATCGACGCCGGGTTCGGCTACCTCGACGGCGAGGGCGAGATCAGCGACACCGACCCCGCCGGGGAGTCCGAGCTGTGGATCACCTGCCGGATGATCCACTCGTTCAGCCTCGGCGTGCTGCTCGGGCGTCCCGGGTACAAGGTGCTCGTCGACCACGGTCTCGGTGCGCTGCAGCAGGTGTTCGCCGACGACGAGAACGGCGGCTGGTTCTCCAAGGTGACGCCGGACGGGCCGTCGGCGCCGGTCAAGGAGGCGTACGCGCACGCGTTCGTGCTGCTCGCGACGTCCTCGGCCCTGCTCGCCGGGGGGCACGGCGCCGCGGAGCTGCTCGCCGAGGCCAAGGCCGTGCACACGGAGCGGTTCTGGAACGAGGACGAGGGCATGGCCGTCGAGTCCTGGGACGCCGGCTGGACCGAGTGCGAGGAGTACCGCGGCGTCAACGCGAACATGCACACGGTCGAGGCGTACCTGGCCGTGGCCGATGCGACGGGGGAGACCGTGTGGCGTGAGCGGGCGGTGCGCATCCTGCGCCGGGTGCTCGGCTACGCGCAGGAGTACGCGTGGCGGATCCCGGAGCACTTCTCGACGTCGTGGGAGCCGCTGCCCGACTACAACACCGACGAGCGCGCGCACCCGTTCCGGCCGTACGGGGCGACCGTCGGGCACTGGTTCGAGTGGGCGCGGCTCGCGCTGCACGCCCGCGCCGCCGAGCTCGAGGCCGGTGCGGCCGACGACGACGTCGCGTGGCTGCTGACGGCCGCGTCGGCCCTGTTCGAGACCGGGGTCCGCGAGGGCTGGGCGGTCGACGGGGCCGACGGCTTCGTCTACACCGTCGACTTCGAGGGCGAGCCCGTGGTCCGCGAGCGGATGCACTGGGTGGTGACCGAGGCGATCGGGGCCGCGGCCGCGCTGTGGCGCGCGACCGGCGACCAGGAGTACGCCTCCTGGTACGAGGCGTGGTGGGACTACGCGCAGCTCTACCTCATCGACGACTCCGGGTCGTGGGTGCACGAGCTCGACGTCGAGAACTACCCCGCGGCGACGGTGTGGGTCGGCAAGCCGGACATCTACCACGCGATCCAGGCGTCGCTCATCCCGCGGCTGCCGCTGTGGCCGGCGCTCGCAAGCGGCATCAAGGCGGGGCTGCTCGACTCCTAGGGGCGACCGGCTGCCCGGCGCCGGCTCAGGGACGGACGAGGAACGTGAGGCGGTCGACCCCCGCCGGGACCGGCAGCGACCCGGCGTGGTCGCGAAGGTCCTCGAGCCGGACGCCCCCCGCGTCCAGGAAGACGCTGACCTCGAACGGGCGCTCGGCGACGAGGCCGCGAACCAGGCCGACGGTGTCGGAGAGGTCAGGCGTCAGGCCCGTCACAACGTTGACGCCGTCCACCAGCGGGTCCAGCGCGGCGAGGCGCAGCGTCGTCGCCGATCCCGCGCCGACGACGATCGGCGGGCGCGGACCCGACACGACCCCGGGGACGCCGCGGCCGGCCCAGGTCTCGTCGAGGCGCCGGACGTAGTCGGCGAGCATCGCGCGCCGCACCGCGGCGGGCTCGGGCACGCGGCCGAGCGCCTCGTCCTCGCGCGCGAACGGCGAGCCGACCCCGGCACCCGAGCCGACGCCGCACACGACGCGGGCCGGTGCCAGCGAGGCGAGCGTGTCGATCGCGAGGGCGAGCTGCTCGGGCAGGCGGTTGTGCAGGTTGGCGACGAGCGTGCCGAGCCGCACCCGCGTCGTGCGCGCGGCGACCGCGCCCAGCACCGCGAACGGGTCGCGCGACGCCCCCGACCCCGGTGCGCCGATCGACGCGAGCGACGAGACGTGGTCGAAGGTCCACACGCCGTCGAGGCCGGCGTCCTCGGCCCGGATCGCGGCGTCGAGCAGCGCGGTCGCGTCGCCGCCGAAGGGGGAGAGCACGACGTCGAGCCGGGGCGTCACCACGTGAGCACGACCTTGCCGAGGGCCGCGCCGTCGCGCAGCATCGCGTGGGCGCGCTCGGCGTCGGCGGCCGGGACGGCGGCGTGGACCACGGGCCGCAGCCGGCCGTCGGCGAGCGCCGGGAGGAGGTGGGCGGCGACGTCGGCCGTGATCGCGGCCTTCTCCGCGAGCGGGCGGCCGCGCAGGGTGGTCCCGTGGATGCTCGCGCGGCGCTGCATGAGGGCGAGGACGTCGAGGTCGCCGCGTCGTCCGCGCTGCGTCCCGATGACGACGAGTCGTCCGCCGGTCGCGAGGCGCCGGACGTTCTCGGTCAGGGTCGCACCGCCGAGCACGTCGAGGACGACGTCGACGCCGCGCCCGTCGGTGGCCGCGAGGACCGCGGCGGTGACGTCCTGCGGCGTCGCGTCGCGGTGGTCGAGCACGACGTCGGCGCCCAGCGCGCGGACGGCGGCGCAACGGTCGGGCCCGCCGGCCGTGGCGACGACGCGCGCGCCGAGGAGCCGGCCGACCTGGACGGCTGCGGTGCCGATCCCGCCGGAGCCGCCGATGACGTGGAGCGTGTCGCCGGCGCGGAGGTTCCCGACGGGGGAGTCGCCGACGCCGACGAGGTTGGACCACACGGTCGCGAGCGCCTCGGGCAGGGCGGCCGCCTCGACGTCGGTGAGGGTGTCCGGGATCGGGAGGAGCTGGCCGACCGGGACGACGGCGGCGTCGGCGTAGCCACCGCCGGCGAGGAGGGCCATGACGCGGGTGCCGGGTGGGATCGCTGCGTCCGCCTGGTCGCCGAGGGCCTCGATGACGCCGGCGACCTCGAGCCCGGGGTGCTCGGGTGCGCCCGGCGGGGGCGGGTAGTGGCCCGCGACCTGGAGCAGGTCGGCCCGGTTGACCCCGCTGGCGGTCACGCGGACGAGGGCCTCGCCGGGACCGGGCCGGGGCGTCGGGGCGTCGATGAGCCGGAGCCGCAGGGGCTCGGCGTCGGCGTCGTCCGCCGGGACGATCGTGAGGAGACGCATGGTGTCAGCGTAGGTCGGGCGTAGGCTGCCGACATGCCGCTGGAAGGTGAGTACGCGCCGAGCACGTCCCCGTGGGCCCGCGAGCAGGCGGAGCTGATCGAGTCGTCGGGGGGTGCGGAGGGCACGACGCTGCACGGTCGCCCGGTCATCGTGCTCACGACGGTCGGCGCGCGCTCCGGCAAGCTGCGCAAGACGGCGCTCATGCGGGTGGAGCACGACGGGTCGTACGCGGTGATCGCGTCGAAGGGCGGGGCGCCGGACAACCCGCAGTGGTACTACAACCTGCTGGCGCACCCGGAGGTCGAGCTCCAGGACGGCGACACCAGGCGCGAGTACCTCGCGCACCAGGCGATCGGCGCGGAGCGCGAGGAGTGGTGGGCCCGGGCCTGCGAGACCTGGCCGTCGTACGCCGACTACCAGACCAAGACGGAGCGGGAGATCCCGGTCTTCGTCCTGACCCCGATCGGCGGGTAGGTTCGGCGGGCAGGTCGCCCCACCTGGCAGAATGGCCGGGCCCCGCACGCGTGGCCGGCTGCGGCAGATCGCCGTGGCCGGTGGTCGCGGCAGCGGGGCAGGGAGCGATGACAGAGCGGCCGAATGTGACGGTCTTGAAAACCGTTGAGGTGCAAGCCTCCGGGGGTTCGAATCCCCCTCGCTCCGCCGCAAGGGACCTGACCCGGCGCTCGCCCCCGCGTTCGGGAAGGCGCGGCTAGAGGAGAAGCGCGAGCAGGGTGGTCGCCACCGCGAGAAGCGGGAGCAGCCCCTGGGAGACGGCGGCTCGGCGCTTGTCCGGGGACGAGAGCAGCAGCACGAGAGCCGCGGCGAGCATCGACCCGGTGCCGGCGAGGATGAGGGCGGCGCCGACGGCGACGTTGCCCGCGGCCACCAGGGCGACCCCGACCAAGGCCGCGACGGCGAGGAACAGGTTGTAGAACCCCTGGTTGAAGGCGAACGCCCGGGTGGCCTCCGCCTCCTGGGCATCCCGGATGCCGAAGGTCCGGTTGGCTCGCTCGCCGCCCCAGGCGAGGGACTCCAGCCAGAAGATGTAGACGTGCAGGGCGGCGGCGAGCCCCGCCGTGATCATGCCGGCGACCAGCACGTGGGCCTCCAGGGGTAGTGAGTCGGTCCTCGTAGTCTTTGCCCGCACCGGCCGGAGCACAAGAGCGGTCGATGCCGCCGTTGCGTCGTCGCTATGGGACGACCGCGTACCCGCTGCTGACCGCGACGCGGTTCCACGCGTTCATGACGACGGCCAGCCAGGTGATCGCCGAGACCTCCTGGGGGCTCAGGGTCTCGGCGCCCAGGTCCTCGCGGGTGGGCGTGGACGGGCGGGTCACCTCTTCCGCGAGAGCGAGGGCGACGCGCTCGGTGTCGGAGAAGTAGCCCGACTCCCTCCAGGCGGGGAGCACGGCGAGACGGTCGGTCGTCTCCCCGGCCCGCAGGGCGTCGCGCGTGTGCAGCCGGCAGCAGAACGCGCAGCCGTTGAGCTGGGACACGCGCAGTCGAACGAGCTCGACGAGCCTGGGATCGAGGCCGGCCGCAGCGGCCGCCTCACCCGCGGCCCTGCTGAGCGAGGCAAGCTCTCGATAGACGGCGGGATGCTGCTCGCCGATGTTCACCCGTGACACCACTGATCTCCGCTCGGTCGGCCGGGCGTCCTCGATGCGGTGACGCCACCTCGTCGAGGCTAACCCCGCTCGCCGCAGGCTGCGCCTCCGCAGGCCCGGACCGCGGCGCGGCCCGCCGGTTCGCCGAGCGCCGGCCTGACTGCTGTTTTGGCCCGTCCTTGACGGCTCCTTTAGGTGGGCGTATCGTCGACGGTCCTGTGTCATCCACTGAGGGGAGATGTCCTATGGGACTCGGAGACAAGATCGAGAACGCTGGTCAGGACGCGTCGGGCCGCCTGAAGGAGGCCGCGGGGGCCGTCACCGGCAACGAGGACCTGAAGGCCGAGGGCAAGCTCGACCAGGTCGCTGCGTCGGCGAAGGACGCCGTCGAGGACGTCAAGGACAAGATCGGCGAGGGGATCGAGGCCCTCAAGGACAAGCTGTCCAAGGACTGACCCGAACGCGAGACGGGCGGGGCCGGACTTTCACGTCCGGCCCCGCCCGTCTCGTCGTCCGACGAGCCGGCTCAGCGGCTCAGCGCACGACCTCCTCCCCGGCGCGCACCGGCCCGGGAGCTGTCCCGTCGCCGAACGGTCGCCCGCCGAGTGCCTCCCGGCCGTGCGGTGAGAGCCACCCCTCGAGCCCCCCGGCCATGCCACCGGGACCCAGCGGCACGATCCCCGTCGGGTTGATGTCGCGGTGGACCTCGTAGTAGTGCCGCTTGATCTGCTCGAAGTCGACGGTGTCCCCGAATCCGGGCGTCTGGAACAGGTCACGCGCGTACGCCCACAGCACCGGCATCTCGGTCAGCTTCGACCGGTTGCACTTGAAGTGCCCGTGATACACGGCGTCGAACCGGACCAGCGTCGTGAACAGCCGCACGTCCGCCTCGGTGATCTTCCCGCCCATGAGGTAGCGCCGCGACGCGAGCCGCTCCTCCAGCCAGTCCAGCGCGACCCACAGCCGCCCGTAGGCCTCGTCGTACGCCTCCTGCGACCCGGCGAACCCGCACCGGTAGACGCCGTTGTTCACCTCGGTGTAGATCCGCCGCATCACCCCCTCCATCTCCTCGCGGTGCTCGGCCGGCCACAGGTCGGGAGCCCCCTCGCGGTGGAACGCCGCCCACTCCGAGGACAGGTCCCGGGTGATCTGGTCGAAGTCGTTCGTCACGACCGCGCCGGAGGAGATCTCGACCAGGGCCGGCACCGTGATCCCCAGCGGGTACTCGGGGTCGCGCGCGAGGTAGGCGTCGCGCAGGAAGTGGATCCCCAGCACCGGGTCGACGCCGCCCGGGTCGAGGTCGAACGTCCACGACCGCTCGTCGTGGGTCGGGCCCGGCATCCCCACGCTCAGCGCGTCCTCGAGCCCCAGCAGCCGGCGCACGATGAGCGTCCGGTTCGCCCACGGGCACGCGCGCGCCGCGACGAGCCGGTACCGCCCCGCCTCCACCGGATACCCCGAGGTGCCGTCCCGCGTGATCCGCGTGGTGATGTAGCGCGCGTCGCGCTCGTACGCCTCGCCCGGCTTCGTGTACGTGTTCTCGCTCATCCCTCCATCATGCGCCCGCGGGCCGCTGCGGTCAGCAGGGCACCGTGTGCGGCGCGAGCCGCGTGAGCGTGCGGTGCCAGCGGTTGGCCGGCAGCCCGGCCGGCTCGCCACCCGGAGGGACGACGTCGCCGGTCGCCTCCGCCGCGGCGGTGAGCGCCAGCCCGCAGGCGAACTTCGACAGCCGCACCGGCCGGTGCCCCATCCGCCACAGCAGCCGGTCGAGCGGCGACGGCGCCCCGAGCGACTTGGTCTCGACGATCGCCACGCCGCTCAGGCCGAGGCGTCGCCCCGTCCGCAGGTCGGTCCACGCGAGGCCCGTGTCGACGGTGGCCCGCGCCCCGCTGCCCGGCAGGTAGCAGGTCGTGCGGTCGTAGTGCACGTCGAGCACGGGCGCCAGCGCGCCGCGGAACGGGATCCCCGTGCGCTCGCGGATCGTCGACGGCACGAACTCCCGCACGTCGAACCGCGAGGCCTCCTCCAGCGGGAGGCGGTCCTTGACGGTCTGCCCGCGGCGCGAGCGCGTCTTGACCTCGAGGACCTCCAGGCCGGAGTCGCAGTAGGTGCGCGTGCGCACCTTGTACCGGCTCGGCCGGCCGTGCGCCGCGAGCAGGTACGACTCGCGCGTCGCCGTGTCCTCGTACCGCGACGCGTACGCGTGGCTCACCACGCCGTCGATCTCCAGCACCCGCATCGCGGGGTCGGCGGCCGGGAGGGCCGCGAGCGTCGAGACCGGCACGAGGTACTTGCGGTCGACCCGCGTCTGCAGCCCGGCCAGCCCGAGCAGCTCGGGCAGTCCGATGGTCGGCAGCCCGCTCGTCATCGCCGACGTCGCCGCGAGCGTCGCGGCGGTCGCGGGACCGGCGGTCGCCGTCATCGCGTCCCCCACGCGCTCACGCTCTCGCGGGCGACGGACCCCTGCGTCGACTCGGCCGGCTCGGCCGCCGCCGCGCGCGTCGCGGCCGTCGTCGCCCCCGGCACCGCCAGCCGTCCCGTCGCGGGAGCCGTCCCCGTCGCCCCGTCCCCGATCGCGACGTAGCGCACGTCGACGATCGTCGTGTCGTTGACCAGGTCGAGCCGCTGGACGTGGACGCTGCGGACGCGGGCGTCCAGCAGGTCCTCGAGGTGGCGACGCAGCTCGGTCTCGTCGAGGAAGGCGCGGTCGAGGACGACGACCCGGTTGCGCGAGCTCGGCATCAGCCGCGGGCTGTCGACGATCGCCATGACCACGACGACGAGGACCATCCCGGCGACGGCGACCCACAGCGGCGAGGGAGCGAGGCCGCCGAGCAGACCGATCGCGAGCGCGGCGAAGTAGTACGCGACCTCGCGCTGCCCCAGCTCGTCGCTGCGCAGGCGGATGATCGACAGGACGCCGAGGAGCCCCAGCCCGAGCCCGGCGCCGACGCTGCTGCTGGCGAGCGCCGCCGAGACGGTGAAGACGCCGACGTTGATCCCGAGGAACGAGACCATGAGGTCGCGGCGGTGGTGACGCGGCAGGTAGAGCCCGAAGACGAGCACCCCGATCGCGACGAGGTCGGCGGCCAGGAGGGTGGCGAGGGAGGTGAGGTTCATGGGGACCAGTCAGCCGTCCCCACCTGTGCGGCCGCTGTGCTGAAGGTCAGTCCGGCCGGTGGATCCCGCGCGGGGTGTACCCGAGCGCGTCGGCGCACCCCGCCAGGTCGGCGGCGTACCAGGCGAGCGCCAGCCACATCTCGCTGCCCTGCAGGCTCGGTCGCGTCGGGTCGGCGCCCGAGATCACCGTCATCTCGGTGCCCCGCGGGGCGAACGGCGCACCGAGGCCGCCGGCGTCGCCCGTCCACGCCGCCACGGCGAGCCCCAGGACCAGCTCGGCGACGTCGGCGACCTCCGCCTCGCGGTACCCGCGCGCGCTCGGCCGCGCCCACCACAGGAGGTGGACGACGTCGAGCGCGTCGCACGCCGTCGCGGCGTCGAGGGCGCCGGCGCGGACGTGCCGCAGGACCGTGTCGACGACCGCGTCCCCGCCCCCGAGCTGGATCCCCCACGACGCGACGGTGCCGCGGACGAGCCGATACGTGCCGTTGACGCTCTCGCGCGGGTCCCGTGGCGAGCCCCAGAGGCCGGTCCCGGGGTCGCGGTGCGTGAGCAGCCAGCCGAGCAGGGTCTCGCGGGCCGCCTCGCCCTCCGGGTCGTCCGACGCGAGCGCCCAGGTGAGCGCCGTGCCCAGCTTGTCGACGACGGCGCCCGCGTGCCAGGCGTGCTCGACCCAGTCGAGCGAGTCCAGCCGCGCGACGACCTCCGTCGGGGTCAGGCTCGACCACCGCGCGTACGCCTCGCGCGGGAGGCGATCGCCGAGCAGGTCGAGCGCGTGGCCGACGCAGAGGACGTGGTAGTCGTCGGGCTCGCGCCCGTCGCGGTGGGCGCGGCGCAGGCGCTCGCGGTGCTCCTGCGCCGTGAGCCGTCCCGGGACGAGGCCGACCAGGTCGCCCAGCTCGATCGCGTCGCAGTGCGCGCGGACCGTCGGGGCGACGCCGGCGGCGTCGACGAACGCCTCGGCCGTCGCGTCCCAGGCGCGGTCGAGGAGGACGGGGACGTCGCGCGCCGCCGTCGCGCCCAGCACCTCGGCCAGGGCTCGGGCTCGGGCGCGGGTCGCCGGCTCGGGGGCGCGGCCGGTGCGTCGGTCGCGCACGACGCGGGCCGGGTTGCCGACGGCCACCGCGTACGGCGGCACGTCCCGCGTCACGACGGCACCCGCCCCGACGACGCTGTGCGCCCCGATCCGGACGCCGTCGAGCACGACGACCTGGGCGCCGATCCACACGTCGTCCTCGACCGTGATCCCGCGGGTCCGCAGGCCCTGGAGGCGGACGGGGACGTCCGGGTCGGCGAACTCGTGGTCGAAGCCGAGGATCGAGGTGGAGGCGCCGATCCGGACGCCGTCACCGATCCGGACGCGGCCGCGGACGGCGGCGAAGACGTTGACCGAGCAGTCCGCGCCGATCGTCACGTCGCCCGTCACGTGGGTCTGGGCCGCGAGGTAGCTGCGGTCGCCGAGGCGGAGGCGGTCGGCGTCGACGACGGCCTCGTCGGCGACGTAGGCCGTGTCGGCGAGGTCGTGCCCGAGGGCTCGCAGCCCGGTCAGCCGGGCTTGGTTCGCGGGTCCGGCGGCGCTCCCCGGCCCGGTGGCGTCGTCGGCGACGGCGGTCCACGGCGCGAAGGCGGCGGTGCGCGAACCGGTCGGGATCGGCATGCCTCGAGCCTAGCCAGCCTCGGGCGCGCGGGTGGATCGACGGGTGGTCAGCCGCCGAACGGACAGCCCCGGCAGGCGGGGGAGCGCACCGTCACCGTCCCGACGGCCGCCGTCGTTCCCGCCGACGACCCCGATGACCCACCCGACGGTCTCGACGCGGCGCACCCGGAGCACGCGCCGCCCGCGCTCACGACGCCGACCCGGCGCCAGTGGTCGAGCGCGGCGTCGACCAGGCCGCGCGGCACGCCGAGCGCGAGGGCGGTCCTGGTGGGGGTCGCGCCGCGCCGGGCCTGGTCGAGGACGTCGTCGAGGAGCGTCACAGGAGCCGGCCCACCTGGAAGACGAGGACGGCGAGCAGCCACGCCGTCGCGATCTGGGCGCCAGCGGCGCCGAGCGTCCACCGCCAGCCGAAGAGCCGGCGCTGCTCCGCGAGCGTCGCGAGGCACGGCGTGTACGTGACCATGAAGACGAGGAACGCGAGGGCGGCGGCGCCCGCGTGGCCGCCCGAGGTGCGGTCGAGGGTGGTGCGCAGCTGCGCCCCGAGGTCGCCGGCCTGCGTGGGGTCGTCGGGCTCGGTGAGCGAGTAGGTCTGGGCGAACGAGCCGACCACGACCTCCTTGGCGACGAACCCGGTGGCGAGCGCGGCCGAGAAGTGCCAGTCGCCGAACCCCGCCGGCTCGAGGGCCGGCGCGATGGCGTGGGCCGCCGCCCCGTAGGCGCTGTCCTCGATCGGGACGTCGGCGAGGGTGTGACCCGGCGTCACCGGGATCGCGAGGAGGACCCAGACGACCGCGAGGGTCGTGACGATGACGATGCCGGCCTTGCGGACGAACGAGAGCGAGCGCGTCCCGATCGCGCGCAGGAGCATGAGCGGGCGCGGGCGCTGGTAGGCCGGCAGGGCGAGGACGAGCCCCTCGCGGGGGAGGTCGCGGAACAGCGTCCGGCGCAGGACGAGGCCGGCGCCGACGACGAGCACGATGCTCCCCGCGTACATGCCGAGCACGGCCGTCGCGGTGTGCTCGGGGAACACGGACGAGGCGATGAGCAGCAGGACCGTGAGGCGGGCGGGGCACGACGTCAGCGGGATGAGCAGGCCGACCAGGAGCCGGCTGCGCGCGTGCGGGAGCGTCTTGGTCGCGGTGAGCGCCGGCACGTTGCAGCCGAAGCCGATGACGAGCGGGAGCATCGCGCGGCCGTCGAGGCCGATCGCCTGCATCGCCCGGTCGGCGACGAACGCGGCGCGCGCGAGGTAGCCGGAGTCCTCCAGCAGCGCGATGGCGCCGAACACCAGGGCGAGGAGCGGGACGAACGACGCGACGACCCCGAAGCCGACCAGCACCCCGTCCACGAGGAAGGAGCCGACCCACGCGGGACCGGGCAGCCAGCCGAGGATCCACGTGCCCAGCGCGGCGAAGACCGACTCCGTGGCATCCATGACGGGCCCGGCGATCGTCGTGGCGAGCTGGAAGACCAGCCACATGACGGCGCCGAACACCGGCAGGCCGATCCACGGGTTGAGCAGGACGCGGTCGACCCGGTCGGAGATCGTGGTCGCGGTCGCGTCCTCGGGCAGGTCGAGCTCCGCGAGGACGCCGGTGACCCAGGCGAAGACGTCGTCGGCGTCGGGGGAGGCCGGGCGGGCCGGCGGGAGCGCCGCGGTGCCGCCCGCGACGGTCGCCGGAGCGGTGAGGCGGGTCTCGAGGTCGCGCGTGCCGGCGCGCCGGCGGGGGTCGACGGCGACGACCGGGAGACCGAGCGCGCGTTCGAGCCGGGCGGGGTCGGGGGTGATGCCGCGGTCGCGGGCGACGTCGACCATCGTGAGCGCGACCACCACCGGCCCGTCCGGGCGCTGGGCGAGGAGCTGCCCGAGCAGGTAGAGGGCGCGCGGGAGGGCCGCGGCCTCGAGCGTCACGACGACGACGTCGCGGTCGTTCGCCAGGGCGGCGTCGGCTGCGACCTGCTCGTCGGCCGACCGGGCGAGCAGCGAGTAGGTGCCGGGCAGGTCGACGATGCGGAGCTGGCCGGCGGGCGTGTGCCAGGTGCCCTCGTGCAGCTCGACCGTCGTGCCCGGCGCGTTCATCACCCGCTGGTGGGCACCGACGAGGGTGTTGAAGAGCGTCGACTTGCCGACGTTGGGGTTGCCGAGCAGGACGACGCGGGGTGCCGTCGGCGCGGCCGGGTCCGTCGGGTCGGGCGCGGTGAGCGGCCCGGGGCCCTCGTGGCAGCTCATGCCGGGACTCCCGGGCGGACCTCGACCTGGATGCGGCGGCAGGTCGTCCGGTCCAGCGCGAACCGATCGGCGCCGAGCGCGATGACCCGTCCGCCGAAGGCCGCGACGTGGGTGACCTCGATGGCGGCTCCGGCGCGCAGGCCCAGCTCTCGGTACCGCAGGGCGAGATCGCTGCCGGCTCCGCGCGCCGCGGCGGCCGCGAGGTCGATGCCCGTGACGACCGCGCGGGTCCGTGGCGGCAGCTCGGTCAGGTTCACGTCGTCAACGTAGGCGTTAGGTGAGCCTGCCCTCATGGGCCGGAGGTCCCGCGTCCGCGCGGCGCGACGCCGAGGCCGCGGCGGTCGGCCGTCGTGGTCGAGGGCGCGTGTGAGGCGGAAGGAATGGCTCCGACATCATTGACATCTTTCTGTGTGAGATCACCTATATCGGGCCTTGCTGGTCCGTGGAAAAGGCGGTTCGCATCCCCTTCCGCCAGCATCCGCGCGAGCGTTCCGGTGCCCCTCGAGCCGCCGGTTGCGGCCGCGGACGCGTCGCCGTCGTCCACCGTGGGTCGGCGGATCGGTCGGCCGATCGACGGCCGCGCCGTGGGTGCTGAGACGTTACTCGCGCGGCGATAGGCTGAGCGCGCGCCCGTCATTTCTCGCCGTCATCAATGGGCGTCCGATCGATGGATGGTGTGACTCATGGCGGATGAGGGTTCGCTGAGTGCTGAACGTGAGGCGCGCTCCGACGGTGACGTCACCGCGCCGACCGAGGCGACCGGTGCGGCGCCTCCGACGGACTGGTCCCCGGTCCTCAAGCGCCAAGTCCACAAGAACGCGGGCGAGGAGGTGCTGCTGTCGTCGTACGCGCCGGACGACGAGCTGACCATGACCGCGCGGACGAGATGGCCCGGTCGGCACGACTACTACCGGCTCGACCGGGGCGCCGACGTCTTCCTGCTCGTCGAGACCTTTCGCCAGATGACGATCCTGATCGGGCACGAGCTGTTCCAGGTCCCGCCCGAGTCGGTCTTCGTGATGGACCGGTGCTCGCTGCGGCTGGCGTCGCGGGACGCGGTGTGCGGGAACGACGTGACGGTGCGCGTGCGCGCCGCCGAGGTGGAGGTGAAGGGCGCGCGCGTCTACCGGCTCGGCGTCGAGGCGCTCTTCTTCGACGGTGCCGGGCGGGAGCTCGCGTCCGGCGACGGAAGCCTGCGCATCCTGCCGCGGCGCCTGTACGAGCGGCTGCGGGCCGGGTCGGCCGGGGTCACCAACCTCTCGGTCGTCCGGGACGTCCCGACCTCCGGCACGCCGCTGGAGCTCCGGCTCCTCGACCGGCAGGCCGGCGCGCGGACCTGGGAGCTCCGGTTCGACCCGCTGGACCCCTTCTTCTTCGACCACGCCGTTGACCACGTCCCGGGAATGCTGCTGATCTCCGCCATGCGCGACGCGGCCGCGCGCAGCCTCGACGGCGGGACCTGCGTGGGGCTCTCCGTCGAGTTCGTGCGGTACCTGGAGCTCGACGAGCCCGTCCACGTCCGCGTCCGGCCGGACGGCCACCAGGACGCCGACGGGGCGATTCGGGTCGGCGTCGCCGTGGTCGGCGCGAACCACAGCGAGGCCGCCACCGGGACGATGGAGATGGCGGTCGCTCACCCCGGTCCGCAGGCCCGAGCCGAGGACGGTGCCGAGGTGAGGCCGCTGGTCCGGGGGTCCCGCTGAGGAGACGGGCGGGGCCGTTCATGCATGCGGGCCGGTCAAGGAATAGGGTGGAGCCGACGCCATCGTTCAGTAGTCGTTCCCCGGGGGGTTCGTGATGCCAGGTTCCGGAAGGCGAAAGCCGCTCAAGCAGCAGCGCGCCATCGAGACACGCAACGCCATCATTCTGGGCGCGGCCGCGGTCTTCTCGCGGGTTCCGTATGCCGAGGCGCGTCTCAAGGATCTGGCCTCGGAGTCGGGAATCAGCGAGGGCGCGCTCTACTTCCATTTCGCCAGCAAGCGGGATATCGCCTTCGAGGTCGTGGCCGTTCAGCAGGAGCGCATGCACGGTGCGTTGACGGAGGTCCTGTCCCGCGGTGGCAACGCCCTGGACAAGATGCTCAGCGCCTATGCGGCGCTGGCCGACCTCGTCGCCTCCGACGTCGTCGTCCAGGGCGGGATCTACCTCCAGAACCAGCCCGGCACCGAGCTCGCCGACGCGACCAACGAGCCCTACCTCGAGTGGGTCCGTCTCGCGCGCATCCTCGTCCTCGAGGGGGTCGAGGACGGCTCGGTCCGTCCCGATGTCGACGCGGACGGCGCCGCCGAGTTCCTCAACGCGCTGTTCATCGGGGCGCAGGTGCTGTCCAACCACGCGGACAGCTGGGCCTCGATGCCCGTGCGGATGCGGTCGTTCGAGCCGCTCGTCCGGATCGCGCTCGCGCCGGCGTCGTCGTGACGACCGACGACGGCGCCACGGCCGGCCGGAGCTCCGGCCGGCATCCCGTCGCCGTCGTCACCGGGGCCACCGGTGGCATCGGCTCCGCCGTCTGCCGGGCCCTCGCGCGGGACGGCTACGTCGTCGTCGCGCAGTACCGCGGCAACGTCGCGAAGGCCGAGCTGCTGGAGCTGTCGATCGCCGAGGCCGGCGGGCGGTGCCACCCCGTCGCCTGCGACCTCGCCGACGACGCGGGCGTCGCGACCCTCCTGGCGTTCGTCGACGAGCTGGTCGACGCGCATCCCGACCACGTCGTCGCGGCGCTGGTCAACAATGCCGCGAAGCTGCTGGGCCCCTCCTTCGCCGAGGCGACACCGGCGCAGTTCGACGACTACTTCGCGCTCAACGTCAAGGCCGCGTTCTTCCTGTCGCAGGGGCTCTGCCGCCGCATGCACGACGGTGGCGGCGTCGTGAACGTCTCCTCCGCGAGCGCGCACTTCTCCAGCCCCGGGGACATCGTCTACGCCATGAGCAAGGCCGCCATCGAGTCGCTCACGCGCAACATGGCCGAGGCCGTCGCCCCGCGGGGGATCCGCGTCAACACCGTCGTCCCGGGGTTCACGGACAACGGGCACGAGGCGTTCGGCGACCCGGCGGTGCGGCAGTACATGTCGAGCTTCGCCGTCCTCGGCGACGTCTCGCAGCCGGCCGACGTGGCCGAGGCGGTCGCCTTCCTGCTGTCCGACCGGGCGTCGCGGACGACGGGGGCGACGCTCGACGTGAGCGGCGGGAGCACCCTGAGCGCCCGCGGCAGCCGCGCGCACACCGTGCGCGACCTCCTGGGCTGACGCGGCGCCCGCGTCGACGCGGGCGCGCGCGACGCGTCGGCTCCCTCAGCTCAGCAGCCGCACCAGCCCCTCGGCCAGCACCCGGTCGATCGACTCGGGCACGGCCTGCGCCCCGGGCGTCGTCGTCCCGCCCGTCGCGATCGACGCGAGGCTGCGGGCCTGGAGCGCGAGCCCGAGGTCCATCGCCTGGATCGGGTTCCCCAGCGCCGCCGTCAGGTTGATCATGTGCGAGTCGTGCAGGACGACGACCTCGCGCCCGTCGGCGAACCGGTGGAGCACGCGCGCCGTCGGGTCGCCCCCGGGCGGGGAGAGCCGGACGGTCTCGACGGCCGCGTCCCGCAGCGCGGCGACGTCGATCTCCCGGCCCTCGTGCCCGACGCCGACGACGACGAGACCGTCGCGCAGCCGCTCGAACAGCTCGGGTCCGACGACGTCGCGGGCCCCCGTCGCGAGGAACACGGCGTCGCACGTCGACACGATCTCCGCGACGTCGGCGACCCGGTGCCCGCGCATGAGCGCGTCGAGCCGGCGGAACGGGTCGAGGTCGGCCACGGTCGTGCTCGCGCCGAGCAGCCGCAGCGCGTCCGCGGTGCCCCGACCGCACGGGCCGTACCCGACGACGCCGGCGCGCAGCCCCGGGATCATGAGGTTCGTCGCGTTCATGAACCCCTGGACGATGCTCTGGCCCACCCCGAACTCGTTCTCGACCAGCAGCTTGAGCCGCGAGTCGTTGATGACGACGACGGGGAAGTCGGGCGGGGTGGCCAGCGCCCGGATCCGCAGCCCGCCCGTCGTCGTCTCCTCCGTCGCCCCCCGGAAGCCGGGTCCGCGCGGCGCGCCGGCGGCGAGCCGGGCGACGAGACCGCCCCCGTTGTCGAGGAACAGGTCGCACCGCTGCGCGACGATCGCGTCGAGGTGCCGCTCGCGCTCGGCGTCGGTGTCCTCCCGGCCGCCGAGCATCGTGGCGCCGAGGGCGCGCAGCGCGTCGGCCGTCGCCGGGACCGTCGTGCCGAGGTTGCCCGTGATGACGACGCGCGCCCCGGAGGCGAGGAGCCACTGGCACAGCACGGCCGTCTTGGGCTCGACGTGGAGCGTGATCCCGATGGTGAGCCCGGCGAAGGCCGAGCCGACCTCCTCGAACGTGTCCGCGAGGAGCGGCATGTGGCGCGCGGCCCAGTCGAGCGGGCCGTCGCCGGTCGGCGGCAGCGTGCGCGTCACGACCGCGCCTGCCACGTCGTGACGCAGGCCTCGTTGCCCTCGGCATCGGCGAGCACCCAGAAGCTGGGGGCCGCGGCGTCGGAGACGAGGGTGCCGCCGGCCGCGAGCGCGGCCTCGATGCGGAGCTGCGCCTCGTCGGGCGCGACGGTGACGTCGACGTGGAGGCGGTTGCGCTGCGGGCGGGGTGCGTCCATCTGCTGGAACCAGAAGCTCGGGCCCAGGCCGTCCCGGTCCACGAGCTCGACGTCGAGATCGTCGGGACGGCCGGTGTCCGCGCCGGTGACGTGGGCGTCGTAGTCGAGGACGGCGGCCCAGAACGGCCACACCGCCGCGAGGTCGAGGGCGTCGATCGCGATCTCCAGGGTGCTTCCGCCCGGCACCGTCGACCCCAGCCCGAGGTCGTCGGCGATCGCGCTGATCCGGGTGGCCAGCTCCACGTCGCGGGCGGTGAGGCCGCGGACGTCGTGCGTCGTCGTCGAGACGGACGCGCGACCCCAGCTCAGCGTGAGGTCGGGGTGGTGCCCCAGCTCGTCCGCGGTCGCAGCGACCCGCGCGACGAACGTCGCGAGCCGCGGGTAGTCCTCGCTCGTGAACGTCGCGCGCAGGGCGCGCAGCCGGACGCGCCAGTGGCGCGGGTCGGTCGAGCCGGTGACGACGGCGGGCGAGAGCTTCTCGGTCATGGTCCATTGTGCGCCGCCGCTCGGTCCCCGCTCGCTCGCCCGCCCGCGCCGTCGTGGCGCAACCATCCCGAAAGTTATCGGGCCGGTTGGGCCCCGGCGATCGACGCTCGGAGGGCCGTGGACACCACCTCCGGCGCCCAAACCGTGATACGACCGTGATCTACGACACTTGACGGGACGGCCGAGGCCTCAGATACTCACTCTTGTATCGGTACAAGAACCGATAGATTTCGAAGCATTCGATGGTCGCTCGGGGGAGCTTGGGCGTCGGGTCGGGCGCATCGGAAGCCAGGAGCCTCCAGCGACGGAGGCGGTCTCGATGAGGAGAGCCATGAGTGGTGTGGGCAGGATTCGCCCTGGAAGCAGAGGACTGGTGCTCGGCGCGGGCGCGGTCGCGGCCGCGTCGCTGGTGCTGAGCGCATGCAGCGGCGGGGGCGGCACCCCGTCGGGAGACGGCGGCCAGCAGAGCGAGGGCGGCGGGGCGCAGCTCCAGTGCGCCCAGGAGAGCGCCGCGGACGAGCAGTTCAAGGCGGCCGAGCCGACCGAGCTCGGCATCCTGTGGACCGACTGGCCGGAGACGCCGGTGACGGACTCGTGGCAGCTCTTCGACACGATCGAGGAGCTGACCAACGTGCGGCTGGTGCCGACGCACATCCCCTTCAGCGACAAGGAGGAGAAGCAGGGTCTGCTCATCTCGGCCGGGGACGCCCCGCCGCTCATCCCGCTCGTCTACACCGGTGACGAGAAGCAGTACGCGGCCTCGGGTGCGGTCCTCCCGCTCAGCGACTACAGCGACTACATGCCGAACTTCAACAAGTACGTCGACCAGTGGGACCTGCGCGCCATGGTCGACGACCTGCGCCAGGAGGACGGCAAGTACTACATGACCCCGGGCCTGCAGGAGGTGTCCGTCCCCGTCTTCACGGTCATCATCCGCAAGGACGTCTTCGACGAGGTCGGGGCCGGCGTCCCCAACACCTGGGACGAGATGTACGAGGCGCTCAAGAAGATCAAGGCCAAGTACCCCGACAGCTACCCGCTGGGCGACGGCTTCGAGGGCCAGTCCATGCTGAACTACGCGGCGCACGGCTTCGGCGCGGTTGCCGGGTGGGGCTTCGGCGACGGCGCCTTCTGGGACGAGGACAAGGGCGAGTTCGTCTACACCCCGACGACGGACGGCTACAAGCAGCTCGTCGAGTACTTCGCCAAGCTCGCCGACGAGGGCCTCCTGGACACGGAGTCCTTCACGCAGAAGAACGACGGCGCCGGCACCGTCCGGGAGAAGGTCGCCAACAACCAGATCTTCGCGGCCTCCGGGGCGTCCGGAACGGTCAACGAGTTCGTCATCGCCACGCAGGAGGTGCTCGGCCCGGACGCCGAGTTCGAGTTCGTCCAGATCGCGCCCCCGGGCGGACCGGTCGCGGGCGAGACGGTCGAGCCGCGCAACTTCTGGAACGGCTTCATGCTCACGTCCAAGGTCAAGGACGACCCGAACCTGTGCACCTACCTCCAGTTCGCCGACTGGCTCTACTACAGCGACGAGGCCCGCTGGCTCCTGCAGTGGGGGCCCGAGGGCGAGACCTACACCCGCGACGCCGACGGCACGGTCACGCTCAAGCCGGAGTACAAGCTCGAGGCCTACAACATCAACATGGACACCGGCACGATCGACATCCAGAAGGACCTGGGGTGGGCGAGCAACGTGCTGGCCGGCTCGTCCGAGTCGCGTGAGCTGAAGCAGTCCTACAACGCGCCGGCGTTCGTCGAGTACATGGACTCCGTGATCGACAACCGGACGCCGCGCGCCCCCTTCCCGCCGCGGCCGCTCAACGAGATGGAGCTCGAGCAGGCGTCGCTGCTCGGCACGTCGCTGAAGGACTCCGTCGACACCGCCGTGCTGCAGTTCATCGTCGGGCAGCGCGACCTGAGCGAGTGGGACCAGTTCCAATCCGAGCTCCAGGCCGCGGGCGTCCAGCAGTACATGGACATCATCAACACCGCCCAGAAGCGTCACGCCGAGGCCGTCGCCGACGCGAGCTGATCGCAGCCGTCCGCGGTGGGTGGGCGCGGGTCGCCGCGCCCACCCACCGCGCAACGAAGGGAGTGAGTCGATGAGCTCAGCCGTGACAGGGGTACCGGCGGAGATCGGCGCCGAGGCCCAGGCCGCCGAGATCCTCGAGGAGGCCCGCGGGCGCCCGAGGGCTCGCGGGTGGTGGCCGCCGGGCGGATCGCGCAGGGACCGGGGCCGCCCGCGCGCGCCGAAGACGCCGTGGCGCGTCGAGCTGAGGCGCAACTGGGTGCTGTACGCGATGGCCGTCGTGCCCGTGGTCTTCCTGCTGATCTTCCGGTACCTGCCGATGATCGGGAACGTCATCGCCTTCCGCCGGTTCCGACCGGGCGGGAGCATCTTCGGCGAGTACTGGGTCGGCACCTACTACATCGAGATGTTCCTCAACGACCCGCAGTTCTGGCGGGTCTTCGCGAACACGGCGATCCTCGGCGGGCTCACGCTGCTGATCTGCTTCCCGCTGCCGATCCTGCTCGCGCTGGCGCTCAACGAGGTGCGGGCCCGGGTGTTCAAGCGGACGATCCAGTCGATCTCCTACCTCCCGCACTTCCTGTCGATCGTCATCGTCGCCGGCATGGTGATGCAGCTCCTGGCGATCCGCGGGCCGATCAACCAGTGGATCGAGTCGATCGGCGGCTCGGCCATCCCGTTCCTCGACCGGGCCGAGTGGTTCCGGACCATCTACGTGACGTCGGAGGTCTGGCAGACGATCGGGTGGGGGACGATCCTGTACCTCGCGGCCCTCACCACCGTCGACGCCTCGCTCTACGAGGCGGCGAGGATCGACGGCGCGAACCGGCTGCGCCAGACGTGGCACATCACCCTGCCGGGCATCCGGCCGACGATGGTGACGCTGCTCATCCTCAACATCGGGACCTTCCTCAACGTCGGCTTCGAGAAGGTCTTCCTCCTCTACAACCCGTTGACCTACTCGACGGCGGACATCATCTCGACCTACCTGTTCCGTGTGGGTCTGGTGTCCAACAACTTCAGCTACGCGGCGGCGATCGGCCTGTTCCAGGCGCTCATCGGGCTCGCGATGGTCCTGACCGCGAACCTCGTGTCGCGACGACTGGTGGGAGCAAGCCTGTGGTGACGCAGAGTGCCATGACGACGACGAACCCGCGGCGCAGCTCGGGCTCGATAGGACCGCGGGACACCACCGGCTACCGCATCTTCACCTGGGCCAACAACGGCTTCCTCGTGGTGCTGTCGCTCGCGATGCTCTTCCCGTTCGCCATGCTCGTGGCGCAGTCGTTCTCGAGCCCGGCGGCCCTCAAGGCGGGCAGGGTCGGCATCTGGCCGGTCGGGTTCACGCTCGACACCTACAAGTTCCTCATGCAGAACCAGATGTTCTGGCTCAACTACCGCAACACCGTCGTCTACACGGTGGTGGCCACGGTCATCGCGATGGTGCTCACGACGCTCATGGCCTACGTGCTCGCGCGCCGCCACCTGCGCGCCCGCGGGTTCCTCGTCGGGATCGTCGTGTTCACGATGTTCTTCAACGGCGGCCTCATCCCGAACTACGTGCTCATCTCGGCGCTGGGGATGAAGAACACGATCTGGGCGATCGTCGTCCCGGGGGCGATCTCGGTGTTCAACCTGCTCGTGATGAAGTCGTTCTTCGAGAACCAGCCGCTCGAGCTGGAGGAGGCGGCCCAGATCGACGGCCTCGGGTGGTTCGGCATCTTCACCCGGATCGTCCTGCCCCTGTCGCAGGCGGTGCTCGCGACGATGATCCTGTTCTACTCGGTCGGGTTCTGGAACGACTGGTTCGCCGCCTTCCTCTACCTGGACCGGCAGGAGCTCTTCCCCGTGACGCTGTTCCTGCGCAACGTCATCGCCGGCGCCTCGTCGACGGCCTCCGAGGGGGCGGCCGCGGCCGGGATGAACAGCGCGACGCAGATCGCCGAGAGCGTCAAGGCCGTCGCGATGATCCTCACCCTGATCCCCATCCTGTGCGTCTACCCCTTCGTCCAGCGCTACTTCGTCTCCGGCGTCATGCTCGGGTCCGTCAAGGGCTGAGCCGGCGCTCCGGAGTCCCCCATCGAGAGTCAAGGAACAACCGAGCCGATGAATGTCGCCCTTACGTCGTCCGCCGACCCCGTCGAACCCTGGCGGGACGCGTCCCGGTCGCCCGGGGAGCGAGCCGACGCACTGATCGCGGAGATGAGCCTGCCCGAGAAGCTGGGCCAGCTCGTCGGCCTGTGGGTCGGTGCCGACGCCGACGCGGGCGAGGTCGCCCCGAACCAGGACGAGATGACCAAGGACCTCCCGACGTTCGCCGAGGCGATCGTCGACGGTCTGGGGCAGCTCACCCGCCCGTTCGGCACGGCGCCGATCGACCCGGTGATGGGCGCGCGCTCGCTCGCGCGCTCGCAGCGGGCGGTGATGGCCGCGAACCGGTTCGGCATCCCGGCGCAGGTGCACGAGGAGTGTCTGGCCGGGTTCGCGGCCTGGGGTGCGACGGCGTATCCGATCCCGCTGTCCTGGGGTGCGACGTTCGATCCGGAGCTGGTGGAGGAGATGGCCGGGCAGATCGGTCGGGCGATGCGCTCGGTCGGGGTGCACCAGGGGCTCGCGCCGGTCCTCGACGTCGTGCGCGACTACCGGTGGGGGCGCGTGGAGGAGTCGATCGGCGAGGACCCGTTCCTGGTGGGGTCGGTCGGGGCCGCGTACGTGCGGGGGCTCGAGCGGTCGGGCGTCGTGGCGACGCTGAAGCACTTCGCGGGGTACTCGGGGTCGCGGGCGGGGCGTAACCATGCGCCGGTCTCGGCGGGGCCGAGGGAGCTGGCGGAGGTGTTCTACCCGCCGTTCGAGATGGCGTTGCGCGAGGGTGGGGCGCGGTCGGTGATGAACTCCTACGCGGAGGTCGACGGGGTCCCCGCGGCCGCCGACGAGGCGCGGCTCACCGGGCTCCTGCGCGAGCAGTGGGGCTTCGAGGGCGTCGTGGTCGCCGACTACTTCGCCGTCGCCTTCCTCCGGGCCATGCACGCGGTCGCCACGTCGGACGCGCACGCGGCCCACCTCGCGCTGCGTGCCGGGATCGACGTCGAGCTGCCGTCCGTCGCCACGTACGGAACGCCCCTCCTGGAGGCGGTGAGCGACGGGACGATCCCGGAGGAGCTCGTCGACCGGGCCGTGCGGCGGGTCCTCGTGCAGAAGATCGAGCTCGGCCTGCTCGACCCCGACTACGAGCCCGAGGTCGCCGAGACGATCGACCTGGACCGCGCCGAGCAGCGGGACCTCGCGCTCCGGCTCGCCCGCGAGGCGGTCGTGCTCGTCGAGAACGACGGCGTGCTCCCGCTGGCGCCGGACGCCTCGCTCGCCGTCGTCGGTCCCGTGGCCGACGACCCGTTCGCGATGCTCGGCTGCTACTCCTTCCCGGCGCACGTCGGCGTCCACCACCCGGACCGCCCGATGGGGATCGAGGTGCCGAGCGTCCTGGCGGAGCTGCGGGCGACCCGTCCGGGGCCGGTGAGCCACGCCGTCGGGTGCGACGTCAAGGAGCCCGGGCGGTCCGGGTTCGACGAGGCGGTCGCGGCGGCGCGGGGCGCGGACGTCGTCGTCGTCGCGCTGGGCGACCGCGCCGGGCTGTTCGGCCGGGGCACGTCCGGCGAGGGCTGCGACGCCCCCGACCTGCACCTGCCGGGTGAGCAGGAGGAGCTGCTCGAGGCGATCCTCGCCACGGGCGCCCGGGTCGTCCTGCTCCTCCTCGCCGGACGTCCCTACGCCCTCGGCCGGTTCGCCGGCCGCGTCGCGGCCATCGTCCAGTGCTTCTTCCCCGGCCAGCTCGGCGCGCGGGCCGTCGCCGACGTGCTGACGGGACGGGTGAACCCGTCGGGCCACCTTCCGGTGCAGATCCCGCGCGAGGCCGGCGCGCAGCCCGGCACGTACCTCGCGCCGCCGCTCGGCCGGGCGTCCGCGGTCTCGAACCTCGACCCCGACGCGCTCTTCGCGTTCGGTCACGGCCTCTCCTACGCCGACCTCACCTGGGGCGACGTCACCTCCTCGGGCGAGCGGTGGCCGACCGACGGGACCACGACGCTCGCCGTGACCCTCGGCAACGACACCGACCGCGAGGTGAGCGACGTCGTCCAGGTCTACCTGCAGGGCCCGGCGGCGGCGGTGACCCGCCCGGTCGAGCGGCTCGTCGCCTTCCACCGGGTCACCCTCGCCCCCGGCGAGAGGCGCCGCGTCGACGTCGAGCTGCACGCCGACCTCACGTCCTTCGTCGGGCTGACGGACCGCGTGGTCGAGCCGGGACGGGTCCGCCTCGGCGTCGCCCGGTCGAGCCGGGACTGGCACGCGACGCTCGAGCTCGACCTCGTCGGTCCGTCCCGACGGGTCGGGCCCGACCGGGTGCTGAGCCCGACGGTGTCCTGCGTCGCGCTGGGTTGAGGGCACCCGTGGTGACCGGGGAGGATCGGGCCATGGACGTCGACGGCTCGGGCGCCGGCCGGATGGTGCGGGCGGCACGGACGATCAACCGGTGCGTCGTGCTCGGGCTCTGCCTGGCCCTGGCGTGCGCGCCCAGCGTCGTCGTCGGTCTCTTCGTCAGCGCGACGCCGCTCGGTCTCATGCTCTACGTCCTCGGCCTCGTCGCCGTCGCTCCCGCGCTCTCGGCCGGTCTCTACGCGGTCCGCGGGTGGCGTCGGGATCCCGGCGCGGGGTCGGCGCGCCTGTTCCTGCGCGGGTACCGGATGAACGTCGTCGACGTGCTGCGCTGGTGGGTGCCGACGCTCGTCGCCGCCGCGGTGCTCGCGGTGAACGTCGGCTACGCGGGCGACCACGTCGCCGGGCCGCTGCTGCGCGCGGCCGGGATCGCCGCCGGCGTCGTCCTCGCGCTGTGGGCGGGCAACGCGCTCGTCGTCTCCTCCTTCTTCTCCTTCCGGACGCGTGACGTCGCGCGGATCGCCGCGGCCGAGATGTTCCTGTCCTGGCGGGTCACGCTGGGGCTCGCCTGTCTGCTGCTCGTCGCCGCCGCGGCGGTGTACGTGGCGGGGGACGGGGCGATGCTGCTGCTCGCGTGGGTGTTCGTCGTCCTGCTCGAGCTGGTCGCCCGTCCGCTCGTCGCTCACGTCACGGCCCGGTTCACCCCCGCGGAGCCGGACGCCGGCTAGGGCCTCGCGGACCCCGGCCCGCGCGTGGCGAGCCGGCTCAGGACAGCGCGAGGCTCACCGTCGACCCGCCCGACAGCTCGACCTCCCGCGCGCCACCGGTGGGCGAGAGGAGACGGTAGGTGACGTCGCGATCGGCGCCGAGCGCGACGCGGACGGGCTCGCCGGCGGCCCAGCCCAGGTCGAGGCGTCCACCGCCGCGCAGCCGGAGCCCGCGTGCGCTGCCCGAGCGCCACGGGCAGGCGGGAAGGAGCCGGACGAGCCGGACGCCGTCGTCGTCGCGCTCGTGCGACTGCACCAGCGCCTCGGCGACCGCGGCCGTCACGCCCAGGTTCCCGTCGATCTGGAACGGCGGGTGGGCGCAGAACAGGTTGGGGTAGATCCCGCCGCTGAGCCCGACGTCGGTGACGGTCGGCGGCACCGTCCGGGTGAACCGCTCGAACAGCCGGGCGACGTGCTCCGGCTGCCCGAGCCGAGCGCGGAGGCACAGGCGCCACGCGAGCGACCACCCGGTGCTGTCCTCGCCCCTGGCGTCGAGCGTCGCGGACGCCGCGCGGGCCAGCTCGGGCGTCGCCCGGGTGATGCTGCGACCGGGGAACAGGCCGGCGAGGTGGGACTGGTGCCGGTGCAGCGGGTCGGACTCGGGCGGGTCGCCGTGCCACTCGGCGATGCGGCCGTCCGCCAGCACGCGGGTCGGGGGGAGCGCGGCGTGAGCGCGGGCGACCCGGTCGTGCAGCTCGGCACCGACCAGGTCGCGGGGCAGGGCGAGCACACCGTCGAGCAGGTCCCGGACCAGCTCGATGTCGCTGGTGGCGGACGTCGTGACGGCGCTCGGCCGCCCGTCCGGAGCCAGGTAGTCGTTCTCGGGGCTCGTCGAGGGCGTCGTGCCGAGGGTCCCGTCCGGCATGGGCTGCAGCCAGGCCAGGGTGAACTCGACCGCCCCCGCGACGGTGGGCCAGACGGCCTCGGCGTCGCTGCGCCGCCCGGTGAACTCCGCGGTCTCCAGGAGCTGCCGCGCCAGCCACACCCCGCCCATCGGCCAGAACGACCAGCTCAGCTCGTCGTCACCGCGGCCCGTCGGCAGGGCGAACCCCCACTGGTCGCTGTTGTGGTGCGCGACCCACCCCGGGGCGTCGTAGAGGCCGCGCGCGGCGTCCCGTCCCCGCGCGGCGAGCACGCGCACCCAGTCGGCGAGGGCGTCGGCGCACTCGGACAGCCCGGTGGTGTGCGCCGGCCAGTAGTTCATCTCGAGGTTGATGTTGAGGGTGTAGTCGCTGTTCCACGGCGGCGTCCGCGACTCGTTCCAGATGCCCTGGAGGGTCAGCGGCGGCGTCCCCGGGCGCGACCCAGCGATCAGGAGGTAGCGCCCGTAGGCGAACAGCCGGGCGACCAGCTCGTCGTGCTCGTCCTCGCCCAGCTCGACGTCGACGCGGTCGAACAGCGCGGCGTGGTCCGCCACGTGCTCCGCCAGCAGGTCGGGGACGGACCGCTCGGCGGCGACGGTCGCGGTGTCGCCGGCCCGCGCCAGGAGGATGCCGGTGTCGCCGTGGCAGGGCGCCCGGTCGTCGTCACCGCCGGCGTCGGTGGCCGTCGCGAGGACGAGGGTGAGCGTCGAGGCGTCCTCGACCCGGATCCCGCCGTCGACGGCGACGAGCCGCCCGTCCGTGCGCACGTGCGCCGTCGCGACGGCGCTGACGGCCGGGCCGTCGTAGCGCAGCGGCTGGACGGCACCGGCCTGCCACGGCAGCAGCTCGTGGGGCATCCGGGTGACGAGGTCGATCCTCGCCCCGGCCGGCCTGCCTGCCACGTCGTCCGGGTCCGCGACGATCCTCGCGGTGACGGTGGTCGAGGGGTGCGGGGAGGTCAGCCGCACGAGCAGGCTCTCGGCGGCGGACGACGTGCGGTGCAGCACCAGCGCCTGGGCCGGGTGGCTGACGAAGGTGAGCTGGGTGGTGCGGACCCCGTCGTGCTCCCAGGTGTGCTCGGCGACGGCGCGCGCGAGGTCGAGGGTGCGGGTCCCCAGCGGGGGAGCCTCCTGACCGGCCGGGAGGCGGTCGGCGCCCTCGCGGGTGATCTCGATGTCCACCAGCGGCTGGAACGACTGGCTGAAGCCGCCCTGGAGCCGGCGCAGCTCCTCCTCGGCCGCTCGGACGTCGCCCTCCGCGAGGGCGGCGCGCGCCCGGGCGAGCCGCGCCGGCCCGTCGTCGGCCACCTCGCCGCGCGCCGAGTCCGGCGAACCGCTCCAGCACGTGGCGTCGTTGACCTGGGTCCGGTCGACGTCCGGCCCGCCCCAGCACATCGCGCCGATCGTCCCGTTGCCCAGCGGGTAGGCCTCCGTCCACGCGTGCGCCGGCGTCGCGGCGGTCAGTCGGTGGCGAGCGGGTCCGTCGGCCGCCGTCCGCGGCGGGCTGGGAGGAGCCATGGGAGGAACTGTATCGATAAAGAGGAGGTCGCCGGGAGGGCCGACGTCTCGGTGCGCCCGGCCGGTCGTCAGGGCAGGGGTGCCACCGAGTCCCGCTCGATCAGGCGGACCTGCCCGACGAGGTGCCGGGGTGAGGCCGAGGGGTCGGCGATCCGCCGCTCGATGAGGTCGGCGATCGTGCGCGCCACCTCGGCCCGCCCCGCGTCGATCGTCGTGAGGGCCGGGACGGTCCACGCCGAGGCGACCAGGTTGTCGTACCCGACGACGCCGATCTCCTCCGGCACCGCGCGGCCCAGCCGGTGGAGCGCCGCGAGGACGCCGGTCGCGATGTCGTCGGTGATGGCGAAGTAGCCGTCCGGGTCGAGGCCGGCGGCGTGCGCCGCGATCACCGCGTCGTGGGCCTCCTCCGCGCTGTAGCGTCCGTCGCTCAGCACGAGCCGCTCGTCGACGGGCAGGCCGCGCTCCTCGTGCGCCGCGATCCAGCCGTCGGTCCGGAGGCGGGCCGTCGCGTCGTCGCGCTGGAGGTCACCCCCGACGACCGCGACGCGGCGAGCCCCCGAGTCGAGCAGGCGGGTGGTCGCGAGCCGGGCGCCCTCGATGTTCGCGAGCTGCAGGTGGTCGAACCTGGCCGGCATCTCCCGCTCGCCGAGGAGCACGACGGGCGGCGACTCGGCGAGCGTCGCGAGCTCCTCCCGCTCGAGGCCGGCCACGCTCAGCACGACGGCGTCGTAGCGCTGCAGGCGCGCGCGGGAGAGCGCCGCGAGCTCGTGCTCCCGCGACGCCTCCGACTGCTCGACGGCGAGGTGGCGTCCCCTGGCGGTGAGCTCCGAGGCGAGCGCGTCGGCGAGCTCGGCGAAGTAGGGGTGGGAGAACCGCGGCACGATCAGCCCGACCGTCCCGGTCTGGCCCGAGCGCAGGTGGCGCGCGCTCAGGTTGATCTCGTAGCCGAGCTCGGCGACCGCGGCCAGGACCCGGTCCCGGGTCGACGTCTTGACGTACGGGCGGTCGTTCAGCACGTTGGAGACGGTCATCACGGAGACGCCCGCGAGGCGCGCCACGTCGCTCATCGTGACCATCTCCGCCTCCTGCGCCCATCGGTCCCGGCCCTCGTCCGGACCCCGGAGCCAGCGTACGGGGGGCGCGGGCCTGTGCCGTCCCGGCGCCGTCGAGGTCGGTTTGCCGACAAAGTTTTATCGATATAAGGTGGGATCGCCCGACCGGCACAGCCGCCGTACGTTCAGAGAGGAACGCCGTGCCCGACGACTTCAGCTTCCGCCACGTCGATGCCCGTCTCGTGCTGCTCGACGCCGAGGGCCGGCCCTGCCCGGGCGCCGTGGTCCGCGTCGAGCAGGTCCGGCACGCCTTCGGCTTCGGCGCCACGGGATCGGGGATGGACCTGGTCGAGAGCGAGCTGCAGGAGCTCTACCTCGACCTCTTCGACACCGCGACGCTGTCGTTCTACTGGGGGCGGTACGAGCCGGAGCCGGGACGGACCGCCCTGGAGCCGACCCTCGCGACGGCGCGGTGGTTCGCCGAGCGCGGCGTCCGCCTCAAGGGGCACCCGCTCGTCTGGCACACGGTCAAGGCGCCGTGGGTCGACCGGCTGCCGCTGGCGGAGGCGGAGCGCCTGCTGAGGGAGCGGATCCGGCGCGAGGTGCGCGACTTCGCGGGCGTGGTGGACACGTGGGACGTCATCAACGAGGTCGTCATCATGCCCCGCTTCGTCAACGAGCCCGACGGCGTGCCCAACGCGATCACGCGGATGGCAGCGGAGAAGGGGCGCGTGGAGATGGTGCGCCTCGCCGTCGAAGAGGCGCGCAGCCAGGGCACCGAGCCGACGCTCGTGCTCAACGACTTCGACCTCGGACCCGAGTACGAGCGGCTCGTCGCCGACGTGCTGGACGCCGGCATCCGGATCGACGCGATCGGCCTGCAGTCCCACATGCACCAGGGGTTCCGCGGTCGCGACCAGCTCTGGGAGATCTGCGAGCGGTTCGCCGGCTTCGGCCTCCCGCTGCACTGGACCGAGACGACGCTCCTGTCCGGCGACCTCATGCCGGCGCACATCGAGGACCTCAACGACTACGTCGTCGACTCCTGGCCGACGACCCCCGAGGGCGAGGCCCGGCAGGCGGACGAGATCGTCCAGCACTACTCGACGCTCGCGGCGCACCCGGCGGTCGAGGCCGTCACGTACTGGGGCTTCTGCGACCGCGACCAGTGGCTGGGCGCCCCGTCGGGCCTGGTCCGCGCCGACGGGACCCCCAAGCCGTCCTACTGGGCGCTGCGCGACCTCGTGCGCGGCGACTGGTGGTACGAGCCGCACGAGGTGGTGGCCGACGCCGACGGGTGTGTCCGCGTGAGCGGCGGCTGGGCCGGCCGCTACGCGCTGACCCGAGTCGGCGACGCCCCCGGTGTCGACACCCGGGGTGGCGGCGCCCGCGTCGAGGTCGACCTCCCCGCCGGTCCGACGCGGGACCTGAGCGTCACCCTCTGACCGACCGCCGTCCCCGGCCGGTCGTGGTCCGTCACGAGCCACGTCCGTCACGATCGAAGAAGGAGGCGCCGTGGGCGCACAGTCAGGTCCCGTGCTGAGGGTCGCCCTCGTCGGAGCCGGGTTCATGGGGCGGGCGCACAGCCACGCGTGGCGCACCGCCGGGTCGTTCTTCGACCTGCCCCGCCGTCCCGAGCTCGCCGTGCTCGTCGGGCGCGACCGCGAGCGCGCCGACGCCCTCGGCGCCGGGTTCGGCTGGCGCGAGGTGTCGACGGACTGGCGTGACGTCGTCGCGCGTGATGACGTCGACGTGGTGGACATCTGCACGCCGGGCGACCTGCACGCCGAGATCGCCGTCGCCGCGCTCGAGGCCGGCAAGCACGTGCTGTGCGAGAAGCCCCTCGCGAACTCCGTCGAGGAGGCCGAGACGATGACCGCGGCGGCCGCGGCGGCCGCCCGCCGGTCCGGGACGGTCGCGATGTGCGGGTTCAGCTACCGCCGCACCCCGGCCCTCGCCCTCGCCCGCGAGCTCCTCGCCGCCGGGGCGCTCGGCGAGGTGCGACACGTCCGCGCGCAGTACCTCCAGGACTGGCTGGTCGACCCCGACGCCCCCATGACGTGGCGGCTCGACGCCGCGAAGGCCGGCAGCGGAACCCTGGGGGACATCGGCGCCCACTCGATCGACACGGCCCAGTGGCTGCTCGGCTCGCCGATCCGCGACGTCTCCGCCGTCCTGCGCACCTTCGTCCCGACGCGCCCGACGCTCACCGAGCAGGTCGGCCTCGGGGGCCGCGGCCGGGTCGAGGGGGAGCGGGAGGCCGTCACAGTCGACGACGCGGCGGCGTTCACGGCGCGGTTCGCCACCGGGGCCCTCGGCGTCTTCGAGGCGACCCGGATGGCGACCGGACGGCGCAACGCCAACCGGATCGAGATCAACGGCACGCTCGGCTCGGTGGCGTTCGACTACGAGCGCAGCAACGAGCTCGAGGTGTACGACGCGACCGCGCCGGGGCCGGCGGGCTTCCGGCGGGTCCTCGCGACGGAGCCGGAGCACCCCTACATGTCGGCCTGGTGGCCGACCGGGCACGGCATCGGGTACGAGCACGGCTTCACGCACCAGGTGGTCGACCTGGTGCGCGCCATCGCGGGGCAGGGCGAGGCGTCCCCGTCGTTCGCCGAGGCGCTGCAGGTCCAGCGCGTGCTCGACGCCGTGCAGCGCAGCGCGGCGGACGAGTCGCGGCTGACCTCCGTCGCCCTGGACTGAGCCGGCCGCGTCGCGCGCCGGAGCGAGGACGACCGACCGGGACACCCGATCGGTCAACGAGAGCAACGAGAGCAAAGAGAGAGGAAGACGCATGACGCGACGCGCCATGGTGGTGCGCGGTGGCTGGGACGGTCACCAGCCGGAGGCTGCGACCGACCTGTTCATCCCGTTCCTGAGGGAGAACGGGTTCGAGGTGAGCATCGAGACCGACAACGAGGTGTACGCCGACGCCGACCGGATGGCCGCGCTCGACCTCGTCCTGCAGTCCGTGACCATGTCCGAGATCTCGTGGGACGCGCTCACGGGTCTGCGGCGGGCGGTCGAGCAGGGGCTCGGCCTCGCCGGGTGGCACGGGGGGATCGCCGACTCCTACCGCAACAGCTCCGACTACCTCCAGCTCGTCGGCGGGCAGTTCGCCACCCACCCGGGCAAGGAGCCGCACCTGCGGGAGGGCGACGCGAGCGACAACTACCTGCCGTACACGGTGGAGATCACCGAGCTCGGGCGGGAGCACCCGATCACCGCCGGGATCGAGGACTTCGAGCTGGAGACCGAGCAGTACTGGGTCCTGCACGACGACCTCGTCGACGTCCTCGCGACGACGACCCACCCGGTCCGGCCGTGGCACCCGTGGCACCGCCCGATCGTCTCGCCGGCCGTGTGGACCCGCCTGTGGGGCGCCGGCCGCGTGTTCGTCGCGACGCCGGGCCACTCGCCGGACGTGCTGGAGCACCCGAGCGTCCGCACGATCGTGGAGAGGGGGCTGCTGTGGGCGAGCCGCACGGAGTCGGCATAGTCGGTCTCGGGGTCATCCTCGAGGCCTACCTCGCGACGCTCGCCGACCACCCGCGGGTCCGGATCGTCGCCGTCGCCGACCTCGACCCGGAGCGGGTGAGGACGCAGGCGCAGCGACTCGGCGCCCGGGGCTGCACCCTGGCGGAGATGCTCGACATGCCGGAGGTGGAGACCGTCCTGGACCTCACCACGCCCGCGGCCCACGCCGCCGTCGCGCTCGCGTGCGCCGCCGCCGGCAAGCACCGGCTGGGCGAGAAGCCGATCGCGGCGACGCTGTCCCAGGCGTTCGACGTGGTCGAGGCCGCCGGCGCGGCCGGGACGATGCTCGGCTGCGCGCCGGACACCGTGCTCGGGACCGGCGTCCAGACGGCGCGGGCGTGCGTCGACGGAGGTCGGATCGGCCGTCCGACGTCGGCGGTCGCGACGTGGATCTCGCCCGGGCACGAGTCGTGGCACCCCAACCCCGACTTCTACTACGCGGCGGGCGGCGGTCCGCTCCTGGACATGGGGCCGTACTACCTCACGAGCCTCGTGCACCTGCTCGGGCCGGTCCGCGCCGTCACCGGTGCGGCGTCGAGCCTGCGCGGGACGCGCACCATCGGGTCGGGACCGCGCGCCGGGCAGAGCGTGCCGGTGGAGGTGGCGACGCACGTCGCGGGGACGCTCGAGCACGTCGACGGCGCGATCTCGACGATCACGGTGAGCTTCGACGGGTTCGGCTCGCGGGCGCGTCCGATCGAGGTCCACGGCGAGGACGGCTCGCTCGTCGTCCCCGATCCCAACGGCTTCGGCGGCACCGTCGAGGTGCTGACCCGCGGTGACGGGGAGTGGCGCGAGGTGCCGCCGAGCGCGGGGTTCGTCGACGGCTCGCGGGGTGTCGGTCTGCTGGAGATGGTCGGCGCGGCCGGCCTCCCGCGGCAGGGCGACGGCTCACCGCGCGCGAGCGGCGCCATCGGGCTGCACGTCATGGACATCATGAGCGGGCTGCTGGACTCGGCGCGCGAGGGGTCCCGCGTGCTCATGGCGACCTGCCCGCAGCGCCCCGAGATCGTGCCGCTGACGCCGTTCGACGTCTGGCACGGCTGACGGCCGACGGGTTGACGGGGCGGCCGTGCGCCGGGCGGGCTCAGCCGCCCGGCGGCGCGGTCGACTCGCGGACCACGAGCGCGGTGGCGAGGTCGACGCGCGGCGACCTCGCCACCGCGCCGCGGTGCAGGTCGAGCAGCATGATCGTCGCCTCCGCCGCCATCTGCTGGAGCGGCTGGTCGACCGTGGTGAGCCGGGGCGCGAGCCAGTCGGCGAACGGGAGGTCGTCGTAGCCGACGATCGAGAGGTCCTCGGGCACCCGCAGCCCGAGCTCGCGAGCCGCGCGCATGACGCCGACCGCCTGGTGGTCCGACCCGGCGAAGATGGCGGTCGGAGGGTGCGGGAGGGAGAGCAGCGACCGGGCGTGCTCGTAGCCGCCGCTGACCTCGAAGTTGCCCCAGCGCACGAGCTGGGGGTCGCACGGCACGTCCAGCTCGTCGTGCGCGCTCCGGTACCCGTCGACCCTGGCGCGCGAGCACATCATCGCGTCCGGACCGGAGATCATCCCGATCCGCCGGTGGCCGAGCGCCAGCAGGTGGCGCGTGGCGTCGAGCCCGCCGAACCAGTTGTTGGAGCCGACGGTCGGGACCGCCGCGGGCGGCGCTCCGAAAGTGTCGACGACGACGGCGGGGATGGAGCGGGCCGCCAGCAGCTCGTACTGCACGTCGGCCAGCACCGACATGACCATGATGACGCCGATCGGCCGCCGGAGGAGGACGCCCTCGGTCCACGACTGGGACGGCTGGTGGCGCCCGTGCAGCGTCGTGAGGACGACCCCGATCCCTGCGGCGGACGCGACCTCCTCGACGCCCTTGATCAGCTCGAGGGACCAGGACGTGTCGATGTCGTGGATGACGAGCTCGAGCTGGGAGGACGTCGAGCTCGAGCGGCGTCGGTAGCCCGTCGTCTCGAGCTCGCGCTCCACGCGCCGGCGGGTCTCCGGGGCGACGTCGGCGCGGCCGTTGAGGACCTTCGACACGGTGGGGACGGAGACGCCGACCGCCTCGGCGACGTCCGCGATGGTGACCCTCCGACCGCGCATGTCACCTGCTTCCCGAGCCCCGCGGTCGATCGACCGAAAGTTTCGGTCATCCTACCACCGCCGGGGTCGGTCCGGGCGGTGTCGCCCCCCGGATCGACCCCGGCCGAGGTCGGCCGAGCTGGACAGATCAGCCGAGCGGGCCGTAGCCCGTCGGCGTGACGCGGTGCTGGGTCGCCTGCTCGTAGGCGAACGCCAGGCCGAGCAGTCCGCCCTCGTCGAAGTCGCGCCCGAGCAGCTCCAGGTTGACCCCGGCGCCGGCGATGGTCCCGTCCTCTGGCGTCGCCTGGCCCATCGGCACCGTCACGGCCGGCATCCCCGTGTTGGGGCTGAGCCGCATGTTGGTCGAGAGCGACGCGTAGGGGTTGGTGCTCGGGTACACCAGGGCGTCGAGCCCGGCGTCGTCCAGCATGCCCGTCACCAGCTCCTTGCCGGCGGCGAGCGCGAGCGTGTGCGTTCCGTCGGGACCGGCCCACCCCTCGTACGTCTCGTCGGTCACCGCGGCGCGGGCGACGTAGGAGCCCTGGCGGCCCGTGACGAACCGACCGGAGTCGATGATCTCCTGCAGGCTCCGGTAGGGGACGGCCGGGTCGAGGTTGGCTGCGATGTAGGCGTCCAGGTCGTGGCGGAACTCGTTCGTCGAGCCGCTGGGCTCGGCGAGGACCGCGGCGAACCCGGACGGGGGCGTCACCGGGACGACGACGGCGCCCGCGTCTTCGAGGTCGGCGAGGGCCTGCTGGAAGAGCCGGACCGTCGTCGGGTTGGTGCCGACCATCGCGGGGACGTAGCCGATCCGGGCACCGTCGAGCGCGCCGGTGTCGAGGGAGGCGGTGTAGCTCTCCGGGACGAGACCGGCCTGCGCCTGCGTCACCGGGTCGGTCCCGTCGACGCCCACCACCGCGTCGAGCGCAACGGCGGCGTCCGTCACCGAGCGTCCGAGGGGCCCGGCGGTGTCCTGGCTGAGCGCCAGCGGGACGATGCCGGAGCGGCTGACCAGGCCGACCGTCGGACGGATGCCGACGAGCTGGTTGTAGGAGGACGGGACGCGGATCGAGCCGCCGGTGTCGGTGCCGAAGCCGACGGCCACCAGGCTCGCGGCGACCGCGGCGCCGGTCCCGCCCGAGGAGCCGCCGGCGCTCTGGGTCGTCACGTACGGGCTGGCGACCAGCGCCGTCGTCTGCGGGACCGTTCCCGGCGGGCCGGGCAGGAACGCCGAGAACTCCGAGACGAACCCGAACGCGAACTCGTCGAGGCTCGTCTTCGCGACGATGACGGCCCCCGCCTCGCGCAGCGCCGCCGCGATCGTGGCGTCGGTGGCCGTCTGGTTGGTCTCCCAGCAGGCGCAGCCCGCGGTCGTCGGCAGGTCGAACGTGTCGATGTTGTCCTTGAGGCCGACCGGGATCCCCAGCAGCAGGCTCGTCATCCCCTCCTCGGCGCGCACGGCGTCCGCCTCGGCGGCGGCCGTCAGCGCGGCGGTCGTCGAGGCGGTGATGACCGAGTTCAGCGCCCGGCCGCCGGACGGCACGCGGGTGTCGTAGGCGTCGATGCGCTCGAGGTAGGCCGAGGTCAGGTCCGCCGACGTGATGACGCCCGCGTTCATCGCCGCCTGCATGTCGACGAGGCTCGCCTCGACCAGCTCGAACGGCCCGTCGTCGTAGATCATGCGTCCCGAGACCGCCGCCAGGTCGGCGACGGTCAGGATCCCGTCCCCGTCGACGTCGGCGATCGGGTTCCACGCTGCGTCGCCGCTCACGGCGCCGAGCCCGGCGGCGACGACGTCGAGGTCGGCGACGGTGACCATGGCGTCACCCGTGAGGTCCAGCTCCGTGTAGAAGGGGGCGAGCATCGGTGCGGTGGCCGGCGTGACCGGTGCCGCCGAGGCGGGGAGGGCGGTGCCGACGCCGAGCGCGGTGCCGACGGCGAGGACGGCGACGATGGGACGGGCGCGATGCGCAGCTCGCATGGGGACCTCCGAGGTCGGGGGAGTCGGACCGGGGGCTCCGGGCTGGGTGGTCATCGCCGCGCCGCCTTCCGCCGCACGGCGAGGAACGCGCCGAGGCCGGTGAGCGCGAGCGCGCCCAGGAGGAGCGGGAGCACGTCGGCGCCGGTGGAGGAGAGGCGACCGCCGGAGGAGCCGGAGGTCGCGGTGTCGGTGGGGTCGGGGGCGGACCCGGTCGTCGAGGACGGGCCTGACGCGCCGTCCGAGGTCGTCGGGGAGGCGGACAGGGAGGCCGAGGTCGTCGGTGAGGGGGACGGGGAGACCGACGGCGCTGGCGCGAGGACGGTCACGGTCGTCTCGGGCAGCGTCTCGGGCGAGGAGACCTCGCCGTCGGAGCCGACCAGGTCGAGCGCGGTGACGACGAGCTGGGAGTCGCCGGGTGCGGAGGCGGTGAAGACCAGCTCGACGGACAGCTCGCCGGCGAGCCCGGGCGAGGTGCCGAGGCGGGAGTGCACGACCGCGACCCGTCCGCCGTCGGCGTCGGTCGAGTCGAAGCCGCCGTCGGGCGCGGTCGCGGAGACGAACGTGAGGACGTCGGCGTCGTAGGCGAGGTCGAGGGCGTAGGAGTAGAGGTCCGTGACCTCACCCAGGTCGACGACGACGGAGACGGTCTCCTCGACCGCCACCTCCGCCGGCGCCGTGATCGTGAGGGTCGACGTGGACGGCGCCGCGAGCGCAGCCGGGGCGATCGTCGCGGTCAGCGTCGCGAGCGCGAGGACCGCGATGGTGCGGATCGGCGTGGCGGTGCGGGCGGGCGTGGTGCTCGTGGTTGCGCGTCGGCCAGCGGTCGCGCCGGGGCGCTGGCGCCACCCCCGGGACGGTCGCGTCGGGGCAGGGCTCATGGTGGGGGGTCCTTCCGTGGGGGACCGGCGGGATCGACGCCCGCCGGTCGGGGCGCCCCCGTCGGCCTCCCGACTCTCCCGGGGACGTGTTGCCCCGCCGTTACCGTCGGCGGCGCGCGTCGTTTCGGGGAGGGACCCGCCGTGTTTCGCTACCGCCTACCCGCGGGGCCGTCCCGCGTCCCAGCCGGCGAGCAGCCAGCGCAGCGCGGCCGGGAGGCGCTCGGCCCAGGCGTCCTCGTGGTGCGGGGCCGTCGAGTCGTAGACGTAGCGGACCGGGACGTCGGAGGCGCGCAGGGCGCGCAGCGCCAGCTCGGAGGTGGAGACCTGGACCTCGGCCTCGAACGCGTTCGCGCCCTCGCGCCCGCCGACGTCGAGGTAGACGCGGGCGCCGGTGCGCGGTTCGCGCAGGGCAGCGGCGAGGTCGTCGATGGCGCGCTCGCCGGGGAACCAGAACGAGGTGGAGAACAGGCCCGCGCCGCCGAAGGACTCGGGCCGGGTCTGCCACAGGTAGGCGCTGGCGATCGCGCCGAGCGAGCTTCCCGCGACGATCGTCGAGGTCGGCCCCGGCTCCGTGCGCAGGGCGCGGTCGATCGCCGGCTTGAGGTGGTCCGCGAGGAAGACGGCGTACTCCTCGACGCGTCCGCCGCCGTGCTCGGCGTGGGGGTGCGGCGTGTACTCGCCCGCGCGGTCGGTCGGGTGGCTCGGGATGCCGACGACGATGGCGGGGATCCCCTCCGCGTCGAGGGCGCTCATCGCCTCGCCGACGCGCCAGGTCGCTCCGGCGAACGAGGTCGCGCGGAGGAACAGGTTGCCGCCGTCGTGCAGGTAGACGACGGGGTAGCGGCGGGCGCTCGCGGCCGCGTCGTCGTAGCCGCTCGGCAGCCAGACGGAGAGGTCGGCGCGACGGTCGAGGCCGGGCAGGTCGACGTCGGTCCAGGCGCGCAGGTCGCCCACGGTGTCGTCGTCGACGACGGGCGCGAGCCGTGCGGGGTCGAGGTGCATGGCGCTCACTGTAGGCGGGGGCGTCCGGCGGGGCGGGAGGAACGTTGGTCCCGGGGCCGGGCCGGTGCGGGGGACTAGCCTCGCGCCATGGCCCCGTTCGTCCGCGTCGACTGCGTCACGATCAACTCGCCCGACCCCGAGGGCCTGGCCCGGTTCTGGGCGCACCTCGTCGGAGGCGTCCCGCGGGACGCCGGCAACGGGTTCGTGCTGGTCGACCCGGGCGAGGGGCACGTCCGGCTGCTCTTCCAGAGGACCGGCGCCGTCCCGGATCGCCAGGACCGGGTGCACCTCGACTGCCAGGTTGCCGACCGCGAAGACGCGATCGCGCGGGTCGAGGAGCTGGGCGGGCGACTCCTCGAGCGTCGCAGCGACAGCAACGGCGCGTGGGCCGTCATGACGGACCCCGAGGGCAACACGTTCTGCCTCTAGGGCGATGGCGGAGACGGTGGGATTTGAACCCACGGAGGGCTTGCACCCTCACATCCTTAGCAGGGATGCGCACTAGACCTGACTATGCGACGTCTCCAAGGGCGGCCTGAGCCGCTCGGGAGAGCCTACCCGCCCACTCGCGCGCACACAAAGCGGCCAGTCACGCGCCCCGGTCGGAGTCCGCGCCGACGTGACTGCGGGGCGGCGCCGTCGACGATCGCACCACCAGCTCCGGGGCCGGTGGGTCGACGGCCTCCGTCCCGCCGTCGCTGCCTCCGTCGCCGAGCATGCGCAGGAGCCGTCGGAGCGCCGAGCGTCCGGCCGCCTCGAAGTCGAGCCGTAGCGTCGTGAGCGGCGGCAGGTAGTAGGCGGACTCGGGAGCGTCGTCGAATCCCACGACCGAGACGTCGTCCGGCACCCGCAGCCCCGCCTCGGCCAGCGCCCTGTAGACGCCGAGGCACATCGCGTCGTTGGAGACCAGCACGGCCGTCACGCCCGTCGTCGTCGCCAGCCGCTGCCCCGCGCGGTAGCCGGAGGCGACGCTCCAGTCCTCGCACGGGATCGGCTCCGGCGCGTGGCAGCCAGCGATGGTCAGCTCGCGGCGCCAGCCCTGCTCGCGCGCCTCGGTGGCCATCCAGCCATCGGGCCCGCGGACGAAGTGGACCGTGTCGTGTCCCAGGTCGAGCAGGTGCCGGGTGCCGAGTCGCGCCGCGAGCACCTCGTCCAGCGCGACGGCGGCGTCCGCACCCGTCGCCCCCTGCTCGAACGACACGACGGGCATCGGAAGGTCGAGCCCGGCCAGCGAGTGGGTGGTCTCGACCATCGGGGCGAGCAGGATCACGCCGTCGACCGCGTCGTCCGCCAGGTGCGCCAGCGCCGACCGCACGCTCTCTGGGCTCACCGAGTCGAGCGTCACGAGGTTCGTCGAGTACCCCGCGGCGCGCGCCTCCTCCGACACCCCGAGGAGTGCCAGCGACGGGCTCGTCACCGACAGGGCGTACGTGATGACGCCGAGGCGCTTCGTCCGGTTGGTCACGAGCGCGCGCGCGACCGAGTTCGGTCGGTAGCGGAGCTGGGCGATGGCCTGCTGGACACGCTCGCGCACCTCCGGCGTCACGTGGGTGTAGCCGTTGACGACGCGGGAGACGGTGGGGACGGAGACCCCGGCGAGCCGCGCGACGTCAGCCATCCGGGGTGTCCGCGCGGCTGGCTCTCCCACGTCTCGACTCCCTCGATCAGCCGAGCGCGCCGGTCGCGCGCCCTGTGGGGGAGCCTAGGGGAGGATGCGCCGACGGTGCCGCGCGATCCCACCGCCGGGTCCAGCCGCACCCTCAGCGGTACCGCAGGACGGCGGGGTGACGTTCGTAGGGCCAGGTGGCCTCCGGGATCATGTACTGGACGGTCGTGTAGCTCCCGTCGGTGGTGCTCCTGAGCGACGGCGGGCCGTCGAACCCGATGACGCCCCAGCCGATCCGGTCGAGGTTGCCGCCGTAGACGGGATCGGCGTAGAAGCCCTGGCGCGTGTTGAGGACCAGCAGCGGGAAGAACTCGAGGAAGTCCTCGTTCACCGGCTGGTTCCCCGCCGGCGCCCCGCCCGTCCCGGTGGCATCGCCCGGCACCTCGTACGGCTGCGGTTTCGGCTCGCCCGACAGCTGCTCGAGCACGCGGTCCTGCGCGTCGTCGTCAAGGTCGGCGAAGTCGCGCTCGCCCTCCTGGCGGGCCAGCCGATCCAGCTCCGCGACACCGTCGCGGTAGAGCCGGCCGCGGTGCGCGATGCGCTCGGCCCAGGCCGCGTCGTCCCTGCCGGTCATCCGCAGGAAGCCGGAGCCGTCGGCCGAGGCGAACACGTAGTCCGTGCCGGCGAGCATCCGGTCGATGAATCGGACCACCTTGGCCTCCCGGGCGCCCGGGTGGTGGTCGGTCGGGATGATGCGTGCCGTCGCGGCCTCGACCGTGCGCCACTCGTGGTCGGTGAAGAAGATCGGGTCGTCGTCCGCCGCAGCGGAGATCGGGATGGTGACCCACTCGGCCTGTCCCATGGTTGCTCCTTGGAGTCTCGTTCGTGTCGTGGGATGCGTCGTCCGCGCGTCGGGGGGCCGGTGCTCAGGCCCAGCCGCGCCGGTCGTAGGCGAGCATGTGGTCGACGCACCGCCACGTGTTCGCCATGATCGTCAGCGCCGGGTTGATCCCGGTGGCCGTCGGGAAGAAGCTTGCATCGAAGACGTAGAGGTTGGGCACGTCGTGGGTGCGGCACCAGCGGTCAACGACGGACGCCGCCGGGTCGTTCCCCATCCGGGCCGTCCCCAGCTCGTGCGAGGTGTTCCCGGTGATCCGCTCCATGTTGACCGGGATGACGCGGCTCGCCCCCGCCGCCTCGAGGATCTCGCCGTTCTTCGCGATCTGCCAGCGCTCCTGGGCGTAGTCGTTCGGGTGCGGCGTGTGGGTGATCCGCGCGACGGGCAGCCCCCACGCGTCGACGACGTCCGGGTCGAGATCGACGCGGTTGCTCTCGACCGGCAGGTCGTGCAGCAGTACGCCGATCTTCATCGAGTGGTTGAAGAACTCGCGGTCCGCGTCCTTGGCTGCCTGGCCCCAGGTCGGCTTGCCGGGGAAGGTCCAGTTGATCGGATGGCCGATCATCGAGGGGAAAATGAGCGAGCCGAGCACGTGCCCCCGTGACTCGTCCGTCTGGTAGAAGTCGAACGAGCACAGGTTCATGTAGTGACCCGACCAGCCGTAGAGCGGGTCGTGCAGCTCCCGGTCGAACAGGCCCACCGAGAACGAGTACTGGTGGAACGTCGCGTTCCTGCCCACCATGCCGGAGGAGTTGGCGAGCCCGTCGGGGAACTGCTGGCTCGTCGACATGAGCAGCAGCCGCGGCGTCTCGATGCCGCCGCCCGCGACGATGACGGCCTTCGCCTCCTGGACGAGCTCGGTCCCGTCCGCGTCCTGGTAGAGCACGCCGGTCGCCCGGCCATCCCGGCCGACGAGGATCTCCCGCACGTAGCAGTCCGGACGCAGGTCGAACAGGCCCGTGGCGAGTGCGTCCGGGACGAACGTGATGAGCGTCGAGCTCTTGCCGCTGCCCGGGTCGGGGTACTGCTGCCAGAACCCGTTCTCGCTGAACGGCTCGCGCCCGCGGTACGGCTCGGTCACCATGCCCTGCGGCATCGGGAACGTGCTGTGCCCCAGCCGCTCCATCGCCGTCGCGAACACGCGACCGATCTGGCTGAGGTTCGACGGCTTCGTCGGATAGCCGCGGCTGCGCGGCCCCTCCCAGCGGTTGGCGCCGGCCAGCCCCGACGTGCCGAACTCCCACTCCACCCTCGAGTAGTACGGCTCGAGCTCCTCGTAGGTGATCGGCCAGTCCACGAGGCTCGCCCCCTCGATGTCTCCGAGCAGCGAGTGCATCCGAAAGTCGTCGACCGTCATCCGGGGCACCATCCCGCCCCAGTGCGTCGTTCCGCCGCCGACCACCTGCGGGGTCGCGGAGAAGTTCGTGACGACGGCCTGCTCGGACTCGCTCGCGCGGAACGTGCGCGGCTTCAGCCTGGGGTCCTGCCACAGGTAGTTGCGGTTGAGGATCTTGAGCTCGTCGCCGGACGCGTGCTCCGGCGTGAGCCACGGTCCGCGCTCAAGTCCGACGACCCGCAGCCCCGCCTCCGTGAGCACCTTCGCGGCGGTCGCGCCGCCTGCTCCGACGCCGATGATGACGACGTCGGTCGGCTCCGGCTTCCTCTTCGTGTGCTTGATCATCTCGTCACGCCCTCCTTGGTCGCGATGTCGTGCTGGTCATGGCTGCCCGGTCCGACGCGGCTCAGCCGTCGGCCGCCGGGTGGAAGCCCGCCCTGCCGGGGGCGATGAGGTCGGCCAGGTCCGACCACATCCCGTCGGGGATCGGTGTCTCGAGGAGGTCGCGCACCTGCGCGAGACGCTCCGGCGACGACATCCCGACCACCGTCGACGCCACCCGGTCGTCCCGGGTGGAGAACTGCAGCGCGGCCGCGGCGAGCTGGACGCCGTGGTCGGCGCACACCTGCTCCATGCGGCGGACGCGGGCGATCACCTCCTCGCCGGCCGGCTGGTAGCAGTATCGCGGCACTGCCTGCGGCCCGCGCGCGAGCATCCCGCCCCCGAACGGTGCGGCGTTCACGAACCCGACGCCGCGCGCGGCGCACTCGGCTATCAGCTCCTCGGCGCTGGAGTCGACGAGCGTGTATCGGTTGTGGCTGAGGACCACCTCGAACGCGCCGGTGCGCAGGTAGGCCAGCTCGAGCTCGATGGGTCCGCCCGCGACGCCGAGGTGCCCGATGACGCCGGCCTCCCGCAGGTCCAGCAGCGCCTCGAGCGCGCCGCCGGGTCCCGTCGCCTCCTCGAACGTGATCTTCTCCGGGTCGTGCAGGTAGACGAGCGGCAGCACGTCGAGCCCGAGGCGCTCGCGGCTCTCCTCGACGGATCGACGTACCCGCTCGCCCGAGAAGTCCTGGCTGCCGGGGAGCGGGTCGACCTTGGTGGCGACCAGCGCGTCGGACGGCAGGCCGCCGTGCTCCGCGATCGCGCGGCCGATCCGCAGCTCGCTCGCGCCGCCGCCGTACTCGTTCGACGTGTCGATGAACGGGAACCCGTGCTCGAGCGCCGCGAGGATCGTGTCGATCGCCGTGCGTTCGTCGACCTCGTAGCCGTACTGTGCCGGGAAGCTGCCGAGGGCGCTGGTGCCGACGCAGATCGGCGGGACGGTCAGGCCCGTGGTGCCGAGCGGTCTCATGGGTTCTCCTTGGGAGTGGTGGGGATCGGTGGGGTCGACGACGTCGCCGGGGGCGTTCCCGTGCTGGCGCGGACGACGAGCGTTGGTGGGGTGAGCGGGTCGCTGACCTCCTCGCCCTCGATGAGCGCGAGGAGCTTGCGCACGGCGAGCCGGCCGAGCGCGGCGAAGTCGACGCGCACGGTGGTCAGGGGCGGGGAGAAGTACTCCGACTCGGGGAAGTCGTCGAAGCCGACGACCGAGACGTCCTCCGGGACGCGGACGCCGTGCTCGGTGAGACCGCGGATCAGCCCGAGGGCCGTCTGGTCGTTGGCCGCGAAGACGGCGGTCGAGCCCGAGGCGATCACCCGGTCGACAGCCTCGAACCCGGACGCCGCCGTCCAGCTCGTGGCGACGGGTGCGGGGGCGTGCCGACCCGCATCGGACAGAGCCTCGCGCCACCCGCGGATCCGGGCCGTCGTGGCGAGCCACCCGGCAGGCCCGGACAGGTGGAGGACGGTCTCGTGACCGATGTCGAGCAGGTGCTGCGTCGCGAGCCGGGCTCCGAGCACCTCGTGCGCCGCGAACCCCGCCGGCCGCGGCGGGGCGCCGGGTTCGAAGATGACGAGCGGCACCTCGGTGTGCAGCCCCGCGACCGCGTGGACTGCATCGTCGACCGGGGCCAGGAGCACGATCCCGTCGACGTAGTCGTCCATGAGGTGGCCGAGCGCCCGGCGCAGGGCCGCACGGTCCAGCTCGACCAGGCCGACGAGGTTCGTCGTGTAGCCGGCCTGGCGCGCGGCGTCCGCGATCCCGGTCAGGGCGACGGACGGCCCGTGCTGCGCCAGGCCGTAGGTGACGACGCCGAGGCTCATCGTGCGCCGGGTCGCCAGTGAGCGGGCGGCCGGGTTGCGACGGTAGCGCAGCGCCACGACGGCTTGCTGCACCCGCTCGCGGACCTCGGCCGAGACGTTGGGGTGGCCGTTGATGACGCGCGAGACGGTCTGCGGCGACACCCCGGCGAGGCGGGCGACGTCGGCCATCCGCGGGGCGCGGGCCGGATCGGTCGGTCGGTCGGCGGGCTCGGACGTGCGGCGGTGCGTCGTCCCGGTCATGTCGCGTCCCCCAGGGGCGGCAACCCGGTGGCGTCGCGCAGGTCGAGGAGCAGTCGGAGGCTGCGGGCGTGCTCGGCGACGTCCGTCAGCACGGGCACCCCCGCGATCCCGGCGAGGAACGTGCGCAGGACGTCCGCGAGGTCGGTGTCGTCGTGGACACCCGGCGTCACCGCGCGGGCGGGAGCCACGACCTGGTCGTCCCGGAGCACCGCGAGGTCGCGCACCTCGACGAGCCCGCGCTCGCCCCGGAACGTCCAGTCGCCGTCGTACGGGGTCTCGCGGCCGCGGGCCGCCCACGTGCCGTGCATCGCGACCGTCGCGCCGCCGGACAGGCGCAGGAGCGCCGCGGCGTCGGGGGTGCCGTCGTAGCTGGTCCACGGCGGTCGTGAGCTGGTGGCGGCCAGCACCTCGGCCTCCTGCCCGGTGAGGTGGCGAAGGAGGTCGACGTGGTGGATGGCAAGGTCGTCCAGCAGCGGGTGGGCCAGGGCGCCCCGGCCGCCGTCGAGGAGCTCCCGTCGGGCGATCTCGACCGTGACGTGCGTGAGCGGCCCTAGCGTCGTGAGCTCGACGCGCACCCGGCGCGCCCAGGGGCGCTCGCGGTAGTTCTGGCAGACCATGACGACCCCGGGGGCGCGCGCCGCGACGTCCTCCAGCGCGGCCAGCTCGCCGCGAGCGAGCACGGCGGGCTTCTCCAGGAGCACGTGGAGGCCCCGAGCGGCCGCCTCGCGCGCCGCCGCGAGGTGCAGCGGCACCGGCAGGGTGACGAGGACGGCGTCGAGATCGTCCAGCGCGTCCTCCCATCGCCCGACGTGGCGCACGCCGGTACGCAGCGTCGGGTGGGAGGACGCGCCGGACGGGCCCGTCGCGCCGGACAGTCCGCCTGCGACGGCGACGACCTCGACGTCGGGCTCCGCCTCGAGGACCGGGAGCCAGGTCCGACCCCAGCGCCCGAACCCCAGCACGCCGACGCGGATCGCGTCGCCGGTCCGGCTGCTGCGTGACATGTCGGGCCTCCTTCGTGGTGCGGGTTGACGGGGCGGTGGGGTCGGATCGTGGCCGGCTCAGGCGCCGGGGGCGCGGTACCCGGTCGGCGGAGTGAGGACGCCGCGCTCGATGAGCCGCTCGATGTTCCCGGCCCTCGTGCGCTCCTCGCGGGCGAGCCAGCCCTCGCTCGGCGGAGCGTCGAGGTACTGGTTCTTCGGGTAGATGGGCTCGTCGTAGATCGCGCGGTACTGCTCGGTCCGCAGGTCCTTGAACTGGTTGTAGAGCCCGTTCGCCACGCGGGCGCGGCGCAGCGCCTCGATGTCCAGCGTCGTCGTGACGAACGAGTCGCCCGTCGTCCAGCCCTGCTGACGGGTGAGGATCTGGCCGCGGGGACCGACGATCATCGAGTTCCCGCCGAACAGGTCCTGGACCCCGCCGTCGTCGCGGTACTCGGGACCGAGATTGGGCGCGACGACGTACGCCGAGTTGAACATGGCGTGGGCGCGGTTCTGCAGCTCCCACATCCCGTTCTGGACGGCCGGCTCGATGAGGGTCGGCCGGATGATGATCTCCGCGCCGTTCATCGCGAGCCCGCGCACCACCTCCGGGTAGACGCCCTCGTGGCAGATGGCGATGCCGATGTTGCCGATCTCCGTCCGCGCGACGGGGAAGATCGCGTCCATGACGCTGCCGTCGCCGCGCTTGGCGATGAACTCGTCCCACACGTCGTGCGGGTTCATGTTGCCGAGCATGCCGCCCTCGTAGGCGTCGCTCGTCGCCTTGTACCGCCGGTAGACGATCTCGCCGCGCGGGTCGATGATGAACGCGACGTTGAAGTAGCGGTCCGGGAAGTCCGGATCGGCGACCATGTAGAGCTCGGCCGCGATGAAGGCGTCCAGCTCGACGGCCTTCTTGGCCAGCTCGTCGGTCTCGGGGCCAGGGATCGTCACGGCGAAGTGCTTCTCCCGGGCGCGGTTGCCCGGTGTGTTTGCGATCATGCCCTGGATCGCCATCTCGGGGATGACGACGAGACGGACCGGGGCGCCCTCCCAGGCGCCCACCATGCAGGCCGTGTCGATGAACTGGTTGATCCGCTTGACGTTGCGGACGCCGTCGCCCGGCTGCTTGACGGTGAACGTGCGCGGCGAGACCGCCACCACGGCGTAGGGGTCGATCATGGGTTCCTCCTTGTGTCGAAAAGGGATCGGCTGGTCGGGCTCGTCAGAACTGCCGCGTCGGGTCGTAGAACTCGGCGGCATTGGCGGGCGTGGCGAGGAACGTCTCGATCCAGAACTCCCCGCCGGGGCAGACGGCGTCCTGCGTCTCGCCCTTGATCGCGGCGATGGCCTTCTCCACGGCGGTCTGACCCTGCTTGTACGGCTCGTTCGACGCATTGGCCTGGACCGGGCCGGTGGGGTTGTCGATCATCTCCTTGACGACGGACATCTGGCCGTCGTAGCTCCCGATGACGACCTGGTCGAGGATCCCCGCGTCGTCCAGGCCCTGCTTGATGCCCGGCAGCATGACGTCGCTGAGACTCAGCACGACGCGCAGGTCCGGGTTCGCCGTCGCGATGTCCCGCACCGGCCCGAGGGCCTTGTCGGGCAGCCACTCGCCGTACCGGATCGGCAGCCACTCCACGTCGCCGCTGTAGGACTCGAAGCCCTCGACGACACCCTGGTTGCGCAGGTCGGTCACGGTCTCGCCCGAGTATCCGCCGATGACGACGGCCTTGACGGGCTCACCGCCGAAGTTCTCATCGGCCCACGCCGCGATCTCCTCGCCCATCCCCCGGGCGACCTGGACCTGGTTCTCCGCGACGTAGCAGAACTGCTGGGGCGCCAGATCCTCGGAGAGGTTGGAGTTGACGACGACGAGCGGTACCCCGGCGTCGGTCACCGCGGCGACGCCGGGCGCGACGCCCGTCGGGTCGTGCGGGTTGAGGATGACCGCGTCGACACCCTGCGTGAGCAGCGTCTGGATGTCTGAGTTCTGCTTGACGGTGTCACCGCCGGCGTCGGTCACGATGATCTTCGCGCCGAGCTCGGCCGCCTTGTCCTCGGCGCCCTGGAGCAGGGTCGCCCACCAGTCGCTGCCGGCCAGCCGGCGCTGGGAGAAGCCGATGACGATCGTCTCGCCGTCGCCCTCCCCGGCGCTAGCCGTCTCGCCGGAGGTGGTCTGACCGTCGCCCGACGCGGTCGCGCCGCCGTCGGAGCCCGTGCCGCAGGCGGCGAGCAGGGTGAGGGAGGTGAGTGCTGCGGCCGCTGAGGCGAGCCGCATCGTTGCGTGCTTGCGCATGGTGGTTCCTTTCGTGGTGGCAGGTCGGGACGCGCCGGCGATGACCGTGCCGTTGGTGGGTGGAACGGGTGGAGCAGGTGCGTGGGTCGGTGGCTGACGGGTCGGCGTCAGGGCCGCGGGGTCGGGGCGTCGATCGTCTTCACCGGGGCGTCGATCGGTTCCGGTTCCGGTGCCGGGACGTCGCGTCGGAACCGGCGCAGGAGGGTGGCGATGCCGTCCCTGATCCGCTGGATGCCGCGCCCGGAGGTGAGGAACACGGCGAGGAGGATGACGATGCCGCGGATGACGAGCTGGGGCTCCGACTGGATCCCCATGAGGTTCATGATGTTGCCGATCATCCCGATGACCAGGGCGCCGAGGACGGTGCTGACCGGGTCTCCGGTGCCGCCGAAGAGTGAGGTCCCGCCGACGACGGTGGCCGCGATGGAGTCGAGCTCGTACCCCTGGCCGACGAGCGAAGACCCCTGGGAGAGTCGGCCGGCGAGCATGAGTCCGGCCAGCCCGGCCAGCAGGCCCGACGTGACGTACGCCATGAGCGTGTCGCGGTTGACCGGGAGCCCGGACAGCCGCGCCGCCTCGGGGTTGCCGCCGAGCGCGTAGAGCCGTCGCCCGAGGGGACTGAACTTCATGGCGAACGCCGCGACGACCGTGACGGTCAGCGCGATGATGACGACGTTGGGCACGCCGGCGGAGCGCCCGCCGAAGAGCTGGAGGAACTCCTGGTTGCTGATGACGATGAGCGTGCCGACCTGGACGATGAACGCCACCCCGCGTGCGATCGACATCATGGCGAGCGTCGCGACGAACGGCGTGATCCGTGCGTAGACGACGAGCACGCCGTTGACGAGGCCGCAGAACGCGCAGGACATGACGGTCACGACGATCGTCGTCCACACGCCGTTGCCCTGGCGGAGCATGACGGCGGCGATCACCGTCGCGAGGGCCGCGATCGAGCCGACGGACAGGTCGATGCCGCGGGTGACGACGACGAAGAACTGGGCGACACCGAGGACGGCCACGACCGAGGCCGCGACGACGATGTTCTCGATGTTGCGCACCGTCAGGAAGTAGGGGGACGCGAGCGTCCCGACGATGGCGACGGCGATGAAGACGCCCACGAGGTAGACCTGGGGCCCGATGCGGACACCGCGTCTGCGGCGCTCGGGCGTCGGCTCGGGGACCGCGGTGGTCGGCTGGGTCGAGGTGGTGGACATGGTCTCTCCTGTGCGACTGATCGGCTCAGCGCAGGTGCGCGAGGAAGGCGTCGTGGTCCCGTTGGACCTGGTCGTGGTCGAGCTCGGCCACCACGCGGCCGACGGACATGACGAGCACGCGGTCGCAGAGCGCTGCCTCCGAGACCTCGGAGGTAACGATGACGGCGGCACCCCCGCGCCGCAGGTGCCCCCGGACGAGGCGGTAGATCTCCTCCTTGGCCGCGACGTCGACGCCGCGGGTGGGTTCGGCCAGCAGCAGGACCCTGCTGTCTCGCGTGAGCCAGCGGGCGAGGAGCACCTTCTGCTGGTTGCCGCCGCTCATGGTCCGCACGTGCTGGTGGACGGAGTGGCAGGCGATCTGCAGCTCGCGGACGTACTGGCGTGCGTGCTCGGCCTCGGCGCGGGTCCGCAGCACGCGAAACCGCGTGAACCGTCCGATGGAGGCGAGCGTCATGTTCTTCATGGCGCTCATGTCCAGGACGAGGCCCTGGGTCTTGCGATCCTCCGGGATGAGACCGAGGCCGCGAGCGATGGCGCGCCGGGGGTTGCCCGGCGGGACGACCCTGCCCCCGACGCGGACGGTTCCCGCCACCGACGCCCGCATCCCGAAGATGCACTCCGCGAGCTCGTTCTGTCCGGCACCGAGCAGCCCCGTGATCCCGACGACCTCGCCGCTGCGCACCTCGAACGACACGGGCGCGACTCGCTTGCCGTCGGTGAGGCCGTCGACCTCGAGGGCCACCTCGCCGGGCGTGATCCCGCCCAGCCGGCCGGCGGCTCCCTCGGCGGCGGCCGCGGCGAGCGAGTTCTCGTAGCGGTCGCCGACCATCGCCCGGACGATCTCGTGGTGGGACGGGACGGCGTCGAACCTGCGGATGCGGTGACCGTCGCGCAGGACCTCGACGCTGTCGCACACGGCCGTCACCTCGTCGAGCCGGTGCGAGACGAAGACGAGACCGACCCCGCCGCGGGCGAGGTCGCGCATGACGGTGAGCAGCGCGTCGACATCGTTCGGTGGAAGTGTGGTCGTCGGCTCGTCGAGCAGGAGGGCGGCCGGGTTCCCCTTGAGCGCCTTGGCGATCTCGACGAGCTGCTGCTCGGCCATCGTGAGCGACCCGACGGTGGCGTGGATGTCGATGTCGGCGCCCAGACGGTCGAGGAGACCGCGGGCGGTCTGCTCGAGGCCACGGCGCCGCACGACGAGGCCGCCGGAGCGGAAGCCGTCGAGGAAGATGTTGTCGAGCACGGTCATGCCTGGAACGAGGCTCATCTCCTGGTAGATCGTGTAGATCCCGGCCTGTCGGGCGGTGTGCGGGCTGACCACGCGGGTGGGGGTGCCGCTGACCAAGATCTGACCGTCGTCGGGTTGCTCGGCGCCCGAGAGGATCTTGACGAGGGTGGACTTGCCGGCGCCGTTCGCGCCACAGAGGCCGACGATCTCGCCGCGGTTGACCCGAAGGTCGACGCCGCGCAGCGCCTGGACGCCCGGGTAGGACTTGCGAAGCCCGCGGACCTCCAGTGCGGGGACCACGTCGTTGAGCGACATCTCCCACTCCCTCCGAAGCTGCTCTGCTTCAGATCGGTCGGTGTTGATAGCGCTATCAACGTAACAGCGTGACGTAGGTCACGCAAGACCCCCGGCGGAATCGGCGGTGGCCGAGCTCGTTTCTGTCGCACCGGAAACCGAGCAGATCCGCGGTTTTTCGGGCATCATCCGAGACGGGCGGCCGCCGGAGCGGGTTCGACGGGCCTGCTGGGCGAGCAGCGTCGGGCATCGGATCGGCCTGGGCGACGGTGTGCCATGTGAGCGATATCAATGTCATTGGCTGGACGGTGCGCCGTATCGACCACACCGGACCCGCTGACCTGGGACGATCGGGGGATGGACCAGCCCGACCCCGCCACCACCCCCCGCATCCTCGTCGTCGGCGCCGGAGCCGTCGGCGGCTACCTGGGGGCGCGGCTCGCCGCCGCCGGTCGCGACGTCACGTTCCTGGTCCGTCCCACGGCGGCGGACCGGCTGCGCGCGACCGGCCTCGTCCTGCGCGACCTCCCGGCCGGCGCCGAGCAGCGGCTCGCGCCGCGCGCCGTCACGCCGGAGGACCTCACCGCGGCCGTCGCGGCGGACGGGCCGTTCGACGTCGTCCTCGTCACCGTCAAGGCGCCCGGTCTCGACTGGGCCGGGAGCGCGCTGGCGACCCCGGGCCTCCTCGCTCCCGGCGCCGCGGTCGTCCCGCTGCTCAACGGGATGGCGCAGCTCGACGTGCTGGCGGCCGCGCTCGCCGGCGTCGCGCCCGGCGCGCTCGTCGGGGCGACCGTCCGCATCGTCGCGAGCGTCGACGACGACGGCGCGGTCGTCCTGCACCAGCCGATCCACCGCGTCACGCTCGGCGCGCTCGCCCAGATGCCTCCGGCCGACGACGACGCCGCCGATGCCGACGACGCACCCGTCGCCCGCGCCGCGGCCGTGCTCGACGTCAGCGGCATCGACGTCCTCGTCACCGGCGACGCCGTCGGCGAGCTGTGGAACAAGTGGTACTTCATCGTCGCGAGCGGCGTCCTCGGGGTGCTCACGCGCGGCACGGTCGGGCAGGTCGTTGCGACGCCCGGCGGGGTCGACGTCGTCGACGCGATCCTCGCGGAGACCGCCGCCGTCCCCGCCGCGGCCGGTCACGTGGTGCCCGCCGCCGACCTCGACTTCTCCCGTGGCTTCCTCACGGCGCCCGGCTCGGGGTTCGTGTCGTCGCTCTACCGCGACGTCGTCGCGGGGCGCGCGGGGGAGTCGGAGCACATCGTCGGCGACTTCGTGGCCCGCGCGCGCCGGCTCGGGGTCGCGACGCCGCTGTGCGACGTCGCGCTGCTCCAGATGCGGGTCGTCACCGCGGACCGGCCTGGGACTCGCTGAGCGCTGGACCCGCTGTGCCGTTCGGTGCGACCGTCGTGACCCGCGTGGTTCGTGCACGTCGCGTCGCGACGTCGCCGCCGAGGCCCTGACCTGCTCGGATACCCGAGAGCTCAGCTACGCACACGATGCGTTCCGGACGGAAACCCCCGTGGGCCGCCGGCGCTGGCGGCGAGCGCGCGGCGCCCGCCGTCCGTCAGCGCACGTAGACGTCGTAGTGGTTGCCGACGGTCCCGCGGTCGTAGACCTTGCCCTGGTACCCGAACGGGGTGTCGATGACGGTCCCCTTCGCGGCGGAGCTGGCGAGCACGATGTAGCCGTCGCCGTCGCTCACGTACCCGTCCTCGTTGACGTGCCGGCCGGGGATCGACAGCCCGCCGCCCGGCAGCACGCTCTGCGAGTAGTAGGTGAACTTGTACCCGCCCCACGTGACGACGCCGGCGCTCATGAACTGGCTGAGCGTGTAGAGCTTCGCGGGCCCGACGCGCGTGCCGACCTCGACGATCTCGGGCACCGCCGGCGTGGTCTCGACCGACGCGAGCTGGGTGCGCGCGACCTCGGTCCCGTCGACGAACGACACCCGGCTGGTCACCTGCGCGAACCCGTCGACCCCGGCCTGGACGACGCGGGTCTCGCCCTTGGCGAGCGACGAGGTCTCGCGAGTCTCGCTCGTGTGCGGCGTCGTCACGTCCTCGGTGACCGTCTCGACGCTGGACCGGCCGACCGTGACCGTCGTCCCCGCCTGCGGCGGAGCGCTGAGGTCGGCGTCGACGACGTCGTCCCAGCCCAGAACGATCCCGGCCTCGGCGAGCGCGTCGGCCAGCGTCGCGGCCTGCGTCGTGACGTCGCGGGTCTCGCCGTCGACGACGACGCCGAACGTCACGCCCTCCCCGTCCGCCAGGGCGGCGCGGGCCTCCCCGCGCGAGGCGGGGGTGAGGGCGACGAGGTCGCGGGCCTCGAGCTCGGTGTTGAGCAGGGGGACGTCCGCGCTGACCGCGGTTCCGTCCACCGTGTCCGAGGTCGACGCCGGGTCGGCGAGCTGGGCCGACGCCGCGCGCGCGTCGAGCGCGTTGAGGACGCCGCCGCCGGCTGCGAGCAGGACGCCCGCGAGGACGCCGGCGCCGACAGCGATCCGGCCCGCGCCGGGCCGCCGATGAGAAGTCACGCCCTCGACCGTAACGGAACGTCCGGCCGACGGCGAGGGCAGGGCGGTCGACCGGTGCGCACGCTCACGGAACCTTCGCAGGAGCTGTGGCCCCCGTCACGACACGTCGAGCCCGACCGCCCCCGCCCACTCCGACAGTGGGGTGGATCGGGTCGCGAATCGCGATCGAACCCACCCCGATATCGGAGCGCGGGGGTGTCGGACCCGGGCTCGGCTACCAGGGGCGCACGACGGCGGCGCGCTCGATCAGCGCTCCGCGCAGCGCGGCCGGGATCTGCAGTGCGCCGATCTCCTGCGCCAGCTCGAGCCCGGTCAGCTCCTTGACGGTGCGCCAGGCGTGCTCCTTGTTCCAGAACGGGATCTCCGCCGCGTCGAGCAGGGCGAAGGTGTCCTCGACCAGCGTGTCGGGCGCCGCCTCGAGCCCGATCAGCCGCACCTCGAGCCCGCGGGCCAGGTCGACCTCGCCGAGCCGCACGCGCAGGGCCGGCGCCAGCAGCTCGTCCCGGTGCACCGCGACGACGGAGGCGTCGGTCCCGGACAGCTCGACCGTCGGCAGGTCGGCGCCGCTCGCGCCCGCGGCGGCGTCCTCGTCGTCGGCCGCCGGCGTCCCGAGCGCCCCGAACGGCGCCAGCACGACGCGCTCGACGCGCACCGCCCCGACGACGTCGAGCGTCACCTCGCGCACCGCGAGCGGGTCCGGCCCGGTGGTCGGCTCGATGCGCAGGACCAGGTCCGCGAGGCGCCCGGCCCCGTAGCCCGCCTCGCCCGCGTCGCCGGTCGTGAGCGTCTGGACGAACCGCGTGACGTTCCGGTCCGCCAGACCCGGCGCGGCCTCGCCGTGGTCCTCGACCAGGTGGGAGACCCCGTCGCCGGGGAAGACGCGCAGCTCGAGCGCGTCGGGCACGTCGCCGACGGGCGCGAACGGGTCGGCCGCGAGCGGCAGGACGGCGCCGGCGCGCGCGAGGACCGGGTAGACCTCGAGCGGGCGGTGGAACGTGGCGAACCGGCCGCCGCGGTAGCGCTGACCCGTGAACAGGTCGAACCAGCCGCCCTCCGGCAGCCAGGCGCGCGTCGTGCCGAGCCCGGACGCGGGCTCCTCCGGCCGCGTGATCGGCGCGACGAGCAGGTGCTCGCCCAGCATCGCCTGGTTCGGGATCGTGCGGGCCTCGACCCGGTCGGGGTGGTCGTGGTACATCGGCCGCACGACCGCGACGTTGTCCGCGTGCGCGGCCCACGCCGCCGTGTACAGCGCGGGCACGAGGCGGTGCCGCAGCCGCAGGAACCGCGACATGATCCCCTGCGCGCGCGGTCCGAACGCCCACGGCTCCTTCGTCGTGAACGGGCTGTTGGACGAGTGGAGCCGGTTGATCGGGGAGAACACGCCGTACTGGTACCAGCGCGTGGCCATCTCGACGTCGCGGCCGCCGAACATGTGGCCGCCGATGTCGTGCGACCACCACGTGAAGGCGACGTTCGCCGCCGTGTTCGTGAAGTACGGCTGGAAGTCGAGCGAGTCCCACGTGATGATCGTGTCGCCGGAGAAGCCGACGGGGTAGCGGTGGCTGCCGAGGCCGGCGTACCGCGAGAACGTGAGCGGACGACGTGCCCCGTCGGTGCGCTCGCGCCCGGAGTCGCGGAAGTGGATGTGGTTGAGCATCCACAGCGGGTCCAGCCCGGGCACCGAGGTGACGCCGCCCGACTGCCAGTCGAGCCACCAGAAGTCGACGCCCTGCTCCTCCAGCGGGTGGTGGAGCAGTCGCAGGTAAGCGTCGACGAACGTGCGGTCGGTGATGTCGAAGCCGACCGGGAGGCCGCTGGCCGGGTCGATGCCGAGGGCGCGCGCCATCTCGGGGTAGGCGTCCTCGTGCCGGCGCACGCCGTCGGCCGGGTGGACGTTGAGGGTCACCGCGAGGCCGCGCTCGTGCAGGGCGGCGAGGAAGCGCTCGGGGTCCGGGAACAGCTCGCGGTCCCAGGAGTACCCCGTCCAGCCGGTGCCGATCTCGGGGTCGACGTCCACCTGGTGCCAGTCCATGTCGATGACCGACACGCTCAGCGGGACGCCCTCGTCGCGGAACCGGTCCATCAGCTCGACGTAGGAGTCCTCGGTGTAGCGCCAGTAGCGGCTCCACCAGTTCCCCAGCGTGTACCGGGGGACGAGCGGCGTCGGGCCGGTCAGGTGGTGGTAGGCGTCGAACGCGCCCCGGATGTCGCGGCCGTAGGCGAGGAGGTAGAGGTCCTTGCGGCCCGCGCCGCCGTCGGGGCGGGGCGTGATCCAGCCGTCGTCGGACAGCAGGACGGAGTGGGAGTCGTCGACGAGCGCGAACCCGAACGTCGAGAGGATGCCCTCGTCGAGCTCCGTGGCGCCGTCGACCTCGTCGAGCGTGCGGGCCGTGCCGAGCAGGTTGCCGCGGAACGGGAGGTCCTGCGGGTAGCTCATCCCGTAGTGCCACACGGAGTAGTGGGCGTCGAGGGCGTCGCGGGTCAGCGTGACCGACAGGCCGCCGCTGGTGAACTCGCCGCCGTCGTAGCGCAGGCGCAGGTAGTCCGTGAGGATCTCCAGGCCGCCGCCCGGCACCTGCGTCACCGTGAACGCCGGCACCGGGAAGTCGCGGTCGACCACGAGCTGCGAGCGCTCGTCGACGAACCGGCCGTCGGGGCTCCACTCCATCCGGATGAGCCGCGGGGTGAGGACGGTGAAGCGGTACGTGTCGCCCTGGACGACGGCGGCGGGGTTCGCGGGCGCGGGGCGTCCGTCCGACATGGCGAACATGCGTGGCTCCGGAGGGGTGGGTGCTGAGGACTGCGCCCCATTGTCCTACGTCCGGCCCCGGCGCCGGTCGGGTGCCGTCGCGTCCGGGAACAGGGAGCTGCCGCGCGGCGTTGTCACCCGTCCGGCGCGCGCGACGCCGGCCCCCGACGCGAGGAGCGCCCGTGACCACGACCCAGACGAGCACGACCCGGCCGACGACCGCCCAGCCGACCCCCACCCGGCCGACCCCGACGACGCTGCCCGCGCTCGACGTCCAGCTCGACCGGCTCCTCGCTCTCGGCCTCGCCGACCTGGCGGGGGTGCCCGAGGCGGAGCTGCGCTCGACGGTCGCGGCCGTCGTCGGTGACGAGGGGATCGGCGCGTCCGACGTCCCGGGCGCGGACGATCCCCTGCTCCTCGCCATCCACCCCGACCTCGTCCCGGCGCGAGCGCTGGCCCCGCTGCTGGAGCGCGCCGGCCGTCCGGGCTTCGTCGTCGTCGACTGGACGGACCTGGAGGACTTCCGGACCGTGCCCGACGTCGAGCTGCCGGACCGCGCGCTCTACGTCGTCCGGGGCGCGGACCGGGGCGACGACCTGCGGGGCGCGTCGCCGGAGGAGGCGCTCGCGGAGCTGACCGGTCGAGGTCGCACGCCCCTGACGCTGCACGAGGGGATCGGCTGGCTGATGCAGGACCCGAGCCGGCTCGAGCCCAACCACTGCTTCATGTGCCTCGCGACCCGCAAGCCGCGCCCGCGCGGCGCGTTCGACGCGCGGACGCCGGCCCTGTGGATCAGCGGGGGCACCGGACGCGACGGCGTCGAGCGGCGCGGTGCGCCGAAGGTCGGCTGGTGCTGGTGGCGCAACCGGCACACCTGGCTCGGCTTCGCCTCGGCGACCGGCCGCGGCTGAGCCCCGGTGGACCGATCGGGAAGGATGGGCGCGTGGCAACGGTGAGGAGCGCGGCGCTCGCGGTGGTGCGCCTGCGCGAGGCCGGCCCCGAGGTCCTGCTCGGGCACATGGGCGGCCCGCTGTGGACGCGCAGGGAGCGGTCGTGGTCGATCCCCAAGGGGCTGTACGGCGATGACGAGGACCCGGCGTCCGCCGCCCGACGCGAGCTGGCGGAGGAGACGGGGTACGTCTGGCCGCAGGACCGGGTGCTGACCGACCTCGGCGACTTCCGGGTGACGAGCGGCAAGGTCGCGCGGGTCTACCTCGGCGTCGAGCGCGACCCGGTGCCGTGGGCCGAGGCGGACTTCGTCTCCAACACCTTCGAGCTGGAGTGGCCGCCCCGGTCGGGTCGCGTCCAGTCCTACCCGGAGATCGACCGGGTCGAGTTCTGCCGGTTCGACCGGGCCCGGGACGTCCTCGTCGCGGGTCAGGTCCCGGTCGTCGACGCGATCGAGGCGGCCCTGCGCGGCTGAGCCCCGCGGCCGAACCCCTCCGGCTCAGCCGAGCCGGAGCGTCCGCCCGGCCCAGTCCCGGCGCAGCCAGCGGTCGTGCGACGCGACCACGACGGCCCCGGGGTACCGGTCGATCGACGCCTCGAGCTGTGTGAGCAGCAGGAGCGAGAGGTGGTTGGTCGGCTCGTCGAGCAGCAGGACGTCGGGCGGATCGGCGAGCACGGCGGCGAGCGCGAGGCGTCGCTGCTGACCGACCGACAGCGCGCCGACGGGCCGCTCCAGGTCGCGGCCCGCGAGCAGCGCGAACGTCTCGACGGGCACCCGGGCGGCGACCTCGGCGCCGACCAGCTCCTCGTACGCCGCCCGCACGGTGGTGCCGGGCAGCACGTCGAGGTCGACCTCCTGGGTGAGCAGCCCGACGCGCAGCGCCCGCGGGTGCTGCACCGACCCGGCCGACGGGGCCAGCCGGCCGGCGAGCACGCCGAGGAGCGTCGACTTGCCGGAGCCGTTCGGTCCCGTGACGAGCCACCGCTCACCCGCGCTCACCGTGAGCGAGGTGGACGCCAGCCGGCCGGCGACCGCGACATCGCTCGCCACGAGCACGGGTCCGCTCCACCGGGACCCGCGACCCGCGCGTCGGGTGTCAGCCGCCGCGTCCAGCCCCGCGAACCACTGCCACGCCGGGGGCTTGCGCACCTGCGCCGCCTCGAGCTCGGCGAGCCGCGTCCTGGCGTCGTTGACGCGACGGGACACGACGGCGGCGTTCCGGTCCGAGTAGAACTTCTTCGACGCGTTGGCCTCCGTCCGCGGGGCCCGGCCGACGTGCCCGACCGTCTGCTGCTCGCGCACGCTGCTGCGCAGACGGCGCAGCTCGGCCTGCTCGTCGCGGTAGCGCCGCTCCCACCGCTCGCGCGCGTCGAGCCGCGCGTCCAGGTAGGCCGTGTACCCGCCGGTGAACCGGACCAGACCGATCCCCGAGCCGTCACCGTCCCCGACCAGCGGTCCCGACACCGCGTGCGGGACCTCGCTCGGGTCGAGGTCGACGAGACCGGTCACGGCCTCGTCGAGGAACGCCCGGTCGTGCGAGGCGAGCAGGACCGGACCCCGCCACGCGGTCAGCACGGAACGCAGGTGGGCGACGGCGTCGTCGTCGAGATGGTTCGTCGGCTCGTCGAGGAGCAGGACGTCGGGCTGGGACAGCAGCAGCCAGGCCAGCGACAGCCGCGCGAGCTGGCCACCCGAGAGCGTCGAGACGGGCCGGCCGGGGGCGATGTCCGCCAGCCCGAGCCCGGCGAGCATCGCGGCCTCGCGCGCGGCGAGGCCCCAGACGTCGAGCGCCTCCGCGCGCTCCAGGGCGCCGGCGTACCGGGCGGTCGTCGCGTCGTCGTCGGGGGTGGCGGCCAGTGCGCGTGCCGCGTCGTCGAGCTCGGCCTCGGCGTCGCGCACGACGGCGGTCGCGCCGGCCAGCGCCTCGGCGAGCGTGACGTCGGCGGGGAACGGCGGCTCCTGGTGGAGGAGCCCGACGCGGGCGGCCGGGCCCGGGCCGGCCACGGTGGCGGTTCCGGCGTCCGGCGTCAGGAGGCCGGCCGCGACGCGCAGGAGCGTCGACTTGCCCGAGCCGTTCTCGCCGATGAGGCCGAGGCGCTCGCCGGGCGAGACCACCAGGTCGACGTCGGTGAGCACGCGGCGCTCGCCGTAGGAGACGGACACGCCGTCGAGCCGGAGCTGGACGCCGGACGTGCCGGGCGCGGGGGAGAGGTGGGGTGCTGGCTGGGACATGAGGAACCCTTGGGTCGCGCGGGGGCGCGCCGGGGCGGAGCCGCGCGGCGAGCCGGGACGGGGGTCTCAGATCAGCACCCCTCGACCGTAGGCGCCCGCGCCGCGACCCGGCAAGGTGTTTCCGGGTGCTGCCCTAGCGCGGGCGCTCGCGCTCCACGGGATCGGTCGCGGCCTCGTCGAGCGCCTCGATGGTCTCGACGGCGTCGACCGCGCGGTCCCACCAGTGCGCGACGACGGGCACCCGGACCTCCAGCCCGTCCGCCAGTCGTTCGAGCACGCTGCGTCGCAGACCGAGCGTCGAGACGACGACGAGGGCGGTCGAGACGAGGGTGAGCACCGCCATCGAGGAGAGCGCGATCCGGTAGTCGGTCAGGCTCGGCTGGGCGGTGCCGGAGAGCTGGTCGAGGATGACGCCGATGCTGATGGCGCCGAGCATCGTCCCGGAGAACCCGCCGGCGTTGACCAGGCCCGTCGCGGTCGAGATGCGGTGCGCCGGGTTGTAGTCGCGAGCGAGGTGGAAGCCGATCTGCGACCCGGGGCCGCCGGCCGCCATGACGACGAACGCCACGACGACGACGCCGACGGGCGGTCGGCCGCCCGGCCAGGCGAGCAGCACGGCCCACGCCGCGACGATCGCGAGGCCGATCCCGATCGCCAGCGGGACGCGCGACCCGGGGCGGCGGCCGGCGAACGGGCCGATGAGGAAGCTGAACCCGACGTTGCCGAGGACGAGCACCGAGACCATGGCGGCGGCCTGCGAGCCGGGGTAGCCGAGCCCCTCGGTCAGGTAGGGGAACCCCCAGACCATGCCGAGGACCATCCCGGAGGCCATGGTCGCCTGGTGCACCCAGAAGCCGACCTGGGTGCCGCGGCCGTGCTCGTGCCCGCGCCAGGTCTCCGCGATCGTGTGCGCGAGCTCGCGGGTGGCGGACCGCTGGCCACCCGCCCCGTCGGGCTCGGCCCCGGCTCCGCCGGGAGTGGCCCCGCCGGGAGCGGCCGCGACCTCGCGGAACGGCGCGGCGACGGCCGGCCGCAGCAGGAGGAGGGCGTAGACGAGCGAGGTCGCCCCCGTCACCGCGAACGTCCGCGTCCAGCCGAACTCGTCGAGCGCGAGCGTCAGCGGGACCGTCGCCGCGAGGTTGCCGAGCATGCCGAGCAGCCCCGTCCACATCGCCATGACGGCGTACCGCGAGCGCGGGAACCACGTCGCCGCGAGACGCATGACGGAGATGAACACGAGGGCGTCGCCGACCCCGAGGACGGTCCGGGCGAGCAGGGCGACGGGGTAGGTGGTGGCGAGCGCGAACGTCACCTGCGCCGTGCCGAGGATGAGCGTCGCGAGCAGCAGGACGCGCCGGGCGCCCCACCGGTCGATCGCGAGCCCGGCGGGAATCTGCATCGCGGCGTAGACGCCGAGCTGGAGCATGACGAAGGCGCCGAGCTGCGCCGAGCTGATCTGCAGGCGCTCGACCGCCTCCGGCCCGGCGACCCCGAGCGAGGCGCGGTGCACGACCGCGAGGACGTAGACGCCGCACCCGGTGAGCCACACGACGTACGGGTTGCGGACGGCGAAGCGCATGACGCCGCGGGCCACGCCGGGGCGGCGCGTCGGAAGGGCGTCGTCGGCGCCGGTCGTGCTCACGGGTCCCCATTCTTCCTTGGTCCTCGCACGTGTCCGGCCGCCGGATGTGTGAGGCTCGGGGGATGGCTCACGACCTCGCCGCGCCGCCGGCCGTCCTCGCGATGATCGACCGCCCCTGCCGCTCGTCCGCCGCGGACGCGACCTCGGCCGAGGCGCCCCCCGCGTTCCGGCTGGTCCCCGCGCGCTCCCCGCAGCTTCGGGTGACGGACCTGGCGGTGACCAGGGGCGACGGGATCTTCGAGAGCGCGACGGTCCGCGACGGGGTCATCCACTCCGAGGAGCGGCACCTGCACCGGTTCGCCCGCTCGGCCGCGATGCTCGACCTGCCCGAGCCCGACCTCGACGTCTACCGGGCGGCCACCCGCGCCGCCGTCGCCGCGCTCGACCTCCCGCCCGGGGCCGAGGCGTACGTCAAGTACTGCCTGTCGCGCGGCGACGAGGAGCTGACGGACGTCGGCCCGATCGGCTGGGCGTACGCGACGCTCTCCGGCGACTTCACCGCCGCGCGGACCGAGGGGATCGCGGTCGTGCTGCTCGACCGCGGCTACGCCAGGACGGTCCCGGCGACCTCGCCGTGGCTGCTGGCCGGGGCCAAGACGCTCGCCTACGCCGTCAACCGCGCGGCCGTGCGGGAGGCGGTGCGCCGCGGAGCGCAGGACGTCGTGTTCACGACACCCGACGGCTACCTGCTCGAGGGGCCGACGTCGACCCTCGTGCTGCGCATCGGCGACACGCTCGTGACGCCGCCGCCGGAGGTCGGGGTGCTGCCCGGCACGACGCAGGAGGACCTGTTCGCGTCGCTGGACGACCTCGGCCTGCGCGGCGAGGAGCGGGACGTGCGCGTTCCCGAGCTCGCGGCGGCCGACGCCGCCTGGCTCATGTCGAGCGTGCGGCTCGCAGCCCCGGTCAACGCGGTCGACGGGGTCGCCGTGCCCGTCGACCACGAGCTGACGGCCCGGATCAACGAGCTGCTGCAGACGCGTACCGGCTGAGCCGCGCCCGCCGCCCGGCTGACCACCGTTCGACGGGCGCGCAGGCGCCGCCGGTCGTACGATCGCGGCGTCGGGGCAACGGAGTCGGACGCTCGCCGGACGAGCGCCGGAGGAACGAGAAGGCGCATGTTCGACGAAGACGTGCTCAGCATCGCGCAGCGGGCGTCGACCGGCGCCCTGCCGCCCGGACGGACGGTCGACGAGCTCGTCCGCCTGGCCCACGAGCGCTACGCCGGCGTCGACGACGGCGCGGTCGCCGACTACATCCCGGTGCTGGCGGAGGCCGACCCGCGTCGGTTCGGCCTCGCCGTCGTCGGCGTGGACGGCGAGCGCCACGAGGCTGGCGACACCGACGTCGCGTTCTCGATCCAGTCGATCTCGAAGGCGTTCGTCCTCGCGCTCGTGTGCGAGGAGCTGGGGCACCGGGCCGTGCGCGAGCGGGTGGGGGTGAACAACACCGGCCTACCGTTCAACTCGGTGATCGCGCTGGAGCTGAACGCCGGCAGCCCGTCGAACCCGATGGTCAACGCCGGGGCCATCGCGACGACGGCGCTCCTTCCGGCCGCGTCGGCCGAGGAGCGGTGGGAGCGCGTGCGGGACGGGCTGTCGCGCTTCGCGGGCCGGGATCTCGAGCTGGACGAGACCGTCTACGTCTCGGAGGCGGAGACGAACCAGCGCAACCGGGCCATCGCCAAGCTGCTGCAGAGCTACGACCGGCTGGACGTCGACCCGCTCGAGACCGTCGACGTCTACACCCGGCAGTGCGCCCTGGCCGTGACCGCGCACGATCTCGCGGTCATGGGCGCCACGCTCGCCGACGGCGGCACGAACCCCGTGACCGGCGAGCAGGTCGTCTCGGCCGAGGTCTGCCGCGACACGCTGGCCGTGCTCGCCTCGTGCGGTCTCTACGAACGTTCCGGCGACTGGCTGTTCGAGATCGGGCTGCCGGCGAAGTCCGGCGTCTCCGGCGGGATCGTCGCCGTCGCGCCGGGCAAGGGCGCGCTCGGTGCCTACTCGCCCCGGCTCGACGCCGCGGGCAACAGCGTTCGCGGCCAGCGGGCCTGCGCGTACCTGTCCCGGGCCCTCGGGCTCAACCTCTTCGCCTCCTCCCGCTGGTCCGCGTCCGAACAGGAGACCCCCCATGTCTGAGACCGCCCGCCCCGCCGCCGGGATCACCGCTGACGGCGCGGAGGCCGACGAGCGCCGGTCCTGGGTGCCGATGATCGGCCTGTTCCTCGCCCAGGTCCTCATGTCGTTCAACGTCTCCGCCCTGCCGATCTCCCTCGGCGGGATGGTCGCCGACTTCGGCGTCGCGCCGACCGTCGCCAGCTCGACGATCGTCGTCTACGGCCTGGCGGTCGCCGCCCTCGTCATGACGGGTGCGAAGCTCGGGCAGCGAGTCGGCTGGGTGCTCATCTTCCGCGTCGTCCTCGTCGTCTTCGCCGCGTCCTCGCTCCTCATGGTGTTCGCCCGATCGATCGGCTGGGCCATCGCGGGGCAGGCGCTCGCGGGCTCCGCCGCGGCCATCATCGTCCCGGCCCTCGTCGCCCTCATCGCCGAGAACTACCGGGGTGGTCAGCAAGCGACGGCGGTCGGCTCGCTCGGCTCGGCCCGGGCGTTCTCCGGGATGAGCGCCTTCCTGATCGGTGGCACGCTCGGCACGCTGGTCGGCTGGCGGCCGATCTTCCTCATCACGCTGGGTCTCGCGGTCGTGGTGTTCGTGCTCAGCTTCAAGCTGCGCTCGGACCGGGGCAACCCCGACATCACGATCGACGTCGTCGCCTCGATGCTCATCGGCGCGGCGATCGTGCTGCTGACCCTCGGCTTCAACAACCTCAACGGCTGGGGCATCCTGCTCGCCGAGCCGGGCGCGCCGTTCAGCATCGCAGGGGTCTCGCCGGCCCCCGTCCTCGTCGTCGTCGGGATCGTGCTGGGTCAGGCGTTCTTCCTCTGGACCCGCCGCCGGACGCGGCAGGGACGGGTGCCGCTGGTCGACCTCAGCGTCCTGCGCCGCCCGACGGAGCGCGCCGCCGTCTACGCCATGTTCGTCATCGTGGCGATGGAGGCGGCGGTCAACTTCACGGTGCCGACCTACATCCAGATCGTGCAGGGACGAACGCCCTTCGACACCTCCCTGGCGATGATGCCGTTCAACCTGACGGTGTTCATCACGGCCACGCTCATCGTCCGCTTCTACGGCCGGTTCTCCCCGCGTGCCATCGCCCTGTTCGCGTTCGGCCTCACGACCGTCGCGCTGGTGTGGCTGGCCTTCGTCGTGACGAACGACTGGGAGACCCTCCCGACGATCGCGGGGCTGGTCGTGTTCGGCATCGGCCAGGGGGCGCTGGTGACGCTCGTGTTCAACGTCCTCGTGACCGCGGCGCCCAAGGAGCTGGCGGGCGACGTCGGCTCGGTCCGCGGGACGACGCAGAACCTCGCCTCCGCCGTCGGAACGGCCGTGATGGGCGCGATGCTCGTCACGACGCTCAGCCTCGGCATCGGTGCGGCCACGCAGGAGCACCCCGAGCTGCCGGCGGAGCTGGTCGCGCAGGTCGACCTGGACAACGTCAACTTCGTGAGCAACGATGACCTGCGCGCGGCGCTGGAGGAGACGACGGCCACGCCCGACCAGATCGAGGCGGCCGTCGCCCTCAACGAGGAGCAGCGTCTGCGGACCCTGCGGATCGGCTTCCTCGTCCTGGCCGGCATCAGCATCCTCGCGACGCTCCCCGCCTCGCGCCTGCCGCGCTACCGGCCCGACGAGATCCCCGCGTCGGCGGTCGGGTCGGACTGACCCGACCGCCCGGGTCAGGCGGCCTGCGCCGTCATCCGGTGCGCGACGACGCGGGTCGCCGCGCCGCCGAGCAGCACCAGCGCGCACGCGGCGAGGATGCTGAGGGCGTAGCGCAGGACGACGCCCGGCTGGGCGAACGCGCTCATGCCGAGGATCGGGACGAGGAAGATCAGGATCGCGACCGTCGCCGTCCCGACCGCCGTGAGCAGCGGGATGAGCGTCTCGCGGAACCGGGCGCCGTCGAGCGTCGCGCGCGGTGTCCCCGCGAGGACGAGGTTGGCGTACTCCTGCCGCTGGTCGATGACGCGCCCGGCCTGCATGACGCCCGTCGAGACGCCGGCCAGGATGCCGGCGATGCCGAGCGTCAGCAGCCCGCCCGTCCCGATGTCGCGCAGGAACACCGCCTCGTCCGGGCTGGAGGCCATCGACTCGGGCACGATCGCGATGATCGACGTCACGCCCGCGACGAACGTCGCGATCGCGACGCCGCCGACGCTACGCCAGCCGGTCTTGGGGCTGTCGATGACGCGCCGGGCGGCCAGCAGCGTCGAGACCTTCCGCGTCCGGGACGCGACCATGCGGGCGACGAGCGAGAGCAGCCACGGCCCGACGAGGTTGAGCGTGAACATGCCGATCCCGATGAACCCCATGAGCACGAAGATGACGACCATCCCCGCGGCGCCCGCGAACTGGTTGACGACGACGATGGCCGCGACCACGACGACGACGGAGAGCCCGCGCAGCCAGGTGAGCGCCGGCGGGGACTGACGCGTCGCCACGCCGAGCGGCGTGACCGCGACGCGCTGCAGGCTCGACGCGGCCGAGACGAGCGCGATGACGAGCACGCCAGCGACGGTGAGCAGCACGTTCGGCACGCCGACCCAGAGCTCCGCCAGGTCGAACGTGCGGTCCTGGAAGCTGAGCCGGGCGACGAGCGGCAGGAGGGCGCCGTAGAGACCGATCCCGATCGCGGCCCCGATGAGCGCCTGGACGGCGGCGTCGAGCAGGGTGAGCAGCGTGACCTGCGTCGTCGTCGCGCCCACGAGCCGCATGGTGGCGAGGCGCGCGTCGCGCCGGGCCATGGCGAGCCGCGCGGCCGCGCCCCCGAGGGTGGAGAGCGGGACCAGCAGGAGGATGACGGCGAAGACGGCGAAGTTCACGTAGACCCAGCCGTCGTAGGAGGCGCTGCCGACGCCGGCTCTGGCCCGGTCGATGAACGCGAGCAGGCCGCCGAGCACGACGAGCGTGACGGCGGTGGTCGCGGCGAAGGCGATGACGGCGAGGGTCGAGGTGAGGCTCGCCGGGTCGCGGGAGTCGCGACGGGACCGGCGGCGCAGCAGGGCCCACAGGCGCAGCGTGCTCATCGCGCGGCCCCCTCGGTGCCCGTGGTGCCGGTGGCGCCCGTGGTGCCGGTGGCGCCGGTCGTCGGGACCTGACGCTGCTCGCCGACGACGAGCCCGTCGCGCATCTGGATGGTCCGGGAGCACCAGTGGGCGACGTCGACGTCGTGGGTCACGAGCACGAGCGAGGCGCCCTGGGCGCGGCACGCGGTGGTGAGGGCGTTCATGACCTCCCAGCCCGTCGTCTGGTCGAGAGCGCCGGTCGGCTCGTCGGCGAAGATGACGCCCGGGTTGCCGACGAGGGCGCGGGCGATGGCGACGCGCTGCGCCTGTCCGCCGGACAGCTCGCCCGGTCGGCGGCCCTCCATGCCCCGCAGCCCGAGGTGGGCGAGCCACTGGCGGGCGCGGGCCGTCGCCTCCGCGCGTGCAACGCCGGCGAGCATGAGCGGGAGCGCGACGTTCTCGTCGGCCGGCAGCTCGGGCAGGAGCTGGCCGGACTGGAAGACGAAGCCGAACTCCGAGCGGCGCAGCTTGGTCCGGTCGGCGTCGGAGAGGTCGGCGAGCGAGCGCCCGCGCCACATCGCGGTGCCGGCGGTCGGCGGGAGGATGCCGGCCAGGACGTGCAGCAGCGTCGTCTTGCCCGAGCCCGACGGGCCCATGATCGCGAGCGACTCCCCGGGCGCGACGCGCAGGTCGACGCCGGCGAGCGCGTGCGTCGCGGTGGGGCCGTCGCCGTAGGTCTTGGTCAGGGCGATCGCCTCGAGGCCGGTGGCGTCGGGGGTCGGGCGGGCGGGGTCGAAGGCAGGTCGGGTGCCGGTGGTGTCGGTCATGGTTCCAGCGTGCCGACCGGGGGGCCGCCGCCTCGTCCGTCGACGGTTCCGACGTCGGGGGTCGGGAGTCGACCGTGGTCGCAGCGCCGCCGTCCACCCCGGGGATGACCGGGCCGTCCCCGCCTACGACCCGTCAGGTCGGCGAGGTCGGCCGGTGCGTTCTCGGGGGGCAAGGGCCGGGGTGTCCTCAGTGGGCCGGTGCGTCGAGCCGAGCGCGGCGGCGGCGAGGCTACGTCGCGTCGATGCGCGACTTGAAGCGCTGCTGCGCCCCCTGCTTCGTGAGGCCGTAGAGCGCGCCGATCTTGCTCCAGGTCGCGCCCTCGCGACGCAGCCGCTTCACCTGCTCCAGCTCGAGCTGCTCGAACCGCTCGCGCGCCTCGCGGGCGGCGGCCAGCCGGACCAGCGGATCCTTGATGGCGGAGATGGCGTCGGCCACCTTCTCGAGGCGCTTGGCCTGCTGGCTCTGCATGAGGCGAGTGTAGGGGTCAGCCGACACCGGGGATGAGCGCGATCTCCTCGGCGCGGACGAGCGCCAGCGTGAGGTGGAGGCACAGTCCGAGGCACAGGCCCGTGCCGATCCACAGGACCGAGCGCGCCCAGCGCTGCCGGTGCGCGACGCCAACGAGGCCTGCCAGCATCATCGCGGCGACCGCGGTCCAGGCGATGGGGCCGCCGCCCCCGATGAACAGCCCGATCGCGAAGGCGAGGCCGGCCCAGAGCCAGCGTGCCGCGCCTCCGCCCGAGGGCCGGACCGCGTGGCCCGGCAGCATCGGCGACTCGACCTGGGACTCGCGAACAAGCGCCATCGCGCACCTCCTCGAGCACGTCATGGGCCGGCCGTGTGACCTGCCTCACGCCAGTGTTACCGAATCGTGACCTTTCGTCCATCACCGCCACGCCGGGGTCAAGGACGGCCCGGGCGCGTTCCGCCCAGTGAGGCGGCCGGTCGGTGGCCACGGCGGTGGCCGTGGCCACGGTGGGACCGGGTCGCGGGGGGAGACGCGGTCGTGGCGTGGCCATGCTGGTGGCCGTGGCCACGGTGGAGCCGGGTCGGTGCGGGGATGCGGTTGTGGGGTGGCCGTGGCCGCCGCGGAGCCGGGTCCGTGACTCGTCCTGCGCAGACGGTCGTGGTGACGGCTCCGGACGGGAGATGTGATGCCCGATGCGGTCGTGGGGTGGCCACGGTGGTGGCCGTGGCCACGGTGGAGCCGGGTCGGTGCGTGGATGCGGTTGTGGGGTGGCCATGGCGGTGGCCGTGGCCACGGTGGGGCCGGGTCGCGGGGGCGATGCGGTTGTGGGGTGGCCGCGGCGGTGGCCGTGGCCACGGTCGAGCCGTGTCCGTGACTCGTCCTGCGCAGGCGGTCGTGGTGACGGCTCCGGACGGGAGATGTGGTGCCCGACGCGGTCGTGGCGTGGCCATGCTGGTGGCCGTGGTCACGGTGGGGCCGGGTCCACGCGTGCATGCGGTTGTGGCGTGGCCATGGCCGACCTCAGCCCGGCCCGCCTACCCGGACCTACACCCCGAGGGCGTCGAGCTCCGCGGCCGTCGGGCAGGTGGCGGGGCCGCGGCGGGTGACCGTGATCGCGCCGGCGAGGTTGGCTCGTCGCACGGCCGCCGACAGCTCCCACCCCGCGGCGAGGCAGGCCGCGAGCACGCCGGTGTGGGCGTCCCCGGCCCCGGTCGTGTCGACGACGCGGTCCGGCTCCAGGTGCAGCGACGGCACGGACACCTCGGCCAGGCCACCGTCGTTCGTCTCGACCCGGGTCCCGGCGGCGCCGAGCCGGTGCAGCACGGCGGCGCCCGGGTTGCCGAGCGAGCCGAGCCGCGACCGCACCGCCGACGCCCCGCCGAGCAGGCCGGTCTCCCGCTCGTTGAGGCTCACGACCGCGGCACGCGCCAGCACGCGGTCGAGGAGGTCGGGTGCCACGACGTCGCACACCGGGCTCACGTCCAGGACGATCCGGCCCCGGACGGCGTCCGACTCCAGCCAGTCGGCGAGCACGGCCCCCGAGTCGTAGGCGAGGTCATAGCCGGAGACGACCACGACGTCCGCCGGGCCGGCCGCGATCGGCGCGAGCCACTCGGGACGCAGGTCCGCCTCGACCCCGGCCGCCGTGAGGAAGGTGCGCTCGCCGTCCGGCTCGACCACGGTGACGCACAGCCCGGTGTCGCCGGCTCCGCCGTCCGCGGTGACCGGGCAGGCGACTCCCTCGGCCTCCAGCGCCGCCCGCGCGAGCCGGCCCCACGCGCCGGTGCCGAGCGGGCTGGCGAGCACGGTCACCGCTCCCTGGCGCGCGGCGGCGAGCGCCGTGTTGACGCCCCCGCCGGGGGTCGGGTCGGCCGCGGTCCCGAGCACGTCCCCGCCGCGCTCGGGCAGGTGCGGCATGGCGAGCGGCAGGTCGACGATCGCGGACACGGTCGAGTACACGGTGGGGCTCATTGGCCGGCCCCCTCGGCGGCCCCGGTGGAGCGCCCGGCGCCGAGGCGCAGCTCGACCAGGCGCACCGCGAGCCGGTCGAGCGCTGACGGCCCGTCGGCCAGGGCCGGGTTGGCGGCGAGCAGGGCGGCGACCACGTCGTCCGGCCAGCTGGCCCCCGCGGCCCCCGCGATGGCGCCGACGATCGCCGCGATCGTGTCCGAGTCGCCGCCGAGCGAGGCGGCGGCGCGCAGGGCGAGCCAGGGATCGGGCGTGAGCGAGAGGATCGCGAACGCCGCGGGGACGGACTCCTGCGTCGCCATGCTCGTGCCGACGAGCTCGGAGATCAGCTCGAGCCCGGCCTCGAGCGGCTGCTCGCGCACCACGTCGAGCGCCCACTCGATCCGCATCGCGACGTCGGCCCCCGGCACGTACTGCCCGAGCTCGCCGCCCAGGTGCGCCGCCTCGACCGCGAGGTCCGTCGCCTCGGCGACGTCGGCACCCTCCAGCGCGGAGCTGACGGCCGCGGCCACGGCGGCCGCACCCGCGACGGCGACGTTCGTGTCGTGCGTCGGCCGGCTCACCTCGTGCACCCGCCGGGCCAGCTCCTCGAGCGGTCGCGGCGGGACGAGGATGCCGACGGGCGCGACGCGCATCGCGGCACCGTTCGTGTCGCCCCAGCGGCCCGTCGTGAGCGGGTCGGCGCCGGCGGCGATGGCCTCGACGGCGCGCAGCGTGCTCGGCCCGAGCAGGTCCTCGGAGCCGGTCTCGACCATCCGGCCGTGCCACGCGAGGAGCTCCCGCGCGAAGGCGAGCGGGTCGACGCGGCCGGGCCCCGCCGCGTCGTCGTCGAGCAGGGACCGCGCGAGCAGCACGGTCTGCTCCGTGTCGTCGGTGATCCGGCCGGCCGCCATGCCGCCCGAGATCGGGTTGTCCGCCGGGCCGGGCTCGAACCCGGCGAGCAGGCCGTAGCGCTCGCGGACGAGCGCGAACGGGAGGCACTGCGTCGGCATGCCGAGCGCATCCCCGACGGCGAGGCCGGTGAGGCAGCCGCGGGCGCGGTCGAGGAGCTCGCGGGACTGAGTGTCGTCCATGTCGCGACGCTAGCCCACGCCCCCGACACTCACGCCGGTTCGCCGCGACGGTCTGTGGATCAGCCCTCGCCGACCTCGTCGACGCCCGGCGTCCACGACACGCCCTCGACGCCCCAGCCGCGCTTCTTCGAGATCTTCTGGCAGATCTGCCGCTCCTTGCGGGAGAGCCGGTCCGTGTAGAGGTAGCCGAGCAGGTGGTCGAACTCGTGCTGGAGGATGCGCGCGCGCCAGCCGGTCACGTCGAGCCGGACGGGCTCGCCGTCGAGGTCGATCCCGGTGACGACCGCGTGGTCGGAGCGACGCAGCGGGAAGCGCTCGCCCGGGAACGACAGGCAGCCCTCCTCCTCGGTCTCCTCGTCGGGCTCGCCCGGCTCGAGCGGCGTCATCCACAGCTCGGGGTTGAGGACCACGCCGCGCCACGGGGCGTCGTCGTCATCGACGTAGCTGTAGGTGAAGATGCGCAGCCCGACGCCGACCTGCGGAGCGGCGAGCCCGACGCCGGGGGCGGCGTCCATGGTCTCGTACATGTCGGCGACGAGGGTGCGGACCTCGTCCGTGATCTCGGCGACCGGCTCGGCCGGGCGGTGCAGGACGGGGTCGCCGGAGACGACGATGGGAAGGATGGCCACGGGGTGATTCTCGCAGGCCGACCGGGTCAGGCCGGCTCGACCGGCCGGTCGTCCCCGCCCCGCGGCTCCTGCGCGAGCCGCGGCTCGGAGCGGTTGGCCGGGCGCAGCCCCGACTTGTCGGCGTAGAAGGCGCGGATGACGTCCATGTCGGCCCCGACGTTGCCCGTCAGCTCGATCGTCGGCCCGAGCCCGCACGTCATGGTGTCCCGGTCGACGTAGCCGAGCGTGACGGGCAGGTCGGCCTCGCGCGCGATCCGGTAGAAGCCGGACTTCCAGCCCCCGCCGCCGCGCCGCGTGCCCTCCGGCGTCACGACGATCGAGAACGGCCGCTCGCTCTGGCCCGCCACGATCTCCTCCACCAGCCGGCCGGGGTTCGCGCGGTCGACCGGGATCCCGCCGAGCGCCCGCGTGAGCAGGCCGAGCGGTGGAGCGAAGAGCTGCTTCTTGCCGAGCCAGTGCAGCTCGATGTCGTAGGTCCAGGCGATCGCGACCATGAGCACGCCGTCCCAGTTGGACGTGTGCGGGGCGCCGATGATGACGCGGGCCGTCGTGGCGGGCGGCTGCGGCTCGCTCACGAGCGTCCACCGGCTGAGCCGCCAGTACAGGCGGGCGAGGGAGCGTCGGATCACCGGCCAACCCTACGGCCGTCGCCGTCGCCGTCGCCGACCGCGCGACGCTGCGCCGTGCGACGCTGCGCCGCACCCCTCGCGGACCGCACTAGAGGATCTCCCGCTTCGTCAGCACGCGGAACGAGACGAACCCCGGCGGGATCGGCAGCCAGAACGTGACCAGCCGGTAGAGCAGGACCGCGGCGAGCGCCGCCGACGTCGACATCCCGATCGCCACGAGCGCCGCCGTCAGCACGGCCTCGACGGCGCCGATCCCGCCCGGCGTCGGCGCGGCACTCGCCAGCGACCCGGCGGTCAGCGACACCAGCACGACGGCGACGAGCGGCGTCGTCGCGTCGAAGGCGCGCGACGCGGCGAACAGCGAGAACGCGTAGCCGAGCGGCAGGAGCGCCACGCCGACGACGAGCTGCGTCATCTTCCACGGCGACGTCATGACGGGCTGGAGCGCCTCGATGCCCTGCCGCGCCGACGGCAGGACGTGCGAGCGGAGCAGCGAGCGGACGCGCGGGACGGCGAGCAGCACCGCGACGACCACCACGACGGCGACGCCGGCGCCGACGAGCACCCGCTCGGACGGCAGGTGCGAGACGAGATCGGCGAACACGCCCGTCGTCCCGCCCCACAGCGCGAACACGACGATGAGGACGACCTGGACGGCCACGACGGCCGCCTCCTTCGCCGCGCTCGCCGAGATGGCGACGGGCAGGGGATAGCCGCGCTGCTGGAGGAAGCGGACGTTGAGGCCGATGGTCGACAGGCCGGGCGGGGAGAACGTCGCGACGAACGAGCTGGCCAGCGCCACCAGGCCGGCGTCGACGGGCGGGACGCGTCCGGGGGTCGACCCGGCGAGCCCGATCCCGCACCCGACGTAGGTGAGCGCGGAGGCGACGAGGAGCAGTGGCAGCCAGCCCCAGTCGGCGTGCCGGACGGAGTCGATCATGGTCGGCCACTCGGCCAGCTCCGGGACGAGGAAGTAGAACGCGACGACGAGCGCGAGCGCCGCGACGAGGGTCCGCGGGCGGAACCGCTCGATCGGCAGCGGCTTCTGCCGGGGGACGCCGGTCTGCGTCGCGATCTCCTCCAGCAGCGGGTCGAGGCCGCCGGAGGTCCGCTTGAGCGCGTCGCGCGTGCGCCGGGGGAGGGCCACCGGGACGAGCAGCCGCGACGCGTCGCTCACCCGGTCGCCGCCCAGCACCGCGACGGCGGGGGCGACCGCGCGCGCCGGCCCGACCTGCGCGTACGTCGAGGCGAGGAGGTCGGCGACGTCGCCGAGCAGCGCGTCGTCGTCGGCTCCCGCCTGGCCGCGTCCGAACGACGTGATCCACACGGTCGGCGCCGCGTCGTCGTCCGCCGGGACGTCGTCGTCCGCGCCGTCGTGGACGAGCAGCGCCCGCGAGGTGAGCGCGTGGTGGGCGATCCGGTGGGAGTGCAGCGCCGCCACCTCGGACCAGACGGCGCGCAGCACGGACTCCGTGACGTCGGCGTCGGCGACGTCGGCCAGCGGGATGCCCGCGACGTCGTCGACGGCGAGGAGGGCCTCGCCCTCGGGCGCCCGGGCGACGACGCGCACCCGCGGGACGTGGACGCCGCGGTCCGCGGCGAGCAGGCCGATCATCGCCTCCGACGTCACGGCCGCCACGGGCGAGGCGGTCCGGCCGCCGGAGAACACGCGCAGGCGCAGGCGGCGGTACGTGCCGGCGAGGTTCTCCTGGCGCCAGGTGTACCGGTCGACGACCCGCAGGAGGAGCGTGTCGCCGCCCGCGGGGGTGTCGACGCCGAGCGCCGTCCCGGGGGCCGTCCGGGCGAGCCACTGCCACGAGTCGAGCGCGGGGGCGCTCGGGCTGAGCGCGACGACGGGGGTGCTCGCCTCCGCCAGCGTCGCCGCGACGCCCGCCGCCGTGAGCCGGTGGACGACGCGACCGAACGCGAGCAGCACGCCCGTCCCGATCGTGCCGCCCACGCCGATCGCGAGGACGACGTCGAGCGGGGCCTCGGGCGACGCGAGCGTCCGCAGCACGGCGAGCAGCGCGAGCCACGTCCACAGGGGGCCGAGCCAGGCGGCCGAGGAGACCGGGCGCAGCGTCGCGACGACGGCCGCGGCCGCGGCGATGAGGATCGACGACGGCGCCGGGCCGAGGCCGGCGGCGATCGGGGTGAGGTCGGCGCCCGGCTGGAGCAGGTGCAGGTGGGTGAGCGCCCAGAACGCCCCGCCGCCGGCGACGCCGGCGAGGACGGCCCGGCCCAGCAGACCCCAGTGCCGCGCGAGGGCGAGAGCCGCCGGGAACGCGACGAGGCCGACGAGCGCGAGGCCCTGGAGCAGGACGAGGGCGATGTGCAGGATCGTCCGGGGCGCCCCGGCGAGCGCGTTGCGCAGGTCCTCGTCGAGCCCGGCCGTCGCGTTGCGGGCGACCGACGCCATGACGAGGCCGGCCAGCGCGAGGAGGACGAACCAGGCGAGGGCGCGCAGGTCGATCCAGGCGCTCCGGCTCGTGACGTCGCGGTAGGCGGGGCCGCTCGGCTCCGTCCAGGTCGGGTGCCACGCGGCACGCGGCCGCGCGGTCGGGTCTGCCATGCCCGCGAATGTACCGGCGCGGGCGCCGTCGTCCGGGAAGGTTGCCGGGCCGGGCGGGGCCGGTCGGGGCATGGCTGCCGGGCCGGGCGGGGCCGGACGCGGGCCGGTCGGGGCTCGGCAGGGCCGGGCGCGGGCGAGTAGCGTCGAAGGATGAGTCCCTACGACGACCCCCGTCAGCCGTCCGACGCCGCCGCGTCCTCGGGCGGCCGGAACGCCGTTCCGCCGCAGAACCGCGCGATCATCCGGGCCGCCTTCGTCAACATGGTCCTGCTCGTCGCCGCGACGGTCCTGTTCATCCGCCTCAGCGGGTCCGGCATCGGGCTGTGGGTCCTCGTCGGCGTCGCGCTCGTGTGCGGGCTCAACATGACGCGCGCGGTGTTCCGGAGCCGTCCCACGAGCCAGCCGACGCCGTCGGCGGCCGCTGCGGCCGCGGCGTGGGAGGCGGGTGGCGCGACGAGCACCGTGCCCGGTCAGGTCGACGGCGTCGCCGACGGCGGGGTCCGGGGGCCGACGTCGTACGCCGACCTCACCGGGCCCGGGTCGTACGTCCCGCGCGGCGACGCCGGGGCGGGACACGGTGGGACGGCGAACCCCTACGGGTCCCCGAGCCCGTTCGGCGCGCCGGCCGGCTCGGAGTCGGGCGAGCTCGCGCTCGAGGTCGAGGACGTCTTCTCGATCACGGGCCGCGGGACGGTCGTGACGGGCCGCGTCGCCGCCGGGACGGTGCGGGTCGGTGAGTGGGTCCGGGTCGTGCGGGAGGGCCAGGAGGTCGCCCGCGCCGAGGTGAACGGGATCGAGCAGTTCCGCAAGGTGACGGACGTGGCCGTCGCGGGCGAGCTGGTCGGTCTGCTCCTCGCGGGCATCCGGCGCGACCAGGTGACCCGCGGCGACCTCGTCACGTTCTAGGCGTCCCCGGCTCCCGTGGTGCCCGCCGTCACCCGCGTCCAGGTCGGCAGCTTCGCGACGCGGCCGTCGCCGGACGAGCGCCGCCACAGCCGCCGGCCCAGCCACGGCAGCACGTACCGCCCGTAGAACGCCGCGTCGTCGACGAGGCGCGGCCGGGCCGCGAGCGGCGGGACGGACCCGCGTGCCGGCTGGGGAATCCCGAGCCCCGCGAGCACGAGGTCGGCCGCGCGACGGTGCCCGTGCGGGTTGAGGTGGAGCCGGTCGGCCGACCAGTACCGGGGCTCGCGGATCTCCTCGTCGGCGAAGACGTTGACGAACCGCGTACCGGTCTCCTCGGCGAGGGCCGCGACACCGTCCGTCAGCTCCGCCCCGCGGTCGTGGACGAGGGCCGGCATCGGCAGCCGCGCCGACGGGTCGGGGCCGGCGAGCAGCACGGGCTCGATGCCGGCGTCCGCCACGCGCGCGGCGGCCGTGCGGATGAGCCCGAGCAGCGTCGCGGCGTCCATGCCGCGACGCAGCATGTCGTTGCCGCCGCCGTTGATCGTCACCATCGTCGGCAGCGGGTCGAGGGCCAGCACCTGGTCGACCTGCGTCGTCGCGATCGGCCGGAGCAGCCGCCCGCGGATCGCGAGGTTCGCGTAGTCGATCTCGCCGTGGCGGTCCGCCAGCCCGGCCGCGACGAGGTCGGCCCAGCCCCGGGGCGTCCCGGCCACCTCGTCGCCGACCCCCTCGGTGAAGCTGTCCCCGATCGCGACATACCGAACCGCAGCACTCATCCCACGATCCTCGCACCGCCGCAGTGTGAGTCCGCTCACCTTCCGTGGCGTCGGCGCGCAGGAACCGCGGAATCTCGCCGATCGCCGGCCACCTTGAGTCGACTCGGCTCAACTCGTGCTTGACCTGTCCGTCAAGACGGAGCAAACTTGAGCGTGGCGGACTCAACCAGTCCGATGAACATCGCCGCGACCCGCACGGGTGGCGGAACCGAGTCACAGAAGTGAGGAACACACACATGGCACGAGCAGTCGGCATCGACCTCGGCACGACCAACTCCTGCGTGGCCGTCCTCGAGGGCGGCGAGCCCACCGTCATCGCGAACGCGGAGGGGTTCCGCACCACCCCGTCCGTCGTGGCGTTCAGCAAGAACGGCGAGGTCCTCGTCGGTGAGATCGCCAAGCGGCAGGCCGTCACCAACGTCGACCGGACCATCTCCTCCGTCAAGCGCCACATGGGCACCGACTGGAGCCAGGACATCGACGGCAAGCAGTACACGGCGCAGGAGATCTCCGCGCGCATCCTCGGCAAGCTCAAGAAGGACGCCGAGTCCTACCTGGGCGAGCCGGTGACCGACGCGGTCATCACCGTCCCCGCGTACTTCAACGACGCCGAGCGCCAGGCGACCAAGGACGCCGGCCAGATCGCCGGGCTCAACGTCCTGCGGATCATCAACGAGCCGACCGCCGCCGCCCTCGCCTACGGGCTGGAGAAGGGCAAGGAGGACGAGCTCATCCTCGTGTTCGACCTCGGTGGCGGCACGTTCGACGTGTCCCTCCTCGAGGTGGGCAAGGACGAGGACGGGTTCTCCACGATCCAGGTCCGCGCGACCAACGGCGACAACCGCCTCGGCGGTGACGACTGGGACCAGCGGATCGTCGACTGGCTGGTCAGCGAGGTGAAGAACTCCTACGGCGTCGACCTGTCCAAGGACAAGATCGCCCTCCAGCGTCTGCGCGAGGCGGCCGAGACGGCGAAGAAGGAGCTCTCCTCCGCGTCCTCGACCACGATCTCGCTGCAGTACCTGTCGATGACGGAGAACGGCCCGATCCACCTGGAGAAGACGCTCACGCGGGCGCAGTTCCAGCAGATGACGGCCGACCTCGTGGAGCGCACCAAGGCGCCGTTCCACAACGTCATCAAGGACGCGGGCATCAAGGTCGACGAGATCGACCACGTCGTCCTCGTCGGCGGCTCGACGCGCATGCCGGCCATCACCGAGGTCGTCAAGGAGCTGACGGGCGGCAAGGAGCCGAACAAGGGCGTGAACCCGGACGAGGTCGTCGCCATCGGCGCCGCGCTCCAGGCCGGCGTCCTCAAGGGCGACCGCAAGGACGTCCTGCTCATCGACGTCACGCCGCTGTCCCTCGGCATCGAGACCAAGGGTGGCGTCATGACGAAGCTCATCGAGCGGAACACGGCCATCCCGACCAAGCGCAGCGAGGTCTTCTCCACGGCCGAGGACAACCAGCCCTCCGTCCTCATCCAGGTCTTCCAGGGTGAGCGCGACATGGCCTCGGACAACAAGGCCCTCGGCACGTTCGAGCTGACCGGCATCGCGCCGGCGCCGCGCGGCCTGCCGCAGATCGAGGTCACCTTCGACATCGACGCCAACGGCATCGTCCACGTCTCCGCCAAGGACCGTGGCACGGGCAAGGAGCAGTCGATGACGATCACGGGCGGCTCGGCCCTGCCGAAGGACGAGATCGACCGGATGATCAAGGAGGCCGAGGCCCACGCGGCCGAGGACGCCAAGCGTCGCGAGGAGATCGACACCCGCAACCAGGCCGAGCAGCTCGTCTACGCGATCCAGAAGCAGCTCAAGGACAACGAGGACAAGATCCCGGCCGACGTCGCCAGCACGGTGAACGAGGCGATCAGCGAGGTCAACTCCGCGCTCGGCGGCACGGACATCGAGGCCGTCAAGGCCGCGACGGCCAGGCTGACCGAGTCCGCGCAGAAGATCGGCGAGGCCGTCTACGCGGCCGACCAGGCGGCCGCCTCCGGCGCGACGCCGGACGAGGGCGCCCCCGCCGGCGCCGCGTCCGACGACGACGTGGTGGACGCCGAGGTCGTCGACGAGGAGGACGAGAACAAGTGACCACCGACTCGCAGCACGAGCCGGGTCAGGACGAGGTGGACGGGCAGGCCGGCGTGCCGTCGGCCGATGCCGCCGCGTCCACCGCGGGCGAGCGCCGCGAGGGTCCCGCCGGGACCGCGGCCGACGGCACTACGCCGTCGGCCGCGGCCGACGGCGCGGACGCCGAGGGCGACGCGGAGCGCGTGCTGGCCGACGTGCTCGACCTGCAGGACCAGCTCGCCAGGGCCAAGGCCGACGCCTACAACATCGACCAGCGGTTCAACGCGTTCGTGAAGCGCTCGCGCGAGCTCGAGGCGCAGGCGAGGGAGACCGGCCGCGCCGACGTCGTGGAGGCGATCGTCCCGGTGCTCGACGACATCGAGCTGGCCCGCCGGCACGGCGAGCTGTCCGGACCGTTCCTCTCGATCGCCGACAAGCTCGAGCAGGTGCTCGAGACCCGGTTCGGCGTCGTGCGCTACGGCGCGACCGGGGACGAGTTCGATCCCGAGCTCCACGAGGCGCTCATGCACACCGACGACCCGGACGCCACGACCACGACCGTCGCGATGGTCGCCCAGCCCGGCTACCGCCGGGGTGACGTCGTGATCCGCCCCGCCCGCGTCGGCGTGGCGGGTCCGGCGTGACGCAGGCACCGGCACGTGTGCGCGGGGCGCTGGCACCAGGAAGGAGGCGGTCATGAGCGGTGGCCAGGACTGGCTCGAGAAGGACTTCTACAAGATCCTCGGCGTTGCGAAGGACGCGGATGAGGCCGCCATCAAGAAGGCGTACCGCAAGCTCGCCCGCCAGTACCACCCGGACCAGAACCCGGGTGACGACGTGGCCGAGGCGCGCTTCAAGGAGGTCGGCGAGGCCTACGCGGTCCTGTCGGACCCCAAGGAGCGCGAGCAGTACGACAGCCTGCGCGCCATGGCGTCCGGCGGGGCCCGGTTCGCCGGTGGACCCGGCGGTCCGGGTGCCGGCGGCGGGTTCGAGGACGTCTTCTCCGGCATGTTCGGCGGCGGAGCCGGCGGTCAGCGGATGCGGTACTCGACGGGCGGCGGGGGCGGCTACGGCAGCCCCGACGTCGACCTCGACGACATCCTCTCCGGGATGTTCGGCGGGGCCGCCGGGGGCGCGCGGGGCGGGGCCGGCTACGGCTCCGGCTTCGGCGGACGCCGGGCCGGCTTCGGCGGCCCGGAGCGCGGGAGCGACCTGCACGCCAGCCTCACCATCCCGTTCCGCACGGCGGTCGAGGGCGGTGAGATGTCGGTGACGGTCGAGGGCCGTCCCATGACGGTCCGCATCCCGGCCGGCGTGCGCGACGGGCAGAAGATCAAGCTGCGCGGCCGGGGACGCCCCGGGGCCGGCGGCGGCGAGCCCGGCGACCTCGTCGTCGACGTCACGGTTCCCGAGAACCCGGTCTACGGGATCGAGGGGCGCGACCTCACGATCACGGTGCCGATCTCCTTCGCGGAGGCGGCGCTCGGCGCGACCATCGCGGTGCCGACGTTCGACGGCGGCACGGTCAAGGTCAAGGTCCCGGCGGGCTCCCCGTCCGGCAAGAAGCTGCGCGTGCGCGGCAAGGGGATCACGGCGAAGGCGGGCACGGGCAACCTCATCGTGACGCTCGAGGTCGTGGTGCCGGACCGGCTCACCCCGCAGGCGCGGGAGGCCGTCGAGGCGTTCGCCGCCGCCACCGCCGACGCCGACCCGCGCGCCTCGCTCCACGCGGCCGCGCGGGCACTCTAGGCACGGACAGCACGGACAGCACGGACGATGAACGCTCGGCACGACGCCTACACGGCCCCCGTCCTCCCGGTCTCGGTGGCGGCGGCGGTCGCGGGCATGCACGCCCAGACGCTGCGGCAGTACGACCGGCTCGGCCTCGTGGTGCCCGCGCGCGCCCCCGGTCGCGGCCGGCGCTACTCGCAGGCCGACATCGACGCGCTGCGCGAGGTCCAGCGGCTGTCCCTCGAGGGGATCAACCTCGAGGGCATCCGCCGGATCCTCTCGCTCGAGCGGGAGGTCGCGCGGCTCGAGCGCACGATCGAGGAGCTGCGCGGCTCGGCCGGCCGGGTGTTCGCGGCGTCGGCGACCGGTGACGTGGAGCCGCTCCCGCTCGGGCGGCGCTCGGCGCGGACGGCCGGGCAGGTCTCGGCCTCCCGCGCGCTGGTGCGCTGGCGCCACCCGCTCTGACGGTCGGTCGGGCCGGCCGCCGGCCGGGCCAGGTGGCTACCGCGCCTCGGCCGTCGCGGCTCGACCGAGCGCCGCGGCCCGCTCGACGGCCTCGAGGAAGTAGTAGTCGCCCCACATGTTGCTCTCCTGGACGCCGAGACCGTTCGCCCGGTGGTACGTCGCGAGGCGGATGAGCCCCTCCCACGCGGGGTCGTCGACCGCGAGGAACGGCGGCGAGCCCAGCCGGCCCAGCAGGCGCAGCCCGGCGCTCTCGTACCGGTCGCGTCGCTCGACGTCGACCTCCGCGAGCTGGAGCAGCGCGGAGCTCAGGATCGATCCGGCCGACGCCTCGTAGGGGTGCTCGGGGACCGGGTCCTCCCAGTCGTTGGGCGGGACCGGGTCGCCGTCGGCGTGGCGCAGGTAGGTGTCGGCGAGCGCGCGGGCCGTGTCGAGGAAGTCGGCGTCGCCCGTGCGGATGTAGCAGGAGGTGAACCCGTACAGCGCCCAGGCGTGTCCCCGGACCCAGCTCGAGTCCGAGCGGTACCCCTGGTGCGTCGCGTGGCGCTGGAACTCCCCGGTCAGGGGGTCGAACCAGCCCTCGTGCGCCGTCGTGGCGTCGCCGCGGACGAGGTGGCGACGGCTGGTCCGCGCGTGCTCGTAGGCCACGCCCGACAGGGACGGGTCGTCCGCGATGGCCGCGGCCTCGAAGAGGAGGTCGACGTTCATCATGATGTCGATGAAGGTGCTCCCCGGGTCGACCCAGGTACGGATGTAGCGCCCGTTCTCGTTGAAGTTGCTCGCGAGCGAGCGGGCGGCATCGACGAGCACGGTCGCCGTGCGCTCCGACGGTGCCGCCCGGTGCCAGCGACCCCAGCTCGGGGTGAACAGGAACCCGATGTCGTGCGTCCCGCGGTCGTGGCGCCGACCCTCGACGAGTCGCGAGTAGTGCTCGGCGCGCTCGCGCCACGAGCCGTCGGGGTGCAGGCCGGCGAGCACCCACATCTGGCCGGCGAGGAAGCCGCCGGTCCAGGACGGGGCCCAGGCGTCGTCGGCTATCAGCCAGCGGCCGTCACGCGTGTGGACGGGAATGGCGTCGGGATGGGTGTCGACGAGGCGACGCACCTGGTTCGCGGCGAATTCGATGATTCCCGCCGTGTCGATCGGTGACGGGTCGATCGCCATTCCTGGTCGCGTCATTCGAGAGGGCCCTTTCCGTCGTCGAGCGACCGTGCACCTCACCGTGAGAACGGTCGCCTCGAGAACGGTAGTGAGTTCCCGAATAGGGAAGCAATGACCCGCCGAATTTACGTTAGCGAGGTGCTACCGAGGGCCGAGGCCGGCCGAGATCGCCTCCGCCTCGGCCTCGAGGAGGTCGACGAGGGTGGCGGCGGTGCTCTCGTTGACCCGGGTCGCCGGCCCGGCGACCGCGAGCGCGGCGACGACGTCGCCGGCGTGGTCCCGGATGGGGACGCCGACGCTGCTCATCCCGAGCTCCTGCTCCTGCCAGCAGACGGCGTGCCCGGCCGCGCGCACCCGCTCCAGCTCCGCGCGCAGCTCGCCGGGGTCGGTGATCGAGTTCGTGGTGAACGAGCGCAGCGGCGTCGCCAGGACCTCGTCGATGAACGTCGCGGGCGCGTGGGCGAGCAGCACCTTGCCGGATGCGTTCCCGTGCAGCGACGAGCGGCGACCGACGTTGGCGATCAGCTCGAAGCCGGCGCTCGCCTGGCCGCGGTCGAGGTACAGCACGGCGTGCCCCTCGAGGATGCTGAGCAGGACCGCCTCGCCGGTCTGCTCCGAGAGCTGGTCGAGGTGGAACCGGGCGATCCGGGCCAGGTCGTTGGAGCGCACGACGGAGCTGCCCAGCTCCCACAGTCCCCAGCCGAGCTCGTACAGCCCGTCGTTCGTCCTCGTCACGGCCCGCTCCAGCGCCAGGGTGCGCAGGAGGTGGTAGGTCGAGGGCTTGCTGACGCCGATCCGTCGCGCGATGTCCGACAGGCTCATCGGCCGTCCGGCCTGCGCGAGCGTGCGGAGCGCGACGAAGGCGCGGCTCACCGACTGGACCGTGCGGGTCTCGGGGGAGGCCGGTGCCTGCGGCCACGGATTCTCGAGGGATCTCATGATTAGCGACTGCCTAACGCTAGTTTGCGAGACGATTGCGGTCACCATACCCGTCGACCTACTGTCGTGACGGGCCGGTGGCGGGACCGCATCGCGGCGCCCGCACCGGCACCCCGAGACGCCCCGAGACCGAGGAGGAGTGGGAGATGTCTGCCGACGAGACGCCCGACGTGTCCGGCGCCCCCGAGTGGACGCGAGCCGTGCCAGTCGGCAGCCGCGTGCTGCTCCGTCGCACGGTGAGCGAGAGCGACGTCTACCTGTTCGCCGGCCTCACCGGCGACCTCCACCCGAACCACATGGACGAGGAGTACATGGCGGCCGGGCGGTTCGGTCGCCGCGTGGTCCACGGCGCCCTGCTGGTCGGGCTGATGTCCGGCGCCTCGACGCGGTACGCGCTGAGCCGGCAGCCCGTGCCGGACAGTGTGAGCCTCGGGTACGACCGGGTGCGCTTCCTCGCGCCGGCCTTCATCGGGGACACCCTCGAGGTCGAGTACGTGATCGAGGAGATCGACGCCGAACGGGACCGCTCCGTCGCGGGCGTCAGCGTCCGCAACCAGGACGGCGGGCTCCTCGCTGTCGCCCGGCACCTCACGAAGTACGTGCGTTAGCCACCGGCTAAACGTAATTTCCATAGGCACTTGCTGCCCGCTCGCGCGGCTCCATAGTGTCCTGCGCACCGACGGAGACGGCTCCTGTGCGCGGGCGTGTATCGAGGGAGATACCAGAATGTTGGACGGAATCAAGGTGGTGTCCCTGACCCACTATCTCCAGGGACCTTCCTGCGTTCAGTACCTCGCCGATCTCGGTGCGGATGTCGTCAAGGTCGAGAAGGTGGGCGGCGCCTATGAGCGGCACTGGTCGGGGGCCGAGTCCTATCTCGGCGACGAGAGCGTCTTCTACCTGCTGGCCGGCCGCAACCAGCGCAGCATCGAGCTGGACCTGCGCGACCCGCGCGGGGCCGAGGTCCTGTGGCGGCTCGTCGAGGAGTGCGACGTCCTGGTGCAGAACTTCCGGCCGGGGGCGCTGGAGCGTCTCGGCTTCTCCTACGAGGCGGTCGCCGCCCGGAACCCGTCCATCGTCTACTGCGCGCTGTCCGGCTACGGGCCGCGCGGCCCGCTCGCCGGGGAGCCGGGGCAGGACCTGCTGATCCAGTCCATCAGCGGGCTGCTCGATCTCACGGGCGGCGCGGACGCCGGTCCGACGCCGGTCGGCACGGCCGTCGTCGACCAGCACGGCGCCACCCTCGGGGCGCTCGGCATCCTCGCCGCGCTGGTGCGCCGCGCCCGCACCGGGCAGGGGTGCCGCGTCGACGCGAACCTGCTGTCGGCGGCGCTCAACCTCCAGCTCGAGCCGCTGAGCTACCACCTCAACGGCACCGAGCTGTACCCGAAGAGCGCGACGGGGCTGGCCTCGCGCTTCCACCAGGCCCCCTACGGCGCCTACGAGACCGCCGACGGCTGGCTCACGATCTCGCTGTCCGCGGGCGACGCGCTCGCCGACGCGCTCGAGCTGGACGCGCTGCGGGGCTCGACCCGCGCGGAGCAGTTCCGCCGGCGGGAGGAGGTCAGCGACCTCGTCGGCACCCGGCTGCGGGAGCGCACGACCGAGCACTGGCTCGCCGTGCTGCCGGAGCACGGCATCTGGTGCGCGCCCGTGCGCACGTACGCGGACGTCGTCGACGACCCGCAGGTGCGCGCCAACGGCGCCTTCCTCGACGCCCACCTGGCGAACGGCGAGGACGCGCGCCTGCTCGCCCATCCCATCGCGTACGACGGTGACGTCCCGGGCCTGCGGACACCGCCCCCGGTCTCGGGTGCCGACACCGTCGACGTCCTCGAGTCGCTCGGGTACCCCCCGGACGTCATCCGGGACTACCTGGCCTCAGGGGTTGCAGGTCGGTCCGGCGCCCTCCCCCCAACCCCGTGAGCCCCAGCTCGTCAACCACAACCGGTCAGCAGAAGGAACGACAGTGAAGTCACAGCGAACGACCAGGACAGTCGGCGCCCTCCTCGGGGCGTCCGTCGCGCTCGGCGCCCTCGCGGCGTGCGGCACCCAGAGCGGCGGCGGCGACGCCACCGGAGACGGCGGCACCACGGACGGGAGCGGCGACACCGTCACGCTCACCCTCCTCCAGGCCAGCGGCGCCGAGACGTGGGAGCCCGTGATCGACGTCTGCGAGGCGGCCCTGCCCACCATCAGGGTCGAGCAGCAGGTGGTCCCGTTCACCGAGCTCATCGCGCAGATCCAGTCCCGCCTCGGCGCGCAGGACTCGTCGATCGACCTCATCGCGACCGACCCGCCGCGCATCCCGTCGATGGCGTCGAAGGGCTGGCTCGCCGACGTGAGCGACGATCTGCCCGCGATGGAGGAGGCGCTGCTGCCGGCGTCGCTCACCTCCGTCACGTGGGAGGGCAAGCAGTACGCCTATCCGATCTGGACGAGCGACGTCTTCGTCTTCTACAACAAGGAGCTCCTCGACGCGGCGGGCATCGCCTACCCCGGCCCGTCCGACGCGGACCGGATGACGTGGGAGGAGCTGACGTCCGACGCGGCCGCCGCCGTCGCGGCCGGAGCCGCCAACGGCATGCAGTTCGAGCAGGTCGACCGGTTCTACCCGCTGCAGCCCGTCATCGCCTCCGCGGGCGGCGGGCCCGGCCTGACGGGTGACGGCAACCTCGAGCCCGAGGTCGACACGCCCGCGTGGGTGGAGTTCGGCGAGTGGTACCGGCAGATCCACGCCGACGGCACGGCTCCGAAGGGCATCGACGCGACGCAGACGCGCGAGCTGTTCACGAGCGGTCAGCTCGCCTACTTCATCTCGATCCCCGCGCACATCCCCGACCTGCAGAAGAGCGAGCTGGCGGACGGGTGGGGCATGGCGCCCCTGCCGTACTTCGAGGGTGGCGACGTCTCCACGCCGACCGACTCCTGGTCCGTCGGCGTCAGCGCCTACAGCGAGAAGCAGGAGGCGGCCCGGGAGTTCGCGAGGTGCGCGACCCTGACGGCCGAGGGCGCGATGGCCCTCTCCAGCGTCTACGCGCTGCCGCCCGTCCACCAGGAGGCCCTCCCGGCCTACTTCGAGCGGATCGGTGAGATCGCGCCCGACGCCACGGCTGGGTACGAGGAGCTCTTCGCGATCGACACGGCCGAGCACGCCGTCCACCGTCCCGCGAGCATTGGCTACGTCGAGTTCGAGACGATCATCAGCAAGGCCTTCGCCGACATGCGCAACGGCGGCGATCCCGCCTCGGTCCTCAGCTCGACGCAGGACTCCCTCGAGCGTCAGCTCAGCGAGCTGCGCTAGCCCCTCAGCCCAGCGCGCGGGGGCGGACGAGGTCCGCCCCCGCGCGCGGTCCAGGAGAGAAGACAGATGACCCAGTCCGACGGCCTGCCCGCCCCGGGGCGACCCCTCGCCGGCGGCGCCCGGCGGGCACCGCGGCGCCCGCACCTCTCGGCGCGGACCCGCGTCGGCGTCGCCGCCACCGGATTCCTCCTGCCCGCCGTCGCGCTGCTCGTCGTGCTGCGGGTCGTGCCGCTCGTGCGGGCCGGGTCCGACGCGTTCACGAGCCGGTCGGGGGCGCTGACCCTCACGGTCTTCGAGAACCTGTTCGGCGACCCCGACTTCCTCAACACGTTGAAGGTGACGCTGCTGTTCTCGCTCATCGTCAACCCGTTCCAGATCGGGCTCGCGCTGCTCCTCGCGGTCGTCCTCGTCCAGCACATCCCGCTCGTCGGCGTGTGGCGCGCGCTGATCCTGCTGCCGATCGCGATCCCGCAGACCGTCTCCGCCATCGTCTGGGGCGTGCTCATGCGGCCGGACGGGCCGCTCAACGCCATCCTCGGTGCCGTCGGGATCGAGCCGGTCCCGTGGCTCATCAGCCCCGACCTCGCCCTGTTCTCGATCGTCATCGTCGCGAGCTGGGTCGGCGTCGGCTACTGGATGACCTTCCTCGTGGCCGGCATCAAGGACATCCCGCCCAGCCTGTTCGAGGCCGCCGAGCTCGACGGGGCGACCGGCGTCCAGCGGTTCTTCCGGATCACCCTGCCGTCCATCCGACGACAGCTCCTCTTCGTCCTCGTGGCCGACAGCGTCGCCAACTTCCTGCTGTTCGTCCCGGTGCGCATCCTGACGCGCGGCGGGCCGCAGGGGTCGACCAACACGATCATGAACAACATCTTCGAGCGGGCCTACCTGTTCGGGAACTACCCGAGCGCCGCGGCGGCGACGCTCGTCCTCATCGTCATCGTCATCGCGGTCGTGGGCCTCCAGTTCCGACTGCTCCCAGGGAGGGAGTGACCATGGACACCGAGCCGATCTCGGCGCGCCAGCGTCGCGCCGGTCGCTGGTCGCTGCTCCTCGCGGTCCCGGCCGCGCTCGTGAGCATCGGGCCGCTGGCGTGGAGCATCACCTCGTCGCTGCGACCGACGCGGGACATCCTGGCGAACCTCTACCCCCTGAGCTGGGAGACGATCGTCCCGACCAGCCTCACGCTGGAGAACTACGCGGGCGTCCTGAGCGGGAACTTCGTCGCGGCGCTCGGCAACTCGGTGGTGGTCGCGCTCGCCTCCATCGTCGTCGGGCTGCTGCTGTCGTCGTCGGCCGCGTTCGCGCTCGCCGTGCTGCCGTTCCGCGGTCGCGGCGTCGTCTTCTCGCTCATGGTGGTCAGCTTCCTCATCCCGTTCGAGGCGATCGCGATCCCGCTGTCGTCGAGCTTCCGCGACTGGGGCCTGAGCAACACCTACCTCGGGCTGATCCTCCCCGCGGTGGGGAACGGGTTGGCGATCTTCCTGCTGCGGCAGTTCTTCCTCGGCGTCCCGGCCTCGCTGGGCGAGGCCGCGCGGATGGACGGCGTGTCGTGGTTCGGGGTCTACTGGCGGATCTACCTGCCGCTGTCGCGGGCGGCGCTGGTCGGCGCCGGGCTCATCATCTTCGTCTTCCAGTGGCAGTCCTTCCTCTGGCCGCTCCTCATCGCGCCGGCGCCGCAGATGAAGGTCGCCTCGGTCGCGATCGCCGACTTCGCGCAGGAGCTCGGGGTCGACTACGGCCAGATGTTCGCCGGGGCGGTCCTGACGGCCCTGGTCCCGCTCGTCCTCATGCTCGTGTTCCAGCGGCAGTTCACCGGGTCCCTCGCGTCGTCCGGGAGCAAGGAGTAGCCCGAGGTCACCACCGGTCGTCCGATGTCGGAGCCGTGCGGCAGGATTCCTCCATGACTCAGTCGTCACCGCGGACGGGTAGGGCTGCCCGCTCCCTGGCGCTCGCGGGCGGCATCGTCGGGGCGCTCGCCGTCGTCGAGTTCGCCTCCGGCGTCCTCCAGGGCTACTACGCCCCCGTGCTCAGCGACATCGCCCGCCGCCTCGACATCCTCGACGCCGACGTCAACTGGCTCGAGGCGGCCCAGCTCCTCGTCTCGGCGATCGTCGTCCCCGTCCTGGCGAAGCTCGGCGACATGCTCGGGCACCGCCGGGTGCTGCTGTGGTCGCTCGCCGTCACCGCGCTCGCCTCCTGGGGCGTCGCGGTCGCGCCGACGTTCGGCACGTTCCTGCTGCTGTGGGCGCTGCAGGGCTTCTACGTGGTGTGGCTCCCGCTCAACGTGGCGATCATCTTCTCCCGCGCCCGGCGCCTGCCGGACACCGCGGCGCTCACCCGCCGCGCGTCCGGGGTGATCGTCGTCGCGCTCCAGAGCGGGGCCATCGCGGGGGCGCTCCTGGCGGGTCAGCTCGGTCACCTGGTGCCCAACCTCACGGTCGTGCTGGCCGTCCCGGCGCTCGTCGTCACCATCGCGCTCGTCGTCGTGTGGCGCCTCGTCCCGGACAACCCGGAGCGCGCCGGCGGGCGTCTCGACACCCGCGGCGCCGTCCTGCTCTCGCTCGCGCTCCTCGCGGTGACCGGCGGCCTCGGCATGGTCCGGCTCAACGGCATCACGGCGTGGGTGGTGCTCCTCGTGCTCGTCGGCGTCGCGATCGGCTGGGTGTTCGTCCGGGTCGAGCTGAGGACCGAGAACCCGCTCGTCGACATGCGCCTCGTGGCACGGCCCGCGCTGTGGCCGGTCTTCCTCACGGCCGGCCTGTTCGGGGTCAGCGTGCTCGGCGCCCAGGGGCCGCTGTCGACCTTCATGCGGACCGATCCCGACGTGTACGGCTACGGCCTCGGTCTCACGTCGGCCGCGTCGTCGTACATCATCGGGGGCTACGTGCTGTCGGTCCTCGTCGGGGCCGGCGTCTTCGCCCGGGTCTCGGCCCTCCTCACGCCGCGTCTCGTGCTGGTCGGCGCGGCCGCGCTCGTGGCGGTCGGCTACCTCGCGCTCGTCCCGTTCCACCACGGCGTCGCCCAGGTGCTCGGCGGCATGGTGGTCGCCGGCCTCGGCTCCGGGGCGCTCGTCGCCGCCCTCCCGGCGGCCGCGGCGGCGGCAACGCCGCCGACGCAGACCGCGATGGCGACCGGCTTCACCAACACGGCCAAGACCGTCGGCGGGTCGTTCGCCAGCTCGGCGTTCGCCCTCGCCCTCGCCTCCGGGGTCGTCATCGCCGCCGACGGGGGTCCCGCGACGGCCGGCTCCCTGTCCGGCTACCTCATCACGTGGCTGATCTGCGGCGGGACGGCGCTCGTCGCCGTCGTCGCGCTGCTGTTCGTGCCGCGGGTCGCGTTCACCTCCGTCCCGGTCGAGGCGGCCGCCGGATGAGTCGCGTCGGCCGGGGTGTGGACGGGGGCGCGGGCGCGCCGCCCGCGGACGGAGTGCGCCCCGCGGCCGAGCTGGCCGAGCTGCTCGCCGCGATGGTGCGCGAGGAGACGGTGGCGCCCGAGGTCGGGACCGACGGCGACGTGGTCGACGACGCGGCGGCGGACGCGGCCGACGCGCCCTTCCGGCGGCTGCACGCCCTCCTGCGCCGGCACTACCCCGCGGTCTTTGCGACGGCCGACGTCGACGCCGTGGGACGGAACGGGCTGCTCCTGCGGCTGCCGGGCGATCCCGGCCGGGCCGAGGACGAGAACGGTGCCGAGAACGCGGCCCGGGCGGCGGCCGGCGGCGTGACGGTGCTCGGTCCCTGCGTGCTCATGGCCCACCAGGACGTCGTCCCGGCGCCCGGAGCGGACGAGGACTGGGCCGGGGCCGGCTGGACCCACCCGCCGTTCGCCGGCGTCGTCGCCCCGGGGCCCGACGGCGAGCTCACGGTCCACGGGCGCGGCACGCTCGACGACAAGGGCGCGCTCCTCGTCCTCCTCGAGGTGGTCGAGTCGCTGCTCGTCTCGGGCTGGCGTCCGGTGAACGACCTCCACCTGCTCCTCGGCGCCGACGAGGAGCGCACCGGGACCTGCGCGCAGGCCGCGGCGCACCTGCTGCGCGAGCGCGGCGTCAGCCCCGCGTTCGTCCTGGACGAGGGCGGCGCCGTCGCGGTCGACGCGTTCCCCGGGGTCCGCGAGCCGCTGGCCGTCGTCGGCGTCGCGGAGAAGGGGCTCACGACGCTGGAGGTGAGCGTCGAGGCCGACCCGCGCCGCGCTGGCCACGCGTCGACCCCGCCGAGGCGCAGCGCGACCGCCGCGCTCGGCCGCGCGGTCGCGGCGCTCGAGCGCCACCCGCACCCCGCCGTGGTCGACGACGTCACCGTCTCGCTCCTGGAGTCGCTCGCGCCGCACCTGAGCGGCCCGCTCGCCGCGGTCGCGGGTCGCGCGGGATCGCTGCGCGGGGTGCTCGCCCGCCTCCTGCCCCGCCTCGGTGGCGAGATGGCGGCGCTCGTGCGCACCACGACCACCGCGACGCAGCTCGTCGGCTCCGCCGCGCCCAACGTCATCGCGGCCCGGGCCGTCGCCGTCGTCAACATGCGGGTGGCGACCAGCTCGACCGTCGCGCGGGCGACCGCCCACGTCGACCGCGTGGTCCAGTTGGCCGTCCACGGACGGCGCCGCCGCGCCGGGGACGGGCTCACGGCGCGCGTGCGCGTCGTGGCGGCGAGCGAGCCGAGCCCACCGGCGCCGATGGACGCGGGCTGGGACCGGATCGTCCGGGCGGTCGAGAGCTCCTACCCCGACGCGGTCGCCGTCCCCTACACGATGCTGGCCGCGAGCGACTCCCGGTTCCTCGTCCCGATCTCCGAGCGCGTCTACCGGTTCGCCCCGCTGCGGATGACGGCGCGCCAGCGCGCCGGGATCCACGGGGTCGACGAGAACGTCGGCGCCGAGGCGCTGGTCCGCGGCGTGCGGTTCTACCGCGCGCTGCTCGCCCCCTGACGCTCGGGCGTCCTCCGGCGGTCCGGCGCGGCGCTCAGTCGACGAGGCCGGGCTCGCGGTCCCGGTCGCGGAACTCCTCGTCGTACGCCGCGAGGTCGTCCTTCGTCACCCGGATCTCCTCCGCGCCGAGGTAGCCCAGCTCGAGGCGGTGCGGCACCTCGACGCTCTCGCCGCTCGTGCTCACGGCGTCGGTCGCCGCGAAGTACCGCAGGGTCAGCGTGTGGGTGCCGTCGGCGGAGATCCGCTGCGCGAGCGCCGGGTAGAGGTCGGAGTGCTGCTGGCCGGCGTCGGGCGCCGGTGAGGCGGAGGGCTGGTAGCCGAGACCGGCGAGGATCGCGTCGAGCTCGTCGTCCGTGGGCGCCGGCCGCTCCTGCGGCAGCGCGATCTGCACCTCGAGCTCGTACCGCGCGAGGATCGGGTTCCAGCCCGCCGTGCTGGTCCGCATCGTGCCGACGGCCGACGACGCGGTGCCGCCGATCGCCGACTCGATCCTGGGCAGCTCCGCCTCGGCGGCCCCGATGATCGCCGCGCGCTGGGTCGCGAGCTCGCCCGCTCCCGCCGTCCCGGTCGGGCCGCCGTCGCCTCCGCCGCCGCTCGTGCACGCGGTCGCGGTGAGCAGCGCGGCGACGAGCACCGCGGTCAGTCGGGCGCGCCTCACCTGTCCGGCCCCCGGTTCGGGTCGATCGGCGTCGGCGTCCGGCCCCACTCGGGATCCTGCGGACCCGCGTACCAGGGGTCGTGGACGTAGCCGGCGCGAAGCACCTCGTCGTCGTCGTCCACGATGATCTGCCCGAGGTTGAACAGCGACTCCGACCCCGGGGTCCAGTACCGCGAGTGGTCGGCCGCACCCGTGGCCAGCCCGCTGATGAGGATGTCGCCCTGCGACGGCTGGTCCTCGAGGTCGCCGAGGTTCCGGTCGGGGTGCTCGGCCTGGAACCGGATCGCCCCGAACGTGTCCTCGCCGACGTCGCGGCCCTGGCTCAGCCCGCCCGCGTTGATCCAGCCGTTGTTCGCCGTCATGACGACCGGGTCGCGGCTGGCGTTGCCGGCCCACACCGTCGCGGAGCCGAGGTCGGAGGCCGACCCGGCGCTCCCGGCGCCGGGGCTGCCGATGTAGACGAGGTCGTCGACCATGTCGCCGAGCCCGTGGTCGGTCGCGGCGTAGGACATGGTGACCGAGCCGTAGCTGTGACCGATGACGGTCATGTGCGGCTGGTCGTCGCCCCGCGTCGCCTGGAGCCCGGAGACGTACTGCGCGAGCCGCTCGCCCCCGGCCTCGGCGTTCCCGCTGCCGTAGGTGTGGACGTCGCCCGGCCCGGACGGGTGGTCGTACCCGATCCACATGAGGACGGCGGTGGTCGAGCCCGGGTCGGACAGGCGGGCCGAGTCGTAGAGGTTGCCGGCGGCCTCGGTGTAGGTGCCGGCGCTCGTGCCGTCGGTCCCGATGCCGGGGACCAGCGTCGAGACGTTGTCGGCCGTGTCCGGGTTGCCGACCGCGATGGCGATGGTGCCGTCGCCGCCGAAGGCCGTCGGGTCGTACAGGTGGAGCAGCCCGCCCGGCTTCTCGTTCGTGATCGGGTCGGTCCAGGCGTCGGCGTCCTCGAGCGCCGCCTGCGCGGCGCGGGCGTTGTCCAGCCGCCGCTGCTGGTCCGGGTGCAGGTAGGTGCCCTCGGCCTCGAGCCCCTCGAGGGCCTCCAGGTCGTTGTCGAGCAGGATCCGGTTGGCCTGGTCGCGCACGTCGGCCGGCAGCCCGTCGGCCGAGCCGATGAGCTCCGGGTTGGCGGCGATCACGGCGAGCCGCTCGTCCTCGCTGAGCCCGTCCCACCAGGCGGCGACCTGCTCCGGCGTCGCCCCCGACCCGGGTGCGCCGGGCCTGGTCATCGCGGCATCGGCCGGGTCGCCGCCGCTCGTCTCCTGCCGGGCGAGCTCCAGCGTCGCGTAGCGGGCAAGGGCGTCGAGCATGTCGGTGTCGTTCGCCTCGACGTCCCGCTGCCAGGCCGCGATGTCGCTCGCGACGGCGGCCTCCGTCCGGGCGAGGGTCTCGGCTCGGGCGCGGAGCTCGGGCACGTCGTCCTCCGTGCCGGCCGCGATGTCGGCGAGCAGGGTCGAGCGGCGGGAGGCGTAGTCCTGGGCGTCCGTCTCGAGGAGGTTGCGCACGGCCTCCAGGCGCAGCAGCTCGTCCCCGTAGCCCTGCGCCGCGCGGGCGACCGCGCGCAGTGTGAGCGACATGGTGCCGGCGTCGGTGGCGACGCTGCGCACGTGCCGGGCGTAGCCGTCGGACGCGTCGCCGGACCAGCCGTCGATGGTCGACGTCGTGGTGGCCGTGGTGTCGAGGTCGTCCAGCGTGGTCGAGGCGCGCAGCAGCTCGTCGGCGAAGGTCTCGACGGACGCGGCGTCCCCCGGCAGCTCGGGGATCTCCGGCAGGGCGGGTGGGACCTCGATGGTGCTCACGGCGTCTCCACCAGCCAGCGCTGGAACGTCCCCTGGGCCATGACGTCCACCATGATGTAGGCCCGCCGGCCGGCGTCCAGGTTCTCCGCCACGGTCTGCGCGCGCTCGGCGGCGCCGGTCACGTGTTCCGACCAGGTCGTGAGGAAGGTGCGTGCAGCTGACGCGACGTCCGGGCTGAAGCCGCTCGTCGCGACGCCGGAGAGGTTGCCGCTCGCCTCGGTGAGGCGCTGCTCGGTCTCGCCCCACTGGACCGAGACGTCCTCGAGCGTGCGGGGGTCGACGGTGACGTCACCCACGGCCGGCCTCCGTCCGCAGCGACGTGCGCAGCTCCGGTGCCACGCGCACCGCCGGCCCAGTCACGACGACGCCGAGCGCCTTGGGGGAAACGGTGAGGCGCAGGGTCTCCTCGCCGCGGCCGGCGTCGATCCAGACGAGCGCGTCGCTCGGGTTGAGCCGCGCGGTCCAGCCGAGGTCGGCGACGCGCCGGGCGAGCTCCGCGCCGTCGCCGACGCCCCATCGGCCGGGGGCGAGGTAGGCCTTGGCGGTCGGGCGGAGCGTGTCGGGGCCGGTCGGGGCCCAGCGCAGCGTCGGCTCGGCGCCCCAGCAGGACAGCGCGTCGGTCGCCTGGTAGACGTCGGCGACGACCGCATCCGCGATCCGGTGCGCCGTGGCCTCGTCGACCGCGGCGACCGGCTCGCCCGTCGGCTCGGTGGCGTCGGACTCGCCGGCGGGCGCGGCCGACTCGGGCAGGAGGACGAGGGTCACCTCGGGGTGCAGCTCGCGGAAGCGACGCCACATCGGGTCGCCTGGCTCTGGATGAGGCGGTTCCAACGGGTCCGGCGTCGGATGTTCCATGGATCGCACCCTACTCGGTCGGCCTGGACGGAGCCGGAGGCGTCGGGTGGGCGGTCGCTAGGAGGTGACCGCCCGCGCGTCCCCGCCCCTGGCCGCGTGGGCCGGCACGCGCAGCGGCAGGAACGCGATGAGGCCGATGGCGAGCACGACGACGATCCCGAGGATGCCCCAGAGCTGCGCGCCGCCGATGCGGATCGCGACGGTGAAGGCGAACGGCGAGAGGAACGCCACCGCGCGCCCCGTCGTCGCGTAGAGCCCGAAGTTCTCGTTCTCCAGCCCGAGCGGGGTGAGGCGGGCGAGCAGCGCGCGCGACGCCGACTGGACCGGACCGACGCAGGCCGAGATCACCATGGCGCAGACCCAGAACGCCGCCGTGCCGTCGAGCAGGAGGATGCCGACGCCGGCCGCGATGATGACGCCGAGCCCGCCGACGATGAGCACGCGGGAGCCGGCCCGGTCGTCGAACCGGCCGAACAGCCAGGTGGAGACACCGGCCACGAGGTTCGCCGCGATGCCGAGGTAGATGACCTCCTCCTGGGAGAACCCGAACGAGCCTGCCGCGATCACCCCGGCGAAGGCGAAGACGCCAGCGAGGCCGTCGCGGAAGACGGCGGACGCGAGGAAGAAGTGGAGCAGGTAGCGCTGCTCGCGCCACATCGTCGCGATGCGGCGGACGATGTCCCGGTAGGCGCCGAGGAAGGAGAACCGCGGGGCGTCCCGGTCGGCGGGCGGGGTGTCCGGTCCGATCAGCAGGAGCGGGAGGCAGAAGACGGCCGTCCAGATCCCGGAGAACAGCGCGACGTACCGGATGGTCTCCGGCTCCTTGCCGAGCACGAAGAGGAAGAGGCTGGCGACGAGGGCGACGAGACCGCCGAGGTAGCCGAGCCCCCAGCCCATGCCGGAGATGCGGCCGAACGTGGACGGCGTCGCGATCTGCAGCAGCATCCCGTTGTAGAAGACGCCGGCGATCTCCGACACCACGCTCGCGAAGGCGAGCATCCACACGGCGTAGCCGAGCCAGCCCGGGTCGGGCATGACGACGACCATCGCCGCCATGCTCGCGGCGAGGGCGATCGTGGAGATGCCGAGGAGCTGGCGGCGTCGCCCGATCCGGTCCGCGAAGGTGCCCATGACGGGGCAGAGCAGCGCGATCGCCACGCCGGCCCAGGCCTGCGCGTTGCCGAGCGCCGCGGAGCCGACCGTCTCGTTCTCGGCCACCGCCGAGGTGATGTAGACGGAGAACACGAAGGTGAGCACCACCGTGTTGAACGTCTGCTGCCCCCAGTCCCACAGGCCCCAGGCCGCGACGACGCGGCGGGGCGCGGGTCTGCCGGCCAGACCGGGCTCCCGCTCGGGGGGGACAGGGGCCGGAACGAGGACGCCGTCGTGATCCACACGCCGACCCTAGCGTGGCCACCGGTTCCTGGCCCGGGTGCCGCGACCGGCCGCCCCGACCGGGTGTCCGCTCCCCGCGGGTCGGCGCCGCGCCCCGTGGCCCGCGATCGGTGCGTCAGCGCTGTGACCTGCGTCGATGCCGTGGCCCGAGCCGTGGGCGGCGCCCCGATCCGCGGAGGGCGGACGGCCTCCGGCCTAGGCTGACCCGGTGACCGAGCGTGTCCCCGACCTCGATGCCCTGCGGGAGCTGCGCGTCGACCTGCGTTCCGACCTGGCGCCCGTGACGGTCGACGCCGTCCGCGCGCTGCTCGGACCGGTCGCGTCGCGCGCCCTCGACCGCGAGCAGACCGTCCCGGCGCGCCGCGCGCTGGAGCGTCCGTCCGGCGCCGGGATCGCCACGTTCGTCCGGCTGTTCCAGCTCGGCGAGACCGTGACCGCTGACGACGTCGACGCCGCCTTCCCGCGGGTCGGGTCGGCCGGGCTGGCGCGGCTCGGGCTGGTCCGGGTGGGCGACGGCGCGCGGGGCGGCGGCGTGCAGGCCGTGGTCGAGCTGTCGCCGTACAGCGCCGAGGACGCGCGGGGGCAGCTCGACTGGTGGATCGCGTCCGACCTGTCTGAGGTGGCGCGCGGCGGCGCGGTGCTGCCGGCGGGTCACGTGCTCGGCATCGGCGGCGCCTCCCGCACGCTGGCGCAGCTCACGACCCGGCGACCGGTGGACCGGGTGCTCGATCTCGGGACCGGGTGCGGCATCCAGGCGCTGCACGCCGCGCGGCACGCGCGGATCGTCGTGGCGACCGACGTGGACGAGCGGGCGCTGGCCCTCACCCGGTTCAACGCGCTGCTCAACCTCGGTCCAGACGACGGGCAGGTCAGCACCCGGCTCGGGTCGATGCTCGAGCCGGTCGCGGGGGAGACGTTCGACCTCGTCGTGAGCAACCCGCCGTTCGTCATCACGCCGCGGGTGCCCGACGTGGTCGAGTACACCTACCGCGACGGCGGCGCGGCCGGTGACGACCTGGTCCGCGACCTCGTGCGCTCGCTCGGCACGGTGCTGGCGCCGGGCGGGGTGGCCCAGCTCCTCGCGAACTGGGAGCACCGGGCGGGCGAGCCGTGGCCGGACCGGGTCGGGGCCTGGGTGTCCGGCCTCGGGCTGGACGCGTGGGTGGTCGAGCGCGAGGTGCAGGACCCGGCGGAGTACGCGGAGCTGTGGCTGCGCGACGGGGGCCAGACGCCCGAGCGCGACCGGGACGGGTACGAGATCGCCTACCGGGCGTGGCTGGACGACCTCGCCTCGCGCGCCGTCGAGGGCGTCGGGTTCGGGTTCGTCACGCTGCGGCGGCGCGCCGCCGACGGCACCGACGCGGCGCAGCCGTGGCTCCGGCTCGAGGAGGTGACGGGGACCGTGGCGCAGCCGCTCGGTGCGACCGTCGCTGACGTCCTCGACGCGGTGCAGCGGTGGGCGGACGCCGACGCGGCCGAGCTGCTCGCGCAGCGGTGGGTCGTGGCCGGCGACGTCACGGAGGAGCGGTTCCACTCCCCGGGCGAGCCCTCGCCGTCGGTCATCCTGCTGCGCGCCGGCGGCGGGTTCGGCCGGACGGTCCGCTGCGACACGGGGCTGGCGGCCTTCGTCGGCGCGTGCGACGGGGACCTCGCGGGATCGCAGATCGTCGCGGCGCTCGCCGCCCTGCTCGACGTCGACGCCGTGGCGCTCGCGGCCGAGCTCGTCCCGCAGGTCCGCGGTCTCGCGATCGACGGCCTGCTCCGGCCGTGCGCCGACTGACGTAGCGCGAGCGCCGACCCGTCAGGGCCGGTGCTCGGGCAGGAGGTGGCCGTCGCCTCGTCCGTCGCGAGGGAGCTGACCGCCGGGGTCGCTCCGTCCACGTGTCCGCCCTGTCCGCCGTGTCCACCGCCGAGCCGGGTCGTCGCCGCCACCCGGTCCCGACGTGGCCACGGAGCGCGCGACGGCCGCCGGGCGTCGAGGCGTCAGGCGAACGCCTCCGGCGGCGGGCAGCTGCAGACCAGGTTCCGGTCGCCGAACGCCTGGTCGATCCGGCGCACCGGCGGCCAGTACTTGCGACTCGTCCCGCGCAGCGACGCCACCGGGTAGGCGGCGGTCTCGCGCGAGTAGGGGTGCGCCCACTCGGTCGCCACGACGCTGGCCGCGGTGTGCGGGGCGCCGACGAGCGGGTTGTCCTCGCGCGGCCACTCGCCCGCGCCGACCCGCGCGGCCTCGTCGTGGATCGCGAGCATCGCCTCGACGAAGCGGTCCAGCTCGGCCAGGTCCTCCGACTCGGTCGGCTCGACCATGAGGGTGCCCGGAACGGGGAACGACATCGTCGGGGCGTGGAAGCCGTAGTCGACGAGCCGCTTGGCGACGTCGTCGACGCTCACCCCGGTCGCGGCCTTGAGCTGCCGCAGGTCGAGGATGCACTCGTGCGCGACCAGCCCGCCGCTGCCCGTGTAGAGCACCGGGTACGCCTCGCGCAGCCGCGCCGCGACGTAGTTCGCCGCGAGGACGGCCGCCGCCGTCGCGTCCCGCAGCCCGTCCGCCCCCATGAGCCGCAGGTAGGCCCACGTGATCGGCAGGATCGACGCCGACCCGTACGGGGCCGCCGCGACCGGGTTGGCCAGCGGGTCGCGGTCGCGCGGCCCGAACCCCGGCAGGAACGGGGCCAGGTGCGCCTTCGCCGCGACCGGGCCGACGCCGGGACCGCCGCCGCCGTGCGGGATGCAGAACGTCTTGTGCAGGTTGAGGTGCGAGACGTCGCCGCCGATCTCGCCGAACCGGCCCCACTCGACCAGCGCGTTGAGGTTCGCGCCGTCGATGTAGACCTGGCCGCCGGCGTCGTGCACCGCGTCGGCGATCTCCCGCACCGACGCCTCGTAGACGCCGTGCGTCGACGGGTAGGTGATCATGAGCGCCGCGAGCGCGTCGGCGTGCTCGGCGACCTTCGCCCGGAGGTCGCCGACGTCGACGTTGCCCGCCTCGTCGCAGGCCACGACGACGACCCGCATGCCCGCGAGCACCGCCGACGCGGCGTTGGTGCCGTGCGCCGAGGACGGGATGAGGCACACGATGCGGCCGTGCTCGCCCCGGGAGCGGTGGTACTCCCGGATGGCGAGCAGCCCGGCCAGCTCTCCCTGCGAGCCCGCGTTCGGCTGGAGCGACACCGCGTCGTACCCGGTGAGCGCGGCGAGCCACCGCTCGAGGTCGGCGACGATCGAGAGCGTCCCCGCCGCGTCCTCACGCGGCGCGAACGGGTGCAGCCGGCTGATCTCAGGCCAGGTCACGGCCGCCATCTCGGTCGCGGCGTTGAGCTTCATCGTGCAGGAGCCGAGCGGGATCATCCCGCGGTCCAGCGCGTAGTCCGCGTCCGCGAGCCGCTTGAGGTAGCGCATCATCGCGGTCTCGGAGCGGTGGGCGTGGAACGTCGGGTGGGTGAGGTAGTCGCTCTCGCGGGCCAGCGACGCCGGCAGGTCCGCCGGGTGGCCGTCGGCCGCCCGGCCGTGGTCCGTCCAGCCGAACCCCTCCGCCTCCTCGCCGGCGGCGTGCGCCGCGAGCACGGCGGCGAGGTGGAACGGCACGTCCGGACCGGTCGTCTCGTCGAACGCGACCTGCAGCGCGTCGTCGCCGGCCACCCAGGCCGTGAACCCGTGGGCGCGCAGCGCCGCCCACGCTCCGGGCGCGTCGATCCCCGTCACGCGCACCGTGTCGAAGAGCGCGTCGTGCGCGATCGCCATCCCCCGCTCGCGCGCCAGTCCCGCGAACGTCGCCGCCCTGGCGTGCACCCGCAGCGCGATCGCGCGCAGTCCCTCGGGCCCGTGGTAGACCGCGTACATCGCGGCCATGACCGCGAGCAGCACCTGCGCGGTGCAGATGTTCGACGTCGCCTTCTCCCGCCGGATGTGCTGCTCCCGGGTCTGCAGGGCGAGCCGGTAGGCGGGCGCGCCGTCCGCGTCCCTCGACACCCCGACGAGGCGCCCCGGGAGCTGACGCTCGAGGCCCGCGCGCACCGCGAGGTACCCGGCGTGCGGGCCGCCGAAGCCCATCGGCACGCCGAACCGCTGCGTCGTGCCGACCGCGACGTCGGCGCCCAGCTCGCCGGGCGGGCGCAGGATCGTCGTCGCGAGGAGGTCGGCGGCGACCACGGCGATCCCGCCCGTGGACCGAGCGGCCGCCAGGACGGGCGACGGGTCCCACACGCGGCCAGAGGCGCCCGGGTACTGGACGAGCACACCGAAGAACCCCTCGCCGTCGGCCGTCGGCGGCAGCGTCACCGGCGCGCCGTCCGCGGCGGCGAGGCCGGCCAGGTCGGCGTAGACGAGCTCGATCCCCACCGCCTCGGCGCGGTGGTCGAGCAGCCGTCGGGTCTGCGGGAGCACGTCGTCGTCGACCAGGAACGTCCGGGACTTCGACCGCGCGGCGCGGCGCGCGAGCAGCATCGCCTCGACCGCCGCGGTCGACTCGTCGAGCATCGAGGAGTTCGCGATGTCGAGCCCCGTGAGGTCCTCGACCATGGTCTGGAAGACGAGCAGCGCCTCGAGCCGGCCCTGGCTGATCTCCGGCTGGTACGGCGTGTAGGCCGTGTACCACGAGGGGTTCTCGAGCACCGTGCGCTGGATGACGCTCGGCGTGTGGGTGCCGTAGTAGCCGAGCCCGACGAGCGGGGTGGTGAGCCGGTTGCGGGCCGCGAGCGCGCGCAGCTCGGCCAGCACCTCGGCCTCGCTCGCGGGCTCGGCGAGGCCGGGCTCCCGGAGCCCCTCGTCCTCCTCGCCGGGCGAGAGCACCGATGCCGGAACCGCCGCGCGCACGAGGTCGGCGAGCGTGTCGTGGCCGACGACGTCGAGCATCGCGCGCTGCTGCCCGGCGGAGGTCCCGACGTGCCGCTCGACGAAGGCGTGCTCGTGGGCGGGACGCTGGTGCGACATGACTCAGGACTCCTTGGCGCGGCGGTAGAACGGCAGGTCGACGACGACGGCGGGCAGTGAGCTCCCGCGGACGTCGACCGCCAGTCTCGTCCCGACCTCCGACATCGACGGCGGCACGTAGGCCATCGCGATCGGGTGGCCGAGCGTGGGGGACAGGACGCCGGACGTGACCGTGCCGACCGGCGCGCCGGCGTCGTCCAGCACGGGGTAGCCGGCCCGGGCCGCCCGGCGGCCCTCGAGCGCCAGACCGATGAGCACCGGCGCGGGGTGCGCGTCGTCCTCCGCCTCGGCGAGGAGGTAGGCGTCCCGGCCGACGAAGTCCGGCTTCGAGGTCGCGACGACCCGGCCGAGACCGGTCTGGAACGGGTAGGTGGACGTCGTCAACTCATGGCCGTAGAGCGGCATCCCCGCCTCGAGGCGCAGCGTGTCGCGCGCCGCGAGGCCCGCCCGGACCAGGCCGCGCGGCTCGCCGGCCCGGAGCAGTGCGTCCCACAGCTCGCCGGCGGAGGCGGGGTCGACCGCGAGCTCGAACCCGTCCTCGCCCGTGTACCCGGTCCGCGAGATGACGACGTCACCCCCCGCGAACCACCCGGGAACGGTCCGGTAGTAGCGCAGGTCACCGAGGCCGACCCCGGCGGCCGGGTCGAGCCTGAGGGTGCCGTCGTCGACGAGGTCCGCCAGGATCGCGGCCGCGGCCGGTCCCTGGACGGCGAGCAGCGCGCGCCCCGTCTCGGTCACCTCGACGTCGTAGCGGTCGGCCGGGTCCTCGCACCGGACGAGCTGCTCGGTGAGCGCGCGCACGACGGCCGTCCGGTTGGCCGCGTTCGCGACGACGAGGAAGCGGGTCGGGGTCGGCGCGGTGTCGTCGGGTGCGAGCGTCCCCTCGCCGGGCAGGTTCGTGTTCGTGACGATGAGGTCGTCGACGATGCCGGCGCCCGGCGTCAGCATCATCGTGTAGCGCGACTGCAGCGGTGCCAGCGTGCCGAGCCGGCCCGCGAGGGCGTGGTCGAGGAAGGCGGCTGCGTCGGGCCCGCTCACGACGATCTGCCCCATGTGGGAGATGTCGAACAGTCCGGCGGCGGTGCGCACCGCGTGGTGCTCGGCGACGTCGGAGGTGTACTTCACCGGCATCGACCAGCCGGCGAACGGGACCATCGTGGCCCCGGCGGCGACGTGGCGGTCGTGCAGCGGCGTGCGAGCGAGGTCGGGGACGGTCATGCGGATCCTCTCGGGACTCCTCCGTGCGGCTGGTGCGGCAGCGCGCGGGCCTCCCCGCGTCGTCCCCGCCGTCCTCCGGACCCGGTCGACGGCGCGGCGCGCGGCCTCCCCAGGGTAGCGCCGGGCGGCCCGGCTCCGGGCCGGGGGGGGAGACAAACGGTGAGGTCGCCGGGTACGTTCGTGATGGAGGCGAGGTCTCCGCGGGGGCAGGTGACGACCCCGCCTCGTGCCAGCGTTGCCACGAGAGGAGATGTCATGTCGTACGACCGCAGCATGCCGCCCGCCGTCCCGATCGAGGTCGAGGAAGCGGCCGGGGTTCTCGGCGAGGAGAAGGTCGACGGGGCCGAGGAGCTCACCGAGGCCGAGCGGGAGGCCGAGATCCAGCGCGGCTCGGCCGCCGTCGCGGCCATCTCCGACCCCGAGAACGCCGACGCCATCGAGCGCCTCAAGGGCGGCTCCTGAGCTGAGTCGATCGGTCGGCCGACCGGGTGACCGCCCGGGCCCTCGGCCGACCGATCGCTCGCGCTAGGACCGCACGCGCAGCTGCGTCGGCACCCGGACCTCGCGCGGCGGCCCGTCGTCGCCCTGGATCCGGTCGAGCAGGATCTCGGTGGCGAGCAGCCCGATCCGCTCGGGGTCCTGCGCCACGACGTCGAGCGGTCGGCGGAACAGGTCCTGCAGCTCGATCTCGTCGAACGCCACGTGCGCGAGGTCGAGCGCCTGGAAGGTCGGGCTGCGCAGCGTCGCGATCGTGTGGAGGCTGTTGCCGGTGACGAGCGCCGTCGGCGGCGCGGCGAGGTCCATGAGCTCGCGCAGCACGGCCTCCGACACCTCCCGGCCCGGGTCCGCCGTCGCGACGAGCCGTGGATCGAACACGATCCCGGCGGCGTCCAGCGCGTCGCGGTAGCCGAGCAGGCGCTCCTGCCCGGCGAAGATCGCCTCGCGGTCGCCGAGGTAGGCGATCCGGCGGTGACCGCGGGAGACCAGGTACTCCGTCCCCGCGCGCGTGCCCCCGCGGTTGTCGGACGCCACCAGGTCGGCGACGATCCCGCCGGGGCGACGGTCGACGAAGACGACCGGCAGCCCCGACTCGAACTCGGGCGTGAGGAAGGAGTGGTCCTGCGGGACCGGCAGCACCAGCAGGCCGTCGACCCGTCGGGAGATGAGCTCCCGCACCATCGACCGCTCGCGCTCGGGGTCGTGCGCCGAGGTCGTGGTGAACAGGAGCACCGACCGCTCCGCGAGCGCGTGCTCGACCGCCTGGACGAGCGCGCCCTGGAACGGCTCGGCGATGTCCTCGACGATGAGCCCGATCGTGCGGCTCTGACCGTGGCGCAGGCTCGCGGCCGAGGCGTTGCGCTGGAACCGGAGCTGGCGGATGGCGCGCTCCACGGCGTCGCGAGTCTCCTCCGAGACGTACGGCTCGCCGTTGACCACCCGCGAGACGGTCTTGACCCCGACGCCGGCGAGACGGGCGACGTCCTTCATCGTTGCGCGACCGCTCGGTGACGCCACGTCCGACCCCCTGGTCCGTGGTGCCCCGGCCGGTCGCCTCGTTCTGACAACGTGGTCGAGCGGGCGGTGCACCGGCTAGCTCATTCCTTGACAACCTAGCAGAGCGGCTGTCATAGTCTGACCTGACATCGTTGTCAGACAAGGAGAGTTAATGATGCGTATCGCACGAAGGCATGCGGGGATCGTCCTGGCGGGGGCCGTCGCCCTGACGCTCGCGGCATGCGGCTCGGGCTCGACGGGTGGCGGCGGCGGCACCGCCGGCTCCGACGGCGGCTCGACCGACGGCGCGGGCGGCTCGGCGGGCGGGGGTGAGAAGGTCACGCTGCGCTGGGCGATGTCGGCCGACTCCCAGGCCGAGGTCGACGTGTGGAACCACCTCGCCGACATGGTGACCGAGGCGTACCCCGAGATCGAGGTGACGTTCGAGTCGACGCCCTACCGCGAGTACTACAACAAGCTCACCGCGCAGGCGGCGAGCAACGACCTCGCCTGCATCGCGGGCCTCCAGGCGCAGCGGGTGTCCGACGTCGGCTCGCTCTTCGTCGACCTCGCGCCCTACTTCGAGCAGACCGGGTTCGACATCGCCGACTACTCGGAGTCGATCGTCGAGGGGCTCACCTCCGACGGCGCGCAGCTCGCGGTGCCGTACGACTTCGGGCCGTTCGTCGTCTACGTCAACAAGGACCTGTTCGATGCGGCCGGCCTCGAGCAGCCGCAGCCGGGCTGGACCTTCGAGGAGTTCATCGCCGCGGCCGAGGCGCTCACGAAGGACGGCACCTACGGCTGGGCGGTCAACGGGTCGCCGGACGCGTGGCTCGGCTGGGCGCTCAGCGTCGGCGGGGTCTACATGGCGGACGGCGAGCCGACGCTCACCGATCCGGGGGTCGTCGACGGCTTCGGCCGCGAGGTCTCGCTGGTCACCGAGTACGGCGTCGCCCAGGCGCCCGACGCCAGCGGACAGGCCGGCGGCGCGAGCGACCTGTGGCGCAACGGCCGGGCCGCGATGTACATCGACGGTCCGTGGCAGCTCATCAACGCGCGCACGACCGTCGACTTCGAGGTGGGTCTCACGACGCTGCCGTCGGTCGACGGGACGTCGATCACGACGATGTCGGGGACGGGCTTCGGCATCACGTCGTCGTGCAAGAACCCCGACGAGGCGTGGAAGGCCATCTCGGTCATCATCGGTCCGGAGGCGCAGCAGTACATCGCCGACGCCGGCCGCGGGTTCCCGGCCTACACGGCGGCCCAGGAGTCCTGGTACGAGACGGCCGGCGTCGACGGCGCCCGCGAGGCCATCGAGACGGCGCTCGAGACGGTCGACCCCTACCCGACGCCCGCCGGGTGGCAGCAGGTCTCGGCGCTCCTCGTGCAGTACTCGACCGAGGCGTTCAGCGGCGCGAGGACGCCGGCGCAGGTGCTCGAGCTCGTCCAGCAGCAGGCCGGCTGACCGGCACGTCGCCCGCGCGACCGACGTGAGGTGGGACCGCTCGAACCGGTCCCACCTCACGTCCCCCATCTCACCCGTCCCGTCCCCCACGTCCACGAGAGGCGCACCTGATGTCTGCCCCCACCGTTGACCCGGTCGAGCGGCCGCCGACGGCCCTGCGGCGCGACACGCGGCCCGCGATGCGCCGAGAGCGCCGGGCCGCCCTCGGCTTCCTCGCCCCGAACCTCCTCGGCTTCACCGTCTTCACGATCGTTCCGATCGGCGCCTCGCTCGTGCTCGCGTTCTACGAGTGGCCCCTCCTCGGGGAGCGGGTCTTCGTCGGGCTCGACAACGTCGTCCGGATGCTCACGACGGACCCGGTGTTCTGGCAGATCGTCGGGAACACCTTCTACTTCGTCGTCGGCTACGTCGCGCTCAACCTCCTCGTCTCGTTCTCCCTCGCGCTGTGGCTCCAGTCGCGGGTGCGGTTCAAGGGGTTCTACCGGTTCGTGTTCTTCCTGCCCGTGGTGAGCCCGATGGTCGCGAACGCGATGGTCTGGCGCATGCTCTACCAGCGCGACGACGGCCTGATCGCCCAGCTCTTCCAGGCGCTCACGGGAACCTCGGGACCCAACTGGCTCGGCGACGCGCGCTGGGCCATGCCCGCCGTCATCCTCATGTCGCTGTGGGCCGGGTTCGGCTACAACATGATCATCCTCGTCGCCGGGCTGCAGGCCATCCCGGCGACGATGACGGAGGCCGCCCAGATCGACGGCGCCGGCTGGTGGAGCCGGCTGGCGCACGTGACGCTCCCGCTCGTCACCCCGAGCCTGTTCTTCGCGACGGTGATGACCGTCATCTCCTCGCTCCAGGTGTTCGCGCAGCCGTTCATCCTCACCGGCGGCGGCCCCGGCATCGCCACCTCGACGCTCGTCTTCTACCTCTACCAGTGGGGCTTCCAGTCCTACGAGATGGGCTACGCCTCGGCCATCGCCTGGTTCCTCTTCATGCTCATCATGACGATCACGTTCATCCAGTTCCGCGGGCAGAAGAAGTGGGTGCACTACTGATGACGACGACCACCGCCGCCCGTGCCCGCTCCCGCCTCGTCCAGGTCGTCTCCCAGGTCCTGCTGACACTGGCCGCCGCCCTCGTCCTGCTGCCGTTCGTCTGGATGGTCGCCTCGGCGCTCAAGCCGGCGAGCGAGGTGTTCGCGTCGCCGCCCTCGCTCGTCGGGTCGTCGCTCCGGTGGGAGAACTTCACGAACGCGTGGACCTACCTCCCGTTCGGGCGGTTCATGGTCAACGGGATCGTCGTCTCCGCGATCGGCACCGTCATGGTGGTCGCCTCGTCCGCGATGGCCGCGTACGCGTTCTCGCGCATCCGGTGGCGGGGCCGCGACGGGGTGTTCCTGCTCTACCTCGGGACGCTCATGATCCCGCAGGAGGTGCTCGTCGTCCCGATGTTCATCCTCATGCGCAACCTCGGCTGGACCAACTCCTACCTCGGGCTCATCGTGCCCTGGGCCTTCACGGCCTTCGGCACCTTCCTGCTCCGCCAGTTCTTCCTCACCGTCCCCGAGGAGCTGGAGGACGCGGCCCGCATCGACGGGGCGAGCCGGTGGCGCATGTTCGTCCGGATCGTGCTGCCCATGGCGACGCCGGCGATGGGGACGCTCGCCGTGTTCACCTTCATCGGCTACTGGAACAGCTTCCTGTGGCCCCTGCTCATCGTGAGCGACGTGCGGATGGCCACCGTCCCGCTCGGGCTCAACATGTTCCTCGGCCAGACCGGGAACCAGTGGAACCTCCTCATGGCGGCGGCCACCATCTCGATCGTCCCGAGCGCCCTCATCGTGCTCGGGCTCCAGCGCTACCTCGTCTCCGGCATCGCCCTGAGCGGCATGGGCGGGCGCTGAGCGCCGCCGCGCCCGCCTCCTGACCTCCACCCAACCGAAAGGACATGTCCGTGCACCGGATCTTCTACCAGCCCGCCGAACGATGGTTCGGGGACTGCATGCCGTTCTTCCACGACGGCGTCTACTACCTGTTCCACCAGCGCGACACCCGCCGGCCCGGGCCGTTCGGGGAGCCCTTCGGCTGGGCGCTCGTCACGACGACGGACTTCGTGACCTACGAGGACCACGGCGAGGTGCTGCCCGGCGGCGGCGACGACGCGCAGGACCAGTTCATCTTCGCCGGCTCGGTCTTCCGGGCCGGGGACGAGTTCTTCGCGTTCTACACGGGGTACAACCGGGACTACCGGGCGCAGGGCCGACCCTCGCAGGTGCTCCAGGTGGCCCGCAGCACGGACCTGATCCACTGGGAGAAGACCGACCGGCTCCACGTGGCCCCGCAGCCCGGGTACGACCCGGACGACTGGCGCGACCCCGTCGTGCTGTGGGACGAGGAGAAGCAGCACTACCTGATGATCCTCGGCGGGCGCCGCGAGGGACCGAAGACGCGGACGACGGGCAGCACCGTCGCGTTCACCTCGACCGACCTCGTCGAGTGGACCTTCGACGGCGACTTCTGGGCTCCCGGCCGGTTCACCATGCAGGAGATGCCGGACCTGTTCCGCGCCGGTGGACGCTGGTACCACCTCATCACCGAGTACAGCAGCGAGTCCAAGACGGTCTACCGGGTCTCGGACTCCCTCGAGGGCCCGTGGACGGCGCCGTTCGACGACGCCTTCGACGGCCGCGCCTACTACGCGGCGCGCAGCGCGGGGGAGGGCGACCAGCAGTTCCTCTTCGGCTGGGTCGCGACGAAGGAGGACGAGGACGACGCGCGCGGCTGGGAGTGGGGCGGAACGCTCGTCGTGCACGAGGTGGTCCTGCGCCCGGACGGGTCGCTCGGCGTCAAGGCGCCCGACGGCGTGGCCGCCGCCTTCGGCGAGGTCGCCGGGCGGCTGCCGCAGCCCGTGACGCTGTCCTCGGCCGGTGACGTCGTGCGGCTCCCGCTCGGGAGCGTCGACGCCGAGACCTACCGCGTCCTCGTGCGGCTGCGCCTGGCCGGCGACGCGACGTTCGGGCTGCGGTTCGCGGAGGACGAGGAGTCCGGCGTCTCCTACCGCTACGGCGTCTCGACCGCGCGACGCTCGCTCGTCTTCGACCGCCACCCGAGCTACCCGTGGCCGCGGTACGACAACCGCGGCATCGCGCGTCCGGTCGTCCTGGAGCCGGGCGAGCACGTCCTCGACCTGCAGGTCGACGGCTCGATCGCGGTGCTCTACCTCGACGACGTCGCGCTCTCGACGCGGGTCTACGACCGGGTCGGGTCCGAGATCGCGCTCGACGTCGAGGTCGGGACGGTCGAGGTGCTCTCCGTCGAGGTGCAGGAGCACGCCGGCTGAGGTGGTGGGAGGCTCCGGCTACGGGGCCATCCCGAGCAGGCGCGCCGCGGCGAGGTCCGCGCGCGCCTGCTCGGGCGTCGGTGCCGTCGTCACGATCCCGAACGCCATCCGCCAGGCGAGCAGCACGTCGTCGGTCGTGAGGTCGGCGTCCAGCTCGCCGGCCGCCCTGGATCGGGCCAGCGCGACCCCGACGAGGTCGGCGAGCCGCCGCGCCCCGTCGTGCGGGACGTCGTGCGGGACGGCGTGCGAGCCGTCGCGCGACCGGTCGTGCGGGACCGCCGCGTGCCGCGTCTGGAGCACCAGCTCGACGAAGGCGGACGCCGTCACCGTGTGCTCCAGCAGCTCGCGCCACAGCGCGGCGAACACCCCCGGCCCCGCGCTCGCCGCGGTCTCCTCCAGCGCCACGAGGTTGTCCTCGAACACGGCGTCCGCCAGGTCCGTCCGCCCGCGGAAGTGCCGGTACAGCACGCCCTGGCCGACACCGGCCTCGCGCGCGATCGCGCTGAGCGGCACGAGGAACCCCTCGCTGGCGAACAGGCGCTGGGCGGCCGCGAGGATCGCCGCGCGGTTCGCCGCGGCCGCCGCGGGTCCACGGTTCGCGGTGGGGCCGTCCGACGGACGGCCGCGGGACGTGGGCTCGCCCGAGGCCGGGACCTTCGGCCCTGACCGGGGCGCGGCGTCGCGAGGCATGCTGGAAGCCTAGAACCGGACAGGGTTGTCCGGTTTGGTTCTAGGGTGACCATTCCGGCAGGTGATCCCTGCGGCGCGGGAGGAGACCCGGCATGTCCGAACGGCAGGAGTACGACGTCGTCGTCATCGGCAGCGGCGGTGCCGCCTTCGCGACGGCCATGGGTGCCGTCGACGAGGGCCTGTCCGTCCTCATGGTCGAGTCGACGGACCGGTGGGGTGGCAGCACCGCCATGTCCGGCGGCGGGATGTGGCTGCCCGACAACCCGCTCATGCGCCGCGACGGCGTCGGCGACTCCCGCGAGGAGGCCCTCGCCTACCTGGAGGCGACCGTCGGCGACGTCGGGCGAGCGGCGAGCCGCGAGCGCAGGGAGGCGTTCGTCGACGGCGTCGAGGACTTCGTCACGACGGCCGAGCGGTTCGGCGTGCGGTTCGCGCGCGCGACCGACTACCCGGACTACTACCCCGAGCTCCCCGGCGGGAAGATCGGCCGCGCCATCGAGGTCGCCCCGCTCGACTCGAAGATCCTCGGTGAGTGGTGGGAGACCCTGCGCGGCGCCCTGCCGCTGCCGGCGATGACGAACGACGTGTGGCTGCTCGGCCGCGCGTGGTCCACCCCGAGCGGCATGGTCCGCGGCGCGCGGGTGGTCGGCCGGATCCTCGGTGGCGTCGTCACCGGCAAGCGCCTCGTCGGCATCGGCAACGCGTGGGCGACGGCGTTCTGCAAGGCGGTCGTCGTCGACCGCGGGGTCGAGCTGTGGCTCGGGTCGCCGCTGACGTCGCTCGTGACCGACGACGACGGCCGCGTCACCGGCGTCCGCGTGACGCGCGACGGGGTGGAGGTCGAGGTGGCGGCGCGCCGCGGCGTCATGCTCGCGGGCGGCGGCTTCGAGGCGAACCGCGAGTGGCGTCGGCGGTACCAGGGCGTCGACGGGGAGCCGTCCGGCAACCCCGGCAACCTCGGGCACCCGATCGAGGCGGCGCGGGAGGTCGGCGCCGCGCTCGAGCTGATGGACGACGCGTGGTGGGGCGCCTCGCTCGCGCCGCCGCCGGGCGGCCACCCCGCGTTCATCGTCGGCGAGCGGTCCATGCCGTACTCGCTCATGGTCGACGCGCGGGGCCGGCGGTTCGCCAACGAGTCCGAGTCCTACGTCGACCTCGGCCACCACATGCTCGAGCTCGACGGCGGCGCCGGCCCCTACTGGCTCCTCACCGACGCCCGGTTCAGCCGGCGGTACCTGCGCACGTTCGCCATGGACCCGCGGGCGATGAAGGCGATGCGCGCGGCCGGGATCGTCGTCGAGGCGCGGACGCTCACCGAGCTGGCCCGTCGGATCGACGTCGACGCGACGACGCTGCGGGAGAGCGTCGAGCGGTTCAACGGCTTCGCGCGCTCCGGCGTCGACGGCGACCTCGGCCGCGGCAACTCCGCGTACGACCGGTACTACGGCGACCCGACCGTGCACCCCAACCCCAACCTCGGCCCGGTGGAGCGCGGGCCGTTCACCGCCTACCGCGTCGTGCTCGGCGACCTCGGGACGAAGGGCGGCGTCGTCACCGACGCGGACGCCCGCGCCCTGCGCGAGGACGGCGGGGTCATCGATGGTCTCTACGCCGCCGGCAACACGTCGGCCTCGGTCATGGGTCGCACGTACCCGGGGCCGGGCTCGACCATCGCGCCGGCTGCGGTGTTCGGGCTCCGGGGCGCGCGACACATGGCGCGCGCCGCCCGGCCGTAGCGGTCAGTGTCAACCAGCCGACATCGACGTCGGCGTCACGAGAGGAGAGGGCGATGGCGCTCACGGCCGGCAGCACGATCAAGGAGTGGCTCGACGACCCGACGGGTGGTGAGCTCCTGCGCGGGCTCCTCGCCGCCGGGGGCGCCGACGCGGAGAGCCTCGCCCCGGTGCACGGGCTCCCGCTGCAGCAGCTCGTCGTCATGAGCCAGGGGAGGATGCCGCAGGAGGCGGTCGACGATCTCGTCCGCCGGGCGAACGGCGGCGTGATCCCCGAGGACGAGGAGCCGACCGGCTGGGTCGAGGTCATCACCCCGGGCCGGTTCGCGGGGCGGACGGTGGTCGTCACGGGCGCCGCGAGCGGCATCGGCCGGGCGACCACGTCGCGGCTCGTGCGTGAGGGCGCCCGCGTCGTCGCCGTCGACATCTCGGCCGAGCGGCTCGACGCGCTGGTCGCCGACCTCGGCGAGGCGATCGTGCCCGTCGCGGCCGACGTCACGAGCGACGACGGCATCGCCGCGATCGTCGCCGCCGCCGGCGAGCGGGTGCACGGGCTCGGCAACGTCGCCGGCATCATGGACGACTTCGCGCCGGTGGCCGAGGTGAGCGACGCGATGTGGGAGCGGGTCATGGCCGTCAACGTGACCGGGCCGTTCCGGCTCATGCGCGCGCTCATCCCCGGGATGGTGGCGGCCGGCGGCGGGACCGTCGTCAACGTGACGTCGGAGGCGGGGCTGCGCGGCGCGGCGGCCGGGACCGCGTACACGACGTCCAAGCACGCGCTCGTCGGGCTCACCCGCAGCGCCGCGACGATGTACGGGCCGGCGGGGCTGCGGGTCAACGCCGTGGCGCCCGGCGGGGTAGCGACGGGCATGGCGATCCCCGGGACGAACGAGGCCGGGATGGCGCGGCTGCGGCCGTTCCACGGGACCGCGCCGGCTCCGGCGCTGCCCGAGGCGCTGGCCGCGTCGATCTGCTTCCTCCTGAGCGAGGACTCCGTCAACGTCAACGGCGCGATCCTGCCGTCGGACGGCGGGTGGTCGGCCGCCTGATCGGCTGGGCGGACCTTGGTCCCAGAGAAAACCGGTTGCTCGCCTCGTAACGTTCTCCCGTATACGAGCCACAGGGAGGCCGCACGATGAAGTCCCGACCATGTACTGCATTACTTCTCGCGACGGCGTTGGTCGGCGTAGCGGTCGCGCCCGCGGCTGCGGATTCCGAGCAGCGCGATAGCGTGGACCGCGTGGTAGAGATCACCCAGGACGCCTTGCCTGTCGACTCGACGGAGGCAGTCGCGATGGGGTCGGAGGATCTCTCGACCATGGCATCCTCCGTCGCGATCATCGCGCCTTCGTCCTCGGGCGGGAGCATTCAGCTGAACCACAGCAGGGCGAGCGAGAGTGCGATACAGGTATCTCTGCCAGCGGAGGCGCAGGTGAAGGACGCAGTGGTGTCGGAGAGTGGTTCGGTGGTCTATCTCGCTGACTCACCCACCAGTCCTGATGTCGTGGTAGAGCCTCTGGCCGACGGTGCGGTTCGTGTTCAAACAGTCATCGGCTCGCCCGGGGCCGTGCACCGTTTCACGTACGAGTTCGGCGGTGACGTCAAGGCTGTTGACGGGGAGCGAGGCATCGCACTCGTACGAACCAGCGGAGGAGTCGACGAGGTGGTCGGTGAGGTTGCCGCTCCCTGGGCCGTGGCCGCCGACGGGCAGACGGTCGAGACCTTCTACGTCGTGGATGGCGGCAACCTTGTTCAGGTCGTCGTCCCGTCGCCGGACACGGTCTATCCGGTCGTGGCGGATCCGACGGTCTCGCTTGGCTGGGGCGTCTATGTGACGTTCACCAAGTCGGAGTCGAAGACGATCGCGAACTCCTGGTTCGCCGATAAGGCCAAGTATTCGTCGATCATCTGTGCGGCCATTCCGCACGCAGTGGCCGCCGCGGCCTGTGCTGTCATCTCGTACGACAGTGCTGTCAGCGTGCACAACGCCTTCAAGCAGGCCCGCGACAAGAAGCAGTGCACCGAGCTGCGGTACATCCCGCTCCCGCCGAGCAACCTGCAGCTGGTTGGATGGAAGCCGGTGTCATGCTGAAGCGTGTGGTCCGGAGTGCCCTGACCGGCGCAGTTGCTGCCGCGGTGATCCTCGGGGTCTGGGCGCTCTTGTCGAGAGGGATCGACGGCAGCCGGATTGCGTTCGCGCTCACGTTCGGCGTAGTGACCGCAATCGTGACCTACCTCCGGGACCGGTCCAGAGCCTCGTCCGCCGGGGGGCGCTCCGTCTCGCGATGAGACGACGCTCCTGGCCGGCGCCGGCGGCGCGCCTTTCGAGGCCCTCCGGGGGCTGAGTCGCTGCTCTCTCGTGCCGCAGCGATCTCCTCGGCGAACCAGGAGCAGAGGGCCAGCCGTGTGATAGCCATCCGGTCAGGGACGCCCAGGAGACGCCGTTGGTCGGTCGCCGCGGAGGCTCCGGGAGTCGGTCGACGCTGCGGCCTACGTCGGGGCGGACCTCTCGGCGCTGGTCTCTGGCCGGGTGGCGGTGCCCGGCCCCGCAACGCGGGAGCCCCTCCCCGGCGAACCGGGGAGGGGCTCCTGCGCCGCTCGATGCGGGTCCCGCGTCGAGCGACGCGGGACCGCGGCGGGTCAGCCCGCCGTGCGCCGGCGCCAGGCGAGGCCGGCGGCGCCGGCTCCGAGGAGCGCGAGTGCCGCGAGCGCCGTCCGCAGGACGTCGGCACCCGTGTCGGAGAGCGACCCGTCGGAGGTGGACGACGACGAGGGCGAGGGTGCGGGCGTCGTCACCGTCTCGCTCGGGCCGGGCGAGACCGGCTCGCTCGGCGTGGGCGTCGGCGTGGGCGAGGCGGTCTCGGCCGGTGCGACGGCGAGGACGATGCTCGCTCGCGCGGAGTCCGCGGCCGCGACGCCGACCGGCGCCGCCGCCCACCCGGAGACGGTGATCTCGATGCTGCCGGCGGCGACGTCCTCGTCCGTGACGACACGGCTCAGCACGGTGCAGGTGGCGGCATCCCCCGGGTCGATCTCGGTGGCGTCGCAGGCCGGGACCGCGTCGTCATCGATGACGTCGACGACGGGGTCGGTGAGCGGGACGGAGCCGACGTTGCGGACGGTGGCGAGGATCTCCACCGTCTCGCCCCGGCGGACGACCTCGGGCTCGCCCACCGCGGAGAGCTCGACCTCGAGGGCGGCCTGGTCCGTGGAGCTGGGCACCGGCACCTGGGTGAAGTCCGTGTCGGAGGCCAGGTAGAAGCCCGGGTAGGCGGGCTGGTTGTACGTCGTCTGCTGACGCGCCGTCTCCACGCGGTACTGCGGGTCGTGCATGAGCGTGTACATGGTGCGCTCCGTCGGCTCGGTCGAGGTGAAGATCCGCAGCGCGGTCGAGTCGAGCGTGCGGACCAGGACCTCCTCGCGCCAGTCGCCGATCACGTCGGCGACCAGGCCGGGGTTGCCCTTGGTCCCGTTGTTCGTCGCGGTGCCCGAGAGGGTCCGGAGCGTGCCGCGGGTCCAGTCGTCGATCGTCGGGGTCACGGGGTTGCCGGACGAGTCGATCGCCCCGTTGACGATCTGGGTCGTGCCGTCGCCGGACCAGCGGACCGACATGTTGGTCCCCGGCGAGGTGGCGGCGAGCCGGGTGCCGTCGACGCCGAGGATCCCGCTGGCGTCCGACCCGGCGGGCATCGACGCCCACATCTCCATCCCGCGGACGCCCGGCAGGACGTCACCGATCATGCCGCGACCGGTGTCCCGGCCGGAGTACTCGCCGTGGATGACCTCGCCGGTCGCGGCGTCGCGCAGCGCGTAGCCGTAGGGCGCCCACGTGCCGCCCTCGTGCACGGTGAAGATCTCCAGCCCGGGACGGTCGGGGTCGATGTCGGTCACGTGCATCGCGTCCCCGTGCCCGAGCCGGGTGAGGGTGCCCGGGTCCGCGCTCTCCTCGGGCATGACGTCGAACGAGGAGTAGAGGAGCGACCCGTCGTCGTCGAGCGTCGCGGAGCCGTAGACCACCTCGTGGCGGCCGTCGCCGTCGACGTCGGCGAACGAGAGCGAGTGGAAGCCCTGGGTGGTGATCGTCCCGTAGACCGGGTCGGTCCCGTCGCGGCCGTGCGGGCCGTCGTTGAACGGGTTGGTCAGCGGGGCGTGCCCGGAGTCGACGTACCAGCGCTCGACGAGCTGCTCCCCGTCCCAGTCGTAGGCAACGAGCGTCGTCCTGGTGTAGTAGCCGCGGGCGAAGACGGCTGAGGGGTGCTCGCCGTCGAGGTAGGCGGCCCCGGCCAGGAAGCGGTCGACGCGGTTGCCCGGCTCGATCCTCGCCATGGCGTAGTCGCCCCACAGCAGGCCGTCGTCGCCGCGCTCCGGCTTGTAGTGGATCGTCTGGAGCTCGCGGCCGTCGCCCGAGACGACGGTGAGGTACTCCGGGCCGTCGACGATGAAGCCCTCGAACGCTCGCAGCGCGTTGCGGGAGCTGCGGGCCGGCGCGTAGACGTCCATGAAGTGGTCGACGAGCTCGCGGGCGTCGGCGTCCGACAGCGGGTAGGAGTGGGTCGGCTCGATCCCGAAGGCCTCCTCGAGCGTCGCGGGCCACTGTCCCGAGACGACCTCGTCGCGCTCGGACCAGCCGCGGAACACCGTCACGAGGTGCTCGTAGTAGTCCCCGGCGGAGAGCCGGTAGTCGTCGTCGTGGGAGTAGCCGGCGGCGACGTCCTGCGCCGGCATCGTGATCGTCGAGGACGACACGACCGCTCCGGTCTCGTCGTACCGGGTGATGGAGGTTCCCGGTGCCGTCTTGACCATGAGCTCGGCGGTTCCGTCCCCGTCGAAGTCCATGACCGGGAACTGCGTGTAGTGCGCCCCCGAGCGGATGTTGACGCCGAGGTCGATCCGCCAGAGCTGCCGCCCCTCGAGCGTGTAGGCGTCCAGGTACGTGCTGCCGGTGTAGCCGACCTGGGACACGTCCTTGGAGTTGGACGGGTCCCACTTGACGACGTACTCGTAGCTGCCGTCCCCGTCGAGGTCGGCGACGCTGACGTCGTTGGCGCTGTAGGTGTACGCCTCTCCCGCCGGTGTCACGCCGCCGGCCGGCTTGTTGAGCGGGATGTCGAGGTGGTCCTGCGCCCACGGCACGACCGTGCTCGCGCCGACCTCGCGTCCGTCCACCACCGTCCGCACCACGTAGGTGGACTCGGGCGTGCCGCCGGGGTCGGCGGCGTTGGTCGCGGTCGTCCGCGCGATCTCGACGCCGTCGCGCTCGACGACGAAGAGCGGCCCGGTCAGCGACGTCGTCGAGGCCTCCGTGACCTCGTCCGCCAGCAGGCGCCAGGTGAGGGTCACCCCCTCGGCTCCCGCCACGGCGACGACGCCGCGGTCGAGTCGCTCGAGCTGGATCGGGGTCTGGGAGCCGTCGTCGGTGGTCGGGGCCGCGGTCGCCGGGGCGGCGAACCCCGGGGCTGCGAGAGCTGCCACGGCCAGCGCCGCGCTCGCGGCGAGCACCCCGCCCCCCGCTGCTGCTCGGCGTCGGACTGGTCGATGCGTCATTGCGTCATGTCTCCTTCTGCGGTGTCGTCAGGAGGACGGGAGGCGTCCCCGGCAGAGAGCTCCGATCGGGCGACTCGACGTCACCCATGACGCGCCACGCCCCCGCAGTGGAACGATTCAATCAACCGGGTGGGTGGGCTGTCAAACGATTCAATCGCGCGAGGTCGACGTCCGCCGGGCGAGATGTGGCCGCCCGGGGGTGGGGTCGGGCGTCACGACGTCCTCCCGGTGCGACCCCGCCGCGGCCGCTCGCAGAGACGGAGAACCGGTGGGGGCCGGGACTCGTGACGGCAGGAGTCCCGGCCCCCACCGGCAGAGGGGCCCGACCCGCCGGGAGGCATCCCGGCGGGTCGGACCGTGCGTCGACGACTGGCGTCGACGCACACCGGCCCGGTGGGGGACGTGGCCGGTGGACCGGGTCAGGTCGTGCGGAACCGGCGCACGACGAGACCAGCGCCGAGCAGCAGCGCGAGCGCAGCGACCACGATCGCCCCGAGCACCGGGGCGCCCGTGCTGGACAGGTCGTCGCCCTGTCCCGGTGTGCCCGACGCGCTCGGCGTCGGCTCACCGCTGGGCGTCGGCTCGCCGCTGGGCGTCGGCTCACCGCTCGGGTTCGGCGTCGGAGCTGGGTCCAGAAGGATCACCCCGGCGTCCCACGTCGGGTCGATCCCGCGCGAGGCCCTGACCTCACGGTCGTAGTCGGTGGTGAGCGACGTGTTCGTGTCGTCCAGCACGATCTCGCGCGTCAGGCCGGAGATCGGGTCGGCGTCCGAGTTCCGGCCGTGACCGTCCGCGTCCGGCGAGGTGAAGCCGTAGAGCTTCGCCTGCTGGTCCGTGAGGACGAACTCGACCTGGTAGACGCCGGCCGACAGCTCGTCGAACAGGTACCGGCCGGCGGCATCGGTCGCGGTGCTCGTGACCCTGGTCCGCGTGCCGTCCTGCGAGACCGCGAACAGGGTGACCGTCACGCCGGCCAGGGGCTGCTCGGAGGGGCCCTGGAGGCCGTCGCGGTCCGCGTCGATCCACACGTAGTCGCCGATCGCGTAGGTCGCGGGCGGCACGGGCCGCAGGACGAACCCGAAGTCGAGGGTGTCGTCGCGCTCGCCGTCGTTCGTCAGGCCGTCGGACGACGCCTCCCAGGTGGAGGAGTCCCGGCCCCGCTCGCCATCCGTCTCGACGGTGGGGACGTAGGGCTCCAGCGCCGTCACGGTCGAGGGATGGTCCCGCACGATCCGGACGGTGTAGGACTGTCCCTCCTCCAGCACGGGGAGGTCGTCGAAGGTGTAGCCACCGTCGCCGTCCGTGGTGGTCGGCTCGACCGGCGAGCCGTCGACGTGCCGCACCGGCTCGCCGTCCGGCCCGACGAGCTCGAGGACGACGCCGGGGATCCCGGGCTCGCCGGGAGTCTGGAGGCCGTCGCCGTCCTCGTCGAACCAGACCAGGTCGCCGACGGAGACGCTCGGGTCCGGCTGCGGGCTCTCGCCCTTGCGGTTGACGATCTCGAGCGCTGCGACACCACCGCCGTCGACGACCGTGATGTCGAACGTGTCGATCTCACCCTTGACGTAGCCGGCCGGGGCCCTGACCTCCACCACCTGGTAGGTGCCCGGCTCCGTCACGGTCGGCACGCGGCCGTCCTGGGTGAGAAGCCGGCCCTCGACGACGTGGAGGTCGGCATGGAGGACCTCCGTTCCCGACCGGACCTCGAAGACACCGCCCGAGAGCGACGCCTGCGGGTCGTCCGCATCGACCTTCGACACGGCCAGCGGGTAGTCGTTGCCCGGGATGATCGTCGCGTGCGAGCCGCCGATGACGTTGTCGACGGCGACGTTCTCGTCGAACTCGGTCAGCGTCACCTGGAAGAACAGCTCGACCGGCTGCCCGTTGCTGAACGTGCCCGCGGGGATCGTGACCGTTCCGTCGTCGTAGGTAGCGGTGAAGCCGGCGGCACCCGGGATGCGGTACGAGTCGCCCGCGACGACCTCGCCGGAGCCGAGCGTCGACGGGTCGACGAAGCCGTCGAAGGAGACCTCGTCCGGAAGGACGTCGACCACGTCGAAGAACATCGAGCTGAAGGTGCCGTGCGGGATGAGCTCGACCCGGTAGACGAACCTGTCGTTCACCAGCGTCGTCGTGCCGTCCTCGTCCGTGGCGACCTCGACGCGGAGGTTGGCGTCGAACGCCTCGCGCGCATCGGCGTCGGCGGGGGCGACGGTCTTGCGGACCTCCATCTCGTCGCCGAACGTGCTCGCGCTGGCGACCGTCTCGCTCGTGTAGACGACCTCCCGGTCCTCGCCGGCGTAGATCGCCGAGTTGACGACGTCGAAGCTCTTCTTCCCTGCCACCGGCTTGGTCGGGATGTCGACCGTGAAGACGAAGCGCTGCGTCAGCTCGCCGGTCGGCGCCGGGTTCCACTCGTCCCGGTCCTTCGGGAAGGAACCGGCGATCGGGGTGAAGACGAGGTCGTCGCCCTCCAGGGTCACCTCGATGCCGTCCCCGTCGATCGGATAGGTCCAGGCGTAGGTCCCCTCGATGGAGTCCTTGATCGCGGCGAGCGTCTCCTCGGTCACGTCGAAGACCGAGTGGTCGATGGTGTCGACGATCCGCGACTTGAGCGCGTCACCGACGCCGTCGCCGACCTCGAACGTGAAGGGAACCAGGAGCACCTCGCCGGGCTTGGCGACGATCGTGCCCTCGCCCGTCGACTTGTCGAACTTCGTCCGGTCGTCGATGCCCTCGCTCGGGTCCTTGAGCGTCACCAGCGTGTGCCCGGTCGAGGGCCGAGGCGTCGTGACGGCGCCGTTCGTCTGGACGAAGCGGAGCGTCGCGGTGTTGGTGGGGCCGTTCCACCTCGTGGCCTCGGTCGGCGCGAGCTGTGAGGCGGGGGTGGTCGGCACGCCCTCGACCGAGACGATCTCGGCTGCGGCCTGGACGAGGAGGTTCTGGGTGACGTCCCGTCCGACGTTCACGAGGAGCCGGTTGCCGACGACGGCGTAGCTGCCGACGTACTGGTCGTCGGCGAACTCCTCGGCCGTGACGTCGTCCGCGACCTCGACCCGGGTGAGCTCGATGGTGCGCGCGGGCTCGGCCGCCTCGTCGGCGAGCGAGATGAAGCCGTCCGACTCGGGGAGCCAACGCGTCGTGGCGGGCAGGACGTCGTCGATGACGACGTTCTGCGCGAGCCCGTACTTCGGGTGGTCGACGTAGTCGCCGAAGGTCGTGAGGTTCGCGCGGATCCGGTAGGTCACCGGCACCGGCTCGGCGAGCGTGACGCCGTCGTCGGCCAGCACGATCTCCTGGGGGTTCCCGACGCCGGTCGAGCTCTTGCTGGCGGCGCCCCCGACGTTCGGGCGCGGTTCGGCGGCGATGCTGCCGCTGAACGTGACGTCGGCCCGGGCCGTCGTGCCGTCGATGACGGCGCCGTTGGTGAGCCGGTACGTGTAGTCGACCTTGTTGCCGGTCTCGGCCGCCTGCGCGGCGGCCTCACGGTGCTTCTCGAGGATCGCGGACGCGATGGTGTCGAGAGCTGTCTGGTCGGCGATCCTCGCCTTGTAGGCGAAGGTGTACTCGGAGTTCGCCTCGGCGTCGAACGAGTAGGCGAAGGAGGAGCCGGAGAGCTCCGCCAGTGCGCCGAGATCGCTCGTCGTCGCGTTCAGCCCCGCGGCGTCGCGCACCGTCTTGCTCCCGGTCAGGTCGCCGGTGAGGACCATGCCATCGGGGAGGGCGTCGGTGACGTCGACGGTGCGCGCCTCGGAGCTGTTGACCGTCAGGGTGTAGCCGAACGTCCGGGTCAGGACGTCCGAGGGGAAGACCACCGCGCCGTCGACGACCGACACGCCCAGCCACGCGCCGCCCGACTTGCCCTCGTGCTTCGTGACGTTCTTCGGCTGGTCGCCCTCGGTGATCACGATGACCGTCATCGGGACGGAGTTCGGCCCGGCGACCCAGGTGATCTCGCGCTCCTGGGAGCTCACGACGTTCTCGAACGCGAACTTGAGCTGCAACCCGCCCTGGTTGGTGTCGGCGGGGAAGGGGTCGTTGAAGGTGATGACGACGTTGCCCGCCTCGTCGAGGTCGAGGCTCGCGACGGCCGTGTTGCCCGGCGGCACGACCAGTGAGGCGGGATCGACGACCACGCCGTCCGGCACCTCGACGACGGCGACCGCGCCGTCGTCCATCGACCCGTAGCCGACCTCCAGGACGTACGGCCTGCCCGCCTCGAACACGGGCTTGCCGTCGTGGCTCGACCCCGCGGTCGGAGGCTTCACCGTCACCTGGCCCCCCGCGGCGGCTGCCGGCATCGCGAGGCCGGCGATGGTCGCCAGGCTCAGCAGTGCGGCGAGGACGCCCGCGACGCCGCGCCGGAGGAGCCCGGCCGTCCCGCGCGCGCGTCCGGCGCGCTCCCTCGTACGGATGCGTTCGTATGACACTCTGTCTCCCCTCATCGGCGCACCCCCCTGGCGCGCCCCCGTGCCGTTCGCGGGCACGACCGGAGGGCTACGAAGCCCCCCGACGCCGCGCAACGGTCCGCCAGCGACGCTAGGCCGAGCTTCGGCGCGTCCGACCGGGCGGCGCGGAAACCTACCCGGCCACCCCACCCGGGGTGGATCGGTGGTGGCGCCGTCTCCTCGGTCGCCCGGACCGTGCCTCCACGACGACGGGATGAGATCGTTCACATCGATCTGGGACGGCTCGGCATGTCGGCGAGGCCGCGCAGGCGCGCGGGAGCGTCGCGCGCGGGTCACGAGGACGGGGAGGAACCGTGACGAGCATCACGTCACGGACGGAGACGGGGGGTGACGAGCAGAGACGGGCGGACGCTACAGACCGAACCGCAGCGCCGCCGCGAGCACGTCGCTCCGGTTCCTCGCTCCGAGCTTGCGATAGAGGTTCGTGCGGTGGAACTTCACCGTGTTGACGCTCACGAAGAGCTCCCGCGCGATGTCGGCGTTGCTGCGGTCGTCGCGAATCAGTGCGAGCAGCTCGTGCTCACGCTCCGAGAGCTCGAGGCTCGGCCACCGGTCCGGCGAGACGCCGACGTAGGCGCGCGAGAGCTTCAGCCGCGCCACCTCGCTCGGGGGCATGACCTCCGCCGCCAGCCGGATCACCTCCTCGCGCTCGGCCGGCGTGCCGGCCGCGAGGGCAAGGGGAGCGACGCCGCTGGGCTCGAGCCCCAGCGTCCGCAGCGCCACGCGGGCCAGACCGTCCTCCCCCGACTTGACCGCGCGGAGAGCCTCGAGCAGGAGCGCGGCGTCCCGGACGCGGACGTTCCCGCGACCGACCCAGTCCAGCCGCGCGACGCTGATGCTCTCGCCGCGCAGCGTCGCGACCAGCGACACGAGGAACTGACCGAACGGGCTCTCGGTGTCGTCCGACAGCAGCCGCGCCGAGCGCACGGCCGCCTCCAGGTCGGGCGAGATCTCCCGGCCGGCGACGTAGTCCAGGAGCACCCGGACGAGAGTGGCGATCGGGCGCACGCGCCTTCCGGGGCTCTCGTGCCGCCGACGCCACTCCTCTCCCAGGTACCGCCCCTCCAGGTGCTCCAGCTCGGCGCGCTCGCCCCGCATGAGCAGCACGAGCACGTGGACGAGCAGCAGCACCGGCCACCGCACGGGGTCGCTCACCTGGGAGAGCGCGCCGGCGGAGAGACGGCGAGCCTGGTCGAGGTCTCCGGCGTCCAGCGCCTCGAGCACCCGTGAGGTCGCGCGCACGACGATGTCGAACGAGCGCCGGCTCGTGGGAAGGACGAGATCGATCGGATCGGAACCCGACGGCCGGTACGGCGAGCCGTCGAGCCAGGCCAGCAGCGCGCGCGCCTTCGCCAGCTCCGCCTGGCGGCCGCCCGACGGGTCGCAGTCGCCGCGCCCGTCGGCCGCCAGGATCGCGCGCGCCAGCCGGTGCGCGGCATGGGCCTCGGTGTACCGGTCTAGCTGGATGAGCACCTGGAGCGCGATGAGCGCGGCGGAGACGACCTCGGCGTCGGGATGGGCGAGGAGGTGCTCACCGATGTCGTCCGCGATCTCCAGCCACCGGGTGAGCAGCTCGTCGGCCAGGTCGAGCGCGCCCGAGCTGCTGGCCTGATGGGCGAGCGGCGCCAGTCGTGCCAGCCGCGCCCGGGGCTCCAGCGAGGAGATCTCCCGGCGCCAGCGCAGCAGCACCGGCGGAACGAGCGCGTCGTCGCGGGAGGAGAGCGGAACGCCCCGGCGCCCCATGACCAGCTCCAGCAGGCGCAGGGTCGGCGAGGAGGCGAGCTGGTCGCGCCGCAGCAGTCGCAGCGCGGGCGCGAGATCGAGGTCGTCGCATGTCAGCAGCTCCCACAGCCGCTGCACGGCGAGGGTCTCCGCCTCCTCGCCGCGGCGCAGCTCCAGCAGGGCGAGGAGGGCGAGGGGCCAGTCATGGGTGGCGCGCGCAACCTCGAGCATGCGCTCGAGGCGGGCCTCGACCTGGCGTCCGGTCAGCGTGTCGCGCGCCTGCTCGTCCAGCAGCCGCCGCAGCCCGCCGTGCCAGGTGAAGAGGTCGCTGCCGCAGTCCCAGCGGGCCTCGCGCGTGATGAAGGAGCTCCGCTCCATGCGCTCCAGGACCTGATCGACCTGGGGCGTCCCGACGATCTCGCGGGCCTGACGGACGGTGAACCGGGGGAGGGCGCACAGCCGCGCGACCGCGCGCTCGAACGAGGAACCGGCAGCCGGGCGACGCCGCGCGATGCGCCACGAGCGCCACATCGGCACGAGGTCGGCGGGCTCGACGTCGCCGGCGGCCACCCGCTCCGGCATCTCGCGGACCGCCGCGACGACCAGCTGGCCGAACCCGGCGGACGCCTGCCACAGCCGCGCCGCCGCCTCGTCCGACGTCCCGGGGATCGCCGTCCGCACGTACTCGCGCGTCTCCTCCGCGGTGAGCCGGACGTCCTCGTCGCGCAGCAGCGACACGGGGATGCCGCGGCGACGGGCCGCCGCCATGTGCTCGGTGCCGTCGACCGTCGCGAGGACGAGTCTGAGCGATGGATGCTCCCGACGCACCCGGTCGAAGATCTCGACGACGAGTCCCGGCCGGATCTCGGTGAGCTCGTCGAAGGCGACGACCCGCAGCCAGGGGAGGAGGTGCAGCATGCCGGTGAGGACGTCGACCAGCTCCGTCACGTCGGCGGGGGCCGCCGGCTCCCGCAGCGCGGAGGGGAAGGGGAGGCCGTCACGCTCCGCGGCCCGCTGGATCGCCCAGACGGTGTGGGCGAGGAGCTCGGCCGGTGTGCGGACGGCCTGGACGCCCGTGGCGAACACCCGTCCCTGGCCCTGCCGCGCCCACTGGGTCAGCAGCGTTCGCTTGCCGGCTCCCGGGACGGCCTCGACGACGACGAGGCCGAACGGAGCGTCGATGCGCTCCACCAGGTCGGCACGACGGACAGGCGTCACGACGTCACCTACTCGACGGACGGGGATCACCACACCCTACTCTCGGCGGACCGACCTCACCGGGAACGCGACCACCCGGATGAGCGCGGCAGCCTGCTGCCACGCAGGCGCCTGCGCCGTTCCCCCGTCAATCAAGATCCCTCGCGGACTAGCGAACCACAGCCGGTCGGTGGCGACCCGTCCCGCCCGCCACACCTACCCGGTCCACCTACCCCCGTGTCCCCCACCGGGCCGACGCGGGACACCCGGGACGCGGTCCGTCGGGCTCCGGCGCCCGTCGCGGTCGGCGCTCAGCCGGCCGGCCGGGTCCTGCCCCGGAGCCTGACGAGGACCGTGTAGAGCTCGCAGCCGAGGCAGAGGCCGAACGCGGCGTTGAGGAACGCGGCGACGAAGGCGAGCGCTGCGGCGACGAGCACCGCGTAGGGGACACCCACCACCCCGAGCAGCAGGCCGGCGGCGGTGATGACGAGACCCACGAGCTGCGCGAACGTCGGGGGGCGAGGATCCTCCAGCTCGCGCGGCGGGGAGAGCCTCGGCGCGACGAGCGACCGGTAGACCGCGCTCTGCCAGGTGCGGCCGACGCCGCCGGCCGCACCCAGGGCGAATCCGGCGACGACCACGGCCAGCACGATCAGCGCGACCGGCCTGCGATCCGTCGCGAGTCCCTGGACGACGAGGACGACCGCGAGCAGCACCGCCGTGAGCGCGGCACCGACGCGTGGTCCGCGCGGGTCGAGGCCCGCGACGGGGCGGGTCTCCTGGGATGACTGGGACACGGGTTCCTCCTGGGTGGGTGACGTGCGGGGCGGGGGACGGTCAGCCGGGGGCGGCGCTGGACAGCGCCTCGCGCGCCTGCTGTCGCGTCGGGACACCGTCGATCCGGGCGACGAGCGAGCCGTCCGGCGCGAAGACGAACGAGGTCGGCGTCCTCCAGACGTGGAGCCGGGCGACGATCGCGAGGTTCTCCTCGACGTCGAGCTCGACGTGCTGACCGGCTGCGGCGACGCTCTCCCAGACGCGCGCCGTCGCTCGGCAGGGAGCGCACACCGCCGCGGACAGCTGCACGACGACCGGGTCGGCGCCGAGCTCGTGCCCTGGGACGAGCTCGCCCAGCCCCGGCGCGTCCGCCCCGGTGCCGACCGCGCGTCGGCGTCCGTCGCGACGCCGGAGCAGCAGCCCGACGACGGTCGCGAGCGCGAGGAGCGATGCGAGCGTCGCGACTCCCAGCACGGTCTCGGTGTCCACGTCGTGACGGTAGGTCCGCCGACCCCCACGGCGCCGGGGTCCGGCCCGCGTCTCACGGGTTGGACCACGGCGGCGGGACGTCGTTTACCCGGCGGTGCCGCTCAGGGCGGCGACCGCCTCGTAGACCCCGGCGGGCACCGTGGGCGGGACGGAGCACGACGGCGCGAGCAGGAAGGGCGCCGGGCTCGTCAGCGCGTCGCGCACCTGGGCGGTCACGACGTCGAGATCCCCCCGTCCGGCAGCCTCGTGCGAGTACCCGCCGACGATCGCGGCACGCAGGAAGATCTCACCGGGGTGGGGGTTGCCGTCGGCCGTGGCGTCCCAGTGGATCGCGTCGACGCCGGCGCGGTCGAACCGTGCCGGGTCGGCGTGGGCGCCGCACGTGTGCAGCACGCGCCACCCGCTGACGGAGCCGAGCACGGCGTCGTCGTACGGCGTCGAGAGCTCGGCGAACAGCTCGGGTGTCGTGATCGCGGGGTTCGCGGTGCCCGTGACGGCGTAGAAGACGCCGTCGGCGCCCGCGAGCGTGGTCGCGGCGAGGTAGTCGACGAGCGTGTCAGCGATCGCTTGCAGCGCGGCGTGCACGGCCTCGGAGTCGTCGGCGACCCATTGCGCAAGAAGGTCGACCGGCAGCCGTGTCGCGGTGCCGTCCGAGACTCCCGGCTCGTCGGTGGGCAGGGCAGTGGCGTACGACGGCACGCCGGCGAGCGCCAGCAGCACCGAGAGCGGCGAGAAGACGGTCGGCAGCAGCGGGTGGGCCGGGAGGCGTTCGCGCAGGAGCTCGATGAGCCGCACGTGCTCGGTGAGCGAGTGCGCCGTCGTCGTGGCCCGGACGAGGTGGAGGTCGGCGACCGAGTGCAGGAGCACGCGGGAGGCCCGCGGGAGGACGCCGTCGTAGTCGGAGAGGTCGTAGACGTTGCCGAACGCCTCGGGCAGGTAGGTGGCGCGCGGGTTGACCTTGACCCAGTCCCAGCCGTACCGGGTGACCTCGGCGGCGATGGCGTCGGCGAGCGCCACCACGTCGGACTCGGCGGGGATGTGGTGCTGCCAGGCGGTCACCGGGATGCGGTCGGGTGTGCGACCGGCGAGCACGTCGCCGAAGCGCGTGCGGCGGGCGGACGCGGCGTCGGCGCGGGGGGTCGTCGCGGTCGTCGTGCTGACGTGAGTCGTGCTGGACATGGGGGCTCCGTTCGTCGGGAACTCCAGCGGACCGCCTTGGGCGGCCGGGCGGGGCGCGTGCCGTGGATCAACCGCGGAGTGAGACGGATTCGTGGGACCTTGGTCCCGGAGCCTCCGCGCTGACGAGGAGACGCAAGCCTGCGTGGACTGCCTGGGCCCGCAGGCGCAGAACACTGCGTGGGTGAGGATCTCGGCCATGCCGCGGTCGCCTCTCGCCCGCTCGACGTTGGGTCCCTGCATGAGGTTGTCGTACACGTCGGAGGTCATGAGTGCCGTGGTGTGAGGGCGCTCCCGTCGGAGGGGTAGGGAGGCGCCGCGGACGAGCCCCTTCTCGCGATCTCCGGCTGAGGTGCGAGCTTCCGCCCTCGTCGGTGAACGTCCCCGGGTGTCCAGATACGGCGCTCTGACGGTGTGTCAGGATGTCGGTTGTGGATGGCCGGGTGCGGGTGCTGCGCGGGGTGGGTGCCGCGACCGCGTCGACCGCGTTGGCGCTCGGTTTCCACCTGGCTGGAGGTGGAGCGGCTCCCGGCCCGCTCGGGCTGCTCGTGCCGTTGATCCTGTCCTGCGTCGGTGCCAGCGCGATGATGTCGCGCAGTCCCCGGTTGCTGACGACGATGGCGGCGGCCTGTCTGGCGCAGGTCGTGTTCCACGTCTCCTTCTCTCTCGGTGCGGTGGCTACGGGATCGGCCGCCGTGATCTCGGCCATCCCGGGCGGACATCACCACGGCGGCGCCGAGGGTGCCGCGGAGATCGCGGCGGTGGTCGACCGCGCCTCGCACGGTGGTGGAGTCGAGCACTCGATGCTGCACGGTGACGTGCGGATGTGGTCGATGCACCTGGTGGCCGCGATCGTCACGGCCCTCGTGCTGCATCGCGGTGAGGTGCTCGTGCGGTGGCTGGTGGCGTTCGGCCGGGCCGCCGTCGCCGCGGTCTTGCCCGCCACGCCGTTGCTCGTCGAACCAGGCGAGGGCCCGCGTGTGGTCGTGTGCGCGCCGGTCGATGTCCTCCGACTGCTGCTCCTGACCCGGGTGGTCCCGGGCCGCGCACCCCCGCTGGGGCTGGCTGCCTGACCGATCATCCGTGCCGGGACACCGGTGCGGCTCTCTTCCACCCCTGCGGGCGTTCTCGCCCGCGCTCCGAGGATGCCCTGATGCCCACGCGTCGCTGGGTGGCGGCCGGGATGCTCGCGCTTGCGCTCGTGCTGGTCGCCCCCGTTGCCCATGGCCATGACGAGCTCGTCTCCTCCGTTCCTCTGGCAGGAGAGGTGCTCGACGAACCGCCGACCCAGGTGGTGCTGACGATGTCCGCCGAGCCGCTGGAGATCGGCACCACGGTCATGGTGACCGATCTCGACGGCGTCGATCACGCGACCGGGTTGTCCCTCTCGGGCAACGATGCCGTCGTCGACCTCGCGGATCTCACCGAGGGGTTCTACGACGTCCGGTGGCGTGTCGTGTCCTCCGACGGTCACCCGATCTCCGGCCTGATCCCGTTCACGGTCGGGGACGTCGGTCCCCGTCCGGGTGCCGACGGCTCTCCGCCGGCCTCGGCGGCGCAACCCTCGACGGACTCGGCCCCGTCGGCGCCACCGGCGCCGTCGCCCGGGGCCGAGGACCGTGTCGCCGGGCAGGGCGTCGGGCGCGTGCTGGGGATCGCGGCCGCGGGAGCGGTCGGAGCGCTGGTGCTGTGGTGGATGGTCGGTCGGCTCGCGTCGCTGCGCCGCGATCGGCGCTCTCACCCGAACTGAACCTTCTTGACACTGGAGAACCACCCATGACGACCTTCACGCTGAACCGCGTGGCCGCGGTGCTCGGCACCGGACTCCTCGCGCTGACCCTCGCGGCCTGCGCGTCCGGCTCGGACACCGGCACCGCCCAGGCGGCGACGTCGACGGCCTCGCCGGTCGACACCGACACCACCGGCGGGGAGTCCGCCGAGTCCACCCAGCTCGCTGGCCTCACCCTGGTGGACGGCTGGGTCAAGGCGGCCGACTCGGGGATGAGCGCCGCCTTCGGTGTTCTGGAGAACCCCACCGACTCCGACCTCGCGGTGGTCGGCGTCTCCTCCCCGGTCTCCTCGCAGATGCAGCTGCACGAGACCGTCGTGGTGGACGGTGCCATGAAGATGCAACAGGTCGACTCGTTCACCGTGCCGGCCGGGGGCACGTTCGTTCTCGAGCCCGGCGGCAACCACCTCATGTTCATGGACCTGACGACTCCGGTCGCTCCCGGTGACGACGTCGACCTGACCCTCGATCTGGCCGATGGGTCCACCTACTCGGTGACCGTCCAGGCACGTGAGTTCGCGGGCGCCGACGAGGAGTACGTCGGCGGAGAGATGGACGGCATGGACATGCACGAAGACGACCACGCCGAGCACTGACGGCTCCCGATGACACGCGCACCCAGGAGTTCCGCACGGAACGGCTCGGGTGACGCGGCAGGACCCAGTCGGCGACAGCTCCTCATCGGAGGAGCCGTCGCCGGCTGGGGCGCCGCGCTCGCCCTCGGTCTCGACAACGCCGCCCGCCCCCCGTCGTCTTCGGACACCTCGTCGGCCCCGCCCGCGCAGGACATCACCGGTCTGCGCGGTAGCGCCGTCGTGCCCTGCCACGGCGAGCACCAGGCCGGGGTGACGGTCGCACCACAGGCCCGTTCGACCTTCACCTCCCTCGACCTGCGCGACGAGGTCGATGCGGACGCGCTCCGGCGCCTGCTGCGCATCCTCAGCTCGGACATCGAACGGCTCACCTCGGGTCGGGCCGCCCTGGCCGACATGGAGCCGGAGCTCGCGCTGACGCCGTCGAGACTCACCGTCACGCTCGGGTTCGGGCCGCGGCTGGTGCAGCGCGCCGGTGCCCCCGTGCCGGGGTGGCTGGCGCCGCTCCCGGCCTTCGGCGTCGACCGGCTGCTGCCGCAGTGGTCCGACGGCGACCTCCTGCTGGAGGTCGCCTCGGACGATCCCGTCACGGTGACCCACGCGACCCGGATGCTCCTGAAGAACGCACGGGCGTTCGCCACCATCCGGTGGCAGCAGCACGGCTTCCGCCACGCCTACGGTGCCCGCCCCGACGGGGCGACGATGCGCAACCTGTTCGGCCAGGTCGACGGCACCGTGAACCCCGCGCCGTCGACGGCCGACTTCGACGACCTTGTCTGGATCCGTGAGGGCTGGTTGACCGGCGGGACGAGCCTGGTGATCCGGCGGATCGCGATGGACCTCGAGCGCTGGGACCTGCTCGGTCGGGACGGGCGGGAGCAGGCCGTCGGTCGCCGGCTCGCCGACGGTGCGCCCCTGACCGGGGACGGCGAGCACGACGAACCGGACTTCGCCGCGCGCGATGGCATCGGCTTCCCGGTGATCCCGATGGAGGCGCACATCCGCCGTGCCCGATCGGCCGATACCGGCCAGCGCTTCTACCGCCGCGCGTACAACTACGACGATCCCCCCGGCCCCGGCGAGACATCCCGCTCGGGACTGATCTTCACGGCCTTCCAGGCAGACCCGCTGGCCCAGTTCGCCCCGGTCCAGCGACGCCTTGACGAGCTCGACCTGCTCAACGAGTGGACCACGCCGATCGGATCAGCCGTCTTCGCCATCCCTCCCGGGTTCACCGCCGACGGCTTTGTCGGCCAGACCCTCCTAGGGCGCTGAACCGGATCGTGGGACTCGGAGACCTCGCTGGAGACGGGCAGCCTCGTCCGTGGAGGGCGGGGAACGACGACCAGAGAGCAGACGAGAGCGGAGCAACCGGAGTCAGCGCGCACGCCAGCCCACGAGCTCAGGGATGCGTCCGACGGGAGCTCGGCGTGGCGACGAGTCGATTCGGTGCGGCGACCCTGCGCCCACGTGCACTGGTCTCGAGTCCGGTCGCCGCGAGGCGCGGCCCGAACGGACTCTGAGGTGGTGCGTGGCCGGAGACGCGAGCGGCGGTCCGCGCTGGGGCCTAGGTGAGGAGGTGGCGTGCGGCTGCCTGGTCGGTGACGAGGGCGTTGATGTAGCCGCCCTTGAGGGCGGCGCGGATCGAGCACGCCTTTGAGGCGCCCCCGGCTACGGCGATGACCGTGGGGACCTGGGCAAGTTCCTCTGCGGAGATGCTCATGATCTGGTCGGAGAGAGAGGTCTGGATCTCCTGGCCCTCGGCGTCGAGGAAGACGCCGCCGATCTCCGACTGCAGACCGGCGGCGGTGAGGATCTCGCGTGTCGCGGGGGAGACGACCGTGTGGAGCTGGGAGTTCGGGGGATTCCAGCTGCCGATGGCCACGATCGCGACGGAGACCTCGCGGAAGAGAGCGAAGGTCTCGGCGATCCCGTCGGACTCGCGGAGGCTGGCGGCGGTGGCGGCGTTGGGGCTGAGCAGGGGCGCATACAGCGGGTATGCATCGCCGCCCGTGAGGGTGGAGAACCGGCGCACCAGCTCCATCGAGTTGCTGTTGGGGTGTCCCGTGATCCCCGAGAGCTGGACGACCTTGCACCGCGGAAGGGTCCCGGACATGTCGGCGACCGCCTCGACGGCCCTACCCCAGCCGACGCCGAGGACGTCGCCGTCAGCCAGCAGGCTCTGCAGGAGTGTGGCGCCCGCTCGGCCGAGCGCACTGCGCTGTTGCGCCTCGGTGAGGTGTCCGCCGCTCACCACGACGGCGTGGCGAAGCCCGTACCGCGCCCTGAGGTGGGCGGCCGCGTCGTTCTTCACTTCGGTCGGGCGGTGCAGCGTGATCCTGACCGCCCCTCGCCGCTCGGCCTCCTCCAGTAGTCGTGCGACTCGGAAGCGTGAGATCCCGAGCTCGTCAGCGATTGCCACCATGCTGTTTTGAGCGAAGTAGTAGCGCTGGGCGACGGCCAGAAGGGTGTCGTCGTGGGAGCGGGCAGGTGCCGCATCCCGTCGAGGAGGGGTGCTCATATGTGAAGCATAGACTTGCCGTAGTCGATGGGCCACTGCTTCACTCGTGAACGAGGCGCGGTAGTAGTTGACGGATGCTCGCGAATCCCAGAACCGCAGCCTGCTCATAAGAGCGTACCGCATGGACGCATGAGCGCACTGTCCACGAATCGACACATGATCACTGCACGCGCTCACTTGAGCGTGTGCAGGTCCAGATGCAAAGGAGCAGAGGAATGAACCGACGTCACACCTGGGTCGCAGCAGGGGCCGTGGTGGCGGCTGCGAGCCTGGTCGCCGGCTGCGCCGGGACGGCTCGGCCGGCCGCGACCGACGCCACCGGATCCCAGGCCGGCGGGTCCGGCGGCGCGACCACGGTCACCTTCAGGAGCTGGGCACCGATCGACCCCGCCCTCGGCGGAATGATCGACGCCTTCGAGGCGGGCCACGAGGGCGTCACCGTGGACGCGACGACCATGGGAGGGCCCGACTACTGGGTCGATCTGGCGGCGCGGGTGACCTCCAGCACGATGTCCGACGTCGTGGGGCTCATGCCCGGGGCCCAGACGCAGCAGTACCGCGACCACCTCCTCCCGCTGAACGACTGTGCCGTCAGGGTCTGGGGTGAGGACTGGGAGGACAAGTTCCACCCGATCGCACTCGATCAGGCGCGACTCGGCAACCCCGAGGGCGACGACAACTACTACGGGCTCCCGGTGCTCTCCCAGATCATGAACATCTGGGCCAACTCGGAGATCATGGAGCAGGAGGGTGCGACCATCCCGGCAACGTGGGCCGAGCTCGAGGCAGTCACGCCGACCTATGCGGGCAAGGGCTTCACGCCGTTCCTCCTCGGCGCCAAGGAGTACTGGCTCAACACCTCGATCTACCTCGAGCTGGCGAACAACATCTCTCCCGGAACCGTCTACCAGGCCGAGGACGGCGAGGTGCCGTGGACCGACCCGGCGCTGGTCCAGGCCTTCGAGTACTGGCAGAAGCTCTTCACCGACGGGATCGCTCAGCCCGGCGCCAACGCGCTGGCGCCCTACCCCGACGCCGTCGGCATGTTCGAGGCCGGAGACGCGCTCTTCCTCCCGCTCGGATCACAGTGGATCCAGCAGTCCGACCCGACGGCCGACCAGGACACCATCGCGCCCCTGTCGCGAGGGATGGAGGGATACGAGCCGTTCCTCTTCCCCACCATTCCCGGAGGCGCTGACGAGCCCCAGTTCGTCGGAGGCGCCGAGTTCCTGTTCGGCATCGCGAAGAGCTCGACGAACCAGGAGCAGGCGTGCGACCTGATCACTGACTGGATCGCGGGTGATGGTGGCCAGGTGCTGATCAACACGCTCTTCGACCTCCCCGCCGTCAAGGGCATGGAGCCCGAGGCGTTCACGTCGGACAAGCAGCGCGACATCTACCGCCTGATGGCAGACGAGTGGCTGCCCGAGGTCAAGTACTCCCGGTACTTCAAGGAGCCCAAGATCGAGACCGCTGTCGCGGATGCCCTCGCCGCCGTCGCCGCCGGATCGATGACGCCCGCGGAAGCGGCCGAGTCCGTCCAGAAGGTCTACGACACGCTGTGACACCGGCCCGCCGGACGGGCGGACGAAACACCCCCGTCCGGCGGTTGTCGACACCAGTGAGGAGCTCTCCATGACACGTGTCACCCTGCGTGACCGACTAGCCTCGTTCGCCTTCGTCCTCCCGGCGCTGATCCTCTTCGCCGTCTTCGTCGCGTACCCCATCTTCTACAACCTCCAGGCCAGCACCCTCCAGTGGAACGGCGCCTCCGACGGAACGTTCGTCGGGTTGGGCAACTATGGCGAGCTGCTGCGAGACCCGGTCTTCCGAAAGACGCTCGTCAACTCAGCGCTGTGGATCCCGCTGACGATCGTCCCGCAGGCCCTCATCGGACTGGCCTTCGCCCTCATGCTCGACCAGCCGCTGCGCTTCCGCAACGTGTACCGAGCACTGCTGTTCATCCCTGCGGTTCTCTCGCCCGTGGTCGTCGGCATCGTGTGGTCGCAGATCCTTGACCCGAACCACGGCACCTTCGCCACCGTCGCGCGGGCGCTCGGCTTCGACTCTCTCCAGCTGAACTTCCTAGGTGATCCGGACACCGCCCTGTTCGCTGTCATGGCGGTCAACATCTGGATGTTCACGGGCATGTCGATGCTCTTCTACCTCGCCGGCCTCCAGCTAATTGATCACTCCTTGTTCGAAGCGGCCAAGATCGATGGCGCCTCCTTCTTGCAGCGCACCACTCGCATCACCTTCCCGTTGCTCAGGACGACACACCTGACTCTTCTGCTGCTTGGGATCATCGGATCGCTCAAGACGTTCGAGCTGATCTACGTCATGACCAGCGGCGGGCCGTTCCATGCGACCGAGATGCTGCCGACCTACGCGTTCAAGCAGGGGTTCCAGGTCCACGAGGTCGGTTATGCCTCAGCCATCTCCGTCGCACTCCTCGTGATCGCGGTCGGTGCGGCACTTCTCATGACCAGAGTGTTCGGGGCCGGCTTCCTGACAGGAGAAAAGAAGTGAGAGCACGACGACGCATGTCAGCCCGCGTCAATCTTCTCCACCTGGCGCTCGTGCCGATCACGATCGTGTGGATGATTCCGCTGGTTCTCGTCCTTGGGCTCGCCCTCAAGCCGACGAACGATCCATCCACCTTCTTCTTCGGCATCCTTCCGGTGAACCCGTCGCTGTCGAACTTTGAGCTCGTGTTCGAGCAGAACCCCATCTTTCGATACCTCCTGAACAGCGCGCTCATCGCCGTCCCCTCGGTCCTCCTCGTCGTGTTCCTCGGCGCTATGGCGGCTTACGCGCTGGCGCTGCTCGACGTCCCGCTCAAGGCCTTGATCTTCGGGGTCCTGACGCTCGCGCTCGTCCTGCCCATGTCAAGTATCGTCGTCGCAACCTTCCAGGTTCTCCAGCTCCTTGGTCTCTACGACACGACACTAGGGGTCTCGCTCGTCTACACGGCGATCGGGCTGCCGTTCGGAATCATCGTGATCCGCACGTCGTTCCTCGCCGTCCCGAGCGAGACGCGCGATGCGGCGGTGATGGACGGGGCGAACAAGTGGCAGATGTTCTGGCGCGTATACCTCCCGCTCGCACGACCCTCCATCGCTGTCGTCGTCATCTGGCAGCTGATGTTGTCCTGGAACGACTTCCTTCTTCCGCTGGTCGCGCTGGTCGACAAGAACATCAAGCCCCTCACCCTGATTCCGCTGGTCTACCGCGGAGAGCACTTCACGCAGGTGGGTGCGCTGTTCGCAATCCTCATCGTGGTGTCGATCCCGATCATCATCACGTTCTTGTTCGCGCAGAAGTACCTCGTCAACGGCCTCGCCGGCGCCGTCAAGTGACGCGACCGGCCCGCGCCCATCCCTACGCCTGACAGTACGACAGGAGCGACGCATGTCCGCCCGCCTGATTCACCACATCGGAATTCTCGTCCCCGACCTCGAAGGTGCGATCGAGCTGTGGTCCGCCATCACCGGCTACACGTTCGGCCCTATTCATCGCTACCGCAGCACGCACTACGTCGACGACAGCGACCCTACGCCGCACTTTCACGACGCCCGCTTGTCGTTCTCCGTCGAGGGGGCCCCGCACATCGAGCTGCTCGAGGCGACCGGGGAGGGCACCCACTCGCTTGCCCAGGCCGGGGTCCATCATCTCGCCTTCACGGAGATCCTGGAGCTTGACGATGAGATCGAGCGCTTGGCGCAGCTCGGTGTCACCGTGAACGGGGTGGATCGCAATCCCCAGGGCGAGCCCCTTCTCTTCTTCACCGAACCGCGGACCACGAGTCGAGTGCGCGTCGAGTTCGTCGCCCCTCTCGACCACCCCAACGTCATGGACGACGGGAGCCCGCTGTGGCGAGACCCGGCTACTGGCCGCCTCGACCCCTGGGGGCCGCGGGACTCGTGAACCACCTCCACACCGCACGGATCCGTCCGATCTCGGCCATCGCCGATCCATACCGGAAAGACAGGTGACCTCAACCTTGGCTCACTACATCGTCTCCGTCGACAGCGGCGGGACCTACATCAAGGCCGGCGTCTTCACCCCGTCAGGCGAGCGACTCTCTCTCGCGCGACTGCCGAGCGTCACGGTCGCGCGGCCAGGCGGCCACGTCGAGCTGGACCTGGATGCGCTGTGGGGGGCGTGCGCGACGGCTGTGCGACTGGCGGTGGAACAGGCGGGAGTCGCGCCCGAGGAGATCGACGTCATCGGGTTCGCCGGCCAGGGAAAGGGACTGTACGCGGTCGACGCCGCCGGACAGCCCGTCGGCCCGGCCATCACCTCCGCCGACTCCCGCGCGGACGCCATCGCGTCCCGATGGCGGAGGGAGGGCGTGACCGCCCGTGTGCGTGCCATCACCGGCCAGGGTGTCTTCGGTTCACAACCGACAGCGCTGCTCGCCTGGCTGAAGTCCGCCGACCCGGCTGCCTACTCCTCGATCCGCTGGCTGCTCACGATGAAGGACTACCTGGTGCTGCGCGCCACGGGCCGCGCCGTCAGTGACGCCAGCAACATGTCCGGAAATGGCCTGCTGCGGCTCGACACCCTGTCCTACGACCCCCGGATCCTCGCCGAGCTGGGCATCGAGGAAGCCCAGGCGTGGCTGCCACCGATGCTCACCGGAACCGACCTCGTCGGAACACTCACTCAGGAGGCTGCTGCCGCGCTGGGCTGTTCCACGAGCACGCGTGTGGCTTCAGGGCTCTTCGACGTCAACGCCGCCGCTCTGGCCGCGGGCTGCACGGACGAGTCGACGCTCTGCGTGATCACGGGCACGGCCGGGGTCGGCGTGTACGCCTCGGCGGAGCTGCCACCCCCGGGAAGCGTCGCGCTGACCTCCGCGTACTGCCTGCCAGGCCTCTACCTCGTCGAGGAGGGATCGAACTCGTCGGTCGGTGTCCTGGAGTGGGTGCGCTCGACGCTGTTCCCTGAGGGCCTGGAGTACACCGTGGAGTTCCGCTCGCTCCCGCTCGATGTGCGAACAAGGTGCACGAACGAGTACGAGAGACTCGAAGCGCTCGCTCAGAGCTCGCACGAGTCCGAGGTGGTCTTCCTTCCCTACCTCGCGGGTGACGGCGGCACGGGCAGGGCCGCCGGGTGCTGGATCGGCCTCACCACCACGGACGGCCGAGCAGAGCTTGCCAGAGCCGCCTACGAGGGCGTGGCCTTCGCCCATCGTCGCCTGGTCGACCGCCTGCTCTCCGCCCGTCGAACACCGCCCGACCGCATCCGACTGGCGGGCGGAGGAGCACGGTCTCCGCTGTGGTCACAGATGCTCGCCGACTGCCTTGCCAGCCCGGTCGAGGTTTCCGCGGAAGAAGAACTAGGCCTCGCGGGGACCGCGCTCGCCGCAGCGACGGCCGCCGACCTCACGACCCTCGACGGGTGGGACCGCCCGACCCTCTCGCATGGTGACACCGATGTCGGTCGGACGGTCTCGCCGAGCCCCGAGCGGATCACGCACATGGCTCTCGGCTACCGCCGGTTCTGCCGCGCGGTAGCTGCCCTGGAGTCGTGGGACTCCGTGGAAGACGACGGCGCCACAGCGCCGGTGACCCCAGAGAAGAGTGAGATTCGATGAGACTCCAGATCGCCCTCGACACCTTCGACCTCGACGCCGCCCTCGAGGTCTTGGCCTGCGTGCGCCCCCACGTCGACATCGCGGAGATCGGCACGGGACTCGGGATCAGCGCCGGCGTCCGCGCGATCGCCGCCGTCAAGTCCGCCGCACCGGAGATCAGCGTCCTGTCCGACATCAAGATCATGGACGGCGGTTCCAGCATGGCCAGCCACGTCCTGGACGCGGGAGCCGATCTCGTCTCCGTGCTCGGCGTGGCCGACGACGCCACCGTCGCAGCCGCGGTCGGCGCCGCCCACGAACGGGGAAAGCACGTGGTGGCCGACCTCATCGGCGTGCGCGACATCGCCGAACGAGCCGCCGAGCTCGACCTCCTGGGGGTTGACGTCCTCTGCGTCCACACTCCCTACGACCTGCGTGAGAGCGTCCTGCCGCCGACCGAAGCGCTCAGCATCGTCCGTTCGGTGGCAACCAGAGCGGAGTCGGCGGTCACGGGCGGAATCACGCTCGACGCCATCGACCGGATCGTCTCCTACGGACCCGACGTCGTCGTCGTCGGAGGCGCGCTGATGAACGCGCCGGACCCCGCCGCCACCGCCGCTCGCTTCGCCCGGGCCGTCCGTCGTGGCTGACGAGCTGGACCGGGCCGAACCCTCTGCTCGGCGCCCGAGTGCCGGCGTCGCGCTGGGGGTCTATGAGAAGGCCATGCCGAGGACGAACGACTGGGACGCTCTGTTCGGCAATGCCCGCGAAGCCGGCTACACGTTCGTCGACCTGTCGGTCGATGAGTCCCCGGAACGAATCGACCGACTCGCTTGGGAACCGGCCGAACGCAGGCGGGTGGTCGAGGCGGCCCACCGGCAGGAGATGGCGCTCGGCGCGCTGTGCCTGTCCGCTCACCGGGCGATCGGTCCTGGTTCTGCTCACCGTCACGTTCGACGTCGAGCCCTTGCGATCCTGCTCGAGGCGATCGATCTGTGCGCGGATCTGGGGGTGTCGCTCCTCCAGGTCGCGGGCTACTACGCCTACTACGAGCCTGCCGATCCCGGGGCGAGGCAGCGATACGTCGACGTCCTGCGAGCGGGGGCCGACCACGCCGCCCGCCGTGGAGTGCTCCTCGGCATCGAGAACGTCGACGGCACCGACATCACCTCCATCGGCGCCGCCAGCCGGGTGTGTGACGATGTCGGCTCTGCCTACCTCGGGCTCTACCCGGACGTCGGTAACCTTGCCGAACAGGGGCTTGACGTCGTCGAACAGCTGCGTGCCGGTCACGGTCGCATGTTCGCGCTTCACGTCAAGGACACGCTGCCCGGTCATCCACGGTTCGTCCCGATGGGGAACGGAATCGTTCCCTGGGAGGCCGCTTTCGCGGAGCTGGCGCGTCAGGAGTGGTCCGGGCGCGTGCTGGTGGAGATGTGGAACGACTCCGAACCCGACGCGCTGGAGATCAGCTCCCGCGCCCGCGAGTTCATCGTCTCCCGGCTGACGGACGCCGGGATCCCACTCATCTCCCCCTGGGACGTCGACGAGACGCTGCGTTTCCCCGCTCAGCTCATCGCGCTCGGCGACCGCGAGTAGATTCCGACAGGAGAGACCGATGCTTGATGAGCTACGCCGAGACGTGCTCAAGGCGAATCTCGCGCTTCCCCGCCTCGACCTCGTGACATGGACCAGCGGCAACGTCTCCGCTCGCGACCCCGAGACTGGTCTGGTCGTCATCAAACCATCCGGCCTGCAGTACGACGAGATGGGAGTAGACGACCTCGTCGTGGTCGACCTCGACGGGGCTGTCGTCCACGGCTACCGCGGACCATCCTCGGACACCCTCTCCCACCTCGGGGTCTATCGCCACCGTGCGGACGTCGGCGCCGTCGTCCACACGCACTCGCCCTACGCCACCGCGTGGGCAGCGATCGGGGAGCCCATCCCGTGCTGCCTCACGGCCATGGCCGACGAGTTCGGCGGAGACGTACCGCTCGGCGGCTACGCCAGGATCGGCACCGCCGAGATCGGGGAGGAGATCGTCCGATCCATCGGCATCTCGCCCGCGATCATCATGAGACAGCACGGCGTGTTCACCATCGGCTCCTCGCTCGACAAGGCGCTCCAGGCCGCCGTCATGGTCGAAGACGTCGCCCGGACCGTGGCCATCGCGCGCGGACTAGGAACCCTCGCAAGGCTCTCGGAGGAGGAGATCGCCGCGAACCACTCGCGATACACGACCCGGTACGGCACGGCAACGGCGAGCGCAGGAGTGACGCCCGCCGGCCTCTAGGCGGCTGAGCTCGAGGTCTCCCGTGGTGAGCTGGGCCCCGGCTCGATCTCGTATGACGCGCGTGCGATGAACGCGCCGTCGAGCTCGAGTCGCTTACCCGCCCGCGCGGACCTCCCCCTGGGGTGGCTCCGCGAGACCTCCTCGAGGAGGATCGCGGCAGCCTCGGCACCCAGTTCGCGGTAGTCGCAGGCGATGGTCGCGAGCGGTGGGGACAGGTACGGGGCGAGGGGGACGTCGTCGAAGCCAGCGATCGCGATGTCGACACCGACGCGAACCTCCAGCTCGGCGAGGGTTCGCATGCCAGCGGCGGCCATGACGTCGCTGCCGTAGAAGATCGCCGTCGGCGGGTTCTCTGCCGCGATGAGCTTCCGCGTTGCCTGATCGGCGCCGGCCTCGGTAAACCCGCCCTCGGCGATGAGATCGGTTCGGAGGCCACGTGCGGCCATGGCGGCCGCCCAGACGTCGCGACGCCGCCGCGCGTGCAGGAGTGCGGGATCGCCCATCACGTGAGCGATCCTGCTGTGCCCACGGTCGGCCCATCCGTCGACCATCTCGCGAATGCACCCGTCGGTCGTGTGGAAGACGGCCGACGAGGGCGTCGACCTCCCGGGATCACCGGCAACGACCGCTGGAACGTTGAGCTCGGCGAGCAGATCCAGGCGATAGTCGTCATCGCGGAGGTCGGTCAGGACGAACCCGTCGACGCGGCCCTCCGCCACCCAGTCGCGGTAGCAGTTCTTCTCCTCCTCGGCCGTGGAGACGAACCTGATCATGAGCGCGTAGGCGTCGGCTGACAGCCCTGGCTCCAGGCCCGCGAGGAAGAGCGGGAAGAAGGGGTCCGACCCCAGCAGGTCCGGTGCTCGCAGCAGGATGAACCCGAACGTGTGGGCAGCCGCTCGCTTCATCGCGCGGGCTGTCGCGTTGGGCCTCCAGCCCAGCTGCGCGGCAGCGTCGTGGATCCGCTTGACAGTGCTGGGGGGGAGACGCTCAGCCCCGTTGAACGAGCGCGAGACGGCAGCCGTCGAGACTCCGGCGAGCTCCGCGACATCACTGATCGTCACACGACGAGGCCCGGTGGGTCGACGCGCGCCAGTGGACATAGGGGCATCGTACCCGCGCGTCCCACCCTCGTGACCGAGGATTTCCGTTGACAGCACTAGGTACATCGGTTAACCTACCGATGCCGCGGCGCCGAAGGTGACGCCATGGCGGACGAACCCAGACCGGAAGTGACGGTCACACGCCTCGGCGTGACGACACGATGGAGTGCACATGACTATTCGCATCAAGCGAGCTGCGACCGCGACCGCGGCAGTCGCGGCCGCTGTTCTGCTCGCCTCCTGCAGCACCGGGACCGACGAGTCCCCGGTCGACGAAGGGCCGGTGACGATCGCGTGGTGGTCCGGCCTGGCCGGCAGCGACGACATCGCCGCGCAATGGAACGCGGAGCATCCCGACATCCAGGTCGAGCACTCGGATGCTCCCGGAAGCTGGCAGGACCAGGCGGCGAAGCTGACCGCGGCGCTCAAGGCCGGTGAGGCGCCGTGCGTGGCGATGATGGAGAACCCCTTCATCCCGTCGCTCGCCGTCGCGGGCGCTCTCCTGGACGTCACGGACGAGGTTGCGGAGTTCCAGGGGGACTACATCGAGCGCACCTGGGACGCCGTCACCTTCGGCGGGCAAGCGTTCGGCGTGCCCCAGGGAACGGGTCCCATGGCGATGTTCTACCGGGCCGACCGGCTCGAGGAGCTCGGCATCGATGTGCCGACGACCTGGGACGAGTTCTACGAGGCATCCAAGACCGTCGCGGAGAAGGCCCCGGGGACCTACCTGACCGGGATGGGGGCCGACGACGGTGGCGGGTTCGTGTCGCTCGCCGCTCAGCACTCGGACCCCTGGTTCGGGATCGACGGCGACTCGTGGGTGGTGGACATCGACAACGAGGCGACGCGGGACGTCGCTGACTACTGGCAGAAGCTGCGTGACGAGGGCCTGCTGAACCTCACGAACAGGTGGGACCCGACCTTCTACAACGACCTCAGCGAGGGGCGTCAGCTCGCCGTCATCGGTGGCTCGTGGCAGGCGGACCTCATCGCCGACAACGTCACCGGCGGCGCCGGAAGCTGGGCTGTCGCGCCCATGCCGAGCTGGGACGGTGGCCAGCAGGTCTCGGCCCCCAACGGTGGCAGCTCGGTCATCGCGATCGCCGGGTGCGAGCACCCGGCCCAGGCGATGGAGTTCGCCCACTTCATCACGTCCGACGCTGACACCACCATCGCGCTCGGTGGCTTCCCGGCCGCCACGCTGGACAGCATCCCCGAGCGGGACGCGACCGTCGACTTCTTCGGCGGGCAGCAGGTGAACCAGGAGATCGCACGCATCGCAGAGACGGTCGCGCCGTGGACGTGGTCGCCGACGTGGAACGAGACCAAGCCGGTGTTCGACGACGGCATGGGTGGCTTCAAGGACCAGAACGGCACGCTCCGCGAGCTGCTGACGAAGCTCCAGAAGCAGCAGGTCGACTCGATGACGGCTGCTGGGGTGTCGGTGACCGAGAAGTGACGACGCTCACCCGGGGGGCGGGGCGGGTCACCCGCTCTGCCCCCCGCCCCCGCTCGGCGCCTCGACCGGCGCTGCTGATCCTCGCCGGTCCGTTCGCGATCCTCTTCCTGGCCGTCTACGTGGTCCCGCTCGTCTACGCGATGCAGCGAAGCCTCTTCCAGGTCCGTTCCTCGGGCCTGGGGTTCGGGCCGTCCGAGGACGTCTTCGTAGGGTTCGCGAACTATGCGTCGGTCCTCGCGGATGCCGCGTTCTGGGCCGCCGTCGGACGGGTGTTCCTCTACGGCGTGATCCAGATACCCGTGATGCTCGTCCTGGCGATGCTCATCGCCCTCCTGATCGACTCCCGAGCTGTCTGGCGTCCGACGGTGTTCCGGCTCACGACGTTTCTGCCCTACGCCGTCCCCGGTATCGTCGCGACGCTCCTGTGGACCTATCTCTACGTTCCGCAGCTCAGTCCGATCGTGAAGGGCCTGCACGCGATCGGATGGCAGGTCGACCTGCTCGGCCAGCAGACCGTCCTGCTCTCGGTCGCCAACATTGCCATCTGGTCCTGGACCGGCTACAACGTGGTGATCTACACGGCCGCGCTCCAGGCGATTCCCCAGGACCTCGTCGAGGCCGCGCGCATCGACGGTGCCAGCGAGGCCGGTATCGCCGTGCGCATCAAGGTGCCGCTCATCCGCGGCTCCGTCGGACTGACGGCGCTGCTGTCCATGATCGGAACGGTGCAGCTCTTCAACGAGCCCTACATCCTCAAGACCGTGACGACCGCGGTCAGCTCGGACTGGACGCCGATGATGATGGCGCTGAACACGACGTTCGGCGCCAACGACTTCGAGCGCGGCAGCGCGATCTCGATCGTCATCGCCCTGATCGCGGGCGTCCTCGCCGTCATCTACCAGCTCGCCTCGACGCGATCGGAGCGGTCCGCATGAGAACCCCGATGCTCGGCAGCCGCCTCGTGGTGAACGGCGCCCTGATCCTCACCTCGATCTACTTCCTCTTCCCTGTCTGGTGGCTGATCGTCTCGGCGACCAAGAGCAACGCGGACCTGTTCGCGACGAACGGCCTCTGGTTCGCCGAGCCCCATCTCGCCGACAACGTCCAGGCGGTGCTCTCTCGCGGTGCTGGGCTCTTCCCGCGGTGGCTGCTGAACTCGGTCGGCTACTCGCTCGCGGCGGCGCTCGGGGCGACGGTCACGTCAGCGGCGTGCGGCTACGCCCTCGCAAAGTTCCGGTTCCTCGGCGACCGAGTGCTCTTCGGTGCGGTGATCGCCGGACTGCTCATCCCCGGCGCGCTGCTGACGGTGCCGCTCTACCTCGTCGCCGCCTCCGTGGGGCTGACCAACACGATCTGGTCGGTCATCATCCCGTCGATCGTCAGTCCCTTCGGGGTGTTTCTCGCCCGGGTCTACATCGAAGGGTCCGTGCCGGACGAAGTGATCGAGTCCGCCCGCATGGACGGAGCGAGCGAGCTGCGCATCTTCGGGCAGATCGCCGTTCCGATGCTGACCCCGGCGTTGGCCACGATCGCTCTGTTCAGCTTCGTCGGAACGTGGAACAGCTTCATGCTCCCGCTCATCATGCTCTCCAACCAGAAGCTCTACCCGGTGACGCTCGGCCTCTATGCCTGGCAGTCCTACAAGGGAGAGTCGACCTACAACCTCGTGCTCGCGGGATCGCTGCTGATGGTCATCCCGCTGATCATCGGGTTCCTCCTCCTCCAGAAGTACCTGCGCAAGGGACTGACTCTCGGCGCGGTGAAGGGCTGATGACATGATCGACGATCACCCGGGCAGACCTCCTGTCTGGTACGGAGCCGACTACTACCCCGAGCAGTGGGACGAGCGAACGATCGCTCAGGACATCGGCCTCATGGGCGAGGCAGGCGTCACGCTCGTCACCCTCGGCGTCTTCTCCTGGGCCGAGCTCCAGCCGATGCCCGACACCTGGGATCTGGACTGGCTCGACGGGATCATCACGCGGCTCGGCGACGCGGGGATCGCGGTCGACCTCGCGACCCCGACCGCCTCCGTCCCGGCGTGGCTGGCCGACCTCGATCCCGAGCTCGCGTCCGTCGACGCCAGCGGACTGCGTCGAACCGGCGGAACCAGGGGCTACCACTGCCCGAGCTCGCCGACCTACAAGGCGGCCGTCCGCGTGATCGTCGAACGGCTCGCGGCTCGTTTCGGGGGGCGGGCCGAGGTCGTCATGTGGCACGTCGGGAACGAGTTCGGGCCGACCGAGTGCTTCTGCACCCGCTGTGCCGAGGCGTTCCGGGAATGGTTGCGCAGGCGCTACCGCGACATCGACGCCCTCAACGAGGCCTGGGGGACGACCTTCTGGTCGCTGCGGATGAGCGACTGGAGGCAGGTGATGCCTCCGCGCGTGACCACGGACTTCCACATGCCCGGCCGACTGGTGGACTGGAGCCGCTTCCACTCCGATCTGCTGCTGGAACAGTTCATGACCGAGCGGGACCTCCTCCGGTCCGGTGACCCGTCCACACCCATCTTCACCAACTTCATGGGCCTCTACCCCAAGCTCGACTACTGGGCGTGGGCCGACCAGGCCGACGCCGTCGGCAACGACTGCTACCCGGATCCCGCCGATCCCCGAGCGGCCCGGATCGGAGCGTTCGACAGCGACCTCATGCGCTCGCTCGCTCGAGGCAAGCCGTTCTTGCAGACCGAGCAGGCGGTGAGCGCGGTGCAGTGGCGAGCCGTCAACACGCCGAAGCGTCCCCGGCAGTTCCAGCTGTGGAGCATGCAGACGGTGGCCCGCGGCGCGAGCGGCGTCCTGCAGTTCCAGTGGCGAGCCTCCGTCGCGGGAGCCGAGACGTTCCACTCGGCGATGGTTCCGCACGCCGGACCGGGCGGGGAACGGTGGGCAGAAGTCGTGGAGCTCGGTTCACGGATCGCCGGCCTCGACCTCGCGGCCGACGCCCCGGTCGATGCGCACGTCGCCATCGTCCTGGACTGGAGCTCGCTGTGGGCCAGGCGGAGCACCCACGGACCGGATGACCGCGAGCCCGACGCCGAGACGAGACGCTGGCACGCGGGTCTGTTCGAGAACGGCGTGGCGGTCGACTTCATCGCGCCATGGCACGACCTGTCCCGGTACCGGCTCGTGGTGCTGCCGAGCCTCTTCCTGGTCACCCCCGACTTCGCCGCAGCGCTCGACCGCTACGTCGCAGACGGGGGCCACGTGGTGGCGACCTACCTCACCGGCGTCGTCGACGAGCGGGTTCACGCCCACCCCGGTGCGCCGGGTCCGCTGACGGAGATGCTCGGCGTCAGGGTGCAGGAGCACTGGCCTCTACCGGACCGCGCGGTCGAGCCCCCGCCGGCCTCGGCGCGCGTCAGCGCATCCATCGTCGTGCCTGCACCGGGCGGTACGCTCGCCGGCTCCTGGTCCGAGCGGGATCCGGGCCGACCCGTGGTCACCTACTCGGGCTTCGCCGAGTCGATCACGGTGACCGATGCGAGCGTCGTCATGACGTTCGCCGGTGGAGACCTCGCGGGCAAGCCGGCGATCACCCGACGAGGGCACGGGCTCGGGCGCGCGACGTACGTCGCCGCGAGGATCGACGAGGCATCCCTCATCGAGCTGGTCGGACGCCTCGTGGATGACGCCGGCGTGCAGCCGACGGTCCCGGACCTCCCGCCAGGCGTCGAAGCGGTACGCCGAGGCGGTCTCCTCTTCCTGCTGAACCACTCCGACGCGCCAGCCAGCGTGTCCGTCGGCTCGGGTTGGCGTGGCCCGGACGACCTCGAGGGGAGCGTCGACGTGCCGGGGAGGTCGACCCTGGTCCTTCACACAGAACAAGCGCCCGAGGGAAGAGAACGGAAGACCACGTGACCGACGATGTCCGATTCGGCGTCAACTACATCCCGGCGCGTGACTGGCTCTACAGCTGGCTGGACTGGAACCCCGACGACATCGCCGCCGACCTCGCCGCGATCCGTGCCCTCGGATGCGACCACATCCGCGCTCACTGCCTCTGGCCGATCTTCCAGCCCAACCCGAACCTGATCAGCCGATCGGCGCTCGCCCGGCTCGCGGAGCTCGTCGACATCGCGACCGATCTCGACCTCGACGTCCACCTGAGCGTGCTCAACGGTTGGATGTCGGGGACCTACTTCCGGCCGTTCTGGCAGGAGCCGTCGATGGGGGTCTACTCCGACCCTGACGTCATCGGCGCCCAGGTCCGGCTGATCGAGGCGATCGCCGAGATCGGGTACGGCCGCACGAGGCTGGTCGGCATCGACATAGGGAACGAACCGAACGCGCTGGCGAGCTTTCCAGGCAACGGCGCCACCAGGCAGCAGGGGGACGCATGGCTGACGCGTCTCCTCGCCGCCTGCGACGATGCGCTTCCGGGTCGCTTCCACGTCGTCGGGGTCGATCACGTGCCCTGGCTCGAAGACACGTCGGTCTTCAGTCGCGACGTGCTCGGCCGCGTCGGTTCTGCATCGATCGTGCACTCCTGGGTGTACTTCACCGGCGCGCTCGAGCGATACGGCGTCGAAGGCCTGGGGACGCACCACCTCGCCCGCTACCTCGTCGAGCTCGCGCGCGCCTTCGGTGAGACGCGGGAGCGCCCCGTGTGGCTGCAGGAGATCGGGGTCTCGCCGGGATGGCTGCGTGGGGCCGACGTGGCGGAGTTCGCCGGCTCGATCGTCACCGAGGCGCTCAAGGCCAACCCCTGGGCGATGACCTGGTGGGGCTCGCACGACATCGATCGTCGCCTCGCCGGGTTCGACGAGCTCGAGTACGACCTCGGTCTGCTGACGGTGGAGAACGAGGTCAAGCCAGTCGGGCTCGCCGTCGCCGACGCGATCGCGCGCGAGCGCAACCGGGACGGCAAGCCCCAGCCGGGCGCGGTCGGGGAGCGCGTCGAGCTCACCCTCCCCGACGATCGTGTCCCAGACCTCAGCTTTGCCGACGAGTTCTTCGCGCTCGTCGCCAGAGGCGCCCACCCCGTCATCGTGCGCGAGTCACGCGCGGAGGACCTGATCGATCGGGTCCGGCTGGCGGACTCGGCAGCGCAGGGCGGAGGCCGGTGATGCGGACGGAGCGCTACATCGAGCCCCGCGACGTGCCGCTCGACCAGTTTCCTGCCTCCCGTGTCGGGGCCGCTCGGATGCAGGACCTGGCGTCGGCGCCGAGCGCCTCCCACCCCCGGGTCCACCTCGGGGTGGAGTATGCGCGAGTCGCGGGCAGTCCGCTCCACCTGCAGGTGATCGTCCCGCCTGGCGACGGGGAGGACGACCGGCTGCCTCTCGTGCTCTACGTCCCCGGGTCAGGGTGGGGGCCGCAGGACCTGGGCCAGCACCTTGCGGCCCTCATCGCGTTCGCGCGACGCGGGTTCGTGGTGGCGGTCGTCGAGTACCGACCCTCGGACCTGGCGCCGTTCCCGGCGCAGGTCCAGGACGCGGTGAGCGCGCTGGCCTTCATGCGGGCGAACGCAGGTCGCTTCGGGGTTGATCCCGATCGAGTGGTGGCCTGGGGAGACTCCTCCGGCGCTCACACGTCCCTCCTGCTCGCGTACGGGCTCGAGGACCCCTACTTCTCCGGACAAGACTGCGGGTCGTCGAGCGTGCGATGCGTCGTCGACTACTTCGGTCCGACCGATCTCGCCACGATGAACGATGAGCCGTCGATCTGCGACCACCTCGGTGCGGAGAGCCCGGAGGGGGTGCTGATGGGAGGCGTCGACGTCCTGTCGGCGGGTGAGCGCCTGGAGCGCTCCAGGGTGCTGGGCCAGCGAGCCAGGTCGCGCGCGCGGCCGCGCGTCCTGATCCTCCACGGAGACCGGGACCGCGTGGTCGGCTTCGGCCAGAGCGCGACGTTCGCCGACGCGGTGGCCGAGGACGGTGACGAGGTCGAGCTCTACCGCGTCATCGGTGCCGATCACGGCGGCTCGGTGTTCTGGGCGGACGGGACGCTGGACCTGGTGGAGAGCTTCGTCCGAGCCGCGCTGGACTGACCTCCGGCTCGCGCGGGGGAGGCACGGGGACGTGTGCGCAATGGCGTGGGACGTCCCTCGCGTCGTCGCGCCGTCACCCCGGTCCGCGGCGCTCCATCTCGCTGAGATGTGCCGACAAACCCTTGCCGCATCTAGGTAAATCGATGTACCGTTCGAGGCGCGCAGGCTGATCTGCGCCGGGCGCTGCGACGAGGGAGCGTACCTAGCCTTGTCGGCCCGGACCCCGGTGGTCCGGGTCCATGCCTCGAGACAACTGACGCCCAGAGAGCTCTGGGCCGGGAGAAAGGCACTGCATTGAGAACACTCAAGGGATCCTCGCGATCCCGTCGTCTGTGGGTGGGGGCGGTCGCGGGCGCGGTCGTCGCCGCGGGAAGCGTCGGGTTCGTCGCGTCCGCGACAGCCGTACCCGTCGCCCTCGATGGTCCGCTACCGAACGTTCCGGCTGAGGTGTCCGAACGGATGACCGCGGTCCTGCTCGACGACGGCTTCGATGGCGACGCGCTCGACGCCGCGGTGTGGACACGGGGGTGGTTCGGCGACGACTGGACGGTGACGCCCCCCGTCAACAGCGGTGAGCCGCAGTGCTACGACCCCGCCAACGCAGTGGTCGCGGACGGCGCGCTCACGCTCGACATCGAGGAGAAGGCGTCCATCTGCGGCGGCGTCGATCGCGCCTACGCCAGCGGGATGGTCAACGGATACTCCAAGTTCACGATTCGTCCCGGGAACTACATCGAGGCGCGAGTCTTCGTGGCGGGTGATGAAGGAGAGGTCGCGAACCAGCCGACCTTCTGGATGCAGGGCCAGAGCCTGAACTGGCCCTCCAACGGGTCCATCGTCGTGATGAAGGGACAGGCCGACGGGATCTGCGGCGAGGCGACCGACGGTGACGGCAGCAAGAGCGGCGGCTGCGCCGACCTCGCCATGAACGCGTGGCACACCGTCGGCGTCTTCTGGACGACCGATGGCACGGCGGAGATCTACTACGACGGCGACCTGCAGTGGAGCTTCCCGCTCGGGACCACCGACCCGATGTATCCCATCCTCAACCTCGGCGCGTGGGGCGATGTGACGGCGCCGAGCCAGCTCGTGGTCGACTACGTGCGCGCGTGGGACACGCTGCCCCAGGTCGTGCCGATCGCGCCGACCCTGGTCGCTGCCGAGTGCGACGTGGAGCCGACGCTTGCGATCCCCGAGGTCGACGGTGTCGTCTACACCGAGCGGCGGGTCGGCTACCAGGCCAGTGTCACCGCTGCGGCAGCGGAGGGGTACGCAATCGCCAAGGGCGCGCAGACGACCTGGACCTTCGACCTGACGCCGGAGCCTTGCGGGCCGGGCGGCTCCGTCGATCCTCTTCCCGAGGCGCCGCGACAGGTGACGCAGCAGATGAGAGAGGTTCTCCTCGACGACGGCTTCGACGGCGACGGTCTCGACCTCGGCGTCTGGAACCGAGGATGGGTGGACGGTCAGGACGGCCAGATGACCACCGGCGCCAACCCGGCGATCGAGTGGATGTGCTACGGCCCGGACAACGTCACCGTCCAGGACGGCGAGCTGCACCTCGACTTCGTCCGACAGGACTCCAGCTGCACGGTGCGCGGCGACACGTACGACTACCAGTACACGAGTGGGATGATCCAGTCCTGGAAGAAGTTCACGGTCGCGCCGGGCTCCTTCGTCGAGTCGCGCATCCACACCTCCGGCGCCGGCACCGTGATCGAGAACTGGCCGGCGTTCTGGACCAACGGCGAGAGCCACGACTGGCCGGAGACGGGCGAGATCGACGTGCTCGAGTCGCTGGATGGAGGCCGGGCCTGCGCGAGCGTCCACACGACCCCCGGCAGCGCAAAGCAGTGCGTCGACATCGAAGCTGACGCCTGGCACACCTACGGCGCCCACTGGCGCCTCGATGGCGTGGTCGACTTCTACTACGACGGCCAGCTCCTCGCCAGTCACCCCTTCAACGCGACGGACCGGCAGTACCTCATCCTCAACCTCTCGGCGTGGAACGGTGTCCCGGCGGTGGCTCCCAGTCGCCTCTCGGTCGACTACGTCAGAGCCTGGAGCACCGTCGACACCGAAGCCCCGACCGTCACGATCAGCTCGGACTTGGTGGACCCCGGAGACACGATCACCGCCCACGCCGCCAACCTGGTCGACTACGAGGTGACGTTCGCGCTCGCCCCAGCCGAGGGCGTGGCCGGTGCGCCGGCCATTCCCCTGTCGACGTCCCCACCGGTCAGGGTCTCCCAGGGAACGGCCGACGCGGAGCTCTCGATCCCGACCGACATCGAGCCGGGGGACTACGAGATCCGCGTGCTCGCGAGGAGCGGCGCGCTTCGCGCGGCCACGACGCTCGCCGTTGCTGGCGAGCCGACTCCCGAACCGAGCACGCCCGGCGGGACGCCCAGCGGCGGAAGCACGACGCCCACCGGCGGAGAGGAACCGACTGGTGGCGCCTCCGGTGGTGTCACGCCCGGTGGTGGCGGATCGCCAGCAGGTGGCAGGACCGCCGCCTCAGCGGCCCTCGCGCACTCCGGTGCCGGTCCCATCCTGCCGCTAGCGTTCAGCGGCGTGGTCCTCGCGGCACTCGGCATGGCGATGCGCCTGCGTCGACGCAGTCAGCTCGACTGAGGCTGGTGATGCCGGGTGTCGGCGGCTCTCCCGCATCCTCCCGACACCCGGTGCAGCCCGGAGGTGGGCGCCGTGCCCGCGCCCGCCTCCGGGCCTGCCGGTCGTACCGCCGGCAACCCGCAGGAGGCCTACAGCGGGGTGCGGTTCAGCCTGACGAGGGCGGTGAGGAGCGCTGCAAGCGTCCACGTCGCGAGGACGCCGTATCCCTGCCACGGAGCGAGCGCCACGCCGATCTGGTCGACGGCTGCCGCGGCCGCGACGTCGGACTTGGCCACGAGGGCGCCGGCCCATCCTGGGAGGACAGCGATCAGTCGCGGGCTGCCCAGGAGCTCGATGGCTTGGGGGAGGAGGAACACGATCCCCAGGGCAGACACGAGGCCGGTGGTGGTGCTGCGGCTGAGGCTGCCCAGCGATGCGCCGAGGACCGCGGCGGTCAGGGCGTAGAGGACGAACCCACCGAGCATCCGGCTGGTCTCCGGCGCGAGGGGATCGAAGCCAGGTGCGAGGTCGTGCTTGAAGACCTGGAGGGCGAGGAGAGTGAGGCAGAGGGTCGTCGCCGCGGTGAGTGCCGCGGCGATGCCGGAGGTGAGGGCCTGGGCAGCCAGCACGAGGCCTCGTCGAGGGGCTGCGAGGAAGGTCGAGCGCACTCCGCCGGAGGAGTACTCGGTCGCGGTGATCATCACGCCGATCGTGATGATCGGGAGCTGCGATGCGACCAGTCCCAGCGTGAGGAGGTCCGATGTCCGCGGAGCCGGCGCCTGCGTGGCGTAACGAGCGTTGTAAGCCATGTACAGGGCGACGGCGCCGTTGGCGAGGATGGCGGCCAGGACTCCCCAGCGCGTTGACGTCAGGGTCCACGCCTTGCACCACTCCGCCTGGAGGACCCGCGGGAACGTGACGCCGCGGTTGCGGGGGAGACCGGTTGCTGTGGCGAGGGCTGACCGCGTCGGCCGAGGGTGTTGCGCCGACGGGCGAGCGGGCTCAGACATCGCGCCTCCGGGTCCGGATGATTCCTGCCAGGACGGCAGCGCCTGCCCAGCCGATCGTGATCGCCACGTTGGCCCAAGGGTCGAGAGGGGCGGCGTCCATCGAGCGGAGCACGTCGAGGAACTCCTCGCTGGAGGTGACCGCGCTTGCGGCGTGGCCGGGAAGGAAGGCGGTGATGGAGGTGAGAGCCCCGGGTGCGCCGATGGTGGCGAGGTCGAGGATGAAGATGGCGAAGGTCGCCAGGACCGCGAGGACCGTGCGGCCTACGAGCAGACCGAGGCCGAAGCAGAACGTGGTCGCAGCGACGAGGTAGAGCGACGTGCCCAGCCACATCCGGGTCGTCTCCGGCGTCAGCTCGGTCGACAGCTCACGCCCGAGACCGGTGGTAAGCGTCACCGCGGCCGCCAGCCCGAGTGAGAGCAGGGCTGCGGCGGTGCTCGTGGTGATGGTCACGACGGTCCTCGCGAGCAGCGCGGGGGTCCTGGTCGGGACCGCGACGAAGGTGCTCGCAGCGCTCCGGTTCGCCGTCTCCCCGCTTCCCAGCAGGACCCCGAGGAGCAGCAGCGGGAACTGCGTGAGGATCGTCAGGCTCACCACCCAGTAGGCGAGCGTCCCGTAGCCGTCGGCAGGGACGTTCGGGTCGCTCGCTCCGATGAGGGCGAGGGCCGGCGTCAGGAGGACGGAGACGGCGAAGACCACGCGGGTGGAGCGCAAGCCCCAGACCTTGAACCACTCCGACGCCACGGCGCGTGCGAAGGTCACGCCGACCCTCGAGGGCATCCCCACCGGTGGCGCTCCGGCCGCATGCGTGCTCATCGCGTGGCCCCTCGTCCTGCGTCGTCGCGGTTGGAGGCATACTGCGCGGCCTGAGCTGTCAGGCTCAGGTAGGCGTCCTCGAGAGTCCCCGACGCGGTGGACAGCTCGAGCAGGTTGACGCCAAGGCGCGCAGCGAGGGCCCCGACCGCTGCCGCGTCCGTGCCCGAGATCTCCAGTGTGCCGGCCTCGTCGGTGGTGACGCGGGCACCGAGCTCCCGGGCGGCGGTCGCGAGCGTCGACTGATCATCTGCCCGGACGCGGACCAGACCCGCGCGCTCGGACGTGGCCAGCAGGTTCTCGAGGTCGTCGTCGGCGAGAAGGCGTCCCTGGCCGATGACGATGATGCGGGTCGCTGTCTCGGCCAGCTCGCTCATGAGGTGGGAGGACAGGAACACGGTCCGCCCCTCGGCGGCCAGCGCTCGAAGGAGACCGCGGACCCACAGGACGCCGTCGGGATCGAGTCCGTTGACCGGCTCGTCGAGGATGAGGGTCGCGGGGTCGCCCAGCAGGGCGGCGGCGATGCCGAGGCGCTGCCCCATGCCGAGGGAGAAGGTTCCCACTCGACGTCGGGCGACCGACTCCAGGCCGGTCAGTGCGATGACCTGGTCGACGCGGGACCGGCCGATCCCGTGCGTGCGAGCCAGGCCCATGAGATGGCCGACGGCGGTGCGGCCGGGGTGTGCGCCGCGTCCGTCGAGCATGGTGCCGACCTCCTGAAGCGGCGCGCGGAGGTCGGCGTAGCGTCGTCCGTCCACGGTGGCGCTACCCGATGTGGGCCGCTCGAGCCCGACGATCGCGCGGATGGTGGTGGACTTCCCGGCTCCGTTCGGGCCGAGGAAGCCGGTCACGACACCGGGCCGCGCGACGAAGGAGAGGTCGTTCACCGCCGCGACGGAGCCGTAGTGCTTCGACAGGTGAGATACCTCGATCATGCGTCCGCTCCACTCTCGCCGGCGTGGTGCCGGCGACAGCAACCACGCTAGGAAGTGGCCACCGCGTCGGGGACGTCCGTGGTGAGGAGATCGCGCACCCGATGCCCTCCTCCGAAGGGAGGAGCGCGGCGGACCAGGGGGCTAGAGACCCGGGCTCCGATCGAGACCGGCTTCGTGGGCCACGATGACGGCCTGGACCCGATCACGAACGCGGAGCTTCGCAAGCAGCCTTCCCACGTGGCTCTTCACCGTCGTCTCCGAGAGCACGAGGTAGTCGGCGATCTCTGCGTTCGACATTCCTCGAGCGATGCATCGCAGGACATCGGTCTCACGGGGCGTCAGGGATCCCAGCCGCGGGTCCAGCGCATGTGGTTCGGCTCGCTCGGTCGCCGTCGGCAGGTGCGGAGCGAACAGGTCGAGCATCCGGCGCACCACGCGCGGGGCCACGACCGAGCCGCCAGCGGCCACCGAGCGGATGGCCTCCACGAGCTCCGCCGGACGAGCGTTCTTCAGCAGGAACCCGCTGGCCCCCGCGCGCAGCGCCGAGAAGGCGTACTCGTCCAGGTCGAACGTCGTCAGCACCAGCACCCGGGATGAGGGGTGCTGAGCGACGATGCGCGCCGTGGCCTCGATCCCGTCCACACCGGGCATGCGGATGTCCATGAGCACGACGTCCGGAGACAGGGCCGCGACCTGGGTGAGCGCGACCGCGCCGTCGGATGCCTCGCCAACGACCTCGAGGTCGGGCTCGGACTCGATGACCAGGCGGAAGCCCATGCGCAGGAGCTGCTGGTCGTCCACGAGCAGGACGGTGGTCATGTGTCGATCCCCGATCCGTCGCGCGAGACCGGGAGCAGGAGGCGGACATACCATCCGCCCTCGGGCCGCGGTCCCGCCGTGAGGCTTCCACCGATCAGGTCGGCGCGCTCGCGCATGCCGATCAGCCCGCGGCCGGTCCCGCCGCCCAGGCTGGGGAGTCGTCCGCCGTCGTCTCGCACCTCGACCTCGAGCGCATCGTCGAGCTGCCGGATGATCACGTCGACCGCCACGGCGCCGGGGGCGTGTCTCAGGACGTTGGTCAGCGCCTCCGTCACGATCCGCACCACCGCGAGACCGGTCGCGGTCTCCAGCGCGGCGACGAGCTCAACACCACTCTCCGCCACCGACATCCCGACGGCGCGGAACCGATCGAGCACGACGCGCAGATCGGCGTCGACGGGGTCGGCCAGCCGGCCGGCCGCCGCGGCCTCACCCCCACGGGGGTCGAGCGCCTGAAGGACGTCCTGCATGCCCAACAGCGCCGAGCGGCCCGTGGCCGACAGCTCACGCAGTGCCTCGCGAGACCGGTCAGGAGCACGGTCCATCGCCGCTCCGGCCCCGTCGGAGAGGGCGACCATGACGGACAGGCTGTGGGCCACCACGTCGTGCATCTCTCGCGCGATGCGTGCACGTTCCGCGGCGCGGGCGAGAGCCGCGCTGCTGTCCCGTTCCCGGACCACCGCGCGATAGCGCTCGAGGAGTCCCGCCGCGTGCAGACGCCGCGCCCGGGCCACCGAGCCGGTTGCCATCCCCAGGCCCAGGAGGACGAGAAGCACGAGCAGCGACACCGAACGGCGACCGCCCGAGAACGGAGGAGCAGCCAAGAACGCGGCCGGAACGTAGTCCTCCTCTGCCGTGGCCGGTTCCATCCACAACAGCATCTCGGCCACTCCGATGCGCTCCCACCACCAGCACGCCGCACCCAGGACGAGAAAGGACGCGACCGCCGCGGCCCACGCGGTCCGAGAGGTGCGCTGTGACGCGACCGAGTAGAGCGCACAGGCGAGACCGAGACCGACAACGCCCAGCACGCCGGCGAACCCGAGCGACACGACACCCGCCATGGTCAGTGCGCCGGCCACGAGCAGCGGTCGCGAGCGGCGAACGAGAAGAAGCGAGGATGTGACGACCGAGCCGGCCAGCCAGGCCACCGTCATCGTGTGGAGCGGCGAGGAGCTCGGGTCGAACAGACCGAGAGCGGTCGAGCCCCGCACCGTGGAACGCATCGCGAGCGTGCCGAGACCGCCGACGAGAAGGACGACCACGCTCCACAAGACGTCGGACGCCCAGGGTCGCGCGGCCAGGGCCCGCCCCACCGGCCCTCGCCGTCTCACGTCGGACTCCTGCAACCCGGTCGGGCCCCCGAGCCCCGACTCCTGCCCAGGCCGCGTGCTCATGTCGGCTGCACTCATCGTCCTCACCTGTCACCCGACCCCCTGGCCAGCGAAGAGGGTGGGACACGCACGCTACCGACGAACTGCCAGCGTCACGACCCACCTTCGGGATGAGGAGCCCGACGTGTTCTCCTCCCATGTGATGAAGGCTCGAGCCCCGCTGCGGGTCCGGCGAGCAGCCCGGACCTCTCTCGCGGGTGCCGAGCAGGGGCAACGACGCTGTGGACGGGTGGCGCCGCGGGGCGACACCGGGACGTGCGTCGGTCAGGACGAGATGTCCTAGAGGAATCCCTCGCGTGCGGCGGCATCGACCGCCTGCCTTCGTGTCGATGCACCCAGCTTCCGGTAGAGGCTGGATGCCTGCGTCTTGATCGTGTTGACCGAGAGTCCGAGATCGCGAGCGATGTCGCTCAGAGGGTGACCCTCGGCGAGGTGCCGGAGCACGACGAGCTCTCGAGGGGTGAGGGCGGGACGCTGGACGGCAGGCGGAAAGAGACGTCCGGTCGCCTCCATGTGCCTGAGGGCGGCGTCCAGGACGCCATTCGGGCCGCGGCCGAGAGTGCTCAGGAGATCCTCTGAGACGGTTGCGTACAGTCGCGTCAGGCCCAGGTGGTCGATCGCCTCGTTGAGGTGGCCGAGCGGGACGTGGGTCGCCGAGCTCCTGGCCGACCGCTCGATGTCGGCGAGGAGAAGACGGGCCTCGATGACGTCGATGAGCGGATGGGGGCTTTTGGACCGCGCGATCTTCGCGGCGATCCGCCGTGCTCGTCTCGAGTCCCCTGACAGGTGCAGGGCTCGCGCGTAAGGAAGAGAAGCGCCGGGCGTGTCCTCGGGTTGCGCCTGGTGTCTGGCAAAGAATGCCTCGGCGGATCTCGTGGCGTCGTGGGGGTCGCCGATGCTGACGAGTGCTTCGACCTCGGGTCCTATGAGCAGGCGTTCGTTCTCGAAGCGCTCGTGGTTGGGGCTGTTCGATCGCCACCGGTAGAGATCCAGGAGGGCCCCGGTCGCATTCCCGTTGTAGATCTTTCGCCTGGCGAGGGTTCGGGCTACGAAGGGCCACATCTCGGTGCCGCGGAGTGAGTCGCTCTCGGCTGCGAGCGTGGTCGGTGACGGCTGGAGTCTCTCGACGCTGACCATCTCTCGTGCGATCCGTGCCGGGAGCCTTACGAGCGGGTCGAACCAGGGGTGGCACTGGTGCTGCTCGGCTCGATCCGCCCAGGCCTCGGCGTCGTTGAGCTCGCCACTGAGCGCGTGAATGACAGCGAGCTGGCTTGCGGCGTTGACCACGATGTACTCCGCGTCGATCCCGCCGCTCAGCGCGGCTGTGTAGGCGCGTCGGGTGGTGGTCCTCGACAGAGAGGTGTCGCCCTGAAGTAGCTGGGTCATGCCGACCTGGAACTCGCACCACGCGAGGAGCCCGTGGTCGGTGAGAGTTCCTCGCTCTGTCTGCTTCTCGATCTCGGCTGCGACGCGAGCCCCCAGCTGAGCCGCCTTCTTGAGCGACCCGTTGATGCGCTCATCGATGATCTGGCCAACGAGCAGATGGAGAGTTACTGCACCGCTGCGGTTGGACCAGAGGGCGTGGATAGCGGTGGAGGCGCGTCGTGCGACCGTCTGGATGGTGGCACGACGGTCCGGGGCGTCGAACTCAGCGAGCGTGCGATCGAATATCGCCGTAGCGAGGCTGAGGAAAGGAAACTTCTTGGTGGCCTCGCTCGGAAGATCGGTAAAGGCCCATGTGGCTATTTCGGCGGACCGGGTCACCAGCCCCAGTCCGTGTCGTACCCATAGTGCATGCATGGTGTCCCAGTCCTCGCCGTAGCGTGCATGTCGCAGCGCGAGGCCGACCTCGGGGTCGGATATCTCCTGGGAGAGCGCTCTCGCGAACGCGCGGTGGATGTCCCGAGTCTCCCGTTCGGTAAAGGGTGATCCGGTTCTTTCGATCGATCGCCGAAGGTCCGGTGGTAGCTCGTAGGTTGTCCTCGCGGTGCCGTCTCCGTCGACGGCGACAGGCGTCAACGAGTCGACGAGATCGCTGTCCACGAGCTCCAGATGGGTGCGCGTCACCACCGGAGTCAGCGAGATCGCCTGGAGTGGGTGCTCTCGGGCGCGGCCCACCGCGGCCAGGATTCTTCGCATGTGTTCATCCTGACCCATCTCCCTGCTCTGTGGTGACGCATGCGGGAGCGTGTCGCGTTTGAGCACGAGTTGCAACGGTCTGCAATCTGTAGATGAGACGACACCCGCTGAACGGGTGAAGTGACGGGTGATCTTCCTGGAGGCGGGAGGACAGCAGCTCGGGGGCCCGCCAACCATCGAACCCGGGGGCTCACACGGGGTGAGACGCCCATGCCTGTTCGCATCGCTTAGGAGTCTCGATCGTGACGTCACAACCACGCAGAAGCAGTCCGCCATCAGCATCGCCGGGTTCGACTCGAGGACGGCGCCTTCGACGCGCCGTCGGCGTTGCGCTCGCCAGCACGGTTGCTCTCGCGGGGGGCATCGCCAGCGCACAGGCTGTGGAGGCAACCGTCCCGGTCGCCTCCAACCCTGCGATGCCCGATCGATGCGATCTTGATCTGGCCATCAGCCTTGACCTGTCCAACTCGGTGGCGGACGCTCAGCTGGAGCAGGCCAAGGCCGCTCTCACGGCGCTGGCCGAGGACCTTCAGGGCTACCCGGTCCGGCTCGCTCTGCACAACTTCGCCTCCGACGCCCCCGCGACGGCAGACGCGTCCAACCAGGCCCTGCCGCTGACCGCCCTCGATGCCGAGGGGATCTCGCTCATCTCCTCGCACGTGGCGGACCTTCAGCGTCCGGCGTCGGGGGCGGGCGGGACCAACTGGGACCGCGCCTTCGCCGCCGTCACGTCTGCGCCTGAGACGTACGACGCGCTGCTCCTGGTGACCGATGGCAACCCCACGCAGTACGGGAGCCCCGCTCAGGGGCCCGGCAGCTCGACCGATGTCGCCACGATCAACGCGGCGGTCACCAGCGCGAACGCTCTGAAGGCGGCCGGCACGCGCGTCATCCCGATCGGCGTGAACGACAACGTCACGGGTGCTGGCCTGGTCGAGTTCCGCGAGAACATCAGCCAGGTCTCAGGAACGGTCGAGGGCAGCGACTACTACGTCGGCGGGTTCGACGCGCTCCGGCAGACGCTGGTGCAGATCGTCAACCAGAACTGCGCTGAGATCGACCTGCAGAAGTCGGCGCAGCTCGCGGCCGGTGCCTACGGCTACGCCGGAGACACGGTGGAGTACTCCTTCGCCGTGACGAACACCGGTGCGGTCACCCTCGGCTCGGTCACCCTCGTCGATCAGCTCCCCGGCCTCTCGGAGATCACCTTCGGCCAGTGGCCCGCCGCCGCAGGAGTGCTGGCGCCGGGGGAGAGCGTGAGCGCCACCGCGACCTACGTCCTGACATCGGAGGACATCGCGCGTGGGTATGTCGAGAACACGGCCAGCGTGACCGGCACCCCGCCCGCCGGGGACCCCGTGGCGGACGACGATGACGAGACCGTCCCGGTCAACCCCAGCTCCAGCATCTCTCTGACGAAGACCGGCGCGCTCAGCGAGGGAGCGACAGGCGCGGCGGGCGACCTGGTGAGCTACCAGTTCACCGTCACCAACACCGGCGCGGTTCCGCTCACCTCCGTCTCCCTCACCGACGAGATGCCCGGCCTGTCCGAGATCGAGTTCGGGTCATGGCCCTCTCAGCCCGGAACCCTCGCGCCGGGGGAGTCGGTCAACGCAACGGCCACCTACGTCCTGACTGCGACTGACGTGGACGCGGGGCTTGTCGACAACATCGCCAGCGTGACGGGTAACCCGCCCAGCGGCCCTCCGGTCGAGGACGAGGACGAGGACGAGCAGCCTCTTCCCCAGACGCCGAGCATCGAGCTGGTGAAGACGGCGGCCCTCGCAGCAGACGCCACCGGACGCGTCGGTGACGTCGTCACGTACTCGTTCCTGGTCACGAACGCCGGCAACGTCACGCTGCGTGATGTCACCGTCACGGACCAGCTTCCGGGTCTGTCGGCGATCGTCTTCGGTCCGTGGCCCGCTCAGCAGGGGGTCCTCGCCGCGGGCGAGTCGGTGACTGCCACCGCGACCTACTCCCTCACGCAGGCAGATGTCGACGCCGGGAGGGTGGACAACACCGCGACCACGACGGGAACTCCTCCGCAGGGCCCTTCGGTGAGCGACGAGGACGACGAGACCGTCACCATCAGCCCCACGCCCGCGATCGAGCTCGTCAAGACCGGGAACCTGGCGGCTGGCGCCGCGGGCGTCGCAGGTGATCGGATCGAGTACGCGTTCACCGTGACCAACGTCGGCAACACCACGCTGACCGGTGTCACCATCGCTGACGAGCTGCCCGGTCTGTCGGAGATCGTCTTCTCTCAGTGGCCGGCGCAGGCGGGAGTCCTTGCTCCCGGCGAGTCGGTCGAGGCGCGCGCGACCTACGCGCTGACGCAGGCTGACGTCGACGCCGGGGTGGTGAACAACCACGCGACCAGCACCGGCACGCCGCCCAGCGGTCCGCCGGTGCAGGACGAGGACGAGGACGAGCAGCCGCTCCCGCAGCTGCCTCAGCTCACGCTGGTGAAGAGCGGCAGCCTGGCGGAGGAGTCGACTGGGGTCGCGGGCGACCTGGTCGAGTACACGTTCGAGATCACGAACGTCGGAAACGTGACGCTCACCGCAGTCGACCTGACCGACGAGCTTCCGGGTCTCTCGGCCATCACCTTCGGCGAGTGGCCTTCCCTCGAGCGTGTTCTCGCGCCGGAGGAGTCGGTTGTCGCGACCGCGACGTACACCCTGACGCAGGCCGACGTCGATGCTGGACAGGTGGACAACACGGCTTCGGCCACGGGTACCCCGCCCAGCGGCCCGCCCGTCAACGATGAGGACGACGAGACCGTTCCTGTTCCCCAGGGACCTCGGATCGACCTGATCAAGACCGGCGCCCTCGAGCAGGGAGCTGCTTCAGGTGTGGGTGACCAGATCCGGTACTCCTTCACGATCACCAATGCTGGAAACGTCACCTTGAGCGGTGTGGAGCTCCATGACAGCCTGCCGGGTCTCTCGCAGATCGTGTTCGACGCCTGGCCGGCCGAAGCGGGCGTCCTCGCGCCCGCCGAGTCGGTGACCGCTTCGGCCACCTACACCCTGACGCAGGCCGACGTCGACGCCGGACAGGTCCACAACACCGCGACCACCACGGGGAATCCCCCCAGCGGTCCGCCCGTGGACGACGAGGACGAGCACGAGCAGCCCGTCCCCCACGTCCCCGCGATCGACCTGGTCAAGACCGGTGCGCTCGAAGCCGGCGCCACGGGGACGGCAGGTGACCTCGTCATCTACACCTTCCTCGTGACGAACACGGGAAACGTCACGCTCGACGGCATCGTTCTGACCGACGAGCTTCCGGGTCTCAGCGCCATCACGTTCGGTGAGTGGCCGGGCGCCGCGGGCAGCCTGGCCTCGGGGGAGTCCGTGTCGGCGACGGCGACCTATCCGCTGACCCAGGCTGATGTCGACGCCGCTCGGGTCGACAACACCGCCACCGTGACGGGCCTCCCGCCGCAGGGGGATCCAGTGAGCGATGTCGACGACGAGACCGTCCCCGTCGAAGCGGTCTCGGCGATCCAGATCGTCAAGACCGGCGGCCTGGGCAGCGACGCGACCGGCAAGGTGGGAGATCTCGTCACCTTCACCTTCACCGTCACCAACACCGGGAGCACGACTCTCCGCGACGTCGTGATCACCGACGAGCTGCCGGGACTCACTGCCATCACGTACGGGCAGTGGCCCCTCAGCCCGGGAACCCTTGCGCCGGGCGAGAGCGTCGTGGCCACGGCCACGTACGCCCTCACCAAGGAGGACATCAACGCCGGAGAGGTCAACAACACCGCGACTGTCACCGCGGTCCCGCCCCAGGGCCCCAACGTCACCGATGACGACACGACCCGTGTCGAGATCACCCCGACGCCCAGCCCGAAGGCGACCGAGCCTCTGCCGTCCACCGGTGCCGCCAACACCGTGGGGCTAGCCCTCGTCGCGCTCACGGCGCTCGCGCTGGGCGGTACCGCCCTGCGTCTTCGCAAGGCGCGCGCCTAAGGCCCGGCGCGTGCGGCTCCCCCCTCCGCACGCGCCGACCTAGATGAAGGGTGCGGCTCCTTCTCAGGAGCCGCACCCTTCATCGCCTCCGGATGATGGAAGAGCCTCCGCCTGCGCGGCCTGACCGAGGTGTCCGGTGTGCTGGGTGACCTCGCTGGGTGCGTGGGCCTCTTGAGAACGATCGGTTGCGCTCTTCCGAGAGCCGCAGAGACCTCGGCGGGCCCGGTCGGCGCGCGTGGCTGAAACCACGCGCCCTGCTCGGGGTAGGAGACTCACCCGGATGACGCGTCGTCTAGCCAGGTGCCGAGTGGCGGTCGATCGCGACCGCCGCCGGGAACCCGGCCATCCGTCTGCCTAGTTAGTTGGCGGGAGGTGGAGGTCGTTGCGGACGGAGCGCTCAGCCAGGACGTCGATGAAGTCCGTGATCGGGGCGTCCGAGAGAGTGAGGACCCTCTCTTCGACTCGAGTCTTGAGCGCGGCCTTGTCGAGCTCTGGATGGAGCGTGTGGATCCGCTCGACGACCGTGCTCACCGTCCGGTTGCGGTCGAAATCGCGCGTTGCGCGGACCATCGTGATGCCACTCCCTCGGGAAGCTGCCACTGAGTTGACGGCGTAGTCAGACTAGATCCGCAGGTGAGCCAGCGCAATCGTGTTGAGCCCTTGGGCGCCGGCGGAGGGTGCCGCCGCGCCGAGTGATCTCGTCCTTTCCTTCCATGCCCGGTCTGCCCTGAGTGTCGGTCTTGTTGACCGGCACCCCTAGCCCTGGCGTGGTCCGCGCGTCAGCAGCCGGTCAGGGCTGCCACGAGGTAGGGCGCGTGCGCCGCCGCGCCGATGACCGCGAGGGCGGCGACGTAGAGGCCTGCTAGGACAGTCGGGATCGTGCCGGTGGGTCCGACCGCGGGCTGAACGAGCTGGCGGACCCGGCTGGGACCGGCAGCAGCATGGAGAGCCTCGGCGGGGGCGTGCGGGGGAACGCTGTGTCCGGATGGGTTGCTGAGCTTGACCAGGGCGCTGACGAGCGCCGACGTGCTGGTGCGGCGACGTGCCTGGTCGTCAGCTGCGATCTCGAGGTAGTGCGGCAGAGCGTCGGCCGCGGCCCGGATCAGCGGGACCCACCGAAGGAGTGCGGCAAGGCTGGTGACGAGCATGTTGATGGCGTGATGGTGCTGGCGCAGGTGTGCCTGTTCGTGGGCCAGGACGGCGTCCAGCTCGACCGCGTCGAGCGTAGCGAGGGCTCCGGTGGACAGTAGGACTCCACCGTGTCGGCGTGGGAGCGCGAGAGCGAACGGGTGGTCCGAGTCGATGACGGAGACCGTGTGCCCGCGGATGATCCGTCGTCGCGCGGCCAGGAGCAGGCCTTCGGCGGCGTGGCGGGATCGCCGCTCCCGATGGAGCACGTGGGAGGCCAGGCTGGTGGCTAGCGTGAGCCCGAACGCAGCGGGCAGCGCCAGGAGCAGCGCGGCCGGGACCGCGGTGCTGGAAGCGTCGAGCCCGAATGGGGTGGCTGCGGCCAGACACCTACGGCAGACGGCGGCCGCAGGCTCTGGAAGCAGTGCGGGCCCGGAGCCGGCCCAGGCAAGCACCGGGCCGACCGCGAGCAGCGACCCTAGCCATGCGACGACGCCGGTGCTGGTCAGGGCGATCGCCAGCCGTGGGATGCGGACCAGTGTCGGCGCGGCCTGTCGGAGCAGCCACGGGCCGGCGATGGCGAGGGTGATCAGTCCGCCGGCGAGGAGGGCCGTCAGCGCGAGTGCGGTCACGGCTCCTTCCCCCGGTCGTGGTCGTCGAGGTAGCTGCGCAGGAGGTCGAGGTCGTCCTGCGGCATCGAGTTGATGAACTCGAGGATCGACGCCCTGCGGTCGCGGCTCGCTCGAAGGACCTGCTCGATCTGCTCGGCCGCGTGCTGTTCCCGGCTGGTCCGGGTCGCGTACCGGGTCGAGCGGTTCTGCCGGGTGATCGTCAGCAGACGCTTGCGATCCAGGTTGGTCAGCACCGTCGCGATCGTGGTGTAGGCGGGGTGGGAGGCGAGGTGGTCGATCACTTCGCGGATAGTCGACGGCCCGTTGTCCCACAGCACGTCCATCACCTGCGCCTCGAGCGCCCCCAGCCCGAACCGGCTCGGGGCCGCGCCAGACTCGTCGCTCACCGCGCGTCCTCGAGTCGGCCGGGGCTCACCGGGCAGGCGATCTGGCCCCGAAGTCGCCGCTCCAACGCCGCGCCCGTCAGAAGCATCGCACCGACCGCGAGGAACGGCTGGACGGGGGCGAACCACGTGAGCGCCCCCGAGTAGCCGAGGGCCAGGAGTGCGAGCTTGTTGCAGACGGGGCAACCCACAGCGAACCACGCTAGGAACCCGCCGGCCACGCCCATGCGACTCGCTCGTCGACCCTCGTCGTCGAGGGCGGTCGAGAGGGTGGCCGGGTCCTCAGAGGCGGGACGGACGTACGTGGCGACGAGCATGCCTGACAGGGCCGAGGTGAGGAGCCACACCGGGTAGTTCCACCACACCGGCGGAACGTCCCGACCGAAGGCCGGGTTGGGGATCAGGACCGTCGCCAGTCCGATGACGAGGGTGACCGCGAGGCCCGCCGTAACCGCGACCCACAGCTCACGCGCGGTCCAGGCCCGCAGAGCGTGAAGAGTCAGCGCGAGGCCCCGCTGAGTGGCGCGGCTGCGTGACTCCGAGAGGGGAAGCATCCATCCCATTGTGCCACGAGTCGACTATCCGCCTTAGTCGACTATCTGCGATAGTAGAGCGTGGCGTCCTCATCGGGACGCACTGTCGTGATGTGGGGAGAGTGCCCGTGCCTGTCCAGCCGAGCCGTGCGTCTGGGAGGCGTCGTTCTTCGAACCCTTCCTGGCTGGTACCCGTCGCAGTGCTTGCCGTCGCCGCCGTCATCGTCGCACTGGTGCTCGCGATGAGCCGGAACCGTGACTCCGGCGCGGAGCCGGCAGCCACAGCGCCCGTTCCCGGGGGTCCAACCGAGGTGCAGGGACCCGAGCAGCTCGACCTCAGGTCGGCCGAGCGTCGGGAGGCGGACGATCTGCTCGCGGTGGGACCAGTGGATGCGCCCGTCGCACTCGTGGTCTTCTCCGACTACCAGTGTCCATTCTGCGCGCGGTGGAGTGCCGAGACGCTGCCGCTGCTGATGGATCACGTCGATGCTGGCGAGCTGCGGATCGAGTGGCGCGACGTCAACGTCTTCGGGCCTGCATCGGAGCGCGCGGCTCGCGCCTCGTACGCCGCAGCAAAGCAGGGCGTGTTCTGGGAGTACCACGACCGTCTGTTCGAGGGCGGTGCCACCCGTACCGAGAACGAGCTAGGCGACGAGGCGCTGATCGCGCTTGCCGAGGAGCTCGGTCTGGACGTCGAGCGCTTCACCGCCGATCTGGCCTCGGCGGAGACGGTCGCGCAGATCACCGAGAACGCCCAGCTCGGCATCGACCTGGGCGCTTACTCCACCCCCGCCTTCATCCTCGGCGGGCAGCCGATCGTCGGCGCGCAGCCGTCGGCGGTGTTCCTCGACGCGTTCGCGGCCGCTCTCGCCGCAGCGAGGTGACCGGGATGGACATCGGGCTCCTTGCCGCCTTCCTCGGCGGCGCGCTCGCGCTGCTGAGCCCGTGCGGAGCGCTGCTCCTACCCGCGTTCTTCGCCTCGACGGTCGGGACGGGACCTCGGCTGCTTCTGCACGGGGCCGTGTTCTACCTCGGGCTCCTCGCGGTGCTGGTGCCGCTCGGCGTCGGCGCCGGCACAGTCGGCGCGCTCTTCGTGACCCATCGCCAGGCGGTCGTGCTCGTGGCCTCGCTGGTGATGATCGTTCTCGGTGCGGCCCAGGCGCTCGGCTTCGGGTTCGACCCGGCCCGGCTGCTGCCCGGCCCCGACTTGCACTCGCGTGCCGCGGCCAGCACGGGTATCGCCAAGACACTCCTGCTCGGGTCGGCCAGCGGAGTCGCGGGCTTCTGCGCGGGGCCCATCCTCGGCGCGGTTCTGACGCTGGCGGCGGCCCGGGGCGACACCCTCGCCGCAGCGCTGCTGCTCGCCGTCTACGGTGCCGGCATGGTCGTGCCACTCCTTCTCGTCGCCCTGCTGTGGCGGCGGCTGGGCGCCCGCGGCCAGCGGGTCCTCCGGGGCCGCTCGTTCACGCTGCTCGGCCGGCGGCTGCACACGACCTCCGTGGTCAGCGGCCTGCTCATCATGGTCGTCGGCGTCGTGTTCTGGACGACGAACGGCCTCGTTGGGACGCCGGAGCTCGTCCCGATCGCGGCACAGGCGTGGCTGCAGGAACGGGTGGCCCAGCTGAGCGGTCCGGTCCTTGATGTCCTCGTCGTCGTCATGGTGGCGGGCGCGATCCTCCTGGTCTGGGTCTGGCGACTACGGCGGGACCGGGGCTCTGGAGGCCTGATCTCGGGCGGTCCGGAGGCCCCGATCGTCGAGCAGGGTGGGAACGAGCAATGAGTCGTCGACCCCGGCCCCGCACCGTCACCGCTCTCGTCGTCGCCTCAACGCTCCTACTGGTCGGGTGCGGCTCGCCCTCACCCGAGGTGGAACGCGAGCCCCGCGTCGTCGGAGAGCTGTTGCCGGCCGTCGACATCAGCGAGATGCGACTCCCGATCCCGGACGAGGAGCTGCGGGTGGTCGAACCCGGATGGGTGACCGAGCCGCAGTATGCCGATGGCATCTATCTCGGCGGCGCCGAGCGCGACGGGGTCCTGGAGTTCACGGCGCTGGCGGACACCGGCGAGGTGCTGTGGTCGGCGCAGCGGCCGGCGAGCTGTGCCGGGTTCGTCGTCACGACCGACGGAGCAGGCCGGGCTCTGGCTGTGCTCACCGACACCGAGACCACCGGCGAGGCGCTAGCCGCGGTCACCGCGACGGCCTATGAGCTGGCGACGGGGAGAAGGGTGTGGGGTCCGGTCGAGGTGTCCGGGCCGCACCAGGGCCCCGGCCTGGTCTTCGCTGCTCCGCCCGCTGGGATGATGGGTGAGACCGGGCCGCGGACGGCGCTGGATCCCGGTACCGGTCGGGTTGCCGTAGCCGAGACGGCCTCCGGGGAGGTCCGCCTCGTTGGTGAGTACGGCGGCGTCGTGCTCACCGTCGAGTCCGATGCCTTGGTCGCGCGGGCGACGGCCGATGACTCCGAGCTCTGGCGTGTCGAGCTCGCCGACCATGGGTGGGGCTCGAGCGCCGTCTCAGCCTCGCCGGAGGCTCCGCCGGCACCGGGGCTGGTGATCCTCACCGTGTCCGACCCGGCGGATGCGCGCGGCGTACTGATCGACCTGGGCTCCGGTGCAGTCCTGAGCGAGAGCGTCACCGAGGTGGCCGTCGATGCCACGAGCGGTGCTCTCGTCACGCTCGACGGGGCGACGCTGCAGGCGTTCGACCGCGACCGCGAAGCACTGTGGTCACAGACGGTGGCGCCCGGAACGACGATCGCGGCGCTGGGCGGCGTTCTCCTCTACCTGCGCGAGGGTGACGTGCTGCGGGTGCACAACGTCATCACCGGAGCGGTGGCGGAGGCGTACGACCCGGGGAGGGAGGGCGCCATCGTCGTTCCCTGGCAGATCGCTCCCAACGGAGCCAGCGTGCTCGTGCACGACCGCGGCTACCTCGTGGCGACCGTCTACGAGCCGGAGGGTGCGGGCGACGCCGGGCTGTGAGCCTTGGTCATCGGTGAGCCCGAGCCGGCCGACGGCAGGTCGGCGCGGCCCGGGCGATCGTGTCGGCGCGGTCAGACGTTCTCGTAGATACGGATCTCGGGCTCGGCCTTCAGCAGCGGGGCGAGGCCGGCGACGACATCCGTGGTGAACAGATCGCTCGACAGATAGGCCTGCGCGTCAGCGACGGTCTCGAAGCCGTGCAACACCTGGACGTCCTCCTCGCGCACGAGCAGCTGCTTGCTCACCGCTCCGCGCACCGTGTCGAGGAACGGCTGTCGGTAGCGCGTGTAGACGTCGGCGGCCGCGGGTCGATCGGCCTCCTCGACGGTCAGGGTGATCTCCAGATAAGCCATGGTTCTCCTTCGTGTGCGGCCTCGGCGGCGGCCGGGGACGTGGCGCGGGACGGCCACGCCTCAGGCTAGGAATGGCCTCTCCGTGCCGGTAGGGGAGCGCTGCGAATGCGGTCATAGCGCTCACGTATGACCTTGTCCCCTCTCCTGCTGGCGTGCTCCCGCCTCCGGCCATACAAGTGGGTTATCGCTGGATTCGTTCGCTCGGGCTACCGGCTGCGCCGTCCCCGCCGTAGCGTCGGTCGGCGGATGGGCGCGGGGCCCGTCCGGCGAGCCCGGGAGGCGTCCAGCCATGGCGGCATCCGCAGTCACGATGCGAGTCCGAGCCCCCGGGGCGCCCCTGACGGCCGAGCTCGTCGAGGTTGAGCCGCCGATGCCGGGGTGGGTCCGGGTGGCTGTGGTCGCGAGCGGGATGTGCCGTGCTGACCTGGCGACGGCGGCCGCTGGCGCGGGTTCGCTCCCCGTGACCCCAGGGCACGAGATCGCCGGAACTGTCGCCGAGGTTGGCGCCGGCGTGGCGGGTTGGGACGAGGGTGACCGTGTGGCCGTCGGGTGGTTCGGCGGCAGCTGTGGGCACTGCGACGCGTGCCGTCGAGGCGATGTCGTGCACTGCCCGGAGCGGATGGTCCCCGGTGTGAGCTATCCGGGCGGCTGGTCTCAGTCCGTCACCGTCCCGGCCGCTGCCCTGGCGCGCGTACCCGAGGGGCTTGACCTCCGCGACGCGGCACCGATGGGGTGCGCCGGCGTCACGACGTTCAACGCCCTGCGGCGCTCGGGGACACCTTCTGGCGGGCGGGTCGCAGTCGTTGGGCTGGGCGGCCTCGGGCATCTGGCGGTCCAGTTTGCGGCGCGACTGGGCTACGAGGTCATCGTGGTCGCCCGCGGGGCGGAGCGCGAGGGACCGGCACGGGAGCTTGGCGCGCACCACTACGTCGATTCGACCGTCCTCGCGCCGGGGGCGGCCCTGGCCGAGCTCGGCGGCGTCGATGCCATCGTCGGCACGGCGCACCGGACGGCTGCGTTGGCGGAGCTGTCGACCGGTCTGCGCGCCCATGGGCGGCTAGTCCTCGTCGGTGTCGACGGCGAGCAGCTTGCGATCCCGGTGGGGCAGCTGGTGTCGAAGGCGCAGACCGTGACGGGCCAGCTCACAGGCAGCCCGCTCGACACCGAGGAGGCCATGAGGTTCGCCGTCCTCACCGGGGTGCGGCCCGTGATCGAACGAGCGCCCCTGGGCGCCGCCCAGGCAGCGCTCGAGCGCCTGCGCGCAGGCGAGGCCCGGTTCAGGATCGTGCTGGACGCGACGACCGGTGGGGTCGTCGATGGCTGAGGCACCCGCGCGGGACTCGGCGGCCGAGCCGTCCGCCGTCGATGCGCCGTCGCGGCCCGATCCGGAACGGCCCGCTCTGGACCAGGTGCAGCGTCGGACCATGATCGTCCTGATCGTCGCCCAGGTCGTCGGGACGGTCGGGGTCGGAGTCGCCCCGTCGATCGGCGTCCTCATGGCGGGAGAGGTCACCCAGAACGAGGCGTGGGCAGGGCTTGCGCGCACGGCGAGCACGCTCGGTGCCGCGCTGCTCGGTCTACCGCTCGGCAACCTCGCCGCACGGTTCGGACGCCGTGCCGCGCTCACGACCGGGTGGTGGATCGCGGCGGCGGGCAGCGCGGTTCTCGTCGTCGCCGCGCAGCGGAGCCAGGCGGTGCCCATGTTCGTCGGCCTGCTGTTGATCGGCGCGGGGTCGGCCGTCAGCCTGCAGTCCCGGTTCGCCGCCACCGACCTGGCGGAACCCCGACACAAGGCGCGTTCGCTCGCGCTCATCGTGTGGGTCGGGACGGTCGGGTCTGTGCTCGGCCCGAACCTGGGGGTCCCGGGGCAGGTCGTCGGTGACCGTGTCGGGTTGAACGTCTACGCCGGCGCCTTCCTCATCGCCGCGGTGTTCCTGGCGCTGGCCGGACTGGTGGTCGTGGCCTGGCTGCGTCCGGACCCGCTCCTCGTCCTGCGAGGGGAGGCGGCGACCGCTCAGGTTCCAGTCAGTCAGGCTCACGCGCCCGACGGGGCAAGACGCCCCGGTCGGATCCGGGTCGTGCTTGCCGAGCTTCGCGTGAACCCAGGTGCCCGCCTCGCGCTCGTCGCGATCCTCACCGCCCAGGTCGTCATGGTCTCGATCATGACCATGACGCCGGTCCACATGGTGCACCAGGGCGGCTCCATCGCCGTCGTGGGTCTCACGATCAGCCTCCACGTCCTGGGGATGTATGCACTGTCGCCCGTGGTCGGCCATCTCGTCGACCGACCTGGGGCTCGGGCCGCGGTCCTGGTCGGCGTCGCGGTCCTCCTCGTCTCGCTCGTCATCGGTGCGGTCCGGGCGCACGACACCGGCTGGATCGTCGTGTCGCTCGTCCTGCTCGGTGTCGGCTGGTCCTTCGTCAACGTTGCGGGATCCGCGCTCTTCGCTGCGGTGGTCTCGGACAGGACCAGAGCGTCCTCGCAGGGCGGGGTCGACGCGTTGGCGAACCTCTGTGGCGCCACCGCCGCGTTCGCCGCCGGCCCGCTGCTTGCGCTCGCGGGCTTCTCGATGCTGTCGCTGTGCGCGATCGCCGTGCTCGTCCCGCTCACGGTGCTTGCGCTGCGTTCGGCCTCCTCGTTCGTGTCCGGCCCTGGTCGGCGCGAAGGGAGCGGATCGTGAACCGGCAACCCACGATGGATGTCGATGTGGTCGTGGTGGGCGCCGGTATCGCGGGCCTGACTGCGGCTCACGCCGTGCTCGACGCCGGGCGAACGGTCCGGGTGCTCGAGGCGCGAGACCGGGTCGGAGGACGAGCTCTGTCCCTCGACGTTCCCGGTGGGGCCGTCGACCTAGGAGCGACCTGGTACTGGTCGAACGAGCCGCGCGTGCGGGAGCTGGTCAGCCGGTTCGGTCTGCGGACGTTCGCGCAGCACCGGGAGGGAGACGCTCTTGTCGACATGCCGCCACAGGCGGTTCAGCGGCTGGCTGGCAACCCGATCGACTCACCCGCGACCCGCATGGTCGACGGTGTGCAGGCACTTGCGCTGGCCCTGGCGGCGGCGCTGCCGGCCGGCACGGTGTTCCTGGGCACACCGGCGACGGGCGTGAGCATCGACGCTGCCCGTGTCCGGATCGACACCCCTCGCGGCCGCATTCTCGGTGATCAGGCGATCCTCGCTGTCCCTCCGGCGCTGGCCGTGGAACGGCTGACCTTCGCGCCGGCCCTGCCGACAGCGCTGCGGACGACGGCCGAGGCCACGCCGGTGTGGATGGGCGGCACGGTCAAGGCCGTCGCGGTCTACCCGGAGGCGTTCTGGCGCTCGGAGGACCTGGCAGGAGCAGCGGTCAGCTACGCCGGCCCCTTCCGGGAGTTCCACGACCACAGCGGCCCGTACGGGACTTCGGCGGCGATCTTCGGGTTCGCGCAGGCCAAGGAGCTGTCGGCGACAGCGTCCGATGCCCAGATCGGCGAGGAGCTGGTCGTCCAGCTGCGGCGTATGTTCGGGGAACGGGCCGGCCGGCCCGTTCAGGTGCACGTGGTGAACTGGAGCAGGGAGCGCTTCACCTCGCCACACGGACCCGTGATCCGTTCCGGCCCGATGTCGACGCAGACCTTCGGGGCTCCCGTCTACCAGCGGCCGGTCCTTGGTCGACTGCACTGGGCGTCGACGGAGACGGCCACCGCGTACGCGGGTCACGTCGAAGGAGCCATCGTCGCCGGTCGGCGGGCGGCCGACCGCGCCGTTCGCGCGCTGTAGTCGGGCGCCTGCCCCTCCCCACCTGTCGGGGAGCGCCGTGGTGTCCCGAACGTGCGCTCTCGCCCGGGACACCACGGCGCGGATCAGCTCCCCGTGGGCGGAACGAGTCGCGCCACGATGTCGTCGCCGCCGTCGTCAGCGAGGACGAAGAACGACCCGTCGGCCGCGGCGATCCCGTGGTAGTCCCCGATCTCGGGCAGCTCCCAGGTTGCGGTGACCCGGAGCGTGTCCATGTCGACGACGAGGAGCGACTGGTAGGTCTTCGACAGGAGGAACATGGTCCCGTCGAGGATCGTCGCCCCGACCGGGTAGTAACCGGACAGGTCGACCTCGCTCTCCCCCGCGGTCAGGACTCCTTCGCGCGCCAGCTTGTGGTCGGGGCCGAACTCGCTGACGACGATGAAGTCTCCGGTCTGCGGAGAAGGGACGCTGACGACCGCGTAGCGTCCGGTGTCCTGGTCCATCGCGATGCTCAGCGCAAAGGCCGACTTGGCCCGGATCGTCTGGAGCATCTGACGCGACTTCACCCCCCAGAGCGGTTCCAGGTCGCCCGTGCTGCTGCGGTACTCCTTCCAGGACTCCCAGTCGTCAGCCTCGTCGGCGCCGACCCGCTGCGCGCCGTAGAGCGTCTTGTTCCAGGCGAGCCCGACGAGCTGGTTCGGGCCGAGGAACATGGCGTCGGTCGTCTCCCGCACGTTGTTCCCGTTCACAGTGTCGAGGACCGCGCTCGACACGACGGTGGAGAAGTCGTTCTCGACGTAGTACAGGCCGCCACCGGTCGACACGATCCCGAACAGCCCAGTCGCCTCGTCGTAGGCGATCCCGCCGGCGCGGCCACCGAACGGTCCGACGGCCTCGAAGCCGAGCGGCGTCGTGTCGAGCAGCTCAAGGGTGCCCGAGACCGGCACAGGAGCATCGGCTGCCGAACCCGTGTGCGCCATCTCGACATCGTGCACGCCAGGGATGTGAACCATCGGCGGGCTGTAGCTGTGGACGGTGAGAGTGCCAACTCGCTCCCACAGATGCAGGCTCCAGTTCGGAGCGGTCTTGGTGATGTCGAGCGTCATTCGCGGCGGCTGACCCGTCCCGGTGAACGGGGGTGGCCCATCGATGATGAGGAACTGCACGCAGTTCAGGAGGATCATGGCGAACGTCACTGCGCCCGCCACTGTCGAGTACCTCGAGTAGCGCTTGACTCTGATCTCGCGGCCACCGAACTCGGCGAGAAGCCGCTCATCGCGGGAGACCCACAGGAGGCCGACCGCGGCAAACGCAATGATCACCCAGAATACGAACGTTCCCCAGGTATAGGTGTGGACGCCGAAGACGTCCTCCGCAAATCCCTGCCCCACGTCCCTCGGTGCGTAGCGCATCCACTGGATCACCGTGGCGTAGAGGAAGAACACGGCGGTCAGGATCAGGGTGAACAGGTACTTCCGCCGCGGTCCGTACCGAAGGATGAAGAGCGCCAGGATGGCGACGACCACCATCCCGAAACGCTCGAACCCACACAGCGTGCAGGGGGACTCCCCATGGACGAAACCCAGATAGATGGTGGCGATCCCGACAGGGAGCGCCATCACCAGGAGGGCGGCGCTGGCGACGGCAATGTTGAAGACCCGCTCGGAGAACACGCTCACGACCCACGCCGTCGGCGTGGGGGAGCTGGCAGCTGTGTCGCCGCCGTCGGCAACGTGGGTGGTCGTAGGTGAGGGCTTGGTCGTCACGTCTTCGTCCCCGGGCTCAGAGGTTGACCTGGGGAACGATCGACGTGCTCACGGCGATCATGAACATGACGACAGCGATGGCCAGGGCAGCGACCAGGAGCCGGAATGCCAGCCGCTCCCGTTTTGGTCGGAACAGAACGAAGAACACTGAAGCGGCGCCAAGGCTATAGGTCAGGAACTCCACAATCCACTCATCTCGCGTGTGTCTACCAGGGACCCTTGCGAGGCAGCCGCTATATGCGCCGGAGAACGTCAGCCTGTCGGGGTGGCGAGATCTCTCCTCGCCGCCGACTCACGTTAGTGAGAGAGGTCACGCTCGGGTAGGCGGGCGCCGACGATAGCGGTATACGAGCAATCTATGACGCGGCGTCATCTCGCGTGGGCTGGCCGACCCGTTCGAGGCACCCGAGTCGATCGGGGCGAGCTGCGAGCTGGTCGGCCAGCGCGCAGAGGTCGGGGGCGAGGCCCGACCCGGGATCCCAGACGGCCTCGTAAAAGATCTCCACCTCGACCCCGCCGTCCAGAAGGGGGCGGTGCGGCGCATCGGGTGAGCTGAGCTTCGACAGCGGCAGGAGTGCGGCGCCGAACCCCAGACCCGCCCACTGCTCCAGCACGCGGTAGCTCGAGGCCGCACCCGGATACGGAGTCAACGGTAGGTCGTGCGCTGCGAAGAGCTGCGAGGTGAATGTCGTGAGACCGCACGCGTCCGGCACGAGGATGAACGGGTCACCGGCGACGTCGGTGAGCTCCACGGGCTCGTGGCGGACGGCGCCCTCCGCGGACGAGGCGTCAGCAGCCTGGGCGGTCACCACGACCATGGGCTCCGCGTCGATGATCCGATGCTCGAACCGGGGCAGCGGGGAGACGGACGGCGCGAGGACCGGGTCCAGGTCGCCGGCCACCAGACCGTCCTGGAGCATCGCCAGATCCGCCTCTCGAAGGACGAGATCGCGGGGCCGATCGAGCTCCCGCACCGCTCGGTAGGCCCGGGTCACCAACCCGGGATCCACGAGTGGTGACACCCCGACCCGGATACTGCGTGGCCCTGGATCGGTGAGGCGCCGAGCCTCCGCCGTCAGAGCATCGACATCGCCAAGAGTCCGTTCGATCAACGGAAGGATCTGGGCGCCGAACGCAGTCATCCGCACCCCCCGTGTCGAGCGCTCGAACAGACGAGCCCCCAGGCGCTCCTCGAGCCGAGCAACTCCGCTGGACAGAGCCGGCTGGCTCACGCCGAAGGCGCGCGCGGCTGCGCTGAAGCTGCCGGTCTCCGCCACCGCCTTGGCGTACCGGAGCCCTTCGAGACTCACCCGCTCCGTCACACCCCCACTATCCCAGCAGTGGAGGTAGCTCTCGACGTCCACTGGATAGACGGCATGTGCGCGGGACCGTGATGGCTGGCGATGTCGATCCCCGTGTCGCAGAGTCCGTTCCGCCCGGCCCCGGTCGAGTGGGCCGAGAAGCACTCAGAGGGACCGGCCCGCACCGGTAGAGGTTTGCCTCCGGCCGGGTGCGCCCAGCTCCCTGGTGCCGGAGTGAAGCAGACCGAACGGCCACCCTCGACCGTCCGACGGTCTCCGCGGCCTCGCTGCACCCTTGGTGCGCGCCCGCGGGAACGCAGAAGCCCCTCCCCGGCGAACCGGGGAGGGGCTTCAGCGTCGCTGTCTCAACGAGCGCGCCCGGAGGGACTCGAACCCCCAACCTTCTGATCCGTAGTCAGATGCTCTATCCATTGAGCTACGGGCGCGTGGCCCTTGGGCCGCAGACGATCATACCCGACCCTCGGCCGACGGGCGAATCGCGGCGCGTCCGGGGCTCGGCCGTCGACCCCGGTCCGAGGGCCCCGCCGCCTCGACCCGGCCGCGACGGCGCCGTCAGCAGCACATGACGCGCTTACGCTCCTTTTAGGTCGCAGGTGCGCCAGCGTCGCCGTGCTCCTGCCCAAACTCGTCAGCCGACGCGCCCCGCCCCATGTCGTTCACCATCAGCGTGTCATATACCCTGGTTACCTGCCCGCGGCCGACAACCCCCTGCCCGCGCGGCGGGATCGTACCGAGTGAGTATCAGCGGCGACCCCCCGTCGCCAACGATGCGTAATCCAGCCTCGCGTACGATATTTGTATGTAGGGGCTGAGATGAGGGATGCAGCACCATGACCGATGAAGAGACGCGCCGCGCGCGGATCCTCAATCTTGCCGACGTGGCAGAGATGCTCGGCATTACCGTTCCGACCGCCCGCACGCTCGTGCAGCAGGGCGAGATCATCGGCTTCCAGATCGGAGGCCGTGGGATGTGGCGTGTCGAGAGCGTCGAGCTCGACAACTACATCCAGCGCAAGAAGGACGAAGCCGTCCAGCGCCGCAAGGAGGAGCAGGCCGAGGCGAACTGAGGCCGTTCGGACGGGCCCGCGTGAGCATCGCTCGCGTGGGCCCGTCCGCGTCTCGGGGCACGTCGGCGTCACCCGCGGGCCGGCGTTGCCCGCGTCGATGTCGTCGACGCGTGATAGACCGGTTCCGTGACCGAATCGACCGCACCGGCTGACCCCGCCGTTCCCGACCCCGTCTCCGACGCCGCCCCGGCCGCGCCGACCCCGTTCCACTCGCTGGAGGAGTACGTCGCGCTGCCGCGGCTCGGCACGCTCGCGCTCTCGCCCGACGGGCGTCGGCTCGTCGTCACCCAGCAGGGCCTCGACGCCAAGCGCACCGCCTACGTCACCTCGCTCTGGGAGGTCGACCCGACCGGGGTGGCCCCCGCGCGTCGCCTGACCCGCGGCGCCAAGGGCGAGGGTGGCCCCGTCTTCACCAGCGCCGGGGACCTGCTCTTCGTCGCCCGGCGCGCCGAGCCCGGCACCGCCGAGAGCGACGCGAAGGCCTGCGTCTGGCGTCTGCCCGCCGCCGGTGGCGAGGCTCACGTCCTCGCGCGTCGCCCGGCCGGGGTGTCGTCCGTGCTCGCCGCGGAGGACGCCGACACCGTCCTCGTCGTCGCCGACACCCTGCGCGGCGCGCGGGACGAGGCCGACGAGCGTCGCCTGCGGGACCTGCGAGAGGACCGCAAGGTCGCCGCGATCCTGCACAGCGCCTCGCCGGTCCGCTACTGGGACGCCGACCTCGGTCCCGCGTTCCCCCGCCTGTTCGCGGTCGAGGGCGCCCCGCTGCCGACGGCCGCGGCGAAGGACGGCGACGACGCCGCGCCGGCGCCCGTCGTCGCCGACCCGGGCGACCCGGACGCCGAGCGCGGCACCCGTGACCTCACCCCGGACGGATTGCCCGGGTTCGAGGGCGCGGCGCTCGCCCCGGACGGCTCGTTCGCCGTCGTGGTCCAGTCCGTCCCGCAGGAGCGCGCCGGTCTGCGGGACCGGCTCGAGCGGATCGACGTCGCCAGCGGCGAGCGTCGCGTGCTCGTCGACCCCGGCGCCGGCGAGGGCCACGCGTCGAACCCCGTCGTGAGTCCCGACGGCCGGTGGGTCTGCTACGTCCTGGAGACGGAGCCGACCCCGACGACGGCCGTCGACCAGCAGCTCTGGGTCGTCGGCGCGGACGGCACGGGCGCGCGACGCCTCGTCGCCGACTGGGACCGGTGGCCGGTCTCGGCCGCCTGGCTGCCGGACGGGGCGGCGCTCCTGGTCGTGGCCGACGACACCGGCGACGCGCCGGTGTTCCGGGTCCCCGCCACCCCCGACGCCACCGCTGCCGACGTCGAGCGGCTCACGGAGGACGGGGCGTACTCCAGCGTCGTCGTCTCCCCCGACGGCAGCTGCGCCTACGCACTCCGCGCCTCCTACGTCGCGCCGAACGAGCCCGTGCGGATCGATCTCGCCACGTCGGAGGTGACGCAGCTGCGCTCGCCGGCTCCGAGCCCGGAGCTCCCGGGCTGGCTCACCGAGGTCGAGACGACCGTGACGGATCCCGACGGCACCGCCGTCCGCGTCCGCGGCTACCTGGCGCTCCCGGACGGCGCGGACGAGGCCAACCCCGCCCCGCTGCTCCTGTGGATCCACGGCGGACCGCTCAGCTCGTGGAACGCGTGGAGCTGGCGGTGGAACCCGTGGCTGCTCGTCGCCAAGGGCTACGCGGTGCTGCTGCCCGACCCCGCGCTCTCGACCGGCTACGGCCGCGACTTCGTCCAGCGTGGCTGGGGCGCCTGGGGCGCGGCGCCGTACACCGACCTCATGGCGCTGACCGACGCCGTCGAGCGGCGGGCGGACGTCGACGAGACCCGGACCGCCGCGATGGGCGGCAGCTTCGGCGGGTACATGGCGAACTGGGTGGCCGGCCACACCGACCGCTTCCGCGCGATCGTGACGCACGCCAGCCTGTGGGCGCTCGACCAGTTCGGCCCGACCACCGACGTGCCGTCCTACTGGCGGGCCGAGGTGTCGCCGGAGATGGCGCGCGAGCACTCGCCGCACCGGTTCGTCGGGGACATCGTGACGCCGATGCTCGTGGTGCACGGGGACAAGGACTATCGCGTGCCGATCGGCGAGGGGCTGCGGCTCTGGTACGAGCTGCTCGCGTCCTCGGGTCTGCCGGCGGACGACGAGGGACGCTCGCCGCACCGGTTCCTCTACTTCCCCGACGAGAATCACTGGGTGCTCACGCCGGAGCACGCCAAGGTCTGGTACGGGGTGGTGTCGGCGTTCCTGGCCGAGCACGTCCTCGGGCAGGAGGAGCAGCTGCCGGAGGTGCTGGCGCTGGGCGGCTAGCCGGTCGCAGCCCGCTGGCCGCGGGTGACGGCCGCGGCTCTCGGGTGGTGTGCGCGGCCGGACGGGTCGCGGGGGCCGGCTGCACCCGGTGGATGGTCTGAACGCCGTGACCGCGACCGTCGCCCTCGCGGCCGGTCAGCGCTCAAGCGGGACCCCGGCGATGCGGCGCGGCTTCGGCTGGATCGTGTCGACGGGAATCTCGACGTCGGTCGGTCGCGGTCCAGGGCCGACCCAGACGTGCCAGACGCCGTCGCGGACGAACGCCTCCGCCTCGTGACCGAGCCGTTCGCGCGGGCGAAGCAGCGAGAGCTGGGCGCGGATCGCCTCCGCGTGCGACGCCGGGACGAACCCGACGTTGCGGTTCCTGCTCACGGCCACGACGGCCTCCGGCGCGTCGACGAACGTGACGTCCAGGTGCACGGGCGCGGAGCGACCGGCGAGGGCCGCGAGCGGATCCTGGTGTGCGGCGGCCTCGGCGAGGACGAACCCGTCGCCGACGTCGGCCACGCGCGGGGGCCGGGCCCAGGGGAGGGCACGACGCCGTGACGGCGAGGGCGAGTCCATCGCACGATCCTCCCACCCGCGCGGTAGCGACCGACCCGGGGTGGCCACCGTCCGTGGTGGCCACTGGAGCGCCGGATCGCCTCGGGGAGGCGGCCCCAGGGTGGCCACGGCGAGCGCCGTGGCCTCGGGGGCGCCGGGTCACACTGGACAAGCGGTCCCGGGGTGGCCACGGCGGCTGTGGCGGCGATGGACTTCGTGGTGGCCACGGGAAGGGCCGGATCACCTCGGGGTGGCGGTCCCAGGGTGGCCACGGCGAGCGCAGTGGCCACCGGAGCGCCGGGTCACACCGGACAAGCGGTCCCGGGGTGGCCACGGGGGGTGTGGCGGCGATGGACTTCGCGGTGGCCACCGGAAGGCAGCTCCGGGTGGCTACGGGAGGGCCGGATCACCTGGGGGAGGCGGCCCCAGGGTGGCCACGGCGAACGTGGTGGCCACCGGAGGGCCGGGTCACACTAGACAAGCGGTGCCACGGTGGCCACGGCGGGTGTGGCGGCGATGGACGTCGCGGTGGCCACCGGAGAACCGGATCGCCACGGCGGACGCGCGGCTCCCGACTGCGGCTCACCCGCCGTTCTGGTACAACTCGGGGGTGTCCCGCGCCGCCGAGGTCCCCCAGGTCGCCGACCAGTCGACCCCCGTCCCGCACGCGCTGCGTCGCCGGCTGACCCGCATCGCGATCTGGGTCGTCGTCGGCGTCTTCGCCTGGTTCGCGCTCACCCGGATCATCGGCGCGGTCGACTGGGGCGCGGTCGCGGCGGCGTTCGGGTTGCTCGACCCCCTCGCGACGGTCCTGCCGATGTTCCTGCTGCTCCTCCTGCGGCAGGTGCTCAACGCCGTCCCGCTCATGTACTACGTCCCGGGGCTGGGTTGGTTCCGCTCCGTCGAGAACGACCTGGCGGCGAACGTCGTGGCGACCTTCGCGCCGCCGCCGGGCGACATCGTGCTGCGCGTCGCGATGTTCCGCTCCTGGGGCCTGGACCCGGTCCGCGGCATGACGGGCGTGACGCTCAACTCGTTCAAGTTCTACGCGGTCCGCTTCCTCGCCCCCGTCATCGGACTCGTGCTGCTCGCGGGCTTCGAGGTGCAGCGTCGCCAGTGGGTGGTCGCCGTGCTCTGCCTCGCCGTGTCCGCCGCGATCCTCGCCGCGCTCGTGCTGCTCCTGCGTTCCGACGCGCTCGCCGAGCTGATCGGCCGCATCGCCGGCCGGCTCGTCCGCCTCGTCAAGCGCTCGGCCGACGTGAGCGGCTACCCCGCGCGGATGGTGCGGCTGCGCCACGAGGCGTCGGACAGCCTGCGCCGCGGCCTTCTCCCGTCGATGATCGCCCTCGTCGGGATGGTGCTCGCCGACGCGTCGATCCTGGCGGTCGCGCTGCGCGGGGTCGGGCTCGACGCCGGCTCGCTCCCGCTGCTGGAGATCCTCGGCTGGGTGCTCCTGTGCTACCCGCTCACGACGCTGCCGCTGTTCGGGCTCGGTGTGCTCGAGGCGATCGTCGTCGGGGCGTGGACCCTGACCGCCGGCGTCGAGCACGAGGCGAGCATCGTCGCGGCGACGATCGTGTGGCGGGCCGTCACCATCCTCGGGACGCTCGCGCTGGGCGGCGTCGTCCTCGCGGCCTGGCGGCTGCGCTACGGACGCGCGGAGACCAGCGCGAGCACCTGAGCGACGTCCTCCGGGTGGGGCAGGGCGTCCAGCACCCGCGTGATCTCGACGCCGACGTCGAGCGCGGTCACCGGGTCGAACCGGCGGACCAGGTCGGCGACGTGGCCGGTCTCGTCCTCGGAGAGCCGGGTGCGCTCGAGGACGAGCAGCGGGCACGAGGCGTCGAGCGCGTCAGGTGCGTCCGTCGGGGTGGTCCGAAGCCACGCGAGCATCGAGCGCGTCGAGTCCGTCAGGGTCATCGTGGGCGCCTCCGTCCCGGGTGCGTCGTCCTGAGGCGGCTGGCTTCACCACCTCGGTGTCAACGGAACGTTGTCTCGTCGACACCGTCAAGGATACACGTCCCCCCGGGGCAAGCGTCAACGGGACGTTGCCGCGTGTCAGCCCATGCCGAACAGCGAGATCCCCAGGTAGTGGTAGAGGCTCTTGCGCGTGATCCACAGGACGCCGACGACCACCATGGCGACGGTGACCAGGAGCGCGGCGGCGGCGCCAGCGAGCGCGGCGCGGTTCCCGCGACGGACCGACCCGTCGGGGAGGACCTCGTCGTGCCCCTTCGCCCACATGCGGATGCCCGCGGCGAACACGGCGGGCACGCCGGCGCCGAAGAGGAGACCGGCGAGCAGCACCCGCACGATCGCCAGGCCCATCGATTCGAAGTCCACGGTTCGGCTCCCTGTCGTTGCGGCGGTCAGCCGGCGGTGGTGGTGGACGAGGACGACGCGGGGCTCCCCGCCGACCCGGCTGCGGCGGACTCGCGCGTCAGCAGCTCGGCGGCGAGCAGCTCGGCTGCCTCCCGGTCGAGCGGCTCGTCGACGCCGTCGACCCGGGCCGAGCCGAGCCCGGCCCCGGCGGACGTCTCGACGGCTGCCGCCGTCCCGGCGTCCCACTCGTCGTTGACGTTCGCGGCATTGACGGCCTGGCGACGCGAGCGCAGCCAGACGGCGAGGCAGCCTGCGACGAGGATCGCGAAGATGGTGAGCGCGCCGGCCAGCGGCGGCAGCGCGTTCGCGATGAAGAAGGACACGGCGCCGACGAGGGCGGCGGCCGGCAGCGTGATGAGCCAGGCGACGGCCATCCGTCCAGCGACGCTCCACCGGACCTGCGCCTTGCGGCCGAGGCCGGAGCCGAGGATCGAGCCGGTGGCGACGTGCGTCGTCGACAGTGCCATGCCGAACGTGGCGGAGGTGAGGATGATCGCGGCCGACGACGCCTCGGCGGCCATGCCCTGCGGGGCCTCGACCTCGACCAGGCCCTTGCCCAGCGTGCGGATGATGCGCCAGCCGCCGAGGTAGGTGCCGAGCGCGATGGCGCACGCGCAGACGACGATGATCCACGGGGGAAGGCCGCCCTCCTCGATCCCGTCGACCGACAGCGAGCCGTGCGCGATGAGCGCGAGGGCGATGACGCCCATCGTCTTCTGCGCGTCGCCGGTGCCGTGGGCGAGGGAGATGAGGCCCGAGGTCCCGACCTGGCCCCAGCGGAAGCCCTGGTTGCGGCGCTCGGTGTCGGTGATCGACCGCGTGAGCCGGTAGACGAGCCACGTGCCGCAGAACGCGACGGCGATCGCGATGGGCGGCGCGAGGAGCGCCGGCAGGATGATCTTGGCCAGGACGCCGCCCCAGTTGACCCCGAGCAGCCCCATCGCCGCGAGGCCGGAGCCGATGAGGCCGCCGAACAGGGCGTGGGACGAGCTCGACGGGAGGCCGAGCAGCCACGTCAGCACGTTCCACAGGACGCCGCCGATGAGGCCGGCGAAGATGATGATGATCGCGGTCGCCGGGCTGAGGCCCTCGACGAGGGCTCCGCTCTCCGTCTGGATGTTGAGGACGTTGCGGGTCACGGTGAGCGCGACCTCGACGGAGAGGAACGCGCCGACCAGGTTGAGGATCGCCGAGTAGGCGACGGCCGTCTTGGGCTTCAGGGCACCGGTCGCGATCGACGTCGCCATCGCGTTCCCGGTGTCGTGAAAGCCGTTGGTGAAGTCGAAGGCGAGTGCCGTGACGACCACCAGGCCGAGGATGATGAGCTCGACGTCCATGGTCCGAGTGTGACAGGCGATCCGGGCGGTTGACTACCGGGGGAACACTTCGTGAACAGTTTCACTCTCGGCGCAAAGTCCCTGCTCAGCGCCGGTACAGCCGCGTCGTCAACGGCTCGTGGACGCCGCCGTGAGCGGTCCGTCAACCCACGGTGGACGCGGCCGTCCTCGCCGTCGCCTGACCCGCGTCAACCGTCCGTGGACGCCGGCTGAGCCGGTCGGCGCGAACCCGGGCCCAAGGTCCCCTCCCGCTCCGGTCGCCGCGCTCCTACGGTGAGAGGCACCAGCCTCGGGTGCCGAGCCCGGGACCGACCAACGGAGGTCGTCATGAACGGTGCACGGGACGGCGCGTCGATGCCCGTCAGAAATCTCGACCCGGCCTCGATCCGCAACGTCGCGGTCGCGGGACACAGCGGTAGCGGAGGCACCACCCTCGTCGAGGCCATGCTCGTGGCGGCGGGGACGCGCACGCGCGCCGGCCGCGTCGAGGACGGCACGACGGTGTGCGACCACGACCCCGAGGAGATCGCGCGCGGCGTCACGCTGACGCTCGCGGTCGCGGACCTCGAGTGGACCCCGCCGGGCGGCGAGCAGACCCACCTCACGCTGCTGGACACCCCCGGCAGCCCCGACTTCGCCGGCTCCCTCGACGCCGCGCTCGCGGTCGCCGACGTGCTGCTCCTCACGGTGAGCGCCGTCGACGGCGTCCAGCCCGGCACGATCGCGACGTGGCGACGCGCGGCCGAGCTCGACCTGCCCGTCGTCGCGGTGGTGACGAAGGAGCACAAGCACCGCGCGAGCTTCCACCGGTGCGTCGAGGAGCTGCGCTCGCTCGCCGGCGACGGTGTCGCCGTGCTGCCGCTCGAGCTCCCGCTCGGCGAGGAGGAGGCGTTCCACGGCGTCGCCGACGTCCTCGCCAACACCGCCTGGGTGTACGACGCCGACGGCCCGCACACCGAGCCGATGCCCGCCGACGTCGCGGACGAGGAGGCGAGCGCGCACGAGGAGCTGGCCGAGGAGATCGTCAGCCACGACGACGCGCAGCTCGAGCGCTACCTCGACGGCGACGAGCCGACGACGGCCGAGCTGCGGACCACGCTGCGCGCCGAGATCCTCGCGCGCCGCGCCGTCCCCGTCCTCATCGCCTCCGGCGTCACCGGCGTCGGCGTCGAGGAGGTGCTCGACTTCCTCTGCGAGCTCGGGCCGAGTCCCGCGACGCGACCGGCCCGCGTCGTCGTCGGGTCGGGTGACGTCGACGAGGGCGGCGCCGTGGTCGAGACCGTCGAGGCCGACCCGGACGGCGACGTCGTCCTCCAGGTGTTCCGCACGCTGACCGACCCGTACGTCGGGCAGATCTCCTACCTCAAGGTGCTCTCCGGCCGGCTCGACGGTGCCGTCCAGCTCGTCAACGCCACGACGGGGTCCGCCGAGCGCGTCCACCTGCCGTTCCGGCTGCTCGGCGCCGAGCACCTGCCGGCGGAGGGTGCCGTCGCGGGGCAGGTCGTCGGCGTCGCGAAGCTCTCGGGCTCGCCGACCGGATCGCTCCTCCTGCCCGCAACGTCGCCGCTGGCCCGCGCGCACGTCCGCCCCCTGCTGCCGCGGCCGCGGACGCCCGGCTACGGCGTCGCGCTCGTGGCCGAGCGCAGCTCCGACGAGGAGAAGCTGCCGGGCGCGCTCGCGCGGCTCGTCCTGGCCGACCCGTCGCTCGTGGTCGAGCAGGTGGGCTCGCAGACCGTCCTGCGCGGGCTGGGCGACCAGCACGTCGCCGTCGCGGTCGAGCGCATGGCGCGGCTGCTCGGCGTCGTCGTGACCACCGAGCCCGTCGCCGTCGCGTACGGCGAGACGATCGCGCGGGCGACGACGGCGGAGGGCCGGCTGAAGAAGCAGTCCGGCGGGCACGGGCAGTTCGCCCTCGTCCAGCTCACGGTCTCCCCGCTCCCGCGCGGCAGCGGCCTCGAGTTCGTCGACTCGGTCGTCGGCGGCGCCGTGCCGCGGCAGTTCATCCCCGCCGTCGAGCGCGGCGTCCGGGACGCGATGGGGCACGGCGGCCCGCGCGGGCACCGGGTGGTCGACTTGCGCGTCGAGCTGACGGACGGCAAGGCGCACGCCGTCGACTCCTCGGAGATGGCGTTCCGCACGGCCGGGTCGCTCGGGGTCCGCGCGGCGCTGGAGGCGGCGGGGACGGTGCTGCTCGAGCCGATGGTCGCACTCACCGTCCGCGTCCCGATGGACGCGCAGGGCGACGTGCTCGGCGACCTTGCGACGCGGCGCGGGCAGGTGACCGGGACCTCGATGAGCGAGGACTCGACGGAGGCGATCGTGACGGCTCGGGTGCCGGCCGGCGAGGTCGAGCGGTACCTGATGGACCTGCGGGCGCTGACGCACGGCCTGGGCTCGATGGAGCACGTGCCGGACGGCTACGAGGAGGTGCGCGCTGAGCGCTCGGGCCCTCGCGCGGCGCGCGTCGGGGCATGAAAAGGCTGGCCCGTCGGCAGGGGGCGGTCGACGGGCCAGCTAGGAAAGACTCTAGCACCGCGCGAGCGTGCCTAGTCGCCTCCGTGCGCCGCTCGCCGCCCCGGTTCCGCGATGGCCGAGACGCTGCCGAGCCGCGGCCCGCGGGCGCGGCAACTACGCTGACGTCGTGCTCCGGAGCTCCCGATACGTGTGGCCGCTGGCCGCGGTCGTCGGCGTGCTCCTCGCGGTGATCGTCGCGATCGGCCTGGCCGGCGGCTGGGCCGAGGCGGAGGGCGCTCGCGAGCGCGACCTGCCCGAGGTGGCGGCCGGCGAGGGCATCGACCTCGGGCCGGTCCGGCTCAGCCTGCACTCGTGGGGCGTCGTCCCGCTCGAGGACTACCGGGGCGAGGAGCCGCGCGTCGTGGCGACCCTCGCGATCCGCGCGACCGTCACGACGACGGCGACCGAGTCGATGAACCTCCCGACGCACCTGGTGCACCTGGCCGACGTGGCCGAGGACGGCTGGCTCAGCGCCGTCCGGGTCGAGGGCCTCTCCCGGTTCTCCTCGCTCACGCCGGGGGTGACCGAGGAGGTCATCCTCACGCTGCCCGTCGCCGATCCGGCGGAGCTGGAGGCGCTCGGCGACGACGACCTGGAGCTCCTGCCGACCGCCTACGAGCACGCGGCCCACTCGCTCTCGGGCGAGCTGGGGTGGTGGGAGCGCGACCCGATCGCCGTCGTCGCCGTTCCGCGCGACCAGTCGGCGTTCGCCGCCTACGTGGCGGCGCTGGCCGAGAGGAACGCGTGATGACGGACGCTTCTCTCGCGGGCACCCCGTCCCCGACGGCCGCCGCCGCCGACGCCGCCGACGCCGCCGCGGCCGCCGAGGCCCCCGACGTCGACGTCCCGGAGGCGCCGCGGCGCGCCGGCCTCGCCACCCGGCTGACCGTCGTGCTCCTGCTGCTCCTGACGACCGGGCTGGGCTGGCTGCTCGACCAGCGTCCGGCCGACCACGGAACCAGGCCCGTCCACGGCGGCATCGGGGACGTCCTCGAGGTCGGCGGCGTGCTCGTCGCGGTCGACTCCGTCCGGCAGGTCGACGCCGTCGTCGAGCCGAGCCGCTGGGGCGACCCCACGACCTACGACACGGCGGGCTCCTGGCTCGTCGTGCGGCTCGCCTACCAGGGGGCGACCGGGCCGGCGCGGTTCGGGACGATCCAGTGGCGCGACGACCAGGGCCGCACGTTCGCCGTCGACACCCGGATCGGCGCGGGTGACGACGAGGCGCAGCCCGGCCAGTGGCTGGTGAGCGACGTCGTCATCGAGGTCGCCCCCGGCACCATGGGGGCGGGTGAGGTGCTCGTCTCGCCGCGCTCCCCCGTGCAGGGGGTGCCCTACCGGACCGGCGTCATCGACGTCCGAGCCGACGAGGTGCAGCACCTCGACGCCCCGCTCGAGCTCATGCACTCGGTCTGGGTCGAGAACGATGCCTGAGCCGCGCGACGAGCCCCGTCGGGAGGAGGGCCGGGTCCGTCCTCGTCGCGGCCGCGCCGTCGCGGTGGGGGCCGCATCCGTCCTCGCGGTGCTCGCGCTCGCCGTGAGCGTCGGCTGGGAGACGGGCCGCGACTGGTGGTGGGACGCGGAGCCGCGGATCGCGGCGACGCCGGACGCCGACGGCGCCGTGACCATCGGCGCGTACACCATCTCGCTCGTCCGGATCGAGCCGAGCCAGCAGCTCGTCCTCGCCTACGAGACCGTCGACGCCCCGCCGGGCTGGCAGCTCTGGCTCGCGGACCTCGACGTGACCGTCGCGGCCGCCGCTCAGGACGACGGCACCGACGCCGACAGCACCGACGGCACCGACGATGCCGACGACGGAGCGAGCGACCTCACCGACCGGTACGGCGGCCTGACCTCGCCGTGGCTCTCCTTCTCCGTCGTGGCGTCCGACGGGAAGACCTACTCCCGGCCCTCGGCGTTCACGAGCGGCTCCCCGCCGGACGGGTGGCTCGACTCCGTGCCGGACGAGACGGGTCGGTACCAGAACATGGTGCTGCTGCCCGACGGCGTGGAGCCGGTGCGCGTGCGCCTCGTGCCCTCGCCGAAGACGCCCTACTGGTCGTTCCCCGTCGACGGCTGAGCCGCGCCGACGGCACTCGTCGCGCCGATGCCGGGCGCGTCGGCACCGGTCGGGTCGAGTGACCCCCCTGCCGCGCCCCCCGTCGCCGTCGTCCCCGCCCCGTCCGTGCCGTGGCTGATGCCCCGACGCAGCGGCGAGGAGAGGCCGGCGTTCCGCAGCGCGAGGTCGGCGCCGGCCGCCGCCGTCGCAACGGCCAGGACCATGGGCAGCAGCGTCGCGAGCGCCCCGGCGGTCGGCACGATGAGCGCCCACTCGCTCATCGGCCGGTTCGCGAAGGCGAGGCCGACCAGCTCCCAGAGCAGGAGGTCGACCTGGGACAGCGCGAGGAAGACGACGCAGTAGACGAGCACGGCCACCGGCCCCCGCGCGAGCACGAGACCGAGCGCCCCGCCGAGCGCGTCCCAGCGTCCCTCGGGCTCGGTGAGCCGGCGCCAGGACCGTTCGAGCGCCGCCGGGTCGACGGCGACGTCGCGGCGCAGCACCCGGCGCCCGACGCCGCCCAGCCGGTTCCCGGCGCTCGCGGTGAGGCGAGCCAGGTAGGTCGGGACGGCCGTGACGTCGCCGAACCGGACCCCGTAGAGCAGCGAGGCGAGCACGAGCCACACGAGCGGCACGAGGACGCCCCGGGTCAGCGCGGCGACGAGCGTCCCGACGACGCTCGCGATGCTCCCGACGAGCGCCGGGAGGTCGGGCAGGGCGAGGCCGGCCCACCACTGCGTCACCGCGTGGACGACGACGCGGCTGTCCCACCACGTGGCGAGGTTGTCCCACGCGTTGAACAGGGACAGGACGGCGAGCACGATCCACACGATCTCGGCGTAGCCGACGAGCAGGCGCAGGAGGGTGACGAGCCCGCGGCTCGTGCCGGGCCGCTCCTCGAGCCGCTGGACGAGGCGCGAGCCGAGCATCCGCAGGCCGAAGGCCACGGCGACGACGGTGAGCGTCGGGACGGACAGCAGGTCGGGGATGCGGCTCGTCGCGTCGGTGTCGCCCGACCAGATCGCCTCGTAGACCGTCTCCCAGAGGTAGCTGCGCCGCTCCTCGCGGAGCTGCCCGGACTGCTCGTAGATGAGCAGGTAGACCAGCAGGGCGCTGCCCAGCACGGCGATCCGGCCGCGGGTGTGGTCGAGCGACGGGGCGGGCCGGCCGAGGTGGAGCATCATCCACGCGACCGTGCCGAAGCTGATCGCCGGGACGAGCGCGAAGACGAGCAGCCCGAGCAGCGCGTCGGCGCGGGAGACGACCACTGCGAGCTGCTGCATCCAGAACGAGGCCGTGAGCCCGAGCGCGCCGATCCCGAGCAGCGGCAGTCCGTGGCGCAGCAGGATCCGGCCGAGCAGGACGACGAGGGCCCGCAGCTCGGCCGCGACCGCCCGCCACGGCGCCGACGAGCCGGGTGGGCTATCGGGCACGACGCTCCTCGGGGTCGTCGGCCGGGCCGTCGTCGTCCTCGATGCCGAACCGCTGCTCGACCCAGTCGACGACGGCGTGGAGGTAGTCGTCGCGGGCCGGCCCGGCCGACAGCGCGAGGTCGTGGCGTCCGCCCGGGACGGTCCGCAGCACGACGTCGCGCCCGAGGGTCGGCACGGCGCGCCACATGTGCCGGACGTCGAGCACCGTGTCGCTGGCGTCGTGGTCGCCGGGCCGCGGCGCGCGCCCGTTCGTGCCCCCGCTGCGGCTGGACGTGCACATGAGGATCGGCAGGCCGAGGTGCAGCCCGCGGGCGAGCTGGTGCTGGCCGCGACGGATCGCGGCGAGCCAGCCCGCGCGCACGGGGAACCCCTCGAACGGCTTCCAGGCCAGGTCGAAGTCGAACTCCCCGCCGCGGCTCGCGTGGATCGTCTCGGTGTAGCCCGGGCCGAGCTCGCTCACGATCCGTCGCGGGTCGCGCAGCGCGTGGGCGCGGGCGAGCGGACCGGACACCAGGCGCATGAGACCGGAGTCGTTGATGTCGAACCACGGGGAGTTGAGGACGAGACCGTCGACCGCCCGGCGGTGCCGGGAGAGGAACAGCGGCGCGATGAGGCCGCCGGTGGAGTGGGCGACGAGGAGGACCTGGTCGTGGCCGTCGGCGCGCACGAGGTCGATCGCGGCGAGCAGCTCCTCGTCGTACTCGGCCAGGTCGCGCACGTCGCCGGCGAGCTGGTCGGGGCCGAGCGAGCGCCCGTAGCGGCGCAGGTCGATCGCGTAGAAGTCGCCGCGCGTCCGCTCGCCCAGCCTCCTCGCCCAGTCGGTCTGGAAGAAGTAGTCCGAGAACCCGTGGAGGTAGAGGTACGCCCGGCGATGGCGCGGCGGGGCCATCCGGACGAGCGTCGCGGTCAACGGCGCGGCGCCCGGGCTCTCCGCCGCCGCGCGGTCCGGGGTGAGGGGGATCGAGCGCGCGGCGACCTCGCCGCCGAGCACGTCGGGGTGCCAGTCGGCCGTGGCGCGCTGCGCATCCGTCATGCCCGGGAGCGTACCGCCGCGCGGGCTCCCGACGCCTCGTTCAGGTCCCGTTCACCTCGCTCGGGCAGAATGCGGAGCGAGGATCACCGGGCGCTCGTCGCCCGCGTCGGGCCGCTGGACCGACCGAGGAGAGAGGGGCACCCGTGCCTGGTCGCGCACCCGGTGTCCTCGACGCGACCGCCGGAGCCGCCGCGCCGCGCACCCTGCTCGACGTGCTGCGCGCGAGCGTGGCACGTCACCCGGACGCACCGGCGCTCGATGCGCCGTCGCTCGCGGGGAGGCCGGACCTCGCGGCGGATGGCGACGACGAGTCACCCGTGCTCACCTACGCCGAGCTGCTCGCGGCCGTCGAGCGCGAGGCGGCGTCGCTCGCCGCGGCCGGCGTCCGCCGCGGCGACCGCGTCGGGGTCCGCGTCCCCTCGGGCGCGCGGGAGCTGTACCTCGGGATCCTCGCGGTGCTCGCCGCGGGAGCTGCCTACGTTCCGGTCGATGCCGACGACCCCGAGGAGCGCGCAGCCCTCGTCCTCGGCGAGGCGCGGGTCGTCGGCGTCGTCGGCCCGGACGGCTACGCCCCGGTCGCCGACGCGATCGGTGCCGCCGACGACACGTCAACGAACGAGCCGCGGCCGCAGGACGACGCGTGGATCATCTTCACGTCGGGCTCGACGGGCACGCCCAAGGGCGTCGCGGTCTCCCACCGCAGCGCCGCGGCGTTCGTCGACGCCGAGGCCGACCTGTTCCTCGCCGACGACCCGCTGGGGCCCGGCGACCGCGTGCTGGCCGGCCTGTCGGTGGCCTTCGACGCGAGCTGCGAGGAGATGTGGCTCGCGTGGCGCTCGGGCGCCTGCCTGGTGCCGGCGCCCCGCGCGCTCGTCCGGTCGGGGGAGGACCTCGGTCCGTGGCTGCAGCGCCGCGCGATCAGCGTCGTCTCGACCGTTCCGACGCTCGCGGCGCTGTGGCCGCCGGAGTCGATCGAGAACGTGCGTCTCCTCATCTTCGGCGGCGAGGCCTGCCCACCCGAGCTGGCCGCCCGGCTGGTCGCCGACGGCCGCGAGGTCTGGAACACCTACGGGCCGACCGAGGCGACGGTCGTCGCGTGCGCCGCGCCGCTCGACGGGGTCGGTCCCGTGCGGATCGGGCTGCCGCTGCAGGGATGGGCGCTCGCCGTCGTCGACGCGTCCGGCGAGCCGGTCGCCGAGGGCGAGGTCGGCGAGCTGGTCATCGGCGGCGTCGGCCTGGCGCGCTACCTCGACCCCGTCAAGGACGCCGAGAAGTACGCGGAGCTCCCGAGCCTCGGCTGGGCCCGCGCCTACCGCTCCGGCGACCTCGTCCGGTTCGAGGAGGCCGGTCTGCTGTTCGTCGGGCGCGCCGACGACCAGGTGAAGATCGGCGGCCGGCGGATCGAGCTGGGCGAGGTCGAGAACGCGCTCCAGCTCCTGCCCGGCGTGACCGGCGCCGCGGCCGCCGTCCGTCGCAACGCCGCCGGGACGCCGCTGCTCGTCGGCTACCTCACCGTGGCGGGCGAGCTCGACCGGCAGGCCGCGCGGGCCCGGCTCGCGCAGGAGCTGCCGGCGGCGCTGGTGCCGCTGCTCGCCGTCGTCGACGACCTCCCCACCCGCACGTCGGGGAAGGTCGACCGCGACGCGCTGCCGTGGCCGCTCCCGGGCGCCGAGGCCGACGGGCCGGGCGTCGCACCGGAGCAGGAGTGGCTGGCCGAGCAGTGGGAGGCCGTGCTCGGCGTGTCCGTCGCGTCGCCCGACGCCGACTTCTTCGACCTCGGCGGCGGGTCCCTCGCGGCAGCGCAGCTCGTCTCGCGGCTGCGGGCGAGGCGCCCGGAGACGACGGTCGCCGAGCTGTACGACCGACCGCGGTTCGGTGCCCAGGCCGAGATGCTCGGCGCCGCGCTCACCCGGGACGCCCCCGCCACCTTCACCCGGCCGGCCCCGACGCCGCGCCGTGCCCAGGTGCTCCAGACGCTCGTGCACGTGCCGCTCTACGTGCTCCAGGGCGCGCGCTGGCTGCTGTGGGTGCTGCTCGCGTCCAACGTCGTCGTCACGTTCGCCGGCGCGAGCGGCCCCGGTCCCGTCGGTCTCCTGCCGGTCACGTCGTGGTGGGTGCTCGGCGTCGCGGTGCTCGTCCTCGGCACGCCGTGGGGGCGGATGGCCGTCGCGGCGCTCGCGGCCCGGCTGCTGCTGCGCGGCGTCGAGCCCGGCGACCACCCGCGCGGCGGCTCCGTGCACCTGCGACTGTGGCTCGCCGAGCAGATCGGCCAGCAGATCGACGCGGTCAGCCTCGCGGGCGCGCCCTGGGTGACCTGGTACGCGCGGACACTCGGCGCGCGGATCGGCCGGCACGTCGTGCTGCACACCCTGCCGCCGGTCACCGGCATGCTCACGGTCGGCGACGGCGCATCGATCGAGCCGGAGGTCGACCTCGCCGGCTACTGGGTCGACGGCGAGGTCGTCCGCATCGGCCACGTCGAGATCCAGGACGACGCGACGGTCGGCGCCCGCTCGACGCTCGCTCCCGGCACCCGGATCGGCCGCGGCGCGCACGTCGCCCCGGGCTCGGCCGTGTTCGGCAAGGTCAAGGCGTTCTCCTCGTGGGCGGGGTCGCCCGCCGTCCGGGTGCACGAGACGGGACCGGGCGGGGACGGCGACTGGCCGGCCGAGGCCCCGCCGCGTCGCCCCGTCTGGCGGCTGGCCTACGCGGTGAGCGCCGTCGTGCTCGCGATCCTGCCGCTCGGGTCGTTCGCGGCCGGGCTGGCGGTGATCGGCCACGGCGCCCGCGGTGCGCAGACGTGGGGCGAGCTCGCGCTCGCGGCCGTGCGCTGGCTCGTGCCTGGGGTGCTGGTGTCCGGCGTCGTGTTCGCCGCCCTAGTCGTCGGCCTCACCCGCCTGGCCTCGATCCGGCTCACGGCCGGCGACCACCCGGTCCAGGGCCGCGTCGCGTGGCAGGCCTGGACCATCGAGCGGCTCCTCGACTCCGCCCGAACCCTGCTCTTCCCGCTCTACTCCAGCCTGGCGACGCCGGCGTGGCTGCGGCTGCTCGGCGCGCGGGTCGGGCCGGGGGTCGAGGCGTCGACCGTGCTCCTCATCCCGTCGATGACGACGATCGCCGACGGTGCCTTCCTCGCTGACGACACGATGGTCGCCTCCTACGAGCTGCGCGGTGGCTGGCTCCGGCTCGCGCCGGCCAGCATCGGCAAGCGCGCCTTCCTCGGCAACTCCGGCATGGCGGGGGCCGGCCACCGGGTCCCGCGCGACGGCCTCGTCGCCGTCCTGTCCCTCGCGCCGGCGAAGGCCAAGGCCGGCTCGTCCTGGCTCGGCTCGCCGCCGGTGCGCCTGCGGCGCGTGCCGAACGACGGCGACGAGTCGCTCACGTATGCGCCGCCGCTGCGACTGCGCGTCGCCCGCGCCCTGTGGGAGGCGACCCGGATCGTGCCCGTCGTCCTCACGTGCGCCCTCGGCGTGACCGTCATGCTGACGCTCGCGTGGGCGGCCGCGACGTGGGGCGTGTGGTGGGCGGCTCTCGCGTCCGGCGTCGTGCTCGCGGTGGCCGCGGTCGTCGCGGCGCTGACCACGACGGCGGCGAAGTGGCTCATCGTCGGGCCGATCCGCGCGGGCGAGCACCCGCTGTGGTCGAGCTTCGTCTGGCGCACCGAGGTGGCGGACACGTTCACCGAGATGATGGCCGCGCCGTGGTTCGCGAACGCGGCCGGGGGCTCGCCGGTGCTCGCCCTGTGGCTGCGCACGCTCGGCGTCCGGATCGGCCGCGGCGTGTGGTGCGAGTCGTACTGGTTCCCCGAGCCGGACCTGGTCGAGCTCGGCGACGGGGCCACCGTCAACCGCGGCTGCGTCGTGCAGACGCACCTGTTCCACGACCGGATCATGAGCATCGACACGGTCCGGATCGAGGAGGGGGCGACGCTCGGGCCGCACTCCGTCATCCTCCCGGCGGCCTCGATCGACGCCTACGCGACCGTCGGGCCGGCGTCGCTCGTCATGCGCGGGGAGACGGTCCCGATGGGCAGCCGGTGGAGCGGCAACCCGATCGGGCCGTGGCGCTCGGTCCGCGTCCGGCAGTACTCGGGCCGGGGATCGGCCGACTAGGCTCCCCAGGTCCCCTCGTCGCCCCCGAAGGTCGTGCCATGTCCGTCGACGTCCCCATCGACCGGTACCCGCCGGCGGTCGACCCCTACACGCCCGACTCCGGGAACGACGGCTACCACGTCGAGTCCTACGACCTCGACCTGCACTACCAGGTGCGGACCAACCGGCTCCAGGGCACGGCCGTGCTCTCGGTCCTCGTACTGGCGCCCCTGACGCGGCTGCAGCTCGACCTCGTCGGGCTGAGCGTCGGCGAGACGCGGGTCGACGGGCGGCGGGCGAAGCACGCGCAGAGCGCGACCAAGCTGACGGTCCGGCTGCCGGCGGCGGTCCCCGCCGGGACGCGCCTGAGCGTCGAGGTCGACTACGCGGGCAAGCCGCGACCGCGGCGGACCCGGTGGGGGACGATCGGCTGGGAGGAGCTCGAGGACGGCTCGCTGGTCGCGTCGCAGCCGGTCGGGTCGGCGACCTGGTTCCCGTGCAACGACACCCCCGCGCGCAAGTCGCGCTACCGGATCCAGGTGCGCGCCGAGAAGGGCTACCGGGTGCGGACCAACGGGGTGCCGGGGAGCCACGGCACCGTCGGGGGCGACCGGGTCTGGCGGTTCCACCAGGACGTTCCGGCGGCGCCATACCTCGCGACCGTCCAGGTCGGCCGCTACGTCGAGGACGAGATCGACCTCGGCGGCGTGCCCGGCTCGGTGCTCTACCCCTCGCGGCTGCGCCAGCGGGTGCGGGCGGACGTCCACGCGCGCGTGCCGGCCATGATGGCGACGTTCGTCGAGGCGTTCGGGCCCTACCCGCTGCCCGGGTACGCGGTCGTCGTGACCGACGACGAGCTGGAGATCCCGACCGAGGCGCAGGGCATGGCGACGTTCGGCTCCAACCACGTGCTGGGCGACCAGGGCTCGGACCGCCTGATCGCGCACGAGCTGGCGCACCAGTGGTTCGGGAACTCCGTCGGCGTGCGGCAGTGGCGCCACATCTGGCTCAACGAGGGGTTCGCCTGCTACTCGGAGTGGATCTGGTCGCAGGCCTCGGGCGGGCCGAGCGCCGCGGAGCTCGCGGCGCGCTTCCACGCGCGGCTCGCCGGCCAGCCGCAGGATCTCGTCCTGGCCGATCCCGGCCCGGCCGACATGTTCGACGACCGGGTCTACGAGCGCGGCGCCCTCACGCTGCACGCGCTGCGGACCGAGCTGGGCGACGAGGCGTTCTTCGACGTCGTGCGGTCCTGGACCCACGACCGGCGGCACTCGGTCGTCTCGACCGAGGACTTCGAGGCCCACGTGCGCGAGCGAACGGGGCGGGACCTCGCGGGACTGTTCGACGCGTGGCTGCGCCGGCCGGGGCTGCCCGCGCTGCCGTAGCCGTCGTTCGTCGTCACCGTCCGTCGGGGCGGGCCGTGGTCCGGGGCAGCGGCGCGCGCCGCGGTCAGCGCAGGGCGAGCGTCGTGAGGTGGCCGGGGGTCGCGAGCCGCTCGAGCCGCCAGCCGTCGGGGCGAGCGGCGTCGTCGGGGCGACCGGCCGCGGGGTCGAGGGCGACGTGCTCGACGATCCCGACGCCAAGGGCCTTGCCGATCGCCTCGCGCTCGGTCCACCGCAGCAGCTCGGCCTCGCCGAGGCCCTGCGCGCCGACCGGCTCGGTGTCGATCCCGACCGCGGACCAGGCGTCCCGCCGCGCGACGGCCGCGACGACGAGCCCGCCCGCGTGCGCGATGCTGCCGAGCAGCCCCAGACCGGGGAGCGTGGGGCGGCCGTGCTCGCGGCCGCAGGCGGGGCAGGTCGCCTCGACGACGACGTCCTGCGGCTCGGCGCCCGGGACGGCCTCGGCCGCGAGTGAGCGCAGGAGCCAGCGACCGAGCAGCACCTCGTCCGCCGCGGCGTCCGACAGGGTCGCGAGCCGGGCGCGCTCGACCTCGCTGAGGGCGGCGTAGGCGCGCGGCCGGACCGCGTCGAGCCGGCTCAGCCGCGCCGTCTCCGCCCGGGCCCCCGGTCCTCGCCACCGCACGTGCCCACCGTAGACGCCCGTCCCGCGGGCCGTTCGGAAAGGCGAGTGTTGCGTAAATATATCTGCGCCGGAGACGTTTCCTAATTGCATGAGAATGGCGTGGTTCCAAGGGAAGGGGAGCCTAAACTTCGTTGTGTAATTGGTTCGACCGGCCTACTCTGACGGTAATTCCGCAACAGCGGACCGCAGCGAGGAGGAAATCATGGCCGCTCTCATCGAGATGCCCCACGTCGTCGAGTGCTCGGTGGCTGGGTGCTCCTACAACCACGACGGCTGCACCGCCTTCGCCGTGACGATCGACGGCGAGGCCGACTGCGCCACGTTCATCGACATCTCGGCGCGCGGCGGGCTCGACCGCGTCGTCGCCCAGGTCGGCGCGTGCCAGCGCACCGACTGCGTGTTCAACTCCGAGCTCGAGTGCTCGGCCGAGGCCGTCCGCGTCGGCCCCGGCGGCGGCACCGCGAACTGCCTCACCTACACGCCGCGCTGATCCCGGACGCCGCGCCGAGCGATCGGCGCGGTGCGTCCAGCCCGCGACTCACGACGCGCCCGGAGCCGAACGGCCCGGGCGCGTCGTGCTGCCCGCGCACCGTGCCGGCGTCGACCCGGCGCGCCGGGGCTCAGCTCCCGAGCGCCCGACGGCTGCGTCTCAGGATCCGGGACGTTTCCGCCGTCCCTCCGTCGGGCTGGGTGCAGCCCCTAGCGTCGTCCGCATGACGAGGCCAGACCCCACCCGCGAGCTCCGCGTCGCGCGTCCGGACTGTATGCCGGAGCCCGGCCACCGCTGAGGTGCGCCGGGCAACCCCGGCCACCGTCCCGACTCCCAGCGGAGCCCCCATGTCCCTCGCCCCGTCCCGCCGCCGCACCTCCCGTCGCGCCGCCACCCGTCCCGCCTCCCGCGCGGCGCGACCCGCCCCCTCGGTCGCGCCGGTCGCCATCGAGCTCGACGCCGCGGTGCCCTTCCACGTCCTCGTCGCCGACGTCCAGCGCTGGCTCGCCCGCGGCCGCCGCGACCTCGTGGTCGCCGGCCCGGGCGCGGCCGCCGTCGCGTCGCGGCTCCTGCGCCTGCTCGGCGGGGCGGTCGACGTCGTCGTCCGTCTCGACCGGGTGCACACCGACGACGACGCGGCGCGCGTCGCCCGGGACGCGGTCGCCCTGGCCGGCATCGCAGGCGGGCGGGCAGCGGTCGAGGTGCGCGACCCGCGCGACCTCGCCCTCGTCCTCGACGCCGTGCGCGAGGCGCTCCGGACGCCGCCCGCGATCCCGACCCGGTTCGGCGGCGACGCGTTCACGGCGACGATCCGGCTGCCGTGGCCGGTCGAGGTCGACGTCCGCGTCCCGAGCGCCGCCCGCCTGCCCTCCGCCGCCTGACGAGGCCCGGCCCTCGCCAGATGTCCGACCCCCTCGGCATGATGGGGGCATGACCACACGCTGGGGAATCCTCGGGCCGGGCCGCATCGCCGCCAAGGTGGCGGACGACTTCGCCCACGTGACGGACGGTGTCGTCACGGCGGTCGGCAGCCGCAGCCGCGAGCGTGCCGAGCGGTTCGTCGCCGACCACGCCCCGGGCGCCCGCGCGTACGTCGGCTACCGGGACCTGCTCGCCGACCCCGAGATCGACGCCGTCTACCTCGCGACGCCGCACACGCAGCACGCTGCCCAGGCCGTCGCGGCGATCCGGGAGGGCAAGGCCGTCCTGGTGGAGAAGACCTTCGCCGCCACGCTCGCGGGCGCGCAGCGCGTCGTGGGGGAGGCGACGATGCGCGAGGTCTTCGTCATGGAGGCGATGTGGACGCGGTTCCTGCCCGCCGTGGCAGAGGCCCGGCGCCTCGTCGCCGACGGCGCGATCGGCGAGGTCCGCGCGGTCGCCGCCGATCTCGGCATCAACCGCCCGTTCGACCCGGAGGACCGCCTGTTCAACCTCGAGCTCGGCGGCGGGACGCTGCTCGACCTCGGGGTCTACGTCGTGAGCATGGCCCAGATGGTCCTCGGCGACGCCGTGAGCGTCACCGCGCGGGGCTCGCTCCTGCCCTCGGGCGCCGACGCCGAGGCCGGCCTGCTCGTCGACTTCGGCTCGGGCCGCACGGCGACCCTCCAGACCTCGTTCCGCTCGCCGATGCCCGGCGACGCCCGGATCTACGGCACCGAGGGCTGGATCGACCTGCCCCCGCGGTTCCACCACCCCGACCGCGTCGTGCTCCACCGCGAGGGCGCGGATCCGGAGGAGCGGCACGTGCCGCCCGACGGCGCCGGCTACTCCTACGAGTTCGTCGAGGTCCAGCGCTGCCTGGCCGCGGGTCTCACCCAGTCGCCCGTCATGCCGCTGCACGACACGCTCGTCGTCCAGCGCATCCTCCAGGACGCGGCCGACCAGATCGGCGTGCGGCTCACCGAGGCCGATGCCACCGCCTCCGGCGTCGGGGCGTCGGTCTAGCCGCGCGGCCGGACGGCGGAGCGACAGGAGCGACGAGATGACCATCGCCGAGCAGTACCCCGACCTCGTCGGGCTCGCCCCGATGCTCGCGTCCTCGGCGCCGGGCATCCCCGGTCCCGACGCCACGAACGGCCCCTTCGCCTACGAGCCCAAGTGGGACGGCTTCCGCGCGATCGTCCTGCTCGCCGACGGCGAGGTGGAGATCTACTCACGCAACGGCAAGCCGATGACGCGCTACTTCCCGGACGTCGTCGCCGCCGTGCGCGAGGAGCTGCCGGACCCGTGCGCCGTCGACGGCGAGATCGTCCTGGTCCACGGCGCGCGTCTCGACTTCGACCTTCTCGGCCAGCGCATCCACCCCGCGGACTCGCGCGTCCGGATGCTGGCGGAGCGCGCGCCGGCGACGCTCGTCGTCTTCGACCTCCTCGCGCTCGGCGACGACGTGCTGCTGGAACGTCCCCTGAGCGAGCGGATCGAGGTGCTCGACGGCCTCGGCCCGCTGGGTCCGCGCGTCCAGGCGACGCCGCGGACGCTCGACCCCGAGGTGGCGGCCGCCTGGTTCGACAGCTTCGAGGGGGCCGGGCTGGACGGCGTCGTCGCCAAGCCGCTCGCCGGTCCCTACGCGCCGAACAAGCGCGCCATGACGAAGGTGAAGCACGCGCGCACGGCCGACGTCGTCCTCGCCGGATATCGGCCGCACAAGGACTCGACGCCGGAGCGACCGCTCGTCGGCTCGCTCCTGCTCGGGCTGTACGCCGGGTCCCGGCTGCAGTTCGTCGGCGTCTCCGCCTCGTTCCCCATGGCCCGGCGGGCCGAGCTGGTCGAGGAGCTGGCGGACCTCCGGGTCGACCTCGACGACGACGCCGCGACGGCCGCCCACCCCTGGGGCGACTGGGCCGACCCCGCCGCGCACGCCGGCGGTCGCAAGCCGGGCGCGGTGTCGCGGTGGAGCGGGGGGAAGGACCTCTCGTTCGTCCCGCTGCGTCCCGAGCGGGTGCTCGAGGTCGGGTACGACCACATGGAGGGCGACCGGTTCCGGCACACGACGCAGTTCAAGCGGTGGCGCCCGGACCGCGATCCGAGCTCGTGCACCTACGACCAGCTCGACGAGGTGGCCGGGTACGACCTCGACGAGATCCTTCCCGGGGCGCCGGCCGCGGACCCGGACTTCCACGGCCAGTAGCCGGGAGCGGCCCGGACGAGCGGCGCGCAGAGCGCCCGGACGCGTCGGTCGGCGGAGTCGGTCGGCCGAGTCGGTCGATGGCTTCGGTCGGCGGGGACCACGGGTGCGAGTGCGTCCGGTGATCCGGTCGACCGGTGGCCCTCGCTCCGCCGATGTCCACCGTGGGCCCGGGTAGGTCCGGCGATCCGGTTCCCGGGGGGACACCGCGCGCGGCTGCTCCGGCGAGGACGGCCTCCGACCGGTCAGCCGGCGGACTCCGCGAGCCGCCAACCGGACGCCGCGTCCTGCTGGCGCCAGAACTCCGCGAACCGGCCGCCGGCCGCGAGCAGCTCCTCGACCGTCCCGTCCTCCGTGACGCGTCCGTCCTCGAGGAGGACGACGCGGTCGGCCGCCCGGATGCTGCTGAGCCGGTGGGCGACGATGACGCGCGTGCGCGGCGTCGGGTCGTCGGTCAGCGCGGCTGTCACGGCCGCGTCGTTCTCGGTGTCGAGCGCGCTCGTCGCCTCGTCGAGCAGGAGGACGGGCGCCGGCTTGAGGAGCGCCCGGGCGATGGAGACGCGCTGGCGCTCGCCGCCCGACAGCGACGAGCCGGCCTCGCCGACGCGGGTGTCCCAGCCGTCGGGCAGCCGCTCCAGCAGCGTGTCGACCCGGGCGAGCCGCGCGGCGCCGGCGAGCGCCGCGTCGTCGGCCGCCGGGTCGCCGACCAGCACGTTCTCCCGGACGCTGCCGTCGAACAGGTAGGGCTGCTGGAACACGACGCTCGCGAGGGCACGGCGGGCGTCCGCCGTCAGCTCCGCGGCGTCGACGCCGTCGACGAGGACCTGCCCCGCCGTCGGCCGGTGCAGGCCGCCGAGCAGCGCGAGCACCGTGCTCTTCCCGGAGCCGGAGGGCCCGACGAGCGCCGTCGTCGTCCCGGGCTCGAGCACGAGGTCGAGCCCGTCGAGCACCAGCGGCGTCCCGGCGCCACCGGTGTCGGCGGCGTCGTCGTTCGTCTCGTATCGGAAGCCGACCCCGCGCAGCTCGATCCGCGGCGGCCGCGGCGGGGTGACGTTGCGCGTCCCGGTGGGGTCGACGGGGGCGCCGAGCACCTCGCGGATGCGACGCAGGGCGGCCGTGGTCGCCTCGACGCCGGGCGACAGCTCGGCGAGCATCGTGAACGGCTCGAGGTAGCGCACCACGACGACGATGAGCGCGATCGTCTCGGGGCCGGTCAGGTCGCCTCGGACCGCCAGCACCACCGTCGTGCCGGCCAGCAGCAGGAGGGCGAGCTGGCTGGCGAGACCGAAGACGATCTGTCCGGGCACCTGCATCGCGAGGAGCCGCAGCGTCGCGCCGTGCTGGGCCGCGAGCGCCGCGCCCGCGTGGCTGCGGGCGGGCTCGACCCGGCGCGACGCGCGCAGGGCCTGCTGGGTCCTAGCGAACTCGATGATCCGCTCGGTCAGGGCCCCGTTCGTCTCGGCCGCTGCGCGGTCGGCGCTCCGGCTGAGCCGGCCGGACAGCACGAACGCGCCGAGCAGGACGGGGACGCCGGCGAGCGCCGCGAGGCCCAGCTGCGGCGACACGGGCAGCAGCGCGACGGCGATCGCCGCCGGCAGCAGGACGGCCCCGACGAGGGGCGTCACGAGGTAGACGACGAGTCCGACCAGGTCGGGGCCGGTGGCCGCGACGGCCTGTCGCGTCGTCGACGTGGTGGCGGAGTCGAACCAGGTCAGGCGCGTCCGGGTGATGTGGTCGGCGACGGTGCGCTGCCCGCTGTCCAGGAGCCCGAAGCCGAGGCCGAACCCGATCCGGGCGACGAGGGAGTCGACGAGCCAGCCGGCGGCCGTCACCAGAGCGAGGACGCCGACCCACGGCCAGGCCGTCCCGGGGTCGTCGCCGAACAGGGCACCGATCAGCGGCACGAGCAGGACGGCGCCGGCGGCCCGCAGGGCGACGCTCACCAGCGTGAGGCCGAGGTGGGCGAGGACGGCGCGGCGGCTGCCGTCGGGCAGCAGCGCGAGCAGGGTGCGGATCATCGGGCCACCTCGCTGTCGAGCGGGCTCGCGCCCGCGGTGAGGACGGGCTCGGGCTCGGTCGTGCGCGCGTGCTCGCCGGCGAGCCAGAGCTCCCGGTAGCGGCCGTCACGGGCCAGCAGCTCGGCGTGCGTCCCGGTCTGCGCGACGCGGCCGTGGTCGAGCACCACGATCCGGTCGACCCCCGTGACGGTGTGCAGCCGGTGCGCGATGACGACGACGGTCCGCCCGACCGTGAGCCGGTCGAGCGCGCGCTGGACCAGGTACTCGGACTCGGGGTCGGCGAACGCCGTCGCCTCGTCCAGGACGAGCACGGGGGTGTCGGCGAGCAGCGCCCTGGCGATCGTGAGCCGCTGGCGCTCGCCCCCCGAGAGCGCGGCGTCCGGGCCGAGCACGGTGTCGTAGCCGCGCGGCAGGCGCAGGATGCGCTCGTGCAGCTGCGCGGCCCGCGCGGCGGCCTCGACCGCCTCGTCGTGGGCGTCGGGCACCGCGAGCGCGATGTTCTCCCGGACCGTGCCGTGGACGAGCTGGGTCTGCTGGAACACGAAGCCGACGCGTGTGTAGAGCTCGTCGGCCGTGAGCTCGCGCAGGTCGCGCCCGCCGATGCGGATCGCGCCCGTCCCGACGTCGTGGAACCGCGCCAGCAGGGCGGCGAGCGTCGACTTGCCGGAGCCGGACGGGCCGACGAGCGCGGTCACGGTGCCGGGCTCGAGCGTGAGCGAGACGTCGTGCAGGACGGGGACGCCCGGCCGGTAGGAGAAGCCGACGCCGTCGAGCTCGACGCGGCCGGGTGGCGCGGCGGCGGGGGTGCCCGGTGCTGCCTCGTCGTCGGTCTCGAGCTCCGGCTCGTCGAGCGTCACCTGGATCCGGCGAGCCGCCAGCAGGCCGGTGCGCAGGCCCGAGAGCCCGTACCCGACACCGAGCAGCCGCGGCCCGAAGGTCGTGCCGAGCAGCAGGAACGGCAGGAGCGTCACGGGGTCCATCCGCCCCGTCGTGATGAGCAGCGTGCCGAGCGAGCAGATGAGCAGGAGGAAGGTGGCGGGCCGGGTGACGAGGTCGATGAACGCCTTCTGGCTCGTGAGCGGACGTTGCCAGTCGTCGAGGAAGGTGACGTACTGCTGCAGCCGCGCGCGGAACCGCGAGGCGGCCGCGCCGCCGAACACGCGGACGACGGGCTGCCCCTCCAGGTAGGCGCCGGCCTCGACGTTCATCCGCTCGGCCCAGCGCAGGGCCTCGGCGGTCCGCGCACCCGACTGGACGACCATGATCGCCATGACGACGAGATAGGCGAGGACGGGCAGCAGGAGCAGGAGCGCGATCCGCCAGTCGACCACGACGAGGTACACGAGCACCGCGACCGGCGCCACGACGGCGGCGACGGCATCGCCGACGGCGTGCGTCACGAGGTAGTGCAGCGCGAGGGTGTCGTCCTGGACGAGCTGCTTGACCTGTCCGGAGCCGCGGGCGTCGAACCAGCCGAGCGGCAGGCGCGCCAGCTTGCCGAGGAGACGCTGGCGCAGGTCGCGGGCGAACCGGGCGTCGACGCGGTGCAGCCACAGGAGCAGCGCCGACGAGCCGACGACCCCGGCCGTCATGAGCCCGACCGCCCAGAGCCCGACCGTCCACAGCGATGGCGCGTCCGCGCCGGACAGCAGGAGGCGCGACAGCTCGACGAGCAGGACGAAGGGCGCGAGCTGCACGAGCGTCACGAGCGCCTGGGCGACGCCGGCGACGACGAGCGTGCCGCGCAGCGGGGCGAGCAGCCGGCCGCCGGCCTGGGCGCGCCAGCGACCGCGCGGACTGGTGGTCGTCCCGGCCTCGGAGGTGTCCGCGGCGCTCGCGGCGGCGTCGCTCGCCACCGCGTCGGCGGGAGGGTCGGCTCGGACGTCGGTGGACGGCGAGGCGGCGGACGGCGAGGCGGCGGCCCCGGCGTCCGGCCCGACCTCGGCGCTCGGCACCGGCTCGGGCGCAGCCTTCGACCGGTTCGACCCGAACGCGCGCCCGTAGTACCAGTAGGCCTGCGCGTGGACCTCGGACCTGGGGAAGCCGAACTCGTCGCGCAGCCGCGTCCGCAGGTGCTTGAGCGACCCCGACTCCGGGGCCATCCAGGCGTACCAGTCGGACCAGTCCCGGGCCTCGATCGCGGCGGCCAGCGACGTCTCGCCGCGGCGCGGCACCCAGTGCACGGTGGCGCGCGGGTGCGCGGCGAGGGGGATGAGGCGGTCGTCGGCGTCGTGCTCCTCGAGGTAGAGCTCGACGGGGACCTCCGCCGGCAGCTCGCCGAGGATGGCGTTGATCGCCGGGATCGAGGCGGCGTCGCCGACGAGCAGGTAGCCGGCCGGCAGCTCCTCGGGCAGGTCGAAGCGCGTCGAGCCGAGCGCCGTCACCTGGATGGCGGTCCCGATCTCCGCCCGCTGCGCCCAGGCGGAGGCCGGACCCGCCGGTTCGTGCAGGACGACGTCGACGGCGAAGTCGCCCGTCGCCGCGTCCGCCTCCGAGAGCGTGTAGCCCCGCTGGTGCTCGACGTCGCGGCCCTCGTGGTCGGGGAACCAGAACCGCAGGTAGGCGGTGGGGGCCACGACCGTGTTGCCGTCCTGGAGCAGCGTGTCCGAGTGGAACCGCAGGCGCACGAAGTGCGGCGCGAGCCGTTCGATCCCGGTGACGGTCGCCACGTGGTCGCGCGCGCCGTAGCCGCGCATCATGGCTCCGGTGAAGCCGCGCTTCGCCATTGGTCTCCCTCTCCAGCGGCGCGCTCGGCATGGCGGCCAGTTGGTTAGGTTAGCCTAACCCACTCGGCGCGGGGCTCGGGAGGGGGTGGGGCGCGACCCCCGGCGTCAGACCGCCGCGAGGCAGTCGCGGAGACGGTCGAGCAGCCAGTCGATCTCCTCGGCCGTGATGACGAGCGGCGGCGCGAGGCGCAGCGTCGTCGTGTGCGTGTCCTTGGCGAGGATGCCGCGCGCGAGCAGGCGCTCGGCGACGTCGCGGGCCGTGCCGACCTCGGGCGCGACGTCGATGCCAGCCCACAGCCCGCGGCCGCGCACGGAGCTCAGCCCGTGCCCGACCAGCTCGGACAGCCCGTCGTGCAGCCGGGCGCCCAGGGTGCGCGAGCGCTCCTGCCACGTCCCGTCGGCCAGCATCGCGACCACCTCGGCAGCGACGGCGGCGGCGAGCGGGTTGCCGCCGAACGTCGACCCGTGGGTGCCGGGCGTCAGGACGCCGAGCACCTCCGAGGAGCCGACGACGGCCGAGACCGGCACGATGCCGCCGCCGAGCGCCTTGCCGAGCGTCACGAGGTCGGGACGGACGCCGTCGTGGGAGATCGCGAGCGTCGACCCGGCGCGCGCGAGGCCGGACTGGATCTCGTCGGCGACGAGCAGGACGCCGCGCTCGGCGGTCGCCTCGCGCACCCGCGCGAGGTAGCCGGGCGGCGGCGTCACGACGCCGGCCTCGCCCTGGATCGGCTCGAGCAGGACGGCCGCCGTGCGTTCCGTGAGCGCCGCGGCCAGCGCGTCGGCGTCGCCGTAGGGGACGGAGACGAAGCCCGGCGTGTAGGGGCCGAACCCGTCGCGCGCGTCCGGGTCGCCGGAGAAGGAGACGATCGTCGTCGTGCGCCCGTGGAAGTTGCCGTCGGCCACGACGATCTCGGGCTCGGCGATCCCGCGGACGTCGTGCGCGTGCTTGCGGACCACCTTGATCGCCGACTCCACGGCCTCGGCGCCCGTGTTCATCGGCAGCACCATCGCCTCGCCGGTGCCGCCGGGTCCCTCGGCGACGACGAGCGGGCCGACGAGGTCGGCGAGCCCCGTGACGAAGGCGGCCATCCGGTCGTGGTGGAAGGCGCGCGAGACGAGCGTGAGCCGGTCGAGCTGCTCGTGCGCGACCGCGACGAGCCGGGGGTGGGCGTGGCCGAGGTTGAGCGCCGAGTAGGCGGCGAGACAGTCGAGGTAGCGGCGTCCGTCGACGTCCGTGACCCACGCCCCGTCGCCCGAGGCGATGACCACGGGGAGCGGGTGGTAGTTGTGCGCGGCGTGGCGCTCGACGGCCTCGATGTGCCGGTGGGACTCGCTCGTCGTCATCGTCACCCTCCTCCTCGTCCCGGCGTCCCCCGCTACCGGGACGGGGCGGGGCGCAGCTCCAGCGTGCAGCACTTGATGCCGCCGCCGCCCTTGAGCAGCTCGGACAGGTCGACGGGGACCGGCTCGTACCCGGCCGCGCGAAGCTGCTCGATGAAGCCGGTGGCCTGGCTCGCGACGACGACGCGGTGCCCGTCGCTCACGGCGTTGAGGCCGAACACGGCCGCGTCCTGCGGCGAGACGTGGATGGCCCGGGGGTAGAGCTCGGCGAGGATCGCCCGGCTCGCCTCGCTGAACGCCTGCGGCAGGTAGGCGATGTCGTCGTCGCCGAGCACGGTGAGCGCGGTGTCGAGGTGGTAGTAGCTCGGGTCGACGAGCTCGAGCCCGACGACCTCGCGGCCCGTGAGGGCGGCCAGCTCGGCGTGCGAGGCCGTGTCCGAGCGGAACCCGCTGCCCGCGAGGATGCGCGGCCCGACCGTGAGGAAGTCGCCCTCGCCCTCGTTGACCGCGACGGCCTCGGTCACCTCGAAGCCGTGCGCGCGGAGCCAGTCGTTGTACAGCGCGGCCTCGGCACGACGCTGCGGGTAGTGGAACGACGCCCCGAGCGCCCGGCCGTCCACCACCGTGGCGCCGTTGGCGGCGTAGACCATGTCGGGCAGGCCCGGTGCGCCCTCGATTACGTCGACCCGGAAGCCGAGGTCCTCGTAGGTCGCGCGCAGGGTCTCCCACTGCGACATGACGAGGTCGTGGTCGACGGGCACGTTCGCGTGCATCCACGGGTTGATCTCGTAGACGACGTCGAAGTAGGTGGGGCGACACATCAGATAGTGGCGTGACACGGGGCGGCCTCCTGGGCGTAGCTGCTCGGTCAACCGTCGCACCCGCGGGGTCGGCCGGGCAACGACCGCGCGTTGCGTGTGGTCGCAATGGATCGCCGTCGAAGGCCGACGAGGCGTGGATCCGTTGCATCGGCGTGGCGGCCGACACCTATGATCGCCAGCATGGACGGGATCGACCGCCAGATCCTGGCGGAGCTGCAGCTCGACGGACGCGCGACGTACGCGGAGGTCGGCGGCGTCGTCGGTCTCTCGGCGCCCGCCGTGAAGCGGCGCGTCGACCGGCTGCTCGACGACGGCGTGCTGCTCGGGTTCACCGCGACCGTCGCGCCGGGCGCCCTCGGCTGGGGGATCGAGGCGCTCGTGCTCGTCTACTGCGCCGGCGCGGTGGCGCCGAGCGCGCTCGCGGAGGCGTGGACGCCGATCCCCGAGATCGTGTCGGCGTGGACCGTCGCGGGTCAGGCCGACGCGATCGTGCGGGTGCGGGCGCGCGACATCGCGCACCTGGAGGAGACGCTCGAGCGGATCCGCTCGTCGGCGAGCATCGAGCGCACGGAGTCGACCGTCATGCTGAGCCGGCTGGTCGAGCGCGGCTGAGGTCGCCGGCCCGAGACCGGCGTCCCGGGTGAGCCGAGCCGGCCCGGAGACGAGAACGAGCCGTGGTCGCAGCGCGACCACGGCTCGTCCTGGGATGAGGGTCAGCCCTGGTGGACGTCCTCGACGGGGACGTCGGTCTTCGGGGCGCGGACCACCGTGATGCTCACGGAGGTGACGAGCGCGGCGATCGCGCCGACGGCCACGAGGACGGGGGCGAACACCGCGGCGGCCGCGACGCCGGCGAGACCGGCGTTGAGCGGGATCTCCAGCAGCGTGTTGCCGGCCTCGTTGCGCAGGATGATCTTGCGCACGTTGCCCTCGTTGATGAGCTCCTTCACCTTGCCGAGCAGCTTGTTCGCGGAGACCGTGAACTCCTCGGTCTGGCCATCGCTGTCCGGACCGGCGTGCTTGGGCGCCTCGGCCTCGGGCGTCGGCACCTCGGTGTAGGCGTCGGTGTGCTCGGGGTTCGGGTTCGTGTGGTCCTCGGTCATGGTCTCTCCTTCGTCGAGCTGGTCCCGTGGCGGGCTGCGGTGGGTTCCACCGCGTTGAAACCATCGTCACGCGTCCCGGTCCCAAGGACCATCCGACCTCGGGCGGAACCTAGAAGCATAACCTCCGGGACCTCCCGGAGGCCACGGGTCCGGCATCGCCCGAGGGACGGGCGGTCGGGTCGTCGCCCGGACGGGACGGACGGTCGGGCTCGACGGTCGGGTGGCCGGTCGCCGGCGATCAGTCGTCGTGCCGCGCGCGGCTGGGCTGCACCCGGGGCGGCTCGCCCGGCATCTTCGGGTGGTCGGGCGGGTAGGGCGCCTCGCCGAGGTCGTGGTCGCGCTCGTCGCGCTCGACCCACTCGAGCAGGGTCTCGAGGCCCGCCGGCTCGCAGCCGCCCGCCGCCCCGTTCGCGCCGGCGAACAGGTCGCCGACCTCGCGGAAGCGGGCGGGCATCGTCCGGATCGTGAAGTCGTCGGGCGAGACGAGCCCCGGCGTCTCGATCTCGGACCAGTGCAGGGGGGCCGAGACCGTCGCGCGTCCGTTGGCCCGCGGCGAGTACGCCGAGGCGATCGTGCGGTCGCGCGCCATCTGGTTGTAGTCGATGAAGACGCGCGTGCCGCGCTCCTCCTTCCACCACGCGGTCGTGACATGGGCCGGGTCGCGACGTTCGATCTCCCGGGCGAGCGCGAGCGTCGCCCGGCGCGCCGTCGGGAAGTCCCACTCGGGTCTGATCGGGGCGAACAGGTGGAGCCCGCGCCCGCCGGAGGTCTTCGGGAACAGCGTGAGGCCCGCCTCCTCGGCCACCGCGCGCACGAGCGGTGCGAGCCGCGCCGCGTCGTCGAAGTCGGTGCCCGGCTGCGGGTCGAGGTCGATCCGGAGCTGGTCGGGGTGCTCGACGTCGCCGCTGCGGACCGGCCACGGGTGGAACGTGAGCGTGCCCATCTGGACCGCCCACACGACCGCCGCGAGCTCCCGCGGGCACAGCTCGTCGGCCGTCCGACCGCTCGGGAAGGTGATCCGCGCGGTCGTGAGCCAGTCGGGCGCCCCCTTCGGCAGGCGCTTGGAGTAGAAGCCGTCGCCCTGCTGGCCGTCCCGGGTGGTCAGCTTCATCCCCTCGCGGTACCCGTCGGGCCAGCGTTCCAGCGCGGTCGGCCGGTCGCGCAGCGCGCCCAGCAGTCCCGGGCCGACGGCGAGCGCGTACTCGGCCACCTCGAGCTTCGTGATCGGCTCGGGGCTCGTCTCGAAGATGACCCGACCGGGGGAGGAGACCCGGACCTCGCGCCCGTCGACGTCGAGGACGACCGCGTCGCTCGCCCGCGCCACGCCTCAGCCCGCCGCGATCGGGGCGGGGGTGGAGGAGCCGGTGGTGAAGTCGGCGGTGACGGTCGCGGTCAGCTCGATCTCCTGCGGGTGCAGGTCGAGCCCGGAGCCGCCGCCGGCATCGGCCGACATCGCGCGCGCGAACATCGGCGTCGGGTGCGGGCCGCCGTCGCCGAGTCCCGGGCGCAGCCCCGACTCGTACAGGGCGCTCAGGCGGGGGGTGCCAAGGCCGGCCGCGTCCGCGAGGTCGACGGCGCGGGTGACCGCGTCCGTCACGGCTGCGGCGCGCAGGAGGCTGAGCGCGGTGGTGCGCGTGGCGTCGGTGAGGTCCCAGCCGACGCTGCGGACCTCGACGTCCTCGCGCTGGGCGACGTCGAGCAGCCAGGTCTGGAGCTCGCCGATCTCGCGGAACGTCACGGTGACCTCGGCGTCCGCGCGGAAGCGACGCACCTGCTCGTTGGTTCCCTCGACGGTCCGCCACTCCCACGTGATACCCGTCGTCAGGCCGTTGGTGTGCCAGCTCTCGGCGGCGCCGGCCGCCTCGAACGCCGCGGCCTCGGAGCCGAGGCGGTCGTGCTGGGTCGCGACGCGGGTGACGACGTCGGCCCGGTCGTCCCCGGTCGCGGTCGCGACGACGGTGACGGTGGCTCGCTCGGGTGCGAGCCGGCGGCTGGCGACGCCGTGGACGGCGATGGTGACCATGGTGACTCCCGGGTGACGTGTGCTGGTGTCCAGCCAGTGTGCGCGTCGGGAGCGTGGTTGACCAGCCGCACGGCCGCTGGCGGGCCGGACGCGCATCGTGGGGCCCCGACGTGCGACGGCTGGCCCTCGACCACAATGTGAGACATCAAAGCCCGATCGGTGGTGCCGTGGTGGATATCACAGGTGGTGGTTGTGTACGGCGAGACCGCGCTGGGCATTTTAGAAGTGCCTCACAACGCAAGCGCTCGGTTGTACCTCGATCAAGTTGCTTCTTTGCACGCTGTGAACGACTCGCTATGTTCGTTCCAGACACGAGCCCGGCGGGGGGTCGGGCTCGAGTCATGTGGCTTCGCCACCGGGGTAGGTGAGACGTCCGGGTGCCCTCACCCCGTGGACGTCCCGTCCCGGAATGCGGAGCCGCACGGGCGGGGCTTCGGCCCCGCCCACCACACGACCCCTCGGTGCAGTCATGGCGCCTTGCCCTCACAAGGCTGCTGGCACCGAGGTGCTCCTGAGTCCGCACCATGCCCCCTGCGGCTCAGGAGAGCCGGTCACTGAGCGTGTGCCGTACGCGCCGGACCGGGGCCGGGTGGGGCCGGGTCTGACCCGGCCCCACCCGTGCACGTTATTGCGGCCGAGGCGCTGGCCGGCGGCCCGGGGTCCGATCGGCGCCCCGCTGGTCGCCGTGGCCGGTCACCTCGGCTCGTCCCGACGCCGGGGTGAGTCCGCCGGGGCCAGACCGTGTAGATCACCTGACGACGGGGCGGCGCCGGGCTCGGTCGGCCCCGTCCAGGCTGTCGCGCCGCCGAGCCGTCGCGCCGCCGCGTCGCCTCATCGCCACCGCGCCGCTGGGTCGCGCCGCGCCGCTGGGTCGCCGCGCCGCCACGTCCCGGCCGCCCCGCGACACGCGAACGGCGCCGCCCCCGGGAGGGGAGCGGCGCCGTGGGCGCGCGGTCGGTCGGGCCGGCCGCGGGTGAGGCCGGAGCCTCAGAAGTTGATCATGTGGCCCGAGATGCCGTGCAGGGCCTCCTTGACGGCCTCGCCGAGCGTCGGGTGGGCGAAGATCACGCGGGAGACCTCGTCCGCCGTGAGGTCCCACGTCTGCGCGACGTTGAGGGCCGGCAGCAGCTCCGTGACGTCCGGGCCGATCATGTGCGCGCCGAGGATCTCGTTGCGCTCGGCGTCGGCGACGATCTTGACGAAGCCGACCGGCTCGCCGAGCCCCTGGGCCTTGCCGTTGGCGCTGAACGGGAACGTCGCGGTCTTGACATCGTGGCCGGCGTCGCGGGCCTGCTGCTCCGTGAGCCCCATCGAGCCGATCTGCGGGTGGCAGTACGTCGCACGCGGCACGAACCGGTAGTCGATCGACATGGTCTCGGCCCCGGCCAGCGTCTCGGCCGCCACGATCCCCTGCGCCTCGGCGACGTGCGCCAGCATCATCTTCGCCGTCACGTCGCCGATCGCGTAGATGTTCGGCACGTTGGTGCGCATGTACTCGTCGATCGCGATGGCGCCGCGGTCGGTGAGCGCGACGCCGGTGCTCTCGAGCCCGTAGCCGTCGGTCCGCGGGGCGAAGCCGATCGCGGACAGGAGGCGGTCGGCCTCGAGCACCCGCTGCTCGCCGCCGGCCGCCGGCGACACCGTGACGCGGACGCCCGAGCCCGTGTCCTCGACGGCCTCGACCTTGGTCGAGAGCAGGACGTCGATGCCGAGCTTCTTGTACTGCTTGGCGAGCTCCTTGGAGACCTCGGCGTCCTCCGTCGGGACCATCCGGTCGAGGAACTCGACGATCGTGACGTCGACGCCGAAGTTCTTCAGCACGTACGCGAACTCGACGCCGATCGCGCCCGAGCCGGCGATGATGATCGAGCCGGGCAGGTTCGGGTCGAGGATCTGCTCCTCGTAGGTCACGACGTTGGCGCTCACCTGGACGCCCGGGAGCATCCGCGTCACGGCGCCCGTCGCGAGGATGAGGTTGTCGAACGTGAGCTGCTCCGTGCCCCCGGTGCCGAGCGCCACGTCCATCGAGTTCGGGCTGGTGAGCGTTCCCCAGCCGTCGACCTCGGTGATCTTGTTCTTCTTCATGAGGAAGTGGACGCCCTTGACGATCCCCTCCGACACGGCACGGCTGCGCGCGTGCGTCGGGCCGTAGGACATGGTGGCGTCACCCTCGATGCCGTACTTGGCCTTCTCGTGGGTGAGCGTGTGGGCGAGCTCCGCGTTCTTCAGGAGTGCCTTCGACGGGATGCAACCGACGTTGAGGCAGACACCGCCCCAGTACCTCTTCTCGACGACGGCGACGGACTTGCCGAGCTGCGCTGCACGGATGGCGGCGACGTAGCCACCGGGGCCCGCACCGAGGACGACGACATCAAAGTGGGAAGCCATGGGTTCAGCCTAGTTGCGCCGCACCCGGCGCGGGATCCGGCGGGACGTCCGCTTCCTCACACCCTCGGGAGACGTCCGTCACGCGGGGACGGTCGGTGGGTTCCCGCAGGCGATCACGAGGAACTCCTCGACTCGGTCGTTGCGCGGGTCCTGTACAGGTTGTTGCTCATCCGGACGAGCGTCCCTCTGTCCCAGCCGGTGACGACGTAGACGGCCTCGGGCTCGAGGTCGATGTCGACCTCGACGACGACGGGCAGGTCCGGAGTCGGACGAAGGTCCTTGACGCGGACGATGCGCTCCCGGGTCGGCTCACCGGTCGAGTCGACGCCGATCTTGTCGACGGCCAGCCCCGCCACCGCCGAGCCCGGTGCGCCGTTCCCGCACGAGGCCGCGACGAGCAGGACCTCGCCGTCGGGTCCGACGGCGAACCCTGCCTTTCCGGCCAAGGCCGGTGTGCACGCGGAGAGCAGTCCCGCGCCAGCACCGCCGTCAGCACCCGCGCCCGTCCGTCCATGGCTCACGCTCCCACGCTCTCACCCGCGCCGACAGCCCGATCGCGTCGTCGTGACCGAACCGGCACCGAGGACGTGCTCGGACCGGCCCGACGGCGTCCACCACGTGGGCCGGACCGGGTCGGCGGCGAGGCGCCGGGCGGACCGGGAATACGATCGTTGGCGCGCGGACGACCGAACCGGAGGACCACATGGCCGACTACGAGGGCGACCTCACGCCGCTGGAGGCGTGGGAGCTGCTCGAGAACCACGAGGACGCGGTGCTCGTGGACGTGCGAACCCCGCAGGAGTGGGCCGAGACCGGGATCCCGGACGCCTCGCAGCTGCGTCGACCGGTGGTCCTCGACCCGCTGCTGCCAGACCCCGAGGCCGCGCGGGAGCTGCTCGCCGGCCTCGTCGCGGCCGGGCTCACCCCGGGCGGTGACCGTCCGGTCCTGTTCGTCTGTCGTGGTGGCAGCCGCTCGGCGCGCGCGGCGGCGATCGCCACCGCGGTCGGGCTGACGCCCGCGTACAACGTGGCCGGCGGGATCGAGGGTCCGGGCGGCTGGCGTGAGTCGGGGCTCCCGCTCGCCGAGTGGGACGGCGCCAGCATCGGGACGATCGCGCCGGCGTCGTCGCCGTCGGGCTGGACCGGCGCGACGAACGACGACCCCGACCAGGGCAGCCAGGAGCGCCCGGACGCCGACGAGGCCGGGGCATGACCGACCCGCAGCCCCGCAGCAGCCTGCCCGAGGGCCTGCGCCCGACCACGCTCGCGATCCGCGGCGGCCAGGAGCGCACCGGCTTCATGGAGACGGCCGAGCCGCTGTTCCTCACCCAGGGCTACGTCTACCCGCGCGCGGCCGACGCCGAGGCGACCTTCCTCGCCCAGCTCGACCGCTTCTCCTACACGCGCTACGCCAACCCGACGACCTCGGCGTTCGAGGAGCGGCTGCGGCTCATCGAGGGCGCGGAGGCGTGCTTCGCGACGGCCACCGGGATGGCAGCGGTCTTCGCGTCGATGGCCTGTCTGGTGCGGCAAGGCTCGCGGATCGTGGCCGGGCGCGCCATGTTCGGCTCGACGCTGCTCGTCCTGGACGAGCTGTTCAAGGGCTGGGGCATCGAGACCGTCTACGTCGACGCGCACGACAACGACCAGTGGGCGGCGGCACTCGCGACGCCCGCCGACGTGGTGTTCTTCGAGACGCCGACCAACCCCATGCAGGACATCGTCGACATCGTCACGGTGTCCGAGCTGGCGCACCGGGCTGGCGCCCTCGTCGTCGTCGACAACGTCTTCGCCACCCCCGTGCTGCAGAAGCCGCTGGCGCTCGGCGCCGACGTCGTCGTCTACTCCACGACGAAGCACATCGACGGGCAGGGGCGCGTCCTCGGCGGCGCCGTGCTCGGCCCGCGCGAGTACGTCCTCGGCCCGCTGCAGACCTTCCTGCGCAACACCGGACCGACGATGAGCCCGTTCAACGCGTGGGTGCTGCTCAAGAGCCTGGAGACGATGGACCTGCGGGTGCGGCGGCAGTCCGAGAACTCCCTCGAGATCGCCCGCTGGCTCGAGGCGCAGCCCGGCGTCGTCGACGTGCGCTACCCCTACCTGCCCTCGCACCCGCAGCACGAGCTGGCCGTGGCGCAGCAGGAGGCCGGCGGGACGGTCGTCTCGTTCACGCTGGACGGCCCGACCGATCCCGACGGCGGCAAGGCCCGGGCGTTCGCGTTCCTCGACGCGCTGCGGCTCATCGACATCTCGAACAACCTCGGCGACGTGAAGTCGCTCGTCACGCACCCCGCGACGACCACCCACATGAAGTCGGGCTTCGAGGGGCGGCAGCGGGTCGGGATCGGGGAGTCGACGATCCGGCTGTCCGTCGGGCTCGAGGACCCGGCCGACCTCGTCGACGACCTCGCGCGAGGCCTCGCCGCGCCGTTCTGAGTGCCGTTCTGAGCCGCGCCGCCGCCGGGCGTGCGCCTGGCGGTCCGGCGGGTCGAGCCGCGCGCCGAGCTCGACCCTAGGCGCGCGTCTCGCGGACGACGGCCACCGCGCCGGCGGCCACCGTCAGCTCGCCGGCCGCGTCGACGCCGGTGACGAGCTCGCGGCCCGTCGCCGGCACGCGCACCTCGACGTCCGAGTGGTTGAGCACGAAGAGCCAGGAGCGTCCGTCGTCGGCCGTGCGGCGGGTCACCTCGACGCCGTCGGGCGCCTCGGCCACGACGGGCTCGACGCCGCTCGCCTCGACGAGCCGGTCGACCAGGGACTGGAGGGCGTCGTCGTCCACCCGCGTCGCGAGGTACCAGGCGGACCCGCCCGCCGACCCGACCGCGCGGCGGGTCAGCGCCGGGACGCCGTCCAGGTCGCCGCCGACGTAGGTCGCGAGCACCTCGATGCCCGGCTCGGCGCGGAGGTTCTCCGACCAGGTGGTCGCGGTCGCGCCGTCGCTGAGGGTGAGCGTCTCGCCGGGCTGCAGCGTCCAGAACTCCTCGGTGCGCACGCCGAGCAGGTCCCGGAACGCGCCCGGGTAGCCGCCGAGGTAGACGTGGTCGGACGCGTCGACGATCCCGGAGAAGTACGAGACGAGCACGGTCGCGCCGCGCTCGGCCGCCGCGGCGACGTTGGCGGCCGCCTCCGGCGTCGTGAGGTACAGCTCGGGGACGAGGACGAGGTCATAGCCGGACAGGTCGTCGCTCGCGCGCACGACGTCGGCCATGACGCCGCGCCGCGCGAGCGCGTGGTGCAGGCGCTGCGCGAGCAGGCGCGGGTCGACGTCGTCCGTCGGGTGGGAGTCCAGCCGCGCGGCCCACGAGGACGGCCAGTCGAACAGGACCGCAGCGCGGGCGTGGACCCGCGAGCCGCGGACCTCGCCGACGGCCCGCAGGATCTCGCCGAGCCGGACGGTCCCGCGCCAGACGTCCGAGTCGGTCCCCGCGTGCGGGTACATCGACGAGTGGTACTTCTCGGCGCCCGCGCGCGACTGGCGCCACTGGAAGAACAGGAGCGCGTCGGCGCCGTGCGCGAGGTGGGAGAGCGAGTTGCGGTGCGACTCGGCCGTCGTGCGTGTCCGGTTGTGGTGCTGCCAGTTCACGGCCGACGTCGAGTGCTCCATGAGCATCCACGGCGCCCCGCCGGCGATCGAGCGGACGAGGTCGGCGGAGAAGGCCAGCTCGCGCTCGGGGTGCGGGTCGGACGCCTGGATGTAGTGGTCGTTCGAGACCACGTCGACGCTCGCGTCCGGCCACTCGCGGGACAGGTCCATCCAGCCGGGGTAGTCCATCTGGTTGGTCGGGCTCATCACCATGAAGTTGGTGGTGCACGGGACGTCCGGCGTCACCTCGGCGAGCACGCCGCGGATGTCGGCGTAGTAGGAGAACAGCTCGTCGGAGGAGTAGCGCTGGAAGTCGAGCTGCTGCGTCGGGTTGGGGAAGGTCGGCGCGGTGCGCGGGGGGAGGATCTCCTCGAACGCGTCGTAGCGCTGGGACCAGAACGCGGTCCCCCACGCGGCGTTGAGCGCCTCGATCGTCCCGTAGCGGCGCTCCAGCCAGCGGCGGAACGCGTGGGCGGCGTCGTCGGAGTAGTCGAGCGGGACGTGGCAGCCGATCTCGTTGTCGATGTGCCACATCGCGAGCGCCGGGTGCGACCCGTACCGCTCGGCGATCGCCCGCGTCATCCGCAGCGCGTAGTCGCGGTAGACGGGCGAGGAGATTCGGTAGTGCTGGCGGCCCCCGGGGTGCAGGACGGTGCCGTCGGCGAGCTGGGGAAGGATCTCGGGGTGCTTGCGGGTGAGCCACGGGGGCGGGCTCGCCGTCGCCGTCGCGAGGTCGACCCGGATGCCGGCCGCGTGGAGGCGGTCCATCGTGACGTCGAGCCACTCCCAGTCGTGCTCCTTCTCCCGCGGCTCCAGCCGGGCCCAGGAGAAGATCGCGAGGCTGACGATCGTGACGCCGGCCTCCCGCATGAGCTCGATGTCCTCCAGGCGGGTGGCGTCGTCCCACTGCTCGGGGTTGTAGTCGCCGCCGTAGCCGAGGGCGTCGAGCCCGATCGGCCAGGCGTCGGCCGCGCGGCGGGTGGCGGGGTCGGAGGTGTGAACGTGAACACCGATGCTCATACGGTCAACCCTATGTGCGGTCGGCTCGTCGGGAGGAACCGGCGGTCCCGCGGCGGTCGGGCGCGCCGTCACCAGGTGGCGAAGGGGCGGTCGGTCGGCACGATCTCCCGGCCGAGCGGCGTCAGCGTGATGGGAATGATCTTGAGCTCGGCGACCGCGAGCGGGATGCCGACGATGGTGATCGCCAGCGCGAGCGCCGACACCGCGTGGCCGATCGCGAGCCAGATGCCGGCGACCACCACCCAGACGACGTTGCCCAGCGTGGAGCCGATGCCGGCGCTCTGCCTGCGCACGACGGTCCGGCCGAACGGCCACAGGACGTAGTTCGCGATCCGGAACGACGCGATGCCCCACGGGATCGTCACGATCAGGATGCAGCAGATGAGGCCGGCGAGCGCGTAGCCGAGCGCCATCGGGATCCCGGCCAGCACGAGCCAGACGATGTTGAGGACGACGGTGAGGAAGCGCTTCACCCGATCATTCTCGATCGTGACCGGTCGGTCCGCACGCCGCGCGCCTACGGTGGAGCCATGCTTCACCGGATCCTCACCGCCGTCGTCGCCGCACTCGCCCTCGTCGTCGGATTCGGGACCGCCGAGCTGACCGGCCTGCGCTGGGTCGGCGGCGTGGTCGTCGTCGCCGGGGCCGCGTGGTGCCTCGTCCGCTCCCGGCGGACGACGACGTGGTGGCGGCTCGTGGCGGTGGTGCTCCTGGGCGCCGCGTGCTTCGTCGGCAGCCACGTCCTCGCCGGGACGCTAGGGCCGTGGGGCAGCGTGGCGCTGGTCAGCGCGGTGCTGGCGCTCGGGGTCGTGCTCCTGGTCGACGACCGGACCGGTCTGAGCGGTCCGGCGGGTCAGGCCGGTCGGTCGGGTCGGGCGGCTCGCTGAGCGCCGTCCGCTCTCCGCGGATCAGTCGCCGGACCACCGACCCGCGGCGCGGGGTTCGTGCAGGTCAGCGGGGTGAGACCTGGTCTCGGCGCGGGTCGCGGGTTGCCGGATCCGCGCAGAGCGGACGCCTCGCGGCCCGGGTCGACCCGTCAGACGACGCCGTAGAGGCGGTCGCCGGCGTCGCCGAGGCCGGGGACGATGTAGCCGCGCTCGTTGAGCCGCTCGTCGATGGACGCGGTGACGATCGTGACGTCGGCGCGGTCGCCGACGGCCTTCTCGACCGTGTCCAGCCCCTCGGGCGCGCACAGGAGCGTGATGCACGTGACGTTCCGGGCGCCGCGCTCGAACAGGTAGTCGATGGCGGCGACGAGCGTCCCGCCGGTCGCGAGCATCGGGTCGAGCAGGTAGCACTGGCGGCCGGAGAGGTCGTCTGGGAGGCGGTTCGCGTAGGTGACGGCCTCCAGCGTCTCCTCGTTGCGGACCAGGCCGAGGAAGCCGACCTCAGCCGTGGGGAGCAGCCGCGTCATGCCCTCGAGCATGCCGAGCCCCGCGCGCAGGATCGGCACGACCATGGGCCGCGGGGTCGTGAGGTGCGTGCCGGTCGTGGGCGCGACGGGCGTGACGATGTCGACCTCCTCGACCGAGATGCCCCGCGTCGCCTCGTACGCGAGCAGTGTCACGAGTTCCTCGGTGAGCTGGCGGAACACCGGCGACGGCGTGCTCGCCTGCCGCAGGACGGTGAGCTTGTGGGCGACGAGAGGGTGGTCGGCGACGTGGACGCGCATGCGCCAAGGCTAGTGGGCGAGGATGGGGCGGTGGAGACGGAACCGGGGCCGGCGTCGGCGTGGGCAGCCGAGGGGCCGGGCGAGCCGGCGCGGCTGGACGCGCTCATGGGGCTGGCGCTCGTCGAGGCCCGCGCGGCGCTCGCGACGCAGGACGTGCCGGTCGGCGCGGTCGTCGTCGACGCGGCGGGCCGCGTCATCGGGCGCGGACGCAACCGGCGGGAGGCCGACGGCGACCCGACGGCGCACGCCGAGTTGCTGGCCGTGCGCGAGGCGGCCGCGGCGCTCGGGCAGTGGCGGCTGGAGGGGTGCACGCTCGTCGTCACGCTCGAGCCGTGCACGATGTGCGCCGGCGCGCTGGTGCTGGCGCGGCTGCCGCGGCTCGTGTTCGGGGCGTTCGACCCCAAGGCGGGGGCGTGCGGATCGGTGTCCGACGTCGTGCGCGACCCGCGGCTCAACCACCGCGTCGAGGTGGTCGGTGGCGTGCGGGCCGACGAGTGCGGCGAGGAGCTGCGGGCGTTCTTCCGGGCCCGTCGCCGCTGACGAGGTGCCGGCCGGCCTCGTCAGAGGCCCCCGGCCAGCCAGACCCCGAGCGCGCAGGCGGCGACGGCCGCGACCGGCACGACCAGCGCGCGCAGCACCGCCGCGTCCCGCCCGGACCGCTCCTCCATCTCCACGACGTCGAGGCTCGCGGCGGAGAACGTCGTGAACCCGCCGAGGAAGCCGGTGGCGAGGATCGTCTGCGACTCGCCCCCCAGGGACCCCGCCGTCGCGAGCCCGGCCAGCACGCCGATGAGCAGCGACCCCGTCACGTTGATCCCCGCGAGCACCCATCCCGGCCGTCCGGCGCGGGTGGCGAGGGCCCCGAGCGTGACGTCGAGCGTGTAGCGCCCGCCCGCGCCGAGGCCGCCGGCCAGGGCCACGAGCAGCGCGAGCGCCGCGCCCGTCACCGGGTCCCCGTCCGCAGGCCGATCCGCAGCCCGGTCCACGCGACGAGCACCCCGAGGACCACGCTCACGACCGGGTACCAGGCGGCGAGGAACCACGCGCCGTCGGCCGCCACCGTGACGACCTGCAGGGCGAACGTCGAGTACGTCGTGAACCCGCCGAGCACGCCCGTCCCGAGGAACAGGCGCCACCGCGCGGCGGTTAGCGTCAGGACCGCGCGGACGCGCCCGACGAGCAGCCCCAGCAGGAACGACCCGACCACGTTGATGACGAAGATCGTCAGCACCTGGAGTCCCGCGGGGTGGGGGGTGGCGAGCAGGAGCAGGTACCGGGCGAGCGAGCCGAGCGCACCGCCGGCGATCACCAGGGCCAGCCCGGTGAGGTAGTGCGGCGTCGCGACGGAACCGGGTGGTCGGGGGAGGGTCTCGTCGGTCACGGGTCGAGTCTGGCGGATGCCGCGGCTCGCGTCGCCGTCGTCCGCGGCGGGACCGACGACGTCAGCTCGTCCGCGAGGAACGGGAGTGCCCGGGAGGTGCCGGCGTTCAGCCGGAGCGTCGCCAGGTCGTCGCCGCGGGTGAGGCCGCGGTTGACGACGACCACCGGCTTGCCGGCGCGCGCGGCCCGCTTCACCAGGCGCAGACCCGACTGGACCGCGAGGCTGGTGCCGGCGACGAGCAGGGCGGTGGCGTCGTCGACCATGGCGTAGCTGCGCGCGACCCGCGCCGGTGGGACGTTCTCGCCGAAGTAGACGATGTGCGGCTTGAGCGTGCCGCCGCAGACCTCGCACGTCGCGACGCGGAAGCCGTCCGTGTCGGCGACGACCGCGTCGGCGTCCGGCGCGATCTCGGGGGACGCGGCCAGCGCGGCCTCGCGGAAGCCCGGGTTGAGGTCGGCGAGACGCTCGTCGAGCTCGGTGCGCGGGATGACCCGGCCGCAGTCGAGGCACACGACCTCGGCGTAGCTGCCGTGCAGGTCGAGGACGTGCCGGGAGCCGGCGGCCTGGTGCAGACGGTCGACGTTCTGCGTGATGACGCCGGTGAGGACGCCGGCGCGCTCGAGGTCGGCCAGCGCGCGGTGGCCGGCGTTGGGCTGGGTGCGCCCGACGTGCAGCCAGCCGATGTGGTTGCGGGCCCAGTACTGGCGGCGGAACGCGGGGTCGGCCACGAACTGCTGGTACGTCATGGGGCTGCGCGGGCGGGCCTGCGGGCCGCGGTAGTCGGGGATGCCCGAGTCGGTGGAGAGGCCGGCGCCCGTGAGCGCGAGGACGCGGTGGCCGGCGAGCAGGTCGGCGGCCTCGGTCAGCTCGGCGTCGGTGGCGTCGGGGCGGTGGTCGGCGTACGACGGCGCCCACGTGGAGTGGAGGACGCGCGGCGAGACCGTGCTCGTGGTGGGGCTGCTCGCGGCGGGGCTGGGGGTGTTGGTGGCCATGACGTCTGCGGCAACGTCGCGCGCGGGCGGGGCATTCCGCTCGGCCGTGTGGCCGAGGCGACACCGGTTTGGGCGGACCGTCCGGGGAGGCTACACTTTCCGGGCTGGGTAGCGTGTCCGAGCGGCCGAAGGTGCAGCACTCGAAATGCTGTGTGGTGTCAAAGCCACCGTGGGTTCAAATCCCACCGCTACCGCGCGAAACGCTGAGGGCCCCGTCCGCTTGTCGGACGGGGCCCTCAGTGCTTCCGGGGCCGCGGTGACGGCGGTCCGACCGATCTCAGTACTGGTTCGGGATCGTGGAGAGCTGGGTGATGACCCAGATGAACCACGCGGCGGCAGCGAGGCCGAGGACCGTGATGACCCAGCCGCTCACGATCGCCGCGACGGCGGTCCCGTAGCCCTGCTGACCCGGGTTGCGTCGGATCTGCCCGAGCGCGATGTGACCACAGATCGCACCGGCCGGGGCCGTGAGGAACGTGGCGAGACCGGCGAGCGAGAGGATGAGCGCGACGATCGCGAGCTGGTTCGTCGGGCGGTACGGCATGGCGTCGTACGGGTAGGCCGACTGGTAGGGCGAGCCGGCCGGCGGCCCGGCGACGGGCGCGTCCTGGGTACCGGGGCCGTAGGGGGTCGCGCCGTAGGGCTGGGACCCGTACGACGGCGCCCCGTAGGGCGACCCGGACGGGCTCGGCATGCCCGGGACCGAGGCGCCGGGCGGCGTCGTGCCCGGGGTCGTCACGCCCGGGGGCGTGTCCGAGGGCTGCGGTCCGTAGGGGTTCGGCGTCGTCATGGGTTCTCCTCGGGAGCTGCGGCCGAGGTGTCGCGGTGCGGTCGGCCGTGGGACGAGTCTGCCAGGGGTTGCGGCGGTGCGCGTCGGGAGCGGGGTGCCCGGCCCGGGCCGGGCCGTCGGTCCGGCGCGGCGTCGTTCGAGCGCTACTGCGCGGCGTCGGGTTCGGTCGTGACCGTCGGGAGCTTGCTGATCGGCGTGCACCCCTCGGGCCCGACGAGCGGGGTCTCCGGGTCGAGCGGCGTCGCGTCCGCCGACATCGCCTCGAACTTCGAGCCGACGACCACGTCGATCACCTCGTCCGACTTGGTCCCGTCGTAGAGGATCTCGTGCTCCGGGAACAGCGGGGCGATCGAGTAGGCGCTCGAGATGCCCTCGATGCCGGTGGTGATGAGCACCGTCCCGTCGTAGCTTCCGCCGGTGTAGTTCCCCTCGGTCGCCGTCGCGACGCCGGTGTCCCGCAGCGCCTGCGCCGTCGTCGCCGCCAGGCCGCCGCGGGTCGTGCCGTTGTAGACGTTGGCGGTGATGGCGGCCCAGTCGACGGGGATCGCGCCGTCCGCCGGGCAGGGGACGATCGGGCCGGTCTCGGTCTCGGCCTCCGTGTTCGTGAAGTCCGGGTCGAACGGCGCGGGGAGGATGTTGAGGAAGACGCCGAGGGCCGCCAGCACGAGCGCCCCGAGGATGACGATGAGGCTGCCGAAGATGATCGTCTGGCGCTGGAGCAGGTGCCTGCGTCGCAGGGCCTTGCGGCGCGCGGCCTCGTCGTACGTCGGGGTCGTCACGGGTGACACGGTACCTTTCGGCGTTCGGCCGGCACGTCCTGCCGGGGGAGGAGTCTCGCTCGGTCAGCCGAGCTCGAGGACGCGGGCGTGGATGATCGTCCGCTGCTGGAGCGCTGCCCGCAGCGCTCGCTGGAGGCCGTCCTCCAGGTACAGCTCGCCCCGCCAGGCCACGACGTGCGCGAACAGGTCGCCGTAGAACGTCGAGTCGTCGGTGAGCAGCCCGCGCAGGTCGAGCGTCGTGCGCACGGTGGTGAGCTGGTCGAGGCGGATCTGTCGCGGGGGCAGGTGGGCCCAGTCGCGGGTGGTCACGAGGCCGTGGTCGGGATACGGCTTTCCCTCGCCGACGGCCTTGAAGATCACGATTCGAAGCCTACCGATCGCACCTTGTCGAGCCATGGGTGCTCCGGGGCCGGGACGTGGAGATCGTGCGAAGACGCGCCGGGGCGCCCGCTTGTTTTCGGCTCGGCAATGTCTAGAGTTAGGCCACCCGATACTTGTGATGGAGAGGTGGTCGTGACGTGAGGACCAGGATCGTGACGGGAGCTGTCGGCGTCGTCGTCGGCCTTGCGCTGGCGTCGTGTGCCGGGCCGACCGGGGACGAGGCGAGCGGCGGCTCGGGTGCGTCCGGCGCGTCCGCCGCGTCCGGCGGCGACGAGCGCCCCGTCGTCCTGACGACCTTCACGGTGCTCGCCGACATCGCGGAGAACGTGGCCGGCGAGCACCTGCGCGTGGAGTCGATCACGAAGCCCGGTGCGGAGATCCACCACTACGAGCCGACGCCGTCCGACATCCGCCGGGCGGCCGAGGCCGATCTCATCCTCGACAACGGCCTCAACCTCGAGCTGTGGTTCGAGCGGTTCGTCGCCGACCTCGACGTGCCGCACGTCGTGGTCAGCGACGGCGTCGAGGTCATGAGCATCGCCGAGGACGCGTACGCCGGCCTGCCCAACCCGCACGCCTGGATGAGCCCGCTCAACGTCCGTCTCTACGCCGACACCATGGCCGAGGCGTTCGGCGAGCTCGACCCCGAGCACGCCGACGACTACGCGGCCAACGCCGAGTCGTACGGAGCGCAGCTCCAGGAGGTGCACGACGAGCTGGTGTCGGAGCTCGCCGTGCTGCCGGAGCGGCAGCGGGCGCTCGTCACCTGCGAGGGCGCGTTCTCCTACCTCGCCCGCGACGCCGGGCTGACGGAGCAGTACATCTGGGCGGTCAACGCCGAGCAGCAGGCGACGCCGCAGCAGATCGCCGCGACCATCGAGTTCGTCCGCGCCAACGACGTGCCCGCCGTGTTCTGCGAGTCGACGGTGAGCGACAAGCCGATGCAGCAGGTCGTCGAGGCCACCGACGCCGAGTTCGGCGGCGTGCTCTACGTCGACTCGCTCTCGGAGCCCGGCGGGCCCGTGCCGACCTACCTCGACCTGATCCGGCACGACGTCGACGTCATCGTCGCCGCGCTCACCGGGGACCGTGCGGGGGCCGGGTCGTGAGTGCGCCGGACCGGTCCGCGGGCGGGCTCCCGGGCGAGCCCGTCGTCCGCGTCGAGGGCGTGACGGTCAGCTACGGCGACGTCCTCGCCCTGGACCGCGCGGACCTCGTGCTCGCGGCCGGGGTCGTCTGCGGGCTCGTCGGGATGAACGGCTCGGGGAAGTCGACGCTGCTCAAGACCATCGTCGGGACGATCCGGCCGGACTCGGGCACGGTGCGGATCGGCGACGAGGACCCGGCCCGGGCTCGCCGGTCGGGCCGGGTCGCCTACGTCCCGCAGAGCGAGGCGGTCGACTGGGCGTTCCCGCTGTCGGTGCGTGACGTCGTCATGACCGGCCGGTACGGACGCCTTGGTCCGACCCGCCGGCCCCGGGCCGCCGACCGCGCCGTCGTCGAGGCCGCGCTCGACCGGGTCGGGCTGCGCGAGCTCGCGGACCGGCAGATCGGGCGGCTCTCGGGCGGGCAGCGCAAGCGGACGTTCGTCGCGCGCGGGATCGCCCAGGAGGCGTCGGTGATGCTGCTGGACGAGCCGTTCGCCGGGGTCGACAAGGTGTCCGAGGCGACGATCACCGGCCTCCTGCGGGAGCTGGCGGGGGACGGTCGCACGATCCTCGTCGCCACGCACGACCTGCACGCGCTGCCCGACCTCGCCGACGAGGCCGTCCTCCTCATGCGGCGCGTCCTCGCGCACGGCCGACCGGCCGACGTGCTCACGCCGGAGCGGCTGGCGGAGGCGTTCGGGCTCGACCCGATGGCGCGACGCGAGGGCGCGGGGGAGGCGCGATGAACGTCGTCGACCTCCTGCTGGAGCCGCTCGCGTACGAGTTCATGAGCCGCGCGCTCCTCACGGCGCTCGTCGCGTCCGTGGTGTGCGCGCTGCTGTCGTGCTGGCTCGTCCTCATCGGCTGGTCGCTCATGGGCGACGCGGTGTCGCACGCCGTGCTGCCCGGCGTCGTCATCGCCTACGCGTTCGGTCTGCCGTTCGCGCTGGGGGCGGTGGTGTTCGGGTTCCTCGCCGTCGCGCTGATCGGCGTCGTCCGCGACACGAGCAGGGTCAAGGAGGACGCGGCGATCGGGATCGTCTTCACGACGCTGTTCGCCCTCGGGCTCGTGCTGATCTCGGTGATCCCGTCGCAGACGGACCTGGCGCACATCATCTTCGGGAACCTGCTCGGCGTCTCGCGCGCGGACCTCGTCCAGGTCGTGGCGCTCGGCGCGGTCGTGCTCGTCGTCGTCCTGGTCAAGCGCCGGGACCTCACGCTGTACGCGTTCGACCCGACGCACGCGCACACGATCGGGCTCAACCCGCGGCTGCTCGGCGCGACGCTGCTGGGACTGCTGGCGCTCACGTCGGTGGTCGCGCTCCAGGCGGTCGGGGTGGTGCTCGTCGTCGCGATGCTCATCATCCCGGGCGCGACCGCGTACCTGCTCACCGACCGGTTCGGGCGGATGCTCGTCATCGCGCCGGTCGTGGCCGCAGGGTGTGCCGTCGTGGGGCTGTACGCGAGCTACTACCTCGACACGGCGTCGGGGGCCACCATCGTGCTCGCGCAGGGGGTGGTGTTCGCGCTCGTCTACCTGGTCGGCCCGCGGCGCGGCGTGCTGACGCGGTGGGTGCTCGCGCGTGCGCGGTCGTCGCGGGTCCGGCGGGCGTAGGCGGGTGATCGCCGCGGCTCGGTCGCCGAATCACGGTCGCATGTGGTGAGCTCTATCCATGGCTCCGCGAGCGACCGACCCCGGCTCCGGTCGCCGGTCGTTCTGGAGCTGCTTCACGCGTGAGTTCAGCAACCCGCTTGGGAATCTCTACGGGGACGTCGTCGGCGAGCACTACGACTACGACTCGCGGGTTCCCAACTCGCGGCAGGTGGCCGAGGGGGACGTCCTCGTGCTGAGGGACGAACGCGCCGTCTACGGGTGGGGCGTCGTGGAGCGTGTGGAGTCGTGGGCCGAGAAGAAGAACGCCGGAGCGTGCCCGCGATGCGAACTTACCTCCCGATGGACGGAGCGGCTGACGCGGCTCCCGCGCTACCGCTGTTCCAACTGCGGCGAGGAGTTTGACGAGCCGGTCCCGGTGACCGTGCCGGTCACCATGTTCGAGGCGCACTACGGATCGAGCTGGACGACGTTTGCGGCGCAGGCGCCGGTCCGTGGCTTGAAGGACGTCTATGCCTCCGCCGATCAGCAGAACGCGATCCGACGGCTCGATCCAGTTTCGGCGGTGCCCTACATCGACCTGCACCAGGGCGTGGCGACGGGGATTGCCGTTGAGATCGGCGAGCCCGGGGAGTGGAGCAGGCACGGCGGGTTCGCCGAGACGCGCACACGGGTCCGTCGGTTCCAGGACCAGTTCCGCGACAGACTGCTGACCCGGTACGGCGAGGTGTGCGCTGTCACGGGAGTGCAGCCGCGGGAGGCGCTCGACGCCGCGCACCTCTACTCTTACGCGACGCGGCCCGTGCATGAGGCGAACGGTGGCCTGCTCTTGCGTAAGGACGTGCACGGGCTGTTCGACGCCATGCTCCTGACGATCGATCCGGACTCGCTGCAGAGCCAGGTCGCACCACCGTTGGTCGAGAGGTACCCGGGCCTGGGCTGGCTGGACGGGCGAGCGCTTACCGTTCCGCGCGACCGACTGCCGCGGCTCGAACTGCTCGATGCCCACGCGGACGCCTCGCGCGAACGCTGGGCGTCCAAGGCGCTACGGGACGACCTGGCCGGTCGATCGCTGGTCGTGCGGTAGGCGCGGACGGGGACGACCGCGAGGACCCCGCGGGTCGGTCGCGTCCGTCGATCGCCGCCGCGTGGCGGTCCAGAGGCGTCGGGATGCCGGTGCGACGCCACCACGTCGGGTCCCGCGGACATCCCGTGCCCGGGGTCGAACTCGGGGAGGTGGACGGGACCGTCCGCGTCAGCGAGGGAGACGCCGAGCACGTCCTCGGCGGTGCCCGTCAGTAGGGCACTCAGGTCGTCCGCGTCGGTCGGCAACGGGGTGTGCGCGAGGCGACCGCGCAGCTTGTGCCAGAGGTAGGGGCCGCCGCGTAGTCCTCACGGGGTCGGCGGGTCGTCGAGCAGGGCACCGACCGATCCGGCCTCCGTCGACGGTGGGCAGCGGCGGAGGATCTGAGCGTGGACGCGGCGGTGCGTGGCGTCGTCGATCGTCACGATCATCACGTGGTCGACGGTGGCCGGCGTGGCCGCGATGGTGTCGACGGCGATCTCGATCGCGTCGGCGAGCGGCCAGGCGAAGATCCCGGAGCTGATGAGCGGGAAGGCGACGGTGGTGGCCCCGAGCGAGTCGGCCACGGCGAGCGAGCGGCGATAGCAGGACCGCAGGAGGGAGGGGTCCCGTTGTCCGGCCGCGTAGTTCGGGCCGACGGTGTGGACGACCCAGCGTGCGGGGAGATTGCCGGCGGTGGTCCAGCCCGCGTCACCCGTCGCGATGCCGTCCGGGAACCGGGCGATGCAGTCGCGCAGGATGGCGGGGCCGCCGGCTCGGTGGATCGCGCCGTCGACGCCGCCACCTCCCCGCATGCGGTTGCTCGCGGCGTTGACGACGACGTCGACCCTCTGATGCGTGAGGTCTCCGAGGACCGCGGTGAGTCGAGTCATGGCGGTCACAGGTCGTCGAGCTGGAGCCACGCGAGGTAGAGCAGCGGCAGCGCGAAGGACGTCGCGGCGATGCGAAGGCCGAGATCGGCCTCGTGGCCGATCCAGGTGTACACGAGGCCCGGGAAGCCGAAGCCCAGAATGACCGCAACGGCCGCAAGCACCCAGGCGATCGCGGACCACACGGGTGCCGCGTTGCGGCGTCGGAGGCGGTGTCGCGTGAGGACGAGCTGGCGGTAGGCGGCCTCGGTCAGCTCGGTTGATCCGGGCCAGTCGGCCGGCACCTCCTTGGCGAGACGCAGCAAACGCTCCGTGTACTCCAGCTGACGGTTGGTGTCGGTCCGAGCGATCAGGAAGGCGGCGACGGCGCCGATGCTCGACCCGGCGAACGCGGCGACGAGTGCCCAGTTCATGGGAAGACCGTACTGAGGTGCCCCGGGGCTACTCGGTCGCGTCGGCGAGGAGCTCGTCCAGCACCGCGATGAGTGCTGGGAGGTCGTTCCGCAGCAGCGCGAGGACACGCACGTGGTCGACGACGTCGTACTGGTGGGCGATCACGTTCCTGGTGCCGACGATCGGCCGCGCGTCGGGGACGCGGCGAAACGTTGCTGGATCGTCGCGCCGAACCCGGACGAGGGCCTCCTCGATGATCTCCAGCTGCCGTTCGGCCGCCGACTGCTTGACCCAGTCGTCGAGGTAGTCCTGGTCGGTGCCGTTGCCGAGCGCCTGTGCCTTCCGGGCGGCTTCGCGTGCGTCCCAGAGGTGAGCGGGGGTCTCAGGCCGCATACAGGTCTCGCGCGCTGCTGGTGATCGACTTGATCAGGTAGGGGTTGCGGAGATTACGGGCCTGGACGAGGTCGACGGGGCGGCCAACGATCTGCTCGAGCTCATCCTGCAGCGCGAAGAGTGCGTGGAACGTGCGCTCCGCGTTCGGTGCGAACTCGACGAGGAGGTCGACGTCGCTCCGGTCCGGGTCGAACCGGTCGGTGAGCACCGAGCCGAACAGGCTCAGACGGGCGACGTGGTGGCGCTCGCAGGCTCGTGCGATCGCGGCGAGGTCGAGGTGGATGGCGGCAGGAAACGGGGCGTGGACGTCGTTGCTCATGAGCCACCTGCCTCGCGGCGAGGTCACCCGAAGGGTCGAGCTGACCCGAGGGGCTGGGCGGAGGATGGGGGATTCGAACCCCCGAGGGCTTGCACCCAACACGCTTTCCAAGCGTGCGCCATAGGCCACTAGGCGAATCCTCCCGGCCGCACGAGGATACCCGAACCTCGCTCGATCCCCGAATCGGCGGGCGCTCGGTGGCGGTGGCGCCCGCGTGCACACCGCCGCGCGGGCCGGGTAGACTCGTTGACCGACCCCCCGTGCGGCGTCATCTCGCTGAACTCCCCCAGGACCGGAAGGTAGCAAGGGCAGGCGAGCTCTGATGGGTGTGCGGGGGGTCCTCGTCTACCCGGCGGTCCGCGGTGCCGTCCGTCCACAGCCTCGTGAGCGCCCGGCCAAAACGTCGGTGCCCCCGTCTACCCTGGGACGCGTGACCACAGCCCTGTACCGCCGGTACCGTCCGGACTCCTTCGCCGACGTCATCGGCCAGGAGCACGTGACCGATCCGCTGCGGGCTGCGCTCCGCTCCGATCGCGCCACGCACGCCTATCTCTTCTCCGGCCCCCGCGGTTGCGGCAAGACGACCTCGGCCCGCATCCTCGCCCGCTGCCTCAACTGCGCCCAGGGTCCGACCGACACCCCCTGCGGCGTCTGCGAGAGCTGCGTCGAGCTCGCGACGGGCGGCCCGGGCAGCCTCGACGTCGTCGAGATCGACGCGGCGAGCCACGGCGGCGTCGACGACGCGCGCGACCTGCGCGAGCGCGCCGTGTTCGCGCCCGCGCGCGACCGGTACAAGGTCTTCATCATCGACGAGGCCCACATGGTCACGCCGCAGGGTTTCAACGCCCTGCTCAAGCTCGTCGAGGAGCCGCCGGCCCACGTGAAGTTCGTCTTCGCGACCACCGAGCCGGACAAGGTGATCGGCACCATCCGCTCGCGCACGCACCACTACCCCTTCCGCCTCGTCCCGCCGGCCACCCTCACCGACTACCTCGCCGGTCTGTGCACGCAGGAGGGCATCGAGGTCGACGCGGGGGTGCTGCCGCTCGTCGTGCGCGCCGGGGGAGGGTCGGTCCGCGACTCCCTGTCCGTGCTCGACCAGCTCCTCGCCGGTGCCGAGGACGGACGCGTCCCCTACGCCCTCGCCGCGGCGCTGCTCGGATTCACGCCGTCCTCGCTGCTCGACGACGTCGTCTCGGCCCTCGCGGCGGGTGACGGCGCCGGGGTCTTCCGCGTGGTCGAGAACGTGGTCGAGTCGGGGCAGGACCCGCGCCGGTTCGTCGAGGACCTGCTCGACCGGCTGCGCGATCTCATCGTCATCGCCGCCAGCGGCGAGGCCGCCGACGCCGTGCTCCGCGCCCTGCCGGCGGACGAGCTGGAGCGCATGCGTCCGCAGGCCCGCGCCCTCGGGCCGCAGCGGCTGTCCGCGCTCGCCGACCTCGTCAACACCGGTCTCACCGAGATGGTCGGCGCGACCTCGCCGCGCCTCCAGCTCGAGCTGGTCCTGACGCGCGGTCTCGTCACGCTCGGGGCCTTCGGCGCCCCGGCGCCCGCCGTGTCCGTGCCGAGCGCGTCCGTGCCGAGCGCGTCTGTGCCGAGCGCGCCGGCGCCGGTCGCGTCGCCGGCTTCCGATCATGACGACGACGCGGGGCGCGCGGGCGGTGCCGGTCCCCGCCGGCCGGCGCAGGAGGGCCGGCGGCCGGAGCCCGGTCGCCCCGGTGCGCCCGCTGCCGAGGAGCCGTCGAGCGCGGCGGCATCCGGAGACCGGCGCGACGCCGGTCGCGCGGAGCCGCCCGCGTCGGAGCGACCCGGGGCACCGGCTCCCTCGCGGCAAGGTGCCGGCCGGCCGGACGACGACGGATCCCGTGGCCGGTCCACGCGGAGCGCGCCGGCCCCCGGCGCACCCGCGCCAGCCACGGACGACCCGGCCGTCGCGTCGACTCCGGCCGCTCCCGCCCCGTCCGCCCCGACGCAGGGGGCGGCCTCGGCTGCCTCGACCCAGGATCCGGCGCCGGCCACGCCGCCCGCGGCGGCGACCCCGACGGCCGACCCCGCGGCCGGTCTCGACGGCACCGAGCTGCGACGTCGCTGGCCCGAGGTCCTCGACCTCGTCGGCACGTTCAGCCGCGTCGCCTGGATGACGGTGCGGGACAACGCCCAGGTGGCCGGCATCTCGGGGGACACCCTCACGCTGCGGTTCGACCACCCCGGTCCGGCGAACGCCTTCACGGGCAGCGGCGGTCCCGACCATGTCGCCCGTGCCGTCTACGAGACGGTCGGTGCGCGGCTCGCGGTCGTCGTCGACGTCGGTGGCCCGGGTGGCGGACCAGGCGGTGGCCCGGGTGGCGGGCCAGACGCCGGCGGGCCGAGCGGCTCCGCCGGGGCCGGCGCGACCGGTGGAGGTCGGGGGCCGGGAGGCGGCTCGGCCGCGACCCGTCCCGCCGCGCGACCCGCCGATCGCGACGGCGACCCCCGGGCCGAGGCGACCGCGACCGCGGGGGAGGACGAACCGGCCTCCGCGCGGCCTGCCTCCGTGGCGTCCCCGGCCGCGTCCGACGACCTCGATCGTTCCCCGACGGTTGCGGCGGTCGCGGCGGTGGAGGAGACCGCGCCCGCGGCGCCGCGCGTCGAGCCCCGCTCGGAGGCGGTGGCGCGCGCGCTCGCCGACTGGGAGGGCACGCCGCTGCCGCCGCGGGCAGAGCCCGAGGCCGACCAGGCGAGCGGAGCGCGGAGCGACGCACCGACCCGCGGGGCCGCGGCTGGAGCCGGGCCGTCCCGAGCCGCCCGTCCCCAGCCCCGCGACGACGATCGCGGTGACGCTCATTCGACGGCTCAGCGCCGGGACGAGGACGACATCCCGCTCCCGCCGGAGCCGTCGTTCGACCACGAGCCCCCCGCGCCCTGGGAGGAATCCGACCCGTTCGAGCCCACGACGGGTGCCGCGCGCGGTGGGTCTGCCGCGAGCGGCGCCGGGGCCGGCGTCCCCGCGGCCGCCCGCGGCGGGCAGGATGCGACGGCGGCCGGTACGCCGGGTCGTCCGGCTGGTCCCGGCGGACCGGGGGCTGGCGCCGGTCGCGTCGGCGCCCAGCGGTCCGCGACCGCTCCCGCGGCGGGAGGTGCCGCCGGCGATCAGGTGGGTGCAGGCTCCGCTGCGTCCACCGGTGGTGCGGGCGGTCAGCTTCCGCCCGTCATCGACCTCGCGGCCCGGCAGCGGGCCCGCGTCGACCACGCCACCGACCACCGGACGTCGGAGCGCACCGGTGGCACCCCCTCGGCCGGGCCGGAGCCGTGGGAGGACGACGACGCGCTGGACGCCGAGATCGCGGGCTCCGTCGACGTCGCGGCCGGAGGCGCCATGATGGGCGTCGCGCTCGTCGCGAAGATGCTCGGCGGCGTCGTGATCGACGAGATCGTCGACAACCCCGCCGACGGGAGGATGGGCACGTGAGCGCTGGATACGGTGGCGTCGTCGCCGACCTCATCGCCGAGCTGGGTCGGCTGCCGGGCGTCGGCCCCAAGAGCGCCCAGCGGATCGCCTTCTACATCCTCAACTCCGACCCCGCGGACGTCTCCCGCCTCGCGAACGCGCTCCTCGAGGTCAAGGCCAAGGTGCGCTTCTGCGAGATCTGCGGGAACGTCGCCGAGGGCGAGCGATGCCGGATCTGTGAGGACCCGCGGCGCAACGAGACCCAGCTCTGCGTGGTCGAGGAGCCGAAGGACGTTGTCGCCATCGAGCGGACCCGGGAGTTCCGCGGGCGCTACCACGTGCTCGGCGGCGCCATCAACCCGATCGACGGCATCGGCCCCGACGACCTGCGGATCAGGGAGCTCATGTCGCGGCTGGCCTCCGGCGTCGTGACGGAGGTCATCCTCGCGACCGACCCGAACGTCGAGGGCGAGGCGACCGCCGCCTACCTGTCCCGGCTGCTCACCTCGATGGACGTGGCGGTGACGCGTCTGGCCTCGGGGCTGCCGGTCGGGGGCGACCTCGAGTACGCCGACGAGGTCACGCTCGGCCGCGCGTTCGAGGGTCGCGTCCGGCTCAACGCCTGAGTCGGCGTCCGCCCGCGCGGCCCGGTGCCGGCGTCGCCGGTCGCGCGCGGCCGCCGGTCGGGGCCTGGTCGCGGGTCGGCCGCCGGTTGGCCACCGGCCCGACCCGTCGGCCACCCGACCGCGCTGCTCGGCCTGAGCCGCGCTGCTCGGCCTGGACCGCGCCGAGCCCCGGCTCAGGCGATACGGGTGCCCTTGGGGAGCGTGCGCGCCGGGATCGCGAGGCGCCGCGCCGCGAACCACGTCGCCCCCGCCCCCATGAGCACGTAGACCCCGACGCCCCATGGCCAGTACGGCACCGGGTGGGCGTCCCGCGTCCACGGCATGTCGTCGCTCCAGCACTCGTTGACGTCCCCGACGCCGCCCGCGAGCGTCATCCGGACGGCGTAGCTGATCACCGACATCGGGTCGTCGCCCATCGACGAGCCGGAGCTCGGCATCCCGAGCACACCGGCGTCGGCGACGATCGTGAACGGGTTCGGCACGAGCATCCACGCCGTGTGCTCGGTGTGCGTCACCCAGCGGGACTCCTCGTGCCAGGTGCACACGTCGTCGCCGGGGTTCGCGTAGCCGTAGACCCGCACGTCCTCGTACCCGGACGACACGAACGACGACGTCAGCCCGAACGCGATCGGCGTCCCGATCGAGAGCAGCGCGACCGTGAGGTAGGTGAGGACCGCCGACCCGGACGTGCGCGCCACCAGCGCCGACATCGCCAGCGCGATCGCGCACACCACGAGCAGCACGAACGCCACCATGATCACGCCGAGCAACGCGCCGGCGATCGGTGTCCCGCCGAGGGCGAACGCCCAGAGCAGGAACGGCGTCGAGACCGCGAGGAACGCCAGCGCCGACACCCATGCCGCCGCCAGCTTGCCGAGCACGATGTCCCAGGCGGACAGCGTCGTGGCCTGGAGCACGGCGAGCGTTCCCGTCGTGCGGTCGCCGTTGATCGACGTGGCCGACAGCGTCGGCGCCACCAGCAGGCCCAGCATGAGGACGAACAGCAGCACGAGCCCGAACGAGATCCGGCCGGCCGTCTCGTCGGCGCCGCCCATCTCGCCGATCGTCATGACGATCCCGAGCGTCACGACGCCGACGATCGCCGCCCAGACGCCGAGCGCGACCTTCCACCGCGTCGAGCGCAGCCGCTGCCGCGCCTCGAGCACCGCCACCGTCCGGATGCCCCACCACGTCGGGCGCCCGCTGCGCGGGACGGGTGGCGGGACGGACGACGACGCGGGCTGCCCGGCCAGCGTCGTCGTCGGCGCGCCGACGTCCGCGGGCGGTCCGGCGGGTGGTCCGGCGGGTGACGGCTCGGGAGCCGACGGCGGGAGGGGAGGGAGCTGGGTCATCGTCGGTCCGCCTCCATCGCGAGGTATGCCTGTTCCAGCCGCCCGGCCGCCGGCGCGAGCTGGGAGATGGCGACGCCGGCCGTGATCGCGTCGCGCAGGAGGGCGGCCGCCTGGACCTCGCTCGGCAGGTCGGCGACGAAGCTGCGCCCGGTCGCGCTCGCCGCGGCCTCCGGGTCGGGGATGACGGGCAGCCCCACCGACGTCGCCCAGGCGACGAACGGCTCGGGGTCGAGCACGCGCAGCCGCCAGCGCATGACGGGTGAGGGCGGTGGCGCCGTCGAGGTGACGCCGCGCTGGATGAAGACCGCGCCGTCGACCATCTCCTCCAGCTCCGAGAGCACGTGCGAGGAGATGAGGAGCGCGGCGCCCTCGGCGGCGAGGTGACGGACGATGCCGCGCAGCTCGAGCCGCGAGCGCGGGTCGAGACCGGACGCGGGCTCGTCCAGGAGCAGGACGCGCGGCGCGTTGACCAGCGCGCGGGCCAGGCCGAGCCGCTGCTTCTGCCCCCGGGACAGCACGCGCGCCGGCGCCGCCGCGTACTCGGACAGGTGGACGAGCGCGAGCAGCTCGGCCGCCCGCGCCCGCGCGACGTCGGGGGCGACGCGGTACGCGGCGGCGAAGGTCGTGAGGATCTCCGTGCAGGTCAGGGTGTCCCACTGGCCGAACACGTCCGGCATCCAGCCGATCGCCGCGCGGGCGCGCGCTCCCTCGGTCGCCAGGGACAGGCCCTCGACGTGGATCTCGCCGGCGTCGGGGCCGAGCAGCCCGGCCAGCATGAGCATGAGGGTCGTCTTCCCGGAGCCGTTCGGCCCGACGAGGGCCGTGACCGTCCCCGGCTCGAGCGCGAAGCTCGCATCGACCACCGCCTGGACCGGGCCGAACGAGCGGCGCACGTGGCGCACCTCGATCGCCGGCGTCGCTGCTTCCATGCGCCGACCCTACGGGGACGCCGTGGTCGAAAGGTAGACTCGTTGCAACTGTTCGGAGGAAGACCGATGCGATTGACGTGGCCCCACCTTCTCCTTCTCCTGCTCGTCGTGCTGCTCCTGTTCGGCGCGACTCGGCTGCCCGACGTCGCGCGCAACCTCGGCAAGTCGATGAAGATCATGAAGAACGAGATCCGCGAGCTGCGGGACGAGCCGGTGGACGCCCCCGTCGACGCGTCGGCCACCACCCCGGTGGACGTCCCGGTCCGTCCCGAGGCCGCCGCCCCGCCCGCACCGACCGCGCCGACGCCACCGGCGTCGACGGTCGCGGGGGACGCCGACTCGACGTTCACCCCGGGGGGCAAGCCCCCGAACCTGCCCCGCTCCTGAGCGGTGGCCGACCCCCGTCCGCTCGACGCCGTCGGCGCTGACGCCGCCGCCCCGACCGCGTCGGTGACCGCCGCCGCGTCACTCCGGGCCCCGGCGACATCACCCGCGCCGGAGACCGAGGACCCGGCGGCCCCGCGCCGACGCTCACCCCGCCCCCGCCTGCGGCGTCGCAGCAACCCCGAGGGCCGGATGAGCCTCGGCGACCACCTGCGCGAGCTGCGCAACCGCGTCGTCCTGGCGGTGGTCGGCATCCTGGTCGGCGCCGCCGTCGGCTGGTTCGTCTACCCGCACGTCATCGACCTGCTGCGTCAGCCGATCGACGCGATGCAGGCCGCGGGCATCCCGGCCCGGCTCAACTTCCAGGACGTCCTCGCCGCCTTCGACACCAAGGTCCGCGTCTCCGTCTTCCTCGGCATCCTCATGACGAGCCCGTGGTGGCTCTACCAGGTCTGGGCCTTCCTCGCCCCCGGCCTCACCGGGCGGGAGAAGCGCTACGGCCTCGCCTTCGTCGGGTTCGGGGCTCCGCTGTTCCTCGCGGGCGCGTACGTCGCGTGGACCGTGCTGCCCACCGCGACGCGGATCCTCGGCGGCGCGATCCCGGACGAGGTGGAGAACCTCATCAACATGGCGAACTACGTCACGTTCGTCACGCAGTTCCTCGTCATCTTCGGGCTCGCGTTCCTCCTCCCGCTGCTCATGGTGATGCTCACGGCGGTCGGCGCCGTCCGCGCCCGGGTCTGGCTCGCGAGCTGGCGCTGGTCGGTCGTCGGGATCTTCACGTTCTCCGCGTTCGCGACCCCCTCGCCCGACGCCGTCTCCATGCTCCTCATGGCGCTCCCGCTCCTCGCGCTCTACGGGGGTGCCCTCGGCCTCTCGGTGCTGCTCGACCGTCGCCGGGCGAAGCGTCGCGATGCCGGAGCTTGAGCTCACCACGATCCTGCTGCTCGCCCTCGCGGGCCTGACGGCGGGATGGGTCGACGCGGTCGTCGGTGGCGGGGGTCTCATCCAGCTCCCCGCGCTGCTCCTGACGCCCGGCATCACCCCGCTCCAGGCCCTCGCGACGAACAAGGTCGCCTCGATCATCGGCACCAGCGTCAGCGCCACGACGTACTACCGCCGGCTCCAGCCCGACCTGACGACCGCGCTCCCCGCCGCGTTCGCCGCGCTGGTCGGCGCGTTCGGCGGGGCGGCGCTCGCGTCGCAGATCCCGGCGGCGGCGTTCCGGCCGATCATCGTCGTCGTCCTCGTCGGGGTCCTCGCGCTCGTCCTCGCCCGACCCCGGCTCGGCCGCGTCACCGAGCTGCGCTGGGAGGGCAACCGGCATCGCTGGACGGCGGCGGGCATCGGCCTGGTCATCGGCGGCTACGACGGTCTGCTCGGGCCCGGCACCGGCACGTTCCTCGTCCTCGCGCTGGTCGGCCTGCTCGGCTACGCGTTCCTCCCGGCCTCGGCGATCGCGAAGATCGTCAACCTCGCGACCAACGCCGGAGCCCTGATCTTCTTCATCCCGCACGGCGCCGTGCTCTGGCAGCTCGGCCTCGTCGTCGGCGCCGCCAACCTCGTCGGCGCCTATATCGGCGCGCGGATGGCCATCCGCAACGGGAGCGCCTTCGTCCGGGTCGTCCTCGTCGTGGTGGTCGCCGGCCTGCTGATTCGACTTGGCTACGACGTGGTTGCAGGCTGGACGTCATGACCACACCGACCCCACCGACGCGTCCCGAGCCGACCCGCCTGCGCTGGGCGGTGCTCGGGCCCGGCGTCATCGCGCGCGACTTCCTCGTCGGCCTGCGCGCGAGCAGCCGCGGGACGCTGCACGCGGTCGGCAGCCGCTCGCCGGAGCGGGCGGCGGCGTTCGCCGCCGAGAACGGTGCGCCCGTGAGCGGGACGTACGAGGAGGTGGTCGTGCACGACGACGTCGACGCCGTCTACGTCGCCACCGTGAACTCGACCCACCTCCGGCTCGTCGAGGCGTCCCTCGCGGCCGGCAAGGCCGTGCTCTGCGAGAAGCCGCTGACGCCGAGCCTGGCCGACAGCTCCGCCATGCTCGAGGCCGTCGCGAGGTCCGGCGTCCCCTTCCTCGAGGCGTTCAAGTACCGGTTCGGCCCGCTCGCCGACCGGCTGCGCGAGCTGCTGGCCGACGGCGCGATCGGGGAGGTGCACCTGGTCGACGCCGCGTTCGGCGGTCGGGACACCCGCGGCGTCGGGCGGCTCTACGACCCCGCGCTCGGTGGTGGCGCGATCCTCGACGTCGGCGCGTACCCCGCGTCGTTCGCGGTCGGCGTCGCGACGGCGTCCGGTGCCGTCGCGGCCGACCTGTCCGGGGTCGACGGCCTCGCGGCGGCGGACGCGGTGGACGTCGCCGTCCTGTCCCGGGCCGGGATCGTCGGCGAGACCGGTGTCGACCTGCACGCGAGCGTCGCGCTCGGGATCGGGTCGTTGACGGCCACGCTGCGCACCTCCGTGCGGTCCGACCTCGACGGCGCCGTGGCGATCCACGGCAGCCACGGCAGCATCGAGGTCCCGGACGTCTGGGGCAGCCGGACGGGGAGCGGCGACCGGCTCGTGCTGCGCCGCGTCGGGCGCGACGTCGAGGAGGTTCGCGTCCCCGTCGTCCAGCCGATGGCGGCGGAGGCCGACGCGGTCGCGGTCGCGCTCGCGACGGGTGCGGTCGAGGCGCCCGAGATGACGTGGGGCGAGTCGCTGTTCACGGCGCGGGTGCTCGAGGCCTGGCGCCGCGCCCTCGACTGACGCGGCGCGCCGCCGAGGACGTCGCGGCCGGTCCGGTGTCCGGCGACTGGGCGGATCGGGTCCACGTGGTGGGAAGGGCTCTAGAATCGCGGGCAGGTCGCCGCTCGAACCGTCCTCTCCTCTCTCGCTCGTCGCTCACGTCTTGGACTGCCCCGTGTCGCTCATCGTCGCCAAGTTCGGCGGATCGTCCGTCTCGGACGCCGCCAGCATCCGCCGCGTCGCCGGCCGCATCGCCCAGATGCACGCCGACGGCAACGACGTCGTCGTCGTCGTCTCGGCGATGGGGGACACGACGGACGAGCTGATCGACCTGTCCGAGGACGTGTGCGCCGGCGTCGAGCCGCCGCGGCGCGAGATGGACATCCTCCTCACGGCCGGCGAGCGCATCTCGATGGCGCTGCTGGCGATGGCGATCAACGCGCACGGGGTCAGGGCGCAGTCGTTCACCGGTCAGCAGGCCGGCGTCCTGACCGACTCCTCGCACGGTGACGCCCGGATCATCGACGTCACGCCCGGCCGGATCGCCAGGTGCCTCGGCAAGGGGAACGTGGCGATCGTCGCCGGCTTCCAGGGCGTCAACGTCGACGAGAACGACGTGACGACGCTCGGCCGCGGCGGCTCCGACACGACCGCCGTCGCCCTGGCCGCGGCGCTCGACGCCGACGTCTGCGAGATCTACACCGACGTCGACGGCGTGTTCACGGCCGACCCGCGCATCGTCCCGACCGCGCGCCGGATCCGCCAGGTCACCAGCGAGGAGATGCTGGAGCTCGCCGCGAACGGGGCCAAGATTCTCCACCTGCGCGCGGTCGAGTACGCGCGCCGCTACGGCGTCACGCTCCACGTGCGCTCGTCGTTCTCGATGAACACCGGCACCCTCGTCGTCCCCCCGTCCGAACAGGAAGAGCCCATGGAAGCCCCGATCATCTCCGGCGTCGCCCACGACCGCAGCCAGGCGAAGGTCACGTGCGTCGGGGTGCCCGACGTGCCGGGGGCGGCGGCGCGCCTGTTCGAGTCGGTCGCGGCCGCGGGCGTCAACATCGACATGATCGTGCAGAACGTGTCGGTCGCCGGCAGCGGCGAGACGGACATCTCCTTCACGCTCCCGGCCACCGACATCTCGACGGTCCGCCCGGTGCTCGACGAGCTGGCGCGCGAGCTGGGCTACACCGAGGTGCTCTACAAGGAGAACGTCGGCAAGCTCTCGCTCGTCGGCGCGGGCATGCGGTCGCACCCGGGCGTCTCCGCCAAGCTGTTCGGCGCGCTGCGCGACGCCGGCGTCAACATCGAGATGATCTCGACGTCGGAGATCCGCATCTCCGTCGTGACGGAGTCCGACGACCTGGACACCGCGGTCCGCGCGGTGCACACCGCGTTCGGGCTCGACGCGACCGAGGTCGAGGCCGTGGTCTACGGAGGGACCGGACGATGAGCGAGCACGTGAGTGACGACGCGGTGGCGGGGCTGACCGTCGCGGTCGTCGGGGCGACGGGGCAGGTCGGGCGCGTCGTGCGCACCCTGCTCGAGCAGCGCGACTTCCCGCTGGCGCGGGTCCGGTTCTTCTCGTCAGCGCGCTCCGCCGGCACGACGCTGCCGTGGAAGGGCGAGGACGTCGTGGTCGAGGACGCCGGCGCCGCGAGCGTCGAGGACCTGCGCGGCATCGACATCGCGATCTTCTCCGCGGGCGGCGCGACCTCGAAGGCCATCGCCCCCCTCTTCGCGGAGGCGGGCGCCGTCGTCGTCGACAACTCCTCCGCGTGGCGCAAGGACCCCGACGTTCCCCTCGTGGTCTCGGAGGTCAACCCGCACGCGCTGGCGGTGCGGCCCAGGGGCATCATCGCGAACCCGAACTGCACGACCATGGCGATCATGCCGGTGCTCAAGCCGCTGGCGGACGAGGCCGGCCTCGTCCGGCTCGTGGCCACGACCTACCAGGCGGTCTCGGGCTCGGGCGTCGCCGGTGTCGAGGAGCTCGCGGGCCAGGTGGAGGCCGCGCTCGACGCGCAGGCGCCGATCCGCGGCCTCGCGCTCGACGGGCGCGCCGTCGGGCTGCCCGAGCCGCGGACCTACGTCGCGCCGATCGCGTTCAACGTGGTGCCGGTGGCCGGCTCGATCGTCGACGACGGCTCCGCCGAGACCGACGAGGAGCAGAAGCTGCGCAACGAGTCGCGCAAGATCCTCGAGCTGCCCGACCTGCGCGTCGCCGGGACGTGCGTGCGTGTCCCGGTGTTCTCCGGGCACTCGATCGCGGTGCACGCCGAGTTCGAGCGGGAGATCAGTCCCGAGCGGGCGCGCGAGCTGCTGTCGGCCGCGCCGGGCGTCGAGGTCGTCGACGTGCCGACGCCGCTGGGCGCCGCCGGGAACGACCCGTCCTACGTCGGGCGCATCCGGGCCGACCAGTCGGCGCCGGAGGGGCGCGGGCTCGTGCTGTTCGTGTCGAACGACAACCTGCGCAAGGGCGCCGCGCTCAACGCCGTCCAGATCGCCGAGCTGGTCGCGGCCGAGCTCCTGGGCTGACCCCGGGGCGCGGGCGCGCGCCTGCGCTCAGGACGACGGCTCGGCGTCGCCCGCTGGCTCGGCGTCGCCCGTGGCGAGGAGCAGGAGGAACACGGACGCGGTCCACGTCATGCTGAGGTCCCGGAGCCCCTCGCCGGTGATCGCGTCGAAGTTCTCCGCCATCCCGCCCGCGGTGCACGTGGCGACGAACCGGCGCGCGACGTCGTCCGCGATGTCGCCGCGCCCGCCCCGGCGCAGGCCGTCGACGAGCAGCATCGTCGTCGGCGCCCAGATCGGCCCGCGCCAGTAGCCGTCCGGCACGTAGTGCCGGCTCGTGATCGGCTCCGTCGCGAGCCCGTGCTCCGTGAGGAAGCCGCCGTCCAGCAGCCGCTCGACGCACCGGTCGAACACGTCGGCCGGCAGCGCGTCGCCGAGCGCGAGCGGCATGAGCGTCAGCAGGCTGGCGGAGTCGATCGCGCGCTGCGACGGCGTGTCACGCGCGACGAACCGGCCCCCGACCCAGAAGTGCCGCAGCAGCAGGTCGACCGTCGCGCGCTCGCGGACGCGCCAGCCGTCGGCGTCCCCGGGACGGCCCACGCGGTCGGCGATGCGCGCGAGGGTCGACATCTGCAGCGCGAGGAACGCGAGCAGGTCGGGGCTCTGCACCGGGACCCCGCCGGCGAAGACGGTCGAGTTGTCCCACCCGGAGTCGTTGCCGTGGTTGTAGGACGGCACGCCGTCCGCGCCGTACACGCGGTGCGCGAACCACCAGTCCGTCCACCGGGCGAGCGGCTCGTACAGTCCGGCGACGGCCTCGTCCGTGAGCCCGCCGCGGTCCATCAGGAACCCGACCGACCAGCCGTGGATCGGTGGCTTGACGAAGTTCGGCTCGATGCCAGCGTCGTTCACGTAGTCCGGGAGACCGCCCTCGGCGTCCTGGTGGTCGAACAGGGTGAGGAGCTGGTCGGCCGCGGCGTCGGGGTCGCGCCAGAGCGCCATCGCGTTGAAGCAGTGGTCCCACGCCCACACGTTCGTCATCCGGTTCTTCGACATCAGCATCGACTCCCGCCGCAGCGCTCCGCCGGGCGGGACCAGGGCGGCCCACGTGACGAACGCGGCCAGCCGGGCCGCCGAGCGCACCGCCGGGTCCCCGTCGCGGTGACCGTGCCGCGCGGACCAGGCCGCGTACTCGGCGTCCGCCTCGGCCGCGACCGCATCGATCGACGCCGGCTCGAACGGCGCGGCGCTGATGCCGAACTCGTCGATCGTCACGACGACCGGCCGGGACGTCGCGTCCAGGACGAGCCGGGCCGAGGCGTCCTTGACCCCGTCCCACCCCGTCTCGAGCCGCGCGGACCCGGTGACGGCGAGCCGATAGTTGCGGTTCGCTCCGCTCGCGACGAAGCGCCACACGTCCGCGCGCTCCCGCAGCACGACGTCGTACTGCGAGCCCACCTGCAGGTCGAGCACGGCCGAGCCGCCGGTGACGCGGACGAGCGCGCGGCCGCTGCCGGCCAGCGCGAGCTCCACCTCGGTCCCACCGCTGCGCAGCGACAGCAGCCCCGGCCGCGCCACGGCGGCCGGCGCCGCGTCCCCGTCGACGAGGATCCGGACGAGGTCGCGCTCGCGCACGTTGCCGCGCACGGTCCGCAGGAACACGCCGTCGGCCAGCCGGGACACCGCCAGGTAGGACCCGCGACGGCTGAACGGGGTGGACGCGAGGTCGAGGTCGAGCCGCGTGGTCACGAGGCGGCCCCGTCGAGGACGACGGCCCCGCCGGCCGCGATCTCGACGACGCGCTCGGGCGCACCCGGATGCAGGGCGCTCAGGTCGACGCGGAAGGTCCGGGGCGAGCCGGCGAGGTTCTCGAGCGTGAAGCCGTCGGCCGCGTGGGTGTACCGCACCCCGAACGCGCCCAGCTCCACCGTCCCGACCTCGGTCAGCCGCGGGGCGATCACGAGGTCGACGTCCAGCGCGGGGCGGATGCCGAGGTAGTCGTGCACGAGCACCCACGAGTACACGCACGGGTACTCGTAGTAGTGCGCCGCGCCGTGCCAGGGGGAGCCGTCGACGTAGTACACGTGGTCCATGTCGTACCGCTCGCCCATGACGTAGCCGTCGGCGGCCCCCTGCGCCGCCACCCGGTCGAGCTGGTCCCGCAGCATCCGTCCGTCGCGCCGGTGCCACCAGTAGGCCGCGTCCCAGCACCAGTACCGCCCGGCCGCGCACAGGTCGTACGGGCCGCCGTCGCCGATCTCGCTGTCGGTGTAGTCCGCGATCCGCGCCGAGAGGAACGTCGGGAACCGCTGGAACTCGGCCAGCTCCCGCTGCACGAGCGCCTCGACGGCGCGCTCCTGCTCGGCGTCGGCGGCGCCCGCGAGCACCGGCAGCACGTTGGCGAGCAGGTGGATGTGGTCGTGCACCCGCCCCGAGCGATCGACCCAGTCGACGAAGCGCAGCTCGTCGGCGTCCCACCACCCCGACGGGAGGGGGTCGCGCAGGGACGCGGCCAGGCGATCCCGGAGGGCTCGGTAGGCGACGGCCCGGTCGTCGCGGTGGAGCAGGTCCTCGAGCTCGGCGAGCAGTCCGTAGGAGCGGACCGCGAGGGCCTGCGCCATGGTCTCGCGGCCGTCCTTGATGACCTGGTCCTCGTAGTAGACGTCGCCCCACAGCCGTCCGCCGGCATCGATGTACTCCTCGATCCCGGACGCCGCGCCCTCGACGTCGTGGATCCGCGCGGCCAGCCACGCGACGTCCTTCGTGCGCGCGACGTACAGCCAGATCGACTCGAGCACCTCGATGTTGCCCGTGACGAGGAACATCACGGCGTTCTCGCGCCCGTCCATGCTGTTGCGGCGCACGTGGTACTCGCGGGTGCCGTCGGGCTGCACGGCGCAGGGGTCGCGCCACAGCCCCGTCGGGTCCTCGCGCATCATCCGGAGCTGCAGCTCGATCATGCGCCGCACGACGTCCAGGTCGAGCCGGCTGCCCCAGGCGAGCCGGCCCTTGATCTGGAACTCGTGGTCGACGTCCGGGTAGGTGCCGAGGTAGGTGCTCGCGAGCGTGGAGGCGACGTAGCCGTCGGCGTCCGGGTAGTCCTTCGCCGCGGTGCGCTCGATGACGCTCGGCAGCATCGTGCCCCAGTAGAAGCCGGCGAAGGCGTCGGCGAGCAGCTCCCCGCCGGGGAGGTCGAGGAGGAACGGTGCCCCCGTGACGTCCGCGTGCGGGCGCGGACGGTGCGCGGTCCGCGTCGGCGGGCCATCGGTCTCCACGCGCCAGCCCGTCCCGGTGCGGCGGGCGACGATCGCGCCGTCGGCCTCGACGAGCCAGGCCGGCTCGCTCGACGTCGGCGACTCCGGCAGGAACCAGCATCGCCCGCGCCCGACGAGCTCGCCGTGGTCGGCGTCCGACGGCAGGACGAACAGCTCCTCGTCCCCGTCGAGCATGAACGCGGGGCCGGGCGGCAGGTCGAGGGTGGATCGTGTGTCAGGCATCGGCGGGGTCACTTCCTCGTAACGTCGTGCGACGGTCGTCCCGGGGTCCATTATGCAAACTTGCAACGTTCTCTTGCAAGAAGGAGGAGGTGGTCGCGCGGTAGCCTCCTGACCGGACGATGGGAGAGGGAGAGATGTCGCGAACGGAACCCGAGGGCGGGGCCCGGCGCCGGACCCGGGCGCCCCAGGGGTCGGCCAGCCTCGCCGAGATCGCCGAGATCGCGGATGTCAGCGAGGCGACGGTGAGCCGGGTGCTGAACCGCCGGTACGGCGTGTCCTCGGCCACCCGGCAGGCGGTCGAGGACGCGCTGCGCACGGTCGGCTACGAGCGACCGATGGCCGACGAGCTCGTGCTGCTCCTCACCCCGAGCCTCACCAACCCGATCTTCGCCCGCCAGGCCGAGCGGATCGAGAACGCGCTCAGCCCGTACGGCCTGAAGACGGTGATCTGCCAGGTGTACCCGGGCACCGTGCAGGAGCGCGACTACGTCGCCGCCCTCCTCGGCTCGGGCGTCGCGGCGATCGTGTTCCTGTCGTCGAGCAACACGATCCGGCACGCCGACCACCGCGTCGTCCGGCTCGTCGAGTCGCGCGGCATCCCGTACCTCAGCATCAACGGCGGGTTCCCGGAGTCGGACGCACCCGTCGTCTCGACGGACGACTGGCGCGCCGCCGAGATCGCCGTCGCCTACCTGCACGACCTCGGCCACCGCCGGATCGGCCTGCTGGCCGGCCCCGTCGGCAACACCCCCGCCGACCGTCGCGTCGAGGGGTTCCTCCAGGCGATGCGCAGCCGCGGGGTCGACGCGGAGGACCTCGTCGTGCGGGCGCACTTCAACGCCGAGGGCGGGACGCAGGCGGCGTCGGCCCTGCTGGCGCGGCAGGTCACCGCGCTCGTGGCGTCGAGCGACGAGATGGCGCTCGGCGCCTACCGGGCGATCGCCCGGGCCGGTCTCAGCGTGCCGCGCGACGTCTCCGTCATCGGCTACGACGACTCACCCCTCCTCGACTACACCGACCCCCCGCTCACGACGGTGCGCCAGCCCATCGAGCGCATCGCCGAGCACGTCGGCCACCTCGCGACCGAGCTCATCGCGGGACGCGAGGTGCCCGAGACCGAGGTGCTCGTCGAGCCCGAGATCCGGCTGCGTGGCTCGACGGGTCCGCTCCGGGTCGAGCGGACGGCTCGGTCCGCGGTGGGGCAGCGCGGCGAGGACGAGCCCGGCGAGGAGCCCGGGCGACCGTGACGGAGGCGGCCGGCCGGGCGTGACCTGCCGGCTCGTGTCTCCGGGCTGGGCCCGCGACGCCGGGGCGGCCCGGCGGGTCAGGCGAACGCGCCGGCGATCGCCTCCGCGATGCGCGCGAGGACCGGCCGCGGCGTCGCGAGGTTGACCCGGATGAACCCGGGCAGGCCGCAGCTCGCCCCGTCGTTGATCGCGACGCCGACCCGCTCGCGCAGGTAGGCGGCCAGGTCGGCCGGCGGTCGCTCGCCCTCCGGCGTGCGCGCCTCGCGCAGGTCGACCCAGGCGAGGTAGGTGCCCTCGGGCTGGCGGTGCCGCGCGCCCGCGATGCCGGCGACGGCGCGCGCGAACGTCTCGCGGTTGTCGGCGAGGTAGGCGAGGACGGCGGCGCGCCAGGGCTCGCCGCGCTCGAACGCGACCGCGTTCGCGAGCACGCCGACCGTCGCCGGCTCCAGCCCGGCGAGCGTCGTGGGGCGGCGCAGGACCTGGGCCAGCTCGGGGTCGGTCGCGAGGAGCTGCGCGCACTTGAGGCCCGCGAGGTTCCACGTCTTCGACGCCGACACCGCCGTCACGGTGTGTGCGGCCGTCCGCGCGTCGATGCTCGCGTACGGGACGTGCGGGAGGCCGTCGAAGCGCAGCGGGGCGTGGATCTCGTCGCTGAACACGAGGGCGCCGTGCCGCTCGACCACGTCGGCGATCTCAAGCTGCTCCTCGCGGGTGAGGACGCGACCGACCGGGTTCCAGGGATTGCACAGGATCAGCAGCGGGCGGGCGCCGGCCTCGCGGGAGCGCCGGCCCGCCTCGGCGAGGGCGGCGTCGAGCGTGGCGAGGTCGTGGCGCCACACGCCCCCGTCGTCGACCCGGGCCGGTGCGAGCACGACGTCGTGGCCGACCGCCTGCGGCCGGGTGAGGAACGGCATGTAGGCCGGTGTGGTGACGACGGCGACGGACCCGGCACCCGCGACGTGGTCGAGGGCGACGCGCAGCGCCTGGAGCACGTCGGGGACGAGATGGACGTCCTCGGGGGCGACCGCCCAGCCGCACTCGCGCCGGTACCAGTCGCTGGTGGCCGCGCGGGTGCGCGCCGCGAGCGAGGGGGCGATGTAGCCGTAGGCACCGCGCTCGACGGCGGAGGTGAGCGCGGTGCGGACCGGGGCGGCGGGCAGGAAGTCCATCTCGGCGACCCAGGCCCCGAGGCAGTCGGGGAACGCGGTCCACTTGAGGCTGCCGCGCGCGACGAGCTCGTCGACCGTCGTGGCGTCGGCGAGCGCCGGGTCGAAGCCGCCGGTGTCGGGGCCGTCGATGCCGGTGGAGGGGCCCTGGCCGACGGATGAGCTGGAGACGTCGAGATCGGTCACCCCGACAGCCTAGGTCGGATGCCCGCGCCGCGGGGCGCCCTGCGCCGGGGTCCCGCGCGCTGGCCTGAGAGACTCGGGCCCATGCGGAACCACCACCTCGAGCCCGGGCCGGAGACCTGTCACGGCTCGTTCTCCCGCGATCTCGCACCCGTCCTGACGATCGATCCCGGCGACACGATCTCCTTCGGGACGCTCGACGGCGACTGGCTGGTCGAGTCGCTCCCCGGTCCGCCCCCGCGGCACGGCGCGGCGGTGGCGTGGCGACGCCCCGGTCTCGACGACGGTCATGCGCTCATCGGTCCTGTCGCGGTCGCCGGCGCGCGTCCCGGGTCGACGGTCCGCGTGCGGTTCCTGGAGATCGTCCCAGCGTCGTGGGGATGGAGCAGGGTGGGTGGCCGCCCCGTCGAGCACGACCGACGGCTCGGGATCGACGGGGGAGAGGCGCACTACCTGCGCTGGGATCTCGACCCCGTCACCGGGCTCGCGACGAGCAACGAGGGCCACCGCGTCAGGATGCGTCCGTTCCTCGGCGTGGTCGGGGTGGCGCCGGAGGAGTCGGGTCGGCTCTCGACCCACCCGCCTCGGCGCACGGGAGGGAACATCGACTTCAAGGACCTCGTCGTCGGGACCGACCTCTACCTCCCGGTGGCCGTCGACGACGCCCTCGTCTCCTTCGGGGACGGACACGCGGTCCAGGGGGACGGCGAGTCGGGCGCGACGGCCGTCGAGTGCCCGATGGAGCGCGTGCGCGTCCAGGTCGACCTGATCGCGGGGCTCGCGCTCGACGGTCCGCGGGCGAGGACGCACGAGGGATGGGTGACGTTCGGGTTCGCCCCGTCGCTGGACGATGCGGCGTTCGACGCGCTCAGCGAGATGGGGGACCTGCTGGCCGAGCGGCTGGGCTGTGGGCGCAAGGAGGCGATGAACCTGGCCGGTCAGGTGGTGGACCTGCGGGTCACGCAGATCGTCAACGGCGTCAAGGGCGTCCACGCCGTCGTCTCGCACGACGCGCTCGCGATGCTCGCCGGCAGGTGAGCGGGCCGAGTCGCCGGGCGACCCCGCGAACCCCGGCAACCCCGGCGGCGCGCGGCTCCTACCGGCCCGGGGCTGGTTCGGGACTCGCCCCGTAGGCCAGCGCGCTGTCCCTCACGCGCGACTGCGCGAGCGCCCAGCGTCCGGTCGGGGTGAGGAGCGCGAGCGCGAGGGCGACGAACGTGAGGCCACCCGCGATGACGAGCACGACCTGGACCGACCAGACGTCGGCGAGCGGCCCGAACACCCCGACCCCGAGCGGCATCGAGACCGCCCCCACGATGCCGAGGAAGCCGAACACCCGGCCCTGCCGCTCCATCGGGACGACCTCCTGGATGATCGTCGTCGACGGGGTGGAGAACGCCGGAACGGCCAACCCGAACAGGAACATGAAGACGAGGAACACCCACAGCACGGGTGACAGGCCGAGGCCGAGGGTGCACACGGCGAACGCGACCGAGCCGATGAGGATGAGCTGGATCCGTCCGGTCCTGGCACCCCACCAGCCGATCGTGGCCCCCGCGATCATCATGCCGATCGAGAACGCGAGCTCGAGGGCCGTGAGCTTCCACATCTCCTCGCCGAAGGTGCGCGCCACCATGAGCGGGGTGAGGAACGACGGCGCTCCGCCCAGCAGCATGACGACGAAGAACAGCCCGAGGAGCCAGCGCACGAGCCGGTGCCCGCTGATGTACCGGACGCCCCCGACGAGGTCGGCGAAGTATGCCGGTCGCTCCTGCCCGGCCGTCCGGCGCAGGGTCGGGACCGGGACGAGGGCGAGGAAGCCGATGCCGATGACGGCGGTGGCGACGTCGATGAAGAGGATCGAGCCGATCTCGAGGTTCGCGTAGAGGATGGCCGCGATCGCCGGGGCCAGCAGCATCATCCCCGCCTGGATCGACTGGTTGAGTCCGTTGATCCGCAGGAGCTGGCTCGCCGGAACGATCTGCGGCACGAGGGCTCCGACCGCCGGGGTCTGGATGCCGGCCCCGGCCGAGCGCACGGCCATGACGGCGTAGATCAGCCACAGGTCGCCCGATCCGCGCAGCATGAGGACGGCGAGCGCCAGGGTGGCCACGGCGATCGCGGCGTCCGCGCCCATCACCAGGTACTTGCGGTTGTGCCGGTCCGCCCACACCCCGCCGAAGATCGAGATGACCGCCTGCGGCACGAACCCGAAGATCGTGGCGAGCGCGAGGACCGTGCCCTCCTTCGTCGTGAGCGTGAGGTACCACATGACGGCGTACTGCACGAGCATCGAGCCGAACAGGGAGACCGTCTGGCCCCCGAGGAAGAGCACGACGTTGCGCACCCAGTTCTCCGGGACGGGGGCGGCGTCGACCTCGGCCGCGTCGGCCGCCTCGGTCGCGGGGATGTCGGGTTCGAGCATGGGGTCCATGGTGGAGTAGACCACCGACGGGCGGAAAACTCATTTGTCGGGAGCCCGATCGTCGGATCCGTCTGCCGGGGGCGCCTCGCGAGGGTCAGCGCGCCGGGCCGGCTCGGCCGCGCGTCGCTCGCCGGACGCGCCGCCCGTCGTCGTCCGGGCGCGCGCCGGACGACCACGCGCTCGACGACCCGGACGCGCCCGTCACTCCCGAAGGCGCGAGGAGCGGCGCAGCCGCAGGAGGAGCGCGACGACAGCGCCGACGATCGCGACCGCGACGAGCGCGGCGACCCAGCCCGGCAGGTCGGCGGGCGTCGGGGGTCCCGACGGGCTCGGGGTGGCGGTGCCGTCGGCGAGCAGGAGAGCGAGCGACAGGGGCATCGGGTGGTCCTTCCACGCGTCGCTCCATCGTAGGAGCAGCCGCGCGCGAACTCGGGTGTTGCGCTGGACACATGGGCTGGCTATAGTTCAGGAATCGATCTACGGAATCGATTCCTCATGGAGGTAGCAATGAAGCTAGCAGGGCGGAACGTCGCCATCACCGGCGTCGGTCCCGAGACGGGTCTCGGGCGCGGGTTCGCCGAGGCCTTCGCCGCCGAGGGAGCCAACCTGTCGATCAACCACCTCGGTCCGGTCGACGACGCGATGGCCGAGCTGGTCGCGCGGCTGGAGTCCACGGGGGTGCGCGTCGCGCTCACGCGGGGCGACATCTCCACCGAGGAGGTGGCGCGCGAGCTCGTGGAGCGCACCGTCGCCGAGCTCGGGTCGATCGACGTGCTCCTGAACAACGCGTACGTCACCGACCAGCACCTCGTGCAGGACATCACGCCGGAGACGTGGGACCGGGTGCTGGCCGTCAACCTGCGCAGCGTCTACCTCACCTGCCACTTCGCCGTGCCGCACATGATCGCCGCCGGCTTCGGGCGGATCATCAACATGGCCTCGCAGATCGGCCAGAAGGGTGGGGTCGAGCACAGCCACTACGCGGCGTCGAAGGCCGGCATCATCGGGTTCACCAAGTCGATCGCGCTCGAGCTCGGCCAGCACGGCATCACGGCCAACTGCATCGCGCCGGGCCCGATCCAGACCGCCGTGATGGCCACCGTGAACCCGGCGTGGCGCGAGCGCAAGCTCGCCGAGCTCGCCCTCCCGAGGTTCGGGCAGGTCGACGAGGTCACGCCCACCGCGATCCTGCTCGCCTCCGAGCCCGACGGGAACATCTACACGGGTCAGACCCTCGGCCCCAACTCAGGGGACGTGATGCCGTGAGCGCGCCGTGGGGCTCTCCCGATCCGGGCGACGGTCACGCGCGCGAGACGGCCGGCCCCCGCGACACGGGAGCGACTCACCCCGTCGACGTCGACAGGGGTGACCTCGGCAGGGACGGCGTCGATCCCGGCGACGGCGCCGTCCTCCTCACGGCCGTCGGCGTCACGAAGGCCTACGGCGGCGTCCCCGCGCTCACGGACGGGCGCATCACGCTCCGCCGTGGGGAGGTCCACGCGATCATGGGCGAGAACGGCGCCGGCAAGTCGACGCTCATGAAGATCCTGACGGGGTCGGAGACGGCCGACTCCGGCGAGATCGTCTACCGGGGGCAGCCGTTCACGTACACCAGGCCGCACGAGATCCAGGCGGCCGGCATCTCGATCGTCTACCAGGAGTTCAACCTCCTGCCGGATCTCACGGTCGCGCAGAACGTCTACCTCGGTCGCGAGCCCGGGTCCGGCCTGCCGGGCTTCATCTCGGACCGCGCGCTGCGCCGCAGGGTCGAGGAGCTGTTCGCCCGGATCGGCGTCCCGGTCGATCCCGGTCGTCTCGTGCGGGACCTGAGCGTGGCGGAGCAGCAGATGGTCGAGATCGCCAAGGCGCTCTCCCACGACTGCGACGTGCTGATCCTCGACGAGCCGACGGCAGCTCTCACGGACTCCGAGATCGACGCGCTCTTCGCGGTCATCCGCGACCTGCGCTCGAACGGAGTCGCCATCGCCTACATCTCCCACCGGATGAGCGAGCTCGCACGCATCGTCGACCGCGTCACCGTCATGCGGGACGGCGCCTTCGTCGCGGAGCACCGGTTCGCCGACCTGCACATGGACGACCTCATCCGCGAGATGGTCGGGCGGGAGATCACCAACCAGTACCCAGCGCGCCTCGCGCTGGACGTGGGCGAGCCGACGCTCGAGGTGCGCGGCCTGTCGACGTCGCTGCTCCGGGACATCTCCTTCACCGCTTATCGGGGGCAGGTGCTCGGCATCGCCGGGCTGGTCGGCGCCGGGCGCACCGAGCTGGCCCGCGCCGTCTTCGGGGCCGACCCGCGCGCGTCCGGAACCGTTCTCCTGCACGGCCGACCCGTGACCATCCGTGCCCCGCACCAGGCCATCGCCCACGGCATCGGATACGTGACGGAGGACCGGAAGAACGACGGCCTCATGCTCGAGCTGGGCATCGAGCAGAACATCCTGCTGGCGAGCTACCCGAGGTTCACGCGCGGCGGGTTCGTCGCCGAGCGGGCCGCCCGCGAGGCGGCGGGCGAGCTCGTGTCGCGCCTGCGGATCAAGGTCGCCGGCCTCGGCCAGGAGGCGGGCACGCTGAGCGGCGGCAACCAGCAGAAGGTCGTCCTGGCGAAGTGGCTGTGCACGCGCGCCGAGGTCCTGATCTTCGACGAGCCGACCCGAGGGATCGACGTCGGGGCCAAGTACGAGATCTACGAGCTGATCCTCGCGCTCGTTCGCGAGGGCATGACGGTGATCGTCATCTCCTCCGAGCTGCCCGAGGTGCTCGGCATCACCGACCGGATCCTCGTGATGGCCGAGGGCCGGATCACCGCGGACCTGCTGACCGCCGAGACCTCCCAGCAGGAAATCACCCAGTACGCCATGAACCACCTTGGGAGCTGACCCGTGACCACCGAGCCAACCGCCCGTCCGAGGCAGACCCGTCGCGGCCTCCAGCTCCAGCGTCTCGGCGCCGTTGCCGGCCTGGTCGTCCTGATCATCGGGTTCGCCGTGAGCTCGCCCCCGTTCCTGCAGGTCAACAACCTGCTCAACATCGCGACGCAGACGTCCGTCATCGCCATCATCGCGATCGGCCAGACGTACGTCATCATCACCGGCGGCATCGACCTCTCGGTCGGCGCGATCGCCGCGCTCGCCGGCGTGCTGACCGCCGACCTGCTCAGGGCCGAGGTGCCGATCCCCCTCGCGATCCTCGTCGGGCTCCTCGGCGGGACGTTCGTCGGAGCGCTCAACGGCGTCCTCATCGCCTACGGGAAGATCCCACCGTTCATCGCGACGCTCGGCATGCTGGGGATCGCCCGCGGTGCCGTCCTGGTCATGACCAACGGCTCGCCCGTGTCCGGCCTGCCACGGGCCTTCTCCTGGCTCGGCAACGGGTCGGTCCTCGGGATCCCGTTCCCGGCCGTTCTCATGCTCGTGCTGTGCGCCGTCGTCGGATGGGTCCTGCTCAAGAGCCGGTTCGGTCGCGGGGTCTTCGCCATCGGCAGCAACGAGAAGACCGCGTTCCTGTCCGGCCTCCACGTGCCGAGGATCAAGATCGGCGTCTACGCGGTCAGCGGCCTGCTCTCAGCGATCGCCGGCGTGATCCTCACCTCGCGCCTCGTCTCGGCCGCTCCCACCGCAGGCGAGGGCTACGAGCTCGACTCGATCGCCGCGACCGTCATCGGCGGAGCCAGCCTCTCCGGTGGCGTCGGCGGCATCGGGGGGACCCTCATCGGCGCCCTCGTCATGGGCGTCCTGCGCAACGGTCTCAACCTCCTCGGCGTCTCCTACTACTGGCAGCAGATCGCCATCGGCGTCGTCATCATCGCGGCCGTCTGGCTCGATGCCCTGCGCCGCCGGCGCACCCGCTGACGAGAGGCGCGACGCCCGTCGCCGTCACGTCGGTCCGAGCAGTACCCACGAAAGGAAGTCCACCATGAAGAAGCTCCTGTCGCTGGCCACCGTCGGCGCCTGTGCGCTGTTGCTCGCTGCCTGTGGTGGTGGGACCACCGGGGGCGGCACCGACGCCACCACCGATGGCCAGACCAGCACGGACGCCCCAGCCGAGGGCGGCGTCATCGGCGTCATCCCGAAGTCGACGCTCTACGACTACTGGACCTCGGTCCAGATCGGCGCGGAGAACGCCGCCAAGGAGAACGGGTACACGATCGCGTTCCAGGGCACGGCGACCGACACGGACTCCGAGGGCCAGGTGAAGATCGTCGAGGACTTCATCACCCGCGGCGTCGAGGCCATCGTCATCTCCCCGGTCGACCCGGACGCGCTCGTGCCCGCGCTGGAGCGGGCCGACGCCGCCGGCATCCCGGTCGTCATCATCGACGGCCAGCTCAACTCCGACGTCCCGCGCTCGACCGTCTCGACCGACAACGTCGCCGCGGGCGCCCTCGCGGCGCAGAACATGGCCGAGCTCATCGGTGAGCCCGGCGAGGTCGCCGTCGTCAACGAGGTCGCCGGCTCGGTCCAGGGCATGGCCCGCGAGGAGGGCTTCACGTCCCAGATCGAGAAGGACGGCTACTCGCTGCTCAACACCTTCTTCAGCGAGGGCGACCGGAACAAGGCCCTCAACATCACGCAGGACATCTTCTCCTCCCACCCGGGGATCAAGGGGATCTTCGCCACCAACGAGGGCACGACCGTCGGTGTCTCGCTCGGCGTGAGCGGTGCCGACAAGGCGGGTGAGGTGGTCGTGGTCGGCTTCGACAGCTCGGACGACATCCTCCAGGCGATCCGCGACGGAGTCGTCAGCGGCACGGTGACCCAGGACCCGGCCGGCATCGGGTTCGCGGGCGTGACGAATGCCATCAAGGCCATCCGGGGGGAGAGCGTCGACGCCGTCGTCGACGTCCCCGCCGCGTTCGTCGACGCGACGAACATCGACGACAAGGACGTCCAGCAGGTCCTCAAGCCCGCCCGCACGTAGGCGGAGCGAGCGGGGGCGGGGCGGCATCACCCGCCCCGCCCCCGCCGCAGCCCCGTCTCCCCACCGCCCCGTCTCGGAAGGACACAGAAGAATGGCCCAGAGGATCGTCGACCTCACTCTCACCATCAGCGACAACATGCCGGTGCAGGCCGCGTTCCAGCGCCCGGTGTACGTCACGCTGCAGACCCACGAGTCCAGCCTGGCGATGGGGTCGGGAACCCCCGATGACCCCCACACCTCGTCGTGGAAGTACCTCGGGATGGTGGAGCACACGGGGACCCACGTCGACGCCTTCTTCCACATGAACCCGAACGGTCTGACGATCGATCGGATGCCGCTGGAGATGTTCTTCGGGAAGGCGGTCTGCTTCGACATGACCCACGTGCCGGACCTGGGGGAGATCACCGTCGAGGACCTCGAGGAGGCGCAGCGCCGGACGGGCATCACGGTCGACGGGCACATCGTCCTGCTCAACACGGGCTTCCACCGCCGGCACTACCCGGACCCCCACCTGTTCGACGTGAACCCCGGTCTCTCGGTCGAGGCGACGCACTGGCTGGCCGACCACGGCTCGGTCATCCACGGCGTGGAGGGTCCGTCGACCGACATCATGTCCACGAACCTCTTCCCCAGCCACCGTGTGTGCCGCGACCGCGGGATCACCCACTACGAGTGGCTGGTCAACCTCGAGGAGCTCGTCGGAAAGGGCGAGTTCGTCTTCTACGGCGTGCCGCTGCGTCTCGACGCGGGCACCGGTTCGCCGGTGCGTGCTTTTGCCATCGTCGAGGAGTAGAAGGGGAGTGGTGAAGGTGAGCGGAGGGGAGTTCTGATGGCGAAGGGCGATGCCCAACGGGTCGCGACGATTCTGGACGTCGCAGCGGCCGCCGGGGTCTCCCGCACGACCGTGTCGCGCTACCTCAGCCAGCAGTTCGGCTCGATGTCGCCCGCGACGAAGGCCCGCATCGACGCGGCCGTGGCCGAGCTCAGCTACCGGCCGAGCCGGCTGGCCCGCGGCCTGCGGCAGGACAAGAGCTTCACGATCGGCTTCGTCGTCCCGGACATCACGAATCCCTTCGCGATCAGCGTCCTGCGCGGAGCCGAGTCCGTCGCGGAGAAGCGCGGGTACATGCTCATGGTCTGCAACAGCGACCGCGACCCGGTCAAGGAGCGCCGCTACCTCGACGTGCTGCGCTCGTACGGCATCGACGGGCTGCTCATCTTCACCACGGGCCACAACGACGAGGTCGTGCGCGAGCTCGCCGCGGGCCCGGTGCCGATCGTGCTGGTGGACCAGGACATCCAGGACGCGGAGCTGGACCTGGTCGGGAGCGACAACGTCCGAGCCGTCGAGGACGCCGTCGAGCACCTGGTCGAGGCCGGCTACGACGACGTCGCCTACTTCACCGACGTCATCGGCTCGACGACCTCGCGGGCCGAGCGGGCCGACGTCTTCCGCACGCGGTTCGCGCCGCACGCGACCGTCTCGGCCCGGGTCTACGAGGCGGACGTGCGCGACGACGCCCAGCTCGACGCCCAGCTCGAGGCGTTCCTCGCCGACCCTCGTGGCCGCAGGAGGTGCCTGTTCGCGGGGCACGGCGTCATGATGCTCCGCCTCTACAGCCGGCTGAAGGAGCGCGGGCTGCGGATCCCGGACGAGATCTCGCTGCTGGGGTTCGACGACGACGAGTGGGCTCGCTCGGCCGAGCCGCCGCTCACCACCATCTCCCAGTCGACCCGCGACATCGGGGCACGCGCCACCGAGCTGCTCCTTGACCACATCGACGGTTCGGTCGAGTCGCGCACGGTGACCCGGCTGCCGGCCAGGCTCGTCGTGCGCCGCTCGACGCTGCCGTCCGGAGCGCACTAGGCGGGCGCCGAGCGGCGCGACCGCCTCGCACGAGCGGCGCGACCGCCTCGTGTCCACCGGCCGGCCCCGCCGGCCGACCCATCCGCCGGCGCGTCCGGTTCGACGCGCGCCTCGCACGAGCCGAACGCGTGCCTCGCGCGAGCCGAACGCGCACCGGCGACCACCCGACGAGGAGAACGACCGATGACACCACCCGTCCCGGTGCACCTGGCACCGACCGACGTCCCCGAGTACCGCCGAGCGATCGCGGCCGGCGGCGGCGAGGTCGTCGACGCCCCGCACGCCCGCGTGCTGGTGTGGTCGATCCACCGTGAGCCGGAGGCGCTCGCCCGCACCCTCGAGCGCTGCCCCCGGGTCGAGTGGGTGATGCTCCCGTCCGCCGGGGTGGACAGGTTCCTCGCCGCCGGCGTGCTCGACCCGTCGTTGACGTGGGTCTCGGCGAAGGGGGTCTACGCGCGGCCGGTCGCGGAGCACGCTCTGACGCTCACCCTCGCCCTGCTGCGCTCGATCCGGGAGCGCGCCCGCGCGGAGTCCTGGGGCGTCAAGCGGGGGCGGACGCTGTTCGGCTCGCGCGTGCTCGTCATCGGGGGCGGCGGCATCGCGCGGGAGCTCGCCGCGCTGCTCGTCCCGTTCGGCGTCCATCTCACCGTCTGCCGCCGCACCCCGGACCCGGTCGCGTTCGCGCACGCGACGATCGCACCGGACCGCGTCGCCGAGCACGTCGGCGACGCGGACGTCGTCGTCGTGGCCGTCCCGCTGTCGGACGCGACCCGCGGGATGGTCGACGCCGATCTGCTCGCCCGGATGAAGGAGAGCTCCGTCCTGGTGAACGTCGGCCGCGGGGCCGTGGTCGTGACGGACGACCTCGTCGACGCCCTCGCCGCCGGCACGATCGCGGGCGCGGGGCTCGACGTCACGGACCCGGAACCGCTGCCCGACGGGCACCCCCTCTGGTCGCAGGAGCTGGCGCTCATCACCCCGCACACGGCGAACACGCACGAGATGAACGTGCCGCTCTTCGCCGACCGGATCGTGGAGAACCTCGAGCGGTACGCGGCGGGACGCCGACCACGGGGGCTGGTCGACGTGGCGGCGGGCTACTGATGGCGACGCACCAGGACGGCGGAGCCGTTGCCGCCGTGCTCACGGCGCTGCGGCTCGCATCCGCACGCCGGGACGTGAACGCGTTCGCTGGGCTCCTGCCCGAGCCGGCGCTCGCCGCCGCCGAGCGCTCGGACGCCCGGCGGGCGAGCGGGAGCCGACTCGGCCGGCTCGACGGGGTGCCGTACGCCGTCAAGGACAACGTCTTCGTCGCCGGTGCGCCCGTCACGTGGGGGAGCAGGTGCTGGGCCGGACACCGTGCCGAGCGCTCGGACGTCTGCGTGGAGCGGATGGACGCGGCGGGTGCGGTGCTCGTGGGGACGACGACGATGCCCGAGCTGGCGGTCGGTCAGACGACGTCGAGCGCTGCCTACGGGACGACCCGCAACCCCGTCGACCCGCGCCTGACGCCGGGAGGCTCGTCCGGTGGCTCCGCCGCGGCCGTCGCCGCCGGGATCGTCCCCGTCGCGCTCGGGACGGACGCGGGCGGCTCGACGCGGGCGCCGGCGAGCCTCACGGGCCTGTACGGGCTCAGGACCGCGGCGGGCGTCGTGCCCCGGGTCAACGGGTTCCCCCAGCTCGTCCCCGGGTTCCAGACGATCGGGATCCTCTCCGCCGACCTCGACCTGGTGGTCGCCGCGCTCTCGGCGATGCGCGGGCCCGATCCCCGCGACCCCGGTTCGCTCCTGACCCGCCGGGTGGCGCCGTGGCCGGGTCGGCTGCGCGTCGCCGTCATCACCTCGGTCGAGCGGGTGCGCGTCGATCCGGTCGTGCTGGCCCGCGTCGCCGCCGTCGCCGAGCGGCTGCGGACGCTCGGCGCGGTCGTGCGCGAGGTGCCGGCTCCCTACTCCTGGTCCGGGTTGCGCGAGGCGTGGGACACCATGGCCGCCGTCGGGATCGCCGCCGCGCTGGCCGACGCCCCCGGCCCCGGCCCGGCGCACGACGGGCTGCTCGCGGCCGCGGCGCGGGCGGCCGACGTCGACGGAGCCGACTACCTGCGTGCGCTGACCTCCGTCGCGCACCTGCGGGCGGAGGCCGAGGAGAGGCTGTGGGACCACGACCTCGTGCTGTGCCCGACCACCCTCACGGCGGCGTGGCCGGCGGACGGGGGCGACCCGGTGCTGAGCGACGGCACCTCGCCGGACCCGGGTGACCTCGGCGCGTTCACCCACTGGGTCAACGCCGTCGGGTGGGCGGCGCTGTCGGTACCGGTCGAGCCGTTCGACGACGGACGGCCGATCGGCGTCCAGCTCGTGGCGGCCCGGGGTGGGGAGGACCTGCTGCTGGAGGTCGCGGGCATGCTCGCGAGCGCGTCGGCCACCGGGGACATCGAGACGTCGGGGCCAGGGTCCCGGCGGGAGGGAGCGCGCGGATGAGGGTCATGGTCACGGGAGGGACGGGAACGGTCGGGCTGGCCGTCGTCGACCTGCTCGCGGCGCGGGGGTTCGACGTGGTCGTCTACGCCGCGTCGCCGTCGGCCCCGGTGGCCCGGGCCATCGGGGGCATGGCGCGTCCGGTCGAGATCGTCGAGGGCGACGTGCGCGACGGGAGGCGCCTGCGGGAGGTCATGACGAGCCGGAGGATCCACTCGGTCGTGCACGGCGCCGCGATCACGCCGGGGCCCGAGCGCGAGCGCGACGACCCGTCGACGGCGCTCGCGGTCAACGTCGTCGGTCCGTCGACCGTGCTCACGGCCTTCGACGACACCTGCCAGGGCAGGTTCGTGCACCTCGGGTCCATCGCGGCCTACGGGAGCGCGTCGGTGCGCGAGGACCTGCTCGTGGAGGAGACCGGTCAGGAACGCCCGGAGAGCCTCTACGAGATCACGAAGCTGGCCGGGGAGAGCGCCGTGCTGCGCGTCGCTGACCTGCGCGGTCGCGAGGCGGTCAGCCTCCGGCTCGGTGACGTGTTCGGCGCCTGGGAGCATCGGACCGCGGTTCGAGACGCGACCAGCGCCCCGTTCCAGGCGCTCGCCGCCGCGCTGGCCGGCCGGGAGATCGTTCTGCCGAGGGCAGGGCGCAAGGCCTGGGTCTACACGCTCGACGTCGCGGAGTCGGTGGTGGCGGCGCTCACGGCGCCGCGGCTCGACCACGCGATCGTCAACGTGAGCTCGCCCTTCGTCTGGTCGGTCCTCGAGTGGTCGCTGGCGCTCTCGGAGCACCTGCCGGGCGCGCGGGTGCGGGTCGACGAGGCGGACGCGAACGTGCGGATGTTCGCCGACAACGCGCCGATGTCGCTGGAGCGGGGGGTGGCTCTCGGGTATCGCGCCGCCTACGGGATGCCGCGGGCGCTGGAGCACTACCTCGCCTGGGCGCGTGACCACCCCGACTTCATGGCGTGACGACGCCGGCCCCGAGGGCAGCCGGCCGCCCTCGGCGCGTCGACGGCTCGGGCCCAGCGGACGGCGGCGCCGACGCGGCCGGACGTGAGAGTCTGTGGGCCATGCCGAGCAGCCCCAGCGACCTCTTCCCCGGGAAGCACTTCATCTCGACGGTGCTGGAGGCGCTCGAGACCAAGACAGCGATGAGCGGCGACCTCGCCCGCCGCTACCTCATGCGCGCGGCGATGGCGGGCCTCGTCATCGGCCTCATGTACGGCACGTACTTCGCGGTCCTCGCGGCGTTCACGGACCTCGACGGGGACCGGGCGCTCCTGCTCGGCAAGATCGTCGGCGCGCTGTTCTTCGGCTGGGCCCTCGTCTTCATCTACTACAGCAAGTCCGAGCTGCTGACGTCGAACATGATGATCGTGACGATCGGGCTCTACCACCGGCGCACGACGATCCCCAAGGTGCTGCGCATCCTCGGCCTGTGCTTCCTCGGCAACTTTCTCGGCGGGCTCGTGTTCGCCGTGCTGCTGCGGTTCACGACGATCCCGTCGGGCGACGTCGGCGCGCAGATGACGGACGCGGTCGCGCACAAGCTCGCCTACGTCTCCGATGGCCTGAGCGGCTGGGGGAACCTGTTCGTCCGGGCGGTCCTGTGCAACTTCATGATCAACCTCGCGATGCTGCTCGTCTACAACGGGATCATCAAGGACGACCTGACGAAGTCGATCGTCATGGTGATGAGCGTGTTCGTGTTCGCGTTCCTCGGGTTCGAGCACTCGGTCGCGAACACCGTGCTGTTCACGATGGTCGGCCTGAGGGAGGGGATCGACGTCGGGCTCGCCGCCGGGAACGTCGCGATCGCGCTGCTGGGCAACTACGTCGGCGGCGGGCTGCTCATCGGCTGGTACTACGCCTACGTCAACGACGACAGCGGCTACGGCCGGGGTCCGGTCCGTCGCTGAGGCGCCGCCGAGCCGCGGAACGTTCCGGGGGCCGGAGGCTGGCGGCGCCCGCGCGGGAGCGTCACGCTGTCGGGGACACCCGGACCCCGAGGAGCCGACCATGACCATCAGCCACGGCGCCGACGTCGAGGCGCTGCGCCTCCTCGCCGACGAGATGCTCACGCACTCGGAGGTCTGCCTCCGCGTCGCGCTGCGCACGACCGCCGCGCTCGCCGACCTCTCCTGGCGCGGCCCCGACGCCGACCGCGCGCGAGCCGCGTGGGCGAGCACGCACGAACCCCACCTGCGCGAGACCTCGCGGCTGGTCGCCGGGGCGGCGCGACACGTCATCGACCAGGCCCGGGAGCAGGAGGACGCCAGCTCCGTCGGTGCGGGTGGCCCGCCGCCGGCAGGCCCGTCGCCCACGGGCCCGGCGCCCGCTGGCTCGGCGCCCGCGGGTGGCGCGACCGGCCGCGGGACGGGCTGGCGGGGGATGCTCGACCGCGCCATGGCGCTGGCGGGGACGACGGCGACGTCGCACGACCTCGCGCGCACCATCGGCATCCTCGTCGAGGAGGGGATCGACCTCGGCGCCGGCGGCTTCGCATCGGCCGAGGCGGCGCTCGACGCGGCGTCCCCAGCCCTGCGTCAGGTCGGCCGGCTCGCGTCGGCGCTCGGCGTCGCGGCGGACGCGCACGGCCTGCTGCGTGGGATCGAGCAGGGTGACTACTCGCAGATCGTCGGCTCGGGCGGCGGCCTCGCGATCGCCGGGGCGGGGGCGCTCGGCATGGGCGCCGCGGGGCCGGTCGGCGTCGCCTGGGGGCTCGGTCACGAGGCGGGGACCGCGATCTACGACGGCATGCAGGGCACGACGTACGGCGACATCGTCCGGGACATGAGCGACGAGGCGTTCCGGGAGAACGGCGCCTGGGGGATGGTCCAGGTCCCGGGCATCCTCGGCTTCGCCGCCTGGGAGCGGTGGGTCTCCGGCCGGCACGGCGACGCCGGTGGGGGCCGCTGACGCCCGTCCGCCCGGCGCGCCGCGCGCGGCGCGCCCCCCTGCCCCCGGCGGTCGTTGGGTAGCCTGCCTGAAGACCTGCGAGAGGGCCGAGGTGTCGAGGTGAGAACGTGCTGAGGGTGATGCTGCGAGGGCGCGGCATCCCGACGGTCGTGCTCGGCACGGGTGACACGCTGCTCTTCGGTCGCGCCCCCGACTCGGCGCTCCCGGACTCCGACCTGGAGGCATCCCTCCGCACGACGGCGCTGACGCTGCCCCGCTCGGCCCCGCACGTCTCCCGCGTGGTCGGCGAGCTGACGGTGGGCGAGGAGGTCGCCCGGCTGCGCTGGCACGGGTCGACCGGGGCGCAGCTCTCCAGCCTGTTCGACGCCCCGGGCGGCGCCCGGCGCGTGGCGCTCGCGCCCGGCATGGCCGCGCTGCTCGACGAGGGCGAGAACCACCTGCTGCTGCTCCACGGTCGCGAGGAGGGCGACGGCTTCGGCGACCTCGTCCTCGTGCTGGACGTCCAGGAGGTCCGGGAGTCGGCCGCGCCCAGCCAGGTCACCCCGCCGACGCCGGACAGCGACGGCGCGCCGACCGCGGACGCGCCCCGGCTGGAGCGCTGGTCGCGCGAGTGGTACGTCGCCCTCGCGCTGGCCGAGCCCTGGCTGACCGGCTCCGACGACTACCCGCGTCCCCCCTCGAACCGGGAGATCTACGAGAGCGTCCTCACCTGGCGCGGGCACGCCTGGAACCTCGTCCGCGCGCAGCGTGTCGACGACGCGATCCGGTCGATCGCCCGGCTCGCCTTCGGGCCGGCCGACGACCCGTTCGTCGTCACCGAGGGACGCGTCCAGAACGTGCGGTTCGCCGTCGGACGCCGGGTCGCGGAGACCCGCCTCGTCACGACCGACGACCTCGAGGCCGTGCTCGCGGCCCAGGCCGCCGGGACGGGGCTCAACCCCGAGCAGGTCTGACCGACCCGCCGGGTCGCTCCCGGCGCCCGGAGGGGCCGCACCCGGCGGAACCTTCCACCCCCTCGGCCCTGGCCCCGCGTGCCGCGCCCGACCTAGCGTCGCCGCCATCAGGTCAACACCGAAGGAGATGGCGATGAGTCAGAGCTACGACCGCAGCACGTTCTACGGGATCGACACCCAGGCGACCCGCGACGGCGCCACCAGCATGCAGGGCAACGCCGACGACCTCGGCTCCATGGTCCAGGACATCAGCTCCCTCCTGGGCGAGGTGCTGTGGATCGGTCCGGCCGCCCAGCGGTTCAAGGGCGAGTGGGACGGCTCGATGCGTCCGCAGATGCAGCAGGCCGCCGACAGCCTGCAGGCGAACGCCGCCGAGATGCGCCGCCGCGCGGACGCCCAGGACGCCGCCTCCGCCTAGCCGGGGCCGTCGCGGCGGCGGAACCTTCCACCCCCGCGACGCTGGTGCTCCCGACGCGGGCCGACCTAGCGTCGAAGGCGTCGAGGGGGCCCGAGCCACGGTCGGCCCCGGCCCTCGACCACCAGCCACCACACACCAGTCAACGACTCTCACCGGAGAACGAAAGGAGGTGGAGACGATGTCCTTCCAGGGAGCAGACGTCAGCGGTCTCGACCGCCTCACCCAGCGGTGCCAGCAGGGCGCCCAGTTCGCCCGCGGGCTGGCCACCGCGCTCGAGGTGCTCGCCGCGGCGCTCGAGGCCATGTCCTGGACCGGCTGGGCCGCGGCCTTCGCCCGGTACCTGCGCTCGGTCGTCATCCCGTGGGTCAAGTACATCGGGACGTGCCTCGAGCGGTTCGGCACGGTCCTCCAGCTCGCGTCGACCGCGCAGAAGAACGCCTCGCAGGACGCGCCGCAGATCTCGATCCCGGTCTCCGCCCTGCAGCTTCCCCCGGCTCCGACGACGCCGCGGATCGCCCCGCCGATCCTCGTCGCCCCGACGCCCGTGGTCGCCGTGACGGACCCGGCCCTCGCCCCGACGGGCGGTGGGACGTCCGTCGCGCCGGCACCGGTCATCGGGGGAGGGCGGGAGCCCGGCGCCCGCGTCGGCGACGGCAGCGGAACGGCCACCACCCCGATCACGACGATCACGGGGTACGACGGGAACGGGCGGCCCGTCACGATCACGACGGCCGGCCCGGCCGCGGGGACGCTGGCGGGGCTCGCGCTCCGCGCGCTCGGCGGGTCCGGCGGCTCGACCGGCTCGGGCGGGTCGCCCGGCGCGAGCGCCGGGGTCGGCTCGCCGGCCGTCGCGACCGACCGCCTCGCCTCCGGGGGGTCGCTCGGGTCGAGCGGCTCCACCGGGGCTCTCCCCACCGGTAGCCCGGGCGGGTCGTCCGGCGGCGGCTCAGCCGGCGGCGGCCCGGCGGGCTCGGGACTCGGCTCGGCCGGCGGCACCGGCGGCGGCTCGGGCTCGGCCGGCGGAACCACCGGCGGCCCGGGCTCGACGGAGGGCCCGGCGGGCTCGACGTCCGGCCCCGGCGCGGGCGACGGCCACGCGGTGCGCATGAGCACCCTCGGCTCGGTCGGCACGCCGACGTCTGGCGGCCACGCCAGCGCACCCGTCGAGATCGCGGCGATGACGTCCGGCGACGGCCCCGGTGCGGCCGGCCTGGTGGCGGCCCCCCTCGGCCTCGCCGGGGTCGGCACCGCCGCGCTCGCGGCGCTCCGGGCGAAGGGCGCCGCACCCGGCGCCGACGGGGAGGCCGATGACGAGCCCTAGCCCTGACCGGAGCACCACCCGCACGACCACCACCCGCACCGCAACCTTCCGCACCACAACCTTCTGCACCACAACCCTCCGCAGCAGCGGACCCACCGAAAGGACACCCTCATGAGCGCCAACGTCTACGGAATGGACATCCAGGCCGGCCGCGACCTCGCCCGCCAGATGGACGCCGACGCCACGGAGATCGAGCAGCTGACCTCCCGCCTCACCAACCTGCTCGAGGCCACCCCCTGGTACGGCCCCGACGCCACCCGGTTCAAGGGCGACTGGTCCGGCCAGTACGTCCCGGCCCTCACGCAGGTCGTCTCGGCGCTGCGCGAGAACAGCCAGCAGATCAACAACCAGGCCCAGCAGCAGGAGGACGCCTCGAGCTGACGCCCCGCGCCAGCCCGCCGACGGAGCGGGTCGCCCGGTCCAGGACCGCGCGGCCCGCTCCGTCGCGTCGCGTGCCGGGGTTCGCCGCCGGGGCGGCCGCCGGCCGGGCGGCCGTCGTCGTGCGGCCGCCGTCCGTCTCCCCACCCCCGCCGCCGACCGGGCGGCGCCGATCCCTCCCCAACGGGCGCACCCCGTCCCGAACCCCCTGGGAGGCGGAACCTTCCACCCCGCCGTGCCTGGCGTTCCCCCACCCGATTACGTACCTTTTCGAGCACACGAACCCCCGACCGAGAGGAAGAGCCATGTGGCGCCTCAGCGTCCTCCCGTCCCCGGAGAGCAAGCTCGCCCCGGTGGACGTGGTGGTCGAGGCCGCCGAGGGCTCGACCGTCGCCGACCTGGCCGCGGGGCTGGGAGACCACCTCGGGGGCCGCGGGCTCCTCCTCGCGCCGACGACGCAGGGGCGCGCCTGGCCGGCCGACACCCCGCTGGTCGACGCCGGCCTGCGCGACGGCGACGTCCTCGAGGTCAGCTCGGTCCCCGCCGACTGGCGCCACCGCCCCGGCCCCCGCCGCACACCCCGCGCCACCGTGCGGGTGGTGGCCGGCCCCGACGCCGGGCGGCACGCCGACATCACCGGCGACACCCTGACGATCGGGCGCGCGCCCTCCAGCGGCCTGCGCCTGTCCGACCCGCTGGTCAGCCGCACCCACGCCCGCATCCTGCTGAGCGAGACGCCGGTCGTCCTCGACGTCGGCTCGGCGCACGGCACCGTCGTCGGCGGGCGCACGATCACCCGCTCGACGCCGGTCGCGTTCGGCGAGCGGATCACGCTCGGCAGCACCGTCGTCGTGATCCACGACGGTGCGGGCGAGGCCGGCCGCGAGCGCGGCGTCCTGCGCTCCCCGCGCTTCGGCGACCGCGTCGTCGCGGCCGAGCTGGACACCCCGACGCCTCCGGGGTCTCCGCGTCCGACGCCGCTGTCCTGGCCGATGATGCTCATGCCGATCCTCATGGGCGCTGCCATGTTCGGGATGACGCGCAGCCCCGTCTCGCTCGTCTTCATGGCCGGCTTCCCGGCGATGATGTTCGCCACCTGGCTCATGCAGCGCGGCCGGGCGCGCCGGGAGTTCGAGGAGGAGACCGCCCTGTGGCGCGAGGACCTGCGCGCCGTGCTCGCCACGATCGAGACCGCGGCCGCCACGCAGCGCGTGAACGCCGTCGACGACGAGCCCGACCTCGGGGTGGTCCTCGCCCGCGCGATCGCCCGCGACCACCGCCTCTGGGTGCGGCGCGACGACAGCGACGACTTCCTCGCCGTCCGCGCCGGCCTCGGCCCGCGCGCGGCGCTCGTCACCGGCAAGGCGGTCACCACCGGCGACCGCGGGCTGCGCGCCGAGGTGACCCGCCTCCTTGGCGAGCGGGCGACGCTCGCCGACCTGCCCGTCCCGCTCGAGCTGGCCGAGATCCCGCTCGCGTCCGTCACCGGGGAGACCGACGACGTCGACGCCTGGGTCCGGGCGAGCGTGCTGCGTCTCGCCGTCACCCACTCCCCGACCGACCTGCAGCTCGCGGCCGTGCTCGGCCCGGGGCGCGCGCACGTCGAGTCCTGGCTGCGCTGGCTCCCGCACGCGGCTCCGCGCGGCGGCGGTACGGCGTGCGTCGGGATCGGGGCCGGCGAGGGGCAGGCGCTGCTGGAGGAGCTGGCGAGCGCCGACGGCGGCACGGCCCACACCCTCTGCCTCGTCGACGAGCAGGCCGGCATCCCGCGGCGGCTGGTCGAGGCGGTCGCGGCGGCCGCCCCCGACCGCCGGCTCCACCTGCTGTGGCTGGGGTCGTCGATCGAGACGGTCCCGGCCGGCACGGGCACCGCGGTCGACCTCGGCGCCCAGCCGTCCGCCGCGGGCCGGCTGCTGCACCGCGACCGCGGCGGGATCGAGGAGCTCACGAGCGTCGAGTCGCTCGGCCTGCACGACGTGTGGCGGGCGGCCCGCGCGCTGTCCGGGTACCGCGACGAGGCCGCCGTGCTCGCCGCCGAGTCGATGCTGCCCGGCCAGGTCCGCCTGCCCGGCCTCTCGGGCGACCTCGCCGACCCCGACGACGTCGATCGTCTCCTCGAGCGCTGGGCGACCTCGACGGGGCTGCGCGCCCAGCTCGGGATGGGCGGCGAGGGCGTCGTCACGATCGACCTGCGCGAGGACGGCCCGCACGGCCTGGTCGCGGGCACCACCGGCGCCGGCAAGAGCGAGCTGCTGCAGTCCCTGCTGTGCTCGCTCGCGACGAACAACCCGCCGTCGCGGATCACCTTCCTGCTCGTCGACTACAAGGGCGGGGCGGCGTTCCGCGAGGTCGCGGAGCTGCCCCACTCGGTCGGCTACATCACCGACCTCACGCCGGCCCTCGTCCAGCGCTGCCTCACCTCGCTGCACGCCGAGCTGACGTCGCGCGAGCACCTGCTGGCGCAGTACGGCGCCAAGGACCTGCTTGCGATGGAGCGCGACCACCCCGAGGCGGCGCCGCCGGCGATGCTCATCTGCGTCGACGAGTTCGCCGCCCTGCTCGCCGAGGTGCCCGAGTTCGTCGAGGGCATGGTCTCGATCGCGCAGCGCGGCCGCTCGCTCGGCATGCACATGATCCTCGCGACGCAGCGGCCGGCCGGTGTGGTCACGCCGCAGATCAAGGCCAACACGGACCTGCGGATCGCGCTGCGCGTCGCCGCCCCGGACGACTCGGTCGACGTCATCGACGCGCCGGACGCCGCGCACCTGTCCCGCCGCACGCCCGGCCGGGCGTGGCTGCGGCGCACCGGTCACGGCACGCGCGAGCTGGTCCAGGTCGCCTGGGTCGGGGCGCGCGAGGAGCTGCACGCCGACGGCGGCCGCGTCCGGATCGGGCCGTTCACCGCGCGCGAGCTCGCCGGCGGCCGGCACGCGGGGACGACGACGCTCCACCCGCGCAGCGACCTCGAGCGGATCGTGACGACGACCGGCTCCGCCTTCGCCCGCAGCGGCCGCCCGGCCCCCAAGAAGCCGTGGCTGCCGCCGCTCGCCGCCGAGGTCCCGCTCGCCTGCGCGGCGCCCGGGACCGTCGTCCTCGGGACCGGCGCGCTGGACGACGTGCTCGTCGACGGCGCCGGCGCCGAGGCGCGCCGCGTCGACCAGCTCCCCGGCCAGCTCGTCCTCGGGCTCCTCGACCGTCCCGCCGAGCAGAGCCAGACCCCGTGGGTCGTCGACTACGCGCGCGGCGGGCACCTGCTGGTCTACGGCGCGTCCGGCAGCGGCAAGTCCGAGCTGCTGCGCACGGTGGCCGCCGCGGCGACCGCCGGCAGCTCGGGTCGGCTGGCCGTTCCCGACTGCGTCTACGCGATCGACGCGGGCGGCGGCGCCCTCTCGGTGCTGGAGCGGATGCCGTCGGTCGGCTCGGTCGTCCTCGAGCAGCAGACCGAGCGGATGATGCGCCTCATCCGGATGCTCGCCCGCACGATCGCCGAGCGGAACGCGCTGCTGGCCGCGCGCGGCGCCTCCGACGTCGACGCGCTGGCCGCGCTCGGCACACCGCTGCAGCGGATCCACCTGCTCGTCGACAACCTCCCGGCCGTGCTCGACGCGTTCGACGGCGGCGGCCCGGTGCGGCGCGAGCACGCCGAGCACGTCACGACCATCCTGCAGGAGGGCCGGCGGTGCGGCGTCCACGTCACGGCCACCACCCCGCAGCGCACGGGGCTGACCTCGCCGGTCCAGGCCGCCTTCGGTCAGCGGCTCGTCCTGCGCATGACGGTCCCGGACGACTACGTCATGCTCGGGGTCCCCGGCGTCGTGCTCGACGGGGACAGCCCCGCCGGACGTGGCCTCGTCGGCCGGGACGAGGTGCAGGTGGCCACCGTCGGCGGCGCCGGGACGCCCGTCCAGGCCGAGCGGCTCGACGTGCTGTGCGCCGCGGTGGGGGAGCGCTACACCGACGGCGCGGCGCTGCCCGTGCCGGCCATGCCGACGCTCGTCCCCCAGCACCTCGTGCCGGCGCCCGAGGACGACGCGGTCTGCGTCGGCGTCGAGGCCGAGTACGTCGGGGCCGTGACGCTCGCGCTGCGCGAGGCGCCGCTGCTCGTGCTCGGCCGCGCCCGCTCGGGGCGCACCTCGACGCTGCTCGGCCTCGCCCAGGCCGCGCGCCGGTCGAGCCGCCCGCCCGCGCGGATCACGCTGATCGGCCCCCGCGCCGCGACGCAGCTCGTCGTCGCCGACGGGGTGCTGGAGCCGGCGGAGGTCGTCGACGAGGTCGTCGCAGGGGCCGAGCAGGCCGGCGCATGGGCCGAGGCCCTGCCGGCCACGGACGGCGACGACTGGCACCTCGTCCTGGTTGACGACGTCCACCTGTGGGAGCGGGAGTGGGAGCGCTCAGGGCCGGAGCGGGCCGCCGTCGAGGCTCTCACGGTCGCGCTCGCCGGCCGCCGGGGGCTGGCCGTCGTCGCCGCGTCCGACCCCGACGACGCGCGCTCGCGCCAGCACATCCCCGGCCTCACCCAGGCCCTGCGCCGCGCGCGCCGCGTCGCCGTCGTCGCGCCGGAGATGTCGGACGGCTCGCTCGCCGCGACCACCATCCCGATGCACACCAGCGAGCCGCTGACCGGCCCCGGTCGCGCACTGCTGGTGTCCGGCGGATCCACCCACGTCGTCCAGCTCATCGCCGCCAGCGCGCGGACCAGCGTGAACGGGAGCCTCTCGTGACCACCTCGAAGGACAGCCGACGCGGCGGCGCGGGTCGCCGCGGCGCCACCCGCCCGGCTCGCGGCGCCACCACCCGCCCCACGCGCTGGTGGTCGCGCCTGACGCGTCGCGGCGGCGGCGGTCGCGAGCGCGGCATGGTCGAGGCCGGGACGGCCGCGGCCGGCGGCCTGCTCGTCATGGGCGCCGTGCTCGGCAACGGCATCGCGTCCACCGTCATGGACATGTCGGACGGGCAGACGTGGCTCAACGGCGGTGAGGGCTCCGTCGTCCAGGTGAACGCCGCCAACGGCCAGGCGGAGTACCGCCTCGTCATCGGCGAGAACGGCGAGCGGCTGGCCATCGTGCAGCACGACGGCTACGTCGTCGTCACCAACCTCGACACGGGCGTCATCACGACGATCGACCTCAGCACGCTCCTGGTCAGCGGCAGCCGCGCCTCCGACGGTCGCACCGAGACGCTCATCGGCGGCGGGCTCATGGTGCTGGCCTCGCTGGAGTCCGGCACGGTCGTCGTCGTCGACCCCCTGACGCTCGAGCCGCTGTCCTACCCCTACCGGGCGCAGGAGCGGCTGGCGGACGCGGCGATCGACCGCGAGGGCTCCGTCTGGATCGTCACGGAGGCGGGCGAGCTGCGACGGCTCGAGTACGGCGAGCGGGTCCGCGAGTTCTCCGTCTCGCTCGAGCGGCCCGTCGCCGCCGCCGGTCCGGCGACGGCCCTCGTGCCGCACGACCGCGGCGTCACGGTGTTCGCCCCCGACGGGGGCGCGGTGCTCCAGGTGGGCGCCGGGTCCGACCTGGCCGCCTCCGTCCCCGACCTCCAGGGACGGGTGGCTGCCGCCGACGTCTCCCCGGCCAACCTCGTCCCCGCCTCGGTCACCGAGCGCGGCCTCGTGTTCCTCGTGAGCGACCGCGACCTCGTCCAGGTCGACGTCGCCTCGCAGGGGTGCGAGCGTCCGCTCCAGCCCGCGGTGTTCAGCGAGCGGGTCTACGTCCCGTGCGGTGGGCTCGGTCGCGTCATCGTCCTCGACGCGCGCGGCCGACCGGCCGCGGCCGACATCGTGGTGCCGGGCGGTGGCGACCCGGAGCTCGTCGTCGACGATGGCCACCTCATCGTCCACGACCCCGACGACGACCGCATCGTCCTGGTCCAGCCCGACGGAAGCACCCGGGTGACCGATGGGAACGGTGTCGACGTGCCGACGGTGACGCCGGACCAGCCCGAGCCGCAGCCCGCGATCGCACCGACGACGCGACCCGTGACGACCCCCCGGCCGCCGGCCGTCACGCCGCCGGCCCTCGTGCCGCCGGCCGACCCCCGCACCCCCGACCCGTCCGACGGCGGGACCGACCCGACCGACCCGCCGGACCCCCTCGACCCGACGGACCCCGGTGACGGGACCGGGCCGACGGTCCCCGGGGACGACCCGACGGCGGGCGACCCCCGGCGCGTCCCGTCCGGCGTGCGCGCGTCCGTCGACGGCGAGGGCGTCGTCGAGGTCACCTGGACCGCGCCGGACGTGACGCCCGCGAGCTACCTGGTGCGCTCCTCCGACGGCCTCGCCCAGGAGCGCGTCCCCGCGTCGGCCACGACGGCGACCCTCACCGGCCTGGTGTGCGGCTCCGACGTCGGGATCACCGTCATCGCCGAGCACGCCGACGACACGTTCGCCTCCGCCGGCACCACCGTGCGGACGCCGGCCTGCGTGAGCCCGCCGCCCGCGAGCGAGCTGACCCCGTCGGCGGTCGTCGCCGAGCGCGCGGGCGACGACGTCGTCGTCGGGTGGACCGCCCCCGCCGTCGCGCCGACCCAGTACACGGTCACCGGCGGGGGACGGACCGTGACCGTCCCCGGCGGCGAGACGAGCCTCGTGCTCGCCGACGTCGCGTGCGGTGGCACGATCCGCGCGACGGTCACGGCCGTGCACGCGAGCGCCGGGACGTACGCCGCCTCCTCCGCTGGACGCGCCGACCCCTGCCCGGTGGACCCGGCGGACCTGCGACCCAGGTCCGTCACGGCGACCCGGGTCGGCACGACCGACCAGTTCACGGTCACCTGGCAGGCGCCCGTCGTCGCGCCGCAGGGGTACCGGATCTCGGGCAACGGGATCGACCAGGCCGTCGCGGCCGGGGCGACCACCGCCAGCGTCACGGTCGCGTGCGGTGCGCCGGTCGTGCTGACGGTCACGGCCGAGCACGCCGACGGCGGGTCGGGGGCGGCGCAGGCGCCGTCGGTGCCGCACGAGTGCGCGCCGACGCAGCCCCCGCTGACCGCGCCCGGCTCCGTCCAGGCGGTCCAGCAGGGCGCCGACGGCGTCCTGGTGACGTGGAGCCCGTCGAACCCGGCCGCCGAGGAGTACGTGGTGCGGCCGAGCTCGGGCGGCACCGTCTCGGCGGGGACCTCGACGCAGGCCGTGGTCGCGGGGCTGGCCCCCGGGACGTACTCGTTCACGGTCGAGGCGCGCCGGGGCGGCGAGAGCGCGACCTCGGCGGCGAGCAACGCGGTCACCATCACGCCGCCGGCGACCGTCCCGGGCGCCGTCGGCCCGTCCGCGTCGGCCTCGCACGGGTCGGCGGACCGGGTCGACGTCACGGTCTCCTGGTCGGCCCCCGCGGACGGTGGCTCGCCGATCACCGGGTACGAGGTGAACGCGAACGGCGGCGGCTGGCAGAGCGTCGGCGGCACGTCGTACGACTTCTCGGTCTCCTGCGGCGGCCAGGCGCTGTGCGTGAGCGGCGGCAGCGTTCCCGTCGAGGTGCGCGCGGTCAACGCCGTGGGCGCCGGACCCGCCGGCAGCACGTCGGCCTCGGTCGGCTCGAACCCGTACCTGCCCAGGGACGGGGACCCCGTCCTCGTCGACGGCAGCAGCGTCGACACCGACGACGGTCAGGTCACCGTCTGGATCGACTACGTCCCGACGGCGGCGTGGGCGAGCTTCGGCGGGACGTGCACCGTGACCGTCTCGGGCAGCTCGACGACGATCCCGTGCGGCAGCTCCGCGCGGGTCGCGAGCCGCAACGGCCAGATCACGGCCGGCGCCGACGTCAGCGCGACGATCACGGCCAGCGGCAACGGCGTCAACGCCTCGAGCTCGGGGTGGTCCTTCGTCGGCGGCCAGGGCTGGTGCAACCCCCGCACCGGCATCTGCTACGACCCGGTCAGCTCGCCCGGCGACCACGTCACGATCGTCCCCGCCCCGTGGGCCCCGCCGGTCGTGCCGAACCCGCCGGTCCTGGTCGCCGGGGTCGGGCTGATCCTCGGCGCCGGGGCGCTCCGCACGCACCGTCACCTCACGGCGGCCGGGGCGCCGGCGGAGCCGGTTCCCGCGCCGGCCGATCCCTTCCCCACCCCCGAACCGAACACCGACCACGACTCCGACCACGACACGACGAAGGACCCCGCATGAGCACCCTGAGCCAGGAGCAGGTGGCCGCGTTCCGGCTGCTGCACACCGACGTCGTCGATGCCGTGAGCGCGGCCGTCCAGGGCAAGAGGAGCGTGGTCGAGCTGACCGTCACGTGCCTGTTCGCCGGCGGGCACGTGCTGCTCGAGGACGTGCCGGGGACCGGCAAGACGACGCTCGCCCGATCGATCGCCGCCGCGCTCGGCGGCACCTCGCGCCGCATCCAGTTCACGCCCGACCTGCTGCCGGCCGACATCACCGGGACGGCGGTCTTCGAGCCGGGGACGGGCGAGATCACCTTCCGTCCCGGTCCGGTCTTCACCCACGTCCTGCTCGCCGACGAGATCAACCGCGCCGCGGCCAAGACCCAGTCGGCGCTGCTCGAGGTGATGGCCGAGCGGACCGTGACGGTGGACGGGATCGGTCACCGGGTTCCCGACCCGTTCCTCGTCATCGCGACCCAGAACCCGATCGACCTGGACGGGACCTACCGGCTTCCCGAGGCGCAGCTCGACCGGTTCCTCGCCCGGGTCAGCCTCGGCTACCCCGACGCGGAGCACGAGATCGAGGTGCTGCGCCCGGGCAGCGAGGCGGGCGTCGTCGAGCACGTCCGGGAGGTCACGACGCCGGCCCGCGTGGCGGAGCTGACCGTCGCCCTGCGCGGCGTCCACGTCGCCGACCCCCTGCTCGCGTACGTGCGCGCGATCGGCGCGGCGACCCGCCAGGAGGAGCGGCTCCGGCTCGGCGCGAGCACCCGCGCGCTGCGCGGCCTCATCGCGGCCGCCCAGACGTTCGCCGCGTCGCAGGGACGCCACTACGTCGTCCCCAGCGACGTCCAGCGTCTTGCCGAGCCGGTTCTCGCGCACCGGCTCATCCCGACGCGGGACGCGGTCCTCGCCGGGGAGGACACCGCGGCGATCGTCGCCGAGGTGGTGCAGGGCGTGGAGGCGCCGCGGCCGGTGCCGGCATGAGCGCGACCGGTCCCGGGTCGCCGCCGGGTGGCGACGCGACCGCTGGGCTCGGTGCGAGCGGGGCCTCGCGCGGAGGGTTCGCCGGGGTGCGCCGACTCCGCCTCGGCCCGCGCGGGCTGGCCGCCCTCGCGTGCGGCGCGCTGCTGCTCGCCCTCGGCGCGTGGGCGTCCTACCCCGGTCTGGTCGGGCTGGGCGTCGCCCTGCTCCTGGCCGTGGCGGTCGGCGTCGTCGGCGTCGTCGTCCCGATCCCCGTGGAGCTGCGCCGCTCCGTGCGTCCCGTCCGCGTGCCGCGGCTGTCGGACTGCGTGGCCACGCTGAGCGTGCGCAACACCTCCGGCTGGCTGCCGGTCGCGGCCTCGGGGTACGACCTCGTCGCGGGGCGGAGGCTGCGGTTCGACCTGCCGCGGCTGGCGCCGGGGGCCAGCGAGCGCACGGAGCTGCCGATCCCGACGCACCGGCGCGGGGAGATCGAGTTCGGGCCGCTGACGCTGCACCGCTCGGCCCTGGCCGACCTCGCCGAGGTGAGCCAGGTCTACGGCGAGCGCACCACCGTCGTCGTCGAGCCGCGGATCCTCGACGCGGCCGGGCTGCCGGCCGGCACCCGTCGCGGCCACGCGGGCGCTGACGAGCGGATCGCGCACGGCGGCACCGACCTGGTCGCGCTGCGCGAGTACCTGCCGGGCGACGACCTGCGCCGGCTCCACTGGGCGACCAGCGCGCGCCGCGGCGCCCTCATGGTGCGCGAGGACGCCGACCCGTCCGCTCCGCACCTCACCGTCCTGCTGGACGACCGAGCCGGGTCGTACGCCGGCGAGGGGTTCGAGGAGGCGGTCGACGTGGCCGCGTCGCTGCTCGCGGCGGCCGCCGCCGAGGCGAGCCCGAGCCGCGTGGTCACCCGCAGCGGGGGGCTCGACGTCGCCACGACCGCGCCGCCGGCCGGCACCCCGACCGGGATCGACCCGGAGCTGCTGGGCCGGCTCGCGCTGCTCGGGACGGTCGAGGGCGACGGCACCGGCCCGCGGCCGTTCGCCGGGTCGCCGGACATCCTCGTGATCGTGACGGGAGCCGGGGCGGGTCTCGCCGAGCTGCTCGCCGAGGCCGGGGCGGCCCCCGTCGGCGTCATCGCGGTCGTCGACGACGACCCGGACCGCCTGGTCGGCGCGACGCAGGGGGTCACGGTGCTGCGGGGGCCGCGCGCCGAGGAGATCGTGCACGCGTGGCGCGCGGCGGTGGCCAGGTGAGCGGGCGGGCGGCGAGGACGTCGCAGGCCGCGGCCGCGAGCGGGACGGCGGCGACGAGCGGGACGGCGGCGAGGACGTCGCAGGCCGCAGCCGCGAGCGGGACGGCGGCGGCGCGCGGGACCGCCCGACGCGTCGTCATCCCGCTGTGGTCGCTGGCCGTCCTGCTGACCTCGCTGTCGCCGCTGGCCGCCGGCTACGCGTCGCCGATGTCGTTCGCGGTCCTCGCGGCCTGCGTCGTGCTCCCGTTCGGGATCGTGGCGCTCGGGACGGCCTGCCGGGTGCCGCGGTGGGCCGTCGCGACCGTCACGATCATGCTCGGCGCGCTCGTCGCGCTGGTGTTCGCCGCGCGGGTCGACGGCGACGCGGCGATGCTGCCAGCCTGGCGCGCCAGTCCAGCGTTCGAGGCGCTCGGCCCGCTCATCGATGCCGTTCCCCGCCTGCTGACCGCCCCGCGCCCCGCGCCGCCCGACCCGAGCCTCCTCGTCCCGGCCGGCCTGCTCGTCTGGATCGTCGCGACGGCGGTCGCCGCGGCCGCGACGGTGGCCCGGCGCGCCGGCGTCGCCCCGCTGCTCGGGGTGGTCACGCTGCACGTGGCCGGCGCCCTGCTCACGGCGGGGCGCGGCGACGCCATGGGGGTGTCGGCGCTCGCGACCGCCGTCGTCCTGCTGCTCGGCTGGGTCGTCCTGCCGGACCGGGCCGGCGCGCCGCGCGAGGACCGGGGCTCGTCTTCCTCCTCGTCGGCTGCGCCGGCGACGGCCGCTGCGTCGGTCCCGACCGCTGCGACCCGGGCGCGGCCCCGCCCCGGGGTCCTGCTGCCGGGCATCGTCGCCCTGGTCGTCGCGACGTTCGCGCTCACGGCCAGCGTCGTCCCCGGGACGGACCCGTTCGAGCCCCGCACGCTGGTCGCGCCGCCGCGGCTGCCGGCCGGCGCCGCCAACCCCGTGCCCGAGATGGCCGTGTGGAGCCAGCGCGGCGACGACGTCGTGTTCACCGTCACCGCCGTCGAGGGTGTGCTCCCGGAGCGGCTCGCGCTCGCCACGCTGCCCGACTTCGACGGCGCCGCGTGGCGCGTGGACGCGGAGCTGCGCGCCATGGGCGTCGTCGCCGAGCCGGACACGCCGCCGGCCGTCGCGACGCGCACGGCGACGTACGAGCTGACGCCCGGCGACCTGGCCGGTCCGTGGGTGCCCTCGGCCGGGCGGGCGACCGAGGCGACGGGCGCGAGCGTCCTCGTGGACCTCGACACCGGGACCCTCGTCGCGCCCGGCGGGTGGACCGAGCAGCTCATCGTCACGACGACGCTCGACGCCCCCGCCGCCGCGGCGATCGGGCGGGCGAGCGTGCCGGAGGCGGCCGGGTTCGAGCGCTACCTCGAGCTCCCGCGTGCGCCGGGCTGGTTCGGCGACGCGTCGGCCATCGCGACGACCGACGTGTCCAGCCGGTGGGAGCAGGTCCTCCGCATCGCGGACGCGGTTCGCTACGACACGGTCCGCCTCGACGCGAGCGGGCAGGAGCGGACGCTCGACGACGGTGCCCGGTCGGGGTCGTCCTACGCCCGGCTGACCCAGTTCCTCACGGCGGCGCCCGAGGACGGCGGCCAGGTCGGGACCAGCGAGCAGTTCGCGACGTCGTTCGCCGTCCTGGCACGCACGCTCGGCATCCCGTCGCGCGTCGTGGCCGGGTTCGAGGTGCCGGGGGCCGGCGAGGCGACGACGGTCCAGGTGACCGGTGCCGATGCGCGCGTCTGGGCGGAGGTCTACCTCTCCCGCGTCGGCTGGGTGGCGGTCGACCCGGGACCGGAGTCGTCCGTCAGCACCGAGCTGCCGCCGCCCGAGGCCGAGGACGGGACGGGCGACGACCCCGGCCCGCAGCCGGAGGAGGAGCAGACGGAGCCGACCACCACGGCGCAGGACGACCTCCTTCCGCCGGGCGGTGGCGGCGCCGTCGTGTGGGGCCTCGCCGGTGGTGCCGCGGCGCTCGCGGCGGCGGGAGTCGTCGGGCTCGGGCTGGCTCGCGTCGGGCGACGGTCGCGGTGGCGCGGGGCGGGCGCCCGCGGGGCGTGGGCCCGGGTGGAGGACTCGATGAGGCTGGCCGGGCTGCCGGTCCCGGCGGGGGCGACGGCACCCGAGCTGGTCGCCGCGCTGCCGGTCGAGGCCGCCGAGGCCGGGCGCGCGGTCGCCGACGCGGCCGAGGCGAGCGCGTTCGGGCCGGCCGGGGGTGGGGTGGACTCCGACGGATCGGCGCTCGACGCGTGGGGGCGCGCCGGGGACGTGGAGCGGGAGCTCAGGGCCGGCGCGAGCCCGGCCCGCCGGCTGCTCTGGAACCTCTCACCGCGGGTCTGGCGTCGCTGACCACCGGCCCGTCGGGTGCGCGTGGTCGCGCCCGGGTGGCCCCGCTGCCGCGCGGGACGTCGTCCTGGGCTACGGGGTGCGGCAGACCTCGCCGGAGACACCGCGGTCGGTCATGTCGGCATTCAGGCCGACGACCGCGAAGCACGCCCGGCCGTCGGGGTCGAGCCCCTCGATCGTCACCTTCGTCAGCACGGGCGACAGGATGTCCGAGACGGCCTTCGGGCTGCTGCCCTCGTCGAGCTGGAGGACGAGGTAGTAGTCCGCGTCCTGCTGCGGGGCCGTCCAGCTCAGCTCGACGGAGGTCCCGTTGTCCACGAGGACCGGGTCGATCGGGGCGAGCGCGGGGTTGCTCACCTCGACGTCGATCGGGGCGTTCGTCTCGATCGGGCCCGTGGCGGACGGAATGACGCTGGGCTGGGTGCTGGCGTCGTCCTCGGGCGGAGCCGACAGGCGCTCGACGACCAGCGCACCGGCTCCGATGGCGATCCCGACCAGCAGGGCCCCGCCGAGGAAGGCGAGGGCGCGCCGTGCGGGTGAGGCGGAGCGTCGCTCGGCCGGGGCCGCGTCGTCCGCCGCCGTGACGTCGTCGCCCGGGGGAGCGGGGGACAGGAGCCCGGTGTGGCTGGCCTCCTCGACGACGGGGAGCTGGCGCTGTCGTGCCACGTGGGCCAGGACCGATGGCGCCACCTCGGGTGCGACCCTGGCGTCGGCGTCGGCGTCGGCGTCGGCGTCGGCGTCGGCGTTTGCGGGCGCGGGGGAAGGGGCTCGGACGGCCGGCGGTGCGGACGACGTCGCCGGAGAGCCGGGCGTCTCGGTGATCGCCGATGCGGCGGCTGGAGCCCAGCCGGTCTCCGTCGTCGACGGTGGCTCGACCTCGACCGTCGGAGTCCGGTGGCCCGCGCGGGCCGCGTCTCCGTCGTCCGCAGCGTCGAGCCCGCCCGCCCGCGCGGTGGTCCCGTCCGGCTGCCACGAGCGATCCTCGGTGCGGATGCCGCGCAGGGTGCGCAGCACCTCGGTCGCGGACGCCGGGCGAGCGTCGCGATCGGCCCGCAGGCAGGCGGCGATGAGGTCGGCGAGCTCCCTCGGCACGTCGTCGCGGTCGAGCGTGCGGCGCTCGCCCAGCCGGACGCGCCGCAGGTAGGACAGGGCCGTGTCGTCGTCCGGGTCGGGCGAGGCGAACGGCGAGCGCCCGTCGAGGAGCGTGAACAGCGTCGAGCCGAGCGACCACAGGTCGTCCGCCTCGGTCGGCGCGAGCCCGTCGAGCACCTGGGGGCTGGCGTGGCGATAGCTGAACCGCTCGAGCGTCGCGGTGTGACCGGCGTCGGCCATCCGCGCGATGCCGAAGTCGGACAGCACGTAGGAGGTGGGCAGGACCAGGACGTTCTGGGGCTTGACGTCGCGGTGCAGCACGCCGTTCGCGTGCGCGAAGGCGAGCGCGTCGGCCACCGCGGTGCCGGCCGTGACCACGTCGGAGACCGGGAGCGGTCCCGTGGCCCGCAGCCGGTCGTGCAGGGAGCCGAGGTCGTGGAACTCCATGACGAGGCAGGGCTGCCCCGTCGTCGTCGTGGTGGTGTCGATGACGGTGACGATGTGCGGGTGCTGGCGGCCGAGCCGGACGGTGATCCGCAGCTCGCGCTCGAACCGCGCGGCGTCGGCCTCGCCCTGCGTCTGCACGACCTTGATGGCGACGGCGCGGTCCACGCTGAGCTGACGCGCGCGGAACACGATCGAGTCACCGCCGCGGGCGACCTCCACGAGGTCGGCGTAGCCGGGGACCTGGACCTGCGGGGCGCCCGAGGTCGCTGACTCCTCGGGCCGCACCACCTGCGCCAGCGGGCTCGGTGCGGCTGGCGCCCAGTCGTCATCCGCCACCGATGACCTCCCTCGGTTCTCGTTCCTGACGAGGATAGGCCCACCCCGCGTGGCGCCCGAGGGGCCGCGCGGTGCCTCGTCCCGACGCGGAGACGACGAATGGCTCGGACCCCACGTGTGGGTCCGAGCCATTCCGATGTCGAGCGACACCGTCTGCGTCGGGGTGACAGGATTTGAACCTGCGACCTCTTCGTCCCGAACGAAGCGCGCTACCAAGCTGCGCCACACCCCGATGTCGGACGATCGGCCCGCACGAGGGGGGCCGCAGACAAGGATAGCCTCCGATCGCCGAAGTTCCGAATCGAGGCGTCCGGCCGGGTCGCGAGGGCCGTGCCTCGGCCGTCCATGACCCGCGCGAGCCTTGCTCTTGACGGGGATGACGAGGTCGTGGCGGAGGTCACCGCCGCTCTCACCCCGCCGTCACCGAGGCGTCATGGTCCCGACACATTGCGGGCGCACGCTGGAGGGGTCGGTCCATCGGGACCGACCCGCACCTAGTGCGCCACCCGACACAAGGAGGGGACATGACCGACGTCGTCCACTCGATCGCGATGGTCGCCCACGACAACAAGAAGGTCGACCTGCTGCGCTGGGCCGAGTTCAACCGCGGCACGCTCGCCCGGCACCGGCTCTACGCCACCGGCACGACCGGCACCATGCTCGAGTACGAGCTCGGCCTGCCCGTGACCCGGCTGCTGTCCGGCCCGGTCGGCGGGGACCAGCAGATCGGCGCGCTGATCGCCGAGGGTCTCGTCGACATGCTCGTGTTCTTCTGGGACCCGCTCGAGCCCCAGCCGCACGACCCCGACGTCAAGGCGCTCCTGCGCCTGGCCGCCGTCTGGAACGTGCCCGTCGCCTGCAACGTCGCCACCGCCGACATGCTCATCTCCTCGCCCCTGCTTGCGCAGGAGTGGGGCACCCGCCCCGAGATCGGGGACCGGGCCTGGGACGGCGGTGCTCCCGTCTCGCGCTGAGCGACCGGGGAACGACGACGGCGGGCGGTCACCCTCGAGGTGGCCGCCCGCCGTCGTCCGCGTCGTGGGAGGGGTCGACGTCGACGTCAGCCGTCGGCGGCGACCAGCTCGAGCAGCGTCGCCTCGGGACGACAGGCGAAGCGCACGGGCGCGAACGGAGAGGTCCCGAGGCCCGCGCTCACGTGCAGCCAGATCGAGTCCTCGCCGCCCGGTGCGTCCGGCCGGGGCCCGGGCCAGCCGTGCAGCCCCTTGGCGCGCGACCGGTCGAGGTCGCAGTTCGTGACGAGCGCCCCGTAGAACGGCAGGGCGAGCTGGCCGCCGTGGGTGTGACCGGCCAGGACGAGCGAGGCGCCGTCGTCGCGCATCCGCTCCAGCACGCGCAGGTAGGGGGCGTGGGCGACCCCGACCCGGAGGGCCCCGCGGGGCAGCGGCGCACGCGCGGGGAACTCGTCGCGGTCGAGGTGGGGGTCGTCGACGCCCACGAGGTCGAGGTGCACCCCGTCGGTGACGATGGCGTCGCGCCGGTTCGTCAGGTCCTTCCAGCCGGCCTCGCGCATGAGACGCGCGAGCTCGTCGGCCGGGAGGCGCTCCGTCGTCCGGCCCGTCGCTCCGTCGATCGCGCGGGCGAGGGCGGTGCCGTCCGCCGTCCGCGGATCGCGACGCAGGTAGCGCGACCACGCCTTGGCCTTCGGTGCGAAGTAGTCGTTCGAGCCCATGACGAAGGCGCCCGGCCGCGCGAGCAGCGGCTCCAGGGCGTCGACGAGCGGGGCGAGCGCGTCGCGGTGCGCCATGTTGTCGCCGGTGTCGACGACCACGTCGGGCTCGAGCGTGGCCAGGTCGCGGACGAAGGCGATCTTGTCGGCCTGCGTCGGGACGAGGTGGAGGTCGGAGACGTGCAGGACGCGCGTCGGCGCGGAGCCCGCGGGCAGGACCGGGACGCGGGCGTGCCGGACCGTGAACGCGTGTGCCTCCACCAGCGCCCAGCCGACGCCGAGCGCGCCGACGGCTGCGACGCCGAGCGCGCCGAGGCCGACCAGCCGCCCCGCGCGCCCCCCGGAACCCGACGAACCGTGGCGGCTCAGCGGTCGCCTCCGGGGACGCCGGGCAGGACGGTCTGCCCGTTTCCGAGGCCTCCCTGACCGGTGCCCTGGTTGCCGCCCTGGTCGCCCTCGGCGGGCGGCGGCGTCTCGACCGGCGCGGGGCCGGAGCTCGGGTAGATGACGATCGCCTGGCTCTTGAAGACCATGGCGCCGCCGCCGGGCGACTGGGCGCCGATCCGGCCCTCGGCGATGTTGGAGCTCCGCGCCTCGCCGATCTGGACGGACCAGCCCTCGGCCTCGAGGATCGCCTTCGCGTCGGTGGCCGACTTGCCGATCACGGACGGGACCTGGGCCTTCTCGCCGTGGATCTGGCGCTCCTGGGCCTCGGCGAAGCCGATGACCTCCTGCCCCTCCATGGCCTTGCTCATGTAGTCGCCCCACATCGGCGCAGGCACCTTGCCGCCGTAGAGCTGGCTGTAGTACCGGCCGTTGAGCGTCGTGTACATCATCGGGATGTCACCCTCGCTGTGGCCGACCCACACGGCCGTGGAGAGCTGCGGGGTGTAGCCGACGAACCACGCGTGGACGTCGCTGTTCGCGGTTCCGGTCTTGCCGGCGACCGGTCGGCCGATCCGAGCATCCTTGCCGGTCCCGTTCTGGACGACGTTCTCCAGCGCATAGGTCACACCCGCGGCGATGGCCGGGTCGAGCGCCTGGCTGCACGTGGGAGCCGGCACCTCGATGGCGTTGCCGTCGCGGTCGGTGATCGCCGTGACCGAGCGCGGCTCGCAGTACACCCCGTTGGCGGCGTAGGTCGCGAAGGCGGCGGCCATGGTGAGCGGCGCGATCGTGTTGGAGCCGAGCACCATTGACGGCGTCGCCAGGATGTCGGCGCCCTTCTGCGCCTCGAAGAGCGCGCGGGAGGGGCTGTTCTCGGTCAGGTACTTCGGGTCGATCGTGCCGGTGCCGACGTGCACGCCCATCCGCGACGTGGTGTCGCGCAGCGCGCACAGGTCCATCTTCGTGCCCATGTACGCGAACGCGGTGTTCACGGACTGCTCGGTCACCTTGAGGACGGGGGCGTTGCCGCTCACGCCCGTCTCGAGGTTCTTCGGTGGCCATTCGTCAGGGATCGACTCGGGCGAGCAGGAGATCGTCCAGTCCTTCCGCGTGAAGACCTGGCCGGGATTGGCGTTGACCGTGTCGGCGAGCGATCCGCCGTCGATCAGCCACTGCGTCACGACGAACGCCTTGAACGTCGAGCCCGTCTGGAACCCGTCGCCGCCGCCGTAGGCCCGGTCGACGTTGAAGTTGACCTTGGTGGCGCGGGGGAACTCGTCGGACTTGTCGCCGTAGCTCGTGTTCTGGACCATCGCCTCGATGTCCCCGGTGCCGGGCACGACGCTGCTGATCGCCGAGGAGATGCCGGCCTCGCCCTTCTTCGAGCGGTACGTCGGGTCGTTCTCCGGCGTCCAGGAGGCCAGCGTGTCGTAGGCCTGCTGCTGGCGCGTCGGGTTGATCGTCGTCGTGATCGTGAGGCCGCCGCGGCGCAGGACCTCGCGCGACTCGTCGGCGGTGTCGGCGAGGTAGCCGTCGTAGATCAGCACCTTGGTGACGTACTCGCAGAAGTAGGCGCTGATGCCGGCGGACGCGCAGCCGACCGGCGTCGGGGTGAGGTGGAGCATCTCGGCCACGGGCTGGGCGACGGCCTCGTCGTACTCCGCCTGTGTGATGTAGCCCTGGTCGAACATCTGCCACAGCACGGTGTCGCGGCGGTTCGTCGCCGTCTCGAACGTCGCCCCGTTGTCGAAGCCGTCCTTGGCGAGCGACGGGTCGTACATGCCGGGGCTCTTCGTGATGCCGGCGATCAGCGCGGCCTCGCCCGCCGTCATCTCGGCGGCGCCGTGCCCGAAGAAGTACTGCGACGCGGCCTCTACGCCGTAGATGTTCCGGCCGCCGAACTGCGCGATGTTGAGGTAGCCCTCGAGGATCTGGTCCTTGGTGTAGACCTTCTCGAGCGAGATCGCGAGCTTCATCTCGCGCAGCTTCCGGTTGATGCCCTCGGCGCCGTCCGCCTCCTTGGCCGCCTCGATCGCCTCCTCGTCGCCCGAGGAGACACCGGCCTCGATGAGCACGTTCTTGACGTACTGCTGCGTCAGCGTGGACGCGCCCTGCTGCGCCGCGCCCTGAAGGTTGCGCAGGGCCGCGCGCATGAGGCCCTCGGGGTCGATGCCCTTGTGCTCCCAGAACCGCTTGTCCTCCGTCGCGATGACCGCGTTCGCCATGATCGGCGCGATCTGGTCGAGCGGGACGACGACGCGGTTCTCGGCGTAGAACGTCGCCAGTGGCGAGCCGTCCGACGCGAGGATGCGGGACGCCTCCGACGGCGGCTGGATCTCCAGCTCGGTCGGAAGGTCGTCGAAGACCTGCTGTGCCGCGGCCGACGTCGTTCCGATCGCGGCGACGGCGGGCATGAGCAGCCCGGCCGAGAGCACGCCGCCGAGCACGGCGAGCAGCAGGAACGCCATGAGGAGCGCGATCGCCTGGAAGACGTTGACGCGGTGGCGAGGGGCACGAGACGTCATGACCTCCAGGGTAGACGGCACCCCTGACAGCGGTGTGTGCCGGTGGCAGCGGCAATGTGGTGATCCTGTGTGAACGCGCCGGCCCGGGTGCGGCTGCGGCAACGGACGTTGGTCCCAGGAAACCGCGCCCGTCCCGGGAGAGGCTGGCCGCAGGAGGTGCCGCATGTCAGTGACGACAGGGGCCGAGCACGGCCCCACCGCCGGGGAGAGCTGGACGGGTCTGGCCGCGTGCGCCGGCGCTCGGTCGGGTCGGGGGAGCGACCCCGACGCGATGTTCGTCCAGGGAGCCGCGCAGCGCGAGGCCAGGCTCGTGTGCTTCGCGTGCGAGGTCCGGATGGAGTGCCTCGTCGAGGCGTTCGAGACCGGCATGGAGTTCGGCGTCTGGGGCGGGCTCACCGAGCGGGAGCGGCGCGCGATGGTGCGCCAGGCCGCCGGATCGACGGTGCCGTGGCGCCAGCGGCTCCTCTACGACTCCGAGCTGCGCACCCGGTTCGAGCAGGAGCGGCTGCGCGCCGCCGACGGGACGGCCCGGTTCCCGGAGAAGCGCCTCGGTGCCGCGCGCCGGGTCCTGCCCTAGCCTGAGGACATGACCACCTGGGAGTACGCCACCGTCCCGCTCATCATCCACGCGACCAAGCAGATCCTCGACCAGTGGGGGGCTGACGGCTGGGAGCTCGTCCAGGTCGTGCCCGGCCCGAACAACGGCCTCGTCGCCTACCTCAAGCGCCCCACCGGGGAGAAGTGATGACCACGCCCTCCGCGCGCCTCGCCGCGCTCGGCCTCGAGCTGCCGCCCGTCGCGGCGCCGGTGGCCGCCTACGTCCCCGCCGTGCGTCACGGCGACCTCGTCCACACCTCCGGCCAGCTCCCCTTCATCGGGACCGCGATGGCGGTCACCGGGAAGGTCGGCCCCGGCGGGGTGAGCCTCGACGACGCCGCGATGCTTGCGCGGACGGCAGCCCTCAACGCGCTCGCGGCCGTCGCCGACGCCGCCGGAGGCCTCGACAACGTCGAGCGCATCCTCAAGGTGACCGTGTTCGTGGCGTCCGAGCCGAGCTTCGTTGGCCAGCCCGCCGTCGCCAACGGGGCGAGCACGCTCCTCGGGGAGATCTTCGACGGTGGGCACGTGCGCTCCGCCGTCGGCGTCGCCGCGCTGCCGCTCGACGCGGCCGTCGAGATCGAGGTCGTCGCCGTCGTGCGGTGATCCGTCGGGTCGCCCGGACGTGCGTTCGGGCGACCCAGTGGCGGGCACGCGCCCGGCGGCCACGCCGAGCACGTCCGCGCCGACGACGGTCGACAGAAGCGCGGCGTCCCCGCGGGTCAGCGGGTCAGCGGGCGCGCTTCTCCAGGCGCTGCAGGTCGAGCAGGATGACGGCGCGGCCGTCGAGCTGGATCCAGCCGCGGCTGGAGAACTCGGCGAGCGACTTGTTGACCGTCTCGCGGGAGGCGCCGACGAGCTGGGCCAGCTCCTCCTGCGTGAGGTCGTGCGGCACGCGGATGCCCTGCGCGACGGGACGACCGAACCGCGCCGCGAGGTCGAGCAGCGCCTTGGCCACGCGGCCGGGAACGTCCGAGAAGACGAGGTCGGCGAGCGCGGCGTTCGTGCGCCGCAGCCGCTGGGCGAGCGAGCGCAGGAGCTGGCGCGCGAGGCTCGGGTGCTCGGCGAGGAGCTCGAGGAACCGCGAGCGGTCGAGCTCGAGCATCGCGGACGGCGCGAGCACCGTCGCCGTCGCCGTGCGCGGGCCCGGGTCGTAGACCGAGAGCTCGCCGACGATCTCACCGGCACCGAGCACCGCGATGAGGCTCTCGCGGCCGTCGGGTGCGGTGTGCCCGAGCTTCACCTTGCCGGAGACGATGACCCAGAAGCGATCGCCCTCCTCACCCTCGCGGAAGAGGATCTCGCCGCGGCGGACGTTCGTGGGCGTCATCGCGCCACGGATCGCCGCGTAGCTCTCCTCGTCGAGGTCGTTGAAGAACGCGGTGCTGCGTACGACGTCGTCCGTCACGTTCACTCCTGGCGGCTGCACGGTCGGTCGACCGGTCGGGCTGGCTTGGGGGTCAGTCTGCCACCCACGCCGTAGCGTGGCACCATGCACCGCCCAGAACCCGAGATTCGGTGCGCGCCGCCCGAGGTCGTCAACGAGCTCCTGGCCCTCGCCCACCCGGACGCGCGGTGCGAGCTGAACCACCGCGACGCCTACGAGCTGCTCGTCGCGACCGTGCTGTCCGCCCAGACGACCGACGTCCGCGTCAACGAGGTGACCCCGGAGCTGTTCGCCCGCTACCCGGATGCCGCGACGCTCGCGACGGCCGACCTCGGCGAGCTGGAGGACGTCCTGCGCCCGCTCGGCTTCTTCCGACGCAAGGCGGCCGCGCTCGTCTCGCTGGCGGGCTCCCTCGTCGCGGACCACGGCGGACGGGTGCCAGCCGACCTGGACGCGCTGGTCGCCCTCGCCGGGGTCGGGCGCAAGACGGCCAACGTCGTGCTCGGCAACGCGTTCGGCATCCCGGGCATCACCGTCGACACCCACGTCGGGCGCCTGTCCCGGCGGCTGGGCTGGACGCGGAGCACGGACCCGGTGGTGGTCGAGTCCGAGCTGGCCGAGCTGTTCCCGCCGCAGGAGTGGGTCATGCTCTCCCACCGGCTCATCTTCCACGGGCGCCGGGTGTGCCACGCGCGCAAGCCGCTGTGCTCGGAGTGCTGCCTCGCGGGCGTGTGCCCGCGGATCGGGGTCGGCCTCTCGGCCTAGGACCGCTCGGCCCCGGGTCTCTCGGGCGTGCCGCTTCGCGACCCGTCAGTCCTCGTCGGTCGGGAGCGAGGCGAGGAACGCGAGGATCGCCTCCGTCACGGCCTCGGACGCCTCCTCGGGGAGCCAGTGGCCGGCCCCCGGGATCACGCTGGCGGTCAAGCTCTCGGCGACGTAGTCGGCGTCACCGTCGCGGGTGCTCGGCGGCAGGCAGCGGTCGGCCTCCCCGTGCAGCGAGAGCACGGGGACGGGAACCGGGTCGCCGAGCGCCGAGACGACCGCCTGGCCGGAGGGGCGGCGGGTCGAGCGGACCTGCCAGCGCGCCTGCTCGAGCACGTGGTGGGCCGCGGCGGGCTGTCGCATCGCGTTCACGTAGAGGTCGAGGGCCCTCGGGTCCGGCGTCCAGCCGGGGGCGGCCCAGCCGCGCACGAGCTGACGCACCCACTCCCGGCGCAGCCGGCGCTCGGGGGCGGACGGGAGCTGGGCGTAGGCGAGCGAGCGCAGCGTGTGCCACGGGACGGTCCCCGGCCGGCGCAGCGCGCGCGGGTGCGGCGCGGACACGACGCCGATCGCCCGCGTCACCGTCGGCGCGAACGCCGGCATCGCCCAGGCGACCTGGCCCCCGTAGCCGTGGCCGATGACGACGGCGTTCGAGGCGCCGAGCGAGCGGATGACGCCCGAGACGTCAGCGACGAGCGAGCGCGTGTCGTGCCCGCGCGGCGGCTTGTCCGAGCTGCCGAAGCCGCGCAGGTCCATGGCGGCCACGCGCCGGCCCGCCGCGGCGAGCGCCGGGATCTGCTCCCGCCACGCGTACCAGGTCTGCGGGAAGGAGTGGAGGAGCAGGACGAGGTCGGCGTCGTCGTCGCCGGCGGTCGCCACGTGGAACCGGGACCCGTTCGCCGAGACGAACTGGTGCTCCCACGGGCCTGCGACGAGCAGGCTTGCCGGATCGACCTTCACGCCCGCCAGGCTACCGGGCGAGCCCCAGCTCCCGGGCGACGTAGACGAGGGTCTGCGGGAAGGCGCCGCGCGCGCCCGTCCACGTGTGACCGCCGGAGAAGGCGTGCAGCAGCACCGGTCGGCCCGTGGCGCGGAGCTCGTGGGCGACGTCGGTGATCGCCCGTACCTCGTCCTGGCTCTCGTCGAGCAGGGCGATCGCGACGGGCTGGTGCGCCGGCGCGACCGTCGCGGCGTACCGGGCGATGTCGTGCTGCTGGGCCTGCGCCGCGGTCGCGAGCATCGTCGTCGCGGCCTCGCCGGGGTCGAGGTACGGCGCGATCGCGACGATCCCCGCGTACAGGTCCGGGTGGCGCAGCCCCTGGTCGAGCGCGCAGTAGGCGCCGGCCGAGAAGCCGGCGATCACGCGCGTCCCGGTGGTGGCGTAGTGCGCGTCGACGTAGGGCACCACGACCTGGTCGAGGTAGGACTCGACCTGCGAGCCGCCCGTGGTCGAGTCGAGGCACTCCGTGTCGTCGGCGCCGGGGCCCGTGCCGTTGAGGTCGAACGCGACCGCGACGACCGGGTCGATGACGTGCTCGTCGATGAGGACGTCCAGCACGTGTGCGACGTCGCCGGCCGAGAACCAGTCCGCCGACGTCCCGGGGCTGCCGTGGGCGAGCACGAGCACGGGGTAGCGGGAGCGCTGCCCGTCCGACGCGGTCGCGTCGTAGCCGGGGGGTGTGTAGATCCACGTGGTCGAGGCGGGCATCGCCATCGCCGCGGGCGCGGGCACGTCGACGCCGGCCACCGTGCCCGCACCGTCCCCGTCGACCGCCGCGAGGTGCTGACCGGCGTCGAGCGTGAGGTTGGCCGCCGACCAGTCCCGCAGCGCGCCGAGCGACGGGAAGTAGCCGACGACGGCGTTGACCGCGAGCGCCAGCGTGAGCGCGCCGCCCGCGACCGCCGTCGTCGCCGCTGGCCACCGGCGGTGGTGTCGTCGGCCCGGGCCGGGGGAGCCGTGGGAACGGCGTCGGCGGCCGAGCGCCAGCAGGAGCAGCACCAGGGCGAGCACGAGGGCCGCCGCGACCGCGACGGTCCACCAGCTCGTGAGCCAGCCCTCGTCCGCGCCGAGGGCGAGACGCGCCGTCGGCGGAAGGGTCGGCAGGTCGGAGACCGGTGACACGCCGTCAGGATAGGCCCGGGGGGCCGGGTGTTCCTGGGCGTTCGATGCGCGTCGTCTGGACGCCGGCTGGACGTCGCCCGCCGTCACCCGGCCACTCGGCGGACACCAGGGGGCCGGTCGTCCCGCCGCCTCGCGTCACCGCGAACCTAGACTCGCGCTGTGAGCACACCGCCCTCTCGCTCCTCGGTGCTGCTGCCCCCGGCCACCACCGCCGTGACCGACCAGCGCCGCCGTCGGCTGCGGGTGCGCCTGACGGCCTCCCGGGTCGCGGTCGTCCTCGCCGTCGTCACCGTCGTCTCGGCGATGCAGCGACACCTGTGGGGCCACCTCGGGTTCATGCACGAGCTGCTCCCGTGGCTCGTCGTCGGCTCGACGCGGCTCTCCTTCCTGCTCGTCGGCATCGTGCTGCTGGGTGCCGCGCGCGGGCTGCGCAACGGGCACGTGCTGGCGCTGTGGCTCGCGGTGGTGGTCCTGGTCCTCTCGGCGGTGCTGCACGTCTCACCGCACGCGTCGGCCCTCGTGGGGCTGGTCCCGCTGGCCGGAGCCGCCTGGCTCGTGCACGAGCGCCGCGCCTTCACCGTCCACGCGTCGCGCGCGACGATCCGGCGGGCGCTGGTGGTCACGGCGATCGCGGCTGTGACGCTGGTCGCTGTCGCCGCGGTGGTGGCGCTCCTCGCGCGGGACGTCGGGCACACCCGGGTCGACGAGCGGGTCGTCGCCGTCGTCCGGGCGGTCGAGGCGGTCCTCGTCGTCGGCTTCCTCGGCGCGCTCGGCTGGACGCTGCTCGCGCCGCGCCACCCGGCGCGCCTCGGCCGCGCCGACCACGTGCGCGAGCGGGAGCGCGCCCGTGGCGTCGTCGCGGCGTACGGCGGGGGGACGCTGGACTACTTCGCGCTCCGGGACGACAAGGACTTCTTCTTCGCGGGCTCGTCCGTCGTGAGCTACTCGGTCCGCGGCGGCGTGTGCCTCGTCTCGCCGGACCCGATCGGGCCCGAGGACGAGCGCGCCGAGGTGTGGGCGGAGTTCGTGGGGTACACCCAGCAGTTCGGGTGGTCGCTCGCCGTGGTCGCGGCGTCGCAGGAGTGGCGGCCGCTGTACGAGGCGTCCGGGCTGCGCTCGGTCTACCTCGGTGACGAGGCGGTCGTCGACTGCTCGCGGTTCACGCTCTCCGGTGGTGCGAGGCGCTCGCTGCGGCACGCGGTCTCCCGCGTCTCGCGCGCCGGCTACACCACGACGTTCCACGACCCCGCGCACCTCGAGCCCGAGCTGCGGGACGCCGTGCTCGCGATCAGCGAGGAGTCGCGTCGCGGCGAGAGCGAGCGCGGGTTCTCCATGACGCTGTCCCGGCTGCTCGACCCGGCGGACACGGGTCTGTGGATGTCGATCACGCGCAACGCCGAGGGTCGCGTCGACGCGTTCGTGCAGTGGGTGCCGGCCCGGAGCTGGAACGGCTGGTCGCTCGACGTGATGCGCCGCCGCCTCGACGTCGAGGGTCTGCCCAACGGCCTCGTCGACTTCACCATCGCGGAGACGATCGCGGCGGTCGGTGACGGCAAGGCGCCCGGTGTCGAGCCGGGCGAGGGCGTGCGCGGGCTCGGTCTCAACTTCGCCGTCATGCGGGAGGTGCTCGAGGGGGAGTCCGAGAGCCGGCTCGACGCCCTGGTGCGGCCGCTGCTGCAGCGGCTGTCGAAGGGGACGCAGATGGAGACCCTCGCGACGTTCAACGAGAAGTACGGACCCATCTGGGTGTCCCGGTGGGTCATGCTCGACGCGCCCGAGTTCGTCGCCTCCCAGCTCCTCGCGGTGGCCGACGCGGAGGGCGTCACCGAGATCCCCGTGATCGGGCGGTTCTTCGACCACGCCGGTCAGTACGCGCGGTCCGGGGACTGAGGCCGCCGTGGTCCTCGGGCTGCTGCTCGCGCTGCTCGCCTGCGGGCTCTACGGCGTCGCCACCCTGCTGCAGGCCGTCGGCAGCCGCCGGGCGGAGGGGATGGGAGCGCTGGTGCAGCCGCTGGTCGTGGCCGGGCTCGTCCTCGACGGCGTCGCCTTCCTCGTCTCGCTCGTCGCCTACGCGCGCGCCCCCCTCTTCCTGGTCCAGACGATCATCGCGGCGGCCGTCGTCGTCTCGGTGCTGGGAGCCCCGCGGGTGCTCCCGGGGGTCCGGCTGCGGCGCGCCGACGTGGTCGGGGCGGGCGTCGTGCTCGTCGGGCTCACCGTGCTGGCCTGCGCGGCGGGACCTGAGGACCCGCGCCGGCCCGCCGCCTCGTTCGTCACGACCCTCGTCGTGCTGGCCGCCGTGCTCGCGGTCGCGACGGCGCTGTGCTACCGACGCGCGCCGGCCTGGGTGGTCGCCGCCCTCGCCGGTCTCGGCTTCTCGCTCGTGGCGATCGGGACGCGGGCGGCCGAGACCGACGGCACGCTCCTGGGGGCCCTCACCCACCCCGTCGCGCTCGTGGTGGTGCTCGGCGGCGCCGTCGGGGTGGTGGGCAACATCCGGGCGCTCGAGCGCGGCAGCGTCGCCGTCGCGGCGGCGACCGTGTCCGTCGTCGAGGTGGTGGTGCCGTCGGTCGTGGGGCTGGCCGTGCTGGGCGACGACGTCCGGGCCGGCTGGGCGGTGCCGCTCGTGCTCGCCGTCGTCGTCGCGCTCGGCGGCTGCGCGATGCTCGCTGCGAGCCCGGCGGGGCGCGCGACGGCGTAGGGCGCGGGAGACTCGGGCGCGGGGCGCCCGACACGCGACACTCGGCGCGGCGCGGGGCGCCCGACACGCGACACCCGGCGCGGCGCGGGATGCCGCGGGCGTGGGACGCCCGGGACACCGCGCGGCCGGCCGAGGAGCGCCGGCGGGGGATGGGTCCCGCCGGGAACGCCTCGGCCGCACCCGGCGGCGCGAGCCGTCAGCCCTTGGCCAGCCCCTGCTGGATGAGGTCCATGACCCCGCCGTCGGCCAGCGTCGTGACGTCGCCGACCGCGCGGTTCTCCGCGACATCGCGGAGCAGGCGTCGCATGATCTTGCCCGAGCGCGTCTTGGGCAGCTCCGTCACCACGAGGATCGACCGGGGCTTCGCGATCGGTCCGATGACCTGCCCGACGTGCCCGCGCAGCGTCTGGACGATCGCCTCGCCCCCGTCCTCGCCCGTCGGCAGGTCGGTGATCTCGTCGCCGCCGCGAAGGATGACGAAGGCGACGACCGCCTGGCCCGTCGTCTCGTCGCTCGCCCCGACGACCGCCGCCTCCGCCACCCACGGGTGCGCGACGAGCGCCGACTCGATCTCCGTCGTCGAGAGCCGATGACCCGAGACGTTCATGACGTCGTCGACGCGGCCGAGCAGCCAGATGTCGCCGTCGTCGTCGTACTTGGCGCCGTCGCCCGCGAAGTAGCGGCCGGGGAAGCGCGACCAGTAGGTCTCGGCGTAGCGTCGCTCGTCGCCCCAGATGCCGCGCAGCATCGCCGGCCACGGCTCGGTGATCGCGAGGTACCCGCCCTGGCCGTCGCCGACCGGCTCGCCGGCGTCGTCGAGGATCCTGGCCGAGATGCCGGGCAGCGGAACCTGGGCCGAGCCCGGCTTCGTCGCCGTGACGCCGGGCAGCGGGCTGATCATGATGGCGCCGGTCTCCGTCTGCCACCACGTGTCGACGACGGGGCAGCGATCGCCCCCGATGACGCGCCGGTACCACATCCACGCCTCGGGGTTGATGGGCTCGCCGACGGAGCCGAGGACGCGCAGGCTCGACAGGTCGAAGCCGCCGGGGATCTCCTCGCCCCACTTCATGCACGTGCGGATGGCGGTCGGCGCCGTGTAGAAGATCGTGACGCCGTACTTCTGGATGATCTCCCACCAGCGACCCTTGTGCGGGGAGTCGGGCGTGCCCTCGTAGACCACCTGCGTCGCGCCGTTGACGAGCGGACCGTAGGCGACGTAGCTGTGGCCGGTGACCCAGCCGATGTCGGCCGTGCACCAGTAGACGTCGGTCTCCGGCTTGAGGTCGAAGACGGCCGAGTGCGTGTAGGCGCACTGGGTGAGGTAGCCGCCCGTGGTGTGGAAGATGCCCTTCGGCTTCCCCGTCGTGCCCGAGGTGTAGAGGATGAAGAGCGGGTGCTCCGCCTCGACCCACACGGGCTCGTGCTCGGCCGGTGCGTGCGGGACGACGTCGTCCCACCAGACGTCGCGCCCCTCGGTCCAGGCGACGTCACCGCCCGTGCGCCGGACGACGAGGACGTGCTCGACGTCCGTCCCGCCCTTGGCGAGCGCGTCGTCGACGGCCGGCTTGAGCGGGCTGGCCGCGCCCCGGCGGAAGCCCCCGTCGGCCGTGATGACGAGGCGCGCCTGCGCGTCGAGGATCCGCGAGTGCAGTGCGTCGGCCGAGAACCCGCCGAACACGACCGAGTGCGGGGCGCCGATCCGGGCGCACGCCAGCATCGCGACGATGGCCTCGGGGATCATCGGCAGGTAGATCGCCACTCGGTCGCCCGTCTGGATGCCGAGCCCGGCGATGGCGTTCGCGGCGCGCGCCACCTCCGCGGCCAGCTCGGCGTAGGTGATCCGCCGCTCCGAGCCGTCCTCGCCCTCCCAGAGGATCGCGACGCGGTCGCCGTTGCCGGCCTCGACGTGGCGGTCGACCGCGTTGTAGGCGGCGTTGAGACGCCCGTCCGTGAACCAGTCGTAGCGAGGGGCGCGGGAGTCGTCGAGCACGGTCGTGAACGGCGTCTGCCAGGTCAGCAGGCCGCGGGCCCGGTCGGCCCAGAAGCCGAGGCGGTCGGCGACCGCCTCGTCGTACTCGTCCGCCGTGACGTTCGCCTGGGCGGCGAACTCGGGCGACGGCGGGAATGCCCTCGTCTCGGTGAGGAGGTTCTCGAGGGCGGGAGAGGCGTCGTTCATCTCAGCTCCGGCAGCAGCGGCGGTTCGTGACGCAGGTCACTCTACGCACACCCTCCGACACCGACCCGCCGGGAGATCCCGCCGGGTCGGCGCGATGCCGGGTCGCCGCGGAGCTACAGGCCGGCCGCCTCGCGCTCCGCCTTGACCCGACCCTCGGTCCGACCGCTGCGCCGCGCCGTGTGCGAGACGAGCGCCAGCAGCAGGACGACGATGCCGAGGACGAGCAGCAGCCCCGAGCGGCCCGTGTCGATGAGGTAGTCGTGCAGGTTCTGGCCGAACCCCTCGTGGATCGCCTTGAGCGACGGCGTGATGTCCTCGACCCACCCGGCCGCCCGGCCCGGGATGACGAGCACGACGAGGCCGGCCGCCGCGAGGACGCCGCCCCAGATCCACGCGCCGAGGCTCGAGGCGCGGGCGACCAGGGCGATGACGACGAGCGCGATGATCCCGCCGACCAGGCTGAGCACGCCGGCCGGGTTCACGGTCGACTCGGTCGTCTCGAGGCTCCACCAGGTGCGCAGCGCGCCGTCGGTCAGCAGGAACCACGCGACCGGGAGGACCAGCAGGGTGATGACGACGCCCCAGATGTGCGCCGCCGTACGCCGCGTGGAGACGGGGACCCAGCCCTCGTCCTGCGGGGCCTCACGCTCGACCGTCGTCTTCTCGGACCTGGCCTTCTCGGTCTTGAGGGAGCCGCCGGTCGAGCCGGCGAGGGCCTCCGGCGTCGCGAGGGGGACGGTGCTGCCCGGGGGCACGACGCGGGTGGTGGTCGTCGAACCCGGCTCCAGGGGCAGCGGGGCGGTCGCCGTGACCGGCGTCTCCGGCGGGAGCGGGGCCGTCGGGACGGTGCGGCCCGGGCTGGTCGACGCGCCGGACGCGTCGTCGGCCCCGGTCTCGGCGCCCTTCGCGCCGAACGCGCTCACGCGTGCGGGACCGGCCGCCGGATCCTGCATCGTCGGCTCGCCGGCGACCGGCGTCGGCGACGACGGGGGCAGCGGCGGGACGGGCCGTCCGCCCAGGTCGATGGCGGGTCGGGGGGCCGAGTGGGCGGCGCCGGCTGCCGAGGTCTCCTCGGACGTGACGCTCTCCGTCGTCTCGGTCGGCTCGACGGTCTCAGCCTCGCCGGTGACGTCGCCGTGGGTCTCGGGGGTGTCCGGAGTGGTCATGGGGTCCTCCTGGGGCTCGCCGCCAGGCTAGGGCGCGACGCAGCTCTGGCCGCGTCACCACGCCGTTGGGCGCCAAGGTGTGTCCGCGGGGCGGCGGTGGGTCGCGGGGGCCCGCGGAGGGTCGGACGGCGCCGCGGCGGGTCGGTCAGGCCGGCAGCGGGTCGGTCAGGCGGCGAGCTCGCGCTGGCGCGCGAGGCGGTACTCGCGGCGCTCGTGTGCGCGGCCGTCGCGTCGTGCGTAGTGGATCCCGACCGCGGCGCCGACGAGGACCGAGCCGACCGCGAGCGAGAGCCCCGCGGCGTGGACCGCCCAGGTCGTGACGTCCGGGCTGAGGGGGGCGAGCAGGCTGCCAACGCCGCCGCCCGGGGCCCACCAGCCGATGTCGATGGCGTCGACGAGGTAGTCCAGCGCGGCGCTCAGCCACAGGAGGGCGGCGGCGGCCGGACCGAGCGAGGACCAGGCGCCGAGCATCGGGGGGCCCAGCGTCGTCGCGGCGAGCACGAGGACCGTGACGATCCACGGCACGGGGTCGGCCAGGAGGCCGTCCGTCGGCGCGATCGACCACAGCGCGGCGGTCTCGGTGCCGCTGAGGATCTGCAGGCCGAGCAGCGCGAGTGCGAGCGAGAGGATCGGAGCGACGATGTGCGCCGCGAGGCGCGAGCGCGGCGGCCGGGTGACGTCTCCGGAGGAGATCGCGGCCTGCTCGGTGCGCTCGGTGGAGCGGCCGCGGCGTCGCGCGATGGTGGCGGCGATGGCCGCGGCGCCGAGCGTGCTCCCGATGGCGAGCGCACCGCCGCCGCGCAGGAGCAGGTCGGCGCCGGCGCGCGGTGCAGAACCGAGGGCCTGCTCGGGGACGAGATCGACGAGCAGCTCGGCCTGGCCGGGCATGAGGAGGCCGACGACGCCGGCGAGGAACCATGCTCCGCCCGCCACCGCGGCACCGACGGAGGAGCGCATGACGGCCAGCGCGGTGATCGCGAGGCCGAGGCAGGCGAGGGCGACCGGCAGGAGGTCGAGACCGGGGACGTCACCGAACGAGGCGGGCACCTCGACCGCGAGGGCGAGCGCGCCGAACGTGATGGGCCCGCCGACGACGGCGAGCGCGAGCCCGAGGAGGTGTGCCCTCGACCGGGAGCGCGGGGGGACCGGCCCCTGGAGATCCGTGCTGGGTCCCTCGTGCGTCACGTCGTGTCACTCCTCCTGTGTCGACCCGGCGGGCCGCGCTGGCTCGCGGGTTCGGCCGCCGGTGGGCTGCGTCGACCCCGATCGATCCGATGGCAGGTGCCGACCCACCCGGGCGGTGTGGAGAGTATCGCGCAGGACGCCGGGGTGTTCGAACGAGCGCTGTCCACAGGCGACCGAGATGTGGGGCGATGTGAGGCCGTCCCCACCGGGGGAGCGCGGTTGGGCCTCGACCGGCAACGCTGACGGAGAGGTCGCGCGGGCCTCGGGACGGACGGAGGACGAGATGGCGGAGCCGGTGGTGGTGGCGCTGCGCACGGCGGACGGGCGGCTCGCCGAGCAGGTGGGCCAGGTGGTCGCGTGGTGGGAGGGACGCCTGGTGGTGCGTCCGCCGGGCTCGCCGCCGCCTCCGGCGGACGTCCACGTCGACTCGCCGCTGGAGCGCGAGCGCGGCGACCCGCCGTGGGCCCGTGAGCGTGGGATCGACGTCGTCGGGGGCGGCGGCGCAGGTGATGGCCCGCCGGGCGCGATCGCCCTGCCCGACGGAGCCGATCGGCTCGCCGACGCCATCGCGTCGCAGCTCGCCGCGGTCGGCAGCCGGACGATCGGCGTGGTCGCGGCGCGGGGCGGCGCTGGCGCGTCCGTCACGGCGGCGCTGCTCGCCCGAGCGCTGGTGGACGACGGTCGCGGCGCCGTGCTCGTCGACCTCGTCGGCGGACTCGACCACCTGCTCGGGCTGGAGGAGGAGCCGGGGCCGCGCTGGGCCGACCTCGACGCGGCGGCGGCTCCGTTCGTCGGCCGCCAGCTCGTCGACGTCCTGCCGCGCTGGGGCAGGGTGCCCGTCCTCGCCGCCGATGCCCGGGCGCGGGTCGACGCCGTTCCCGCGGTGCTGACCGCCCTGCGCGAGGGCTGCGCGGACGCCGTGCTCGACGTGGGACGCGCGCGTCCGCCCGTCGGGTGCGAGTCGGTGCTCGTGGTGACGACGCCGGAGCCGTCGGCCGTCCTCGACGCGCGCCGGCTCGTGGCGCAGGCGCTCGCATCGGGAGCGACGACCGTCCGGCTGCTCCTGCGTTCCCTGCCCGGCGTGGCGGTCGACCCGGGTGAGGTGGCCGAGGTGTGCGGCGTCCCGTCGGTCGACCTCCTCCCGTACGCGCGGCTGATGACCGCGGACCTCGCCCGAGGGGTCACCCCGGGTGATCGGCGCCGCTCGCGCCTCGTCCGGGTGGTGCGCCGGCTTGCCCGGGAGATCGTCCCGTGACGGCCCGCGCGGGGAGCCGGGCCCGGGCGACCACGGCGGTGCTGCCGGAACGCGCGCGCCCGGATGAGGACGTGGACGGGCTGCCGGTCCGTCCGGGGAGTCGGGACCGGGCGGCGGCGGTGGTGCCCCCCGCGGGGGTGCGACCTGATGGTGACGCCGGTGCACTGCCGGTCCGCGTCCGTCGTCTGCTCGCGGCGTCCGGGCCGCCGGGGCCGCGCGAGGTCCAGCGCGCCACCCGGCTCGGCCTGGACGCCGCGGCGAGGCCGCTGGGTGTTCGCGAGGCGACCGAGCAGGTGGCGGACGCGCTCGCCGACATCGGGGGATCGGGCGCACGGCTGCGCCGGCTCTGGTCGGATCCCGCCATCACCGACGTCCTCGTCAACGGACCCGAGGAGGTGTGGGTCGACCGCGGCGCGGGCCTCGAACGGGTCGCGATGGATGTTGGCGACGTGCGGCTCCTCGCCGTCCGGCTGGCCGCCGCGGCCGGGGCTCGGCTCGACGATGCCGCGCCGATCGTCGACGGACGGCTGCCCGACGGAACGCGGCTGCACGCGGTCCTTGCGCCGATCGCCGCGCGCGGTGCCTGCCTCTCGCTGCGTCGGCACGCACCCCGCGCGCTCACCCTCGCGGACTGGCGCGCCGGCGGGGGCATCGGCGCCGTGGGCGACCAGGTGCTCGCTGCCCTCGTCAACGCGCGCGCCAACGTCCTGGTGAGCGGCGGCACCGGGAGCGGCAAGACGACGATGCTCGCGTCGCTGCTGGCGCGGGCCGGTCCGCACGAACGGATCGTCTGCATCGAGGAGGCGCGGGAGCTGGCCCCGGACCATCCGCACGTGCTGCACCTGCAGGCGCGGGCGCCGAACGTGCAGGGTGCCGGTGCGGTGACGCTGAGCGAGCTGGTGCGAGCGGCGCTGAGGATGCGGCCGGATCGGCTCGTGCTCGGGGAGTGCCGAGGGCCGGAGGTGCGCGACGTCCTGCTCGCACTCAACACCGGCCACGAGGGCGGGCTCACGACCGTGCACGCGAACACGGCGTCCGACGTGCCCGCGCGGCTGGCGGCCCTCGGGTCGCTCGCCGGGCTGACGCCGGAGGCGGTGGCCGTCCAGGCCGTGAGCGCCCTCGACGCGATCGTCCACGTCGTGCGCGAGGGCGGGGGCCGCCGCGTTGCCGAGATCGCGGTCCTCACCCTGGCGGACGGTCGGCTGGCGGCCCCGGTCGCGATGAGAGGAGCTCCGCAGCGCGACGGTGGCTGGGACCTCGCGCCCGGGCCGGCCTGGTCGGCCCTCGCGCGGGTGCTCGACGCCGGCAGTGGGTCCACGACCCAGGGGGCGGCGGCGTGAGCGTCGTGTCGGTGGCGCTCGCGGCCGGCGTGCTCGTCGGGGTGCTGGTGCATCCGACGGCGGGGTGGACCAGGGTGTCCCGTCGTGGGGCCGTCGCGTGCTCGGCACCGCGGTCCGATCGGTCGGCGCGAGAGCCTGGCGGGAGCGCGGGTGAAGGGGACCCTCGAAGTCTGCGCGGACTGCGAAGTCTGGTGCGGTGGGTCCTGCGCCGACGCGGCGCCGTCGGCCCCGAGCTCGGGATCGTCTGCGCGTCGGTGGCGGCCCGGGTGCGTTCGGGGCAGGAGCCGGGTGCCGCGTGGGCGAGCGAGCTGGGCGTCTCGCCGGAGAGCGGAGGGCGACGCCGGGTGGCCGTCGAGCCGGTGCGGGTCCGCTCCGCCGACCCCGGCGTGGACGGTGTCGCACCCGTCAGTTCGGAGCGCGCCGGTGCGTGGCGCGTCCGCACGACGGTCCCAGCGGAGGGGCTGCCGCCCGAGCTGCTCGCGCTCGTCGGCCGGTCCCCGGGCGCCGACGCCGCCTACGTCGCCACTCGCGTGGCACTCCGCTCCGGCGCCCCGCTGGCGGACGTGCTCGACGCCGTCGCGGTGGCCGTCGCCGAGGCCGAGGCGGCCGAGGCCGACCGTCGTCGCGCGCGGGCCGGACCCGCGAGCACGGCGCGCCTGCTCGGCTGGCTGCCGCTCGGGGCGCTGCTGCTGGGAACCGGGTTCGGCGCCGACCCGGTCGCGGTCGTCCTCGCGGGTGGTCCGGGGCTGCTCGCGATGGTGGCGGGCGGCCTGCTCATGGTGGCGGGGCGGTGGTGGTCGGCCCGTCTCGTCCGGGCCGCGACGGTGGACGACGGCGGGCCCGCCACCCGTGCGCGGGGTTGACCCCGTGTCGATGGAGGCACCGGTGCTCGTGTCCCTCCTGGCGGCGATGCTCTCGGCCGCTCTGGTCGGCGCGGGCCGGTGGAGCCCGCGACGCAGGTCGTCGACCGGTGCCGCTGGGCCGGTCGGATGCGGGGTGGTCCGACTCGATCGCGCCATCGCGTGCGAGCTCGTCGGGGTGCTGCTCGCGGCCGGGGCGTCGGTACCGGACGCGCTGGCGACGCTCGGTGAGGCGACCGGGGAGGAGGAGCTCGTCGTGGCGGCGCGGCTGCTGCGGTGGGGTGCGCCGTGGGACGAGGCGGTCGAGCGGTTGCCCGCGCGTCTCGTCGGCGTGGTCGAGCCACTGCGATCGGCCTGGGTGAGCGGAGTCGATCCTGGTCCGGCTCTCCGGACGACTGCCGCGACGTGGCGAGCGAGGCGGGCGGCTAGGGCGCGTGAGGACGCGGAGCGGCTCGCCGTGCGCCTCGTGCTGCCGCTCGGGCTGTGCCTGCTGCCGGCATTCGTGCTGCTCGGCCTCGTACCGGTGGCGCTCGCCGCCGCATCGTCGCTGTTCGGGGCGGGCTGAGTCGTGTCGCCGGCCCGCCGCGAGCTGTCCACAGAGGGCCGAGGCGGGGGCGTTCGACGGCTTGTCCCGACCCCCGTGGCGGCGGGGCGCGAGGCCGCGCAGGCTCGGAACGAGGCCGAGGGTCGGCCGAGCGAGGAGAGCTGAGATGACATCGACACAGGAGAGGACGCCCGAGGGGTCGACGACGCGAGAGCGGGGGAGTCAGGGGCGCGGGTCGGGTGTGCCCGAGCCGCGGACCACGCCGCTGACGTGGTTCGCCGTGAGCCTGCTCGTTCTCGCGTCGAGCGTCGGCGCGGGCGTCCGGCGGCGCTGGGACCGCGCGGTGTCGGCCGGAGAGGCCGGGATGGCGACCGCCGAGTACGCGATCGTGACGCTGGCCGCGGTGGCGTTCGCGGGCCTGCTGCTGGCGATCCTGCGCGGCGGCGAGGTGCGCGAGATGCTGCTCGGCCTGATCCGGGAGGCGCTCTCGCGATGAGTCCCGGAACGAGTCCTGTGATCCGAGGCCTCGACCGGCGGGTGCGGCGAGGATCGCGGGACCGGCGGGATGGGAGGAGCCGATGGGCGCAGCGGGCGCGGGGCGCGCGAGACCTCGGCCCGTCCGAGCAGAGCGAGTGCCTGAGCCCGCGTGGCCCGTTCGGTCGATGTCGACGGCGCGCAGGAGGCGACCGACGCCACTGGTACGCCTGGCGCCGGTGGCGTCCGCCGGGTGAGCGACCCGATCGGTTCGGGCGAGCGGAGCGAGGCAGTGTCACGGCCGAGCTGGCCGTGACACTGCCCGGCGTGATGGTCCTGCTCGTGGCGGTGCTGCTCGCGGGCGTCGTGGGAAGCGCGCAGGTCGCGGTCCAGGACGCGGCGCGGGTGGTGGCGAGAGCACTGGCGATCGGGGACGAGTCGGGGACGCGAGACGGTGGGCTGATGCCCGCTGCCGGGGTCGATGCGGTGGGCGTCACGAGGGAGGGAGAGTGGGTGCACGTCGTGGTGACGCGCGAGATCGGTGTCCTCGGCGTGGCGATCACGGTGACCGGGCGAGCCAGCGTCCTGGCCGAGCCGACGGGTCGATCACCGTGACGCGCGATGGCACTGGGAGGTGCGGGAGCGGGGGAGGTTCGGGAGGTCGCGGGCCGGTGCGGGAGCTTGGTCACGCCTCGGTCCCGCTCTGGCTCCGGCTCCCGCTCTGGCTCCGGCGCGGACGGTCGAGCGGGCCGTCGGTCTGGCGAGCCGGCGCGGCGTCGGCTCCACGCCCGGACGGCGCGGCCGGTGAGCGTGACGGCGCTTGTGGCGAGCGGGGGTCCGGGACCGTGCTGGCGCTGGGGCTCATCGGCGTCGCCGCGGTCCTGCTCATCGCCGTCGTCGCGACATTCGCAGCCGCGGGCGCGCGGTCACGGGCACAGACCGGCGCGGACCTCGGGGCGCTCTCCGCGGCGTTCGAGGTCCAGCGCGGCGGTGCTGATCCCTGTGCTGCGGCCGCTCGCGCGGCTGCCGGGGCCGGCGCGGTGCTCCGCGGGTGCCGGGTGGAAGGGAAGGAGGTCGTGGCCGAGACGACTGCATCGGTCGGTGGTGGTCTTGTCGGACGGCTCGCACTCACGGCGACCGGAGGGGAGGCGAGTGGGGCGGCGCGAGCTGGGCCGGTCCGCGATCCCTGAACGGGGACCGGACGCCGGGACTGACTCGCTGCCGGTGATCCGCGCTTGCCGAGAGGGACCGGACGCCGGGACTGACTCGCTGCCGGTGATCCGCGCTTGCCGAGAGGGGCCGGACGCCTGGACTGGCCCGCTGCCGGTGATCCGCGCTTGCCGAGTGGGACCGGACGCCTGGACTGACTCGCAGCCGGTGATCCGTGCTTGCCGAGAGGGGCTGGGCAGTGGGACTGACTCGCGGCCGGTGATCCGCGCTTGCCGAGAGTGGGCGGGCGGCGGCGCGGAGCCGGTTAGCCCGGGCCGGCGACCGTTGCGGGGGCCGTGGGGCCCTTCGGTGATCGGCGCGCGAACGCTGGGACCTCGACAGACGGCTGTCGTCGTCTCTCGGTGAGCCAGCGGGCCAGGTGACCTCTCGGTGGCCCGCGCCCTGGTGGCGGGCGTCCCCGACCGTCCGCGCTCCTGATGGCGTCGACGGCCGGCCGAGACAGCGGCGGCGGGCCGACCCCCCTGCGGGTTCCCGCCGCCGCCATCGGTCGATCGCCAGTCCCCTGAGTGGCGAACGTTTCGCTGGTCGGCGAACGCTGCGGACCGGATCCGGCCGGCTTCCCCTGTGGCGCCGGCCGGACTCGAGCCGGCATGTGGTCCTGCACCCCCCTGCGGTGCCGGACCAGGTTGCGAGTCCTGCACCCCCCTGCGGCGCTGGACCCTGACACCTACCTCGACGGGCGAGCAGCCTGAATCTGACGCCGGCCTCGATGTGATCTACGTCACATGCGAGGATGGAGGTCGACGAGAGCGCGAGGAGGACGTCATGAGGCAGCTCGACAGGGTGGCCATCGTCGGGGGCGCGGGGAAGGTGGGGCGCCTGCTCCTGCCCCACCTGCTCGAACGCGGCCGCACCGTCGTCCCGCTCGTGCGGCGTGCGGACCAGGCGGAGGAGCTGGAGGGAGCGGGCGCGACGCCGCGCCTGCTGGACATCGAGCGTGCCGGCGTCACGGACTACCTCGACGTGCTCGACGGCGTCGATGCTGTCGTGTTCTCTGCCGGCGGGGGTCCCGACGGCAACGTCGAGCGCAAGCGGGTGGTCGACCTCGGCGGAGCGCTCGCGACGATCGCCGCCTGCGAGGAGCTCGGTATCCGGCGGTACGTCCAGGTCTCCGCCATCGGCGTCGACGAGCCGCCCGAACCGGGCGCGCCGGAAGCGTGGCGGGCGTATGTCTCGGCGAAGCGGGTCTCCGACCGGGCGGTCCGGGACAGTGACCTCGACTGGACCATCCTCCGTCCGGCGCGCCTTCTCGACGACCCGGCCGTCGGGCTCGTCCAGCTCGGGGTCGACCTTCCGCCGACGCCCGTGACGCGTGGTGACGTCGCCGCGGTCATTGCGGCGGTGCTCGACCAGCCCGCGGCGGTCTATCGGCAGTGGGACCTCGTCGGAGGTGTCCTTCCGATCCCGGAGGCGCTGGCCCGCGCCGCGTCCTGAGGTGTGCCGGGGCCGCCCAGAGGGGCCTGAGGACGAGTCCGCGCTCAGCCGAGAGGCTTCGTCCGCCGGCGCTCGAACAGCTCGTGGCCGGGGGTGAGGCTCTCGTCGCGCTGGGTCACGCCGTCCTCGACCCAGCCCCACCGGTCGTAGAACCGGGCGGCGCGCTCGTTGCCCTCCAGCACCCAGAGGACGGCGGAGGTGAAGCCACCCGCGCGCAGGGCGTCCTCGGCTGCCGCGAGGAGCGCGCTCCCGACACCGCGTCGCCAGGCCTCGGGCGCCGCATTGATCGCGTAGAGCTGGCCGCGCTCGGGAGCGGTCTCGACGGCCCGGGGCCGTTCGTCGTCGACCGGCCGTTCGGGCCCGACGACCGCCGCGGCCACGACGGTTCCGTCCAGCTCGGCGACGAGCTCGACGACGCGCGGGTCCCTGCTCCGACCCCAGAGCTCGCGACGGCGCTGTCCCTCGGCGACGGCATCCATCCGGTCGAGCACGTCGTCGGGGATCAGGCCGCGGTACGCGGTCTGCCACGCGGCCACCCGGACCTCGGCGATGCGTTCGGCGTCGCCGAGCGCGGCCGGACGAACGACGACTGCCTGCTCACCCATGGCGCGACGATACCCACGAGCCGCGCCTCAGAGCCGATGGGAGGCCGAGGGGCGATGGATCCCCCGGGCGTGCTCGATCGAGGTTGGCCGGGGCTGGCCCTGACGAGCGCGCGGCCTGGCCCTCGGAAAGAGACGATCTGGTCGCAGCGGGATCGAGACGGGTGCGGACGAGTGTCCGCTCGTGGATGGCTCGAGATGCGCGGGTCGGAGGTTCGGGCCGGGCGAGCCGACAGGTCAGGCCCGTCGAACCGGCGGATCGGACTCGACCAGCGGGCGGATCGGCCCAGCAGCGACGGGTATCCCCGTCGCCCGTCCGTCAGCTCGCCTGAGCCGGCCGGAAGGGTGTGCGGCCGCCATGAGCATCGGCCCCGGCCTCCGAGAGCCCGTCCCGAGCGAGCAGCTCCTCGACGTCCTGCGGCGTCCACCTGCCGACCAGGGTGCCGGCCCGGGCGAACCCGTAGGTGCGCAGGTAGTTCGCGAGCCAGAACGTGCTCCGATCCGGGCCCGCGAGCTCCCGCACGACCTCGCGCGCCCCGACCAGGCCCCGCCGCGCGTCGTCGTCGCTCTCGCCGAGCTGGTCGAGGGCCGCGAGGAAGCGTTCCTCGCCGAGCAGCGCGTCACGCGCCCCGAGGAGGGCCGGGTCGGTGAGCGTCACCTCGACGCACCGGGTCTGCGGACGCCGCAGTCGCGCACCCGCCCCGCGCGGACCGATCGTGGCGACGGGCAGCGTCCGGCGCCGAGGCTGGAGATCGCCGGCCTCCGCGTGGACGAGGCTGGCGAGCGTGACCACGGAGCGCAGGCGAGGTGAGAGGCCGCCCCAGTCCGGCACGACGAGCCCGGCGATCGGGTTTCCGTGGTGCTCGCCCGTGTGCGAGAGCAGGTCGGTGAGGAACCCGACGAGCGAGGCCTCGAGCTTCTCGCCGACCAGGTCGCCTCGCGGCAGGACGACCCGCGGACCGAGGTAGTAGCGCGAGCGGCGCACGGCCTTCTCGGTGTCGCTCCACCCGTCGACCTGCTCGGGACCGCGGGCACCGACGAGCACGAGCGGCAGACGGGACCCCGGCGCGTGTTCGCGGACGATCCGGCGCGCCGGGTAGGGGACGGACATGCAGTCGTTCTACCCCATCGCCACCCCGGCGCACCCAGGGACTTTGGTCCCGGGTTCGCCGTTGCGCGCTCCGAGTGGTCGAGCGAACGGGTGTCGATGGGGTTCCCGATCAGGGTTGGCAGGCGTCCGCTCTCCGCGGATGGACCGGGATCCCAGTCCGGGAAGTCGCCGTCCGTGCGGCATCGCCGCAGGTCACGGCCATGCGGCGGCTCGGATCGCGAGGTGACCTGCCCGCGGATCCGCAGAGAGCGGACGGGGGCTGGGGGCGCGTCCCGTGGTACGACGAAGGCCCGGAACCGTGGTGGTTCCGGGCCTCCGGTGGAGCCGCCTAAGGGAATCGAACCCTTGACCTATTCATTACGAGTGAATCGCTCTGCCGACTGAGCTAAGGCGGCGACGCTGTCCGAGGATCGCCCGGGCAGCGGCGACCACTGTACCCGAGCCTGCGGTGTGACCCAAACCGGCCGGGCGACCGGCCCGCAGCCCGCCCGCGACTCGGTGGGAGTCCCAGCAGCCATCCGGAGCGACCACCAACCAGCGACCGCCGGCCCCCCAGCCGGCCCACCCTGCGCCCACTCACCCGTACACGAGCGCGAAGTTCCGCAGCACCTTCCACGCCTCGCGCACGTCGGCGCCGCGCACGCGGGCCACGACGTCGTCCACCTCGGCCGGGTCGTAGTACCCCTCGTGCCGGTAGGCGAGGAGCCGCTGGACGATCCCCTCGGTGTCCAGCTCGGGGTGGAACTGCGTCGCGTACACGTTCCGGCCGACCCGCATCATCTGCACGGGTGCCGTCGCCGTCGTGCCGAGCAGCACCGCGCCCGGCGGGATCGCGCGCAGTGCCTCCTTGTGCCCGACGTACGCGTCGAACACCGGCGGCAGCCCGGCGAGCACGGGGTCGGCGAGCCCCTCCGGCGTCAGCGCGACCGGCACGGCCCCCACCGGCTCGCCGTACGTCGTGTCGACGACGCCGCCGAGGAACCCGCCGAGCGTCCCGACGCCGTAGCACGCGCCGAAGAACGGCAGGTCGATCGCGACGACCTCGGCGAGCAGCTCCGCCATCTCGTTCTCGACCCGGAGCTGGACGTCCGACTTGCTCTCGATCGGGTCGCTGGAGGTGAACGGGCTCCCGCCGACGACGATGCCGGCGATCGAGCCGAGATCGAGCCGCGGCATCGGCGCCGACTCCAGCCGCACGCGTCGCAGCCGCTCGGCCGGCACGCCCATGAACCGGCGGACGGCCTCGTACTCCGCGTCGGCGACCGCGTCGTCGGCCCGCGTCGCCAGCAGGAGGAACTCCCCGGACCGGTTCCCGGCGACCTCAGCGCGCCCGTTCCCGGCGCGCTCGTGATCGCCGTGCCCCGTCCCCGCGTCCATGGTCACAAGTGAATCACCCTGTGCGCGTGCGGCGGACACGGGGCGGATCGATGGGCCAGACTGTGACCTCCGGCCGATCCCCGCGCCGGACACCGCACGCCTCGACGGACCACCGGCCCGACGAAGCACAACCCCCGCGAGGAGGTCGGCATGGCGCAGGAGTCGCGCGACGCGTCGTGGTTCGAGGACCTCGTCCGCAGCCACTCCCGCGCGATCGTGCGGTACTTCGCGCGTCGCGCTCCGGTCGACGACGCCGAGGACCTCGCGGCCGAGGTGCTCCTGGTGGCCTGGCGCCGCCGCGACGACGTGCCGGAGGAGGCGGAGCTGCCCTGGCTGTACCGGACGGCCGGGTTCGTCCTCGCCAACTACCGCCGCAAGCGCACCGAGCTGCCGGTCGAGGACCTGCCGGACCGGCCGACCCGCGCCCGCGTCGGCACCGACCCCGAGGTCTCGGCCCTGTTCGACGCGGAGCTGCGCGGCGCCCTCGCGCTCGTGAGCGACCGTGACCGCGAGATCATCCTGCTCCACGCCTGGGACGGCCTCGACGGCGTGCAGCTCGCCGAGGTCCTCGGCATCAGCCGCTCGGGTGCGGACGCTGCGCTGTCCCGGGCGCGCAAGCGGCTGCGCGAGGCCTGGGGCCAGCGCCTGGAGCTGTAGCCAGCGTCGGGCTCCGGCCCCGCGAGCCGGGCCGCGCAGCGCGCGAGGTCAGGGCGGCGACGCTGCAAGGTCGGCGTCCGAGACGACACAGACTGGACAGACCACCGTGAGGGCGGTGACACGGCAAGGAAGGACGGGGCCATGACGGACCGCGAGGAGCAGACCTCCCCGGCGCAGGACGCGCTCGAGCGTGAGGTGCTGGAGCGCCTGCGCTCCGCCGACCCGGCGCGCGACATCGAGCCGTCGGCGGGCTTCGTCGCGTCCGTCCTCGCCCGGATGGATGACGACGACGCGGGTGCGCTCGCCTCCGAGCTCCCGCTCGCGGCCGCGGCGCACGCCGGGTCGGCGAGCGCCGACCCGGGAGTCGCGACCGCCGAGATGTCCGAGCCCGGTCCGATCGACCTGGCGGCGGCGAGGGCGGCGCGGGAGTCCGCCCAGCCCGCCCGCAAGCGCCGCTGGCAGCCCTGGCTCGCCGGTGCGGCCGCGGCGGCTGTCGTCGGCGTCGTCGGCTTCGGGGCCGGCTCGATCGCCGCTGGCGGCGGGTTCGGCGGCGGCGACTCGGGTGGCGCGTACGACGCCACCTCGGCCCGCGACTCCGCTCCCGAGCTCGCCTCGGGACAGCCCGAGTCGGCCTACCCCGGTCCGATCACCCTCGGCGACTCCTCGGGTGGCGCGGACGGCGCGAGCAGCGCCGGCGGCGCCCCGACGGCCGAGATGGACGCGGCCCGCGGGGCGTCGGGCTACGGCTGGGGCTTCGGTCACCGGGAGTTCGTCGGGTCCGGCTTCAGCACCTCGGCCGGCACGGCCACCCTGTACGGCCTCGACCCGCAGCGCGCGAGCGAGGAGACGGCCGCCCACCTCGCCGAGACCCTCGGCGTCACCGGCGCTCCCCGGCTGGACTGGGGATCCTGGTACGTCGGTCCCGAGGACGGCGAGGGCCCGACGCTCAGCGTCTCGCTCGACGGCTCGGCCGCGTTCTCCTACCAGAACTGGTCGATCGAGCCGATGCAGGAGTGCTGGTCCGTCGCTGGCCCGACGAGCGAGGACTACGACGACGACGCCTGGCGCGCCTACGAGGAGGAGATGCAGGCGTGCACCGAGCGGGTGGACGCCGCGGCTCCCGCGCCCGACGCGGCCCGCGCCGAGCTCGAGCGGCTCCTCACCGACGTCGGCCTCGACCCGGCGAGCTTCGAGCTGACCGCCGAGCACGCCGTCGGGTCGGGCACGGCGCAGGCGAGCGCCGCGCGGATCGTCGACGGTCAGCGCACGGATCTCGCCTTCTCCCTGTCCTACGGACCCGCTGGCGTCGTGTCGGTGTGGGGGAGCCTCGCGGACGTCGTCGCGCTGCGCGACGTCGCCATCGTGAGCGAGGCCGACGCGCTCGCCCGCCTGTCCGACCCCCGGTTCGGCGCGCAGAACATGGTGATGCCCTACGCGGTCGACGCGTACGCCACGGACGGCGGGGCCACCGAGGAGTACACGCCGCCCACGCAGGCGCCCGCGGCGCCCGGCGCCGACGCGACCGTCGAGTGGCCCGTCTGGACCGTCGACCTCACCTCGGTCCGCCTCGGCCTCGGCCAGCAGTACCAGTCGGACGGCTCGGTCCTGCTCGTCCCCGCGTACGAGTTCACGGACTCCGACGGCGGCACGTGGTCGGTCATCGCCGTCGCGGACGCCGACCTCTCGTTCGACCAGCTCGGCTGAGCCCCCGGCCGGCCCGACTGGCCCGACTGGCCCGGGCCAGCCGGCCGGCCACGAACCGCCCCAGCCCGGCGGAGCCCCGCATCGCGTGTGCTCCCAGCTCCGCGACGTGCCGCGAGGTACGTTGACGAGCGACGCCTAAGGAGACCCCCATGTCCTCATCGACCTCCCGCCTCCTCCTGCTCGGCGGCGCGGCCCTGACGGCCCTCGCGCTCTCGGCCTGCACGCCGCCGTACGGCGACCGCGACATCACCGGGACGCAGAGCCCCGAGCCGGAGATCTCGGTCTCGCCGGACAAGCCGGACTCCTCCGGCGGCGCCACGCGTCCGACCGACTCCCCGAACCTCAACGGCGGCGGCGAGGCGACGGACGACGGCGCGCTGGGCGAGACGACGATCGGGATGCCCGCCGGCGTCGACGCCAGCGCGGAGGCGGACGCGAGCGTCGGCCTCGGCTGGAGCAGCGACGGCGCGACGCTCTACGTCACGACGTTCGGCTCGAGCTCCTGCCCGCGCGTCCCGTCCGACCTCACGGCTGCGGCCGGGGAGATGACGATCGACCTCACGGCGGCCGGCGGGGCCGTCTGCACCGCCGACTACGTGGCCTCGACGACCGCGATCCCGACCCCGGCCGCCGTCCCGTCGGACGTGGCGTACACCGTCACCGTGTCCGACGCCGGGACCGACCTGGGCACGGCCGAGCTGGCCCCCGCCGCCGACCCCATCGCCTTCGCCTGGATCGCCGCGCCCGCAGGCTGACCGGCCGGTCGGCCCGACCGCTGGCCAGCTCCGGACGGGTCGCGCGCGTCGTCCCGCGCCGCTCACCGGTCGGGAGCGTGCCGGAACACGGCCCGACGGCGGCGCGGGGATGGAAGACTTGGGGACCGTGACGACCGTTCTGACCGCCTCCCAGCAGCACGACGCCACACGCGCGCTCGTCGCCGACCTCGAGCGGGTGACCGAGGCGGACGCCTCGCGGCGGCGTCGCGCCGAGTACTCCTCCGATGCGTCGAACTACCGCGTCGTCCCCGAGGTCGTCACCTTCCCGCGCTCGACGGACGAGGTCGAGGCGATCCTCAGCGTCGCGCGCGAGCACGGCGCGCCCATCACCTCGCGGGGCGCCGGCACGTCGTGCGCCGGCAACGCGGTCGGCCCCGGCGTCGTCATCGACTTCTCCCGGCACCTCGACGCGATCGGTGCGATCGACCCCGAGGCCCGCACGGCGGTGGTGCAGCCCGGCGTCGTCATGTCGTCGCTGCAGGTGGCGGCGCAGCCGTTCGGCCTGTGGTTCGGCCCGGACCCGAGCACGAAGAACCGCGCGACGCTCGGCGGGATGATCGGCAACAACGCCTGCGGCCCGCACGCGCTCGCCTACGGGCGGACGGCCGACAACGTGCGCGAGCTCGACGTCGTCGACGGGGCGGGACGCCGGTTCACCGCGGGGTCGGGCCGGGGCTCGCTCGACCCGGTCCCGGGCCTCGACCGGCTCGTCAGCGCGAACCTCGCGACCATCCGGACCGAGCTCGGCCGGTTCACCCGTCAGGTCTCCGGCTACTCGCTCGAGCACCTGCTGCCCGAGAAGGGCACGAACCTCGCCCGGATGCTCGTCGGGACCGAGGGCACGCTCGTCACGGTGCTCGGCGCGACCGTCGACCTCGTCCCGCTGCCCAGCACACCCGTCCTCGTCGTCCTCGGCTACGCCGACATGCCGGCGGCGGCGGACGCCGTCGTCCCGCTGACCGCGCTCGGCGGCGGTCGTCCGGGTGGCGCGGGTCGGCCGCTCGCCGTCGAGGGCATGGACGCGCGCCTGGTCGACGTCGTGCGTCGCCACGTCGGCAGCGTGCCGGACCTGCCGCGCGGAGCCGGCTGGCTGTTCTGCGAGGTCAGCGGGGTCGACCAGGCCGAGGCGCTCGCGAACGCGGCGGCGCTCGTCGCCGTCTCCGACTGCCTCGACTCGATGATCGTGACCGACCCGGCCCAGTCGGCCGCCCTCTGGCGCATCCGGGCCGACGGGGTCGGCCTCGCGGGGCGGACGCCGAGCGGTGCGCCCGCGTGGCCGGGCTGGGAGGACGCGGCGGTCCCGCCCGAGAACCTCGGCGCCTACCTGCGGGACTTCGACGCGCTGCTGGACTCCTACGGCGTCGAGGGGCTGCCGTACGGCCACTTCGGCGACGGCTGCATCCACGTGCGGATCGGGCTGCCGCTCGACCGGCCAGCCGATGCCGGCGTGTTCGAGCGGTTCATGGTGGACGCGGCGCGGCTCGTCGGCTCCTACGGCGGCTCGCTCTCGGGTGAGCACGGCGACGGCCGCGCGCGCAGCGGCCTGCTGGACCGGATGTACTCCGCCGAGGCGCGCGAGCTGTTCGCGCAGGTCAAGGGGCTGTTCGACCCCGAGGACACGCTCAACCCCGGGGTCATCGTCGACCCGGCGCCGATCACGGCGGACCTGCGTCGCCCCGCCGCGATCCCGCTCGGCCACCGCGGGTTCGCGTTCCGGCACGACGACGGCGACCTGACGAAGGCGGTCCACCGGTGCGTCGGCGTCGGGAAGTGCCGCGCGGACAACGGCGCGGCCGGCGGGTTCATGTGCCCGAGCTACCAGGCCACCGGCGACGAGCGGAACGTGACGCGCGGTCGCGCGCGGGTGCTGCAGGAGCTGGCCAACGGCACCCTCGTCCGCGGGTTCGACGACCCGGCCGTCGCGGAGTCGCTCGACCTGTGCCTGTCCTGCAAGGCGTGCGGCCGGGACTGCCCCGCCGGCGTCGACATGGCCGCCTACAAGGCGGAGGTCACCTACCGCCGGTACAAGGGCCGGCTGCGCCCGGTCAACCACTACGTCCTCGGCTGGCTGCCCCGCTGGGCCAAGCTCGCCACCGCCCTGCCGCCGCTCGCCGCGGTCGCCAACGTGGTGCTCGGCTGGGCGCCCCTGCGCCGCGCCCTGTTCCCGCTCCTCGGGATGGACGCGCGCCGGGAGATGACGTCGTTCGCGACGACGCGGTTCTCCCGCTGGTTCGCCCGGCGGTCCGGGACGTCGCCGGCCCGTTCGGTGCGCCCCTCCCGCACCCCCGTGCGCGACGTCGTCCTGTGGGCCGACTCGTTCAGCGAGAACCTCGACCCGTCGGCCGCGCAGGCGATGGTCGAGCTGCTGCAGGACGCCGGCTACACCGTGCGGGTCCCGCAGCAGGACGCGTGCTGCGGCCTCACCTGGATCTCGACCGGCCAGCTCGACGGCGCCAAGAAGAGGCTCTCGCGTCTCCTCGACGTCCTCGGGCCGGCCGCGGCGAAGGGCGTGCCGATCATCGGGATCGAGCCGTCGTGCACGGCCGTGCTGCGCAGCGACCTGCTCGAGCTGCTGCCCGACGACCCGCGCTCGGCGCAGGTCGCCGGAGCCGTCCGGACGCTCGCCGAGCTGCTCACCGACCCGGAGCTCGGGCCGGGCGAGGACTGGCGTCCGCCGGCCGACCTCACCGGGACCACCGTGATCGCGCAGCCGCACTGCCACCAGCACTCCGTCATGGGGTACGAGGCGGACGCGGCGCTCCTGCGCCGGGCGGGAGCCGACCTGCGCCAGCTCGCCGGCTGCTGCGGGCTGGCGGGGAACTTCGGCATGGAGAAGGGGCACTACGACGTCTCGGTCGCGGTCGCGGGGAACGCCCTGCTGCCGGCGCTGGCCGAGGCGCCGGAGGGGGCGCTCTACCTCGCCGACGGCTACTCGTGCCGGACCCAGGCGGAGCAGCTCGCGGGGGTCCGAGGCAGGAGCCTGGCCCAGGTGCTCATGGCACAATAGGGCCTATTCCCGTCGTTCTGCCGATCCTTCTGGTGCGTGCCCATGCGAGTCCTGCCTCTCGAACCGTTCGGTGGTGACGACCCCTGGCGTGACGGCGACGCCGTGACCTGGGACGACGCGACCGCGACGTCGGTTCGCGAGGCCGCCGTCGGGCTGCTGCCGTTCGCGCTGGAGGACGTCGCCTGGCGTGAGGACCCCGAGCTCGGCCCGGTCGCCGTCGGCCGCACCCGGCGCGGTGAGCTCCGGCTCGTCGCCGCCGTCGAGGTGCTCGACGCGACCCGGTTCGTCGTCGGCCTCGAGCGCGTGGCTCGCGCGCTGCAGGACGAGCACGTCGACCGCGCCGGTCTCGTCGTGCTGACCACCCGCGTCATGCCCGACGTCCGCGGCGCCGTCGCCCTCGTCGGCCCGGGGATCGCGCGGGTGTTCCTGGTCGAGCTCGACGAGGCCGCCCCGCGCACCCCGGCACTCGCCTCCGTCGCGTCGTTCGCCGACGTGGCGGGAGTGGCGGGGGAGCCCGCCGGCGACGGCCGGTCGGCTGCGTCGCGGGGGGCAACCGGCCCCGCCGGTTCTGCCGGATCCACGGGTTCCGGCGACCCGGACGACGCGCGCGAGCCCGAGGATCTCGCCGACCCGGTCGAGACCCCGGCCGGCGGCAGCCACCTCACCTCGGCGCGCGGCCGTCGGCGCGGTCGCCCGGCCGTACCGGCGCTCGACCCGCGTGAGCAGCTCGGCGTCGTGGCGGCGCTGGTCGGCGAGACGGAGCTGAGCCTCGACGGCACCGACGGCCGGATTCGCGGCGTGCTGAGCCCGGAGGGCCTCATCGTGGTCGCCGGCGAGACGTTCGACGACCCGCTCGAGGCCGCCGTCGCGCAGGGCCGCGAGGTCTCCGACGGCTGGGCCGCGTGGCGCTTCGGCATCGAGGGCCCCTACCTGGGCGAGGCGCTCGAGGAGGCCCTCAACCCGCAGTCGCGGACCAAGCGCCCCCAGCGCCGACGCGCCGTGCGGCGCTGACCCGCCACCCCGCGTCTCCCGCGTCCCCGGCCGCGCGCACCGCGGGCGCCTAGGCTGGCCGGATGCTCTCCGCCGACTGGTACCCGCACGCCCGCGACGACGGCGAGGTGATCGGCTGGATCACCGCCGACGGCGAGGACTGGGCCGCGATCGACGTGCTCGGCCGCCGGGTCGCCGGTCCCGTCGACTGGATCGCCGCGGAGACGGCGCTCGAGGAGGTCGGGCTGCGCTTCCTCGCGGACCCGTGGATGCTCGAGCCCGACCTCGACGACGACGCGAGCGCCCCCGTGCTGCGCGTCCAGATCGTCGAGGTGACGCCGTCCCACGAGCCCGGGCAGGGACGGATCGTGGTCAAGGTCGACGACTTCGGCGACATGCGGCGCCCGCCGACCGACCGGCACGTGCTGGCCTGGCCGATCCCGGGTCGGCTGCGCCCGGTCCGCCCCGGCGACCCCGACGGGCGCACGCTCTGACGGGTCGAGGGTGGCGACGCGCCCGGTCCGACGGCTGGCGTCGTCGTCGCTCTCGGCCCACGATGGGGGTGTGAGCCCGTCCCGCGACCCGCACCGGACCCCGGCGCCGACCGCGCCCCCGAACCGCGGACGGTTCCCGATCTCGCGCGCGATCGTCGAGGCGCAGGCCGCGTCGGCTGACCTCACGATCACCGAGGCGGACCTCCCCGTCCCGCCGCCGGTCGGGCGGTGGGCCGGCGACGTCCTCGGCCGCGGGCACCAGGCGCGCACCCTGCCGCTGGCCGACGACGACGAGGGGCCCGTCGTCACGACGATCGTCCGCTACCGGCCCGAGCTCGACGTGACCTCGCCGCCGCGGATCGCGCCGCCGACGGCGCCGCGGTTCGCCGTCCTGTACCTCCACGGCTGGAGCGACTACTTCCTCAACCCCGAGATCGGGCCGTTCTGGGCGCGCGTCGGTGGTGCCTTCTACGGGCTCGACCTGCGCAAGTACGGGCGCAGCCTGCGCGTGCACCAGACCCCCGGCTACATCGCGGACCTCGCCACCTACGACGAGGACCTCGCGGCCGCGCTCGCCGTGATCGAGGAGGAGCATCCCGGCCTGCCGCTCGTCATCATGGCGCACTCGACGGGCGGCCTCACGGCGTCGCTCTGGGCGAACCGCCACCCCGGCCGGGCGAGCGGGCTCGTGCTCGTCGCGCCGTGGCTGGAGATGCAGGGCTCGACGATCGCGCGCAGCCTGTCGATGCCGATCATCGTGGAGATCGCGAAGGCGTTCCCGAAGCGCCGGACGCCCAACCCCGACCTCGGCTTCTATGCCCGGACCACCTCGGCCGCGCTCGGCGGGGAGTGGAACCTCGTGCCGGCCTGGCGACCCGAGCACGGGTTCCCCGCGACCTACGGCTGGGCCGCCGCCGTCCTCGCCGGTCACACGCAGGTCGCGGCCGGCCTCGACGTCGCGTGCCCCGTCCTCGTCGTCCGGTCCGCGCGCACGCTCATCTCGCCGGTGTGGGACGACGCGATGGCCGAGTGCGACACCGTCCTGGACGTGGACGTCATCGCGCAGCGCGCGCTGCGGATCGGCAGGGACGTCACCGTCTCGACGGTCGAGGGCGCGCTGCACGACGTGCTGCTGTCCCGGCGCCCCGTCCGCGAGGACGCCTACCGCCGGATCGAGCGCTGGGCCGCGGCGTACCTGCCGTGACGGGGCGCCCGACGCCGGGGCGGCGACCCCCGGCCGGTCAGGGCAGCTGGTCGTCGAGCCCCGGGTAGGACGCCTGAGCTCCCTCGTGCGCCACCGCGTACGCCGCGACCGCGACGGCCTCCCGCGCCGCCTCGGCCATCCCGGCCCCGCGGGCCAGCCCCGCGGCGAGCGCCCCGACGAACGCGTCGCCGGCGCCGACGGTGTCGACCGCCACCACCGGTCGCGCCGCGAGGTGCCAGGCGCCGTCGGGACCCGCGACGACGACGCCGGCTCCGCCCAGCGTGACGACGACGGACCGCGCGCCCGCGTCGCGCAGCCGGCGCGCGAGGACGGTCGCCTCCTCGGGCGTCGCCGGGGGGTCGACGGCGTCGTCCCCCAGCGCACCGGCGAGGACGATGGCCGCCTCGTGCTCGTTCACGACCAGCGGGTCGGCGAGGCGGAGCAGCTCCTCCGGCACGGCCGCGGCGGGTGCCGCGTTGAGCACGATGCGGCGTCCGGCCGCGTCGGCGATCCGGGCCGCCGCGAGGCTCGCCCCGAGCGGGACCTCGCCCTGGAGCACGAGCACGGCGGCCGCGGCGACCGGGTCGGCCGCGGACTCGACCAGCGCCGCGTCGACCGCGTCGTTCGCCCCCGGGACGACGACGATCGTGTTCTCTCCGGTCTCGCTCAGCGTCACGACCGCGAGCCCCGTCGGCCCGGGGACTCGGGCGACCCGGGTCAGGTCGACGCCGGCCGCGTCGAGGAGCGAGAGCCCGACGGCGGCTGCGGCGTCGTCGCCGACCGCGCCGACCATCGCGGTCCTGGCCCCGCGCAGCGCCGCCGCGACGGCCTGGTTCGCGCCCTTGCCGCCGGGCGTGGAGTGCCCGCCGCCGCCGAGCAGCGTCTCGCCGGGGGCGGGGTGGCGCGCGACCGTGAGGACGAGGTCGACGTTGATCGACCCGACGACGACCACCTCGGGCTCGGACTGCTGACGTGACACGGAGACCTCCCGCGCCCGAGCCTAGGGGTCCGGCGCGCGGGGGCCGGGCGCGTGAGGCGTCTTCGCCACGTCCGGCATCGTTAGAGTGGGCGAATGACGACGACGAAGGCGCTGGCTCGGGTCCTTGCCACGGCGGGGCTGAGCGGGGCGGCGGCGCTCCACGCCGCGTGGGCCGCGGGGTCGAGCTGGCCGGCGGCGGACGACCGCGAGCTCGCCGAGCTCGTCACCGGGTCCGGCGACATCGGGATGCCGCCGCGGACCGCGTCGCTAGCCGTCGCGGTCCTGCTCGGTGGTGCGGCCCTCGCGTCCTCCGGTCCGTTCGACGGCGGTCGCGCGGGACGCGCGATCCGGGTCGTCCGGGTCGCGGCGGCTGCCGGCCTGCTGGGCCGCGCCGCCGCCGGCGGGGTGGTGGCGTGCCGGCTGCTGCGCCTCCCGGAGCCGGCCGAGCGGTTCCGCGAGCTCGACCGGCGCTGGTACCGGCCGGTGTGCGCCGTCCTCGGGCTGTCCCTCCTGCTCGGCGGCTGACCCGCCCCCGATCGGCTCCGACACCGGGGTGGACCGCGTCGTGAATCGCGACCGGGTCCACCCCGATGTCGGAGTGCAGGGCGCGGCGGATACGATCGGCGCGACTCCTCCGCCCGGAGCCCCCACCGGAAGGCCGCCCATGCCCGAGCCCTCATCGCGCGGCGTCGCCGTCCCGCGCCGGCAGCTCTCGCGCTCCGTCCTCGTGGACGCCGACGTCATCCGGGCCGCCGTGCCCGAGCTCCGGCCGGGGGACGAGCGGTACGACGCCGAGCTGGGCGCCCGGTTCGCCGAGCACTTCCCGCGCCTGCACGGCCTGTTCCGCGAGCTGTACGGCGAGCGGGCCGACTCGCTGGCGTCGCTGGCCGCCGTCGTCGACCTCGCGGTGACGACGTGGCGCGAGCGTCCCGAGGCGCTCAAGGCCCTGGACCGCGCGCGGACCGCCCAGCCCGCCTGGTTCCAGAGCAACCGGATGCTCGCGGGGGTCTGCTACGTCGACCGGTACGCCGGCTCGCTCGACGGCATCCGGCGCCGGATCCCGTACTTCCGCGAGCTCGGCCTCACCGTCCTGCACCTCATGCCGCTGTTCGCCTCGCCCGAGGGGAACGACGACGGCGGCTACGCCGTGTCGTCCTACCGGGACGTCGACCCGGCGCTCGGGACCATGCCGGAGCTGGCGTCGCTGGCCCGCGAGCTGCGCGACGCCGGCATCTCGCTCGAGCTGGACTTCATCTTCAACCACACGAGCAACGAGCACGAGTGGGCCCGGCGCGCGGTCGCGGGCGAGGTGGTCGACGGCGTCGCCTACGAGGACTTCTACCTCATCTTCCCCGACCGCACGATGCCGGACGCGTACGAGCGCACGACGCGCGAGATCTTCCCCGACGACCACCCGGGCTCGTTCGTCCAGCTCCCGGACGGCCGGTGGATCTGGGCGACGTTCTACCACTTCCAGTGGGACCTCAACTACGCCAACCCCGAGGTCTTCCGCGCCATGGCGGGGGAGATGACGTTCCTCGCGAACCAGGGCGTCGAGATCCTCCGGATGGACGCGGTCGCGTTCATCTGGAAGCAGCTCGGCACGCCGTGCGAGTCCCTGCCGCAGGTCCACCTCCTGCTCCAGGCGTTCAACGCGCTGCTGGCCATCGCGACGCCCGGCGTCGTGCTCAAGTCCGAGGCGATCGTCCACCCCGACGAGGTGGTCAGCTACGTCTCGGTCGACGAGTGCCAGCTCTCCTACAACCCGCTCCAGATGGCGCTCACCTGGGAGGCCCTCGCGACCCGGGACGCGTCGCTGCTCAACCAGGCCCTCGAGCGGCGGCACGGGCTGCCGGAGGGGACGGCGTGGGTCAACTACGTCCGCTCGCACGACGACATCGGCTGGACGTTCGCCGACGAGGACGCGGCGGAGCTCGGCATCGACGGGTTCGAGCACCGTCGCTTCCTCAACCGGTTCTTCGTGGGCCGCGAGCCCGGCTCGTTCGCGCGCGGTGTCCCGTTCCAGGACAACCCGCGCACCGGCGACTGCCGGATCACCGGCACGACGGCGGCGCTGACCGGGATCGAGGCCGGCGATCCCGGCGGCGTCGACCGGGCCGTGCTCGCGTACTCCCTCGCGCTCTCCACGGGTGGCGTCCCGCTGCTCTACCTCGGGGACGAGGTGGCGCAGCCCAACGACCCGACCTACGTGTCCCGGCCCGAGGAGGCGGACGACTCCCGCTGGGTGCACCGGCCGTTCTACCCGGAGCAGTCCTACGCGGCGCGCGAGGACACGGCGACGCCGTCGGGCGCGGTGTTCGCCGCGCTGACCCGGCTCCTCACCGTGCGGCGGCGGACGCCCGAGCTCGGCGGCGGCCGGCTGTGGCCGTTCCACACGGGGCTGCGCAGCGTCGTCGCGTTCCAGCGGCCGGGGTGGACGGACGACCTGCCCCGGGTCGTCGTGCTCGCGAACGTCGGCGACGACGCCGTGCACGTCCCGGCCGAGCGGTTCGCCGGGTTCGACCGCGTGGCGCACGAGCTCGTCGGCGGCGTCGACCTCGATCTGCGCGGTGGCGTGAGCCTCCCGGCGCACGGCATCGTCTGGCTCCACGCGACGCCACGCTGACCCGCGTGCGCGACGCGGGAACCGGCGTGCGTCGCGGGCGGGTGGCGACTACCGGACGAGGGGGAGCGCCTGGCTGAGGTCCGGCAGACCCTCGGCGAGGGTGCCCGGCCGCAGGGCGCGACCCCGCCCGCTCCACGGCAGGCGTCCGGTGGCGAGCCGGAGCCAGGTGACCTCGTCGCCGACCTGGAGGTCGTAGCCGGTCCGGGACCGCAGCACCGACAGCAGCGCCGTGGCGACGATCGTCCGGGCCGTCGGGTCGACGGGCGAGGGGATGGCCGCCGACCGGGCCAGGTCGTCGGCGTGCACGACCAGCTCGACCAGCCGGGTGAGCACGAGCGTGTCGAGCGCCACGACGCCGCGGTGGACCCGGACGAGTCGGACGCCCTCGTCGCGCAGCTCGCGCAGCGTGAGCAGCGCGGCCTGGCCGGAGCTCTCGGCCGAGCCGATCGGGTCGCGGTGCTCGGCGAGCTCGATGGCGCGCTCGCGGATGTCGGACGACGTGCCGGCGTAGCTCGCGAGGTAGTCGGCGAAGGTGAGAGTGCGGGGGACGTCGCCGGCCGCGCTCGGTGCGCCCGACTCGCCCGACTCGCCGTGCTCACCCGACTCGCCAGAGACATCGGGATCGGCGGCCTCGGCCCGGGCGAGCACGCGCATGACGAGCGCCAGGTGGGCCACGAGGTCGCGGACCGACCAGCGGGGCAGCGGCGTCGGCGCGGCCAGGGCGTCGTCGTCGAGGGAGCGGAGCCAGTCGATGAGCGCGTCCCACTGCTCGTGCAGGTCCAGGTCGAGGCGTGCTGCGGTCACGGTGGAGGTCACGTCGGCGTCAACCATGTGCCGAGCCTAGGTGCACCGGACGCCGGGACGTGTCGCCGAGGCGTCCGCTGGCCGGGGCTGGCCGGGGGCGGCCGGACGTCAGGAGCCGGGCTGCCGCACGACGGGCGCGACCTCGCCGAGGAACGCCGCGACGATCGGCCCGAGCGTGTCGAACTCGATGAGGAAGCCGTCGTGCCCGTGGTCGGAGTGCATGACGTGCAGGTCGGCGTTCGGGATGCCGCGGGCGATCCGGGCCGAGTGCGCGGGCAGGAACAGCCGGTCGGAGTCGACGGCGACGACGAGCGCTCGCGCCGTCACGCCCGCGAGTGCCGCCTCGACGCCGCCGCGGTCGCGGCCGAGGTCGTGCGTGATCATCGACTGCGTCAGCACGACGTAGGAGCCCGCGTCGAACCGCCGGGCCAGCTTCGCGCCGTGGTGGTCGAGGTAGGACTGGACGGCGAACCGCCCGGACCCGTCGAGCGGGTTCTCCGCGCGCTGCGGGATGCGGCCGAACCGGGTGTCGAGCTCGCGCGCGCTGCGGTAGGTGGTGTGCGCGATCTGCCGGGCCAGCGCGAGGCCGGCGGTCGGACCGCAGCCGTCAGCCGCGTCGTAGTAGTCGCCGCCGTTGTAGAGCGGGTCGGACCGGATCGCGCCGAGCTGGGCGTGCGCCCAGGCGATCTGGTCGCCGGTGGTCTGCGCCGCGGTCGCGATCGCCGCGATCGCGCGGACGCGCTCGGGGTAGGACGCGGCCCACTCGAGCACGCGGTGCCCGCCCATCGACGCGCCGATGACGAGCGCCCACTCCTGGACGCCGAGCGCGTCGGCCAGCCGCAGCTCGGCCGCGACCATGTCACGCACGGTGAGCGCGGGGAAGCGCGAGCCCCAGGCCTCGCCGTCGGACGCGGGTGACGCCGGCCCGGTCGACCCCTGGCACCCGCCGAGGACGTTGGGCGCCACGACGAAGTACCGGTTGGTGTCGATCGGCCGGCCGGGGCCGACCATGGCCTCCCACCAGCCCGGGGTCGGGTGGCCGTCGCCGACGGGACCGATGACGTGCGAGTCGCCGGTGAGGGCGTGCAGCACGAGCACCGCGTTGTCCCGCTCGGCGTTGAGCGTGCCCCACGTCTCGTAGGCGAGCGTCGCGCCGGTCAGCTCACCGCCGGCCTCGAGGTCGAGCGTCCCGACCTCGACGAACCTCCGCGACCCCACCGGGTCGCCCGGGCGCCAGGCGGCGGAGGCGGGCAGCGGTGAGTCGTCGGGCGTGCGCACCTGGCCCCGCGCCGAGGGCGCGAGGGCTCGCGCATCGGGGCGCCGGCGGCGCGCGGGGGGCTCACTCACCCCGGAATCGTACGGGTTCGCGCGGTCGGCACGATAGCCCGGCCCGTCCATCGCCTCCATCGCGCACCTCCGCCCGCGGTCCTCGGTCGTCGTCGCGCCGGGCCGTCGGACGCCGGCCCGGCGCGTGTGGGTCGTGCGTCGGGTCGTGCCGGGCCCGCGTCGAGCGGGCCCGGCACGACCGCGTCGCGATCGGTCCTCAGGCCCCGGCGGCGGCCGCGGCCTGGGAGACGTCGGTGCCGGTGGGCAGCGCCGCGACGGCCGCGAAGCCCTTCTCGAGGTCGGCGAGGATGTCGTCGATGTGCTCGAGGCCGACGGCCAGGCGCACGAGACCGGGCGCGACGCCGGCGGCGACCTGCGCCTCGGGCGAGAGCTGGCTGTGCGTCGTCGAGGCCGGGTGGATGACGAGCGAGCGGACGTCGCCGATGTTCGCGACGTTCGAGTGCAGCTCGAGCGCGGAGACGAACGCCTTGCCGGCCTCGGCCCCGCCGTCGATCTCGAACGCGAGGACCGCGCCGCCGCCCTTGGGGGCGTACTTGAGCTGGTTGGCGTGCCACGGCGAGGACTCGAGCCCGGAGTAGCTGACGGACAGGACGTCGTCCCGGCCCTCGAGCCACGTCGCGACCCGGGTCGCGTTCTCGACGTGCCGCTCCACGCGCAGCGAGAGCGTCTCGATCCCCTGCGCGATGAGGAACGCGTTGAACGGGCTCACGGCCGTGCCGAGGTCGCGCAGGAGCTGGACGCGCGCCTTGAGGATGTAGGAGAGGTTGACGCCGAACGCGCCGCCGACGCCGAGGTCGCGGGCGTAGACGAGGCCGTTGTAGGACGCGTCGGGCGTGTTGAAGCCGGGGAACCGGTCGGGGTGCTGCGCGTAGTCGAACGAGCCGCCGTCGACGATGACGCCGGCGATCGAGGTGCCGTGCCCGCCGAGGTACTTCGTCGCGGAGTGGACGACGACGTCGGCGCCCCACGCGAGCGGGTTCACGAGGTACGGCGTGCCGATGGTGTTGTCGACGACGAGCGGGACGCCGACCTCGTGCGCGACGCGGGCGACGCCCTCGATGTCGAGCACGTCGTTCTTCGGGTTGGGGATGGTCTCGCCGAAGAACAGCTTGGTGTTCTCGCGGGCGGCGGCGCGCCACTGCTCGAGGTCGTGCGGGTCGTCGACGAACGTGGTCTCGATGCCGAACTTCGGCAGCGAGTAGCGCAGCAGGTTGTAGGTGCCGCCGTAGAGCGACGGGCTCGCGACGACGTGGTCACCGGCCTCGGCGATGTTGAGGATCGCGAGCAGCTCGGCGGACTGGCCCGAGGAGAGCAGGAGCGCGCCGACGCCGCCCTCCAGCGCCGCGATGCGGTTCTCGACGGCCTCCTGCGTCGGGTTCGTGATGCGCGTGTAGATCGGGCCGAGCTCGGCGAGCGCGAACCGGTTGGCCGCCTGCTCCGCCGACTCGAACACGAACGAGGTGGTCTGGTAGATCGGCAGCGCGCGTGCGCCGGTGGTCGGGTCCGGCACCTGGCCGGCGTGGATCTGCTGGGTCTCGAACTTCCAGTCCGCGCTCATCGATCGTTCCTTCTGTTGCCTCGTTGCCTGGGCCCGTCGACCGTGTCGCCGGGGATTCCGTGGACGTCCGTCCGTCGGGACTCATCGGGACGGTAGACGACGGCGGGGTCGGGGGGCCGCGTGGGACGACGGTGTCTCGCGGGCTGAGATGAGGGCCTCCGAGAGGCCGAAAACTACACGCGTGTAATTTTTCCTCGGGTGATACTGGGCGTGTCGCGTTGACAAGACGGGCTTTCCGACTCTCAACCTTCACGCTAGAGTCGAAGGCAGATGGGCCGCTCGCGGCGGTCCTGACCGGCCGCCGGAGGCGGCGACCAGCCTCGACGGGAGCATCCATGGCACAGCCAGCCAGCCCGCGCCGCCGCGCGCTCCGGCTCACCGGAGTCGTCATCGCGACGGGGGCGCTCGTCGCCCCCCTCGCCATGAGCGCGGTGGCCGTCCCGGGGATGCCGTCGCAGTCGGAGCGTGACGCGGCGAGCGCCGCGGTCTCCTCCCAGGAGGGTCGCGTCGCGGCGATCGAGGGTCAGCTCGCGGACGCGGACGCCCGCGTCGCGGCGGCCGAGATGGAGGCGTCGATCGCGGCCGAGGCCTACAACACGGCCCAGGTCGAGGCGGACGCCGCGCAGGCGGACTACGACGCGGCCGCGTCGGAGAAGGCCGAGGCCGACGCCGAGCTCGAGGCGGCGCTGGACGACTTCGCCGCGATGGCGCTGGACATGTACCACTCCGGCGGCTCGCTCGCCGCGACCCAGGTGTGGGTCGGCGCGGACGGCTTCGAGGACGTGCTGCGGCGCACCGCCGCCTATGAGATCGCCTCCGTCCAGGTCGACGACGTGGTCGCCGACTCCGACGCCGCCCAGCGGCGCGCGGACCGCGCGTCGGCCGAGGCCGACCGCACGAAGACCGTGCTCGACCAGCGCCTCGCCCGGGCCGACGAGGCGGCGACGGCCGCCGACGCGGCGGTCGCCGAGGCGCTCGACGCCCAGTCCGCGCTGGACTCGCTCATGTCGAGCGCCGTGGTCGAGCTCGCGGCGCTGCGCCAGCACAGCGTCGACGTCGAGCGTCGCTACCAGGAGGGCCTGCTCGAGCAGCGCCGCCAGGCCGAGGCCGCAGCGCAGGAGCAGGCGCGCCAGGACGAGGCGTCGCGCGCCGGCAGCGCCCAGGGCTCGACCGGCGGGAGCTCGAACGGCTCCGGCTCCGGCAACGACGGTGGAACGACGTCGGAGGGCGGCGGCAGCAGCTCGGGTGGCTCGAACCCGGCCCCGGCCCCCACCTCGGACCCGGCGCCCGCGCCGCAGCCGACGAAGACCGCGGCGCCCCAGCCGACCCCCACGCCGACGCAGACCCAGCCGCCGGCCCCCAAGCCGACGCCGCCGCCCGCGCCCCCCGCGCCCAGCCGGACCGGCCAGGCGTTCGTCGACATGGCGCTGTCGCAGGTCGGCAAGCCGTACGTGCTCGGTGCGGCCGGTCCGAACAGCTACGACTGCTCCGGGCTCGTCCAGTGGTCGCTCAAGCAGCTCGGCGTCTCGATCCCGCGCACCTCGCGCGACCAGTGGTGGGCGACCACGCGCGTGAGCGAGGCCGACCTGCAGCCGGGCGACCTCATCTTCTACTCGAGCAACGGCTCGGCGAGCGGGATCTACCACGTCGCGATCTACACGGGCAGCGGGATGCGCGTGCACGCGCCGAGCCCCGGCAAGACCGTCGAGCACGTGAAGATCTGGAACACCAACATCATCGGCTACGGCCGCGTCCTCTAGCCCTCACCGGCGGCGCCCTCGGGGGCGGGCGGTGGGGCGCCGGAGGAGCGCACGTCGCTCCGGGTCGCGCTCGCTTAGCCTGGGGGAATGACCACGCTGCGTGAGGCGCTGACCGCGCCCGAGACCAAGCCCGCCGTCGTCGCCGACCTCGCGACGCTCATCGACTCCGAGATCTCCGGGCTCGGTGGCCTCACCGGGATCGCCATCAAGACGGCCTTCGCCGCCGCGAAGAAGAAGAACCCCGACATCGTCTCCCGGGTGGCGAGCGGCTACGTCGGCACGCTCGGCGACGCGCTCCAGCCCCTGTGGGAGCGGTTCCAGGCCGGCGGCGGTGGCGACTTCGGGGCGTTCCTCGTCGCGAACCAGGCCGAGGCCGAGAAGGCGATCATGACGGCCGTCGACGCGGCGGCCCCGTCCGGTGGCCAGGCCCGGGCGATGTACGACAAGTTCAAGCCGCAGGCCGCCAAGATCATGGTGGGCGCGCTGCCGCGGCTCGGGGCGCTGCTGCAGAAGCACGCCGGCTGACCGGCCGGCCGGCCGACAGCGAGACGGCCCCGGACGCGACGACTCGATCGTCGCGTCCGGGGCCGTTCCTCGTCCGGGAGGGTTGCTCAGTGGCCGGGGGCCTTCGAGCCGTGGTGCCCCTCGAGCCCGGCGGCCTTGGCCCGCTCGAACGAGCGCACGATCTCGGCCTCGGCCTCCTCGCGACCGACCCAGTGGGCGCCCTCGACCGACTTGCCCGGCTCCAGGTCCTTGTAGACCTCGAAGAAGTGCTGGATCTCGAGGCGGTGGAACTCCGAGACGTCGTCGATGTCGTCGCGCCAGGACGCGCGCTGGTCGCCGACCGGCACGCAGACCACCTTGTCGTCGCCGCCCATCTCGTCGCGCATGCGGAACATGCCGAGCGCGCGGCACTCGATGAGGCAGCCGGGGAACGTCGGCTCCTCCAGCAGCACGAGGGCGTCGAGCGGGTCGCCGTCCTCGCCGAGCGTGCCCTCGATGAAGCCGTAGTCGTCGGGGTAGCGCGTCGCGGTGAAGAGCATCCGGTCCAGCCGGATGCGACCGGACTCGTGGTCCACCTCGTACTTGTTGCGCTGTCCCTTGGGGATCTCGATCGTGACGTCGAACTTCACCGGTGCGTCCCATCTGCTCGCGCCCCGCCGCGGCCGGGAGCCGCAGCGCCGAGGCTGGCGTGACTACTGTTGATGACAGTCTGACGCACCCGGCCCCCGGGTACACAACGGCGGCACCGCGACCACACCGAGGAGGACCCATGGGCGCAGCGCGCACGGCGGTCGTGACCGCCTCCTGCGTCGTCCTCGTCGGCGCCCTCGGGGCGGGGTACGTCGCGGCCAACGCGCACGAGCTGGTGCCCGGCCCCTTCACCACGGCCGCGCCGTGGGAGGAGGCCACCCCGTTCCCGACGCCGAGCCTCCCGCCGCCGGCCGTGACGTCCTCCGTCATCCCCGCGTGGGAACCGGCGGCCCCCGTCCCGACCGCCGACGGCCTCACCCCGGCGCTCCAGACGCTGCTGACCTCGACGGAGATCGGGACGCCGCCGGGCGTCCTCGTCGTCGACGTCCTCACGGGCGAGGTGCTCGCGGACGCCGAGGGCAGCGTCCCGCGGCTGCCCGCCTCGACGACCAAGGTGCTGACCGGGGCAGCAGCCGTCGCGACGCTCGACCTCGACGACACGCTGGCGACGTCCGCCGCGCTCGCCGGAGCCGACGAGCTCTACCTGGTCGGCGGCGGCGACATGACACTCGCGGCCGGCACCGGCGACCCGGACGCCGTCGTCGGTCGGGCCGGCCTCGGCGACCTCGCCGAGCGGACCGCGGCCGCCCTGACCACGCGCGGCATCGCGTCGGTGACGCTCGCCTACGACGTCTCGCTGTTCGCCGAGGAGGCGCAGGCGCCCGGCTGGGGGCCGATCGACTTCTCCGGCGGGCACGTCACGACGATCCAGCCGCTCGGCATCGAGATCGGCCGCGTCGAGGGGCAGGTGCAACGCGACCTCAACCCAGCGCGCACCGCGGCCGGCACGTTCGCCGCCGCGCTGCGCGAGCGAGGCATCGAGGTCCGCGACGTCGTCAAGGGGACGACACCCGACGACGCCGCGACGCTCGCCAGCGTGCAGTCGGCTCCGCTCGGGGAGCTGCTCGACCTCACGCTCGCCGACTCCTCCAACACGCTCACCGAGGTGTTCGGACGCCTCGTCGCGATCGAGCGGGGCGAGCCGGCATCGTTCGCCGGGGCCACGGCCGCCGTCCTCGACACGATCGCCAACCTCGGCATCGACGTCTCCGGCACCTCGCTCGGCGACACCTCCGGCCTCTCGACGGAGAACCGCATCTCGCCGCGGCTCCTCGTCGACGTGCTGCGCAGGGCCGCGACCGACCCGGCGCTGAGCCGGCTCTCCGTCGCGCTGCCCGTCTCGGGCCTCGACGGCACGCTCGCCGACCGCTGGCTCGAGCCGGGGGTCGTCCGGGCGAAGACGGGGACGCTCGTCAGCGTCGTCTCGCTCGCCGGCTACGCCCCGACCGCCGACGGCCGGCTGCTCGCGTTCGCCGCGATGGCCGACGGGATCCCATACGCGGGGTCCTACGGCGCGCGCCTGCGCATCGACGAGTGGGTGAACTCGCTGCTCGCCTGCGGCTGTCGGTAGCTGCCGGGCGCAGGGGCCGGGTGCCGGTCGGTCGTGTCGGTGGTCGGTCGTAGGCTGGGCCGATGAAGGACGCCGTCGACTGGGACCTCGCCGTTCGTCGCGCCGGCGGCCTGGCCAAGGCCGGCCCACCGGTGGATGCGACGGGGCTGCGCGCGCTCGTCGCGTCGCTGCGGTCCGCCGCCGTCGACGCCCCCTCCTACGTCGCCGAGGTGACCGGTCTGGACGACGCCGCCGCGACGGCCGCCGACGGCACCGTCCTCGTCGTCGACCGCCCCCGCTGGGCCGAGGCCGCGACCGGCACGTTCCGCGCGATGGCCGGTGACGACCTGCCCGAGCCGCGGATCCCCGGCGCAGCCCGGGTGGCCGGCGAGCAGCTCGGCTGGGCGCTCGCCCTGCTGAGCACGCGCATCCTCGGCCAGTTCGACCCGTACGCGCCGGCGTCCGGACCCGGCACGCCGCCGGGCCGCCTCCTGCTCGTGGCCCCGAACGTCCTCGGGATCCAGCGCCAGATGGACGCCGACGCCGAGGACTTCCACCTCTGGGTCTGCCTGCACGAGCAGACCCACGCGGTCCAGTTCGCGGCCGCCCCCTGGCTCGCCGACCACCTGCGCGGCACGCTCACCTCGGTGCTGCGCTCGCAGATCGGCCGGCCGGGCGAGGACGCGGACGAGGCGACCGTCGTCGACGCCGGGACCGCGGGCGTCGACGAGCCCGCGACCGAGCCGGAGAGCGTGCTCCAGCGCGTGCTCGGCTCGCTCACCCGCCCGGGCTCGCTCCCGGGTCTCCTCGAGGCCGTCCTGCCGCCGGAGCAGCGGGCCGAGCTGGAGCGCGCCGTCGCCATCATGTCGCTGCTCGAGGGGCACGCGGACGTCGTCATGGACGCCGTCGGCCCGCGGGCGATCCCGTCCGTCCGGCAGATCCGCGCAAGCTTCGAGAAGCGCCGCGACGACCGCACCCTGTCCACCGTGCTCCTGCGCCGCGTCCTCGGCATGGACGCGAAGCTCGCGCAGTACCGCGACGGCGCCGCGTTCGTCCGCGGGGTGGTCGACGCCGTGGGCCACCCGGGGCTCAACCACGTCTGGGAGCGGCCGGAGCACCTGCCGCGCCCCGAGGAGATCGCGGACCCGGCCGCGTGGGTCGCCCGCGTCGTCGGGGCCGACTGACCCGAGCGATGCCCCGCCTCGACCCCGACGTCGCCCGCACGCGCTCGGCCGTCCGCGCCTGGCTCGACGCCGCCCCCGCCCACCGCGACGGTCTCGCGCTCGTCGCCTGCTCGGGCGGCCCGGACTCGCTCGCGCTGGCCGCCGCGCTCGCCTTCGAGACGCGGGACGGCGGGACCCCGGCCGGCGCGGTCGTCGTCGACCACGGCCTCCAGGACGGCTCGGCCGGCGTCGCGCAGGAGGCGGCGGCGCGCTGCCGGGCCCTCGGCCTCGACCCGGTGGTCGTGCGGCGCGTGGCCGTCGAGGTCGCCGGCGGACCCGAGGGCGCGGCCCGCTCCGCCCGGTACGCGGCCATCGAGGCGGTCGCGGCGGAGCTGGCGACGCCGGGCCGGCCGGTCCACGTGCTGCTCGCCCACACCGCCGACGACCAGGCCGAGACCGTGCTGCTGCGCCTCGCGCGGGGCAGCGGTGCGCGCTCGCTGGCCGGCATGCCCGCCGCCCGCGGCGTCCTCGTCCGTCCGCTGCTCGGGCTGCGGCGCGCCGAGCTGCGGCGGGCCTGCGTCGCCCAGGGGATCGCGTGGTGGGACGACCCGACCAACGCCGCCGACGGTCCGCTGCGCCGCGCCGACGGCGGGGACCCGCCGCGGGCCGCCGTCCGCCACCGCGTGCTGCCCGCGCTCGCCGACGCCCTCGGCGCCGACCCGGTGCCGGCGCTGGCCCGCACCGCCGACCTGCTCGCGCGGGACGCCGACCTGCTGGACGCGCTCGCCGCCGACGTCCTCGCCGGTGCGCGCGCGAGCGCCCGCGCCGGCGCTCACCGGCGAGCACCAACCGGAGCACCCGCCGGGTCGGGTGGCCCCGGCGGCCTCGATGCCGACGACCTCGACGTCGCCGCCCTCGCGGCGGCCCCCGCCCCGCTGCGCCTGCGGGCGCTGCGCTCGTGGCTCGTGGCGGCGGGCGCGCCGGCCGGCGCCCTCGGGCTCGCGCACGTCGGCGGCGTCGACGGGCTCGTGACCGCCTGGCGCGGCCAGCGCGGCGTCGACGTCCCGGGCGACCTGCGCGTCCAGCGGGTCACGGGCGCCGGCGAGGGCGCGCGTCTGCGGGTCGTGCCGCGCCAGGCTCCTGTGACACGCTTGGGGCGTGACCAACGAGCCGCAGGCCAGTGACATGTCAGCCACGTCCCCCGCCGCCTGGCGTCACCCCGAGGTGGGCGGCGACCTCGTCCGCGTCGTGGTGAGCGAGGAGGAGATCCGCAGCCGCCTCGGTGAGCTGGCCGCGCGGATCGACGAGGACTACGCCGGGAAGGAGCTGCTGCTCGTCGGCGTGCTCAAGGGCGCGGCGTTCGTCATGTCCGACCTCATGCGCCGGCTGACGCTCGACGTGTCGATGGACTGGATGGCCGTGTCCTCCTACGGTGCGAGCACGCAGTCCTCCGGCGTCGTGCGGATCCTCAAGGACCTCGACGCCGACATCACGGACCGGCACGTCCTCATCGTCGAGGACATCATCGACAGCGGCCTCACGCTGTCCTGGCTGGTCGACAACCTCTACTCGCGCGGTCCGGCGAGCATCGAGATCGCCACGCTCCTGCGCAAGCCGGAGGCCGTCAAGGTCGAGGTCGACGTGAAGTACCTCGGCTTCGACATCCCGAACGAGTTCGTCGTCGGCTACGGCCTCGACTACGCCGAGCGGTACCGGCAGCTCCCGTACGTCGCCGTCCTCGCGCCGCACGTCTACGGCGGCTGACGCCGGTCGCCCCCGCGGCGTCCGGCTCTCCCGGGGCGGCCCGCCCTAGGACTCGGGTGCCGAGAACCCGACTGCGCGCAGGGCGCCCTCGCGGACCGCGAGGACGTCGACGACGCTGCCGCGGCGCCGCGGCACGATCGCGTACGCGCGGACGCCGAGGTGGTGCTTGCGCAGGCACGTGAGCACGACGCGGGACGGCAGCGACGCGTCGAACGTGCGGGCCGAGATGCCCCGCGTCACGTACCACTGCACCGTCCGGACCGTCGCGGCGACCGTGTCGGGACGGGCGGCGACGGCGTTGATCGCGTCCGCGACCGTCTGCCGCTGGTCGCGCGGCATGTCCTCGGGCAGCAGGATGGCGATCGCCCCCGACGACGGCTGCTGCTGGTCGGCGACGTCGAGCCCGGTCGGCGAGGCGAGCCAGCCGTCGCTCGCGAACCGGCGACCGGCGCTGGCGCGGCGGAACCGGTTGACGGCGCCGGGGACGATCATCGCCGCGAGCCCGCCGACGAGCAGGACGGTGGTGGCGAACGGCGGGTACTCCTCGATGGTCCCGAGGCCGATCGCCAGCATCGCGATGCCGAGCAGCACGCCGAGGAACAGCTCGTGCCACCGGCGGCGGACCGTGAGGCGGCGCACGCCCCCGGGCGCCGCGAGGAGGTCGTGCAGCCGCTGGGTGCGCTCGGACAGCTTGGCCGTCGCGCTCGCGGACCCGCCCTCGCGGTAGTCGGGCTCGGCCGCCGGCGCGAGCACGAGCGGCCCGGTCGTCACGACCCGACCGCGACGGTGCAGCGGCAGCTCCTCATAGGTGGCCTCGGCGTAGCTGAAGCCGGTGAGCACGAGGTACGGGCCGACGCTCTCGACGCGGGCCGGCCCGACGACGAGCAGGCGGGTGCCGCGCGGCGCGCCGATCGTGAAGCTCTGCGAGTCCGACACCGTTCGGGCGACGTCGAGCGGGAGCCGCCCGAGGCCCGGCCACTGGACGACCGGGTCGGTCGCGTCGGCGAGCGTCGTCGTGAGGTAGGCGAGCACGCTCGCCGGCCAGCCCGGCGGGGCCGTGTCGACGCGGATGCCGTAGGACGCCATGAGGTCGGTCGGCAGCCCCGCCCGGCCCCACAGGTCCATCGTGCGGGCGTGCTCGTCGGTGCTGAGGGGGATGCTGCGCTCGACCAGGGTCGGCAGCAGGTTCTCCAGCGCGAGGGCGAGCTCGCCGCGCCCCACCTGGACGACGACGCGCTCGTGCCCCTCGCCCAGCTCCTCGGCGTGGGCATCGGCCAGCGCGCGGATGCCGGCGCCGAGCGCGGCCGCGTCGGCGGGGTCCGGGGCGACGACGGGCGGCTGCCGGGTGTCCAGCTCGAGCAGCCCGTCCTCCGCCAGCTCGGCCAGGCGGCCCATGACACCGGCGGCGACGGACGGCGCGACGTCGAGCGCGAGCAGGTTCTCCCCCTCGCGCTCGACGACCGCCCCGAGCCCGACGAGCTCCTCGACGAGCTCGGTGCGCGGGAGGTAGGAGCTGCCGAGCCAGACCAGGACCGTCCCGTGCCCGGAGCGCGACCACACCTCGTAGCCGTTCTCGACCGGGCGCAGGACGTCCCCGAGCGCGAGCCGCGGTCGGCGCAGCGGCACGGCGCACACCTCGACCAGCCCGTCGGGCAGCGTGCGGACGGGCAGCAGCTCGTTGCCCGCGAGGTACTCGGCGTCGGCCTTGAACCCCCAGGCGGGCGCCGGGTGGACCGTCGGTCGCTCGCTCATGGGGGTCAACCCTAGGGGGAGCGTCACGAGGTCGCGCTCGGTGGCGGGAACCGGTGGCCGGACCCCGACGTTGACTCACGTGGGCCCTCGTCCGGGTGCTCGCCCGGACGCTCGTCCTGCCCGTGGCGAACAACGGCGCATCGGACGGGGTGCGTGCGGCTGGGTCGTATAGCGTCGCCCCTGGTGTGTCCTACGAGAAGGGTGGGGGAGAGACCCCGCACATGAATGCCAAGAAGTTCGCCCGCGGTCCGCTGCTGTGGATCCTCCTGCCCATCGCCGTCCTCCTCCTCGGTCTGAGCCTCATCCGGCCGGGCGGTTTCGTGACGGTCGACACGTCCGAGGGGATCGCGCTGCTCCAGGGCAAGACCGTCGAGCAGGTCGAGATCACCGAGGGCTACAACCGGGTCCAGCTCACGCTCACGGAACCGTTCAAGGACGCCGACGACCGGGACCGCGGCACGCGCGTCCAGTTCGTCTACGTCGACCAGCAGGGTCAGCAGGTGGTCGACCTCGTCGCCGCCGCCGACCCGGCGAAGGGCTACAACTCGGTCGTCCCCTCGACGCCGTGGTGGTCGTCGCTGCTGTCGAGCTTCCTGTTCCTCGCGCTCGTCATCGGCGTGTTCTGGTTCGTCATGTCCCGCATGCAGGGCGGGAACTCCAAGATGATGAGCTTCGGCAAGTCGAAGGCTCGCCAGGTCAACAAGGAGAACCCGGACGTCACCTTCGCGGACGTCGCCGGGGTCGACGAGGCCGTCGAGGAGATGCAGGAGATCAAGGACTTCCTCTCCGACCCGGCCCGCTACCAGGCGCTCGGCGCGAAGATCCCGAAGGGCGTGCTGCTGTACGGCGCTCCCGGCACCGGCAAGACGCTGCTCGCCAAGGCCGTGGCCGGCGAGGCGGGCGTGCCGTTCTTCTCGATCTCCGGCTCGGACTTCGTCGAGATGTTCGTCGGCGTCGGCGCCTCGCGCGTCCGCGACCTGTTCGAGCAGGCCAAGGCGAACTCCCCGGCGATCATCTTCATCGACGAGATCGACGCGGTCGGGCGCCAGCGCGGCGCCGGCCTCGGCGGCGGGCACGACGAGCGCGAGCAGACGCTCAACCAGCTCCTCGTCGAGATGGACGGGTTCGAGAAGAACACCTCGGTCATCATGATCGCGGCCACCAACCGCCCCGACATCCTCGACCCCGCGCTCCTGCGGCCCGGCCGGTTCGACCGTCAGATCACGGTCGAGGCCCCCGACCTCAAGGGGCGCCTCGCCATCCTCCAGGTCCACGCCAAGGGCAAGCCGATGACGTCGGACGTCGACCTGGCGACCGTCGCGAAGCGCACGCCCGGCTTCTCCGGTGCCGACCTCGCGAACGTCCTCAACGAGGCGGCGCTGCTGACGGCTCGCTCGCACGCGCACCTGGTCGACAACCGCGCGCTCGACGAGGCCATCGACCGCGTCATGGGCGGCCCGCAGAAGCGCACCCGCGTCATGAACGAGTCGGAGCGCAAGGTCACCGCCTACCACGAGGGCGGGCACGCGCTCGTGGCCGCGGCCATGCGCTACACCGACCCCGTGACGAAGGTGACGATCCTGCCGCGCGCCCGCGCGCTGGGCTACACCGTCGTCATGCCGAGCGAGGACCGGTACTCAACGACGCGCAACGAGCTGCTCGACCAGCTCGCCTACGCGCTCGGCGGCCGCGTCGCCGAGGAGCTCGTCTTCCAGGACCCGACGACGGGCGCGTCGAACGACTTCGACAAGGCGACGAACATCGCCCGCAAGATGGTGACGCAGTTCGGGATGAGCGAGCGCGTCGGGACCGTCCGGCTCGGTCAGACCGACGGCGAGGTCTTCCTCGGCCGCGACTACGGCCACCAGCGCGACTACTCCGACGAGCTCGCCGGGATCGTCGACGAGGAGGTGCGCCGCCTCCTCGAGGGCGCGCACGAGGAGGCGTGGCAGGTGCTCACGCAGTACCGCGACGTCCTCGACGCCCTCGTGCTGGAGCTCCTCGAGAAGGAGACGCTCAACGAGAAGGAGCTCGCGGTCATCTTCGAGCCGGTCGTCAAGCGCGAGCCGCGGTCGGTCTGGCAGTCGGTGCCCGGCCGCGACGTGAGCTACCGCCCGCCGGTGCGCACGCCCGCCGAGATCGCGGCCGGCGCTCCGGAGATGCTGCCCCAGGACCAGGCCGCGGCCGCCGAGGACGAGCACCCCGCCGAGGCGATCGGCGAGATCCCGGCCGGTGGCACGGTCGGCTCGGCCGAGGGGCCGGTCGACCTCGACTGACGCCGGTCCACCCGCCGCACCCGCCCGGCGATCCGCCGGACGGGCGGCGGGATCCGGCGATCCCCGTGTGGCGTCCGCCACACGGATCCGCTCCCACGATCTAGGCTGGCGCTGTGACCGACACCTACCGAATCCTCGGCCTCGCGGGGCGCGGCGCACTGGGTGAGCCGGGCGACCACGAGCCCTTCCTCGCCGACATCGTCATCGACTCGGCCCACGAGCCGGACCTGGCCGCCGTCGCCTCGGCCGCGGCCGAGGCGCTCGCCGCGCCGACGTCCTCGCTCGCCGAGCGCGCCGACCGGATCGCCGCGGCGGTGCACGCGACGGACGGCGCTCTCGCCCGGGTCGTCGTGCTGCTCAACCGGCCGGAGGCCTCGCTCGGCGTGCCCGTCCAGGCCGTCGAGGTGTCGATCGAGCGCGCGGGGGCCACGGCGCCGTCGGCGGTCGTCGTGCCGGTGTCCGAGGGTGCTGGTGCTGGTGCTGGTGCGGTCGGGGTGGGCGCGGTCACCGCGGCGGCTCCCGAGCGCGAGGCGCCGGAGCCGGTCCTCGCGCCCGAGCCGCGGCCGGCTGACGCGCCGGAGCCGGTCGCCGAGCCGCCGGCCGTCGCCGCCGCCCTGCCGGCCATCGCGCCGGCCGTTGCCCCCGTCGTCGCTGCCGCCGCCCCCGTCGCCGCGTCGCCGGCCGCCGACTGGATCCCCGAGCCGACGGCGCCCCCCGTCCCCGTCCCGGCGTGGCCGCGGGTGAGCGAGGCGGCGCACCACGAGGCGGCCGCCGCGGGCGTCCCGACGCCGGACCGGACGGTCGAGGCCGACGACGAGGCGTTCGACGACGACGCCGAGGCGGCGCAGGACGACTTCGCCGAGATCGATCACGCCGTCGGCGCGGCGACCGGGCGCGCCGTCGGCGAGGCGGCCGAGGCGGACGACGCGGAGGGTGACGACGTCGCCGTCGGTCACCTCGCGGAGGTCGCGCAGGCCGACGAGGCGAGCGCCTCCGACGTCGAGGGCATCCAGGACGCGGAGCGGCTCGACGAGCACGACGAGGCGGATCGCCTGGCGACCGAGGCCGACGAGGAGATCGCCGCCGAGCCCGCCGTGAGCGCGTCGGCGCAGCACGCGGCGCTCGCCGTCGAGCCCGACGCCGAGCTCGTCGTCCCACCGCTCGTCCCGCCGGCGCTCGGCGTTCCCGCGGACGCCGGCCTCGGGGCGCAGGCCGCCCCGCCGGCGTGGGCGCGGGTCACGGAGGCGTCGCAGGACATCCCGCCCGAGGCGGACGAGGCCGCCGAGCCGACCCCCGACCAGGCGCTCGCGGCCGACGACGAGGCCACCGACGACGAGGCCGAGGCGGCGCAGGACGATCTCGACGCGATCGACGCCGATCTCGAGGTGGACGCCGTCAACCAGGCGCACCTCGGCGAGGTGCCCGTCCAGACCGTCGCCGCTCCCGTGCGGCGACCCTCGCGCAGCGCGCCGCTGCCGGGGCTGCTCGTCCTGTCCTCGACCGTCTCGGACGGCAAGCAGCAGCTCGCCGGTGTCGTCGGGGCGCTCCGGGCGGCCTCGGCGATCACGGTCACCGACGTCTCGCCCCTCGCGCGGACCGTGCGCGGCGGCGGCGAGCTCTACACGGCCATCGTCGCGATCAGCACGACCCAGCCGCCGCTGGAGCTCGAGGCGATGTGCCAGGACGCCGTCGTCGGCCGACAGGCGGAGGTCGAGGTGCTGAGCATCGAGGGGATGGTCGGCGAGTTCAACGGCGTCACCCTCCCGCTCCCCGGCGCGCACCAGAGCGCGGCCGTCCTCGCCCCGTGGGCACAGCTCCAGCCAGCCGCGGTCCTCCCCGGGCTCGGGGGCGGGCCGGTGTCGGTCCTCGCCCAGACGGCCCCCGATGCCGGCGACGTCAAGTGGCTCGCCCTCGACTGGCTCGAGTGAGCCGCGCGGTCACCGGGGTGAACCGGCGATGATCAAGGCGCGAGCGCTTCCCCTCGCCGGGACGGCGGTGAGCGCGTTCGTCGTCGTCCTCCTCGCGCTGCGCTGGCTGCAGTCCAGCGGCATCGTGCTGCCGCCGCCGGCGATCATCCCCGTGCTGGTCGGGGCGTTCGCCCTCGTCCTGCTCGTGCTCGGCTGGCGCGTGCGCTCGTTCGTCGCGGGGAAGTCGTCGATGGATGCGATCGCCGCGTCCCGGGTGGCCGCGCTCGCGGTGTCGGGCGCGTTCGTCGGCGCCGCGATGGTCGGCGCCGGCCTCGCCCAGGTCGTGGCGCTGCTCGACCAGCTCGGCGCCGCCGCGGCGCGGTCGGACGTCGTCGTCGGGGCCGTCACGGCGGCGCTCGCCGTCGGCCTCGTCGTCGTCGCCCTCCTGGTCCAGCACTGGTGCGAGGTGACGGACGACGACGACCCGACGGCTCCGCCCGGCACCGCCGCCTGAGATGTCGGCCGCGCCTGGCACGATGGAGCGATGAGCAACGAACCAGCCCCGCCGGGCGGCTCGGAGGACCCGTTCGCGCCCAGCGGCGTCACGTGGAACCGGGTGTCCCCGAAGCTGACCACCGCCCGCTACGTCACGGGTGCGATCTGGCTCGGCATCCCGTTCGTCGGCGCGGTCGTGCTCGGCGTGATCTTCGGTGGGTGGGTGTGGAGCGCCGCCGCCGTCCTCGCCCTCCTTGGCGCCTGGATCGCCTGGCTCGTGCCGCGACAGGTGCGCGCGTACGGGTACGCCGAGCGGGAGGACGACCTGCTGGTCCGCCGGGGCGTCATGTTCCGCTCGCTGGTCGCCGTGCCGTACGGCCGGATGCAGTTCACGGACGTGTCCTCGGGTCCGCTCACGCGCAAGCTCGGGATCGCCGAGGTCAAGCTCCACACGGCGTCGGCGAGCACGGACGCGACCATCCCCGGGCTGCCGGAGGCCGAGGCCGCGCGCGTGAAGGACCGGCTGACGCAGCTCGGCGAGGCACGACTGGCGGGGCTGTGAGCCGGCGGGAGCCCGAGCCCGGCAAACCGGCGACGGCACCCGGAGCGGCCGGACCGAACGGCGCGGGCGAGTCGGTCGACTCGACCGACCCAGCGATGCCGACCGGGGCGGGCGAGCCGCAGTGGCGGCGCGTCCACCGGATCACGCCGCTGCTCACGGCGTGGAAGTTCGCGGCCGCGCTCTTCGCGATCGTGCTGTTCCAGGTGGCCGACGACCTCGCCCGCGCGCCGCTGCCCGGCCTCACGCTGGTGGGCCTGGTCGCGGCCGGGATCGCGGTCGGCATCCTGATCTCGCTCGCCTACTCCTACGTCGCGTGGCGGCGGCTGTCCTACGCGATCACCGACGACGCGGTCCTCATGCGCAGCGGTGTCCTGTTCCGGCGGGAGCGCGCCTCGCGGCTCACGCGGATCCAGGCCGTCGAGGTGACGCAGCCGATCCTCGGTCGGCTGTTCGGCTTCGCCGCGATCACGATCGAGTCGGCGGGCGGGGCGGAGGCCAACCTGCGGCTCGCCTACCTGACCCACGACGAGGCCCGGGCCGTGCGGAACGAGATCCTCGCGCGCGCCGCGGGGCTCGACGTCTCGGTCCCCGTGGCGGACGACCTCGGCGACGGTGGTGACGGCGGCGGTCCCGAGGACGGTGGCGACGGCAGCGCTGGCGGCCTCGGCGATGACGACCTGGTCGCCGCGGGGGCGTCGGGCGGCGCGGGAGCGAGGAGGCTCGCTGCCGGCGGGCGCGAGGCGCCCGTCCGCGTCGCGCTGGCGCCGGAGGCCCCGGAGCGCGAGGTGCTGTCGGTTCCGCCGGGCCGGCTCGTCGGCTCGCTCGCCCTCAACGGACTGACGCTCGCGTTCGTCGTGTTCGCCGGCGTCCTGACGGGCTTCGCGATCTCGCTGCGGAGCACGGAGTTCCTGTTCGGCTGGCTGTTCGGTCTGCTCGGCGTCCTGTCCTACCTGTGGTCCCGGTTCTCGCGCGAGTTCGGCTTCCGGCTCGCGGTCTCGCCGGACGGGCTGCGGGTCAGGTCCGGGCTGCTCGAGACGCGGGCGCAGACCATTCCGCCGGGCCGGATCCAGGGCATCGGCATCTCCCAGGGGCCGCTGTGGCGCACGCGCGGCTGGTGGCGCGTCTCGCTGTCGCTGGCGACCGGCGGGACGGGGAGCGAGTCCGGCGACGCGTCGGCGGTGCTCCCCGACGTGCTGCTGCCCGTCGGCGGCCGGGAGGAGGTGCTGCGGGTCGTGCGCCTCGCGCTGCCGGGGATCACCGACGACGATGCGCAGACCCTCGTCACGGGCATGGTGGGCAGCGGCTCCGACGACGGCTGGACCATCTCGCCGCGTCGCGCCCGGTGGGTCGACCCGCTGGCCTGGCGTCGCAACGGCTTCCGGGTCGTGCCGTCGCTGCTGGCGATCCGGCGGGGTCGGATCTACCGTCAGCTCGATCTGGTCCCGCACGAGCGGACGCAGTCGCTCGGCATCTCCCAGGGGCCGCTCGAGCGTCGGCTGCGGCTCGTGTCGTTCCACGCCCACAGCTCGGGCGACCTGGAGCCGACGCTGCCGCACGTCGACCCGGCCGTGGCCGCCGACCTGCTGGCGGAGCAGTCGGAGCGCGCCCGCGCCGCGCGTCGCAGCGCCGGCCCCGAGCGCTGGATGCTCCCGACCCCCTGAGGCGGCCCAGACCGCGGCCCGCTGGGGCCCGCAGTTGGCCTCCGACCCCGTCCGGGCGTGGCCCCCGCGCCCGCGATGGCCCCGGTGGGGCCGGGTCCCGGGTGCGACCCGGTCTGGGTGTGGACACGGGCGCCGTGACCCTGGACTGGTTGCTGTGGCGCTGTCGACCCTGCGCCCGCGGTGGCCACCGTGGGGCCGGGTCCCTGGTGTGACCCGGTTCTGGTGTGGTCACCGGGGTGGCGGTGGCCACGGTGGGGCCGGGTCCCGGGTGTGACCCGGTCTGGGTGTGGACATGGGCGCCGTGGCCTCGGAGTGGTTGCTGTGGCGCTATCGACCCTGCCGCGGTGGCCACCGTGGGGCCGGGTCCCTGGTGTGATCCGGTTCTGGTGTGGTCACCGGGGTGGCGGTGGCCCCGGTGGGGCCGGGTCCCGGGTGTGACCCGGTCTGGGTGTGGACATGGGCGTCGTGACCCTGGATCGGTCGCTGTGGCGCTATCGACCCTGCCGCGGTGGCCACCGTGGGGCCGGGTGTCGGGTGTGATCCGGTTGTGGCGCGGGCACCGGGGTGGCGGTGGTCACCGTGGGGCCGGGTCCCGGGTGCGAGCCGGTTGTGGCGTGGTCACCGGGGAGGCGGTGGCCACGGTGGGGCCGGGTCCCGGGTTCGATCCGGTCCGGACGTGGTCACGGCGGTGGCGGTGGCCACGGCCGCGCCGCGTCGGCCGCACAGCACACCGGACCCGCACCCGAACCGTCCGACCTCAGCGCGCCGCCGGCGGGGCCGTCGAGTCGCGGACCGAGAGCGTCACGACCGGCCCGGGCTCCGACGCCACCGGCCCGTCGGCGTCGAGCTGGCGCAGCAGCAGCCGGGCCGCCCGCTCGCCGAACTCGACGGTGTCGCGGCTCATCGTCGTGAGCCGCGGGCGGACCAGCCGCGCCATGGCCGAGTCGTCGAACGACGCGATCGACAGGTCCCGCGGCACGCGGACCCCCATCTCCTGCGCCACCCCGAGCCCGGCGACGGCGAGCACGTCGGAGTCGAACACCACGGCGGTCGGCGGCGCCGGGCGCGAGAGCAGGTAGCGCGCCGCGTGGGCGCCCTCCGACTCGGAGTAGTCGGTCGCGATCACCTCGGCGGGCGCAGCGTCGCGCTCGGCGAGGAACGCGGCCATCGCGTTGGTCCGGCGCAGCGTGTGCTCGTACTTCTCAGGCCCCGAGACCCGCGCGATGCGCCGGTGACCGAGCGCCCACAGGTACTCCAGCAGCGACGTGGTGACGGCGCCGTCGTCGATCCAGACCGTCGGCGCCTGGCCGGGCGGCGAGGGGTGGTTGCCGAGCACGACGGCCGGCAGCCCGAGGGCGGCGAGCAGGTCGAGGCGCGCATCGCCCTGGCGGGGGTCGGTGAGCACGACGCCGTCGACGCGCCGGTCGCGGGTCCACTCGCGGTAGATCGCGAGCTCGTCCTCCAGGTCGGAGGCCACGAGCAGCGAGAGCGCGACGTGCTGCTCCTGCAGCCCGGCCTGGAGCCCGGCGATCAGGTCCGCGTAGAACGCCTCGGTGCCGAGCGAGCGCGCCGGTCGCTTGATGACGAGCCCGACGAGCCCGGCCCGCGCCCCGGTCAGCGCGCGCGCCGCGGAGTTCGGGCGCCAGCCCAGCTCCTTGGCCGCGGCGTGGATGCGGGCCCGCGTCTCGTCCGAGATCCCGGGTCGTCCGTTGAAGGCGTAGGAGACGGCGCTGGTCGAGACGCCGGCGCGATGCGCGACGTCGGCACTGGTCACTCGCGCGGCCTTCCCCACGTCCCGACGATAACGCTTCGGTCACGGTTCCACCGAACGGGCGGTTTCGGTCAACCGGGGTCTCGACTTACGCGGTTAAGTTCGCTAACGTCCCGACGCAGCGGCCGACTCACTACCGTTGGTGGGTCGGGCGTCACCTCAACTGAAGCGCGTCAGTCCTACGGGTAGATCCGCGGGTCCGGCGCCACAAACGAAGGAGTTTGAGATGGTGCAGACGCAGGCTGCTCGCACGCGGATCGGACGCGGCGTCGCCGTGCTCGCTGCCGCGGGCCTCGCGCTCGGAATGGCCGCGTGCGGCGACGGCGGCGGCGGTGGCGGCTCCACGTCCGGCGGCGACGGCGGCGGTGACGGCGAGATCACCGGGTCGATCACGTTCCAGACCTGGTCGCTCACCCCGACCTTCCAGGACTACCTCGACGGCGTCATCGCGGCGTTCGAGGAGGCCCACCCGGGGGCGAAGGTGACGCTCCAGGACCAGCCGGGTGACGGGTACGACCAGAAGGTCCTCACCCAGGCCGCGTCGAACTCGCTGCCCGACGTCATCAACCTGCCCCCCGACTTCGCCCTGCCGCTCGCGAAGGTCGACATGCTCGACAACCTGGCCGAGTCGGACCCCGGCATGGGCGACGTCTACGTGGCCGGCGGTATCGAGGCCTACCAGTTCCCGGGCCTCGACGGCACGTGGGCCTACCCGTGGTACCTCAACACGGACATCAACTACTGGAACACCGAGCTCATGACCGCGTGCGGCCTCGACCCGGCAAAGCTGCCGACGACCGACGCCGAGCTCTTCGACCAGGCGAAGACCTACAGCGAGAACTGCACGGACAGCTACCTCATGAGCCGCGCGCCGGGGGTCGAGGACTTCGCCCGCGCCGGCATCGAGGTCATCAACGCCGAGGGCACCGAGTTCACGTTCGCCACGCCGGAGGCCGCTGAGATCGTCGAGCGCTACGTCACGGCGTACCAGGAGGGCCTGCTGCCGAACTCGGTCCTGAACGACGACTACCTGGGCAACTCGACGATGTTCACCCAGGGCCAGGTCGCGTGGTCGACGGGTGGTGCCCCGGCGTACGCGAACTTCACCAAGGACAACCCCAGCCTGGAGGGCAAGATCGCCATCAACGCGGCGCTCGACGTCCCCTCGCTCTACGTCCAGGGCGTCGGCGTCTCGGCCCAGAGCAAGAACATCGCGACGGCCCGCGCCTTCGCGCAGTTCGTCACCAACGCCGACAACCAGAACGCCTTCGGCAAGATCGTGAGCGTCTTCCCGTCCACGATCGCCTCGGCGGACGACCCGTACTTCTCGGAGTCGGACGGCACGGTGAACGGTGACGCCAAGGTTCTCGCGTTCGAGTCGCTGAGCCGCGCGAAGGCGCTCATCCCGGTGCAGTTCAACTCGTCGATGGGCACGATCCTTCGCCAGCAGATCTCGCTCGCGATGCGCGGCGACATCCCGGCCGCCGACGCGCTCGATGCGGCGCAGAAGGAGATCAACCAGATGCTCGCGGACCAGGCCTGAGCACGTCGTGACCGTCCTGCGGTGACCGCGTCGCGCGGTCACCGCAGGGCCACCACTCGACGGAGAAACCGATGAAAGCACATCGCTGGTATGCGCCGTGGGTGCTCGTGGCGCCCGCGCTCCTGTGGCTGTTCGTCTTCACGATCTGGCCCTCGCTCAACACGATCCGCCTCTCCTTCACCAACGCGAAGCCGCTCGGCGGGAGCTTCAGCTGGGTCGGCGGGGCCAACTTCACCCGTCTGCTCGACGACCCCCAGCTCGGCCGGGCGCTGTTCAACAGCCTCTTCTTCATGGTGGTCTGCCTGCCGCTGCTGACGCTGCTCCCGCTGCTGCTCGCGGTCCTCGTCGAGAAGCCGCTGCGAGGGATCGCGTTCTTCCGCGTGGCCTACTACACGCCCGTCATCGCATCGGCCGTCGTCGTCGGCCTCATCTGGACCTGGCTGCTCAACGACCGAGGGATCTTCAACACGATCCTGCAGTCGATGAGGGTCATCTCCGAGCCGCTGCCGTTCCTGACCGAGCGCTGGCTCATCATCCTGAGCGCGGTCGCGGTGACCGTGTGGAAGGGGCTGGGCTACTACATGATCATCTACCTGGCCGCGCTCGGGAACATCGGCAAGGACCTGCACGAGGCGGCCTCGATGGACGGCGCCAACGCGGTCCGCCGGTTCTTCGCCGTGACCGTCCCCGGCGTGCGCAGCACGATGACGCTCATCGCGATGCTCATCTGCGTCGCGGCGCTGCGGGTGTTCTCCGAGATCTACGTCCTCACCGGCGGGACCGGTGGGGCCGGCGGCGAGGCGATGACGCTCGTCATGCTGATCCAGCGGTACTCCGGCGGGTTCGAGGGCAACCTCGGCTACGCCGCGGCACTGTCGATCGTCCTCTTCCTCGTCACCCTCGTCCCGATGGGGGCCATCGCCATCTACAACAGGAGGCAGGACTCATGAGCGTCCCGACGGCAGACAAGGCCCTCGAGGTCGACCTCCTGGAGACCAGGGCGGTCGGCGACCCCAAGCGCAAGCGGAAGAGCCTGAGCTTCGACTCGGTCTCCACGGGGGAGAAGGTCCTCCGGTACGTCTTCCTCGTCGTCATGCTCGTCGTGGCGGTGGGACCGTTCCTCTGGCAGTTCTCGACCTCGCTCAAGGGACCGCTGGAGGACATCTACTCCGCGAGCCTCTCGCTCATCCCCTCCCAGCCGACCATCGACAACTACATCGCGGTGTGGGACGCGATCCCGGTCTGGAAGTACATCGGGAACTCGCTCCTGGTGGCCGCGCTCGCGGTGGGCGGCAACGTGGTCTTCACCACGATGGCTGGCTTCGCGGTCGCGCGGATGAAGTTCGCCGGGAAGGGCTTCGTGATCGCCTGCTTCATGGGCGTCCTCATCCTCCCGGGCGAGGCGACGATCATCGCCCAGTTCGTGACGATCAAGAACCTCGGTCTCGCCGACCAGCTCCTCGGCGTCGCCCTGCCGGGCATGGTCGGGGCGCTCAACGTGCTCCTCATGTGGAACGCCTTCCGGATCATCCCCAAGGAGATCGACGAGGCGGCCGTCGTCGACGGCGCGACGGTGTGGAGCCGGCTCAAGGACATCCACCTGCCCGCCGTGCGCGGCACGATGGCCGTCATCGCGATCTTCGCGTTCATCGGCGCGTGGGACGACTTCCTGTGGCCCCTCATCGTGCTGACGACGCCGGACCGGTTCACCCTCACCATCGGGCTGCAGTACCTCGCCGGGACGTTCTCCACCAACCAGCGGATCATCGCCGCCGGCACGATGGTCGCGTTCATCCCGATCGCCATCCTGTTCGCCTCCCTCCAGCGCTACTTCTTCATGGGCGTCGAGGAAGGCGGCGTCAAGGGATGAGGTTCGGCGTCAACTACACCCCGTCCCAGGGGTGGTTCCACTCGTGGCTCGATCTCGACCACGCGGCGATCGCGCGCGACTTCGCCCAGATCGCCGGACTCGGCCTCGATCACGTGCGGATCTTCCCGCTGTGGCCGATCGTCCAGCCCAACCGCACGCTCGTGCGGTCGGCGGCCCTGCGGGAGATCCGCGAGGTGGTCGACCTCGCGGGCGAGGCGGGCCTCGACGTGGAGGTTGACGCGATCCAGGGGCACCTGTCCAGCTTCGACTTCCTGCCGAGCTGGCTCGCGACCTGGCACGACCGGAACATGTTCACGTCCCCGGACGTGGTCGGCTCCCTCGCCGACTACGTCCGGGCCGTGAGCTCCAGCGTCGCGGACGCGCCCAACCTGCTCGGGGTCTCGGTGGGCAACGAGGTCAACCAGTTCGCCGCGCGACCTCACCCGCACCCGCACGAGGCCGCTCCCGCGCAGGTCACGCACTGGCTCGACGCCATGATCGGGGCCGCGCGGGAGGGGCTGGGCGGGGCCGCTCCGGCGGCCGGCGTCACGCACTCGATGTACGACGCGTCCTGGTACGACGACCGCCAGCCGTTCCTGCCCGACCACGCCGCCGAGCTGGGCGACCTCACCGTCACCCACTCGTGGGTGTTCAACGGGGCGGCCCAGCGCCACGGCCCGCTCGGCTCCGGCTCGGTCCGGCACGCCGAGTACCTCCTGCGGCTCTCGGCGGCCTGGCACCGCGACCCGGACCGTCGGCTGTGGCTGCAGGAGGTCGGGGCGCCGACCAACGTCGTCCCGGTCGACGACGCGCCCGAGTTCGTCGAGCGCACCGTGCGGAACGCGGCGACCGTCCCCGGGCTGTGGGGCATCACCTGGTGGTGCTCCCACGACGTCGCCGGCTCGCTGGCCGACTTCCCGCCGCTCGAGTACGACCTCGGCCTGCTCACCAGCGACGGCGAGGTCAAGCCGACGGGACGCCGCTTCGCCGAGCTGGCCGAGCGTCGCGACGAGCTCGTCCCGACGACCGGTCCTGGCCCGGCGCTCGTGCTCGACGACTCCGACCCGGCAACCTATCGGGCCCAGCTCGGCCCGGGCGGGAGCTTCTTCGAGGCGTGGAACGCCGCGGCGAGCGAGACGGGCGCCGGGCCCCGCGTCGTCCTGCGCAGCAGACTCGCCGAGGGGCTCGATCTGGACGCCCGGGGGATCGTAGAGTTGCGGCCGGTGGCCGTGGCCGCACCCGAGCCGATCGACGTGCTCCACCCCGCGGTGACCCCGACGCCGGCTCTCTAGCGGCCCACCGGCGGCACGAGCGGTCCGTCCGACCCGTCCCGGCGGCACCGGCCGGCACCACCCCGCCGCAGCACCCCAGCACCACCCGTCCCAGCACCATCCAGCACCACTGCGCACCACCCCGTTCCCGCACCGCCAGCACCACTTTCTCCGGAGGAATCCGTGCACGACGACATCGAGCTCACGCGCGGCCGCGTCCGCCGTGTGCTCACCGAGCGCATCGTCCCCGCCATCCATGGGGCTCGCGCCGAGGTCGAGCTCGCCTGGCACGAGCTGGACGGCGAACCCGTCCCGCCGGCCGACGGCCTCGCCCTCGACTACACGCCAACCGAGGTCGGCACTCCGTGGGGACCGGCGTGGGGCACGACGTGGTTCCGCGTCACGGGGACCGTCCCGCGGGAGTGGGCCGGGCGGCGGGTCGAGCTGCTCGCCGACCTCGGGTTCGACGTCAACATGACGGGGTTCCAGGCCGAGGCGCTCGTCTACCGTCCGGACGGCACCCCGGTGAAGTCGCTCAACCCCCGCAACCAATACGTCACGGTGGCCCGGGAGGCCGAGGGCGGCGAGCGCGTCGAGCTCTACCTCGAGGCGGCGTCCAACCCCGTCCTGCTCGACTACCACCCCTTCCTGCCCACGCGGGAGGGTGATGTCCGCACGTCGTCGCCCCGCCAGCTCTACCGGACCCGGACCATCGAGCTCGGCGTGTTCGAGCCCGAGGTGTTCGAGCTGGCGATGGACCTCGACGTGCTGCTCGAGCTCCAGGCGGAGCTGCCCCAGGGACCGCGCCGCGCCAGGATCCAGCAGGGTCTCGACGACGCGCTCGACGTCCTCGACCTCCAGGACGTCGCCGGGACGGCCGCGCGCTCCCGCGCGGTCCTCGCGCCGGTCCTGGCCGCGAGCGCCGGCGAGTCGGAGCACCGCATCTCGGCGGTCGGGCACGCCCACATCGACTCGGCGTGGCTGTGGCCCGTCCGGGAGACGATCCGCAAGGTGGCCAGGACGTCGTCGTCGATGGCCGAGCTGATCGACGAGACGGACGACTTCGTCTTCGGCATGTCGAGCGCGCAGCAGTACGCGTGGCTCAAGGAGCACCGGCCCGAGGTCTACGCGCGGGTCAAGGACGCCGTGGCCGCCGGTCGGTTCCTCCCGCTGGGCGGCATGTGGGTCGAGAGCGACACCGTCATGCCGAGCGGTGAGGCGCTCGTGCGCCAGCTCGTCTACGGCCAGCAGTTCTTCGAGACCGAGTTCGGCATGCGCTGCAAGGGCGTGTGGCTGCCGGACAGCTTCGGCTACTCCCCGGCCCTGCCGCAGCTCATCGTCCGCGCCGGCTTCGACTGGTTCTTCACGCAGAAGATCTCGTGGAACCAGGTCAACGTCTTCCCGCACCACACCTTCCTGTGGGAGGGGATCGACGGCAGCCGCGTGTTCACGCACTTCCCGCCGATGGACACCTACAACTCCCAGCTCTCGGGGATGGAGGTCGCGAAGGCCTCGCGCCAGTTCCGGGAGTCCCGCGTCGCGACCGGCTCGATCGCCCCGGTCGGCTGGGGCGACGGCGGCGGTGGCACGACGCGTGAGATGGTCGGCCGGGCCGCGCGCCTGCGCGACCTCGAGGGCAGCGCCCGCGTCGCGTGGGAGCACCCCGACGCGTTCTACGAGCGGGCGATGGCCGAGCTGTCCGAGCCGCCGGTGTGGGTCGGGGAGCTCTACCTCGAGCTGCACCGCGCGACGCTCACCTCCCAGCACCGCACGAAGCAGGGCAACCGCCGGTGCGAGTGGCTGCTCGCTGAGGCCGAGCTGTGGTCGACCCAGGCGGCGCTCGAGGCGGACCACGCCTTCCCGCACGACGAGCTCGAGGCGCTGTGGCGCCAGGTGCTGCTCCAGCAGTTCCACGACATCCTCCCGGGCACCTCGATCGCGTGGGTGCACCGCGAGGCCGTCGCCGAGTACGAGCGGATCGAGGCCGCGGCGACCGAGCTGATCGAGCGGGCGCTGGCCGCGCTGGTCGGTGCCGGCGACCGCGAGATCGCCGTCAACCCGGCCGCGTTCGACCGCGGCGCGGTCCCGGCGGGCGGTGCGCTGCCCCGGGAGGAGGTCGCCGCCGCCTCGGGCGACGTCGCGCCCGTCACCCTGGTCGATGACGGGGACGGCGGGTTCGTCCTGGCCAACGGCCTCGTCGAGGTGCGCGTCAGCGCCCAGGGGACGGTCACGTCCGCCCGTGACCTCGCGACCGGCCACGACGTCATCGCGCCGGGCGCCGAGGGCAACCTGTTCCAGCTCCACCAGGACTTCCCCAACATGTGGGACGCCTGGGACGTCGACCGGCACTACCGCAACATGATGACGGTGCTGCGCAAGGACGCGACGCTCACGGGCGAGCTGGTGGACGGACGCGCCGTCCTCACGCTGACGCGCCCGTTCTCGGCCTCCTCGCTCACGCAGGCCATCGTCCTCGAGCCGGGCTCGCGGACCGTGCTGTTCGAGACCGAGGTCGACTGGCACGAGACCGAGAAGTTCCTCAAGGTCGCGTTCCCGCTCGACGTCCGCGCCGCGGAGACGCTCGCCGAGACCCAGTACGGCTACCAGCGGCGCGTCACGCACACGAACACGAGCTGGGAGGCCGCGAAGTTCGAGGCCTCGATGCACCGGTACGTGCTGGCGGCCGAGGAGTCGGCACCGGGCGAGGCCATCGGCGCTGCCCTGGTCAACGACTCGCTCTACGGCCACGACGTCACGCGCGACGCGTCCGGCGCCGACGTGACGACGACGATGCGGCTCTCGCTCCTGCGCGCGCCGCGCTTCCCCGACCCGGAGACGGACCAGGGCGTCCAGACGATGACCTACGGGCTCGTCGTCGGGGCGGACGTCGCGGCGGCGACGTCCGCCGGGGCGCTGCTGAGCTCTCCGGAGCGGGTGGTGCGCGGCGAGCACGGCATCCGCCCGCTGGTCGTCACGACCGGTGACGGCGTCGTCCTGTCGAACGTCACGCTGGCCCACGACCGCTCCGGCGACGTCGTGGTCCGGGTGTACGAGGCGTACGGGCGTCGTGCCCGCGGCACGCTGACGGTCCGCGGCGAGTTCGCCTCGGTCGACGAGGTCTCGTTGCTGGAGGACTCGATCGGCGGGGTCGACGGGGCCGACCTCAGCGGCGGCCACGCGTCGATCGACCTGACGCTGCGGCCGTTCGAGGTCCGCACGCTCCGACTCGCTCGCGCCTGAGCCCCGCGGTCCGATGAGCACCGATCTCGACCCGTCCGCGCACCCGGTCCAGCCGTTCCGGGCGTCGACGCCGACCCTGCTGGACGCCGGGCGGCGCACCGTCACCATCGCCGAGGGCGCCTGGCCCGTCACGCCGTCGACCCGGCTGAGCTACCGGGTGCGGCCCGAGCTGGACGACGACCTCGCCGTCCGCCCGTCGACGTTCGTCGCCGTGGACGCCGAGCTCGACGACGGGACGCTGCTCAGCTCCCTCGGCGCCCGCGACCACCGGGGCTTCGCCCTGACCCCGGCCGGTCAGGGCGAGGCCGAGGTGCTCTACCCGCGGCAGTGGAACCACGTCGAGTGCGCGGTGGGGGCCGTGGCCGCCGGGCGCACCGTCGTCCGGCTGCTCGGCGTGCTCGACCCGCCCGACCCGGCGGCCGGGTCCACCCTCGGCTCGGCCGCCGGGTCGCGGGTGGCGGCGCTGCTCGCCGACGTCCGTCTCGACCCGGAGCCGCCGGCGCGGGTCGGGGACGACGGCCGGGTGGCCGTCGAGGACGTCGTCGACCTCGTCGACACGCGTCGCGGGACGAACGCCGGCCCGGTGTTCTCGCGCGGCAACACGATCCCGGCGGCCGCGGTGCCGAACGGCTTCACGCTCGTCACGCCGATGACCACGTGGTCGTGCGACTGGCCGTACGCGTGGCACGACGACCCGTCCACGCGCCCCGTGCTGCGCGGGATCGCGCTCGCGCACCAGCCGAGCCCGTGGATGGGCGACCGCGACCAGCTCGTGCTCGCACCGTCCTGGGGAGCCGCCGACGACGGGCTGGCCGACGACGGGCTGGCCGACGACGGGCCGGCCGCCGGCACGTTCTCCCACGACGCCGAGGTCGCCCGCCCCCACAGCTACGAGGTCGTCCTCGACTCCGGCGCGCGGGTCACGGCCGTGCCGTCCGACCACGGCGCGCTGCTCCGCCTCGCCCCGCCGGCCGCTGCTGGGGCCGGTGAGACGGAGCTGCGCCTCGAGCTCGGCACCGTCGACCAGGACTGCTCGTTCCAGCTCGACACCGCGACCTCGACCGTGCGCGGCTGGGTCGACGGCGGGAGCCGGCTCAGCGTCGGCGTGAGCCGGATGTTCGTCGTCGCTCGCGTCGAGATCCCCGACGGCGAGCCCGTTCGCGGCGGCGCCCGCGACGGCGGGCCCGGCCGGGCGCCGGGCCACCGCGTCGTCGTCGTGCCGGGCGGCGGTGCGACGGTCCGTGTCGGCACCTCCTTCCTGAGCATCGCGCAGGCCGAGCACGCCCTCGACCTCGAGCTGGGCGATGCCACGCCCCAGGAGCAGGCCGCCCGCGTGCGGGCGGCCTGGACCGAGCGGCTCGGGGTGCTGGAGCTCGCCGGCGCGCGCCGGGAGGAGCTGGTGAGCGCCTACGGCGGGCTCTACCGGGTCAACCTCTACCCGACCGCCCACCACGAGAACGTCGGGACCGCCGAGGCCCCGGAGCACGTCCACGCCAGCCCCGTGCTGCCCGCGGCGTCGGCCTCGACCGATACCGAGACCGGCGCAACGATCCGCCCGGGGCGCGCCTACGTCAACCACGGCTTCTGGGACACCTACCGGACCGTGTGGCCGCTCTACGCGCTCGTGTACCCCGACCTGGCGGCCGAGCTGGCCGACGGGTTCGTCGAGATGTTCCGCTCGGCCGGGTGGACCTCGCGCTGGCCGTCGCCCGGCTACGCGGACCTCATGACGGGGACGAGCTCGGACGTCGCCTTCGCCGACCTCGCCGTCAAGGGCGTGCCGCTGCTCGACCCCGTCGCGACGTACCGCGCGGGGCTGCGCAACGCGACGGCGCTGCCGCCGTCGCCGGCGGTCGGGCGCAAGGACCTGCGCGAGGGTGCCTACCGCGGCTTCCCCTCCTCGGCGCTGCACGAGGCGGTGTCCTGGGCGGTCGAGGCGGCGCTGAACGACGCGGCGCTCGCGGCGCAGGCCGAGCTGCTCGCGGCGGACGCCGACGTGCCGGCGCGCGACGTCGAGCGCCTGCGCACCGAGGCCCGCTACCTGCGGCGACGCTCGCTCGCCTATCGCGCCGGGTTCGACGCGGCCACGGGCTTCTTCCGGTCCCGCGACGCCGGTGGCGCCCTCGCCGACGGGTTCGACCCGCTCTCCTGGGGCGGCGACTACACCGAGACGAACGCCTGGAGCTACGCCTTCCCGGCGCCGCACGACGGTGCCGGCCTCGCCGCCCTGCACGGCGGGCCGGACGGGCTCGGCGCCCGGCTCGACGAGTACCTCGCGACCCCGGAGCTCGCGGACCGGCCGGGCAGCTACGACGACGTCATCCACGAGATGACCGAGGCCCGCGACGTCCGCCGCGGTCAGCTCGGCCTCAGCAACCAGCCGGCGCACCACATCCCGTTCATGTATGCGTTCGCCCGCCGGCCGGGAGACGCGTCGGCGCTCGTCCGCGACGCGCTGCGCCGGCTGTTCGGCGGGTCCGAGCTCGGCCAGGGGTACCCCGGCGACGAGGACGACGGCGAGATGTCCGCCTGGTACCTGTGGGCGCTGACGGGGCTGTACCCGCTGCAGGTCGGGGCGCCGCGGTACGTGCTCACGGCGCCCGGCGTGCCGCGCGTGACGTGGCACCTGCCGGGCGGTGACCTCGTCGTCTCCGCTGAGCCGGGTGAGGCCGGCGACGCGTGCGATGCCGGTGACGCGGGTGATGCCGGCGGCGCGGTCGGCGCCGAGGGCCGGGTCGCGTTCGACGCGGCGACGCGGATCGCCGGGCTGCGGGTGGACGGTCGCGCGCACGACGCGTCGTGGCTCGCGCACGAGGCGGTGGCCAGCGGCGCCCACCTCGACGTCGAGGTGACGGCGGGGCCGTCGGCCTGGGCGACCGGTGCCGACGCCGTCCCGCCGTCCGTCGAGGGCTGGCGGGAGGGACCGTGGCGCGACCTCGCCCGCGGTGGCGGAACGCTCACGGACGACGAGGTCGGCCGGAGCGTGGTCGCGCTCGGACCGGACGGAGCCGGAGGCGTCTGCGAGATCGACGGGGCGGACGGGGCGATGGTCCCGGCGCTGTACACGCTGACGTGCGGGCCGGACCCGACCGCGGCTCCGCGCTCGTGGCGGTGCGAGGCGTCGGTCGACGGTGCGGCGTGGACGGTCCTCGACGAACGGCTCGACGAGGCGTTCGACTGGCCGTGGCAGCTGCGCCCGTTCGCGTTCGGCCGTCCCGTGCCTCCCGGCGCGCGCTGGTTCCGCCTCGTGGCGCTCACACCGGGCGAGGTCGCGCAGCTCCAGCTCCTCGGCTGAGCCGACGGCGGCGATGTGTGCCTCGCGTCCGAGATGCGTCGTGTGCGTCGGACTCGTCGGGGGTCGACGGAGCTCTGACCAGGCGCGACGCTCGAGGTCGGGTGATCGCGATGCGACGTGCACGAATCCACTGCGACTCCATCCGCCCCGGCGCCCCCGGTCGGGCACCCCATCGCCCCTGACGGCCTGACGGCCTGACGGCCCGGCGCCTCGGCGATCCGGAGACCCGGCGACCCAACGCCTCGGCGACCCGGCGGCACTGTGTCGCGCGAGCTCCGCGCCAGCGGTTCGGAGTGCCCTCGGTCCCGCGACCGGCCGAGTTCGCACACGTCGCTTCTCCCGTCGCCGGCCCGGTGCCCTGACCAGGCACGATGCTGAGGGCCGCCCCCTCGCGATCCGACGCCCACGACGCTTCTCGAACACCGACGGTGCCGCCAGGATCGAGCACCGACGGTGCCGCCAGGATCGAGCCCCGACCGCGCTCCAGGATCGGTCCGCCCATCGCACAGCAAGGTCACAGGAACGGCTCAGCCGGCCCAGGGGCTCGGCCTGCATGATGGACGCATGACGAACCCTGACCAGGCCGGCGCGACGGCCGACGTCCTCACGCGCACCGACGGCTCGCCCCTGCGAGTCCTCGTCGTGGACGACGAGGACTCGCTCCGCGAGCTGCTCGCCTCGGTGCTGCGGTACGAGGGCTGGCGGGTCGACACGGCGGCCGACGGTCACCAGGCGCTCCGGATCGCCCGGGAGCTGGACCCGGACGTCGTCGTGCTCGACGTCATGATGCCCGGCATCGACGGCTTCGAGGTCCTGCGTCGGCTCCGCACGACGAGCCGGGTCCCCGTGCTGTTCCTCACGGCGCGCGACGCGCTCGCCGACCGCGTCCACGGGCTCACCGCCGGCGGCGACGACTACGTGACGAAGCCGTTCAGCCTGGAGGAGGTCGTCGCCCGGCTGCGCGCCCTTCTGCGCCGCTCGGGCGCGCTCGCGCAGCGCCCCGACGCCGTCCTGGAGGTCGGCGACCTCACCCTCGACGAGGACTCGCACGAGGTGCGCCGCGGCGGGGATGAGATCACGCTCACCGCGACCGAGTTCGAGCTGCTGCGCTACCTCATGCGCAACCCCCGCCGTGTGCTCAGCAAGGCGCAGATCCTCGACCACGTGTGGCAGTACGACTTCGGCGGGCAGGCGAACATCGTCGAGCTCTACATCTCCTACCTGCGGCGGAAGATCGACGCGGGCCGCGAGCCGATGATCCACACCCTGCGCGGCGCGGGGTACGTCCTCAAGCCGGCGACGTGACCGCGGCCCTGCCCGGTCGTCGGCCACCGCGGCGCCTGCGCACCCAGCTCACGGCCGTCGTCGTGCTGACGGCGCTCGCGCTGGCGCTCGCGCTCGGGCTCGTCTCGACGCTCGCGCTGCGCTCGTCGCTGCTGGAACGGATCGACGCCCAGCTCGTCGCCGCGAGCGACCGCGGACGCGACGTGCTGCCGTCCGGCGGCACGCCCGTCCCGCTCCCCACGCCCGACGCGGCCGGCCCGGCCGGCGACGACCCGACGGGCGACGGCCCGGTCGGTGACGACCCGGCCGCCGGCGACCAGGGCGACGGCCCGACGCCGAACGGCTTCCCGGGCACCGGCATCCCGCCGGGCCTCGCGGTGCGGGGGCAGGCGGCCGGGACCGTCGTCGTCGAGGTCCGCGGCGGTGAGGTGGTCGACGCCGGCTACCTCGACGAGACCGGCGCCGTCGTCGAGCTGACGGCCGAGCAGGCCGACGCGCTGCTCGCGGCCACCGCCCAGCCGGGGTGGGTCGACGTGCCGGGTCTCGGGCGCTACCGCGCCGTCGCCGCCGAGCGGCCGACCCGTCCGGCCGGCGGCGCTGACGACGCGGGCTCGACGGGCGACGTCGCCGTGACCGCGCTGCCCTGGTCGGACGCGGCCGCGACGCTCGAGCGCTACGTCGTCGTCGAGGTGATCGTCGGCTCGCTCGCCGTCGTGCTCGCCGCGCTCGCCGCGACCGCCGTCGTGCGGCGCTCGCTTCGTCCGCTCGACCGCGTCGCCGCCACCGCCCAGCGCGTCTCCGAGCTGCCGCTGGACCGCGGTGCGGCCGAGATCGCCGAGCGCGTCCCCGCCCGCGACACCGACGAGCGCACCGAGATCGGCATGGTCGGCGCCGCGGTCAACCGGATGCTCGGGCACGTCGAGAGCTCGCTCGCCGCGCGGCACGCCTCCGAGCTCAAGGTGCGCGCGTTCGTCGCCGACGCGAGCCACGAGCTGCGCACCCCGCTCGCCTCGATCCGCGGCTACTCCGAGCTCGTGCTGCGCCGCGACCGCTCGGGCCGGGGGACCGACGCCGGAGCCGTCCACCTGGACGACGCCACGCGGCACGCCGTCGAGCGGATCGCGTCCGAGGGCGGGCGGATGCAGGGACTCGTCGAGGACCTGCTCCTCCTCGCGCGCCTCGACGCGGGGCGCGAGCTCGAGCTCGCGCCCGTCGACCTGGTCGCCGTCGTTGCCGAGGTGGTGAGCGACGCGCACGCCGCCGGGCCGCGCCACCTCTGGCAGCTCGACCTGCCCGGCGACGGCGACACCGACGCCGGTGACGACGCCGACGTCGACCGCGACACCGACCCCGACATCGGCGACCTGCCCCTGGTCCTCGCCGACGAGGCGCGGCTGCGCCAGGTGCTCGTCAACCTCACCGCGAACGCGCGCGTGCACACGCCGCCGGGGACCCGGGTCCGCGTCGGCGTCGCGGCGGACCCGGCGGCCCGCGAGGTCCTCGTCTCCGTCCGCGACGACGGCCCCGGCATCCCGCCCGAGCTCGCCGACACGCTGTTCGACCGGTTCACCCGCGGCGAGACTTCCCGCACCCGCGACGCCGACTCGCCGTCGTCGACCGGCCTGGGGCTCGCGATCGCCGAGGCCATCGTCGAGGCGCACGGCGGCAGCATCACGGTGCGCTCGGTCCCGGGCGACACCTGCGTCGAGGTCCGGCTGCCGGCCGCCTGACCCGCGCCCCGGAACGGGGCAGGATGGTCCGGTGAACTCGAGCAGCACCAAGCCCGGCCGGCTCGCCGTCGGCATCCTCGGGGCCGGCCGCGTCGGCGCCGTCCTCGGCAACGCGCTGCGGGCGGAGGGACACGAGGTCGTCGCGGTCTCGGGCGCCTCGCCCGAGACCCGCGAGCGCGTCGAGGCACTCCTGCCCGGCGTGCCCCTGCTCGACCTCGTCGAGGTCGCCCGCCGCGCCGACCTCGTCCTCGTGTGCGTCCCGGACGACGCGATCGCCGACGTCGTCGCCTGGGTCGCCCAGCAGGGCGGCTTCCGTCCGGGTCAGCTCGTCGTCCACACCAGCGGCCGGCACGGTACCGGCGTCCTGCGTCCGGCGCTCGCGGCCGGTGCGATCCCGCTCGCGATCCACCCGGCGATGACGTTCACGGGCACGTCGCTCGACCTCGCCCGCCTCGTCGGCACCCCGTTCGCCGTCACCGCCGCCGCGCCGGTCCAGCCGATCGGCCAGGCCCTCGTCGTCGAGCTCGGCGGCGAGCCCGTGCTCCTGCCGGAGGACAGCCGCGCCGGCTACCACGCGGCCCTCGCGCACGCGAGCAACCACCTCGTGACGCTGCTGGTCCAGGCCCAGGAGATCCTGCGCGCCGCCGGCGTCACCGGCACGGCGCCGAGCGGGGAGGAGCAGGACGCGGCCGGCGGGCTGCTCGGGCCGCTCGCGCGGGCCGCGCTCGACGGCGCGCTCGGCTCGGGCGCCGCCGCGCTCACGGGCCCGGTCAGCCGCGGCGACGCGGGCACCGTCGCCGAGCACCTCGCGGCGATCGAGGCCCTCGTCGGACCCGACGGCGCGGAGCGCGCGCTGCTCACCTACCGCGCCCTCGCGGACGCGACCGCCGTGCTCGCGGAGCACGAGCGGCGGATCGACCCCGACCGGGCCGCTGCGATCCGCCGCCTGCTCCGGGAGAGCGAGGACGCCGGTGACGCGGCCGGCGTCGGCACCGGCGTCCAGCCGGCGAGCGTCGCCGTCCTCCACACGATCACCGACCTGCGGGCGGCACGCCGGCGCCTGGCCGGAACGGTCGCCGTCGTCCCGACGATGGGGGCGCTCCACGAGGGGCACCTCGCCCTCGTCCGGGCGGCGCGCGGCGTGGCCGACCACGTCGTCGTCACCGTGTTCGTCAACCCGACACAGTTCGGCGACCCCGGCGACCTCGCCGCCTACCCGCGCACGCTCGACGCTGACGTCGCGTCGCTCGCCGCCCTCGGCGCGGACGCGCCGGACCTCGTCTTCGCGCCGAGTGCGCACGAGATGTACCCCGAGGGTGCGACCCGGGTGACGATCGACCCCGGGCCGGTCGCGAACGCGCTCGAGGGGGCCTCCCGCCCGGGGCACTTCGCCGGCGTGCTCACGGTCGTGTCGAAGCTGTTCCACCTCGTTCGGCCGGACGTCGCCGTGTTCGGGCAGAAGGACGCGCAGCAGCTCGCGCTCGTCCAGCGGATGGTGCGCGACCTCGATCTCGACCTGTGGGTGCTCGAGGTGCCGATCGTTCGCGAGCCGGACGGGCTGGCGCTCTCCAGCCGGAACGTCCGCCTCACCCCGGACGGCCGGCGACGCGCCCTCGCGCTGTCCAGGTCCGTCGCCGTCGCGCAGCGGCTCGCGGCGGCCGGGGCGGACCTGGCCCAGGTGCTCGCGGCGGCGCGGGCCGAGCTGGACGACGTCGAGGTCGACTACGCGACCGTCGTCGATCCGGAGACGTACCTGGAGCTGCGTCCCGACGTGACCGGTGATCGGCGCGCCGGGACGGATGCCGTCGGGCCCGGCGGTCGCGCGGCCGAGCCGCGCTACGTCGTCGCCGCGCTGGTCGACGGCGTCCGGCTCATCGACAACGGACCCGTCGCTCTCGGGTCCGGCTCGGTATCCTCTCCGGGTGACTGAGCAGCCCTCCACCACGCCCGCACCCGCCGCCGAGGACGTCGAGACGATCGAGACGGAGCACCTCGACGCCGACCCCGAGCAGGTCCGGGTGCGCAAGGAGAAGCGCGAGCGCCTGCTGGCCTCCGGCCGCGAGCCCTACCCGGTGTCCGTCCCGGTCACCACGACGATCGCGGCGGTCCGCGAGGAGCACGCGGGCCTCGAGCCGGGCGAGGAGACGGACGTCGTCGTCGGCGTCGCGGGCCGGGTCATGCACCTGCGCAACACGGGCAGGCTGTGCTTCGCCGCGATCGCCGACGGCGAGGGCCGCACGCTCCAGGTGATGCTCTCCCTCGCCGAGGTCGGCGAGGACTCGCTGGCGGACTTCAAGGCCGACGTCGACCTCGGCGACTTCTTGTTCGCCCGGGGGCGCGTCATCTCCTCGCGCCGAGGCGAGCTGTCGATCATGGCGGACGGGTGGCAGCTCGCCGCCAAGTCGCTGCGCCCGCTCCCGACGCTGCACAAGGAGACGAGCGAGGAGACCCGCGTCCGGCGGCGGTACCTCGACCTCATCGCGCGCCCCGAGGCGCGGGACATGGTGCGGGTCCGGGCCGGCGTCGTGCGCTCGCTGCGCGACTCCTTCCACCGTCGGGGCTACCTCGAGGTGGAGACGCCGATCCTGCAGACGCAGGCCGGCGGCGCGGCGGCGCGGCCGTTCGTCACGCACATGAACGCGTTCGACGTCGACCTCGTCATGCGGATCGCGACCGAGCTGTTCCTCAAGCAGGCGGTGGTCGGCGGGGTCGAGCGCGTCTTCGAGATCGGGCGGCAGTTCCGCAACGAGGGCGTCGACTCCTCGCACAGCCCCGAGTTCTCCTCGCTCGAGGCGTACGAGGCCTGGTCGGACTACGACGGGATGGCCGTCCTCACGCGCGAGCTCGTCCAGGAGGCGGCGCAGGAGGTGTTCGGCTCGACGACCGTGACGCTCGCCGACGGCACCGAGTACGACCTCGGCGGGGAGTGGACGACGCTCTCGCTCTACGACGCCGTCAGCTCCGCGCTCGGTGAGGCCGTGACGCCCGAGACGCAGCTGGACACGCTCGTCGAGTACGCCGAGCGGGTCGGGCTCGAGGTCGCGACGACGAAGGCGCCGACCCCCGGCAAGCTCGTCGAGCTGCTGTTCGAGCACCTCGTGGGCGACCACCTGGTGGCGCCGACGTTCGTGCGGGACTTCCCGGTCGACACCTCGCCGCTGACCCGGGCGCACCGCTCGCGGCCGGGGATGACCGAGAAGTGGGACCTGTACGTGCGCGGGTTCGAGCTCGCGACCGCCTACTCCGAGCTCATCGACCCGGTCGTGCAGCGCGAGCGGTTCGAGGCGCAGGCCCTCCTGGCCGCCGCGGGCGACCCCGAGGCGATGCACGTCGACGAGGACTTCCTGCGCGCCGTCGAGCACGCGCTCCCGCCGCTCGGCGGGATGGGCATGGGAATCGACCGGCTGCTCATGGCGCTCACCGGTCGCGGTATCCGAGAGACCATCCTGTTCCCGCTGGTGAAGCCGACGGCATAGAAACCGAGTAGCCGACCGAATTGTCGGCCGGTTCCCGCTGCATCCTGATTCCATCTTTCCGCTACCCCGAGGTGGCGCACTGATGCGCATCACCCGCTGGGTGCGGACGACGGCGGGGCGAGGCCGCGGCCCGCCCGGCGTCGCGGCGCGCGGTTAGGCTGGGGGCATGTGGGACGACCTCGGGACCTCGCTCGGCGCACTCATCCCGTCGATCGGGGTGCTCGCCGTCTTCCTCCTCGTCGTGCGGGCCATGGTGCTGGCGGATCGGCGGGAACGCAGCCAGCGGCTGCGCGAGGAGGCCCTGCTCGACCGCGAGCTGCGTGAGCGAGCCGCAGGCGAGGCCGCGCCGGGCGGGCCCGGCGCGAGTGGCGTCGCCGACGCCGAAGCCGTCGCTGACGGCCGGGTGGGCGTCGACCCGGCCGGCGGGGCGGCGGAGCCCGGCGCGAGCGGGGTCGCGCCCGTGGAGCCCGGCGTTCCGGTCGCGGCGGCATTCCCAGCCGACTCCCAGAATCGCGAGCCGGTCGCCGGCGACAATCGTTAGCCGCGAGAATTACGGCCCCCGTCGCGCGACACCTTCTCGAGAGATTGCCCCGGGTGTTTGACATTCTGCTTGCACAGGGGGATTGTTGACCCGTTCGTGCACAATCCCTATTACTGGAGGCGACACATGGTGCAGAAGATCAGCTACGTCCTCATCGACGACATTGACGGCGGCGAGGCGGCGGAGTCCGTCACGTTCGGCCTCGACGGTGTGACGTACGAGATCGATCTGTCCGTCGAGAATGCGGCCAAGCTGCGCGAGGACCTCGCGGGCTGGATCGGCGCGGCCCGCCGCAGCGGTGGTCGTCGCGGTGCGACGCCCGCGCGGGGCAAGGCACGCTCGTCCAGCGGTGATGCGGCGGCGATCCGCGCCTGGGCGCAGGCCAACGGCCACACGGTCAGCCCGCGCGGGCGCATCCCCGCGGAGATCCGCGCCGCGTACGAGGCGGCCAACTGACGTCTCGTCAGGCGTTCGACACGCGCTCGATGGCCCGGCCGGCTCACCCGGCCGGGCCATCGTCGTTCCGTCGTCGTTCCCGGGGCGCGACCGCGGGTGACCACTGGGTAGAACGGCCCGTCCGCCGCTCGGGGAGTGCGCCATGATGGTGACCATGACGTACACCCTTGTCCTGCTCCGCCACGGCGAGAGCGACTGGAACGCGAAGAACCTCTTCACCGGCTGGGTCGACGTGCCCCTGTCGGAGAAGGGCGTCGAGGAGGCCGCGCGCGGCGGCCGGCTCCTCGCCGAGAACGGCGTCCTGCCCGACGTCGTCCACACCTCCCTCCTGCGCCGCGCGATCACGACGGCGAACCTGGCCCTCAACGAGGCCGACCGCCACTGGATCCCCGTCAAGCGCTCCTGGCGGCTCAACGAGCGTCACTACGGTGCGCTCCAGGGCAAGGACAAGAAGCAGACGCTCGAGGAGTACGGCGAGGAGCAGTTCATGCTCTGGCGCCGCTCCTACGACGTGCCGCCGCCGGACATCGAGCTCGGCTCCGAGTTCTCCCAGGACGGCGACCCGCGCTACGCCGGTGAGGCCATCCCGCGCGCCGAGGCGCTCAAGCAGGTCCTCGACCGCGCGCTCCCGTACTGGGAGGCCGAGATCGTCCCCGACCTCAAGGCCGGCAAGACCGTCCTCGTCGCGGCGCACGGCAACTCGCTGCGCGCGCTGGTCAAGCACCTCGACGGGATCGACGACGCCACGATCGCCGGGCTCAACATCCCCACGGGCATCCCGCTGGTCTACGAGCTCGACGAGAACCTGGTGCCCGTGACGAAGGGCGGGACGTACCTCGACCCCGAGGCCGCCGCCGACGCCATCAAGGCCGTCGCCAACCAGGGACGCTGACCCCGGGGCGATCGCCCGGGTCGACCCCGGGGCGATCTCGCCCGCCGGACCCGAGGGGCCGGACGCCGCACCGGCGTCCGGCCCCTCGGCCGTCCGGCGCGTCCGGCGCGCGGGCCGTGTCCGCCGCGTCAGGGGATGCCGCGCTACCCCGGGATCGTCACGACCGCGCCCGACTCGGCCGACTCGACGATGGCCGCGGCGAGCTCGACGCTCCACAGCGCCTCGCGGTGCGGCATCCGCGCGGGCGGGCGCTCGCCGCGGAACACCGCGAGCGCCTCGGCGACCTCGGCGGCCAGCGCTCCGCCGACGCGCCCCGCCACCTCCGGCCACAGGGTGAGGTCGGGGGTCGTCGCGCCGGTGTCGGTCCACTCCGTGAGCGAGTCGTTGACCAGGCGCTGCTTCGCCACGCCCCGGGAGCCGATCACCTCGCACTCGGCCGCGATGGTCCCGTCCAGCTCGAGGACCCCGGCGAGCGTCCCCGGCGCGCCGTCGGGGACCGCCCAGGCCGACTCGATCGTCGCGGTGACCCCCGAGTCGAAGGCGACCAGCGCCGAGACGACGCTCGCGGCCGCCCGGCCGGCGGCTGCGCTGCGCTGGGCGACGACGCGCACCGGCCGCGCCGAGGCCAGGTAGATCGCGAGGTCGACGTCGTGGATGCACGACTCCCAGACCGGGTCGACCCGGTCGCCGAACGACTCGAACCAGGCGCGGGAGAAGTCGCGCCGCAGGCGCAGGGTCCACAGCGTGCCAAGCCGGCCCGCGTCGACGGCGTCGCGCAGGCGGACGTAGGGCTGGGCGAACCGGGAGACGTGGCCAGCGAACGCCGTCAGGCCGCGGGCCTCCGCGGTCGCGACGACGGCGGCCGCGTCGGCCGGCCGCATCGCGAACGGCTTCTCGACGAACACGTGGCACCCGGCCCGGAGCGCCTCGAGGGCCAGGGGAACGTGGGTGTCCTCGGTCGAGGCGACGACCACGGCGTCGGCCGACCCGGGCCGGAGGACCTCGGACAGGTCCGAGCCGAAGGAGGCGCCGTGGCGCGCGGCCAGCGCCTCGGCACGCCTCGCGTCCGGGTCGACGACGCCGACGATCCGCGCGCCGGCCTCGCTCCAGGTGCGGGCGTGGAGCGCGCCGAAGCGACCGGCGCCGGCCAGGACGACGCGCGTGGGACCGGCGACGTCAGCCATCGGAGCGGTCGTCGGTCGGCAGGTCCGGGCCGTTGGCCGGGTGGCCGAGCGCCGAGGAGACCCGGTCGGCCGAGGCCCTGACCAGTCCCCCCAGCTCCTCGCGGCGCTCCCGGTCGAACCGCACGGCGGGGACGGCGACGTCGATCGCCGCGATGGCGGCGCCCTCGCTGTCGAAGATCGGCGCACCGAGCGCGACGATGCCCGGTGCCGACTCCCCGTCGTCGATGGAGTAGCCGCGCTCGCGCGTCCGGTCGAGCTCCTCGGGGTCCCACGCGGGGAGCGGCCCGAGCTGCGCCTCGCTCGCCGTGACGACCTGGCGGACGACCTCGGCGGGGGAGTTGGCGAGGAGCGCCCGGCCCAGCGCCGTCGTCAGCGCCGGAGCCGTCCCGCCGATCCGCGTCATGACCTGGACGGGGTGCGTCGAGCCCAGCTTGTCGACGTACACGATGTGCGGCGCGGCGAGCGTCCCGAGGTGGCACGCCTCGCCGGTCGCGTCGCGCAGCTCCGAGAGGACCGGGAGGGCCTCGACGCGGAAGTCGAGGCCGCCGAGGAACCCCCGCGCGAGCACCAGGGTGGCGGGACCGAGCGCGTGCCTGCCGTCGACGGTCTCGCGCGTGAGGCGGTGACGCCGCAGCGCGCCGAGCAGCCGGTGCGCCGTCGGGGCGGAGATGTCCGTCCCTCGCGCGAGGTCGGTGAGACTCGTCCCCGTCGGCGAGGCGGCGAGCGCGAGCAGGATGCGGATCGTCCGGTCGACGGCGCGCAGGCCGTCGGGTCCGCTCCGTCGTCCGGGGCCGTCGGTCGGCTGGTTCACGCATCGACTCCTCTGGTCTGGTTGGCCGTCGTCGACGACATGGTGGCACGGTGGCGGGCTGCTCCGGCGCCGCGCGCGGCGCCGGCGGGACGGGGTCGAGGCGCGGCCGTCACAGGCCGTACCCGGGTGCCGGCAGGTGGTTGGGCGGCGGCAGGAGCGCGGCGAACGACGCGGCCGCGCGCCGGAGGTCGGCGCCGGCCCCGCCGAGCACGACCGCCCCGTGGCCGGGGAGCAGGTCGTCGACGTCCCGGCTGGCGAGGTGGGCGACCGTCTCCGCGTAGGCGAGCGGCCGGCAGTCGGCGATCGCCTGGATCGCGATGCGCCCGCCGGCGAAGACGACGTCGCCGGCCAGCAGCGACGAGCGACCCTCCCGCGTGAGCAGCACGGCGACGTGGCCGTCGCAGTGACCGGGGGTGTCGAGCACCTCGAGCGTCCCCCACGCGAGCGGGAGGGTCGCGGGCGCCGGCTCGACCGTCGGGGCCGGGGCGAGCGCGAGATCCGGGGGGTAGACCCCGGCGGTGCGAGCCCGGGCGAGGCTGGTCGCCTCGTCGTCACCCACGCGGAGCGCCGCGCCGGTGACGGGGCTGGCGAGCACGCGCAGACCCCGGTCCAGCGCCGCGGCCGCGCCCCCGGCGTGGTCGGCGTGGTAGTGCGTCACCACCAGTCCCGAGAGCCCCGCGGGGTCCGCCACCTCGGCGACGTTGCCGAGCCACCGGTCGGAGCCGAGTCCCGTGCCCGCGTCGACCAGCCAGCCCTCCCCGTCCCGCCACAGCAGGTACTGGGCGCAGTCGTGGCGGTCGGTGAACGCCGGCGACCCGGGGTCGCAGCTCCCGACCAGCCAGATGTCGGGCGCGACCTCGACGGCGCTCACGCCTCGGCCCCCGCCAGGTAGTGCCGGGCGAGGGCGTCGTAGATCGCCACCGCCTCGTCGAGCTGGCCGACCCCGACGCGCTCGTTCGCCCCGTGCGCGGAGCTGATCCAGCCCGGGCCGAGGCTCGCGATGGTCGGGATGCCGCCGGTGCCGAGGAACGACGTCGCGTCGGTCGCCCCGGGGAACGCCGTGAACGGCGCGGGGGCGCCGAGCACCTCGGCGGTCGCGACGCGCGCGGCCCGGGCGACCGCCGCGCCCGGGGACAGCTCGACCGCGTCGATCCACCCCTGGGCCGAGTCCTTGTAGCGGATGTCCGCGTGGGCGCGGTCGCCGACGACCTCCTCGACCAGGGCGGCCACCTCGGCGTGCAGGACGCGCTGGTCCATCCCCGGCACGAGGCGGATCTCGATCCCGATGCTGCACCACCCGGGCCAGACGCCCCAGCTCACCCCCGAGCGCGCGAAGATGCCCGGGTTCACGGTCGGCGCGCAGGCCACCTCGCCGGGCGTGGTGACGGTGGGGCGGAACTCCTCGAACGCGTGGAGCAGGTCGGCGGCGACGAGGGTCGCGTTGCGGCCGAGGATGGGGGAGAGGCCGGAGTGGCCCTGCGTCGTCGTGATCTCGACGTCGAAGCAGCACAGCCCGCGGGAGACCAGGTGGATGCCCTCCCACGCCCGGGTGATCCCGCTGGGCTCGCCGATCACGACGGCGTCGAGCGGCGGGAGCAGACCCGCCTCCACGAGCGCCTTGGCCCCGGCGTCGGACCCCTGCTCCTCGTCGGCGCTCAGGAGCAGCGTGACGCGTCCGGTGGCCGTGGCCGGCCCGGTCGCGAGGCGGTCGAGCGCGACCATCATGGCCGCGACACCGCCCTTCATGTCCGTGACACCGAGACCGTAGGCGTCGTCGCCGTCGACGGTGAGCTCGAGCGGCGGCGTGCGCCACTGGGCGAGGGCGTCGCCGATCGGCTTGGTGTCGAGGTGACCGGACAGACCGAGGTGGCGCTCGCCGCCGAGGTCGAGCGTGACGAGGACGTTCGGGCGTCCGGCCACGGGCTCCAGCACCGTCGTCGCGTAGCCGCGCCGGGTGGCCCAGTCGTGGACGAAGCGCGCGATCTCGGGCTCGAGGGCCCCGGGATTCTGCGAGTCGATCTCGACCAGCGCTCGGGTGAGCTCGAGCACGTCCACGACGACCTCCACGGTGAGAGTCGGATGAGAGGGCCTCGGCTGACAGGTGACAACCGGGCGACCGTGCGTCATGCTAGCTTTTGGAATCCGCTTCCACAAGGAAGCTCCCGCGACGGCGAGGGAGAGCGGCATGGTGAGGACGGCGCGTCCGTGGCGTCTGGTCTGCGTCGAGTGCGACCGGGCGACCGACGACGTCGCCTACGAGTGCCCGGACTGCGCCGGGACGCTGCTCGCCGCCCCGGAGCCGCCCGTCTCGCGCGGCCGGGCCGACCTCCTGGTCGACGTCGGCGAGTGCGTCGACCTCGGGCAGGGTGACACACCGCTGGTCCCGGTCGCGGGGCGCCCCGGCGTCCTGGCCAAGCTCGAGTCGCTCAACCCGACGCTGTCGTTCAAGGACCGGGCGATGTCGCTCGGCGCGGCGCTCGCGGTCCGGCTCGGGGCGCGCGGCCTCGTCGTCGCGTCGACGGGGAACGCCGCCGTCTCCGCCGCGGCCTACGCCGCCGCGGCGGGGCTGCGCTGCCGGGTGGTCGTCGGCTCCGCCTCGCACGCCGGGCGCAAGCTGGCGGCCTGCGCCGCCTACGGTGCCGAGGTGGCCGAGGTCGAGGGGGACTACTCGGACGCCTACGCGCGAGCGGCGGCGGAGGAGGGCGACGGCTGGGTCAACGTCTCGACCACCTACCGCAACCCGATCCTGGCCGAGGCGTACCGGCTGATCGCGTTCGAGCTCCTCGACCAGCTCGGCGTCGAGCCCGCCGTCGTCGTCGTGCCGATCGGCGCCGGGCCGCTGCTGCGCGGGATCGAGCGGGGGTTCGCGGACGCCGTCTGCCTCGGCCTCGTGGCCAGGGTGCCGCGGCTGGTCGGAGTCCAGGCGGCGGCCATGGCGCCCATCGCGCGGTTCTGGGCCGGCGCGTCGCTCGCCGACCTGCGCGGGAGCTCGTGGTCGGCCACGTCGGCGACCGCGATCGCCGACCCCCTGCGCGGCTACGAGTCGGCGGCGGCCATCACGGCCGCCGCGGTCGGCAGGACGGGCGGGGAGGTGGTCGCCGTCGGCGAGGGCGCGATCAGCGAGGCCGTCGGCGAGCTCGCCGCCTCGGGCGTGTGGGTCGAGCCCGGGGCCGCGACGGCCCTCGCGGCGAGCGACGCCCTCGGCCTGGGCGGCGCGGGCGAGCGGCGCGGGACCGAGCGGCACGTCGACCCCGGTGGCCCGGTGGTCCTCATGCTGACGGGACACGGTGCGAAGGCGCAGGGCCCGGCGTGAGCCGGGGCGGACGGGCGTCAGATCGCCGCGCCGGCCGGTCGGGGGTTCGTCTCGATGAGGCTGCGCACCTCGTAGCGGTCGAACCGGTAGCGCGTGCGCGCGTGCTGGACCGGGCGGCCCGTGACGTCGGAGAACAGGTCGATGATCTCGAGCGCCGGCGAGCCCGGCGGCAGCTCGAGCAGCTCGCACTCGCGCCCCCCCGCGACGACGGCCCGGACCGAGCGCTCGCTGCTGCGGGGCTCGGCTCCCGACGCCACGAGGATCTCGTGGACCGACTGGTCGAGCCGCCCCGCGAGGAGCTGCTCCGCGACCCGCTCCGGGAACAGGCTGACCTCGTGGCAGATCGGCTCCCCGTCGGCGCAGCGCAGGCGCTCGACCAGCAGCGTGCTCTCGCCGGGGCGGATGCCGAGCGCGGCGACGGTCTCGAGGTCGGGCACGACGCGCTCGACCCGCAGCACGGTCGAGGACGGCTCGAGCCCGCGCCGGCGCATGTCGACGGTGAACGACGTGAGCGTCGGTCCCATCGACACCGTCGGGCGGGTGACGAACGTCCCGCGCCCGGCCGTCCGGTTCACCCAGCCGTCGTCGACGAGCTGACCCAGCGCCTGGCGCACGGTCATGACGCTGACGCCGAACTCGTGGGCGAGCGTCCGCTCCGGCGGCAGGCGCGAGCCGGCGGCGAGCTGCTGGCAGCGGCGCCGCAGCTCGCGGGCGATCGTCACGTACTTCGGTGTGGACATGGCTCTCATAGTGGTCCATCCCTGGCTCGTCGTACGCCGCGTCGTGCGCGGAGCCGCGGGCGAGCCGTCGGTCTTCCCAGACCTCCGTCTTTGCTCTAGAGTAATCCGCGTGCCGCTCTAGAGCAGCACGCGGTCATGCGACCGGTGCACGGTGGCGCCGGCGCCCGACTATTCACAGAGAGGTGAAGGTATGCGTAACCGCTTCATCATCCCGATCGCGGCGGCGGTCGCCGCCGGATCGCTGATCCTCGCCGGCTGCTCGGGTTCTCCCTCGGGCTCGGCGAGCACGGACCCGGGAGGCGGGGCACAGTCCGGTGGCGGCGCCACCGGCTCGACGGAGCCGCTGATCCTCTGGCACATGGAGAGCGTCCCCACGCGGGTCGAGGCGTGGAACACACTGATCGACCAGTACAACGCCACCGACCCCGCGTACCCCGTCCAGGCGCAGGTGCAGGAGTGGGACTCGGTGTACCAGGGGATCGCGGCCGCCGCGCAGGCCGGCAACCAGCCGGACATCCTCTTCGCGATCCCCGACTTCGCGACCTACGTGCGCAACCTCGGTCTCGGTCAGCCCGTGACGAGCACGGTCGAGGAGCTGGACGGCGAGTACGACTTCCTGGACGCGGCGACCGCCGCCTACACCGACGGTGGCGAGGTGTGGGCCGTCCCGCTCTACGGCATGGTGCAGATGCTCTGGTACAACCGCGACAGCTTCGAGGCCGCCGGCCTCGAGGCGCCGACGACGTGGGACGAGCTGCGGGCGGCCGCCGAGAGGCTGACGCAGGACGGGCAGAGCGGCATCGCGCTGCCGGCCGGCAAGAACCTCGCGTCCGACCAGGTGCTGTACAGCTTCATGGTCACGGGCGGCGCGGGGAACTGGTTCACCGAGGACGGCGAGGTGGACTTCGACACCCCGGAGACCGTCGCGGCGCTCCAGCTCTACAAGGACCTGCTCGCGTTCTCGCCCAAGGACTCCGCCAGCTTCGCCTGGGGCGAGCCGCAGGCGGCGTTCAACAGCGGCGCGGCCGCGATGGCCGTCGAGAAGGGCCAGTACCTCGCGCCGTGGGAGGCCGAGTCCGGCCTCGCGCCCGACCGCCTCGGCTGCGCGCCGATCCCCGTCAAGGACGAGGGCGGCCAGCCCGGGAGCATCTACTACTCCAACGGCGCCATGGTCCTCGCCGACGACCAGGCTCGCCAGGACGGCGCCGCAGCGTTCCTGAGCTGGCTGATGCTGCCGGAGAACTACGGGCCGTTCCTCGAGGCCGAGCCGGGTCTGTTCCTCCCCGTCACGACGGACGAGGCCCAGATCTCCGCCTGGCGCTCCAACGAGATCATCGACACCTACTCCGAGTGCGTCGACGCGATGCTCGACCAGTCGAAGACCGGCGCGCTCTTCGGGTTCGTCGACGGCCAGTACATCGAGCGCATCGGTGACATCTCCGGCCAGAACATCCTCGCCCAGGCCATCCAGCGGATGTACGTCTCCGGCGAGTCAGCCGAGGATGCGGCAGCGTGGGCGCAGGCCGAGATGGACAAGGCCCTCAGCTAGCCGTGGCCAGCGATGCAGCACGGGTGACGGGTTCCGCGCGGGTGCGCGGGGCCCGTCACCCCCGGCCACGGGGCCGGCTGGGACCGAGGGAGATGGCGCTGGGCTACGCGCTCGTCGCGCCGATCGTCGTCATCATGCTCGTGGTGATCGCCTACCCGCTCCTCAACGCGGTCTGGACGAGCCTGCGCGACCAGCGGCTCATCGGGAGCGACTCCGACTTCGTCGCGTTCGAGACCTACGCCAAGGTCGTCGGCGATCCGTCCTTCTGGGCCGCCCTGCGGCGCTCCGGGCTCTGGCTGATCGGCAACATGGCGGTGCAGACCGTCCTCGCCTTCGGCGCCGCGCTGCTCATGCAGCGGCGCGGCTGGTGGGCTCGCTCGGCGCGCGTCTGGGTGATGCTGCCGTGGGTCGTGCCCACCGTGGCGGTCACGATCATCTGGCAGTGGATGCTCAACTCCAGCTACGGGGTCGTGTACAAGGCGTTCGAGGCCGTCGGGATCGACCTCGGCTCCCCGTTCGGCAACCCGGTCTGGGCGCTGCCGGTCATCATCCTCGTCAACAGCTGGCACTGGTTCCCGCTCACGGCCGTCGTCGTCTACGGCGCCCTCGCGACGGTGCCCGGCGAGGTGATCGAGGCGGCGACGATCGACGGCGCCAACGCGTGGCAGACCTTCTGGGCCGTCACGTTCCCCCTGCTGCAACCCGTCCTGTTCGCCGTCGCCCTCGTCGGCTCGCTCTGGTCGTTCAACATCCTCGACACGATCTTCCTCATCACCGAGGGTGGTCCGGCCGACGCGACGACGACGCTGCCGGTCTACGTCTACAACACCGCGTTCAGCGCGTTCCGGGCCAGCGAGGCGGCTGCCGCCAGCGTGCTCACGGTGATCGTGCTCGGCATCGCCGCGCTGCTGTTCGTCCGGTTCGCGCGGCCGAAGGAGCTGTGATGTCCGCACTCACCACACCGGGACGCGCGGTGCGCGCCATCCCGCGGGTCGTCGTCATGGCGCTGCTCACGCTCGTCGTGCTCGGGCCGATCTACTGGATCACGGTCTCGAGCTTCAAGCCCCGCAGCGAGCTCATCAGCACCAGCCCGACGCTCCTGCCGCGCGAGTGGACGCTGGAGAACTTCGAGCGGCTCTTCGCGACGACGAAGTACCCGCTGTTCCTCTCCAACAGCTTCGTGGTCGCGATCGGGACGACGGTCGTGACGCTCGTGGTGTCGATCGCCGCGGCCTACGGCCTCGACCGGCTCAGGGTGCCCGGCGCCGGGAAGATCTCGGGCGTCGTGCTCCTGTCCTACATGATCCCCGGCACGCTGCTCATCGTCCCGCTGTACGTCACGCTCGCCCAGCTCGGGCTCATCGACAGCCACGCCGGCCTGGTGCTCGTCAACGTCGCGTTCACGGCGCCCTTCTGCACGTGGCTCCTGCGGGGGTTCATCCTCGCCATCCCGATCGAGATCGACGAGGCGGCCGCCCTCGACGGAGCCGGTCCCCTGCGGACCATGTTCCAGATCGTCCTGCCGCTGCTGCTGCCGGGTGTCGCGACGGTCGCGGTCTACTCGTTCGTCTTCTCCTGGACCGAGTTCGTGTTCGCGTCGCAGTTCATCATGTCGGACGGTCTCGACACGCTGCCCGTGGGGCTCAAGGCGATCATCGGGCAGTACACGGTCGACTGGGGGCTCGTGACCTCCGCGACGCTGTTCACGCTCCTGCCGACCGTCCTGCTGTTCCTGGCCGTCGGGCGCTTCTTCGTCGGCGGTCTGATCGCGGGGGCGACCAAGTGAGCGCCGCCGTCGACGCCGTGGAGACGGCCGAGGTCAGGTACCTCACGGTGGTCGAGGAGACGCTCCGGGCCGCCGTCGAGCTCAACCTCGAGGCGGTCGCGGATGCGGCCGCGCTCGTCTCGGCGGCCTTCGCCCGCGACGGTCAGCTCTTCGTCTTCGGGTCGGGACACTCCCACGTGTTCGCCGAGGAGGCGTTCTACCGGGCGGGCGGAGCGGCGCGCGTGTGTCCCGTCCTCGTGCCGCGGCACATGCTCCACGAGGGCGCGGTGCTCAGCACGCGGCTGGAGCGCGAGCGCGGGCACGGCGCGGCCGTCCTGGAGGGGTACGACCTCGTCGGCGGCCGGGACGTCCTGCTCGTGGTGTCCAACTCGGGCACGAACGCCCTCCCGCTGGAGGTCGCGACGATCGCGAGGGAGCGCGGCGTCGACCTGATCGCCATCACCTCGATCGCGTACGCCGAGTCCAAGCCGGGCCCCCGGCTGCACGAGATCGCCGACGTCGTCCTCGACAACCTGTGCCCCCCGGGGGACGCGTTCATCGAGATCGCGCCGGGCCTGCCCCGCGTCGGCCCCGGCTCGAGCGTCGTCGGGCTCGCCCTGCTCAACGCGGTGGTCGTCGCCGCCCTCGCTTCGCAGGTGTCCGCCGGCGTGGAGCCGGAGATCTACCTCAGCGCCGGCATGCCGGACGCCCTGCGGCACAACGCGGAGCTCGCCGAACGGCTCGCCCCCCGCAACCCCCACCTCTAGGGCGTCCCGACCGGGACGTCCCGACCGGCCGCCAGCGGCTCGGTCCCATCGTTCGGTTCATCGACAGGCGCCGCAGGGCGCCGGAAGGAGTGTCACCGTGAAGATCAGCTTCGAGGTCTGGCCCAACATGCCCTGGGGTCGGCTGGAGGCCGCCGGGCCCGCCTGGAACTCCTGGGGCGACCTGTCGTCGCCGGAGACGGTGCGCAAGGTCGCCGAGTACGGCTACGACGGGGTCGACTTCCTGCTCGGGCACCTCATGAACGTCCCGTCGGAGCAGTTCGACGAGAACCTGCGCGCGACCCGCGCCGCCGCGGACGAGGCCGGCCTGGAGATCTTCTACGTCGCCAACCACACGACGTTCGTCAGCCCCCGCGAGTACGACCGCGAGCGGGGGATCGCCAGCTTCAAGAAGGCGCTCGACGCCGCCAAGGTGCTCGGTGCCCGGTCCGCGTGCACGCTGCTCGGCGACGGCTTCTACGACCCGCCGCTCAACGTCCTGATGAGCCGGAAGGAGGCGTGGCGCCAGGCCAAGGAGGCCATCACGGAGGTGGCGCTGTACGCCAAGGACCTCGGCCTCAACGTCAGCATCGAGCTGCTGCAGGGGACGATCCTCAACAAGGTCGAGCTCGTGGAGCGGATGTTCGACGAGATCGCGATGGACAACCTCCGCGTCACGATGGACACCGGCGCGCTGTACGTCGCCGTCAAGCCGTTCATGTCGGTCCGGGACGCGTTCCGGCGGCTGGCCCCGTACATCGACATCGTCCAGATCAAGGACGAGGTCGGTCTCCCGACCATCGTCGGCACGAACCACATCTGGTTCGGCGGCGGTCTCGTCGACTTCCGGGAGACCTTCGACGCCCTCGCGGAGATCGGCTTCGACGGCTGCGTCAGCGTCGAGTGGGAGGGCTGGCAGGTCGGCGGGCAGATCGGCGTCGGCGAGCCCGCCGGCATCGGCCTGGCCAACTTCGACCGGGTCGCCGAGGAGTCGCTCGAGTTCCTGCGCGAGTACGGGTTCACGACCGCGCGCGAGCGTGCGTGACACCACCCCCGTCGTCCTGGGGATCGACCTCGGGACGACGGGGGTGAAGGTCGTCGCCGTCGACGTCGGGAGGGGTGTCGTCGGCACGGAGTCGGCTGAGCACCCGACGCGGCACCCCGGAGCGGACGGGCACGAGCAGGACCCCGATCGCTGGTGGTCGGCGACGTGCGCGGCCTCGCGACGCCTGCTTCGACGACTGGCGGACGAGGGGAGGCCGGTCGTTCCGGCGGCGGTCGGCCTCGCGGGTCAGATGCACTCGCTGCTGCTGCTCGACGGCTCCACCCGTCCCGTGCGCCCGGCGATGACGTGGGCCGACCGGCGCGTCGGGGCCGCGACGGCCCGCCTCGCCCGCTCACCCCGGTTCGAGGCCGTGACGGGCAACGCCCCCGTCGACGCCTTCACGGCGCCCAAGCTCGCGTGGCTCGCCGAGCACGAGCCGGACGCGCTCGCCCGGGCCCGGCACCTGGTCCTCGCCAAGGACTGGCTCGGGCTCCGCCTCACCGGGGAGCTGGCGACGGACCCGACCGACGCGCTCGGCACGCTCCTGTGGGACCCGGCGGGCGCCCGGTGGGACGAGGAGCTGTTCGGGCTGTGCGGGGCCGACGCCCGTCTCGGGGTGTCCGTGCTGGCGTCGGCGGCCGTCCGGGGACGGGTGACACGGGCGGCCGCGGCTGAGACGGGCATCCCCGAGGGAACGCCCGTCGTCACGGGGGCCGGCGACGTGTCGGCCGCCGCGATGGGCGGCGGCGCCCGCCTCGGCGGTGGCCTGTGCCTCAACGTCGGGACCGCGGCCCAGGTGATGGGCGCGGCGCCGGACCTGCGGCCGGGTCTCGGCTTCGTGTTCGGCTCGGCCGACGGCGCCGGCTTCGTGCGGATGGCCTCCGTCTACGCCGCCGGCGCCAGCGTCCGCGCCTTCGAGCGGGACGAGCTCGACGGCGGGGCGATCGGACCGGCGGCGGCGGGCGCGCCGGCCGGGGCGCGTGGCCTGTCCTACCTGCCGTACATGTTCGGGATCGTGGTGCCGCGCAAGGACGACACCGTGCGAGGCGGCTTCGTCGGGAGCGCGCCGGAGCACACGCCGGCCGAGCGCGCGGGCGCGGTGCTGGAAGGGGTCGCGTTCGCGTGCGCCGACGTGGTCGAGGCGGTCGCCGAGCAGACCGGCGCGCGGGGGACGCTGACCGTCGTCGGCGGCGTCGCCTCCTCGCCCCGGTTCCGGGCCGCGCTGGCCGCGACGGTCGGCCTCCGGGTGCGGCACGTGCCTGCCGCGGGGTCGCCGCTCGCGGCCGCGATGCTGGCCGGGACCGGCAGCGGCCTGCTGGCCGGGCCGGAGGAGCTGCTCGCGCTGGTGCCCGGGGAGTGGGTGGACCCGGGGCCGGAGGCCGGGGAGTACCGCGGGGCCCGGGCACGATTCCGGGGGCGGGTCGAGGAGATGCTGGCCGCGGCGGCACGCGACGGGCGCTGAGCCCACCGAGCCCGCCGACTCCGTGGCGCGCACCACGACCACGACCACTCCCACCGCGCCCGGGGCCGGTCGAGGCTCCGAGCGGAGCCGCGACCGGCGACCGGGTGGCGGGAGCGGGGACGCTCAGCGCGCGGGAGCCGTGTGGGCGACCGCGTCGCCCGTCACGAGGAAGAGGATGCGCCGCGCGACGGCGACCCCGTGGTCGCCGAACCGCTCCAGGTAGCGACCGAGCAGCGTGATGTCGACGATCTCCTGGGGGGTGAGGCTGTGGTCGGCGGCCGAGGGCGCGAGCACGAGCCGGAACGTGTCGCGGTGGAGGGCGTCGAGCCGGTCGTCGTCCTCGAGGACGCGCGCCGCGAGCGACACGTCGTGCCCCTCGAGCAGGTCCACGACGTCGGTGGCGACGGCGCGCGCCGACGACGTCAGCTCCTCGAACGTCGGCCGAGCCACCTCCGGGATCGCCTGCTCGGGGAACCGCCCGCGCGCCACCTCGGCGACGTGCCGGGCGAGGTCGCCCATCCGCTCGATCGTTGCGGACAGCCGCAGGCCCGTGACCACGACGCGCAGGTCGGTCGCGACCGGCTGCTGGCGGGCGAGCAGCGTGATGCACTGCTGCTCGAGGTCCTCCTGGAGCCGGTCGATCGCGCGGTCGCCGTCGATCACCCGCTCGGCGAGCTCGAGGTCGGGGGAGAGCAGCGCGCTCGTCGCCCCCTCGAGCGCCTCGCGCACGAGACGCGCCATCGCGACCAGGTCGTCGCCGACCTGCTCCAGGTCCTGCTGGAAGATCTCCCGCATCCACATGCTCCTCGTCCGCGGCGGCCGGGGTGTCTCCCCGGCGCATACGCGGGCAAGCCTGACACCCGGGGGTGGTCGCCCGGCACGCGCTCGATGAACGGTCGATGACGTGAGGATGAACTCCTTGGCCCCCGCGCGCTCCCGACCGTCGTCGGCCGCCGGCGGGGCCTTCGCGCCTCGCGGGAGCCCCTACCCTCGAGGGGTGGACGTGCTCGACCTCGTGACGGCGATCGGCCTGGCCGCGCTCGTCGTCGTCGTCGGGATCCTCGCCTTCCGCGTGAGCAACCCGCCCGAGCCGGCCCGGCCGGCCGGCTCCGACGGCGACGCGGACGGCGACGACCTCGCCCGCCTGCTCGCCGCCGTGCGGTCGGCCTCCGTCATGCTGGACGCCGGCGACCGGGTCGTGCGCGCGACGCCGGCCGCCTACGCGCTCGGGGTGGCGCGCGCGGGGGCGATCGCGCTGCCGGAGGTCACGGCGCTCGTCGCCGAGGTGCGCCGCGACGGCGGCTCGCGCGAGGTCCAGCTCAACGTCTCCCGCGGCACGTCGCCGGGCATGATCCGGCTCGTCCTGCGGATCCAGGTCATCGCGCTCGCGGCGGAGCGGGTGCTCGTCCTCGCCGAGGACCGGACGGCCGCGCTGCGGCTGGACCAGGTGCGCCGCGACTTCGTCGCGAACGTCTCGCACGAGCTCAAGACGCCGGTCGGCGCGATCGCGCTGCTCGCGGAGACGCTGGCCGAGGCCGCCGACGACCCCGAGGCGGTCACGCACTTCGCCGGGCGGCTCGGTGTCGAGGCGCGCCGGCTCGCCGGGCTCGTCCAGGACATCATCGACCTCTCCCGCCTGCAGGACTCCGCCGCGGCGCACGAACCCGAGCCCGTGGCGATCGCCGACGTCGTCGCCGAGGCCGTCGCGCGGTGCGAGGTCGAGGCGGGCGCCCGGGACATCGTGGTGGCCGCCCAGGTCATGGGCTCGCCCGAGGTGTTCGGCGACCGGGGGCTGCTCGTCACCGCGGTGCGCAACCTCGTGGACAACGCGCTGCGCTACTCCGACGGAGGCACCCGCGTCTCGGTCGTCGCCCGGGTCGGCGGCACCGGGACCCCGGGGGAGGGCACGGCCGAGATCAGCGTCATCGACCAGGGCATCGGCATGGACCCGGCCGTGCTGCCCCGCGTGTTCGAGCGGTTCTACCGGGTCGACCCCGCGCGCTCGCGCGAGACCGGGGGCACGGGCCTCGGCCTGTCCATCGTCAAGCACATCGCGGCCGACCACGGCGGCGAGGTCACCGTGTGGTCCCAGCTCGGCCGCGGCTCGACCTTCACCCTGCGGCTGCCGCTGGCCGAGGGGCCGGCCGCGTCCTCGGACCCCGGCACCGCGGGAGCCTCGCGCGCCGCGGCCAGCGACACCACCACGGCGCCACCGGCGGGGAGGAACCCCCGCACCGCACCGGACCCAGGAGGGACCCCATGACGCGCATCCTGCTCGTGGAGGACGAGGAGTCCTACCGCGCACCGCTCGCCTACCGGCTCGAGAAGGACGGCTACGAGGTGATCGAGGCCGCCACCGGGACCGAGGCGGTCGAGCTGTTCGCCGACCGCGGCGCCGACCTCGTGCTGCTCGACCTCATGCTGCCCGGGCTCGACGGCGTCCAGGTCTGCCAGGAGCTGCGCCGCACCAGCGACGTCCCCGTCATCATGGTGACCGCCAAGGACGAGGAGATCGACAAGGTCGTCGGTCTCGAGGTCGGCGCCGACGACTACGTCACCAAGCCCTACTCCTACCGCGAGCTGCTGGCGCGGATCCGCGCGGTGCTCCGGCGGCGCGGTCCGGCCGGGGGCTCCGGCGGGGCCGGCGCCGAGCTGGACCTCGACGACGACGAGAACCTCGTGGTCGGGCGGATCCAGCTCGACGTCGGGCGGCACGAGGTCCGGGTCGACGGCGCGGTCGTGCCGATGCCACTGCGGGAGTTCGAGCTGCTCGAGCTGCTGCTGCGCAACCCTGACCGGGTGCTCACCCGCGGCCAGCTCATCGACCGGATCTGGGGCGCCGACTACGTCGGCGACACCAAGACGCTCGACGTCCACATCAAGCGGCTGCGGGCCAAGGTCGAGGAGGACCCGGGGGAGCCGCGCACGATCGTGACGGTGCGGGGGCTCGGGTACAAGCTCGTCGGGCGGTAGGCGGCGCGACCGTCCGGCCGCGCGCGGGACTCAGGGGACGAGGTCGCGGTACTCGTCGAGCGTGCCGTCCAGCACGGGGACCTGGAGCGTGACGACGCCCTGGGACGGCGTGGAGAACGTCATCGCGACGGTCGATCCCGGAGCGCCGGGGACGTTCGGGAGCACCAGGTCGGAGGTCCGGGAGCCGTCGAGCAGGACGGTGGAGCTCGCGGGGACGGTGATCGTCGACGCGTCGCCGTCCGCGAACCCGACCTGGATCTCGACGTCCTCGCCGGTGCCGTTCGTGAGGCCGCCGACGACGCGCGCGTCGCCGCCCTCCTCGGCCGCGAGCAGGAGCACGTTCTCGCCGCGGATCGGTGCGCCGTCCTCCCACGAGACGCGGATGCCGTCGCTCGCGCCGTACGGGTTGTGGGTGAGCACGGGCGAGCAGGCGGCGATCGAGATCGCGGCGAGCGCGCCGGCGGCGACGACGGCGAGGCGGCGGGCGGGCGCGAGGGACATGGTTCCTCCGTGGGACTGGCTGATGGGTCAACCGTACCGATATCCGCACGCGGGCGCGGCCGACGACCGCGCGCGCGTGGACGCACCTCACACGCACGCCCGTGACCTGCGCAAACACCCGGGCGGTGGAGTATTTGTGTGCAATCTCTGGAAAAACCGCGTGGTATCCTTGACTCCGGAAAGGGGAGTCCCTACATGACTTTTGAGGTCGGCGAGACTGTCGTCTATCCGCACCACGGTGCGGCGCTCATCGAGAAGATCTCCACCCGGGTGCTGCGCGGTGAGGAGAAGATCTACCTCACGCTCCGCGTCGCCCAGGGCGACCTCGTGATCGAGGTTCCGGCCGAGAACATCGACCTCGTCGGTGTTCGGGACGTGGTGGGCCAGGAAGGGCTCGAGCGCGTCTTCGAGGTGCTGCGCGCCGAGTACACCGAGGAGCCGACGAACTGGTCCCGCCGGTTCAAGGCCAATGTCGAGAAGATCGCCTCCGGTGACGTCATCAAGGTCGCCGAGGTCGTGCGGGACCTGTCCCGCCGCGATCAGGGCCGCGGTCTCTCGGCCGGGGAGAAGCGCATGCTCGCCCGCGCCCGTCAGATCCTCGTCTCGGAGCTCGCGCTCGCGAAGAAGACCGAGGAGGAGCAGGCCGAGGCCATCCTCGACGAGGTCCTCGCGTCCTAGTCCGGCCCCGGCGCCCGTCGCGGGTGTCCGTGCCGACGCGCAGCGCGTGAGACGGGCGGCGGCGGGCGAGGGCTTCGCCGCCGTTCTCGGTAGGGTGTGTCGGTGAGCCTGCGCCTGTACGACTCCGCGTCGCGGAGCCAGCGAGACTTCGTGCCCCTGACACCCGGTCGGGTCGGCATGTACGTCTGCGGCGCCACGGTGCAGGGGGAGCCCCACGTCGGGCACCTGCGCTCGGCCATCGCCTTCGACGTCCTCGTGCGCTGGCTGCGGCGCAGCGGCTACGAGGTGACGCTCGTCCGCAACGTCACGGACATCGACGACAAGATCCTCCAGAAGGCCGCGGCGAACGACGCCGCGTGGTGGGCGTGGGCCTACCGCTACGAGCGCGAGTTCTCCGCCGCCTACGACGCGCTCGGCGTCCTGCCGCCCAGCTACGAGCCGCGGGCCACGGGGCACGTGCCCGAGATGATCGCGCTCATGGAGCTCCTCGTGGCGCGCGGGCACGCCTACCGGGGCGCGGAGGGCAACGTCTGGTTCGACGTCCGCTCGCTGCCCGACTACGGCTCGCTCACGCACCAGCGGCTGGAGAACCTCGAGCCGGACGACGACGCCTCCCCCGAGAAGCGCTCCCCGCAGGACTTCGCCCTGTGGAAGGCGGCACGCCCCGGAGAGCCGGCGACGGCCTCGTGGGACACCCCGTTCGGTCGCGGCAGGCCCGGCTGGCACCTCGAGTGCTCCGCGATGGCGCAGCGCTACCTCGGCGACACCTTCGACATCCACGGCGGCGGCATCGACCTGCGCTTCCCCCACCACGAGAACGAGCAGGCGCAGAGCCACGCCGCCGGGTACCCGTTCGCGCGGTACTGGCTGCACAACGCCTGGGTCACCTCGGGCGGGGAGAAGATGAGCAAGTCGCTCGGCAACTACCTCTCCGTCCCCAACGTGCTCGCCCGGGCCGGCGCCCCCGTCCTGCGGCTCGCGCTCGCCGGCGTCCACTACCGCTCGACCGTCGAGTTCTCCGACGAGACGCTGGCCGACGCGGCCGCGGCCTGGGAGCGGTTCTCCGGCTTCGTGACCCGCGCGACCGAGGTCGCCGGGGAGGCCGCGCTCGAGGAGGTGGCCGCGGCGGACCTGCCGGCCGAGTTCGTCGCCGCGATGGACGACGACGTCAACGTCGCCGCGGCCCTCGCCGTCGTGCACGAGTGGCTGCGCCGCGGGAACACCGCACTCGCCGCCGGCGACACCGCCGCCGCGGGAGCGGCGGCGCTCGTCCTGCGAGCGATGCTCGACGTCCTCGGGCTCGACCCGCTCGCGCCGCGGTGGCGCGCGTCGAGCGACGGGGACGGCGCCGCCCGCGACGCGCTCGACGTCCTCGTGACGGCGGCGCTCGAGGAGCGGGCGAGCGCCCGGGCGGACCGGGACTGGTCCCGGGCCGACGAGCTGCGCGACCGGCTCGCGGCGGCCGGCGTGGTCGTCGAGGACGGACCCGACGGCGCGCGCTGGAGCGTCCGCGGCTGACGAGGCCGGGGCGAGGGCGGCGAGCCGTGAGTGTGAGACCGATGGCAGGAGAGAAGTGATGGCGGGGAACTCCCAGCGACGGGGCGCGGTGCGCAAGCCGGGCTCGAAGAAGGGCGCGCGCGTCGGCACGGGCGGCCACGGCCGACAGGCGCTCGAGGGGCGCGGCCCGACGCCGAAGGCGGTCGACCGCGTCGGGCACCCGGCCGCGCGCCGGGCGGCGGCCGCGGCCAAGCGCGACGCGACCAAGCCCAAGCAGGGCCGTCCGGCGGGCTCGGCCCGCGCCCGCGGCCACGAGATCGTCGTCGGCCGCAACGCCGTCGTCGAGGCGCTCCGAGCCGGGGCGCCCGCGCGGTCGCTGCACGTGGCCGCGAGCGTCGAGGCGGACGACCGGGTGCGCGAGATCCTCCGGCTCGCGACCGGTTCCGGCCTGCCGCTCATCGAGACCACCAAGACCGACCTCGACGTCATGAGCGATCGCGCCGTGCACCAGGGCGTGCTGCTGACGATCGAGGAGTACACCTACGCCGAGCCGCTCGACCTGGTCGACGCGGCCGAGGCGGCCGGCGTCCCCGCGCTGGTCGTGGCGCTCGACGGCATCACGGACCCGCGCAACCTCGGGGCGATCATCCGCTCCGCCGGTGCGTTCGGGGCCAGCGGCGTCCTCGTCCCCGAGCGGCGCTCGGCCGGCGTCAACGCCGCCGCCTGGAAGACCTCGGCCGGCGCCGCCGCCCGCGTGCCGGTCGCGCGCGCGACGAACCTCGTGCGCGCGCTGCAGGACCTCAAGGAGGCCGGCTGCTTCGTCGTCGGGCTGGACGGCGACGGCTCGACCGACATCGCCGACCTCGCGGTCGCCGACGGACCGGTCGTGCTCGTGGCCGGGTCGGAGGGCAAGGGCCTGTCCCGGCTGGTCCGGCAGAACTGCGACGTCGTCGCGGCGATCCCGATCGCCTCGTCCGTCGAGTCGCTCAACGCCTCGGTCGCGGCGTCGCTCGCGCTCTACGAGGTGGCGCGCCAGCGCGAGGCCGCGACGTCCTGACCGCCCTCGCCCGCCCGGACGAGGCCGTGGTCGTAGGCCGCGATGACGAGCTGTGCCCGGTCGCGCGCCGCGAGCTTGGCCAGCAGGTTGCCGACGTGCGTCTTGACGGTGCCCATCGAGATGACGAGCGCCTCGGCGATCTCGTGGTTGGACAGGCCGCGGCCGACCAGCGTGAGCACCTCGGTCTCGCGCTCCGTCAGGGTGGCCGGTCGCCGCGGCCCCGACCGCGTCGACCGGGCGGTCCCGTCGAGGTAGTGGGCGACGAGGCGGGTGAGGATTGTCGGGGCGAACAGCGACTCCCCGGCGTGCGTGCGGCGGACCGCGTCGACGAGCAGCTCGGGCTCGCTGTCCTTGAGCAGGAACCCGCTCGCGCCGCCGCGCAGGGCGAGGTTCACGTAGGAGTCCAGCTCGAACATGCTGAGCACGAGGACCCGGGTGCCGGTGAGCGCGGGGTCCGTCGTGATCCGTCGCGTGGCCTCGAGCCCGTCGCCGCCGGGCATGCGGATGTCCATGAGCACGACGTCGGGCCGCGTCCGGACGGCCTGCGCGACCGCGTCCTCACCCGTCGCCGCCTCGGCGACGACGGCGAGGTCCCGCGCGCCCTCGAGGATGACGCGCAGGCTGTGCCGGATGAGCGGCTCGTCGTCGACGACGAGGACGCGGACGGGGGCGGCGGTCATCGCGCGGCCGGCTCCCCGGCGTCCGGCAGCCGCGCCGCGAGGCGGAACCCGGACCCGCGCGTCCCGGCCTCCAGCGTGCCGTCCATGGCCGCGACGCGCTCGGCCAGCCCGGCCAGGCCGTGGCCGGCGCCCGGGTGCGGCCGCCACCCGGGGACCGGTCCGTCGTCGTCGACCACGACGACCACACCGCCCGGCTCGCGGCGCACGTCGACCCGCGCCGCGGTCGGCCCCGCGTGGCGGGCGACGTTCGCCAGCCCCTCGCGGACGACGGCGCACACGGCGACCTGCGCCCCGGCGGTGACGGAACCCGCCGACGCGTCCGTCAGCGTCGCGCGGACCCCGGTGGCGCCGGTCGCGGCCACGATGGCCGGCAGGTCGGCGAGGGTGTCGGCCGGGCGCAGCGGCGCCTCGGCCTCGGGGTCGCGGAGCACGGTGAGCATCCGGCGCAGCTCGTGCGTCGCGCGCCGGCCGGCGCGCTCGATGTCGGCGAGGGCCTGGACGCGCTCGGCGTCGCCGTCCGGCCCGGCGACGGTCCGCGCCGCGGCCGCGCGCAGCGTCACCAGGCCCAGGCCGTGCGAGGCGAGGTCGTGCAGGTCCCGCGCGATCCGCAGCCGCTCGGCGTGCACCGCGCGCTCCGCCGCCCACGCCGTGAGCTCGTGCTCGTAGTCGCGGCGCTGCGCCCGCGTGCGCAGGGCCGCCCAGGTGAGCACGACGGCGGTGACGACGAGCGTGAACGCGAGCGTCACGGTCGTCGCCGGTGGGTGGTCGACCCCCACCGTCGCGAGGACGGCGATCAGGACGGCGAGCCCGCCGAGCGCGATCGGCCACACGCGTGAGCGCAGGACGGGACGGTCCCGCGGGCCGTCGGGCCCGTCGATCGTCCGGTCGAGTGGCTGCACCCGGTCGAGTGTAGGAGCGCGGGTCGCCCGGCACATCGGACCAGGGTCCGACGGACCGGGGTCGCAGCCGCGCCGCGAGGTCCTGACCCCGGCCCGATGACGCCGGCGGCCGCACCGGGTGGGCTGGGGGCATGCTCACCATCGACGAACTCGTCAAGCACCACGGTCCCCGCGCCGTCCTCGACCGCGTCAGCTTCGAGGCCCGACCGGGCCGCGTCACCGCCTTCCTCGGGCCGAACGGCGCCGGGAAGTCGTCGACGCTGCGCGTCCTGCTCGGCCTCGACCGCGCCGACGGCGGCCGCGCCCTCGTCGGAGGCCGGCCCTACCGCGACCTGCGGGCGCCCCTGCGCACGGTCGGGTCGATGCTCGACGGGTCGGGCGCCCACCGCTCGCGGCGGGCGCGGGACCACCTCGCCTGGGTGGCGCGGAGCAACGGCATCCCGCGGCGGCGGGTCGACCAGGCGCTCGCGGCGGTCGGGCTGGCCGAGCACGCCCGGATGCGCGTCGGCCGCTACTCACTCGGGATGGGACAGCGGCTCGGGCTGGCCACCGCGCTGCTCGGCGAGCCCGAGGTGCTCGTGCTGGACGAGCCGGTCAACGGCCTCGACCCCGAGGGCATCCGGTGGATCCGGGGGCTGCTGCGGGGGCACGCCGACGACGGTGGGACGGTCCTGCTGTCGAGCCACCTCATGAGCGAGGTCGCGGGCCTCGCCGACGACCTCGTCGTCATCGCCGGGGGCCGCGTCGTCGCCGCCGGCGGCCTGGCCGAGGTCACGGCCGGGCACGCCGACCTGGAGGAGGCGTTCTTCGCGCTCACCGACGGGGGTGCCCGATGACGTTCCCGCGCTCGCTGCTGGCCGAGCTGCACAAGTGCCTCACGCTCCCGGCCGTCTGGGCCGGGGCGGCGGTCGCGATGCTCGGGTCCATCGCCCTCACGGTGCTCAACGCGACGACGTCGCGCTCCGCGCTCGCCTCCGGGCACCCCGAGATGCTGGCGGACTCCTCGCCGTTCGAGACCGCCTTCGCCGCGATGCCGCTGGGGACGGTCGGCGCGGTCGTCATCGGCGTCGTCGTCATGGGCAGCGAGTACACCGCGAACAGCCAGGACGCCGGGGGCGGTCGGCAGATCGGCACCACCCTGACGGCCGTGCCCCGGCGGATCGGCCTGCTGCTCGCGAAGGCGGGCGCCGTCGTCGTCCTCGTCGTGGGGATCGCCGCCGTGACGCTGCCGACGACGGTCCTGATCGCGCGGCTCCTCATGGGCGACCTGGCCGTCGAGCACGTGGCGGTCGACGCGGCCGTGACGCGCTGCCTCGGCGGCACCCTCTACTGGACGCTGACGGGACTCATCGCGCTCGCGATCACGACGCTGACGCGCAGCGGCGTCATCCCGCTCATCGTGCTCGTGATGAACAGCTCGCTCGTCTCGTTCTCGCTCCTGCTGACCAACGTCACGCCGCTGGCGCACTGGCTGCCGGACATGGCCGGACGCCGGCTGTTCGACGGGCCGTACACGCTCGAGGGCGGGCTGGACGCCGGGCCGGGCACGCTCGTCATGGCCGGGTGGACGGTGGCGCTGCTCGCCGTCGCCGCGCTCGTGCTGCGCAGGCGGGACGCATGAGACGGGCGCTCGCGGCCGAGCTCGACAAGCTCCGGACCCTGCCGATCGTCCTGCTCACGGTCCTCGGGACGGTGCTGGCCGGCGCCGTGCTGGGGGCGGCGCTCGCGGCGTCGGCCGTCGACGGCGGCTGGGACGTCGACGCGGTGGACGCGACGCTCCAGGCGGTCCCGTTCGTCCAGGCCGGGTTCGTGCTGCTCGGCGTGCTGCCCGTCGCGCACGAGTACGCCGGCAGCCAGATCCGGACGAGCCTCGCCGCGGTGCCGGACCGGTCCCTCCTGCTGGTCGCCAAGACCGCGGCGACCCTGCTGGTCGCGTGCGTCACGGCCGTCGGGACGGTCGCCGCCACGCTGGCCGCCGCGTGGGTGGTGCTCGACCGCGCGGCCGGGGACTCCTCCGACGGCGCCGGGTCGGACGGGGGGCCCGGCGAGGTCGTCCGGTCCGCCGCCGGGGCCGCCGGGTACCTCGTGCTGATCGCGATGCTCGCCCTCGCGGTCGCGCTGCTGCTGCGGCACCTCGTGCCGGCGCTGGTCGGGACGCTCGCGCTCGTCCTCGTCGTCTCCCCGCTCCTCGCGATGCGGACGGACGTCGCGCGCTGGCTGCCCGACCGGGCGGCGCAGCAGCTCTACGACGCGAGCGACACGGTGCTGACGCCGGGGACCGGCGCGCTCGTCGCCCTCGGCTGGGTCGTGGCGATCGGGGCGGTCGGCGGCGCGCGCCTGGTCCGTCGCGACGCCTGAGCCCGCGCCGCGCTCGGCGGCGAGCGGTCAGCCCAGGATCATGTCGTCGTCGATGACGTCGTCGTCGGGCTCGTCCTCGCCGTCGAGCGCGCGCAGCGTCGCGGTGTCCAGGCCGATGATGGCCTGCTCGTCGGGGCGGTGCGCGAGCACGTGCTCGATGTAGTCGGGCGTGATCTGCGCGAGCGTGAGGTCGGTCTGACCCTCTTGCGACTTGTACCAGCGGTGCTCGAGCAGCTCGTGGAAGATCTCGGCCGGCTCGAGCTTCCCGCGCAGCTCGCGCGGGACCGCCCGGATCGCCGGCTCGAACACGTTGGTGAGCCAGTCGTGGGCGACGAACGCCTCGTCCTCGCCCTGGCGGTCGGTCGCGACTCGGTAGGAGTCGAGGTCGTTGAGGAGGCGGCGCGCCTGGTTCTCCTGCACGTCGAGGCCCGTGAGCCGCATGAGCCGCCGGTGGTGGTGCCCGGCGTCGACGACCTTCGGCTGGATCCGGATCCGGGTGCCGTCGATGTCCGTCGACATGTCGAGCTCGTCGACGTCGAACCCGAGGTCGTTGAGCCGGTCGATCCGCGCCTGGACCCGCCAGAGCTCGCCCGGCTCGAACCACTCCGAGGTCGTCAGCTCCTGCCACAGCTCGTCGTAGCGCACGACGAGCATGTCGCCGACCGTGATGATGTCGACGGTGGAGTCGAGGATCTCGCCCGCCTCGAGGTCCATCAGCTCGCCGATGACGTTGACGCGGGCGATCTCGAGGTCGTAGGCGCGCTGGCCGTCGGTGAGCCTCTCGTGCAGGTCACCGGTCTCGGCGTCGACGAGGTACGCGGCGAACGCGCCCGCGTCACGCCGGAACAGCGTGTTGGACAGCGACACGTCGCCCCAGTAGAAGCCGTTGAGGTGCAGGCGGACGAGCAGCACGGCGAGCGCGTCGACGAGGCGGGTCGCCGTGTCGGGTCGCAGGTACTGCGAGAACAGCGCGCGGTAGGGCAGCGAGAACGGGAGATGCTCGGTGATGAGCGCCGGGGTGAGCGGCTCGCCGTCGATCGACTTGCGGCCCGACACGACGCCGACGGGCTCGACGGCGGGGAGCTGGAGCCGCTCGAGCTGACGCAGCAGCTCGTACTCGCGGAAGGCGACGGACTCGCCGATCTCCTTGATCGCGATGACGCGGCCCGAGAGCCGGACGAACCGCACGACGTGCCGGGAGATGCCGCGCGGGAGTGCGGCGAGCAGGTCCTCGGGCCAGTTCTCGAGCGGGAGCTGCCACGGGAGCGTGAGGAGCGCCGGGTCCGGCGACGCGGCGGTGATCTGCAGACGGTTCGACACGTTGTTCCGTTCGGTCCGAAGGGCCTGGGAAGCTGCCCGGGTGCTGGGCGTGACGGCCGCGGGCGGAGCCGTCGGCGCCGGGTCAGCGCAGACGCTGCGCCGTGAGCGGCGCGGCCTGACGGAGGTCGACGACGACGGGGTGGCGTCCCTTGATGAGCACCTCGCGCAGCGGGCCGGACGCGACGAACGTGCCGTCGGCGAGCACGTGGACCGTCTCGCACAGGCGCTCGACGGCCTCGAGGTCGTGGCTCACGACGAGCACGGAGATCCCGAGGTCCTGGGCGAGCGTGCCGAGCCGGCGCAGCACCTCGGCGCGCAGGCCGGGGTCGATCGCGGTCAGCGGCTCGTCGAGGAGGAGCACGTCGGGCCGCGTGGCGAGGGCGTGGGCGAGCGCGACGCGCTGCTTCTCCCCGCCGGACAGCGTCGCGATCGCGCGGCCCGAGTAGGACGCGTTGAGCGCGACGAAGTTGAGCAGGCTCTCGACCGTCGTCGGGTGCGTCCGGCCGGCGCGGCGCGCCTCCTTGAGGGCTCCGGAGAGGTAGCTCTGCACGGTGAGCCGCGGGTCGCGGAGCAGGATGCCGTTCTGCGACACGGAGCGGACGGAGCCGGCGAAGCGGTGCTTGTCCTTGCGGGCGAGCTTGCCGGGCAGGGGCTTGCCGTGGAAGGACACGCGGCCCGACGACGGCGTGATGACGCCGCGGAGCGCGTTGATGAGCGTCGTCTTGCCGGCGCCCGACGGGCCGATGACGCCGACGGGTGCCGCCCCCGCGCGCAGCTCGAGGTCGACGCCGCGCAGCACGGGCTCGTATCCGTAGGAGACCCCGAGGTCGTACGCCGCGAGGACCGTCTCACCTGCTGTTGCCATGACTTCATTCTCCCCGATGCTCGGTGCGGTCTGAGCACGTACTCACGCGCGCGCCAGCCGCCGGACGCCACGAGGGCGGCCCCGAACGGGACCGCCCTCGTGGTGACTGCTGAGTGCGACGAGGTCAGTTGGGCAGACGCTCGCCGGTCGAGGCGGAGAAGTTGTGCTGCTCGCCCGGACGGATCTTGACCCAGACGTGCTCGCCCTTCTCGGGAACCCGACGCGGGTCGACGCGGACGATGATCTGCGCGTCCCCGGCGCCGGAGGAGATGGCCTCGGCGCCCGGCGTGCCGGCCGCGAGCTGACCGTAGACGAACGCGTCCGAGCCGAGCTCCTCGACGAGGTTGACCTCGACCGGGAACGCGGCCTCGCCGCCCTCGGTGGACAGGTCCAGCGACTCCGGACGGAAGCCGATCTGGATCTTGCCGCCGTCGGCGTCGGTGACCGCCGCGAGCGTCTCGCGCGACAGCGGGATGATGGCGCGGCCGAGGCGAGCGCTGTTCCCGTCGATGTCGAACGTGCCGATGTTCATGGCCGGGGAGCCGATGAAGCCGGCGACGAACACGTTCTGCGGCGTGTCGTACATCTCGCGCGGGGTGCCGACCTGCTGGAGCAGGCCGTCCTTGAGGACCGCGATGCGGTCACCCATCGTGAGGGCCTCGGTCTGGTCGTGCGTCACGTAGACCGTGGTGACCTCGAGACGACGCTGGAGCGCGGCGATCTGAGTGCGGGTCTGGACGCGGAGCTTGGCGTCGAGGTTCGACAGCGGCTCGTCCATGAGGAACACCTGCGGGTTACGCACGATGGCGCGGCCCATGGCGACGCGCTGACGCTGACCACCGGAGAGGGCCTTCGGCTTGCGGTCGAGGTACTGCTCGAGGTCGAGGATCTTGGCGGCGTCCTCGACGCGGCTGCGGATCTCCGCCTTGGGCGTGCCGGCGATCTTGAGCGCGAAGCCCATGTTGTCGGCCACGGACATGTGCGGGTACAGCGCGTAGTTCTGGAACACCATCGCGATGTCGCGGTCCTTCGGCTGCACGTCGGTGACGTCGCGGTCGCCGATGAGGATGCGGCCGGAGTTGACGTCCTCCAGGCCGGCGAGCATGCGCAGCGAGGTGGACTTGCCGCAGCCCGAGGGGCCGACGAGGACGAGGAACTCGCCGTCAGCGATCTCGAGGTTGAGCGAGTCGACCGAGGGACGCGTCGCGCCGGGGTAGATGCGCGTTGCGTGGTCGTAGGTCACGGTGGCCATGGGGGGCCCTTCCCTTCACCGGCAGGTACGTGCCGGACGATCCGTTGTGAAGAGTGGCAGCGACTGCGCTGTCACGTCGAGGCACAGGCAGCACCGCGACGGGCTCATCATGGCACACCGGCGCCACCGGCTGCTGTGAGGTTGCTCACGTTGCGAGACGGACCCGCCGGTGCCCGGTGGCCCGAGCGGGTCAGCGGGCGTCCAGCAGGCGACGCAGCAGGTCGACGACGGCGGCCTCGTCCGGGACGCGCAGTCGCGCCGCCGTCTCTCCGGCGCCCACCTTGACCCCGAGGTCGCCGGGTCGCAGGGCGCGCAGCGCGTCCTCGTCCGTCCGGTCGTCGCCGGCGAACAGCAGCGCGACCTCGGAGTCCGGCACCCCGGCCCGCCGCGCGGCCGTCTCGCGCACCCACGCGACGCCGTCGGCCTTGGTCACGCTCACCACCGCGATCTCGACGACGGCCTTGCCCGTGATCGTGTGGGTCCCCGGGAGCGTCGCCGGACCGGCCAGCGCCGCGCGCTCCGCCGCCTCGGCGTCGCTCGCGGCCGCCTGGCGCGTGTGCAGCGCCCGCGCGTACGGCTTCCGCTCGACCCACACGCCGCTCGCGCTCGACGCGATGGTGCTCAGGCCGTCGTCCAGCCGCTCGAGCAGGCGCGCCTCGTCGTCGTCGAGCTCGGCCGGCGTGGTCTCGGCCAGCGGGCCGTCCTCGCCCTCGCCCGTGACCTCCGAGTGCTCGGCCCCGTGCGAGGTCGCGAGCAGGGTGCCGCGCGGCGGCCGCGCCAGGCGCAGGATGTCCGGCAGCCGCCGTCCCGAGACCAGCGCCAGCGTCATGCCGGGCGCGGCGGCGATGCGCGCGAGCACCGCGTCGGCCCCGTCGACCATCCGCACGGCCATCGGGTCCGAGCCGAGCGGTGCGAGCACCCCGTCGAAGTCGAGCGCGACCGCGACGTGGGGCCGGGCGGCGAGCGCCGCGACCGCGTCGTCGATCCCGTCCCGCGCCGCGTCCGACGCGGCCACCGACTCAACCATGCTGCTCCCGTCCGACTCCGCTGCGCAGCGCCTCGAGGAAGGACGCCGCCCACGACTGGACGTCGTTGTCGAGGACCTTGCGCCGCAGCGAGCGCATCCGGCGCCGCTTCTCGCGCGGGTGCATCTCGATCGCGTACATGATCGCGCGCTTGAGGCCGTCGATGTCGTGCGGGTTGACGAGGACGGCCTGCGTCAGCTCGTCGGCGGCGCCGGCGAACTCGGACAGGACGAGCACGCCGTCCAGGTCGACCCGCGCCGCGACGTACTCCTTGGCGACGAGGTTCATGCCGTCGCGCAGCGCCGTCACGAGCATGACGTCGGCCGCGCGGTAGAGCGCGACCATCTCCTCCAGCGGGTAGGAGTGGTGCAGGTAGTGGATGGCGGCGCGACCGAGCGCGCCGTGGTCGCCGTTGATCCGCCCGACGGTCACCTCGACCTCGTCGCGCAGCACCCGGTAGGACTCGACGGCTTCGCGGGAGGGCGAGGCGACCTGGACGAGCTGGACCCCCGGCGCCGAGACCCGCCCCTCGTCGAGCAGCTCGCCGAAGGCCTTGAGCCGGTGCCCGATGCCCTTGGTGTAGTCGAGCCGGTCGACGCCCAGCAGGAGGACGTCGGGGTCGCCGAGGTCGTGCCGGATCTCCTTGGCGCGCTCGATGATCTCGGGCGAGTGCGCGAGCTGCGAGATCGCGGTCGTGTCGATGGAGATGGGGAACGCGTCGACCCGCACCTGGCGGTCGGGCCGGGTCCACCGGCCGCCGATCGTGACGACGTGACCCCGCGTGGTCAGGTCGGTGAACCGGCGGACGGAGCGCAGGATGTTCCCCGCGTCGCTCGCGCGCTGGGTCCCGATGAGGTCGGCGCCGAGCAGGCCCTCGAGCACCTGGCGTCGCCACGGGAGCTGGGCGAAGATCTCCGGCGGCGGGAACGGGATGTGCAGGAAGAAGCCGATCCGCAGGTCGGGCCGCAGGGTGCGCAGGAGCTGCGGGACGAGCATGAGCTGGTAGTCCTGCACCCACACGGTCGCGCCGTTCGCCGCCGTGCGCGCCGTCTCGGTCGCGAACCGGCGGTTGACGGCGACGTAGGCGTTCCACCACTGCCGGTGGAACTGGGGGTCGACGACGGCGTCGTGCAGCAGCGGCCAGAGCGTCCCGTTGGAGAAGCCCTCGTAGTACAGCTCGACGTCCTGCTCGCTCAGCGTCACCGGGGTGAGCGCGATGTCGTCGTCGACGTACGGCTCCAGCTCGAGACCGGGCGTCCCGGCCCAGCCGACCCAGGCGCCGTCGGTCTCCCGCATGAGCGGCGCGAGCGCCGTGACGAGCCCGCCGGGGGCGCGCTCGGAGGTGATCGTGCCGTCGTCGGCGACCGTGACGTCCACCGGCAGGCGGTTGGCGACGACGACGAAGTCCGCTGACGCGGGCATCCCGTCGGGCTGGGGGTCCTTCGCTGAACTGCTCATCTCTCCACCGTAGGTCAGCCCAGGCTAGGTTCGACCCGTGGCAGGTGAAGGTGACGTCGTCGGCGGGTACACGCTCGTGCGTCGGCTCGGCGCCGGCGGGATGGGCGCCGTCTGGGAGGCGCGGGGCGACGGCGGCGACGGCACGCCCGTCGCGCTCAAGCTGCTCCACCCCGGGATCAGCTCCGATCCCGACGCGCGCGCCCGCCTGGCGCGCGAGGTGGCGAACCTCAACCGGCTGCGCGGGACCAAGGTGTCCCGGGTGCTGGACGCCGAGCTGGATGCCGACGTGCCGTTCATCGTCACCGAGCTCGTCGAGGGGCTGACCCTCGAGGACTCCGTGAGCCAGGAGGGCGCGTTCGACCCGGTGGACCTCTACCCGCTCGCCACCGGCCTCGCGGAGGTCGTGACGCAGGTGCACCGGGTCGGCCTCGTGCACCGGGACATCAAGCCCGGCAACGTCATGGTGACGTACGACGGCCCGGTCCTCATCGACTTCGGCATCGCGCAGATCGTCGAGGACACGCGGCTCACGCACACGGGGTTCGTCACCGGGACGCCGGGCTACCTCGACCCGGCGACGCTCTCGGGCGGCGAGCTCGGCGCCGACGGCGACTGGTACTCCTTCGCCGCGGTGCTGCTGTTCGCCGCCACCGGGCGCGCCCCGTTCGGGCGCGAGCGGATGGAGGTCGTCCTCGCGCGGATGACGGCGGGGCAGCCCGACGTCGCGGGGCTGCCGGGTCAGGTCGCGCAGGCGTTCACCGCGGCGCTCGCGCTCCGCCCGGCCGACCGGCCCCAGCCCGGGGCGCTCCTGCGCGTGCTGCGCCGCTGGGCCGAGGGCAGGTCGGTCGCCGGAACCCAGCCGGCCGCCGGCACTCCCGGGACCGCGGGGATGCCCGCGACGGCGGGCGTGCCCGCGTCCTCGACGCTGCCGGCCCCCAGCTACCCGCCACCCTCGTACGCGCCGGGCGGCGGCGTGGTGAGCGGCGCGCCCGGTGGCGCCTCGGCCGGCTCCGCGTCGTTCCCGGGCGTCCCCGCGCCGACGCCCGCGGAGCAGTCCCGGCTCGTTCCCGGGCCCCTCGGCCCGATGGCGTCCGGACCGTTCGGGCTCCCCGGGCAGCGCGTGCCGGAGCCCTGGGAGCTGCCGCCGCCGACGCGGAGCTGGCTCGTGCTCGCGGTCGGCGCGCTCCTCGTGGCCGGCTCGGTCGTCCTGCCCGGCGTCGCGGTGGTCGTCTCCGTCGTCGGCTTCGTGCTGCTGACCACGGCCGGGCTCATGGAGCGGCGCACGCGCCGGCGCCGGCTCGCGGCCGGCCGGCGCTCGTCGGACCCGTGGGTGGCGACGGCGTGGTCGGTGCCGCTGCTCGCGCTCGGCCTGCTGACCTCGCTCGTGCCGCTGCTCATCGGGACGGTCGCGGCGGCGTGCGTGTGGTGGATCGGCTCGAACCTCGTGCTGACGGACTTCCTCGGCACGGTGCCGGCACCGGCCGGTGCGTTCGTCACGCCCGTCGCCCTCGCGTGCGGGCTCGTCGCGGCGTGGTGGGTCCCGCTCGCCGAGGTCACGCGGCTCGGCGCCCGGGCGTGCTGGGCCCTGCTGGCCCCGACGCGCGGCAGCACCCGCGTGTGGGGGTTGGCGCTCGGCGGCGTCGGCGTGGTGCTCGTGCTCTACGCGCTCGGCAGCGGCGCGTTCGACGGCGCCGCGTCCGAGACCGGCGTCTCCTGGTGGCCGCTCCCGGCACCGCCCGACGTCTGGGGCTGAACCGGCGAGCTCTCAGCCGTCCGTCTGCTGCGCGCGCCGGGCCGTCCGCTCTCCGCGGATCGGCGCACTCGTCCCGGCGGCCGGTGGCGCCGCGCGTGGCCCTGACCTGCGCCGACGCCCGACGACCGCGTGTGCCGTCGCGACCGATCCGCACGGGGCGGACCCCCGGCGGGCTAGGGCCGGGCGGCGAAGCGCTCGAGCAGCGTCGAGTCGCCGGAGACGATGAGCACGTCGGTCGGGTCGATCCGGGTCTCGTCCGTCGCGTACTGGAACGGCTGGCCGGGGGGCTTGACCCCGATGATCGTGACGCCGTAGCGCTTGCGCACCTGCGCCTGGCCGACCGTGAAGCCCCACAGCTCCTTCGGCGGGGCCATCTTGACGATGGCGAACCCGTCCTCCATCTCGATGTAGTCGAGCATCTTCCCCGACACGAGGTGGGCGACGCGCAGGCCGGCGTCGTACTCCGGGTAGACGACGTGGTGCGCCCCGATGCGCCGCAGGATGCGTCCGTGCTCGGCGGAGATGGCCTTGGCCCAGATCTGCGGCACCTCGAAGTCGACGAGGTTGCCGGTGATGAGGACGCTCGCCTCGAGGTGCGTGCCGACCCCGACCACCGCGGTGTGGAAGTCGCGCACACCGAGCTGCTCGAGCGCCTCGGGGTTGGTGGCGTCCGCCTCGACCAGCGGGATCCGCCCGGACCACGTGCGGATCAGCTCGGGGTCCCGCTCGACGCCGAGCACCCGGCGATCGAGGTGGTCGAGCGTGCCGGCGAGCGCCGAGCCGAACCGGCCGAGCCCGATGACGAGCACGGAGTCCTTGTCGATGGAGTCAGCCAATGATCGGCCTTTCTTCTGGGAGGCGGATGACCCGCCGCCGGGAGCGAAGCGCGATGGCGGCCGCGAGGGTCATGGTGCCGGTGCGGCCGAAGAACATGAGCGCGGCGAGGACGATCTTGCCGCCGTCGGGCAGGGCCGGGGTGATCCCGGTGGACAGACCGCACGTCGCGAACGCCGAGATCACCTCGAACAGGATGACGTCGAGCGTGAGGTCGGTCATCCAGAGGAGGAACAGCGTCGCGACGCCGACGACCGTCGCGCCGATGAACGACACCGCCACCGCGAGGCGCAGCGTCGAGCGGTCGATCCGACGACCGAAGGCGTCGATGTCCCGGTCGCCGCGCGCCTCGGCGATGATCGCGAGGAGCATGACGGCCAGCGTCGTCACCTTGATGCCGCCCGCCGTCGACGCCGAGCCGCCGCCGACGAACATGAGCGCGTCCGTGAGGAACCACGTCGCCTCGCGCATCTCGCCAACGCCGATGGTGGAGAACCCCGACGAGCGCGGCATGACGCCGGCGAACAGCGAGCCGAGGATGCGCGTCGGGACGGGCTCGCTGCCGAGCGTCTGCGGGTTGAACCACTCGAACGAGCCGATGAGCAGGACGCCGATCACGACGAGCGCGGACGACATGGCGAGCGTCAGCTTCGTGTGCAGCGCGATCCGGTGGAGGCTGTACCGGTTCTGCCAGAGGTTGAGGATGACGGGGAAGCCGATCGCCCCGATGAACGTCCCGACGATCATCGGCAGGCACATCCACCAGTCGCCGACGTACGGCGCCATGCCCTCCGGCAGGATGACGAAGCCCGCGTTGTTGAACGTGGAGATCGCCAGGAACGTCGCCTCCCACGCCGCCCGGCCGACCGGGACACCGAGCGTGAGGAACCGCGGGAACAGCACGAGCGCGAGCAGCACCTCGATCGCCACGGACGCGGCGATGACCGCCCGGATGAGGCTGCCCACCTCGCCGAGCCTGTTCGTCTTGGTCTCGCTCGCGGTGAGGAGGCGCTGCGTCAGGCCGATCCGCCGGGAGACGGCGAGACCGAGGATCGAGGCGAGCGTCATGACGCCGAGGCCGCCGACCTTGATCGCGACCGCCAGGACCACCTGGCCGTAGGCCGACCAGTAGGTCGCGGTGTCGACCACCGTCAGGCCGGTGACGCACACGGCCGACGTCGCGGTGAACAGCGCGGTGATGAGGGAGGGTCGCTCGCCCGTCGCCGTCGCGGCGGGCGTCCAGAGCAGGAACGTCACCGTGAGGACGACGCCGGCGAACACCGTGACGGCCAGGCGCGCGGGGGAGTGGCGGGCGATCCGGTCGACGAGGTCGCGCCCCGCGGCGAGCGGTGTGGGGATCTCCACTAGCGCCCCCAGTCCCCGAGGCCGCCCTGGAGCGAGCCGAGGACGGTGGTGACGACGGCCGGCCGCTCGTCCTCCCGGCTGCCGCGGCGGACCCACTCGCGTGTGACGCCGTCGAGCAGCGCGACGTGACCGGCGAGCGCGTAGTGACGCTCCGGCCGCGGGTCGGGGTGGAGGAAGCCGGCGAGCCGGTCGAGGTGGGCGACGCGCGCGGCCGCGCGGGCCAGCTCGGCCTCGGTCGGCTCGGCGCCGACGCCGTCGAGCGCGCTCGCCCAGGCGCCGGGGTGGCGTGCGGCGTGGGTGAGGTGGGCGTCGACGACGACCCGGACCCGGTCGCGCGCGCCGCTGCCGGCGGGGAGCGCGTCCAGCGCGGCCGTGACGGCGTCGTCGAGCTCCGCGAGCCGGTGGGCGACGGACGCGGCGTAGAGGTCGGCCTTGGTGGGGAAGTAGTGGTAGACGAGCGGCTCGGAGGAGTCCGAGGCGCGGGCGACGTCGGCGACCGTCACCTGGTCGAACGGCCGCTCGTCGAACCCCGCGCACGCCGCCGCTACGATGGCGGCGCGGCGCTGCTCGGCGCTCAGGCGCCGGCGGCGATCGGGCGCGGAGGTCACGCCCGACACCCTAGACCGAGCGCCGCCCGAGGCCCGTGCGCCGCGTCCGAGCATCAGGCCGTCTCCGTCACGTGGCTCCCGTCGTTCATACCCCCGGCGGAGGTGTCGGGTGGCTCGGGATGATGGGGTGGAGGCATGGACATCTCCACCACCCCCGTCCGCCCCCCGTCCACCACGGCTCGCCGACGCGTGGCCGCCGCGCTCGCCCTCGGCGTGCTCGTCCCGGTCCTCGCGGCGTGCGGCGACGCGACCGATCCCGAGTCGCCGGTGTCGAGCGCGTCGACCGCCGCGTCGCCAGCGTCGTCCGACGCGACGGATGCCGCCGACGTCGACCCGGTCGAGGTCCCGGACACCGCCGTCGGGCGCGAGGTGAGCTGGGTGCTCGGCGCGATCGACCCGGCGACGCCCGTGACGGCGGAGGACGCGGCGGCGCACCTCGGCGAGGCCGCCAGCGCCGCGATCTCGGGTGAGGAGCTCGTGGTGGCGTTCGCGCAGGTCGCGGCGTCGGGGCCGTGGCGCGTCGTGAGCTACACGGGGACCGAGACCGAGGCGGTCGCCACGATCCGGTCGCCGGCCGACGACGAGCTCGACCTCACGGTGACGCTCGACGAGGCGGGCCTCGTCTCGGCCCTGCTGTTCGCGCCGGCGTTCGAGCGGACGCCGGCGACGTCCTGGGAGGAGCTGACCGCGGCCGTGGCGGCGATGCCGGCCGAGACGACGCTCGTGGTCGTCGACGTCACCGACCCCGCCGCGCCGAGCGAGGTGTTCGCGGCCGGGGACGAGGTCGCCGCGCCCATCGGCTCGGTGTTCAAGCTGTACGTGCTGGGCGCCGTCGTGCAGGCGGTGGCCGACGGCACGCTGAGCTGGGACGACACCGTGACGGTGACGGACGCGCTGCGCAGCCTGCCGAGCGGCGAGCTGCAGAACGAGCCGGCGGGGACGAGCGTCACGGTGCGCGAGGCGGCCCAGGCCATGATCGAGATCTCCGACAACACGGCGACCGACCTGCTCATCGACGCCGTCGGGCGCGCGGCGGTCGAGGACCAGCTCGTCGCGATGGGGCACTCCGACCCCGGGCTGAACCGGCCGTTCCTCATGACGCGCGAGCTGTTCTGGATCGGCTGGGGCGACGACGGCGCCTACCGCGAGCGCTGGGCCGGCGCGGACGAGGCGGGGCGGCGCGCGCTGCTCGCGGAGCTCCCGGAGGGTCCCCCCGAGATCGCGACCGTGCTCGACGAGGTCGTGTGGCCCGACGGCGCGGACTGGTTCGCGACACCGGACGACATCGTCGCGGCCCACGTCGCGCTCGGCCGACTCGCCGAGACACCGGCGGGCGAGCCGCTGGCGCAGATCCTCGGCACCAACCCGGGGTTCGCGCCCGACCAGGTCGCCGAGTTCGACACCGTCGCGTTCAAGGGCGGCAGCTCGACCGGCGAGCTGGCGCTGACGTGGCGGCTCACGACGTCGGACGCCGCCTGGGTGGTCGTGCTCCAGGCCCGGTCGGAGGACCCGGCCGCGACGGCCGACCCGCGGCCCTACGTCGGGGCGGCCGGCGACGCGGTCGCGCTGCTCGACGTGGGCTGAGGGCGCGGGCCGGACAGCGGTGCGGCCGGGGACGCGGGGGAGCGTCCCCGGCCGCTGACCTCGCGCGTCGCAGCAGGGGGAGGTGCGACGTCAGCGAGGCCTCACACCGACTTTGGTGTGAGCACGAAGCCCGGCTCCGCGTCCGGCGTCGGGGCCGGTGCGGTGTCGAGCACGAGCTCGTCGAGCTGGTCGGCGGCGTCCGCGTCGACGAACACCGGGGTCCCGGTGGTCTGGATGACCTGGTCCGTCGACTCGGGCGCCGGGGTGAGCGCGAGCTCGAGGCCACCGGGCTGGACGGCGGACCGGGCGATCCGGAGCCCGCCGCCGGCGGGGAGGTCGGCGCGGGTGGCGACGTCGTCGACGGCGCTCTGGGCGTTCTCGGTCAGGGTCAGCATGGGTGACTCCTCTCGATCGCGAGGCTCGCGGACGGTCCGCGGGCGTCCCTCCACACGAACACCCCGAGCGCGAGGTGGCAAGGGTCCCGGTCTCATCGTGAGACAGGTGTCTCGAACAACGGGATGCCCTGCCGCACCCCCTCGACGCGGTCGGCCGCGCGACGTACCGTGCGCTCCTGCTGTGCCGCACCTCACCGGGACCCCGTTGCTGAGGTTGACTCAACGCGAGTATGCTCGCGGTAGTTGAGTAACACTCAGTAGCGCCGGTCGCTCGACCGGCCCGCATCAGCAGGAGGTCGCGATGACACCGGTCCCGATGGCCAACGAGGCCCCGGCCTGGACCCAGCACGTCATGTGGTGGCAGGTCTACCCGCTCGGCGTCGACGGTCGCGACGTCCGCGGCGAGCACGTCCCGGCCGGCCCCGGTGAGGGACTGGCCCGGCTGCACCCCTACCTCGACCACCTGGTGTCGCTCGGGCTCAACGGGCTCGCCCTCGGCCCGGTCTTCGCGAGCAGCACGCACGGCTACGACACGCTCGACCACCGCGCGATCGACCCCCGGCTCGGGACGCGCGAGGACTTCGACGCGCTCGTCGCCGCGTGCCGCGAGCGCGGCATCCGCATCCTGCTCGACGGCGTGTTCAACCACGTGGGCGAGCACCACGAGCTGGCCCGTCGCGCGATCGCCGAGGGGCCGGGCGGGGAGTACGCGGACTGGTTCCGGATCGACTGGCACGCCGACGGCGGCCCCCGGTTCGCGGACTTCGAGGGGCACGGCTCGCTGGTCGCCCTCAACCACGCGAACCCGGCCGTGCAGGACTGGGTCGCGGGGATCATGTCCTTCTGGCTGGCCGCCGGTGCGGACGGGTGGCGCCTCGACGCCGCCTACGCCGTCGACCCGGAGCTCTGGGCCGCCGTGCTGCCGCGGGTGCGGGCCGAGCACCCGGACGCGTGGATCGTCGGCGAGATGATCCACGGCGACTACGCGGCGTACGCCGAGCGCGCGACGCTGGACTCGGTCACCGAGTACGAGCTGTGGAAGGCGATCTGGAGCAGCCTGCGATCCGAGAACTTCTTCGAGCTCGACTGGACCCTGCGCCGCCACGAGGACCTGCTCGCGTCGATGGTGCCGATGACCTTCGTCGGGAACCACGACGTCACGCGGATCGCGAGCCAGGTCGGGGTGGACCGGAGCTCCCTCGCGCTCGCGATCCTCGCGACCGTCGGCGGCATCCCGTCGATCTACTACGGCGACGAGCTGGGCTGGCAGGCCGTCAAGGAGGACCGGCTCGGCGGCGACGACGCCGTGCGCCCGGCGCTGCCCGCCGACCCGGCCGAGCTGGCGGGCGAGACGTGGCTGCTCGACGTCCACCGCGAGCTGATCGGCCTGCGCAGGCGGCACCCGTGGCTCGTGCGCGCCCGCGTCGTCGTCGACGACCTCAGCAACACCCGGCTCGCCTACCGGGCGGTGGCCCGGGACGGCGAGGGCGAGCTGCGCGTCGTGCTCGAGCTGCTCCCCGACGGTGGGGGCAGGTACGAGATCACCGAGTGAGCTGGAACCAGCGCCCCTCGGAGACCACCTCCGCGTGGCCGTCGACGACCCGGATCGCCGTCTGCTCGTCGATCGCGTAGGCGGGGCCGCCGATGTCGGCCGCCCAGCGCTCGGCGGCCTCCAGCGTGTTCGTGGGGAACGCGTCGAGGTGCGGGAAGATCGAGAACTCGACGACGCCCAGCGTGCGGTCGTCCGGGGCGCCGGCCCACTCGACGAAGAGGTCGCCGATCCGCGGGGTCATCACCATGCTGCCGGCGCTGACGCCGACCCAGACGGTGTCCGGCAGCGACGGGAACAGGTCGGCCAGCCCGGACTTGCGCAGCCAGTGGCCGAGGTAGGTCGCGTCGCCGCCGTCGACCAGCAGCACGTCGGCCCCGCGCACCCACGGCTCCCAGCGCTCGCGTCCGATCGACGGCAGGGCGGTGAGCTCGAGCGCTCCCAGCGAGGCCCAGCCGAGGCCCGTGAGGTGCCGGAACGACGGTTCGGCTGCCAGCAGGCCGCGGACCGACGCCGGCCCGCACATCGGGTGCCCCCACTGCGCCGTCGGGACGCACAGGGCGTGGCACTCCTCGATCGGCTTGCCGAGGAGGTCCGTGAGCGCCGCGCGGATGGTCGGGTTCGTGACGCCGCCCGACGTCAGCAGGAGCTTCACGGCATGCCTCCGGAGTCGTCGGTCGATCTGCTGTCCGCCCCGGCCGGGTGGGGCCGGCGCGTGGGGGGATCCTGTCACCCGGGCCGCGGCAGCGTCCATCGTCGGCGGCGGGCTACCCTGGCGGGCAGCGCACGGAGGTGAGGATGACGACGTCCACGCGACACGAGACAGCGCAGCTCCACCCGGCCGGCGGGCTGGTCCGCCGGCCGACGGCAGGTTTCGCGTGGGCGAACGACCTTCCCCGCTACGACTTCGGTCCCGGCCACCCGATGGCGCCGATCCGGCTGGAGCTGACGCGCGAGCTCGTCCGCTGGCTGCGGATCCCCGGCCTCGTCGACGTGCCCGTCCCCGACGTCCCCGACGAGCTGCTGGAGCTCGTCCACGACCCGGCCTTCGTCGCCGCCGTGCAGGCGGGCGCGGTCGGCATCCGGTCGGCCGAGTTCGGGCTCGGCACCGACGACAACCCGGTCTTCCCCGAGATCCACACGGCCTCCAGCCGGATCGTCGGCTCGACCGTCGCGGCGGCGCGCAGCGTCTGGACGGGGCAGGTGCCGCGCGCGGTGTCGATCGCCGGCGGGATGCACCACGCGATGCCGGCGAGGGCGTCGGGGTTCTGCGTGTACAACGACGTCGGCGTCGCGATCCGCTGGCTGCTCGACAACGGCGCACGCCGCGTGGCGTACGTCGACCTCGACGCGCACCACGGCGACGGCGTCGAGCGCATCTTCTGGGACGACCCGCGCGTGCTCACCATCTCGGTGCACGAGTCGGGCCTCACGCTGTTCCCCGGCACCGGGTTCCCCTACGAGACGGGCGGCCCCGGCGCCGAGGGGCTCGCCGTCAACGTCGCGCTGCCGGCGCGGACGCGCGGGGACGCGTGGCTGCGCGCGATCGACGCGGTCGTGCCGCCGCTCGTCGAGGAGTTCGCGCCCGACGTCCTGGTCTCCCAGCACGGCGCCGACGCGCACGGCAGCGACCCGCTGACCAACCTCCGGGTGAGCGTCGACCACCAGCTCGCCGGCGCGCGGATGATGCGCGACCTCGCGGACCGGTTCGCCGCCGGGCGCTGGGTCGCCACGGGCGGCGGCGGGTACACGGTCGTCGAGGTGGTGCCGCGCGTGTGGGCCGGCCTGGCCGCCGTCGCCGCCGGTCTCGACCCCGACCTTGGCCAGCGACTGCCGCTGCGCTGGCGGCTCGACGTGTCCGAGCGCGGGCTGCCAGCCCCGCTGATGTGGGGCGACGGGGAGACGGTGACGCTGCGGCCCTTCTCGGCCGGCTACGACCCCGCCGACGACGTGGACCGCGCCATCGTCGCCACGCGCCACGCGGTGTTCCCCCACCGCGGGCTCGACCCCGGCTGGTAGCCCGGGCGGCGCGAGGAGCGACGCGGACGACCGCGAACGTGGGGTTGCGTCGGTCACGGGTGGTCGTCGAGCGCGCACACCGCGAGGACGAGGTTGGCCGCCGACCACGCCAGCGGCGCGACGGCGGCGGGGGACCCGTCGGCCAGCACCTTCTCCGGGATCGCCCCCGAGGCCGTTCGATGCTCGAGCGTCCAGTCGATCAGCTCGCGCGCGAGCTCCTCCTCGCCCGCGCTCGCGGCGGTCAGCGCGTACAGCGTCGTCTCCGGCGTCCAGGAGATCCCGTCGTGCCGCCAGGTCGCGCCCGGCGCGACGCCGCCCGAGACCCGCGACATGTCCGCGACGGAGGCGAGCCACGCGTCCTCGGCGCCCTCGGTCCCCGAGCCGATCGGGGGCAGGAGGAACGCCGTCGCCGCGTCGCGCCCGTCGGTGAACGCCGAGCCGCCGGAGCGCCGGAAGTCGGGGCCGAACCTGTCGACGACGGCCTCCCGCACCAGGTCGGCGCGGACCCCGGCCGCCGTCGCGTCCCGCGTCCCGATGACGGGTGCCAGCTCTCGCGCCGCCTCGAGGCCGGCGAGCACGACGGCCGCCGTCCCCAGCGTCAGGTCCGTCTCCACGCGCTCCCAGTAGTCGGAGGACGGCGGCGGCAGGTGGCCGTCGTCGTCCGTCGCCGCCAGGAGGGTGCCGGTCGCCCGGTCGAGGAGGGGACGCAGGTGCCGCCGCGCGTCGTCGAGGGCGATGCGGTCGTCGGTCGCGTCGTCGGCCAGGACCGAGGCCGCGGCCCAGAGCACCCACCCGGCGCCGTCGAGCTGGTCCGCGCGAGCGTCGGGCACCCCGTCGCCGGTCGGCAGGTAGCGAGCGGCGAACGTGTCGCCGTGCTCGGTGGTCGCGTCGGCGAGGAAGGCGAGGATCTCGACGGCGTCCGTCCAGTGCCCCGTCCGGGCCAGCGCGACCGCGACGAACGCCGCGTCCCGCGGCCACACGTAGCGCCAGCGGTCCTCCCACCCCGCGACCACCGCGCCGGGGGCGTGCGGCTCCCGGCCCTCGATCTGTGCGCCGACGAGGGCGTGGATGTCGAGGAGCGCCTGCGCGACGGCCTCGGCGTCGGACCCCGTGCCGCAGGTCTCACCGGCCGCGAGCCACGCGCGATGTTCGGCCGCGACCGCGAGGCTCGCCTCGTCGTCGGCCGTGGCGAGCACGCGCGAGCCCGGGTGGTAGACGGCGGCGGTGCCGGCCGGGAGCTCGTGCAGGAGGCCGGTGCCGTCGACGTGGACGCCGTCCTGGTAGAGGTCGATCCGGGCCGTCGGTCGCATCGGCGCCCCGGCGAGCGCGACGACGAGCGCACCGGTGACGGCCACGGCGAGGGTGCGCAGGACGCGCGCGACGAGAGGGTCGCCCGTCCGCAGGTGTCGCACCGTTGCCACCCGCCGACCGTACCCCGCGCCGCGACGGCCGCGGGCGAGATGTCGGGAGGTTCAGCCCCGCGGGCGCGAGGTTCCGCCGAGAGGATGGCCGAGGCCCCGCCCGGGGGCGGAGTCGCCCGGCCGAGAGGCCGGTGCGGGAGCCCGGAACGCGCAAGGGCCCCGCCGATGTCCGGCGGGGCCCTCGCTCGTCGTCGCTAGGACGGCGTCACTTCTTGTTGCGACGCTGGTGGCGCGTCTTGCGAAGCAGCTTGCGGTGCTTCTTCTTCGCCATGCGCTTGCGGCGCTTCTTGATGACGGAACCCATGGGTACCTCACTCGACTCGGACGGGATGACGGACTCCACCGCGACGTGGAGCCCGAGAGTCCCGGAGAAGTGCGTCGCGTGGAAACGAATCCCCAGCATCCTACCGTGCGCGTGGCAGGCTGGTCGCATGCTCCTCGTGTGGGTCGATGCGTGGCAGATGCAGTGCTGCGGCGACCCGTTCGCGGTCGGCTCCCGCGTCGCGTGGACGCTGAGCGAGCCGGATCGCGAGTGGTTGGCCTCCGTCCTCGGCGACGACGCGGCCCGGCGCGTGACCCACCGGGAGGAGCATCACGGCGGGCTGTCGGACGACACGGAGGCAACGGTCGGCGTCGTCACGCGGATCCGGGCCGTGAGCAGCGGCTTCGGGCCGGACCCGAGCGGCGTCGGTGCGACGCCCGTGCACGTCCCGGTCCCCGGCACCGCATCGGTCGTCGACGTGTCCGACGCCGACGGCTGGCACCCCGAGACGGATGATGTCCGCTTCACCGGCTACCTCGTCGACGTTCGACGAGCCGAAAGGTAGGAACCATGCTCGTTGCCTTCTCCGTCGCTCCGCTCGGTGCGGGCGAGTCCGTCGCCGAGGCGGTGGCCGACGCGGTCGCGGTCGTGCGCGCCTCCGGGCTGCCCAACCGCACGTCCGCCATGTTCACGGAGGTCGAGGGGGAGTGGGACGAGGTGATGGACGTGGTGCGCCGCGCGACCGAGGCCGTCGGGCGCCACGGGCACCGCGTCTCGCTCGTGCTCAAGGCCGACATCCGCCCGGGCTTCACGGGCCAGCTCGACGCGAAGGTCGAGCGCGTCGAGGCGGAGCTCGCCGGTCGCGGGGACTGACCGCCGCCGGGCCGGCGCGCGACGGCCCGGCGCCCGCGACGGGAGTCAGTCCTGGAAGGTGTCGATCTGCGCGCCGAGCTCGATGAGCCGGTCGGCGAGCTGCTCGTACCCGCGACGGATGATGTCGACCCCGCGCAGCACCGACGTGCCCTTGGCCGCGAGCATCGCGAGCAGGATGACGACGGCCGGGCGCAGCGCCGGCGGGCAGCTGATCTCGGCACCGGACCAGTGGGTCGGGCCGTCCACGTCGAGACGGTGCGGGTCGAGCAGCCGGACGTTGGCACCGAGGCGCGTGAGGTCCGTGAGGTGGATGGCGCGGTTGTCGTACACCCAGTCGTGGATCGTCGTGTGCCCGTCGGCGCACGCGGCGATGAGCGCGAAGAACGGCAGGTTGTCGATGTTCAGCCCGGGGAACGGCATCGGGTGGATCTTGTCGATCGGCGCCTTGAGCTCGCTCGGGTGGACCGTGATGTCGACGAGTCGCGTCCGCCCGTTGAGCGCCATGTACTCGGGGGAGAGGGAGTAGCGCAGGCCCATCTCGGACAGCACCGCGAGCTCGATCTCCATGAACTCGATCGGCACCCGCGCGACGGTGATCTCGGAGTCCGTCACGATGCCGGCCGTGAGCAGGCTCATCGCCTCGACCGGGTCCTCGGACACGTGGTACTCGACGTCGGCGTCGATGTGGCTGCGGCCGCGGACCGTGAGCGTCGTCGAGCCGATGCCCTCGATCTCGACGCCGAGCAGCTCAAGGTAGAAGCACAGGTCCTGGACCATGTAGTTCGGGGAGGCGTTGCGGATGACCGTGACGCCGTCCCGGCCGGCGGCCGCCATGATCGCGTTCTCGGTCACGGTGTCGCCGCGCTCGGTCAGCACGACGCGGACCGGCTCGCCGTCGTCGGGCGCCACGACGGCGCGGTACTCGCCGGCGCTCGCGGTCACGTCGAGGCCGAACGGGCGCAGCGCGATCATGTGCGGCTCGACGGTGCGCGTGCCCAGGTCGCAGCCCCCGGCGTAGGGCAGCTCGAACGTCGGCTGCTGGCCGAGCAGCGGGCCGAAGAACATGATGATCGAGCGGGTGCGCCGGGCCGCGTCGTCGTCGATCCCGGACAGGTCGAGCTCCGCCGGGCGGCGGATCTCGAGGTCGCGGCTGCCCTCGACCCACTCGACCTCGACGCCGATCGACTGGAGGACCGCGACGATCCGGTCGACCTCGACGATGTTCGCGACGCCGCGCAGCACCGTGCGCCCGCGGTTGAGCAGCGACGCGCACAGCAGCGCGACGGCCGCGTTCTTGGAGGAGTTGACCGTGATGGTGCCCGACAGCGTGCGGCCGCCGTGGACGCGCAGGTGCGTCGGGCGCTGCGGGGTGTTCGCGATGGGCAGGAGGCCGGCGTCGAGCGCGGCGGAGATGCGCGCGAGCATGTCGACCGAGAGGTTCTGACTGCCCTGCTCGATGCGCGCGATGGCGCTCTGGGAGGTGCTGAGCCGCTCGGCGAGCTGCGCCTGGGTCAGGCCCTTGTTCTGGCGGGCGCCCCGGATGAGCGAGCCGATCTCGGCGAGCGGGGTGGTCGAGTCCTCAAGGGTCGTCATGAGGAGAGATCGTATCCTTCTCGGGAGATAAGTGGGGCCCCAGGATGTGAAGATTCCGGGCGTACCCGCCGAGAACATGCGTCTGATGATCTACGTCACGTCGCGCGGGGCTGGCGGCACCGGCGCGCCGCGGGCTCGTCCTAGGGTTGGCGCGTGAACGGGACCGACGTCAGGGTGCTGCTGGTCGAGCGCGCCGGCTGCCACCTGTGCGCCGACGCGCACGCCGTGCTGGACGCCGTGACGGCGGCGACGGGGGTGGGCTGGGCGAGCGTCGACGTCGACTCCTCGCCCGACCTGCTCGACGCCTACGGGGAGCTGGTGCCGGTGGTGCTCGTCGACGGGCACGAGCGGGGGCACTGGCGGCTCGATCGGGCCGTCGTGGAGGCGGCGCTGCGCTGAGGCGCGCCCCGACGTGACGAAGGACGGCCCCCGTCCCGGCGCGTCGCGCGCCGGGACGGGGGCCGTCCCCGGGGAGGTGCTCAGCCCTGCTTGACGGCCGAGATCTCGATGGCGATCTTCACCTTGTCCGAGAGCAGGAGGCCGCCGGCCTCGAGCGGCGCGTTCCAGGTGATCCCGAAGTCGGACCGGGCGAGCTCGGTCTCGGCGGAGAAGCCGATCCGGTCGTTGCCGTAGGCGTCCTTGGCGGCGCCGTTGTACTCGACCTCCAGCGTGACCGGCTTGGTGACGCCGTTGATGGTGAGGTCGCCCGTGAGCGTCCCCTCCTCGCCGCTGAAGGAGACGGCCGTCGAGGCGAACGTCCACTCCGGGTTCACGTCGATGCTGAAGAAGTCCGAGGACTTGAGGTGGCCGTCGCGCTGCTCGTTGCCCGTGTCGACCGAGGCCGCCTTGATGGTGGCGGTGGCCGAGGACGTCGCGAGGTCGTCGGCCACGACGATCTGGCCGTCGAACTCGTTGAAGACGCCGCGGACCTTCGCGATCCCGGCGTGACGGATGGTGAAGCCGACCTCGGAGTGCGAGGCGTCGATGGCATAGGTGCCGGCGGGGATGGTCATGGCTGCTCCTCGAGCGAGTGCGGGTCGGCGCGCGGCCGACTGATTGAACACTCAAGTTCTAGCACCATTCGGTTGTAGGGACAACCAATCGCGCCGAGTGTGAGCGACCTCACCCGTCCGCGCTCGCCGGCGCCCCCGCGCCGCGGCCGTCCCCGGCCCGCCTAGGACCAAGGGCTGAGGGGGAGGCCCCGCGCCGTCGTTACCGTGGCGTGGACACCCGCTCGCATTCGCGGCCACCCGCGGGAGAGGACGGTCCTGATGCTCGTCGCCGACCACGGCAAGGCACCCGTGCCGATCGACGGGGCCGGCGACGTCGAGCCCCACTGGCTCGACCCGGGGCAGCAGCGCGACTGGCGCGCCACCATCACCGGCATGACGTTCCTCATGCGGGCGCTGAGCACCGACCTCGAGCTCGAGGTCGGCCTGTCGATGGCGGAGTACGAGCTCCTCGTGCGGCTGTCGGAGGCCGGGTGCGAGGGCGTGCGGATGGCGGAGCTCGCCGAGCAGGTGGCGCACTCCCGCAGCAGGGTCACGCACACGATCGCCCGGCTCGAGCGGTCCGACCTGGTCGAGCGGCTGCCCGCGCGGGACGACCGCCGCGGCGTCCTCGCCCGCATCACCCCCGAGGGGTGGGCGCTGCTCGCCGAGGCCGCGCCCCGGCACGTGGCCTCGGTGCGGGCGCGGCTGGTGGACGTCGTGACCCCCGAGCAGCTCCACGCGCTCGGCGACGTCATGCGCTCGACCCTGCACGCCGCCGGCCTCGAGATCTCGGAGCCCGCCGTCCTGCCGTAGCGAGCCGGCGCCGACGCCGGCCGTCGGGTCGCGGTCGTCCACGGGGCGGTCGCCGCCGGGCCCAGGGGTCCGCCGGGGGTGCGAGACTAGTCGGATGCCGCGTACCACCGTCCACCTCGTGCGCCACGGCGAGGTCCACAACCCTGACGGCATCCTCTACGGACGCCTGCCCGGGTACGGGCTGTCGGAGCGAGGCCACGCCATGGCGCGACTCGTCGCGGAGGCGTTCACGTCCCCCGGCTCCCGGCCGGGCGACGGTCACGACGTCACCTACGTCGTGGCGTCCCCGTTGCAGCGGGCGCAGGAGACGGCCGCGCCGCTGGCCCGCGCGCTCGGCCTCGAGGTCGCCACCGACGACCGGTTGATCGAGGCGGACAACGTCCTGGAGGGGCGCCGGCTGGCCGGCGCCGGCGTGCGCGAGCTGCTCGATCCCGCGATTCTGCGGCACCTCTACAACCCGTTCTCGCCGTCCTGGGGGGAGCCGTTCGCGCAGCAGCGCGACCGCGTGCTCGCCGCCGTCGCCGCGGCCCGTCGCGTCGCCGAGGGGCACGAGGCCGTGCTCGTGTCGCACCAGTCCCCGATCTGGGCCGTGCGTCGCGCGCTCCAGGGCAAGCCGCTGTGGCACGACCCGCGCTCCCGGGAGTGCTCCCTCGCGTCGGTCACGTCGCTCACGTTCGACGGCGACCGCCTCGTCGACCACACCTACTCCGAGCCGGCCGCCTCCCTCCTGCCGGGTGCGTCGGCGGTGCCCGGTGCGTAGCGGCGCCCGTCGGCGGACGGCCGCGACCGGGGCGGCAGCGCTCCTCGCCGTCGCGACGCTGCTCGCCGGCTGCTCCGGCTCGTCGGCTCCGGCGGACGACCCGGAGGTCGCCGAGGCCGGCTACCAGGCCGGCGACGGCAGCATCACGCTGTTCGCGCCGGCCGACCGGACGGAGGCGGTCGAGCTCGCGGGCGTCACCTTCGACGGTGTCGAGCTCGACCTCGCCGACTACCGGGGCGACGTCGTGCTCCTCAACTTCTGGTACGCGGACTGCCCGCCGTGCCGGGTCGAGGCGCCCGACCTGGCGGCGCTCGCCACGGACTACGCCGACCGGGGCCTGCGGGTGGTCGGGATCAACGCCCGCGACGACGCCGACCGCGTCGCCTCCTTCACCGAGAGCTTCGGCATCACCTACCCGATGCTGGAGGACTCCGACGCCTCCGCCGTGTCCGCCCTCCAGGGCGTGGTGCCGCTCAGCGCGTACCCGACCACCGTCGTGCTCGACCGCGAGGGCCGCCCGGCCGCGCGCGTGCTCGGACTCACGGATGCCGCGACGCTGGGCGGTCTCGTCGACGACGTCCTCGCCGAGTCGTCGCGGGGGTAGTCGTGGACGGCCTCGGCGCGTGGTTCCAGGAGACGGTCCTGTCCGGACCGCTCCTCGTCGCGCTGCCCGTCGCCCTGCTCGCCGGCCTCGTCTCGTTCGCCTCGCCCTGCGTGCTGCCGCTCGTCCCCGGCTACCTCGGGTACGTCGGCGGCATGGCCGGCGCGGACCTCGAGACGATCGGTGGTGCCGAGGGACGGGCGAAGCGTCGCCTGCTCGCCGGCGTGCTGCTGTTCGTCGCCGGGTTCTCGGTCGTGTTCGTCGGGCTGAGCCTCGTGTTCGTGCAGATCGGCGTCGCCCTCACCCCGTGGCTCGACGTGGTCACGCGCGTGCTGGGGGTCGTCGTCGTCCTCATGGGCCTCGCGTTCCTCGGCTGGATCCCGTTCCTCGCCGAGGACCGGCGGCTGCGGCTCGCGCCGCGCACGGGCCTCGCGGGCGCGGGGCTGCTCGGGGTGACGTTCGGCCTCGGCTGGGCCCCCTGCATCGGCCCGACGCTCGCCGCCATCACGATCCTCGCCCTGCCGACGGGGTCGCCCGCCCGCGGCGCGATCCTCGCGCTGGTGTACTGCCTCGGCCTCGGGCTGCCGTTCCTCCTCCTTGCCCTCGCGTTCCAGCGGTTCGCGGGTGCCATGTCGTTCCTGCGCCGGCACCGTCTTGCGATCATGCGGATCGGCGGCGCCATGCTCGTCCTCGTCGGGCTCGCTCTCGTCACCGGGGTCTGGGGACGGCTGATCGCCGTCGTCCAGGGCTGGGTCGGCGGGTTCGTGACGGTCGTCTGATGGCCCGGCGCGGTGGATATCGGCCCGAGGGCCTCGTCGTCATCGGCGAGGCCGACACCGAGGCGGCCGCGGCGCCGGGCGAGGGTGCGGCGCCCGATGGGGGCGCGGCGCCCGGCGCGGGCGACGGTGCTGGGGACGGCGCCGGCGCCACCGTGGCGCGCGGCACCGGCTGGGGCTGGCGCGAGTGGGGCCGGTGGGGCTGGCGCCAGCTCACCTCGATGCGCGTCGCGCTCCTCCTGCTCATGCTGCTCGCGATCGCGGCCGTGCCCGGGGCCGTGCTGCCGCAGCGGCTCCAGGACGCGGCCGGCGTCGCGCAGTACTTCACCGACCACCCGTCGCTCGCGCCGTGGCTGGACCGGTTCTCGCTGTTCGACGTCTACACGTCGCCGTGGTTCGCCGCGATCTACCTGCTGCTGTTCATCAGCCTCGTCGGCTGCATCGTGCCGCGCGCGTTCGAGCACGCGCGCGTGCTGCGACAGCCGCCGCCGCGCGCGCCGCGCCGGTTCACCCGGTTCCCGGCGCACACGGCGTTCGCGTCCGGGCTCCCCCTGGACGACGCCGTGGCGCAGGCGCGCCGCGGGCTGCGCGGGTATCGCCTGCGGGAGGAGTCGGTCGGCTCCGGCGACGCCCGCGTCGTCAGCATCTCCGGGGAGCGCGGCTACCTGCGCGAGGTCGGCAACATCGTGTTCCACCTCGCGCTCGTCGGCCTGCTCGTCTCGATGGCGTACGGGTCGCTCGTCCACTACCGCGGTCAGGTCATCATCGTCGAGGGCGAGACCTTCGCGAACTCGCGCCTCGCCTACGACTCCTTCGACACGGGCGCCTGGTTCGACGAGGACTCGCTCGGCGACTTCCGGCTGCGGCTGGACTCCTTCCACGCCGTGTTCCTGCCGAACGGGCAGGCCGACGACTTCCGCGCGGACGTCGCGGTGATCGACGCCGACGGGGCGGAGCGCCCCGCGTCGATCAAGGTGAACGAGCCGCTGCGCGTCGGCGGTGCGAGCGTCTACCTCATGGGGAACGGCTACGCGCCGAAGATCCAGGTGCACGACGCGGCGGGCAAGCTCGCCTTCTCCGCCACCGTCCCGTTCATCCCCACCAGCAACACGAGCTACGTCTCGCACGGCGTCGTCAAGGTCGCGGACACCTCGACCGGCACGCAGATCGGGCTCAACGGCTGGTTCCTGCCCGCGGCCCAGATCATCGACGACGGCGCGTTCGCCGACTCCACCGCGCCGACGCCGGACGACCCGGCGCTCCTGCTCGAGGTCTGGTCCGGTGACCTGGGCCTCGACCTCGGGGTGCCGCAGAACGTCTACCAGCTCGACACGTCGCGGATGACGCAGTCGGTCCGCGAGATCGACGACGGGGCCGGTGGCACGACGACGGCGCCCGTGCGCGTCGAGGTCCGGCCGGGGGAGACGGTCGACCTGCCGGACGGGCTGGGCACCGTGACGTTCGAGTCGCTGCCCCGGTTCGTCGGCCTCGACCTGCGCTACGACCCGACGCTCGGATGGGTGCTCGGGTTCGCGCTCGCCGCCATCGTCGGGCTGACGGGCTCCCTGTTCCTGCCGCGCCGCCGGGTGTTCGTGCGCCTCGGCCTCGACCCGCGGGGCCGTACAGTTGGCACCGCCGCGGCCTTGGCCCGCGGCGACGACCCCGGGCTCGCCAGGGAGCTCCAGCGCGTGACCGGCTGGGCCCGGACGGCGCCGCGGACCGCTGCGACCGATACTGCTTCGACCGCCGCCACCACCGCGGCCACCGCCGACGAGGAGTCCTCATGACGGGTCAGCTCAGCCTCTACTTCGTCACGTTCGCACTGACGGCCTACCTGATCTCGGCCGTCAGCTTCGCGATCGACCTGACCCGGCGGGCGCCCGTGCGGCCGACTCGGGCCCGTTCCCTCGTCGGCGTCGGTGCCGGCGGCGCGGACGAGGCTGCCGCGGGTGGCTCGCTCGGCCGGGACGCCGGGATCGACGTGGTCGTCGACGCGGCGGACGCCGGCTCCACGTCGGACCCCGTGCCCGGTGCGGTGTCGCGGCGCGCGGCCGGGATCGGCATGTCGACGTTCCTCGCCGGGACGGCGCTGCTGCTCGCCGGTGTGGTGACGCGCGGCATCGCGGCGGGCCGCGTCCCGTGGGCGAACATGTACGAGTTCACGCTCATGTCCGTGCTCGTGGCGTCCGTGGTGTTCCTCGCCATCCAGCGCCGGACCGACGTGCGCTACCTCGGCACGTTCCTCGCCGGGCTGGCCGTTCTGTTTCTCTTCCTCGCGCTCACGGTGCTCTACCTCGACCCGGCCTCGGTGCAGCCGGCTCTGCAGAACTACTGGCTCGTCATCCATGTCTCGATCGCGACGTCGGCCGTCGGTCTCTCGACCGTCGGTGCCGTCACGAGCGCGCTCCAGCTCGTCAAGGACCGGTACGAGAGCCGCGGCACGCAGCCGCGGGCGGCCTGGGGCCGACGGATCGTGGCGTCGCTGCCGGCGCCGGAGTCGCTGGAGCGGCTCGCCTACCGGATCAACGCGGTCGCCTTCGTCATGTGGACCTTCACGCTCGTCTCGGGTGCCATCTGGGCCGAGCACGCGTGGGGCCGGTTCTGGGGCTGGGACGCCAAGGAGGTCTGGACCTTCGTCACCTGGGTGATCTACGCGGCGTACCTCCACGCGCGGGCCACGCGGGGCTGGGAGGGGCGCCGGGCCGCCTGGTTCTCGGTCGCCGGGTTCCTGTCGATCATCGTCAACTACTGGATCATCAACCAGTTCGCGAACTCGCTGCACGGGTACAGCGGCCTCGGCTGAGCCGCCGCTGCCGCCATCGGTGCCGGGGGCTTGGTGCCGGTGCGGGTGCTTGCTGGGTGCCCGGTGCCGGGTGCTGGGTGCCGCCCGAGGGGGCCGGGCGATCTGGCAGCCGCGGAGGATGCGGCGCGGACGGGGCACAGGGGCAACGGTGCCGCACCCTTGCGGCCGAGATGCATCGTGTGCGACGCGCCCGAGACGAGGTGACAGCCGCGTCGTCCCAGGTCAGGGGCCCGTGCCGTTGCGCGGGCGTACGTCGCACACGAAACGGCCGGGGAGCGCGACGCGGACGGTCGCCGTGTGCCGTGGTCGCCACTGGTTTGAGCGGACGGCCGCATGCCAGCCTGCCGGGGCAGGCGGATTGGGTGGTCGCGGCGTCCCGTGCCCCCGATCCGGAGCATGCGGGTGGCGCGTCGCGCACGGCCCGCGTCGTCCCGGTGTCGTGTACGACGCTTCGGTGATGCGCGTCGTGCCTGGTCAGGGCGTTGGCCGCGGTCGTCGAGCGCGACGCACACGATGCTTCTTCGCGTGAGTGTGTGCCTCGGCGCCGGCGCTGCTGGCCCGCGCCTGACGCTGGCGCCCTCGTCGCGTCGGCCGCTCGTGCCGCCGACGGCGCTCCGAGGCTCGTGCCCCCGGTCCCGGCTGGGCCCCACGCCCGGCGAGGCCTCACACGCCGCGGAGCCTCAGACGCCGCGGGGCCTCAGACGCCCCGGGCGGGGGGATCGATCGTGTCGTCGCGGTCGCCGCCCTCGGCCCGCCCGCCCCGCTCTCCCTGCTCGGCCGGGTCGATCTCGTCGGAGCTCGTCGGCTCCGCCTCCGCGACCTCGGCACCGTCCGACGCCGTCTCGGCGGCCTGGCGCGCCGCAGCGCTCCGTCGCGCCTCCTCCAGCTCGCGCTGGCGGCGCTCCTCGCGCAGCCGACGGTCGAGCTGGGCGAGGAACACGGGGTCGTCGTCGGGCGCCGGGCGCGGGGGAGCCGGCGGCGCGCTCGGCCCGGGTCCCGTGCGGCCACGCTGGATCAGCCAGACGAGGGTGTAGACCACCACCCCGATGACGAGGAGGAACAGGAGCAGGCGCGGCATCGCTCCAGCCTACGTCGGTGGGACGGCCGACGCCCCGACCGCCGGTCGCGCCGGTGGTTGCCGCCGTAGGCTGACCGGGTGCGTCCCGTCGTCATGTACTCGCTCTACCGCCTGCTCGTGCTGCTCGGAAGCCTGGGGATCGTGTACCTCCTCGGCATGCGGGGCTGGTGGTGGCTGCTGATCTCGGTCGTGGTGGCCGCGGCCGTCGCCTACCTCGCGCTGCCGCGTCCGCGCGCGGCGGCCGCCGCGGCGCTCGCCGAGCGAGCGACGGAGCGGGCCGCGACCCGCGGTGCCCGCGGGAACGAGGGGATCGACGAGGCGGCCGAGGACGCCGCGCTCGACCTCGTCCCGGAGCCGGCGCCCGAGACACCGGCGGTGCCGAGCACTCCCGAGACCTCGGCCGACCCGTCGACCGCTCGGACCGGCCGGATCGAGCGGACCGCAGCCTCAGCCGCCGACGAGCCCGCCGTCCGGCCCGCCCCACCACAGGGCGAAGGCGAACGCGAGGCCGACCATGAGCTCGAGTCGCCCGACGTCCCGCAGGATGCTCACGAGCCCCGGACCTGACAGCCCCGCCCGGACGATCCGCGCGAGCTGCAGCGCGACCGGCGCCAGCGTGAGCACGAGCAGCGGTGCCAGCGCGAGCGGCATCCCGGGCGCGGGCAGGGCGAGGAGCACCGCGGCCAGCGCGCACGCGAAGGGGGTCAGCACCATGCCGGCGAACACCGTCCGCGCGCGCGTCTCGCCGAGCCGGACGGCCAGCGTGTGCTTGCCGGCGACGGTGTCCGTCGCGACGTCGCGCAGGTTGTTCACCATGAGCAGCGCGCACGCCAGCGAGCCCATCGCCACGGCCGCGCACACGGCCCCGCCGGTGAGCGCGCCGGCCTGCGCGTAGGTCGTCCCGAGCGTCGCTACGAGCCCGAAGAACACGAACACCATGACCTCACCGAGCCCGAGGTAGCCGTACGGGCGTTTCCCGCCGGTGTAGCCCCAGGTCGCGAGCAGCGCGAGCGCGCCGACGCCGAGCAGCCACCAGAACCCCGTCACCCAGCAGAGCAGGACGCCGAGCGCGGCGGCGACGACACCGGTCGCCAGGGCCGCGAGCTTGACCGCGCGCGGCGTCGCGGCGCCCGAGCCGACCAGCCGCATGGGTCCGACGCGTCGCTCGTCGTCGGTGCCGCGAACCCCGTCGGAGTAGTCGTTGGCGTAGTTGACCGCGATCTGCAGCGTCAGCGCGAGCAGTGCGCACAGGAGCGCCGGCAGCCAGCGGAACGAGCCCATCCCGGCCGCGGCGCCGGTCCCGGCCAGCACGGGCGCCACCGCGGCCGGCAGCGTCCTCGGGCGCGCACCGGCCGCCCACTCGCCAAGCGTTGCCATTCTCAGTCCTCTCCACCGGTCGCGGGGTGATGGCCCGCGCGAGGGGTGCCGCTCGCGTCCGTCTGCGCGAACCTCGCGACGAGCGCCCGCCGGTCGATCTTCCCCGGACCCCGCAGCGGAAGCGAATCCTCGCCCGCGAGCACGCGCTTCGGCACGCTCGCCGCCCCGAGGCGGTCGCGGATCGCGCCCCGCACGTCCTCGGCCACGCCGGCCGCCGTCCCGGGGTCAACCCGCAGCGCGAGGCAGACGAGCTGGCCCCATTCCGGGTCGGGCACCCCGACGGCCGCCGCCTCGGCGACGCCCTCGACCGCGAGCGCCGCGGCCTCGACGGCGTGCGGGTCGACGTTGACCCCGCCCGAGACGATGACGTCGTCCCGCCGGCCCAGCACGCGCAGCCGCCGGCCGCCCGCGGTCTGCTCCCACCGGCCGCGGTCGTTGGTGAGGACCTCGCCGTCGAACGGCTCCAGCCCGCGCGCCGTCACGTAGCCGAGGGCCACCTGGTCACCCCGCAGCCGGATGCGCCCGTCGTCGTCGATCGCCACGCTCGTGCCGCGCAGCGGGACGCCGTCGTACACGCACCCACCGGCCGTCTCCGTCATCCCGTACGTGGTGACGACGGGGACGCGGGCCGCTCGCGCCCGGGCGAGCAGGGGCTCGGGGGCCGCGGCGCCACCGAGCAGGACCGCGTCGAGCGAGGCGGCGGCGGTCGCCGCCCCGGCGTCGGCGAGGACGCGGTGCAGCTGGGTCGGCACGAGCGAGCCGTACCGGCGCAGGCCGGGGGGAGTCGCGTCGTGCAGCAGGGCGACGTCGCGCGCGAAGCCCGCGGCCGTGAAGGCGCCGGCGTGACCGCGGACGAGGGGAGCGCCGGCGGTCAGCGCGCGCGCCCGGACCATGAGGCCCGCGACGTGGTCGTCGGGCAGCGAGAGCAGCCACGCGCCGGGGCCGCCGAGCCGCTCGTCCGTCGCGGCGACGGCGTGCGCGATGGTGGCCGGGCCGAGCGCGACGACGCTCGGTGCCCCGCCCGTCGACCCCGAGGTCGCGCAGTAGACCCCGGCCCCCGCGACCACGGGCAGGTCGAGCCCCCGCGCGGATCCGAGCCGGAGCAGCCGGCGTCCCGCGAGGACCTCCGCGAGCGCCTCGTCGGGGGTGTCATGGGCCACCCGACCAGGGTAGGGCGTGGCACAGTTGGGACGTGGCTACCTCTCGCACCCGCACGCGCCCCGCCAGCACGCGCCAGCGCGGCCTCGCCGTCGTCGCGACCCTCCTCGCGGCCGGGCTCGCGCTCACCGCGTGCTCGAAGGAGCCCGAGGTCATCCAGCCGACGGACCCGCCCGTCACGGTCGACCCCGAGGTCCAGGTGGACAAGACGGCCGCGCCCGAGGCGGCGCCCGTGTGGCCGCTCACCGGCCTGCCGGGCGACGTGGTCGAGCGTCCGGTGCTCGCGGTCAAGGTGGAGACGACGCGTCCCGCGCGACCGCAGGCGGGCATCAACGTCGCCGACGTGCTGTGGGAGGAGATGATCGAGGGCGGCGAGACGCGCCTCCTCGCGATGTTCCACTCCTCGCTGCCCGAGCAGGTCGGCCCGATCCGGTCGGTGCGTCCGATGGACGGCGGGATCGTCGGTCCGACCGGCGGGCTCCTGGCGTTCTCCGGCGGTCAGCCGCAGTTCATCCAGCAGGTGATCGACGACGGCGTCCAGGTCACGATCGGCGACCAGGGCGGCCCGGGCATGTACCGGGTCGACTTCCGCCGGACGCCGTACAACCTGTACGGGAACCCGGCCGAGATGATCACGGTCGCGGACGGGAACCGGAACCTGACGCCGCCGGCGCCCTTCACGTTCGCCGCGACCCCGGCCGCGGCGACGGCTGCGGCGAACGGGACCGAGGCGACCGAGATCGTCGCGAAGTTCCCGGCGCAGAAGTCGAGCTGGAACTGGGACGGCAGCCGCTGGCTCCGCTCGATGAGCGACGCGCCGCACACCGTCGACACCGGCGAGCAGATCGCCGCCGACAACGTGGTCGTGCTGCGTGTCAACATCCGCGACACCGGTGCCAAGGACCCGATCGGCACGGCCGTCTACGAGACGATCATGGTCGACTCCGGTGAGGCTCTCGTGGCCACGGGCGGTCGGACGGTGTCGGGGACGTGGTCCAAGGCGGGCATCTCGGACCCGATCGTCCTGACCGGCGCGGACGGCCAGGTCATCACGCTCGCGCCCGGGCAGACGTTCATCGAGCTGCTGCCCTACGACAGCTCCTCGCTCACCGTCTCCTGACCTGACCCGACCGGGACTCGACCTGACGGGACCGCGACAGGTCCCAGGACCCTCTCAGGACACGTGGGGGAAGCCCGACCAGTCGGGTGCGCGCCGCTCGAGGAACGCGTCCCGTCCCTCGACGGCCTCGTCGGTCTGGTACGCCAGCCGCGTCGCCTCACCGGCGAAGACCTGCTGTCCGGCGAGCCCGTCGTCGGCGAGGTTGAAGGCGAACTTGAGCATGCGGATCGCCTGCGGCGACTTCGTCGCGATCGTCGCGGCGTACTCCAGCGCGACCTCCTCCAGCCGGTCGTGGTCGACCGCCTCGTTGATCGCGCCCCACCGCTCCGCGTCCTCGGCCGAGTAGCGGCGGGCGAGGAAGAAGATCTCCCGCGCGCGCTTCTGCCCGACCTGGCGCGCGAGCAGCGCGGAGCCGTAGCCGGCGTCGAACGACCCGACGTTCGCGTCGGTCTGCATGAACGCGGCGTGCTCGCGGCTCGCGATCGCGAGGTCGGCGACGACGAAGAGCGAGTGCCCCCCGCCGGCGGCCCAGCCGTTGACCACCGCGACGACGACCTTCGGCATGGTCCGGATGAGCCGCTGCACCTCGAGGATGTGCAGCCGGCCGGCGCGCGCCGGGTCGACGCTCTCGCGGGTCTCCCCGACGGGGTTGCCGGCGTCGTCCGTCTCGGCGTACTGGTAGCCGGATCGCCCGCGCACGCGCTGGTCCCCGCCCGAGCAGAAGGCGTGGCCGCCGTCCCTGGGGCTCGGGCCGTTGCCGGTGAGCAGGACGGTCCCGACGCCCGGGTCGAGCCGCGCGTGGTCGAGCGCGCGGTAGAGCTCGTCGACCGTGTGCGGGCGGAAGGCGTTGCGCACCTCGGGCCGGTCGAAGGCGATCCGGACGACGGGGAGGTCGCGCTGCGAGACGACCGCGCCGGCCTCGTCGACCTCGCGGGCGACCCCCCGGTGGTAGGTGATGTCGGTGAGGTCGAACCCCTCGACCTCGCGCCAGCTCACGGGGTCGAAGGTGTCGGAGACCTTCGCGGGCGGGGGAGTCGGTGCGTGCGCGCTCACGCCAGCCAACGTACCCGTCGCGGTGCCCGCCCGGGGGCTCGGGCCGTCCGGTCGAGGCGTCACTAGGCTGGCGGGGTGCCTCGCGACGTCCTCGTCTACTCCTCGCGGCTGCGCACGCGCTTCCGCGGGATCACGGTCCGCGACGGCGTCCTCCTGCGCGGCGACGCCGGGTGGGGGGAGTTCTCCCCGTTCTGGGACTACGACGACGCCGAGAGTTCGGCGTGGCTCGCCGCGGCCCGCGAGACCGCCGACCTCGGCTGGCCGGCGCAGCTGCGTTCCAGCGTCCCGGTCAACGTGACCGTCCCGGCCGTCGACCCCGAGCGTGCCCACGCGATCGTCACCGGCTCCGGCGGCTGCACGACGGCGAAGGTCAAGGTCGCCGAGCCCGGGCAGGGCCTCGCCGAGACCGAGGCCCGGCTCGAGGCGGTCCGCGACGCCCTCGGCCCGGCCGGTCGGATCCGGATCGACGCCAACGGCGGCTGGACGCGCGACGAGGCGCTGACCTCGCTCGCCCGGCTCGACCGGGCGGCCGGCGGCCTCGAGTACGTCGAGCAGCCGTGCGCCTCGGTCGCCGACCTGGCCGCCGTGCGCCGCGCGCAGTCCGTGCCCGTCGCGGCCGACGAGTCGATCCGCCGCGCCGCCGACCCGCTCGCCGTGCGACGGGCCGAGGCCGCCGACGTCGTCGTGCTCAAGGTCCAGCCCCTCGGCGGCGTGCGCGCGTGCCTGCGCCTCGCCGAGGAGGTCGGGCTGCCCGTCGTCGTGTCGTCGGCGCTGGAGTCGAGCGTCGGCATCGCCGCGGGTCTGGCGCTCGCGGCCGCGCTGCCCGAGCTGCCGTACGCCTGCGGGCTCGCGACGGTCCACCTGTTCGAGCGGGACGTCGCCGCGGCGCCGCTGCTCCCCGTCGGCGGCGAGCTGCCGGTGCCGGCGTCGCCGGCAGCCGTCGCGCCGCTCGCCGTCACGCCCCCCGACGTGCTCGGTGCGGACGTCGCGACCCGCGAGCGCTGGCTCGCCCGGCTCGACGCGGTGGGCTCCCGTGCCTGAGCCCCGCGACCCGGCGCCGAGCCAGGCGCTCGCCGAGGCGGTCGTCGCGGCGCTCGCGACGGGCGGCGTCCGCGACGTCGTCCTCGCTCCCGGCTCCCGCAGCGCACCGATGGCGTACGCGCTGCTCGCCGCCGAGGACGCGGGCGCGCTGCGGCTGCACGTCAGCATCGACGAGCGCTCCGCCGGCTTCGTCGCGCTCGGCCTCGCGGTCGCGACCGGCCGTCCGGTCCCGGTGGTCGTCACGTCGGGCTCGGCGGTCGCGAACCTGCACCCGGCTCTTCTCGAGGCGGCCCACCAGCGCGTGCCGCTCGTGGTCGTCTCGTGCGACCGCCCGGCCGAGCTCGTGCGGCGCGGCGGGTCGCAGACGATGGAGCACGTCGGCGTCTTCGGCTCGCCCGACGGTGTCGCGGGCGGGATCTCCCGGCCCCGCGCCACGGCCGACCTGACCGCGGCGGACCTCGCCTCGGTCACCCTCCTCGACCTGCTCGGCGTCGCTCGCGGCCCGCTGCCCGGCCCGGTCCACCTCAACGTCGCGTTCGCCGACCCGCTCGTGCCCGTGCCTCCCGTCCGCTCCGTGCGGATCGAGGCGCCGAGCGACGCCGCCGACGGCACCTCCAGCGCGGCGTCGGCGCCGGTCCGGGCGCCGGAGGTCCGGGTGGCCACTGGATCGATCCGCACGGAGCGGACACCCCGGACGGTCATGCTCGCCGGTGACGGCGCCGTGCGCGGCGGTCGGCCCGACCTGCCAGCCGCCTGGCCCGTGCTTGCGGAGCCAACGGTCGACCTGCCCGGGGCGCTCGGCTCGGTCCCGGTCCTGCTCGACGCGCTCGGGGACGACGTCGAGCGCGTCGTGGTGCTCGGACGTCCGACGCTCTCGCGCCAGCAGACCGCGCTGCTCGCGCGGCCGGACGTGGAGGTGGTCCTCGTCGACCCGCCCGGTCACGCCTGGCTCGACGGGCCCGGCGCCCGGCACGTGCCGGCGGGCTGGCTGGCGGACGAGGTCGAGGAGAGCCGCGCGGCGGGCGACGCGGACGGTCCCGGCTGGTCGGACCGCTGGCACGCCGCGGCGCGGGCGGTCGCCGCCGAGCTGGACGCCGAGGTCGAGCTGGCGCTCGCCGGCGCGCCGATCGAGGGCTGGACGGCCGCGCGGCTCGTCTCCCGCGCGGCGGCACGCGACGGTGGTCTGCTCGTGGCCGGGGCGTCCATGGCGATCCGGCAGCTCGACCTCGCGGGCCTCCCCGCGGCGCGGGTGGTGAGCAACCGGGGGCTGGCCGGCATCGACGGCACGGTGAGCACGGCGCTCGGCCACGCGCTGGCTGCGGACGTCGGGCCGGCGGCGGGGGACCGCCCCGTGCGCGCCCTGCTCGGCGACCTCACGCTGCAGCACGACCTCGGCGGCCTCGTCCGGGGGCGGCTCGAGCGGCCGGTCGACCTCCAGCTCGTCGTCCTCGCCGACGACGGCGGGTCGATCTTCGCCACGCTCGAGCACGGCCGACCGGAGCTCGCCGCGGCGCACGAGCGGGTGTTCGCGACGCCGCAGGCGCTCGATCTCGCGGCCGTCGCGGCCGGTGTCGGCGCCCGGCACGTGCTGGTCGACGACGCGTCCGGACTCGCGGCCGCGCTCACCGGCGTCGGCCGTGGGATCGAGATCGTCGAGGTGCGGCTGAGCCGTTCGGGGGCCGCCGAGCGACGTCGCGCCCTGCACCGGCGACTGGTCGACCTCGTCCGCACGATGTCGGCGGGAGGAGCTGCGTAGTTCCTCGACGAGGGCGGCGACGGCACGTGACCTGGGTGCTGCGCCGGACGAGGTCTGTTTCAGTTGCGACCAGGGCACTCTCTCAGTAACATTCCAGCCAACCGCTTTGTGATGAGGTTTTGCCCAGTCGAACGAGGGAGTTCGAGTTGTACGCCAGAACGATCGCGACGACACTCGCCACCACTGTCTTGCTTGGCCTCGGCGCAAGTGCCGCGCAGGCACACAGCTACGCGTCGGTGGCCGAGCATGGGCCGAGCGCTCCCGGGAACGGGACGGAGCTCGATCCCGATGAGGTCGCCACTGTCGTGACCGAGACCTATGACGTGATGCCAGGAGGCGGAACGGTTGGCTCCGTGTACGAGACGGACCCCCCTTCCGGGCCGACTCCTTTTGCGACGTGGGGATCCAGCTATGCGATCAGTACTGAGACCGCGTGGCTCTACTACAAGGGCCGAGCAAAGGCTGCAGGAAATGTCTTCCAAGGGCAGCGGATCGTCAAGGTATGCATCTGGTACAGCCAGGGAAGTCAGAACATCTCGGGGACGGTGTGCTCCTCGGCGTCGAGCAACGGAGGGTCCTGGATCGCTGGCGCCGAGAAGTCGGTGAGCGCCTGGGACAATCTGAGTGTGAATTGGCCGCAGACGCGATTCAACATCGAGACCACGCGGATAAACCCGAACATCTACTAGGCGGACGAGTCCGCCACCCACCTCGTTGACGGCGGTGGACTGCTGGAGGAGGATGACTGCGATGGACAGGGCAGAGACCGTGGGATGGCGACTTGCGCTGGGATCCCTCGTGGTGGGGGCGCTTCTGGTCCAGGTGGTGCTGATCCCGCTCGTCGCTCGCTCGCTCGCCTCCACCTATCCCGACCTCGCGGACCTCTTCTTCGCATACACGTGGTGGGCGATCGGGGCCATGTGCGGGGTGCAGGCCGCACTCCTGGTCCTGTGGCGTCTCGTGGGTCTCGCTGCGGAAAGGACCCTGACGCCTTCTCGGCTCACGCGCCTGACCGGTATCGCCGCGATCTTCTTCTCCCTTGCGGCGACTGCGTTCGCGTGCTTGTTCCTGCACGTTGGGCTCGTCGCTCGTCTTGGGAGTCCGTCCGTCCTCCTGGGGCTCCTCGCCTCTCTCGCGCTGGCGCTCCTGTCCCCCGTCGTGATTCGCACGACGGGCGGCCTCGTGGCGCGCGCGGGAAAGGGACCAGCTCAGGTCGTGCGCCGCGCGACCTGAGCGCCGGCGGGCGCCGCACGCCCCAGGAACCTCCCAGGAACCGCCCAGCGTCGGCCAAGGTCGACGGGGTTGACTCGTTCGCAGATGAAGTCCCCGTCCGCGAATGGAGTCGAGATGGACAACCAGCCCGTCGTCCCGCCGGTCTACCCCCCGGTCCGGCGTTCCGGCGATGCGACCCCTCCGACGGCCTCGCCCGCCCAGCAGGAGCAGCACGCTCCGCAGGGTCAGGCCGGCGCGTCGTTCTCCTGGTCCGGCCAGGCCCAGCCCGCCCAGGCGCAGCCCGGCCAGGCGCAGGCCCCGACGGGTCATGACCCGCAAGGCCCGTCGCTCCCGTACGGCCAGGCGCCGGCCACCACCCTGCCGCTCGCCGCCGTCCCCGCCTCGACCGGCTCGGTGCCCCCGACGGCGCCCGCCGACCCCGGCGTCGCGTCCGCGGGCCGGCAGCCGACCCCGCGGCGGATGTGGCCGGCCGTCGCCGCCTCGGCGCTGCTCGCCGCGGTGCTGGCGTCAGGCGGCACCGCCCTCGCGACCGGCGCCCTCGGCAACGGCAACGCGGGGAGCTCCTACGCGGGTCTCGGGGCGACCACCCCCGTGGCCGTCAGCTCGACGACCGACGTCCAGTGGCAGGCCATCGCCGCGCAGGTGCGCGACTCGGTCGTCGCGATCTCCGTCACGACGGCGCAGGGCGGCGCGGCCGGCTCGGGCGTCGTCATCGACGCCGACGGCGGCTACGTCGTCACGAACAACCACGTCGTCTCGGGCGCCACCGCCGGGGGCATCTCGGTGACCCTCGCCGACGGCCGCATCTTCGCGGCGACGGTGGTGGGGACGGACCCGACGACGGACATCGCCGTCATCCGCCTCACCGACGCCCCGAGCGACCTCGTGGCCTCCCCGTGGGGCGACTCCTCGCACGTCGTGGTCGGCGACGACGTCATGGCGGTCGGCAACCCGCTCGGCCTGGCGAGCACCGTGACCACGGGCATCGTCTCGGCCGTCGACCGGCCGGTCGCGACCACGGGCGAGAGCTCGGACACGGCGGTCGTGACGAACGCGATCCAGATCGACGCGGCGATCAACCCCGGCAACTCCGGCGGCCCGCTGTTCAACACCGCCGGCGAGGTCATCGGCATCAACTCCTCGATCGCCTCGACGGCCTCCTCGGCGCAGCAGGCCGGCAGCATCGGCCTCGGCTTCGCCATCCCGTCGAACCAGGCCAAGGCCGTGGCGGAGCAGCTCATCGCGACGGGCGTCGCGCAGCACGCCTACCTCGGCGTCACCCTCTCGGACGGCACGGCGACCGCCGACGGCGTCACGCGCGCCGGGGCGAAGGTCGAGTCGGTGGCGAGCGGCACCCCCGCGGCCGAGGCCGGCCTGCGGGCCGGCGACGTGGTCGTCGGGATCAACGCCAAGGCGGTCGGTGGCGCCGAGTCGCTCACCGGGTTCGTCCGGCAGTTCGGCGCCGGCGACGAGGTGACGCTCACCGTCGTGCGCGGCGGCGAGGCGATGGACGTCAACGTCACGCTCGCCGAGCGTCCCGTCGAGACCGACCAGAGCGACTCGGGCCAGAGCGACTCGGGCCAGGGCGATTCCGGCCAGGGCGATTCCGGCCAGGACGGCGGCAGCCTGCCGAGCTTCCCGGGCTTCCCCAACCTGCCCGGGTTCGGCGGCAACGGCTGAGCCGGCCGCAGCAGACCCGCGCGGGTGGAGGTCAGGCCGCCCGCGCTGCCGGTGAGACGGAGGTCAGGCCGTCTCGCCCGACGAGGCCCGGACCTCGCGACATCGATCGCGAGGGACCGGGCCTCGTCGCATGCGGGGGTCGAGCTCGGCGCTCGGACGGGTCGGGCTCGACGTCGGCGGTCAGCGCAGCGCCTGGCGGACCGGCTCGAACTTCGCCTCGGTCTCGTCCAGCTCCGACTGCGGGTCGGACGCCGCGACGATGCCGCAGCCGGCGAACACGCGGATCCGGCGCGGGTCGTCCGACTCGATCCGTCCGCAGCGCAGCGCGATGCAGAACTCGCCGTCGCCGTCGGCGCCGAGCCAGCCGACCGGGCCCGCGTACCGGCCGCGCGGCATCCCCTCGATCTCGCGGACGAGGCTGACGGCGACCCGCGTCGGGGTCCCGCCGACGGCCGCGGTCGGGTGGAGGGCGGCCGCGAGCCGCAGGACGGACGGGAGCGCCCCGGCGCGGTCCGGCGCGTCGCTGGCGTCGCCGGGGGCGAGCACCGCCGTCACGTCCGTCGCCAGGTGCATGACGTTGGGCAGGTGGAGCACGCTCGGCACCTCGGGCACGTTCGCCGACGCGACGAACGGCTCCAGCGCCTCGGCGAGCGACGCCACGGCCAGCTCGTGCTCCTCGAGGTCCTTGGACGAGCGCGCCAGCGCCGCGGCGTGCGCGAGGTCGGCCTCGTCGTTGCCGGTGCGCCGGATCGTGCCCGCCAGCACGCGCGAGGCGACGAGGCCGCGCTCGCGCCGGACCAGCAGCTCGGGGGTGGCGCCGACGAGCGAGTCGACCGCGAACGTCCACGTCGTGGGGTAGGCCCGGGCGAACCGGGTGGTGAGGGCCCGCAGGTCGAGCGGCTCGCTCGCTACGGCGACCGCGTCCCGCGCGAGCACGATCTTCGCCGCGTCGCCGCGCCGGATCCGCGCGACCGCGTCGGCCACGCGGGCCATCCAGTCCTCGCCGGAGTGGGCGCCCGGCTCCCAGGTCACGTCCCGCGGCTCGCGCACCGGCGAGCGCGGTCCGGCGAGCGCACCGGTCACGCCGGGGTCGTCGCCGACGCCCGCGTCCGTCCCATCGGCGGCGTCGACGAGCGTGACCCACGCGCGCACGCCGCCGGGGGTCTGTCGCCGCCCGACCAGCACGCGGGGGACGACGAGCGTCCCGCCCGACGGGTCCTCGTCGTCGAACGCGAACGAGCCGAACGCGACGAGCCCGGTGCCGGGCAGGTTGACCTCGTCAACCACGGTGCTGGCGGCGGCGAGCTCGCGCAGCCGCGCGTCGGCCGTCAGCATGCGTCCCTCGCCGCGGGTGTCGATCCGCGCGGCCTCGCCCCACGCCACCATGCCCTCGTCGCGGCGCAGCCAGACGAGCGTGTCCGGCCCCCCGTCCGGCAGCAGCGCGAGGAGGTCGCCCGGGTCGTCGATCTCGAGGGTGCGCACGGACACCCGCGCCGGCGCGAGCGCGCGGGAGGGCGATTCGCTGGTGGCGGCCTCGGACATCGCGGCCAGCCTACGCCGCGGAGATGGGAGGATCGTCCTATGGCCCGCGCCCAGCTCGACAAGGATCCCGCCGCCGTCGCCGAGATGTTCGACGACGTCGCGCGCCGCTACGACCTCACCAACGACATCCTGTCCGTCGGGCAGGACCGGGCCTGGCGCCGAGCCACCGTTCGTGCCATCGACGCGGCGCCGGGGGAGCGCGTGCTCGACCTCGCGGCCGGTACCGGGACGTCGACGGCCGCGCTCGCGGACCGGGGCGTCGACGCCGTCGCGTGCGACTTCTCGACGGGGATGGTGTTCGAGGGCAAGCGACGCCGCCCCGACCTGGCGTTCGTCGCCGGCGACGCCACCGCGCTGCCGTTCGCCGACGACACGTTCGACGCCGTGACGATCTCGTTCGGGCTGCGCAACGTGAGCCCGGCCGTCCAGGGGCTGCGGGAGATGCTCCGCGTCACGCGCCCGGGCGGCCGGATCGTCGTGTGCGAGTTCTCCACCCCGCCGGTCGGGATCGTCGACCAGGGCTACCGGCTGTTCCTGCGCACCGTCCTCACGCCGGTCTCGCGCACCTTCAGCTCCAACCCGGAGGCCTACGACTACCTCGAGGAGTCGATCCTCGACTGGCCGGACCAGGAGGGCGTCGCCGCGCTCCTGCACGAGGCCGGCTGGCGGTCGGTGTCCTACCGCAACCTCAGCCTCGGGATCGTCGCCCTGCACCGGGCCGTCAAGCCCTGAGTCGACCCTGACCTTGGTCCCGAAATTCGGGCCTCAGGTGTAGCGAAAATAGGCCGAGCGCGAGGCCGCGACACGTGGTTAGGTAAGCCTTGGGAGACACCCCCGGAGGGCCTAACTAGAGTGAAAACGGTCTGCGCGCGAGACGCCGTCAGCCGCGTGCTCGGACCTCGGATTTTCGGCACACCGTGCCGCGGGACGCCGCCTCGGCGACGGCCCGGGCGGCACGTTCAGGCAGGACATGGCACAGGCAGGACAGCGAGGTGATGACGATGGCAGCCGCGACTGCTAGCGCCGACGTCATCGTCGTCGGCGCGGGTCCCGGTGGAGCCGCGACGGCGCACTACCTCGCCCAGCGCGGGCTCGACGTCGTCGTGCTGGAGAAGGCCACCTTCCCGCGCGACAAGATCTGCGGCGACGGCCTCACGCCGCGCGCGGTCGCCGAGCTCATCTCGATGGGCGTGCCGATCCGCGAGGACGACGGCTGGCTGCGCAACGTCGGGCTGCGCGTCGTCGGCGGCGGGCACCGGATCGAGATGCCGTGGCCGGAGCTCGAGACCGTCCCGAGCTACGGCCTCACCCGCACCCGCGAGGACCTGGACGAGACCCTCGCCCGCCACGCGGTCGCCAGCGGGGCCAGGCTCCTCGAGGGGCACAGCGTGACCGGCGCGGTCCGCTCCGACGACGGCCGGATCACGGGCGTCACCGTCAAGCGCGTCGACGCGCGCGGTCGCGCGACCGGTGAGCCCGAGCTGACCTTCACCGCCCCCTACGTCGTCGACGCCGGTGGGGTCGCCGCCCGGCTGGCCACGAGCGTCGGGCGCGAGAAGCTGGCGAGCCGCCCGCTCGGCGTCGCCGTCCGCACCTACTTCCGCACGCCCGAGGGCACGCCGCGGGCCGACGACGACATGATGGAGTCCCACCTCGAGCTGTGGGACGGCAAGCCGGGGGAGTCGGCGCTCCTGCCCGGCTACGGCTGGATCTTCGCGCTCGGCAACGGTCTGGCGAACGTCGGCCTCGGCAGCGTCTCCTCGGACGCCAAGGCGACGACGATCAACTACCGCGACGTGTTCGCGCGCTGGATCGCCAACGTCCCGCAGGAGTGGGGCTTCACGCCCGAGAACCAGGTCGGTCCCGTGCGCAGCGCCGCCCTGCCGATGGCGTTCAACCGCAAGCCGCTCTACGCGGACGGCCTGCTCCTGGTCGGCGACTCCGGCGGCATGGTGAGCCCGTTCAACGGCGAGGGCATCGCCTACGCGATGCAGGCCGGCCGGTTCGCCGCCGACGTCATCGCCCAGGCGCTCGCGCGTCCCGACGCGGCCAGCCGGGAGCGCGCGATGCAGGCGTACCCGCGCCTCATGCGGGCCGAGCTCGGCGGCTACTACGCCCTTGGCAAGCAGTTCGTGAAGATCATCGAGCACCCGCGCGTCATGCGCGTCTGCACGAAGTACGGGCTGCCCCGCCCGACGCTCATGAAGTTCGTCCACAAGCTCTTGTCGGACTCCTACGACCGGACGGGCGGCGACGCCATGGACCGGATCATCACCGCACTGACGAAGGTGGTGCCTGCGGCATGACCAATCCCTACACTCCGATCCTCGTCATGATGGGGGTCGCGGCCCTGCTCGCCCTCGGGGGCGTCGGCGCCAGCGCGATCATCGGGCCGCGCGTGTACTCGCGCGCCAAGCTCGAGGCGTACGAGTGCGGCATCCAGCCGACGCCGCACGCCGTCGGTCACGGCCGGTTCAACATCAAGTACTACCTCGTCGCGATGACGTTCATCATCTTCGACATCGAGGTGGTCTTCCTGTACCCGTGGGCCGTCGCCTTCCACGACCTGGCCGTCTTCGGGATCGTCGCGATGATGGGCTTCCTCGCCCTCATCACCGTCCCCTACATCTACGAGTGGCGCCGCGGCGCCCTGAACTGGGACTGAGGGAGGCGGACATGGGACGCGGTATCGAGGAGCAGGCTCCCGGCTTCGCACTGGGCGCGATCGGCGACATCGTCGGGCTGGCCCGCAAGGCGTCGATGTGGCCCGTCACGATGGGGCTCGCGTGCTGCGCCATCGAGATGATGGCGACGGGCACGCCCCGTTTCGACATCTCCCGGTTCGGCATGGAGGTCTTCCGGGCCTCCCCGCGCCACGCGGACCTCATGATCGTCTCGGGCCGGCTGTCGCAGAAGATGGCCCCCATCGTGCGTCAGGTCTACGACCAGATGTCCGAGCCGAAGTGGGTCCTGTCGATGGGCGCCTGCGCGTCCTCCGGCGGGATGTTCAACAACTACGCGATCGTCCAGGGCGTCGACCACGTCGTCCCCGTCGACATCTACCTGCCCGGCTGCCCGCCGCGCCCGGAGATGCTGCTGAACGCGATCCTCGAGCTGCACGAGCAGGTCAAGAAGGCGCCGCTCGGCGCCCGCCGGGACGAGATCGCCCGTCGCGTCGAGGCCGCGGCGCTCGCCGCCACCCCGACGCACGCCCAGAAGGGGCTGCTCGCATGAGCACCGACACCCCGGGGAGCAAGGCGAACCCGCCCGAGGAGACGCGCCCCGACGCGCCGTCGTCCGCCGTGCCCGAGGCTCCGGCTGCCGCCCCGACCGACCCCGCCGCCGTCACGTCCGGCGAGCTGGACGACGCGGGCGAGGTCGTCGAGGGGGGCCCGGTGGTGCCGGGCGGGTTGCCCGAGCCGGCCCCCGCGCTGGAGGACCAGGCCCGCGGCGACCTCGTCGCCACCCGCCAGGGCCTGTTCGGCAACACGGACACGGGCGACACGTCCGGCTTCCGCGGTCTCCAGGTCTCCGTCGTCATCGACGTCCCGACCGAGCGGCCCTACGGCGGCTGGTTCGACGAGGTCGTCGACATCCTCGCCGAGGTGCTCGAGGACAACGGGATCGCCTACGGGGCGGCCGTGCGCAAGGTCGTCGTCGACCGCGGCGAGCTGACGCTCGAGATCGCGCGCGAGCACCTCGTGACGGTCTGCCGCCTCCTGCGCGACGAGCAGGACCTGCGCTTCGACCTGTCGCTCGGCGTCAGCGGGGTGCACTACCCGGAGGACGCCGGCCGCGAGCTGCACGCCGTCTACCACCTGCGCTCCATCACGAACGGTCCCCGGCTGCTGCGGCTCGAGGTCGCCGTGCCGGACGCCGACCCGCACGTCCCGTCGACGACGAACGTCTACCCGGTCAACGACTGGCACGAGCGCGAGACCTGGGACTTCTTCGGGATCATCTTCGACGGCCACCCCGGCCTCGCCCGCATCGCGATGCCGGACGACTGGGTCGGCCACCCCCAGCGCAAGGACTACCCGCTGGGCGGCATCCCCGTCGAGTACAAGGGCGCCACCGTGCCCCCCGCCGACCAGCGGAGGTCCTACCGATGAGCACGGCTCACCACACGTCCCGGACCGGCCGCGTCGACGGCGCGACCGAGTCCACGTTCGTCGACGGCGTCGAGGAGGACCTCGACGGCGCCGCGTCGTTCACCGCGCACGGCGGCGACTGGGCGCAGATCGCCGAGGAGGCGGCCCGGCTCGGCGAGGAGCGGATCGTCGTCAACATGGGTCCCCAGCACCCGTCGACGCACGGCGTGCTCCGGCTCATCATCGAGCTCGACGGCGAGACCGTCCGCGAGGCCCGGGTCGGCATCGGCTACCTGCACACGGGCATCGAGAAGAACATGGAGTTCCGCACGTGGACCCAGGGCGTGACGTACTGCACGCGCATGGACTACGTCGCCCCGTTCTTCCAGGAGGTCGCCTACTGCCTCGGCGTCGAGAAGCTCCTCGGCATCGAGGCGCCTGAGCGCGCCACGCTCGTCCGCGTCCTGCTCATGGAGCTGCAGCGCGCCGCGTCGCACCTCGTCGCGATCGGCACGGGCGGCAACGAGCTCGGCGCGACGACGATCATGACGGAGGCGTTCACCGCCCGCGAGGAGATCCTCAAGATCTTCGAGCTCGTCTCGGGCCTGCGGATGAACCACGCGTACATCCGCCCGGGCGGGCTCGCCCAGGACATCCCGCCGGGGACGACCGCGGCCATCCGCGAGATGATGCCGCGGTTCTTCCAGTACGTCGGCCACCTGCACAAGCTGATCGACGCGAACCCGATCATGAAGGGCCGCGCCATCGGGATCGGCTACCTGCCGCTCTCGACGGCGATGTCGCTCGGGGTGACGGGGCCGATCCTGCGCTCCGCCGGCCTCCCGTTCGACCTGCGCAAGGACGACCCGTACTGCGGGTACGAGACCTACGACTTCAAGGTCCCGACCTCCTCCGACGCCGACGCCTTCTCGCGGATCCTGCTCCGGTTCGACGAGATCGACGAGTCGATGCGCATCGTCGAGCAGGTCATGGACCGGATCGACGCGCAGGACAGGGCCGGCGGCAGCCACCCGGTCATGGTCGCCGACCCCGAGGTGCGCTGGCCGGCCCAGCTCGCCATCGGCCCGGACGGCCAGGGCACCTCCGCCGCCCACATCCGCGAGATCATGGGCCACTCGATGGAGTCGCTCATCCACCACTTCAAGCTGGTGACCGAGGGCTTCCGCGTCCCGGCCGGCCAGGTGTTCGTCGACGTCGAGCACGCCAAGGGCAACCTGGGCGTCCACCTCGTCTCCGACGGCGCGACGCGTCCCTACCGCGCCCACTTCCGTGATCCGTCCTTCACCAACCTCCAGTCGCTGGCGGCCATGTGCGAGGGCGGGCAGATCGCCGACGTCGTCGTGGCAGTCGCCTCGATCGACCCCGTCCTGGGAGGTGTCGACCGATGACCGACGACCTGTACCTGGCGGACGCCATGGCCGCATCGGCCGTCGCGACCCCGTCCGGCGGACCCTCGGGCTACGACCCGGCGACCGAGGCGCGGCTGCGCGAGGACAGCGCGGCGATCATCGCGCGCTACCCCGAGCCCCGCAGCGCGCTGCTGCCGATGCTCCACCTCATCCAGTCGGTCGACTCGTTCGTCTCGCCCCGCGGCATCGCGCTGTGCGCCGAGCTGCTGGACCTGAGCCGCGCCGAGGTCTCGGCCGTCGCGACGTTCTACAGCCAGTACAAGCGCAAGCCGAACGGCAGCTACACGGTTGGCGTCTGCACGAACACGCTGTGCGCCGTCATGGGCGGCGACGCGGTCTACGACGCCGTCAGCTCCCACCTCGGGATCGGCAACGACGAGACGACGGACGACGGCGCCATCACGCTCGAGCGGATCGAGTGCAACGCCGCCTGCGACTACGCCCCGGTCGTCATGGTCAACTGGGAGTTCTTCGACAACATGACCCCGGCCCGCGCGGTCGAGGTGGTCGACGAGCTGCGCTCCGGGACGCCGGTCCGGGCCGACCGCGGCCCCGTCGTGCAGGACTTCAGGTCCGTCTCGAGGGTCCTGGCCGGGTTCGAGGACGGCCTGGTCGACGACGGCCCGGCCGGCGGCGCCCCGACGCTCGTCGGCCTCGAGATCTCGCGCGAGCGGCACTGGGCCGCCCCGGCCTACCCGGCCGGATCGCCCGGCGCCGAGGCGGCCGCGGAGCCGCGGGCGGCCACCGGCGAGCCGACCTCGGACGCGACGACGGCCGAGGCGGCCGACGACGCCGGCGTCGGCGGGCCGGGCTCGAGCGCCGAGCACGCCGAGCCGATCGGCGAGGCCGAGGCCAGCGGCGCGGACAACCGCGGCGAGCCCGATCAGCAGGGTGAGACCTCTGGGAGCGAGTCATGACCGACGTGCTGACCCCCGTCCTGTCGGACATCTGGGACGCCGAGGCGTCCTGGACGCTCCAGACCTACCGCGAGCACGGCGGGTACCGCGCGCTCGCGATCGCGAACGACATGGCCCCGGGTGACATCGTCAACCTGGTGAAGGGGTCGAACCTGCGCGGCCGCGGCGGCGCCGGCTTCCCGACCGGCCTCAAGTGGAGCTTCCTCCCCCCGCCGGACGGCGGCCCCCGCTACCTCGTCGTCAACGCGGACGAGTCCGAGCCGGGGACGTGCAAGGACATCCCGCTCATGATGGCCAACCCCCACGTCCTCGTCGAGGGCGTGGCGATCACCTCGCGCGCGATCGGCTGCGACCACGCGTTCATCTACCTGCGCGGCGAGGTCGTCCAGGTCTACCGCCGCCTGCTCGCCGCCGTTCGCGAGGCGAGCGACGCCGGGCTGCTCGGCGACCTCAGGGTCACGGTCCACGCGGGCGCCGGCGCCTACATCTGCGGCGAGGAGACGGCGCTGCTCGACTCGCTCGAGGGCCGCCGCGGCCAGCCCCGGCTCAAGCCGCCGTTCCCCGCCGTCGCGGGCCTGTACGCCCGCCCGACGGTGGTCAACAACGTCGAGTCGATCGCGTCGGTGCCGGGCATCGTCCTCGGTGGCGCCGAGTGGTTCTCCGGGCTCGGCACGGCCAAGAGCTCCGGGCACGGCATCTTCTCCCTCTCCGGCCACGTCGAGCGCCCCGGCCAGTACGAGGCGCCCATGGGCATCACGCTGCGCGAGCTGCTCGAGCTGGCCGGGGGCATCCGCAGGGGCCACCGGCTCAAGTTCTGGACCCCGGGCGGCTCCTCCACGCCGATCCTCACGCAGGAGCACCTCGACGTCCCGCTCGACTTCGACTCGGTGGCCGCCGCCGGCTCGATGCTCGGCACGCGCGCGCTGCAGATCTTCGACGAGACGGTCTCGGTCGTGCGGGCCGTGACGCGCTGGATCGACTTCTACAAGCACGAGTCGTGCGGCAAGTGCACCCCGTGCCGCGAGGGCACCTACTGGATGCAGCAGCTCATGCACCGCCTGGAGGCGGGGCAGGGGACGCCCGAGGACATCCAGACGCTCGACGACGTCGCGAACAACATCTTCGGCCGCAGCTTCTGCGCGCTCGGCGACGCCGCGACGACGCCGGTCACGAGCGGTCTGCAGCACTTCCGCGACGAGTTCGAGGCGGGCTGCCACACCCCGGCGTGGGAGCTCTTCCCGCCGGAGGCCAGCGCGCTGGAGAGCGTGACCTCGAACCCCGCCCGTACCCCCAAGGAGGTCACGGCATGACGACGACGCAGCCCACGCCGGCTACGCAGCTCGTGCCGCTCGTCGAGGTGACGATCGACGGCTTCACCACCGAGGTGCCCAAGGGCACGCTCGTCATCCGGGCGGCCGAGGACCTCGGGATCGCCATCCCGCGCTTCTGCGACCACCCGCTGCTCAAGCCGGCCGGCGCCTGCCGCCAGTGCCTCGTCGAGGTCGCGATGCCGGACCGCGAGGGCACCCTGCGCCCGATGCCGAAGCCGCAGGCCTCCTGCACGCTCGAGGTCTCCCCTGGCATGGTCGTCAACACGCAGATGACCAGCGAGGTCGCGGACAAGGCGCAGGAGGGGGTGATGGAGTTCCTCCTCATCAACCACCCCCTCGACTGCCCCATCTGCGACAAGGGCGGCGAGTGCCCGCTGCAGAACCAGGCGATGACGGCCGGCCGCGAGGTCAGCCGGTTCCACGGCGTCAAGCGGACCTACCCGAAGCCGATCTCGGTCTCGACCCAGATCCTCCTCGACCGCGAGCGCTGCATCCTGTGCCAGCGGTGCACCCGGTTCTCCGACGAGATCGCCGGCGACCCGTTCATCGACCTGCAGATGCGGGGCGCGCGCCAGCAGATCGGCGTGTTCGACGCCGAGGTGCTCGGCTTCACGGGTAGCTCGCCCGTGGGACCGGCCGAGCTCGACGAGTCCGGTCAGCCGTTCGCCTCCTACTTCTCGGGCAACACGATCCAGATCTGCCCGGTCGGCGCGCTCACCTCGGCGAGCTACCGCTTCCGCGCCCGCCCGTTCGACCTCGTCTCCGCCCCGTCGATCGCCGAGCACGACGCCTGTGGCGCCGCGATCCGCGTCGACCACCGCCGCGGCGTCGTCCTGCGTCGACTCGCCGGCGAGGACATGGCCGTCAACGAGGAGTGGGTCAGCGACAAGGACCGGTTCGCCTTCCGCTGGCAGGCGGCGCCCGACCGGCTGCTCGCGCCGCTCGTCCGGGAGAACCCGGACGGGACGGGCGACCTCGTCGAGACGAGCTGGGGCGACGCGCTCGACGTCGCCGCGACGCTGCTCGCGCAGCGCCGCGGTCGTCTCGCAGCCCTGCCGGGCGGCCGCCTCACCTACGAGGACGCGCTCGCCTGGAGCTCCTTCACCCGCGGCGTCCTCGGCACGAACGACGTCGACTTCCGCTCCCGCGCCTACGGCAGCTCCGAGGAGGCCGACTTCCTGGCCGCGCGCGTCGCCGCGTCCGGGATCGGCGTCACGTACGGGGACCTGGAGAACGCCGACGTCCTGCTCGTCGGCCTCGAGCCGGAGGACGAGGCGGCGACGATCTTCCTGCGGCTGCGCAAGGCTGTCCTCGCCGGCGGCACCCGCGTCCGGACGGTCGCCCCGTTCCTGTCCCGCGGCTCGACCAAGATGCACGCGACGCTCCTGCCCGCGGCGCCCGGCACCGAGCCCGAGGTGCTGGCCTCGGTGACGGAGCTCGGCGGGGAGGGACGCCTCGGCGTCGTCCTCGTCGGCGAGCGGCTCGCCGCCGTCCGCGGCGGTCTCGCCGCGGCGGCCGAGCTGGCGACGCGCACGGGCGCCCGCCTCGCGTGGGTCCCGCGCCGCGCCGGCGACCGCGCCGCCGTCGAGGCCGGCCTGCTGCCGCAGCTCCTGCCCGGCGGCCGCCCCGTGGCCGACCAGGCCGCGCGCGCCGAGATCGCCGCAGCCTGGGGCGCCCCGGTGCCCGAGACGCCGGGGCGCGACCTCGTCGGGATCCTCGCCGCCCTCGCCTCCGGCGAGCTCGCCGGCGTCGTGATCGGCGGTGTCGAGCTGTCCGACCTGCCCGACCCGGACGCGGCCCGCGCCGCGCTCGAGGCGGTCCGCGCCGCCGGCGGGATCGTCGTCTCGCTCGAGGTCCGCGCGTCGGAGGTCACCGAGCTGGCCGACGTCGTGCTCCCCGTGGCGCCGCCCGTCGAGAAGGCCGGCACGTTCCTCACCTGGGAGGGCCGGCCGCGCCGGTTCGACGAGGTGTTCGAGACGCCGGCCCGCAGCGACGCCGAGGTCATCCGGATGCTCTGCGACGAGCTCGGCGTGACGCTCACCGCCACCGAGCCGCAGCTCTGGCGCGGCGAGCGCGTCGCGCTCGGCGCGGCCCAGCCCGGCCCGGTGCCGGCGCCCGGCGAGGGTCAGGCGGTGCTCGCCACGTGGCGGCTCCTGCTCGACGCCGGTCGCGGCCAGGACTTCGAGCCGCACCTGGCCGGGACGGCGCGCCGCCCGGTCGCGATGATGTCGCGGGCGACGGCGGACGCGCTCGGCGTCGCCGACTCCCCGACGGTGCGGCTGCGCGGCCCGCGCGGCGAGGCGGAGTACCCGCTCGTCGTCGCCGGCGTGGTCGACGGTGTCGTGTGGGTGCCGGCCGACCCGAGGGACTTCCCCTCGACCGCCCATCTCGGCGTCCGCGCCGGAGAGATCGTGGAGGTGGCCAAGTGAACGCCGTCAACCATGGCGTCGTCGCCGACTTCAGCAACGACACCTGGTGGATCTGGGTCATCAAGGCCGTCGGGATCCTCGTCTTCCTGCTGCTCAACGTGCTGCTCGCCATCTGGGCCGAGCGGCGCGTGCTCGGCCGGATGCAGGTGCGGCCCGGCCCGAACACCCACGGTCCGCTCGGCCTGTTCCAGTCGCTCGCCGACGCGATCAAGCTCCTCCTCAAGGAGGACATGATCGTCAAGGCGGCCGACAAGTTCGTCTACATCCTCGCGCCGCTCATCACGGTGTTCGCCTCGCTGCTCATCTTCGCGGTCATCCCGATGGGCCCCGAGGTCAGCATGTTCGGCGTCCTCACGCCGCTGCAGCTCACCGACATGCCGGTCGCGGTGCTCTACATCCTGGCCGTCGCCTCGTTCGGCGTGTACGGGATCATGCTCGGCGGCTGGGCCTCCGGCTCCACGTACCCGCTGCTCGGCTCCGTCCGCGGCACCGCGCAGGTGATCTCCTACGAGCTGGCCATGGGCCTCTCGCTCGTGAGCGTGTTCGTGGTCTCCGGGTCGATGTCGACCTCGGCGATCGTCGAGGCGCAGACGAACTTCTGGTGGGCGCTGGCCCTCCTACCGGCGTTCCTCGTCTACATCGTCTCGATGGTCGGTGAGGTCAACCGCCTCCCGTTCGACCTGCCCGAGGCCGAGGGGGAGCTGGTCGCCGGTCACATGACCGAGTACTCCTCGATGAAGTTCGCCTGGTTCTTCCTCGCCGAGTACATCAACATGTTCAACGTCTCGGCGATCGCGACGACGCTCTTCCTCGGCGGCTGGCGCGCCCCGTGGCCGATCTCGGCCATCGCGGGCGGCATGTTCAACGAGGGCTGGTGGCCCTTCCTGTGGTTCTTCCTCAAGATGTGGCTCGTCATGTTCTTCTTCTTCTGGGTCCGCGGGACGCTGCTGCGCTTCCGGTACGACCAGTTCATGAACATCGGCTGGAAGGTCCTCATCCCGACGGCGCTCGTGTGGCTCGTCGCCGTCGTGGCCGTGCAGGCGACGCGCCAGTTCGCTGAGGTCCAGCTCTCCACGCTCCTGTGGTGGATCGCGATCCCGCTCGGGGTCGCCCTCGTCCTGCTCCTGGTCTGGCCGACCAGGAAGGAACCCGAACCGGTGGTCGCCGCGACCGTCCCGCGGGAGTACGACCCGCTGGCGGACGGCTACCCCGTCCCGCCGCTGCCCGGCCAGGTCCTCCCGCCGGCCCCCCGGCGTCGCACCGTGTCCGTCGGGCTCGTCCCGGGCACCGCGACGGCGGGCACCGGCCCGGCCGCCGACGCCGGTGCCACCCCATCGTCCGCACCGTCCGGAAACGAGGAGTCCAGCCATGGCTGAGCCAGAGCAGAGGGCCGGCTCGACGGGGTCCAGCACGCCGATCACGGACGCCGCCGTCGCCAGGCGCGGCAGCGCGATCGCGGAGCTGTTCGCCCCCGTCGCCGGCTTCGGCGTCACGTTCTCGAACATGTTCCGGCCGATGGTCACGGAGCAGTACCCGTTCGTGAAGCACCCGACGCAGCCGCGCTACCACGGCCGCCACCAGCTCAACCGCTACGCGGACGGGCTGGAGAAGTGCATCGGCTGCGAGCTGTGCGCGTGGGCCTGCCCGGCGGACGCGATCTTCGTCGAGGCCGGCGAGAACACGCCAGACGAGCAGTTCTCGCCCGGCGAGCGCTACGGCCGCGTCTACGAGATCAACTACCTGCGGTGCATCTTCTGCGCCCTGTGCATCGAGGCGTGCCCGACGCGCGCGCTCACGATGACGAACGAGTACGAGCTCGCCGGCCCGACCCGCGAGGGCCTCATCTTCACCAAGGACGAGCTGCTCGCCCCGCTCAGGGAGGGGATGCTCGCCGCGCCGCACCCGATGGTGGAGGGCACGACGGACCGCGACTACTACGCGGGCGACGTCACCGCGCCGACCCCGTCCCAGGTGGCCTGGGTGGAGCGGGAGCGTCCCGAGGACCCGAGCCTCCCGGCGGCCGTCAAGGCGGCCGGCGCGGCACCGGCTGGATCCGCGGGCGCCTCGTCCGCCAAGGGGAGGGACTGATGGACTCCGTCGTCGGAACCGGCGGGGAGGTCGCGATCTTCTGGATCATCGCGCCCCTCATGGTGATCGCCGCGCTCGCGCTGCTGTTCGCGCGCAAGCCGGTGCACGCCGCCGTCGGGCTCATCTTCGTCATGATCGGCATGGCGTTCCTCTACACGATGCTCGAGGCGCCGTTCCTCGGCGTCGCTCAGGTGGTCGTCTACACCGGCGCGATCATGATCCTGTTCGTCTTCGTGCTCATGCTCGTCGGGGTCGATGCCGCCGACGCCGCGGTCGACACGCTCAAGGCGCAGCGCTGGGTCGCGTACGTCCTCGGGGCCGGCCTCGTCGCCGTCCTGGCCGGCGTGATCGTCACGGCGACGCTGCCGGACGCCGTCGGGCTCGAGGTCGCCAACGCCAACACGAACCCGGCCGGCGTCGCCCACGTGATCTTCGGCGCGACCGTGTTCACGCTCGAGCTCGTCGGGGTGCTGCTCATCGTCGCGGCGCTCTCGGCGATCACGCTGACCCACCGCGAGGCGCTCCAGCAGGCCCGCAACCAGAAGGCGACCGTGCGGCTGCGCCAGCGCGCCTACGCGCGCGGCGAGGGCTCGCAGGTACTCACCCCGATGCCGGCGCCCGGTGTCTACGCCGAGCACAACGCCGCCGACGTCCCGGCCCTCGACCCGTACGGCCGCCCGATCGACATCTCGGTCCCGCGCGTCCTGCGCATCCGGGGCCAGGAGCTGGACCCGGCGAGCTTCGACGGTCACGTCGCCCAGATCGCCGAGGGCCGCTACCTGTCCCGGCCGCCCGCGCCAACGCCCGAGCAGTCGGCGGCCGCGCTCGCGGCCGAGGCCGACGTCGAGCGCGCGGTCGTGACGGAGACGGTCGAGGACATGCTCGCCGAGGAGCGCGGCGACCTGCCGGAGCCCGAGTCCGATCACGAGTCGGAACCGACCGACGACGGCCGGTCCGACCTCGAGGAGAAGGGGGACCGGTCGTGACCCTCATGCACTACCTGGTGCTCTCGAGCATCCTGTTCACCATCGGGGCGGTGACCGTGCTCACCCGCCGCAACGCGATCCTCGCGTTCATGGGTGTCGAGCTCATGCTCAACTCGTGCAACCTCGCCCTCGTCACGTTCTCCCGCGTGCACGGCCAGCTCACCGGTCAGGTCATGGCGTTCTACGTCATGGTCGTCGCGGCGGCCGAGGTCGTCGTCGGGCTCGCGATCATCGTGTCCATCTACCGCGCCCGACGGACCGTCTCCGTCGACGAGCCGAGTCTCCTGAAGGGCTGAGGATGATCGAGTACTCCTGGCTCGCCATCGCCGTCCCGCTCGCCAGCTCCGGGCTGCTCCTGCTGCTCGGCCGGCGATCGAACGCGTGGGGCCACCTGCTCGCGACGGTCGCGTCCGCCGCGTCGTTCGTCGTCGGGCTCCTCGTGCTGCTCGAGGTGATGGGTCGCCCCGTCGCCGAGCGCGTGATCGACGTCCCCCTCTACGACTGGCTGCCGGCCGGCGACCTGTCGGTGGAGGCCGGGCTGCGGATCGACCCGCTGTCGCTGACCTTCGTCATGCTCATCACGTTCGTCGGCACGCTGATCCACGTCTACTCGATCGGCTACATGGCGCACGACCGGGCCCGCCGCCGGTTCTTCGCGTACCTCAACCTGTTCGTCGCCGCGATGCTCGTCCTGGTGATGGCGGACTCCTACGCGCTGCTGTTCGTCGGCTGGGAGGGCGTCGGTCTCGCGTCCTACCTGCTCATCGGGTTCTGGAACTTCCACACCCCGAACGCGGTCGCGGCGAAGAAGGCGTTCGTCATGAACCGCGTCGGTGACATGGGGCTCATCGTCGCGATGGGGCTCCTGTTCGCCACGTTCGGCAGCGTGAGCTTCGCCGACGTCGACGCCGGTGTCGCCGCCCTCTCGACCGTCAACTCCCCGATGCTGATCGCCACGGGCCTCATGCTCCTGCTCGGCGCGTGCGGCAAGTCGGCCCAGGTCCCGCTGCAGGCGTGGCTCGGTGACGCGATGGCCGGCCCGACGCCGGTCTCCGCGCTCATCCACGCCGCCACGATGGTGACGGCCGGCGTCTACCTCATCGTCCGGTCGGCCTCGATCTTCGACGCGGCGCCGACCGCGCAGCTCGTCGTGGTCGTCATCGGTGCCGTGACACTCCTGTTCGGGGCCGGCGTCGCCTGCGCCAAGGACGACATCAAGAAGTCGCTCGCCGGCTCGACGATGTCCCAGATCGGCTACATGGTGCTCGCGGCCGGGCTCGGCCCGATCGGGTACGCGTTCGCGATCTTCCACCTCGTGACGCACGGCTTCTTCAAGGCCGGTCTGTTCCTCGGGGCCGGCTCCGTCATGCACGGGATGGGCGACGACGTCGACATGCGCCGCTACGGCGCCCTGCGCAAGTTCATGGTCGTCACCTGGCTGACGTTCGGCGCCGGCTGGCTCGCGATCATGGGCGTCCCGCCGTTCGCCGGGTTCTACTCCAAGGACAAGATCATCGAGGCGGCGTTCGTCGGCTCGGGCTGGCAGCCCTGGGTGCTCGGCACCGTGACGCTGGTCGGCGCGGGCATCACGGCGTTCTACATGTCGCGGATGTTCTTCATGACCTTCACCGGCAAGGCGCGCTGGGTCGACAACGCCGACCTGCTCGGTCCCGACGACCGGCGCCCCGTCCGCCACCCGCACGAGTCCCCGGCCGTCATGACGATCCCGATGATCGTCCTCGCGATCGGGGCCGTGACCCTCGGCTTCCTCCTCTCGCTCGGCGACGGCATCGTCGGCTGGCTCGAGCCGGTGACGGGTCACGTCGACCACGAGGCGCACCCGCCCGTGCTCCCGGTGCCGGTCATCATGGGCGTCTCGCTCGCGCTCGTCGCGGTCGGGATCCTGCTCGCGTGGCGGCAGTACGGGCGCAACCCCGTCCCGATCACCCCACCGACCGGCAGCGTGCTCACCCGCGCGGCCCGGCAGGACTTCTACGGCGACGCCGTCAACGAGGCGGTCTTCCAGCGCCCCGGCCAGGACCTCTCGCGCACGCTCGTCTACGCGGACACCGCCGTGGTCGACGGCGCGATCCGGGGGGCCGCCGAGGGCACCGTCGGGCTCGGGCGGGCGCTGCGCAAGCTCCAGAACGGCATGGTGCGCAGCTACGGCCTCATGATCCTCGGCGGGTTCGTCCTCATCGCCGTCGTCCTTCACTTCGTCCGGATGTAAGAGAGGAGGAGACACTTGAGCACCCTGCCCTGGATCACCGTCCTGATCGCGCTGCCGATCATCGCGGCGGCTCTCCTCTGGTTCGTCCCCGCCCTGCACAAGGTGGCCCGCGCGTACGGCCTCGTCGTCTCGCTCGTCGTCGTCGCGATCGCGGTCGCGATGGCGACGCAGTTCGACGTCGCCGACGCCGCGCGCGTCCAGCTCACGCAGACGGCGCCGTGGATCCCCGCCATGGGCGTCAGCTACGCGGTGGGCGTCAACGGCCTCGGCCTCGTCATGGTCCTCCTGGCCGTCGGGCTCGTCCCCGTCGTCATCGCGTCGGACTGGCGCGCCGTTCCCGACGACGACGCCGACCCCGCGCTCGTCGCCCGGCGCCGCGCGACGTTCATCGCGCTGCTGCTCTCGCTCACCGGCCTCATGGTCGCGGTGTTCGCGGCACGCGACCTGTTCCTGTTCTACGTCGTGTTCGAGGTCATGCTGCTGCCCGTCTACTTCCTCATCGGGATGTTCGGCGGACCGAACCGGCGGGCGGCCGCGGTCAAGTTCCTGCTGTACTCCCTCGCGGGCGGGCTGGTCATGCTCGTCGGCGTCGTCGTGACGTTCCTCAACGGGCCGGGCGGGGAGCAGGGCTTCCTCATCGACAACCTCGCCGGCGTCATCGCCGACCCGACGATGGAGAAGTGGCTGTTCGTCGCGTTCTTCGTCGCCTTCGCGGTCAAGGCCCCGATGTGGCCGGTCCACACCTGGCTGCCCGACGCGACGGCGCAGGCCACGCCGGGCACCTCCACGCTGCTCGTCGGCGTGCTGGACAAGGTGGGCACCTTCGGGATGCTCGCGCTGTGCCTCCCGCTGTTCCCGAACGCCTCGCGCTGGGCCGCGCCGGTCATCGTCGTGCTCGCGATCGTCTCGCTGCTCTACGGCGCGCTGGTCGCGATCGGCCAGCAGGACCTCATGCGGTTCATCGCGTTCACGTCGGTGTCGCACTTCGGGTTCATCGTGCTCGGCATCTTCATCGGCTCGCAGGTCGCGCTGACCGGTGCGATGTTCTACATGCTCGCGCACGGCCTGTCGATCGCCGGGCTGTTCCTCCTCGGCGGCTTCCTCACGGAGCGCTCGCTCGAGGGCGGCCCGACGTCGCCGCAGGCGCGCCGGATCGCGGCCTGGGGCGGGATGCAGAAGGTCACGCCGATCCTGGCCGGGCTGTTCCTGGTCTCCGGCCTCGCCTCGGTCGCCCTGCCCGGCTTGTCCGGGTTCGTCGGGGAGTACCTCGTCCTCATCGGGTCGTTCCCCGAGTCGATCGCCGCCGGCGTGGTCGCCACGCTCGGCGTCGTGCTCGCCGCGGTCTACTTCCTCCTCGTCTACCAGAAGGTCTTCACGGGCCAGCCGTCGGAGGAGGTCGCGCAGGCCGCCGAGTCGGGCCGGATCACCGACCTGTCCGCGCGTGAGCGCTGGGCGATGGTCCCGGTCGTCGCCGCGATGCTGATCCTCGGGTTCGTCCCCGGGCCGGTCCTCGACCTGCTCACCCCGATCTCGCAGGTGCTCGCCATGGGAGGCGCCCAGTGAACTCGTTCGTCGCACCCGAGATCCAGTGGGCTGCGCTCTCGCCGATCCTCGTCGTCGTCGGGGCCGCGATCCTCGGGGTCGTGGTCGCCACCTTCGTCCCGAAGACCTCCCGCCGCACCGTCCAGGTGTTCGTCGCGCTGGCCGCGCCGCTCGTGGCGCTCGTCCTCGTCGCGTGGCGCTGGAGCGTCGTCGTGGGCGGGGGCGAGTCGACCCTCGTCGCCGGCCAGCTCGCCGAGGACGGTCCGACGCTCGCCATCCAGATGGTCCTCTGCCTGGTCGCGCTCGTCGGCTTCGCCGTCATGGCGTCGCGGCTGCCCAGCGGCGAGGAGGCGTTCGCGCCCCAGGGGGCCGCCGCGCCCGGCTCGCCGTACGAGGAGGCCGCCCGCAAGGCCGGCCTGGAGCAGACCGAGGTCTTCCCGCTCGCGCTGTTCAGTCTCGCGGGCATGCTCGTCTTCCCGATGGCGAACGACCTGCTCGTCCTGTTCGTCGCCCTCGAGGTGCTCTCGCTGCCGCTGTACGTGCTGACCGCCCTCGCGCGGCGGCGCCGCGTGCTGTCCCAGGAGGCGTCGCTCAAGTACTTCCTCCTCGGCGCCTTCTCCTCGGCCCTGTTCCTCTTCGGCGTCGCGCTGCTGTACGGCTTCTCCGGCTCGCTCGGCTACGCGGACCTCGGGACGGCGGCCGAGATGACCGTCGGGATGGACGGGATGGCCGTGATCGGCTTCCTGCTCGTGCTCGTCGGGCTCCTGTTCAAGGTCGGCGCCGTGCCGTTCCACGCGTGGGTCCCGGACGTCTACCAGGGTGCCCCGACCCCCGTGACGGGCTTCATGGCCGCCGCGACGAAGACGGCGGCGTTCGGCGCGATCCTGCGCCTGCTCTACGTCGCCGCCCCCGGCTTCGGCTGGGACCTCGAGCCCGTGCTGTGGACGGTCGCGATCGCCTCGATGCTCGTCGGGACCGTCCTCGCGATCGTCCAGACGGACATCAAGCGGATCCTCGCTTACTCCTCCGTCGCGCACGCCGGGTTCGCGCTCGTCGCCATCGCGACGCTGTCCCCCTCCGGCCCGTCGTCGCTCATCTTCTACCTGCTGGCGTACGGCCTGGCGACGGTCGGCGCGTTCGCCGTCATCACCCTGGTCCGCGAGCGCGACGCCGAGGGCAACGTCACCGGCGAGGCGACCCACCTGTCGCAGTGGGCCGGGCTCGGCCGCCGCCACCCGGTGCTCGCCGGGATGATGACGCTGTTCCTCCTGTCGTTCACGGGCATCCCGCTGACGGCCGGCTTCGTCGGGAAGTTCGTCGCGTTCGTCTCGGCCGTCGAGGGCGGCGCGTGGCCGCTCGTCGTCGTCGCCGTCGTGGCCTCGGCCGCCGCCGCGTTCTTCTACGTCCGGATCATCGTGCTCATGTTCTTCACCGAGCCCGAGGAGTCCGAGCGCCCCGGATCGGACGCGGTGACGCCGGGTGCGCTCACGGGCGTCGCCCTGTGGGTGTGCGCGATCGCGACGGTGGTGCTCGGTGTCTGGCCGACGCCCGTGCTCGACCTGCTCGCGCAGGCGGCTAAGTTCGTCGTGTGACTGACGTGACGACGACCGGGGACACCGGGGCTCCCGCGAGCCCCGGGGGCGCCCCGCCCGCGGGTCCGGCGGCCGCCTCGGCCCCGCTCCCGACGAACGACCCCGAGCTCGAGGCCGCCCTCGTCGACGGTCTCGCCGAGATCGAGCGCCGCCTCGAGGCGGCCGTGTCGGCGACCTCGGTGCTCGACGACGCGCCGTCCTCCCACCTGCTCAGCGCGGGCGGGAAGCGGATGCGCCCCGCGCTCGCGCTGCTCGCCGCCCAGCTCGGGACGGGGACGAGCGAGGAGGTGCTCGAGGCCGCCGTCGGCGTCGAGCTCACCCACCTCGCCTCGCTGTACCACGACGACGTCATGGACTCGGCCGCCACCCGGCGCGGGGTCCCGACGGCGCACGAGGTCTGGGGCAACTCCGTCGCGATCCTCGCGGGCGACCTGCTCTTCGCGCGCGCCTCGCAGACCGTCGCCGGGCTCGGTCCGGTGGCCGTCCGGATCCAGGCCGAGACGTTCGAGCGGCTCTGCGTCGGACAGCTCCACGAGACGCTCGGCCCCCAGGAGGGCGACGACCCGGTCGAGCACCACATCGGCGTCCTGGCCGGGAAGACGGGGTCGCTCATCGCGGCGGCCGCGCACTACGGGGCCATGTTCGCCGGCCTGTCGGGCGAGGAGCTGCGCGCGGTCGTCGAGTACGGCGAGCGCGTCGGCGTCGCCTTCCAGCTCGCCGACGACGTCCTCGACCTGACCTCCTCCGCCGAGGTCCTCGGCAAGACGCCGGGGACGGACCTGCGCGAGGGTGTCCCGACGATGCCGGTGCTGCTGCTGCAGCGCCGTGCCGCCGACGGGAGGATCGACGACGAGGGGACCGCGATCCTCGACGCGCTCGCGGGCGACCTCGGTTCGCCGGAGGCGCTCGAGGCCGTGGTCGCCCGACTCGCGGCGCACCCCGTCATGGAGGAGGCGCGCGAGATGGCTCGCGCCGTCGCCGCCGAGGCCGTCGCTCAGCTCGACGTCCTGCCCGACTCCGTGGCCAAGCGGGCCCTCGGTGAGTTCGCCGACGTCGTGGTCGAGCGCCTCGCCTGAGACCGGGCGGGCCGCCGCGGCCGGCGACCCGCCCGCCGGCGACCCGTCCGCCGCCGACCTGGTCGCGCGGCTGCGCGCCGCCGGCTGCGTCTTCGCCGAGGACGAGGCCCGGCTCCTGGGTGAGCTGCCCGAGGCGGGCGGGGCCCGCGAGGCCGCCGTGCGCCGCCGGGTCGCCGGCGAGCGGCTCGAGCACGTGCTCGGCTGGGCCGAGCTCTCCGGCGTGCGCATCGCCGTGACGCCGGGCGTCTTCGTGCCGCGCCGCCGGACGGAGGCGCTCGTCGCCGTCGCCCGACGGCTGCTCGCCCCCGGCGGCGTGCTCCTGGAGGTGTGCTGCGGGTCCGGCGCGATCGCCCGCGTCCTCGCCGAGCTGTGCGGGCCGGCGCGCGTCCACGCGAGCGACGTCGACCCCCGGGCCGTCGCGTGCGCCGAGCGCAACCTCGCGGGGTGGGGCGACGTGAGCGTCGCCGACGTCGTCGACGGGGTGCCGACCGACCTGCGGGGACGGGTGACGCTGCTGGTCGCGAACGTGCCCTACGTCCCGACGGACGAGCTCGACCTGCTGCCGCGCGACGCCCGCGACGGGGAGCCGCGCCGGACCCACGACGGTGGCGACGACGGGCTGGACGTGCTCCGGCGCGTGCTCGCCGCGGCGGGGGAGTGGCTCGCCCCCGGAGGCGCGACCGTGAGCGAGCTGGCCCCCGGCCAGGGCGCGGCCGCGATCGCGGCCGCGGTGCACGCCGGTCTCGCGGCGCACGCGGTGCTGGCCGACGACGAGGACGGGGCGGGGACGCTCGTCCTCGTCGCCCGCCGCCCCTGACCCGGGGCGCCGGGACTCAGGCGGTCGGGGCCGTCCAGGCGAGCTGGGCCACGCGCGTCCCGTGCTCGCGGGAGACGAGCTGGGCGCGTCCCGGCACCGCCCGGCGCGCCTTGACGGCACCGATGAGCTGGCCCTCGGCTGGGTCGCCGGAGAGCAGGACGCCGGGGGAGGCGAGGTCGCGGAGCGCCTGGACGACCGGGTCGTACAGCGCCCGGCTCGCGCCGCCGCTGCGCCGGGTCAGCACGACGTGCAGACCGACGTCCCGCGCCTGCGCGAGCAGCGGGACGAGCGCGGCCAGCGGGTTCCCGGCGGACGTGGCGACGAGGTCGTAGTCGTCGACCATGACGACGACCTCGGCCCCCGACCACCACGACCGCGAGCGGAGCTGGGCCGGCGTGACGTCGGGACCCGGCAGCCGCGTGCGCAGGTAGTCGGCGAGGTCGCGGAGCTGGGCGGTCGCCTGGTCGTGCGTCGTCAGGTAGCCACCGAGGTACTCCTCGGGGATCTCGCCGAGCAGCGCCCGGCGGTAGTCGACGGCGAAGATCTGCACGGCGTCCGGGGCGGCGACGCGGCGCAGCTCGGCCGCGTACGCGCGCAGGAACGCCGACTTGCCGGAGCCGGTGTCCCCGAACAGGTACAGGTGCGGGTCGTGCGCGAGGTCGAGCCGCAGGGGCGCCAGCGCGGCCTCGTCGATCCCGAGCAGCAGCGGCGCCGGCCGACCACCGCGCCGGACGGGCGCCACCGTGGGGTCGGCCCCCGCGAGCGTGCGGACCTCGGCGAGCGTGATCCGCTCCGGCAGCAGCCGCAGCTTCGGGCCGGCGGGACCGGTCCATGCGCGCTGGACCACCTGGACGAGGTGGTCGACCCCGTCCGCGAGCGTCGCTGCCCGCGGACGCCCGTCGATGCGCGGGAGCGCGAGGAGGACGTGGTTCTTCGTCGTCGCCAGCCCTCGGCCGGGGCGTCCGGCCGGAACCGTCGCCGCGACCCGTCGGTCCACCTCGGAGTCGGTCGGGTCGCCGAGCCGCAGCTCGACGCGGCTGCCGAGCACGTCCTTCATCGGCGCGCGGAAGTCCATCCAGCGCCCAGCGGCGACCACGACGTGCAGGCCGTACGTGAGACCGCGCGCGGCCAGGGCCTGGATCTCGACCTCCATCTGGTCGAAGTCGGCCCGCAGCGTCGACCAGCCGTCGATGACGAGGAACACGTCGCCGTAGCCGTCGTCGATGCCGCCCTGCTCCGGTCCCCGGCCGGGGACGCGTCGCGCCCGGTAGGTGTCGATCGAGTCGACGCCGATCTCGCGGAAGAACCGCTCCCTGGCGTCGACGATGCCGCGCACCTCGGCGAGCATCCGGTGGACGATCTCCTCCTCGCTGCGCGTGGCGATCCCGGCCACGTGCGGCAGGTCCCGCAGCGGCGCGAACGTCCCGCCGCCGAAGTCCATGACGTAGACCTGCACCTCGAGGGGCGAGTGGGTCAGCGCGAGCGCCGTGACGACCGAGCGCAGCGCCGTGCTCTTGCCGCTGCGCGGGCCGCCGACGACGGCGAGGTTGCCGCCGGCCCCCGACAGGGTGACCGTGAGCGTCTCGCGCCGCTGCTCCAGCGGGAGGTCGACCATGCCGAGGGGCAGCACGAAGTCGCCGGCCGCCCGCCACGCCGGCGAGTGCAGGCCGCGCCCGGGCAGGACCGCGAGGTCGGGCATCAGCTCGTCGTAGGTGAGCGGGGTCTCCAGCGGCTCCAGCCAGACGCGGTGCGCCGGGCGCCCGTGCCCGGCCATCCGCGAGACGGCGATGTCGAAGGTCGCGCGCGCGTCGTCCGGCTCCGCTCGTCCGGGCTGAGCCGCGTCCGCGGACTCCGGCTGCGCCGAGCCGACCGGTGCCGCCGTGAACGGCACGAGACTGACCTCGCCGTGCACGGCCGACGCGTCGGCGCCGCGCCGGCGACGCCGCCGGGGCGGCGGACCCGAGACGTACGCGGCGCGGAACTGGAGCATCGTCGTCGTGTCGGGCTTGAGGTAGCCCGTTCCCGGGATCGACGGCAGCTCGTAGGCGTCCGGCACCCCGAGCACGGCGCGCGACTCCTGCGCCGAGAACGTGCGCAGCCCGATCCGGTAGGACAGGTGCGACTCCAGACCGCGCAGCCGGCCCTCCTCCAGCCGCTGGGAGGAGAGCAGCAGGTGCATCTGGAGCGAGCGGCCCAGCCGCCCGATGGCGACGAACAGCTCGGTGAACTCGGGCTTGGCCGAGAGCAGCTCGGAGAACTCGTCGCACACGATGAGCAGGGCCGGCAGCGGCTCCAGCTCGGGCCGGTCGGTGGCGCGCGCCTTCTCGTACTCCGTCACGTTCGTGAAGTTGCCGGCCGCGCGCAGCAGCTCCTGGCGTCGCGTCATCTCCCCGCGCAGCGCGTCCTGCATCCGGTCGACGAGCGAGAGCTCCTGCCCGAGGTTCGTGATGATGGCCGAGACGTGCGGCAGGTCGGACATCCCGGCGAACGTCGCGCCGCCCTTGAAGTCGACGAGGACGAAGTTGAGGTCCTCGGAGGAGTGCGTCATCGCGAGCGCCAGCACGAGGGTGCGCAGCACCTCAGACTTGCCGGAGCCGGTCGCGCCGATGATGAGGCCGTGCGGCCCCATGCCGCCCTGCGCCGCCTCCTTGATGTCGAGGTGGACGGGCTGGCCGTGCGGCGTGAGCCCGATCGGCACGCGCAGGCGGTCGCGCAGCGCTCGGCGACGCCAGGAGCTCGTGACGTCGAGGTCGCGCACGTCGCCGAGCCCGAGGAGGTCGACGAGCTCGGCCGACGTCTGCGGTCGCGTCCCCTCGACCTCGGAGCTGGGCAGGCCGTGACGGGTGAGCCGGCGCGCCGCCGCCTCGGCCTCGGCGACGCCGAGCGCGTCCGCCCGCGCGAGGACGCCCGGGACGCCGGGGCGCAGCAGCTCGACCTGGATGCCGCCGGGCTCGCCGGGCCGGCCGCGCAGCAGGAGCCGGGCGCGGGCCGGGTCGTCGAGCTCGTTCCAGGCGGCCGGCAGGTCCAGGACGGTGACGCCCTGGAGCCCGGCCGCGAGGTCGTGCCCGAGCGGCGGCGTCACCCCGTCGAGGACCACGACGACGTGCGGGAGCTCCTGCGTCCCCCGCGCGGAGAAGTCGGGCCGGCCGAGGATGCCGGCGAGCTCGAGCGCCTCGTCGACGTCGTTCGTCACGAGCCGCCGGGGACCGGCGCCGTCGCGAGCGCTCGGCGACCACGCGTGCGGCAGCCACTTGACCCACTCCCACTCCGGGGCGGCCGAGGCGCCGGCGACCACGACGATCCGCAGGTGCTCGGGCGAGGCGAACGCCGCCAGGTGGACGAGCATCGCCCGCGCGAGGGCGCGCGCCGGGGCCTCGAGCCCGGCGACCTCGACGTGGCTGTGCTGCTGCAGGTCGAGCGGCAGCGGCAGGTCGTGCGCGATCGCGTGCGTGAGGAGGAACCGGTGCGCGGCCGACGCGGCGACCGGGTCGAGCTGCGCGAGCGGCGCGGTCTCCGGTGGCAGCAGCTCGAGGCAGAGCTGCGCGTCGCCCGTCCCGAACCGCGCGTGGAGGAAGTCCGGGTCGACGGGCGCGCGCTCCCAGACACGCGAGCCCTCCTCGACCAGCAGCGGCAGCATCGGGGGGTCGGGGAGCTGCCACAGCGCCGCGCGGCGCTGCCGGGCGCCCGCGGCGCGGACGGACTCGCGCAGGTCCGCGAGGTAGAACAGGTACTCGCGCCGGTTCGATGTCACCCGCGCCCGGTGCTGGCTGCGCTGGCGCAGCAGGTTGACGACGACGAACCCGAGCGAGGCGACGAGGATGCCGGCGCCCATGAGGATGCGGGTCTGGCCGCCTGGCCCGCCGGCCCCGAACGAGATGAGCGCGATCGAGCCGACCGACCCGACGACGGGCATGATCGACATGAGCGCGCCGCTCGCGCCCTCGGGCCGCACGAGCTCGGGCGGGGGCTGGAGCGTCACCGTCCCGGAGGGGACGTCGGGCGCCGCCAGACGCCCCACAACCACGCTGGGCTCCGCGCTCATCGGGTCTGCACCGTCCTAGTCGTCACGCACCGAGCCTAGAGGGCCCCCCACTAGACTCACCGTGCCACTCGTACGCGCCTGGGGCAGGAAGGGGCACCGGTGGGACCGCAGTCGACGCAGGGCCTGTCCCTCTCCCTGCTCGAGCGCGGCGACCGCCGCGACGTGCTCGTGCCCGTCGGGGCCCGCGCCGCCGACGTCGCGCGGGCGCTCGCCGCCCGCGAGCTGCTGCTGCCCGACGGCACCCCGCTGGACTCCCGCGCCGTCCTCTCCGACGTCGTCCCGCCCGGCCAGGTGCTCGTGCTGCGGGGAGCTCCGACCCACCCGGGCGACCCGGCCGACCCGGGCGACGCCGCGGACCGTGCCGCGGACGCCGGCCGGCCCCCGGGCGCGACGGGGCCGAGGACGCGCGCCGAGCTGCGCGCCGGCCGCGCGGCGACCCGGACCGGCCGGGGGGCCCGCGGCGCCTCCGCCGGGTGGACGCCCGCCGCGGGGAGCGCCGGTGCCGTCCGCGACACGCGCCCCGGCGTCGCCCGGGCGGGCACCGCCGCGGTGCCGGAGCCGACCCGGTCGACGCTGGTCGCCGCGTGGAGCGCCGCGGCCCTGCTCGCGACGGGGGTCGCGCTGCGCGTGCTCGCGCTCGTCCTGCCCGGCGACGGCGGCACCGGTCTCGCCGCCGGGTCCGCGGCCCCGATGCCGGCCGTGGTCGGCATCGGCGTGGCCGCCGTCCTGGCCGCGCTGGTCCCGGCGCCGGGGCTGCCGGTCGGCACGGACGATGCCGCCCGCCCGGCGCACGTCGTCCGCGCGGGCGTCGCCGACGCCGTCACCTCGGCGGTCTGGCTGCTCGGCGCGCTGGCCGGCCTGCTCGCCGCCGATGCCGCCGGCGTCGCCGGCGTGTCCCTCCCGGTGACGCTCGGGCTCGTCGCGGCCTGCGTCGTCACCGCCGTCCGGCTCGCGCGGATCCGGGAGAGCACCGCGCAGCCGCTGGCCGGCCTCCTCCTCGCCGTCACGGCGCTCCTGGCGCTCGCGGGCGTCGTCGCGCTCGAGCTGCGCGAGGTCTACCCGGCCGCGGTCGTCCTCGGCGCGCTGCCCGTCGCGCTGCGCGCGCTGCCGTCGTGGAGCTTCGACGTGCCCGACGGCGTGCTGCTCGACCCCGAGCCGGCGCAGCGCACCGCGATGGCCGTGCGCGTCCGGCCGACCGTCTCGCCGGCGAGCGTGCGGCGCTCGACCGTCGAGCGCAGCGTCCTCGACGCCCGCTCCCGGGCCCGGTGGTCGGGCCTCGTCCTCGCGGTCTGCGGGGCCGCGCTGGTCGTCGCGACCGCGCTGCGGGAGCCCGGCGACCTCTGGGAGACGCTCGGTACCGGCCTGCTCCTGCTCGCCGTCCTCACGGCGGCGGCGCTGCTGCCGCGGGGCCGGCGCGGCGGCGTCGAGCGCGCGGCGCTCCGCTCGCTCGCGGTGCTGACGCTGCTCGTCTCGGGGGCCTGGCTGCTCGGTCGCGGCGTCCCCGGGGTCTGGCTGGCCGGCGGCGCCGCGACCCTCGCCGTGGTCGCGATCGCCTCCGGCGTCGGGATCGGCCGCGGCTGGCGGTCGGTCCGGTGGTCGCGCGCGGCCGACCTGGTCGAGTCCCTCGCGGTGGCGTGGGCCCCCGCGCTCGGTCTTCTCGCGGGAGGGGTGGTCGCATGGATGCGCCTGCTGGCGTCCGGGTGAGGTCGGGGCGGCGCGCGGCCGGCGCGCGCCCCACCGCGCACCGGCTGCTGCTCGAGGACGGCGACGGCGCGACGTTCGCCGCGTCCGCCGGCCGGCGGCTCGGCGGGTACGCGGTCGACGGGGTCGCGGTCCTCGCGCCGAGCCTCGCCGCGCTGCTGCTCCTGCGCAGCCCGGCCCTGGCGCTCACGGTCGGCGTCGAGCTCGTCCTCGTCCTCGCGCTGTGGGAGGCCCGCACGGGTCGCACCCTCGGCAAGCTCCTCCTCGGCCTGCGCGCCGCCCGCGTCGACGCCCCCGTCGCACCGGGGCTCGGCCGCAGCCTCGCGCGCGCCGTCCTCGTCGTCGGCGCCCAGCTCACTGCTGTGACGGTCCCGCTGCTGTGGTTCCTCGGCGTCGACCGGCGCGGTCAGGCGGGGCACGACCGGATCGCCGGGACGCGCGTGGCGACGCGTCGCCCGCCCCGTCCCCCGCGACCGCGGGGCGACGCAGCCGCGCCCGGTGCGGCCGCCGCGGGGGCGGGCACCGTCGGTGCGGCCGCCGTCGGCGCCGGTGCGTCGGTCGCGACGGGTCATCCCGGCGGTGTCCGGCTGGGCAGCGGCGACTCGCCCGAGGCGACCACGGCCCAGATCCCCGTCGTGGCCTCGGTCACGCTCGTCCTCCCGGACGGACAGCGGCTCACCCTCGTGCGCGACGCGGTCGTCGGCCGCGCGCCGGAGCCGCTCCAGCGCGGTCAGGAGGCGCTCGTCCTCGCGGACGCGACGAACTCGGTCTCGCGCAGCCACGCGCTGCTGCGGCTGCGCGGCGGTCAGCTCTGGGTCGAGGACCTCGGCTCGGCGAACGGGACGACGCTGGTGCGCCCCGACGGGCACGTGCACTGGGTGGAACGCGGCGAGTCCAGCAGGGTGGAGCCCGGGATGCGGATCGGGTTGGGACAGATGATCGTGACGGTGGAGCTGTGAGCGACGTGGGTGGAGCTGTGACGAGTACCAACGACCTGGTGAGGCTCACGGTCGTCGGCGGCCGGCGCCGGCTCGACCTGTCCGTGCCGTCGGCCGTGGCCGTCGCCGAGCTGCTGCCGGCCCTCGCCCGGCGCCTCGGCCTGCTCGACCCCGCGCTCGCGCACTCCGAGCTGCGCCCGACGACGGCCGGCGGCCTCGTGCTCGCGACCGACCGGAGCCTCGGCGACCAGGGCGTGCGCGACGGCGACGTCCTCACGCTCGTCGTCGACGCCGACCCCGGGGCCGTCCCGCGATACGACGACATCGTCGAGGCCGTCGCCGACGTCGTGGAGAGCGCGACGCCCGCGTGGACGCCGGCGGACGGCGCCCGGACCGCAGTCGGCGCGGCCACCGCGCTGCTCGTCACCGGGGCCGGCCTCGTCGTCCTGTCCGACCTCGGCGCGGCGGCCGCCGCCGCGATCGTCGGGTCGGCCGCGCTCCTCGCGCTGCTCGCCGCCGTCGTCCTCGACCGCGCCGACGCGCCCCGCGGGGCCGGCGCCGTCATCGGCGTGGTCGGGTGCTTCCTCGCGGGGCTGGCCGGCTACCTCGGGCTCGGCGGACCGACGGACCTCGCGCCGGGATCGGGCAGCCCGGCCGCGCTCGGCGTCGGGGCCGGCGTCGCCGCGCTGGCCGCCGGCATCCTCGCCGCGAGCGTGCGGACGCTGCGCCAGGCCGCGGCCGTTCCCGCCGTCGTCGCGCTCGCCGCCGCGGTGGTCGCCGGAGCCGGGACGTTCGGTGCCGCGCCCACCCGGATCGCGACCGTCACGGCGTTCGCGCTGCTGGGCTGCGCGCCGCTGGTCCTGCCCTGGCTGGCGCTCGCCGCCACCCCGATCCGCGTCCTGTCCCCGCGCGAGGACGCCGAGATCCTGGCCGAGCCGCCGGTCATCGACCCGGCGCTCGTCCGGCTCCAGCTCCTCCAGGGCCACTGGCTGCTCGTGTCGCTGCGGATCGGCGCCGGGATCGCGCTGCTCGGGCTCACGCCCAGCGTGGTCGGCACCGGGTGGCCCGGTGTCGCGCTCGCCCTCGTCGTCTACCTCGCCGTGCTGCTCGACGTGCGGGACAGCGCCTCGCGCGCCGACGTCGCCACCGGCGTCGTCGTCGGGGTCGTCGGCGTGCTCACGACCGCCGTCGTCGTCGCGCTCGTCGCGCCGGCCTGGACCGCGGCCCTCATGGTGACGCTCCTGGTCGCGGGCGTCGCCGTCCTGGTGCTCGCGCTGCTACGCACGGAGCGCCACGTGCGGCTCGAGCGCGTCGCGGACGTCGCCCGCGGGGTGCTGCTCGCCGCGGTCCCGCTGCTCGGCGTCGTCGCGGCCGGCGGCGGAGGGGTTCTGTAGTGGCGACGAAGAAGGAGCTGCTCGAGGCGCAGTCGTTCTCGCGTCGCCGGCTGCTGACGGCGTTCACCTCGGGCGCGCCCGGCGGTCGCGAGCTCGAGCCGGCCACCCCGCTGCGCGGCCTCGTCGCCGGCATCGTCCTCGCCGCGCTCGTCGTCGCCGGATCGTTCGCGGCCGGGCTGTTCAACCGCGCGCTGCCCGACGGCTGGGACAACGGCGCGATCATCCTCGTCAAGGACAACGCCGCGCGCTACGTGAGCGTCGACGGCAGCCTCGTCCCCGTGCCGAACATGGCGAGCGCGCGGCTGCTCGCCCCGGCCGACGCCCCGATCATCACGGTCGCCGCGGACAAGGTCTCCTCGGTCGAGCGGCTCGGCCAGGTCGGCATCCTGACGGCGCCGGACTCCCTTCCCGCCCCGGCGAACCTCGTGACGGACGGGTGGCAGGCGTGCCTCGCGCAGGACGGGACGACCTCCGTCGCGGTGCTCTCCGGCGCGGTCGGACCGGGGGCCGCCGCCTCGCCGGCCGCGTCGTCGACGCGCCCGCCGGGGCCGGTCGACGATGCGGCCGACGACGCCCCGCCGCCCGAGGGCGAGGTGAGCGCGCTCGTGCGCGTCGCCGACTCGCTCTACCTCGTGCAGGGGACCCGCCGGCACCTGATCCCCGAGACCGATCACACGCTCGGCGTGCTGCGCGCGCTCGGCTACGTCCCGCAGGACGCGCGGCCGGCCGAGGCCGGCTGGCTCGCGCTGCTGGAGGAGGGCAGCGACCTCGACCCGTTCGAGGTCGCCGACGCCGGCTCCCCGGTGCCGGGCGACCTGGCCGACGTGCCCGGCGTCGTGGTCGGCAGCGTCGTCGTGCCCGACGGCGCGAGCGCGGCCTACGTCGTGACGGCGGACGGCGAGCTGGCGCGCCTCGACCCGTTCGCGCGCGAGCTGTACCGCACCGGACCCGGTGGGCTGCTCGGCGAGGAGGTGGTGCCGGCGGCGGTGCTGTCGTCGGTGCCGGACGTGCTGCCGGACGACTCGCCCGTGCCGCGGGACTGGCCCGTCGCGGTCGTCCCGCCGACCGACGACGGCGCCTGTCTCGTGCTCGACCGGTCGTCCTTCACGTCGGTGCTCCTGCCCGGCCCGAGCCCGGCCGTCGGCGGCGTCTACGTCTCGCCGGGCGCCGGAGCGCTCGCGACGTTCGCCGCGACGCCGGACTCGACGGCGGGCGTGCTGCGCCTCGTGGACGAGAACGGCGTCGCGTTCCCGATCGAGGGCTCGGCCGAGGTGACGCTCGCCGAGACGCTGCGCCGCCTGTTCGGGACGACGCCGGGGGCCGAGCCGGTCACCGTGCCGTACGCGTGGGGCGACCTGTTCCCGTCGGGACCGGTGCTGTCCGTCGACGCGGCGGCGCTCCCGGCCGGCGTCGCCGCCGACCCCTCGGCGGGTCCGACCGCGTCCGCGTCGGTCTCCCCGTCCGCGTCGCCCTCGCCCACCGCGTCGCCCACCGCGTCCGGCGACCCGTCGGACGGCGCGGGATGAGCAGCCGCGCCGGATCGGCACGGCTCGCGGGACTCGTCGGGGCCGGGGCGATCCTCGGCTCGCTCCTCGCGACCGGACCCGCCCTCGCGCCGCTGCCGGCGCCGCCCGCCGCCGCCGGGACGCAGCCCGCGCAGTGCGAGGACGGGGCGGGGCTCGTGGCCGAGCCCACGTGGAACGTCGAGGCGCTCGACCTCGCGGGAGCGCACCGGCTCGCGACGGGTGCCGGGGTGCGCGTGGCCGTCGTCGACTCCGGCGTCGCCGCCGACGGCCCGCACCTGGAGGGGGCGGTCCTGCCGGGCGTCGACGTCGTCGGGGCCGACGCCGAGGTGACCGACGGGCGAGCGGACGCCTACGACCACGGCACCGCCGTCGCGACCCTCCTCGCCGGCCGCGCGACCGAGGGGTCGGGGTTGATCGGCGTCGCCCCCGACGCCCTCGTCATCCCGATCCGCGTGTACTACGCCGTCGGGGACGACGCGGAGCGGCGGGGCGTCGAGCTCACCGAGGCGAGGCTCGCCGCCGGCATCAGGGCCGCGATCGACGCCGACGCGGACGTCGTGGTCGTCGCCGTCTCCTCCTACCGCGACGATCCGGCGGTCCGGGCGGCGGTCGAGGCGGCCGAGGCGGCCGGCGCGCTCGTCGTCGCGAGCATGGGCAACGTCACGCGGGACGCCGCCGAGGTCGACCGGCCGCGCTATCCGGCCGCCTACCCGGGTGTGCTGGCCGTCGCCGGCATCGGGGAGGGCTGGCAGGACGGCGGCGGTCACGTGGGGGAGCACGCCGACCTGGCCGGACCGGGGATCGCCGTCCTCGCCGGCCTTCCCAACGGCTCCGACTGCGTCGTCGGGGAGGCCGGGAGCTCGACGAGCTGGGCGACGGCCCAGGTCGCCGGCGCCGCGGCCCTCCTGGTCGAGCGGTTCCCCGACGAGGGGCCGGAGATGCTGGCCTACCGGCTGACGGCGACGGCCGCCCGCCCGGACCCCGACGGCTGGTCCGAGGCGACCGGGTGGGGACTCGTGCAGCCGCGTGCCGCGCTCGAGCTGGTCGACGACGGGAGCCGGCGCGGAGTCGACTCCCCGCGGGTGGTCCGACCGTCGATCGACCCGGTCGCGGTGGAACCTGTCAAGGTGATCCCCGTCACAGATCCGTGGGTCGACACGCGCCGCACCGTCGCCTGGTGGGCGGTGGCCGGCGCGGCCGCGCTCCTGGCCGTCGTCATCACGGGATCGCGCAGGTCAGGGCGGGTCGTCGACCGTCCCGGACGCCGTTCCTGAGGGCCTCGGGAGCGCCTCGTCGCGGCCCGGCCGCGGGTGTCGAAGGCGCAGAACATGCGATTTACCCACATCGGCGCGCCGGCGTCAAGGGGCTGTTAGGTGAAGTTCGGCGCGTCCAGTCTCCGTGCTACGTTGTTGACCACATCGGTGGCGCCCCGGTCCGAGGCGCCCACGAACCCGGAAGGGGTGGGTATGGCTGAGAACGTTCGTGTAGCAGAAGGCGCCATCCAGCGGGGGGCCGACATCGTGTCCTCCTCCCGCGTGGAGCTGCGTCGTGAGCTGGACGCCCTGCAGGGGCGCCTCGCCTCGCTGCCGTCGCGGTGGAAGGGGCTCGGCTCGGTCGCCTTCACGTCGCTGATGGAGCGGTGGCAGGGGGACGCGACCCGGATCATCGCGGCGCTCGACGAGTTCGAGGCGCAGCTCCTCGGCTCGCAGAAGTCCTACGACGAGTCCGACGAGGCGGCCCAGGTCTCGATGAACACCCTCACCGCTCGGCTCGGCTGAGCGACGGACCGGAAGGAACAGACACATGCCTGAACTCGCATTCGACCCGGCCTCCATCGCGACGGCCTCGGGCGACATCAGCACGGGTGCCAGCGGCGTGCGCCGCATCCTCGACGACATGGACGCCCAGCTCGCGCCGCTGCGCGAGACCTGGACCGGTGAGGCGTCGAGCGCCTACACGGCCGCGCAGTCGAAGTGGAACGCCGCCATCGCGGACATGAACCTGCTCCTGCAGGACATCAGCCGCGCGGTGGGCGACGGCGGTCAGAACTACGACGCGACGGAGCGGAAGAACACCGCACGCTGGTGATCTGAGGTTCTGACCGGGCCGGCGCCCTCGGGTGCCGGCCCGGTTCTGTCGCAACCGGGGTGGCGCGGCCGCCTCAGGTTGCGTATTGTTCGTCGGTTCGGCTGCCGCCGTCGGGGTGGCGCGTCGAGCACGACGGGATCCCGGGGGGATCCGCGGTGATCAGGACGGATGGCAAGGGGAGGACATGGTGTTCACAACGGTGACGCCGGAGCGGGTCACGCAGCTCGTCGGCCGGCTCGACGACCTCGTGGCGCGGTTCGACTCGCAGCTGGCGGCGCTCGCGCCGGTGCGGGTCCAGCAGGGGTCGGGCGTGTGGTCGGAGTTCTCGCCTGCGGCGAGCTTCGGCTGGAACGTCTCCGCCGCCGTCGGCTCGGCCATCCTCGACGTCGAGGCGTCCCGGGAGCAGGTGCGCACCCTGGCCGAGAACCTCCGGCTGACGCTGTCCTCCGTCCTCGCGACCGACGAGTCGGTCCAGGAGTCGTTCGCCGCGATCCAGGCACGCCTGGACGCGCCCCCCACGACGACGGTGCTCGAGTGCACCGCCAACGACCTTCTCGGCACCTACGACGCGCCGACCGCGCAGGTGCCCGGCTCCGCGGCCGAGGCCCCCGAGGTGGTCCGCGTGCCCGAGGCCGACACCGACGAGGGTGAGGGCTGATGGGTCAGTACACCGACCTGCTGCGCAGCGTCGCCGATGCCGCCGACGGCGGCGCCGACAGCCGTCTGCGCGACCGCGACCGGCTCAAGGAGCTGCACGCGACGCTCGGCGAGATGATGGACGTCATCTCCGACGCCGCCGCCGACGTCGGGCACGAGGGACCGGCCGCGCTGAACGCCCAGGACGCGTTCGTCAGCTACCGCGCGCGGCTGTCGACGATCCAGAGCAGCGTCGTCGCGCTGCACGATGCGCTCGGCACGGCCGACACCGCGATGAAGACGGCGCGGGACGCGCACGCGGCGCTCCCGTCCAGCGGTCTCAGCCCCGCGGAGAACGCGCTCGTCCGAACGGCCATGACGACGGGCGTGGTCGGCGCCGCGACGGGCATGGTGCCGGTCGCCGGCGTCGGTGTGGTGACCGCTGGCGTCGCGTCGTTCATCTTCGCCCAGCGCGCCGAGGCCGAGCGCGAGGACGCGGCGCTCGCGGCGCTCCAGACGCTGCAGGGGAGCCTGCCGGGCGTGGCGTGGGACAGGGGTGCTCTCGACGACGGGCAGTCGGAGCCCACGGGCGACGGCGTCGAGTCCTCGGGTCCGTCGCCGCAGTGGTCGCCGAGCACGGGGACCAGCTCCGGGGTGACGGCGGGCGCCATCGGTGCCACCGGACCGGCCGTCGCGGCGTACGTCCCGACGGGATCGCGTCCGACGGGTTCCAGCGGCGACGGGACGCAGACCGGGCGCCTGGAGCCGATCGCGGGCTCCGACGGTGCGGGCGCGCGGCCGGGTGCCGTGGGGCCGTCGCCGGCTCCGATCGGGGCGGGCGGGCGCATCTCGCCCGACGGCCTCCTGCCGAGCGGGACCGGTGGGGCGCCGGCGGCGGCGGGTGGCCTCGGTGTCGGGGCCGGCAGCGGCTCGGGGACCACGGGGGTCTTCACGGGGCCCGGTGCCGGTTCGACGGGCGCCGCGGCCGGCGGTCTCGGGACCGCGGCCGGTGGCCTTCTGCTGGGGCGTTCGGTCCTGGGCTCGATGAGCGCGGTCGCCGGCGGCACGGGCTCGATGCTCGGGGCCAGCGGGGCGACCCTTGGCGCGGCGGGCGGCTCCGGAGCGCCCGGTATCGGCGCCCCGGGCGTCACGCAGACGGCGGCCGGTGCGCGGCCGGGTGCGATCGGCGCCGGGTCGCGGGCGGGTGCGGCCGGCTACGGCGGCGGAGCCAGCACGGGCTCGGCCGGTGCGGGATCGCGTGCCGGCACCGCCGGCGGCTCGGCCCTCAGCACGCGTAGCGGGCTCGGTACCGGGCCGGGGTCCTCGTCGTCGTCCGGCTCGGCCGGGAACGGCGCCGCGGCCGGCGGTCGCGGCAGCGGCATGATGCCCGGGGGCTCGGCCGCGGGTGGTCGGGGTGAGGAGAAGCGTCGCGAGCGTCGCGGTCTCGCTCTCGCGGCCGCGCCCGAGATCGAGGACGTCGCACCCGAGCTGGACGACGTCGCCCTGGCCGGGAGCCGCGGCGAGACGTTCGACCCGATCGAGCTGGGGGACGACTCCTGGTGACCGCGGGGCGCTCGTCGCGAGCGTCGCGACGACTCGCCGCGACGGCGGTCCTGGCGGTCGGCGCGCTGCTCGCCGCCGTGGGCGCCGCCCCGGCGGCCGCCGCTCCGACGGACCCGGGGCTGTGGTACGCCGACGTGCTCCGGCTCGACCAGGTGCACGCGGTGACGCGGGGCGAGGGCGTGACCATCGCCGTGATCGACAGCGCGATCAACCCGGCCCAGCCCGAGCTCACCGGGGCCGACCTGGAACCGTATCCGGACAGCCTGTGCCGCCTGGCCAGCCCCGACATGCTGGGGGACGCGCCGGTGACGACGAACGACAGCGCCGGGTTCCACGGGACCGCGGTGGACATGCTCCTGGTCGGGAACGGGGTCGGCCCCGGCGGGGCGCCGGGGGTGCGGGGGATCGCGCCGGGGATCCGGCTGCTGCACTACGCCAACTCGATGAGCGCGACCGGTACCGAGCTGTGCAGCTTCGGTCAGGCCGTGGCACTCGGGATCGATCTGGCGGTGGAGGCGGGCGCGGACATCATCTCGCTGTCCCAGGGGTCCTACTCCGATGCCGCCAAGTACACCGGTGAGATCGCCGACTGGGACACCGTCATGCAGTATCCCGACAGCCGGGCGGAGGTGGAGGCCCTCGTGCGGGCGCAGCAGGCGGGGGTGATCGTGGTCGCCGGGCACGACAACGCGACCGATGGGCCGCCGCCGTTCGTCGGGATCCCCTCGGGGGTGAACGGTGTGGTCGGCGTCGAGGAGTACGGGCCCGACGGCGTGGACCAGCCGCAGTACACCGGGCCCGAGGTGGGTCTGGTCGGGCCGGGGACGGACATCCTCACCTACCGGGCGAGCTTCCTCGAGGAGGTATGGACCGAGCAGCAGCTGAGCTCGGGCACCTCGTTCGCGACGCCTCTGGTGTCGGGGACGATCGCGCTGGGGATGGCGGCGTGGCCGGACGCGACGCCGAACCAGATCCTCCAGCTCGTCGCGTCGACGGCGACCCCGGTGACGGGTGCACAGGGCGAGCACACGAACGACTCCGGGTTCGGCCTGGTCGACCCGCTGGCGGTGGTGACGACGGACCCGAGCGGTCTGCCGGACGTGAACCCGTTCCTGCGCGCGGACGGGTTCCCGGCCGCGGAGGAGATCCTGGCCGGAGGCGAGAGCCCGACGACCGACCCCACCGCGGACCCCTCGGCGGCCGCCTCGCCCGAGGAGAGCGACGCCCCGGCGTCCGCCGACCCGGGTGGGACCGACGAGCCGGCCGCGAGCGAGTCGCCGGCCGTGACCGGTCCCTCCGGCCCGGGCGCGCTGCCGATCGTCCTCGGCGCTCTCGCGCTCGTCGTGGCCGTCGGCGTCGTCGTCCTGGTTCTGACGCGGCGTCGCGCGAGACCGGGGAGCGGGTCGGATGCGTGACCGCGCCGGGCGACACCTCGCCCGCGCCGCCCGTGCCATCCGCGCCGCTCGCTCGACCACTCGATCCGAGGGAGGCCACTCGTGGGAACGGTGAACACGGCGGAGCTGCGCGCCGCCGCCACCAAGCTCGACTCCGCGTCGGAGACGATCGGGGCCAACGTCCCCGCGCTCTCGGGTGTCGGGACGGCGCTGCCCGGGAGCACGAGCGCGGGCGCCGCGACCTCGCTGGACTCGGCGTGGAGCACGGCGTTCGAGGGCCTCGGTGAGCGCGTGAGCGCGAGCGCGACGAGCTACCGCGCGTGCGCCGACGCCTGGGACGCCACGGACCAGACGGTCGCGGACTCCCTCGACGACGACGGGGAGGGCTGATGGCGACGCTGGAGGACGTCCGGTCCTGGGAGCCCGGGACGCTGTCATCGGCGGCCGACACGCTCGTCGCCGCCCGCACCAAGCTCGTGCACGGCAGCGACGACCTCGTCGACGGCCGTCCGCCGGCGAGCTGGACGACGGCCGACGCGACCCCCGCGGCGACCGAGATCGCGTCGATCGAGTCGAGCCTCGCCACGCAGGTGGCGGAGATCTCGACGGTGGTCTCGGCGCTGGACGCCGCGTCGTCGTCGATCGCCACCGCCAAGAACGACATCGAGGCGGCGCTGGGCCAGGCGTCGGCGAACGGCATCACGGTCGACCTCACGACCGGCGCGGTCACCTCCACCAGGACGTTCACGCAGGAGCAGGAGGCGGAGCGGCAGGACCTCCAGCGGATCGTCGACGACGTCGCGGCCCAGCTCACCTCCGCCCTGGAGGCGGCGACGACGGCGGACGCGGACCTCAGCGCGGTCCTGACGTCGGCCGCGACGACCGACGACGCGGCCGGGCCCTCGCTCGAGGCGATCGACGCGTTCCTCGACCTGCCGCCGGGAAAGAAGGTCGACTACCTGCTCGACCACCCCGAGCTGGCCGAGGGCCTGCTCCCGTACGCGAGCGACGACGTCAAGGACGAGGTCGGCCGCGAGCTCGGCGAGCGGTTCGACGCGATCGGCCGCGACCCCCGGCAGACGATGCTCCAGGACCCGGAGACGCTCGCGCGGTACACCGCCTACCTCGAGGGCTTCGGCGGGGACGGGACGGTCATGGCTGCGTTGTACACGCGGCTCGGACCGGACGGGCTGACGGCGGCGCTCGGCACGATCGGCGACTCGATGCTCAACTCGGCCTACTCCGAGGAACAGGCGGACCTCGCGGTCAGGCTGCGGGACGGGCTCGGGGTCGCGTCGACGTCGGACGGGTTCGACGGCGAGAGGTTCGGGCGGGACCTCGTCCGCTACGCCGCACCGTCGGGACGCTCGCCGCTGTCCGAGGACGAGCTGCGCCTGTTCGATGACGCCTACCCGTACGCGGGATCCGACCCGTCCGTCCTCGACTTCCTCATGCGGGACGGCGACTACTCGGGCCAGCTCGTGCGGGGCGTCGCGGACGAGCTGGACGCGTTCGAGCGCGCGGACCCGATGTCGGCGCAGACGTGGTACTCCCACGGCGCCTCGCCCCTCGGCACGATCGGTCTCGGGCCCGACGAGTGGGCGCGGCCGACGGATCCGATGGCCGCCGTCATGGGGCAGCTCGGCAGGCACCCGGAGGAGGCGCTGCGGTTCTTCGATCCGCCCAGCCCGTACTGCACGGCCGACGTCGACGTCGACGCGCAGTCGCGGGCGCAGTACTACTTCGCCGAGCGCGACTGGCGCAGCGACGGGTACGAGGGCGTCTCCCAGGCGGTGCACGCGATCGGCACCGACCCCGACCTGCGGGCCGCCGAGCCCGGTCGGACCGCGATGACCGTCTCGCGCTTCTTCGACGAGATCACGGACAACGATCACTTCACCGCGGACGACGCGAAGCCCGCCTCGCCGATCATCGGCGACCTCATGAAGCACTACATGCCGTCGCTGCAGTCCTCGATCAACGCTCCGGACTCGGGTCCGGACACGATCGACTTCGACCGGGACCAGTACCTCCCGGAGCTCCTCGACCAGCCGCAGCTGGACGACGCGGCTGGCCGGTCCCTGCTCGCGGTCGCCATGGCGTCCGACGAGGGGATGGCCCGCGTCGCCGAGGGCTTCGCCGGCTATCGGCAGATGCTCTTCAACTCCTTCGCTGGTGCGGGCCTCGACGTCCGCGCCGACGGCGAGGTGCTGCGCAACTACATGGAGAGCGCCGCGACCCTGGAGGGGCACGTCCAGAAGATCGCCGGCGACGCCGCGATCGACCGGGGGCGCGAGGTCGACGCGCAGATCGCGACCTTCACCGACCTGGTGTCGGATGCGGCCGGCTGGATCCCCGTCCCCGGCGCGGACGTGGTCGGGGACGTCGTCGGGACGGTCGGGAAGAACGCGTACACCTGGATGGTGAGCGAGGGGCGCTCGTGGTCCGTCAGCGAGATCAACGGGCTCGTGGCCGACAACGAGTCCACGGCGAGAGCCCTGGCCAACGAGGAGGCCCGGGTCGGTCAGGACAAGGTGTTCGTCTCGACCTACCTGGCGTTGGCTGAGGCCGGGATCGTCGACCTTCCGGCCGACTGGCGGGTCGGCGCCGACGGGGCTCCCGTGCAGGTCTCGGACATCACGGTCCAGCAGCTGCAGCAGTACCGCGCCGACGTGACCGGCGGCGGGGTCGCCTTCCTGAACGAGCAGAACCTGCTCGACGCCTACGGTCGTTCGTTCGAGACGTACTGGGCGGACAGGTGAGACGCGCGGAGAGGACGTCCCGGTTGCTCCGTGCTGCGGTGACCGCGCTGGCTCTGACGGCCGTGGTCTCCTGCTCGGAGCCGTCCGCGACGGTCCTGGATGCCGACGACGTGCCCGAGGCGAGCGAGGTGGTTCACGCGACGGGGGAGCGCGAGGGCTCGGTCGGCTGGGGTTGGTTCCCGGGGTGCGACGACCTGTCCCTGAGCTCGCAGGTCCGGCTCCCGTACGACGCCACCTGGATGAGGCTTCCCGGGTCCGACGGTGTGGACTCGTCGCTGGGCGCGATCCTCGGGGCGCCCTTCACCACGCCGCAGCCGCCCTCGCTGGAGGAAGCGACGGCGGAGCTCGCCGGCGACCTCGAGCTCTGCGGCGAGCACACCACCACCGAGGTGGTGCCGCTCGACGGGCTGGGGACCGAGGCGGTCGGATGGCGGGTCACTCCGCGGGACCGGGACGAGGTGTGGAGCGAGCTCGCCGCCACGATGGTGGGGGATCGCCTCCTCATCGTCCAGGTGAGCACCGCCGAGGACGAGCTGCCGTACTCGATCGAGGACGTGCTCGCGCTCGGGCTGGCGGGCGCGGAGCGGGTCGCCGGGTCGTGAGGGTGGTCGCGGGCCGGCCCGCGACGAGCGGCCGGCGGTGGCGCACATCACCCCGTCGTCGGGGCGATCCGACGTAGACTGCTGAGCGGTCCAGCGCCCGGCATCCGCCGGCCTCGTCGCCCAGTGGCGCGGCCCACCGACTCCTCCGTCTCCCACCGATGAGGTCCGACGTGACTTTCCGTGTTGCCGTGGTCGGTGCCGGTCCTGCCGGCATCTACGCCTCCGACATCCTCTCCCGCGCCCTGCCCGGCACGGAGATCGACCTGTTCGATCGCCTCCCGGCGCCGTACGGCCTCGTGCGCTACGGGGTCGCGCCGGACCACCCGAGGATCAAGGCGATCGTCGGGGCGCTCGACAAGATCCTCGCGCGCGGCGACATCCGCCTGGTCGGCAACGTCGAGATCGGCGACGCCGAGAACGGCCTGTCGGTCGCGGAGCTCGGCCGGTACTACGACGCCGTCGTCCTCGCCACCGGCGCCATCCGCGACGCCGACCTCCCCATCCCCGGGATCGACCTGCCCGGCAGCTTCGGCGCCGCCGACTTCGTCTCCTGGTACGACGCCCACCCCGACTACCCGTCGGCGTGGCCGCTGGAGGCCCGCGAGATCGCGGTCATCGGCGCCGGCAACGTCGCGCTGGACGTGGCCCGGATGCTGGCCAAGCACCCGCGCGACCTCGCCTCGACCGAGATCCCCGAGCAGGTGATGCGCGGGCTGGAGGCCTCGCCGGTCACGGACGTCCACGTGTTCGCGCGCCGCGGGCCGGCCCAGGCGAAGTTCTCGCCGCTGGAGCTGCGCGAGCTGGGCCACGTCCCCGACGTCGACGTGCTCGTCGACCCCGAGGACTTCCAGTTCGACGCGGGCTCGGAGGAGGCGATGGCGTCCTCCAACCAGACGAAGCAGGTCGTCGCGACGCTCATGGACTGGGCCCTGGTCGACCCGAGCGCGTCCACCGCCTCGCGCCGCATCCACCTGCACTTCCTCCACCGCCCCGTCGAGGTGCTGGGCGGCGTGGACGACGACGGCGTGACCCGCGTCGCCGGCCTGCGGACCGAGCGCACCGAGCTGGTCGGGGACGGCACCGCCCGCGGCACCGGCGTCCTCGTCGACACCCCGGTGCAGGCGGTCTACCGCGCCGTGGGGTACTTCGGCTCCCCGGTGCCGGGCGTCCCGTTCGACGACGCCCGCGGCGTCATCCCGAACGCCGGCGGTCGCGTGCTGGACGACGCGGGCCGTCCGGTCCCCGGCCTGTACGCCACCGGCTGGATCAAGCGCGGCCCGGTCGGGCTCATCGGCTCCACCAAGTCGGACGCGCAGGAGACGATCCGCCACCTGAGCGAGGACCTCGCGTCGGGGATCGCGCTGGGCTCGACGCCCCGCTCCGACGAGGACGTGGTCGAGGTGCTCGCGTCGCGCGGGATCCCGGTCGTCACCTGGGAGGGGTGGGAGCTCCTCCAGGCCCACGAGCGCGCGCTCGGCGCCGAGCAGGGGCGCGAGCGGGTCAAGGTGACCACGCGCCAGGAGATGACCGACATCAGCCGCGGCGCCCGGGTCTAGCCGGCGCCGGGTCCGCCGGGGCCGGTCCATCGGGGCCGAGGGCGTCCGCTCTGCGCGGATCCGCGGCGGCGGCTCCCGCCGAGCAGCGGCGTGTCGTCCCAACGCGCCGCGGTTCCCCCGCGGGACGTCCCGGTCGATCCGCACGGAGCGGACCCCCGGACGCGCGCGACCCGGCTCAGCCGTGTGTCACCACTGCCAGCCGCGCGAGGCGAGGTCGAGCTCGAGCGAGACGACGTCGCCCGGGCCGTGGATCTCGTCGTTGGTGCCGACGTGCCGCAGCGACTGCCGCAGCGTCGTCTCGTAGGCGCTCAGCGCGGCGCGCGAGTGGTGCGCGGCCGCGAACCCGCGATGCGTGTCGCAGCGACGCAGCTCGGCGGCGAGTCGGCCGAGGCGCGTCTGGAGCTCGAGCGTGCGCATCGGGTCCAGCGTCGGCGTGCGCCAGCCGCGCAGCAGACCCCACCACTCACCCATGGCAGCTCCTCGGCAGCGAGGGCTCGAACTCGGTCCCTCAAGCGTAGGAAACGGATCGGCCGATGACCAGGGGTCGGCGCCGGTGAACGGTGCCCGGCTCACCCGGCCGGGTGCCGTCCCGCGTGCGAGACTGAGCCGCGTGAGTCCCAAGCACGCGGCGGCCCCCGACCTGCCGCACGGCACCACCCCCAGCGCGACCGGAGAGGTCATCGCGAGCGCGCGTGATCTGCGCAAGGTCTACGGACGCGGCGACACCGAGGTCCGCGCGCTCGACGGCGTCGACGTCGACCTCGAGCGCGGGTCGTTCACGGCGATCATGGGCCCATCGGGCTCGGGCAAGTCGACGCTCATGCACTGCATGGCCGGCCTTGACCGCCCGACGTCGGGCAGCGTCGTCGTCGACGGCGAGGAGATCGCGACCAAGAGCGAGCGGCAGCTGACGCGGCTGCGCCGGACGCGGCTGGGCTTCGTGTTCCAGGCGTTCAACCTCATCCCGACGCTCACCGCGCGGGAGAACATCACCCTGCCGCTCGACATCGCGCGGCGTCCGGTCGACGAGGACTACCTGCGGCTCGTGGTCGACGCCGTCGGTCTCGCCGACCGGCTGGACCACAAGCCGGGCCAGCTCTCCGGCGGTCAGCAGCAGCGGGTCGCCTGCGCGCGAGCGCTCGTCGCGCGGCCGGCCGTCGTGTTCGCCGACGAGCCGACGGGCAACCTCGACTCGACCTCGTCGGGGGAGGTGCTCTCCTTCCTGCGCTCGAGCGTGGAGGAGCTGGGCCAGTCCGTCGTCATGGTGACGCACGACCCCACCGCGGCCTCCTACGCGCACCGCGTGCTGTTCCTCGCGGACGGCCGGCTCGTCGCCGAGCTCGCCGACCCGACACCCGACTCCGTGCTCCAGGCGCTCGCCGGCCTCCGGCGCGCCGGCTGAGGCCGCGCCCACCATGCTCAAGGTCGCCCTGCGCGGGATCCGGGCCCACCTCGTCCGGTTCCTCATGTCGCTGCTGGCCGTCGCCCTCGGCGTCGCGTTCGTGGCGGGGAGCTTCGCGCTGCGCGCGATGCTCTCCGGCACGTTCGACCAGATCGTTGACGCCTCGACGCCGGCCGACGTGTACGTCCGCGTCGCTCCCCAGGGGTCCGGCGACGGCGGCGACCCCGATGCGGCCGACGGCGGGTCCGGTGACGCCGGCGGGTCCGGCATGGCCGCGCTCGCCGGCGCGGCCGCACCCGTCCCGCCCGAGGCGCAGGCCGTCGTCGAGGCCGTCCCGAGCGTCGCCCAGGTGCTGCCGGAGGTCCAGGGCAGCCTCGTGCTCGTCGGGGCCGACGGGACGGCCGTCGCCGCGGCGGGCGGGGCGCCGACCTACGGCCTCGCCTACTACCCGGACGACCCCGCGACGCGGATCGTCGCGGGCCGTGCCCCGACCGGGGACGCCGAGATCGCGCTCGAGAGCGGCGGCCTCGCCGTCTCGGGGCTCGCGGTCGGGGACACCACGACGATCGTCGTCGCCGGCGACGTCCGCGAGGTGACCGTCGTGGGCGAGGTCGCCTACGACACCCCGGCGGCCGGGACGACGCTCGTGCTGTTCCCCGCGGACGTCGCGCTGGCGGCCTTCGGCCCCCTGGGTCCGGCGCAGCTCGCGATCTACGCGGCCGACGACGTCGACCCGGAGACGCTGGCCGCCGACGTCGGGGACGCCCTCGCCAGCGCGCAGGCGGCCGGGACCGTGCCCGCGAGCGACCTCGAGGTCGTGACCGGCGAGCAGCTCCGGCAGGAGAGCAAGGACGCGATCGGCGAGGTCCTCGGGTTCATCACGACGTTCCTGCTCGTCTTCGCCGCGATCGCGCTGTTCGTCGGCGCGTTCATCATCTCCAACACCTTCGCGATGAGCGTGCGCCAGCGGATGAAGGAGTTCGCGATGCTCCGCGCGGTCGGCGCCTCGCCGACACAGGTGTTCGTCTCGATCCTCGTCCAGGCCGCGGTCGTCGGGCTCGTCGGCTCGGCGTTCGGCCTCGCGGGCGGCCTCGCGCTCGTCGAGGGCCTCCAGGCGTTCCTCGCGGCGATGGGGATGGAGCTCGGCGGGTCCGTCCCGGTCGACGCGCCGACCGTCGTCGTCTCCGTCCTCGTCGGCACGGTGGTGAGCGTCGTCGCCGCGGCGGTGCCGGCGCGCCGCGCGGCGCTCGTGCCGCCCGTCGAGGCGATGCGCGAGGAGGTCACGACGACGGACGCCTCGCTCGTCCCGCGCTCCGTCGTCGGCGGGGTGCTCGTCGCGCTCGGGGTCGCGGCCGTCGCGCTGGCGACCGCCGACCCCGGCCGCGCCCAGGTCGGCTGGTGGCTGGGTGCCGGCGCGGGCGGCGTCCTCGTCGGCGTGCTGCTGCTCGCGCCCGTGCTCGTCCGGGCCGCGCTCGGCTGGCTCGCCTGGCCCTTCGCCGTCGCCGTCCGGCCGATGGGCGGTCTCGCCCGCGGGAACGTGACGCGCAACCCGCGCCGGACGGCGAACACGGCCGGTGCGCTCATGATCGGGATGGCGCTCGTCGGCGCGGCCAGCGTCATCGCCACGTCGACGCAGGCGAGCGTCGCCGACATCGTCGCCGAGCAGACGGACGCGGACCTCATCGTCACGTCGGCGTCCGGCGGCGTGCCGGACGGTGTCGCCGACGCGGTCGCGGCCGTGCCCGGCGTCGGCCGCGTCGACGAGGTGAGGTACGCCCAGGCGGAGCTGCGGGACGCGGCCGGAGCCTCGCTGACGGACGGGCCGGGGCCGGGGCTGGTGGTCGCTCTCGGGCCGGGGACGCTCGGCACGACACTGCTCGTCGACGTGGTCGACGGCGATCCCGACGCGGCGCTCGCCGCAGGCGAGGCCGTGGTCAACCGGTCCATCGCGCCCGACCTCGAGGTGGGGGACACCGTCGACGTGGTCGGCGCCACGCGGCTGACGCTGACGGTCGGGGCGGTCATCGACGGCTCGGTGCCCCGCGGCCCCTTGACGGTGAGCCGCGAGGTGCTCGACGAGATCGCGCCGCCGGCGGCGCAGGTGGTCGACTCGCTGTTCGTCCAGGCGGCGGACGACGATCTCGACGCCGACGGGCTCGCCCGGCTCCAGGACGACGTCAAGGCGGCGGTCGTCCCGTTCGTCGTCGTCTCGGTCCTCACGAGCGACGAGTTCGTCTCGCAGCTGTCGAGCCAGGTGGACCAGGTGCTCGCCATCCTCTACGCGCTGCTCGGGCTCTCGATCGTCATCGCGGTGCTCGGAATCGTCAACACCCTGGCGCTGTCCGTCATCGAGCGGACGCGGGAGATCGGGCTGCTGCGCGCGGTCGGGCTCGGCCGGCTCCAGCTCTCGGTGACCATCGTCATCGAGTCGGTGCTCACGGCCGTGTTCGGGACGGCGGTCGGGCTGGTCATCGGGGTCGGGCTCGCCGCGACGCTGCCGACGATCTACGCCGACCAGGGGCTGTCGGAGCTGGCGATCGGGTGGGCCAACCTCGCCCTGATGCTGCTCGTGGCGGTCGTGGTCGGCGTGCTGGCCGCGGTGTGGCCGGCCGTCCGGGCGTCGCGGCTCAAGGTGCTGGACGCCGTCAGCTACGAGTGAGACGCGGGCGCGTCGGTGCCGCCGGACCCCGGGTGGCACGGGCGCCGGGCACCCCTCTCGGAGCCCGGCGGAGTCGATGTCGGGGTGCACGTTGGGTACTACGTCCCTTGTCGGGCGCCGGGCGGTTTCGGTGGTGGCGTCGGACACACGGCCCGCCCGCGCTTCCGGGCCTAAAGTCCCCGGTCCGGTGGCTCGCCGTCTGACACTTTGGTTACCGTTCAACTTAGTTCGTGGCAGCCTGTCACGACCCGGCGGGAAACTTCCCACACACCGAAAGAGAGGAATGCCATGCGCTCGGCATTCGACAAGCTCATCTCCTGGACCGGCTTGGCCCTGGCCCTCGTGCTGCTCGTGGCCGGCGGCCTCCTGACCTGGGCGTCGTCCTTCGTGGACTCCCAGGTCAAGAGCCAGTTCGCCATGCAGGACATCACGATGCCGGTCGACGCGGCCATCGACGCCCAGGTCGAGTCCGGCAGCCTCACGGAGGCGGACGCGGCGGCGCTGCGTCCCTTCGTCGGCACCGAGCTCGACAGCGGCGCCAAGGCCCGCGCCTACGCCGACCACTACATCCTGGCCCACATGAACCACGGCACGACGACGCTCGCCGAGAGCCTGTCCGAGTTCGGCATCGACGCCGAGTCGCTCGAGGGCTGGAAGGAGCCGCTGACGTACGAGGCCGCCGGTACCGTCGCCAAGTCGATCGGTGCGGACGACACGCTGAGCGAGGACGACCAGACGGCCGCCGTCGCCGCGGTCAACACCTTCCGGTCCGAGACGCTCTTCAAGGGCAACACCCTGCGCGGTCTGCTCCTGTACGGGTACGCGTTCGCCACGATCGGTGAGATCGCCGGCATCGCCGCGATCGTCTGCTTCGTCGGCGCCGCCGGGCTCGTCGCCCTCGGTGTCCTCGGCCTGCGCCACGCCGGCAAGGTCGCCGAGAAGGAGAGCGCCGAGCTGTCGGCAGCTGGCGCCTCGGCCTGACGCGACTCGTCGGGTTCCCGGCACCACGCCGAACCACACCACGAGGCCCGGACCTGATGGTCCGGGCCTCGTGCCGTGTCCGGGTGGTCACGGGGCTCGTGGTGGTCACGGGGCCGGCGGTGGCCACCGTAGGACCGGCTGCGGGCGGCGAGGCGGCCCCGGCGTGGCCACGGCGACCGCGATGGCCCCGTCAGCGACCCAGCGCGAGCGCCTCCGCGCCGATCGTCGTCGAGTCGCCGTGCCCGGTGAGGACGAGCGTCCCGTCCGGCAGGGCGAACAGGATGCGGCGGATCGAGTCGACGATGAGGTCCGCGTCGGAGAACGACCGGCCGGTCGCCCCCGGACCGCCGTTGAACAGGGTGTCGCCCGTGAGCACGACGCCGAGGTCCGGCGCGTGCAGGCACACCGCGCCGGGTGTGTGCCCGGGGGTGTGGAGCACCGTCAGCTCCGTCCCCCCGATCGCGATCAGCTGCCCGTCGGCGAGCCCGGCGTCGGGGTCGACGTCGGGGTGGGTGAGCCGCCAGACCGGCTCGTCGGCCGGGTGCAGGAGGATCGGGGCGCCCGTCGCCTCGCGCAGGGCCGGGGCCTGGCGCACGTGGTCGTCGTGCGCGTGCGTGCACACGATGGCGACGACGCGGCGGTCCCCGACGACGGCGAGCACGTCCTCAACGGAGTGCGGGGCGTCGATCACGAGGCACTCGGTGTCGTCGCCCACCACCCAGACGTTGTTCTCGACGTCGAACGTCTCGCCGTCGAGCGAGAACGTGCCCGAGCTCGTGCCGTGGTCGATCCGGGCGGTCATGCCGGGACCCCCGCCCGCTCGCCGTCGTGCTCGCGGTCAAGGACGACGACGCTGCGCAGCACGTCGCCGCCGTGCATCCTCTCGAACGCCGCCTCGACGCCGTCGATGCCCGTGGTCTCCGTGACGAACGCGTCGAGCGGCAGCCGGCCCTGCAGGTAGAGGTCGATGAGCATCGGGAAGTCGCGGCTCGGCAGGCAGTCGCCGTACCACGAGGACGTGAGCGCGCCGCCGCGGCCGAACACGTCGAGCAGCGGGATGTCGGGGATGCGCATCTCCGGCGTCGGCACGCCGACGAGGACGACGGTCCCGGCCAGGTCGCGCGCGTAGAACGCCTGCCGCCAGGTCTCGGGCCGGCCGACCGCGTCGACCACGACGTCGGCGCCGTGGCCGCCGGTCAGCTCGCGGACCGCCTCGACGACGTCGACCTCACGCCCGTCGACGGTGTGCGTCGCGCCCAGCTCGAGCGCCCGGTCCAGCTTCCGCCGGTCGACGTCGACGGCGATGATCGTGCCCGCCCCGGCGAGCCGGGCTCCCACGACGGCCGCCATGCCGACGCCGCCGCAGCCGATGACGGCGATCGAGTCGCCGCGCCCGACGGCGCCCGTGTTGATCGCGGCGCCCAGGCCGGCCATGACGCCGCAGCCGAGCAGGCCGGCGACCTCCGGCGCGGCGGCCGGATCGACCGTCGTGCACTGACCGGCGGCGACCAGCGTGTAGTCGGTGAACGCCCCGATCCCGAGCGCCGGGGAGAGGGCGGTGCCCGCGTCCGGGCCGTCGGCGATCGTCATCCGCTGCGTGGCGTTGTGGGTGGCGAAGCAGTACTGCGGTCGGCCCCTGGCGCACGCGCGGCACTGGCCGCAGACCGCGCGCCAGTTGAGCACGACGTAGTCGCCCGGCGCCACCTGCGTGACGCCGTCGCCCACCTCCTCGACGATCCCGGCCGCCTCGTGCCCCAGGAGGTACGGGAAGTCCTCCCCGATGCCGCCCTCGCGGTAGTGCAGGTCGGTGTGGCAGACCCCGCACGCGAGCACCCGGACGACGGCCTCGCCGGGCCCGGGATCGGGGACCTCGATCGTGACGAGCTCGACGGGCGCGCCCTTGGCCCGGGCGATCACCCCGCGGGAACGACGTGGCATGGTGACTCCTTCGTCGGCGGTGACGGTCGGTCCTGCGACTCTAGCCCGGCGGGGGAGAATGGCCGGCGTGACCCCGACCGAGAAGCTCGTCGCGCTGTCCCGATGGATCGACGCGCCCAACGCGCACCGCGACCCCGAGGCGCAGGCGTGGAGCCGGATCGCCAAGGTGTCGGAGGAGAACGGCGAGGTGGTCGCGGCCTTCATCGGCGCGATCGGCCAGAACCCCCGCAAGGGCGTGACGCACACGCGGGAGGACGTCGTCGAGGAGCTGCTCGACGTGGCCCTCACGGCGCTCGCGGCCGTCGAGCACCTGCGCGGGCACGACGGTGCCGCGCTGGACCTGCTCGACGACAAGCTCGACCGGGTGGCCGCGCGAGCCGGCGTCGTCACCGACCAGCCAGCCGACGCCGCGCGGGCGGCCCGGCCCCGACCCGAGGGAGCAGCATGACCACCGAGCCGCCCACACCGGCCGAGTCCCCGACGCCGACCGAGTCCGAGTCGACGACGCCTGAGCCGACGGGGTTCCCGTCGGCGGAGACCATCGCGAGCATCGACGCCCGGGCGGCCGCGTGGCGCGAGCACCTCGACGACGTCGAGCTCCAGGCCGCGCTCTGGCGCGAGGTGTTCGCGCTGGAGCACTGGTTCTTCGTGCCCCGCGGCACGCCCGAGGCGCCGCAGCCGCTCATGCTGACCCTCTCGGAGGGGCCGGCGATCCTCGCGTTCACCTCGCCCGACCGGGCCCGGGCCGCGGCCCAGGGGCTGGGGCTGCCGGCGGAGGCGACGGACCAGGTGATCTCGGTCCAGCTCCCCGACGCGATCGAGTGGGTCGCGGGCCTCGCGCAGCACGGCGTCCGCGTGGCGGTGTTCGACTACGGCGTCCAGGGGTACCTGGCGCAGCTCGGCAACCTCGTCCCGATCCGCGACTGGCTGGCGGCGCGCGGCTGACGAGTCGGCGCGACGACCCCGTCGCGTCGGGAGGCGGTGCGCCCGCGGGAAGGGTGCGCCGACGCCGTCGTCCACAGGACGCGGCGTCCCTCCCGCTCGATGTCGGCCGGCGCGGATAGCGTGACGGACATGCGGATCCTCCACACCTCCGACTGGCACATCGGGCGGACCTTCCACGGTCACTCGACGGACCAGCACCTCGAGCTGGTGCTGACTGCCCTGGCTGAGTCGGTGCGGGAGCTGGCGGTCGACGTCGTGGTCGTGGCGGGGGACGTGTTCGACCACTCGGCGCCGAAGGCCGACGCCTTCGCGCTGCTCAACCGGGCCGTCGGGCGGCTGCGTGAGGCCGGGGCCGTCGTCGTCCTCACCTCCGGCAACCACGACGGGCCGGCGCGGCTCGGTCACCTCGCCGAGTTCGCCGCCCGCGGCGGCGTGCACGTGCGGACCTCGCTGGCGTCGCTCGGCGAGCCGGTGATGATCGACGCGACGGGTGCGGATGGTGCGGCCGATGGCGACGCGGGGCCGGTCGCGTTCTACGGGCTGCCCTACCTGCACCCGGCGCTGCTGGCGGCCGAGCACCCCGAGTTCACGGGGACGACGCACGCGGAGGCGCTCGACTTCGCGATGGGCCTGGTGCGCGCCGACCACGAGTTGCGGGGCGGCCGGTGGGTGGTCGCCGCCCACTGCTTCGCGCAGAACCTGGCGGCGGACGAGGACGCCGGCCGCGACGCGCGGACGAGCGACGCCGCGGAGCCGGTGCGCGAGACGCGCGAGGACGGCGGGCTCACGGAGGAGCGGGACATCACGCGGGGCGGTCTCGACCTCGTCCCCGTCTCGGTGTTCGACGGGCCGGACTACGTCGCGCTCGGGCACATCCACGGCCGGACGACGTTCTCACCCCGCGTGCGCTACTCGGGCGCGCCGCTGCGGTTCTCCTTCGGCGAGCGGGACAAGCCGCGCGGGGCGTGGCTCGTCGAGCTCGGGGAGCCCGGTGGTGGCGACGACGGCCGGGCGGCGCTCACGGTCGAGTGGCTCGACCTCCCGGTGCCGCGCGAGGTGGCGCGCCTGCGGGGCACGCTCGCCGAGCTGCTCGCCCCCGGGGCGCACGAGGACGCCCGGGACGCCTGGGTCGAGGTCGTCCTGACCGATGACGTGCTGCCGCACGAGGCCATGCGCAGTCTCCGCGAGCGGTACCCCTACGCCGTCACGCTGGCTCACCGTCCAACCCACGCGTCCCGGCCGGAGGCCCGCAGCTACGCCGAGCGGGTGCGCGGCCGCTCCGAGACCGAGCTGGTGGAGGAGTTCCTCGTCTTCGTGCGGGGCGGGGCCGGGTCGAGCGCCGCGGAGCGCGAGGTGCTCGCCGAGGCGATCGCGCTGCGGGATGCGACGGAGGCCGCCCGATGAGGATCCTCGGGCTCGAGATCGAGGGGTTCGGGCCCTATCGCGAGCGGCAGACGATCGACTTCCGCGCGTTCGAGCGCGCCGGGCTGTTCGCCATCACGGGTCGGACGGGAGCCGGCAAGTCGACCGTGCTCGACGCGGTGCTGTTCGCGCTGTTCGACGCGGTGCCGCGCTACGAGGGCGCCGAGCGGAGCGTGCGGAGCGACTTCGCCCGCCCCGAGGACCCGACGCGGGTCCGGCTCGACTTCGAGGTCCGGGGCGAGCGCTACCGGGTGACCCGGACGCCCGCCTACCTGCGACCGAAGCGACGCGGGACGGGAACGACCGAGGAGAAGGCGACGGCCCTGCTCGAGGTCTGGGAGCCGCGAGGGTCCGTGGGACCGGGACCGGGACCGGCGGCCGAGGGGCCGGTGGGCGAGGGGTCCGCCGGCGGGTCGATCGGTGACGGGGGTGGGCGGGCAGCTGACCGCGGCACCTGGCGCGCGCTCGACGTGCAGCCGCGCGAGGTCGGGCCCCGGGTCAGCGCGATCCTCGGGCTGGACGCCGCCCAGTTCCGCCAGGTGATCCTGCTGGCCCAGGCGCGGTTCGCCGAGTTCCTCCACACCGACACCAAGACGCGGCGCGGCGTGCTGCGGACGCTCTTCGACACCGGCCGGTACGAGCACCTCGAACGAACGGTCCGGGACCTCGCGCGCGCCGCGGAGCGGGAGGTCGCGGACGTCGACCGGGCGCTCGCGGCGCTGCTGGACCAGGCGGTCGAGCTCGCTGCGACGCCGGAGCTGGTCGGGGCCGGGGTCGGCGTGGCCGGTGCGTCGCCCGACGGCGCCGGGCAGCTCGGAGGCGCCGGGTCGTTCGACGGCGCCGGGCCCTCGGACGACGCCGGGCTGTTCGAGGGCACCGGACTGCTCGGTGGTCCCGGCTCGCTCGACGACGCCGAGCGGTCGGGCGGCGCCGAGGCGAGCGTCGGCCAGGGACCGCCCGTCCGGGGCGAGGAGGAGACCTGGTTCCGCGTGCACGCCGAGGCCCTGGCCGGTCTGGCCGAGCGGGCCCGAACCGTCGAGGAGGCGGCCGAGGCCGCGGCCCGGCGGGCCGCGTCGACCTGGGAGCGCGCGCGGGGCGAGGAGGCGGCACGGGAGCGTCGCCGGCTGGCCGAGGCGCACCTGGCGGGGCTCGAGTCGCGTCGCGAGCGGGCCGAGGAGGACCGGGCGCGGCTCGCGGCCGCCCGTCGCGCGGCGCCGATCGACACGGCCGCCGCCAGCCTGCGCCGCGCCGAGTCGGCGGCCTCGGCCGCGCGCACCGTGGCCGAGGCCGCCGCGCGAGCGGTCGCGGACCTCGACGGCGGGCGCGCGCTGCCCCCGTCGTTCGCCGCGCTCGCCGGCGACGCCGACCACCTGGCCGCCGCCTCGGCCGCCGACCTGAGAGAGGTCGCGGCGCAGCTCGCCGCGGTGTCGGGCGAGCTGCGCACGGCGCTCGCGGCCGAGACCGAGCTTCCCGGGCTCGTCGGGGCGGTCGGGACGGCCGAGACGGAGCTGCGGCGCTCCGTCGATCGCCGGGTGGAGCTCGCGGAGCGGCGCGCGGCCGCGCCGGCCGAGACCGCGCGGCTTCTCGCCGTGCTCACCGAGCACGAGGGGGTCGCCGCCGGGATCGAGGAGCGGATCGGCGCACACGCGTCCGCCCGGGACCGGGTCGCGGCGCACGCGGAGGTCGAGCGGCTGACCGTCGCCCTCGCCGCCGCCCGGACCGCGGAGGCCGAGGCCTCGGCCTCCGCCCTCGCCGCGCGGGCCCGGCACGACGCGCTGCTGCGCGCGCGCCTCCAGCAGTCGGCCGCCGTGCTCGCCCGGGAGCTCGCGGCCGACGAGCCGTGCCCGGTCTGCGGGTCGGTCGAGCATCCGGCACCCGCCGTCGCGTCGTCCGACGACGTGACGGACGAGGCGGTCGACGCGGCCGCGCTCGCCGCCCACGAGGCCCTCGGTGCGCTCGGCGCCGCCACGGAGAAGGCCGCCGCCACGGCGACGGCCCTGGCCGGGGCGACCGCGTCGGCGGAGGGCACCCTCGCCGAGGCGAGGGCCGAGCTGGAGCTGGCGAGCGCGGAGCTGGAGCGTGCTCGCACGGCCAGGGTCGAGGCCGTCGAGGCACGTGCGGCGCTCGAGCGGCACCGCACCCAGGTCGAGACCGACCGCGAGGCGATGGCGGAGCTGGACGTCGAGATCACCCGTCTGACGTCCGAGCACGCCGCAGCGGTCGCGGAGGTCGCCCGCGTCACCTCGCTCGTCGACGCCGCCCGCGGTGAGGCCGAGTCGGTCGCGGCGCTCGCTCGCGTCCTCGGGGCCGCGCGGGAGGCGACGACGGCGCTCGCCGCCGCCCGCGAGGCCGAGGCCGCCCGGAGCCGGGAGGCGGAGCAGCGCCGGACGGAGCTGACCGAGGCGGTCGCGATCTCCGGGTTCGACTCGGTGGACGAGGCCCTGGCGGCCGCCCTGCCCCGCGCCGAGCTGGAGAACCTCGAGGTCGAGGTGGCCGAGTTCGACCGCGCGCTGGCGGCGGCCCGGGGCAAGCTGGACGAGGCGAGCGCGGTCGCGGTCCCCGACGAGCCGGCGGACCTGGCGGGGCTCGAGACCGCCAGCCGCGACGCCGCGGCGGCCCGGGCCGACGCGGCCCGGGCGGCGACGCTCGCCGAGGCCGACCGCGCCCGGTTCGAGGCGCTGCGCGCGGCCTACGCGGAGACGGCCGCGGGATCGCGGGCGACGCGGGAGCGGGCCGACGTCGTGCGGGCGCTCGCGGCGACGCTCGAGGGCGGCGGCGGGAACACGCGGCGGATCCGGCTGGAGTCGTTCGTGCTGGCGGCGCGCCTGGAGTCGATCGTGGCCGCGGCCAACCGCCGCCTGCTCGCCATGACGAGCGGTCAGTACGCGCTCGAGGTGGACGACGGGCACCAGTACCGCAACGTCGAGTCGGGGCTCGGGCTGCGGGTCGCCGACGCCCACACGGGCGTCTCCCGCTCGACGGCGTCGCTCTCGGGGGGCGAGACCTTCCTCGCCTCGCTCGCGCTGGCGCTGGGCCTGGCGGAGACCGTCGCGGCCGAGGCCGGCGGCATCCAGCTCGACACGCTGTTCATCGACGAGGGGTTCGGCGCCCTCGACGCCGACACGCTCGAGATCGCGATGGCGACGCTGGAGGATCTGCGCTCGGGCGGGCGCGTCGTCGGGCTCATCTCGCACGTCGAGGCGATGAAGGACGACATCCCGGCTCAGCTCCGCGTCACCCGGCTCCCGGACCGCTCCTCGCGCGTCGAGGTCGTCGCGCCGGCCTGACCCGGGCCGCGGCGGTCCGTCGACGCAGGGCCGGCGCGCTGCTGCCGCTCGGACCGCGTCGGCGGGCGGCGACGGGCGGGCGGGCGCGACCCGAGCGGCGACGGGCCGCTCGGGGACGGGCTACTCGGGGACCAGGGCGAGCGTGCGCTCGGCGAGGTCGGAGATCCGCGACCCGTCGTAGCCGTGCACGGCGCTGGAGATCCGGTCCTCCAGCGGGTCGACCAGGTGCGCCGGCAGCGCCTCGACCCCGTGCAGGGCCCCGAGCACCGAGCCGACGGTCGCGGCCGAGGAGTCGGTGTCGAGCCCCGCCTGGACGGTGAGCCCGAGGCTGCGCGCCACGTCGTCCTCGCCCCACAGCAGTCCGGCCGCGATCGCCACGACGTTGCCGAGCGTGTGCACCCACGAGTGGTCGGCGAACGCCGCGTCGAGCCAGGCCATCGCCTCGTCCCACGTGGCGCCCGACGCGTGGAGCCGGATCGTCTCGCCGAGGGCGGCGTCCAGCCGCGACCCCGCCGGCACCCAGGCGCGCGAGCGGAGCACGGCGTCGCGCGTGTCGTCGGCGACGAACGCGCCGGCGATGAGGGCGGCCGCCCACAGCTCGCCGTAGACCCCGTTCGCGGTGTGGGACAGCGACGCGTCGGCGTAGGCCATCCGGACGGCACCGAGCGGGTCGCCCGGGTTGACGTACCCGAACAGGTCGGCGCGGATGAGGGCCCCGATCCACTCCCGATAGGGGTTGTCGCGGGTCCCGGCCTGCGCCACCGGCAGCCCGGAGACCAGGTTGCGGTACGTGACCCGCTCGGCCGTGCAGACCTGGAGGAACGGGAGCAGCGTGAGCCACGCGTCCGCCACGTCGTCCCGGGTGAACGCGCGCCCCCTCGTCTCCACGAGGTGCAGCGCGAGGATCGTGTAGTCCATGTCGTCGTCGCGGGGCATCCCGTGCACCCGGCCGCGCGTCGCGACGGTCCACCACGGGTTCTGCCACGGGACGGGGGTGGGGTCCAGCAGGGGGACGTAGTCGGTCAGCGGCCAGGCGTCGGCGGCGCGCAGGTAGGCGCGGATGTCCGCCGTCGTCATGCCCTCGACGGGCTTGCCGAGGCAGCACCCAGCCGACCGCGCCAGCCACGCCCCGTGGATCCGGGACCGCAGGCGTCCGCGGTCGAGGCCGCGACCCGCACCCGTCGCCCCGGGCACGTTTCCGCCCGACGCGACGGACGCGTTCCCGCCCGACGCCCCGGGCGCACCCGCACCCGTCGCGCCGGGCATGGCCGCGAGGATGTCGTCGAGCTCCTCGGGCTCGCGGTAGGGCCAGTCGGCCCGGCGCGGGACGCGCCCGAGGTCGGGCAGCAGCGCCAGGAGCCCCGCCCGGTCCCCGGCCGCCGCGGCGGAGCGCACGGCATCGCGCAGCGGCGGCGGAACGTCGTACCCGGAGGTGAGGAGCTGGTCGAGCTCGTCGGGGACCGTGTCGCACGGGTCCATCACGTCGTGCACGGACTACTGCTCCCCCTGCTGCCAGAGCTGCTCCTGCACCCGCTCCTCGAGCGCCTCGCGCTCGGCGCGGGCCTCGTCGACCGCCTGCTCGGCGGCCACGGCCTCGACCGCCTCGTCCTCGACGACGTCGGCAACGGCCGCCAGCGAGGACGCCCGCTCGAGCAGCGCGGCCTCGGCGGGATCGAGCGGCGGTGCGACGGGGCCGGCGAGCTCCAGCTCGTCGGCGAAGTGGCACGCGGCGAGGTGCCCCGGCGCGACCTCGCGCAGCACCGGCGCCTTCTCCGCGCAGACGTCCTGGGCGTACGGGCAGCGCGGGTGGAAGTAGCAGCCGGACGGCGGCGACGCCGGGTTGGCCACCTCGCCCTTGAGCACGATCGTCGGACGCGACCGCTCCTCGTCGGGGACGGGCGCCGCCGAGAGCAGGGCCTCCGTGTACGGGTGGCGCGGCCGCGCGAACAGGTCCGTCGTCGGCGCCGACTCCACGACCTGCCCCACGTACATGACCGCGACGCGGTGCGCGAGGTGCTCGACGACCGCGAGGTCGTGCGTGATGAACAGGTAGGACAGGTCGAGGTCGCGCTGCAGGTCCTTGAGCAGGTTGAGGATCTGCGCCTGGATGCTCACGTCGAGCGCGGAGACGGCCTCGTCGCACACGATGAGGCTGGGCCGGCAGGCGAGCGAGCGGGCGATCCCGATCCGCTGGCGCTGTCCGCCGGAGAACGCGTTCGGGTAGCGGGTGAGGTGGCGCTCGCCGAGCCCGACCAGCTCCAGCGTCTCCAGCACCCGGGCGCGCAGCTCCGGCCCGCGCAGGCCGAGGTTGTTGACCAGCGGCTCGCCGACGATCTCCTCGACCGTCATCCGCGGGTTCAGCGAGGAGTACGGGTCCTGGAAGATCATGTGGAAGCTGCGGCGCGCGCGCTTGAGGTCGCCGGGGCTCGCGGCCGTCACGTCGACGAGCTCGCCGCGGTCGTCGCGGATCAGGACGGTGCCCGTCGTCGGCTCGATCGCCCGGACGATGACCCGCCCGAGGGTCGTCTTGCCCGAGCCCGACTCACCGACGATCCCGAGCGTCTCGCCCTTGCGGAGAGTGAGCGTCACGTCGTCGACGGCGTGCACGACGCCGCGCGACCCGCCCCACATCCCGCCGCGGATCGGGAAGTCCTTGCTCACGTGCTGCACGGCGAGGACGAGGTCCTGCGCGATCTCGTCGACGAGATCCTCCACCGTCGCGGTCGACGTCCGGGACTCAGACATTGCTCCACTCGCTCTCTTCCTCGACGGCGTCCGAGTACAGGAAGCACCGGACGGCGTGCTGGGCGCCCTCGTCGTCGGTCACGGTCGTCATGGCCGGGACGGCCACGTCGCACACACCCTCGATGGCCTGCTGGCAGCGGCTGTAGAAGCCGCACTGCGGCCGCAGCCCGATCGGGATGGGGACCGAGCCCTCGATGATCTCGAGCCGGTCGACGGGGTGGCCGGGCTTGGGCACCGAGCGCAGGAGCTTCTGCGTGTACGGGTGCCGCGGGTTCGCGAACAGCTCCTTGGTCGGGGCCGACTCCACGACCCGGCCGAGGTACATGACGTAGACCCGGTCGACGTGCTCGGCCACCACGCCGAGGTTGTGCGTGATGTAGAGGACCGACATGTGCTCCTCGGCCTGGAGGTCCTTGAGGAGCTGGAGGATCTGCGCCTGGATCGTCACGTCCAGCGCCGTCGTCGGCTCGTCGGCGATGAGCAGGGCCGGCCCGCAGGCGAGCGCCATCGCGATCATGGCGCGCTGGCGCATGCCGCCGGAGAACTCGTGCGGGTACTGGTCGAACCGCTGCTCGGGGTTGGAGATCCCGACGCGGCGCATGAGGTCGACGACGCGCTCCTCGATCTCGTCGTCGTCCAGGTCGGTGTGCTGCTGCAGCATCTCGCCGATCTGCGACCCGATCGTGTGGACGGGGGAGAAGCTCGCCATCGGCTCCTGGAAGATCATCGCGACCTCGTTGCCGCGGATGTCGCGCAGCTCGTCCGAGTCCGGCTCGAGCGCGAAGACGTCCCGCCGCGTCCCGTCCTTGAGCCGGACGACGGCGGTGCCGTCGACGATGTCGCCCGGATCCTGGATGAGCCGCAGGAGCGAGTGGGCCATCGTCGACTTCCCGCACCCCGACTCGCCGATGACGCCGACGGTCTCGCGCTCGCCGATCGTCAGGTCGACCCCGTCGACGGCCTTGACCACCCCCTCGTCGACGAAGAAGTAGGTGCGCAGATCCTTCACGTCGAGCAGGCTCATGACGTGACCTCCAGGGGGACTCGTTCGCGTGGTGCTGGGGCGTCGATCGGTGACCCGACCGGGTGCTGGACGCGAGCTCGGGGCCGGCTGCTGGGCGCGGCGACGGACTGACGGATGACGGGCTCGCAGGCGATCTCGGTCACGTGGGAGCCGGTCGCCCCGCTCGTCGTGCTCGCGACGACCCGCGTGCCACCCGCGGCACCGGTCGCGGCCCCGGCCGTCCCGCCTGCGCCGGCCGCGGCTCCGCCCTTCCCCGCGCGCTCGGGGGCGAGGAGGAGGTCGACCGCGGCCAGCCCCATCTCGTAGTACGGCAGGCTGACGGTCGTCATCGCGGGGACGGCGTGCTCCGAGAACTCGGTGTGGTTGTCGTACCCGACCACCGAGAGGTCCTCCGGGATGCGCAGCCCGCGCTGGTAGGCGGCGTAGTAGGCGCCGACGGCCATCCGGTCGCTGGCGCACATGATCGCCGTCGGCGGGTCGGCGCGGTCCAGCAGCGCCATGGCGTGGCGGTAGCCGCTGTCGGTCTCGTAGGTGCCGGAGCGCACGAGGGTGCGGTCGTACTCCAGGCCCGCCTCGCGCAGGGCGTCGCGGTAGCCGAGCCGGCGCTCGCCCGCGGCCCAGGTCGTGCGCAGACCGTTGATGAAGCCGATCCGGGTGTGACCGGCGTCGATCAGGACCTTGGCGGCACTGCGGGCGCCGGCTCGCTCGCCCGGCAGGACCGTGCGGTAGCCGTCGCCCGAGAAGCAGTTGAGCAGGACGAGCGGCATGGCGGCGAACTCGCTCGGCACCGTGACCTCGTGCGTGTACGCGGTCGTGACGATGACCGCGTCGAACTGGCGCGCCAGCACCATCTCGACGGCGTGCGCGGCGAGCTCGGCGTTGTCGTCGGTCGTCATCGTCGTGACGAGGTAGCCGCCGGCCCAGGCGCGCTCCTGGACGCCGCGGATCGTGGAGTTGGCGAACGGGACGGCCGTGAGGTGGTCGGTGAGCACGGCGATCGAGTGCGACCGCTGCGTGCGCAGACCCCTGGCCTGCAGGTTGGGCCGGTAGTCGAGCATGCGAACGGCCTCGAGGACCCGGTCGCGGGTCGCCTGCGTCAGTGTCTTCGCCTTGGGGTCGTCGTTCACCACGAACGAGACCGTCGCGATCGAGACCTCCGCGAGCCGAGCGACCTGTGCCATGGTCGCTCGGTTACGAGACTTCGGTGTCTTCACGGCATTGCCTTCCGTCTGGTTAAAGGAATAACAGGACGGCTGGCCGGCGTCAACCCCGACGGCCTCCGTCGCCCGCGGGGCCGTGAGCGTGTGGCCCCCTGCACATCCCATGCTTCTCCATCGTGGCGCATCGTTCAAGGCGGCTCGCCGCTATCTTCTAAGGGAATCCTGTGTGACCTGGCTCACCTCGTGACCAGATCGTGACCTGCCGTCGAGGCGGATCGCCTTGACGTGGCGCGAAGCTCGCTGCTAGACCTGTGGCTGGTTAAACGTCTAACGGCGCGGCGTAGGAGTCGCGTCGGAAGCCCGGGCACAAGGGCCGCGGGCAGGACAACCATCCGAGCAAGGGAGCTTCGGCAGAGATGAGTCGGAAGAGTGCGAAGCGCCGCAATCGGCTGATTGCCGGTGGTGTGGTCGCAGCAGTGGTGATCGGCGGAGCAGCCTTCGCCATCGCGAACATGGGCGGCAAGGACGACGGGGGAGGTGCCGCGGCCGCGGAGGACATCACGCCATCGGAGCGTGGCTTCCTCGAGCCGCCGATCTTCGCCGATCGCGTCGAGGCGGGCGAGCTGCCGCCGATCGACGAGCGGATGGTCCCGGACCCGCTGGTGGTCGGTCCGGGGACCTACCTCCAGGAGGAGTACCTCGACTGGCAGAACGGTCGCTACGGCGGTGAGATCCAGTTCTCGGCGCTCGCCTCCAGCGGCTTCGTCAACATCGTCGGCAGCACGATCCTGCGCTCGCCCGGCCAGACCACCGAGGCGAGCGTCCCGAACGTCGTGAGCGAGTTCGAGCACAACGACGACTACTCGGCCTACACGATGTCCTTCCGTGAGGGCCTGCGGTGGTCCGACGGCGAGCCCGTCACGACCGAGGACGTCCGGTTCACGCTCGAGGACCTCTACGGGAACCCGGACGCGAACCGCCCGGCCCCGAGCTGGCTCTACACGCAGGGCAACCCGGCCAAGCCGCTCGCCCAGCTCGAGATCAAGGACGAGCGCACGTTCACGCTGACGTTCGCCGAGCCGTACGGCCAGTTCGTCGCCGACCTCAACTCGTGGATCCCGAGCTACGCCGAGCTGGTCAAGCCGGCGCACTACCTCAAGCAGTTCCACGCCGACTACGCGGACGCGGCGACGCTCGACGCGCTGGTCAAGGAGAACGACCGCAACGACTGGCAGTCGCTGCTCGACTACAAGGACGTCCCGCACTGGGACGTCGGCGAGCCGCGCGGCATGGGCCTGCCGACCCTGAACCCGTGGATCCTCGTCGAGTCCGGCGAGAACCTCACGGTGTTCGAGCGCAACCCGTACTTCTGGCAGGTCGACTCCGACGGGCACCAGCTCCCGTACATCGACCGCGTCGTCGTCAACCGGGTCGTCGACTCGGACGCGCGGACCAACGCGATCCTCGCGGGCCAGGTCACGCTCGCCTCCGGTGGCGAGGTCTCGCTCAACAACATGCCGATCTACAAGCAGAACGCCGAGCGGGCCGGGCTGACCGTCTTCACGACGGGCTCGTTCAACAACCCGCTGCAGCTCTTCCTCAACCGCGACTACGAGTGGGACGTCGAGGGCAGCCAGTGGCAGGCCGTGATGAACGACCCGGACCTGCGGTTCCAGAAGGCGATCGCCGCGTCGATCGACGACAAGGCGGTCAACGACGCGGTCTACTTCGGTCTCTACGAGGACCTCGACCCGTCGTGGCGCACCTACGACCCCGAGCAGGCGGCGACGCTGTTCGACGAGCTCGGCATGACGGCCGGTGCGAACGGCCAGCGGACCTTCCCGGACGGCAGCCCGTTCGTGCTGACGCTGACCTACACGGGTGGCCAGTCCGACTTCAACCCCGTCGCGGAGCTCCTGCGCGAGCAGCTCGGCGCCGTCGGCATCAACGTCCAGCTCGAGGCGGTCGACGACACCCTGTGGGGTCAGCGCAAGGACGCCAACCAGGTGATGGCCTCGATCATGGGCAACGACGGTCCCGGCTGGCCGTCCGGCATCTCCGAGGACTACCTGCCGGCGCACAAGGGCCCGTGGGCGCCCGAGCAGTACCAGTACTTCCTGTCCAACGGCGAGCGTGGCCGCGAGCCCGACGCCGCGCTGCAGGAGTTCTTCCAGCTCCACACCTCGCGCAAGGAGGTCCCCCCGCAGTCCGAGGAGGGCGTCAAGCGCTGGGAGGCCCTCGAGACCTGGTTCAAGGAGAACTACGCCTTCATCCCGATCACGGGTGCCCAGGTCACGCCGACGGTCGCCGACCAGCGGCTGCAGAACCTCCCGAAGGAGGGGTCGCCGGTCAACCTCGACGTCTACATCGGCTCGCCGGGTCTCTGGTTCGCCGACGCCGACGAGAGCGCCGCCGAGTAGGCGACGGACCAGTCGACACCGACCACTAGGCATCTAGACCGATGACCACCCCGACGTCCAGAACCAGTCCTGGGAGCCAGTCATGACGCAGTTCGTGATCCGACGGCTACTCCTGCTCATCCCGTTCCTCTTCCTCATCTCCGTGGTGGCGTTCGTCATCATCCAGCTCCCGCCGGGTGACTTCGTCGACACCTACATCCGGAACCTGGAGATGCAGGGCGGAACGGTCAACCAGGCGCAGATCGACGCGCTCCGTGCCCGCTACGGGCTCGACCGGCCGCTGATCGCCCAGTACTGGCTCTGGATGTCCAACCTGCTCCGCGGGGACTTCGGCAACTCCTTCCTGTACGACAGGCCGGTTGCCGCGGTCCTCGCGGAGCGGATCCCCCGCACGATCGCGCTCGCCCTCGTCTCGATGCTCGTGACGTGGGTCATCGCGATCCCGGTCGGGATCTACTCGGCGCTGAAGAAGTACTCCTTCGGCGACCACCTCGTCACGTTCCTCAGCTTCGTCGGCGTCGCCGTCCCGCCGTTCCTGCTCGCGCTCGTGTCGATGTACCTCATCTTCGACAACACGGGCTTCCTCATCACGGGGCTCTACTCGCCGGAGTTCCGCAACGCCCCGTGGTCGGTCGCCAAGTTCCTCGACCTGCTGAAGAACACGTGGCTGCCGATCGCCGTCCTCGCCATCACCGGTGCGGCCGGCACCATCCGCGTGCTGCGCTCCTCGCTCCTGGACGAGCTGAAGAAGCTGTACGTCACGACGGCCCGGGCGAAGGGCCTCCCGGAGCACAGGGTGATCCTCAAGTACCCCGTCCGGATCGCGATCAACCCCCTGGTCTCGACCATCGGCTGGATGCTCCCGGCGATGGTCGGCGGCGAGGTCGTCGTGTCGAAGGTGCTCAACCTGCCCACCACGGGACCCGTCCTGCTCGAGTCGATCCTGTCGCAGGACATGTACCTGACGGGGGCGATCGTCCTCATCCTGAGCGCGCTCACGATCGTCGGGACCCTGCTCTCGGACATCCTGCTCGCGGCCATCGACCCCCGCATCCGATACTCCTAGCGCGGCGAGGAGACAGCCATGACCGTCGTAGAAGAACGACCCGTCGAGACCGAGGAGCACTACGTCCGCGAGCGGGGGCAGGAGCGGCTCAAGCAGCTGCGGTCCCGGCGCGGGGCACGGGCCCGTCGCACGCAGGAGCGACTGCGCGACGCCTCCCAGGGCAAGCTCGTCTGGCACCGGTTCCGCAAGCACAAGCTGGCGCCGATCGCGCTCGCCCTCCTCGTCCTGCTGTACGTGATCGCGCTGTTCGCCGACGTCGTCGCGCCGTACCGGGTCCAGCAGCAGTTCCCCGAGCAGCAGTACTCCCCGCCGACCCTCGTCCGCATCGTCGACCGGGACGGCGGCTGGCACCTGCCGTTCATCTACGAGACCGAGACGGCGCTCGACCCCGACACGTTCCGGTACGAGACCGTCATCCCCGAGGACGCCGAGCGCATCCCGGTCCAGCTCTTCGTGAAGACCACGCCGTACAAGGTCCTCGGGCTCATCCCGGCCGACCGCGTGCTGTTCGGGACGCCGGAGGGGGCCCAGCCCGTCCTGCTCTTCGGGGCCGACAACCTCGGCCGCGACCTGTTCTCCCGGATCGTCGTCGCCTCGCGGGTGTCGCTGTTCGTCGGCCTCGCCGGGGTCGGGATCAGCTTCGTCCTCGGCGTCGTGCTCGGGGGCATCTCCGGCTACTTCGGCGGCCGGATCGACTCGGTCATCCAGCGCATCATCGACTTCATCATCTCGATCCCGCTGATCCCGCTGTGGATGGCCCTGTCCGCGGCGATCCCCCGGTCGTGGAGCGGCATCCAGACCTATCTAGCGATCACCGTCATCCTCTCCCTCGTCGGCTGGACCAACCTCGCCCGCGTCGTGCGCGGCAAGCTCATGTCCCTGCGCGAGGAGGACTACGTCACCGCGGCGCGGATCTCCTCGGCCAGCCACAGCAAGATCATCGGCCGCCACCTCCTGCCGGGCGTCACGAGCTTCCTCATCGTCCACGTCACGCTCGCGATCCCCGGGATGATCCTCGGCGAGACGACGCTCAGCTTCCTCGGCCTCGGCATCACGCCGCCCGACGTGAGCTGGGGGACGCTGCTGCAGCAGGCGCAGGACGTCACCGTCGTCGCGAACTACCCGTGGCTCCTGCTGCCGGCCGTCGTGCTCGTCTATGCCGTCGTCCTGTTCAACTTCGTCGGCGACGGGCTGCGCGACGCGGCCGACCCGTACTCGCGCTGACCCGTCGATCGGAGAACCGTGGAGATCTTCTACAAGCCGGAGTTCGGCGTCGTCGGGGACTGCATCCCCTACTACTACGACGGCCGCTACCACCTGTACTACCTGCGCAACTACCGCGACACCGACTCCCACGGCTGGGGGAGCCCGTGGCACCACGTCTCGACGCTGGACGGCGTCACGTTCGTCGACCACGGCGAGGCCATCCCCAAGGGCGGTGACGCCGACCAGGACCCGGGCGTCGGGACGGGCTCGGTGTTCACCGACGACGACGGCCTGCACCACATCTACTTCACCGGGATCAACCCGCTCTTCCGCACCGACGAGCTGCGGGAGCAGGTCGTCCTGCACGCGACGAGCCCCGACCTGGACCACTGGACCAAGGACCCCGACTTCGAGCTCGTCGCCGACGAGAGCCGGTACGAGCGCCACGACTGGCGTGACCCGTTCGTCTACCGTCACCCCCTGACGGGCGACGTCACGATGCTCGTCGCGGCGCGGACCCGGTCCGGCGAGCCGACGGGGCGCGGCTGCACGGCCGTCCTCACGAGCAGCGACCTGCGCACCTGGGAGCACGTGCGCGACTATGCCCCCGGGCGCTACCACGGTCACGAGTGCCCCGACCTGTTCCGGATCGGCGACTGGTACTACCTCGTCTTCTCCGAGTACACGACCCACACCGCGACCCGGTACGTCATGAGCCGCAGCCCCGACGGCCCCTGGATCACCCCGCGGGACAACCAGTTCGACAACCGCGCGTTCTACGCGGCGAAGTCGGCCGGCCCCGAGGACGGCAGCGGCCCGCGGCTGCTGTTCGGCTGGAACCCGACCAAGGTCGAGGACCGCGACGACGGCGACTGGCAGTGGGGCGGGTGTCTCACGGTGCACGAGATCGTCCAGCGCGAGGACGGGACGCTCGCCGTCCGGCCCCCGCTGGCGCTGCCGGACCGGTTCGGCGAGCCGGAGCGCGACCCCGTCGACCTCGTGGTCGACGCGGCGTACGAGCGCCGGACCGCGGTCCTCGGCCGGCTGCCGTCCGCGGCGCTCCTCGAGGGCGAGCTGACCCTCGCGTCGAGCACGGGCTCGGCCGGCATCCTCCTCGACGTCGACGAGAACGGCGAGGGCGGGTACTTCCTCCGGCTCGACGCCGAGCTCCAGGTCGTCCAGCTCGGCCGCGTCGGCGGCTACCGGAGCTGGTACGTCGACCACTTCCCGGAGCTGGACCGTCCGCTCGCCATCGAGCCGGGTCGAGCGATCCCGTTCCGGATCGTCCTCGACGGCTCCGCCGTCGTGGCCTACGTGGGCGACGTCGCGCTCAGCGGCCGCGTCTACCACCGTCCGCGTGGCTGGTACGGCGTCGTCGCCGACGGCACGCGCGCCGAGCTGCGCCACCTCCTCGTCCGCCCGCCCGTCCTCGCCTGACGTCCGCCCGGCCGGCCCCGAGGCCCGTCCGACCGTCCCCCGACCACCTGACTGGAGCGTCTTGTCCGTCTTCTCCACCGTTCCGCCCGTCGGCACGGGTCTGCTGTCCCGATCGATCACCGCCGAGAACCCCGACGGAGCCCCGGGGGGCGGCGGCCACGCCGTCTCCGACCTCGGCCCCGGGCGGAAGGGGCGCCCGTGCCTGACCCTCCCGAGGGGTGAGGAGACCGTCCTCGCCGACATCGACGGCGCCGGCGCGATCACCCACCTGTGGTTCACGACGGCCGACCACACGAACGCCGTCGGTTTCGTCCTGCGCGACCTCGTGCTGCGGGCGTACTGGGACGGGGAGGAGACGCCGAGCGTCGAGGTCCCGCTCGGCGACTTCTTCTGCTGCGGGGCCGGCGCGCGCACGCTCGTGACGTCGGTGCCGATCGTCGTGGCGCCGTCCGGCGGGTTCAACAGCTACTTCACGATGCCGTTCGGCTCCCGCGCCCGGATCACCGTGACGAACGAGCACCCGGTCGACGTCGAGGGCTTCTTCTTCCAGGTCGACTACACGCTCGACCCGCGCGGCCAGGCCGACCCCGCCCGGTTCCACGCGCAGTGGCGCCGGGAGAACCCGACGACGCTCGGCGTCGACCACACGATCCTCGACGGCGTGCGGGGCCCGGGCGCCTACGTCGGCACCTTCCTGTCGATCACCTGCCTCGAGCGGTACTGGTACGGCGAGGGCGAGGTGAAGTTCTTCATCGACGGCGACGACGAGCACCCCACCATCTGCGGCACCGGGACGGAGGACTACGCCGGGGGAGCCTGGGCCTTCCAGGACCGGCTGTCCTCCGAGGTCGAGCCCGAGGTGCTCACGTTCAGCGCCCCGTACTGCGGCTACCCGCAGCGGCTGGTGGCCGACACCTCGCGCCAGTCGGTGTACGCGACGCCGATGGCGCCCGTCCACGGTCTGTACCGCTGGCACCTGCCGGACCCGATCCACTTCTCCGACTCCCTGCGGGTGACGCTGCAGCAGATCGGCCAGACCGGGCCCATCCTGTTCGAGCGCAGCGACGATGTCGCCTCGGTCGCCTACTGGTACCAGGTCCCGCCGCACGCCCCGTTCCCGCCGTTCCCGACGCGTGAGCAGCGCCGCCCCCGCTGACGCCGCCCACCCCATCCCCCCATCCCCGCGATTCGGAGTGTCATGACCAACCCCGCAGCCTGGCAGCACGCCTTCCACCTGACCGTGCCCGACCACTGGCTCAACGATCCGCAGCGCCCCATCCACACCGGTGGCGCATACCAGTACTTCTACCTCTACAACGCCGACTACCCGCTGCCGACCGGTACCTCCTGGCGCCGGGTCTCCACGACCGACGGCATGCGCTTCCGTGACCACGGCGTCCCGATGGACAAGTGGTCCCAGCCCAACCGCGACCTCTGGTCGGGATGCCTCGTGGTCGACGAGGAGGACACCGCCGGGTTCGGTCCCGGCGCCGTCGTCGCCCTCGTGACGCAGGTGGACCGGGCCAGCGGCCAGAACGGCCAGGCGCAGTTCCTCTGGTACTCCACCGACGGGGGCGAGACGTTCACCAACCTCTCCGACACCCCCGTGCTCGCGAACCGCGGGTGGGAGCACTTCCGCGACCCGAAGATCGAGCGGGTCGACGGCCGCTGGATCATGGTGCTCGCCGAGGACACGGACCTGGGCTTCTACGCCTCCGACGACCTGCGGACCTGGACCGAGGTGAGCCGGTTCCACGAGGACCGGATCGGGATGCTCGAGTGCCCCGACCTGTTCCGCATGACGGCCGACGACGGCACCTCGCACTGGGTGCTCGCGGCGAGCCCGCAGCGCTCCGACCCCTCCCGGGCCGACCGCCCCGGCACGTACGCCTACTGGGTCGGCGACATCGAGGGCGACCGGTTCGTGCCGGTCGACCGGGAGCCGCGCTGGCTCGACTTCGGCTTCGACTGGTACGCGGCGGTCAGCTGGCCGGTGCACGACGCCGACGGCGTGGCGACCACGGACCGCCGCTGGGCCATCGGTTGGATGAACAACTGGGCCTACGCGATGAGCGTGACGCCGGTCGGCGACGGGAGCGGCGAGGTGGTCGGGCACCCCGACGCCGACCGGGTCGGCCGCGAGATGGCGGCCGCCGGCGCCGAGGGCCGGCCGGAGGTCGGCGCGCGCCTCCTGCGCGACCTCGAGGCGTCGTTCTCGATGGCCCACCCGCCGACCTGGACCGAGAGCGGCTACAACGGCATCGACTCCGTCGTCCGCGAGCTCACGCTCGTGCGGACGGACCGCGGGTACGAGCTGATCTCGCGCCCGCTGCGCGAGCTGGCGGGCGCCTACGAGCCCCTCGCCGCGGGTGACGCGGTCCAGGCGGCGCCGGCGGCGGCGTCGGTCCTCGCGCGCGTGACCCCGGCGCCGGAGGGTGCCGGCGTCCGCGTCAAGTGCTCGGCCGACGCCTCGCGCGGGGTCGACGTCCTCGTGACGCCGACCGAGATCAGGGTCGACCGCGGCAGCTCCGGCTGCCCGGGTGACGGCACGCTCGCGCTCGCCCGCGCGCCGTGGCGCGGGGGACCGGTGGACCTGGAGATCCTGGTCGACCGCGCGACGGTGGAGGTGTTCGCCGACGGCGGGCGCATCGCGCTCAGCATGCTGTCGTTCGCCCCGGCCGAGGACACGGGCGTCCAGCTCGTCGGTCCGGCCGGGAGCGTGACGGACGCCGCCGTCGCCGAGGTGGCGGCGACGGCACTCCAGGAGGCCTGAGCTCGCCCGCTCCGGTCTGCGCTGGCCGGCTCCCGCCGTTCGTGGCTCGCCCCCCGGGGCCGCGAGCGGCGGGAGCGCGCCCCGGTGTGGCATGCTGTCCGGTTCGCCCGAACGGGAGAGCTGGGAGGAAGCGATGAGCGAGGACGAGCGGGACCCGGTCGACTGGTGGGGTGCTCAGGGCCCGAGCCGCCTTCCGGGGGTGCCCGGAGCGACGGGCGCGCCCGGTGCGTCTGGACCCGGTGCGCCTGGTGCGCCGGTCCCGGGAGACGCGCCGGCGGGGCCGCCGGTCGGCGTGCCCGTCAGCCCGTACCGGACGGGACCGTCGACGGGAAGCGGCTCCGGCACGGGCCGTGGTCTCGTCATCGGCGCCGTGGCGGTGGCGGCCCTCGTCGTCGTCATGGCGCTCGTCGTCATCCTCCTCGTGATGCGTCCCGGCCCCGCCGGGCCGGACCCGGTGGCGTCCCCGGCGCCGGCCTCGACACCTGCCCCCGCGACCTCGTCCCCGGCCTCGTCGCCCGATTCGACGGGCGCCTCACCCGAGGCGACGGGGGATCCGAGCGCGGACCCGACGGGGGACCCGAGCGCGTCGGCCGACCAGCCGTTCGACGTGGTGGACGGCCGCGTCGTCCTGCCGGAGTGGTTCTCGTTCGCACTGCCCGACGGCTTCGAAACGGAGGGCGGCGACGGCGCGATCGTCCGGACCTCCGACGGGACGGTCGACCTCGTGGTCTACGAGCTCGCCTGGTACGGCGCGAGCGACGCGACGGACCGGTGCATGCGTGAGCTCGACGTGGTGCAGATCTGGAGCCCGGACGGGACCGTCGAGGCGCTCCCCGAGATCCAGCTCGACGGTCTGCCGGCCGGGGGCGGCAGCTTCGCCAGCCCGGAGGGCCGGTACGTCGAGATGTACTGCATCGACGTCGGCGGGCGGATCGTCAATCCCGTCGCCAGCTCCCCGTACGAGTGGGGCGACGCAGCGCACGCCGCCCTCACCGAGGTGATCGACTCCTGGCGCTGGGAGTGACGCCCGGCCGGCGACGCTAGAACGCCTGGCAGGACAGCCAGGTGCGGGCCACCTTGGCGAGGCGGTCACGGCTGTCGAGGCCGAGCTTGCGGCAGGCGGAGAACACGTGGTTGTCGACCGTCCGCACGCTCAGCACGAGCCGCGTCGCGATCTCCGGCGAGGACATCCCCTGTGCCACGAGCACCGCGATCTGGCGCTCGCGGCCCGACAGGCTGACGGCCCGGTCGAACGGGCGGAACAGCCCGCACAGGTCCCGACCGCGCAGCCCCGCCCTGCTCCACGCCTCGTCGGCGCGCTCGATCGCTGCCTCCCGGTCGCCCTCGCTCAGCAGCTCCATCGCGCAGGAGACGGCGGCCCGCACCGCGTGCAACCGCATCCCGGCCGCGCGCAGCCGCGGCTCCAGCGCGGCGAGACCGGCCGGGTCCGTCGCGAGCGTCCGCGCGTAGTCGGCGAGGTGCCGCAGCAGCGGCGCGCCGCTGCCCGCGGCTGCCTCCGCGATGCGTCGCGCGCGGGCTGGGTCGGCCCGGCGCTCGATCGATGCGACGCCGACGACGACGCCCGACGCGACGTACCCGTGCTCCAGCCGCTCCTCGGCCAGGTCCCACAGCGCGTCCGCCGGTCGTGCCCCGTCCTCGACTAGCCGCGCGATCGCCTCGGGCACGAGATAGGGGTGCGCGCCGGGTGCCGGGGGCAGCCCGACGGACTGCGCCGCAAGCGACTCGGCGTAGTCGTGCCGGTTCTGCCAGCGCGCCGCCTCGGTCGCCAGTGCGGCGATCCCGACGTCGATGGCCGGCTGGTGCGCCGACCCCCCGGTGAGGGCGAGGCTCGCGCTGGCGACCGCCTCGAGCTCGACCGCCCGGCCCTGGAACGCGAGCGCGAGCCCGGCGACGTAGCTGTGGACGGAGACGGCGCCGACGTCGAGCGCCGTGCGGGCCTGCCGCAGCCGCCGCCGCGCGCGGTCGAGCGCCTCGTCGAACCGGCACAGGTAGACCAGCGCGAGCCCCGTGGCGAGGTCCGCGCCGAGCGCGACGGTGCGATGACGGGGGCGGAAGCCGTCGAGCGTCGCGAGCGCCTCCTCGGCCCGCCCGGCCGCCACCAGGGACTCCGCCCGCACGACCGTGAGCAGGTCCCGGGCGAGGTCGTCGTCGTCCGCGCCGGGGACGAGCGCGTCGGGGTCGGGGACGGCCTCGAGCTGGAGGGTGAGGTAGGCGTCGAACGCGCGCAGCGCGCCCGCGGCACCGGGGGCGAGGCCGCGGGCGGCCGCGAGGGCCTCGCGGCCCACGTCGACCGACTGCGTCAGCATCGCCTCGTACACGGCGGCCCAGCCCGCGGCGCAGGTGGTCGCGGAGCCGGCGGCGCCGCTCGGCCCGGCGGGTCCGATGCCGTCGACGACGCCGGACCCGGTCCGGGTGCCGTCGATGACCCGGCGCACGTCGTGGGGACGTGAGCGCAGCGTCAGCATCGTCTCGAGCACGGTCGCTGCGTGCTCCGGCGTCGGGCTCTCCTCCCAGGCGCGCCGCTGCGCGCGGAGCTGGTCGGTCCAGTGCGCGTGCACCGTCCGCGAGTAGATGGCGCTCGTGCAGGCCCCGTCGTCGAGCAGGAGGACGGCGGAGCCGTCGGGGTCGCGGTCGCTGCCGGGACCCACCCCAACGCCGGCGTCGGGACCGGCACCCGGACCGAGCGTCTCGACGGCGAGCAGGTGCCGCGTGAGCGCCCCCTCGTGCCGCAGGTACTCGGCGATGAGGGGCGGGAAGATCCCGAGCCCCGCGCGCTCGCCGTCGGTCAGCACCTGCACCAGCCCGAGGTCGTCGAGCTGGGTCAGGGTGCGCGCGTGGATGTGCCGGCGCGCCACCTCCAGCGGGAGCTGGGGACGCAGCGCGAGCAGCGTCAGCGCGTCGACCATCTCCTCGCCGAGGTCGGCCAGGTAGGGCTCGACCGCCTGCGCGAGGGCCGGCGTCCACAGCTCGTCGCGGAAGGTCCAGAACCCGCGCCGCGGCAGGAGTCGCTTGCCGCGGCGCGCCGCGTCGACGATCGCCACGACGAGGCCCGGCAGCCCGCCCGACCACGCCGCGATCTGGGCGACGGCGTCGGGGTCGACGGGGGCGTTGAGCGTGTCGTGGACCAGCCGGTGGACGCGGTCGAAGGACAGCGGGCCGAGCGTCACGCTCGCGGCCGGACGAAGCTGCAGGTGGGGCGGCCCACCGACGAGACCGTCGGCGCTGCCCCCGGGGCCGGACGCGCGCCGCGCGAGCGGGCGGCGGGACATGACGGCCGGGATCCCGGCGCGGGTGCAGGCGGCGACGATGACGCCGGCCGTCGCGGGGTCGAGGTCGTCGGCATCGTCGACCAGGACGACGCCGGGTCCCTCCTCCAGGAGGGACAGGAGCAGCTCGACCGCGGAGGACAGGCCCTGGAGCGACCCAGGGCCGGGGGCCACGCCGGCCACCGAGAGGGCGCCCAGCGGCCGGTCGGCGAGCGCGCGGACGCCGTCGATCCGGACCACCCGCGTGCCCTCCCGGGTCAGGCGCTCGGCGATCCGGCGCAGCACCGTCGAGCGCCCGGAGGACAGGGGGCCGACCAGCGTCACGGTGGTGCCGTCGTGGAGGTAGCCAAGGGTCTGCTCGATCTCGTCGGCGTACAGCTCCGGTGCGTCCACCCCTCGAACGTATCGGCCCGGACGCGTGGAAGCTCGGGACCTGTGGCCGCTCCGGGCGGCTCCCGACCCGGCGGGCTCGGCCGATCCGGCACCCAACCCGGGATGTGGCGCACACCACTGCCTGGCGGCCGGTTACTCACTTCCTCCCCGACCGTTACCCAGTGCCCCGTCCCGGGACAACAAGTCCCAGGTCGCCCGACGGCCGCGTTGCGATGGTTGCCGCGGTGCTCGTCGGCGTGGGTTCGGCGGCACCAGGAGGAAGACGATGGCCAAGAGCGCCAGAGTGGAAAAGAGCGCGCGGGAGCTCGGTGCCGCGCGACGATGGATCGTGCTGATCCTCGTCAGCATGGGCAGCTCGACGATCTACGCCCCCGCATACCTGAAGAACACGTTCTACGATGCGCAGCTCCAGGCGCTGAACATCACGAACGTCCAGGTGGGGCAGCTGATGAGCGCCTACGCATGGACCGCGGTCGCGGTCTACCTGTTCTCCGGGCTCATCGCCGACCGGATGCGCATGCGGACCCTGTCCGCGACGGGCTTCTTCCTCACGGCGATCCTCACGTTCCTGTACGCGATGCTCCCGTCCTTCACGATCCTCATGCTGGTCTTCGTCGGCATGGGCTTCTCGACGATCCTCCTGTGGTGGGGCGTGCGCTACAAGCTGGTGCGGCTCGTCTCCGAGGAGGAGGAGTACTCCCGCAACATCGGGATCAGCTACGGCTTCTACGGCGTCGCCGGCCTGCTCATCGGCGTCATCGGCACCACGGTCCTCGGGGCCTTCTCCGCCGACCCGGCCCGCGCCTTCCAGGTCTTCCTCGTCGTCATCGGCATCCTCATCGCGACGCTCGGCGTGCTCTCGCTCGTCTTCATCCCGTGGTTCGAGGGCGAGGTCGCCCCGGCCGGCAGCGGAGCGAGCAGCGTCAAGGCCGTCATGGGCGACGCCGTCGCCGCCCTGCGCAACCCGGTCGTCCTGCTGACCTCGGTGACGCTGTTCTTCGTCTACTTCTTCTACACCTGCACGTCCTACACGGCTCCCTACATGACGGCCCTCGGCGCCGACGCCAACGTCACGAACATGGTGAGCGTCGTGCGCACCTACGGCATCACGCTCCTGGCCGGCCCGATCTTCGGCTTCCTGACCCACAAGGCCGGCAAGTCCTCGCTCGTCATCTGGATCGGCTGCGCCGTCGCGGCCGTCACGTTCGGCATCGTCGCGATCCTCCCGCAGTCCTCCGGCATCATCGTGACGCTGGCCGGCCTCGCGATCGCGCTCGGGTTCATCTCCAACGGCGTGTTCGGGATCGTCTCGGGCATGTTCACGGAGGGCAAGGTCCCGCTCGCCGCGTTCGGTGCCGCGACCGGCGTGCTGTCCGTCATCGGCTTCCTGCCCGACACGTTCTCCTCGATCTGGCTCGGCTCGTTCCTCGACAGGGCCGAGGCCGCCGGCGACGTGACGACGGCCTACCCGACGATCTTCTGGATCCTCGCCGCGATCGCCGCGATCGCCGCCGTGTGCGCCCTCGGCCTGTCCGCCTACGTCAAGGCGAACCGGGCCCGGCTCGACGCGGCGTACGAGGAGTCGGAGCGGATCGCCGCCGAGGCGGCCGAGCTCGCCGCCACCGGTTCGACCGAAGCGGTCGGGGTCGCCTGATCATGGCGGTCCTCGACGTCCTCGCCCGCACCTCGCCGCGTCAGCTCGAGGCGCTGGCGATCCAGGAGCGGCTCGCGGGAGACGCGTTCGCGACGGACGCCCCGCTCGCCACGATGCGCGAGCGGTACACCGTCGAGCGCGCCTTCTGGAACGAGGGCGGCCCGGTCATGGACCGCACGGACGACGACGTGGTGCCCGGCCCCGCCGGCCCCGTCGCCGTCCGGGTCCACCGGCCCGGCCCGGGACGTCGAGGCTGCCTGGTCTACCTGCACGGCGGGGGCTTCGTCCTCGGGAACCTCGACACGCACGACCGGATCATGCGCACGCTCGCCGAGCGCTCGGGTGCCGTCGTGGTCGGCGTCGACTACACGCTCTCGCCCGAGGCGAAGTTCCCCCGGGCCATCCACGAGGCCGGCGCGGTCGTGGCGTGGCTGGCCGAGCGCGCCGACGACCTCGGTCTCGACGGGACGATCTCGCTCGCCGGCGACTCCGGCGGGGCGATGCTGGCGCTCGCGACGGCCACCTGGCTGCGGGACACCGGCGGTCCGGCGATCGAGCAGCTCCTCCTCTACTACGGCATGTACGGCCTGGCCGACTCCGCGTCGCGCCGCCTCTACGGCGGCCCGTGGGACGGGCTGACCCGCGAGGACCTCGCGTACTACCTCGACGCCTACACCGGTGGACCGGACGACCTCGCCTCGCCGTACCTCGACCTGCTGGCGAGCGACCTGTCCGGCCTCGGCGCCTGCTTCGTCGCCGCGGCGGAGCTCGACCCGCTGATCGACGACTCGGTCCTGCTGGACCGGGTCCTCGCCGAGGTGGGGACGGCCCACGAGCTGCGCGTCTACGACGGCGTGCTGCACGGGTTCCTCCACCACTCGCGCGTGCTCCCGGAGGCGCTCCAGGCGCTCACGGACGGCGCCGACTTCTACCGCGCCTACCGCGCGCACCTCGCCGGGGACGCCACCGAGGGCGCGACCGACGACCCGCGCGCCGCCAGCCTCCCGTCCTGACCCGCCCGCCCGGACCAGCCCGGCCATCCGGCCCACACCTCACGACCAGACCGAACGAAGGATCGATACCGATGGACTTCAGCCTCACCGAGGACCAGCAGCTCATGGTCCAGGCCATCCGCGAGCTCATGTCGCGCGAGAACTGGGAGGCCTACTTCGCCGAGTGCGACGCCGCCCACACCTACCCGCAGCGCTGGGTCGAGGCGCTGTGCGAGATCGGCGTCGACACGATCCTCCTGCCGGAGTCGGCCGGCGGGCTCGACGCGGGCTGGGGCACGATCGCCGCGGTCTGGGAGGAGCTGGGCCGCTGGGGCGCCCCGACGTACGTGCTCTACCAGCTCCCGACGCTGTCCTCCGTCCTGCACGTCGGAACGCCGGAGCAGCAGGAGAAGATCCTGTCCTACGTCGGCACGGGCAAGCAGATCTGGAACTTCGCGATGACGGAGCCGGGCGCCGGCTCGAGCTTCAACGACATGGCGACGACCTACACCCGCCGCGACGGGAAGGTGTACCTGAGCGGGCACAAGACGTTCATCACGTCATCGCTCGGCGTCGACCAGCTCGTCATCATGGCCCGCAACGCCGAGGACATGAGCCAGTACACCGAGTGGTTCGTCGACATGTCCCTCCCGGGCATCACGAAGGAGCCGCTGGACAAGCTCGGCCTGCGGATGGACTCGTGCTGCGAGATCTACCTCGACGACGTCGAGCTGCGCGAGGAGGACATGTTCGGCGAGGAGGGCCAGGGCTTCGCCCGGACCGTCGCCGACTTCGACCTCGAGCGGTTCCTCGTCGCGGCCTGCGACTACGGCTGGGCGCTGTGCGCCTTCGAGGACGCGGCCCGGTACGCGAACCAGCGCGTCCAGGGCGGCCAGGCGATCGGGCGCTACCAGCTCATCCAGGAGAAGGTCGCGTCGATGTGGACCGAGCTCACCAACATGCGCAACATGATGTACGAGGTCGCGTGGAAGGCGGACACGGACCAGCTCGGCAGGGGCGACTGCTCGATGCTCAAGCTCTACTGCACGCAGGCCGCCTCGCGCGTCGTCGACCAGGCGATCCAGATCCTCGGCGGCATCGCCGTCACCGGCAACCACCGCGTCGCGCGGTTCTTCCGCGACCTCCGCGTCGAGCGGATCTCCGGCGGCACCGACGAGATGATGATCCTCACGGCCGGGCGCGCCGCGCTCAAGGAGTACCGCTGAGGATCCCCGGGAAACCAAGGAAGGAGAGAACTCCCGTGACTCAGCGCAGCACGTCAGCCATCCCCGGCTTCGGCCCTCTCGAGGGGGTCAGGGTCGTCTACTCGGCCGTCGAGATCGCCGCCCCGACCGCCGCGGCCCTGCTCTCGGAGTGGGGCGCCGAGGTGATCTGGATCGAGAACACCCGCACGGGCGACTCGATGCGTGACACCACGTACGTCAAGGAGCTCGAGCGGCGCAACCAGCGCAGCATCGCGATGAACCCGTTCAGCGAGGAGGGCCGGACGGTCCTGTTCGAGCTGCTCCGGGACGCCGACATCTTCATCGAGTCCTCCAAGGGCCCGACCTACGCGCGCCGCGGCCTGACCGACGACGTCCTGTGGGAGCACAACCCGGCCCTCGTCATCGCCCACGTGTCCGGGTTCGGCCAGTACGGCGTGCCGGAGCGGGTCAACCGCGCCGCCTACGACCTCACGGTCCAGGCCTACTCCGGGTATCTCGCGCAGAACGGGACGCCCGAGCAGCCGATGGCACCCCTGCCCTACGTCGGTGACTACTTCACCTCCGAGATGGTCGCGGCGTCGGTCCTCGCCGCCCTCACCAAGGCGCGCGCCACGGGCCAGGGCGAGAGCATCGACATCGCGATGTACGAGGTGATGCTCCGCATCGGCGCGTACTACTACATGGACTACCTCAACGCCGGCACGCGCTACCCGCGCCCCGGCGCCCGTCACCCCAACCTGTGCGGCATCGGCGAGTACGCGTGCAAGGACGGGTACATCGGCCTGTGCGTCTACGGCGTCCCGCAGAACAAGTACCTGCTCGAGCGGATCGGGCTGGGCCACCTGTGGGGGACGGAGGAGTACCCGGAGGACACGGCGGCGCTGTGGCTCGACGGGCCGAAGGCCGAGCTGATCGAGCAGAGGCTCGACGAGTTCTGCCTCACCCAGAACCGCTTCGAGCTGGAGGAGGAGTTCTCCGCCGTCGGGATCGCCGCCAACGCGATCCTCGAGTTCGAGGACCTCGACCGCGAGGAGCACCTGCGTCAGCGCGAGGCCATCGTCGAGTGGGAGAACACCGCCGGCGACACCGTGCGCGGGATCGGCATCGTGCCGAAGTTCACCAGGAGCCCGGGACGGATCTGGCGGCCGATGCCGGAGCTCGGCCAGGACACGGACGCCGTCCTGACCGAGGCCGGCTTCACCCCCGAGCGGATCGCCGAGCTCGAGGCCAACGGGACGATTCGGAGAGGATGACACCCGCCTCCGGGGCGCGCCTCACCGCGCGCCCCGGACGAGGTGACGCACATGGACATCGTCGCTAGCCGCACGGTCGCCGACCAGTGGCGCGAGCTCGCCCGGACGTGCCCCGACCACACGTTCCTGGTCCACGAGGACCTCGACGGGCGCACCCGCGAGCTCACCTACGGGCAGGTCGCCGACCAGGTGGTCCGCACCGCGAACCTGTTCCACGACCTCGGCGTGCGCCGCGGCGACGCGGTGGCGCTCCACCTCGGCAACACCCCGGAGATGGTGCAGTGCCTGTTCGGGCTGACCGTCCTCGGCGCCGTCGCCGTGCCGCTGCACCCGCGGGTGGGCGCGCAGGAGTGCCGCGACGTCCTCGAGCGGGTGCGGGCCAGCGTCGTCGTCGCCGAGCCGGCGACCGCCGGGATGTACGACCGCGGCGGCGCGACGGGTGGCGTGCGCGTCGATCGCGTCGTCGTCGCGGGGACGGGGGAGCCGGGCGGGTTCGAGGACCTGCGCGACCGCCGGGGTACCGAGCCGGTCTTCGACGAGGAGCCCACCAGCGACGACCCGGCGACCATCGTGTTCACCTCGGGATCGACGGCCCGCCCGAAGGGCGTCGTGGTGACGCACGCGAACCTGCTGTTCTCCGGCATCTTCGTCGGCTGGCAGGCGTCGCTGCGGCCGGAGGACCGGCTGCTCACGACGATGCCGGCCTGCCACGTGAACTTCCAGCTCAACGCACTCATGCCGGTCGTCATGGCGGGGGCGACGCTCGTCATGGTCGAGCGCTACTCGGCGAACCGGTTCTGGGGCCAGGTGCGCGCGCACGGCGCGACCGTCGTCCAGGCGATCGCCACGATCCTGCGCACGCTGCTGCTCCAGCCGGAGCGCGCGGCGGACCGGGACAACGACGTGCGGGAGGTCCTCTATTACCTCCCCGTCACCGACGAGGAGAAGGAGCGGTTCGAGGACCGGTTCGGCGTGCGGATCCTCAACTCCTACGGCAACAGCGAGTGCCTCGTCGGCGCCATCACGGACCCGCCGCTCGGTGAGCGTCGCTGGCCGTCGATCGGTCGCGTCGGGCTCGGGTACGAGGCCCGCGTCGTCGACGAGGACGGGCGCGAGGTGCCCCCCGGCGTCGAGGGGGAGATCCGTCTGCGCGGCGTGCGGGGACGGACCCTCATGCTCGAGTACTTCGAGGACCCCGAGGCGACGGCCGCCGCGTTCGACGCCGACGGCTGGCTGCTCACCGGCGACATCGGCTACGTCGACCACGACGGCTGGTTCTACTTCGTCGACCGGCGCAGCCACTTCATCAAGCGGGCGGGGGAGAATATCTCCCCGGCCCAGGTCGAGGGCGTGCTCACGAGCCACCCCGACATCGCGGACGCCGCCGTCGTCGGCATCCCCGACCCGATCCACGACGAGGCGGTCAAGGCCGTCGTCGTGCCGCGCCCCGGGGCTCGGCTCGACGTCGAGGCGGTTCTCGCCTACTGCCGCGAGCGCCTCGCCGACTTCAAGGTGCCCGGCGTCGTCGAGGTGGTCGACCGACTGCCGCAGACCCGCAGCCTCAAGGTCGCCAAGACCGAGCTGACCGCCGCCGCACCTCCAGCACCGAGGACGACCCCCGTCCGCACCCCGTCAGAGAAGGAGAACTGAACGATGGCGATCAAGACCGAGATGGTGGGCCAGACCTTCGGCCCGTTCGAGCGCGACTACACGACCCGCGACCTGAGCCTGTTCGCGCTCGGGTCGGGCTGCGCGATCGACGGCAAGCAGGACCTGGAGTACGTCTACGAGAAGGACATGAAGGTCCTGCCGACGTTCTGCGCCATGCCGATCGTCGACTCCGAGGTCACCCGGACGATCGACTACGGCTACAACTACGCCGGGTCGCTGCACTGGAGCTTCGACGTCACCTTCCACCAGCCGATCACGCGGCTGAACGGGAAGCTCTCGACGAAGGTGCTGCTCAAGGGCCTGTACGACCGCGGTGAGGGCAAGGGCCTGCTCGCCCAGCACGTCGGGGACACCTACGACGAGGACGGCACCCTCCTGTTCACCAACGAGAGCTGGGACTGCCTCATCTACGACGGCGGCTGGGGCGGCCCGGCCGCGCCGAAGGACATCGTCGAGATGCCGGACCGCGAGCCGGACATGGTCGTCACCGAGCGCATCCCGGAGAACCAGGCGCTCATCTACCGCCTCTCCGGCGACTACCACCCGCAGCACGTCGACTGGGAGTACGCCGCGGCGAACGGCATGCCGCGCCCGATCCTGCACGCGGTCAGCTTCGCCGGTGTCGTCTGCCGGCACTTCATCGCCAGCGTCATCCCCGGCGAGCCCGAGCGGATGACGCGGTTCAAGACCCGGATCACCGCGCCCGTCCTGCCGGGAACGACCGTCCGGACCGAGATGTGGCGGATGGACGACGGCCGCGTGCACTTCCGCCTCGTGAACGCCGACGACCCCGCCGCGAAGCCCTTCCTCAACTGGGGCGTCATCGAGTGGCGGTGAGCGAGGGCTGAGCAGGTGACCGACGAGACAGCGACCCCCCGGAAGGAGCCGAGGACCATGACGAGCGAGCCGACAGCGGCGAGCGCGAGCGCGCGGACGAGCGCGGCGAGTGCGCGGACGCAGCTCGACGACGTCGAGATGACGCCGTTCCTCAAGCGCGTCACCCTCTTCTCCGCCGGGGGGCCGTTCCTCGACGGGTACGTGCTCTCGATCATCGGGGTCGCGCTCATCCAGCTCACCCCGAGCCTCGACCTCGACGCGACGTGGATGGCGCTGACGGGTGCCGCGGCGCTCGTCGGCATCTTCCTCGGCACGTCCGTCGGCGGGTACCTGACCGACCTGATCGGCCGCAAGCGGATGTTCGTCATCGACATCGTCGGCATCGCGGTCATCTCGCTCGCGACGGCGTTCGTCCAGGCGCCGTGGCAGCTCGTGGCGATGCGGTTCCTCATCGGGATCGTCATCGGCGCCGACTACCCGATCGCCACGTCGATGGTCGCGGAGTTCACCCCGCGCCGGTACCGGGCCATCTCGATGGGGTTCATCGCCGCTGCCTGGTACCTCGGGGCGAACGCCGCCTATCTCGTCGGCTACTTCCTGCTCCCCGTCGACGGCGGCTGGCGGTGGATGCTGGCCAGCGCCGTCGTGCCCTGCCTCGTCATCCTCATCGGCCGCTGGGACATCCCCGAGTCACCGCGCTGGCTGTCCCGCAAGGGCCGGTCGGCCGAGGCCGACGAGATCGTCCACCGCATCTACGGCACCCAGGTCGAGCTGGAGCCGGAGGCCGTCGTCAAGACGCGCTACTCCGTGCTGTTCCGGCCGCGGAACCTCGGCACGTGGGTCTTCGTCGGGACCATCTGGCTCTGCCAGGCCGTGCCGATGTTCGCGATCTACACCTACGGCCCCGAGATCATGCGCCAGCTCGGCTTCGGCGAGAACCAGGTCGCGACGCTCGGCGAGATCGCCATCGGCACGTTCTTCCTCATCGGCTGCATCCCGGCGATGTTCTGGGCGAACTCGCTCGGCCGGCGCAAGCTGCTCATCGGCAGCTTCGCGCTCATGACGGTCGCGCTCGTCGTCCTCGGGCTCGTCCCCACGCCGGCCGTCGTCGTCATCATCGGCTGCCTCGGCACGTACGCCTTCTTCTCGGGCGGCCCGGGCAACCTGCAGTGGCTCTACCCCAACGAGCTGTTCCCGACGGAGATCCGCGCCTCGGCCGTCGGCGCCGCCATGGCGTTCAGCCGGATCGGGACCGTCATCACCACCTACCTCCTGCCGGGGTTCCTGCTCACGCACGGCACGCGCGCCACCCTCCTGGTCGGCGCGGCCATCTCCGGCATCGGCCTGATCGTCTCGGCGCTGTTCGCGCCCGAGACGCGCGGGCTCACCCTCGCCCAGTCCTCCCGGATGGGTCTCGGTCCGCGCGCTCACCACGAGGTGACGCCGGACGCCACCGGCACCGACCCCTCCGACCACCCAGAGACCTCGCCGCAGCGCCGGTGAGGAAAGGAGCAACCATGAAGATCGTCGTCGCCTACAAGTGGGCGCCGAACCCGCAGGACGCCTCGGTCGGGTCCGACGGCTCCGTCGACTTCTCGCGAGCCAAGCCGGCGCTGTCGGAGTACGACCCCGTCGCGATCGAGCTCGGTCGGCGGCTCGCCGACGCGAGCGGCGCGGAGCTCGTCGGCGTGAGCGTCGGCGGGACGGACGTCGCGAGCGCGCTCGCGAAGAAGGCCGTGCTCTCCCGCGGGCTCGACCGCGCGGTCGTCACGGCGGACGACGCCCTCGTCGGGGCCGACTCCGCCCGGACCGCCGCGGCGCTCGCCGAGGTCGTCCGCGGCCTCGACGACGTCGCCGTCGTGCTGACCGGCGACTCCTCCGTCGACGTCGGGGCGCAGCTCGTCCCGACGCTGCTGGCGGCCCAGCTCGGCTGGCCGGCCCTCACCAACGTCACGGCCGTGTCGGGGACGGCCGGCGACCTCACGGTCGAGCGGGCGCACGAGGGCGGCTCGCAGGTGCTGCACGCCACCGGTCCCGTCGTCCTCGCGGCCGCGACCGACGCCGTCGTGCCGCGCGTGCCCGGCATGAAGGACATCCTCGCCGCAGGCAAGCGTCCGACGGACGAGGTCGCGCTCGACGCGGCCGCCGCGGGTGCCGTCGCCGCCGTCGAGGTGGTCCGGACCGCCCCGCCCGAGCTGCGCGCGCGCCGCGGCGTCGTCATCGACGGTTCCGACGCGGCGGCCGCCGCGGCCCAGCTCGTCGCCGCCCTGCGTGCCGACGCGCGCATCTGACCGCCCCGACCCGTCTCTCAAGACTCGCTGAAGGAACACGACTCATGAGCACCTCCTACCTCCTCGTCGCGGGCGACGCCCGGATCGAGACCCTCCTGTCCCTGGCCGCCGGCACGACGACCACCGCCGTCGTCGTCGGCCCGCGCGCCGTCGCCGAGACCGTCGCGGCCTCGGGCGTCGACGCGGTCACCTGGCTCGGCGAGCCCGGCGACACCCCGCTCGAGGCCTACGCCGTCGCGGTGGCCGGGATCGTCGGCGCCGCGCGGCCCGACCTGGTCCTCGCCTCGGCCCGGCCGGCCGACCGCGTCCTCGCCGGCGCCGCGGCCGTTGCGCTCGGTGCCCCCGCCTTCACCATGCCGACCGCCGTCGCCGTGGTGGACGGCGGCGTCGAGATCACCCGGTCGGTCTTCGGCGGCATCGCGCTCGAGACGGACCGCGTCGCGGGGCCCGCCGTCGTCGTCGTGGACGGCGGTGGCCTCGTCGCCGGCGCGGACGACGCGGCCGGGGCGGCCGAGATCGCCGAGGTCGCGGCCGCGCCCGTCGGCACGCTCACCGTGGTCGAGACACGTCCGGCGACGCGGGCCGAGGTCGACCTCGGCAAGGCCGGGCGGATCGTCGCGGTGGGCCGCGGGCTGAAGAGCCAGGACGACCTCGCGCTCGCCGAGGCGCTCGCCGCCAAGCTGGGCGCCGAGCTGGCCTGTTCGCGGCCGCTGGCCGAGGGCCTCGGATGGTTCACGCACGACCGCTACGTCGGGGTGACCGGCGCGCACGTCGCCCCCGAGCTGTACGTCGCGCTCGGCATCTCCGGACAGCTCCAGCACACCGTCGGCGCACGCGCCGCCGGCACGGTCGTCGTCGTCAACACCGACGGGAACGCGCCGTACGTCAAGGAGGCCGACTACGCGGTGGTCGGCGACCTGTATGACGTGGTGCCCGCCCTGACGGAAGCGCTGTGACGTGAGTGAGGAGCTGGAGCCGGACTTCGACGTCATCGTCGTCGGGGCCGGGATCGCCGGGTGCGTCACCGCGTACCGGCTCGCGCAGGCGGGCCGGTCGGTGGTGTTGATCGAGCGGGGTGAGGCGCCTGGGTCGAAGAATCTGTCGGGTGGGGTGTTGTACTCGCGTGTGATGGAGGAGGTGTTCCCGGGTTTCCTTGAGCGGGCGCCTGTTGAGCGGCGGATCACGCGGAACTATGTGCAGTTCTTGAATGCGTCTTCGTCGGTCGGGATCGATTACGCGGATGAGCGGCTGGGTGATCCGGTGAATGCGGTCACGGTGCTGCGGGCCAGGTTGGATGCGTGGTTGGGGGAGCAGTGCGAGGAGGCGGGGGTGTTCCTGATGCCTGGGGTGCGGGTGGATGAGGTCCTGCGCGCGGGTGGTGAGGCCGGCCCGGTGGTGGGGGTGCGGGCTGGTGAGGACGAGCTGCGGGCGCGGGTCGTGGTCGCGGCGGACGGGGTGAACTCGTTCCTGTCCCGCGCGGCGGGGCTGCGGGGGAAGGAGCCGGAGAACCATCTGGCGATCGGGGTCAAGGCCGTCGTGAGGTTGGGCGAGGAGCGGGTGCGTGAGCGGTTCCACCTGGGCCAGGACGACGGTGTGGCTTATGCGGTGGTGGGGGACTGCACGCTGGGGGTTGGTGGTGGCGGGTTCCTGTATACGAATCGGGACTCGGTCTCGATCGGTGTGGTGCTGCGGCTGGATGATCTGATGGCGCGGGGGTTGGAGTCCTCGGTGGTGTTCGATCACTTCCTCGCGCACCCGTTCGTGGCGCCGTTCCTGGCCGGTGGGGAGGTCTCGGAGTACGCGAGCCATCTCGTGGCTGAGGGTGGGATCGCGATGCTGGGTGAGATCGCGACCGATGGGCTGGTGGTCGTGGGTGACGCGGCCGGGTTGACGCTGAACACGGGGTTGACGGTGCGGGGGATGGACCTCGCGGCGGCCTCGGGCATCGCGGCCGCGACCGGGATCGAGGCGGCGCTGGAGAGTGGTGACGTGTCGAAGGCGGGGCTGGCGGGCTACCGGGAGGCGCTCATGGCGTCCTTCGCCGGACGTGACATGGCGACCTATGCGAAGGCGCCGGCGTTCTTGGAGCGGCCGCGGATGTATGCGGAGTACGGGCAGGTGCTGGCGGATGTGTTGTACGGGGCGTTCGACCATGATCTGACCCCGCGCAAGCACCTGGTGGCGTTGGCGCGGGGTGTGGTGAAGAAGTCGGGGGTGCGGATGCGGGATCTGGTGTCCGACGCGATGGCGGGGGTGCGGGCACTGTGAGGCAGATGTCGATTCCGGAGCGGCTGGCCGCGAACCGGTATGAGACCGACGAGGAGCAGTCCCACATCCACGTCGATCAGGACCTTGCTCGTTCGACCGGGACCGGTGAGCGGATCATCGCGGTGTGTCCGGCGAAGGTCTACGCGCGGGAAGCGGACGGAAGGATCTCGGTGGAGTACGCCGCGTGCTTCGAGTGCGGGGCGTGCCTGGCCGTGGCCGCGCCGGGGGCGTTGGAGTGGCACTACCCGCGCGGCGGCATGGGCATCCAGCTCCGCGAAGGCTAACCACCACCCACCCCGAACCAGGCCCGCCGGGCCTGGCCGCCGGGCCGGGCCGGCTCGGGGCGGGGCAGTGGGGGGTCGAGCGGGGTCCGGGGCGGACGAGTAGAGCGCACTCGTCCGTCCCGGACCCCGCTCGACCACCACCGGAGACCCGCCGCTCGGCAGCCCGGCTCACGCCCCCACACCCTCCGATACCGGGGTAGAACCGATCGCGAATCACGACCCGATCCACCCCACCACCGGAGACCGACCGCTCGGCAGCCCTGGCTCAGGCCCCGCGCGCCCGGACTCCCGCGAGGAAGCCGCGCGCGTCGCGCAGCTCGGTCGCGTCGACCGCGTGCGCCAGACCCGGGTAGATGCGCTCGGTGAGGTCGGTGTGTTCGCGGAGCCAGCGCAGGGTCCGCTCCTCGACGTGGGGCGGGACGACGGCGTCGACGTCGCCGCGGCCGTGGAAGACCGGGACCCCGTGGGCGCGCAGCGCGTCGTCGTTCGTGGTCATGGCCGGTTCGTCGACGCCCTCGACATAGCCGGACAGCGAGACGAGGCAGGCCACCCGCTCGGGCGCGCGGCGCAGCAGCTCGATCGCCATCGCCGCCCCCTGGCTGAACCCGACGAGGACGACGGGAGCGGCGGGTGAGTGCGCGTCGAGCAGGGCCAGGAGCTCCTCCGCCAGGGCCGCGGTCGCCTCGGGCTGCGGGGCGAAGCCCTCGTCGCCGGCGACGTCGCCGAGCCAGGCCCACGCGTCGGGACCGAACCCGGCGCCGAGGCGGATCGGGGCGCGCGGCGCGAGCGCCGGCCCGGTGTGCCCGAGCAGGTCGACGAGCGGAAGCAGGTCCCGCTCGTGCGCGCCGTAGCCGTGGAGCAGCACCAGGAGCTGCGCGTCGTCCGGGCGGTCACCCGACCCGTCGGGCCGGGCCGGCACGCGGACGGTGGCGTCGTCGTCGATCACCGCACCGGGCTCCGCCGCGTCAGCGGTAGTTGACGAACTGGACCGCGAAGTCGAGGTCCGCGCCCTTGAGCAGCGCGATGACCTCCTGGAGGTCGTCGCGGCTCTTGCTCGTCACGCGCACCTCGTCGCCCGTGATCTGCGTCTTGACGCCCTTGGCGCCCTCGTCGCGGATGAGCTTGGTGATCTTCTTCGCGTTCTCGGAGCTCAGCCCCTCGCGCAGCGTCCCGGCGAGCCGGTACTCCTTGCCCGACGCCTTTGGCTCCTTCTCCCCGAAGTCCAGCGACTTCAGCGAGACCCCGCGGCGGACGAGCTTGGTCTCGAACACGTCGAGCACCGCGAGCACGCGCTCGGCCGAGTTCGCCACGATGACGACGGAGTCGCCGCTCCACTCGATGGACGCGCCGACGTTCCGGAAGTCGTACCGCTGCGCGACCTCCTTCGAGGCCTGGTTGAGGGCGTTGTCGACCTCCTGCCGGTCGACCTTGCTCACCACGTCGAACGAAGAGTCAGCCACGAGATTGCTCCTTGGGTACGGGTTCGGCTCTCCTCCCACCGTAGCGCGCGACGCCCGGTCACCAGGGACCGAGCAGCGCCTCGCCGACCTCGACGATCCCCGCGCGCAGGTCGTCGTCGGCCATCGTCGCGAGCGTCGCGTCCGCGGTGTGCGCGGCGAGACCGGACAGGAACATCCCGACGCGCACGACGGTGGCCGGCGTGCCGTCCGGGCCGATGAGCAGCGCGTGCAGCTCGTCGAACGCGGCCGTGGCCGCGCGGGCGGAGTCCTCGGCGAGGACGGCGCCGACGGCGACGTCGCGCAGCATGACCGCGTACACGGCCCGGTTGCCCACGGCGTTGGCCGCGAGGTCGTGGACGAGGAGCCGGCGCCGCTGCGCGAGGTCGGGCACGGTCCGCGCCGCGGCGGTGGCCCGCGCGACCTCGTCGAACGCCGGCGCGAGCACGGCAGCGACGAGCGCCGACTTCGTCCGGAAGTGGTGGTAGACGGCCGCCTTGGTGACGCCGAGGGCGTCCGCGATCTGCTGGAGCGAGGTGCCGGCGACGCCGTTCCTCGCGAACAGGCGCAGGGCGACCTCGAGGATCAGCTCGGCGGGGGCGTCGCCGCGGGGCATGCGGGCTCCTCTCGGGTGGCCGGTGGATCCGGCCGGTGGTGCGGGGCGTGCCCAGTCTTCCGGCTCGCCGGGACCTTTGGAACTTTACGATCGGCTAGGAGCGAGGGATGCTGGAACCACGCCAGACGATCGAGACACGAGGAGCGACGATGCCCACCACCACGACGTCAACCCCCAGGGGGCCGCGAGCCGTCGACGCGACGGTCGACCTGCTCGTCATCGGCTCCGGCACCGGCATGGCCGCCGCGCTGGCGGCGACGGAGCTCGGCCTCGACGCGCTCGTCGTCGAGAAGACCGAGCTCGTCGGCGGCTCCACCGCGCGGTCCGGCGGCGCGTTCTGGGTCCCGGCCAACCCGGCGCTGCTCGCCGACGGCTCCACCGACACCCTGGAGCAGGGGGAGACCTACCTCGACGCCGTCGTCGGCGACTCGGCGCCCAAGGCCCGCCGCGACGCGTTCCTGCGCAACGGTCCGGCCGCCGTCGCGATGCTCCAGCGCCTGACGCCGCTGGAGTTCTTCTGGGCGCGGGGCTACTCGGACTACCACCCCGAGCTGCCCGGGGGGATGGCGGTCGGCCGCACCTGCGAGGCCAAGCCGTTCAACGCGGCGGTCCTCGGGCCGGAGCTCGCCCGACTGCGCGGCGGTGTCGTCGAGGCGCCGGTGCCGATGCCCGTGACTGGCGCCGACTACAAGTGGATGAACCTCATGATGCGCAAGCCGCTCGTGGCCTGGCCGAAGATCCTCAAGCGCGCGACGCAGGGGATCGGCGGGATGGCCGTCGGTCGGCACTACACCGCGGGCGGTCAGGCGATCGCCGCCGGCCTGTTCGCCGGGCTCGTCAGCGCCGGCGTCCCGGTCTGGACGCGGACCGCGCTGACGGAGCTCGTCGCCGAGGCCGGCCGCGTCGTCGGCGCCGTGCTGACGCAGGACGGGCGCGAGGTGACGGTCCGGGCGCGACGCGGCGTCGTGCTGGCCGCCGGCGGGTTCGACCACGACATGGCGTGGCGCCACCGCTACCAGTCGCCGTCGCTGCTCCCGGACGCCTCGCTCGGCTCGCCCGGCAACACGGGCGACGCGATCAGGGCCGGCCTCGCGGTCGGCGGCGAGCTCGACCTCATGCGCGAGGCGTGGTGGTTCCCGGCCGTCGCGCCCGCTGGCCCGGACGCCGCGCCCCAGGTGCTCCTGGCGGAGCGCTCGCTGCCGGGCTCCTTCATCGTCGACCAGGACGGGCGGCGGTTCCTCAACGAGGCCGAGGACTACATGTCCTACGGCCAGCGGGTCCTCGACCTCGAGGCCGCGGGGACGCCCGTGACGCAGATGTGGCTCGTGTTCGACCAGACCTACCGCAACCGGTACATGTTCGCCGGGTCGGTCTACCCGGGCGCGCCGCTCCCGAAGGAGTGGTACGAGGCGGGGATCGCCGTCCAGGCCGACGACGCCCGCGGGCTCGCGGCCGCCGCCGGGCTGCCCGAGGACGACTTCGTCGCCCAGCTCGAGCGGTTCAACCAGCTCGCGTCCTCCGGCGTCGACGGCGACTTCGGACGCGGCAACTCCGCCTACGACCGCTACTACGGTGACCCGACCGAGCAGCCGAACCCCAACCTGCGTCCGCTCGGCGGGAAGCTCTACGCCGTCCGCGTCGTGCTGTCCGATCTCGGCACGTGCGGTGGTCTGCGGGCCGACGAGCACGGGCGCGTCGTTCGTGCCGCCGCGGACGCGTCGACCGACGGCGCGGTGGTCGAGGGGCTGTACGCCCTCGGCAACACCGCGGCCAACGCGTTCGGCACGACCTATCCCGGCGCGGGCGCGACGATCGGGGAGGGCCTCGTCTACGGCTACATCGTCGCGAGGCACGCCGCGTCGCTCGGCTGACCGCGGCTCGATCGACGCCGGACGGCCCCGGCGCGATCGCGCCGGGGCCGTCCCGCGTCGGCGGGTGCTACACGGTCGCCGGGTGGGCGACGCACCAGGCGAAGGTCTCGCGGATGGCCGCCGGCACGTCGTCATCACCCATCCCGAGGACGGAGCTCAGCCCCGGGTCGGACACCGCGTCGCGCGCCTGGAACTCGGCGGTGTCGACCATGTGGATGCCGTGCTCGAGGCCCGCGGCGGCCGTCTGCGCGTCGATCTGCGCGAACGCCGGGAGGAAGGCCTCCTTCGGTGCGACGACGACGTCCCGCGGGTCGCGCCCGATCGCCTCGCAGGCGAGCCGGTGGAGCTCGGCGTAGCCGAGGTCGTAGGCGTTGATGGGGTACCGGCCGCCGTGCGTCCCGTGCTCCATGGCGCCGACCGCCGCCCGGCCGACCTGGCGCGCCGTGACCGACGACGTCGATCCCGCGGGGACCGCGACGACCGGCTGCTGGCTCGCGACGACGTCCAGGACGAACTGCCACAGCGGCCGCTGCCCGGCGACGAGCCCGAAGATGTAGGGCAGGCGCAGCGTCATGACGTCCATCGCGCCGATGCCCTCGAGCTCGGCGATCTCCTCCTGGGCGAGGCGGGTGCGCGGGTAGCCGTTCGCCGCGTAGGGGATGTCGGTGTACTCCTGCGCGAACTGCGCCGTGTACGAGCCGAAGACGACGAGCTTGCGGACGCCGGCCCGGCGCGCGAGCCGCGCGAGCCGCTGGGTGGAGCGCACGTTGGCCTCGTAGAAGAAGTGCGCGGCCGGCGCGGGTGGCGTCGTTCGCTCGTCGGCGCCGATGGCGTAGAAGACGGCGTGCTTGCCGTCGAGCAGGGCGAGGACGTCCTCGTCCGGCATCTCCTCGAGGTTGCCCCAGACCGCCTCGACCCGCTCGGGCAGCAGGCCGTCGGGCGCTCCCGGCAGCGCCAGGCTGGTGACGTCGTGCCCGCGCTCCAGCAGCTCGGTGACGGTGTGGAAGCCGAGGAGGCCGGTGCCTCCGACGACGAGGGTTGCGCTCATGCTGGCTCCTGGGGGCGGGCCGCCGCGGCTGGTCCGGGCGGGCGGGGAGGTGCGGTGGTCACCGGTCCCGGTGACCCATCTCCCACGCTAGGAGCCGTCGGGTCGCGGGTGCCGGGCCCAAGTACCTAGCCGGTCGGCAAGGTAGTGCTCTGGTCACGACTCGACCACGATCGGTCGACGAGGAGTCAAGTCGTCGTACAACCTGTGCCGCGAAAGCGACAGGTTGTGCATGCGCCGCCCGCAAGAAACCGGGCGGCTGGTTCGGTGTCGGTGTCGCGACATGGCCGTCGCGACTCGTTCCCCGTCCGATCCAACGAAGGACCGTTCATGAAGGCACTCACGAAGACCGCAGCGGCCGCAGTGCTCCTGGTCGCCCTCGCCGGCTGCACCCAGGCGCCGGCGGGCCAGAGCCCGACCGAGGCGTCGTCGACCCCGTCGTCCGACGCCTCCGCCGGGGCATCGACCGACGGCTCGGCCGAGCCGACCGGCGAGGTCACCACCGACGAGATCACGATCTACGTCGTCCGGCACGGACGCACCATGCTCAACACCACCGACCGCGTCCAGGGCTGGTCGGACGCCGTCCTCACGCCCGAGGGCGAGGAGGTGGTCGAGGCGGCCGGGCGCGGTCTCGCCGACGTCGAGTTCCAGTCCGCGTACAGCAGCGACAGCGGCCGCGCCATCCAGACGGCCGAGATCATCCTCGCGGCGAACGGTGCCTCGGGGGACCTCGCCCTCGTCCACGACCCGCGGCTGCGCGAGTTCAACTTCGGCACGTGGGAGGGCGACCTCAACCACACGATGTGGCAGGCCATCGCCGACGACCAGGGCGTGACGCTGGAGGAGTTCCAGGCCACCTTCACCCCCGAGGTCTTCGCGAACTCGGTCGCGAAGCTCGACGCCCAGAACCCCGAGGCGGCCAAGAACTGGCCCGCGGAGGACTACGCGACGATCGAGGCCCGGCTGAGCGAGGCGCTGGACGAGATCGTGGCGACCGAGACGGCCAAGGGCAACGGCAACGTCCTCCTCGTCTCGCACGGGCTCAGCATCTCGGCCCTGTTCGACATGCTCATCGAGGACTACGAGGGACCCCAGGGCGGCCTGAAGAACGCGTCGGTGTCGATCCTGAGGTACGCCGACGGTGAGTACACGCTGGAGTCGCTCAACGACGTCAGCTACATCGAGGCCGGCCAGGGGTAGCCGGCGGACCCCGGTCGCCGGGCGGGCCTCCCGAGGGTCCGCCCGGCGACCGGGGCCAGCCTCGCGGGGCTAGGGGGCGCGGCCGTCCGTGCCGGCGTCCGCGTCCCGTCCCGCGGCGTCGGTGCCTCGTCCCGCGGCATCGGTGCCCACGCCCGCGGTGCTCGTCCCCGGGTCCGCCGCGGTGCCCGGGCGCGGCTCGCCGTCGTCCGAGCCGCGCGGCGGGCGCAGGATCGGCATCTCGAGCGCGCGGATGACGCGGCGCCCGAGGTCGCGTGCCGGCGGCCGTCGCCACGGGGTGATCGGCGGCGCCGGCTCGGTGATCGCGAGGACGAGGGAGTCGCGCAGCTCGGGGTCGTTCGCGACGGCCTCGACGACGTGCGCCGCCACCTCGTCCCGGTCGGCCAGCCGGTCGCGCACCTGCAGGCGCGCGTTCTCCCGGGAGAGCGACTTCGCCAGCGCCACCATCATCCCGATGAGGACGACGCTGAACGGCAGCGCGATGAGGATCGTCGCCGTCCGCATCGTGTCGAGGCCGCCGCGCAGGAGCAGGACGATCCCGACCGCGCCGAGCGCCGCCGTCCACAGGATGCGCATCGGGATGGACGGCTCCGTCCGGCCGGAGGAGAGCATCCCGACGACGAGCGCGCCGGAGTCGGCGGAGGTGACGAAGAAGACGGCGATGAGCAGGAGCATCGCGGCGATCCCGATGCGGCCGGCGCCGAGTCCGTCGAGCAGGTCGAACATGACGAAGTCGACGGGGACGTCGCCGTTCGCGTCGGTGAGGTCGCCGGGGCCGAAGAGCTGCCGGTGGATCGCCGCGCCGCCGAAGACGCCGAACCAGACGAACGTCACGAGCGTCGGCGCGAGCATCGTCCCGAGCACGAACTGCCGGATCGTCCGCCCGCGCGAGATGCGCGCGATGAACAGCCCGACGAACGGCGCCCAGGAGATCCACCAGCCCCAGTAGAAGACCGTCCAGGACTGCTTCCACTCGGCTCCGGCGTCGCCGTCGTAGGCGAGCAGGTCGAAGGACAGGCCGACGTAGCCCTGGAGGAAGGCGCCGATCGACTCGATCGTCTCGCGCAGGAGGAACAGGGTCGGGCCGAGCGCGACGACGACGAGCAGCAGGACGCCAGCCAGGACCATGTTGAGGTTCGACAGGATCCGGATCCCGCGGTCGACGCCGGAGACGACGGAGATGGTGGCGAGGATCGTGACGGCGACGACGACCACGACCTGGACGATGGGGGTCGCGGGGGCGAGCCCGGTGTGGTCGAGGCCGGCGGTGATCTGGAGGGCGCCGAAGCCGAGCGTCGTCGCGACGCCGAAGACGGTGCCGAGGACCGTGACGATGTCGATCGCGTCGCCGAGCCCGCCCTTGACGCGGCTGCCGAGCACGGGCTCGAGCGCCCAGCGGAAGGAGAGCGGGCGACGCCGCCGGTGGAGCGTGTAGGCGATGGCGAGGCCGACGGCCGCGTAGATCGCCCAGGCCTGCGGACCCCAGTGCAGGAACGTCTGCACCATCGCGGCCTGCGCGAGCTCAGGGCCGGTCCCCGTGGTCCCGGGACGCGGGTGGACAAAGTGGGACAGCGGCTCCGCCGGTCCCCAGAACACCAGGCCGATGCCCATGCCGCAGGCGAAGACCATCGAGAACCACGCGCCGAGGGAGAACTCGGGTGGCTCGTCGTCGCGGCCGAGCCGGATGCGCCCGCTCGGGCCGAACGCGAGGATGAGGCAGAACACGACGAGCGCCACGACCAGCAGCGTGTAGAACCAGCCGAACGAGCCGATGACGTTGCGCTCCAGCCAGGTGAGGGCCCGCTCGGTCTGCTCGGGCAGCAGCAGCGTGACGGCGAGGAACGCCAGGATGAGGGCGACCGAGACGCGCAGCACCGTCCCGGCGCTGGCCTCGCTGCGGCGCTCCGCGGCCGACGGACGCGGCGGGGTCGGGACAGGGGTGCTCATGGATCGGACGTCCTTCCGGCTCTCGGCGTCGTGCCGACGGCGCAGTGTCCGGACTCTCCGGCACCCACTGCAGGACGGGGCTCTCCCGCCGGTCCGCGAGCCCAGGGCTGGGCGCGACCGACTCGTCGGGAGCGGGTGCGGACCGTACGCCCGGGGTGGCGTCGGACGCGCTCGACGCGGTCCCGATCCCCGGACGTAGGCAAAGACCTTACCAAGGGATGGTGCGCGGCCGGTCCCGTCGTGGCGGCGCGGCGGTGGCCACGGCGGCCCGGATGCGACGAGGGCCCGGAATCTCGGCGATTCCGGGCCCTCGTCCTGAGGTGGCGGGTGAGGGATTCGAACCCCCGAAGCTCTCGCAGCTGATTTACAGTCAGCCCCCTTTGGCCACTCGGGTAACCCGCCGTGTTCAGTTGTCGCCGTGCCCGGGAGCGGTCGTCCGCCCCGGTCAGGGCCGGTCAATCGTAGCCGACGTTCCGCCGTTCCGCGAAACCGGCGGCGCCGGCCTCGGCTCGGGTGCCCCGTCGGGTTCCGTCGCGGGCGTCGGCCCGCCCTCGGGATGGGCCGCCTCCTCCCCGTCCCGGTCCCCGGCGCGACGCGGCCGCGGCGTCCGGCGCAGGCGGCGGAGGCCGTCGGCGGTCAGGACGAGAAGGCCGACCCAGACGAGCCCGAACCCGATCCAGCGCGCCGTCGGCATCGGCTCGCCGATCACGAGGACCGCGACGAGGAGCTGCATGACCGGCGCGATGTACTGCAGCGATCCCATCGTCGCGAGCGGCAGCCGCCGCGCTGCCGCGGCGAACAGCAGGAGCGGCACGGCCGTGATCGGCCCGGACAGCGCGAGCGCGACGCCGTACCAGACCGGGTCCGGGACGTGGACGCCGGGGTGCCCGAACGCCGCGATGCCGCGCGCCTGGAGCCAGCCGAGGTAGCCGATCGCCACCGGGGCGAGCACGAGCGTCTCGACGGTGAGCCCCGGCACGGCGCCGACCCGGCCGCCGATGCGGTTCTTGATCAGCCCGTACAGCCCGAACGAGAACGCGAGGACGAGCGAGATCCACGGGACGCGCCCGTACCCGACGACGATGACGAGGACCGCGGCCGCCGTGAGACCGAGCGCGACCCACTGCGCCGTCGCCAGTCGCTCGCGCAGGACGAGGAGGGCGAGCAGCGACGTCACGATCGGGTTGATGAAGTACCCGAGCGCGGCGTCGGCCGCGTGCGCCGTGGCGACCGCGTAGACGTAGGTGATCCAGTTGACGGCGATGAGGACGGCGGCGACGGCGAGCGTCCCGAGCGTCCGGCCCTCGCGCAGGAGCGCGAGGAGGTCGCGCCAGGAGCGGGTGAGGACGAGCAGGAGCGCGCAGAAGCCGAGGCTCCACAGGATGCGGTGCGCCACCACCTCGACGGGCGCCGCGGGCGCCAGGACGAGGAAGTAGAGCGGGAGGAAACCCCACAGCACGTAGGCGCCGAGGCCGGTGAGCAGACCACCGCGGGAACCAGGCACCGGTCGAGGCTACGCGATTTCGCATCCGCGGCGGGTTGCGTGTACCCTCGCATGGCTGCCCCAATAGCTCAGTCGGCAGAGCGTCTCCATGGTAAGGAGAAGGTCAAGGGTTCGATTCCCTTTTGGGGCTCTGATTGCTGCCTCTCGCAGGCGTGCGACACTACGGTGTCGCCTCTCGCGAGAGGTGGGCGATCGGCGGCGGGATAGCTCAGACGGTTAGAGCGCACGACTCATAATCGTGAGGTCGCGGGTTCGATCCCCGCTCCCGCTACCAGACGCGGCTCTCGGGCCGCTTTTCGCGTGCCATCGCCCGGGCTGCAGCGGTGGCCCGGGCAGGACCAAGCAGTCGCCAGCTGAGAGAAGGACCAGGCCGTGGCCAGCAAGACCTCTGACATCCGCCCGAAGATCACGCTCGCGTGCTCGGAGTGCAAGGAGCGCAACTACATCACGCGCAAGAACCGTCGGAACAACCCCGACCGGCTCGAGCTGAAGAAGTTCTGCTCGCGCTGCAACGCCTCCACCTCGCACCGCGAGACCCGCTGAGCCCTCGGCTCCTGCGGTAGGCGCACGAGCGTGGGCGACGTCGATCTCTCCCGGGTCGGGAGTGTCTTCACGGGCACTCCCGCGTACGAGGTGACGCGCCGCGCCATCGCCGCCTTCGCCGACGTCACCGGCGCCGCCAGCCCGATCCACCGCGACCCCGCGGCCGCTCGGGCTGCCGGCTTCTCCGACGTCGTCGCCCCGGTAACCTTCGCGGTGGCCGTCGCCCAGGAGGCCGAGTCGGAGTACATCGCCGACCCGGCCTCCGGCATCGACTTCTCGCGCGTCGTCCACGCCGACGAGACGTTCACCCACCACCGGCCGATCGTCGCCGGCGAGTCGCTCAGCACGGCCGTCCACGTCGACGCCATCACGGCGCGCGGCGGGTTGACGCTGGTCACCACGCGCACGGAGATCAGTGACCCGGCCGGGGAGCCCGTCGCCTCGGTCGTCTCGACGCTGGCCGTCCGCGGGGCCGACGCATGAGCGCCGGGGTCGCGGAGAACCCGCTGGTCTCGGCCGCGGTGGGCGACGTGGTCGTCGAGCGCGAGGTCGAGCTCTCGCGCGACCGCCTCGTGCGGTACGCCTCCGCGAGCGGCGACTTCAACCCGATCCACTACAACGACGCGTTCGCGCAGTCCGTCGGCCTGCCCGGCGTCATCGCGCACGGGATGCTCACGATGGGCGTCGTCGGTGGTGCGCTGACCGACTGGCTCGAGAGCTGGGACCCGGCCGGCATCGCCCGCGTCGCCCGCTACGGGACGCGGTTCGCCCGTCCCATCCCCGTGCCGGCGCTGGAGTCGGTGCGCGTCGTCGTCACCGGCACCGTCGGGGCCTTCGGCCTCGCCGACGACGCCGGGGCGCCCTGCGTCCGCGTCGACCTCAGGGCGACGCTCGACGGGGTCTCCGTCCTGGCGAAGACGCAGGCGCTCGTCCGCGTCTGACCCGTCGCGCCGTCCTACCGGCGCGGTGCCGGACCCAGCGTCGTGCCCGGCCGCGGCGTCACCTCGAGCACGACCTGCCTCGGCTCCTCGCCCCGCGACATCGCGATCGCCAGCTCGCTCGCGAGCTGACCCTTGCGCACGGCCGGCTGCTCGACGGACTCCAGGACGTCGGGCGCCAGCCACGGCAGGTCGACCCCGTCGAAGCCGGTGACGCTGAGGTCCTCGGGGATGCGCAGCCCGGCCTCGCGCGCGGCGAGCACGACACCGGCCGCCAGCAGGTCGGACAGCGCCATGATCGCGGTCGGCGGCTCGGGCAGGGCGAGCAGCGCCTTGGCCGCCTCGAAGCCCTCCTCGACCAGCGAGCCGCGCGTCTCGTAGACCGCGACCGGCTCGATGCCGCCGGCCAGCAGGCCGGCCATGCGCTCGGACGTCCAGCGGGGTGCGCCGAGGGCGACCTCGAGATCGTCGCGCAACCCGGGTCGGGCCGGCCACGACCAGGGCAGGGTGACGAAGGCGACGCGCTCGTGACCCGCCCGCCGGACGCGGCGCGCCAGCTCGGCCAGCCCCTTCGCGTCGTCGACGACGACGCTGGAGACGTCCGGCGCGACGGACTCCATGAGGACGACGGGGACGCCGCGCGCGACCAGCGCGCGGACGACCGGGTCGTCCAGGTCGGGGCCGTGCAGGAAGATGGCCGCGTCCATCGCGGCCTGGGCCGCGAGGCCGGGCCCGGGCGCGACCGGCTCGTCCACCCCGGGCGCGACGTTCGCCCAGTGGGCGACCGGGTCGGCGCCGGCCCGGATGAGCAGCATGCCGCGGTCGTGCGCGTCGAGCGCGTCCGCGATGCCGTCGATCGTGCGGATGCCGACGGGGTCGCGCAGGTGCAGCGCGAGCTCGCCGTGGGCGACGACGCCGATGACGCCGCTGCGGCCGCGGCGCAGGGAGCGGGCGAGCGGGTCGGGGCCGGTGAACCCCAGCTCCTGGGCCGCGGCGAGCACGCGCTCGCGAGTGGCGGCGGAGACGGGGCCGGTGCCGGAGAAGGTGAGCGAGGCCGTGGAGGGCGACACCCCGGCCAGCCGCGCGACCTCGGCGAGCGTTGGACGGGCCATGGCGGACTGCCTTCGTGTCGGGAGCCGGCGGGCCGGGTCGGCCCTCCGGGACGACGGCGCCCGCGCCCGGTGCCGGAACCCGGTCCGGCGGTCGCGAGCCGCCCTCGTCGTGCCCCACACTAGTGGTATGGGTCGAAACGATTCGACGGAGCCCGTCGCGACGTCCGGCGCCACCCCGTCGCGAGGGGTCGGCGCGCTCGGGTCGCGCGCACCGAGGCCGCGTGCGCCGCGCCGGGTCCGCGCCGCCTCGTGGGCCGTGTTCGGCGTCTTCGTCCTCAACGGGTTCATCTTCGCGTCGTGGGTCTCGCGCATCCCCGCCGTCCGCGACGGGCTGGAGCTGCGTCCGTCGACGATCGGTCTCGTCCTGCTCGTCGGCTCGCTCGGCTCGGTGGGGTCGCTGCCGCTCGCCGGCCCCCTGGCCGAGCGGATCGGCACGAGGCGGACCGCGATGCTCGGCGCGTGCGTCGCGTGCCTCGGCTACCTCGGCGTCGTCGGCGCCTACCTGATCGGCAGCATCCCGCTCATGGCGGTCGCGATGGCGTTCGGGTCGGTCGGGATCGCGACCTGGGACGTCTCGATGAACCTCGAGGGCGCCATGGTCGAGCAGGGCCTCGGGCGCTCGATCATGCCGGTCTACCACGCGGGGTTCTCCGGCGGGACGGTCATCGGCGCCGGGGTCGGGACGCTCGCGGCGCGCGCGGAGATCCCGTTCGAGGTGCACGTGCCGGTGGCCTGCGTGGTCGCGGTCCTCGCCGTCGTGGTGGCGGTGCGCTGGTTCCTGCCGGAGCGGACGGGTGTGGACGGGGCCGTCGGGAGCGGAGCGGACGTGCCCGCCGCGACGACCGCGCCGGGCGCCACGGCCGCGACGTCGCCGGCCGTGCGGAGCAACCCGTTCGGCGCGTGGCTCGAGCCGCGCACGCTGCTCATCGGCCTGCTCGTGCTGTCCGCCGCGCTGACCGAGGGCTCCGCCAACGACTGGCTCAGCCTCGCCAGCATCGAGGCGTTCGACCTCACGAACTCCGGCGGCGCGGCCATGCTGACCGTCTTCCTCGTCGCCATGACGAGCATGCGGTTCCTCGGGACGCCGCTCCTGGACCGGCTGGGCCGCGTCGTCGTGCTCCGGGTGTGCATCGTGCTCGCGCTCGTGGGGCTGGCCCTGTTCGGGTTCGCGCCCGTCCAGTGGGTCGCGATCGTCGGCGTGGTGCTCTGGGGCTGCGGGGCGGCGCTCGGCTTCCCGGTCGGGATGTCCGCGGCGTCCGACGAGCCCGAGCGGGCCGCGGCGCGCGTGTCCGTCGTCGCGACGATCGGGTACACGGCGTTCCTCGCCGGGCCGCCGATCCTCGGCTTCATCGCCGACCACGTCGGCTACCGCGGCGCGCTCCTGTGCATCCTCGTGCCGCTCGGCGTCAGCCTGTTCGTCACGCGGTCCGCCGCCCCGCCGCCCGGCTCGGTCGGTGCGACGGAGGATCCGGTGGACGTCCCGCTCGTCCGCTGACCCCCTCGCCGAGGGTCCGGCGGCCGGCCCTGGAACTACGCTCGATCCCATGACGACGCTCGCCGACCTCACCACCCTGCGCGTCGGCGGCCCGGTCGCCGAGTACGTCGAGGCGACGACGGAGGCGGAGATCCTCGACGTCGTCCGCCGGGCCGACGCCGAGGGGCGCCAGCTCCTCGTCCTGGGCGGCGGGTCCAACCTGCTGGCATCGGACGAGCCGTTCGACGGCGTCGTCGTCCGCGACCTGCGCCGCGGTCTCGCGCTTCGGGAGTCCTCGGCGTGCGGCGGTGCCGACGTTGTCATCCCCGCCGGGCACGGGTGGGACGACGTCGTGGTCGAGGCGATCGAGAACGACTGGTCGGGGATCGAGGCCCTGTCGGGGATCCCGGGGTCGGTCGGCGCGACGCCGGTGCAGAACGTCGGCGCCTACGGCCAGGAGGTCGGGGACGTGCTCGCATTCGTGCGGACGTGGGACCGCGGCACCGGCCGGATCAGGACGCTCGCTCGCTCCGAGCTGGGCCTCGGCTACCGCACGTCGATCCTCAAGCGATCGATGCGGGACGGCGACCCGGTCGGGGACGACGGCGAGCCGGCCCGCCGCTGGGCGCCGACGCCGCGCTACGTCGTGCTCGAGGTCGGCCTCCAGCTCCCGCTCGCGTCGCGCTCGGCCCCGGTGCGGTACGCGGAGCTGGCGCGGACGCTCGGCGTCGAGGTCGGTGCCCGCGTGCCGTCGCGCGACGTGCGCGCCGCGGTCCTCGGGCTGCGTCGCGGCAAGGGCATGGTGCTCGACGCGGCCGACCACGACACCTGGTCCGCCGGCTCGTTCTTCACCAACCCGATCGTCTCCGACGCGGTCGCCGCCGGCCTGCCCGAGGGGGCGCCGCGCTTCCCGCTCGGGGACGGGCGGGTCAAGACGTCGGCGGCCTGGCTCATCAGCACGGCGGGGTTCGAGCGGGGGTTCGGCCTGCCCGGTCCGGCGTCGCTGTCGACGAAGCACTCGCTGGCGCTGACCAACCGCGGCACGGCGACGGCGGCCGACCTCCTCGCCCTCGCCCGGACCGTGCGCGACGGCGTCGCCGCGGCCTTCGGCATCGTCCTGGAACCGGAACCGGTGCTGCTCGGCGTGGAGCTGTAGCGCTCGGCGGTGGTTTCCGAGTAACGTGCAGTCAGCGGTTACCCGGAAACCATCGGAGGATTCCATGTCGGTACGCAACGGGCTGGTCGCGCTCCTCGCCGAGCGCCCCATGGGCGTCTACGAGCTGCGCAAGGAGTTCGACGCGCGCACGGGCGGCACCTGGCCGCTCAACATCGGGCAGGTCTACACGACCGTCCAGCGCCTGGTCCGGGACGGTCTCGTCGAGCCCGTCCCCGAGGAGTACGAGGCCGGCGACGTCGACCCGTACCGCCTCACCCGGGCCGGGTACGACGAGGCCGAGAGCTGGTGGCGCCGTCCGGTCGACCGCGCGACGCCGACCCGCGACGAGCTCGCGATCAAGCTGGCGCTCGCGGTGACGTCGCCGGACGTCGACGTCGCGGCCGTCGTGCACGCGCAGCGCGTCGAGTCGATGCGGGCCCTGCGCGACTACACGCGGCTCAAGGCGCGGCTGCCCGAGCGCCCCTCGTCCGGCGACCTCGCCTGGTCGCTCGTGCTCGACAGCCTCGTCTTCGCCGCCGAGGCCGAGGTCCGCTGGCTCGACCACGTGGAGGCCGCGGTCGCCCGCGCCGAGCTGGCGCACGGCGCGTCGGCGTCGGACGACTCGCCGGGGGCGTCGGACACCCCGCCCGTTCCGCGCCCCGCGACGAGCAGGACGCGGCGATGAGCCCCGCGACCGAGGCGTCCGAGCCCTCGCCCGTGCTCCTCGAGCTCGTCGGCGTGACCCGGGTGCACGGCGACGGGGAGCGGCGCGTCGTCGCCCTGCGCGAGGTGGACCTGCGGGTCCGGCTCGGCGAGCTCGTGGCGGTCATGGGGCCGTCCGGGTCGGGGAAGTCGACGCTGCTCAACGTCGCCGGCGGGCTCGACACGCCGCAGTCCGGCGCGATCCGGCTGGGCCGGGACGTGCTGACGGACCTCGACGTCGCCGGCCGCGCCGCGCTGCGCCGACGCAAGGTCGGCTACGTGTTCCAGGACCTCAACCTCATCCCGGCGCTCACCGCCGCGGAGAACGTCTCGCTCCCGCGGGAGCTCGACGGCGTCCCCTCGCGCCAGGCGCGCAAGGAGGCGCGGGCCGCGCTCGCCGAGGTCGGCGTCGTCGAGCTCGCGGACCGGTTCCCCGAGGAGATGTCCGGCGGGCAGCAGCAGCGGGTGGCGATCGCGCGAGCCCTGGTCGGCCCGCGCCGGCTCGTCCTCGCCGACGAGCCGACCGGCGCGCTCGACTCCCACACGGGCGAGGCGGTCATGCGGGTCCTGCGCCAGCGCGTCGACGCGGGTGCGGCCGGCCTGCTGGTGACGCACGACCCGCGGTTCGCGGCCTGGGCGGACCGGACGGTCTACCTGCGCGACGGCGTGATCGTCGACGCGACCTCGGACGACGACGCGTCGGAGCTGCTGGTCGGCGCCGGGACGGGGCGCGGGCGGCACGCCGGCGACGCCGGGGACTGAGGGCGGCGCGATGACGACGACGATCGAGCGCCCCGCGGCGCCGGCCCCGCCGCCCGAGCCCGAGCCGGCGGCGCCGGCGCGGGGTCGCCGCGGCCCGGCCGGATGGGCCGTCCGCTGGCGCGTCGCGCTGCGGATCGCGACGCACAGCGCCCGACGCAACCGGCTCTCCACCGTCATCGCGACGACGATGATCGCGCTGCCGGTGGCGGCCGCGGTCTTCCTGCTCTCCGTCATGGCGTCGGCGAGCGGCACGGCGATCACGACGTTCGAGGCGAGCTACGGCGCGGACACCCAGGCCTACCTGCAGGTGCCGCCGGCGTGCGAGGGCTGCACGATCGAGCAGTCGCCGGACGGAGCGGGGTGGGGCGGCGACCGGGCGACGGGCACGGGAACCGCCGCGACGGACGCCGAGGTCCGCGCGCTGCTCCCCGCGGTCGCGCCCGCCGACATCGTGCCGCAGCACAGCGGGACGCTCGTCCTGGAGCGCGACGAGGGCGTCCGCCGTCCGTTCGGGGTCGTGTCGCTGCCGGCCGACCGGGTCGGGGAGATCTTCGCCGCGCGGACCGGCCGGCTGCCCGAGAACGACCGCGAGGTCGCGCTCTCCTGGCGCGACGCCGAGTGGCTCGGCGTCGAGATCGGCGAGCAGGTGCGGATCGGGACGGTCGACGCGACGCTCACGGGCATCATCGACTCGCGCAACCGGCCCGTGGCGGGCGTCCTCACGGTCGGTGACGCGCTCGACCTCCCGGAGTCCGCCTGGTACGTGCTCGGCGACACGCCCGTGACGTGGGCGGACGTCGAGGGGCTCAACGCGATCGGCGTCTTCGCGATCTCCCGGTACGTCATCGACAACCCGCCGCCCGACGAGGAGTCGTGGACCAGCTCGGCGCTGGACGCGCAGGGCGTCGGGATCGGAGCAGCCGTCGCCGCGATCGCCGTGATCGAGGCCGTCCTGCTCGTCGGCCCGGCGTTCGCGGTCGGCACCCGGCGGCAGACGCGTCAGCTCGCGCTCGTCGCCGCCTCCGGCGGGTCGCGTCGGGACAACCGCCGCATCGTCCTGGCGACCGGGCTCGCGATCGGGCTGGCGGCCGGCGTGGTCGGCGTCGTCGTCGGCCTCGCGGCGCTGACCGCGGTGTGGCTCGTGCTCGCGCAGGGGTGGGACCCGCTCCCGCGGTTCGCGGTCCCGTGGTGGGCGGTGCTGCCCCCGGTGGCCTTCGCCGCTGGGCTCGCCCTGCTGGCCTCGCTCGTCCCGGCGCGGAGCGTCTCGCGGCTCGACGTCGTGGCCGCGCTCGCCGGGCGCCGAGCCGAGGCGACGCCGCGCGGGCGCGTCCCGTGGATCGGTGTCGCCTTCGCCGTCGTGGGCCTCGGCGTGGCGGTGACGGGCGGGGTCACCTCGTCCATGCTGCTCGTCGTCGTCGGGATCGTCGTGCTCGAGCTCGGTATGGTCCTGAGCACGGGCGGGATCCTCTCGCTCGTCGGGCGGCTCGCCCCGCGGCTCGGGGTCGCCGGCCGGTTCGCGGTGCGGGACGGGCTGCGCCAGCGCTCGCGCACGGTGCCGGCCGTCGCCTCCGTCATGGCCGCCGTGGCGGCCGTCGTCGCCGGCTCGGTCTACGTCGCCACGGCCGAGGCCGAGCAGCGCGCGGTCTGGCGGCCGGGCGTCGGCGTCGGGCTGATCTCGCTGCAGGGCGACTACCTGCTCCGGTCGGACGAGGTCGCCGACGCCGTGCCGGAGGCCATCGCCTCGATCGAGGAGAACGTGGCGCTCGAGGGGTGGGCCTACACCTACGACATCCGCACGCGCGAGACGCTGGAGAGCATGCCGACCGCCTCCGTCGAGCTGCTCATCAACCCGGACCGGGACTGCCCCGCCACCGAGGACACGACCCAGGCCGAGTGGGAGGAGCTGCAGCGGGACGACCCGCGCTGCGTCGGGCGGTCGTACTCGCAGTCGTTCTGGTCGCCCTACGGCGACGGGTTCCTCGTCGACGACGGGTCGGTCGTCTCGCTGCTCCTGGCCGACGGGGCGGCCGACGCGGCGCGCGCGCTCGCGGCCGGTTCGATCGTCGTCGAGAACGAGGACGACGTGTGGGACGACGGGACGGCGCACCTGCAGATCTCGTTCGTCGACGAGACCGATCCCGAGGTGCCCGGACGGGTCGAGACGATCGTCGCGCCGGCCGTCGTGAGCGGGCTGAGCGTCTCGCGGGCGATCGTCCCGCCGGCGCTCGTCGAGGGCGTCGAGGGCGCGGAGACCGTGCTCATCGGGGCGGTCGCCCGGCCCGCGGTGCCGTACGAGGCCGAGTGGGCCGATCGGATCACGGGGCAGCACGGCGGGATCGACGTCGACGTCATGCGTCCGTTCCAGTCCTCGATGGACGTGCTCATCGCGGCAATCGTCGGCGTGGCGACCGTCATCGCGCTCGCGGCGACGTGGCTGAGCGTCGCGCTGGCCGGGGCCGAGACGCGGCCCGATCTCGCGACGCTGTCCGCCGTCGGTGCCGGACCCGGCGTGACGCGCCGCGTCGCGGGGGCGCAGGCCGCGGTGGTCGCGGTCGTCGGGGTGGGCGTCGGCATCGTCCTGGGGCTCGCGCTCGGCTGGGTCCTGGGGGACTGGACGCTGCGGACCAACGAGGCGCTGGCCGAGCTCGCGCGCGAGGGCGGCCAGGTGCCGTCGGTGACCGTGCCGTGGCTGTGGCTCGTGGTGATCGCGGTGGTGCTGCCGGCGCTCGCGGTCGCGGGTGCGTGGCTGACGGCGCCGCGGCGGCTCCCGCTCGTGCGGCGGCTGGCGCAGTAGGAGCCCGCGCGGCGCCGGGCGGGCGGCGACGGGGCCTGCGCGGGGGCGACGGCGCCCCGCGCTGGCCCGGCGCAGCCGGCCTCCCGTCCCGATCCCGCGGGTGCCGCCGGTCCGCTGACACCGCCGGGTCGCGGTGCTAGTGTGAACGCTCACAACCACTGACCGCCCGGCGTCGACGCCGGCCGTGGAGGGAGACCCGATGAGCGACACCCCGGCAGCGCACGCGCTCGCCTCCGGCACCGCGGTCCTCGGGATCGAGCTGGGCTCCACGCGCATCAAGGCCTGCCTGCTCACGCCCGGCACCTCAGCCGAGCCGCACGCCGTCATCGCCACCGGCTCGCACGCCTGGGAGAACCAGTTCGTCGACCGGCTGTGGACCTATCCGATCGACGACGTCTGGACCGGCCTGCGGGCCGCCGTCGCCGATCTCCTCGCCGACGCGGAGCTCCGCCACGGCATCCGGCCGTCGGGTCTCGGTGCCATCGGCGTCTCCGCGATGATGCACGGCTACCTCGCGTTCGACGCCGCGGGCGAGCTCCTCGTCCCGTTCCGCACCTGGCGCAACACGAACACCGAGGCCGCGGCGCGGGAGCTGACCGACCTGCTGGACCACAACGTCCCGCTGCGCTGGTCGATCGCCCACTACGCGCAGGCCGTCCGCGACGCCGAGCCGCACGTGAGCGACGTCGCCTTCCTCACGACGCTGTCGGGCTACGTGCACTGGCGGCTCACGGGGGAGAAGGTTCTCGGCGTCGGGGACGCCTCGGGCATGTTCCCGATCGACCCGGACACCGGGACGTACGACGCGGGGCGCCTCGCTCTGCTCGATCGTCACCTGGCCGAGGCGGCCCCCGGCGCTCCGGCGCCGAGCTCGCTGCTGCCGACGGTCCTGCGGGCGGGCGAGGCCGCCGGCTCGCTCACCGCGGAGGGCGCGGCCCTCCTCGACCCGACCGGCGCCATCGCTCCCGGCGTCCGGCTGTGCCCGCCCGAGGGCGACGCCGGCACGGGCATGGTCGCCACCAACGCCGTGACGAGGCGCACGGGGAACGTGAGCGTCGGCACGAGCATCTTCGCGATGATCGTGCTCGAGCGGCCGCTGGCGGCGGTGCACCACGAGATCGACCTCGTCACGACGCCCGCCGGCGACCTCGTCGCGATGGTCCACTGCAACAACGGCGCGAGCGAGCTGGGGGAGTGGGCCGGCGTCTTCGGCCAGTTCGCCGCGGCGCTCGGTCACGAGACGGCGGACGACGACGTCTTCGGCGTCCTCCTGCGCGCCGCCCTCGACGGCGAGGCCGACGGCGGGGGCCTCCTCGCCTACAACTACCTGTCCGGCGAGCCGGTGACGGGCCTCGCGGAGGGGCGGCCCCTCGTCGTCCGCACGCCCGACTCGCGGCTCACGCTGGCCAACCTCATGCGCGCGCAGGTGTACGGCGTCTTCGGCACGCTCAGCCTCGGCATGCGCATCCTCGAGGCCGAGGGCGCCGGGGTCGACCGGCTCCTCGCGCACGGCGGCGTCTTCCGCACGGCGGGTGTCGCGCAGCGCTTCCTCGCGGCGGCCGTCGGGACCCCCGTCGCGGTCGGCGAGACCGCGAGCGAGGGCGGGGCGTGGGGCATCGCGATCCTCGCCGACTACCTCCTGGCCCGGGCCGACGCGCCCGGTCTGTCGCTCGCCGACTACCTGGACGAGCGCGTGTTCGCGGGCGCCGACGTCGTCGTGGTCGACCCCGATCCCGACGACGTGGCGGGCTACGCGCGCTACCTCGCGACCTACGAGGCCGGCCTCGCCGTCGAGCGCGCCGCCGGCGACGCACTGTAGCCCCCACCCGGGCGAAGGACGAAGGAGCTCCCATGGGCACCATCCCCGAGTCGATGCGCGAGAGGGTCGAGGAGACCCGCCGGATCGTCTCCGACCTGCACGCCGAGCTGCCGCGCTGGGGCCTGGTCGTGTGGACGGCGGGCAACGTCTCCCAGCGCGTGCGCGGCGAGGCCGCCGACGGCAGCGACGACCTGCTCGTCATCAAGCCGTCGGGCGTCACCTACGACGAGCTGACACCCGACGCGATGGTCGTGTGCGACCTCGACGGCGCGCTGGTCGACGGCACGCGCTCCCCGAGCAGCGACACGGCGGCGCACGCCTACGTCTACCGGCACATGCCCGAGGTCGGCGGCGTCGTGCACACGCACTCGACGTACGCGACGGCGTGGGCCGCGCGGCGCGAGCCGATCCCCTGCGTGCTCACGATGATGGCCGACGAGTTCGGCGGTCCCGTGCCGATCGGCCCGTTCGCCCTCATCGGCGACGACTCGATCGGCCGCGGCATCGTCGAGACGCTGCGGACCTCGCGCAGCCCGGCCGTCCTCATGGCGAACCACGGGCCGTTCACGATCGGGAAGGACGCGAGGTCCGCCGTCAAGGCCGCCGTCATGGTCGAGGAGGTCGCGCGGACGATCCATGTCGCCCAGCAGCTCGGCCAGCCGCACCCGATCGACGCGGCCGACATCGACTCGCTGTACGACCGCTACCAGAACGTCTACGGGCAGTAGCGCCCGCGCCGCGTCCGACCCACCAGCCCGAGCCCGACCCTCCGAGGAGTCCGACATGACCGTCCCGCCCACCAACCCCACGTCGGCCGACCCGTTCTCCGGTCGCGAGATCTGGTTCGTCACCGGCAGCCAGCACCTCTACGGCCCGGAGACGCTCGAGGAGGTCGCGGCCAACTCGCGCGAGATCGTCGCGCAGCTCGATGCGGCGGGGGAGATCCCGGTCCGGGTCGTGTTCAAGGAGCTGCTCACCGACACGGAGGCGATCCGCGCCATCGCGAACGAGGCGAACGCGAACGACGCGGTCGTCGGCGTCATCGCCTGGATGCACACGTTCTCGCCGGCGAAGATGTGGATCACCGGCCTCGACGCGCTGCGCAAGCCGTTCCTGCACCTGCACACGCAGGCGAACGTCGAGCTGCCGTGGGCCGAGATCGACATGGACTTCATGAACACGAACCAGGCGGCGCACGGTGACCGCGAGTTCGCCTACATCGCGACCCGGCTCGGGGCGCCTCGCAAGACGGTCGTGGGGCACGTCAGCTCGGCCGACGTCCGGGAGAGCATCGGCACCTGGGCCCGCGCGGCGACGGCCTGGGCGCACGTGCGCGGCCTGCGGCTCGCCCGGTTCGGCGACAACATGCGGTTCGTCGCCGTCACCGAGGGCGACAAGACGGAGGCCGAGCGGGTGCTCGGCGTCCAGGTCAACACGTGGGGCGTCAACGAGCTCGCGGCCCGCGTCGCCGAGGTGACGGACGCCGAGGTCGACGCGCTCGTCGCCGAGTACCTCGACGCGTACGACGTCGCCGAGGAGCTGCGTCCCGGCGGTGAGCGGCACCAGTCCCTGCGCGACGGCGCCGCGATCGAGGCGGCGCTGCGGGCGTTCCTGGTCGAGGGCGGGTTCAGCGCGTTCACCACCTCCTTCGAGGACCTCGGCGAGCTCAAGCAGCTCCCCGGCCTCGCGGTGCAGCGGCTCATGGCCGAGGGCTACGGCTTCGGCGCCGAGGGTGACTGGAAGACGGCCATCCTCATCCGCGCGGCCAAGGTGATGGGGCACGGGCTGCCCGGCGGCGCCTCGCTCATGGAGGACTACACCTACGAGCTGAGCGAGGGGCGGCAGAAGATCCTCGGTGCGCACATGCTCGAGGTCTGCCCGTCGCTCACGACGTCCCGGCCCCGGCTCGAGGTGCACGCGCTCGGCATCGGCGGCAAGGAGGACCCGGTCCGGCTCGTGTTCGACACGGACCCGGGCGCGGCCATCGTCGTGGCCATGTCCGACCTGCGCGAGCGGTTCCGCCTCGTCGCGAACGTCGTCGAGGTCGTGCCGCCCGACGCCGAGCTGCCCAACCTCCCGGTCGCCCGCGCGGTCTGGGTCCCGGAGCCCAGCTTCAAGGTGTCGGCCGAGGCGTGGCTGACGGCCGGCGGCGCGCACCACACGGTCATGTCGACGGCCGTCGGGGCCGAGGCGTTCACGGACTTCGCCGAGATCGCCCGGATGGAGCTCGTGCTGATCGACGCCGACACCACGATCCGCGGACTCAAGAACGAGCTGCGCTGGAACCAGGCGTACTACCGGCTCGCGCAGGGGTTCTGAGGCCGGGTCGGTCGGCGGGCCGCGCGGCGGTCGGTCCCCTACACTGAGCCGATGACCCGGAGGCCGACGGCGCTGCTCGCCGCTCTCCTCACGCTGCCGCTGTGGGTGGCCGCCGTGAGCGGAGCGGTCGAGGTTCGCGCCTGCGTGCCGGTCGGGTCGCCGCTGCTCGGCGCCGAGCTGCTGCTCCTGCGGCCCGACTCGGCGTGCACCAGCGGCCAGGCGCTCGGCGACGGCGCGCTCGTCGTCGTCGGGACGATCTGCCTGGTGACGCTCGGCGCCGGCCTCGCGTCGCTCGCGGCGCTCGCCGGGCTCGGCTCGGTGCTCGCGCGTCTCGCCGGGCTGATCTCCCGCCTGGTTGACGCCGTCACCCCGTGGCGGCGCGCGCCCCGCGGCCTGTTCTCGATCTCGTCCCGGTTGCGTCGCGCGCTCGCGTCGAGCCGGGTCGTCCCGGTGCTCGAGCGGGTGCTCGACGCCGCCGTCCCGCGTCGCGGGCCTCCCGCCCTCGCCTGACCGAGGTCGCGTCGCCGCAGCTCGTCCTGTCGGCGCGTCCGCCTCGGCTCCGTCCGCGCGCACCTCTCCCGGGCCGGCGCGCCTCGACCGCGCGGCACTCGCCGCGTCGTCGATACCGGGACCACGAACTCAGCGAAGGAACATCCCATGACCGCATCACGCGAGGAGCGCCGCCAGGCGGCGCGCACCAAGGCCGAGAAGCTCCGCCAGGAGCAGGCGGCCCGCGAGCGGCGCAGCCGCAACATCCTCATCGGCGTCCTCGTCGGCATCGTCGCCCTGGTGGCCGTCGTCGGCGTCTTCATCTTCCAGGAGTCGAAGAAGACGCTGCTCGACGACTTCGCCGGCGCGAAGCCGGCGAACGCCGACAACCACGGCGGCATCGTCGTCGGCGCGACCGGCACGGCCGGGGAGAAGACCGGTGGGGGCAAGAACCTCCAGGTCTACCTCGACTTCATGTGCCCCTACTGCGGCGACTTCGAGGCCGCGAACGCCACCGACCTCGACGACCTGCGGGCCAGCGGTGGGCTCAACGTGACCTACCACGTGATGTCGAACCTCGACGGCCTCTCCTCCGGCACCGCGTTCTCGACGCGGGCGGCCAACGCCGCCGCGACCGTGGCGAGCGAGTCGCCCGAGCACTTCGTCGCGTTCGTCGAGGGCATGTTCGCCAACCAGCCCGAGGAGAACTCCACCGGCCTGACCGACGAGGAGATCGCGTCGATCGCGGTCACCGCCGGCGTGCCGCAGGAGGTCGCCGACACGTTCGCCGCCGGCACCTACACCGAGTGGGTGGGCGTGGCGACGCAGCAGGCCAAGCGCGACGGTGTCGGCGGCACCCCGACCGTCCTGTTCAACGGCAAGAAGGTCGAGCAGGTCGCGTACTACACGCAGGGCGAGCTGGCGACCTGGCTCAAGGACCAGGGCGTCTCGATCGGCGACTGACCGCCCGACCCGTCCGCCGGGACCGGCCTCCGTCCGACGCGCCTCGCGCCGGGCCGGGGCCGTTCCCGGCGGGGTCGGCGCCCGCCTATGATGGCGGCGCCCGCCTCCTTAGCTCAGCTGGCCAGAGCAGCTGTCTTGTAAACAGCAGGTCGTCGGTTCGAATCCGACAGGGGGCTCCACCCGTCCGGGACGGTCGACCGCGCGTGACGTCTCCCGGGGGCCAGGAGCAGGTCGGCCGCGGCGGCTGGCGTCCGTCGTCGCGGCGGGCGCCAGCCGTCCCCGTCGTCGTCGCAGCAGGCCCGGGCCGCCGCGCGGCTGCGGTAGGCGCTCTCGCATGCGTCGCACGTCCACTCGTCCGGGTCGTCCCACCGCGGTCGGCGCGACGCCATCAGAACGGGTCGACCCTCGGCGAGACGGTACCGGGGAGCCACGACGGACCGGCGTGTCGAAGCTCGTGGGCGACGGACACGGCGAGCTCGGTCGGATCGATGTACGGCTCGCCGGTCGCGGGGTCGATCACGAGCCGCGCCAGGGCGGAAGAGGTGAGGACGTCGAGAAGCGCGTCCCGAAGGTCGTCCTCCGCGGGGCGCGAGGTGACGTGGCCCGGCCCGGGCGCGGCGTGAGCACCGACCGGGATCGTGTTCGCGGCCGCGACGAGGCCGACGGCGGCGCCGACATAGGCGTAGATGGACAGCGCGCTCGCAACCCAGATCGCGTCCGTCGCGATGTCGATCGAGCCGAGGACGATGCCGAGGACGGCGTAGACGATATAGAGAGGCTGGCGCACGCCAGCCGGGAGGATGTCGATGAGCACGGGATCTCCACGTTTCTGGTCGGATGGACGATGCTCTGAACCGGGTGGTCCGAGGATCAGATGCCGTCGGGGCGTGGCGGCGGCGGGGGTGGCTTGCCGGCCCAGATGTGGGCTTCGAGAGCGTCGATGAAGTCGCCGAGCTGGCGGATCAGCACGGCATCGTCGCGTCGCCGGGCCTCGAGGCTGTCGACGCGGGTCTCCAGGGCCGTGATCCTGGCGTGGTCGGTCTTGCGGACCTCCAGCGCGAGCACGGCGGCCTGGGAGCGGCGGGATGCCGTGGCGGCGATGACGGCGGCGACGATCATGCCGGCCGTCGACACGCACGCCACGACGATCGAGACCAGCACGGGTCAGCCCACATCTGGCTTCGCGGGGATGCCGAGGGCGACGATCGTGTATGGGCCGACGACGCGGTCCGGTCTCGGGCCGAAGTGTGTCGGGTTCGCCTTCTGCGCCTGGTAGACGGCGCGATCCGTTGCGGAGGCGTAGTCCCCGTCGACGAGGAGCTGTGGTCTCACGGCCTTCCACCGGTTGAGGGCGGTCTGGAGCTGGCGGACCCACGCGCGCCAGCGCTGCGACTTTGGCCCGTCGATGCCGTCCTCGACCAGACCCGCGCGTCCCCATCGGTTCTGGCGCTGCTGCCACGCGAGGTGTTGGGCTTCGTCTGCCGACGTCGTCGGGAGCGACGTCGTGGGAGCCGACGGAGTCGGCGTGCCAGGTGGGACGTACGGCGCCGAGCCGGGAGTGACGCCGAAGGCGCGGAAGTCGATCTCGGGGTCGCGTGTCCTGCCGTGTGCGTTCCACACCTCGAAGTGCAGGTGGTAGCCGGTCGTGATCCCCGACAGGTCGGTGACGCCCGAGCGGTCGCCGACATCGACCGTGTCGCCGACCCTGAGCCCGGCGTCGACCGTGACGTGACCGTAGAGCTGGCGTTCCCCGTCCGGGTTGCGGACGACGATGCCGTTCCCGGACCGGCCCGGTGCGAGCACGGGGCCGGTCGACGCAGGCTGACCGGGGCGACGTCCCCGGACGATCCGCTCGACGGTGCCGGCGAATGCTGCGCGGACGACGCGGGGGAGACCGCCCCCGGCGATGTCGAGCCCGGCGTGGAAGCCACCCGACCGCGAGCCGTAGCGACTCGAGACGTGTCCCTGGGCGGGGCTGGTCATGCGAGGTGCTGCCATGGTGGTCCCTCCCAGGGTCGCGGCGAATGCGGTGAGTGCCGTCGGGGCGACCCGGATCTCGACGTGCATCTCGTCGAGCTCGGACGGTGGCCAGTCCCCGCCCCACCGCAGGACGGGGTAGCGGACCAGGAGTGCGCGGATCGCCGCCCTCTGGGCCGCGGTGTAGGTCGAGCGGAACTCGGGGTGGCGGGAGGCGTTGATGTCGATCGCCGTCCCCGAGGCGTGGTTGGACCAGCGGGTCGAGCCGTGCTGGCGACGTGGCGCATACCCCCACGAGTCGGCCGTCACGATCGGCTCGACCTCGCGCGCGAAGTCCTCGCAGAACGCGGCCAGCACGGCCGCGACGTCGCCGGCGCGGACGTTCCCTCGGCCGGCGACCGCACCGAGGGTCCCCAGCGCGGGGTCGCCGTAGTCGGGAACGACGGCCCACCCGTTGGGCGTCGTGACGGTCACGTCAGCTCGTCCCCGTGCGTGCTCGTCGTTCCGCCCCCCGGGGGACGGAACCGGATCGGTGGGGTCACGGTGCCTCCTCGGACATGGCGGGGCCCCCGCGCCGGATGACGCGGGGGCCGACGAAGGGCCGTCTACGGCTCCGGATAGTTGAGAAGAACGTTGACGCTGTACTCACCCGCGGTGCCGTAGGTCTGGATCGAGGAGCCGGGAGGCCCCTGGACGATCTCGACGCGGCCCGTGGGCCAGACACGACCCATGCCGCCCCGAACACCGCCCGAGGTGTGACGGAAGACGATCGGTGCCGGATGGAGGTACTGCGGTGCCCATGCGGAGTTGATCGTGGCGATCTCGACCGTCGCGAAGACGCCGTTGGCGTCGGGGCTGATGACGCCAGCGGTGCGTCGTGCACGAAGTGAGCCCCAGATCCATCCCGCGCGCCGATAGATGACGGAGTTGAGCGTCGGCTCGAGAGACCAGCCGGATGCTGCGGTCGCGAACCCGTCGCCGCTCCAGTTGTTGTAGAGGCTTCGCCAGGTCGTGCCGTTGGTCGTGAGCTCGATCTCCCATCCCGTGGCCGCGTTGGCGCGGTGCACGTACAGCGGCCGGGTCGGCGTCGGGGTCCACCCCAGGCCGGCCACGAGCGCGTCGCGACCGACGGTGTTCGCGACGGGGACGATGCTCGATCCCCCGATCGACGACGCCAGCTTGCGCATGTCGCCGGATGGATCGAAGGTGTCGGAGTCGAGCGGGACCCGCAGGTTGATGTCGTTGAGGGCCATGGGGTTGTTCTCCTTAGGTGGTCTTAGGTGGTCCAGGCAAGTGACAGGGCCCCGGACCGGGGGTCGTTGGTGATGCCGACGACCCCCAGGTAGGGGGCGCCGGAGATGCTGATCCCGCCACCGCCGTCGACGATGGACTGCCCCCAGGCAGCCGGGATCTCGAGCCACCCGCCGCTCCACTGGTCGATCGGCGCAATGGTGACGGAGTGGGGCCCGGCGACGCGGGTGACGTCGCCGGAGGGGCGGGTGCTGCTGGTGTGTCGGTAGAGGTTGATCGCGAGCGGGGTGTTGTAGGAACCGACACGAACGCGGGCCGGGACGTACACCCGGGCCTGCGTGATCGTCTTCCCGCGGAGCGCGGTGGGTCTGGACCCGTAGAACCAGGCTCCCGTCGACGGCACCTCAGACGAGTAGCGCCACTGGCGCACGCTGTCGCCGTAGCGCCGCCAGCCGGACGCGGTGCCGTAGGTCGAGGACTCCACCGCCGCGAACTCGTTCTCGCCCGTTCGGGGCGGAGGCGGTGGCGGCGGTGGCGGCGTCGGTCCCGACCCGTCGGACTCCGACTCCGAGGACGCGACCGCGGCGAGCGGCCAGATCCACGGTGTCGCACCCGCCCAGTCGAGCCGGACGAGAGAGCCGGTCGCCGGAGGTGTCCCGACGTAGCGGCATCGCAGCACGCCCGTGGCGGTGGTGACCGGCACGAGGCCCCCGAGTGCGGCTCCCGTGATCGTGCCCGTGAGCGGACGTGCCCCGACGTGCGCGTGACCGAGCACGTAGGCCGAACCGGCGCGGACGATGACGACGACGGAGTCCCCCGCGGTCGGGATGTAGGCCCCGAGCCACAGCGGATCCAGCAGGACGCCGGCGACGTTGACTGCCAGGGTCGAGTCCTCGCGCGCCTGAACGGTTCCGAGGGTCAGGTCCCACGGCACCTGCGCCGGGCTACCCATGGAGGGCTACCCGGTGCGCGATGGTCTCCAGCCGGTCGCTCGGGACGGCCACGACCAGGGACATGTGCTTGCTCGGGGTGGCACCGCCCCCGGAGATGGACGACGCGGAGATGCCGACGACGCGACCGGAGAGCGACTCGTCGCTCCCGACGGTCGGCGCGACGACGCCCACCCAGTCGTGGATCTGGATGCCAGGATGGAAGAGACACTCGACGTCGATCTCGACCTCACCCTGGGTCTGACGGCTGGTCAGAAGTGCCTCCGCATCGGCGGCGGCGCCCGCCTGGGAGGTCGCCGCCGACTGGTGGAAGAGGGGCTGTGGTCCGAACGGGCCGTCCCAGGCCAGGGGACCGGTGGAGATCCGCGCCCGCCCGACGATCTGGGAGCGCGTGCCACCGGAGCTGATCTCGGCTCGCGACGTGACGCCGTTGTAGACGTCCCTGTCGGACAGGGAGGTCTCGATCCCGATGAGCGCCCCCTCGTCGCCGCCCTCGATGGTCCAGACGGGGTCCATGACCGTCGGCACGATCTGGAGGGATCCGTCCGGTCCCATCCGTTGGGCCGCGTCGAGCTGGACGAGGTGGTCACGCACCGCGTCCAGGCGGCCGTCGTCGTACACCAACCCCGACGGGCACGGCTTGTCCGCGACGCCCTGGACGTCGACGCTCATCCCGATGAGGTTCATGAGACGGCGCACCTCCCCGAGACGCGACGTGCTCGACGGCACGTCCGCGTCGAGACGGCACCGATCGGCCGTGCACTGAGGGTCGGAGTCGGCCGTGAGGCGGACCTGTCCGCCGCCGTGGATCCGCCGGATCCCGTCCTTGGCGACGAGCCACTGCGTCCGCGGGTCCGCCTTGCGGAGCCGAAAGACTCCCCAGGGCACGCGAAGGCCGGTGCTACCGCTCACCCAGGCGACGGAGACCCGTGAGCCGAACGGCGCCAGGGTGTCCGATAGGCCCCACGGTGTGAGGAGGCCGTCCCGGTCGTCGACCGTGAGGGTCAGCTGGTCGGGGATCGCCCGATCCGCCGACGAGATGGCCCACGAGACGACGTCGAGTCGGAGAGGGGGACTCGAACCGCGCCAGGCGATGACCTCCAGACCGTCACCCCGGCTGGTGCCGATGACCTCGGCCGCCAGGTCTTCCCACACGTCAACGGGTACACGCACGAACACCACCACCTAAGAGAGAACGAGAGAGCCGACGACCAGAGCGTTCGGTCACGGCTCGGGGGTGCGCAGCCAGTCGATGTACGACTCGCCGGGCCTGGCGGACCTGACGTCCGCATAGGAGGTCGGCCACATCTCCCGCACCTGCTGATACGTCCAGAACGGAACACTGATGCTCATGTTCATGGGCCGTGTCTGATGAACGGTGAGCCGCCAGTCGGCCAGTGCTCCAACGACCCCGCCCACGACCGGGAGGACGTCCACGTCGGGAGCGGTCACGTGTGCCACCGCGTCCAGCCCGAGCACAGGCGGCAGGCCGCGAAGCACGATCTGGGTGCCGGAGGAGATCAGGGCGCGCATCGCGTTCACGAGCTCGCCCTGCGCCGAGGCCGCGGCACGCAGGTGGAGACGCATGTCCGCCGGGGCGAGCCGTGGCCCGAGCGCCGCGACCGGATAGACCGAGTCCTGCACGGTCACCATGTCGACGACCTGCCGTCGTGACTGCTCGCCCAGTGACGGTGACAGCAGCGTCAGACCCCCCTCTCCGCGGTGACAGAGCACCGGGACCGCGCCGCGCGGGTCGAGCGGGTCCTGCACCCACGCGACGTCGGATGGCACCGTGACCGGCTCCGCCGTCGTCGTGATCTCGTTGACCGTCACCCGGTAGATGGCCGGCACGTTGAGCGGCGCCACGTGATCGCGCACGTAGGTGGAGCCCACCACGGTCGTCGAGCGAGCCCGCACGCGTCGCCACGACGTACCTCCGTCCCAGGACACCTCGAACCGGGCTGGTCCCGTGCCGGCGCCCGTGAGAGTCAGGCCCACCATCGGCGGCGGACCGTCGAGAACCTCGGCTACCAGCGTCGTCACCACATCGGCCCCCTCGTCTGGAACTCGCTCCCCTGCGATCTCGCGGCACCCGCGAGGTTCGACTGGGAGATGTCTGCTGCTGCTGTTGTCGATACGCGCGCGAACTCCGAGACGGCGTCCCGCACGATCTGTCGCACCGCCGAGAGGTCGGCCGTCGGTGTCGTGTTGACGTACACCTGCGGGGAGACCCGAGGCGTGAGGTACCGGGGCTCGATGCTCCCGCCCCCGGCTCGGTAGCTGACCCGTCCGGTGAGCGCTGCGCGGCGCAGCCGCAGCATCTCCCCGTGCCCTCCGACGGCGGCCGTCTCGCGTGCCGTCCATACGTGCTCTCCGTTGGAGAGCTGGTACCGGGACCCGAACGGACCGGTTGCCGGAACGCTGTCGCTCGTACCGGTGCCAGGCCCGTGGACGGGGCCGCCCGCTGCGCGATACGTCACGGGTCCGCCCTCGCGAAGCCCGAAGAATCCCGGGATGAAGGCCGAGACGGACACCCTCCGTGCCCGGGTGAGCACGGAGATCTTCTCCTCGGCATCCGACGTCGACGCGGACACCTGGATCGAGGCGCGACGTTCGTTCGTCGTGCCGACGAAGTTCGTGACCGTCGTCTCCGCGCCGCCGGTCCCGGCGTCGACCTGCACCTCCGAGCGGGAACCGTCCGCCCACGTGATGAAGGCACTGACGCTGCCCGTCGCCTCGTCGGTGGAGGCACTGAACCTGGCGCTGGGGTCGAGGCTCTGGACCCAGCTCGTGAATGCGTCCACCGTGACGGTGGCCTCTCCGGTGTCGGCATCGCACACGATGATCGGCTCCGTCGACTGTGCCCACGCGAGGAACTCCTCGGCGATCGTGCGGGCTGGTCCAGCGCTCGACAGGATCGGCACGACGACATTCGCGTCGCCGGCATAGGCGAGCATCTCGTCGAGCGTGAGCGTGGCCGGCGTCGTGTCGGCGTCGACCTGAGTCGTCGTGGTGGTGTCGAGGAGCTGCTCCTCGAGCTCGCGCACCTTCTCCTCCGCAAGCGCGGTGCGTGCCAGGACGTCGATGGTCGGAGGCGTCTCGCCGACGAGATCCGTCGCGAGGTTCTTGCCGTCGAACGCCCTGATCATCTCCTGACGCCACTCCGGTGTGCCATCGACCCAGGCCTGGAGCATCGGCATTCCATCGGCCCCCTTGGCGACCAGGTCCTGGATCATCGCAAGCGCTGACTCCTGAACCTCAGCCGGCATCCCGCGCACCTGGGTCATCGCCGTCTGGTAGTTGCTCGCCCAGTTCTCGGTGGCCCGCTGCTGCTCCTGCATCTGAGCTAGCCAGTCGTCGTGCGAGACGGACATATCTTTGTAGAAGTCCGTCCACGACTTCAGGCTCGCGTCGTTCGCCGCGAGCCCTTCATTAGCCCGATCTGCCTCGCTCTGCGCGATCTCTTTGTTCTTCTCGATCACGGCGTCGTAGGCGCTGCTGATCGTCCCGAACGTGTTGCCCGCGCCTTGGGCCGTCTCCAGCCACGCCTGCGCGAACTGCTGCGCGGCTTCGGCAGCAAGACGCGTCTGCTCGGCTTGTTCCTCGGTGAGGAAGGTGGTGCCCGCCGTGAGCTCCTGGAAAATTCTCTGTGCCTCGGCCGCCGCCTCCATCGCGGTTCGTTGCTCACCAATCTTGTTGAGGTACTCCTGGCCAACACCGGTCCCGTAGCCCATGGCCGTGGACGTATCGAGGATCGACTTGCTGTAGGCGTCATACTCTTCCGAGCTCATTGAGAGCGAGCGCGAAATGTCGTCCGCGGACTGGCCCAGCATGGAGGCTGCCTCCACGAACGACTCTGCTCCCATCTCAAACCACTCGGTGCGAGTGTTCCATTTCTCGAACCAGCCCCAGTCCGAGTTGGTTCCGGTGAGGAGGTTGTTGGTTGCGGTCGCCACGGTACTCGTCATGTTCCCGATGGTCTCCGAGAATGAGTCGACCCGAGACTTCGTCGCCGCTGATTTCTCGCCCCAGATCATGAGCGCTATCGACGCAGCCGCGAAGACCCCGGCCAGGGGAAGGGCGGCGGCGCGAAGGAGGCCCACGGCCTTTCCGGCGGCCCCGGCTGTTGTGATGAAGCTATTGAGCGAGTCCTTCCACTTGACCCACTTGGGATAGGAACTGACCAGGGCCCCGGAGAGCAGAGAGATCCCTCCCGTGACTCCCGCGACCGTCGTGGTCGCCGCCTTGACCGGGTCTGGCAGCGCCTGGAAGTTCCGCATGAGATCGGCGGCACCATTGGCGAGGCCCACGAGGATGCCGCCACCGTCGGTGCCGACCAGTGGCTGCGCAAGCTCGGAGGTCAGATCGCTCCAGGCGCTCTTGACCCGCTCGAACGCGCCGGCGAAGGTGCTCTTGACGTCGCTCGCAGCCCCGCCGTACCGGCTCTGCATACCTGCGGCGAGTGCGTCGAGGGCGGTACCGGCATCGAGCGTGCCGGCCGTGATCTCCTCGCGGATCTGTGTCCCGGTCCGACCGAGCTGCGAGCCGATCAGCTCCGCGGCGTCGACGCCGTGCTGACCGAACTGGGTCAGATCGCCGGCCGTGATCCTCGACGCCGCGGAGATCTGCGACATGATCGACGAGATGTCGGTGATCTGCTGGTTGGACCCGCCCATCGCGGCGACGGCGTTCTGGACGGCGTCCAGGTAGGGGAGCACCTTCTGCGTGGCGACGCCGAAGCCGAGCATCTGCTGCTGCGCCGTGACGAACGTCTTCTTCGCGAAGGGAGAGTTCCGCGCGAAGTCGTCCAGCCTGCCCATCTGCGCGGCGGCCGCCTCCGCGGAGCCGAGGAGGGTCGTCAACGCGGTGCGAGAGGTCTGCTGCAGCGTGTTGTAGGCGATGCCGGCCTTCGCCGCGGACACGGCGACGTCCATGATCGACTGGCCGATCTTCGTGAGGGCTCCGCCGACGGTCGCCCACGCCTCCTTGTTGTCACGCGCAGACTGGAGCATCTTGGCGAACGCCGTCTGCGACTGCTTCGCTGCCTTGTCCGCTGACTTTCCGAGCGACTCCGTCGCTCGGGTCGCCCGCTCGACCTCGGTCGTGTACTGCGTGACCGAGATGGTCAGTGCGACCTTGATGGTCGGATTGGCCATGGGTACCTCCTCGGGATGTCGATGGCCCCCGACGTCGCGGGGACGAAGGGGATTGCGGTGTGGTGGTTGGTGGGGGCGAGCGGATCGAGACCCCGCTCGCCCCCGCGGGGCGCCTATCCCGCTGGTGCGGTGCTCGTGGTCGAGGGCGCCGTCACCTCCGAGCTGACCTCGAGCACCGCGAGGATCAGCCCGGGAGTGTCGACGTCGGACTTGCGGATCCCCTCCTGGGCCTCCTCGTAGACGGCCATGGCCCGGTCGACGTTCTCGTCGACCGTGAATCTGCGACTCGGGTCGCGTGCGATCCAGGACGGAATGCCGACCGGGTTGAGGCTCGCCTCGTACTCCTCCAGTCCCTCGGCGAGGGCGCGGTCCCTGCCCGTCCACCGCTTCCCGGTGGCGCCGAGGTACTTCATCGGACGCACGCCCCACGCCCTCGCGGCGCGGAGCGCCCGGATCAGGCCGGGGAGTTCGTGGAGCGCCCGAGCCACGTAGGGCGCGGCACGTCCGGGTCCTGGGTCTGCGCCTCGTCCAGGGCTGACCAGAGTCGGTCGATCCACTTCTGGCCGCCGGGGCGGGCGTCGATCGCATGGAGCTGCTCGACGCTGGCGCCCTCGGCCGTGCCGTGAGGGGTCTCGACGGACACGACGGCGCGGGAGAGGAGCGCGTACCGCTGCTCCCGCTGGGTCCTGTCGACCGACTCCCGATAGGCCAGGTAGCGCTCCTGGTAGCGTTCGCGCTCCCGCTCGCTCGCGCTGTCCTTCGCGGGGGTTGGCATCTTCGGCAGCGGGTGCTCGGCCATGATGTCGTCGGCGGTCTCCGAGGAGAGCGCCTGGACCGTCCACACCGATCGCGAGGCGTCGAGGCGCTCCTGGGCCGCACGGGCACGGTCGAGGAGGAGCCCGACCCCGGCGGGCTCGCTCGGCTCGTCCAGCGGGCCGTCCTTGGGCGTCGACGGGCGCGGCTCCTCGTCATCGGACCAGCCCAGCGCGCGCAGCGCCGCGAGTGCGTCGATGAGCTCGCCGGCGGCTTGCTCGTCGGCGTAGATCACGACCTCGCGGCGCGCGACCGTGCCGGAGTTGATGTAGCTGATGAGGTCGAAGTCGACGGCGATCGTGGTCTCGGGAGTAGTTGTCACAGGCTCATTCCTTGTCTTTGGTGGCGGGCGGGGGCACAGGCGTCGGTCGGGGAGCCTGCCGCGCCGGAGAGCCTGTGAGTCATCCGGCGCGGCAGGGGTTCTAGATCACGGTCCGGCGGGAGCGACGACCTTGAAGCGGCGTCGACCCTTGACGGAGAGCGGGATGGTCTCCTTCGAGTAGCCGGAGCGGTCCTGCGGGACCGACGGCTCGTCGGACTCCGCCTCGTAGATCCAGCCCTCGTCGCCGATGGCCAGCGGGGTCTTGGCGGACGGGCCCGTGCGCTCGGCGTACCAGGCCCGCGCACCCTTCTCGCCGATCACGGCGTAGACCGTGTCCGTCAGGGGATCGATATGACCCGTCTCGTCGTACTGACGCAGCACCGAGAGGGTGCCGGTGAAGGTCGAGGCCCCGAAGGCGTTGCCCTCGCCCTTCTCGCACAGCGGCTGGTCGGCCACGGTGGCCGACGGTCCAGCACCCAGGTGGTAGTCCGGCTTGTTGATCTGGCCGCAGGTGTCGACCGCGTCCGCGAACGCGGACAGCGGAAGCTCGACCGTGCCGTCACCCACGTCCCAGCCAGCAGGCTTGGTGGGCAGGATGTCCAGGCGGGTGATGCCATCAGAGAGCAGCAGCATGTTCACTCCTTGTCTTCCCCGACTGGCGGGGCGTTGGTTGTCGCCGCACGTGCGGCTTTCTTCTCCCTCCGTCGCCCGATGGCGCGACGAAGAACCCCGCGCGGGATGCGTGGGGCTGAGGATGGATGGGCTCAGGGCGGGAGCCGAACTGGTGCTGGCCGGTCGCCGCTGAGCACAAGAGGGTCGCGAGAGCGCGGAGCTGGCCGCCTCGCACCTCTCCGTCATGGGAGAGCGAGCAAGGGGACGGGTGCCTGCGTCGGGGTAGGCCTGAGCTTTCCCCGGAAGGTGACGGCCCGGAGGAAAGGGCCGCCTCCGATGCCGGTCGCGCCTACGACAAAGGCCGGGGTCTCAGTTGACTCCCGGCCTTTCGTGGGTGTTGTTCAACACCATCGCTTGCAGCGTACCTGACTAGTGGGCGGAAGGCACGCGTCGCGCTCCTGCGCTCCTTTTCGCCCACTGCTCGGCCAGCTCGACCGCGTCGCTGAGCCGGTAGAGCCCCTCGTCGGCGACCGCCTCGGGGAGCCGAGCCGGTCGACCCCGGAGCTGCTGGGTCCACGACTGCACCGTCTTGATCGACACCTCGTAGCCGAGCACGACGAGCGCCGCGCGGATCTCGCTCTGGGTCATGACGAGCTTCTCGAGCACCGAGGCGACGTGGTCGCGCTGGTCGTCGAGCGTCGTCGCCTGCCCGCAGTCGGGGCAGCGCATGTCGGCGAACCCGTCGTACCGGTAGAGCGACCCCGAGCAGGGGAGACCGGAGACGTCCTCGCCGTCGCGCCGGGTCCCTTCCGGGTAGGTCATGGGGCAGTCGCCCATATAGGCGGACGGGGCCCTCCCCTCGATCGTGCGCCGGACCTTGCGCCAGTAGGTGCTGGCCCACCCGACGAACGCGAGGGCTGTCTGCTCGTCGCCCGTGGTGAAGTGACCGTGGTGTCGTGTCGCGATCTCGCGGAGCAGGGCGACTCCCGTCTGCGCGGGAGTCCACGGTCGGCCCGTGCTCCTGGGCAGCTCGTCCATGAGCACGTGGGCAAGGGAGGCCGCCTCGTTCTCGATCTCGGTCATCAGGTCGAGGACGTGGACGTCGAGCACCAGCGGCCGGCTCCTGCTGCCGGAGACGCGGTCCCCGGCCGGTTGTCTGCTCGAGCGGTGAAGACGAGCGCGGAGCGCCGGCCATGCGTCACAGATCTGGAGGAGGTCGTCGCGTGCCTGGTGGGCTTCGATTGCTGAGATGGTCATGCTGTCCTCCCGGTTCGTGGTGAGGGTGGGCGTGCCGGAGTGCGTCGTCTCAGGAGGCCCAGCCCCGGTCGATGGCGAGGGACCAGCGACGGACACCCTCCGCGTGGCTGAGCCCGGCGACGCGCAGCGCCTCGTCCCAGCCGTGCTGTTGGCGGGCCTCGACGAGCGACGCGGCCTGTTCCTCCTGCAGGTCCTGGGGAGGGATGTCGAGCGACGCGGGCGGGGTCCACGAGCTCGGCAGGTGGAGCGTGACCTGCCGCCGGTACACGCGCGTTCGTCCGACGAGCACCACGGCGACGTACGGGTTCCCCTCGCGACCGGTCACCACACCCCGGCGAACCCGCTCGCGGTCCACCCAGGTGATCGTGTCCCCGACGCGGATGTCGTCCGGGTACCGGTCACGGGTCCCCTTCGATCGACCGGAGGGGGAGAGGGCCGGCTCGGTGAGAGCGGTCATCGTTCGCCACCCCGCTCCAGGAGCGGCCCCAGGAGCGGGGGCAGGTGGGGGATGTCGCGTTCGCGGCGGGTTGGCCGGGGCTGGATCTCGGTAGGCATGGGTACTCCAGGGATGAGAAAACCCCGCGCCGCTGTGGCAGCGGGCGGGGCCGGGGTGGATGGGTCAGGCGGATCGTCTGGTCGTGATGCGTCTCCGAGCCGCGGCCGCATTCACGACGGCGCGCTCGATCGCCGCGTTCGGGAAGGCGGTCGCCGGAGTCGGGTCGGGGATCGTCCCGTCGACGCTCCAGTCGCCGGGCCGCTCGTCGAGCGCCGCCTCGTACCTGTGAGCAAGGAGCCCGGCGCAGTCACGGACTTCCTTCTCGGTGAGGATGTGTCCCTCGGCATCGGCCGCGTCGCGGACGAACGACCGCCATTCGGCGCGGGTGAAAATCGACATGGCTGTGCCTCGTCTCTCGCTGGCGCGTGGCCCGGCGGTTCGACGTCGTCCACCGAGGGACGACGATCAGGGATGCTCCGTCCTCGATCGAGCGAGGAGGTCCGATGCCGTGGTCCCGAGGGTTCGTGCCACCCGAGACAGGGCGTCGATGGTGAACGCGGTCTCTCCCGCTAGACACCGGTTCAGCGTGCCGAGACCGATGCCGGATCCGGCCGCGAGGTCCGAGAGGGAGACCCCCCGGAGGTCCATCTCCGCCAGGACCTCCGCCTGGAGCTGCTTCTCTCGAGATCTGTAGTTCATGGAGATAGTCGTAGTCCAGATGAACTAGAAGAGTCAAGTCTGGACTGAAGTCGGTTGTGCTGGCATACTCGCGGCCATGACGAACGTGACCCTTCCCGGTGTCATCACCCGCAACGTCGCCGCGGTGCTGCGAGCACGTGTCGCGCGTGTCCAGGCGACCCAGACCGAGCTGGCAGCGGTCTCAGGGGTGTCGCAGTCGCAGCTCTCCAAGATCCTGCGCGGTACCCGGGCGATCGACCTTGACGTGCTCGACCGGCTGTGCTGGACCCTCGGGCTCGACGTGGCCGACGTGCTGGCCGAGGCGGAACGCGATGCCGCCGATCTCCGCGGCCGGGGGTACCCCGACCCCATCTTTTACCGCGACGGGGGCCGCACGATCTTCGGCGGCCGATCGATGTCGGAGGGCGGTGGCACGCTCATGGCAGCGCGAGAGGATGACGACGACGCCGAGTCGGAGGCGCAGCAGGACGAGCCATAGGAGGGTCGCGTGGAGGAACTGATCTGGCTGGCGGGGGCGATGGGGATGCGAGTGGTCTTTCGCGATCTTGGCAGTCGTTCGGGGGAGGTGCACTCCACCGGCATCATCTACGTCAACCCACGCAAGACCCTGCTGACACAGCGGACGACGCTTGCTCACGAGCTCGGGCACGTCCATCACCGGCACGACTGGCGGACCAGGCACGATCGCGAGCGGGACGAGCGAGAGGCGAACCTCTGGGCGGCGCAGACGCTCATCTCGTCGCTGGAGTACAGCCTGGCCGAGCGTCTCGTGGGCAACCATGCCGGTGCGCTCGCCAAGGAGCTCGGTGTCACCGTTCAGCTGGTCACCCTGTACCAGGGGCATCACGACGGTCGTGGCCGGACGATGCGCATGGACGAAGGAGTGGCATGAGCCCGGTGCCGTCCGGCCGCGTCGTCGGATCCTCGACGGGTCTGTCCGAGCGCGAGAGGGAGATGCTCGACTTCGAGTCTCGCCCTCATCGGCTCGGCGGCGCCAAGGAGGCGGCTCTACGGGCGGAGTTCGGCGTGAACGAGACGTCCTACAACCAGGTGCTCAACGCACTCCTGGAGCGACCGGACGCCCTCGCGCACGCGCCGGTCGTCGTGAACCGGCTCCGGCGGCTCCGTGACGCGCGTGCGGCTCGCAGGCGATCAACTCCTGGGGTTTGATCTGCCCAGATCAAGCTCTCGGTCGCGGAAGGGCCGGGGCGGCAGCCGCGCGTCGAGGACGACGGCGACCGCGCCGTCGTCGAGGTGGGCCTGCGCCGCGACGGGTCGACGGAGGTTCGCGTCGGGCTCAGCCGGCGGAGGTGAAGACCAGCTCGTCGCCGTCGGACGTCCCGAGCACGAGGCTCGCGCCGTCGACCGTGCCCCGGGTGACCGTCTCCAGTCGCGTCAGGTAGGCGTGCTCGGCGTCCATGACCGCCTGCTCGCACGCCATCCGCGTGCTGGCGGCCGGGCCGAACGTGAGGTCGCCCGTCGCCTCGTCGCGGGTCACCGTCGTCATGTACGTGTTGCAGCCGCCGCTGCCGGACACCTGACCGGTCTCGGTGACCTCCAGGGTGATCGCCGGGTCGTCCGCCAGGACCCACGAGCCGGCGATGCCCGGGTCGGCGCCCTCCGCGCTCTCCGTCGCCGGCGCGTCGGTCGTGGCGCCGCTCTCGGTCGCGTCGCCGGTGGCGTCGGCGGTACCGGAGTCCCCACCCGACGCGCAGGCGGCGAGCAGGACGATGGCGGCGACGAGCGCGATGCTGGTGCGCGCCGCGCGGTGCAGGGCGGTGGTCATGGGGATCCTCCTCGGGGATCGCGGGTGGGGCTGGTCGGACCCACGCGGTGCGGACCGACGCGGGCGAGCCGCGTCGGTCGCGGTGGGCCGCGCTACCCCGGATGTGTCGGCTCGGCCGGCTCCTCTTGCACGCGCCGCTCGCCGGCGCCCCGCGCGCCCGGCGCCCAGCGCGTCCGGTGCCCCGGCCCGGCGCTCCCCGTGTGTCCCGCTCAGTCCGGCGGGTCGCCGTCGACCACCTCGACGTACTCGGGGAACTTCGGCAGGCGCTCGACCTCGGACGACGTGCCCCGGAACCGCCGCGTGGCCCAGGGATAGGCGTGGTGGCGCACCCAGGCGGCGTTGTGCGCGAGCTGCTCGCGGACGGGCAGCTGCGGCAGGTCGATCTCGGCGTCGTCCCACGCGGGGTCGTCGGCGGCGAGCCCGAGCCCGGCGAGCGCCGCCTGCGCCACCCGCTCGTGCCCCTTCGCCAGGAGGTGGATGCGGTCCTCGCTCCAGCACTCCGGGTCGCGCAGGCTGCGCATGCCCCACAGGTCGAGCACGTAGGCGCCGTGCCGCCGCGCGATCGAGCTGATGTTCGCGTTGAACAGCGCGACGCGAGAGCGGGTCGCCGACAGCATCGAGTGCGACTTCATGTCGAACCCCGTCGCGAGGAGCACGTCGATGCCCTCGGCCCGGAGCCGGACGACGGCCTCCTCGAGCTGCGCCGAGATCGAGTCGATGTCGACCGAGGCGCGCAGGATGTCGTTGCCGCCCCCGACGAACGACACGAGGTCCGGGCGCAGCGCGATCGCCGGCTCGAGCTGCTCCTCGACGATCGGGCCGAGGAGCTTGCCGCGGATCGCGAGGTTCGCGTACGACAGCGGTTCCTGTCGCCGGCGCGCCAGGTGCTGGGCGAGCAGGTCGGCCCAGCCGCGCAGCCGGAGCGTCGGGACGTCGGGGTCGTGCGGGTTGGCCGTCGCCCACGTGGACAGGTCGGGGCTGGGTACGCCGTCGGAGTCGAGGACGTCCCACAGGCCCTCCGTGAACGAGTCGCCCATCGCGACGTAGCTGCGCCACGGCGGTGTGGTCGGTGTGGTCACCATCCCCTCACGCTAACCGTCGGCGTCGTGCTGGCCCCGCGACCCGACACCTGCCAGGATCGTCGGATGCCGCAGCCGCTCGCCGAGATCATCGCTCCCGACTGGGCTGAGGCCCTCGCGCCCGTCGAGGCCCAGGTGCACGAGCTGGGGGAGTTCCTCCGCGCCGAGACCGCGGCCGGGCGCCGCTACCTGCCGGCCGGGCGCCACGTGCTCCGCGCGTTCGAGCGACCGCTCGCCGACGTCAAGGTGCTGATCGTCGGCCAGGACCCCTACCCGACCCCGGGGCACGCGATCGGGCTGTCCTTCGCGGTCGACCCCCACGTCCAGCCCGTCCCGCGCTCCCTCGCCAACATCTACCGCGAGCTCGGAACGGACCTCGGCCTGCCGACCCCGACGACCGGCGACCTCACGCCGTGGGCCGACCAGGGCGTCCTCCTGCTCAACCGCGTCCTCACCGTGCGCGCCGGGGCCGCGGGCTCGCACCGCGGCAAGGGCTGGGAGCAGGTGACGCAGCGCGCGATCGAGGCGCTGGTCGGGCGCGGCGGGCCGCTCGTCGCCGTGCTCTGGGGCCGCGACGCGCAGGGCCTCACGCCGATGCTCGGCGACGTGCCCGTGGTCGCGTCGCCGCACCCGTCGCCCCTGTCGGCGAACGCCGGGTTCTTCGGATCGCGCCCGTTCTCCCGCGCCAACGCGCTGCTCGAGCAGCAGGGCGCCTCGCCGGTCGACTGGTCGCTTCCCTGATCGGGAGGCCGGCCTCGCCCGGGGGAGACGCATAGCACGGCGGCCCCGTGTCGTCGGCGAATGACACGCGTGTGGTTCACCGCATAGGATGGGGCAGCACCGGGACCGGCTCCCGGGCGCAGCGCACGTACCGGGCGCACGAGACTCACGAGGGAGGTCGGCATGGCCACGACGGCGACGGCCGCGGTCACGGCGGCTCCGGAGAGCGCCCCCGAGGGTGGCCTCACGGAGCGCGAGCGCGAGATCCTCGAGTTCGAGACCGGCTGGTGGCGCTTCGGCGGTGCCAAGGAGGCGGCGATCTCCGAGGCGTTCGGCATGAACGCCACCCGGTACTACCAGGTGCTCAACGCGCTCATCGACCGACCCGAGGCGCTCGCGGCCCAGCCGCTCCTCGTCAAGCGCCTGCGCCGGATGCGCGCGAGCCGCCAGCAGGCGCGTTCCGCGCGTCGTCTCGGCGACGTCACGGGCTGAACCGCCCCGTCTCGGTTACCCTCGCATCGTGGCTGAGGACACCTACCCCTTCCCCGACGACGAGTTCGACGAGCTCGGACGCCAGCGCGTCCCGCAGGGGGTTCACCGTGCGCCGCGACCGTGGTGGCGCGTGTGGGGGCCGCTCATCGCGGTGGTCGTCCTCGCTCCCCTCCTCGCCTGGGGCCTGGTCCGCATCGCCGCCGGCGGCGGTGACGACGGCGCGGCTCCGACCACGCCCAGCATCACCGCGACGGACGGCACGCCGACCGACGCCGCCACCGACGGCACCGAGCCGGCCCCCGAGGAGAGCACGGGCGCCGGCGAGGGCGAGACCAGCGAGGAGCCGACCCCCGAGGAGACGGCGACCGAGCCGGAGCCCGAGCCCGTGGACCGCGCGGTCGCCGTGTCGGTGCTCAACGGCGCCAGCGTCCAGGGGCTGGCGGGCCGGACGCAGGAGAAGCTCGCCGGTCTCGGCTGGAGCAACATCACGAGCGGCAACTACCAGTCGGCGCAGCCCGAGGTGTCCACCGTGTTCTTCCGCGACGAGTCGCTGCGCGCCGCGGCCGAGGCCGTCGCGTCCGAGCTCGGGATCGCGCAGGTCAGCGAGCTGGCCGACGTCGCGTCGATCACCGTCGTGCTCCGGTCCGACTTCGCGGAGTGAGCGCGGAGTGGACCCGGCAGTGACGTCAGCACCCAGCGGCTCGCGCGTGGCCCGCGGCTCCCGTCGGCCCCGGTCGACCCGCCCGGCGACCCCGCCCGTCGACTACGTCCTCATCGGCGGCGGCATCATGTCCGCGACGCTCGCGGTCCTGCTCAGCGAGCTCGACCCGGGCGCCAGCATCCACGTCTTCGAGCGGCTGCCGGAGCCAGCGGACGAGAGCTCGAACCCCTGGCGGAACGCCGGGACGGGGCACGCGGCGCTCTGCGAGCTCAACTACACGCCGCAGCGCGCCGACGGCTCGATCGACATCACCAAGGCCGTCGCCGTCAACGAGCAGTTCCACGCCTCGCGCGAGCTGTGGGCGCACCTGGCCGGGACCGGCGCGATCGACGGCGAGGACTCCTTCCTCAGCCCGGTCCCGCACATGACGTTCGTGTCCGGCCAGGACGGCGTCGACTACCTGCGGGCTCGGTACGAGGCCCTCTCGGCCCACCCGAACTTCGCGGACATGGAGTACTCGGAGGACCTCGGCGAGATCGCCGAGTGGGCCCCGCTGCTCGCGGCCGGCCGTCCCGCCGACGGCCCCGTCGCCGCCACGCGCGTGCGCAGCGGAACCGACGTCGACTTCGGCCGTCTCACCACCGAGCTGTTCGACGCGGCCCGCGCCCGCGGGGCCACCGTCCACCTCGGCCAGGAGGTGCGCTCGATCCGCCGGTGCGGCCCGGGCTGGCGGCTCACGGTCCGGGACCGGTCCTGGCAGACCATCGGCGAGCCCCGGACGGTCGACGCGCGATTCGTGTTCGTCGGCGCCGGCGGCGGCGCGCTGCGGCTGCTCCAGGGCACGCGCATCCCGGAGATCCGCGGCTACGGCGGCTTCCCGATCGCCGGGCAGTTCCTGCGCACGTTCGACGAGGACCTCGTGGCCCGGCACCACGCCAAGGTGTACGGCCGCGCCGAGGTCGGCGCGCCGCCGATGTCGGTCCCGCACCTGGACACCCGCGTGGTCGACGGCCGCACCGCGCTCATGTTCGGCCCGTTCGCCGGCTTCTCGGTCAAGTTCCTCGTGCACGGCTCGATGTTCGACGCGCTGCGCACGGTCCGGCTGCACAACGTCCGCTCGATGCTCTCGGTGGCCCGGGACAACCTCGACCTGGTCAAGTACCTCGTCAAGGAGCTCATCGCGTCGCCGGCCGCGCGACTGCGGACGATGCGCGGCTTCTTCCCGGCAGCCACGCAGGAGCCCTGGACGCTCATCAACGCCGGCCAGCGCGTGCAGATCATCAAGCCGCACCCGACCAAGGGCGGCACCCTCGAGTTCGGCACCGAGGTCATCGCGTCGGCCGACGGGACGGTCGCCGGCCTGCTCGGCGCCTCGCCCGGTGCCTCGACGGCCGCGTTCGCGATGGCCAAGGTCATCAAGACCTGCTTCGGCGACGAGCACCCGGAGTGGGTCGAGCGGCTGCACGAGATCATGCCGAGCCTCGTGGTGGCCGGCGACGACAAGCGCAAGGACCCCGCCAAGCCCGCCGGGCCGGTCTAGCCCGGTCCGCTCGGTCGGCCGCCAGGGTGTCCGCTCTCCGCGGATCCGTCCCGGCGTCATCGTGCTCCACACGGCGTGTCCAGTGCGACGCGCCGCATCGGTCGGGGTGGCGGGTGCGACGATCCGCGGAGAGCGGACGGGGCCTCGAGCCAGCGCCGGCTGCGACCGCTGGCCTAGGGTCGAGGGGTGAAGCCCGAGCACCTCGACCTCCTGCGCATCCCCGGCCGTCCCGCGGTGAGCCCGGACGGCGCCCTCGCCGTCGTCGCCGTCTCCCGGCCCGACCTCGACGCCGACGCCTACCGCTCCCGGCTCTGGCGACTCGACCTCGCCGAGCCCGGCGCCCCGGCGCTCGCGCTGACCGCGGGCCCGCGCGACAGCGAGCCGGTCGTCTCGCCCGACGGCCGCTGGATCGCGTTCCTGCGCGCCGGCGAGTCGGGACCCGCGCAGCTCGCGGTGCTCGACGTGCGCGGCGGCGAGCCCGTCGTGCTCACGAGCCACCAGCTCGGCGTCTCCGGCCGCCCCGCCTGGTCGCCCGACTCCGGCCGGATCGCCTACGTGGCGCGTGTCCCGGAGGAGGGCCGCTACGGCACGACCGACGGGGTCGGTCCCGACGCCGAGCCCGCGCGCCACATCACCACCTTCACCTACCGTCACGACGGCATCGGCTTCACCGAGGGCCGCCCCGCCCACGTGTTCGTCGTCGACGTCCCGCTCCCGGCCGCACCCACCGCGCCGCCGGCCACGCCCAGGGCACCGCTCCGCCTCACCGGTGGCGACACCCCGGAGGCCGGTCCGTCCTTCGCCGACGTGACGTGGACGCCCGCCGGCGACGCCCTGCTCGTGCGCCGGGGGCGGGACGACGCGCTCGTCACGGACCTCGTCCGGCTCGCGCTGCCCGAGGTCGCGGAGATCGAGCGGGCCACCGACGGCACCGCCGACGACTCGCGCACCGCTGACGACTCCGACGCCGCAGCTCACCGCCGCGGTCTGCCCGTCCCGGTCCGGCAGGAGGTCGTCGCCCTCGACGCGCTCACGCCGTTCACGCGGGACGGCGTCGCAGACGGCCTCACGGTCGACGCGCTCGCGGTCGCGCCCGACCCCGACCAGGCGATGCTGCTCCACCTCCTCGTGCGCGACCTCGGGGCTGACGGCCTCGACTACGTCGGCCGCAACCCCGCCCTCGTCCGCGCCCGCCTGGTCGGCACCGGGCTCGTCGACGCCGAGCGGCTGACGGACCCCGAGGTCGACGACCTGCTCGGCGGCGTCGGGGCCGGGGCGTTCGAGACCACGGCCGACGGGGGCGCGCTGCTGCGCCGGACCCGGCGCGGTCGCACGGAGCTGGTCCGCGTGAGCGGTGACGGCGGCGTCGACGTCGTCCACCCCGGCAGCGTGACGGGCGCGGCGTCGCTGCCGGACGGCCGCGTCATCGCGAGCGTGACGCTGCCGGACAGCCCCGGCGAGGTGGTGCAGATCGAGCCGGCGACGCTCGACGCCGGCGGCGTCGACGGTCTCACCGCGCTGACCGACCTGGCGGCGCCGCTGCGCGACGCCGTCGGCGGCGAGCTCCGGCTCCCGGTCGAGCTCGACGGTGCGAGTGCGCCGGACGGCACGCCCGTGCACGGCTGGCTGGTGACGCCCGACCCCGAGGAGTTCGGCGCCGGGCCGTACCCGACGCTGCTCATGATCCACGGCGGGCCGTACGCGGCCTACGAGGACGTGTTCTTCGACGAGGTCGCGGTGGCGGCGGGCGCCGGCTACGCCGTCGTCTACGGCAACCTGCGGGGGTCGGCGGGCTACGGCAGCTCGCACGGGCGCGCGATCCTCGGCGGTTTCGGGACGGTGGACGCCGACGACGTCCTCGCCCTGCTGGACCACGCCCTGGCGACGCACCCGGAGCTCGACGCCGACCGCGTCGGCGTCATGGGCGGCTCCTACGGCGGCTACCTCACGGCGTGGCTGACGACCCGGCCCGACGCGGCCGAGCGGTTCCGCGGGGCGATCGTCGAGCGCGGGTTCCTCGACCCGGTCAGCTTCGAGGGGTCGAGCGACATCGGCTGGTTCTTCGGGCTGCGCTACGTCGGTGAGGACCCCGAGCTGGTCGCGGCGCAGAGCCCGATGGCGCGCATCGGTCAGGTCGTGACCCCGACGCTGGTCGTCCACTCCGAGCAGGACTGGCGCTGCCCGGTGGAGCAGGGGCAGCGCTGGTACGTGGGGCTGCGCCGGCGGGGTGTCCCGGCCGAGCTGCTGCTGTTCCCGGGGGAGGGGCACGAGCTGTCCCGCTCGGGTCGTCCGAAGCACCGGCGGCAGCGGTTCGAGGCCGTGCTCGACTGGTGGGAGCGTCACCTGCCCCGCCCGCGGGCCTAGCCGGTCGACGGGGGAGCGCTGCTTGCACTCTCGGTGCGAGAGTGCCAAAATCTCAGTTAGCACTCTCGCATCGAGAGTGACAACTGTGACCAGGGTGGCGAGGTCACGCGGCGGTCGGGACAGGCCCGGCCGGTGCGGGGCCGTCCGTCGCGGGCGTCGCCCGGTCCGTTCGAATCTCACCAGGAGGATCGCAGCCACATGGCCAAGATCATTGCCTTCGACGAGGAGGCCCGCCGCGGGATGGAGCGTGGCCTCAACCGCCTCGCCGACACCGTCAAGGTCACGCTCGGCCCGAAGGGTCGCAACGTCGTTCTCGAGAAGAAGTGGGGCGCCCCCACGATCACGAACGACGGCGTCTCCATCGCCAAGGAGATCGAGCTGGAGGAGCCGTTCGAGAAGATCGGCGCCGAGCTCGTCAAGGAGGTCGCCAAGAAGACGGACGACATCGCGGGTGACGGCACCACGACCGCCACCGTGCTCGCCCAGGCGCTCGTTCGCGAGGGTCTGCGCAACGTCGCCGCCGGCGCCAACCCCATCGCCCTCAAGCGGGGCATCGACAAGGCCGTCGCGGCCGTCACCGAGGCGCTGCGCGAGCAGGCCAAGGAGGTCGAGACGCAGGAGCAGGTCGCCGCGACCGCCGCGATCTCCGCGAACGACGTCGAGATCGGCGAGAAGATCGCCGAGGCGATCTTCAAGGTCGGCAAGGAGGGCGTCATCTCGGTCGAGGAGTCCAACGCCCTCGGCATCGAGCTCGAGTTCACCGAGGGCATGCGCTTCGACAAGGGCTACCTCTCGGCGTACTTCGTCACCGACCAGGAGCGTCAGGAGGCCGTCCTCGACGACCCGTTCATCCTGCTCGTCGAGTCGAAGATCTCCTCGGTCAAGGACCTGCTGCCGCTGCTGGAGAAGGTCATCCAGTCCGGCAAGCCGCTCCTCATCATCGCCGAGGACGTCGACTCCGAGGCGCTCGCCACCCTCGTGGTGAACAAGATCCGCGGCATCTTCAAGTCCGTCGCCGTCAAGGCCCCGGGCTTCGGCGACCGCCGCAAGGCGATGCTGCAGGACATGGCCATCCTCACGGGCGGCCAGGTCATCTCCGAGACCGTCGGTCTCACGCTCGAGAACGCCGACCTGTCGGTGCTCGGCCAGGCGCGCAAGGTCGTCGTCTCCAAGGACGAGACCACGATCGTCGAGGGTGCCGGGGACAAGGAGCTCCTCGACGGCCGGATCAACCAGATCCGCGCCGAGATCGAGAACTCCGACTCCGACTACGACCGCGAGAAGCTCCAGGAGCGCCTCGCGAAGCTGGCCGGTGGCGTCGCCCTCATCAAGGCGGGTGCCGCGACGGAGGTCGAGCTCAAGGAGCGCAAGCACCGCATCGAGGACGCCGTCCGCAACGCCAAGGCCGCGGTCGAGGAGGGCATCGTCGCCGGTGGTGGCGTCGCGCTCATCCAGGCCGGCAAGGAGGCCCTCGCGGGCCTCGAGCTCGTCGGTGACGAGGCGACGGGCGCCAAGATCGTCGAGGTCGCCATCGACGCCCCGCTCAAGCAGATCGCCGAGAACGCCGGTCTCGAGGGCGGCGTCGTGGCCGAGAAGGTCCGCAACCTCCCGGCCGGGCACGGCCTCAACGCCGCGACCGGCGTGTACGAGGACCTGCTCGCCGCGGGCGTCAACGACCCGGTCAAGGTGACCCGCTCGGCGCTGCAGAACGCCGCGTCGATCGCCGGTCTCTTCCTCACGACCGAGGCCGTCGTCGCCGACAAGCCGGAGAAGGCTCCGGCCGTCCCGGCCGGCGGCGACGAGATGGGCGGCATGGGCTTCTGATCGAGGCCTAGGCGCTCAGCCTTCCGCATCACCGCAGCGGCGGGCGGTCCACCCTCGGGTGGGCCGCCCGCCGCTCGGCTTTTCCCGACGCGTCGCGCACGCTCCGCTGCTCCGCCGCCCCCCGTCTGCGCCGCTCCGACGCGGCGCTCGGCCGCCCGCCGCAACTCGCGCCCGCAATCGTTGCAACACGCCCCCCTCGACACGCCGACGCTGTGACCCCCTTCACACTCCCGCAGTCACAAATCAGCGCTAATCGTCCTCACGTTGATGCAACTTCGCTGCAAGTCTTGCGCAACGTCCCATGCCTTGGGACGATGGTGACCTCGCGGGGCGCCAGTGCAGGCGTCACCGCGGAACCCCCGCAGCCGACGAACGGATCGTCCCGTGTCTCAGCACAGTTCTTCGCGCGGCGTCAGCACGAGGCGGCAGAGCCGTCGCCCGGCTGCCGCGCTCGCCGCTCTCGCCCTCGCCGCGACCGGTCTCGGCGCGGCTCTCGCCGCGACGCCGGTCGCGCCGGCGGCGGCAGCCCCGCGGCCCCTCACCCTCGTCGGCAGCCTGCAGTCCGAGCTCGGCTGCGCCGGTGACTGGCAGCCGGAGTGCACCGCGACCGACCTCGCGCCGACCGGGACCGACGGCGTCTACGCCGCCGAGTTCACGCTCCCGGCGGGCAGCTACGAGTACAAGGTGACCTACGACCACGCGTGGGAGGAGTCCTACGGCCGCGAGGGCGGCTCGGGCAACACGCCGCTCGTGCTCGCGGGGGAGACCCGCCTGCGGTTCACCTTCGACGCCACCACCAAGCGCACGGGCCTCGTGCCCCTCGACCTGGCCGGCGATGTGAGCGACGCCGACTCCGCCCTCGTGGCGGACCCCGTCCGGCAGGCGGGGGGCGACGAGGTCTTCTACTTCGTCATGACGGACCGGTTCGCGAACGGCGACACCACCAACGACCGTGGCGGCGAGGACTCCGACGACCGTCTCGTCACCGGCCTCGACCCGACGGACAAGGGCTTCTACCACGGCGGCGACATCGCCGGTCTGCGTGACAGGCTCGACTACATCGAGGGCCTCGGCACCACCGCCATCTGGCTCACGCCGTCGTTCAAGAACCGCCCGGTCCAGGGCACGGGCGCCGACGCCTCGGCCGGGTACCACGGCTACTGGGTCACGGACTTCACCCAGATCGACCCGCACCTCGGCACGAACGACGAGCTCGCGGACTTCATCGACGCCGCGCACGACCGCGACATCAAGGTCTACTTCGACATCATCACCAACCACACGGCCGACGTCATCTCCTACCAGGAGGGCCAGTACGGCTACGTGCCGCAGGCGTCGTCGCCCTACCGCGACGCGAACGGCAACCCGTTCGACCCGGCCGACTACGCCGGGACGGACACCTTCCCCGAGCTCGACGCCGCGACGTCGTTCCCCTACACGCCGGTGATCGACCCGGCGGACGCCGACCTGCGCGTCCCCGCGTGGCTCAACGACCCGACGCTGTACCACAACCGGGGCGACTCGACCTGGGAGGGCGAGTCCGTCACCTACGGCGACTTCAGCGGCCTGGACGACCTGTTCACGGAGCACCCGACGGTCGTCGACGGCTTCATCGACGTCTACGACGCGTGGGTCGACCTCGGCATCGACGGCTTCCGCATCGACACCGTCAAGCACGTGAACTTCGAGTTCTGGCAGGCGTTCACCGCAGCCGTCTCCCAGCACGCCACCGCCGTCGGCAACCCCGACTTCTTCATGTTCGGCGAGGTCTACGACGCCGACCCGGTCAAGCTCAGCCCGTACGTCCGTCGCACGCAGATGGACTCGGTGCTCGACTTCTACTTCCAGCAGCAGGCCCTCACCTTCGCGAGCGGCGGCCTGCCTAGCTCGCTGTCCGCGCTGTTCGCCGGAGACGACTACTACACGACGCCGACCACGTCGGCGTCCGCGCTCCCGTCCTTCCTCGGCAACCACGACATGGGCCGCGTCGGCTACTTCCTGCGCACCACGGACAACCCGCTCGAGCGCAGCGAGCTGGCGCACGAGCTCATGTTCCTCACGCGCGGCCAGCCCGTCGTCTACTACGGCGACGAGCAGGGCTTCGCCGGCACCGGCGGCGACAAGGACGCCCGGCAGGACATGTTCGCGACGCAGGTGGCCGAGTACGCGAACCAGCCCCTCGTCACGGGGGTCACGGCCGGCTCGGTCGACCGGTTCGACACGTCCGCCCCGCTGTACCGGACGATCGCGGACGTCGCGGCCCTGCGTGCACAGCACCCGGCGCTGAGCGACGGCGCCCAGATCGAGCGGCTCGTCGACTCCAGCGGCGTCTACGCCTTCTCCCGCGTCGACCGCGACGAGAAGGTCGAGTACCTCGTCGTCGCGAACAACGCGGCCGCCGCGCGCACGGTCGACGTGCCGACGCTGACGGCGGACGCGACGTTCGCGCCGCTCTACCCGCTGGACGGGAGCGTCACCGGTGTTGTCACGGGCACCGACGCGGTCGCGAGCGTGACCGTCCCGGCCCGCTCGGCCGTCGTGCTCCGGGCCGACGGCACCGTGACCGCCCCGGCGGCGGCCGCGGGAGTCACGGTCTCCACCCCGGCGCCCGGTGCCTCGATCGACGGCCTCGTCCCCGTGTCCGCGTCGGCGGACGACCACTGGCGCGAGACCTCGTTCGCCTGGCGCGTCGTCGGCGACGACGAGTGGACTCAGCTCGGGACCGCCGAGACGACGAAGCCGCGCGTCTTCCACGACACCGCGGGCCTCGCCGACGGGACGCTGGTGGAGTACCGCGCGGTCTCCCTCGACGCGGCCGGGAACGTGTCGGCCGCCTCGAGCTACGGCTCCGTCCGGGTCGGTGTCACGACCACCGAGCCCGAGGAGCCGGGTCCGTCGACCTACGACGCCGTGAGCGTCCCCGGCAGCCACAACTCCGAGATGGGGTGCAGCGCCGACTGGCAGCCCGGCTGCACGCAGGCCCAGCTGACGCTGCGTCCGGACGGGATCTGGTCGGGCACGTTCGACCTGCCGGCCGGCGACTACGAGTACAAGGTCGCGATCGACGGGAGCTGGGACCTCAACTTCGGCGCCGGGGGCGTCAAGGACGGTCCGAACGTCACCTACACGCACGCCGGCGGCCCGATCACGTTCTACTTCGACCCGGTGACCAACCGGTTCAGCAACACCTCGTCCGGCCCGATCATCACGCTCGCCGGTGACTTCCAGTCCGAGCTGGGCTGCCCCGGCGACTGGCAGCCGGCCTCGATGTGCGCCTGGCTGCAGGACGACGACGGGGACGGCATCTACACGTTCTCGACGACCGGCATCCCGACGGGTGCCTACGAGGTCAAGGTGGCCCACGGCCTGTCCTGGGACGAGAACTACGGCGTCGACGGGGTTCGCGACGGATCGAACTACCGGTTCTCCGCCACCGGCGGCAAGGTCGTCGCCTTCTCCTACGAGATCGCGAGGCACCTGCTCACGATCACGGTCGAGGACCCGCCGCTGCCGGGTACGGGCGAGCTGCGTGCGCACTGGGTCGGCGAGGACCTCCTCGCCTGGCCGCGGACGCTCGGCGTCGCCTCCGGTGCGAGCTGGTCGCTGCACCACTCCGCCGACGCCACCCTGGCCGTCGCGGACGGGGCGGTGACGGGCGGGTCGAGCATCGACCTGACGCCGGTCGACCTGCCCGCCGAGGTCACCGAGCGGTTCCCGGCGCTCGCCGGCTACCAGGGCCTCGCCCTGCCCGACGACGTCGACCGCGACGCCGTCCGGGAGCTGCTGACCGAGCAGGTGTGGGTGTCCCAGAGCGCCGACGGCGCCCTCACGGCGGCGACCGGCGTCCAGGTCCCGGGTGTGCTCGACGACCTGTACGCCGCCGCGGTGCGCGACGTCGAGCTCGGTGTCGTCTTCGCGGACGACGCCGGTCGCCCGGTGCCGGACGCGGCGCCCGGTCGCGGCGTGCCCGCCGCGGGGCGGGCGCTGGCGGCCGGCGGGACGGCCAGCGCCCGGCTGTGGGCACCGACCGCCCAGTCGGTCGAGCTGCAGCTCGGTGCGGGCGGCGGGGAGCCGTCGGACGACGTGCCGGCATCCCTCGACCCCGTGACGGGCGTGTGGTCCGTGCCGGACGGGACCCTGGCCGGCGGTGACACCTACCGGTGGGTCGTCACCGTCTACGCGCCGACGACGGGTCGGATCGAGACGAACACCGTCACCGACCCCTACTCCCACGCGCTGACGCTCAACTCCCTCGCCAGCGTCGCCGTCGACCTGTCCGACCCGGCGACCCAGCCGGCCGAGTGGGTCGAGGAGACGGCCGACCCGGTCGCCAACGCGGCGAGCCGCGCGATCTGGGAGCTGCACGTCCGCGACTTCTCGATCGGCGACGCGAGCGTCCCGGCGGACGAGCGCGGTACCTACAAGGCGTTCACCCACGAGGACTCCGCGGGCATGACGCACCTGACCGAGCTGGCCGAGGCCGGGCTCACCACGGTGCACCTGCTCCCGACGTTCGACATCGCCTCCATCGAGGAGGACCGGGACGCCCAGACGACGCCGGACTGCGACCTGGCGGCGCTGAGCGCGGCCGACCCGGCCGGGACGCAGCAGCAGGCGTGCGTCGGCGCGCAGCGCGGCACCGACGGGTACAACTGGGGCTACGACCCGTGGCACTACCTGGCGCCCGAGGGCTCCTACGCGAGCGACCCCGACGGGGCGGCCCGCGTGACCGAGTTCCGCGAGATGGTCGGTGCGCTGCACTCGATCGGGCTCGAGGTCGTGCTCGACCAGGTGTACAACCACACCGCCGCGTCCGGGCAGGCCGAGAAGTCGGTGCTCGACCGCGTCGTCCCCGGCTACTACCACCGGCTCGACGCCGGGGGCTCGGTCCAGACCTCCACGTGCTGCCAGAACATCGCGACGGAGCACGAGGTCGCCGAGAAGCTCATGGTCGACTCCATCGTCATGTGGGCGCGCGACTACAAGGTCGACGGCTTCCGGTTCGACCTCATGGGCCACCACTCCCGGGAGAACATGCTGGCGATCCGCGACGCGCTCGACGAGCTGACGCTCGCCGACGACGGGGTCGACGGCTCCCGGATCTACCTCTACGGGGAGGGCTGGAACTTCGGTGAGGTCGCGAACAACGCCCTGTTCGAGCAGGCGACCCAGGGGCAGCTCGGCGGGACCGGGATCGGCTCGTTCAACGACCGGCTCCGCGACGCGGTGCACGGCGGCGGCCCGCTCGACGGGGACTCGCTCTTCGACCAGGGCTTCGGCACCGGGCTGGCGACCGACCCGAACGGGAAGAACCGGACCGACGATGCGGCGCTCGGCCACCTGACCGACCTGGTGAAGCTCGGGATGGCCGGGAACCTGCGCGACTACGTGCTGCTCACGAGCGACGGAACGGAGCTGCGCGGCGACCAGATCGACTACAACGGGGCGCCGGCCGGCTACGCCGACTCGCCGGAGGAGAGCGTCAACTACGTCGACGCGCACGACAACCAGACGCTCTACGACATCGCGGCGCTCAAGCTGCCGCAGGACACGTCGATGACCGACCGGGTGCGGATGAACACGGTGCAGCTCGCCACGGTCACGCTCGGTCAGTCGCCGTCGTTCTGGCACGCGGGCACCGAGCTGCTGCGGAGCAAGTCGCTGGATCGCAACTCCTACGACTCCGGTGACTGGTTCAACCGGATCGACTGGACCGGCGCGGAGACCACGTTCGGCTCCGGACTGCCGCCGGCCTGGGACAACGAGTCGGCGTGGGCGCGGATGACGCCGTACCTGAGCGACGCGAGCCTCGCCCCGGACGCCGCCGCCATCGCGGCGGCCGACGGCCAGGCGCAAGACCTGCTGCGCGTTCGGAGCGAGGTCGACCTGCTCACCCTCGGCAGCGCCGAGCTGATCGAGGAGAAGGTCTCCTTCCCCGGCAGCGGCCCCGACGAGGCACCGGGCACGCTGGCCATGCTCGTCGACGACACGATCGGCGAGAGCGCGTCCGACACGCTCGACGCCGCGCTCGTGCTCATCAACGCCAGCCCCGAGGCGGTCACGCGGACCTTCCCGGAGCTCGTCGGCCGGCCGTTCGTGCTGACGCCGGCGCAGGCCGACGGCTCCGACCCCGTGGTCGCGGACGTCGAGTGGGACGAGGCCGACGGCTCGGTCGTCGTGCCCGCCCGCTCCTACCTCGTCCTCGTCGAGGCCGACGAGACCGAGCCGTCGCCGACGCCGAGCGAGCCGTCGACACCGCCGACGGACGGGTCATCCGGCCCGACCGGCGGTCCGACCGACGGGTCCTCGGGCCCGACCGGCGGTCCGACGGACGGCTCGACCGCCCCGACGGGTGGGTCGACCGGGTCGACCGGCGGCGGCACGGCGGCGCCCGGTGCTCCGGGCGGACCGGGCGGCATCCCGACGACCGGCGTCACGCTCGGGCTGCTCGGGGTGGCCGCGCTGCTCCTCGGGGCCGGTGCCCTGCTCGTCCGGCGGCGTCGCGCCCTGGGCTGATCCGGGGCGCCGGACACCCCGGCGCACCAGCACGGCACGCACCGCCGGGCGGGTCCGTCCCGCCCGGCGGTGCGTGCTGCCGACGGCCCGAGCCCGGGCCTCGACGAAGGAGTGACCTTGCCCGACCGGCCGCACGCGTCCGACCGCCCAGCCGACCTCCTCGCGCACTGGCTGCGGCCGGACCTGCTGGCCCTGCCGTCGTCCTGGCCGGAACGGGCCGCGCTGCTGCCCGCCGCCGTCGGGCCGGTCGAGCTGACCCGGGACACCGCGCGCGACGCTCAGGTGCCGCGCTACCTGCGCGAGGCCGGCTGGGTCGCCTGGTCCGCGCCGATGAGCGCCGACCGGGCCCGGGAGGCGGTGCGCGGACGTGTCGTCGTCGTCGATCACGACGGGGCGACCGGTGCGGCGGCGACCGGCGACGCCGGTGCGCGCCGGGTGACCGGTGTCCAGCTCGGCGAGCTGCTCGACGCGCTCTACCCCGAGGCGGTCACCTCGGCGCCGCTGGGCGCCACGGTGGCGGCGGACGGCGCGGTGACCGCGCGGCTGTGGGCGCCGACGGCGTTCGACGTCGGGCTGGAGCTGCTCGAGGTGGTCGAGCCGGAGCACGGGACGGTGCGCCCGGGGGCGGTGCTGCCCGCCGCGCGGGACGAGGCGACCGGAGTCTGGGCCGTCGGCGGCAGCGGGGGCGGCGACGCCGGCGCTGCCGGGCTCGTCGTCGGCGCCGCGTACCGGTGGCTCGTCGAGGTGTACGCGCCGTCGACCGGTCGCGTCGAGGTCAACCACGTGACCGACCCGTACTCGTTCGCGCTCACGACCGGATCGACGGCCGGCGTCGTCGTCGACCTCGCCGACCCGGACCTGGCGCCCGAGACCTGGCGACGGACCCCGGCACCGCGGCCGGCGCGGTCGGTCGACCACCTCGTCACCGAGCTGCACGTGCGGGACCTGTCCCGCGACGCCGACGGCCTCGACCCGGCCGAGCGGGGGACGTACCGCGCGTTCACGCGCGACATCCCGGGCACGCGGCACCTGCGCGCGCTCGCGGAGGCCGGCGTCACCACCGTCCACCTGCTGCCCGTCTTCGACATCGCGACCATCGAGGAGGACCGCAGCCGGTGGCCGGCGGCGCAGGCCGTCGCCGATCCCGCCGTGCTCGCGGGTCTGGACCGCGCGGGTGAGGAGCAGCAGCTCCTGGTCGGCGAGGCCAACGCGATCGCCCGCACGTTCAACTGGGGCTACGACCCGTTCCACGTCTTCGCGCCCGAGGGCAGCTACGCGGTGGACCCGCACGGCGCGGCGCGCGTGGCGGAGGTCCGGGAGATGGTCGGCGCGCTGCACGCGACGGGGCTGGCCGTCGTGCTCGACCAGGTCTACAACCACACGCACTCCTGCGGGCAGGACCCGACGTCCGTGCTGTGCCGGGTCGTGCCGGGCTACTACGCCCGGCTGTCGCCGACCGGGGAGGTCGAGACCTCGACCTGCTGCCCCAACGTCGCGACCGAGCGGGCGATGGCGCAGCGCTGGATGGTCGACGCGGTGGTCCACTGGGCGCGCGCCTACCGCGTCGACGGGTTCCGGTTCGACCTCATGGGCCACCACTCGCGGGAGAACCTGCTGGCGGTCCGGCACGCGCTCGACGGGCTGAGCCTCGAGGAGGACGGGGTCGACGGCCCGGGCATCCTGCTCTACGGCGAGGGCTGGAGCTTCGGCGAGGTCGCGGACGACGCGCGGTTCGTCCAGGCGCGCCAGGGCAACCTGGGCGGCACGGGGATCGCGACGTTCTCCGACCGGCTGCGCGACGCCGTCGACGGCGGCACCCCGTCGGAGCGCTCGACGCTGCGGGAGCCGGGGTTCGCGACGGGACTCGGGTTCGCGGTCCATGACGGTGAGGGCGCGGGCGGCGATCCGGGCGGTCGCGACCGCCCGGCTGGCCCGGCGGTCGCGGAGCTGCGGCGGCGGGCGGCGGCGCTGCTGCGGCTGGGGCTCGCGGGCAACCTGCGCTCGGTGCGCATCCCCGTGGCCGGGGGCGGCGTCGTGCGCGGCGACGAGATCCCCTACGGCGACGGCGCGGCCGGCTACGCGGACTCCCCGGACGAGGTCGTGACCTACGTCGACGCGCACGACAACGAGACGTTCTACGACCTGGCCGTGCTCAAGCTGCCGGTCCTGACGGGCCCGCGCGAGCGGGTCCGCGTCAACACGCTCGGTCTCGCCGCGGTCGCGTGGAGCCAGACGCCGGGATTCTGGCACGCCGGCAGCGAGCTGCTGCGGAGCAAGTCGCTCGACCACGACTCCTACGACTCCGGCGACTGGTTCAACCGCGTCGACTGGACGGGCGAGACCTCGGCGTTCGGCAGCGGGCTGCCGCCGGCGTGGCGCAACGTCGCGGAGTGGGACCTGCTGCGTCCGCTGCTCGCCGAGCCGCGCCTGCGGCCGAGCGCCTCGATGATCCGGGCGGCGCGCGAGGCGGCGTTCGCGGTCGCCAGGACCCGGCGGGACGTGCCGCTGCTCCGGCTCGGTTCGGCCGAGCTGATCGAGGCCGCCGTCGACTTCCCCGAGGGCGAGCGGACCGACGTCGTCGCGGTGCTCGTCGACACGGTCGGGCTTGCGGAGCACCAGGCCGCCGCGGCGGCTGCCGTCGACCCGCGGCACGGCGCCGCGCTCGTCGTGCTCAACGGGTCCGATCGCGAGACGCGGGTGTCGGTCCCGCGGATGCGGGGCCGGGTGCTGCGCGCGGCGCCGGCGCTGGCGGAGTGGGCCGCGAGCGCGGGGGAGGAGCTGCCGGAGTGGTACCTCGCCACCGGGGTGCTGCGCGTGCCGCCGCTCGGCTGCGCGGTGCTCGTGGAGCCCCGCGCCTGATCGCCGACGCGCGGGGTGCGCCGCCGGGGTGCGCCGCCGGGGCGTCGGACCGACCATGATGTGGCACCGTCCGCCCGCGGCGGCGTGAGACGCTACCCTGTACGGTTCACGTCAGCCGCAACATAAGGAATGCCACGATGACCTACCCGCAGCAGCCGGGCGGCAACGACCCCCAGACGCCCCAGACCCCGCCGGTGCCCTCGCCCTACGACGGCACGCCGGCCGAGTACGGCCAGCCCGCGCCCTCCGCGCAGCCCGTCCAGCCGCCCTACGGCTCACCCGTCGCGCCGCCCCAGTACGGCCAGACGACCGACGTCCCCGGTGCCCCGGCCGCGCCCGGCTACACGGACCCCTACGCCGCGAGCCCGTACGCGCAGGGCCCGCAGGGCGTCCAGCCGATGACCTGGCGGACCGTCCTCGGCTACGTCTTCGGTGCGATCGCCACGCTGTTCGTCCCGATCGTCTTCGGCGTCCTCGCCATCGTGTTCGCCTCGCTCGCCGTCAAGCGGAACGAGAAGACGTCGCGGATCGCGCTCGGCGTCGCGGTCGCCGGGACGATCATCGGTTTCATCCTCGGCGCGCTCTCGACGCAGATGCTCACCTGAGCCGGCGTCCTCGCCTCCGACGACGGGGTGACTCCCGGGCTCCCACGAGCCTGGAGGTCACCCCGTCGTCGTCGGTGGGATGGGTCGCAGCGGAGATCAGCTCGCGGCGAGCAGCTCGGCCAGGCGCTCGCGGGCCCGGGCGTAGTGCGAGCGGGCGGTCGAGGCCCTGATGCCGGCGATCTCGGCGGCCTCCGTGAGCGAGAACCCGTCCCAGTGCACGAGCGCCACGAGCTCACGCTGGCGCGGCGGCAGCGCCTGGACGGCCGCGCGGACCTCGCGTGCCCGCTCGCCCGACTCGCTCCCGGGGAAGCCCGCCTCCCGCAGCGCCGGCAGCGCGTCGGTGAGAGCCGTCTGGAGTCGCTCCGTCAGCGCCGAGGCGCGCGAGCGCGAGCGCCGGTGGTTCGCCAGCGTGCGGCGCGCGACGCCGAACAGCCACATCCGCGCACGCGTCGGGTCCTCCGGCACGACGTCGCGTCGGCGCCAGACCGTGACGAACACCTCCGAGAGCACGTCGGGCGCGTCGTCCCGGTCCGTCCGCCGCAGCAGGTAGCCGAGCAGGTCGGAGGAGCTGGCGCGAAGCGCGGCCTCGACGCGGTCGGCGACGACGGTCTCGTCGCCCCCGACCCGTGTCGGCCTGAGCTCCCGGTGCGACTCGAGCACGACGACGTCCGCGGTCACGAACCGCTCCACGGCTGGGAGCCGTCGGACGAGACCCCGCAGGAGACGGCCGTCACGAGGTCGGCCGAGCCCCCGGCGTTCAGCCCCTCGCGCTCGAGCGCGGCGGTGATCTTCGCCTGGACGCCGTCGAGGTCGACCGTGCCCGACTCCTCCACGCCACCGCCCGGCACCTCGTCGTAGGTCGTGTTCTCCCACTCGACGCCCGCGAGCTCCGCGTCCCAGTCGTGGGTGGCCATGAAGTCCGCGACGGCGTCGTACTCGGCCTGGTCGAACGTCTCCGGCGAACCCGACTGGATCGTGACGCCGGACGCGTCGGTGCGGGCCTCGCCGTCCGCCGGCAGCACGTTGACGAAGAGGCCGCACCCGCCGGTGCCGCCGGCCAGCTCGTGCGTCGTGGAGAGGTGGATGGGGGAGTCGGCGGAGAACAGGTCGAACACGCCCTCGGCCGCCGCGGCGGTGGCGCCGAGGGTGAGCACCCCGGCCGCGACGGGGACCGCCCACCGGCGGACGGGCATCCGGCGCCGGGTGCCGAGGGGGAGCGGCTCGACGGCCGCGGTGTCGGCGACGAGGTCGGCGAGGGCCGCGTGGACCGCGGGGTCGTCGAGGGCGGGTCGGGCGGGGTCGGCGCTGACGAGCAGGTCGTCAAGGGTGGCGCGCATCGTGTTCCTCCACGGGTGATCGGGACGCTACACCGGGAACGTGTCCGGGACGCCGGCCGGCGTCCACCCGCCGGGTCCGGCCGCGTCAGGCGCGCAGGGCGGCGACCTCGGCCTCCAGGTTGGCCCTGGCCGCGGCGTCCCAGCGGTGGCGGGCGGTGGCGGTGCCGTAGAGCTCACCGTCCAGGAGCGCCTCGAGGATCGCCGCGCGTCCGGGGCGGAACACCGCGTCGGGCACGTGGGCGTACTCCTGGCGGATCGCCGCCGCGTAGTCCGCGTACCGCTGGGGGCTCGCGCCGAGCACCGCCAGGTCGGCGTCGGACAGGAGCAGGGCCGCGTCGTCGTCGGCGGCTGGGTCGTGGGTCGCGGTCATCAGGACGACGCCGGCCACCCGTCCGGCATCCGGGTCGTCCGCGAGGAGGCGGAGCGCGAGGTCGGCCGACGCCGCCTCGTCGGAGCCGGCGGGGTCGGGGTGCGGCTCGTCGCGACCGAGCCCCGAGGCGTGGACGGCGTCGTGGAACCACGCGCCGAGCCGCGCGACCCGCAGGTCGGCGGCCGGCGCGGTCTCCGCGTCGGCGAGCAGGTCGATGGCGTCCAGCACCTCCGACAGGTGCCGGGCGTCGTGGTGCAGCCGGCCGCGCTGGGACCACCGCGCGAGGAGGTCGACGCCCGCGGCGGCGAGCGTCTCCTGCCTCGGCCCGGCCGCCTCCCGCCACCGCAGGAGGAGGCGAGCGCGCTCAGCCGCGCGCAGCCGCGGCGGGCGGCGCAGACCCGAGGCCCGCAGCCGCGTGATGAGCTCGTGCCCGCCGACGCGCTCGGCGCCCAGCGCCGCGAGGTCGTCGACCCGGGTCGCGGGGACGTCGTAGTGGTCCTGGTCGAAGCCGCGGGCCGGCACGCCCGCACGATGGGCGAAGGCGTGCAGCTCGCCCAGCGAGGAGTCCGAGACCAGGTGCGACCACAGCGTCCCGTGGGCCGGCCACCGGGCGGGATCGACGAGGACGGCCACGGCGCGACCGGCTAGCGGCCGGCCGGGACGGCGAGCGCCGCCGCGACCTCGACGGCCAGCCGCGGCGTCGTCGGCTCGGGCAGGGCGTCGACGGGCCACCAGCGCACGTCGAGCGACTCGTCGCTGCACACCGGCGTGGGCGGGAGGCCGTCCGGCGTCCCCGCCGCGCGGACGACGTAGCCGACGTCCAGGTGGCGCGTCGGGATCCCGAGCGCGCACGTGAACGGGTGCGCGTCGAGAAGGAGCGGGGTGGCGTCGACGCGGGCCCCGACCAGCCCGGTCTCCTCCGTGACCTCGCGCAGCGCCGCCGCGGCGAGCGAGTCGTCGCCCGGCTCGAGGTGGCCGCCGGGCGGCAGCCACCGTCCAGCCCGCGGGTGCAGGACGAGCAGGACGAACCGGCGGGTCGCGTCGAGGACGAGGCCCGACGCCGTGAGGTGTCCCGGCGCGTTGGCGCGCCACAGGCCATCGGGTCCGGCGAGCAGGAAGGCGAGGTAGGCCTGGCGAAGGCTCGCCTGGTCGTGCGTCGGCGGCTCCCAGGAGGCCAGCTCCTCGACGGACGCCGCGTGCAGCCCGGGCGACGGCACCGGGGCCGCGGGCGTCGTCACGCTCCGCGCCCGTTCTCGTAGCCGGACTCGTAGCCGGTCTCGTAGCCGGTCTCGTCGGTGACGGCGACGGTCGCGTCGCCCGCGCCGGTGACCCGGACCCGCAGCAGCTCACCCGGTCGGAGGTACACGCGGACCGTGTGGGCCTGCCCGTCGACGAACGCCTCGAGGACCGAGGCGTCACCGAGCACCCCGACCCGGGCGCCCGCGAGGTCGAGGACGGGACGCGCGGGGGCCGCGGGAGTCGACGGAGCCGTCGCGGCGAGCGGCGTCAGCGCGGGCTCGACCGCCGCGCCGGTGTCGTCGACGACGTCGATCGTGACGCGGGAGGCGTCGGCGTCGGCGGCGCTCGTCCCGGTGGCGCCGGCGTCCAGCAGCCAGGCCCGATCGGACGGCGCCGTCCAGGCGTCCCCGGTCGCGACGGGCTCCCGGCGGCCGAACACGTCGAGGACCGGCGGCGCGAGGCGGCTCGTGAGGCCCGTCGGGCCGAGCTCGAGGACGCGGGGGAGCGCGAGCAGGCCGGCCCAGTCACGTCCGTCTGGGACGCCGTCGCTGCGCGTCCCCTCCCAGACCCAGGTCCAGGCGAGCACCTCGCCGGACTCGGTCGTGACGAGCTGCGGGGCGTAGGCGCACGTCCCCGTGTCGTAGGGGCCGCCGGTGCTGGGCACGAAGCGGAGGCCGTCGGGGCTGTCGGCGCCCTCGGCCGTGAGCGTCCCCGCGAGCCACGCGACGCGCTGCGGGCCGAAGTGCTCGCAGCCGGGCGGGCGGTCGTCCCAGAGGGCGAGGACGAGCACCCACGTCTCGCCGAACCGGACGAGCTGCGGGCACTCCCACAGGAGCGATGCCGCCAGCTCGGCCGCGAGAGGGTCGTCGCCGGTGAGCAGCCGGCCGAGGTAGCGCCACTCGTCGAGGTCGCTCGCGTCGTAGAGCAGCACGAGCGGCGTGCCGTCGTCCGTCCCGGCGCCCTGGATCGCGAGCCGTCGCCCCTGCCACTCGAACAGGTAGGGGTCGCGAACGTCGCGGACGTCCTCGAGCGCGGGCGGTGTGACGCCGGCGTCCGGCTGGCGCCAGGCGCTCGCGTCGTCGGCCACGGGCTCGGCGACGGCGACCCGGGCCGACCCCGTCCCCGCCTCGGGCACGGCGGTGTAGACGAGCGGCGGCCGACCGGCCGGGGCCGGTCCACCCGAGGCTCCGACGCTGAGCGCGACCCCCGACCACGCGCCGTTCCCGTCGATCGTCCCGGGGCGCTTGTGCAGCGCGATCGGCTCCTCCCGCCAGTGCACGAGGTCGGTCGAGGACAGGTGTGCCCAGGTGATGTCGCCCCACACCGGGGAGCTCGGGTTGTGCTGGCACATGACGTGCCACCGACCGTCCCAGAAGCCGATGCCGTTCGGGTCGTTGATCCAGCCCGTTCGGGGACGTGCGTGCAGGTGAGGGCGGTGGAGGTCGGTCACCGTCCGAGGCTACCGGCGCACCGCGGGACGGCCGCCATCGTGGGCGCCGCCGGCGGACCGAGCGCCCGGACTTGACCCTCGACTGCTACCTGTGAGTAGCATCGCGGGGAGTCGGTTTCGGATGGTTCAGGGGTGCTCATGGGGTCTGGTGAGGTTTCGCGGGTGTGGATCGACGCGTTACGCCGTGCGGTGTCCGACTGGACCGCCCAGGCCGAGGGGCTGAGGTCGGCCCGCGCGGTGCTGCTCGACGTCGAGGACGGAGTGGGCGGCCTCGGGCATCGGGTGGGCTCGGCCGCCCGGGCGTTCGTCTCGGCGTGGATCGATGCGCTGACCGGTCGCCGGAGCGACGCGCTGGCGCATGCGGAGACCGTGGAGGTCTCGGCGGACGCCTACGCGGAGGTGGACGCGGAGCAGGAGGCGGCGCTCCTCGCGCTGCTCCCGGTGGGCGACTGGTCGCTGCGGCCGGGGCCGTCGTGACGGCAATGGCGACGAGATCCTCAGCGGTGGCGACGCTCGCTCCGGCGTCAACGCCGCGATCCTGCCGGTCACCGGCTTCGCCCGACGACGGAGGACAGGCGGACGTGCCGTGCGTCGGGTCCGCCGGGCCGCCGTCGCGGCTCGGCTGGCCGTGGGATCGATCGTCCTCGGGCGCTGCGTGACCGCCCCCGAGACCCCCAACGCGCTGAGCTCGAGGCGGACGTCCAGGGGAGGGCCCGGCGGACCACCGAGGTGCGGACGAGGTGGCCGTCCCGGAGACGGCGAGGACGCCGTGCGCGGGACGCTCGCTGCTCCGGCATGACACCGACGCGTCGCGAGCCCGCCGGGTGCAGCCCGCGTCGCGAGCCCGCCGGGTGCAGCCCGCGTCGCGGGGCCGCCGGCTAGACCGGGATGAAGAGCCGTGTCGCGGCGTCCTCGGTGTCGGTGTACCGGCGTGCGGCGGAGTCCAGCGCGACCCCGATCGCCGTGAGGCTCGACTCGACCTGCGTCTGCGTGGTCCGCCACTGCTGGGCGAGCAGCCCGAGCTGCGTGGCGGCCGAGCCCTGCCAGGACGACTCGAGCGTGGTGAGGTGGTTCATCATCGCCTGCACCTCGGAGGCGATGACCTGGCCGGAGGCCCTCGTGGCGGCCGCGGCGCCCGCCACGGCCTCGGCGTCGACTCGGTACTGCGTCATGGGTGGTCCCTCTCGACTCGTGCTCCGCGGCCCGGACGGGTCGTGGAGCACCAGACGCTAGGGGCGGCCGCGGAACCGCGGGATGCGGTTGAGCGTGGAGTAGCCCTCGTCGACATCCGGCTCGTCGGTGGACAGCCCTCGACCCTCGCGACCACCGGCGTCGCGCCGGTCCGCGGGGATCTCCCGGATGCTGCGCCGGACGACCTGGTGCTCGTCCGGCGTCACCGGTCCGGAGTCGCGACCCGAGCCGCGAGCCTCGGGGGCGAGCGGACCGGACGCCGTCCCGCCCTCCCCGCCCGTGGCGCGGACGTGCGCCGCGTCGCCGTCGGCTGCGCCGACGTTCATCGCGTCCTCGTCGCCCGCGTCGTCGCCCGCGACCGCGTCACCGCGCTCCGCGTCCCCGCCCGACTCGGCGGCGAGCCGCTCGCTCTCGGCGTGCTCGGCCTCCTCCAGGTCGACCAGCTCGCCCTCGAGCAGCTCCAGCTCCGCGGCGAGGTTCTGCCGCGCGGGCTCCTCCCAGTCCTGGGCCATCGGGCTGGTGAAGATGCGCGAGCGGGAGGCGAGCTTGCGCAGGATGGTGATGCGGGCCTCGAGGTATGCGGCCGGGTCGATGTGCGCGTACTCGGCGCGGATGTTGCGCCGGTACTCGGCGTAGCGCTGCGGCTCGGCGGCCAGGCCGGACAGGTCGGCGTCGCACAGCGCCTGCGCGTCGAGGTCCCGGGGCGCGGCGGAGTGCCGGTGCATCTGCTCCTGGAGCTCGGCGACCCGTGTCACCGTCTCCTCGGGCACCCCGAGCCGTGGCAGCTCCTCGCGGGCCCGGTCGGCCCCGCGGACGGGGTCCTCGCCGCCCTTGTGCGCGAAGGCCGTGCGACGCTCGGCGGAGAACTCGGCGCCGTGGTACCAGGCGGCGATCCGGACGACGTCGGGGTCGTGGGTCTCCTCCGCGAGCTGGTCGATGCTCGCGAGCACGTCGACGAGGTGCCGCAGCGCGTGGTGGAACCGGTCGGGGCTGCGCCAGCTCGCCACGAGGGCGTTGGCCACCGCCTCGATCTCCTCGGTGCCGGCCGTCGCCCCGATCGCCTTGGCGCTTCGCACGAATGAGGGGACGAGCCACTGGGGTGCCTCGGTCATGCCCATGGTCGAACAGTCCAGTCCATCGGAGTCGGCACCGGTCCGGGTCGGACCAGCGCGCGCAAACGTTGGCGATGATACGCCAGCCTCGTCGGGAGGATCGTCCGCGGTGGCCGCGGCCTCGGCGGTCAGGCGCGGGGGAGCGTGACCCGCATCGTCGCGCCGCCGCCCGGCGTCTCGACGCACACGACGTCGCCGCCCAGCACCCGCGCGGCGTCGCGCGCGATGGCGAGCCCGAGCCCGGAGCCGCCCTCGTCCCGTGAGCGCCCCGCGTCGAGCCGGGCGAACCGTTCGAACACGCGCTCGCGATCGTCGGCGGGAATGCCGGGACCGTGGTCACGGACGTCGATGACGACGACGTCGGGGTCCTCCGTGGTCGCCACGAGCTCGATCGGTGAGCCCGACGGGGTGTAGGCGACGGCGTTGCCGACGAGGTTCGTGAGGATCTGGCGGAGCACTCCCGGATCGGCCCGGAGCGCGAGCTCGGCACCGGGCCCCGCGTCGGTCGACGGCACGACGCCGGCGTCGGGCCCGCCGTCGCGACCGGTCTCGTCGTCGGGCGCGCCCGACGTGGTGGGCCGCCCCGTGACGTCGACCGTCACCTCCCGCGCGGGGTCGAGGGCGCGCGCGTCCAGGGCGAGGGAGTCGAGCAGCGCGCCAACGGCGACCGCCTCGGGGGCCAGCGGCGCCGACTGGTCGAGCCGCGTGAGGGCGAGGAGGTCGGCGACGAGGGCCGACATCCGGCCCGCCGACTCCTCGATCCGGCCGAGGACCTCCGGCACGTTCTCGGTCGGGACGCCGCCGAGCCGGTACAGCTCGGTGTAGCCGCGGATGGCGGCGAGCGGGGTGCGCAGCTCGTGCGAGGCGTCGCCGACGAAGCGCTGGAGTCGCTCCTCGCCCGCGCGGCGGGCCTCGAACGCCGCCTCGAGGTCGGCGAGCATCGTGTTGAGCGACCGGGCGAGCGAGCCGACCTCCGTGCTCGGGGGAAGCTCCTCGACGCGCTGGGAGAGGTCCCCGTCCGCGATCTGCGCCGCGGTCGTCTCGATCCGGCGCAGCGGACGCAGGCTCTGGCGCACGACGCCGTAGGTGAGCGCGGCCGCCGCCAGCAGCACGCCGCCGCCGACGGCCATGAGCGCGCCGCCCATCCAGCGGACCGTCGCGTTGACCGTGTCGAGCGGCAGCGCGATGGCGGCCGTGCCCTCGACGGTGCCGCTCTGCCCCTCGGCCGTCCGCACCGTCACCCGCCACGTGCCGGTCCCGTCCTGCGAGCGCACCGTGAAGGGGTCGGACCCGCGGGCCACCACGGCGTCGAGGTCCAGGGACCCCAGCCGCGGGTACGTCGCGGCGGTGGAGTAGCGGTGCACGACGTTGCCGTCGACGTCGGCGATGATGACGGCGTACTCCGCCGGGATGAGCGGGTTGTTGGCGGTCTGCGCGTTGATCGACTCCCACACGAGCGACTGCGCGGCCTTGTCGAGCTGTTCGTCGACGGCGGTGAGCAGCGTCGAGCGCAGCATCGTGAGCGCGAGCGTGCTGAGCGCCCCGATCGCGATGAGCAGGAGCGCGACGAACAGCACGACCAGGCGGACGCGCAGCGGCTCACGCCGCCAGGCACTCGTCGCCCCGGCCCGCGACGTGGTGTCCGCCCGGGGTCGCGGGTCGGTCGGGTCGCTGGCGGGCTCGCCCGTCGCGCCGGCGCGGGGCTCGGTCACGGGGTCTTGAGCACGTAGCCGAGCCCGCGCTTGGTGTGGATGAGCGGAACCGGCTTGTCGCTTCCGGACCCGTCGGGGGACGGCTGGTCGATCTTGCGCCGCAGGTAGGAGATGTAGGACTCGACGATGGTCGGCTCGCCGCGCCAGTCGTAGTCCCACACGTGGTCGAGGATCTGCTGGCGCGAGAGCACGCGGCCCGCGTTGGCGGTGAGGTAGCGCAGCAGCTCGAACTCGGTGGGCGACAGCTCGATGATCCGCCCGGCGCGCCGCACCTCGTGGGCGTCGGAGTCGATCTCGAGGTCGGCGTAGCGCAGGACGGCGGAGGCGGCCTTGGCGCTCGCGGTCCGACGCAGCACCGCGCGGATGCGGGCGACCAGCTCCTCGAGGCTGAACGGCTTCGTCACGTAGTCGTCGCCGCCGACCGTGAGGCCGGTGACGGTCGACGGGACGTCGTCGCGCGCCGTGAGGAAGAGGACCGGCGTGGTGATGCCGCGCTCGCGCAGGCGGCGGGTGACCTCGAAGCCGTCGAGGTCGGGGAGCATGACGTCGAGCACGACGAGGTCGACCCGCTCGTTGAGCAGGGTGACGATCGCCTCCTGCCCGGTGGCGGCGCTCACGACCTCGAAGCCCGCGAACCGCAGGGACGCCTCGAGAAGCTCGCGGATGTTGCGCTCGTCGTCGACGACGGCGATCCGTGCCTCGCGCTCGTCGGACCGCGGCTGCCCCAGGGTGCTCACCGGTCCATCCTGCACCGCGACGCTGGAAGGTTCCTGGGTGTCTCCTGGGTGGCCGCGCGGGGGCGGGTGTGAGGGCTCGCGCGTGGCCACCGGAACCACCGTGGCCACGGAGCGACCGGGTGGAATCGGTGATCCGGTGCCGGGGTGGCCTCGGCGGTGGCCGTGGCCGGCTGGTTCGCCGTGGCCACGCGTGGGCCGGGTCCCCGGGGTGAGGCGGTCCGGGGGTGGTCACGGCCATCGCGGTGGCCACGGAGCGACCGGGTGGGGGCGGCGATCCGGCGCCAGGGTGGCCACGGCGGTGGCCATGGCCGGCTGGTTCGCCGTGGCCACGTGTGGGGCGGGTCTCCGGGGTGAGGCGGTCCGGGGGTGGTCACGGCAGTCGCGGTGGCCACGGAGCGACCGGATGGAATCGGCGATCCGGTGCCGGGGTGGCCACGGCTGGATGGCCGCCGTGGCCATGGCCGGCTGGTTTGCCGTGGTCACGCGTGGGCCGGGTGTCCGGGGTGAGGCGGTCCGGGGGTGGCCACGGCCATCGCGGTGGCCACGGAGCGACCGGGTGGGGGCGGCGATCCGGCGCCAGGGTGGACACGGCGGTCCCGGGGTGGCGGCCGCCGACGGGTCGCGGCGTCGGCGACCGCGGACCGTCAGAGGTAGCGCGTCGGGTCGAACACGTCGATCGGGATGATCCGGACCCGCGGCAGCGGCGCGGTGAAGGCGCCGAGGTCGTCCTCGAGGTCGTGGATCGTGAGGCCCTGCTCCGTCAGCTCGGTGAACTGGGCGTTCGCGAACTCGCGGAACGCGAGGAGACCGACGCGGTGCGGCCCGTCGAGCAGCGCCTCGACCTGCGGGAGGAAGTCGCCGTCGTGGCTCGCGAGGAGGACGTCACCGGGACGGTCGACGAGGGCCTCCAGCGTGCGCTGGATACCCATGTCGACGACCTTTTCGTGGGCCTGACCCGACAGCGGGATCGGGTGGTAGCCGAGGGCGAGGAGCGCCTGGACGAAGCCCATCGGCATCTGCCCGGACGAGGCGTTGAGGAAGAACAGCGCCGTGACGGGCTGGTGCCACAGCTGCTCGGCGAAGGTCGCGACGCGCTCCCAGCGCGGACGCTCCTCCGGGTTGGGGCGGCGTCCGAGGACGCTCATGCCGAGCGTTGCGTCGATGTTCTCGCCGTCGACGAGGAGGTACGTACGGCGTCCTGGCTGCTCCATGCCGCCACCCTACGGCGCGCGACCGTTGACGCGCAGGGGCCCGGCCTCGCCGCGTCGGATCCGGCCGAAGCGGAGCATCCGATCGCAGCGCTCCGGCTCGGGCGCGGCCAGCTCACGGACCGTGGCCCGGACCCTCGCTCCCCACGGCCTCCGCCCGCCTCGCCGCAACCGCCCGCCCCGCGGCCCCCTTCACCCGGCGGAACGACGAAGCCGGACCCGGCACGCCTGGTGGGGCGCGCCGGGTCCGGCTCCCGGACCGGGTCGGCTCAGCTCTCGAGCTCGTCGTACGTGCGGGCCGGCGGGAGGACGCCCCCGGCCGGGTTGCCCGACTTCAGGGCCTCGAGGCGCAGCTCGATCTCCGTCTTGTCGCCCTCGGCCTCGAGCGCCTCGAACTGCGACTCGAAGCTGGACGCCGCCAGCTCGGCCTGGCCGGCCGCGTGGGCCTCCTCGCGACGCACCGAGTCCTCCCAGCGGGAGATCTCCGAGGTCGGGTCGAGCACGTTGATCGAGCCGATCGACTCCTGGACCTGTCGCTGGGCCTGCGCGGCCTTGGCGCGGGCGACCAGCTCGTCGCGCTTCGACTGGAGCTGGGAGAGCTTGTCCTTCATCCCGGCGAGGCCGGCCTTGAGCTTCTCGGCCGTGTCCGCCTGGCTGGCGACGAGCGGCTCAGCCGAGGCGACCTCGCGCTCGTACTGGAGCTGCTTGCCGAGCGCGACCTTCGCGAGGTTCTCGAACCGGGCGGCCTCGGTGGTGTCGCCGTCGGCGGCCTTGCGCTGGGCGGTCGCCGCGGCGGCCGCGGCCTTCGCGCCCCACTCCTGGACGGCGGCGCGGTCCGACTCGAGGTCGGCCTGCGCGAGGCGCACGTTGCCGATCGTCTGGGCGATCGCGTTCTCGGCCTCGACGATGTTGTTCGTGTAGTCCCGGATGAGCTGGTTGAGCATCTTCTCCGGGTCCTCGGCCCGGTCCAGCAGCGCGTTGATGTTCGCCCGCGCGAGCTGGCCGATGCGGCCGAGGATCGTCTGCTTCTCTGCCATGTGCTTCACCTTTCTGTCCCCCGCGGGTGCGGAGTGGGAGTGTGCGGCGACGACGGCGTCGTCGCCGGGATCTGTCGTCCTGACCGGTCCTAGAACCGGCCGCCGCGGCTGCGTCCGCTCGACCCGCCGCGCGAGCCGCCGCCGGAGCTGCGGGAGCCGCCGCCGAAACCGCCTCGGGAGCTGCCGCCGCGCGACCCGCCGCGGGATCCGCTCGACCCGCCCCAGGAGGAGCCGCCACCCCACGACGAGCCGCCGCCCCAGGAGCTGCGCCGTCCGCCGCCGGCGAGGAGGCCGCCGAGGATGAGCGAGCCGACGTCCACGCCGCCGCCCCCGCCCCCGTAGCCGCCCTGACCGCTCTGCCACGTGCTCACGTCCTGCTCAGCGAGCATGCGGGCTCGGCCGACGTGCACCTCCGCCTGCCGCAGCGTCTCGAGCGCCTGGGCCGGGTCGGTCGCGGCGATCTGCTGGGACAGCGTGTAGAGCCGGATGCCCTCGGCGAGCTCGGTGCGGGCGGTCGGCCCGACGGCGCCGCGGCGGGAGGTGATGTAGTCGTTGACCCCGCGGATGGTGGAGTCGAGCTGCGCCGAGCGGTTGGCGAGCTGCGCCTTGGCCCGCTGGAGGACCTCGGCCTGCTCCCGGTAGGGCGCGAGCGCGGCGTCGAGCGCCGTCTCCGCGCCGCCGAGCGCGGCCAGCGCCCCGAGCGGGTCCCCCTGCGGCGTCATCGCGGTCTGCGCCTGGGCGACGGCCGCCTGGCCGGCCGTGACGAGCGTCGTGACGGCCGGGTCCGACGGTGCGAGCCGGCTGGCGTCGGCGAAGTCGCTCGTGATCGACGCGACGGCGGCCTGGAGCTTGGGACCGGCCGCCGCGAGGTCGTCCTTGGCGCGGTCGACGGCGCCGAGCAGGTCGCGTGCCTGGCCGAGCGCGTTCTCCGCGACCCGGAGCTGGGACACCGCGCCGCTCGCGTTCTGGGCCGTGAGCTCCTGCTGCGCCGTGGCGAGCGCGCCGCGCGCCCCGTCGACGAGGCGCGCGGCCTGGTCCGGGTTGCCGCTCACGGTGGCGAGGGCGCTCGGCGGGTACTGGACGCCGAGCATGTCGAGCGTCGAGCGCGCCGGGGCCACCCGTCCCGCGACCTCGTCGGCCTGCTGGAGGAGCTGCTGCAGGTGCTGCGGGGCGTCGGCCTGCTCCCGGCGCAGCGCCTCGAACGCCTCCGACTGCTCCCGCAGCGCGGCCGAGACGTGGTCGCACGTCGTGAGGATCTCGATCGCGAGCGCGCGCCGCTGGGGCTCCTGCGTCGCCTGGTCGAGCTGCTTGCGCTGCGCGAACGCGTGCGAGACCCGCGCCTTGGCGTCGGCCAGCACCTGCGCGAACGTCCCCGTCGCGTCGCTGCCGAACTGGGCCTCGGCGAACCCGAGGTCCTCCTCGAAGCTGCGCAGCTCGTCGTCGATCGCGACGAGGGCCGTCCCGGACCGGGCGACCAGCTCGTCCGTCGGCAGGGCGTTCGGGTCCTGGGCGCCCGCAGCCCCGGCGCCCTTCTTGCGCCGCGAGTAGGCCCAGGCGCCGACGCCGGCGGCGCCGGCACCGAGCACGCCGACGACGACCCAGCCGGCCGCACCCGAGCCGTCGCCGCCCGAGAGCGTGTCCGCCGCGGCGACGACCGCGCCCGACCACGGGGCGCCGTCGTCGGCCGCCGCGGACAGGGCCTCGATCACGCGGTCCTCGACCCGGTCGTACAGCCCGTCGGACACGTCGTTGCCGGCCCAGAGGCCGTACGCCCGGTCGTCGACGGCCACGGCGACGAGCACGTCCGACGTCGACAGCGACGACATCTCCGCGCTCTGCTCGGCCCACTCGTACCCGGAGGTGCCGTCGAACGAGTCGACGTACACGGCCCACAGCCGGTACCGCCCCTCGGCCTGCAGGTCCGAGATCGCGGTCTCGGCGTCGGACCGGCCGTTCTCCAGGACCTGCGCCGACGTGAGGTCGGTGAGGGGCTCCGGGACGAACATCGGGGCGTCGGCACGCGCCTGCGGCGCGAGGAGCAGCAGGCCGGCGCCCGCGAGCACGACGGCCAGCAGCCCCGTCAGGAGCGCGAGCGCGAGGGCTCGCGACCGCGTCGGGGCGGTGAGGTGGCCGGGCGGGAGGACGTGCGTCGGGGATCCGTGCATGTCCCGATCCTTCCTCCCGTCACCGACATTGGCAACGACTCCGGCTCGGCCGTCCACAGGCGGCGACGGCGGCCGGCGCTACTCCAGCTCCGCGAGGTCCTCGGCGTCGACGATCGTGTAGGAGTACCCCTGCTCCGCGAGGAACCGCTGGCGGTGGGCGGCGAAGTCGGCGTCGACCGTGTCGCGCACGACCACCGCGTAGAACCACGCGGAGCGCCCGTCCTCCTTCGGTCGCAGCAGCCGGCCGAGCCGCTGCGCCTCCTCCTGGCGCGACCCGAACGCGCCCGACACCTGGATGGCGACCGTCGCCTCCGGCAGGTCGACGGAGAAGTTCGCGACCTTCGAGACCACGAGCGTGCGGACCTCCCCGGCGCGGAACGCGTCGAACAGGCGCTGGCGCTCGCGGACCGTGGTCGAGCCCGTGATGAGCGGCGCGTCGAGGGAGGCGGCGAGCTCGTCGAGCTGGTCGAGGTACTGCCCGATGACGAGCGTCTGCTCGCCCGCGTGCCGCTCGAGCAGCGCGCGCACCGCGTCGATCTTGCCCGGCGCGGTCGCCGCGAGCCGGTAGCGGTCCTCCGGCTCGGCGGTGGCGTAGACCATCCGCATCGGCTCGGGCAGCGTGAGCCGCACCTCGACGCACCGCGCGGGCGCGATCCAGCCCTGCGCCTCGATGTCCTTCCACGGCGCGTCGTAGCGCTTGGGCCCGATGAGCGAGAACACCTCGTCCTCGCGGCCGTCCTCCCGCACGAGCGTCGCGGTCAGCCCGAGCCGCCGCCGCGCCTGCAGGTCGGCCGTCATGCGGAAGATCGGCGCGGGCAGGAGGTGCACCTCGTCGTAGACGATGAGCCCCCAGTCCTTCGCGTCGAGCAGCTCCAGGTGCGGGTAGGCGCCCTTCCGCCTCGTCGTGAGCACCTGGTAGGTCGCGATCGTGACCGGCTTGATCTCCTTGCGCTGCCCGGAGTACTCGCCGATCTCCTCGGGCGTGAGCGTCGTGCGGCGGATCAGCTCGTCGCGCCACTGCCGCGCCGAGACGGTGTTCGTGACGAGGATGAGCGTCGTCGCGCTCGCCTGGGCCATCGCCGCCGCGCCGACGATCGTCTTGCCGGCTCCGCAGGGCAGGACGACGACGCCGGAGCCGCCGTGCCAGAACGTCTCGACGGCCTGCGACTGGTACGGGCGCAGGGCCCAGGGACGACCCGGCGTGCCGTCCGCCGCCGGCCCGCCGGACAGGTCGAGGTCGATCGGGTGGGCCTCGCCGTCGACGTAGCCCGCGAGGTCCTCGGCCGGCCAGCCGAGCTTGAGGAGCACCTGCTTGAGGTGGCCGCGCTGGGAGGGGTGGACGACGACGCTGGTCTCGTCGAGCCGTTCCCCGAGCAGTCCGGCCGTGCGCCTGGACCGCAGCACCTCCTCGAGGACGGCGCGGTCGAGCGCGTGCAGGACGAGGCCGTGCGCCGGGTCGCTCAGGAGCTGGAGCCGGCCGTAGCGGGACATCGTCTCCGCGACGTCGACGAGGAGCGCGTGCGGCACCGGGTAGCGGGAGTACCGCACGAGGGCGTCGACGACCTGCTCGGCGTCGTGCCCGGCGGCGCGCGCGTTCCACAGGCCGAGCGGCGTCAGCCGGTAGGTGTGGACGTGCTCGGGGGCGCGCTCGAGCTCGGCGAACGGTGCGATCGCGCGCCGGGCGTCGCCGGCCAGCTCGTGGTCGACCTCGAGCAGGAGCGTCTTGTCCGACTGGACGATGAGCGGGCCGCCGGTCGGGGGAGGGACGGAGGGCATCCCTCCATCTTCCCCCAGTGCGTCGGCCCCAGTGCGTCGGCCCAGTGCCTCGGGCCCAGACCCGATGGGTCGGCCAGGCCTCAGCGCTGGTCGACGCTCGCGACCCGGTGCAGCGCCACCGTGACGTCGGCCTCCCGCGTGAGGTCGCGGGCGACGAGGCTGCCGCCGCTCAGTCGCAGCGGGCGCACCAGCCGGCGCGATCGAGCGCCGTCGGACGCGACGATCTCGATCTCGACCTCCTGCCGACCCGCGACGGCGGCGCGCAGCGCCCCGGCGACGTCGGCCGCGTCGCCCCGCGCCGCGATGAGCTCCTCGCTCTCCCGGAGCGCCGCCACGAGAGCCGTCGTGTCCCGCTGCCCGACCGCCGTTCCCGCGCCGCGTCCCGGCGCTAGCCAGCGCGGCTGCCGCGCCGGCGGGGGACGGTGCAGGTCGAGCACCTGGCCGCCCGGACCCTCGACGACCACGGGCCGCCCCATGCCCCCGAGCAGCGTGGCCAGGTGCGCGGCCGGCAGGGTGGAGACCGCGACGGTCGGCGCGAGCAGCAGGAGCCCCAGCTCGTCGGCCTCGACCAGTCCGAGCAGGGCCACCGGGTCCTCGGCCCGCAGGTAGCTCGACGCCGGTCCGGCGCGCAGACCGCCCTGGCGGCGCTCCGCGTCGCGCACCGCATACTCCAGCGCCTGCGGCACGGGGGTGAGGCTGAGGTCGGCGAGGTCCGCGAGGAGCTCGCGCGCGGTGACACCGCTCGCGACCGCGCGCTCCAGCGATGCCGGGGTGAACCGGGCCGTCACCGCGTCGCCCGTCGACTCGATCTCGGTGGCCAGCCGCAGGAGGCGCGCGACGGCGGGAGCCGGGCGTCCCGGGACGACCGCCGTGAGGTCGCCCTGGAGCAGGACTCGGTCGACGCTGGCCGGCAGCAGGCCGCGCAGCGCGGTCGCGAGCTCCGGCCCGTCCGGGTCCGCGAGCAGCGCGCGCCCCGTCGGCGCCAGCGACCCGGCCCCGGTGAGGCCCAGCATCGCCGCCTCCGCGAGCACCGCCCGGACCGTCCCGAGCGGCGGGGGCAGCAGCGGGCTGTGCCAGGCCAGGTGGGCGCGGACCGCCTCGGCGTCGGGGGCGGCCCCGGCGGGCCACGCCGCGAGCGCCTCGAGGACGCGTCGCCGCAGCCGCCGGGCCCAGGCCCGGTCGAGCCCGTCGCCGAGGGGCGCCCGGCGCGATCCGTCGGGCGCCACCGTCCCCGCCAGCGCCGGTGCCCGGTCGCTCCACCACCACGCGAGCACCACCCGCGCCCAGCGCAGGTCGTCCGCGTCGTCGTCCGCGTCCTCGTCCGGCCGTCGCGTCCCCGCGAGCCGGTCGACGCCGGTCGCCCCCTCCCGGGAGGCGCCCACCTCGGACGGTGCGAGCGGCGCCCACGCGCGGTCGTCGCCGTGCTCGCGCAGGCCGACCTCACCGCCGATCCCGGCCAGCTCGACGAGCCGGACGACGTCGGCCTCGTCGAGGTCGAGCGCGCGGGCGACGCGACGCACCTCGCGCACGGCGACGCCGCCCGTGCGCACCGTGACACCGGGCTGCTGCGTCCACAGGTCGGCCAGCGCGGTGAGCCGGCGCAGCAGCGTCGTCGCGGCGCGGGCCGCCTCCGCGTCGACCACGGACTCGGCCAGCGCTGGCGCGTCGGCTAGCGGGGGAGTCGCCTGCGCCGGGTCGAGCAGGGTGCCGTCCTGGGCGCGCAGCGTCGCGAGCGTCTCGGGCAGTCCGCGCGCGGGGGACCAGCCGGCGGGCGCGTCCTCGTCGGGGACGACGAGGCCGCGCGCGGCGAGGTCGGCGATCGACGCGGGTGACGTCGCGGCGTCGCTCGCCCCGGTCGCGCCGTCCGCGAGCGACGCCAGGAGCGCCAGCCGCGGGGTGTCGAGGGCGTGCAGCGCGAGCGTGAGCGAGCGGGACGTGCTGGCCCGCTCGGCCAGCGTGGCGAGCGAGCCGGGCAGGGGCGCGGCGAGGTCGGGGCGCAGGCGCAGGAGGTCGGCGAGCTGGGCATCCGACCAGGTCGCGAGCTGCGGGACGCGCTGAGGCGGAACCATTCTCACCAGGCTAGTCGGCCCGCGGGGACGGACTCGTGCCACGGTGCGGGGCCGGTAGAATGATGAGGCCCCTGACGCCTCATCAGAGACGGACTCGCCGTGCCCACTGGCAAGATCAAGTTCTTCGACACCGAGCGTGGTTTCGGCTTCATCGCCGGCGACGACGGCTCGCAGGTGTTCCTGCACGCCACCGCGCTGCCCGAGGACGTCACCGCGCCCAAGCCCGGGACGCGGGTGGACTACGGCGTCGCCGACGGTCGCAAGGGGCCGCAGGCGCTGTCCGTGACGATCCTCGACCCGGCCCCGTCAGTCGTGCGCGCCCAGCGCCGCGACCCCGAGGAGATGGTCCCGGTGGTCGAGGACCTCATCAAGCTGCTCGACCGCGCGTCGGGCTCGCTGCGCAAGGGGCGCTACCCCGAGCGTGACTTCTCCGCGCGGCTGGCCAAGGCCATGCGCGTGATCGCCGACGAGCTGGACGCCTGATGGGCGAGGGCGAGCCCGGCGGCATCTCCGTCGACGAGGGCCAGGAGGTCGTGGAGAGCCCGGCCCCCGCGGCCGCTCCGGCGACGGTCCGCAGGGACGCCGTGCTCGCGGACGCGGTCGAGCTGGCCCGCGAGGCCGCGCTGGAGACCTCCGGGATGGGCGACGTCGGCGAGCACCTCGGCTACCTCCAGGAGGGCGAGCGGCTCGGCAGCCACTACTTCGCCACGACGGCGCAGGGCTACCGCGGCTGGCGCTGGACCGTGACCGTCTCGCGGATCGCGCGCTCCAAGAACGTGACCGTCTGCGAGGTGACGCTGCTCCCCGGCGACGGGGCGCTGCTTGCGCCGGCCTGGGTGCCGTGGGCCGACCGCCTCGCGCCCGGCGACCTCGGCGCGACCGACGTGCTGCCGTTCGACGCGACGGACGAGCGCCTCGAGACCGGCTACCGGCGCTCGAACGGCGAGGACGAGCTCGCCGTCGCGACCGACCACGTGGCGATCGTCGAGCTCGGGCTGGAGCGGGAGCGCGTCCCCACGCGGGCGACGCTCAACGCGGCGGCCCAGCGGTGGCTCGACCAGGGCCGCGGTGCCGACTCCCCGGGAGCGCGCGCGTCGTCGGAGGACTGCCAGACCTGCGGGTTCCTCGTCCCGCTCGGGGGCTACCTCGGGTCGATGTTCGGGGTCTGCGTCAACGCGTGGTCGCCGGACGACGGCCGCGTCGTCGCGTTCGACCACGGCTGCGGCGCCCACTCCGAGACCGACGCCCCGAGCGGTGGCGGCGACTGGCCGGACCCCGCGCCGGTCGTCGACGAGTTCGAGCTCGAGGTCCACGCGCAGTAGTCGACGGGGCGCCGCCCGGCATCGGGCGAGCGGCGCGACGATCGTCTTGCCCTGCCCGGGCACCCAGGCCCACCCCGGACCGAACCGTGGCGCGACCGCGGATCCCGTCCGTCCGGGTCGATAGTTACTTGTGCTAACTAATTGGTGTAGACTGCGGGCGTGCCAGCAGAACCGCCCGACGCCCTCGCCGACCTGGCCTCCCGGCTGCGTCGCGGCGTGCTCATGACGTCCCGGCGGCTGCGCAACGAGCGGACCGCCAACCTCACCGAGGGCCAGTACTCGGTCCTCGCCCACCTCGAGGGTCAGGGCCCGGGCACCCCGTCCGACCTCGCCGCGCGGGAGTGCGTCTCGGCCCCGTCGATGACCCGCACGATCTCCTGCCTCACGGAGGACGGCCTGGTCGAGCGGGCGGCCCACCCGACCGACGGCCGCGCCGTCGTCGTCGCCATCACCGACGCCGGACGCGAGGCGCTCCATGCGACCCGCCGCCGCCGTGACGCCTGGCTCGCCATGCGCCTGGACGACCTCGAGCCGGACGAGCTCGAGGCCCTCGGGCGCGCCGCCGACATCCTCAGGAGGATCGCCACCCAGTGACCACGATGTTCGCCTCCCTCAACCACCGGGCCTACCGACTCTGGTTCGCCGGTGCGCTCGTCGCCAACGTCGGCACGTGGATGCAGCGCATCGCCCAGGACTGGCTGGTCTACACGGACCTCTCGGCCGAGTCGGGGATCGCGATCGGGACCGTGACGGCGCTCCAGTTCCTCCCCGCGCTGCTGCTCGGGCCGTACGCCGGGCTGCTGGCCGACCGCCTGCCGCGGCGCGGGCTGCTCATGCTGACGCAGGCGCTCATGGGGCTGCTGGCGCTGGGGCTCGGTCTGCTGGTGCTGCTCGGCGAGGCGACCCTGTGGCACGTGTGGCTGTTCGCGCTGGGGCTCGGCGTGGTGTCCGCGCTCGACAACCCCGTCCGGCAGACCTTCGTCGCCGAGCTCGTGCCGAACGAGACGCTCCCCAACGCCGTCGCCCTCAACAGCGCCTCGTTCAACGCCGCGCGCCTCATCGGCCCGGCGGTCTCGGGGCTCGCGATCGCCGCGTTCGGTGCCGGCTGGGTCTTCGTCATCAACGCGGTCTCGTTCGTGTTCACGATCATCGCGCTGCTGGCGATGCGGACCTCCGACCTCGTGCCGGTCCCGCACGCCGAGCGGGCGAAGGGGCAGCTCCGCGAGGGGTTCGCCTACCTGCGGCGGCGCAGCGACCTCATGCTGATCCTCGTCGTCATCGGCGTCGCGAGCGCGTTCGGCCTCAACTTCCAGATGACCTCGGCGATGATGGCCCGTTCGGAGTTCGGCCAGGGTGCGGCCGACTACGGCATCCTCGGCTCGATCATGGCCATCGGCTCCCTGGCCGGCGCGCTCCTGACGGCGCGGCTCGGCAAGCCGCGGGTGCGTCGGATCCTCGTGGCGTCGCTGCTGTTCGGCGTGACGAGCTGCCTCATGGCGATGGCGCCGACCTACTGGACGTACGCCGTCGCGACGATCCCGGTCGGGTTCTTCACGCTCACGATGCTGACATCGGCCAACACGTACATGCAGACCTCGACGGCGCCCGAGATGCGCGGCCGGGTCATGGCGTTCTACCTCATGGTCCTGCTCGGCTCGACGCCGATCGGCTCGCCCGTCGTGGGCTGGATCGGGGAGACGCTGGGGCCGCGCTGGAGCATCGGCGCGGGCGGGATCGCCACCGTCGTCATCGCCGCGGTCGGGATGGCGTGGGCGCGGCGACGCTGGGACGTCGAGCTCCACTACGTCCCCGGAGCCGCGCGGCGCACGCAGCGGTTCCAGGTCACCAGCGCGGCCGACCGCGCGCGCGTCGACGAGGCGGCCCAGGAGGTCGCCTGACCGCGCTCGGCTCCCGTCCGATGTTGGGGTGGATCGCGTCGCGTTTCGCGATCTGATCCACCCCGATATCGGACGGGGGTACGCGGTGGGACGGGCTACGCAGGGGGCTGGGCGAGCTCCGCGCCGGGGGCGCGGCTACGCGCCGAGGCGCTCGACCACGTAGTCGACGCAGGCCGTGAGGGCCTCGACGTCGGCGGGGTCGACGGCCGGGAATGCCGCGACCCGGAGCTGGTTGCGACCAAGCTTGCGGTACGGGAACACGTCGAGGACGCCGTTCTCGCGCAGGGCCGAGATGACCTGGCCCGCGGGCACCGACGCCGCCAGGTCGATCGTCGCCACCACGGGCGAGCGGTGCGCGGGGTCCGCGACGAACGGCGTGGCCCACTCGCGAGCGTCCGCCCACGCGTACAGGTGGTCCGTCGACCGCCTCGACCGCGCGGCCGCCCACTCGATGCCGCCGTTGTCGCGGAACCAGTCGAGCTGCTCGGCCAGCAGGACGAGCGTCGCGAGCGCCGGGGTGTTGAGCGTCTGGTCGAGCCGCGAGTTGGTCACCGCCTGGGACAGCGCGAGCGACTCGGGGATCCAGCGTCCGCTCGCGGCGATCTCCTCGATGCGCGCCAGCGCCGCCGGTGAGACGACGGCCAGCCACAGCCCGCCGTCGGACGCGAACGCCTTCTGCGGGGAGAAGTAGTAGACGTCGCTCTCGCGCAGGTCGACCGGAGTCGCGCCGGCGATCGACGTCGCGTCCACGAGCGTCAGCGCGTCGTCCGTCCCGCCCGCCGGCCGGACGACGGGGGAGGCCACGCCGGTGGACGTCTCGTTGTGCGCCCACGCGACGACGTCGGCGGCCGTCGACGGGGCGGGCAGGGCGAGCGAGCCGGGCTCGGCCCGCACGACCTCGGACTCCTCGAGGAACGGCGCGGCGTTCGTCCCGGCGTAGAACTTGCCCGAGAACTCGCCGTTGACGGCGTGGTGCGCCCGCGAGCGGGCCAGCGAGAACGTCGCGGCGTCCCAGAACGACGTCGCACCGCCGTTGCCGAGCAGCACCTCGTACCCCTCGGGAGCGCCGAGCAGGTCGGCGACGCCCTCCCGGACGCGGCGCACCAGCGAGCGGACCGGGGTCTGGCGGTGGGAGGTGCCCATGAGCGTCTCGCCGACGGCGGCCAGCGCGGCCATCTGCTCCGGACGGACCTTCGACGGCCCGGACCCGAACCGCCCGTCCCGGGGCAGCAGGTGCTCGGGGATCCGGATCGGCGTCGCGGGCGTCGCGCTCGTCGAGGTGGTGGAGGTCGGGGCGGCAGGCGGCATGTCCCCATCCTTCCGCATCGGTGCGACGCCGGGCGGTGCACGACGTAGGGTGGACACAGCGACCTGACGAAGCGACACCAAGACCTGAAGGGGCCGAGGCGTGAGCGATCTGATCGACACCACCGAGATGTACCTCAAGACGATCTACGAGCTCCTCGAGGAGGGCATCGTCCCGCTTCGGGCGCGCATCGCGGAGCGCCTGGGGCACTCGGGGCCGACCGTCTCGCAGACCGTCGCCCGCATGGAGCGGGACGGCCTCGTCCTCGTCACCGACGACCGCCACCTCGAGCTGACGCCGCTCGGCCACGGCCGCGCGATGCACGTTATGCGCAAGCACCGTCTCGCCGAGCGGCTCCTCGTCGACGTCATCGGCCTCGACTGGGCGCACGTCCACGAGGAGGCCTGCCGCTGGGAGCACGTGATGAGCGAGCAGGTCGAGCAACGTCTCGTCGAGCTGCTCGACCACCCGACGCACGACCCGTACGGCAACCCGATCCCCGGCCTCGACGAGCTGGGGCAGCCGAGCACCGAGCCGTTCCTCACCGGCGTCACGTCCCTCGTCGCAGCCAGCGCGAGCGGTCAGACGCAGGCGACCGTCCGCCGGATCGGCGAGCCGCTGCAGGTGGACGTCGAGCTGCTGCGGCGTCTCGAGGAGGCCTCGCTCCGGCCCGGCGCGGTCGTCTCGATCGTGCGCGACGGCTCGACGCTCGAGGTCCGCGCCACCGGCAGCGACGTCGTGCTCGACCTGCCGACCGAGCTCGCGCGGCACATCTTCGTCAGCGTCTAGCGCGTCGGGTCGCCGCCTCCGGTTCCCCGTCGGCGGCCGATCGTCGACGGGGAACCGGAGGCGGCGACCCGCGCGTCGTCGCGGGAGTCGTCGCCCCTCCCCGGCGCCCTCGCGTGCCCTCCTTTCGGCGTGTCGCGGGGCGTGTCGCACGCCACTCGACAAGACCGTGACCGAAACGTGACATTTCTCCGAACGGTCCGGTAACCTCGTCCTGTCTCCGGCACCCGGAGGCGTCCCACGCGGTAGCGCCGAGCCCTACCACCGCGCCCGGGGCCGGATGTACAGGTAGGGACGGGGGACCCAGGTTCTCCGGAGTCCGGTTCGCCGGCTCCTTGGGGTGAAGCCACTCGCTGCGAGGCGAGCGGCCGGGCAGTCTCCAGCCCGAACCCGACAGCTCACCTCGCAGGCGTTTCGGAGGAATGACTTGACCCAGGTGATCCAGCGCGGACGTCATCGCGCCGCTGGCCGTCCTCAGACGGCGCTCGACGATCTCGCATCGTCCCTCACCTCCTCGATCCCCACCGGCCTCGGCCGTGGTGCCGCCGCCGTCGTCGCATCCTCGGGCCTCGTGCTCGCCGGTGCCGCCGCGGCCCACGCGGCTCCGGGTGGCGACTCGATCGGAACCCCCAGCCTCAAGGCGACGCAGCTCGATGCCGAGGGCATCGCCCGCGCGGGGACGCAGTCGCGGATCACGGCCGACGCCGAGGCTTCCCTCGCGCTGACCGCCGCGACCGTGACGGCCGAGGCGCCGCCGCCCCCGCCGCCCGTCGTGCGCACCGTGACCTCCCGCACCCGGACGGCGGCCACCGCCGTCGCGACCGGTGGCGGCAGCGAGGGTGCGACCGAGGAGTCCTACGCTCCGGCCCCCGTCATCGACGGCGACCTCGCGGCCGCCATCGTCGCCGAGGCGTACAAGTACATCGGCACGCCGTACGTGTCGGGCGGCGCGAGCCCGGGCGGGTTCGACTGCTCCGGCTTCACCCAGTACGTCTACGGCCAGTTCGGCATCAGCCTGCCCCGCACGTCGGGCGCGCAGCGCAACGCCGGCTACGTCGTGTCGGCCTCCGAGGCCCGCGCCGGCGACCTCATCTGGGCCCCCGGCCACGTCGGCATCTACCTCGGCGACGGCCAGCACATCGCGGCCCGCAACCCGAGCACGCCGCTCGCCGCCGGACCGGTCTACATGAGCAACCCGGTCTTCATCCGCGTTCTCTGACCGCACCGTTCCTCTACGAAGGGCCCCGGACCATCACGGTCCGGGGCCCTTCGTCCTCCCGTCCGCGGGTACGTCGGCGGGCGTGGCGCCGGTCGCGCGTCCCTCGGACCGGGTCGAGGACCGCGCTTCCACTCCCGCTCGGGGTCCGCACGGGTTAAGGTCGAGGTCACCGGAGGGTAAACGGGAGCTGTGCTCCTCACCGCACTCCGGGAACTGCTGGCCAGGCACGCGGAGGTGGTTCGGATGACACACGCGACACGGGTTGCGGTCGGGGTCGACGGCTCGGCATCGAGCGAGGTCGCTCTCGAGTGGGCGCTCCAGGAGGCCGCCCGGCGGGGCTGGGGGCTCGATGTCATCTGCTCCTACTCCCTGCCGTCGTTCACGGCGGCATCCCTCGACGGCGGCTACGCGGCCCTCGACGACACCGCGATCCGCGCCAGCGCCCAGGCCGCCCTCGACGAGGCCGTCGCGCAGGTGAGCGACCGCGGCGTCGAGGTGACCGGCCGGCTGGAGACGGGTGACCCGGCCGGAGCGCTCATCGACGCCACCTCCGAGGCGGGGCTCGTCGTCATCGGGACCCGCGGCGGCGGGGGGTTCACGGACCGACTGCTCGGCACGGTCTCGACGGCGGTCCCGGCGCACGCGCACTGCCCGGTCGTCGTCGTCCCCGTCAAGGGGAGGGACGACGCCCAGCGCACCCCGGTGACGGCGCCGCGCCGGATCGTCGTCGGCGTCGACGGCTCGCCGTCGGCCCGCATCGCGCTCGCCGCGGCGATCGAGGAGGCCGTGCTGTGGGACGCGGAGCTGGTCGTCGTCGGGGGCGTTCCGCTCGCGACCGGCTCGGGCGTGCTGCCCTGGCTGCCCGCGAACGTCGACCGCGCGCAGCTCCTGGCCGACGTCGAGGCCGGCCTCAAGGTGGTGGTCGAGGAGGTGCGCGCCGCGTCCGGCCACGACCTCGCGATCACCTCGAGGGTGCTCGACGGGTCGGGCGCCGCGCTGCTCATCGAGTTCTCGACGGCGGTCGACCTCGTCGTGGTCGGCTCGCGCGGCCGCGGCGGCTTCGCCGGCATGCTGCTCGGCTCGACGAGCCAGTCCGTGCTCCACCACGCCGCGTGCCCCGTGCTCGTCGTGCCCGCGCGGATCCAGCGCGAGGAGGGCTCCGTCCCCGGCACCTTCCCCTGGGAGGGCTGAGGCCGCGGAGCGCGGCCCGCGCCCTGACCGTCCCGGCCCGCGACGCATCGGGACTAGACTCGACCGGGCCCGCCCTCGTAGCTCAGGGGATAGAGCAACCGCCTCCTAAGCGGTAGGTCGCGCGTTCGATTCGCGCCGGGGGCACTCGACCATCGACGCGGCAGGTCTCGGCCGCCGCTCGACGACGCACCGACCCCCACCCCGGAGCTGATCGATGACGCACGTGCCCACCGCGACGGACCCGACCGCGACCCCCGCAGCCCCGCTCGGCGACCTCGGCAGGCTCGTGCTCGGCGGGAACGTGTTCGGCTGGACCGCCGACCGCGCCGCCAGCTTCGCGGTCCTCGACGCGTTCGTCGCGGCCGGCGGACGGGCGATCGACACCGCCGACGCCTACTCGTCCTGGGTGCCGGGCCACGTCGGCGGGGAGTCCGAGTCGATCATCGGGGAGTGGCTCGCGGCCAACGGCGCCCGGGACGAGGTCGTCCTGTGCACCAAGGTCGCCAAGCACCCGGACCTGCGCGGCCTGGCCCCGAGCGTGGTGGAGCGGGCGCTCACCGCGTCGCTGAGGCGACTGCGCACCGACAGCATCGACCTCTACTACGCCCACGAGGACGACCCGGCGCTCGACCCGGACGTCATCGCCGCGACCCTCGCCGGCACCGTCATCGACGGTCGCGTCCGCGCCCTCGGCCTGTCGAACTTCCCGGCCGACCGGCTGCGCGCCGTCGTCGGGGCGGCGCACGACGCCGGGCTGCCGGCGCCCGCGTACTCCCAGGACCGGTACAGCCTCGTCGAGCGCGGGCTGGAGACGACGCTCGTCCCGACGCTGCTCGACCTCGGCGTCGTCGAGCTCCCGTTCCACTCGCTCGCGGCCGGCTTCCTCACGGGCAAGTACCGGCTCGGCGCCGAGGACGCGGACTCCCCGCGCTCCGCCACCGCGGCCGGGTACCTCGCGCGGCCGGGCGCCCACCGCCTGCTTGCCGTGCTCGACGGGATCGCGGCGGACGCCGGTGTCCCCGTCGCCGCGGTCGCCCTGGCCTGGCTGCGCGAGCAACCGGGCGTCGGCGCCCCGATCGCGAGCGCGCGCAGCGTCGAGCAGCTCGAGGCGCTCACCGCGAGCTTCGCGCTCGTGCTGGGCGAGCGCGAGCTCGCCGACCTCACCGCGGCCTCGGACGCCCTGGACGGGTGAGGCGACCCGCGGGCCGGCCCGGGCGCCCCGACGAGCCGAACGGATCGCCCCGCAGGGTGAGTCACGCCCGCCTTCCCGGCCGCGCGGCCGTTAGCCTGCCAGTGTCGAGGAGCGGAGGTGCACGTGGCTGTCGATGACGGGCACGAGACCGACGTCGCCCCCGCGCAGTCCCCTGCGCGCGCGGACGACGCCGGCGAGATCGGGACGGACGTCGAGGCCGAGGCCAGCGTCGCGCCCGCCGGGAACCACGGCTCCGCCGCGCCCACCCCACGCCCTGACCGCCCCGAGGACCGCCTCGCCCGCGCCGTGCGCGGGTGGCGCGAGTCCCTGTCCTCCCTCGGCGGCGAGTCCGCGCTGCGCGACATCGACACGTTCGCCGACGCCACGCTCGACCTCTCGGCGGCGCACCCCGGCGGCATGGCCCAGCTCCTCGCGGGCAAGCCGACGCCGCTCTCGCTCCTCGTCCGGGAGCCCAGCGCGCTCGCGGCGGCGCGGCGTCGGGCTCGCGCGGTCATCGCGCAGGCCGGCGAGCACTCGCAGAGGTACGGCGTCGCGGCCACGACGGCGGCGCTCGGCATCGTGAGCTGGTCGGGCGACGCGGCCGAGGCGGCCGACGATCGTGACGCACCCGACGGCGGCGAGGCGACCGATTCCGGCGCGAGCCCGCGGACGTCCGGGGGAGTCGCGGCCGGGGGCGGCCAGGCCGCCCCGACCGGCCCGTTCGGCCCCGCGCCCGTGTTCCTGCGCCCCGTCGCGCTGAACGAGGACGAGCAGGGCCCCGTCCTGCAGCTCCTCGGCCGGGCCGCGCTCAACCCGGTGCTCGAGCACGCGCTCGTGCGGGCCGGTGTCGACGTCGACCCGATCGTCGCCCCCGTCCTCGGCGCCTCCTCCGACCTGCGCGAGACCCTCGACGGGGTGCTCGCCGCAGCTCGCACGCGCCTGGCCGAGGTCGAGGTGACCGAGCGGATCGTCGTCGGCTCGTTCGCCCACCCGGGCCAGATCCTCGCCGACGACCTCACGGGCGGCTGGCTCGAGCGGCACCGCCTCGTCGCGGCGCTCGCCGGGGACCCCGAGGCGCGCACGTCGTTCGACGTCCAGCTCCCGCCGATCGTGCGCGCGGACCGCGAGCCCGGCACGGAGCGCGGCGTCGGCGACCTCGACGCGAGCCAGCAGCACGTGCTCGACGTCGTGGCGAGCGGGATCGACGTCGTCGTCGACGCGCCCCCGGGTACCGCGACGACCGAGACCGTCGCCGCGGTCGTGGCGGACGCCGCCGCGTCCGGCCGCACGATCGTGCACCTCGCGGGCACGCGGCGCGCGGCGGAGTCGCTCGTCGCCCGGCTCATCGAGCTCGGGCTCGACGGCATGGCGCTCGACGCCGCGGCCGGCGCCGGGCAGGGCCGCGAGGTCGGCGCGCTCATCACCGACCGGCTCGGCGCGAGCCTGCCCGACATCGACGCGGCCGGCATCCAGACGATGCGCACCGAGCTCTCGCGGCTGCGCGGCACGCTCACGGCCCGCGTCAGGGCCTGGCACACGGAGCAGCCGGAGTTCGGGGTCTCGGCCGCCGACGCCATGCAGGCGCTCGCGGAGATCACGCTGCGTCGCCCGGCCCCGCGCACCCAGGTGCGGCTGTCGCCGACGACGATCAAGCGGCTCGCCGGACGCGGCCTGGAGAACGCGCGCGGCGAGCTGGCGAAGGCCGCGACGCTCGGCACGTTCCAGCTCCGCCGCAGCGACAGCCCCTGGTACGGCGTCGCGCTCGCCGACGGTGAGGAGGCGCGCTCGACGGTCGAGCGCGTCCAGCGGCTCGGCGCCCGGACCCTCCCGCTGCTGCGCCAGCGGATGGCCGTGGCCGCCGCGCAGACCGGCCTCGAACCGGCCGAGACCCTCGCGGTCTGGGTGGAGCAGCTCCGGATGCTCGAGGGCATCCGCGCCGCCCTCGACGTGTTCCAGCCCGCGATCTTCGAGCGGTCGGCCGCCGACCTCGTCGCGGCGACCGCTCCCCGCGCGTCCCGCGAGTCGCACGAGGTGCTTCCGCAGGCCGTCCGCCGTCGCCTGCGCAAGCAGGCCAAGGACCTCCTGCGCCCCGGGCGCCACGTGACGGACCTGCACGCCGAGCTGGTCGCCGTCCAGGAGGAGCGCGAGATCTGGCGGCAGCACTGCACCGCCGGTGGCTGGCCGAGGCTGCCCGAGGAGATGTCCGAGCTCATCGCCGTGACCGACGAGGTCGTCGCGGCCGTCGCGGAGCTCGACGGCCCGCTGCGCTCGACCATCGGCGACGGCACCGTCCCGCTGGACCACGTCGACCTCGACCGGCTCGGCGACCATCTGCTCAGCCTCACCGAGGACGAGAGCATCTCCCGCGCCCTGCCCGAGCGCACCGACGCCATCGCGCGGCTGGAGGACCTCGGCCTCGGCGACCTGCTCGACGACCTCGCCGCCCGGCGCGTGCCGCTCGAGGCCGTGACGAGCGAGCTGGACCTCGCGTGGTGGTCGAGCGTGCTCGAGCACATCATCCAGACCGTTCCGGCCGTCCGCGGCGCCACGAGCTTCGCGGACGAGGTCGACCGGCTGCGCGAGCTCGACCTCGCGCAGGTGGACAGCCTCGTGCCGCCCGTCGCGCTGGCGACGGCGTCGCGGCTGCGGTCGGTCGCCGTGGCGGACAAGACCCAGGCGCGCGAGCTGTTCAAGGCCGCCGACCGGGCACGCCGGGGCGTCGAGCAGCTCGACCTGCGCTCGCTCGCGGAGTCCTACGGGGCCGTCGGTCGCACCGTCGTCCCGGCGTGGAGCGTCCCGCCGATGCTCGTCCCGCAGGTGCTGCCGCGCCCCGACGCCGACGGCGCCGCGACGATCGACCTCCTCGTCCTCGACTCGATCCAGAACCTCGCGCTGGAGCAGGTCGTCGCGGCGATCGGCCGGGCGCGCCAGGTCGTCGTGGTCGGCGACGTGCGTCGCGGCGGGACGGGCGCCGTCGCGCGCCTGGCCGAGGTGCTGCCGCACGTGCAGCTCGACGGCTCGCGCACCGACCGGGACTCCTCGCTCGCCGCGTTCCTGGAGAAGCACGGCTACGCGGACGCGCTCGTCGCGATCCCGTCCGTCCCCGGCCCGTCGACCATCCGGCTCGACGTCGTCGAGGGTCGCGCGCTCGCCGTGCACGGCGGCGTCGTCGAGAGCGTGCCGGACGAGGTCGAGCACGTGGTCGACCTCGTGATCGACCACGCGCTGGCCCGGCCCGAGGAGTCGCTCGCCGTCATCGCGCTCAACCCGCGCCACGCCGCGCGCATCCGGGACGCCGTCGCGCACGCCGTGAGCGATGCCCGCGCGATCGCGGACGCCCTCGACCCGGCGCGGCTCGAGCCGTTCGTCGTCGTCGACGTCGAGCAGGCCGCCGGCATGCGTCGGGACGCGATCATCCTGGCGGTCGGGTACGGGAAGACGCCGCACGGGCGGGTGATCCACCAGTTCGGCGCGGTCAGCTCGCCGCGCGGGGTGTCGCTGCTGGTCGACGCGCTGGAGGCCTGCCGCACGCGGCTCGTCGTGACGAGCCCGCTCGCGCCGACCGACCTCGACGCGCAGCGGCTCCGCTCGCCGGGCTCCACGATGCTCGCCGACCTCCTGGCCTTCGCGGCCGAGGGCGGCATCGCGTCCAGCTCCAGCCGCGAGGGCTCACCCGACCCCCTGCTCGTGGACCTGGCCGACCGGCTCTGGCGGATGGGGCTCGAGGTGGCGGCGAGCTACGGGCCGCCGGACGGCGTGCGGATCCCGCTCGCGGTCGGGCACCCGTCGCTGCCGGGGACCTACGGCGTGGCGATCCTCACGGACACGCCCGAGTACGTCGCGACGACCAACCTGCGGATGCGCGACCGGTACTGGCGGGAGCGGCTCGAGCGTCGGGGGTGGGACGTGCTCGTGCTGTCCTCGCTCGACGTGTTCCTCGACCCGGAGGCCGCGGCCCAGGCCGTGCTCGACGCCGTGTCGGCGCGCGTGCGCGCGCTGCCGCAGCCGGAGACGTCGGTCGTCGCGCCGCCGATGGTGGACGACGACGCCGAGGGAACCGCGGCCGACGACCTCGTCGCGGTCAACGGCGCCCATGCCCGGGAGGGCGAGCGACCCGACGTGTTCGCCGGGCTCCCGATGGGGGCGTACTCGGCCCGCGAGCTGGAGGCGCTGGCCCGGTGGGTCGGCAGCGACGGTGTCGTCCGCGACGTGCCGGAGCTGGCCGGGGAGCTCGCGCGAGAGCTCGGGCTTCCCCCGGGCGCGCCGCGCGCCGAGGAGGTCCTGACCGAGGTGGCCCAGCGCGTGCTGGCGCCCGAGCGCCCCGAGGGTGCGGAGTCCGACGGCAGCGGCCGGATCGTCCTCGACGACGTCGAGACGCGCGAGCTGCCGCTGGCAGCGACGGCCGCCGAGATCGTGGCCGCGAACGAGGAGACGAGGTTCGACCTGGCGGCGACGCCGGCCGCGGACGACGGTGCGGCCGACCCCGGCCGGGAGGACCCGGAGCCGCCGACGGACGTCATCCCGCTGAACGAGCGTGGGCTCGCCGAGGGGGAGCGTGACGCCGAGGCCGAGCGTGAGGCCGAGGCCGGCATGGCGGCCGACGAGTCGGACGGTGGCGACACCGAGGCCGACGACGACGTGGCGGCCGAGGCCGGCGTCGAAGGCAGCACCGAGGGTGTCGGCGGCGACGCTGGTTCCGGGGACGCCGAGGACGCCGAGGACGGGGACCCCGAGTCACCCCGGGCGACCCCCGACGAGGACGTGACCGACCGGAGCCCGGGTGGCGCCGGGAACGAGGAGTCGGCCGACGAGTCGGGGCGGACCGACGACGAGGACGGGAACGCGGAGGCGAGCGAGGCCGAGCGGGCGCGCGAGTCCGGCGAGGGGGTCGTGCAGCCGACGCTCGGCGACTCGGTGCTGCCCGACCGCGCGTGGGAGGACACCGACGGGGCGTGGGGCGATCGCCGCGGGGACGACGACGACCGCATCCTCCGCGAGCGTCCGCCGCACTGGTAGAGCGCATCCGCCCGACCGCGGCCGCCGCGACGCGGTGACCGCCCGAGCGATCGAGCCGAACGAGCGAGGCCCGGCCCCCGACAGGGGACCGGGCCTCGCTCGTTCGGCGTCGGTGCGTTCAGACCTGCGGCTTCTGGGAGGCCAGGAGGTCGCGGATCTCGGTGAGCAGGATGGACTCCTGGGACTTCTCCTCCGGAGCTGGCTCCTCCTCCGTCTTGGCGCGCTTCGCCGCCAGGGCGTTGAGCGGCATGACCACGAGGAAGTAGATGGCGGCGGCCACGAGGAGGAAGTTGATGAGGGCCGTCACGACGGCGAACGGCTGGATCGCCGCACCGTTGAGGTTCCAGGTCCAGATCCCGGTGAGGTCGGGCTTGCCGAAGATCGCCGCGATCAGCGGCTCCAGGATGGAGGTGACGATGGAGTCGATGACGGCGCCGAACGCCGCGCCGATGACGACGCCGACGGCGAGGTCGACCGCGTTGCCGCGTGAGATGAACTCCTTGAAACCGTTGAGGACTCCGCCGGTCTTCTGGAGGGCGTTGGTGGTGGACATGGGGTCTGGCTCCCTGCGTCGGTGGTGGGTGAGGCGGCCTGCCGTGCGCATGGCCGGCGCGCACTACAGGTGGGCGGGCGCGAGCGCAGCGGTGAGTGTGCCACGGGCGCTCGCATCAAGCACGAGCGTAGCCCTGCCCTCCGGGACCGCGACAAGGAGGAGGGGCGAGCCGGGCGTGCCGCTGCCCAGCAGGCCTCCACCGGCCACGTCGTCGACGATGGCGAGGATGCGCGCGTCGGCGGTGAGGGAGGCGGTCGCCTCGCCGTCCGCCCGGACCAGCTCGACGCGGTCGCCGGCCTCGAGCAGCGCGGCGACGAGCGGGTCCGCCAGGCGGACGGGGACGGCGCTCTCATCGTGTGCGAGACCCCAGCCGCCGTCCGCGAGCGCGAGCGGGACGACCGCGACGCCAGCGGCCACCGCGTGCCGGAGCTGGTGCCCGACCGCGTCGCCCGTCCCGGCCAGCGCCGAGGGCGGGGCGTGGCCGCGGGGAAGCTCCCAGAGCGTGACGTCCCCCGGAGCGAGCACGGTCCCCGCCGCGAGGTCCCGGGTGGCGACCACGACGGGCACCGTCGCCGTCGAGGGTCGGGCGAGCGGAAGGGCCGCGAGCACGAGCCAGAACGTCAGCCCGCCGACGAGGAGGGGCCGGTAGCGCCACCACAGCGAGCGCATGCCGCGGGAGCGCCGCCGTGCGGCGGCGGCTCGGTCGGGCGTCGGTGTGTCCATGCCGTGACCGTAGGAGGGCCTCGGCGGATCGCGCTCGGGGGGTGGGGACGACGGCGGGGCGGGGGACGCCTCGCCTCGCTGTGGACAGCCGGCCCGCAGCCGGGAGAGCGCTAGGAGCCGGCCGACCCGGACGTCGAGCCGGCCGACGCGCTCGACGAGGCCGGCGACGTGCTCGACGACGACGTGCTCGCCGCGGGCGCGGGCGTCGTCGACGAGGCCGAGTCCGACCCGCCCGTGCCCTTGCCCTTCCCGGCCTTCGTGCCCTCGGCGCGCGAGTCCGTGCGGTAGAACCCCGAGCCCTTGAACGTGACGCCGACCCCGGAGATCACCCGGCGCACGGGGCCGCCGCACTCGAGGCACTCGACGAGCGGGTCGTCGCTGAAGGACTGGTAGGTCTCGAACTCATGGCCGCACTCGGTACCGCGGTAGGCGTAGGTGGGCATCGTGCTCCTGACGACGTCGATGGGCACGGCAACGCTACACGCCTCCCGCGCGTGGCGACCTGCCGCGGCCCGGAGGGCAGACATGAGAGGTCGGGGGCCGTACCAGCTCCGGTTCGCGCCAGCGCCGGCTCACGCCCGAGCGGCCGCGCGCCTCAGGCGCCGATGCGCCACCGTCGCGTCGGCGTCAGGACGCTGCCGACGGGCAGGTCGTGATCGCCGCGGGGGAGCGGGGTGTCGGCGACCTCGTCGTCGTACACGATCCCGACGATCGCGGAGACGTCGCGCGCGTGCTGGAGCGCGCGGTCGTACCAGCCGCCGCCCTGGCCGAGGCGGTAGCCCGCCTCGTCGATCCGCAGCGCCGGCACGAGCACGAGTCGCGCCTCGCGCAGCAGCGAGCAGTCACCGGCAGCCTCCGGCGGCTCCATCGGCCGGCCGGGAGCCCGATGGTCGAGGTCGCCGACGCCGGTGAACTCGCCCCAGTCCCGCGTCAGCGCCTGGCCGAGCACGGGCACGAGCACGCGCAGCGAGCGCTCGCGCAGCAGCTCCAGCGTCGGGAGGGTGCCCGGCTCGACCGGGCGGGAGACGTACGCGGCGACGGTGTCGCCCGGACCCAGCTCGAGCTCGTCGACCAGCTCGGCGACCTGGAGCGCGATGCGTTCGGCCGCCTCCTCGCGGAAGCGGGCGTCGCGGCCGCTGCGCCTCTTCCGGGCCGCGCGTCGCAGCTCGTCCTTGAGATCCTCGAGCTCGTCCAGGTCGTCGATGAGCGGTCCGCGTGCTGGGGCCGGGGGGCCCGCTGCCGGGGCCGCGTCGGCGTCGCTGCCTGTCACCCCTCCACTGTGTCACACCCGCGCGGCGGCTGGCCCGGGCGTGCCGAGCGTGTCCCGGTCCTCGCGCACTACCCTCGGGGCAATGTGGCCAACGCGCATCACGGACGGGCGCCTCGAGCTGAGGCCCCTGCGCCGCCGTGACTTCCGGGAGTGGAACGAGCTGCGCCGTCGCAACGCCGCGTGGTTGCAGCCGTGGGAGGCGACCGTCCCGCCCACCGAGGGCCGACCGGCCATGACCTTCGGCCAGTGGATCCGCGAGAGCAACCGCGCGGCGCGGGCCGGGCAGTCGCGACCGTGGGCGGTCTGGCTGGAGGGGCGGCTGGTCGGGCAGGTCACCGTCACCGGCATCACCCGCGGATCGCTCAGCTCGGCCGCGATCGGGTACTGGATCTCGCGGGACGTCGCGGGCCGGGGGATCACGCCGCGGGCGGTCGCGCTCGCCGTCGACGACTGCTTCGGCACGCTCGGCCTGCACCGCGTCGAGATCAACATCCGCCCGGAGAACGCGGCGAGCCTGCGGGTCGTGGCGAAGCTCGGGCTGCGCGACGAGGGCGTGCGCAAGGCCTACCTGCACATCCAGGGGCACTGGGCCGACCACCGGACCTTCGCCATCACGGCCGAGGAGGTCACCGGCACGATGGTCGAGCGGCTCGAGGCCAACCTGGCCGCAGCCGCAGCCGCAGCCGCAGCCGCAGCCGCAGTCCCCGCGGCCCCCGAGCCGAGGGAGATCCCCGGGTCGTGAGAGTCCCCCGGAGGTCGCTCTCGGCGCTCCCGGGCCGCCCCGGCCGACGTGAGATCGGCGGAAGATCGACGCTGGACCGGCCGGCTCCGTCCCCGTCGCCGCCGGGCCAATCGGGCGACACGCCCGGCCACCTGCGGTGACGCCTCGCACCCGCGCCCTACCGTCGTCGGTGTGAGCGTGAGTCCCGCCGGCTTCGTCGTCGCGGCGGTGGCCGCGCTGCTGCTGGGGTACCTCGTTCCGGCACTCGTCCGGCGGCGTCAGGCCGTCGGGGACGCGCGCGTCCCCGACCGGTTCTCGACGCGGCTGCGGGTCGTGGAACGCAGGTCGACCCCGGTGAGCGGCGGGGCCTCCACCGAGGCACTGGTCCGGTCGACGATCCGGTCCGCGCCACACCAGATCGCCGAACGACGTGAGGAGCAGGCCGTGAACCGACCCGCTGGCATGGCAGAGCGCCGCACCGCCGCCGAGGCGCGCCGCGTCGCCGCCGTCCGGGCCGCCCTGGCGGCTCGACGTGCCGAGCAGGCCGCGGCCGCCCGTCGGCGCCTCGTCCTCACGCTCGTCGTGCTCGGGGTCACCGTGATCGCGTGGGTCGCCGTTGCCGTGGCGAGCTTCCAGTGGTACCTCGCGCTCTTCCCGACCGTGGTCCTCGGCGCGACGCTCTACCTTGGCGTCCGCGCGGCGCAGGCGGAGCGGGCGGAGTGGTCGCAGGTCCCCGAGAGCCTGCGTGCGCCGCGTGCCGCGACGCCGTCCGGCCCGTCCTACTCGCCGTCGCAGCTCCGGGCGCACCTCACCGCGACCGGTGCGGCCCCGGAGGGCGTCGACGCCCGGTCCGGCCTGCGCTGGGACACGGGTGAGATGCCGCTCGACGTCGCCTCGGTGGCCGAGGACGTCGAGGCCGTGGCCGAGCAGGCTCCGGAGGCGGACGCCGCCGGGACCTGGACGCCCGTCCCCGTCCCCGTGCCGACCTACACGCTCAAGGCCGCCGCGCCGCGCCGCGAGACCGAGGTGACGGCCGAGCCGTCCGCGGTCGAGATCGCGTCGTCCGACGACGCCGGCGTCGTCGTCGCCGAGGTCGAGGAGACGTCGGCGACCGACGTGCCGAGCATCGACCTCAACGCCGTGCTGGCCCGCCGCCGCGCGGTCTGAGGTCCGCGGGGCCGGTGCGCCCGCAGTCGGGTCGTCGCCCCTGGCCGTCGGGGTGACGTTCCGGTCCCGTCGCCGGAGGCGTCACTCCGACGCCGGACGGGGCCGCCCGGGTCAGAACCCGAGCGCCGCCGTCATGTCCGCCTTGATCCGCGTCAGCCGCTCGGCCGCCGCGGCTCGCGGGATCACGCCGTCATCACCGACCGGCAGCACCACCTCGAGGTAGCACTTGAGCTTCGGCTCGGTGCCGGAGGGGCGCGCGATGACCCGGTCGTCGGCCGCCGTCACGTACATCAGCCCGTCCGTCGGCGGCAGGTCGGCGCTGCCCTGCGCCAGGTCTCGCGTCTCGACGACGGGCGACCCCGCGAGCGAGTCGATGCCGTTCGCCCGCAGCCGCGCCATGCCGTCGGCGATGAGCGAGACGTCGGCCACCCGGAAGCTGAGCTGCGCCGTCGCGTACAGGCCGTGCCGGCGCGCGAGGTCGTCGAGCAGGTCCTCGATCGTCCTGCCCTGTGCGGCGAGGTCGTCGGCGAGCGTCGCCACCCGGACGGCCGCGGTGACGCCGTCCTTGTCGTGCACCGCCTCGGGGTCGGTGCAGTAGCCGATCGCCTCCTCGTACCCGAACCGGATGTCCGGGGTGCGGGCGATCCACTTGAACCCGGTGAGCGTGGCGGCGCTCCGGAGCCCGTGCCCCGCTGCGATCCGCCCGAGCAGCCGGCTGGAGACGACCGAGCAGGCGAGCGTGCCGCCCGACCGGGCCGGGTCGGCCGCCGCCTGCTCGCCGAGGATCGCGCCGATCTCGTCGCCGGTGAGCTGACGCCAGCCGCCGTCCCGCAGCGGGATCGCGACGGAGCAGCGGTCGGCGTCCGGGTCGAGCGCGACGACGACGGTCGCGTCGAGCTCCTCGGCGAGCTCGATCGACAGGTCGATGGCGCCCGGCTCCTCCGGGTTGGGGAAGGAGACCGTCGGGAAGTTGGGATCCGGGTCGGCCTGCTTGGGGACGAGGTGGACGTCGGGGAAGCCGGCCTCGTGCAGCGCGCGCTCCGCCGTCTCGCCGCCGACACCGTGCATCGGCGTGAGGACGATCCGCACGCCGGAGCCGCCGAAGTCACCCGAGTCGCCCGAGTCGGCTGCCGCGTCCTCGCCCCGTCCGCGCAGCGACCCGGCGCGGGCGACGTAGTCGCGCACGACGCCGTCGCCGGTCGGGACGATGCCCTCGCGCGAGCGCGGGACCTCGTCGGCCGGCGGTGCCGCCGCGATGCGGGCGGCGATGTCGGCGTCGGCCGGCGGGACGATCTGGACCCCGCGCCCGTCCTCGTCGGTGAGGCGGCCGCCGAGGTAGACCTTGTAGCCGTTGTCGGCCGGCGGGTTGTGCGAGGCGGTGATCATGACGCCCGCGTCGCAGTCGAGGGCGCGGACGGCATAGGCGGTGACGGGTGTCGGGAGTCGCTTCGGCAGCGTGCGGACCTCGGCACCGCTCGCCGCGAGCACCTCGGCCGCGGCGTCCATGAACTCGCTGGACCCGTGGCGCGCGTCGCAGCCGATGACGACGCGGGCGCCCGGCCCGACGGTGTCGAGCAGGTAGCGCGCGAGTCCCGCCGTCGCGCGGACGACGACGGCGACGTTCATCCGCGACTCGCCGGCCGCGACCGCGCCGCGCAGCCCGGCCGTGCCGAACTGCAGCGGTCCGCTGAATCGCGACGCCAGCTCGGCGAGGGCGTCCTGCGCCGATCGCTCCCCGCCGATGGCGCTCGTCGCGTCGTCGGCATCACCGGCGGTGTCGCCGGTCTCGGCGAGCGCGACGAGCGCGAGCAGCTCGGCCCGGGTGCGGGGGTCGGGATCGTGCGCGGCCCAGTCGCGGGCGCGGGCGACGAGGTCGGTGTGGTTCATGACGCTCCTTCGCTGGTCCTGGGCTCCAACGGTAGAGGACGGGCGCGGCCCGCGAGCCTGCCGAGGGTCCCGGGACAGCACGCGATGGCCCTCGCGTCGAGGCCGACAGGGTCGCGCTACAGGAGCATGACGAGGGTCCCCGCGACCACGACGGCCAGGCCGGCCAGCGCGCGCCGCGTCAGGCGCTCGCCGAACAGCAGCCACGCCAGCGCGGCGGTGACGAGGATGCTGAGCCGGTCGACCGGTGCGACAAGGCTCGCGGGGCCCTCCTGCATGGCCCGCCAGTAGCAGAGCCAGGACGCGCCGGTCGCGGCGCCGGACAGGGCGATGAACAGCAGGTCGCGCCGCGGAATGGCGCGGATCTGCCGGCCCTCGCCGGTCAGCCCGACCACCACCCACACCATGACGAGCACGACGACGGTCCGGATGGCCGTCCCGAGCGAGGAGTCGACGTCCTCGATGCCGACCTTGCCGAGGATCGCCGTGAGTGCGGCGAAGACCGCCGAGCCGGCGGCGTACCCGAGCCAGGCCCGTCGGGGGCGGGTCGGCACGGCGGGGCGGGTGGCGTCGTCGTCCGCCGCGACCGGGGCCGGCGCCGCCGCCCGCTCGATCATCAGCCACGTCCCGGCGGCGATCAGCGCGACGCCGACGAGCCGGAACGCGAGGTGGTCGGTCTCGCCGAGCAGGGTGATCGCGAACAGGACGGTGAGGACGATGCCCGACTTGTCGACGACGGCGACGCGCGTCACCTCGCCGAGCTGGAGCGCGCGGAAGAAGCAGAGCCATGACGCGCCCGTCGCCAGGCCCGACAGGACGAGGAAGGTGAGGGTGCGGCCGCTCAGGTCGCCCAGCGTCCCGGCCGAGCCGACGATGGCGACCATGCCGACGGCGCACGCGAGGACGACGATGGTGCGGATCGCCGTGGCGAGGTTGGAGGAGGTGCGCCGGATGCCGGCCTTGGCGAGGATCGCGGTGAGCCCGGCGAACACGGCGGCCCCCGAGGCGTAGAGCAGCCACATGCCGGTGTCCTCCGTCTCGCGCGCCCGCCGGACCGGTCGAGCGCGGAGACGATTATCCCGGTTCGGCCCGGCGACCGACTCATGCAGGTGGCACACGAGCGGCACAGGAGGCTCACAGAGCCCCGGGGTGGAGTGGTCCCACGACACGAGGCCACAGGCGCCGAGGAAGGACACCACGATGAGACGCCCCACCCTGATTGCCACCGCACTGCTAGCCCCCGCCCTGCTGCTGGCCGGGTGCGCCGCCGCCGACTCCGCGGCCGGCGGCGCCGCGAGCGAGGCCGGAACGACCGCGTCGACGGAGGCCGCGTCGTCCGAGACGACCGCGACCGCGGACGCGACGGAGGAGACGACCGACACCGCCGCGACGACGACCACGGCCACCGACACGAGCGACCCGAGCGGTGACATCGACTGGACCACGCTGCCGACCACCGAGGTCACGCTCACGGACGACGGCCTCGCCATCACCGAGGCCGGCACGTACGTCCTCAGCGGCACGACCACCGGCCAGGTGACCGTCGACTCGGACGGCTACGTCCGGATCGTCCTCGACGGCGCGACGATCACGTCGGGCGTCGGGGCCGCGATCGAGGTCGCGAGCGCCGAGACGACGGTGATCGAGCTGGCCGACGGCACGACCAACGTCGTCGCCGACGCGGCCACCCGCACCGACGAGGAGATCGACGGTGCGATCTACTCCGCCGACGACCTGGTCGTCACGGGGACCGGGTCGCTCGAGGTCACGGCGAGCTTCGCCGACGGCATCGTCGGCAAGGACGACCTGTGGATCTCGGCGGGAACGATCACCGTGACGAGCGTCGACGACGGCATCCGCGGCAAGGACTCGCTCACCGTGGCGGGCGGCACCCTCACGATCGACGCCGCGGGCGACGGCCTGAAGTCGAGCAACGACACCGACCTCGGCGCGGGACAGCTCACCATCACCGGCGGTGACCTCACCATCACGTCCGGCGACGACGCGATCAAGGCCGAGCAGCAGATCCGGATCGCCGGCGGGACCATCGACATCGTGGCGTCCGTCGAGGGGATCGAGGCGCCGGTCATCGTGATCGACGACGGCGACATCTCGCTCAACGTCTCCGACGACGGCATCAACGCGTCGTCCTCGGCGATCGTCACGACCGGGCTGAGCGTCACGATCAACGGTGGCAGCCTCACCATCGTCATGGGCCAGGGCGACACCGACGCCATCGACAGCAACGGTGACCTCGCGATCACGGGCGGCACGCTCGACATCACCGCCCAGTCCGCGTTCGACTACGACGGGACGGGCAGCCTCACCGGCGGGACCATCACCGTCAACGGCGAGCGGGTGACGGAGCTGACGAACCAGATGATGGGCGGTGGCCAGATGGGCGGCGGCGCGCCCGGCGGCGGGCAGATGGGCGGCGGGCGGCCGTAGCGCTCGACGGCGGCTGGCCGGCGCCCCCGCCCTGGCTCCGTCGCTGGGGTGGATCGGATCGTCATTGACGATCCGATCCACCCCACCAACGGAGCTCCGCAGCCTGCGTCGACAGGGCCGAAGGGCGTGGCCGGTATCTGGGGGCTGGGGGATGGCCCGAGACGACGAAGACCCTCTGACCTGAGAGCTCAGGTCAGAGGGTCTTTCCGTGGAAGTCTCGAGAGTACGTTCCAACCCTGCCCCCGGTGGCAAAGTCCCTGATCAGCGGCCTGTCCACAGGAACCTCGGTGGCCGAGCAGGGGCCAGGATCTGTCGCATCCGGCCCGGTTGCGGGCACTCGGCAGACGCAGAAGCGGCTCGACGCAGCCTCGGTCGATGCGCTGGTGAACGGCTACCTGAGCGGTCAGAGCGTGTACGAGCTGGCCGGCGAGTTCGGCATCGAGCGCCGCACTGTGAGCGCGCACCTGCATCGGCGTGGCGTCCCGATGCGACGGCGCAGTCTGTCGCTCGCACAGAAGGAGGAAGCGTTCGCGTTGCGGGATCGTGGCTGGTCATTGGCTCGGATCGGTGCGCAATCCGATGTCTCGGCAGGGACGGTGCGCAGTCGCTCGGCGTCGCCGGCGCGGTGACCGCACGCCCGTCGAAGGCGCTGGCTGCTATCGCGAGGCACCGATCATCAACTCGCCGACCTCGGCCGACTCATCGGCATGATCGGCGCGCGGCGCCTTGCGACGGCCTCGCGGACGCGCGCACGAGTCAGGTGCGCGAGGCTGATCGGTCCCATGATGATGAACTTGAGTGAGTTCCACACAAACAGGAGCACGAGCAGACTGAGCCAGCCCGGGCCGCCGTCTGCGATCAGGCTGGTGCAGATGCTCGCGGCGAGCAGGTACGGGATGGCAAGCAACATGGTGGGCACGCCCCACTTCAACCCGCGGCGGGTACGGATCGCGTCGAGGACGACGTTGGTGGGCATGTAGCGCCGCTGGTAGTAGCGGGTGTGGCCGCTGGCGGCCCAGAGCAGTCGGAACATGGACTTTCCTCTCATCACACGAATGTTGAAGCGAGACAGTGCGTCAGAGAGTGGCCGAATCCGGCCTGCCCGTGAGGGCGCCATTGTGGAGGAGAATGCTGCCTCGTGTACCAGCCTACGACTGAGCAGCGACACTTGGAAGGCCCGAGCGTCCGTGCGCCAGACCACTACGCCCCAGCACGACATCCGCAGCAACGAGGCACCGGAAAGTCCCGGGCCATATCGCGCGGAGCAGACGACCGGCAGACCTACTCGGCGTCCGCCGCCGACGTGTCCCTCGTCTGCGTCACGGTGACCGCCGGGTCATACAAGTCGGCAGGCAGCCTAGGCATCCCCTTGCGGATAGCAACGGAAGCGAAGCTCTGCTGGAGGAAGGTTGAGTAAGGTGGGAGCAGCCGGCCAATTCGTGTGCGCCCGGGCCAAATGACGAAATCGTCATCCGTCCTCGTCGGCACAACGGTCTCGGATGACCACTCATTCACAGCGATATCGTACTCGGCGCAGTCCTCAGTCAAGAGGTTCACAGTCAGGAACCACTCTCGTGATCTCGACAACTTCCACGCCTCTGCCACTCGATTCTTCGATAGCTTCGACTCGCGCGGATTGCGGATAGCTGTCAACGTTGTGAACCGCCACTTGTCATCGCGCAAAGTAAGATCACACTCAGGGGTAAGAAGAATACTGATCTCCCGAAAAGGCTCCGATGCTCCCTGGGGTACGAACAAATCACCAGTGCTCACCTCAGCAGGAGCCAAGGAACTGTCGGGCACAACGGCGCCGTAGTGCAGCACGCGGCGAAGTGCAGTTGCATCATCGAGGGCGCCGTCCAGAACGACATCTCCAAGAGCGACTTCGAGCGGACCAATCCGATTCAGGACATTCGCCGCGATTAAGTCACGGAGCATGACCGGGATCTCAGTCTCATCCGCCTTCGCCGCTCTCTGAACTGAAGCAACCCAGTCATGCTGCGCGCGCGAGAACTGGTGGAACACATCGATCTCGGCCGCAACATACGCCCTGCGCCAAGCGTTGAGAATCTGAAGTGCCGGCCGGGATGAGATCCATCTGCCGATTGTCTCGAAGAGATTCGGCTTGAGTTCGCTCTTGCTGAAGACATGCACCCGCTCCGCGTAGGTCGGGGTCGTCGCCTCGAAGGCGTCACGCAGGGCGGTGCTCACCTCATCAAGCGCCTCGTTGGTAGCGATGAAAACTGGTAACGCGGTCTGTTCGAGGAGTGCACCAATGAAGTTGATGTTGCGGCCAACAACCTCCTGGGACAGGGTTGACGGAACCTGCACTCCGCGGGGGATCTCGATCTCGGGGTCGTCATCGACATCAGTTAGCGCCCAATCCATGACGATAAGGGCGAACTGTCTCCAATGAACCAGCGCATCGGTAGGCGGAAGCTTCTTGAGCTTCACCGTGGGGACTGCCTCATCATCGAGTTGCTTTAGCAAGTCATCGATGTCGGTTTCCTGGCCGATCCGATCGTCGATCACGACCGCGGCGCCTCGGACCACATCAAGAGCAGTCATCGTCATTTGGAAGCCCTCAGCCGAAATGTGGCGGGGATGCGTCCTCGGGGGTCAGCCTCGGCGACTTCCAGGACGCCAAGTTCAAGGCCATCGCGAGCAGCGACCTGGCGAGAGATGTAGAGACCAAGGCCGCGACCCTCATCGCCTTTTGCGGAGAAGAACGGCTCAAAGATGTATGGCAGGTCCAGCACAGCGACACCGGGACCATTGTCCGTGAAGACAACTTCTCCTTCCGCAGCGTGGATCGTGACCGTGATCCGGGGTTTCTCCACCTCGCCAACCCTCAACCAGTACACGGCGTTATCCGTCAAGTTAAGGAAGACTTGTAGCAAAGTCGGCTCGTGGGCGACAAAATTGAGACGTTCGTCCCCGACGATCTCGAATTCAATTCCTGCTTCAGCGAGCGTGCGCGAATAGATCGAACGAATCTTTCGGACGTACTGCGCAGCGTCCAGCGATTTAGCGCGCCTCCTGCTAGAAACGAAAAGTCCTTGCACATCCTGCAGCCGCGCGACGATGAAAGACAGCGTCTCGGACAAGGCTTTCGCTCGGATCGTAATCTCATGTCCAAGCCCCAGTTCAGCGCTCAACTGCTGGACCAAGCGGACTCCATCCGCGTATGCCTGGTTGGACGCGGCGATCACGTCATGCGAGGCTGTTTCGACTGACAGGCCGACTCCAGCAAGATCCTCGGACTGCTCAACCCGAGCCTTCATGAAGTCGCGCTCGACCGCGTAGGAATCAACGAACTCATCGAGGGCTCGCTTCGCTGCCGGTAGGTCCTTGATCGACGCTCGTACAGCCTCAATTCGCTTGTCGATGGCTCCGATCGCCCGATTCTTGTCTGCGTCTGATCTCTTGCGCGACTCCTGCAGATAGCGACCGAAGTCGCCCTTTCGTAAGTAATTGATGAGGAGTTGCAATAGGTGGAGAAAGTCCCTGTACGCATCTCCTGAATCGATCAGTCCCTCGCGGTTGGTCTTGTCGCGAAGTTCCGGATTCCCTTCTTGCGAGATATACACGAATCCGATCGTCTGGTCGTTACCCAAGACCCGGTTCGCCCCCAAAGTTCCCCGGATAGTATCTAGTTGGAGCCAGTCGTCATCGGGATCGCCATACGGTAGTACACGAACGCCGTCGCGGTACAGATAGATTCGATGGTTCTTGATGAGATCCTTGTCAACCGGGTTGAGTTGGTATCCCGCTTCCGCGCTTGGACGAAGATCGAAAACCATCAACTCGAACGCGAAATCGCCACATTTGAACTGGTGGGCTTTCCGTTCCTTCGAGACGCGCCTGTATAGCTCTAGTCCGCGGATCTCTTCTGAGGTCAACTCAACGGTGCGATCTTCTTCGTTCACTGTCAATGTAAAGGAGTTGGACGCGGAGTCGTACTCTCCGATCACCTTGAGCACCGCGTGCTGAGCGATGTTCTCAAGAAGCTCGTCTGGGTCCTTGAGCGATGAGGGCCTTTCACCGTTGACGAAGTAATCGATCACGAACTCGCGCTGATCGGTCCCCGAATCCCCGGTCAAGAGTTGCCGAAGGGGCCTGAGGCGCAGTAGATCCTGATGGAGATTCTCGAGACTTGACCAGGACCAACTGCTCCGAAGTGAGCGAATGATCAACTCGGTTCCATGCGAGCCGATCTCCGATTCGTCAGTAAATCGGATCGGTGGGCGAACGGTCACTGAGGCCTGGAGTTCGTCCAGATAGGTCAAGGTGGGCTCGTCGTCCGGCCCTTCTCTGTCGTCAAGAAAGCCAATGTCTAGTTTCGTAGAGACTTCGAGGCTTTCGCTTTCGGAACGAGTTGTCAGTTCCACTGACGATCCCAGCTTGAACATCGCAAACCGGCCGATCCCCTTCTCGCCCTGGATCACCCGGCCGCCAGCCGTCCTGGATTCCCCCTTGCGCTTCTTTTCGGCCTTGACGTTCGTAGCCGGGTTCAACCAGTGCTCCCGCACCACGTTCGCGGACATGCCGGTTCCGTTGTCAGTCACGGCGATGTGGGAGCCTGGAAGCGTCTCCAGATCGGGACCGAAGCCCTCAAGTCTGATCTCAACCTTCGTGGCATCGGCGTCGTAGCTGTTCTTCACCAACTCCGTCAGCGCAATGCGGTCGTTCTTGATCAGTTGCTCGCCGAGCATCGTCAGCAGGCGGGCGTATGGCCGGAGCGGGACAGAAGTCGTTGACTCGGGCGTCACAGTGCGGCCTTCGTCGCGGTGATGACATATTCACTCTTCATCCGCTTCGAGAGTTGGTCACCCGCGCCAGAGACTGGCAGATAGCGAAGCGTCGCGGGAATCTCCCGAGTCTGGACCGACTCGACCTTCAGGCCCTTATCGGCAAGTGCAGTCCTGACGATTTCGCCGGTCGGGATGCGTTTCCCCTTCAGCACCGAGTCGGCCACGACAACAACGACCTGACCGCCTACAACGAGACAATGGCCGATGTTCCCTGCCAGCTCAAGCATGTCATGCGCATATCTGAGGACAAGCCGCTGGACGCGCTCGTCATGTTTCGGGGCGTCCTTGAATACCCTGGAAACGAGGTCGGCATGTTCCTCAGTCGGGTCCCCCTGGCGCGCCGCCTCCGCTCCGATGGACGTGCCTCGAATACTCCGGAGCTCCGACAACGTGTGACCAAGCCAGATCAGCGCCATTCGGTGGCCGCGCAGGTAGTCAATAGCGTTGAGGTACGGAGGGGACGTCACGACCAAGTCGAAACTGGTCGAGGCGAAGAGTGTCCTGTCGCGAGCATCGCCGCGCCTGATGCTGGCCCTGCCCACAAGCTCCCGGGCATCCAGCGTTGATGTCATTGCCGCAACCGAAGCTCGGAAGCCTTCATAGACGTCGTACTCGGACTCATCGAGGACCCGATGCGGCCGGCTGTGCGCGGTGTCCGCAGCCAACGACGCTCGGGGCGACTTGGTAACGACCAACCTACTGAGCCCGACCTGGAGCGCGTCACGCTCCGGGCTGGCATCGAGATCGTTCACCGCGCGCGACAAGCGAACAAGCTGAGTCCGCTGTGAGTCCCCAAACCAGTAGCGCGCGAACTCCCGGGTTTCGTCGTCGGACCATCGAACATCCGTGGAGCGGGCGCGCCGTGCCGTCGTCAGACACTCGTTGGCAAGGCCGCCCAATGCATCGGTGTCGACCGGTTGAGTAGCAACGCGAGCCATAAGGACGGCGAGTGGGTCAAGGTCATAGCCTGTGACCTGGTGCCCGTGGTGGACACCGAGGCTGAGCACGGTTCCAGACCCACACATCGGATCCAGGACCCGCATCGGGCGCGCCGACCCCCCAACGACCGCGAGCGCCACTTCGGGCGCCATGCGTGCCGGGAACGGGTGGATTGCGCGGGCCAAAGGGGTGCTCCTGCTCGTACGGGCGTGTCGTGGTCTACCCTATTGGACGGGTGCTCGAGGCGGACGACTGCTTGGGTAAGTCGTACAGGACACTAGTGGCTACGATCGACTCGGCCGACTCTACGACGTCTCTGACGTAGTGGCCTGTGCGGGCGCTGGCCATGCTGGTGGTCTGTTCAGAGCACGCGGCCCACCGTCTCTCGTCCTGCGGGGCGATCCGGCGGTATCTCGCGGTCGTGGGACGACTTGCGTGCCCTGTCGAGCGCGGTCCTGGCGTGCGCGGCGTCGATCTTCTGCGCGGTGCTCTCAGCCGGGGCGCCGAGAGCGGTGGTCGCTGTGATGTTGTAGTGGTCGCGGTAGGCGGCCACGGTTCGGGCGTGGTGCCGCCAGGTCGCGGCGGCGCGCTCATCCTTGGGCGGCGTGCCCAGAGCGGTCGTCCAGCTCTCGCTGTCGTTGAAGGCTTGATCGAGAATCGCGTCGGCGCGGGCTTCGATGAGGCCGCGTCGTTCGGTGAGCGCCCTGCGCATGTCGGCGGTCATGGTGCCGGCGGCTTCGGGGATGAGCCCGACGATGAGACGCGGGGCCTTGCGGGCGCGGCCGGAGCCGGCGGGGCGGGCGGTGGCTGTGGCGACGCGGTGGTGGAGGACGGTGGCGATGTCGTCGGCGTCGACGAACCAGCGCGCTCGGACCAGTCGTGGCAACAGGGTCTCGATGTCGTGGTGGTTGGCCTCGGCGCGTCGGAGTTCGACGGCGAGCGCCCCGAAGGCGTCGGAGGCGATCGCGTCGTCGCTGAGCCCGCATGCCCGGACGAGGGCGACCCAGCGGTCGTGTTGGGCGGCTGCGGCGATGGTCTCGTACTCGGCGGCGAGCTGGGCGATCGATCCCCAGGTGTCTTGCTCGGCGGTGATGGTCTCGTGTGCGGACAGCTCGGCGCCGACGTGTTGGAGGACTCCGAATAGGACGCTGCGGCCGGTCGCTTCGGTGTGGTCGCCAGGATGCGGCCCCTCGTGTGCGGCGTCGAACTTGTCGACCGCGACATAGGCCATGTTGGATTCGCGGCCGCGGGTGAGGGCGACGTACAGGTTCTCCCGTGTCATGGCAGCGTCAACCAGCACGTGCGCGGTGTCGGTCGTGATCCCCTGCGCCCGGTAGGAGGTGACGGCGTAGCCGAGGTTCTGTAAACACACCTACCTCTCACAAGAGTAGGAAGGTGGGCCAAAGCATGGGCCACGAACAGCAGAGCGTCGAGCCGTTGCGGGCGGTGGTGTACGTCAGGATCAGTGACGACCCCGAGGGCACCGAACGCGGAGTGGATCGGCAGGAGGCCGACTGTCGCGCCTACGCCGCTGCCCACGGCTGGGAAGTCGCGGCGGTGTTCCGGGAGAATGACACGTCGGCGTTCAAGCAGCGCACGATCACGTTGCCGTCTGGCGAGCGGGTGCGGCGAGTGATCCGCCCGCAGTTTCGCGCCATGCTGACGCACCTCGACTCTGGTGATGCGCAGGTGATGATCGCCTACGACCTGGATCGAGCGGTGCGCGACCCGCGCGACTTGGAAGACCTCATCGACGCGAAGGTGCTCGGCGGGTTCACCGCCCGCTCCGTGACCGGCTCGCTCCGTTTGGATACGGACTCTGATGTGGCGATGGCCAGGGTGCTGGTCGCGATGGCGAACAAGTCATCCGCTGACACCGCCAGGCGTGTGGCTCGGGCGGCGAAGCAGCAGGCAATCGATGGTGCGTGGCACGGTGGCCGGGTGCCGTTCGGATACCGGGCAGAGGCAGGCGCGCTCGTGATTGATCCGGTGACGGGGCCGCTGGTAGTCGAGATGTACCAGCGGGTGCTCGCCGGTGAGTCGTTGTATCGGATTCGGAAGGACTGGAACGAGCGCGGCATTCTCACCACTCACGGCTGCATGTGGTCGGATCGGACGCTCAAAATGGTGCTGCGCAACCCTTCCAACAAAGGAGTGCGCGAGTACCGGCCCGTACTCCCTGACGGGAGCCGAGCGAGAACGTCGAGGATGCAGGTGCAGGCGGCGTGGCCTGGCCTGGTGGACGAGGACACCTGGCAGCAGGTCTCCGATGTGCTCGACGCGCGGAAGAAGGCGCGGAACTTCCATGAACCGGGCAGCGGTGCCGCTGTGCGGATGTATCCGTTCTCGGGGCTGATCCGCTGTTCTTTGTGTGGAACGTCGATGATTCATCGGGGCGGCGTGTATCAGTGCTTACAGCCGACGCCGGGCGGGTGTACTCGTTCGATTCGCTCCGCTGAAATCGAGAGGCTCGTGGAAGAAGCAGTGCTCGCAACGTTCGAGCAGATCACCCTCAAACCTCAGAACCGGCGAACTTCCGACAACTGTCTAGCTGCGCGGGTTGGGCTGACGGCGACGCTCGACGCGGATCGGGAACGCTTGGCACAGCTTGATGACGACTACTACGACGGGCTAATCGACAAGGCCATGTGGGTACGACAGCGCGCGAGAATCGCGGAACGGATCGACGCCACGCGCCGCCAGTACGCGGCGACGATGCCCGAGCAACATGCCGGGCCGAGCATCGACATTACGACGGTTGCGGCGGAATGGGAGGGGCGCACTCCCATGTGGCAGTACCAGGCGACGAGCCTGATCCTGCAAGCGGTGCTCGTGCACGCGCACCCGGCGGACATGATGACCGCTGTGCCCAAGCGCCGCAACGAGAGCACCGAAGCGTTCCATGATCGCCGCGACGCTCACCGCGCCGCAGTGCTCGCACGACGGGTCGAGTTCGTCTGGCGCGCATAACCCGCGCACGGAGAACATGGATGGCCCCGACGCTTGACCGGCGTGACGGTTCAGGGGGCGGGGCCGTCACGCTCCTCGATCACAGGAAGACCCTTTGGCCTGGGGGCCGCACAGAGCCCGTGCAGTGCGACGAGTACCGAAAGGTCGCGTACCTCAGGATCGAGGCCTTGCGCGCGTCGCGAGGCCGCAGCCAGACGCGCGCCGAGCGTTGAACCCACAGAAGGTGCGACGGTAGCGCCTGTCGCGGTGGTGGAGATGGCAGCGGTGGTGGTTGAGGTGCTCATACTGACAGGTACGACGCCTCGCCCGCGCTCCGTCGCGACTCAGGGAGAATCCGACTTGTTCGGGTTGGCGGCCCAGATCGCCGCCAGCAAGCCGGTGTCGCAGCGCAGCGAGTCGAGAGGTTCCCCGTCGAGGAGCCGCAACAGAACGCCTTCGCCGGTCGGGGTGCCCGCGTGCTTCCGATCAGGGTTCCCAAGGACGATCCGCAACAGTGCCGTCCATGATCTTGGTGGGATGCCCAGCAGTTCAGGGGTGGCGCGGTCACGGCGCAACACCTCGACCGCGCGAGCACGCGATGGCAGATCAGCCAGCCGGTACGTGGCATGCTCAACACACGCCACGACGAGCGCGACATCCCAGCCCGCAGAGAGGAACAATCCCACGGTGTCCGAGAGTGCCGTGGTGACCTTGGCGCGGTCACCGTTTTCGGAGTCGTCGTCTTCGTCGGTCGCGGGATCGACGGCGAAGGCTGGGTGGTAGTCGGTCAGGTGCTCTCGCTCGGCGAACCGGATCGCGTCGTGGAAGCCCGCGATCCTGGATGTGTGGCGCACCTTGCTGATCGAGGTCAGCATCCCCGCGGCCCGAGTCTCGGCGAGACACGTGATCCGCACCGCGTGAGTGACGACCGCCCATGGGTTTCCCGCGTTCCGTGTTGATGGTGCAAGCATCACCTCGAATGCCGCCGAAGCGACCGCCCAGGCATCGAGTCCGTATTTGCGCGCCAACTGCTTGTATCTCGCCGCTGTGAACCGCATCAGCTCAGCCGCTTCACGATCATTCCGCCATGCCCCAGTCCCGGACTCATGTAATCGGATCAGCAGGGCGCGTAGCCCTTCCGGGCTCTCGAAACTGCCGCTGGTCGAGCCAGCCTGCCCCGCAGCATGGTTGCTGGCGGGTGAGGTGTGTTCGTCCACGGTGACGCCTCCTAGAAGGGAGGTGCGCCGTGGACGACCAAAAGTGGGTGATCTCCCCGCTACTTCTGGTCACGATGCAAGCCGGAAATGGCCTAGCTGTTCCTGAGCCGTGTATGTCGTGGGCCTCAAGTCTTGAGATTCACTTGGAATGGAGATTGAAGCTTTGCCGAGGGGATATCCAGGGCGTCGAGTTCTCACAACGGGTTATCGATTGCTTGCGTCTTCATAAGAAGCAAGAACCCACTCGAAGTTCGTGTGTTGCCGGCCCCTTGATTCGGGTTCTCGCATTGCTCGAATCCGCACCATCTGATTTGAGGGACTCGCGAACCCGAATTCGCGCATGCTGCAACTACACGTTCACGGAGCAGCCAGCGATGAAATCCCTCGTATGCAGGGCCTCGACTTCAATAGACCATTGGGCGGGGCCTGTTGCGTTGGATTCGCCCCGCCCAGATGGTGCTATAGGTTGTCGCTGCGGAGAGCGTTGATGATGTTCTCTTTCTTGAGTTTGCGAATCGAGAAACCCATGGTCAGCGACACGATAAGGAGTACGCCTGCGGTGCTAATCGCGATACTTGCCCAGGGGAAAACGAAGTCAAATCCCTCCACGCTCTCGACAGTTGCAAGACCTGAGTGAATGAGCCAAGTCACAAGAATCGTGAGCGGAATCCCGATGACCAGAGTACGGGCCCCGTAGAACACGCTTTCCAGGCCCATCATCCGGTTGAGTTGTGCGTCTGACATGCCAACGGATCTCAGCATGGCCAGCTCTCGTTTCCGAAGCTTGATATTTGTGGAAATGGTGTTGAAGACGTTCGCGACCGCAATCAGCGTTATCAGAAGTACGAACCCATAGGTGAATACTTCAACGACGAAGGTAACGCTCTCAAATTGCTCGACCATCGAGTAGACATTGTGTAGCTGGTAGTCGGAAGAAATTCCGAGCGACTGGATGAGAGCTTCCATCTGCTTGGTTGTCTCGGACGGTGTCGAGGATTGGAAGGCCATCGCAACGGTTTCCCCGACTCCACTAACGGTGAAGGCGTCCTCCATCGAGGAGGGCGCGATCACGATAAACACATAGGGTGAAGTTGCGCCTTCAACGTTCGTGGGGGCAGGTAAAGTCCCTTTCCCAGGCGGCGGGTCGACCGGGTACGTGTCGACGAATCGAACTGAGATCTCCGCAGGTGTACCGACCGGTACACCGTCTGGCGCAATTGGTGTGATGGTGAGTGGCTCGGCTGCGCCACCGAAGAGGTCGACCAGCGAGGTGTTCTGGTTGGTCCCATCCGTGTCCGAGGTCGGCATTTGGGCTTTCGCGACCGCGACCATTTCCGGGAGGCTCCCAGTGTGGTGTTCCGTATCGACGCCTTGTTCCGCTGCGAACGCTGCATACTGATCGTCTGCAATGAACTGGAAATGAAACGGCAGCGTGACCGTTTCCGCCATTTCCGTGCCGCCGAGTTCCGAACGGTATTCCGGGGAGAGGGTTTCGGGTCCTACTTCGACGGTGTAGTCGAGTACGGTCTGAGAGCTGCCGTCGGTCACCCCGAAGGCGCTCATGAGGGTGTCGAAGGTTTGATCGGCTTCCAACGCTGGGAGGTTATCGGCCACGAACAAGACGTCATAATCGAAGTCCATCGTGATGAGATCCGCAAGACGCTTCAAAGTCGAACCGAAGGCTGTTCCGGCGGCGAATAGGACAACACTGAGTACGAGTGAGAGAACGATGGTCCGATAGCGGCGGCGATTTCTCTTGAAGTTCTTCATCGCGAGCGCACCTTCAAGACCAAGGAGGCGAGCCGCGAACGACGAGGTGCGCACCTTCTCTGACGTGATGAGTACTTCGTTGGTTTCTCTCAAGCTTTCCATCACTGGCCGGATCGCGGCCTTACGCGCAGGTACATATGCCGAAACGAGGATCGTGACCAGGCTGACAAACGCGGCTGCAATAAGAGCCGGTATCGAGATGGAGAGCGTGAGGGGCACTGAGTTCTCTGCGAGCGTTCCCATGTTCTTCTCGATGACGGGGAGGACGGCGGCGATACCGCCGGTACCGATGATGAGCCCGATGGGGATGCCGAGCGCTGCGAGGCACAATCCTTCGAATATCACAGAGTTGCGCAGTTGCTGCGGGGTGGCGCCCACAGACGACAAGATGCCGAACTGTTTCGTGCGTTCGCTCGTGGAAATGCTGAACGAGTTATAGATGAGGAACACCGACCCGATCATGATGATCAGGATGACAATGCCCACCAGTGTGTAGAGGATCAGGTTGAAGGTGGCGCTGCCCGACCCGCCGAGGAAGCGCAAAACATCCTCGTTCAGCACGTATGACGATCCGATCCCTGACTGTTCGGCCCAGGACCCTGCGTTCGCGGGACTCTCGACCGTCACGAAGGCGGTCGAGAGCGTCGGCGTCGTTCCCGCATCTGCCTTCGTTAATATCGTGTAACCAGGGGCCGTCTGCGTCTCGAACTCCGGCCGTTCCATAGTGCCGACGACCGTGTAGATGCGCTGCATCGTGGGCGTGAACTGCTCCGGGTTCTCGCCCTCCTTGCCTGCAGAATACGGGTCGTTCTGCGAGAGCGTCACGTCTGCGAGGTGTCGTTCACCAACGGCAAGGGGCACCTGGTCGCCAACCTGGAGCCGCACGCCTCCTTTGGCTGCGAGGTGTGAAGGAACGATGATCTCGTCACTTCGTTCGGGGAGACGTCCTGAGAGCACAGAGATCGGAAGGGTGTCTACAGCGCCCTCAGTGAGCCCGGCGATGAACACGTAGGGCTTATCTTCGCTGCGGATCCCCGGGAGCGCCGCATACCCGACCTCGTCAATAGTTGAAAGGTGAGTAACCTCGGGATCTGCGGTCAGGGCATCGATACCCGCCGCATCGACGTTCGTGAACTGCACGTGCCAATTGCCGGTCTTCGCAAGAGAGCTTTCGACAAGATAGTTCTGCAGAGAAGCACCGAACGTCGCGACGCCTGCGATCATTGCAGTTGAGAGCACTATGCCAACGATCGTCACGATCGTGCGTGCGGGGCTCTTACGCATCCCGGCGAGCGTGACTTTGTTGAGGATACTCACGTTCGGGAGATCCTCTCGTCCCGCGCAACTCTCCCATCGGAAATCCCGATGATCCGATCCGCCTGCAACGCGATGCTCTCATCATGGGTGACCAGGAGCAGGGTCTGCCCAAACACCCGGTTGCTTTCCTTCAAGAGTCTGACGATCTCCTGCCCGTTCGAGCTATCAAGGCTTCCCGTCGGTTCATCAGCCAGCATCACGGCAGGAGCGTTCATCAATGCTCGACCGATGGACACGCGCTGCTGCTGACCGCCTGACAGCTGGTTGGGAAGATGGTTTTGACGGTTCTCGAGCCCCAGCATCTCCAGTAACGTGTTCAGCCTGTCCGTGTTGACTTTCCGTTTGTCGAGCAACACTGGCAGGGTGATGTTCTCAACCACGTTCAGGGTGGGCAGCAGATTGTGGAACTGGTAGATCAGACCAACCTGACGTCTCCGGAAAATGGCGAGCTTCTCGCGGCTTTGAGCGTACACGTCTACCCCGTTGAGGAGCACTCTGCCCGAAGTGGGTACATCGACACCGCCGATCATGTGCAGGAGCGTGGACTTCCCAGATCCGGATGCTCCGATAATCGCGGTGAACTCTCCCTGTGTGAAATCCAGTGAGACATCGTTTACAGCGGCAACCTGGCTCTCGCCAGTGCCGTAGACCTTGCTGAGGTTCTCAGCTCGCAGAAAGTGCATCCGACCTAACTCCATTCCTATCCATCGTTCTCACGATAAGGAGCAGGTCTTGCACACGAGTGACGACAAAGTGAGAGAACTGTCACTTGGGGAAGCGAATCACGAACTCGGCACCACCGGTCTGGCGATTCCGCACAACGATCGAGCCGCCCTGACGAGTGATGATCGTCCGGCTCAGAGCCAACCCGATCCCATACCCTCGGCTGTGTTTGTCTTTGCTCTGGTAGAAACGTTCGAACACGCGGGGAAGATCCGCTTGATCGATCCCGTCGCCATTATCGGCAATCGTGATCTCCGTGTACAGAGGCGTCTCTACACAGCCCACTTCAATGACGCCGCCGACGCCAGCGCTCTCAATGCAATTCTTCAGTACATTACGAATCGATTCGCCAATCCACCTCGGATCACCGTGCAACGAAGCAGTCTCAGGGATATCGGCATGCCAGGACACATCTCGGATATCCAACAGGACCAACAGCGGCTGGATGGCCTCATCAATCAGCTCAGATACATAGACAGAGGTGTCTTGGAAGCTGACAACGCCAGCATCAAGCCGGGATAGCTTCAACAGAGAGGTGAGGAGCCAATCCATTCTGCTCAGTAGGTCTTCAGCCTGCCGCGTGAGCGCCCTCCGCTCCTCTGGGTCACCTTGATCAGCGATGAGCGACATCGTAATCGTGGCTGAAGTGAGAGGGGTGCGTAGCTGATGTGCAATATCTGCCAGAGAATCAGAAAGATGCTCCTTTTCGCGTCTGAGCGCGGCATTCTGTTCCTGAACCCGGAGAAGGAGCTTGTGTATCTCGCTTTGAAGGACAGACAGTTCCCCTTCTTCGAGACTGTCGAAGCGAAAGTCAGTTCCCTGATGGAGTGCGATATCGATCTGGTGAGTCAATTCCGCGATGCGCGCGTATCTCAGCCGGATGTGCACAAATAAGATCGCGCAGAGCGCCAGCGACACGCCGCCCGTGACAAGTCCCGCCGCAGTCCCATGAAGAAACGCAACGAGCGTTCCGCAGACTGCCACCGCGGCCGCGAGCACGGCCGGCACGCGAACCTCTCTATTTCTCAGCATGATTTCGGCCGAGACGATAGCCGATCCCTCGAATGGTCAAAATAATTGTCGGCCTGGATGAATCATCTTCGATCTTGTCACGAAGCCGTTTAATGTACACCGACAACGTGTTGTCAGTGACGAACTCCCCGGCAGCATCCCACAGTTCGTCGAGCAGACGTGAACGCGTCAGCACATTCGACGGGTTAGTAAGAAAAAGCAGCAACAGTCGATACTCGAGGGCCGACAGCGCAACATCCCGTCCACGCTTAGACACTGTCCCACTGGCAAGATCTGCCACCAGGCCATTTACCTCGACCCGAGAAAGCGAAGGGCTGTTCTTTCGCAGCGTCGCATGAATACGCGCGAGAAGCTCACGGGGGCGAAACGGCTTTTGAACATAGTCGTCGGCTCCCATGTTCAAACCAGTAACCACGCTGGCCTCGTCTCCAGAAGCCGTCAGAAAGATCACTGGGACACCCTTATGTGCTTTGACCTCAGTGCAAATCGAGTAACCGTTACCATCCGGCAACGAGATATCGACAACAGCTACATCGAAGTCTCTCGCTGTCACCGCTTCTAGAGCCTCTGCCCGAGTAGCAGCGTGGATGGAAGCAAAACCAGCTGACTCGAACAATTTCGTGAGGCCATCAGCAATGTCCCGGTCGTCTTCCACAAGCAGAATTGTCTGCATACCTCAACTCCTACTATTTGCAGACATCCGACCACCCCAGCAGTCGATCCAGGCTCCGCTACTTCTCTACCCTAACTCGCCCCGACCATCTCACCCATGAGCACCACAGCGACAACTCCCTGAGCTCCCGAAGCGTCACAGCATCCTGACCCATCAAATCATTCACGGTTATGCACGTATGCCACGGCGGGGCCGTGGCGCACACCTCCCTCATGAGACGACTCATGAGGGAGGCCGAGATGAAGGGCGGGGTGATCCTCTTCCGCGGCAACGGTGCCGCCGCGCGCCGGTACGTCGAGGCCGACCGCTCCCGTGCCGACGACTACTACCTCGGCGCAGACGATACCGTAGCCGAGTACGCGGTGCTCGACGCGCGCGGCGAGGTCACCGCCGCCCGGTCGTTGTCGGCGGTCGAGTATGAGGGTTGGGTGGACTGGATCAACCCCGAATCTGGTGAGTCGATGGGCACTCCACGCCAGGCGGGCGAGAGGTCGAAGGGGTCGCCGTTGTTCGCCGAAATGACGATCAACGCGCCCAAGTCCCTGTCGGTCGCCGCCGCCCTCCACCCCGAAGTCTCCGAAGCCCTCGACGCCGCCCAACAAGACGCCCTCACCGAGATACGCCGCTGGCTCGGTCAGCATTCCGTCACGAGGGTTGGCCCGCGTAATGCGCGGGAGGTCGTACCCATCGAACACATGCAGGTCGTCGGCATCACTCACAAGACCTCCCGTGCGGGTGATCCGCACCGGCATATCCACATGCAGATCGGCACCCGCATCTTCGCCGCCGGGAAGTGGCGGGCACTGGACACGGCGGCGTTGTTCAAGCAGCAAGGCGCGATCCGCGCCCTCGGCACGGCGGTGATCGCCGCGCACCCGCAGCTCGCTCAGACCCTCGCAGAGCACGGCCTGACACTTGATCCGGCGTCCGGTGAGGTGTCCGAGTTGCAGCCGTTCAACGGGGTGATGTCGAAGCGGTCGGCGCAGATCAAGCGCAACTTGGAACGCCTCGAAGCCGAATGGGAGCAGGCGCATCCGGGTGAGCAACTGGGGCCGGTGATGACGGCGCGTTTGCAGGGCATCGCCTGGACGTATCAGCGGCCAGGAAAGAAGCCCGCCGACTTGAAGAACGAGCAATGGTGGGTGCAGGAACTCCGCGACGCGGGATACGACCCCGCAACGTCTGAGCGCCGTGCCGCGCAACCTGCGGTGGCAGTAGATGAGCTATCCGTGCAGGAGGTTGCATCGCGTGCGCTCGATCGCTGTGCGGCGGGTGCGTCAGCGTGGACGCGGCACACGATCCAGGAGCATGTCACTCGCATCACCACCGAGGCAGGCGTGCAAGTCGCACCCGCTGAGTTGCGGGAGTTCATCACCGTGGCGACTGAGCTTGCCGCCTCGGACTGCTTTTCTGTCCTGCCGCCCGGTTCGGCGACGCCGGAGCATGTCGCACATCTGACGAGCCTGAGCGTGGTTGCCGCTGAGACCGCGCTACGCGACCAACTCACCGCCGCAACACAGCGCCGTGAGCCAGAGCACCCCGACGTGACCGAAGCCGCGCGAACGGCTGGACTCGATGAAGGGCAGACCCTCGCGGCAGCAGCGGTGGCCTCGACCGATGCGCTGGTGATCGTGGAGGGCGCGGCGGGCAGTGGAAAGACGAACATGCTGCGCGCCGCTATCGAAGTTGCCGCCGAGCATGGCAGGGCATCGCGGGTGGTCGCGCCGACGTTGCGCGCCGCGCAGGTCGCGCACGAAGAACTCGGGGTGCCCGCAACCAGTGTTGCGGCGCTCGTGTATGCGCACGGGTGGCGGTGGAACCGTGACGGCGTATGGACACGCCTCGCTGTGGGCGACCTCGATCCCGAGAGCAAGCGCACCTACACCGGCCCGCCGAAGGATGCAGTGTTGTCGCGGGGTGAGCGGGTGATCGTGGATGAGGCCGGGATGCTCGACCAGGACACCGCCCACGCCCTCTTCGCTGTGACCGCCGAGGCGGGGACGACGGTCGCACTCGTCGGCGACCGCGCCCAGCTCCCCGCGGTTGGTCGGGGCGGGGTGCTCGACATGGCCGCGCAGATCAGGGGCCGCCGCTACGACATGACCGAGCTGCACCGCTTCACCGATCCCGACTACGCGGCGCTCACACTGGCGATGCGCGACCGCGAGACCCCTGGCGACGTGTTCGACCAACTCGCCGCGATGGGGCTCGTGACGCTGCACGCTGATGATGAGCAAGCCCGCGAGCACATCGCTGAGCACGCCCACGACGGCGAAGCGATCACGGTCGCCACGAACGACGAAGCGGCGGAGTTGAACGAGCGCATCCGTACCGGCCGGATTGAGCGGGGTGAGGTCGATGACGAGGTGACGGCGACCGGCAGTGACGGTCTCGCCATCGGGGGCGGTGACCTGATCCAGACCCGCAGAAACGACACTGCGCTCGGGGTTGCGAATCGGCAGCAGTGGATCGTCCAGCAGGTCACCGACGACGGCACCGTGTATGCCCGCGAGGTTGGCAGCGGCCGGAAGAACCCCCGCACAGTCACCCTTTCGCCCGAGTATGTGGGCGAGCACGCGCACCTGTCCTACGCGGCGACCGCGTACGGCGTCCAAGGCGCAACCGTCGCCGCCTCCCACACGATCCTGTCGGAGGCGACCACCGCTGCCGGGGTCTACGTCGGCATGACCCGAGGCCGCGAGGTAAACCGGCTCCACGTCGTCGCCGAGAACATGGCCGACGCCAGGGCACAGTTCATCGAGGCATTGGAACGCGACCCGGCAGACCGAGGCCTCGCCCATGCCACCCGCGCCGCCGAGGACGCCGTTCGCGGCATGATCGTGGACGGCCCCGTTCAGTTCGTGAACGATGAGATTGCTGCCCTGTTGCAGCGCGCCGACAGTGCCCAGGTGGTGGCTGAACGCTGGCAGCGAGTCAGCGCGGCTCTCTCCAACTTGAATGCTGGTGAGATGGCGCGACGCGAGACGGCGCGGGCCACCGAGCAAGCCGCCCGCGCGCGGGTCGAACAGATGCGTGAGCAGATCACCACGCCGCTCGTTTCATCCGCGAGAGCAGCGTTTACCGCGTGGCAGCAGAGTGAAGCTGCCGAGCGCGCAGCAGGATCGCAGCTGAGGGAGGCGTCGTGGTTGGGGAAGCGTCGCGCACGTGAAGAGCACGAACGCGCCACCGCGCGACTCAACGATGTTCGCGAGCAGTTGACGAACGAGTGGGGCGAATCCCCGAGATGGAACGACCGCGTGGACGGCTGGGTCGAGCGAGTTACCCGGCCCAGGATCGATAACGATCCTGGCTTGGCTGACGCTGAACGGGAGCATCGGGCCGCACGCGATGCGTCGCTGAGTAGGCCGGAACAGGCAAGGGCAGCGAGGCTTACGGCGGTCGCGCGCGTCTTCGGCGTGGACACGGTAGCCCGCAATCGACAGGCGTACCTCACCGCGAACCCCGCGCAAGAAGCCGCACGCGCCGCGAAGACCGCGAACCAGGCGAGAAAGGAAGCCGAGTTGTTGCGGTCCCTGACACCTGCCGAGGCAGTCGCACGGATCGAGCGCACCCGTGCTGCGCAGAGGGCACGTCAGGCTGAGCAGGTCGAGCAGGAACGCCGACGTCGGTCTGCTTTTGACCAGCAGCGCAGGAGTACGCCGGAACAGGGCGGTTTCAGTCGGGGTCTATAGGCTTGGCGGCATGAGTTGGTTGGTGCGTCAGAAGAGCGTGGCGTACCGGCTCCGAGACGGCGGAACGGTCACCGCGGAGAAGTTCGGGCGGCTGCATCAGGGTGCCCCGATGCTCGAGTGGGGGTCGATCACCAAGACCGTCACCGCTCGAATCGCCGAGCAGTTAGATCAGGCAGCGACCCTCGATCTCTCTGCGCCCGTCGCCGAGTACCTGCCGGAGTCACAGCTCCCGGAAACGGTCGATGTTCGTTCGCTCGTCACGCACACCTCCGGTCTGCCGAGGCTGCCAGAGGGGATCATCACTAACCTCGTGGAACTGCGCGACCCGTACGCGAAGTACACCACCGCATACTTCGACGCTGAGGTGCTGCCCACGCTTGCCGGTCAGCACACCGGCACCGTGGGATCGTTCGACTACTCGAACCTCGGATACGCAGTCCTCACGCGGTTACTCGAAGTTGTCACCGGGCGTGACTGGTGGACACTCGCCACCGACGAAGTGTTCGCGCCGCTCCGGATCGCCGAAGTCACCATCACCCCACCCCCGGACCGGGTGCCAGTGCTGCGCACCTGGACCGGCAGCGTTCGTCAACAGTGGAAAGACACCGGCCCGTTCATCGGCGCGGGCGGCGTGCACGGCACCTTCGACGCGCTCGAACAATACGCCACGGCCGTCGCCCGGCACACTCTCGGCAAGAAGCCCCTGGGATGGATGGACGACCCCCTGCTCTGGTGGCACAACGGCCATAACCGCGACCACGGAGCATTCATCGGCATCTCGCACGACGGATCACGAGTCATCACCGTGCACACACTCGGACACAGGGCCGGACGCGCAGACACAACCGCCACTGCACTTGTACGAGACCGCTTACGCACCTGACGGATAGTGGGATATCTCTTTAGTTCTGTGCGAGCATTTTCCGCATGAGTACGCGAGGAAAGCCCTCGATCATCGATGCTGTCTCGGCAGCTACCGTGAATCCCGCGCTTTCAAACAAGCTCCGTGTGCCTATGTACGCCATAGTGAGGCTGATCTTCTCACCGCCATTATCGACGGGATACCCCTCGATAGCGGGTGCGCCATGGTTACGTGCGAAGGTGACGGCACCATCAATGAGGGCGTGCATGATTCCTTGCTTGCGATACCCGGGTCGCACGCGAAAGCACCAAAGCGCCCAGGCATCGATCTCGTCCACATGGGGAATAGTCCGGCTTCGCGCGAAGTTCGTGTCTGAACGTGGGTGAACAGCGGCCCAGCCAACGGGCTCGTCGTCAAGGTAAGCAATCACCCCAGGGGGCAGTTCCTCTTGACACAACTCTCGCACCCGATCAGCGCGAGCGGCACCCCGCAGACTAGTGTTTTCCTTGGTGCTGATCCGATCAGCGAGACAGTAGCACCCGTTTGAAGTCGGCTTCTTCGGCCCTACCAAGAGCGCCACATCCTCGAACACTGTGGCCGGTCGAATCTCTAGTCCCACGGCACAAGTTTAGTCGAGAGCGCTCAGTAGACTATTCTTGCGGACACAATCACAGGTGAGTGCGTTTGGGGCACCTCGGCTAGCCGAGCTCGACATGCTCGGCCGCGTACTCGGCCGGGATCACGACCGAGCCGCCCCATCGCTGGCCGGCGCGGCGGAGAGTGAGAGAGCCGTCGTCGCGGACCTCGGTAACCGTCCACCTGTTGCCGTTGCGAACCCAGCCTCGACCCGCGCGGAGGCGGCGGTCGTTGTTGCGGGTGATGACGGTATCGCCGGCCGCGGCACGCTGACCGTTGTGCAGCTCGACCTCGCGGCCGGCGTTTACCGTGCCGTCCAGGATCAACTCGGCGCGCGCCCGCTCGTTCAACGCCTGCACCGACTCGTTCGAGTCCGCGACCAGCACACTCGCCCACCCGCCGAGCACATCGGCGCGCCAGGCGGCGTAGGCGGCCTCGATCATTACCTCCATGTCGCCCTCGCTGATGCGTTGATGCGTCGCGTAGGCCTCGATGACGGTGGCGTCGCCGTGCCGCAGGCCGAGGGAGGCCGCCTTCTCCCACTCGTTCCTGAACCTGTGGATGTCGACCAGCTCGGGGGCGTCGTCGCGGTCATGGACGAGCATCGCGTAGGCGTCGGATGCGGTCGGTGACTGGAGCTGGGCGTAGTCCCCGACCAGCAGCGTCTTCGCCCCGGCTTCGACGGCAAGGGCGGTGATGCGGTCGAGGGAGACGGTGCCGGCCAGGGATGCCTCGTCGATGATGACGAGCTGGCCCTTGCGGAACGTCTCGCCGTACATGATGTGGTTCTGCCACCACTTCGCCGTGTTCTCTGTAGCGATCCCGAGGTCATCGGCAAGGACCTGCGCCGCGACCGCGGACGGCGCAAGCCCGACCACGCTGCCGTGCCCGTGCTCGTGTTCCCAGGCGCGTCGTAGGGCGTTCATCGCGGTTGTCTTCCCAGCCCCGGCGGGACCCACGAGCACGTCGATGAGTCGGCCGGAGAGGGCGATCTTCGTTAGCACGTCCGCTTGGTCTTGGCCGAGGGTGCGGCCGTGCCGGTCGGGGCGGCGGGTGATGCGCTCCACGGTGACGAGGGGCACGGTCGGCCCGGGCGGGGCACCCGTGACGGGGTGCCGACCGAGGCCGAGGAGAAGTTCGAGCTGAGCTTCGGTGACCTGATCGCCCTCCGCGATCATCCCTCCTAGCGCCGCGACGCCAGCGCCGAGCCACTGCCCCGGCGGAGTGCCCGCCTCGGCGTAGTAGCGCGTCAGCGGGGTTGAGAGCGACCTGTCGCCGTGCCCGGCGACGACCGTGCGCAGCAGGTACCTGTAGCCATCACCCGCACTCATCACCCGCATCGACACTGTCACTGGCAGGACCTCCTCAGTCTGAGGTACGCATCACGCTCGGCCGTGGCAATGCTGCTTGGTAGCATCGCGATATGAGAACGCCTGGTAGGAGACGCCCGCGACCCCAGGCGCTCGCGACCCATCCAGAGGCACGCGAGTTGGAAAGATGGGCCGAGAACGTCACCTACATCGGTTCCCCCGAGCACAAGACATACCCCTCGTTCGCCGGGCGTCCCAAGCTTCGGTCAGATGCGACGCCGTGCCCGAAGGAACTCAACAACGCGGACTCGATCGGCACTTGGCTGCGCGAGGCTATCCTCCGCGGAAACGTCAGCGCGTACCGGGATCAGGGAACGTACCCGCGCTATGTCTGGGACATTCGCGAAGGCCGATGGTTCGAAGCCCGACTGGTGAATGCTGTCTCGGGTACCTACAAGGGCTATCCCGTCACAGAAGACAGCATCCCTCGCGAGCTGCGAGAGCGAGCGTCATGACGCTCGCGATTGATTGCGCCTGGGAGTCTGCCCCCGGGGTACGAGCGCCCGAGCTGCGAGCGACCTGGGCGCGACTGCGCATCACAGTTGGCGACCAGACTGCGACGCTCGTGAAGGAGCGAGAAACTCCAGCTCAGGTGCGCGAAAGCATCGATGTTGCCGCCTACCCGCTGGCCGAGTGGCTGGCCATTAACTGGTGGGCGCTTGACACTCGATCTCACCTTCCGGACTACGAAGGGCTGAATCTCGCCGGTGCCGGCGACGGATTCCCATGGCCGACGATGGTTCTCCGTTCGGACCGCCAGCAGATGTGGGTGCGGGTTACGCCTCGCCAGGATCAAGGTCTGAGGGTCCACAGTCTCGCGTCTATCAATGCGGTGCTTGACGGTGATGAAGTACTTCGCTCGCTGGGTCGTTTCATCGATGCGACCGTGCGTCGTCTCGACGAGTCCGGCGTCACAGGAACGCTGCTGCAGGACGAGTGGTCAGCGATCCAAGAAGCCGACGCCGAAGTGCGGCAGTTCGCGATGGTTGCAGCGTCATGGGGCTTTGATCCGTACGACATCTCCGACGACGTCGCACACGCGCTGCTGTCCGCAGGCGAGGCTCTCAACGACAATGCCTTACTTGCGGACCTTGCGCGCGCCGTTCCATTCTCAGCCCTGGAATCAGCCGAGAACTGGCTGCGGGACGCAATTCGCGCTAAGCGGTCGGCCGATGCGCGAGTTCGACCGCTGCCCGCCTTCGAGCCATTGTTGAGCGTCTCCGGCGCGGCACCGTGGCGAGAGGGTTACCGCAGGGCAGACGCTCTGCGCGAGGAGCTCGGTCTTTCGCTCACGGACCCGGTCCCGATCGAGGACTTCGTGGCGCTCTCGCATGCGTCCAGTCAGCCGCCGGAAAACGTCGAGGCTCTCGCGAGAGTGGATGGCGACGAGACAGCCGCGATAGTTGGTCCGGACATCGACCCGTCGGCTCCGCGAGGCCGATTCATCGGTGCTCGCGCGCTCGCCCGCCGGATCACAGATCCTCGGACGCGATCTTCCCTTCTGACACGCGGCGCCCGATACACGGACAAGCTTGAGCGAGCGTTCGCTGCCGAGTTCCTCGCCCCCGCGGCAGGGCTGCGTGAACTTCTCGATGGCGACTTCAGCGAAGAGTCGCAAGCTCGGGCCGCCAGAGCATTTCGGGTGAGTGACCTCGTTATCGGCCACCAGATCGACAACCAGCTGGCGGCGTAGTTCCTTTTCGGCTGCTGGCCGCTGCTACCGCGTACCTGATCCGTGCTCGTCTGATACGGGCGACCGCGCAATCTCTAGCGACGCATTGGTGTGCTGTTGCTGCCCCTCGATCTGCAAGAGGCGTGATCGCTCAGAACCGAGGCGAGGAAGCGGGCTCCGGCGAGCCCGTCAGCGGAGCTGGGTCGTTCGGTCGCAGGAGGCGCGGCGAGCACCTGGCAGGTGACCAGCCCGGCGTCGAGTTCGCGAGCGGACCTCGGCCGGGATCACCGAGCTGCCGGAGTCCTCATCCACGAGCCGAACACCGACGAGGACGAGCGCCTGCGGGTCGGGTCGCTGTTCTCCGGCTACGGCGGACTCGACCTCGCCGTCGAGGAAGTCTCTGACGCCCGCACCGCGTGGTTCTCCGAAATCAACGAGCCCGTCGCCCGCGTCTTCGCCCACCACTGGCCCGACGCCCCGAACCTCGGAGACATCACGACGATCGACTGGAGCAGCGTCGAGCCTGTCGATGTTCTCTGCGGCGACTTCCCCTGCCAGGACGTGTCCACGGTCGGTCGCATGGCCGGCCTCGCACCCGGCACTCGCTCCGGCCTGTGGGCGCACATGGCGACCGCGATCGAGGCGCTGCAACCCGAATGGGTCGTTATCGAGAACGTCCGTGGCCTGCTCTCCGCGACCGCGACCCGCGGCGCGAAGCCGAAAGGAGACGACGATGAGCGACGCAACCCCGCCAACGCAACCCCCGGCGCTGCAACCCTTCGCAACCTGGAACCCGAGCCGTGGGATATGGGAGACGAGCCAGCCCGACCTCTACGGGCACTTGGCGCCGTACTCGGAGACCTGGCCGACCTCCGGTATGACACGCGATGGATCGGCCTACCTGCTTCCGCGATCGGCGCGCCCCACCCCCGATTTTGCATCTTTATCCTCGCCCACCGCGCTGTTCCGCACACCGCTCGCCTCGGACTCAGCCAAGGGCGGCGAGACGCTGGACCACGTGCGGGCACGTCGGGGAACGATCGCGCTGAGCCACCAAGTGATCGACCTCGTGACCAAGCGAGGGCGGCGTCCATCCCCGGAGGCGACGTTCGCGCTGATCGAGGAGTTCTTCGAGGCTGGGGACGCTACGCCGGAGCCATCACCCGATGGGAGCGCATTACCGGACGACCCGCCCCAGCTCCCGCCATCCTGAACGACGACATGGGGCACCGTCCTGCGCCTGAGTTCGTGGAGTGGTTGATGGGGCTTCGTGAGGGCTGGGTCACCGATCCCGCGTTCGGCCTCACGCATGCGCAGCAACTCGCCGCTCTCGGGAACGGGGTGCTGCCTCGCCAGGCTCAGGCGGCGCTCGCCGTTCTGCGCGGCTGACGGTCAGCTCGGACCGATGATCCCCCTCACGCGAGGTTCACGTGTCACTTCTCGGTGAGGCTGACGTTGACAATGGCCTCGACGTGCAGGGCTGTGGAGTCGAGCAGGGGCAGTGAGGGGAAGTCGTTCGGTCCGACGAGTTGGGTGATCTCGGTGCAGCCCAGGACGATGGCCTCGGCGCCGCGGTCGCGCAGGTCGTGCATGACCCGCACGTACTCGCGGCGTGAGTCGTCGGTGAAGACGTTGAAGGTCAGCTCATCGAAGATCACCCGGTCCACGAAGGCGCGGTCATCCTCGGCTGGCGCGACAATCGACAGTCCGTGCGAGGCGAGTCGGTCCTGATAGAAGCCTGCTTCCATGACCGGCAGCGTGCCGAGCAGCCCCAGGGCGCCGACGCCGGCTCGCCGTGCGGCCTGCGCGACGACATCGACGATGTGGAGGAAGGGGACGGATACGGCGGCCTCGATCGCGGGGCTGACCCGGTGCATCGTGTTGCTGCCGCAGGCGATGAAGTCTGCACCGGCCCGTTCGAGCCCCTGGGCTTTCTGCGCGAGGTAGGCGGCGGCTTCACCCATGCCTGAGCCCTGACGCATCGCTCGATGACCGCGAAGTTGACGCTGGACAGGAGCAGCTCGGCGCGTTCGTGGCCTCCTCGGAGCTGGTTCACGCGCTCGTTGATCCGTTCGTAGTAGTCCGTCGTGGCGACACTGCTCATGCCGTGAAGGAGCGCGATCGTCTTCATGTCCCGCATTCTCCGGTTCGCTATGATGACAAACGTACCAGTAACCCGAACTTCGGCGGTGGTGTCGTGGGAAACGGAACAGCGGCGGTCGCCAGGAACGTGCAGCGTCTGCGGGCCGACCGCGGGCTGACGCTGGCCGTCTTGGCGGAACGGTCCGGGGTGGCGAAGGGAACGATCAGCGAGTTGGAGAGGGGCCGCGGCAATCCCACCGTCGAGACGCTGTTCGCGCTCGCCTACGCGTTGGACGCGACCCTGGCCGACCTCGTGGAGGAGGAGCCGCCCGCCGGGGTGCAGATCGTCCGCGCCGCCGAAAGGCCACCCATCCCCGGTCAGCCCCTCGACGCCCGGCTGTTGCAGCGCTCCCGGCACACCCATGTCGCCGTCGAGACCTACGACTTCTCGCTCCACGCCAACTCCGATCACCACGCGAAGGCGCACCGACCCGGAACCCGCGAGCATGCCTATGTCCTCAGCGGCGAGGCCGACGTGGGACCGGAGAGCGCCCACGTACGCCTCGGCCCTGGCGACTATGCCAACTACCCCGCCGACGTTCCCCACGTGTACCGCAGCGCCGAGGGTGCCCAGCTCTTCCTCATCATGCTTGTCCCCACGACCACCCCGCCTTCACCGTGACCTCGCAGCCCCGAAGAGCCTGCGGGCTGAGATGGGTAGGCGGTTGTTCTCCCGATACGCAACGAGATGCCAACCGAGTCGTCAGCAGGACAGGGGCGACGTGGATTCTGCGACGGTGATCGTGTCGTTGTGTAGGACGTCGAGGAGGGCGAGGGCGTCGGCGGATGCCTGGTCGGCCGGGGTGTAGACCTCGATGCGGTGGTCGGGGGTGTCGGACTGCACCCACAGGTGGAAGTCGACGGTGAGGTCGCCGATGAGCGGGTGGCGCAGGCGCTTGGTGCCGGCGGTGCATTCGCCTACCCGGCCGGATGCCCACATCGCCGCGAAGCCCTCATCTCTCATGCAGAGCTCGCCGACGAGTTCGGTCAGGTGCGGGTCGTCGGGATGCTTGCCGCTGAGCAGCCGCAGATAGGCGACGTACTTCCTGGCCTCGGCATCCCAGTCCTGGAAGGTGCCGCGGAAGTCGGGGTCGAGGAACAGCATCCGGGGCAGGCAGGGCCTGACCCCACCGTTCCCACCCGACCCCGACGAGGCCGGCGAGCCCGACTTCGAGGACATCGAGCCTGATGACCCCACGCCGCCGGCCGACGATGGCCTGCTGCCCGAGCCGCCGCACCCGATCAACTGGAACCTGCTGACCGCCGACGAGGCCGAGACCGAGTGGCTGGAGCTCAACGCCTGGGTGAACTGGCTGCGCCGCACCTACGGGCTCCCGGCGAGCGTTGTGCCGCCGTTCTGGCGCCGGCACTCCGAGCTGGTGTGGGAGCTGTCCGCGCTGCACCTGCACTGGCTGTGCGCCTACGACCCCGAGCAGAACGGGTCCGCGCCGTTGGGCTGGCACCGCGACTTCGCCGACGCCCGCCAGCGGCTACGCGATTGGGTCGCCGCCTCCGGCACCCGCATCGACCGCGACCGTCCCACCCGACAGACCACCTGGCCCGGCGAGGACCCCGCCGAGCAGGTGGAGGACACGATCATCGCCCACCGTGACCAGGACTTCGTGCAATGGGTGCTCGATGACGTGGCCGACCGCCAACAGGCCGAGGACGAGTTCTACGCCGGCGGTGCGAACTGATGGTCCGCAACTACGAGCGCAAGACCAACCGGCGCCCCGAGAGCGAACGCGGCCTGCGCGTCGTCGTCACGCCCCGCCGCGAACCCGACCTGGAACTGCTGGCGCGGGTCATCGTGGACATGGCGATGACCGACCCGCTCGGCCTCCACCCCGCCAGCGACGAACCCGCCGCGCCGGACCTGGATCGTCGCGACACCAGCCGGTAGAATGGTGGTGTTGCCCTTCGAGGGCGCAATCAGTCGCTTCGGGTCCACCGGCATCATCGGTGGCTTACTTGACCGGCATCGCCGGTCATGCTCTTTCTCTCAACTGGCGCTCGCGGGATCACCGCGGAGGGCAGGCGACCGCCTGAGAGGAACGAGCACCATGCCCACCGCCACCCAAACTCCTACAACCGCCGAAGCCCCCGCCACCACACCGATCACCGGCGACGGCCTGAACGACGCGCAGCGCGCCATCGCCTACATCCGGGTCTCCACCAAGGAACAGGCCGAGCGCGGCGGGTTCGAGGAAGGCTTCTCCATCCCCGCCCAGCGCGACGCGATCCGCCGCGCCGCCGCCGAGGCCGGCGCGGTGATCGTGGAGGAGTTCATCGACGCCGGGGAGACCGCCACCAACGCCCGCCGTCCCGACCTGCAACGGATGCTCGCCTACATCAAGAGCAACCGGGTCGATCTGTGCATCGTCCACAAGCTCGACCGGCTCGCCCGCAACCGCGCCGACGACGTGGCGATCCACCTCGCGCTGCGCCAGGCCGGGGTGACGCTGGTGTCGGTCACCGAGAACATTGACGAGACCCCGACCGGGATGCTGCTGCACGGCATCATGTCCACCATTGCGGAGTTCTACTCCCGTAACCTCGCCGGCGAGGTCACCAAGGGACTCCAGCAGAAAGCCGCCGCCGGCGGCACCGTGTCCAAGGCCCCACTCGGGTACATCAACGTCCGCGAACGCGACCCCTAAGGCCGCGAGGTCCGCACTGTGACCGTGGACCCCGAGCGCGCGCCGCTGGTCGCGTGGGCGTTCGAGGCATACGCCGCGGGCAATCGTTCCCTGTCCGACCTGGCCGACGAACTCGCCGCCCGCGGGCTGACCAGCCTGCCCACCCCGAAGCGGCCCGCCAAGCCGATCGGGGTGTCCACGTTGCAGCGGATGCTGCGCAACCCGTACTACAAGGGCGACATCATCTACAAAGGCGCCCGGCACCTCGGCACCCACGACCGGCTCGTGCACCCGACCGTGTGGACCAAGGTGCAGAACGTCCTCGACGCCCACAACGTCGCCGGGGACCGCACGCAGACCCACGAGCACTACCTGAAAGGGTCGCTCTACTGCGGATGCGGCGCGCGCATGACGATCAACAACGCTCGCAACCGGCACGGCGAGACCTACCCCTACTTCATCTGCCTCGGCCGCCACGCCAACACCACCGCGTGCGAGCGCCAGGTGGTGCTCGTCTCGACCGTGGAGCACCTGGTCGCCGAGCACTACCGCACCATCGAGCTCTCACCCGAAGCCGCCGACGCGCTCACCGGGATGATCGAGGACATCTTCGACCGCATTGACGCCGAATCCGAGGCCCAGCGCCGCGACCTGACCCGCCAGAGGGAACGTCTCGAAGATGAGCAACTGCGGCTGCTGCAAGCCCACTACGCCGACGCGATCAGCCTGCCCGTGCTCAAGAAGGAACAGCACCGCATCGAAGGGATGCTCGCCGACATCGACCAGCGCCTCAACGCCTACCGGGCCGGACGCGAGGACGCCAAGCTCCGGCTACGCGCCTACCTGCACCTGGCGACCAACGCCCACGCCTTCTACCTCGCCTGCGACGAGGGCCGGCGGCGGCTGTGCAACCAGGCGTTCTTCACCAAGATCACCCTCACCGAGCACCTGGACGTGACCTCGGAGTTCACCGGCGTCTACGAAACCATCCTCGACCCGACCAACCGACTCCACGCCGAGTTCTGGCAGCGCACCGGCCAGCTCCACCCCGACATCGACCTCAACAACGAAGCAACCCTGCCCACCGATCACGGGGGCAGGGTTGGAACTTCGACCAAATGGTGGAGCAGAAGGGACTCGAACCCTCAACCCCCTCGATGCGACCGAGGTGCGCTACCAATTGCGCTACTGCCCCGTGAGCGCCGTTCCCGGCCACTCGTGGGTCCTGCCATGCGTCCCGGGCAGGCCCGGAAGCGCCTGACGATCCTAGCACCGTGTGCGCGCCGACGACGAATCGTGGCCGACCCCACCGGCTGGATCGACCCGGCTAGATCCAGCCGATGCGCAGCGACTCGACGTTCGGGATCCACATGTGGGTGCGCCAGTACTCGTACGGGATCGGCTCGCCGCTCCAGATCGGCCAGAAGTAGGCGGCGGCCACGAGCGCCAGCGCCACGACGGCGACGTAGATCCCGGCGCGCCAGCGTCGCTCGACCAGCGGCAGCGACGGACGGCCGAGCAGCACCCCGAGCCCGAACGCCAGCGCGAGCGCGACGTACGGCGCGAACGCCACCGTGTAGAAGGTGAAGATCGTCCGGTTCGCGAACGGCGCCGAGTAGGTGAACCACGGCAGGTACATGGCGGCGTAGCCGGCGAGGATCGCCCAGGCACGCCAGTCGCGGCGGCGCACGGCGAACCAGATGACGACGAGCAGCGCCGCGGCGCCGCCCCACCACACGACGGGGTTGCCGACGGCCAGCACGGCCTCGACCCAGCGTCCGCTGGCCCCGGCCGGGGTGTCGACGTCGCGCCACGCGAACGAGGTCGGACGGAGCTGGAGCAGCCAGCCGACCGGGTGGGAGGAGTAGGAGTGCTCGGAGTCCAGCCCGACGTGGAAGTGCCACGCCTGCAGGTGGTACTCGAGCAGCGAGTTGAGCGCATCGGGCAGCCAGGTGCGCTGCGGCACGTCCGCGACGGCGTTGACGTCGCTCGCCCACTGCCGGTCGTACGCGTTCGTCGAGACGAACCAGCTCGTCCACGCCGCCAGGTAGGCGAGCAGGGCGGCGGGGACGAGCGCGAGGAACGACGAGAGGCCGTCCCGCACCGCGCCGGCCCCGAACCACAGCCGGACGCCGACCGCGCGCCGGGCTGTGATCGACCAGACGACGGCGAGGACGCCGAACACCGCGACCGCGTACAGCCCCGACCACTTGACGCCGCACGCCGCACCGAGCAGCACGCCCGTCGCGACCAGCCACCACCGCGGTCCGACGCGCACGCCCCACGGGTCACGCAGCCGCCCGTGCTCCGCCAGCTCGGTCGCGGTCCGTTCCGCCAGCCGCCGACGGTAGGAGTCGCGATCCAGCAGCAGCGTCCCGAACGCGGCGAGCACGAGCGTCGAGAGGAAGATGTCGAGCAGGCCCGTGCGGGACATGACGATGTGGATGCCGTCGACCGCGAGCAGCAGCGCCGCCGTCGTGCCGAGGAGCGTCGAGCCGAGCAGCCGCCGGCCGATCCGGGCCACGAGCAGGACGCCGATGGTGCCGGCGATCGCGGCGGACAGCCGCCAGCCGACGAACGACTCGGTCCCGAGCAGCCGCATCCCGATCGCGATGAACCACTTCCCGAGCGGCGGGTGCACCACGTAGTCGGGATCGGTGCCCAGTCCCGAGTAGTCGCCGGATGCGAACGCCTCGTCGACCTCGTCGGCCCACCGCCCCTCGTACCCGAGCACGAGCAGCGAGTACGCCTGCTTGACGTAGTACGTCTCGTCGAACACGAGCCGCGCCGGGATGTCGAGCCGGACCAGCCGCAGCACGGCGGCGAGCGCCGTCACCGCCAGCGCGCTCAGCCACCCCCACAGGCGGTTCGTCTCCAGGGGGGCGACGAGCCGCGGCAGCAGCTCGGCGAGGTGCTCCGCCCTTGGCCGCCGGGCCTCGGTCTCCGTCGGGTCCGTCGCCGTCGGGTCGTCGACGACGCGGGTGTCCGCCGGCTCGGCGTCCTCCTCGACGATCGACGACGGCGGCGTGGACGGGGGCAGGCTCACGGGTGCGAGTCTAGGCGGGCGCCCGGGGAGAATGGCGGGATGGAGACGCCGAGGGACGACGAGCACGGTGCCAGCGAGGTGGCCGGCGACGACGGCGGGACCGGCGGGGCGAGGACCGCGTGGCGGCGGCGCGGCATGGTCGTGCTGGCCGGGACGCCGATCGGGAGCGCGCGCGACGCCTCGCCGAACCTGCGCGACCTGCTGACGGACGCCGACGTCGTGGCGGCCGAGGACACCCGGACGCTGGTCGAGCTGCTGCGCCGGCTGGACGTCGTGGCCCGCGGCACCCTCGTCAGCTACCACGAGCACAACGAGCGGGAGCGGGCGGCCGAGCTCGTGGCGAGAGCGGCGGCGGGGGAGACGGTCGCGGTCGTGACCGACGCCGGCATGCCGTCGGTGTCCGACCCCGGCTTCCGGGTGGCGGCCGCCGCGGCCGAGGCCGGCGTCCGGGTGACGGCGCTGCCGGGGCCGTCGGCGGTGGTGACGGCGCTCGCGGTCTCGGGGCTGCCGAGCGACCGGTTCTGCTTCGAGGGGTTCCTCCCGCGGCGGGCGGGGGAGCGGGACCGCGCGCTCGCCGAGCTCGCCGCCGAGCGTCGGACGATGGTGTTCTTCGCGAGCCCGCACCGGCTCGCCGCGGACCTCGCCGCGATGGCCGAGACGTTCGGCGCCGCGCGCGCCGCCGCCGTGTGCCGCGAGCTGACCAAGCGGTACGAGGAGGTGCGACGCGGGTCGCTCGCGGAGCTGACCGCGTGGGCAGAGGCGGGGGTGCGCGGTGAGATCACCGTGGTCGTCGCGGGTGCCGCGGCCGCGGAGATCGCCGAGCGGGCCGGGACGTCGGCCGACGTCGGCGCCCAGGCCCGCGAGCTGGCGGCGTCGGGGATGCGGCTCAAGGACGCGGCGGCGGTCGTCGCCGAGCGGACCGGGTCGACCCGGCGCGAGGTCTACGAGGCGGCGCTCCGGTCGTGACGGTCGGCCGACGCTCGTTCGAGCAGGTCGGCGTGAGGCGCGACGCGAGGTCGTGACGCGACGGTCGTTCGACCGACACCGCCGCGAAACGCCGGGGCAACGGCGGGTCAGCAGGCTGCGAGGACACGGCTGGCCACCGTGTCCCCCCTGACCTCACGACCGGAGGACCCGGAATGACCTCATCGACCCCTGCCCGCCCATCGGACTCGGCGCGCCGACGCGGCTCAGCGCGCCCGATCGCCGCAGCGGGTGCCGTGACCCTCGCGGTCGTCGGCACGCTCGCGCTCGCCTCTCCCGCTGCCGTCGCCGCACCGGACAAGCCCGTCGTCACGGTCGTCGCCACCGGCGGGACGATCGCGGGCAAGGCCACCGGACGCGAGGCGTTCACCAGCTACCGGGCCGGCACCTACACGATGGACGACCTGCTCGCCCAGCTCCAGCCCGAGATCGCCGAGATCGCCGACGTCAACGTCATCCAGTTCGGCAACAAGGGGTCGGGCGGGTACACGATCTCGGAGTTCTACGACCTCACCCGCACGGTCGAGCAGGCGCTCGAGACCAGCGACGGCGTCATCGTCACGACCGGGACCGACACCCAGGAGGAGTTCGCCTACTGGCTCGACCTCACGGTGCAGAGCCCCAAGCCGGTCGTGACGACCGGGGCGATGCGACCGTGGGCCGCGGGCGACAGCGCGGGCGAGGCCCCGGTGTTCGGCGCGGACGGTCCCGCCAACCTCTTCACGGCGATCCGGCTCGCGGCCAGCCAGCAGACCTACTGCTTCGGCACCGTCCTCATGCTGAACGACGAGATCCACGCGGCCCGCGAGGTGACCAAGGGCAACGCGACCATGAACGACACGTTCCAGACGCGGCTGGTCGGCGCCCTCGGCTGGGTCGCCGGGTCCGACATCTACCTCAACCGCGCCCCGGCCCGCGTCCTCGACTGCGGCACCGACGCGTGGGCGACGCCGTTCGACCTCTCGACGATCTCGGCCGGCGACCTGCCGGCCGTCGAGATCATGTACAACTACCAGGCCGCGAGCGGCGCCGGCATCCGGGCGTTCGCCGACGCGGGCGCGACCGGCATCGTGACGGCCGGGACGGGAGCCGGCGGCATCTCGGCCGACGCCAGCGCCGCGCGACGCGACGCGGTCGCGCGGGGCGTCTGGTTCGTCTCGACGACCCGGACGGGGTCCGGCGCGGTCGAGAGCACGGGGGAGGGGATCATCGCCGGCCTCGATCTCCTCCCGCAGAAGGCCCGGCTCATGCTCATGCTGACCCGCGCGTTCACCACGGACATCGAGCAGGCGCGGGTCTGGTTCGACACGGTGGCGGCGCCGTCCTTCGACATGTCGGCGTACGCCGACGCGGGACCGGAGCCGACGCCGAGCGAGGAGCCGACGACCGAGGAACCCAGCGGCGAGCCGACGACCGGTGAGCCGAGCGAGGAGCCCAGCGGTGAGCCGAGCGAGGAGCCGAGCGGAGAGCCGACGGACGGGCCGAGCACGGACGCCCCGACTGGTGTCACCGACGAGCCGTCGGACACGTCGAGCTCACCGGCCGGCGCCGCCTCCGGCGGGTCGAGCGGCGGCCCGCTCGCCTTCACCGGTGCGGGATCTGTCCCGCTCGTGCTCGGGGTCGCGCTCGTCCTGATCGTCAGCGGGGCAGCCGTCCACGGGCATCGGCGTCGTGCCCGTCATCTCACGATGACCGCCTGACGGGTGCCGGGTGGGGCCGATCAGACGTGGGTCGGCCCCACCTCGCCAGACCGGGCGCCGTGCCGTCGGGCCGGGAGCCGCCGGTCAGGCGGCGTCCTCGCTCGCGACCAGCACGACGCCCGCCCGGGCCATCTGCTCGCGCGCGGCGGCTCCCTGCTCGGGCGTCACCGGCACGGTGAGGTCGGTGATGACGCGGACGCCGAAGCCCTCGGTCACGGCGTCGAGCGCAGTGCGCAGCACGCAGTGCGACTCGGCGATGCCGACGACGTCGACGGAGCGGACCCCGGCGTCGTGCAGCAGGTCGACGAGGCGGCGACCGTCGGCGTCGTGGCCCTCGAAGCCGGAGTACGCCGCCTGGTACTGCCCCTTCTTGATCGCGGCGTCGGCGTCGAGGTCCGCGAGCGCCGGGTGCAGCTCGGCCTCCGCGGTGCCCGCGACCCCGTGCGGCGGCCAGGTGTCGACGTAGTCGGGCTGCTCCGAGAAGTGCTCGCCCGGATCGATGTGCCAGTCCTGCGTCGTGACCACGAGGTCGTACTCGCCGCGGTGGTGCGCGGCGTAGTCCGCGATCGCGGACGCGACGTCGTTGCCGCCCGCGACACCGAGGGCACCTCCCTCGCAGAAGGTGGGCTGGACGTCGACGACGATGAGTGCGCGTGCCATCGCTCCAGGCTAGATGACGGGTCCAGACGTCGTGAGTGCGGTCACCGGCCGACCCGGCCGGCCGGTCGGCTCCGTCCGGGCTCCGGTCCCCCGCGCCCGCCCGTCCTCGAACGCGAGTAGGTTCTCGCCATGGACTTCCGGCGCATCTCGGGCCTGCCCCCGTACGTGTTCACCATCATCGACGGGCTCAAGGTCGAGGCCCGGCGCGCCGGTCGGGACGTCGTGGACCTCGGCTTCGGCAACCCGGACCTGCCGAGCCCGCAGATCGCCGTCGACAAGCTGGCCGAGGCCGCCCACAACACGCGCAACCACCGCTACTCCAGCTCGCGCGGCATCCCGAAGCTGCGCGAGGCGGTCGCGGGTGTGTACGAGCGACGCTTCGGCGTGACGCTCGACCCCGAGCGGGAGATCCTCACGACGATCGGCGCCAAGGAGGGGTTCAGCCACCTCATGTGGGTGCTGCTGCAGCCCGGTGACACCGCGATCGTCCCGACGCCGAGCTACCCGATCCACATCTGGGGGCCGTACTTCGCGGGCGCCTCGACCCTGCAGGTGCCGATCGGCCTCGAGGAGGACGGTCCGAGCGGCGCCAGCTACGTCGACCGGGTGATGGAGGCGTGGGAGCTGGGGTCGCCCAAGCCGCGCGTGGTCGTCCTGTCCTTCCCGCACAACCCGACGACGGCGACGGTCGAGCTCGCCGACCTGCAGCGGCTCGTCGACTGGGCGCGGGAGCGCGACGTCGCACTGGTGCACGACCTCGCGTACGCCGACATGTGCTTCGACGGCTGGCAGCCGCCGTCGATCCTGCAGTGCGAGGGCGCCAAGGAGGTGGCCGTCGAGCTGTACTCGCTGACGAAGTCGTACTCGATGGCCGGCTGGCGGGTGGCGTTCATGCTGGGCCGGCCCGACGTCATCGCCGCGCTCACGCAGCTCAAGAGCTACCTCGACTACGGGACCTTCCAGCCGATCCAGATCGCCGCGACGGTGACGCTCAACGAGGCGACCGACTATCCGCGCGAGCTCTCCGACGTCTACGAGTCGCGTCGCAACGCGCTCGTGGACGGGCTGGCCCGCGCCGGGTGGGAGATCCACCGGCCGCGCGGGACGATGTTCGCCTGGGCTCGCATCCCCGAGCCCTACCGCGAGATGGGCTCGATCGAGTTCGCGACGCACCTGGTGCGCGAGTGCGACGTCGCGGTCTCGCCCGGCGTGGGGTTCGGGGCCGGCGGCGACGCGTTCGTCCGGTTCGCGCTCATCGAGAACGAGCAGCGGATCGCCCAGGCCGCCCGCGCGATCAAGCGAGGGCTCACGCGCCTGCAGGGCTGAGCTCCCGGAACGTCTGCACCGGCCGGGCAGCTCACGGGGCTCGACCCTTCGGGCCCCTGACCCTCATCGCGAGACCAGTCCACCAGGGCTGGCTCTCGTGGCACGCGGCGTAGTGCGTGGGCTTCGCCTCGAGCGCCGTGGTCGCGCCTGACATCCATCGGTCCAGGTGCACGGCGGCCGCCGGTCACCTGCGAGCGAGGCCCTCCGTCTCCGCGTCCGGCCACGTGGACTCTGCTCGGTGGCGGGTGCCCGACCCGTCGACCGGCACCTGCCCCGCCCGCGGTGACCGCGCCGCTCACTAGACTGCTGACCCCGTGAGCCACATCCTCTCCGCCGTCGCCTGGCCCTACGCCAACGGCCCGCGGCACATCGGTCATGTCGCCGGCTTCGGCGTTCCCTCCGACGTGTTCAGCCGGTACATGCGCATGGCGGGGCACGACGTGCTCATGGTCTCCGGCACGGACGAGCACGGCACCCCGATCCTCGTCCAGGCCGAGCAGGAGGGCGTCGCCCCGCAGGTGCTCGCCGACCGGTACAACCGCGTCATCGTGGAGGACCTCGCCCAGCTCGGGCTCACCTACGACCTGTTCACCCGCACCACCACGCGCAACCACTACGCGGTCGCGCAGGAGCTGTTCCGCCAGGTCCACGCCAACGGCTACATGATCGAGCAGACCACCGTCGGCGCCATCTCCCCGAGCACGGGCCGCACCCTCCCGGACCGCTACATCGAGGGCATCTGTCCCATCTGCTCCTACCCGCACGCCCGCGGCGACCAGTGCGACAACTGCGGCAACCAGCTCGACGCCTCGGAGCTCAAGGAGCCGCGCAGCCGGATCAACGGCGAGACGCCCGTCTTCATCGAGACCGAGCACTTCTTCCTCGACCTGCCGGCCCTGGCCGACGCGATCGCCGCCTGGCTCGAGACCCGCTCGAACTGGCGTCCCAACGTCCTCAACTTCTCCCGCAACCTCCTGCAGGACGTGCGCCCGCGCGCCATGACCCGGGACATCGACTGGGGCATCCCCGTCCCGCTGGTCGGCTGGGAGGAGAACCCGGGCAAGCGCCTGTACGTCTGGTTCGACGCCGTCGTCGGCTACCTCTCGGCCAGCATCGAGTGGGCCCGCCGCGAGGACCTGCGCGCGGGCGGCACCGGTGAGCTGACCGCCGAGACCGCGCAGCGCTGGCGCGAGTGGTGGAACGACCCGATGGCCCTGTCCTACTACTTCATGGGCAAGGACAACATCACGTTCCACTCCCAGATCTGGCCCGGTGAGCTGCTGGGCTACAACGGCCAGGGCAGCCTCGGCGGCCAGCCGGGCGCGTTCGGCCACCTCAACCTGCCGACCGAGGTCGTCTCCAGCGAGTACCTCAACGTCGCCGGCCAGCAGTTCTCCACGAGCCGCGGCGTCGTCATCTACGTGCGCGACATGCTCTCCCGCTTCCAGCCCGACGCGCTGCGCTACTTCATCGCGGCCGCCGGCCCGGAGTCCTCCGACGCCGACTTCACGTGGGAGGAGTTCCAGCGCCGGACCAACGACGAGCTCGTCGCCGGCTGGGGCAACCTCGTCAACCGGACGGCCACGCTCGTCCACAAGAACTTCGGCGAGATCCCGACGCCGGCCGAGCGCACCACCGCCGACCTGGAGCTGCTGGAGCTGACCGATGCCGGGTTCACCCGCGTCGGCGACCTCGTCCGCGGCCACCGTCAGCGCGCGGCCGTCGGCGAGGCCATGCGCGTCGTGAGCGAGGTCAACCGGTACGTGAGCCAGCAGCAGCCCTGGACGCTCAAGACCGACCGCGAACGCCTCGGCACCGTCCTGCACACGATGTCGCAGGCGGTCGCCGACTGCTCGCGCCTGCTTGCGCCGTTCCTGCCGCACTCCAGCGACCAGGTCCACGACCTGTTCGGCGTCCCCGGCCCGCTCGCGCCGCAGCCGGTGGTCGAGGAGGTCACCGACCTCGACGACGCGACGCGCGCCTACCCCGTCATCACGGGCGACTACCGCCTCGGCGAGACGGTCGGCGCCTGGGAGCGGGTCGACGTCGTGCCGGGCACCCCCGTCGAGAAGCCCACGCCGGTCTTCACGAAGCTGACCGACGAGACCATCGCCGAGGAGATCGAGCGCCTCAAGGCCGAGTGAGCATGTCACGCAAGCATCGCCCGACCGGCTGGCCGCCGGCGCCCGAGCCGCTGCCGGGTCCCGTCGTCGACGACCACACCCACCTCGACTCGCTCGCGGAGTGGGTGGCGCCGGGCTGGGGGGCGAGCGAGGACGACGACGCGCCCGTGCCGCTGGCCGCCCACCTCGGGCGGGCGGCCGGCGTCGGCGTCGATCGCGTCGTCACGGTGGCCTGCGACGTCGACGCGATCCGGTGGACGGACGCCTTCCTGCGAGACCTCGAGGACGGCGTGCTCGCGGGCGTCGGCGTCCTGGCCGCGGCGGCGATCCACCCGAACGAGGCCGCGCTCCACGCTGGCGTGCGCGAGATCGCGCCGGACGGGCTCGACCCCGACCCTCGCCCGCGGCACGACCTCCAGCTCGACGAGGCGATCGCCCTCGTCGCCGCCACCGTTCGCGCCAACCCGCGGTTCCGCGCCATCGGCGAGACGGGGCTGGACTTCTTCCGCGCCGGCCCGCGCGGCCGCGCGGTGCAGCGCGAGGCGTTCCGGGCCCACGTCGCCCTCGCGAAGGAGCTCGGCCTGCCGCTGCAGATCCACGACCGGGACGCGCACGCGGACGTCGTCGAGATCCTCCTGGCCGACGGCGCCCCCGAGCGCACGGTGTTCCACTGCTTCTCCGGCGACGTCGAGCTCGCCCGGACCTGCGCCGAGCACGGCTGGTACCTCTCGATCGCCGGTCCCGTCACGTTCCGCGCGAACGACCAGCTCCGCGCTGCGGTCGGGTCGGTGCCGCTCGAGCTGCTGCTCACCGAGACCGACGCGCCCTACCTCACGCCGCACCCCGACCGCGGCCGGCCGAACTCGCCCTACCTCCTGCCGGCGACGCTGCGCGAGATCGCCCGGGTCCGCGACGAGCCGCTGGAGCGCGTCTGCGCCGTGACGGCCGCGACCGCCGAGGGCCTCTACGGCCCCTGGTAGTCGCGCGTCGGCGGCCCGCGGCGGACGCGTCCGACGTGTGCCGGCCGCCACGGGCCCTGGTCAGGAGCCGCCGACGGGGTTACCGTTGAAAGGTTGTCCCGCGGCGTGGAGGTGTGTCAGGTGGTGTCTGAGGTCTCGGACGTGACCGAACGAGCCGGCTCGCGCGGTCGCAAGACCGCGGCGATCGGCGGCGTCGCTGCGCTCGGCGTCGCCATCGGGACGCTCGTCTGGCTCGCGCCGTTCGACGGCGGGACCGACCCGGCCGCCGCGGCGCCATCGCCGTCCGTGACGTTTGCCGAGAGCAAGGACGTCCCCCTCGCCGCCACGCTCGCCGCCGACGAGGTGCGCGGCCTCTTCCCGACCGTCTCGCGCGCCGAGCGCGCGGCCCTGCTCGACGGCGCCGGCGTCACGTTCACGGTCGTCGTCGACGGTGAGACCTACGAGCTGACGACGGCCGCCGAGACCTTCGGCGATGCGCTCGCGCAGGCCGGCATCGTCGTCGGCTGGGACGACGACATCGCGATCGACCTGTCCGCCCCACCGGTCGAGGGCGCCGAGGTCAGGATCGGCCGCGTCACGACCGGGACGGTCACCGAGCAGGTGACCACCCCGCACGAGACCGAGGAGCGGAACACCGGCTCGCTCGACCTCGGCAAGACCCGCGTCGTCCAGGAGGGCGCGGACGGCGTCGCCAACGTCACGAGCACCGTGCGCTACATCGACGGCGTCGAGGTCTCCCGCACCCAGCTCCTCTCCGCGGTGGTGAGCGACCCCGTGACGGAGGTCGTGGAGGTCGGGACCCGCAAGCCCGTCGTCGTCGCGGCACCCGCCACCGGCGGTGGCGACTCCGGCGGCGGCTCGGACGCCGGGTCGGGCGCCAGCTCCGGCGGCACCGCGAGCACGAGCGCCGAGTACACGCTCGCGCAGTTCAAGCGGGCCGGCGTCGTCAACTGGGACGGCAAGAAGTTCACCTACTACTCGCAGAGCGTCCTGCCCGGCGGCGGCCTCTCGATCCCCGGCCGGCACGTCAACGGCGACGGGTACGTCGCCGACGGCGACGGCTACATCGTCCTCGCCGCCCCGTACGGGGTGGCGCACGGCACCGTCTACTCGACGCCGTTCGGTTCCTCCGGCAAGGTCTACGACACCTGCGCCACGTGCAGCTCCAGCCCGCTCTGGCTGGACGTCTACATCAAGTAGCTCCCCGGGTCGTGCTCGTCGGGTCCGAGTACCCTGCTGGGGTGCCCGACGCCTCCGAGACCGCCGACCGCCCCGAGCTGCCGCTGCTCACCACCTCGGACGTGCGCGAGCTGCTCGGGCTGACCGGGGTCCGTCCGACCAAGACGCTGGGCCAGAACTTCGTCACCGATCCCGGGACGGTCCGCCGCATCGTCCGGTCCGCCGGCGTCCGCCCCGGCGAGGTCGTCGTCGAGGTCGGGCCGGGGCTCGGCTCGCTCACGCTCGGTCTGCTCGAGGCGGGGGCGCGCGTCGTCGCCGTCGAGATCGATCCCGTGCTCGCGCAGCGGCTCCCGTCGACGGTCGCGGCGCGGGCGCCCGAGGTGGCCGACCGGCTGCGCGTCGTGCCGGCGGACGCGATGGCCGTCGACGACGTGACGTTCGACGGCGAGCCGCCCACCCGGCTCGTGGCCAACCTGCCGTACAACGTGGCGGTTCCCGTGCTGCTCACGATGCTCGAGCGGTTCGGCTCGCTCGAGGAGGTCCTCGTCATGGTCCAGGCGGAGGTCGCGGACCGGATCGCGGCTGCGCCCGGGTCGAAGATCTACGGCATCCCCTCGGCGAAGGCCGCCTGGTACGCCGCGGCCAGCGGCGCCGGCAAGGTCGGTCGCACGATCTTCTGGCCGACCCCCAACGTCGACTCCTCGCTGGTCCGGCTCGTCCGCCGCGACCCGCCGGCGGTGGCCGTCGCGTCAGGAGTCGAGCGGGAGTCCGTCTTCGCCGTCGTCGACGCGGCGTTCGCCCAGCGTCGCAAGACGCTCCGCGCGGCGCTCGCGGGGTGGGCCGGGTCGCCGCAGGCCGCCGAGGACGCGCTGCGTTCCGCCGGCATCGACCCGACCCGGCGCGGCGAGACGCTCACGATCGAGGAGTTCGCGGCCATCGCCGCCGCCCGGGCCTGACGCCCCGAGCGCCGGGGGCGGCGCGGGGGACCGACCTCGGCGTGCGTCAGTCGTCGGGCTCGGCCGAGCCGTCCGCGACGACGCGGGTGTGGATGCGGGCGCCACCGTCGTTGAAGATGCTGATGACCTGGGCCGGACGACCCCCGGCGGCCGAGATGGCGTGCGGGATCCGCGTGTCGAACTCGGCCGCCTCGCCGCGGGTGAGCACGAGGTCCTGCTCGCCGAGGCGGAGCCGGAGGCGCCCGGCGAGGACGTAGAGCCACTCGTAGCCGTCGTGGACCCGCAGCTCCGGCAGCTCCCGCGCGGGCGGGTAGGTGATCTTGTAGGTGTCGACCGGCGAGCCCTCGGGGGCGAGCGGCGCCACGACGAGGCCGTCGCGCCGGATCGCCGGCCGGCGCACCCGTGGGTCGGGGGCGTCGAGACGGACGAGGTCGTCGATGCGGATGCCGAGCTGGCGGGTGAGCGGCAGCAGCAGCTCGAGGCTGGCCTGTCGCTTGCCCGACTCCAGGCGCGACAGCGTGCTCGTCGACATCTCGGCCCGCGCCGCGAGCTCCTCCAGCGTCCACCCGCGGGCGTGCCGGGCCGCGCGCAGCCGGGCACCGACCTGGGACAGCTCCTCGTGCACGTCGGCCTCCTGGCTGGCGATCCCTCTTGCCAATACCGCAAGAGTGCTTGCCATTCTGCCATGTGTCGCCTGGACTGGTCCCATGAGCACCTCAGCAGACCCCGGCGCCACGTGGGACGCCATCGTGATCGGCGGTGGGGCCGCCGGCCTCTCGGCCGCCCTCCTCCTCGGCCGCGCGCGACGCCGCGTCCTCGTCGTCGATGCCGGCAGCCCCCGGAACCGGTTCGCCGACCACATGCACGGCGTCCTCGGCAACGAGGGCACCCCACCGGCCGACCTCCTGCTGCGGGGCAGGGGCGAGGTGGCCGACTACGGCGTCGAGTTGCGGGACGGCGCCGTCGAGACCGTGCGGGACGAGGGCGCCCGGCTCGCCGTGACCCTCGCCGACGGCGGCGTCGAGCTCGCCCGCGCGCTCGTCGTCGCGACCGGGCTGACGGACGAGCTGCCGGACCTGCCCGGCCTCGCCGAGCGCTGGGGAACGAGCGTCCTGCACTGCCCCTACTGCCACGGCTGGGAGGTGCGCGACGAGCGGATCGGCATCCTCGCGACGTCGCCGATGGCACTGCACCAGGCGCGGCTCGTGCGCCAGTGGAGCGACCGCGTCACGCTGCTGGCCGGCGCGCTCGGGCCGCTCGACCCCGGCGAGGAGGCCCGGCTGCGGAGCCGAGGCGTCGAGGTCGTCGCCGAGCCCGTGGTCGAGGTGCTCGGGGACGGACCGCGGGTCACGGGGGTGCGCACCGCCGATGGCCGCGTCGTGGAGCTGGACGCGATCTTCACGGCCGGCGCCCCGCGTCCCCACGACGCCTTCCTCGCCGACCTCGGCCTCGCCCGGGCCGACCTGCCGTTCGGGCTCGGCTCGTTCCTCGCCGTCGACCCGACGGGCAGGACCAGTCACGAGCGCGTCTGGGCGGTCGGCAACGTCGTCAACCCGATGGCCAACGTGCCGATGGCGATCGGCGCGGGTGCGTTCACGGGTGGCGCCGTCAACGGCGCCCTCGTCGAGGAGGACTTCGACCTCGCCGGCGCCGCCCGCGAGGGGGCCGGATCATGACGGAGACGGCCGCCTCGTTCTGGGAGGCCCGCTACGCGGACGCCGAGCGCGTGTGGTCGGGCCGGGTCAACCGCGTCGTCGCCGTCGTCGCCAGCGCCCTCCCGCCGGGGCGAGCGCTCGATCTCGGCTGCGGTGAGGGCGGCGACGCCGTGTGGCTGGCCCGGAACGGCTGGACGGTCACCGGCGTCGACCTCTCGCCGACCGCGATCGCGCGCGGTCGCGCCGCCGCCTCGGCCGCGGGCCTCGGCGAGGGCGAGCTGCGCCTGGAGGCCGCGGACCTGGCCACGTGGCGGGCACCGGGGGAGTACGACCTGGTCTGCGCGTCGTTCCTCCAGTCCTGGCCGGTGCCCATCCCGCGCGAGGACATCCTGCGGCGGGCGACCGGCTTCGTCGCCCCCGGCGGCCGGCTGCTCCTGCTCGCGCACGCGGCGGCGCCGTCCTGGTCCGACCACGCGATGGTCCACGACCACCCGTTCCCCACGCCCGAGGAGGACCTCGCCGCCCTCGCGCTCGACGCGGCGCACTGGGAGGTGCTCGTCTGCGAGACGCGGGAGCGCGAAGCGACGGCGCCCGACGGCAGCCCCGCCACGCTGCTCGACGCGGTCGTGCTCGTGCAGCGCAGGCCCGGCGGCTCGCCGGAGGCGTGACCGGGTGGTGATCGGGCAGCGCACGTCGCCGGCGCGAACCGTCGGGCCGCCGGACCGCGTGCCGGTCGTCGCGGTGACCGGCTACCTCGGCGCGGGCAAGACGAGCCTGCTCAACCACCTGCTGCGCCGGCCCGGTGCCCGGCTCGGTGTCGTCGTCAACGACTTCGGCGAGCTCAACGTCGACGCCGCGCTGGTGGCCGGTCAGGTGGACGAGGCGGCCGCTATCTCGGGCGGGTGCCTGTGCTGCCTGCCCGACGCCGGCGGGCTCGACGACGCGCTGGAGCGGCTCGCCCAGCCGCGGCTGCGCCTCGACGCGATCATCGTCGAGGCCAGCGGGGCCGCCGAGCCCCTGGCGCTGGCGCGGCTCATCCGGTTCAGCGGTGTGGAGCGCGTCCGTCCCGGCGGGGTGATCGAGGTGGTCGACGCCGTCGCGCACGCCGACACCGTCGACGTCCGCCCCGAGCCGCCCGCGCGCTACGCGGCCGCGACGCTCGTCGTGGTCGGCAAGACGGACCTGCTGCCGGCGGGGGAGCGCGACGGGGTGGTCGCCCGCATCCGCGCCCGGGTTCGCGAGCGCAACCCGGTGGCCCCGATCGTCGTCGCCCGACGCGGCGCCGTCGACCCGGCGCTGGTGTTCGACGCGGCCTCCGACTCCGACCCGGTCGACGAGCTGCCGATCGCCCGGCTGATCCGCGAGGCTGCCTCGGGCGAGGGCGAGGGGCACGATCACGGGGGCGACCACACGGGGCACGGCCACGGCCATGACCACGTGGCCGCGCTGGCAGCCTCGGTCCGGCTGGCGGGGCCGGTCTCGCCCTCGGAGCTCGTCGACCTGCTCGAGGACCCGCCGCCGGGTGCCTACCGGCTCAAGGGGCGGGTGCGCGTGCGGGGTCCGCGGGCCGAGCGCGGGTACGTCGTCAACGTCGTGGGGCGGTCCGTCAACGTCGCGCGGCTCACGCCGCCGCCGCCGACCGGTGAGCTCGTCGCGATCGGCGTGGATCTCGACCTCGACGCGGCTCGCGCGCGCCTGGCGGCCGTCGCAGAGGCGACGGCCGAGCGGCCCGACGCCGGCGGCCTCCGGCGGCTGAGCCGCCACCGCCGACTCAGCGACTGAACGGCCGAGTGCACCTGATACTCATTCTCAATAGGCTACGGTGAAGCGGTGAGCGCACCGGACCCCTATGCCGCGACCGCCGGTCTCTACGACCTCGTCAACGCCTCCTTCCGGGCCGGGCAGACCGCCGCCGTCGAGGCGCTGCTGCCGCTGCTCCGCCCCGACGAGGGGCCCGTGCTGGACGTCGGCGCCGGCTCGGGGCTGAACCTCGCGCTCGTCCTGGACCGGCTGCCGCGGGCGCGGGTCGTGGCGCTCGAGCCGAGCGCGGCGATGCGCTCGCTCGCGCTGGCGCGGGTCGCGGCCCGTCCCGAGTGGTTCGACCGCGTCACCGTCCGCCCGGAGGACTTCTTCTCGGCGCAGTTGCCCGAACGCCTCGGCGGCGCGATCGCGCTGGGCGTCGTCGGACACTTCGACGCCGGCGAGCGGGCCGCGGTCCTCGCGGAGCTGGCCGCGCGGCTGCCCCGGGGTGGCGCGGCACTGATCGATCTGCAGGACCCGCCGCGCCCGGCGCGCGTCGAGGCGCGGGAGTTCACCGTCGCCCGGGTGGGGGAGCTGGACTACCGCGGCATCGCCGAGGCGTGGCCCGTCGACCTCGAGCTCATGCGCTGGCGGATGACGTACCTGACGCTCGAGGGGGAGCGGGTCCTGGTCGAGGAGACGGCCGAGCTCGACTACCGTCACCCGGCGCCCGATGTCGTCGCTCGCGAGGCGGCGGAGGTCGGGCTCGGGCTCGACCGGCTGGGCGAGACGACCTACTGGCTGCTGACGCGCGACTGATCGTCCGCACTCGTCGGCTCGTGCCGCGAGGGGCGGGCGGACGGGGAGCGACGACGGGGGAGCGTGACGGTCGTCGCGCGCCCCGTCGTCGGAGAGCGTCGTCCCGGCCGGGTGGCCCGGGTCAGTGCTCGTCGTAGTGGTCCCCGTGGGCCGCGTGGCGGTGCTCGCCGTGCACGTAGTCGACGTGATCGCCATGCTCGACGGCCTCGTGGCCGCAGTCGCCGCCGTGGGCGTGCTCGGTCGCGGTGTGCTCGGCCACCGACTCGTGCTCGTCGTAGTGGTCGCCGTGCGGGGCGTGGTGGTGGGTGCCGTGCACGTAGTCGACGTGGTCGCCGTGCTCGACGGCCTCGTGGCCGCAGTCCGCGCCGTGGGTGTGCTCCGCGGTCGTGTGCTCGGCGTGGATGTCCGTGGTCATGCTGACTCCTTCTGCTCCGATGGGGATGACGCCTGGTCCGCGAGGTCGTTCGCGGCAGGCTCTCGGACGTGGGCGAGCGCGTCGGCGATCACGTGGCTCACGTGCAGGTCCGTCAGGTGGTACGTGACCTCCTTGCCGCTGCGGCTCGGGGTCGCGAGACCGGCCTGGCGAAGGGTCCGCAGGTGCTGGGACACCAGCGGCTGCGACATGCCCGTCGCTTCCGCGAGCGCCCCGACCGTGTGCGGCTGCTGCCCGATCAGGCGCAGCAGCCCGAGCCTCGACTCGCTGCCGAGAACCTTGAAGAGCTGCGCCGCCTCGGCGAGTCCCGGTTCCACGTCCATGCCTCCATCCCACCACACATATAAACGTATTGCAATGCGTACATTCTATTGAGAGGGGTTCTCGTCGTCAACTCGCCCGATGGCGGGTGGGCGCGTCTCGCCGACCGAGAATCATTCTCACCATCACGGCGAACAGTGTTCTAATGGAGCAGCGGTGCTGCCGCGAGTCGAGGATCGAGACAGGAGTCGATGTGACCGGGACGACCGTCGCACCCTTCCACGTCGGGCTGACGCCGGAGCTCGTCGTCGACGCCGCCGTCGACCTCACCCGGGCCTCGCACCTCATGACCTGGTCGATCCGCGACCTGGCGTCCCGGCTCGGCGTCGCCCCGTCCGTCGTCTACCACCACGTCGGCGGGAAGGACCTGCTCTGCCGCCGCGTGGTCGAGCGGGTCCTCGCCCTGATCGAGCTCCCGCCGGACGGGCTGGACTGGCGAGACTGGTACCGCCGGCTGCTGTCCGGGATCGGACCGCTCGCGGCGCAGTACCCGGGCGTCGCGAAGTGGATGCTCCTGCACGGGCCGACCATCCCCGCCGCGCTGCCGGTGCTCGAGACCGGCACCCGCGTCCTGCGCGCGGCCGGCTTCGGCGAGCGGGCGAGCCTCGCGTACGCGCTGCTGCTCAACAACGCCATGCTCACCGTCGCGATCGGCGACGACCGGCGCCAGCACGAGGGCGACGGCCCCCGTGACCACGCGACCATGATGGCCGAGTTCGCGCAGACGGCCACCGCGTCCGACGAGCTCCGAGAGGCGTGGCACGGCTTCATCGGGCCGTATCTCCGGGGCGACGGCGCCGCCGCGCGGATGCGGGAGGCCTACTACCGCGTCGTCATCGACACGACCATCGCCGGCCTCGAGGCCATGCTCGCCGGCACGACCCCCGAGGAGCCCGCATGACCGCGCCCGACGCCACCACCGGCGCGACCACCGGAGTGTCCGGCGACGCGACCGTCGTCGACGTCGCGTCCGCCGCCGACGCGGTGCCCGACGCCCGCCCGCAGATCCCGCTGCTGCTCGGGTCCGTCCTGCTCGTCTACCTCGGGCAGATGACGCTCAACCCGATCATCGCGCCGCTGTCCCGCGAGGTCGGCCTGGCGGAGTGGCAGGTCGGCGTCACGATCAGCACGGCCGCGCTCATGGTCGTGCTCACCAGCCAGTTCTGGGGACGTGCCTCGCAGTCCTGGGGGCGCAAGCCGGTGCTCGTCGCCGCCTTCGTGCTCGCCACGCTCACGATGGCGCTGTTCGCCCTCCTCGCCCGGCTCGGCATGGCCGGGATCGTCACGGGCGCCACGCTGTTCGCCCTGTTCGTCCTCCTGCGCGGGGTCGGCTTCGGCGCTGCGATCGCCGCCGTCCCGCCGACGGCGCAGGCCTACGTCGCCGACGTCACCGACGACGGACCGGCCCGCGTCCGCGGCATGGCCGGGATCGGCGCCGTCCAGGGCATCGCCATGGTCGGCGGCGCGATCGTCGGCGGCGTGCTGGCCCCGCTCGGACTCCTCGTCCCGCTCGTCGTCGTCCCCGTCCTTCTCGCGGCCGGTCTCGTGCTCATCGCGGTCCGGCTGCGCCGCGAGCCCCGCGCCGAGCTGGTCGAGCGGCCCCCGCTGGTCCGCCCGCTCGACCCGCGGGTGTGGCCGTTCCTGCTCGCCGGCTTCGGGATGTTCACCGCGCTCGGGTTCATCCAGGTCGTCACCGGGTTCCTGGTCCAGGACCGCCTCGGCCTCGACGCGCGGACGACCGGGCTCGTCACCGGCGGCGCCCTCGTCGCGGCTGGCATCGGCATGGTCCTCGCGCAGTCCATGATCGTCCCGCGCAGCGGCTGGGCCCCGCCGAGACTGCTGCGCGTCGGCGGGGTGGTCGCGCTGGCCGGGTTCGTCGTCCTGGTCCCGGACGCCGGCATCGTGCCGCTGTTCGTCGGGATCCTGCTCGTCGGCCTCGGTCTCGGCATCGCGATGCCCGGGTACACCGCGGGGCCGTCGATGCTCGTGCGACGGGAGGAGCAGGGCGGGCTGGCCGGGCTCATCGGGGCGACCAACGGTCTCACCTTCGTCGTCGCGCCCGTCCTCGGCACCGCCCTGTACGGCGTGTGGGGCCAGCTCCCGATCCTCATCGGCGGCGTCGTCATGGCGGTCGTCGTGCTCTTCGTGCTCGCCCACCCCCGCTTCCGCGCCCTCGGCTGAGGCCGCTACGGTGGCGCCGTGCAGCCTCCACCGGTCCGCCTCGGCGCCTGGTCCGTCGTGCGTCTGCTCGGGTCGCTCCTCATCCTCGCGGCCGTCGCGCACCAGCTCACGGTGACCGTCTCGAACGCCCTCGCCTCGGCGACGCCGCACGGCTCGCACCTGCCGACCGTCGTGGTGAACTTCGTCAGCTTCTTCACGATCGAGTCCAACCTGCTGGCGGCCGCGGCGCTGGCGCTCGCCGGGGTGTGGGGGCTGCGGGCCGCCGGCGAGGGCCCCGAGCCGCGCTGGCTCGCGGTCCTGCTCGCCTGCGCCTCGACCTACCTGATCGCCACCGGCGTGGTCTACAACCTGCTGCTGCGCGGCGTCGAGCTGCCGCAGGGCACGACCGTCGTCTGGGCGAACGAGGTGCTGCACGTCGTCGGCCCGCTCCTCCTGCTCGCGGACGTGCTCCTCTCCCCGCGACGGCGACGCCTCGCGTGGCGCACCCTGGCGCCGATCGTGGCGTTCCCGATCGTCTGGGTCGCCTACACGCTCGTGCGGGGCCCGCGGGTCACGAGCCCGCTCACCGGCAACCCCTGGTGGTACCCCTACCCGTTCCTCGACCCGCACCAGCCGGGCGGTTACGCCACCGTCGCGCTCTACGTCGGCGCCATCGCGGTGTCGATCCTCGCCATCGGCGCCGGTGTCGTGCGGGTCTCGCGTCAGCGCGGCATCCCGGGGAAGGCGTCGGAGAAGAACGCGGCGGCCAGGCGGGCGGGCTCGGTCGGGTCGTAGTAGAAGCTGTGGTCCTGCTCGGGGAGCAGGTGCAGGCCGGCGTCGGCGAAGATCGTGACGTAGCCCTCCGCGTCGCTCGCCGGGATGAGGTTGTCGGCCTCGCCCTGCACGATGCTGACCGGTCCGGTGAACCGTGCCGGGACGTCGCGGACCGCCAGCTCCTGCGCCGTGACGAGGTAGTCCCGGCCGAGCTCGATGCCCAGCGCGGGCACGGGGACCGACGCGGGCGGGTTCGCCGGGTCGAAGACGGCGTCGATCAGGCGGCCGGCGGCGGTCTCGTCCGGGATCCGCACGGCCGGCGCGAGCAGCATGAGGCCGGCGACCCCGTCCCCGAGCTCACCGGCCAGCATCGCCGCGACGACGCCGCCCTGCGAGTGCCCGAGCAGGCCGATGTCGGAGACGAACGGCAGCGACCGGGCGTAGTCGTAGACGGCGCGGGCGTCCTCGATCTCGTGCGGCACCGTCATCTCGAGCATCGTGCCGCCGCTGGCGCCGTGGCCGTCGAAGTCGAACCGGATCGTCGCGATGCCCGCCTCGCGCAGCGCCGTGGCGCTGGCCCGGATCACGGAGGCGTCCTGGCTGGCCGCCAGGCCGTGCATGAGGATGACGAGCGGCACGGTCTCGCCGTCGGCGAGCTCCGGGACCTCGAGCGTGCCGACGATGCGGACGTCGTGCCGGGTCACCTCGAACGTCTCGGAGGTCCAGCTCGGGCTCGGCGACGGCGCCGCGCTCGACGACGGGGACGGGGCCGGCGACGCGGCGGCGCCCCCGGCGTCGTCCCCGGCCGTGCACCCGGCGAGCGCAAGGGCGAGGCCGAGCGACCCGCCCGCGGCGGCGCGTCGCCAGCGCCCGGCTCGGGTGTCCGCCGGGCGGCGGCGCGGCGCGATCGTCCCGGCCACGTCAGCCGAGCGTCTCGGACAGCTCGAGCCAGCGCTCCTCGAGCTCGCCGATCTCGGCCTCGACGGCGCGCAGCCGCGCGCCGAGCGCCGCCAGGCCCGCGTAGTCCGCGACGTCGTGCGCCGCCATCTCCTCGTGCAGCGCGACCGCATCCGCCTGCCGCTTGTCGAGCTTGCGCTCGATCGAGGCGAGCTCCTTGCGGCTCGCGTGCCGCGCCGCGCCGCCCGGCTGGGCCGCGGGGGAGGCCGGCGTCGTGCCCGTCGGCGTGCCCGGTGCGGACGCGGCGACGGAGCCCGACGCGGCGGAGCGAGCCGACGGCGCGGAGGAGGACGTCGTCGTCCCGCGGCGCGCCCGCAGGGCGAGGTACTCCTCGACGCCGCCGGGCAGGTGACGCAGCGACCCGTCGAGCACCGCGTACTGGTCGTCGGTGACGCGTTCGAGCAGGTAGCGGTCGTGGGAGACGACGACGAGCGTGCCCGGCCAGCCGTCGAGCAGGTCCTCCATGGCGGCGAGCATGTCGGTGTCCATGTCGTTGGTCGGCTCGTCGAGGACCAGGACGTTGGGCTCGCCCAGCAGCGTCAGCGCGAGCTGGAGCCGGCGCTTCTGACCACCGGAGAGGTCGCGGACCGGCGTCGCGAGGTGGGCGGAGGTGAAGCCGAGGCGCTCGAGGACCTGCCCCGGCGTGAGGTCGTCGCCCGTCGAGGAGCGCATCGAGACGCGCAGCGGCGCGATGACGTCGGCGACGCGCTTGTCCGCCTCGGTGGTCAGCTCGGCGAGGTCCTGCGACAGCCAGGCCGCCTCGACGGTCCTGCCCCGCTTGACCCGGCCGGCCGTCGGGGCCAGCGTCCCGGTGACGAGGCCCAGCAGCGTCGACTTGCCGGCCCCGTTCGCGCCGAGGATGCCGACCCGGTCGCCCGGGCCGAGGATCCAGGAGATGCGGTCGAGGACGTCGGTCCCGGGCACGTAGGAGACGCTGGCGTCGACCAGCTCGACGACGTCCTTGCCCAGGCGCGCGGTCGCCATGCGGGTGAGGGCGACGCTGTCGCGCACGGGTGGCACGTCGGCGATGAGGGCGTTGGCGGCGTCGATGCGGAACTTGGGCTTGCTCGTCCGGGCGGGTGCGCCGCGGCGCAGCCACGCGAGCTCCTTCTTCATCAGGTTCGCGCGCTTGGCCGCGACGGTGGCGGCCTGGCGGTCGCGCTCGACGCGGGCGAGGACGTACGCCGCGTAGCCGCCCTCGAACGGCTCGACGATCCCGTCGTGGACCTCCCAGGTCGCGGTCGTCACCTCGTCCAGGAACCAGCGGTCGTGCGTGACGACGGCGAAGGCGCCGCTCCCGCGCGCCGACCGCTCCTTCAGGTGGTTCGCGAGCCACGTCACACCCTCGACGTCGAGGTGGTTGGTCGGCTCGTCGAGCAGCAGGACGTCGGGGTCCTGGACGAGGAGGGCCGCCAGGGCGGTGCGGCGCCGCTGCCCGCCGGAGAGCGCGCCGACGGGCTGGTCCCACGGGACGTCGGCGAGGAGGCCGTCGATGATCGACCGCGCGCGGGGGTCGGAGGCCCACTCGTGGTCGGCCGCGTCACCGACGACGGCGTGCCCGACGGTCGCCTCGGGATCGAGCGAGTCGGTCTGGTCGAGCAGCCCGACGCTCGTGCCGCGCCGCAGCGTGACGCGGCCGGAGTCCGGCGTGGTGCGCCCGGCGAGCAGGCGCAGGAGGCTCGACTTCCCGTCACCGTTGCGACCGACCACGCCGACGCTGTCCCCGTCCTCCAGGCCGAGGCTCACACCGTCGAGGACGGTGCGGTTGGGGAACGCGAGGCGGATCGAGTCAGCGCCGAGAAGGTGTGCCATAGCGCGGTCAAGGCTAGTGCCAGCCGCCGGGCGCTCTTCCCCCGTCCGCTCTCTGCGGACGAGCGCGACGATCCCGCGGGGCGCAGCCCCGGCCCGGCCTCGCGACCTGCGGCGATGCCGGAGCTCGGCCGGTGGGCGCTCCGCCCGTCCGCGGAGAGCGGACACCCGGAGCGGCAGCCCGGGCGCGCGCTACTCCGGCTCGTCGGGCACCCAGCGCAGGACGTCGCCGGGCTGGCAGTCGAGCACGCGGCAGATCGCCTCCAGCGTGGAGAAGCGGATCGCCCGCGCGCGGCCGTTCTTGAGGACGGCGACGTTGGCCGGTGTGATCCCGACCGCCGCCGCGAAGTCGCCGACCGCCATCTTGCGGCGCGCCAGCATGACGTCGAGGTCCACCACGATCGGCATCAGATCACCCCGTCCAGCTCGCCGCGGTCGTGCGCCGCCGATCGGAGCAGCCCGCGCATGACGACCATGAGCAGCGCGAGCGCGATGCCGGCGGCGACGGTCCCGAGCAGCGTGAGGGCCACGCCCGGCCCGCCGACCTGCGCGACCCCGACGAGGTGCACGAGGACGCCGGCGCTCAGGACGGTGGCCACGCCGATCGCCACGACGATGGCGTCGACCCAGCGCAGCGAGCCGACCGAGAAGATCATCCCGTCCGCGACGAGCGAGAGGAGGCGCCAGATGACGACGAGGACGACCTCGGCGCACGCGATCGCGAGGATCGCGGCGACCGAGTACGGGACGACGAGGTGCTCGACCTCGGGGTAGAGGACGCCGATCTCGGACGCGGCGATCGGCACGAGGACCTGCGCGAGCACCGCGCCGAGGAGCAGGACGATCAGCATGACCCGGAGCAGGACGATGACGAGTCTGGACATGTGTCGATGATCGATCGTTACCGATCGATAGTCAATAGGTATCCGGAAGTCGGGCGGGTTCGGCCGGGCGGCCCGGGTGGCGGCTCAGTCCGCGTCGTCCTCGGCGCGGTGCGCGGCCGCGAGCTCCAGGTAGTGCGCGGCGTTGTGCCGCAGGTGCTCCTTCTCGGCGTCCGTGAGGTCGCGGACCACGCGCGCCGGGACGCCGGCCGCGAGCGTCCCGCTCGGGACGACCTTGCCCGGCGTCACCAGCGCGCCGGCCGCCACCATGGCCCCGGGCTCGACGACGGCGCCCGACATGACCGTCGAGCTCATCCCGATCAGGCAGCCGTCGCCGATCGTGCAGCCGTGCAGCACCGCGGCGTGGCCGACGGAGACGTCGTCGCCGACCACCGTCGGGAACTCGTCGTCGACGTGGACCACGACACCGTCCTGGAGGTTGGAGCGCTCGCCGATCGTGATGGACGCGCAGTCCGCGCGCAGCACGGCCCGGTAGAAGACGGCCGAGTCGGCGCCGATCCGGACGTCGCCGACGACGACGGCCCCGGGGGCGAGCCAGGCGCTCGGCGCGATCCGCGGGGCGGTGCCGGCGAACGGTCGGACGACGGGTGACTCGGTCATGCGGATCCTCCGGTGCCATCGGGTGACGGGGTGGCGGGTGGCTCGTCGGACGAGCCAGCGGCCACCCGACCGCCGGCCGCCCGCGCGGACGGCTCGTCCGCCCGTCCGACCGGGCTCGGCTCGAACGCGCCGAGGAGTCGGCGCAGCAGTGCGGCGAGCGTCTGGGAGTCGCCCTCGGTGAGGGGGGCGAGCAGGTCGCGCTCGTGCGTGACGAGGTCGGCCACGGCGGCGTCGACGGCGGCGCGACCGCGCGACGTCAGCCGGACGAGCACGATCCGGCGGTCGCCCTCGGAGCCGCGGCGGTCGACAAGGCCGCGCTCGACGAGCCGGTCGATCCGGTTCGTCATCGTTCCGGAGGACACCCGCGTCTGCGTCACGAGCTGGCCGGGCGTGAGCTCGAACGGCTCACCCGCGCGGCGCAGCGCGGCCAGGACGTCGAACTGCCAGACCGTGAGGTCGTGGCCGGCGAACGCCCGAGCCCGCACCTCGCCCACGTGGTCCGCGAGCCGGTACAGCCGGGAGAAGACCTCCATGGGCTCGACGTCGAGGCCCGGCAGCTGGGAGCTCCACGCGGCGGTGATGCGGTCGACGACGTCGGACATGAGGGAACCCTAACTTCTCGACGTCGAGAATCTCTAGCATCAAGATGTCGAGCCCGACGGGGCGGACCCCGACGCCGTCGCCCGGCGACGGTCAGCGGGTCCGCAGCTCGGGGGAGTCCTGCAGCTCCGCCAGGCCGTTCCACGCGAGGTTCACCAGGTGCGCGGCGACCACGCGCTTGTCCGGCGAGCGGGCCTCGAGCCACCACTGGCCGGTGAGCGCGATCATCCCGACGAGCATCTGCGCGTACATCGGCGCCGTGCTCGGGTCGAGCCGACGCCGCTCGAACTGCCGCGCGAGCAGGTGCTCCACCTGGGTGGCGACGTCCCCGATGAGGGAGGAGAACGTGCCCGTCGCCTGCGCGACCGGAGAGTCGCGGACGAGGATGCGAAAGCCGTCGGTGTGCGCCTCGATGTAGTCGAGCAGGGCGAGCGCCGTCTGCTCCAGCGTCACCTTCGGGTGCTGGGGACGGGACAGCGCCTCGCCCAGCACGCTCGTGAGCCGCTGGACCTCGCGGTCGACGATGACGGCGTACATCCCCTCCTTGCCGCCGAAGTGCTCGTACACGACGGGCTTGGAGACGTCGGCGCGCGCCGCGATCTCCTCGACGCTCGTCGCCTCGAACCCGCGCTCGGCGAACAGCACCCGGCCGACGTCGAGGAGCTGCTCTCGCCGCTCCCGCGCCGTCATCCGCTGCCGCGCCGCGCGGTGGGGCCGCGGGCGCAGCTGACCGGGGGTCTCGGGAAGGCTCACGGGACCATCATGCCCTGGGGCCTCCGGCGCGCCCTGGCACAATCGCTGGGGCGGAGGGCGTGACCCCTCCGGTCCGCCCTGGTGTAACGGCAGCACGCCGGCCTTTGGTGCCGGGAGGTCCGGGTTCGAATCCTGGGGGCGGAGCCCGCGCGGCGCTCGCGGGGGCCGCGTCGGCTCGGCTCCGCTCGGCCCGCTCGCGGAGCGGGTGGGGTGATCGGCGCACTAGAGTGGTCGAGCCCGCCCCGTTCGCGTCTCTGGGAGTCCACCACGTGACCGACCCACGCCCCGCCGCCGTCATCGTCCTCGCCGCGGGTGAGGGTACCCGGATGAGGTCGGCCACCCCGAAGGTCCTGCACGCCATCGGCGGTCGCACCCTCCTCGGCCACGTCCTCGCCACGGCGCGCGCGCTGGACCCGGAGGCGCTCGCCGTCGTCGTCCGGCACGACCGGGACCGGGTCGCCGAGCACGCCCTCGCGCTGGACCCCGACGTCCTCGTCGCCGACCAGGACGCGATCAAGGGCACCGGGCGCGCCGCCTGGTGCGCGCTGGAGGCGCTCGACTCCGCCGCGACCGCGACGACCGGCGCCCCCGTGAGCGGTCCCGTCGTCGTCCTCGCGGGCGACGTCCCGCTGCTCGACGCCGGCACGCTGGGCGAGCTGCTGGCCGCGCACACCGCCGACGGCAACGTCGTGACGGTGCTGACCACGCGCGTGCCGGACCCCACGGGGTACGGCCGGATCGTCCGGACGGACGACGGCCAGGTCGAGCGGATCGTCGAGCACCGCGACGCGAGCCCCGAGGAGCTGGCGATCGACGAGATCAACACCTCGGTGTACGCCTTCGACGCCGACGTGCTGCGCGCCGGGCTCCGCACGCTGCAGGACCCGGCGTCGGACGCCGCGTCCAACGCGCAGGGCGAGGTCTACCTCACGGACGTGCTCGCGCTGGCCCACGCCCACGGTGCCGTCCGCGCGATCGAGACGCCCGACCCGATCATCGTCGAGGGCGTCAACGACCGCGTCCAGCTCGCGACGCTCGGCGCCGAGCTCAACCGCCGGGTGCTCGAGACCGCGATGCGCTCCGGCGTCACGGTCGTCGACCCGGCGAGCACCTGGGTCGACGTCACGGTCACGCTCGAGCAGGACGTGACGCTCCTGCCGGGGACGCAGCTCCTCGGCAGGACCAGCGTCGCCACCGGCGCCGTCATCGGCCCGGACACCACGCTCGAGGACGCGACGGTGGAGGCGGGCGCCCGCGTCCTGCGCTCGCACGTGACGGACGCGCGGATCGGCGAGGGCGCGTCGGTCGGCCCGTACACCCACCTGCGCACGGGGACGGTGCTCGGCCCGCGCTCGGCGATCGGCGCGTTCGCCGAGACGAAGAACGCCGAGCTCGGCGCGGGCGCGAAGGTGCCGCACCTGTCCTACGTCGGCGACGCGGTGGTCGGCGACGCGGCGAACATCGGCGCCGGCGTCATCACGGCCAACTACGACGGCGTCGGCAAGCACCGCACGGTCATCGGCGCGGGCGCGTTCGTCGGCTCCGACACGACGCTGGTCGCGCCGATCGAGATCGGTGGGGGCGCCTTCGTCGCCGCCGGCTCGACCGTGACGCGCGACGTCGCCCCCGGTGCGCTCGCCGTCGAGCGGGCGCAGCTCAAGATCATCCCGGGCTGGGTCGCGCGGCGCCTCGAGGGCACCAAGTGGGCCGCCGCGGCGCAGCGGGCGATCGAGGCGCTCGGGGAGAGCGTCGACGAGGAGTCGGGCCGCGACGCGGCGGGGCCGAGCGGGCCGGCACGCCCGAGCGGGACGGACGAGGCACACGGAGGACACACGGCATGAGCGGCATCACCACGTTCGGCGAGCGGCGGCTCGTCCTCATCTCGGGACGGGCGCACCCGGAGCTCGCCGAGCGGGTCGCGGAGGAGCTCGGCGTCGACCTCGTGCCGACGACCGCCTACGACTTCGCCTCCGGTGAGATCTACGTGCGGTTCCAGGAGAGCGTGCGCGGCGCCGACGCCTTCGCGCTGCAGAGCATGACGGCCCCGATCAACCAGTGGATCATGGAGCAGCTGCTCATGGTCGACGCGCTCAAGCGGGCCTCGGTCAAGACGATCACGGCCGTCATGCCGTTCTTCCCCTACGCCCGGCAGGACAAGAAGCACCGCGGCCGCGAGCCGATCTCGGCCCGCCTCATGGCCGATCTCTACAAGACCGCCGGCGCCGACCGGCTCATGTCGGTCGACCTGCACGCCGCGCAGGCGCAGGGCTTCTTCGACGGCCCGGTCGACCACCTGTTCGCCATGCCGACGCTGGTCGACTACGTCCGCACCCGCGTCGACACGGCGAACGTCACCGTCGTCTCGCCCGACGCCGGCCGGATCCGCGTGGCCGAGCAGTGGGCGGCGAAGCTCGGGGGCAACCCGCTCGCGTTCGTCCACAAGACGCGCGACATCACGCGCCCGAACTCGGCCGTCGCCAACCGCGTCATCGGCGAGGTCGCGGGCCGCGACTGCGTGCTCGTCGACGACCTCATCGACACCGGCGGCACCATCGCCGAGGCCGTCCGCGTGCTCCGGGAGAACGACGCCCGGTCCGTCATGATCGTCGCGACGCACGGCGTCCTGTCCGACCCCGCCCCGCGCCGTCTCGCCGAGTGCGGCGCCAGCGAGGTCGTCATCACCGACACCCTCCCGATCCCGCGGGACAAGCGGTTCCCCGGCCTCACGGTCCTGTCGATCGCGCCGCTCCTGGCGCGCGCGATCCGCGAGGTGTTCGACGAGGGCTCGGTCACCAGCCTGTTCGACGGCAACGCCTGAGGCGCGGCCCGGCGGCGTCCGCCCGGGCGTCGCCCGACCCCGGGCGGCGGGAGAGCTCAGGCGTTCCCGATGACGTCGAGCAGCCGCTCCGCGTCGGCCTCGGTGGCCGCCGCCAGCACGGAGTCCGACCCGAACGTCCACGGCTCACCGTGGACGTCGAGCGCGACGCCGCCCGCCTCGCGCACGGCGAGCACGCCGGCCGCCGTGTCCCACGGGTGGTTGCCGAACAGCACGGCGGCGCTCGTCCGGCCGGTGGCGACCCAGATCAGCTCGGTCGCGGAGCTGCCGACCATCCGCAGCCGCCCGACGACGTCCGACACGGCCGTGACGATCCGGGCGCGCGTCCGGCCGGGCCACGGACCGGAGTTCGTCCACGAGAAGTCGCCGACGGTGACGCACCCGGCCGCGAGGTCGCCGCGGTAGGTCCGCGTGCGGAACGCCTCGCCCGACGGCGGGACCTCCCACGTGCCGCGGCCGAGCGCGCTCCACACGATGCGACCGCTCGGCATCTCGCCGGTGGCGCCGGCGACCGGGCGGCCACCGCGGGCGAGCGCGACGTTGCTCGCGACCAGGCCGATGTCCGCGACGAAGTTGGCGGTCCCGTCGACCGGGTCGACGATCCACCGGTCGGGGGCGTCGAGGTCGGGGGAGCCCTCCTCGCCCTGGACGGGCAGGTCCGAGGAGCTGAGGACCGCGCGGATCGCCTCCTCGGCGGCCAGGTCGGTGGCCGTGAGCAGGTCGGCAGCGTGACCCTTGACGGCGACGACGTCGCGGGTCGGCGCCGTGGCGATCACGGCGAGGCCGGCCCGGACGGCGGCGACCGCGAGGGCGGCGTCGGCGGTGTCGTCGGCGGTCGCGTCGGGTCCGACGTGCGCGACGGGGACCGGGCCGGGGGTGAGGTCGGACATCGGGGGCATCACTCCGGGAGAAGCTGGGCGTTGGTGCCGAAGTCGCCGCGCATCCGGGGTCCGGCGGCGGCTAGCTCGGCCAGGTAGGTGGCGGCCCACTCCCCGTAGGGGCGGGCGGCGAGCGACTCGTTCGAGAACCGTCGGTCGTCGGTCAGCTCGGTGACGCACCACGACGGGATCTCGAGGTCGGTGACCGGGGCCGAGCGCTCGCACTCCGCGACGACGAGCGGGGCGTTCGCGCCGCCGAACACATCGACGGCCCAGCCGTCCGAGCCGGCCCACACCGAGTAGCGCGTCTTGACCATCGGCATCCCGCCGCGGCGGATCAGCTCGACCGCGACGTCCGGGTCGACGTGCCGCTCCGACTCGTACCGGGTCCCGCCGACGGCCGGCCCCTTGATGGTGACCGTCGCCAGCGTCGCGGCGTCGTGGAACTCGGCCAGCACCTCGAGCGGCCGGGAGGACGCCGACAGGTTGGCCTCCACGTCGCTGGCCTGGACCCGGACGCGGAGGGCGTAGCCCGCGTCGGCCAGGTAGTAGGACTGCACGATGAGGGCGGGCGCGTCGCGGAGCTGCGCCGGGAAGTCGGTCACGAGGAACCGGCGCTCGTACTCGAAGTCCTGCGCGTCGGCGAGGGACTCCAGCGACGGCGGATCGTTGCGTTCCACGCCTCCATCCTCCCATCCGCTGGCCGACTCGGGGGCGGCGCGGGGCCGACTCGGGGGCGGGGCGGGCCGGCCGAACACCGCGCGAGCGTTGCGCGCGGCCCGTGTAGACTGTTCCGGTTGCCTCGGCGAGGGATGAGAGATCCGTAATCGGCGCGGCGGGCCAGCGCCTCGAGCGCGCCCGACGCCGCGCGAGACCGGCGATCCGGCCCTGCCGCCCCCGACTACGTTCCCTGGAGGACCCCCATGTCCGATGTCATCAACGGCACGAAGCGCACCGAGTTCGGCAAGGGCGCTGCCCGTCGCCTCCGTCGCGCCAAGCAGGTTCCCGCGGTCCTCTACGGCCACGGCACCGACCCCGTCCACCTCGCGCTCCCGACGCACGACGTGTTCATGCTCGTCAAGGGCTCCGCGAACGCGGTCGTCGAGATCAGCTTCGAGGGCGGCAAGGAGCTCGCGCTCGTCAAGTCCGTGCAGCGCGACGTCGTCTCGAACGACATCGAGCACCTCGACCTCCTCCTCGTCCGTCGCGGCGAGAAGGTGACCGTCGACGTCCCCGTCCACGTCGTCGGCGAGTCCGCCGTCGGGACGAACCACCAGCTCGAGCTCCTCACCCTCGAGCTCCAGGCCGAGGCCACGAACATCCCCGAGGTCATCGAGGTCGACGTCGACGGCCTGACCGACGGCACCGTCGTCCGGGTCGGCGACCTCAAGCTCCCCCAGGGCGTCACCACCGAGATCGACCCCGAGGCCGACGTCCTCACGGTCTCCGAGATCCGCGTGGTCGAGGACGAGGCCGACACCGAGACCGGGGCCGAGGAGGCCTGATCTCCCACGTCGAACCGGGGAAGGTCGGCGGGCTCACGGCCCGCCGACCTTCCCCGTTCCCGTTCCCACCCCGTCGTGTCCGCGAGGAGGACGCATGACCAGCCCGTGGCTCGTGGTCGGTCTCGGCAACCCCGGCGCGCAGTACGAGGGGAACCGGCACAACGTCGGGGCGATGGTGCTGGCCGAGCTGGCGCGCCGGATGGGCGGGCGGCTCACCTCGCACAAGGCGCGCGCGAGCGTGCTCGACGGCCGGCTCGGCCTGCTGCCGGGCGGTGTCCCGGGTCCGCGCGTCGTGCTGGCCCGCCCCGCCACGTACATGAACCTCTCCGGCGGCCCCGTCGCCGCGCTGGCGCAGTTCTACGGGATCGATGCCGACCACGTCGTCGTGCTGCACGACGAGCTGGACATCCCGGCGCACGAGGTGCGGATCAAGAAGGGCGGCGGCGAGGGCGGCCACAACGGCCTGCGCTCGATCTCCTCCGCCATCGCGACGAAGGACTACGTGCGCGTCCGGATCGGCGTCGGACGCCCCCCCGGTCGGCAGGACCCGGCCGACTACGTGCTGTCCAACTTCCCGGCGTCCGACCGGGACGACCTCGGCGTCACCATCCAGCTCGCGGCCGACGCGGTGGAGGACATCGTGACGAGCGGCGTGCTGGCGGCGCAGAACACCTGGAACGCGAAGTCCTGAGGGGGACCCCATGAAGCTGTCCGGCATCCTCCCGATCCTTGCCGAGGACGCAGCGACCCGCGCCGCCCTCGCCGTCCTGCCCGCGCGGGGCGAGCTCGACGTCGTCGCGCCCGCGGGCGTCCGCGCCCCGTTCCTCGCCGAGCTCGCGGACGCCGCCGGGAGCGGCGGTGGCACCCGGGACGGCGGCGGCGCCCGGCAGCTCGTCGTCGTGACGGCGACGGGTCGCGACGCCGACGAGCTGGCCGCCGCGCTGCGCGCCTACCTGCCCGCCGACTCCGTCGCGGTGCTGCCGGCCTGGGAGACGCTGCCGCACGAGCGACTCAGCCCGCGCGCCGACACGGTGGCCAAGCGCCTCGCCGTGCTGCGCCGGCTGGCCCACCCCGAGGTCGCGGAGGCTCCGGGCGTGCCCGGGGCCGGCGCACCCGACGCCGGCGCCCGCCCCGGGCACGGCGGGCCGATCCGCGTCCTCGTCGTGCCGTCGCGCGCCCTCCTCCAGCCCGTCGCCACGGGGCTGGGCGACCTCGCCCCGGTGAGCGCGCGCGCGGGCGAGACGCACCGCATCGAGGACCTCGCGGCCGCGCTGACGGCGGCGGCCTACACGCGCGTCGACATGGTCGAGAAGCGCGGCGACTTCGCCGTCCGGGGCGGCATCCTCGACGTGTTCCCGCCGACCGAGGACCACCCGCTGCGGCTCGACTTCTGGGGCGACGACATCGAGGAGATCCGCTGGTTCGCGGTCGCGGACCAGCGCAGCCTCGAGATCGCGCCCGACGGGCTGTGGGCGCCGCCGTGCCGCGAGCTGCTCCTCACGCCGCGGGTGCGCGAGCGGGCGCTCGGCCTGCGTGACGCCCTGCCCGGCGCGACCGACATGCTCGAGCGGATGGCCGAGGGCATCGCCGTCGAGGGCATGGAGTCGCTGACGCCGGCGCTCGTCGACGGCATGGAGCAGGTGCTCGACCTCGTCGACCCGGACGCGCTCCTCGTCCTGGTCGATCCCGAGCGCATCCGCCGCCGGGCGCACGACCTCGTGGCGACGACGGACGAGTTCCTCGCCGCCGCCTGGACCTCGGCGGCCGCCGGCGGCTCGGTCCCGCTCGACCTGTCGGCCGCGAGCTTCGTCACGCTCGCGCAGGCGCGTGCGACGGCTGCGCGGCGCGGGCTCGGCTGGTGGTCGCTCACGCCGTTCGCGCTCGGCGGTGTCGACGACGCGGACGCCCCGGCCGACGCGGACGCCTCGGCCGACGCGGACGAGCCGATCGGCGCCGCGACCACGCTCCGCGTCGACGCGCGCGACGTCGAGGGGTACCGCGGCGAGATCGCGCGGGCGATCACGGACCTGCGCGACCTGATCCGCGACGGCTGGCGGCTCGTGCTCGTCACCGAGGGCGCCGGGCCGGCGCGCCGCTGGTCCGAGCAGCTCGGCGAGGCGGACGTCGCGGCGCGGCTCGTGGCCGACCTGCCCGAGGAGCCCGAGCCCGGTGTCGTCCACGTGACGACCGCGACGATCGGCAAGGGCTTCGTCATGCCGGCGGAGCGGTTCGCCATCTTCACCGAGGCCGACCTCACCGGCCGCGCCGGCACGTCGACGCGCGACATGCGGGCCCTCGCCCCGCGGCGGCGCAACGTCGTCGACCCGCTCGCGCTGCGCGCCGGCGACTACGTCGTGCACGAGCAGCACGGCGTCGGGCGGTTCGTCGAGCTGGTCCAGCGCACCGTCACGGCCGGCGGCCGGCCGGGCAGCGACAGCTCGGCGATGCGCGAGTACCTCGTCATCGAGTACGCGGCGAGCAAGCGCGGTCAACCGGGTGACCGGCTCTACGTGCCGACCGACGCGCTCGACCAGGTCACGAAGTACGTCGGCGGCGAGGCGCCGAGCCTGTCGAAGATGGGCGGCGCCGACTGGAAGAACACCAAGGCGAAGGCGCGCAAGGCGGTCAAGGAGATCGCCGGCGAGCTGGTCCGGCTCTACGCGGCACGGCAGGCGACCCAGGGGCACACCTTCGGCCCTGACACCCCGTGGCAGCGCGAGCTGGAGGACGCCTTCGACTACGTCGAGACGGCCGACCAGCTCGTCACGATCGACGAGGTCAAGCGGGACATGGAGAGGTCGGTCCCGATGGACCGGCTCATCCTCGGCGACGTCGGCTACGGCAAGACCGAGGTCGCCGTGCGGGCCGCGTTCAAGGCGGTCCAGGACGGCAAGCAGGTCGCCGTCCTCGTGCCGACGACGCTCCTCGTCTCCCAGCACCTGCAGACCTTCACGGAGCGGTACGCGGGCTTCCCGGTCAACGTCGCCGCGCTCTCCCGGTTCCAGACGGACGCGGAGTCGAAGACGGTCAAGGAGGGCGTCGCCGACGGGACGATCGACGTCGTCATCGGCACCCACCGCCTGCTCACCGGCGAGGTCCGGTTCAAGGACCTCGGCCTCGTCATCATCGACGAGGAGCAGCGGTTCGGCGTCGAGCACAAGGAGACGCTCAAGCAGCTCCGGACCAACGTCGACGTCCTCGCGATGAGCGCGACGCCCATCCCGCGCACGCTGGAGATGGCCGTCACGGGCATCCGGGAGATGTCGACGCTCGCGACCCCGCCGGAGGAGCGCCACCCCGTGCTCACCTTCGTCGGGCCGTACGAGGAGAAGCAGATCACCGCGGCGATCCGTCGCGAGCTGCTGCGCGAGGGCCAGGTCTTCTACGTCCACAACCGCGTCGAGTCGATCGAGAAGGCGGCGTCGCGGCTCGCCGAGCTCGTGCCGGAGGCGCGGATCGGCGTCGCGCACGGGAAGATGAACGAGCACCAGCTCGAGCGGGTCATCCAGGACTTCTGGGAGAAGCGGCTCGACGTGCTCGTCTCCACCACGATCGTCGAGACCGGGCTCGACATCGCCAACGCGAACACGCTCATCCTCGAGCGGGCCGACGTGCTCGGCCTCTCCCAGCTCCACCAGCTCCGCGGACGCGTCGGCCGCGGACGGGAGCGCGCCTACGCCTACTTCCTCTACCCGCCGGAGAAGCCGCTCACCGAGACGGCGCACGACCGGCTCGCCACCATCGCGGCCAACACGGACCTCGGTGCCGGCATGCAGGTCGCGCTCAAGGACCTGGAGATCCGCGGCGCGGGCAACCTGCTCGGCGGCGAGCAGTCGGGGCACATCGCCGGCGTCGGGTTCGACCTGTACGTCCGGATGGTCTCCGAGGCGGTCGGCCGCTACCGGGGCGAGGACGTCGAGGAGCTGGCCGACGTCACGATCGAGCTGCCGCTCGACGCGCACATCCCGCACGAGTACGTTCCGCACGAGCGGCTGCGGCTCGAGGCGTACACCAAGATCGCCTCGGCGGCGACGCCCGAGGACGTCGAGGCGGTGCGCGAGGAGCTGGTGGACCGCTACGGTCCCGTGCCGCCGAGCGTCGAGCTGCTGTTCCAGGTGGCCGGCCTGCGGACCGTCGCGCGGTCGGTCGGGGTCACCGCCATCACCGCCCAGGGCCAGTTCATCCGGTTCGCGCCGGTCGAGCTGCCCGACTCCGGCGTCGTCCGGCTCAAGCGGCTCTACCCCCGCTCGATCATCAAGGCGGCGGTCCGCACGATCCTCGTGCCGGCCCCGACGCAGCGCTCGTCGTCCTCGCCCGTCGCGGGGGAGATGCTGCGCGACGGCCCGCTCGTGGAGTGGGTGCTCGGCGTGCTGCGCGGCGTCGTCGGCGGCAGCGTCGCGGCCGCCGCCGCCACGGCCGCCGCGGCCAGCGACGGGACGGGTGACCGGGCGTCGTCCGCGTGGTCCCTCGGGGCCCGGCGCGGCTAGGATCGGCCCAGGCCCCTGTTCCCGATCCGTCCCCCGGAGGTCACCGTGCGGCTCCGCACAGCTGCCCGCGTCGCGCTCGTCCCCGTCGCGCTCGCCCTCGCGCTCGGCGCGTGCGCCCGCCCGGGGACGGCGGCCACCGTCAACGGCGTCCGGATCACGGACGCGGAGCTCGCGGCCGTCGCGAGCGACTACGCGCGGCTCAACCTGCCGGCCGATGCGCCGACCGTGCTTTCCGACGTGGTCGCGACCGTGCCCCTGATGGAGGCCGGCGAGCGGCTCGGGTTCGGCGCCTCGCGCGAGCAGGCGGTCGCGCTGCTCGACCAGACCGCGACGGCGAACGGCGTCGAGCCGTTCGAGTACTCCGAGCCGATGATCGCGATCGCGCAGCGGGTCGTCATGCTGTCCTCGATCGAGGACGAGCAGACCCAGGCGGAGCTCGTCTCAGCCTTCGGCGAGGCCGACATCACCATCAACCCGCGCTTCGGAACGTTCGACGCCACGACCGGGCTCGGCCCCGCCTCGTGGGAGTGGATCATCGGCTCGGGCTCGGACGCCCTGGCCGCCGGCTGACGTGACGGACCGCGCGTCGAGCGACGGCGCGTCGGCCGAGCGCCCGTCGACCGACCGCGCGCAGCCGCCGAGCTCCGCGCCGGCCGAGCGGGTCGCCGCCGCGCTGCTCGACGCCGTCGCGGTCATGCACGAGCTGCGCTCGCCGGGCGGCTGCCCGTGGGACGCGGAGCAGACCACCGCCTCGCTCGCGCCGTACGCGGTGGAGGAGGCGTTCGAGGTGGCGGAGGCCGCCGAGTCCGGCGACCTCGACGCGCTGCGCGAGGAGCTCGGCGACCTGCTGCTCCAGGTGCTGTTCCACGCCCGGGTCGCCTCGGAGGTGCCGGCCTCGGCCGGCGGGTTCTCGCTCGCCGACGTGGCCGAGGGGCTGAGCGCCAAGCTGCGCCGCCGCCACCCGCACGTGTTCCCCGACGCCTCGGGGTCCGTGACCGACGCCAGCGACGCCGAGGCCGTCAACCGGCAGTGGGACCGGATCAAGGCGGCCGAGCGGGCCGCGTCCGCGGAGCCGGGCGCCGCCGGTGCGGCTGCCGACGGCTCGGGACGCTCGTCCGTGCTCGACGGCATCCCGGAGGCGCTGCCGGCGCTCATGCGCGCGCAGAAGGTCCTGCGGCGCGCCCGGCGCGCCGGCATCGCGGTGGGCCCGGTCTTCCCCGATGCGCTCGACGACCTCCGTCCGGCGGGCGAGGGCGCGGCTGCCGATGCCGCCGCCGACGCGCTGGCCGCCGAGGTCGGCGCCGAGCTGCTGGCCGTCGTCGCGCGCGCCGAGGCGGCGGGCGTCGACGCGGAGGGCGCGCTGCGCGCCCAGGTCCGCGGCATCGGCGCCCAGGTCCGCGAGGCGGAGCACCGGGGCTGACGCCCCTCAGCTCGGCCCGGCCACCCTGAGCCGCACGACGTTCCACGAGATCGGCGGCAGGTCGAGGCGCACGACCCCGCCCTCGACCCGCACGTCCGCCGCCTCCCGCGGCAGCACCGTCGCGTCGTCGTCCGCGCTCGCCTGCCAGGTCGGGTCCGCGTGCCAGTACGTCGTGGCGGAGACCACCTCGACGTGCGCCCAGCGCAGCGCGACCTCGAGCTGGAGCGGTTCGTCCTGCGCGCGGCTCACGGCGAACACGGTGACCTCACCGGCCTCCTCGTCCCAGGTGGCGGTCGCGTCCACCAGGGGCACGTCGCCGTACGCCTGGGTCGGGTACGTCGGCGACTCGACCGCCGCGCGCAGGACGACGCCGCGCGCGAGGGCCGCCGCCTGGGCGAACGGGTGGAAGATCGTCTGCTTCCACGTCCCGGCGCCCGGCTCCGTCATGATCGGCGCGATGACGTTGACGAGCTGGGCCTGGGCCGCCGCGTGCACCCGGTCGGCGTGCCGCAGCAGCGAGATGAGCAGGCTCCCGACGACCACGGCGTCCGCGACCGTGTAGTGGTCCTCGAGGATCGCGGGGGCGACGGGCCAGTCGTCGCCGCTGGGCGGGACCGACTCCGGCCGCACCCGGGAGACGTTCCACTCGTCGAAGGAGATGCCGAGGACCCGGTCGGACTTCAGCTCCGCCCGCACGGCGTCGATGGTGGCGACCACCGAGTCGATGAAGCCGTCCATCGCGACGGCGGAGCCGAGGTAGGCCGCCAGGCCCACCTCGCGCTCGTTGAAGTAGATGTGCGCGGAGACGAGGTCGACCAGGTCGTAGGTCTCGCGCAGGACGGCGTGCTCCCAGGCGCCGAAGGTCGGCATCCCGGGGAACGACGACCCGCAGGCGACGAGCTCGAGGTCGGGCTGGAGCTGACGCATGGCCCGGGCGGTGGCCGCGGCGAGCCGTCCGTACTCCTCCGGGGTCTTGTGGCCGGTCTGCCACGGCCCGTCCATCTCGTTGCCGAGGCACCACAGCCGGATCCCGTGCGGATCGTCGGCCCCGTTGGAGCGCCTCAGCTCGGACAGGGCCGTCCCGGCTGCGACGTTGCTGTACTCCAGCACGTCGAGCGCCTCGGCGACGCCGCGGGTGCCGAGGTTGATCGCCATCATCGGCTCGACCCCGGCCTTGGCGGCCCAGACCATGAACTCGTCCAGCCCCACCGTATTCGGCTCCGTGGAGTGCCACGCCAGATCCAGCCGCCGCGGCCGATCCTCCACCGGCCCGATCCCGTCCTCCCACCGATACCCCGACACGAAGTTCCCACCCGGGTAGCGGACCATCGTGACGCCGAGCTCGCGCACGAGGTCGATCACGTCGGTGCGGAAGCCGTCCTCGTCCGCCAGCGGGTGGCCGGGGTCGTGGATGCCGCCGTAGACGCACCGCCCGAGGTGCTCGACGAAGGAGCCGAACAGCCGCGGCCGGACGCGGCCGACCCGGAACGCCGGGTCCACCACGACCCGGGCCGCGACGTCCGGGCCGGCACCGGCCGTCATCGTCGCACCCCGCCCGAGCGGATCGCCGCCGCGATCCGGTCCGGGTCGGCCTTGGGCTCGCGGTCCTCGGTGAGGAGCCCGTTGCGCTCCTGCTCCGTGTCGGTGAGCTGGGTGTAGCAGAAGCCGGCGATGCCCGAGCCGACGACGGCCGTCACGAGGCTCTCGAGCCGTTCGAGCAGCTCCTCGCCGTCGGCGACGCCGCCGTACCCCGCCCACGTGCCGTCGTGCGTGGCGAGCGTGAAGCCGCCGAACTCCGACAGCACGACCGGCCGTCCCTCGGCCGCCTCCGGGCAGCCGGCGGCGTCGAGCACGACGCGGCGTCCGCTCACGCTGCTGGTCGTGACGAGCGCGGCGCGGTCGGCGAGCATCGCCGCGAGCGCGTCGGGGTCGTGCCGGTAGTCGTGGACGCCGACGACGTCGCCGGCCACGTACTCCCAGCCGTCGTTCCCGATGACGGGGCGCGTCGGGTCGAGCGCCTTCGTCAGGTGGTGCAGCGCGCGGACGGCGTCGCGCTGACGCGGGTCGACGGAGACCTGCTCGACGCCCCAGCTCTCGTTGAACGGCACCCACGTCACCACGCTCGGATGGCTGCGGTCGCGCCGCACGAGGTCGAGCCAGCCGCGGACGGTCCGGTCCAGCGACGTCGTGGAGTAGCGGAAGCTCGCGGGGGAGTCGACCCAGACGAGCAGCCCGAGCCGGTCGCACAGCTCGAGGAAGCGCGGGTCCGCCGACGTCTGGTGCATCCGCAGCCCGTTGAAACCGAGCCGCTTGATCCAGCGCACCTCCTCCTCTAGCGCGGCCTCGCTCGGCGCCGCGAGGTGCGACGTCGGCCAGTAGGCCTGCTCCAGGACCAGGCGCAGCAGGTACGGCCGCTCGTTGAGCAGGAACGCCCGGTCGTCGACGCGCGCCGAGCGCAGGCCGACGTAGGAGCCGACCGCGTCGAGCTGGGCACCCGCCGTCGTGCCCGCCGCGTCCGTCGCGCCGGACGCGTCCCCGGACCCGCCGCCCGCGCGCAGCTCGATCCGCGCGTCCAGGAGCACGGGGTGCTCGGGGGACCACCACAGCGGCTCGAGCGTCGCGCCGCCGACCGCCTCGCGGAGGCTGAGGCTGACCTCGGCCCTGGCCGCGGCGACGGAGCCCGACGCGGAGGCGAGGTCCCGCCCCTGCGCCGAGAGCACGACGCGGACCTCGGCGCCGGGCGGCGTCGCCCGCGACGTCTCGACCGTGAGGTCGACGATCCCGGCGATCGGGTCGGTGCGCCACCACAGCTCGGCGACGTGCGCCTCCGGCACCTGCTCGACCCACACCTCGCGCCAGATCCCGCTCGTGCGCTGGTACCAGATGACGTGCGGGTCGACCTCCCAGTCCTGCTTCCCGCGCGGCTGCTCCAGGTCGGACCGGTCGTCGCGCGAGCGGACGACGACGACGTGCGGGGCGTCGGGCCGGGCCGCGACCTGCGGCGTGACGTCGACCTCGAACGGCGTGAAGCCACCGACGTGGTGCGCGACGTGCTGCTCGTCGACCCAGACGTCGCACTCGAAGTCGACCGCCTCCAGGTGCAGGATCGTCAGCATGCCCGGCCGGGGGTCGAGCCGGACCTCGCGGCGGTACCAGTGGATCGCCACGTCGTCGATCTCGACACCGGAGGCCGCCGACTCGGGCGGGAACGGGACCTCGATCGTGCGCTCGAAGGCGGTCCCGGTCCGCCACCACTCCTCGGTCAGCCCCACCTCGGCCGGGTCGGCGCGGTGCTCCCACGGCCCGGTCAGCGAGGTCCAGCCGGGTCGCGTGAGCTGCGGACGGGGATGGGCGGCAGGTCGTCCTACCTGCGTCGTCTCGGTCGTCATCGTTCCTCGCTCCTCTCGATGCTGCCCGCGTCGACAACGGCGCGGGCGTGGGAAGTTCCGTCGTCGCCCTCGAACCAGACGAGGAGCCGGGCCGGGCCGTCGGGCCGCGGCACCGGCAGGGCGACGGGGGCGCTCAGCACGAAGGGCTCGACCGTCATGGCGGGCCCGTCAACGACGCCGGCACCGTCGCCGAGGCCGGCCCCGACCGTGCCGCGCGGCCGGGTCCATCGCGCGCGCAGGCGCCCGGTCAGCCGCCGCGTCCCGTGGTGGGACACGTGGACCGGGAGCGCGTCCGGCCACCGGTCCGGGTCGATGTCGGCCCCGGGAGCCGCGGGCAGGACGTCGACGACGAGCGTCGTCGGGGCGTGCACGTCGGAGCTCGCGAGGCCGCCCGTGTCCTTGAGGCTGCGGTCGGCGAAGTGGATGCCCGCGTTCTCGTGCTCGACGTCGGTCAGCTCGCAGTAGACGTAGCCGCTGCCCGCGTCGTGCCGGCGCAGCTCCTGGGTCTGCCACTGCATGGCCCAGGCGCGGTCCACGGTCGTGTGGCCGGTGCCGTACTCGCTGTTGAGGACCGGCGCGCCGGGCGGCACGCGGCGCGGCTCGACGTGGAGCGCGCGCTCGTGCCACAGCCCGGACGGGAAGGGGACGGGGAAGCTGCCGCGGGTGCCGTTCGTCAGCCCGGCGGTCACCTCGGCCCACGTCGGCAGGTCGGTGATGTAGCAGTGCCAGTCGACCAGGTCGGTGTCGACGTGGTGCCAGCCCGAGTTGTCGACGACCGGCCGGGTGGGGTCCAGCGCGCGGAACCGGGCGACCAGCCCGGCGAGCTCGTCCTGCCAGACCGGCTCCCGGTGCAGCCCGAAGTCGTAGCCCCACTCCTCGTTGTAGAGACCCCAGACGACGATCGCCGGGTGGCTCCCGTCGCGCCGGACCATCCCGGCGGCGACCTCCTCGAACGCGGCCGCGCCCTGAGCCGAGTGTCGGCCTGGGCTCGGCGGCTCCGCCCAGACCAGCATGCCGAGCCGGTCGGCGTGGTGCAGCCAGCGCGGCTCCTCGAGCTTGATGTGCTTGCGGACGAGGTTGAACCCGGCTCGCGCGGCCAGCTCGAGGTCGTGCCGCAGCGCGTCGTCGCTCGGGGCGGTCATGCCGGTGCGCGGCCAGTAGCCCTGGTCGAGCACACCGCGGACGTACAGCCGCTCGCCGTTCAGCCAGAGCGCGCCGTCCCGCGTCTCGACGCGGCGCAGCCCCGCCCAGGTGGTGACGCGGTCGACGCCGTCGGAGCTCTCCGTCGTCACCCGGAGCCGGTGCAGGACGGGCGCGTCGGGGTGCCACGGGGCCGCGCCCGGGGTGTCGAGCCGGAGCCGGGCCGTCCCGTCGTCGTCGGTGGAGCCGGACACGGGGACGGGCGCCGCGACGGCGCTCGCGACGGCCTCCCCGGCGTCGGCAGCCGCCTCGGGGTCCCAGGCGATCGTGACCCGCGCGTCGGCGCGGCGGGGACCCGCGACGTGGACGACGACGTCGAACCCGGTGAGCGAGTCGCCGCCGGCGACGACGGCCGCGGCGTGGGTGGCCGCCCGCGGCTCCAGCCAGACGGACTGCCAGATCCCCGACGTCGGGCTGAACGAGACGCTGTCGTAGTCGTCGGAGGGGAGGGAGCGCTGCTTGCCGTGCGGGAGGTCCCGCTTGTCCAGCGGCGCGTGGACGCGGACGACGATCTCGGCCGCGCGGTCCGCGTCGAGCGCGTCCGTGACGTCGACGTCGAAGGGCAGGTAGCCGCCGACGTGCTCGGCGAGCAGCCGCCCGTTCACCCACACCCGGGCCTCGTGGTGCACCGCGCCGAAGCAGAGGAAGACGCGGTCGGCGCCCCAGCCGTCCGGCACCGTCACCGTCCGGCGGTACCAGGCCGTCGCCAGCCACGGCTCGTGCACGCCGGACGCCTCGCTGCTCCAGGCGAACGGCACGGTGATCCGGCTCGCCAGGCGGTCGGGCAGGTCCGCCGGACCGTCCGGCGCGAGGGTGCCGGACTCGTCGGGCTGGAGCTCCCAGGTGCCGTTGAGCGCGAGCCAGCGCTCGGAGCGGTCGAGGTCGGGACGCGGGTACTCGGGTCGGGGGACCGGGGTGGGGCTGGGGGACACGGCGTGACTCCGGTGGTCGGGGGGAGGGGGTGAGGGGACGGGAGGACGTGACGGCCGGTCAGCCCTTGAGGCTGCCGCCGACGATCCCGTTGACGAAGTGCCGCTGGAGCAGCATGAACAGGACGATGAGCGGGATCATCGCGATGGTGCTGGCCGCGAGGAGCTGGCCCCACACCGAGGCGAAGTCGGTGGAGATGTTGTTGCCGGTGATGTTCTGGGCCAGCGTCGACAGCACGACCTGCAGCGTCGCCATCCCCTCGGTCGAGGTGATGACGACCGGCCAGACGAAGTCGTTGTAGATGTTCATGATCGTGAGGACCGCGAGGCCGGCCAGTCCCGGCCGGATGACCGGGACGACGATCCGGGCGAAGATGCCCAGCTCGCCGCAGCCGTCGACGCGGGCCGCGTCGAGCAGCTCGTCCGGCACGCCGGAGATGACCTGGCGCATCCAGAAGATCGCGAACGCGTCGACCGCGCCCGGCAGGATGAGCGCCGGGTAGGAGTTGACCCAGCCGAACGTCTTCATCTCCAGCAGCAGCGGGATCATGAGGACGACGACCGGCAGCATGAGCGTCACCATGACCGTGCCGAACAGGATCCGCTTGCCGCGGAACTCGTACTTGGCGAACGCGTAGCCCGCGAGCGGCGCGAAGACCATCGTGATGCTGCCCTTGACCAGCAGGACGATCGCCGTGTTGAGGAACCCGGTCCCGATCGGCACGTTGGCGAACATCGCCTCGAAGTTGCTCAGCGTGAAGGCCGACGGGTCGAACGTGAGCGGCTCGCGGATGATCGACGCCGGCGGCTTGAACGCGGACGCGACGGCCCACAGGATCGGCCACAGGCTGAGCACGACGAGCAGGACGACGACGGCCCAGGAGAACGGTCCGGGCGGGCGCTCGATCATGGTCGAGCGACGTCGGAGGGGAGTGAGCGCCACGGGTCAGTCCTTCGGCCGCAGGAATCGGATGGTCGCGAGCGAGAGCAGCACGACGATCACCACGAGCAGGAACGAGTTCGCGGCGCCGGTGCCGAGGTCGGACACCCGGATGTACTTGTAGAGGTTGTAGCCGGCCGTCGTCGTCGACCCGTACGGACCGCCCTGGGTGAGCATGAACGGCTCGGCGAACATCTGGAACACCGCGAGCGTCTGCATGACGACGAGGAACGCCGTCGTCCGGCGCAGCAGCGGCAGGGTGATCTCCCAGAGCTGACGCGCGCGGCTGGCGCCGTCGAGCGCGGCGGCCTCGTACACGTCGCCGGGGATCGCCTGGAGCCCGGCGAGCAGGATGATGACCGCGAAGCCCGTCGTCTTCCACAGGAACAGCAGCGCGATCGTCGGCTTGGCCCAGACCGTCGTCGTGAGCCAGCCGATGTCGGGCAGCCCGAACAGGCCGAGGAACGCGTTGACCGCGCCGTGGTTCTGGTCGAACGTGATGATCCAGACCTGCGCCATCGCGACCAGCGGCGTCACGAACGGCAGGAGCAGGAACGATCGCGCCAGCCCCCGGCCCCGCATGAGGGTGTTGTTGAGGATGACCGCGGCGATCGTGCCGACGAGGATCTGGACGGGCACCGTCATGAGCCAGAGCGCGCCCGAGGTGGCGAGCGAGCTCCAGAACGCCGGGTTCTGCAGGAGGTAGAGGTAGTTGTCCCACCCGACCCACTGCGCCGTGCCGGCACCGCGCCAGTCCGTGAAGCTGAGCTGGAGGGCGAACAGCATCGGGTAGACGCCGAACGCGACGAAGAACGCGAGGAACGGCGTGACGAACAGGTAGGGCGCGAGGGTCCGGTACAGCCCCCTCCCGCGCCGCCGACGCGGCGCGGGAGGGGCCTGGACGACGCCCGGGGCGGTCGACGTGGCGAGGGTCATCCCCGGTCCACCAGGTTGGTCTGGATGTCCCGGGTCGAGCTCTCGATCACCTCGTCCGGCGTCATCGTCCCGTCGAGCAGACGCTGGAGGTTGTCGCCGAGGTAGTCGACGGCGCTGGGCCACCAGGACGGCGTCGGCACGCCGCCGGGCACCTCGTTCGCCGCCTGCGACGCGATCTCCCACAGGTTCTGGTCGCCGAGCGCCGGGACGGGGTCGAACAGCGGCTCGCCGCGCAGCGCGGGCAGGTAGGACGGGATCGAGGTGTTGAGCCCGCCGGGGTAGATCTCGTTCGGGCCGTAGACGAGCTGGTAGCCCTCGGGGTCGAACACGAGGAACTCGTAGAACAGCCAGGCGAGCTCGGGGTTCTGCGCGTCCTTCGGGATCGCGAAGCTCGAGCCGCCCATGGCGCCCGAGCGCGCACCGCCCTCCTCCCAGGCGGGCAGGAGCATGGCGCGCCACGCGCCCTGCGTCTGCGTGAGCACCGTCTGCGGGACGTAGTCCCACCAGATCGACCACGGGACGAAGACCGTCGTCCCGTCGTCGAGGCGCTGCAGGTCGGTCGGGTCCATGTAGGTCGCCTTGGCGCCGAGGTCCTCCTGGACGACGGTCTGCAGCCAGCCGAGGATCTGGCGGTACTCGTCGGAGTCGAGCCGGAGGTTGCCCTCCTCGTCCGTCATGTTCGTCCCGGCCTGGTTGGCGAACATCTCGAGCCACATCTGGCCGAGGTAGGCGCCCTCCTCCAGCCGGATCGGGTAGCTGTCCGGGTTCTTCTCCTTGACCGTGCGCGCGGCCTCGAGGAGGTCGTCGTACGTCGCGATGGAGTCCGGGTCGACGCCGGCGTCCTCGAGCACGTCCGCGCGGTAGTAGAGCAGCCCCGGGTCGAGGTCCCACGGCACGCCGTAGAAGCGACCGTCCTTGCTGCCGACGGCGAGCTTCTGGGTCACGATGTCCTTCTCGTACGGCGCGAGCAGCTCCGTGAGGTCGTACAGGTGCGGGGAGAGCGTGCTCACCTGGGAGTCGTCGATGAACGTCCCGTCCGGCACCTCGGCGCCCGAGATGAGCGTGTTGGCCAGCTTCGCGTCGATGTCGACGGCGAGGTGGTTGACCTTGATGTCCGGGTACTTCTCGTTGAACCGCTCGATGACGGTGTCGAACACCTGGAAGAGGTCGCCCGAGCGGTCCCAGATCGTGATCTCGCCGGACGGCTCGAAGTCCTCCGGCAGGGTCAGCGCGTCGCCGTCGCCGGCGTCGTTCGAGATGGACGGCCCGCAGGCCGCCACGGCCAGGGCGCCCGCCAGGAGCGCGCTCACCGCGAGCCCGGTCCGTCGCCATCGGCCGTGAGCTGCACTCACAACAGCCATGTCTTCACTCCTTCGTGTCAACGGGTGATGCGTGGCCGGCCCGAGGGCGACGACCAGTTGCATCGTGCGCAACCAGGCTAGTGCGCGACTTGCATCGTGCGCAAGTGCCCTGTTCGAGGAAGTGCATCGTGCGCAAGTGCGGGCGAGCGCGCTACAGTCGCGCCGTGGCGGTGACACTCAAGGACGTGGCGCGGCGCGCCGGGGTCTCCCCGCGCACCGTCTCGAACGTCGTCAACGGTCACGGGCCGATCGCGCCGGCGACGCGCAGCCGGGTCGAGGACGCGATCACGGATCTCGGCTACCGACCCAACGTCCTGGCGCGCACGCTCCGGACCGGACGCACCGGCATCATCGCGCTGGCCATCCCCGAGCTCGACGTCCCCTACTTCGCCGAGCTCGCCCGGTTCGTCGTCGAGGAGGCCGAGGCGCTCGGGTACCGCGTCATGCTCGAGCAGACCGACGGGCGGGTCGCGCGCGAGCGGGAGCAGCTCCGCTCCGGCCCCGCGCCGCTGTTCGACGGGCTGATCTTCTCCCCGATCTCGCTCCACGGGTCGGACATCCACCGGCTCGCGGCGCGCAGCCCCGTCGTGCTCCTCGGCGAGCGCTCGGACGACGGCCTGTGCGACCACGTGATGATCGACAACGTCGGCGCGGCCCGCGACGCGACGGCGCACCTCATCGCCTCCGGGCGGCGCCGCGTCGCGGCGATCGGGGACCAGCCGCACGTGACGGCGCGGATGCGGACGGCCGGCTACTCGGCGGCGCTCGCCGACGCCGGCATCGCCTTCGACCCCGAGCTGCTGGTGGGCGCCCGGCGGTTCCACCGCGCGGACGGTGCGACGGCCATGCGCGGCCTGCTCGCGGGCGGGGAGCCCCCGGACGCCGTGTTCTGCTTCAACGACCTGCTCGCGCTCGGCGCGATGCGGGTGATCCTCGGTGCCGGGCTGCGGGTGCCGGAGGACATCGCCGTCGTCGGCTTCGACGACATCGAGGACGGGCAGTACGCGACGCCGTCGCTCACCACGGTCGCGCCGGACAAGCGGTTCATCGCGCGGGAGGCGGTGCGGCGGCTCGTCGCCCGGATCGCCGACCCGGGCCTCGCGCCGCAGGAGGTCGAGGCGCCGTACGAGCTCGTCGTGCGGGAGTCCAGCGGCGGGTAGGCGCCCGGGGGTGGGCGCCGGTGCCGGGGGTGGCCAGCAGTGGTGCCGGGGCGCGCGGGCCCGTCGCGACGGGTCTCGGAGCCGGCCTCGTCGGGCCCCGCCCGGGGGCGCGGCGGCGCCGTCGCGAGTGACGAACGTCCCGTGCCCGGCCGGGCGCTCATCCTCTAGGCTCGTCGGTGGAGAGGTCCCCGCCAGACCGGGGACCGACCGGCACCCAGCTGGCCCATCCGGCGCCGGGCGACGAGCCCCGGTGGCCACCTGCAGAACCGACAGGAGCATTGATGGCTGCAATCATCGACATCCACGGCCGCGAGATCCTCGACTCCCGTGGCAACCCGACGCTCGAGGTCGAGATCATGCTCGAGGACGGCAGCTTCGCGCGCGCCGGCGTTCCCTCGGGCGCCTCGACCGGTGCGTTCGAGGCCGTCGAGAAGCGTGACGGCGACAAGAGCCGCTACCTGGGCAAGGGCGTGGCGGAGGCCGTCGCCGCCGTCAACGACGTGCTGGCGGAGGAGCTGCTCGGCTACGACGCGTCCCAGCAGCGCGAGCTGGACCAGGCGATGATCGACCTGGACGGCACCCCGAACAAGGGCAAGTACGGCGCCAACGCGATCCTCGGCGTCTCCCTCGCTGCGGCGCAGGCCTCGGCCAAGAGCGCCGAGCTCCCGCTGTTCCAGTACATCGGCGGCCCGAACGCGCACGTCCTGCCCGTCCCGATGATGAACATCCTCAACGGTGGGTCGCACGCCGACTCCAACGTCGACATCCAGGAGTTCATGATCGCCCCCGTCGGCGCGCCGACGTTCAAGGAGGCCCTGCGCTGGGGCTCCGAGGTCTACCACTCGCTCAAGTCCGTGCTCAAGGAGCGCGGTCTCGCGACGGGCCTCGGCGACGAGGGCGGCTTCGCGCCGAACCTCGAGTCCAACCGCGCCGCGCTCGACCTCATCCTCGAGGCCATCGAGAAGGCCGGCTTCAAGCCGGGCGAGGACATCTACCTCGCGCTCGACGTGGCCGCGACGGAGTTCTTCAAGGATGGCGTGTACAAGTTCGAGGGTGGCGACAAGTCGCCCGCCGAGATGATCGAGTACTACGTCCAGCTCGTGAACGACTACCCGCTCGTCTCCATCGAGGACCCGCTGAGCGAGGACGAGTGGGCCTCCTGGGCCGAGGTCGTGGCGCGCGTCGACGACAAGGTCCAGATCGTCGGTGACGACCTCTTCGTGACCAACCCCGAGCGTCTCGCCCGTGGCATCAAGGAGAAGTCGGCCACGTCGCTGCTCGTCAAGGTCAACCAGATCGGCACGCTGTCCGAGACCCTCGAGGCCGTCGCCATGGCGCAGCGCGCCGGCATGACCACGATGGTCTCGCACCGCTCCGGTGAGACCGAGGACACGACGATCGCCGACCTCGCCGTCGCCGTGAACGCCGGTCAGATCAAGACCGGTGCGCCCGCCCGCGGTGAGCGCATCAACAAGTACAACCAGCTCCTGCGCATCGAGGACGTGCTGGGCGACGCGGCGAGCTACGCCGGCCGCTCCGCCTTCCGCCGCCTGGGCTGAGTCGGTTCGACGAACCCCCCGTCCGGTCTCCGGGCGGGGGGTTCGTCGTTCCCGCGCCGAGGACGACCCGGCGCCGCGCACGCGTTGACCCTCGGGTCCGGCGGCGCGGCAGCTCGGCGACGGCGGGGGCGTGGTGCACCATGACGGGGTGAGTGCCCGAACGACGTCTCCGACGCGTGCCCCGGCGAAGCCCGGCTCGCGTCCGGCGTCCCGCCCGGGTGCACCGGGGCGGGCTCCGGCCAGGACGCGGGCGGGATCGAGCGTCCCTGCGGGTACCGCCGAGCGCGACGAGCCGCCCGAGTCGCGGCGCTTCACGATGCGCACGCTCGGCGTGGTCCTCGCGCTGCTCGTGGCGTTCATCATCCTGGCCCCGACGCTGCGGGCGTACGTCGCCCAGCAGGAGCAGCTGCGGGAGCTCAACGGCCAGCTCGCGCAGACGCAGGAGCGGATCGCGGCCACCGAGGCGGAGCTCGCGCGGTGGCAGGACCCCGAGTTCATCAAGGCCCAGGCGCGCGACCGGTTCTCCTACACGCTGCCGGGCGAGACGCTCTACCGCGTCATCGATCCCGAGACGGTGACCGGGGACGGCACGTCGACGGAGGACGACGGCGACAGCCGCGCCGGCTACGAGCCGTCCGTCGCCGATCCCTGGTACGTGTCGGTCTGGTACTCGGTCGACGTCGCGGGCGCGGCCGCCGAGACGATGCGGACCGAGGCGGCGGAGCGAGCCGCGTCGGACGAGGCGCCGGCCGGGACGGACGAGGCTCCCGCCGAGGGTGGCGAGGGGGCCGACCCGGCCACCGGCACCGATGCCACCGGCACCGATCCGGGCGAGGGCGGCGCCGCGGGCTGACGCGTCGGCTCGGCCCGGCCCTCCCGCTCGCCGGCAGCTCCCGGTGCTCCGCCGCGTCGTCCTCGGCGACAATGGTGGGGTGATCGACCCCGAGAGCCAGCCGACGCCCGGCGTCGCCGGCGTGCGCGCGCACCGCGACCTGCCCGGCACCGATGCCCGCGAGGGCGCGGTGGCGGTCGAGGCGCCGGCCGCGTCCGCGCCGGCCGCGTCCGCGTCGTCCGGTGGGGAGGCGTCGGGGGAGGGCCGTGTCGACGAGGCGGACCTCGCGGCGGTTGCCGAGCAGCTCGGCCGCGTGCCCCGCGGCGTCGTCGAGGTGGCCGCGCGCTGCGTCTGCGGACGCCCGACGGTCGTGCGCACGGCCCCGCGTCTGCCCGACGGCACGCCGTTCCCGACCACCTACTACCTCACGGCGCCGGGCGCGGTGGCCGCGGTGTCGACGCTCGAGGCGAACGGCGTCATGGCCGAGATGACGCACCGGCTGGCCGAGGACCCCGAGCTGGCCGCCCGCTACCGGGCGGCGCACGAGGACTACCTCGACCGGCGCGCCGAGCTGGGCGACGTCCCCGAGATCACCGGCATCTCGGCCGGCGGGATGCCCGCGCGCGTCAAGTGCCTCCACGTGCTCGTCGGGCACGCGCTCGCGCGGGGGCGCGGCGTCAACCCGCTCGGCGACGAGGCGCTCGACCTCATCGCCGACGAGTGGCGCCCGACCCGCTGCACCTGCTGAGGCGCCGACCGGCTCCGGCGTGACCGCGGGCTAGGGCTTGACGCGCCCCGCGGCCAGGTAGGTGATCGGCCCGACCCAGTTGACCGCGAGCGACAGCGCCCACGGCAGCTTGTGCCCGCCCTTGACCTGCTCGGCCGGCCGGTGCCACAGGTCGTACGCCGCCCACGCGGTGAGCGACACCTGGACGGCCCCGAGCACGACGATCGCGCGGCGCTTGCCTCGGCCGAGGTCCTCCCACCGCTCGTGCGGACTCTCGTGTGGACGCTGCTTGCGGGCCATGGCTCCTCCTCGGGTGCGCGTCCCCCCATTCTCACCCCGCCGGAGGATCGGCGGGAGGCGATCCGCGGGCGTCCCCGGGACACGGAGCCCCGCCGTCCCTAGCATGGCGCCATGCACCGCCGCCGGGCCGTCCTTGGCGCCCTTCTCCTCGGTCTCCTGCTGACCGGCTGCGTGCGGCCGTCGGACGCCGGGCACGCCGCGTCGCCCGCCGCCGGGACCACCACGGCCGGGACCGCCGCCACGGCCGACGCGACCGCGGCGTTCGACGTCGACCACCTCGGCCTCGCCTTCCTGCTCCCGGACGGCTTCGTCGCGACCGACGACGGCGGGTTCGACTTCTCGGCCGAGCGGGCCGACCCGGTCGCGAGCGTCACGATCGTGGCGGGCGAGATCCCCGACGGGGAGTACCCCGCGCGGGACGGCGAGACGGTCTCGACCAGGACGATCGACGGCGTCGAGGTCGTCGTCGAGGGCTCGGCCATGGCGGGGCTGCCCGGTGGTATCGCCGCGAACATGCTCCTGGCGCGCAACGGGGAGCGGTCCTTCTCGCTCATCATGTCCTGCGAGGAGGCCGACCTCGCGGCCGCCTGGTCCGTGCTGATGGACTCGCTCGACCTCACGGCGGGGGCCGGCTGAGCAGGCTGGCCCGGGTGAGGCTGCCTCGGCCGTGGCGCGTCCGCAGCCCGTCGACCGTCGCGTCGAGGGTCGTCGTCGGCTCCCCGAGCATCGGCTGGTAGGCGCCCGCGTCCGACAGGTCGGTCAGGGCGACGCCGACGAGCGTCAGCCCGCGTCGCGCGATCGTCGCGACGTCGCGATCGAGCAGCCGTCGGGCCGTCTCGGCCACGCGCGCCGTCGATCCGGTGGGATGTCCGAGCCGGTGCGAGCGGCTGGCCCGGGTGAAGTCCCCGTAGCGCAGCCGGACGACGACGCCCCCGGCCAGCAGCCCCGCCGACCGTAGCCGCTCGCACACCCGGTCGACGAGCGAGAGCAGGACGCCCTCGACCTCCCGCCACGGACGCGGCCGGCTCCCCAGGGCGTGCTGAGCGCCGATCGAGCGGCGGGTCTCGGCGTGGACGCGCGTCTGCGTGAGCCCGTGGACCGCGCGGTACAGGTGGTGGCCGCCGCCCGGTCCGAGGATCCCGACGAGGAGGCCGAGGTCGAGGTCGGCCACGTCGCCGGCGGTGTACAGGCCGAACCGTGCGAGCCGGCGCGCGGTCACCGGTCCGACGCCCCACAGCCGGCCGAGCGGGAGCGGGCCGAGGAACGCCGCCTCCTCCCACGGCTCGACCACCAGCAGCCCGTCCGGCTTGGCCACGCCGCTCGCGACCTTCGCGAGGAAGGGCGTCCGCGCCACGCCGGCGGTGATCGCCAGCCCGACCTCCTCGCGCACCCGCCGCCGGACCCGCGCGGCGATGTCGCTGGGCGCCCCGTCGATCCGGCGGAGGCCGGCGACGTCGAGGAACGCCTCGTCGATCGAGACGCCGCGGACGTTCGGCGTCGTGTCCCGGAAGATCTCGAACACCGCGCGCGACGCCGCCGTGTAGGCGTCGAACCGCGGTCGGACGACGACGAGGTCGGGGCACAGCCCGCGCGCCTGACGGATGCCCATCGGCGCCTGGACGCCCAGCCGCTTCGCCTCGTAGCTCACCGCCAGCAGGACGCCGCCGCCGACCGCGACGGGGCGCCCCCGCAGCCGGGGCGAGTCCCGCTGCTCGACCGAGGCGTAGAACGCGTCGAGATCGGCGTGGATGACGGTGGCTCGCGCCCCGTCCGGACTGGTCATGCCCAGAGAGTCGCACGACGGTACGACATCGACCCGGGGTGGGTCGGACGGCGACCGCGACGCGTCGGATGTCGGTGGGGCGCAATAGGCTCCTCGTCGTGACTCGCGTTGCTGCCATCGACTGTGGGACGAACACCGTCCGCCTCCTCATCGCCGACGTCCTCCCGGGCGTCGGAACGACCACCGAGGTGGTCCGCACCGGGACGGTGACGCGGCTCGGCCAGGGCGTCGACCGGACCGGCCGACTCGACCCGGAGGCGCTGGGCCGGACCCTCGACGCGCTGCGCGAGTTCGCGGAGCTGATCGCGGCGCACGACGTCGAGCGCACCCGGTTCGTCGCGACGTCGGCGACCCGCGACGCCGAGAACGCCGGTGAGTTCGCCGGCGCCGTCGAGGAGATCCTCGGGATCCGCCCCGAGGTGGTGACCGGCGCCGAGGAGGCCGAGCTGTCGTTCGCCGGGGCGGTGTCCGTCGCCTCCGGTGAGCACCCGGGTCCCTACCTCGTCGTCGACCTCGGCGGCGGCTCGACGGAGCTCGTCCTCGGCGAGCGCGAGCCCGTCGCGGCCATCTCGCTCGACGTCGGCTCCGTGCGGCTGCACGAGCGGCACCTGCACTCCGATCCGCCCACCCAGGCCGAGATCGACGCGGCCGCCGCCGACGCGCGCGAGGCCCTCGACCGCGCGGCCGCCGCGGTCCCGCTGGGGGAGACCGCGACGCTCATCGGCGTCGCGGGAACGGTCACGACGCTCACGGCGCACGCGCAGCGCCTGCCCTCGTACGTGCGCGAGCGGATCGACGGGGCCGTCCTGCCCGCCGGGATCGTGCTCGCCGCGGCGCAGGACGTGCTGCACCTGACCCGGGCCGAGCGCGGCGAGCTGCCCTACCTGCAGCCCGGCCGGGTCGACGTCATCGGCGCGGGCGCGCTGGTGTGGTTCGAGGTGGTCTCGCGCGTGCTCGCCGAGGTCGAGGCCGCGGGCGGCGAGCTCGCCAGCGTCGTGACGAGCGAGCACGACATCCTCGACGGCATCGCCCTCTCCCTGCGCTGACGGTCGGACACGCCGTGCCGGGCTGTGTTCCGCGCACTACTTCGCATTCCGCGCTACTGTGTCGTCACGAACACCGCTCCGAGGTGGGAGCGCCTGATCCGGGAGGTCCGATGGACACCACTCAGCTCCTCAAGGGGGTGCTCGACGTCGCCGTCCTCGCCGTGGTCCGTCGTGAGGACTCCTACGGCTACGACGTCGTGCGCAAGCTCCGGGCGGCCGGCCTCGCCGAGGTCGGCGACGCCTCGGTCTACGGCACGCTGCGTCGCCTGTACGCGAACGGCTCGCTCACCAGCTACGTCGTCCCCTCGGAGGAGGGGCCGCACCGCAAGTACTACGGAGTCACCCCGCAGGGGCGGACCGCGCTGGCCCACCAGGCCAAGCAGTGGGACGAGTTCTCCGCCACCCTGTCCGACCTGCTCGCCGACGCGGAGGCCTGAGATGAGCACCCTGACCCGTTCCGAGGCCGTCACCTTCTACGCCGCCCGCGTCCGCGCGGCCCTGCACCCGCTCACGCCCGACGTCGTCGACGACCTGACCGACGGCCTCGAGGCCGACCTCACCGAGGCGGTGCTCGACGAGCTGGAGCTCACCGAGGGCGACGACGGCGAGCGCCCCGGCGCGGCGCTCGCCTCGCTCGACCCGGACGCACTCGAGGCGCGGTTCGGCGCCCCGCACGCCTACGCCGCCGAGCTGGCCTCGGCCGCGGGCGTCGAGATCGGGGACGGAGACGCCGACGGCGCCGCCGTCCCGCGCCCGACGATGCGCGAGCGGCTGGCGGCCCGGCGGCAGCGGGTGCGGGCGCGGGTCGAGGCGTTCGCCGAGGCGAACCCGCTCGCGCGGACGGGGCTCGAGATCCTCGCGGTCCTGCGGCCGGTCTGGTGGGTCGCGCGCGGCTGGGGCTGGTACGTGGTGGGCTTCGCGCTGCTCGGGCGCCAGGTCGCGAGCTACCGCCACCTCTACCTGCCGGGCCATCTCCTGGGCTGGCTGGTCCTGCTGACGTTCGTCGTGCTGTCCGTGCAGCTCGGCCGGGGGAGGTACTGGCAGGGGCGCTGGACCCGGCGGCTCGGGCTGCTCGCGAGCTGGGTCGGCGGCGTCGCGGCGTTCGTGGCGCTGGTGAACGTCACGTCGATCACCACGACCGACTACTCCGGCAGGGAGCACGCGGCGTACGTGATGGGTCTGGACGAGCGCTCGAACGGCGTCTACATCGACGGCGCCGCCGCCACGAACCTGTTCGTCTACGGTCCCGACGGACAACCGCTCCCCGACGTGCGGATCGTGGACCAGGCGGGGCGCTGGGTGGTGCTCTCGTCCCCGTGGGACGGCCGCCGGACGTGGAACGACGTCGACCCGGAGGAGGCGGCGTGGTGGTCGGAGGACGTGCCCCTCGCGCTGTTCGACGAGGACACCGCCGTCAACCAGTACCCGCTGGTCTTCATCAACCGGGACGAGGGTGGCTACCCGGCGGTCGAGCGGGACGAGGACGGGAACCTGCGGCTCCCGACCGGCGCCGACCTCGCGCAGCCCGTCTGGCCACAGCCCTCGCTCCTGCCGCTGCCGGGGTTCGAGCAGCCCGCCGCGGTGACGCCGAGCCCGGAGCCCACGGCCGGTGCGGCCGAGCCGTCGGCCGCGCCGACGGGGGAGACCGAGCCCGACGCGGAGACGGTGACGACGCCCGAGCCCGAGGCGTCGACCGGCGCCGGTGCCGCGCCGGAGGCGACGGCGGGGCCCTGAGGTCGGGCGGTCGCTCGGGCGGGGCGGCGGCGTCCGGGCGGTGCGGCTACGGGGCGTCGGCGGCGGCGATAATCGGGAGATGAGCGAGCACCCCCGACCCGTCGACGGCGAGACCCGCGTCCGCGAGGCGCTCGACCGTCTCGGCGTTCCCCACTCGGTGACGCGGCACGGCCGGGTCGGCTCGCTCGCCGAGGCGGCCGCCGCCCGCGGCGTCACGCCCGACCGGCTGGTCAAGACGATGGTCGTGCGCCGCGGCGAGGACGACTTCCTGCTCGTCCTCGTGCCGGGTGACCGCACGATCTCCTGGCCGAAGCTGCGCGCGCTGCTGGGCGTCAACCGGCTGTCGATGCCGGACGCCGCCACGGCGCTCGCGGCCACCGGCTTCGAGCGCGGCACGATCACGCCGCTCGGCACGATCCGGCCCCTGCCCGTCGTCGCCGACGCGTCGATCGCCGGGACCATCTCCCTCGGCGGTGGCGCGCACGGTGTCGGCGTCACGGTCGACGCCGACGAGCTGCTGCCCGCCATCGGTGCGACGTCGGCGGACGTGACCGATCCGGAGTGAGGGGCCGGAGCGCGCCGCGGGTGACGACGTCAGGGCGTTGCGTGGGAGGACGTTGGCCGTCGTCGTGCGTTCTCGATCGGCTTGACCTCGCCGCTTGGACGCGCCTGTCGAGCACCGAGGATGCCCAGCTCATAGAGTCTCGCCACTAGATGGGTCCTGTTCTTGGCGCCTACCCGCTCGGCAGCGTGGGCGAGGTCTCGTGCGACGGTTTCGGGGGAGATGCCGACTGCCCGAGCGATCGCGGCAGTGGTCCAGCCGTCTGCGGCGCGCCGGACAACCGTAAGTTGCCTGTCGGTCAGCACTGTTCCCTCCAGTTTCTCTCGAACCATTCCAACCTAGACGACCTGACTGTTTCGCGTCATAACCCTGACAAGAACATGTCAAGACCCTGTACCAGGGCCAGATCGACGTGAAATCTGCGTCGGTATGGCGCACGAACCCTCGTTCTCATCGCAAGCTCACCCCGTCCTCGTCCGCGCGTTCGTCCTGCTGGTGTCGCTGGTGCTCGCGGCCGTCGTCGTGCCGGCGGCTCTAGTCCCTGCCTCTGCGGCCAGTCCGGTTCTTGATACCTACATCTCAGTGACCAGCGTGAAGGTGAACGGCAACCGCTCCATCACGGTGGCGTTCAACGTGAAGCGCGACATACCGAGCCAGGTGGGAATCACCGTCTCGTGGAAGTACGCGAACGCCTCTCGCAGCAACGCGAGTCATGGTCTGACGAGCATCACAGGAAAGGCTGGCCCTCGGACGGTGACGTTGTCGCCGCCGCCAGCCTCGCCGATGCTGGTCCGCGTGGTCTTCGCTTTGGCTCGCCCATCGGAGTCGCTCGAGCGACATGTGTTGATCGACCCCGGCATGCGGACGACGACAACAGTTGTCTCGCCCGGGCTCGCGGCGGCGAACGCCGTCGCCCAACACATCCCGGGTGCCATTCTCACGTTTGCTCCTCAGGGGCGCGCCGTTCGCTTCGTCGGCGCCCTCGTCCTCGGCTGGTCTGTCTTCAGTGACGTCCGCACGACGTTGACGGGGAGGACGAACGCGTGTCCCAAGATGGAGAAGGGGCAGGTGGTTCAGACCACCACATGGGTGACGTCGGCAGGTGGCCTTGGTGCTCAGTACAACGTGCGAACGAAGGTCTGGAAGGACGCGGTGTCACGCGATCGGGGAGTCAGGCCGCTATGTGATGTTTCATATGTCGCAGCCTCGTGGAGCTGAGCCCGTATCGGTTGTTCAGGGTGCGGAGCAAGTAGACCTGGTACGGTTCGATCGCATGAGACCTGAACCTCTTGGTCGTCTCCTGGGAGGCCTTGTCGGGCTGGCGATTGGTTATGCGCTGTGGTCTGTCCTGCTCGGTGCCGTGCGCGCCGAGGTGCCGAGAGCGGTCATCGACTCCTCGGAGGCTCTGGCCACGGCGCTGGCCGTGGCTGCCGTTGCGATCGTGCTCGGTTGCGGAGTGGCCCTTGCTCTCGTCGGGGTCCTGCTCGCCCGAGCTCTCTCTCGACGCACTCGCCGCGCCATGTCGTCAGCGGGCGGTGTCGATGGCCGTCCGGACGTCGAGTCCCTCGACCCGTCGGTGTGACCCAGCGGGTCATTCGCCGTGCCCCGTGGGTGACGATGCACACAGGGATGCCCGTTCCCTGGGTCATAAGGCCCACCTAACATGGATCTCATGACGTCCTCCACTGCCCCAACGGTTCGAGCCGCAGCGCGCAAGACGCCCCGGATCCTCATCCTCGGCGGCGGGTACGTCGGCCTCTACACGGCCATCCGCCTCCGTCAGCACCTCGGCCGGCAGGACGCGGCGATCGTCGTCGTCGACCCCCGCTCGTACATGACGTACCAGCCGTTCCTGCCCGAGGCGGCGGCCGGCTCGATCGAGCCGCGCCACGTCGTCGCACCGCACCGGCGCGAGCTGCGGGGGACCACGTGCATCACCGGCGCGATCACCGCCATCCAGCACCACCTGCGCGCGGCCGAGATCACGCCGGTCAACGGGGACTCGTACTGGGTGCGCTATGACCACCTCGTCGTCTCCCTCGGCGCGGTCGCCCGGACGCTGCCGATCCCCGGCCTCAAGGAGGTCGGCATGGGCTTCAAGCAGGTCGAGGAGGCGTTCGCGCTGCGCAACCAGGTCCTCGGGATGCTCGACGCGGCCGCGTCGACCTGGGACCCCGAGGTCCGCCGGCGGATGCTCACCTTCACGTTCGTCGGCGGCGGCTTCGCCGGGATCGAGGCGCTCGGCGAGATCGAGGACATGTGCCGCGACGCCTGCCGCGACTTCGACTCGATCGACCGCGACGACCTGCGGTTCGTCCTGATCGAGGCGAGCTACCGGATCCTGCCCGAGCTGGGTGAGGAGCTCGGTGGCTACGCGCTCGAGCAGCTGCGCGGGCGCGGCATCGAGATCAAGCTCGGGACGTTCCTCAACTCGTGCGTCGACGGCCACGTGGTGCTGTCCAACGGGGAGGAGTTCGACTCCGACACGATCGTGTGGACGGCCGGGGTCAAGGCCAACCCGATCATGCGCCGCTCCGACCTCCCGCTCGACGAGGCCGGCCGCATCCGGTGCAACGCGAACCTCCAGGTCGTCGACGAGAACGGCGAGGTCGTCGAGAACGCCTGGGCGGCTGGTGACTGCGCCGCCGTCCCGGACCTCGCCAAGGGGGACGGGGCCCTGTGCGCGCCGACCGCGCAGCACGCGGTGCGCCAGTCCAAGCACCTCGGCGACAACATCGTCCGCGACCTGCGCGGCGAGACCCTCGTCCCATACGTCCACGCGAACCTCGGGACGGTGGCGTCGCTCGGCCTCGGCAAGGGCGTCGCGCAGATCTTCGGCGTCAAGATGCGCGGGCCGATCGCCTGGTTCATGCACCGCAGCTACCACCTGTGGGCCATGCCGACGCTCAACCGGAAGGTCCGCATCGTCCTGGACTGGACGACGGCGATCCTGTTCCGGCGCGAGCCGGTCGCGCTCGGTGGCGTCAGCCACCCGCGGGCGGAGTTCGTGGCGGCGGCCGCCGAGCCGCCCAGCCGCGAGGACCTGCCGGTGCCGCCGGGGATCGGCACGCGCGCCTGACCGACTAGCCTCGGCGGTGCCCCCGTAGCCCAATGGCAGAGGCAGCTGGCTTAAACCCGGTTCAGTGCGGGTTCGACTCCCGTCGGGGGCACGACGTCGAACCGCCCGCTCCCGACTGACTCCCCGCGCGGCCCAGCGCGCCGCCGGAGCCGCGCCCGGCGGCGCCCCGCTGGCCCGTCGTCCCCGGGGCGGACGATGGGCGGGCGCCCGGCCGATCCGCCGGCCTCGGTCCCACCACGAGCTCGCCCGGACTCGTCGCACGGATGAAACTGTACCGGCGAGACGGTATAGTTCTCCGGAGTTCCACGAGGAGGAAGACGATGAACGACCTGATGACCCCGGCGAGGCGGTGGGCCTCGCTCGCCGTGCTGGTGGGAGCCGTGCTGCTGCTGGCCATCGATGCGACCGTGCTGTACCTGGCCGTTCCGTCGCTGACGGCCGACCTGTCCCCGACGGCGTCCCAAGTCCTCTGGATCGGGGACATCTACTCCCTCGCGCTGGCCGGTCTGCTGGTCACGATGGGCAACCTGGCCGACCGGATCGGTCGCAAGAGGCTGCTGCTGATCGGGGCCGCCGGGTTCGGTCTGGCCACGATCCTCGCGGCGTTCGCCCCGACGCCGGAGGTGCTCATCGCGGCACGCCTGCTGCTGGGGGTGGCGGGCGCCACGATCATGCCGTCGACGCTGTCGCTGATCCGCAACCTCTTCACCGACCCGATCGAGCGCACGCGCGCGATCGCGATCTGGTCAGCGGCCGCCGCCAGCGGCATCGCTCTCGGCCCACTGGTCGGCGGGGTGCTGCTGGAGAACTTCTGGTGGGGCTCGGTGTTCCTCATCAACCTGCCCGTCATGGCGCTGGTGATCGGCCTCGGCGCCTGGCTGCTGCCCGAGTCCCGCGATCCCGCCCCGGGCAGGTTCGACCTCGTCTCCAGCTGCCTGTCGATGCTCGCGATCATCCCGTTCGTCTACACGATCAAGCAGGTCGCCGGCGGCCGGTTCGAGCTGACCACCGCGGCCGCGATCGTCGTCAGCATCGTCGGGGGAGCGCTGTTCGTGCGGCGTCAGCGCCGGGTCGCCTCCCCGATGATCGACGTGGGCCTGTTCCGCAACCCCGCCTTCAGCGGCGCCGTGCTGGTCAACTTCATCTCGGTGTTCGCCCTCAGCGGCGTGCTGTTCTTCTTCTCCCAGTACCTCCAGCTCGCTCGCGGTCTCAGCCCGCTCCAGGCGGGACTCGCGCAGCTGCCGACGGCGCTCTCGGCGATGGCGGCCGTCGCGCTGGTCGGGCTCCTCCTCTCGCGGCTCGGGCGGGGGCGGGCCATCGCCGTCGCGCTGGTGACCGGAGCGGTCGGACTCGGGCTGCTGGCCGCCCTGGAGAGCAGCGAGCAGCTCGTCTGGGTGCTGCTGGCCGTCGTCCCGCTCGGCCTCGGCATCGGCGTCGCCGAGACCCTGAGCGTCGACGCGGTCGTCTCCGCCGTCACGCCCGCCAAGGCCGGAGCCGCCGCCTCGGTCTCCGAGACCGCCTACGAGCTCGGCGTCGCCCTCGGCATCGCGGTCCTCGGCTCGCTGATGACCGTGTTCTACCGCTCGGGCCTCGACCTGCCGGGTGACCTGCCCGGCGAGGTCGCGGCGCGGGCCGAGGACTCGCTGGCCTCGGCCGCTGCGGTCCTCGAACCCGGCAGCCCGGCCCTGGACGCGGCGCGGCACGCCTTCGTCTCGGCGATGCAGTCCACCACCCTGATCGCCGGCGCCGTGATGGTCGTGGCCGCCGTCGCGGCCGCGACCCTCATCCCGAACGGCCGGAGCGCCGTCGTCGTCGAGCACTGAGCACCCGACGACTGACATCCTTGGGGCGTACCCACGAGAAGGGAGCCGGGGCATGGGACGGACCGCCGGACGCAGCGCGGACGAGACGAGAGCGCTGATCCTGGCCTCGGCGGCGCGCCTGATCGGCCGTCACGGGACCGCGGTGCCGGTGACCGACATCGCCGCCGACGCCGGGGTCTCCAAGGGCGGCCTGCTCTACCACTACCCGACCAAGGAGGCCCTGCTGGACGGCCTGGCCAGGGACGTGATGGGCCGGTTCCGCAGCCAGGTCGAGCTGGCTGCCGAAGAGGAGCCCGAGGGGACGCCGGGCAGGCTCACCCGCGCCTACGTCCGCGTCAGCTTCGCCGACGCCGGAGACGTCGTCGAGCTGCGTGACGCCATCGGCCTCGCCGCCAACCTGATGTTCGAGCCCGGCCTGGAACGGCTCGCCCAGGAGGACGCGGCGAGGTGGCGCGCCGCGCTCTCCGACGACGGGCTCGACCCGGCGCTGACCCGCCTGGTCATCGCCGCCACCGACGGCAGCAACACCGGACCGCTGTGGGGCGCCGTCCTGACCCAGGCCGACCGGGACGCCCTCGAGGCCGACCTGATCGCCCTCACGCGCCGCGACGACTCCTCCGGCTGACCCCACGCCGGCCGCCGCGGCCCGCAGGTCGGCCGCCCCGCCCCGATACCGAGGCGCCCGATGCGGGGAGTCGCCGTAGCCTGGGGGCCATGTCCCACCCCACCCCCGCCGCCGACGTGGCGGCCGGCCGGTACCCGACGGCCACCTCCGTCGAGGACTTCGCGCGCAACCTCGCCGACGTGCGCGCCCGGATCGCGGCGGCGGCCGAGCGCGTCGGGCGCGATCCCGCCGACGTCCGGCTCCTGCCCGTGAGCAAGACCGTCCCGGGCGAGCGCATCCGCCTGGCCGTCGCCGCCGGCTGCCGCGAGCTGGGCGAGAACAAGGTCCAGGAGGCCGCGCGCAAGCACCGCGAGCTGGCCGACCTCGACGTCGCCTGGTCCGTCATCGGCCACCTCCAGACCAACAAGGCCCGCGACGTCGCCGCGTTCGCCGCCGAGTTCCAGGCGCTCGACAGCCTCCGCGTCGCCGAGGCCCTCGACCGCCGGCTCCAGGCGGCCGGCCGCCCGCTCGACGTCTACGTCCAGGTCAACACCTCGGCCGAGGAGTCGAAGTTCGGGCTCGAGCCGGCCGCCGTCCCGGACTTCCTCGCCGAGCTGCCGCGCTACTCGGCGCTGCGCGTGCGCGGGTTCATGACGCTCGCCGTGTTCTCCGACGACGAGGAGCGGGTGCGCGCCTGCTTCCGCGTCCTGCGCGACGTGCGCGACCGGGCCCGCGACGTCGACCCGGACGCCGTCGGCCCCGGCGACCTCTCGATGGGGATGTCGGGCGACTACGAGACGGCGGTCGAGGAGGGCGCGACCTGCGTCCGCGTCGGCCAGGCGATCTTCGGCGCTCGCGCCACGCCGGACAGCCTGTACTGGCCCGGCACCGTGGCGAGCGACGACGGCCCGGTCCCGTGATCTTCGTGAGCGCGGACGCCGCCGGCGCCCACGGCCTCGAGCTCGACACCCGGACGGTCGACGTCCTGGCGATCGGCTCCCAGCTCGTCCACGGGTCCGTCGGGCTCAACGCGGCTCTGCCCGTCTACACCGCGGCGGGCCTGCGCCGCGCCGCCCTGCCGACGACGATCCTCAGCGTCCTGCCGCACTACCCGTCGATGCACCGCGTCGACATGTCGGCCGCCTGGCTCGGCGACACCCTCGACGACCTGGCCGCGAGCGGGGCGCTCGACGGGCTGCGGGTCGTCGCCGTCGGCTACCTGCCCGTCCCGGAGCACGCGGGCGTCGTGGCGCGGTGGTACGACGGGTGGCGCGCCGCGCGCCGCGCCGCGGGGGTTGACGTGCCGCAGCTCGTCCTCGACCCGACGCTGGGCGACGTCGAGGTCGGCTTCTACAACGACCCGGCGGTCGGCCCCGCCCTGCGCCGCGACCTCCTGCCCGTCGCGACGGGAGCCGTCCCGAACCTGTTCGAGCTGGCGCACCTGGTGGACCGGCCGATCGAGGAGCTCACCGGCGACGCGCTCCTGGAGGCCGCCGCGTCGCTCCTGGACGACGGGCTCGACTGGCTGGTCGTCACCGGGCTGCGCTGGCAGGTCGGGGAGCGGCCGGACGCCGACGGGATCGGCGAGCTCGTCCTCGTCGGCGGCTCCGCCCAGCTCCGCCGGCACGAGCTGCTGCGGTCGACGGCCAAGGGCGTCGGCGACGTCTTCACCGCCGCGCTGTGCGCGCGGATCGTCGCGGGCGGACACGTCGTCGAGGCCGTCGACGCGGCCGCCGCGATCACCGCCGACCACATCCGGCGTGGCGCGGCGGGCGACTCGTAGCCGCTCGGCGCGGCGACCGGTCGTCGGCGGAGATGTCGGTGGGCGGTGGCACGCTGAGGACGTGGGCAGCACGTCGGCGGTGATCGAGGGCACCGGAAGCGCGGGAGCGCTGGTCGTCGTCCTCGATCGCCCCGGCGACGACGGCTCCGCCGACCGCGGGGCCGACGGCGACGTCGTCCGCCTCACCGTCCTGTCGTCGAGCGCCGCGTCGGACGAGGACGCCGGCGAGGCCGGCGTCATCGATGAGCGCGAGATCGATGCGCGGGAGCTGGCCGGCGTCGTCGCCGACCTGGACCGGACGCGACAGGTCCGCTGGGTCTGGGACTCGACGGCGGCCTGGTACCCGGACCTGGTGGCTGGCGGGACGAGGGTCGCGCGCTGCCACGACCTGCGGCTGGCGCGGATGATCCTGCGCGGCTCCGAGCTGGCGCGACCGGCGGACCCGGGGTCGGCGCTCAGCGCCGACCCGGCGTGGGACGACTGGGACGGCGGCTGGGCGGCCGGACCCGAGAGCACGGCGGCGCGGCTCGCGCTGGCCCAGTCGGCCCAGGAGTCGCCGTTCCTCCAGGACGCCTTCGACCTGCCCCTCGACCCGCCGGTCGCCGGGGAGTCGGTGCCGGCGGAGCCCGGTGGCGGCGCCCTCGCGCGCGACGCCGCGGGGGAGTGGCGTCGCCAGCAGTCCCTCCTGCGCGCGCTCGCCGGGACGCACCCCGGCAGCGCGCACCGCCTGCGGCTCCTGCTCGCGGCCGAGTCGTCGGGGGCGCTCGCGGCCGTCGAGCTCCACCACGACGGCCTGCCGTTCCGCCGCGACGTGCACGAGCGGACGCTGGCCGACCTGCTCGGCGAGCGGTCCCAGCCCGGGGCGCGGCCGAGCAGGCTCGAGGCGCTCGCCGCGGAGGTCCGCGGCATCCTCGGCGCGCCGACCCTCAACCCCGACTCGCTCCCGCACCTGCTGCGCGAGCTGCGTCGCAACGGGCTCGACGTCTCCTCGACGAGCCGGTGGGAGCTCGAGAGCCTCGACCATCCCGTCGTCGCGCCGCTGACGGAGTACAAGCGGCTCGCCCGCCTCATGTCGGCCAACGGCTGGGCGTGGCTCGACGCCTGGGTCGCCGAGGACCGGTTCCGGCCCGACTACGTGCCCGCGGGCGTCGTCACCGGTCGCTGGTCCAGCCGCGGGGGAGGGGCGCTGTCGCTGCCCCACGTCATCCGCGACGCCGTCCGCGCGCGCGAGGGGTGGCGCCTCGTCGTCGTCGACGCCGCCCAGCTCGAGCCGCGCATCCTCGCCGCCATGTCCCGCGACGAGGCGATGCTCGCGGCGGGTGAGGGGCACGACCTGTACGGCGGGCTGGTCGACGCCGGCGTCGTCGACACCAGGGCGCACGCCAAGGTCGGGATGCTGGCCGTGCTCTACGGCGGGACGTCCGGCAGCGCGGCCGTCCTGCTGCCGCGGCTAGCCCGCGCCTACCCGCGCGCCATGGGGCTCGTCGACGCCGCCGCCCGGACCGGCGAGTCGGGCGGCATCGTCACGACCTGGCTCGGTCGCAGCTCCCCGGCCCCCGGCCCGGAGTGGCGGGCGACGCAGGCCGCGGCGTCGGACGTGGGCGCCGGTGCCGCCGAGGAGTCGCGGGCGCGCAGCCGGGCGCGTGACTGGGGCCGGTTCACCCGGAACTTCGTCGTCCAGGGCTCGGCGGCCGAGTGGGTGCTCGCGTGGCAGGCCGGCGTGCGGCTCGCCCTGCGTCGCCTCGCCGGCGACCACGGGCTCGGCCACGACGAGGCGCCGCAGCTCGCGTTCTTCCTGCACGACGAGCTCGTCGTCCACGCGCCGCGCGAGCTCGCGCCGCAGGTGGCCGTCATCGTCGAGGAGGCGGCTCGGGCCGCGTCGGTGCTGCTCTTCCCGCACCTCGACCTCCCCGGGCTGGTCCCGCTCGACGTCGCCGTCGTCGACTCCTACGCCGAGGTGGACGGCCCGGCCTCGACCGGCGGTGACGCGGAGGTCTGAGCGCCGCCGGGTGTCCGCTCCCCGCGGATCGATCGCGGACGCACCCGGTCGGGGACGGCATCGGCCCAGGTGGGAGCGCCGGGGGACCTGGCGAACCCCGGTGGCCGGTCGGCGGGTCCGCGGGGAGCGGACGGCCCCGGTCGCACGCGCGACCGGGCGGGACCTAGGCCGGCTGGTCCGGCGGCTCGGGACGGGTCGAGCCCGGGAGGATCAGGTCGAGCACGAGGGTGACCGACTCGGCGCTGGCGCCGGGCGCGTCCGGCACGGGCTGGAAGCCGAGCGCCACGTACAGCGCGAGCGCCGGGTTCGCGCGCGCGACCGAGAGGCTGACGTGCCCCGTCCCCTGGGCGCGGGCCCGCGCGAGGAGGTTGATGAGGAGGGCGCGACCGATGCCGCGGCGCCGATAGCCCGGCACGATGGCCAGCGACACCTCGGGGATGCCGGGGGCGACGAAGCCGTAGCCCGGCTCCTTGCTGGGAAAGTAGCGCAGCCACGCGGCGCCCACCGGGACCTGGAGCCCGCGCGGCCCCTCGAGGTCGACGGCCACCAGTCCCAGGTCGCCCGGCCGGCCCCAGCCGACCGCGTAGCGGGCGAGCCGGGGCGAGCCGAGCACCCCGCGGCGCGTGTGGTGCTCCCCGCTCCAGTTGACGGCCTCGACCACCATGTCGACGAGGAAGTCACCGTCGGTCGGGGTGAGCTCGCGCACGCCGATCCGCGGCTTGTCAGCCTGGGTCGTCGACTCCGTCGTCACGCCCGTAGGCTACCGGGCCCAGCGCGTGGTGTCCGATCGGACGTCCGGGACGTGCTCCGACGCGGTATGACGCGGCTGCGGCATCTGCGGCATCCGCGGGTGTCTGCGGCCACGACCGCGGCATCCGACGGAACCGAACACCCGCCGCCGGGTCTCAGGCCCCGGGCCCGACCAGCCCCGTCGCGTGCGCGAGCACCACGGCCTGCACGCGGTCGCGCGACCCGGTCTTCGCCAGGACGTTGCCGACGTGCGTCTTGACCGTCGCCTCGGACACGACGAGCGTCGCGGCGATCTCGGCGTTGGACAGCCCCTGCCCGATGAGCGTCAGCACCTCGAGCTCCCGCGGCGTCAGGCAGGCCAGCTCGGCCGCGACCCCGCCGTCGGTGCCGCCGGCCACCTCGGGAAGGCGGTCGGAGAACAGCTCGAGCATGCGCCGCGTGATCCGCGGGGAGACCACGGCGTCGCCGCTCGCCACGACCCGGATCACCTCGATCAGGTCCGCCGGCTTGGTGTCCTTGAGCAGGAACCCGCTGGCCCCGGCCCGCAGCCCGGCGAAGGCGTACTCGTCCAGGTCGAACGTGGTGAGGATGAGCACGCGCGTGCTCGGCAGCGCCTGCGTGATGGCCTGCGTCGCCTCGATCCCGTTGCGTCCGGGCATCCGCACGTCCATGAGGATGACGTCGGGCTCGAGCGCGCGGGCCATCTGCTCGGCCGCCGCACCGTCCCCCGCCTCGCCGACGACCTCGATGTCCTCGACCGCCTCGAGCACGAGCCGGAAGCCGGTGCGCAGGAGGGCCTGGTCGTCGACGAGCAGCACGCGGATCATGCGGGGTCCTTCCAGGGGAGGGTGGCGCGGACGCACCAGCCGGTGGGGGTCGGTCCGGCCTCGAGCCGTCCGCCGAACACGACGACGCGTTCGCGCATCCCGATGAGGCCGCGGCCGGAGCCCGGCGCCGGCGCGCTCGGTCCGGGACCGGTCGCGTTGCGCACCTCGACCTCGACGGCGTCGTCCGTGCGGGCGACGGTCACGTCGATCGACGAGGCCAGCGGCGCGTAGCGCAGGACGTTCGTCAGCGACTCCTGCACGATCCGGAACACCGTGAGCCGCAGCCCGGTGTCGGCGGGCAGGTCGGTCCCGCTGCGGGTGAGGCTGACCGGCAGGCCGGCCGCCCGGAACCGGGCCACCAGGTCGTCCAGCGCCTCGGTCGGGGCCGGGGCGAGGGGCGCGTCGTCCGTCACGAACGACGACGGGGAGCGCCCGTCGGCGATCCCGAGGGTCAGGTCGCCCTCGGAGCGCAGGACGCCGACGACGCGTCGGGTGTCGCCCAGGGCGTCGCGCCCGGTCTGCGCGACATCGCGCATGACGCCGGCCGCCCGGGCGGGGTCGCGCTCGACGATGCCGGCCGCCCCCTCGGACAGCGTGATCATGACGGTGAGGGAGTGCGCGACGACGTCGTGCAGCTCGCGCGCGATCCGGGCCCGCTCGTCGGCGACGGCGAGCTGCTCCCGCTGCTCCTGCTCGAGCGCCAGCCGGTCGGCCCGGTCCATCAGCTCCGCGACGTAGCGGCGACGGTTGTGCACGGAGACGCCGATCGCGAGGGCCACGAGCGACGGGGTGAGCACGGCGAGGCCGATCACCGCCCAGAGCATGATCGAGGTGGCGCGTGGGCTCAGCTCGGGCGCCGGCTCCGACATCGCGATCGAGAACGACTCCGAGATCGACTCGGAGGCCACCATGGCGCCGATGAGCAGCACCCCGGTGATCGCCAGCGCCACCCACGCCGGGCGCGAGCCGCGGACGGCGGCGACGGCGTAGAGCGCGAACGCCGCGGCGTACTCGAACCCGCCGGACTGCTGCATGACGAGCATGAACACGACCCCGAGCGCCACCTCGACGCCCAGCACGAGCACGGGCCGCTGGCGTCGCCACCACAGGGCGGCGGTGCCGACCGCGGCCGCCGCGAGCGCGGCGGCCGTGTAGCCGGGTCCCCAGGGCAGGTCGGTCACCGGGGCGCCGAGCTGGTCGTTGTAGACGGCCGGGTCGAGCCCCTGGTACGGCATCGAGATGAACGTCGCCGTGATGAACGCCGGGACGCCGAACCACGCCATGACCAGGACGTCCATGACGCGGGGGTGGCGCAGGAAGAACCGGCGCACGCGACCGACGTGCGCCGTCGGCAGCGGGTCGCCGGGACGACGGGGGAGCGGTACGGCGGTCACGTCGACGAGGTCCGCCGCGTCGACGGCCGACGCCGCAGGGGGCGCAGCCGTCGGCTGCGCCCCCTGCGGGGAGTCGGGGGTGACCATGGGTCAAGCCTGCCCGATGACGTGACGCGGTGGTCGCTCAGGAGCTCACGCGTCCCGGCTCTTGACGAGGACGCCGCCGATCACGGTCAGGATCGCGACGAAGCCGAGCATGACGAGCCCGCCCTGCCACCAGCTCAGCAGCGTGTAGTCGACCATCGCCGCGTCGACCTCGGCCGAGACCGACATGAGCCGCGCACCGGCCTCGCTCGGCAGGTAGGTCATGACGTTGCTGGCCCACTCCTGGCCGAGGCCGACGAGGATGTTGAACGCCAGCGGGAGCATGAGCAGGATGCCGAGCACCGCGGCGATCGCGCCGGCCGAGCTGCGGACGATGACGCCGATCGCGAAGGCCATGAGCGCCACGAGGACGAGGAAGGCGCCGAGCCCGGCCAGGCCCCGCCAGGCGAGCGGGTCGGAGAACGACGCGGCCGTGTCCGCCGGCAGGATCGGGATCGACACGGCCCAGGAGATGAGGCCGCCAACGATGCCGGTCACGAAGACCACGACCGAGAGGACGACGGCCTTCGCGCTGAGCGCCGAGAGACGCCCGGGGGCGGCCGTGAACGTCGAGCGGATCATGCCGGTGGAGTACTCGCCGGTGACGACGAGGGCGCCGAGCACCGCGACGGTGATCTGGCCGAGGAAGTAGCCGAACGTCACGACCTGGACGCCGAGGCCCTGGAGGTCGGAGACGGGGATCTCCTGCGTGAAGGCCGCCATCGAGATCGCCATGAGGAAGGACATCCCGACCATGCCGAGGACGGTGAGGCCGAGGGTCCACCAGGTCGAGCGGAGCGAGACGAGCTTGATCCACTCGGAGGCGACGAGCCGGCCGAAGGAGAGGCGCTCGCTGCCGCGGATCGCGCTGGTCGTGGGGGTGAAGGCCGGTGCGCCGGCGGGCGGCGTCGCGGTGAGCGTGCTCATGCTGCGTACTCCTTCGAGGCAGCGGCGTCGGCGATGCCGGCCGCGTCGGGGGCTGCGGCGCCGGACGTGTACTCGACGTCCTGCGCCGTGAGGGTCATGTAGGCGTCCTCGAGGGAGGCGCGCTGCGGCGTCAGCTCGTGGAGCGCGAGGCCGGAGTCGGCGGCGATGTCGCCGATCTGGGCGGCCTCGAGGCCGCGGACCTGGAGCGAGCCCGGCTCGGAGCTGGTGATCGAGATGCCGGGGCCGGCCAGCAGCGCGGCGAGGTCGGCGGCGCGGGGCGAGCGGACCAGGACGGACGTGCCGGAGACGGCGTCGATGACGGACTGGACCGGGCCGGCGGTGATGATCCGCCCGCGGCCGATGACGACGAGCTCGTCGGCCGTGACGGCCATCTCGCTCATCAGGTGGGAGGAGAGGAAGACGGTGCGACCCTGGTCGGCCAGGTAGCGCACCATCGTGCGGACCCACTTGACGCCCTCGGGGTCGAGGCCGTTGACCGGCTCGTCGAGGATGAGCGTCTTGGGGTCGCCGAGCATGGCCGCCGCGATCCCGAGGCGCTGCCCCATCCCGAGGGAGAAGCCGCCGACGCGCTTGTCGGCGACGGAGGTCAGGCCGGTCATCTCGATGACCTCCGTGACCCGCTTGTCCGAGATGCCCTCGGTCGCCGCGAGCGCGCGCAGGTGGTTGCGGGCCGAGCGTCCGGTGTGGACGGCCTTGGCCTCGAGCAGCGCGCCGACCTCGCGGAGCGGGGCGCGCAGGCTCGTGTAGTCCCGGCCGTTGACCGTGACGTGCCCGCCGGTCGGGCGGTCCAGCCCCATGATCATCCGCATGGTGGTGGACTTGCCGGCGCCGTTCGGGCCGAGGAAGCCGGTGACCCGGCCGGGGTGGATCTGGAAGGACACGGAGTCCACCGCCACCTTCGTTCCGTACCGCTTCGTGAGGTTCGTCGCCTCGATCATCTGCTCGCTCCTTTCGCGAATGCCTCGACGCTACGGACACGACCGGCGCGGGTGGTACCGGCGACGGGTGGAACTGCCGCTCGGCCCCTCTCCCGCGCCGTGGGGAGGCCCCTCATCCCGTGGGTGGAGGTCGTCCCCGACGGCGACCCCGACGGGAACACGGACCGCGGCGGTAGCGTTACTCCTCGTAGCGCGGCTGGTCCGCCGTGTCCAGAACGCACACGCCCACACCCCTAGGAGAGTCCGCGTGAGCAACCCGTACTTCACCAACGATCCGTACTTCGGCGACTCGGAGTCGGCGCGCAAGGAGCGGCAGAAGCTGGGTCTCACCCCGGCCGGTGCCTCCGCCGCGCCCGCGGGCCCCTACGGCTCCTACCAGCAGCCCGCCTCGGGCACGTCGACGCTGCCCCCGATCCCGCAGGCCGGCGCGCCGGCCCAGATGGACGCGCTCGAGCACGCCTACGCGGCCCCCGCGGCCACCGCCTACGAGACCGGCCGCATGACGTACGACGACGTCATCATGAAGACCGGCATCCTGCTCGGCGTCATCGTGCTCGTCGGGGCGCTCGCGTGGGTCGCCCCGCCGGGGATCCAGCAGATGCTCATGATCGTCGGTCTCATCGGCGGTCTCGTCCTCGGCCTGGTCAACTCCTTCCGCAAGAAGGTCTCGGTCCCGCTGATCCTCGGCTACGCCGTGTTCGAGGGCCTGTTCCTCGGCGCCATCTCGAGCTGGTTCGAGGGCCAGTGGTCCGGCATCGTCATGCAGGCGATCCTCGGGACGCTCGCGGTGTTCGCGACGATGCTCGTCCTCTTCCGCAGCGGGAAGGTCCGCAACACCCCGAAGTTCCAGCGCATCGTCATGCTGGCGCTGGTCGGCTACGCGGTCTTCGCGCTGGTCAACCTGGTCCTCGTGTGGACGGGCGTCATGGGCGGCTGGGGCATGCGCTCGGGCGGCCTCGGCCTCCTCATCGGCGCCGCCGCCGTGGTCCTCGCGGCCGCGACCCTCGTCATCGACTTCGACTCCATCCAGCAGGGCGTCCGCCGCGGCGCCCCCGCGCAGTACTCGTGGGCCGCGGCCTTCGGCCTCGCGGTCACGCTCGTGTGGATGTACCTCGAGATCCTGCGGATCCTCGCGATCCTGCGCGGCGACAACTAGCGTCGCCCGCCCGCGACGCGCGACGGCGGCGGTCGGCTCCCACCCCGGGAGCCGGCCGCCGTCGTCGTCGTCCTAGAGTCGTCGGGTGGCGTACTTCGACCTCCCGCTCGACCAGCTCACCGCCTACCGTCCGGAGCTTCGCGCGCCCGACGACCTCGCGCGGTTCTGGAGCGACACGCTCGCGCAGGCGCGCCAGCACGACGTCGACGTGGTGCTGGATCCCGTCCCCACCGGGCTGCGCACGGTCCAGGTGTACGACGTCACCTTCCGCGGCTTCGCCGGCGACCCCGTCAAGGGGTGGTTCGTGCGTCCCGCGAACGACGAGGTCGTCCCGACGGTCGTCGAGTTCGTCGGCTACGGCGGCGGCCGGGGCCTGCCCCACGAGCGCCTCGCGTGGGCCAGCGCCGGGTACGGGCATCTCGTCATGGACTCCCGCGGGCAGGGGTCGGGGTGGGGGACCGGCGGGGGGACGGGCGACCCGCACGGCTCCGGTCCGCACCGCCCCGGCTTCATGACGATGGGCATCGAGGCCCCCGAGCACCACTACTACCGCCGGCTCTACACCGACGGTGTGCGGGCCGTCGACGCCGCGCGCGCCATCCCGGGCGTCGACCCCGAGGCGATCGCCGTCACGGGGGTCTCCCAGGGCGGGGGCACCACGCTGGCCGTCGCCGGTCTCGCCGACGGGCTCGTCGCCGTCATGCCCGACGTGCCCTTCATGTGCCAGATCGACCGGGCGATCACGATCACGGACGCGTACCCCTACCGCGAGGTCGTCGACTACCTGCACGTCCACCGGCAGGCCGAGCAGCGCGTCCTCGACACGCTGGCCTACCTCGACGCGGCCTCGATCGCTCGCTCCGCGAGCGCGCCGGCGCTGTTCTCCGTCTCGCTCATGGACCAGACCTGCCCGCCCTCGACGGTGTACGCCGCGTTCAACCACTACGGGCACCCCGAGGGCAGCGAGATCGACGTGTTCAAGTACAACGGCCACGAGGGCGGGGAGGGGTACCGCTGGCCGCGGCAGCTCGCGTTCCTCGAGCGCGTCCTGCGCGCTCGCCCGCGGGGCTGACGCGGGGCGGCCGCTCGCCGACACTCGGTCGGCCGCTCACCGGGGGCCGGCCGGCCGCCGACGGACGAGTGTCGGACCCGGGTCGTAGGGTTGTCCGGTCGGCACCCGCCGCGCCTCCCGACGAAAGGCACCCCATGTCAACGCTCCCCACCGCGTCCGGCTCCTTCGGCGACAAGCCCGTCCTCACCTTCCCGGACAGCGCGGCCCCCGAGGACCTCGCGGTCGTCGTGCTCGAGCAGGGTGACGGCGCCGAGGTCGAGGCCGGCCAGTCGATCGAGGTCAACTACCTCGGCCAGACGTGGGCTCCCGGCGGCGGTCGCATCTTCGACAACTCCTACGACCGCGGCAGCTCGATCTCGTTCCCGATCGGCGTCGGCGCCGTCATCGCCGGCTGGGACGACGCGCTCGTCGGCCAGCAGATCGGCTCGCGCGTCCTCGTCTCCATCCCGCCGCACCTGGGCTACGGCCACCGGGGCATGCCCGCCGCCGGGATCAAGGGGACGGACACGCTCGTCTTCGTCGTCGACATCCTCGGCGCTCGCTGAGACGTCCCGGACCCGCCCCGGCCATGACCGACGAGAGCGTCCAGCCCGCTTTCCACGGGCCGCCCGGGTCCGCGCGCGCTGACGGGCCGGACGCCGGTGCGTGGACGGCGAGCGCCGGGACGTCGGTGGCGCCCGCGGTGCCCGTCGTCGCCGCGCTGCGCGAGATCGCCTTCTGGCGCGAGCGCGCACGGACCGACCCCCACCGCGTCATGGCGTACCGCAACGCCGCCGATCTCGTCGCCGGGCTCTCCGGCGACGAGATCGCGGCGCTCGGGACGGTCCAGGCGGCCTGGAAGCGGCTGCCGGGGATCGGGGCGTCGACGGCTGCGGCGATCTGCTCGGCCCTGGCCGGGACGGTGCCGGGGGCGCTCGTCGAGGCCCGCGCCGAGGCGCGCGAGCTGCTCCCCGACGACGACGCGGCGTCCCGCGCGCTCGCCGCCCGGCTGCGCGGCGACCTGCACGCCCACTCCCACGCGTCCGACGGCAGCGCGTCGATCGCGGAGATGGCGGCGGTCGCGCGGGCCCTGGGCCGGGAGTACCAGGCGATCACCGACCACTCGCCCCGCCTGCGCGTCGCGAACGGCCTGAGCGCCGACCGCCTGCGCGCGCAGCTCGACGAGGTCACCGCCCTCAACGCGGCCTTCGCTGCGGAGGGCGCCGACTTCCGCGTCCTCACCGGCATCGAGGTCGACATCCTCCCCGACGGCACGCTCGACCAGGACGAGGCCCTCCTGCTCCGGGTCGACGTGGTCGTCGCCTCCGTCCACTCCGAGCTGCGGATGGAGCGCGAGGCCATGACGGTCCGGATGGTCGCCGCCGCGGCGAACCCGCGCGTCGACGTGCTGGGGCACTGCACGGGGCGGCTGGTCGAGGGCGAGCGCGGCGTCCGGCCGCCCTCGGAGTTCGACGCCGAGGTCGTGTTCGAGGCGTGCGCGCAGTTCGGGACGGCCGTCGAGATCAGCTCGCGTCCCGAGCGCCGCGACCCGCCGCTGGACCTGCTGCGGCTCGCCGTCGAGGCGGACTGCCTGTTCTCCATCGACTCCGACGCCCACGCGCCCGGCCAGCTCGCCTGGCTGCCCTGGGGCGCCCAGCGGGCCGTCGCGGGAGGCGTCGACCCGGACCGCATCGTCACGACGTGGTCGCGCGACCGGCTGCTCGCCTGGTCGCGCGGCGAGTAGGCCCGGCGTCGGGCACCCGCGCGACGCGCGGAGCCTCGCCGTGGCCCTCGCGGGACGCGCGTCGACTCGCCACGCCGGAGCGCGCCACGTGTGAGTTGGGTCACATCGTTGCAACGGCTTGCGGAAAACTTGCAGCGCGGAACGCCCGCGTGGCGGCCCTTCCCGAGCCCCCGTGCTCACCCCCGGATCGCGGGCCCGAGCGCCGCGTCGGGACCATCGCCGTGCGCGGGAGGTGCCCGACTCGTTACCGTGGCACCCGTGTCCACCGAGAGTCATGACGAAACCGCCGTCCCGGCCGACGCCGCCACGGCTGTGAAGACCCACCCCCTCGCCACCGCGCCGGTCGCGGGGCCGCCGACGTCCGTCGACGGCTTCGTGAAGGAGTTCCTGCGCGAGCTGAACTTCGGCCAGGGCGTCACCCTCGCCCAGTCGACGGTCAACGACCAGTACCTCGCCCTCGCCCGCACCGTGCGCCACTACCTCATGGCGCGCTGGCTGGAGACCTCGCGTCGCCAGTTCGAGCAGCAGACCAAGGGCGTCGCGTACCTGTCCGCCGAGTACCTGCTCGGCCGTCAGCTCGGCAACGCGCTCCTCGCGACCGACCTCACCGAGGTCGTCGAGGACGGGCTGCGCAGCCTCGGCATCGACCTCGCGACGCTGCGCTCCCAGGAGGTCGAGCCCGGTCTCGGCAACGGCGGCCTCGGCCGTCTCGCCGCGTGCTTCATCGACTCGCTGGCCACGATGGGCGTCCCGTGCATCGGCTACGGCATCCGCTACGAGTACGGCATCTTCCGCCAGACGTTCGTCGACGACCAGCAGGTCGAGCAGCCGGACGGCTGGCTCGCGCTCGGCGCGCCGTGGGAGTTCCCGCACCCCGAGCAGGCCCAGCTCATCGGATTCGGCGGCCACACGGAGACCTACGACGACGAGGGCGTGACCCGCACGCGCTGGGTCCCCGCGTGGGACGTCAAGGCGCTGCCGTACAACTACATGGTCCCCGGCTACCTCAACGGACGCGTCAACACGCTGCGCCTGTGGCGCGCCGTCGCGACCGACGCGTTCGACCTCAAGATCTTCAACGCCGGCGACTTCGAGGAGGCCGTGCGCTCGCAGACCTTCGCGGAGAACATCTCCAAGGTGCTCTACCCGGAGGACTCCACGCCCCAGGGCAAGGAGCTGCGCCTGCAGCAGCAGTACTTCTTCGTCGCCGCGTCGATCAAGAACTTCGTCTACGACGTCCTTCCCGAGGGCTTCGACCTGCACGAGCTGCCCGAGCGGATCATCTTCCAGCTCAACGACACCCACCCCGTCATCGGCGTCCCCGAGCTCATGCGCGTGCTCGTCGACGAGAAGAAGATGGACTGGGACGAGGCCTGGGCGATCACGAAGCAGTGCTTCGCCTACACCTGCCACACCCTCCTGCCGGAGGCGCTCGAGGTCTGGTCGGTCGACCTGCTCGGCCGCCTGCTGCCGCGCCACCTCGAGATCATCTACCGGATCAACGACGAGTTCCTCGCCGAGGTCCGGGAGAAGTTCGGTGACGACGAGCTGCGCATCCGCCGCATGTCCATCATCCAGGAGTACCCGGCCCGCGCCGTCCGGATGGCCTACCTCGCGACCGTCGCCGGCGCGAAGGTCAACGGGGTCGCGGAGCTGCACAGCCAGCTCCTGCGCGAGAAGGTCCTGCCGGACTTCGACGAGTTCTACCCCGGCAAGTTCACGAACGTGACGAACGGCGTGACCCCCCGCCGGTTCCTCCGCCTCGCGAACCCGGCGCTGTCCGAGCTCATCACCGAGACGATCGGCGTCGGCTGGATCACGGACCTCGAGCGGCTGCGCGAGCTCGAGCCCTACGCCGAGGACGAGGAGTTCCGCGCCCGGTTCGCCGCGATCAAGGCGCACAACAAGCGCCGTGCCAACGCCGTGCTCCTCGAGCGCGACGGCTTCACCGTGCCGGACGACCACATGGTCGACGTCATGGTCAAGCGCCTGCACGAGTACAAGCGCCAGCTCCTCAAGGTGCTGCACATCGTCACGCTGTACGACCGGATCGTCTCGGGCGAGGTGGCGGCGGCCGACGTCACGCCGCGCACGTTCATCTTCGGCGCGAAGGCGGCCGCGGGCTACGCGATGGCCAAGCGGATCATCCACCTCATCAACGCGGTCGGCTCGACCGTCAACGCCGACCCGCGCGTCGAGGGCCGGCTCAAGGTGCTCTTCCCGCCGAACTACAACGTGACGCTGGCCGAGAAGGTCATCCCGGCGGCCGACCTGTCCGAGCAGATCTCGCTCGCGGGCAAGGAGGCCTCCGGCACGGGCAACATGAAGTTCGCGCTCAACGGCGCCCTCACGATCGGCACGGACGACGGCGCCAACGTCGAGATCCGCGAGCTGGTCGGGGACGAGAACTTCTTCCTCTTCGGCATGTCCGAGCCCGAGGTCCAGGCGCTGCAGGACGCCGGCTACCGCCCGAGCGCGTTCTACGAGAGCGACCCGACGCTGCGCCGCGCCATCGACCTCATCGCGAGCGGCGCGTTCTCGGGCGGGGACCGCTCGACGTTCGAGCCGGTGGTCTCCAACCTCCTGCACCAGGACCGGTTCATGGTGCTGGCGGACTTCGCGTCCTACATCGCCGAGCAGGACCGGGTGGACGTGGCCTACGGCGACCAGGAGCAGTGGACCCGCTCCGCGATCCTCAACGTCGCGCGCACGGGCTTCTTCTCCTCCGACCGCTCGATGGTCGACTACATCGACCGGATCTGGCACACGCCGCCGGTGCGCTGACCGGCCCCGCCGGACGTCCCCGACGCGGAACGACCCCCGTCGCCACGACTCGCTCGTGGCGGCGGGGGTCCTTCACGTCCCGGCGGTGTCGAACCGGGCGACGGCGTCGAGCACCGCTCGACGCACGTCGGGATGGCCGACGATCCGGAAGTGCCCGACGGCGTCCACCCGCACGTTGCGCGCCCCCGCCAGGAAGGAACCGCCGGGGACGTGCGGGTCGAACGCCGCGTAGATCGACACGATCCGGTGGTCGGCGTCGCGGCGGCGGGACAGGTCGCGGATGGCGAGGTCGCGGTCGGACAGCGCCCGCACCGGGCCGCCGGGGAACCACCGGGCGCGCGTCGAGCCGGCGAACGGCGTGTTGATCGTGACCATGCCGCGCACGCGGTCGCCGAGCCGGCCGAGCATGAGCTCCTTGCCGACGAGGCCGCCCTTGGAGTGGCCGAGGACGACGAGGTCGCGGGTCCCGGCCACCCGCAGCCGGGCGGCGACGACGCGGCCGGACTCCGCGAGCCCCGACACGTTCCGGCCGAGCTCGGGCACGGCGACGACGGGGTGACCCCGGCCGTTGAGCAGGCGTGCCAGCGGCTCGAGGTAGTACCAGCTCTCGTAGATGCCGGGCAGCAGCAGGATCGGGACGCGGTCGCCCTCGAGCAGCTCCCGTGGGGGCTCGGGGGCGAGCCGCGCGCGCAGCTGCACGCCGAGGATGTAGCGGTAGTCGTCCGCCCAGGCCGCCGCGACGCGCACCGCGTCGCGCAGCCGCCGCGGCTCACCACGCTGCGGCTCGCGACCGCGCGTCTCGTGACGGGACGGCGACGGGGGCCGCCCTCCCGGCCGTCCGGCCGGTCGTGTCACCGTGCGGTCTCCGCCGGGTCGATGGCCTCGGCGACCCGGGCCGCGTCGTCCTCGGCGTCCTCCTCGGTCCCGACGGCCAGCCCGTCGGGGGAGGCGATCGGGTCGCGCCCGTCCACCAGCGTCCCGTCGAGCTCCGAGCCGTCGGCGTGGGCGATGACGAGCTCGGTCAGCTCGGCGAAGTGCTCGTACACGACCGAGTGGGAGGCGCCCGTGATCTCGGCGAGCGAGCCGGCCGGAAGGGTGTCGGCGAGCAGGGTGGCCCACTCGCGCGGCGCCACCCGGTCCCAGGTCCCGCGCACCACGAGCGTCCGGGCCTCGACGAGCGCGACGCGGTCCTCGATCGGGTACTCGAGCAGGCCGGGCAGCACGGCGAGGATCCAGTGCGGACCGCAGCGCAGGTAGCCGGCGACCGCGGTGCGCCGTGTCCCGAAGGACTCGTGCAGCGAGCTCTGGGCGAGCCGGAGCGCCTGGCGCACGGGCGAGCGCTCGGAGGCGTTGACGGGTGGGCCGACGAGGACCGCGCGGGTGGCGAGGTCCGGGTACCGGGCCAGCACCTCGACCACGACCTGCGCGCCCATCGAGTGACCGACCAGCACGGGGTCGGCGAGCCCCTCCCGGCGGACCCAGGCCGCGACGACGTCGGCGTAGCCGCCGATGCCGAGCCGGCGCCCGTGGTGCGGCACGCCGTCGAACCCGGGCAGGTCGAGGAGGTGGACGGTGCCCGTGCGCGCGAGCCGCGCCGCGATCGGCTCGAAGTACTCGCTCGACACCCCGAGCCCGTGCACGAGGACGTAGTGCCGGTCGGCCGGGGCGTCGTCCGTCGTCAGCCGCCAGACCCGGAGGTACTCGTCGTCGACGAGCAGGCGCTGCAGGCGAACCGTGAGGCCGTTGGGGGCCAGCTTCATCTTGTCCAGGCGCGGCACGCCTCGACCGTACCAAGGTGCGCGGGCCGGACGGGCCGAGTCCTCCGAGACGCCCAGCGTGCCGGGGCGCCCGCCCGGCGCGGGGCTAGAACGTGACGCCGGTGGCGTGGGCCGGGCAGTAGCCCGTCGGGTTCCACGCGAGGTACTGCTGGTGGTACGGCTCGGCGTACCAGAAGGGACCCGCCTCGCTCGCCGGCCGGATCTCCGTGGCGATCTCGCCGTACCCGGCCTGCGTCAGCCGCTCCTGGTAGCGCTCGCGGGAGGCCTCGATCGCGTCGCGCTGCTCCGGCGTCGTCCAGTAGATCGCCGAGCGGTACTGCGTGCCGCGGTCGTTGCCCTGGCGGTGGACCTGCGTGGGGTCGTGCTGGGTCCAGAACGTCTCGAGCAGCGTCCCGAGCTGCACCTGCTCCGGGTCGTAGGCGATCATCACCGTCTCCGTGTGGCCGGTCTGCCCGGTGCACGTCTCCTCGTACGTCGGGTTGGGCGTGAACCCACCCATGTAGCCGACGGCCGTCGTGACGACGCCGGGGAGCTGCCAGAAGTGCTTCTCCTCGCCCCAGAAGCAGCCCATCGCGACGTACAGCACCTGCGTCCCCTCGGGGAACGGCCCCTGGATCGGCGTGCCGAGCACGCGGTGGACGCCCGCCGTGTCGAACGCGGGCTCCTGGCGCCCGGGGAGGGCGTCGTCGAGCGTGACCATGTGGGGAGCGGTGCGGAAGAACATGCTCAGGTCAACGACGTCGGCGACCCGGCTGTTCCCCGGCTCCCGCGGCGCGCCCGACGGTGGCAGGCTTGACCCGTGACTCCCGTCCCCTCCGGCCGCGCCGATCCGTGCGCCCCCGTCCCCGCCGTGACGCGCGAGGACGTCGAGCGCGCGCGGCTCACGATCGCCGACGCGCTGCACCGCACGCCCGTGCTCTCCTCCGAGGCGTTCTCGGGGCTGGCCGGCACCCACGTCGAGCTCAAGGCCGAGCACCTGCAGCGCACGGGCAGCTTCAAGGTCCGCGGTGCGCTCGTCCGGCTCGCCAACCTGACGCCGCAGGAGCGCGCTCGCGGCGTGGTCGCCGCGTCGGCCGGGAACCACGCGCAGGGCGTTGCGTGGGCCGCGCGCCGGCTCGGGATCGACGCCGAGGTGCACATGCCGGCCGACGCCTCGCTGCCGAAGGTCGACGCGACGCGCGGCTACGGCGCCGGCGTCGTGCTGGGCGGGCTGAGCGTCGAGGACGCGGTGGCCAGGGCCCGCGAGGTCGCCGAGCGCGAGGGCAGGACCTTCATCCACCCGTACGACCACCCCGACGTCGTGGCGGGCCAGGGCACGATCGGGCTGGAGATCGTCGAGCAGGTGCCGGACGTCGGGACCATCCTCGTCCCGACGGGCGGCGGCGGTCTGCTCGCCGGCATCGCCGCGGCCGTCCCGGACCACGTGCGCGTCATCGGCGTCCAGGCCGAGCGCGCCGCGTGCTACCCGCCGGCGCTGGCGGCGGGCGAGCCCGTGGTCGTCGCGACCGAGCGCACCATGGCCGACGGGATCGCGGTCGGGATCGCCGGCGCGGTGCCGCTCTCGGTCGTGCGCGCCCGCCACGTCCCCGTCGTGACGGTGACCGAGGACTCGCTCTCGCGCGCGGTCCTCTCGCTGGCCGAGCGCGCCAAGCAGGTGGTCGAGCCCGCGGGGGCTGCGGGGGCCGCCGCCCTCGTCCAGGGCGCCGCCTCGCCGCCGCACCAGGGCATCGACGCGCTCGGCGAGCTCATCGACCCGAGCCGGCCCCTCGTCGTCGTGCTCTCGGGCGGGAACGTCGACCCGATCGTGCTGCGCAAGGTGTTCCGCCACGGCATGTCGGCCGCCGGCCGCTACCTCCACCTGCGCTGTCACCTCACGGACCGGCCGGGCCACCTGGCGCGGCTGCTCGGCGTGATCGCCGAGACGGGCGCCGACGTCGTCACGGTCGGCCACGTCCGGACCGGGTCGGGGCTCGGGGTCGACGAGACCGCCGTCGACATCGAGGTCGTCACGAAGGGCTGGGAGCACTCGGGCGAGGTGCTCTCCCGGATCCGCGAGGCCGGGTACGACGCGGCCGAGCGCTGACGGCCGGCCGCGTCCCCGGCGCTGAGCCCACCCCGCCCGCCGGCCGCCCCACCAGCGCCGGGCACGCGGAACGCCCGGGTGGCCGAGGCCGCCCGGGCGTTGCGTCGTGTCGGTGTCGTCGGCGCGGAGCGCGCCGACGACGTCAGCCCTGGTAGGGCGTGGCCGCGAGGATCTCGACGGCGACGTCCGTCCCGCGCGGGGACTTGTACGCCGTCGTGTCGCCGACCTTGGTCCCGTTGATCGCCGCGCCGAGCAGCGAGGACGGGGAGAAGACCTCGATGTCGATGTCGTCGGCCTGCACCTCGCGGGAGGCGAACAGGAACGTCATCTCGCGACCGGCGACGCTGGCCGTCACGACCATGCCCGGCTCCACCACGCCGTCGTCCGGCGGGGCCTCGCCGACCTCGGCGTGGCGCAGGATCTCCTCGAGCTGCCGGATCCGGGCCTCGGCCTTGCCCTGCTCCTCGCGCGCGGCGTGGTACCCGCCGTTCTCCTTGAGGTCGCCCTCGCTGCGGGCCTGCTCGATCCGAGCGGTGATCTCGCTGCGGCCCGGCCCCTTGAGGTGCTCGAGCTCGGCGGTGAGTCGGTCGTAGGCGTCCTGAGTCATCCACGTGGTCTCAGCCACGGCTAGCTCCTTCGTACGTGGAACGCCGTCCACACGCGGAGGGCCGCGGGGCCCACGGTGCGGACGGCGATGAATCTCCCATGATAGCGCTCCGGGCGGCCCGCGACGCCGGAAATGCCCTCGGAGGGCCCGTCGGAGGCCTCAGGGCTCGATCGCGAAGCACCCGTTCTCGACGGCGCGACCCTGCTCGGCGCGCGCGTACGTCGCGACCTCGACCTCGAGCGTCACGGTGTGCCCGCCGCCCGGCCGGGCCGCCACCTCGACCGTGCGCGCGCCGACCTGGGCGAGCGAGGCGTCGACCGCCTCGACCGTGCAGGTGACCGCCACCGCGGGATCGGGCCGCGTGACGGCGAGCTGGACGACGACGGCCTCGTCGGACGTCACCTCGTAGGAGACGGCCTGCGCGGTCGCGACGGCGTCGTCGCCGAGCACGTTGATCGCGACGATGATCGCGGTGAGGACGACGGCGACGAGGGCGCTGCCGATCCAGGCGACCCAGCGGCCGAACCCGGGGCCTGAGCCGCCGGCGGCGCCGTCCGGGTCCTCGGCACCGTCGGGCCGGTCCGGCCCGTCCGGACGGCCGGCTGGCCCGGCGGGGCGGGCGCCGGGGTGCGCCCCCGGCCGGGTGCCGTACCGGCGGGCGAGGCGCTCGGCGCTCGTTCCGGGGGCGGGAGACGTCACGGACCCAGTCTGCCTCACCGGGCGGCTCACCGGGCGGCTCACCGGGCGGGTGGCCCGGCGGCTCATCCGTCCGGACCAGGTGCGAGAATGGCCGGGGCCCGATCCGGGCCGGCACCACCGCAACCGAGGACATTCAGGAGGGTTCGTGAGCGAGCTGCGTCTCATGGCCGTGCACGCGCACCCGGACGACGAGTCGAGCAAGGGCGCCGGGACGATGGCCCGGTACGCGGACGAGGGCGCCGACGTCCTCGTGGTCACGTGCACCGGCGGCGAGCGGGGAGACATCCTCAACCCGAGCCTGCTGCACGACCCCGAGGTCCTCGCGGACCTGCCCGCGCGTCGCCGGCTCGAGATGGCCGCGGCCGCCAGCGCGCTCGGCGTGCGGCAGACCTGGCTGGGATTCGTCGACTCGGGCCTGCCCGAGGGCGACCCGCTGCCGCCGCTGCCGGAGGGCTGCTTCGCGCTGACGCCGCTGACCGAGACCGTTCCGGCGCTCGTCGCGCTCATCCGCGAGTTCCGTCCGCAGGTGCTGCTCACCTACGACGAGAACGGCGGCTACCCGCACCCCGACCACATCATGACCCACGTGGTCTCGATGGCCGCCGTCGAGGCCGCGGCCGACCCGGAGCAGTACCCGGAGCTCGGCGCCGCCTGGGACGTGGCGAAGGTCTACTACCACGTGTCGTTCCGCCGCTCGCAGATGAAGGCGGTCCACGAGGCGCTTGTCGCGCGCGGGCTGGAGTCGCCGTTCGGCTCGTGGCTCGAGGACTGGGACGACCACGACGGGCGCGCCGCGACGGCCCGCGTCGACGTCGCCGGCTACTACCCCCAGCGCGACGCGGCCCTGCGCGCCCACGCGACCCAGATCGACCCGGACGGGTTCTTCTTCGCCGTGCCGCGTGACGTCGAGGCGGAGATCTGGCCGTGGGAGGAGTTCGAGCTGGTGCGCTCGACGATCCCGCCGACCCGCCCCGACGGCGAGCCCGAGGAGGACCTCTTCGAGGGGATCCGGACGCCGGTCGAGGTGGCGCCGTGAGCACCGCCGTCGACGCGCTGGCCGCCGGCGTCGTCGTCCTCGCCGACACGCAGCCGGAGGACTGGGAGGTCTCCCCGGGCCTCGTCGGGTTCGTCGCGACCTTCCTCCTGGCGCTCGCCGTCATCGCGCTCATGCTCTTCTTCGTGCGCGACCTGCGGAAGGTCAACCGCGCGTTCGCGCGCCGCGACGGCACGTCCGCGACGTCGACGACGCTGAGCAACGACCGCAACGTCGAGTCGTCGATCGGCTCGCCGTGGCCCTACGCCGACGGCGAGGCGGCGACCGAGGCGGACCGCGCCGCGCGGATCCAGGGCGGAAGCCCTGAGAGTCCCGCGAGTCCCGCGCGTCCCGGCGGCCCCGACGGCGGCGCGGCCGCCGTGACCACCGCGACCGATGACTCCCGCGGCGGCGGGTCGGCCGGGGCCTGACGTGTCCGTGCGGCTGGCCGTCGCGCAGCTCGCGGCCGACGGTCCCGCCGCCGGCGAGGCGCTCGGCGCCTGGCGCGACCGGCTGCTGACCCTCGCCACCCGGGCGGTCGCGGCGGCGGGCGAGGCCGGCTGCGGCGTCGTCGTCCTGCCGGAGTACACGTCGGGCTGGCAGGCGCGGCTCGGTCCCGAGCTCGCCGACGACGAGGGCGGGGCGCTGGTCGTCGGGCTGCGCGCCGCGGCCCGCGCGGCCGGGATCGCCGTCGTGGTCGGCATCCTCGTCCCGGCGAGCAGCGATCGGGCACGCAACCTGACCCTCGTGATCGCGCCGGACGGCGAGGTCGTCGGCCGGTACGCGAAGGTGCACCTGTACGACGCCTACGGCGCGCGGGAGTCCGACCTGCTCGACGCGGGCGAGCCGGACCGACCGCTCGTCGTCGACATGCCGACCGCCGACGGCTGGGTGCTGCGCCTCGGCGTCGTGACCTGCTACGACCTGCGGTTCCCCGAGTCGGTGCGCGCGCTCACGGACGTCGCCGGCGGCGCCCCCGTCGACGTCGTCGCGGTCGGCGCTGCCTGGAGCGGCGGGCCGGACAAGGCCGAGCAGCTCCGGACGCTCGTGCGGGCCCGGGCGATCGAGAACACGGCCTACGTCGCGCTGGCGTCGCAGGCGGGACGCGGACGTGTCGGCGGGTCGGCGATCGTCGACCCGCGCGGCGCGGTGCTCGCCGCGGTGGACGACGGGGCCGACCGCGGCAGCCGGGTGGGCGCGGACGCGCCGGTGCTCGCCGTCGCGACGATCACCGGCGAGGAGCTCGCGCGGGTTCGCGAGGCCAGCCCCGTGCTCCGGCACCGGCGCTACCGCGTCACCCCGGCCTGACCGGTCCGCCCGCGGCTCGGCTCCGCGGTGCGGCGCGGGACCAGCCGCGCGGGGCTAGACGGGCTCGTCCTGCTGCGCGTCCAGCGCTGCCGTCGCCTCGGCGACGTCGAAGTCGGCCGGCGGCCACGACAGGTCGAGGTCGCGCAGGGCCTGGACGACGAGCTCGGCGACGGCCAACCGCGCGAACCACTTGTTGTCCGCCGGGATGACGTACCACGGCGCCCACGACGTGTTCGTGCGGTCGAGCACGAGCTGGTAGGCCTCGTCGTAGGCCGGCCGCTTCGCCCGGACGGCGAGGTCGCCGAGGGAGAACTTCCAGTACTTGTCGGGGCGCTCGAGCCGCTCGCGCAGGCGCCGGTACTGCTCGTGCGGCGAGACGACGAGCGCGACCTTGACGATCGAGGTCTCGCGCTCGACGAGCGCCCGCTCGAACTCGTTGATCTCCTCGTAGCGGCCCTCGATCTCCTCGAGCGGGGCGAGGGAGTCGACGCGGACGACGAGCACGTCCTCGTACTGCGAGCGGTCGAAGACGCCGATCCTGCCGCCGGCCGGGAGCGAGCGGTCGATCCGCCACAGGTAGTGGTGGCTGCGCTCCTCCGGCGTCGGCACGCCGAACGACCGGATGGAGACGCCCTGCGGGTCGACCATGCCGACGACGTGTCGCACGATGCCGCCCTTGCCGGCCGTGTCGAGCCCCTGGAGCACGAGGAGGACGGCGCGGCGCCCGCCCGAGCGACCCTCGGCGAACAGGCGCTCCTGCAGCTCGGACAGCTCCTCGCCGAGCGCGGCCAGCCGGGCCTCGGCCTCGGCCCGCGAGCCGGTCCAGCCGGGCGTCGCGGCGGCGTCGAGGTCCGCGATCCGGAAGCCATCGCCGACGGCGAGGGCCTCGCGCGGGGGCGTCGTCCAGTCCTCGGACCCGGCGGTCGTGACGGGGACGGGCGCGAGCGAGTCGTCGCCCGTCGCGGCCCCGCGGGACGTGGCTGCCTTGCCGGACTTCTTCGACTTCTTCGGCTTCTTCGCCTTCTCGCCCCGGTCGGCCTTCGTGGCCTTGCCGCCCGCGCCCGGCTCGTGCGACTTCTTCCCCGTCCCGGACTTCTTCGACGCCTTGTTCTTGGCCACGGCTGGCTCCCTTCGACTGGGCAGGTTGTCCCCGAGCGTAGTTCCCGTCGGGGTCGACCCTCCCGGGCGTCGGCGGACGTCCTACATCGCGGTGCGCAGCTGCAGGACCACGAGGAAGATCGCGATGGCGTGACAGGTGTACCCGCCGAGGGTGCCGACGTGGAAGATCTCGTGGAACCCGAACCAGCGCGGGCTGGGGTTGGGGCGCTTGAGCGCGTAGACGACGGCGCCGAGCGTGTAGCAGATGCCCCCGGCGATGACGAGCCACATGACGGCGGGGCCGCCGGCGCGCTGGAAGGCGGGGAGGAACCACACGGCGACCCAGCCGAGCGCGATGTAGATCGGCACGTAGAGCCAGCGCGGGGCCGAGAGCCAGAACACGCGCAGCCCGATCCCGACGAGCGCGCCGGACCACACGACGACCAGCAGGATCCATCGGGTCGGGGACGGGAGCAGCAGCACGGCGAGCGGTGTGTAGGTGCCGGCGATGACGAGGAAGATGTTCGAGTGGTCGAGGCGGCGCAGGACGGCCAGCGTCCGCGCGCTCCACGTGCCCCGGTGGTAGACGCCCGACATCGAGAACAGCGCCGTCGTCGCGATCCCGAACACGGCGGTGCTCCACCGCGCCTCGGCGGTCGGCGACAGCACGACGAGCACGATCCCCACGGCGACGACGAACGGCGTCATGCCCGCGTGGATCCACCCGCGCAGGCGTGGCTTGACCGCGTCGACGAGGTGCTCGACGGCGGACTCGACGGTCAGCCGAGCAGGCTTGTCCGATCCTGGGGTGCTCACGTCACCGCTGCGCTCGCTCGTGGTCGGCTCCTCGTTCCGGGGCGCCGGCGCCGAGCCGGAGCCCTTCGAGATGGTGCTGGACATCGTGCCTCACTTCTAACCTACGTCACCGTAGGTTAGCCCAGGCGGCGGTCCGGGACACGTCCGCGGGCGGCCCGGGGCGTGAGGAGTTCGTGACGGTTGAGCGCGCGGCGTCCGGCGACCGCCTGCGCGCGCGCCGGCTTCGGTAGGTTGACCCCCGGACACCGGACCGGCGCCGAGCGCCGGCCCGGCACGGGTGTCGGGCAACGTCGGAGGGAGGCGCCGTGGCGGAGAACGTCTTCGACCGCGCGCTCTACGGGCTGTACGAGCGACGGCTGACGCGGGCGGTGGCGGGCAAGCAGGTGCCGAACCACATCGGCATCATGATGGACGGCAACCGCCGCTGGGCCCGGCAGGTCGACGCGCCGCCGGCGCACGGCCACCGCGCGGGCGCGGACAAGATCGTCGACGTCCTCGGCTGGGCCGACCAGGTCGGCGTCAAGATCGTCACGCTGTGGATGCTCTCGACGGACAACCTCAACCGGGACCCGGAGGAGCTGACCGCGCTCGTCCGGATCATCGAGGACGCCGTCGCCGACCTCGCCGCGTCGCGACGCTGGCGCATCCGGGCCCTCGGCAACCTCGACCTCCTGCCGCCGTCGACGGCCTCCCGGCTGCGCGCCGCCGAGGACCTGACGCGCGACGTCGAGGGGATGACCGTCAACGTCGCCGTCGGGTACGGCGGGCGCCAGGAGATCGCCGACGCCGTCCGGTCGATCCTCTCGGAGCGCGCCGAGGCCGGCGAGACGCTGGAGGACGTCGCGCGCACGCTCACGGTCGAGGAGATCACCGAGCACCTCTACACCCGCGGGCAGCCCGATCCCGAGCTCGTCATCCGCACGTCGGGGGAGCAGCGCGTCAGCGGCTTCCTGCTGTGGCAGAGCGTCCACTCGGAGTTCTACTTCTGCGAGGCGTACTGGCCGGACTTCCGCCGCGTCGACTTCCTCCGCGCGATCCGTGACTACACGACGCGGGAGCGTCGGCTCGGCCGCTAGTCCGAGGCGGTCGAGGCTCCCGCGGCTGCCGGTGCCGCCGACCTCGCGTCGCCGCCCGGCAGGTCGGCCGGGTCGCCGGCGGGCTCGGACGACGACGGGATCGGGTGCGCGCGCTCGAGCGCCGCCCCCTCGACGTCGACGTTCGGCAGCAGGCGGTCGAGCCAGCGGGGCAGCCACCAGACCCGGTCGCCGACGAGGTGCATCGCGGAGCTGACGAGCAGCAGGCGCACGACGAACGCGTCGACGAGCACGCCGACCGCGAGACCGAACCCGAGCGGCCGGATCATCGTGAGGTGGGAGAAGGTGAAGCCGCCGAAGACCGCGACCATGATCGACGCGGCCGCGATCACGACCGCCCGGCTCTGGTGCCGTCCCGCGCTGACGGCCGCCCGGGCGCTCGCCCCGTGGGCGTAGGCCTCGCGCATCGCCGAGGCGAGGAAGAGCTGGTAGTCCATCGCCAGCCCGAACAGCACGCCGGTGATGATGAGCGGCGCAAAGCTCAGGAGCGGCCCCGGCTCGTTGACGCCGAACACCGAGCCGAGCCAGCCCCACTGGAAGATGGCCGTCGTGGCGCCGAGCGCGGCGAGCAGGGACAGCACGAAGCCGGCGGTCGCGAGCACGGGCAGCACGAGCGAGCGGAAGACGATCACGAGGATGACGAGCGAGAGCCCGACCACGACGACGAGGTAGAGCGGCAGCGTCTCGCCCAGGCGCTCGGAGATGTCGATGTTGCCCGACGCGAAGCCGGCGACGCCGAGGGGCGAGCCGGTGTCGAGCACGTCGAGCCCCCGCAGGTCGTGGACGAGCGCCTCGGTCGACTCGCTCGAGGGCCCGTCGACGGGGACGACCTGGAAGGCGAGGAAGTCGGCGTCGTCCGAGACCCCGATCGGGGCGACGGCGACGACGTCGCCCGCGTCCATGATCGCCCGCGCGATCGCGACCTGGGTCGGCAGGACGTCGAGCTCCTCCATCGGCGCGTCCAGCGACGCGGTGACGAGGAGGGCGCCGTTCTGCCCAGCTCCGAACTGCTCCGCCGTGAGGGCGTAGGCGCGGTACTGGGTGCTGTCGGCGCTCTCCGTCGCCCCGTCGGGCAGGCCGAGGCGCATCCCCAGCGCGGGGATCGCCATGACGGCGAGCAGGGCGACGCCGGCGACGATCGACGCGACGGCGCGCGACGTCCGCATCGGCGCCGGCGTCGGGTGCGCGACGGGAGCCGCCCCACGCTCGCTGCGACGCAGGACGCGGGTGCCGATGAGGCCGAGCAGGGCCGGGGTGAGCGTGATCGCGACCAGCACGGCGATGAGGACGCAGCCGGCGCCGACCGTGCCCATGAGGCCGAGGAAGCCGATGCCGGACACGTTGAGCGCGAGGAGGGCGACGAGGACGGTCGCGCCCGCGAACACGACCGCGTTGCCGGCCGTGCCGTTGGCCAGCCCGATCGACTCGCGCACGTCCATGCCGGCGCGGACCTGGGTGCGGTGGCGGTTGACGATGAAGAGGGAGTAGTCGATGCCGACCGCGAGCCCGAGCATGAGCCCGAGCACCGGCGTCACCGACGACATCTCGACGAGGCCGGACAGCGCCATCGCGCCGGCGACCCCCACCCCGACGCCGACGAGGGAGGAGACGACGGGCAGGAGCGCCGGCAGCGCCGTCCGGAACATGAGGAACAGCACGAGCGCCGCCACGACGAGGCCGACGATCTCGCCCGGTCCCACGATGCCGTCGACGGACGTGGCGAGCTGGCTGGAGTACTCGACCGCGACGCCGTCGGGGGCGCCGTCGTCGAGCGTCGTCATGATGGCGTCCTTGAGGTCCTGCCCGACCGACATGGCGTCCTGCTCGAACGAGACGACGCCGATCGCGGTGCTGCCGTCCGGCGAGACCGTGCGGATCCCGGCGGCGAACGACATGAGCTCCTGGCCGAGCGCGAGCTGGTCCGCCTGGATCTCGAGGCCGGCGAGCTGGGTCTCGACCTCCGTGAGCTGCGCGGTGAGCGAGTCCACGTCGGTCGCGGGGTCGGCGTCCTGGGCGGCCGCGCCGGGGTCGGCGGCCTGGGCCAGGGCGGCCTGGAGCTGGTCGCGGCTCGCGGTGAGGGCGGTGGTCGCCGTCTCGTTGTCGGCGAGCTGGGTCGCGAGGTCCTCGGCCTGGAGGGTCATCTCCTCGACCGTGGCGAACGGGTCGACGACGCGGTCGACGCCGTCGAGCTCCGCGACCCGGGCGAGGGCGTCGCTGATGCCCTGGCGCTGCGCGTCGTCGAGCGGTGCGCCGTCCCGCGTGTGAAGGACGACGTTGGCGGTCGCGCCCGACGTGCCGAGCTCCTCCGCCAGGAGCGAGCTGACCCGCTCAGTCTCCGTCCCGGGGATCGAGAAGGACGAGGCGAGGGTTCCGCCGAACGTCAGGAACGCCCCGGCGGCGAGGCCGAGGACGACGAGCCAGCCGGTGACGACGAGCCAGGCGCGGCGGGCCGCGCCGACGCCGATCCGGTAGAGCAGGGTGGCCATGGGGATCCCTTCGAGAGGAGACCGAGCGTCCGGGGCGCCGAGCCCGAACGTCGGAGCACGGGAACTTTAAACCACACTTGTCGACTATCCAACTAGTGTCGGTTACTTTGTGATCTATGGCACGATGCGGGGCATGGACCCACGCATCGCGCGGACGCGGCGCAGCCTGCGCGACGCGCTGTTCTCGCTCGCCCGGGAGCGGGCGCTCGACGAGATCTCCATCTCCGACATCGCCGACCGGGCCGGGATCAACCGGAGCACCTACTACCAGCACTACTCCGACAAGGACACGCTGCTCGCGGAGGCGCTCGACGCGGTCATCGAGGACACCGTGGCCGAGGCGACCGAGAGCCCGATCACCGAGGCCGACGGCGCCCGGCTGCTGGCCGCCTACCTCGACCACGTCGAGCAGAACGCCGCGCTCTACCGCAAGCTGCTGGGCGAGTCGGGGTCGGCCGCGATCCAGGTCCGGATGACGCGGCGGCTGCAGTCGATCATCGCGGCCGCCCTCGACCAGGCCGAGGGGGACGCCCGCGGGGCGGGCGGGGCCTGCGGGCCCGGGGCCGCGGCCGGGGTGCCCGGGATCGCCGGCCTGCCGACCGGGATCGTCGCCGCGGCGATGGCCGGCTCCGCGCTCGCCACCGTGCGTGCCTGGCTCGACCTCGAGCCCCTCCCGCCGACGCGGACCGCGCTCGACTGGATCTGGGCGGTGCTCACGGCGTACGACGGCGGCGAGCGCACCGACCGCTCCGCCCGATAGCGGGGGGAGATCCGGTCCGGCCGGACCCTCGAAGCGCCGGGTCACGGTTCCGGGCGTGTCGCGCGTGTCACAGCGCTCCGGCGGGCGAGGCTCGGCGTAGCGTGCGAGACGTCAGCCGTTCGGACAGCTAGCCCGCCAGGGAGGCACCGTGAGCGAGACCACCCCCACCCACCCCACCACGAGCGCGGAGACGCCGGTCGACGAGGGGAGGGAGGGGGAGCGCATCACGTACGTGCTCGACACCTCCGTCCTCCTGTCCGACCCGCGTGCCCTGTTCCGCTTCGCCGAGCACGACGTGGTGCTGCCCGTCGTCGTCGTGACCGAGCTGGAGGCCAAGCGCCACCACCCCGACCTCGGCTACTTCGCCCGCAGCGCCCTGCGCGCGCTGGACGACCTGCGCGTCACGCACGGCCGGCTGGACCGGCCCGTCCCCGTCGGCACCGAGGGCGGGACGCTGCGCGTCGAGCTCAACCACACCGACGCGAGCGTGCTGCCCTCAGGCATGCGGCTGGGCGACAACGACACGCGGATCCTCTCCGTCGCCGGGAACCTCCGCTCGGAGGGGCTCGACGTCGTCGTGGTGAGCAAGGACCTCCCGATGCGGGTCAAGGCGAGCTCGATGGGGATCGCGGCGCAGGAGTACCGGGCGCAGCTCGCGGTCGAGGTCGGCTGGTCGGGGATGGCCCAGGCGGACGTCGACGAGGCCGAGCTCGCCTCGCTCTGGGGCGGGGACCCCGTGGCGATCTCGGACCTGCGCGACGGCAGCCAGCTGCGCGACCTGCCCGTCCACACCGGGCTGGTCCTGCACTCCACCCGCGGCTCCGCGCTCGCGCGGATCACCGCCGACAAGCAGCTCCAGCTCGTCCGCGGCGACCGCGAGGTGTTCGGCGTGCGGGGCCGCAGCGCGGAGCAGCGCGTCGCGATCGACCTCCTGCTCGACCCCGAGATCGGGATCGTCTCGCTCGGCGGTCGCGCCGGGACGGGCAAGTCGGCACTCGCGCTGTGCGCCGGCCTCGAGGCGGTCCTGGAGCGGCGCGAGCACCGCAAGATCATGGTGTTCCGGCCGCTCTACGCGGTGGGCGGCCAGGAGCTCGGTTACCTGCCGGGCAGCGAGGCCGAGAAGATGAACCCCTGGGCGCAGGCGGTCTTCGACACGCTCGGCGCGATGGTGTCGAGCAACGTCGTCGAGGAGGTCATGTCCCGCGGGATGCTCGAGGTGCTGCCGCTCACGCACATCCGCGGGCGCTCGCTGCACGATGCGTTCGTCATCGTCGACGAGGCCCAGTCGCTCGAGCGGAACGTCCTGCTCACGATGCTCTCGCGGATCGGGCAGGGCTCCCGGGTGGTGCTGACGCACGACGTCGCGCAGCGCGACAACCTGCGGGTCGGGCGGCACGACGGCGTCGCGGCGGTCATCGAGGCGCTCAAGGGCCACCCGCTCTTCGCCCACGTGACGCTCACCCGCTCGGAGCGCTCGCCCGTCGCCGCGCTCGTGACGGAGCTGCTCGAGGGGATCGACGTGTAGTCGAGGGCCAGCGGGAGGTCGGCCGCCGGACGGCCGCCGCCCGGTGGTCGCGCCGCCGGGGTGTCGTCCACGTGGTGGTCGGCCGGTCCGGCGACGGTGGGTCGGGGTCAGAATGGCCGCGTGAGCGATGCAGCCGATGACGCGAGCGCGCCGGACGGGCAGGACGTCACGGAGCTGGCGGACCTGCGCGTCGTCGTGGAGCGCATCGAGGGTCGGTCCGTGTGCGGCATGGCCGTCGGCGACTACCTCGAGGTGACCCGGTCGAGCCAGGTGCGCATCCCGGAGGGGCGGCACTTCTGCCTCTACGCGCTCGCCTCGCTCCTCCCGCTGTTGCCAGCCAAGCAGCGCGCGCTCGCGCCGGGGGACTGGCTCGCGCAGGACTGCCACGTCGCCTGCCCCGACCCCGAGGAGCGACTCGTCATGCGCATCGAGCGCCTCGGCACATCCCGCATCCCGACGTCGGAGCTGACATGAGCACGCCTGCGAACCCGGGCGCGCGGCGCCGGGTCACGATCGCCCTCCAGTCCGACAAGGCGGTCGCGACGTACGCGCACCTGGCGACCCAGGCCGAGCGGTCCGGGTTCGACGGGCTGTCGGTGTACGCCGACCTCGGCTTCCAGCCGCCGCTCGCGGCGCTCGTCACCGCGGCTGGCGCGACGTCCCGGATGACGCTCGGGCCCGCCTGCCTCAACCCGTACCTCACGCACCCGGTCGAGATCGCGGGGCAGGCCGCCGTGCTCGACGAGGCGAGCGGCGGGCGCTCCTACCTCGGCCTGGTGCGCGGCTCGTGGCTCGACCGCGTCGGGGTCGACCAGCCACGACCGCTGGCCGCGATCGAGGACACCGTCGAGATCGTGCGCCGCCTGCTGGCGGGCGACACGAGCGGCTACGCCGGGCGCGTGTTCACGCTCGAGCCGGGCATGGCGCTGCACTACACACCGCTGCGGTCCTCGATCCCCGTCCTCATCGGGACGTGGGGGCCGCGCGGCGCACAGCTCGCCGGCCGCGTCGCGGACGAGGTGAAGATCGGCGGGAGCACGAACCCGGACATGGTCCGGCTGATGCGGACCTGGCTCGACGAGGCGGCCCTCGCCGCCGGACGGCCCCGCGACGCGGTGGCGCTCGCGGCGGGCGCCGTGACGGTGGTGGCACGGGACGGTGCGGCCGCCCGCGCGCACGCGCGCGAGCAGGTCGCCATGTACGTCGACGTCGTGGGGGCGCTCGACCCGACCGTGCACATCGACCCCGAGCTTCTCGCGGGTCTGCGGGAGCGGCTCGAGGCCGGTGACGTCGCCGGGGCCGGCGCCCTGGTGCCGGACGACGTCCTGGATCGCTTCGCCTTCGCCGGGACGCCGGAGGAGGTGGCGGCCCACGCCGTCGAGCTCTTCGAGGCGGGCGCCGACCGCGTCGAGTTCGGAACCCCGCACGGGCTCACCGAGTCGGAGGGGTTCGACCTCCTCGGCGGCGCGGTGCTCCCGGCCATCCGCGAGGCCGTTGGCTGAGGTCGGTGCAGCGGAGGACGTCGAGGACTCCCACTCCGACAACGACGACGGCGGGTGGCCACCCCTCTCGGGGTGACCACCCGCCGTCGTCGTTCGTCGAACGCGTCAGCGTCCGACTCGGCCGGGCTCAGCGCCAGACGATGGGGCTCCCGACGTACGGGTTGCCGTCGGTGGCGAAGAAGGCGCCGTAGCTCTCACCGTTGAACATCGCGCCGACGAGGGGCTGGCCGCTGCCGAGGCCGACCATGCAGGTCACGAGCGTGCGGGTCGCCTCGTCGTAGGGCGGGAGCTGGAGGCCGCAGGAGTCGCCCGGGCTGCTGAACATCGTGGTGAACATGCCGGACACCAGGTACTGCGCGTCGCTGCCGTCCTCGTGGATCGGGAACAGGGCGGGCGACGTGGGCTTGTAGCCCTCCGGGGCGTCGTAGAGCCACTGGACCTGGTAGATGATCGCGTACGGCTGAAGCCCCGCGAACTCCTCGGCGTTCTCGTAGTCGTCGAACATGCTCGCGTCGAGCTCCTGGATCGCCAGGATGCTGACACCGACGCCGCCGGTGGTCTCCTCCTCGCCGAAGTTCTCGGTCTGGTTGACCCAGGCGGGCTGGCCGAACGCGAGCTGGGTGCCCGGGTCGGTGGTCGCGCCGGGCTCGCCGAAGTCGACGGCCTCGGCGGCGTAGTTGGTCGAGAGGGCCGTGGACGAGGAGGTCTCCTCCTCGGGCTCCGGCTCGCTCTCGGTCTCGGTCGGCTCGGCGTCCGGGGTCTCGGCGGTCTCGGAGGACTCGGGGGTGGTCGTCTCCTCGGAGGCGCCGTTGCCGGACGTGCCGCAGGAGGCGAGCAGGACGGCCGCGAGTGCGGCGGTCGAGATGGTCACGATTCGGCGCTGGGCGGATCGCATGAGGGTGTCACTCCTTGGTCAGGGAAGTAGGCGAACACGCGAACGTAGCGGAGGCGCGGGGCGCGCATCAACCTGAGGGCGTGTGACGTGTCTCACGTCGGGGTGGTGGGAGGGCTCGAGGGCGGTGCCGACCCGCCCCGTGGGCAACCCGTCAGGTGAGGTCCGGCTCGACGCCGACGTCACCCTGGACGGACACGAGTCGCGCCCGGCCCTCGGCGAGCGTGTACTCGGCGCCCACGACGGCGAGGCGGCCCTCGGCGACCGCGTCCGCGAGCACCTGCGAGTACGCGGTCAGGGTCTTGACGGTGTTGGTCACGTGCTCGCGGAGCAGGGCTTGGCGCACGGGGTGGTGCGGGAGCCCGAACCGCTCGGTGTCCTCGAGGGAGTTGTGGGTGAGGATCGACGGGATGACGCGGTCGACGATCGCGCGGACGAACCCGGGCGGCATCTCGCCGGTCTCCAGCGCGTCGACCGCCGCGCCGACCGCCCCGCACGAGTCGTGCCCGAGGACGACGACGAGCGGCGTGCCGAGGATCTCGGTGCCGTACTCGATCGAGCCGATGACCGTCGTGTCGATGACGTGACCGGCCGTGCGCACGACGAAGGCGTCGCCGAGCCCCTGGTCGAAGATGAGCTCGGCGGCGAGCCGCGAGTCCGAGCAGCCGAAGATGACGACGAACGGGTACTGCGACGCCTGGAGCGACTGGCGGTGCTCGACGGACTGCGAGGGGTGCTCGGCCTGTCCGGAGACGAACCGCTCGTTGCCCTCGACGAGGAGCGCCCAGGCCTCCGCCGGGGTCATGGTCCGGGGGGTCGGTGCTGCGGACTCGCTCACGCGCTGGCTCCGTTCTCGCCGAGCTCGGCGCTGGTGGGGGGATTGGCGCCCGGTCGCGACACCGTGATCGCGGCGATGCGGGCGCACCGGTCGAGGAGGAGGCCGAGCTCGACCTCGGACAGGTTGCGCAGGCGATCGCGGTTCTCGGCCCCGAGCAGGCCCGCCCGCCACAGCCCGCTGACGAGCCCGCCCATGAAGGAGTCGCCGGCACCGACCGTGTCCGCCACGACGATCTTGGGCGCCCGGAGGTCGTACTCGGCGCCGCCGGCCGTGACGCCGAGCGCGCCCTCGCCGCCGCGCGTCACGACCACGATGCCGGGACCGTAGGTCGCCCACTCGCGGACGACGTCGTGCGGGTCGCGCCCCGGCTCCAGCCAGGCGAGGTCCTCGTCCGAGACCTTGACGACGTCGGCGAGCCGGACGAGCTCGAGCACCCGGTCGCGGACGGCGTCCGGCGAGCCCATGATGCTGGGCCGCAGGTTCGGGTCGTAGCTGATGGTGGCCTGGGCGCGCGCGGCCCGCAGCAGGTCGCGGACCTTCTCGTACCCGGGGTCCAGCACCGCGCCGATCGACCCGACGTGCACGGCCGCCACGTCGTCGTCGATCGCGTGGTCGGGGTAGTCGATCGTGAGGTCGAACTCGTACTGGGCCGCGCCGTCCTCGCCGATCCGGGCGAGCGCGACGGAGGTCCGGTCGGCGCCGTTCGAGCCCGGCGCGACGGCGACGCCGCTGGAGGCGAGGTGCTCGCGGACCAGGTCGCCGTACTCGTCCGGGCCGAGCCAGGTCAGGAGCACCGCGGGGTGGTCGAGCCGGGCCAGACCGATCGCGACGTTGGCGGGCGAGCCGCCGGGGAACGCCTGCGGTTCCTGGTCGGGGCGGACGACGACGTCGACGAGCGACTCGCCGATCACCAGTGCCTTCATGCGCGGGGCTCCTCGGGGTCGGGGCGGGAGACGTCTCCGGGGCGGTCGCCCGGGGCGGTGGGGTTCGACGCGGCCCGCAGGCGCTCGCGGGCGCCGTCGAGCCAGGTCTGGCAGCGGGTGGCGAGGGCCTCGCCGCGCTCCCAGAGCGTGAGGGAGTCCTCGAGCGTCGCCGCGCCCTGCTCCAGGCGCTGGACGACGTCGACGAGCTCGGCGCGCGCCTGCTCGTAGCTCAGGGTGGCGATGTCGGCGAGGTGGTTCTCGCCGGGGGAGGACGTGGACATCGAGGTCACACCAATCAGTCAAGCAGACGGGAGGCGGGGCGTGGTGCGGACGTCTCGCGGGACGTCGGCACCTCGTCGGACGACGAGGTGCCGCCGGGGGTCGGCGCCTCGTCGGACGACGAGGCGTCACCGGGGGTCGGCGCCTCGCGGGGCGACGACGTCGTGCGAGAGGACGACGTCGTGCGGGGCGTGGGCGTCTCGCGGGCGGTGGCGCGGCGCAGGTCGAGCCGGCCCCCGGAGACGATGGCCTCGACGGGCTCGTCCTCCGCGACCTCGGCCGGCTCGCGGACGACGATCCCGCTGGCCGTGCGCAGGACCGCGTAGCCGCGGTCGAGCGTCGAGGCGGGGGAGAGGGCCCGGACGTGGGCCGCGAGCGAGGTGACGGCCGCGTGCTCGCGGTCGAGCCGCGAGCCGAGGCAGAGCCGGAGCGTCCGGCGCGCGTGGACGAGCTCGTTCTCTCGGGCGGCGACCATGACGGTCGGGTCGGCGAGGACCGGCCGCGTGCGCAGCGCGTCGAGCCGGTCCTGCTCGACGTCGACCCGGCCGCGGATGGCCGCCTCGAGCCGCCGCCGCGCGAGCACGATCTGCTGCCGCTCGATGGCGACGTCCGGCACGATCCGCTTCGCTGCGTCCGTCGGCGTCGACGCGCGGTAGTCGGCCACGAGGTCGAGCAGCGGTGCGTCCGTCTCGTGACCGATCGCGGAGACGACCGGCGTGCGAGCCGCCGCGACCGCGCGGACGAGCGACTCGTTCGAGAACGGCAGGAGGTCCTCGACGCTGCCGCCGCCGCGCGTCACGACGATGACCTCGACGGTGGGGTCGGAGTCCAGTGCCGCGAGTGCGCGGGTGACCTCCGCCACGGCCTTGACACCCTGGACGGCGACCTGTCGCACGTCGAAGGTGACCTCGGGGAACCGCTCGCGGGCGTTGACGAGCACGTCGTGCATCGCCTTGGCCTCCCGGCCGCAGATGAGACCGATCTTCGCCGGCAGGAAGGGGAGCTGGTGCTTGTGCCGGGCGTCGAACAGTCCCTCGGCCGCGAGCACCCGGCGGAGCTGGTCGATCCGCGCGAGGAGCTCCCCGACCCCGACGGGACGGATCGCCCGCGCCTGGAGGGAGAGCGTGCCGCGCTTGGAGTAGAAGGTCGGCTTGGCGTGGACGACCACGTGGCTGCCGGGCGCGAGCGGACCGGGGAGACGGTCGAGCACCGACGAGAACGCCGTGAGGCTGAGCGACATGTCGGCCTCGGTGTCGCGCAGCGTGAAGAAGCTCATGCCGGAGCGACGGTTGGCCTCGACGATCTGCCCCTCGACCCAGACCGGCGCCATCTTGTCGATGTACTCGCCCATCTTGAGCGAGAGGAGCCGCAGCGGCCACGGCCGCTCCGCCGTCGTGTCGAGCGCGCGCTCCGGCAGCTGCTGCGGGCCGTCGCCGGCGGGCAGCGGCGACGGGTTCTCGGCGCTCGCGGTCACGGGGACAAGCCTGCCGCACGCCGACGACATCTAGGCACTCGCCTCGGTGATCGCCCGTCCGCCGGGCGAGGGTGCCGGCTCCAGCTCGGGCTCCCGGCGCGGCCCGAGCACGTCCTCGAACAGGTCGGGCTTGTGCGCGGGGACGGCCTGGACCTCCAGCGGGGGCGGCACGGTCGCGGCCGCCTCGTCGAGCCCCTGGAGCGCCGAGAACCGCTGGAGCTGGGGCACGACCCGCGAGTCGAGCGAGGACGTCATCGCGTTGAAGGCCGTGACCGTGCCGTTGAGCTTGCGCGCCACCGTGTCGAGGTGGGAGCCGAACGTCGCCAGCCGCTTGTGCAGCTCCCGCCCGACCCGGAACACCTGGGCCGCCTCGGCCGCGAGCTGCTCCTGGCGCCAGGTGTAGGCGACGGTGCGCAGGAGCGCGACGAGCGTGGCCGGGGTCGCGAGCACCACGTCGTGCTCGAAGGCGTACTCCAGCAGGGACGGGTCCTGCTCCAGCGCCGCGTCGAGGAAGACCTGCGACGGCACGAACATGACCGTGAACTCGGGTGACCCCTCGACGTGGGCCCAGTACTCCTTCCCGGACAGGGCGTCGACGTGGGCGCGCAGGTGCCGGGCGTGGGCGGCGAGACGGGACCGGCGCGTCGCGTCGTCCCGGGCCTCCATGGCCTCCAGGTACCCGTTGAACGCGACCTTGGAGTCGACCACGACTCGCTTGTCACCGGGGAGCGAGACCACGAGGTCGGGACGCAGCGCGCCGTCCTCCAGCCGCACCTGCTCGGCGAAGTCGACGTGCTCGACCATGCCGGCCGCCTCCACCGTCCGGCGGAGCTGCAGCTCTCCCCACTGGCCGCGGACCTGGGGCGAGCGCAGCGCCGTCACCAGCGCGCCGGTCTCGCTGCGCAGGGCCTCGCCGGTCTCCTTCATGCCGCGCACCTCCTGCGCGAGCGCGGCGTGCGCGACCGCGCGCGAGCGCTCGGCCGCCGTGACCTCCTCGCGCACCTGCGCCAGCGTCTTCTCCAGCGGCGCCACGAGCGAGCGGACCGCCTCCTCCCGCTGCTTGAGCTCGCCGGCCTGCTCGGCCTGGGAGCGCTTGAGCCGCTCCTCGGCCTGCGCGAGGAACGCCTCGGTGTTCGCGGCGAGGGCGCGCCGGGACAGCGCGTCGAACTCGTCGGCCAGGCGCGCCGTGTCCTCGCGCAGCTCGGCCAGGCGCGCGTCCCCGTCGGCCCGGAGCCGCTCGATCTCGTCGGCATGCCGCTCCTCGGCCTCCGCCAGCGCGCGCAGCGAGCGCCGCTCGGCCTCCGACACGCGGGTCGCCGCGTCCGTCCGCTCCCGGTCCAGCGTGCGCTCGAGCTCCGCCGCTCGGGCGCGCGTGGCGACGAGCGCCGCCGCGTCGTCGTCCCGCTGGGAACGCGAGCGCACGAGCGCGAGGAGGTACCCGATGACGAGGCCAGCGGCCAGCGTGGCGGTCGCGACGAGAAGTGCCGAGGAGTCCATGCCAGCACTCCACCACCGAGGTCTGACATGAAGCCCGGCGGCTGTGGAAACCGCGTAGAATCGCCGCTCGTGGCTCTCACTATCGGCATCGTCGGCCTGCCCAACGTCGGCAAGTCCACCCTGTTCAACGCCCTCACCCGCGCGAGCGTGCTCGCCGCGAACTACCCGTTCGCGACGATCGAGCCGAACGTCGGCGTCGTGCCGCTCCCGGACGAGCGGCTGAACAAGCTCGCCGCGGTGTTCGGTTCCGAGCGGATCGTGCCGGCGACCGTGTCGTTCGTCGACATCGCGGGCATCGTCAAGGGTGCGAGCGAGGGGGAGGGGCTCGGCAACCAGTTCCTCGCGAACATCCGCGAGGCGGACGCGATCTGCCTGGTCACGCGGGCGTTCGCGGACCCGGACGTCGTGCACGTCGACGGGCGCGTCGACGCGCTGGCCGACGTCGAGACGATCATCACCGAGCTCGTGCTCGCCGACGTGCAGACGCTGGAGAAGGCGATCCCGCGGCTGGAGAAGGAGGTTCGCGGCAAGAAGACCGACGCGGCCGTCCTCGACGTCGCGCAGCGGGCGCTCGCGCTCCTGCTGACCGGCGAGACGATCGACGCGCATCGCGCCGAGTTCGACGCCGAGATCCTCCGGCCGTTCGGGCTGATGACCGCGAAGCCGTTCATCTACGCCGTGAACACGGACGAGGCAGGGCTCGCCGACAAGGACTTCCAGGCCACGGTGCGCCGGCAGCTCGCCCCGGCCGACGTGATCTTCCTCGACGCGAAGTTCGAGTCGGAGCTGGTCGAGCTCGAGCCCGAGGACGCGGCCGAGATGCTGACCGACTCCGGGCAGGACGAGGCCGGCCTCGACCAGCTCGCGCGGGTGGGGTTCCACACGCTCGGGCTGCAGACCTACCTCACCGCTGGGCCGAAGGAGGCGCGCGCCTGGACGATCCGTCAGGGCTGGACGGCGCCGCAGGCGGCCGGCGTCATCCACACGGACTTCCAGAAGGGGTTCATCAAGGCCGAGGTGATCGGCTTCGAGGACCTCGTGGCGGCGGGTTCGGTGGCGGCGGCGCGCGCCGCGGGTCGGGCCCGGGTCGAGGGCAAGGACTACGTGATGGCGGACGGCGACGTCGTGGAGTTCCGGTTCAACGTGTGACCTGGGTCGGCGATCGAGCGTTCGAAGCAGACTGAACCGGGCTGAGCTCCCGGATGGCGGGCGCAGAGCGGTGACGTCGAGGGATCTGGCCGTGCGTCGAAGCGGTCAGTCGAGTTCCAGGCGAACGTCCGGGGCGTGCTCGGCGAACACCTCCAGGACGATCTCGAAGTAGGTCTTCCCCTCACCGGACATCAGCGCGTCCCGTTGCGCTCGGATCGTTTGCACGTCGAAGGAGTCCGGGTGACGCAGCTTCTCCTCGAGCCACCGCGCGGTCGCTGCCCGGCCGAGGGCCTCCCGACTGTGCCCGTGATCCGCCCAGACGAACACCGTCGGACCGACGACGTTCTTGGGGTTGAAGCGATACAGCACGTCGTTCAGCGCATCCAGGCTTGCCCCCAGCTCCCAGTCCTCCTCCTGCATCAGCAACGTGTTCAGTTGCGCGTACAGGTCCTCGATCGTGTCGATGCGGGCACCCTCGATGCGGAACACGTGAGCTGAACCGTTACGGGACTCTTCGGCCATGCTTCGAGTCTGACAGAGGCTGCGCGCGCTGGTCGGGAGGGCACTCACCGGTCTTCGTCGACGTCGCGACGTGGCTACGGCTCAGGACGAGGCTTCGTCCGCACGTGAGTAGGTCAGGGCGAGGTTTCCCCTGGGGAACGACGTGACGTCGATCAGCTTCAGCCTGGTGAGCTCGGTGAACAGCGGGCTCCCGCCGCCGTGCGCGAAGGGGCTGATCAGCAGGTGGTACTCGTCGACGAGGTCGGCGCGGACGAGCGCCTGGGCGAGCCGAACGCCGCCGTGCGCGAGGATCGGGCCGCCGTCCTGGGCCTTCAACGCGGCCACCTCGGTGGCCAGGTCCCCTGAGCAGACGGTCGTCGTCGCCCACGGGGTGTCGATCGGCGAACGCGAGAAGACGACCTTGGGGATGGCGTTCATCGCGTCGGCCTCGGGCCCCTTCTGGAACGGCCAGTACCCGGCCATGTCCCGATAGGTGCGAGCGCCCATCGCGTGGACGCCGGCCGATCCGAGCACGGTGGCCATGTGCGCGACGAACTCCTCGTCCTCGTCGTACTCGAGGAAGAAGTCGTCGTGTACGCCCGCGGGTGCTGCGGCATACCCGTCGAGGGACAGGCTGTGTCGGAGGACCAGTGGACGCATGACGACTCCAGGTATCGGTTCGCCCCGGCCTCGTGGAGGGCGGCGATCTCACCGTATCCCGATGCGTCCCTCAGGGGGCCGCCGACGGCTCATTGAGGCTTGCGGGACCGGCGCTCCGGTGGCTCGGTCGCGTCTCGACTACGGCCGGGCGCGTCCGGTCCGCAGCGAGAGCCCGATCCGGACGACGTCGCCCACCTCGGTGCCTTCGGCCCGTCTGACCGCGACACGCAGGGGCACCAGGTACGCGTCGTCCTTGGGGAACAGGGCCGTGTCGAACGCGGCACCGCCCAGCCGTGCCCGCACCGGCACCTGCCCCCAGTAGACGAGGTCGCGGGCGGCCTCCCGTACGTCGTCGCTGACGTCCACGGGCATGCGTGCGAAGACGAACGGTGCCGGCCCGCGCCACTCGACGACCTCCGCCTCGAACGTCCAGTCCATCTCGCGATGGTAGAGGCGTCCCGCGTCGGAGGAGCGAGCGCCCGCGGCCGGCGCGACGAGCTCGGTGAGCGGTGCAGGATGAGCGTGTGACCGAGTCGTACCGGGACGACGTCGCACCGCGCCCGTCATGAGGAGCTCCATGCGTATCCACTCGAACGGACCGGCCCGATGAGCGGGCGGCGGATCTTCCTCGTGCGCGCCGTCAACGTGGGCGGGGCGAAGCTGCCGATGGCCGACTGGCGCGTCCTCGCCGAGGAGCTGGGCGCAACGGACGTGTCCACCTACATCGCCTCGGGCAACCTGGTGTGCACGCCGCCCTCCGACGTCGACGCCTTCGAGCGAGCCCTGGAGGTCGCGGTGCAGGAGAGGTTCGGGTTCTTCCGAGAGGTGATCAGCCGATCGGTCGAGGAGGTCCGGGCCGCGCTGGACGCCCACCCGTTCGAGGTGCTCGAACCCCGGTTCTCCTACGTCACGTTCCTCGCGGCCGAGCCGACGCCCGACGCGATCGCCAAGGCGCGGATCTTCGAGACCGGCGAGGACCGGTGGGAGGTGATCGGCCGCGAGCTGCACGTCCGGTACGCCGGCGGCGCGGGCCGCCCGCAGATGAAGGACGCGTCGATCGGGCGGGCGCTCGCGGTCCCGGGCACGGCGCGCAACCTCAACACCGTGCGCAAGCTCCTCGAGCTCGCGGGCTGAGCCTCGAGCCGACCAGAACCACCGACCAGGAGAACCACCGACCGAAGGAGGTCGTCACGTGTCAGAGACGGACGACGGGCTCGTCCCCGTCTTCATGCCGCCCCTGGTCGTCCTGCTCCAGGCGGCGGAGACGGCGAAGGGCCTTCCGCTGAGCCGGGACGAGGTGCTCGCGATCCGCGACGACGGCGTGTGCGTCATGCTGCGACGCTCGGCGGCGCGGGCCATGTCCGAGGCGCGGGGGTACGCCGACCTCGACCCCGGGGCCTGCTGGGAGCAGTGGCAGGTCCGGCGCGCCGGAGGACCGGGGGAGACGGCCTGATCCCGAGCGACGGGATCGCCGCCCGGCCGGTCACTCCTCCGGCTTGGTCCAGTCGATCGTGTGCCGGAAGCCGAGGTGACGACGCACCCGCGCGCCGGGCATCGCCTCGTCGAGGACGGCCCGGACCTCCGCCAGCGTCACCTCCGGGTCCCTGACCGGGATCGGTGGCGGCACCGACCCGGCCGCCGCCGCCCACGGGTGCCGGACGTACCCGATGATCGGGTTCGTCACCATGGACGCCACGTCCCACGCGTGATCGGCCGCCGACTCGGGCCGGGCCAGCCCGACGCACAGGAACCGCCCACCCGGGTTCAGGACGCGGCGCACCTGCTCCAGCGCCGACCCGAGGTCCAGGTGGTGCAGCACCGCCACCATGGTGACGAGGTCCACGCCGGCCGGAACCTCGGCGAGGTCCGCCCCGTCCACCGTGACGTTCGTCAGACCGGCGCAGCGCGTCCTGCTCGCCTGCCGCATCCCGGCGTCGACGTCGAGGCCGCGCACGTGCTCGAAGCGTTCCGCCAGGACGGCGAGGAGCTCGCCGCGTCCGCAGCCGACGTCCAGCGCCTCGGCCCGCCGGTCCGGCAGCCGCGTCACGATCCAGGCGTGGAACGCCTCGTTGTGGCTCCACGGGTGCCGCTCGTTGAGCCGGCGCATCACGTCGGCCGCGCGCCCGCCGAACCGGTCGCGTGCCGCTGCTCGAATGTCCACGACGCCAGTCTCACACCCGGTCTCACCGCGCCAGGCGGCACGGCGCGGTTCAGCGGTCGCGGTGCCACGTCCAGCGGTGCGCGTCGAGGGCGCGCGGCGCCTCCCGGCTGATCGTGATGGTCGAGATCGACGTGCCGTCGGCCGCGTGGACGTGGATCCAGCCCTGGTCGAAGTCCCGCAGGTCGTCGCGATCCCCGACGTACGAGGGTCGCCCGAACGGCACGTCCGTCCGCGTCGGCTCGCCCGGCATGCCGTCGACGAAGGCCGCGAGCCGCTCCGTCCGGTGACCGGCGTCCCCGATCACGACCTCGGCGACGACGCCACCGTGGACCCCGAGGCGGACCCCGGCGAGGTTCCGCACCTGCCCGACCAGGGGATGCGACTCCTCGAGCCCGAGGACGTCGAGGAACAGCGCGAACTCCCCGGACCGCCACCGGTGGATCCCGTGGGAGACGCTGGTTCCGGTGGGCACCGCCGTCATCTCGCGCGCGATCCCGCCCGCCGCCCCCGGGCCGTACTCGACGACGAGGTCGCACCCGCCGCGCCGGTGCAGCTCGACGCTCCCGCTCGTGGCGGCCGGCGGGCCGAGCGCCCGGTGGAGGTCGTCCCGCGACGGTGACCGGGGCACTCCCACCAGCAGGCCGCCGGCGTGCCGATAGACCCCGCCGCCGGCCTCGTTCACGAGGCGGATGCGCGAGCTCAGGACGCGGGCGTCCTCGACCTGCAGCTCCACACCGCCGTCGAAGGCGATCAGCCGTCGGAGGAACCCCGACGAGACCGCCCACCGCCGGGCCGTCCCGCCGGCGAGCGCCGCGACCGCCCGGCAGGCCGCGCCGCCGTCGGGCTCGCCGAGCACCTCGAGGAACGCCCGGATCCCTCCCTCCGGGAGCCCCTCGGACGGCGGGCGTTCGAGGGAGATCTCGACGAGGCCGTCGCCGGCGAACCCGAGCCGCACGCGGCCCGCCTCGACGGCGTGCACGACGGACCCGTCGGCACTCACCTCCACGGGGTCGCCGAGCACCGATCGCGCCCGCTCCCGGTCGACGCCAGCCGTGAGTCCGGCGACGAGCGCGGCGGGGCGGGGGTACGCGCCGTCGCCGACGAGGCGGAAACGTCAGGCCGACCACGCCGTCGGCATCCGTCGTGACGAGCGCCGTCCCGGCCGCGAGCGCCCGCGAGACGGCGAGCCTCGCGCTGCCCTCGGGCCGTCCGAGCGCGTCGACGTGGTGCCAGATCTCGCCCACGAGCCGCGGCGGGATCATCCGCGAGCGCAGGCCGGTCCACGGGTGCGTCGGCGGCCCCGTGCGCGGGTGGCGGAGCAGCAGGTCGTCGTGCTCGCCCCGCCAGCACTCCATCTCGAAGATCCCGATCGCCGACGGGTCGATCAGGGCCGCGGCGTACTGCTCGTCGGTCAGGGCGAACAGCGCGTCGGCGGAACCGTGCCCCACCTGCTGGTCGACGCCGACCCACGCCCGCCCCGTCGCGACCTCGACGCCGAGGCTCGGCTGCCGCGCGACCTGCACGAAGCTCCGCGCGTCCGGCTCGCCGCCGGAGACGCCCCTGGACCTCCTGGCGCCCCTGGTGCTCCTGCCCATCGTCGTGCTCCCCCTCCGTCCCCGTGACCCGCTCGGTGCTCGCGCCGCGGTCAGGGGCGCCCGAGCGCCTCGACCGCGTCGGCCAGCTCGACGACCGGGCGGCGTCCGTCGAGCTCGACGGACGCCCCTCGCCGCAGCAGGGGCTCGACCTCGACCACGTACCGGCGGATCTCGTCCTGCTGCTCCGGGCTGCGCCCGTAGGGGTTGTTCGTCCGGGTCCGCACGCGCTCGATCAGCGTGTCCACCGGGGCGCTCAGCAGCACGACGTGGTCGAACCGGTCGTAGAAGCCGCCCTGGTTCTCGACCGTTCCCGACACCACGACGTCGCCGTGCCGTGCGAGCAGGTCGCTCATCCGGGGCTCGTCCCAGAAGCCGTCGGGCAGCTCCCACCCGTCCTCGTCGGTGTCGACGGTGCGGTGGCCGCGCCGGGCGAGCTCCGCCAGCAGCGTCGACTTTCCGGCTCCCGACATGCCGGTGACGAGGATGCGAGGCATGACGTCAGCCTACGAGCGGGACGCGGCGCGCCGGCCCGACGCAGTCGTGTCGCGGGATCACCGGCCTCCCGTCGAGACGTGGGCCCCCGGACCTGGCCCGACTCGAACGGGCGGTCACCCTCTCCGTGCGACGGGCGGCCTGCTCCCGTCCCGGGTAGGAGCGGCTTGAGCAGGTTCGCCGCCGGGCCACCGCGATGCGCGAGGCCTGGCCGGCCGGCGCAGCCGCTACTCGACCAGCCCGCGCTCGGCCGCCAGCTCGAGCAGGGCCGCGCGGACCCGCGTCAGCACGGTCTCGAGCTGCGCGGCGGAGCGGTAGCAGCCGAACACCAGCCGGACGTGGTCCGCACCCGACGGCCCGTACGCCGCGCCGTCGTTGACGAGCACCCGAGCGTTGCGGACGAGGTGGTCCGCCACCTCGGCCCCCGACCCGAGCGCCGACACGTCGAGCCACAGCAGGATGCCGCTCTCGGGCCAGGTCGCGCGGACGCCGGGGACGTCGTGCAGGAGCCGCCAGGCGACCTCGCGGTGCTCCAGCAGCTCGGCCCGGTTGGCCGGCAGGATCGTCGGGTCCTGGAGCGCGGCGACGGCCCCGGCCTGCGAGACCGTCGACGTCGCCCCCACGACGTTGACCGCCGCGCCGTAGTACACGTCCATGAACGGGGTGTCGGCCACGACGTACCCGACGCGCAGCCCCGACAGCCCGAGCCCCTTCGAGATGGAGTACACGCTGATCGTGCGCTCCCACATGCCGGGCAGCGTCGCCGGGGTGACCATCTCCAGGTCGTCGTACACGTGGTCCTCGAACGCCTGGTCCGAGACCAGGACCAGGTCGTTCGCGACGATCCACGCCGCGAGCTCCTCGAGCCACTCGCGGCGGAACACCGTCCCCGTCGGGTTGTTCGGGTGGGACAGCAGCACCACCCGCGTGCGCTCCGTCCGCGCCCGCTCGAACGCGGCGACGTCGAGCCGGTACCCGTCGGCGGCGTCGAGCGGCACGGTGACCGGGACGGCGCCGAGGATCTCGACGTCGCGCACGTTCGACGGGTAGGACGGGTCGGGCACGAGCACCTCGTCGCCCGGCTCCAGCAGCGGCATGAGCGCGAGCAGCAGCCCGGAGTCGGACCCCGGCGTCACGATGACGTGCCGCTGCGGGTCGACCTGGAGACCCGTCGTCGCCGCGATCCGCGCCGCGATCGTCCGGCGCAGGCCGAGGTCGCCGATCGGCATCGTGTAGTGCTCGGGCAGCCCGGCCTCGATCTCGGCGAGCATCGCGGCGCGCACGGACGCGGGCAGGCTGCGGTCGGGGAAGAACGGGTCGGCCCAGGCCAGGACGTCGTAGCCCTGCTCGAGGAGCCGCCCGGCGGTCTCGCCGACGTCGGCCTTGGAGACGGGGGAGAGCAGGCCGCCCGTCACGTGCCGGAACCGGGTGGCGATGGGGGACGTGCGTGTCATGTGGACCTCACGGTGTCGAGGGTGGAGTCGAGGACGTCGCCGTGCGCCGGCCTCACGGCGTCGGCGGCGTGACGCTCACGAGGATCTCGGCTGCGTCGTCGAACGGGTTGCGGAAGCGGTGCGGGAGGCGGGAGTCGAACGTGATCGACTCGGCGGTGCGCACGTGGTGCTCCTCGGCGCCGATCTCGACGACGACGGCGCCCGCCACCACGTACACGCACTCGGTCGACTCGTGCCCGCGGGGCTCGGCGGCCGAGGCCTCGCCCGGCTGCAGCACGGCGCGAAGCACCTCGAGGTCGCCGCGCCCTGGCGTGAGCCGCTCGTAGCCGACCATCCCGGTCGGTGCCGTGAGGATGGTCCGCGCGCCGGGTCGGGAGAGGTGGACCCGCGGCGCCGCCGGCTCGTGGAACAGCTCGGCGATGTCGGCGTCGAACACCGGCGCGAGCTTGCGCAGCGTCGCGATGCTCGGCTCGGAGCGCCCGTTCTCCACCTGGCTCAGGAGCGCGACCGAGACCCCCGACGCGGCGGCGAGCGCGCGCAGCGAGAGGCCGTGCAGCTCGCGCAGCTCCCGCAGTCTCGGACCGATCACGGCGGCTCCCTCCGGCGACGACGATGGTCGGGTGCTCGCCCGGGGCGAACAGCGTTCGCTGCAAGTGTACGGTGGGGGCGACGGGCTCGACGCAGACGCTTCAACTCTGGAGGTAGGACGTGGCCGCAACAGCTTGGATCGGCTGCTCGCTGTGGGACGGGGTCGCCGACACCTGGCGCGACGACGCCGGTCTCGTCGTGGGTGACGACGGTCGGATCGCCTTCGTCGGCGCCGCGGACGAGGCGCTCGCGATCGCTCGCTCGGCCGACACCGGCACCGATGGCCCCGATGGCACCGCCGGGGTCGTCGAGCTCGACGGGGCGAGGGTGGTGCCGGGCCTCGTCAACGGGCACGTCCACTTCTCCCTCGCGCTCCCCGGGCCGATGCAGGACTCCGTGCACTCCTCGACCGAGGCCGACCTCGTCCTGCTCATGGCGGGCAACGCGCGCGACACGCTGCGGGCCGGCATCACGTCGGTCCGCCTCGTCGGCGAGTCGCGGTTCGCCGACATGGCGCTGCGCCGCGCGATCGACGCCGGCCTGGTGTCCGGCCCCCGGATCCGCACCGCCGGGCACGCGCTGTGCTGCACGGGCGGTCACGGCTGGGACGCGGACGGTCACGAGGCCGACGGCGCCGACGGCTTCCGTCGCGCGACGCGCGAGCAGCTCCGCGCCGGGGCCGACCTCATCAAGGTCTGCATCTCCGGCGGCATCGCGGGCGAGCACGAGGCGATCGACACCCCCCAGCTCACCCAGGACGAGATGCGCGCCGTCATCGAGACCGCGCACGCGTGGGGTCGCAAGGTCACCGCGCACGCCGGTCCAGCCCACGTCTCCGAGGAGGCCGTCGCTCTCGGGCTCGACGGCATCGAGCACGGGTACGAGCTGACCGCGGGGCTGTGTGCCTCGATGGCCGAGCGCGGCGTCTGGTACACCCCGACGATCTCGGTCTCGCGCTGCGAGGACTTCTTCGTCTCCAACGGCGTCCCGACGTGGATGATCGACCGCGCCCTCGGCGCCGGCCCGCGCCACTGGGAGAGCCTGCAGCACGCCATCGCCGCCGGCGTCCCGATCAGCCTCGGCACGGACATGCCGCCGCAGGCCGCCTACGACGGCACGACCGCGACCGTCCGCGAGATGGAGCACATGCAGGACGCGGGCATGACCGCGCTGGAGGTCATGCGGGCCTCGACCGCCGCCGGGGCGGAGTGGATGCAGGAGCAGGGCCAGTACGGCACGCTCGTCCCGGGCGCCGCGGCCGACCTGGTGGTGCTCGACGGCGACCCGCTGGCCGACGTGGCAGCGCTGCGCGAGCTGTGGGGCGTGGTCAAGGGCGGGGACGTGGTCCGCGACGACCGGGGCGCGCTGCGCGCGCGGGTGCTCTCGTGAGCGCCGGCCGGCCGACCGGGCGCGGCAGCGCCTCCGGGCCCTGGAGCGTCACGGAGATCGCCGACGCCTACCTCGAGGACCTCGCGCGGCTCGACCCCGACGCGGCGCAGGCCGTCGGCGAGGACCCGGAGATCCAGATCCCCGACCTGAGCGACGACGCGTTCGCCGCGCGCGCCGACCTCGCCCGCGAGACGGTCGCGGCCCTCGAGGTCGCCCGCGCCGGGACCCGGGGGGACCACCTCCTGCGCTCGGCGATGATCGAGCGCCTCGGCAGCGACGCGGCGCTCGACGAGGTCGGCTTCACCCGCCGGCTGCTGGCCCCCCTGGCGACCCCGGTCCACGGGGTGCGACAGGTCTTCGACAACCTCCCGAGCGGCACCGACGAGCAGGTCGAGCGCGTCCGGGCCAACCTCGCCGCCGTCCCCGGCGCCTACCGCGACTACCTCGCGACGCTCCACGCCGCGGCCGACCGCGGCCACGTCGTGGCCCGTCGCCAGGTCCTCGGCGTCGCCGAGCAGTGCGACGGCTGGGTGGCGACCGGGTACTACGACGGCGTCGCAGCCGGTGACGAGCGGCTCGTCCCGCTCGCCCGCGAGGCGGCGCAGGCGACGAGCTGGCTCGCCGAGCGGCTGCGCGAGGAGCTCGCGCCGCGGGCCGGCGAGACCGACGCGGTCGGGGCCGAGCTCTACACGGCGACGTCGACCGCGTTCCTCGGCACGGCGGTCGACCTCGAGGAGACCTACGCCTGGGGCTGGAGCGAGCTCACCCGGCTGTGGGCCAGGGCCACCGAGCTGGCCAGGGAGAGCACGGGGCAGGACGACGTGCTCGCGGCCGCCGCCATCCTCGACGCGCGACCCGAGGGGCGCGTGCCCGTCGCGGAGCTGGAGGGCTGGCTGCAGGCGCGGCTCGACTCGGTGACCGACGCCGTCGACGGCGTGTGGTTCGACCTGCCGGCCGCGTCGCGTCGCGTCGAGGCCCGCCTCACGGCGGCCGCCTCCGGCGTCATGTACTACTCGCCGCCCGACGTCGCCCACACCAGGCCGGGCCGCGTCTGGTGGACGGTGCCCTCCGGCTCGACGGACGTGCCGACGTGGCGCGAGGTCAGCACCGTGCACCACGAGGGCGTCCCCGGGCACCACCTGCAGCACGCGATCACGTTCGGGCTGGCCGACCTGCACCCGTGGCAGCGGTACCTGTGCCAGGTCCACGGCTACGCCGAGGGCTGGGCGCACTACGCCGAGCAGCTCGCGGTCGACATCGGCCTGGCGACCGCGGCCGACGAGCGCCTCGGTGTCGTGCTCGCGCAGCTGTGGCGGGCCTGCCGGATCGTCATCGACCTCGGCCTGCACCTCCAGCTCCCCGTCCCTGCGGGGAACGGGCTCGTGCCGGAGGTCCCGTGGAGCATCGACCTCGGCGTCGACACGCTCCAGCGCCTGGCCGGGGTCGACCCCGAGACGGCGCGGTTCGAGGTGCTGCGCTACCTCGGCTGGCCGGGCCAGGCGCTCGCCTTCAAGGTGGGTGCGCGGCTGTGGGAGCAGGCGCGGGACGAGGCGCGCGGGCGTGAGGGCGCCGACTTCTCGCTGCGTCGGTTCCACGCGCGCGCGCTCGGTCTCGGCCCGATGGGCCTGGGGCCGCTGCGCGACGCGCTCGCGACGATCCCGGACGACGGGGACGGGTCCACCGGGCGCTGATCGAATACCGATCCGCCAGGTGTCAGCGGGGTAACAGTGGCATTTCCCGCGTACCAATTAGGTAACGATTGCGTCGCGGGCGCCGTGCTGGTGCGGCGTCCGGCCCGACTCTGTGGTTACCGTTGGGCCACATTCGTGCCAGGACCGGGGCGCCCACGAACGCGCCGGTTGGCGGGTCGACCGCTCAACCTGTCCAGGGTCACGGCTCATCCATGATGGAGGAACATTGAAGATCAGGCGTATCACGGGTGGGGCGGCCGCGGTTGCGGCGCTTGCCCTTGTGCTCACGGCGTGCGCGAACACGCCGCAGGGCGAGTCCACCCCGACGGGCGGCTCCGAGACCACGGGCGGCGAGACGGCGACCGACGGCGGCGAGGCCACCGGCGGCGGCACGATCACCGTTGCCGAGACCAACGCCTTCACGGCGTTCAACTCCGACACCTCGGACACGAACCTCGACATCAACGGCAAGATCGCCTCGGCGACGCACGGTGGGTTCTGGTACCTCAACCCCGACATGGAGATCATCCACGACGAGGACTTCGGCTCCTACGAGCTCGTCACCGAGGACCCCCTGGTCGTCAAGTACACCGTGAACGACGGCGTCACCTGGTCCGACGGCGAGCAGATCGGCGCCGCCGACCTCCTGCTCTCCTGGGCGATCTACTCGGGCCACTTCAACGGCCCGGGCCCCGACGGTGAGCCGCAGACCGACGACGACGTCGCCTACTTCGACTACGCCGGTGACACGGGCACGCTCGCCCTGGCCGGCGTGCCGGAGCTGAGCGAGGACGGCCTCAGCATCACCTTCACCTACACCCAGCCGGCCGCCGACTGGGAGTCCGCGTTCAACATCGCGCAGACCCCCGCCCACGTCGTGGCCAAGAACGCCGGCCTCGCGGACAGCGCCGCGCTCGTGACGCTCCTGCAGTCGGCGACCCCGGGCGAGGAGAACGCCGAGCTGCGCGCCGTCGCCGACTTCTGGAACACGGGCTTCAACTCGACGACCCTGCCGAGCGACCCCGAGCTCTACCTCTCCAGCGGCCCGTTCATCGTCTCCGACGTCGTCGAGAACCAGACGGTGACCCTCGTCCCGAACGAGAAGTTCTACGGCACCGCGCCGAAGCTCGACACGATCATCATGCGCACGATCGGTGAGGCCACGGCCGCCGTCCAGGCGCTCCAGAACGGTGAGGTCGACGTGATCTCGCCCCAGTCCTCGGCCGACACGCTCCAGGCGCTCGAGGCCCTCAGCGGCGTCGAGATCGTCACGGGCGACCAGCTCGCCTACGACCACCTCGACCTGACCTTCAACAACGGCGGCCCGTTCGACCCGGCCACCTACGGCGGCGACGCCGCGAAGGCCAAGCTCGTCCGCGAGGCGTTCCTGCTCTCGATGCCGCGTCAGGCGATCCTCGACGCGATCGTCACGCCGCAGAAGCCGGGCGCCGAGGTGCTCAACTCCCAGCTCTTCGTCTCCTCGCAGGAGGGCTACGCCGACGCGGTGGCCAGCAACGGCTCCGACGCCTACCCGCTCGAGGGTGACATCGACGCCGCCAAGGCCAAGCTCGCCGAGGCCGGCGTGAGCAACCCGACGGTCCGCATCCTCTACAACACGGACAACCCGAACCGCGTGAACTCCTACACCCTCATCGCCTCCGCCGCGACCGAGGCCGGCTTCACCGTGGTGGACGAGGGTGACCCGAAGTGGAGCGCCCGTCTCGGCGACGGCTCCTACGACGCGACGATCTTCGGCTGGATCAGCTCGGGTGTCGGCGTCTCCGGCGTCCCGCAGATCTTCTCCTCGACCGGTGGCAGCAACATGAACGGCTACAGCAACGCCGAGGCCGACGCCCTCATGCAGCAGCTGCTCGTGACGGTCGACAAGGACGAGCAGATCAAGATCCAGCAGCAGATCGACCCGTTCTTCTTCGCTGACGGCTACGGCCTCCCGCTGTTCCAGTCGCCGGGCCTCGAGGCTCACACCGAGCGTGTCGAGGGCTTCGACGTCTACATGGCGAACCAGACCGGTGTCTGGTGGAACGTCGGCGAGTGGTCGGTGACCGACGCGGCCTGATCGGACCGCTCGGGTGGGGTCGTTCACCGGGTGACCGGCCCCACCCGACACGCCAGTTCTCACGGAAGGGGTGCGGGTCCGCGCTCAGCGCGGGCCCGCACCCCTTCCGTGTCGTAAAATGCCGGTCAACGGTAGGCATTCCGAGTCCTCTAGACTCTCGCGAGCCACACACGTCAGCTAAGGGGATCGATGTCGTCCTACATCTTCCGCAGGCTGCTGCAGTCAGCGCTGATTCTGCTAGCAGCATCGTTCGTCGTCTTCTGCCTCGTCGCGTGGTCGGGTGACCCGCTCCGCGAGCTGCGCCAGAGCAACGCCCCGAACCGCGACCAGCTGATGGCCGACCGCTCGGCGAAGCTCCACCTCGACGTGCCGCTGGTCCCGCGCTACTTCCTGTGGCTGCGCGGGGTGGTCGGGTGCGTCGCCCCCTTCGCCGGAACCTGTGACCTCGGCACGAACACGGGCGGCCTGCCCGTCACGAGCCTGCTCCGGGCGGCGATCCCCTCGACGCTCCAGCTCGTCACGGCCGCGACGCTGCTCGCCATCATCCTCGGCGTCACCATCGGCATCGTGACCGCCCTGCGGCAGTACTCGGGGTTCGACTACCTCATCACCTTCGGCACGTTCCTCTTCTTCTCGCTGCCGTCCTTCTGGGTGGCGGTGCTGCTCAAGGAGTTCGGCGCGATCCGGTTCAACGACTTCCTGGTCGACCCGACCATCCCACCCGGCGCGATCATCGGCATCGGCGTCGTCACGGGTCTGCTGGCTCTCCTCGTCGCGAGCGGGAGCTGGCTGCGGCGGCTCGCGTTCCTCGGCGGCGGGATCGTCGTGGGCGCCGGCGTCGCGTTCTACCTCTCCGCGAGCAGGTGGTTCCTCTACCCGGGTCTCGGCATCCCGCTGGTCGCCGTGTTCGGCGTCGCCATCGCGTTCGGCGCCACGGTCCTGTTCGCCGGGCTGAAGAACCGCAAGGCGCTGTGGTCCAGCCTCATCTCCGTCGGGCTCGGCCTCGTGGCGATGGTCGTGATGGTCCCGCTGTTCGAGCGCGCGACGTTCTGGCTCATGGTCGGGCTGTGCGCCCTCGCCGTCGGGGCCAGCGTCCTGGTCGGCTACCTCATGGGCGGCTACGACCGTGGCCAGTCGATGAAGGCGGCCGGGCTCACCGGCTTCCTCGTCGCCCTCCTCGTGGCGCTCGACCGGTTCTTCCTGGCCTGGCCCGGGTACATGTCGCACCCGCGCGTGCGCGGCCGCCCGATCGCGACCATCGGCTCCTCGACGGCCGGCCTCGACGGCGACTTCTGGACCTCCGGCATCGACACGTTCACCCACTTCGTGCTGCCGACCGCGGCCCTCGTCCTCATCTCCCTCGCGTCCTACACGCGCTACTCGCGGGCCTCGATGCTCGAGGTGATGAGCCAGGACTACGTGCGGACCGCGCGCGCGAAGGGCCTGTCCGAGCGCGTCGTCGTCACGCGGCACGCGTTCCGCAACGCGCTCATCCCGATCGCGACCATCGTGGCCTTCGACATCGGCGCCCTGCTCGGTGGCGCCGTCATCACGGAGCGGATCTTCTCGATCCAGGGCATGGGCACGTTGTTCATCCAGGGGCTCAGCAACATCGATCCACCCCCCGTCATGGGCTTCTTCCTCGTCACGGGCCTCATGGCCGTCGTGTTCAACCTCCTGGCGGACCTCGCGTACTCCGCCCTCGACCCGAGAGTGCGGGTGAAGGCATGAGCTCCCCGGAGAACCTCGAGAACGTCCGTCCGGTGGACGCCGCGGCAGGCGGCACGGACGGCGACGACGTCAAGGGCCTGAGCCAGGGCGCCATCGTCCGCAAGCGGTTCCGCGGCCACACCGGGGCCATGGTCTCCATCGTCGTGCTCGCGTTCGTCGTGATCCTCGCGATCACCTCGATCGGCCTGGGCCCGATCCCCGGCTGGTGGAAGTACGGCTACGCCGGGAAGATCCCGACGCTCGTCGACGGCGGCCGCCCCTCGCTCCAGCTCTGGCCGTTCTCGCTCGGCGAGCACCCGTTCGGCCAGGACTCGGTCGGGCGCGACTACTTCGCCATGACGATGCGCGGGATCCAGATCTCGCTCTTCATCACCGTCGTCGTCGGCGCCATCGCCGCCTTCGTCGGGGTCGTCATCGGCGCCTGCTCGGGCTACTTCCGCGGCAAGGTCGAGACCGTCCTCATGCGGTTCACCGACGTCATCATCATCATCCCGGCGCTCGTCGCCGCGGCGGTCGTCGGGCAGAACGCGTCCGACGGGGGCGTTCTCCTGCTGGGTGTCTTCCTCGGCCTCGTGAGCTGGACCGGGATGGCGCGTCTCACCCGCGGTGACTTCCTCACGCTGCGCGAGCGGGAGTTCGTCGACGCCGCGCGGCTCGCCGGCGCCTCGAACAACCGGATCATCTTCAAGCACATCCTGCCGAACGCCGTCGGCGTCATCACGGTCAACACGACGCTGCTCATGTCCGCGGCGATCCTCACCGAGACGGCGCTGAGCTACCTGGGCTTCGGCGTGCAGGCGCCGGACACCTCGCTCGGCAAGCTCATCAGCGAGAACCAGGCCGCGTTCTCCACCCGGCCCTGGCTGTTCTGGTTCCCCGGCATCTTCATCATCGTCATCTGCCTCTGCATCAACTTCATCGGCGACGGTCTGCGCGACGCCTTCGACCCGCGGCAGAAGAAGATCTCCCTGCGTCGCGTGGCCGACACGGGCGAGGCCGAGCGTCGCCGCGAGGCCAATGCGCGGATCGTGTCGGAGGCCGGGGCCACGACGTCCGGGCCGCCGCGGCCGCTGGACCAGCGCTCGAGCGGCTTCGGCATCGGCGGGCTGGGGTCGTGACGACCTCAGCCGAGCAGGGCCGCGCCGACGCCGACCAGTGCGGTGACGGCGAGCGCGGCGACCCACGGCCACGCGACGCGCGTGCGCACCGGGGTCTCCTCGGCGACGCCCGCCTCGACGGCGCCGGCGTCGACGAGGTTCTGCCACCGCTCGCGCACGTGGTGGGCCGCGACGCCGGACGGCGAGCTCGGCAGGTCGCCGAGGCCGACGCTGCCGGTGCTCCCGCCGGTCCGGCTGACCGCGCGCACGTCGACGGCGGTGGACATGGTGGCGGCGTGCCGGCCGGGGCCGGGCGCCGCCCAGGCGCGGTGGTTCCCACCGGGCGTGTGCAGGGTGAGCGCGTAGCGCGTGCTGACGTGCACGAGCGCCGGCCACGGCACGACGACGGTGCGCAGCGGGTTGACCAGCGTGACGCCGGCGTCGTCCACCTCGACTCTCGGCCGCACGAACACCGTGTACCCGGCGGTAGCCAGGAACAGCAGCCACGGCAGCGCGACCAGCGGCCGGAACGTCCCGTCGGCCAGCGTCGACCACGTCCAGCCGGCCAGCACCACCGCGAGGATGGCGGCGTAGACCGAGGAGCTCCGGGGTCGGTAGACCCACGTCCCGCCCGGTGTCGAGGTGTCGTTGCGTCCGTCCCCGCGTGTTCTCACTCCAGCATGATCCCAGGAGGTATCCGATGACCGACAACAGCTACGCCGCCGTCGCGGTGGATGCGGCGCCGGACCTCGCGACCGGAGACGTCGTCCTCGAGGTCTCCGGCCTGTCGGTCGACTTCGCCGTGGACCGCAAGTGGGTGCCGGCAGCGATCGACCTGAGCTACACGGTCCACGCGGGCGAGGTGCTCGCGATCGTCGGCGAGTCGGGCTCGGGCAAGTCGGTCTCGTCGATGGCGATCCTCGACCTGCTGCCGAAGAACGCGCGCATCTCGGGCAGCGTCAAGCTGTCCGGCCGCGAGCTGCGGGGGATGTCGCCGGCCCGGATGCGCGGCATCCGCGGCGACGAGATCGCGATGATCTTCCAGGAGCCGATGACGGCGCTCAACCCCGTCTACACGGTCGGCAACCAGATCGTCGAGACGCTCCGGCTGCACAACCCGCTCTCCCCGGACGCCGCCCGCGACCGCGCGATCGAGCTGCTCACGATGGTGGAGCTGCCCGACCCGGTCAAGGCGTTCCGGTCCTACCCCCACCAGCTCTCCGGCGGGCAGCGGCAGCGCGCGATGATCGCCCAGTCGCTCTCCTGCGACCCGAAGCTGCTCATCGCCGACGAGCCGACCACCGCGCTCGACGTCACGGTCCAGGCCGAGATCCTCGACCTCATGCGCAACCTCAAGGACCAGCTCCAGAGCGCCGTCATCCTCATCACGCACGACATGGGGGTCGTCGCCGACCTGGCGGACGAGATCATCGTGATGCGTCACGGGCTCATCGTCGAGCGCGGGACGTCGAACGAGATCTTCAGCGAGCCGAAGCACCCGTACACGCGCGAGCTGCTCGCGTCCGTCCCGGCGCTCGGCGGCGCGGACATCGACCTCACGGCCTCGCTCGCCTCCGCCGTCGGCGAGGGCAGCGCGCTCGTCGACGTCGACCCGGAGGAGATGGCCCGACGCGAGGCGGCCAACGCCGAGGCGCTCGCCAAGGCGGAGGCCGCGGCCGCGCGCTCGGACGAGCTCGCCCGGACGACGCCGATCCTCACGCTCGCGGACGTCGCGATCGAGTACCCCAAGCAGGGCCGGATCCCGGCGTTCCGGGCGGTCGAGGGCGCCAACCTCGAGATCCGCCCGGGCGAGGTCGTCGGCCTGGTCGGGGAGTCCGGCTCCGGCAAGACGACCATCGGGCGGGCGGCCGTCGGCCTGCTCCCCGTCGTCGAGGGCACGCTGACGGTCGCCGGCATCGACGTGAGCACGCGCGACCGCAAGGTGCGCGCGCAGCTGCGGCGCAAGGTCGGCATGGTGTTCCAGGACCCGTCGTCCTCGCTCAACCCCCGGCTCCCGATCGGCGAGTCGATCGGTGAGCCGATCTACCTGGCCGGCCTCGCCAAGGGCGACGCGCTGCAGAAGCGGATCGAGGAGCTGCTGGACCAGGTCGAGCTGCCGCGGGCCTACCGCAACCGCTACCCGCACGAGCTGTCGGGCGGCCAGAAGCAGCGCGTCGGCATCGCCCGGGCGCTCGCGCTCGGGCCCGAGCTGCTCGTCGCGGACGAGCCGACCTCGGCGCTCGACGTCTCCGTCCAGTCGCACGTCCTCGAGCTGTTCCAGCAGATCCAGGCCGAGCTCAAGTTCGCCTGCCTGTTCGTCACGCACGACCTCGCGGTCATCGACCTGCTCGCCGACCGGATCGTCGTGATGCAGCACGGACGGATCGTGGAGGAGGGGACGCGGGACGAGATCCTGCGCGCCCCGCGGGAGGCCTACACGCAGCGCCTCATCGCGGCCGTCCCGGTCCCCGACCCGGACAAGCAGCGCGAGCGCCGCGAGCTGCGGGCCGCGCTCCTCGAGGTCGGCCTCGGGCTGGACGGCCGCGCCGAGCAGCGTCCGGTGGCCGCGTCGGCGGGCACGGACAGCGACGTGCCCCGCACGCTCAGCGAGTGGGGGCCGGACGAGGCCGACGCGGACGCCGCGAGCGACGCCGCCTGGCCCCAGGGCCCGACCGGGCCGTCCCGTCCGGAGGACGACGAGCGGTCCTGACGCCCACCCGCGGGGAGAGGCCAGCGCGCCGGGCCGGCGCGCTAGTCGTCGACGAGGCGGCCGTCGCGCAGCCGGAGGACGCGGTCGGCCCGCTCGAGCATGAGCGGGTCGTGCGTCGCTACGAGCGCGGCGAGCCCGCGCGCGTGCACCACCTCGGCCAGCAGCTCCATGATCTCGGTCCCCGTGGTGGAGTCGAGCTGACCGGTCGGCTCGTCCGCCAGGAGGAGGCGCGGCTCGGCCACGATCGCCCGCGCGATCCCGACGCGCTGCTGCTGACCGCCCGAGAGCTCGCCCGGCCGCTGATGGGCGTGGGGCGCGAGACCGACCGCGCCGAGCACCGCGTCGACCCGCAGGTCGCGCTCGGTCGGGGGCGTGCCGCGCAGCCGGAGCGGCACCTCGACGTTCTCCCGGGCGGTGAGGTCCCCGATGAGCCCGAACGCCTGGAAGACGAACGCCAGCGTGGTTCGGCGCAGCGCGAGCCGCGCCGACTCGTCCAGGTCGGCCAGGTCCTGCCCGTCGACCCGGGCGGTGCCCGACGTCGGCTCGTCGAGCCCGCCGAGCAGGTTGAGCAGCGTGGTCTTGCCCGAGCCGGAGGGCCCGCGCAGCGCGACGAGCTCGCCGGGGCGCAGGTCGAGCGAGACGTCCGCGACCGCGACGACGTCGCCCGCGGGCGTCGGGAAGACCCGGGAGAGACGCTCGGCGACGAGCACCGGGGCGACCGCGGCACGGGCGCGCTCCCGGCGTTCCCGCCTCGTCCCGGGCGAGTCGCCGGGGCCGTGCGCCTCCGGACCGTGCGTCTCGGGACTCATGACTGCTCCTTCCCCGGGTGGACCTCGACGTGATCGGGCTCGAGCGTGAGCCGCACGCGGTCGATGAGCTGGAGCCGCGCGACGTACTCGCTCGGGAGCTGCAGGCGTCCCACCCGGTCGATGACCGTGTACTCCTGCGGGGAGTGGTGCTCGCCGCCCTCGCCCTGGCTCCGGTGGACCTCACCGGCCACGCGGCCGTCGCGGATCTGGACCGTGCGGGCGACGTGGTCGCTGACGGCGCGGTCGTGCGTGACGATGAGCGTCGTCACCCCCGTCTCGGCGTTGACCCGCCGGATCGCCTCGAGCACGGTGGCGCTCGTCTCCTCGTCGAGCTGACCGGTCGGCTCGTCCGCGAGCAGCACGTCCGGCTCGTTCGCGAGCGCGACGGCGATCGCCACCCGCTGCTGCTGACCGCCGGACATCTCCTCGGGCCGGCGGTCGGCCAGCTCGCCGACCTCGAGCAGGTCGAGCAGCTCGCCGGACCGTCCCCGCCGAGCCCGCGCGGTGCCGGCCACCATCATCGGCAGCGCGACGTTCTCGGCGGCGGTGAGGTAGGGCACGAGGTTCTGGCCCGTCTGCTGCCAGACGAAGCCCACGTGCTCGCGGCGGTAGCCGACCCGGCCGCGCCGGCCGAGCGAGGTGAGGTCGCGGCCCGCGACCCGCACGGCTCCCGCGCTCGGGACGTCCTGCGCCGAGAGGATGTTGAGCAGGGTGGACTTGCCGGAGCCGGACGCCCCGACCACCGCGACCAGCTCCCCCTTCTCGATCCGCAGCGACAGGCCCTGCAGGGCCTGCACCTCGACCCCCTCGCCGCGGAAGATCCGCACCAGGTCCTCGCACACGATCATGACGACCCCTCTCCGACTCGTAGGACGACGGCGGCGCTGCGGCGCCCGGACGACCAGGCGGCCACGACCACGGAGACGACAACGGCGAGCACCGCCCCAGCCAGCGTGAGCGTGAGCCCGAGCGGCTCCAGCGCGATCGACGGCTGCTCGACGGTCCCGGTGAACGGCCGCAGGTCGGTGACCCGGACCAGCAGGGCGCCGAGGCCGACACCCAGCCCGGCGCCGAGCACGAGCGCGAGCCCGACCGCCGGCGCGATCTCCCACAGCACCAGCCGGAGCTCAGCGCGCGGCGGGAGCCCGAGCGTGCGCAGCACGGACACGAGACGCGTGCGCGGCTCGTTGGCCCCGGCGAGCGTCAGGAGGACGGCGACGACGGCGGCGCCGATCCCCAGCCAGCTCACGATGGCCAGGCCGGTGCGCAGCGCTCGCGCGGTGGGCGCCTCGGCCAGCTCGGCCACGCGCTCGTCGTAGGACGCGACCGTCGCGCGGTCGCCGAAGTGCTCCCGCAGCGCCGCGACGACCGCCGCCGTCGCCGCGCGGTCGTCCGGGTCGACGGACAGCAGGGCCGATCCGGGCGGCAGGTCGATCCCGGCCTCCTGGAGCGCGGCGACGTCGACGGCGCCCCACGTGCCGCTGCCGGTGAGGCCGGGGGCGCGGGCGGCGAGGTGGTCGACCACGGCCGGGGACCGACGGCTCGCGACCAGCTCGCCCGCGGTCCCGGGCGGCTGACCGGCGCGCTCGGACAGCACGAGGTCGGCCGGCGCGCCGGCCCGGTGCGTCGGCACCTCGAGCGCGCCGGGGACCTCGGCCTGGACGGCGGCAAGGGCGGCGGGGTCGACGGCGTAGAGCGTGAAGGTCGTCGTCGGCCCGTCGGCGGCGATGAACGTGGCCGAGGAGTACGGCGAGACGACCGTCGCCACCGCCGCGACCCCGTCCAGGTCCTCCAGCCAGGCGACGTCGTCCGGGGACAGTCCAGCGGTGATCCGCACGTCGGCCCCGACCGAGGTCCTGGCGGCCTCGTGCAGCCCGTGCGTCACCGTGGCCGTCGCGACCTGCCCGAGCACGGCGACGGCGGCTCCGGTCGCGACGGCGATCGTGCTCGCCAGCGGTGGCCGGCGGCGGCTCGCGAGGGTCGAGCCGAGGGCCGGCACGAGGTCGTCTCGCCGGCGCAGCCGCGCGGCGACGGGCCGGACCAGCGCCGGGAGCAGGTGGAGACAGACGATGGCGACGCAGACGGCGAGCAGGAGCGGTGTCACGAGGACGAGGGGATCGGTGCCTCCCGACGCCGCGCCGACGGCGGTGGTGCCGATGCGGCGGGCGGTCAGGAGCGTGACCGTTGCGGCGAGCGTGAGGAGACCGACCGCGAGCTCCGTCACGAGGCGGACCCGCGGACGCGGTCGGCCCCCGCCGCCGAGCGCGAGCGAGCAGACCGGGGCGGCCGCGACCGCCGCCGGTCCCGCCCACCACCACGGCGAGGCGTGGGCGGGGACGAGGGCCGTGGCGAGGACGCCCCCGGCGACGGCGGCCGGGACCGCCACGAGCGCCGCCTCCGCGCCCAGCAGGGCGCGCACCTGGCCGGGCGACGCGCCGCGCGCGGTGAGGAGCCCGAGCGCCGTGCGGCGCGGCTGCACGATGACGCTCGCGGCGAGGGCGAGGAGCACGAGGAGGACGCCGGCCGGTGCCGCCACCGCGAGGCCGAGCACCGCGTTCGTCGCCAGCTGCCGGGCGGCGACGTCGTCGATGATGTCGGGCGCCGACGTGGTGAACGAGACGGACCCGTTCTCGACCGGGACCGGGACCTCGACGAGGTCGCGGAGCTGCTGCGCGAGCAGCCCCGCCTCGTGCATGGTCACGGTGGAGGCGGTGAACGGGTACCAGAGCCGGACGTAGGACGGCTGGTTGGAGCTGGTGTCGGCGGCCCAGAGCCGCATCATGGCCCCGCCCGGCGGCACGTAGGCCCGCGCCTCGACGAAGACGTCCTGGTAGATCGAGTACGACGTGGTGGGGTGCAGGAGCTGCGCGGCCTGGTTCGCCCAGCCGGAGGCCTCGGACTCCGGCGTGGCCCGGAACGTCGCGGTGAGCACGATCTCCTGCGTCCAGGGGTAGCGCGTGGCCACCACGCGGGACTCGCCGACCGGCCACATGAGCGCCTCGGCCGCGTCCTCGGACAGGGCGATCTCCAGCGGCGGGGACTCGTACTCCTCGTACCCCGGCTCGCCCTCGATCGGGAAGAGGACCTGATCGGACGGGATCGGCACGTAGGCCGGCGGGCGTCCCTCGACCAGCTCGACGCGGTCGAGGACGTCGGGTGCGGTGAAGCCGCGGATCGACATCCCCGTGATCCCCGAGCCCCCGGGGACCGGGAGCTGGACCTGCCCCGTGACGACCGCGAACATGCCCGGGTCGTCGAGGACGTCGCGCAGGGGGGAGGGCGCGTCGTCGTGGACCTGCGTCAGCGTGCGCTGGACCGCCCCCCACGCGTAGGCCTCGGCGGTCTCGGCCGAGGGGGCCGGCCGCATGACGTCGATCCACAGGGAGCTGGGCACGGCCGTCGGGTCGACGAAGCCGGAGGCGGACAGCGCCTGGCGCAGCTCGTCGGTCGCGCTGCGTTCGATCCACCGCGGCCAGATCATGACGGCGGCCGAGGTCACGAGGACCACGAGCGCGAGCACGCTCCAGCGGGCCGCGCTCAGCCGCAGGTGCCGGGCGAGCAGCCGCCCCCAGCCCAGTCCGGCCGCGGCCATCAGGAGCCCCCGCCCACGGTGGGCGTCTCGAGCAGCTCGGGTGCCAGTGCGGCGGCGACGGCGGCCCCGACCGCGAGCGCGACCGCGGCCGTGACGACATCGCTCGCCGTCGAGCCGAGGCGACCGGTGCGCGGCGGGACCCCGCTCGCCGTCGCCCCGGCGAGCCCGCGACGGCGCCGCTCGCCGGCGGCGGCGATCCCCACCGCCGTCGCGAGCGCCGCGCTCGCGACGGCCGCGCACAGCAGCGCCAGGGCGAGGGGCCGGCCGAGCTGGTCGTCGGCGGCCGCGGCCCGCGTCGCCAGGAGCGCGGCGCCGCCGGTGACGGCCGCGGCGGCCCCGAGCGTCGGGTGAGGGCCGTGCGCGAGCCGTCGCAGCGTCAGCAGCGGGCCGAGCCCGCGCCGCGCGAGCCGGGTCGCGGCCCGCGCCACGGGGCGCAGCAGCGAGGTCGCGGCAACCCCGGCGACCGGGAGCAGCAGCGGGAGCGCGAACGCCGCGGCGAGATCCGCTCGCACACCGGTCCCGGTCCCGACGAGGAGGCCGCCCGTGAGCAGGCGCCAGAGCGTCCAGGCGGTTCCCACCGCGAGGATCGTCCATCCGACGAGCCGGCCGAGCCCCGGCCGGAACCGGTCGACGGCGAGCCGTCGCCGCGTCAGGGCCCACGTCCCGAGGCCGGCGGCGAGGAACGCGCCGAGCGCCCACCGGGCGGCGTCGCCAGCCCCGACACCGCCACCGCCGGCTCCCACGGCGGCGAGGATCGCGCCGAGTGCGAGCCCGCAGCCGAGCCCGACGCCCGCCCCGAGTCCCGCCGCGGCCACGACGCCGGGCGCGTCGACGGCACCGACCTGGAGCTGGCCAGCCCCGCGCGCGAGCAGCAGGCGCGTGCGCGCGAGGAGCGCTCGGCCCAGCGCGGCGCCGACGGCGAGCACACCCACCGCGCCCGCCACGACCACGAGCGCGGCGGCGCTCTGACCGCGCGCCCCGACGTCCGCCGCGCGGGCCGCCAGCGCGGCGAACGTCGCCGGTCCGCCGCCGCTCACCGCCGAGCCCTGCGTGAACACGCCAGCCCCGGCCAGCCGGTCGGGTGCCGCGGCGAGGGCCTGGGCGACGCGGGGGACGTCCTCGCCCCGCAGGTCCGGCGCGGGCAGGAGGATCCAGCGCTGCCGCGCGCGCTCCACCGTCGGCAGGAGGTCGGCCGGGTCGGCGACGAGGAGCGGGCCGATCGCGCTCCCGCCGCCCGTCGTGACATCGGTCACCTCGCCGTCCGCGACGCCCGGGTCCCCGAACCACGCCGCGTCGTCGTCGGTCGTCTCCCACAGCCCGACGACGACGACCCGCGTCGCGCGCTCCCCGAGCGTGAGCACGTCGCCGATCGCGAGACCCGAGGGGGCGGGCGCCACGACCTCCAGCCGCGCGGCCCCGTCGGCGGACGACGGCAGCGTCCCCGCCACGATCCGGACCGCGTCGGCGAGGTCGTCGGTCGCCATGAGCACGACGGAGTCCCGGCCGCCCGGAAGCTGCTCGGCGCTCGCGAGCGGGTAGGTGAGGCGCTGGGTGATGACGTGCAGCGCGGGGGCGCCGGGCAGCGCCGCGAGCACGTCGTCGGCTCCGGCGAGCTGCTCGGCGGGGTCGTCGGCCGTGCGGGTCGCGATGGCGAGCCCGCGGTCCGGCGTCGGCAGGTGGGCCAGGACGCCCGCCGCGCCGGCGTCGTCCGCGCCGCGGGCCAGCGCGAGGGCGAGCGGACCCGCGAGCGACACGATCGCGACGACGAGGGCGAGCAGGGCCAGCGGCAGCCGGGCCGCACGAGGGCCGCCGAGGACGAGTCTGCCGCGCATGCCACCCTCTCGACGCCCGGGCGCGGGCCCGTTCCCGCGCCCTTCAGGCTACGGCGTAGAATGATCGATTGCGCGTTGCAGTGCCCCGGCGTGGGCGGCTCCGCCACTCACCACCCGCTCCCCGGAGCACGCTTCGGACGGCACCGACCGGAGCTTCAGCCAGCACCCGACGACCGAGATGAGTCGATGAGCCCCGCTATGCCCGAAACCTCCGCCGACGCCACCACCGCGACGCGCGGGGACCTGCGCAACGTCGCGATCGTCGCGCACGTCGACCACGGCAAGACCACCCTCGTCGACGCCATGCTCTGGCAGTCCGGCGCGTTCGGCGAGCACAGCCACGTCGAGGAGCGCGCCATGGACTCCGGCGACCTCGAGCGCGAGAAGGGCATCACGATCCTCGCGAAGAACACGGCGGTCCGCTACTCCGGTCCCGCGGCCGCCGCCGTCGGCCAGCCCGACGGCATCACGATCAACGTGATCGACACCCCCGGGCACGCCGACTTCGGCGGCGAGGTCGAGCGCGGCCTGTCGATGGTCGACGGCGTCGTCCTCCTGGTCGACGCGAGCGAGGGCCCGCTGCCGCAGACGCGGTTCGTGCTGCGCAAGGCGCTCGCCGCGCACCTGCCCGTCATCCTCGTCGTCAACAAGGTCGACCGGCCGGACTCGCGCATCGAGGAGGTCGTCCACGAGACGACGGACCTGCTGCTCGCGCTCGCCTCGGACCTGGAGGAGGACGGCGAGACCGAGGTCGACTACGACGCGATCCTCGACCTGCCCGTGCTCTACGCGGCGGCGAAGGCCGGCCGCGCCAGCGTCGAGCGTCCCGGCGACGGCCAGATGCCGGACTCGCCGAACCTCGAGCCGCTGTTCGCGACGATCCTCGACCGGATCCCCGCGCCGACGTACGACCCGGCCGCGCCGCTCCAGGCGCACGTGACGAACCTCGACGCGTCGCCGTTCCTCGGCCGGCTCGCGCTCCTGCGCGTGCACAACGGCACGCTGCGCAAGGGCCAGACGGTCGGCTGGGCCCGGCGCGACGGCTCCGTGACGAACGTGCGGATCTCCGAGCTGCTGGAGACCAAGGCCCTCGAGCGCGTGCCGGCGCAGGAGGCCGGGCCGGGTGACATCGTCGCCGTCGCGGGGATCGAGGAGATCACGATCGGCGAGTCGCTCGTCGACGCCGACGACCCGCGTCCGCTCCCGCTCATCACGGTCGACGACCCGGCCATCTCGATGACGATCGGGATCAACACCTCCCCGCTCGCCGGCAAGGGCGGCAAGGGTCACAAGATGACCGCGCGCCAGGTCAAGGACCGCCTCGACCGCGAGCTCGTCGGCAACGTGTCGCTGCGCGTGCTCCCGACCGACCGCCCCGACGCCTGGGAGGTCCAGGGCCGCGGCGAGCTGGCGCTCGCGATCCTCGTCGAGCAGATGCGCCGCGAGGGGTTCGAGCTGACCGTCGGCAAGCCGCAGGTCGTGACGCGCGACATCGACGGCAAGGTGCACGAGCCGATGGAGCGCCTGACGATCGACGTGCCCGAGGAGTTCCTCGGCGCCGTGACGCAGCTCCTGGCCGCGCGCAAGGGCCGCATGGTGACGATGAGCAACCACGGGACGGGCTGGGTCCGGATGGAGTTCCTCGTCCCCGCCCGCGGCCTCATCGGCTTCCGCACCCGGTTCCTCACGGAGACGCGCGGCACCGGCATCGCCTCGTCGATCGCGGAGGGCTACGAGCCGTGGGCCGGCGCGATCGAGATCCGCACGACCGGCTCGCTCGTCGCGGACCGCGCCGGCGTCGCGACGTCGCACGCCCTGATGAACCTGCAGGACCGCGGGACGTTCTTCGTCACGCCGACGCAGGACGTCTACGAGGGCATGGTCGTCGGGGAGAACACCCGCGCCGACGACATGGACGTCAACATCACCCGCGAGAAGAAGCTCAACAACATCCGCTCCTCGACGGGCGAGGAGCTCGAGCGCCTGACGCCGCCGCGGATCCTCACGCTCGAGGAGTCGCTGGAGTGGGCGGCCGAGGACGAGTGCGTCGAGGTGACGCCCGAGATCGTCCGCATCCGTAAGGTTGCCCTCGACCAGCACGACCGGGCGCGGGCGGCCTCTCGGGCCAAGCGCGCGAACGCCTGAGCCAACCCGAGGGCCGCATGTCCACGACGCCTCCCACCCCGCCGTCCGGCGGTGCCGGTGACGCGGGCGCCCCGCTCCTCGCGGTCTTCGCCCACCCGGACGACGAGACGCTCCAGGCCGGGGCGCTGCTCGCGCTGGAGGCGGCACGCGGCCGCCGCGTCGTCGTCGTGACGGCGACGCGCGGCGAGTGCGGCGAGATGATCGGGATGCACGAGACCGAGGGGACCGCCGAGGTCGCCGAGATCCGGATGCGCGAGCGCCGCGACGCCCTCGCGGCGCTCGGCGTCCACGAGAGCCACGTCCTCGACGAGCTCGCCGGCGACGGCGTGCGGTGGACCGACTCGGGGATGCGCTGGGTCGCGCCGGGCGTCGCCGGTCCCGCCGCCGACGCACCCCCGACCGCCCTCACCTCCGGCGACCTCGACGGGCAGGCAGCCGCGCTCGCCGGGCTCGTGCGCCGGCTGCGGCCGGGCCTGGTCGTCTGCGACGAGCCGGGCGGGGCCTACGGGCACCCCGACCACGTCCGGACGCACGCGATCACGATGGCCGCCGTCGACCTGGCGGCCCGGGGCGACGGTGCCGCGGCCACCGCGGACGGCGGCGACGGCCCGTGGGTCGTGCCGGCCGTCGGCTGGGTCGCGCAGGAGGCTGACCGCCTCGTCGCGGCGCGCGCCGAGGTGGCGCGCGGGATCGCGTTCGAGGGCGCCGTCGGCGAGGACGGGGAGGCGCTCACGGTCGAGACCGGGGAGCTGCCGTCGATCGCCCGGTCCGCGGCCGACGTCGACGTGACCCTCGACGCCACGCGCGTCGTCCCGAACCTCCTGGCCGCGATGCGGTGCTACGACTCGCAGGTGCAGGGGGCGACCGTCCCCGCGATCGATCGCGCCCTCCTCGCGGGCCGGGGCGTCCGCGCCCTCCGGACGGACCAGGCAGCGGTCGGCTGGTTCGCGCTGAGCAACGGCGTCGCCCAGCCGATCCTGCCCGTCGTGAGCCTCGAGCTCGCGCACGGCGACGCGGCGGCCGCCGGCCTGACCGCCTCGGTCGTCGTCGATGACGCCCGGCGCGAGGACGGTGCCGGTCCCGCCGACGGCGCCTCGACGAGCCCGCTCGCGCCGCGGGAGGACGCTCCGGCCGCGGGCGGGCGAGCGGAGCGGACCTGGGTCCGCGTGCTGACCGGCGTGCTGCTCGGCCTCGTCGCCGCGACCGCCGGCACGCTGCTCCACCGCGCGCGCCTCGGCCACGTCCCCTACGGCATGGTGCTCGCCTGCGCGATCGTGCTGGTGGCCGCGATGCTCGCGCGCTCGATCGGCCGCGGTCCCGGCGTCGTCGGCTCGATCCTCGGTGTGCTCGCGGGCATCCAGGCGCTCACCTACCTCGGCCGCGGGGGCGACGTGCTGGTCGCCCAGGACGGCTTCGGTCTCACCTGGCTCGGGCTCAGCCTCGCCGCGGCGGTCGCCGCCGCCTTCGTGCCCGACCGCTGGGTCGGCGAGCGGACCGGGTCGCGGGGGAGCGGCTGACGATGGGCCTGGAGCAGACCTACCGCGCGGCCATGCAGCGACTGCCGGGCGGTGTCGCGGTGGTCGCCGCCCGCGCGGGCGGCCGGGACATCGCGGCCGTCGTCACCTCGCTGGTCTCGGTGTCGCTCGACCCGCCGACCGTCCTCGTCGTCGTCCACGGCGCCGGCCGGCTGGCCGACCTGCTCGACGTCGACTCGCTCTGGGCCGCCACCGTCATGGGCGCGGGCCAGGAGGGCACCGTCGCCTGGATCGCCGAGCCCGGACGGCCGGACATCGGCCAGCTCCAGGGCATCGCGTTCCGGCCCGGCGAGCTCACCGGTGCCGCGATCCTCGACGGCGCGGCGTGGCTCGAGTGCCGCACCACCGTGGTCGTCGAGGAGGGCGATCACCGGATCGTCGTCGGCCGCGTCCTCGCCGCCGGGACCGGGACGCGCGACGGCGCGCTCGTCCACCGGCTCGGTCGCGTGCGGGACGTCACAGCCGACTGATCGGTCCGCGCGGCGTGGAAATCCGAGCGTGCTGCGTAGAATCGCCCGTTGGGGCCCACGCGGATTGCCGGGCACACGTGTATCCACTTCCGACAAGGGGACGTATCGGTGAAGGAAGCTGACGGAGTCACGGGCGAGCACCCGGACGTGACCGAGCCAGTCACCACCCCCGAGTCGGGTGAGGTCGAGCTGCCGGAGAGCGCCGCCGAGCGCACCGAGATCGTCCCGCCGATCGTGGAGGACGGCATCGAGGACGCGGTCGTCGTCGAGGACGACGAGGGCGTCGAGACCGAGGCGAGCCTCGAGTCGGGCGGCCTTCCCGAGGACGCCGAGCCCGACCGTCCCGAGAGCGACGCCGAGCTGACCGACGTCATCGCGCCGCTCCCGGCCGAGCCCGAGGCCGTCGAGCCCGAGGCCGGTGAGCCGGACCTCGACCCCGCGGCGACCACCCTCGTGCCAGCGGTCCCCGAGGCGACCGACGACGCGGAGGCGACCGAGGCGACCGACGACGCGGAGGCGACCACCGTCGTGCCGCTGGCGGCCGCCGAGCCGGAGCGTACCGAGGTCCTGCCCGAGACCGGCTCCGACGACGGTGGCGACGACAGCGACGGGGGCGACGACACGCCCGCCGGCCTGCTCGACGAGATGCCGGAGGAGCGCCGCAGCGGACGGACCTGGAAGGTCCTGACGGGGGTCGGCATCGGGATCGTCGTGCTCGCCGGCGTGTACCTGGGCGGCGTGTTCTACACGGCCGACCGGACGCCGCCGAACGCGACCGTCTCCGGCGTCGACGTCGGCGGCATGACGACCTCGGATGCGGTCTCGACCGTCCGCGCCGCGTTCGACCCGCGCGCCGACGCGGCCATCCCGCTCACCATCGGCGAGATCGAGGCGACGATCGAGCCGGCCGCCGCCGGACTGACCTACGACCCGGAGGCGTCGGTCGGTCAGATCACCGGCCGGTCCTGGGACCCGCGGGTGATCTGGGAGCGACTCGCCGGCACCGTCGACGTCGAGGCCGTGACCCACGTCGACCAGGCCGCGCTCGAGGAGCAGCTCGACGAGGCCGCGTCCTACGTCGCGGTCGCGCCGCAGGACGCGGCGATCGTGTTCGCCGACGGCCGCGCCGTCGTGACCGACCCGGTCGACGGGGCCGAGCTCGACGTCCCGGGCGCCGTCGCGATCATCTCCGAGGACTGGCTGACCGCCGAGGGCTCGCTCGACCTGCCGCTCTCCGTCGTCACGCCCGACCTCGATCAGGCCGCCGTCGACGCGGCGATGTCGACGATCGTCGACCCGATGATGTCCGCGCCCGTCACGCTCCAGGCGGGGGAGCAGCAGCTCGCGATCGAGCCCGTGACCCTGACGGAGATCTCCTCGCTCGTCGGCGCGGACGGGGCGTTCGAGCTCGTCGTCGACCCGACGAAGGTGGCCGAGGTCGTCGCGACGGGCCTGCCGGATCTCGGCGGCGAGCCGAAGGACGCGAGCTTCCAGTTCGTCGACGGCGTTCCGACCGTGGTGCCGGCCGTCGAGGGGACCGGGATCGACGCGCAGCAGATCGCCGACGTCGTGGCCGCCGCGGCGATCGAGCCGACGGGACGCGTCGCGACGGCCGAGCTCGTCTCGGCCGAGCCCGAGTTCACGACGGCCGCCGCCGAGGCGCTCGGCCCGCTCGAGGTGATTGGGGAGTTCTCGACCCCGATGCCCTACGACCCGCCGCGCACCGAGAACCTCGTCATCGGGACGGGCCGGATCACCGGCACCGTCGTCATGCCGGGCCAGGAGTTCTCGCTGCTCGGCACCATCGGCCCGATCTCGACGGCCAACGGGTACAACGTCTCGCACGGCGTCGACCAGGGGCTCGTCGTCGACGTCGCCGGCGGCGGCCTCTCGCAGCTCTCGACCACGACGTTCAACGCCGCGTTCGAGGCGGGGATGGTCGACGTCGAGCACCGGCCGCACACGCGCTGGTTCGACCGCTACCCGCCTGGGCGCGAGGCGACCGTGAACGACCCGGGCCTCGACATGCGCTGGCGGAACAACACGCCGTACCCGATCCTCATGCAGGCGGGCGTCGCGGACAGCCGGACGTGGGTCAAGCTGTGGAGCGTCCCCTACTGGGACGTGGAGATCGTCTCGGGCGCGAAGTACAACTTCACGTCCTCGAAGACGATCTACAACACGAAGGCCAACTGCCAGGCCGAGTCGGGCGGGAAGCAGGGCTTCTCGATCAACGTCGAGCGGACCGTCTCGCGCGACGGCGTGGTGGACACCGAGGCGTCGGGCACGCTGTCGTGGACCTACACGGCGTGGCCCAAGGTGGTCTGCGGGCCGGACCCCGCGACGCTGCCGCCGCCGACGCCGGAGGCTCCGGCCGAGGGCTGATCCCGGCGCCACCCGCGGCCGGCGCCGCTCAGGCGAGCGGACGCGGCGGATCCACCGGGCGCGTGCGTCCCCGCGGTGGCGGGGGCGGCGGGACCCGCTTGACGAGCAGGATGGCGTCGTGCGGGATGGTCACCGGCCCCCGCCTCGTCTGGACGACGACGGCGTCCGGACGCAGCTCGACCAGGCGTCCGAGGGCGTCGGACAGGCTCGGCCCGAGCCCGTCCGACGTGTCGTTCGGCAGGCGGTAGCGGATCACCACCCGCTCCCCGAGCTGCAGCCTCTCCATCCAGGAAGTGTCCCACCGGCCTGCGATACTGGTGGCAGGAGTGTTGGAAGGAATCCCCAGTGACCTACGTGATCGCGCTGCCGTGCGTCGACGTCAAGGACAAGGCGTGCGTCGACGAGTGCCCCGTCGACTGCATCTACGAGGGGGAACGCTCGCTCTACATCCACCCGGACGAGTGCGTCGACTGCGGCGCGTGCGAGCCGGTCTGCCCGGTCGAGGCGATCTACTACGAGGACGACGTCCCGTCGGAGTGGTCCGTCTTCACCGCCGTCAACGCCGACTTCTTCGACGACCTCGGCTCGCCCGGCGGCGCCGCCAAGCTCGGGCTCATCCCCACGGACGCCCCCTACGTCCAGGCGCTCCCCCCGCAGGTCGAGGACTAGACCGCGGATGGGCTTCCACGAGCTGGGGGTCGCCTACCCCTGGGACGCCGTCGTGCCCCTGCGCGAGCGCGCCGGCCGGCACCCCGGCGGCCCGGTCGACCTGTCGATCGGCACCCCCGTCGACCCGACCCCGGCGCTCGTCCAGGACGCGCTGCGCGCGGCGGCGGACGCGCACGGCTACCCGACCGTCGCCGGTCCAGCCTCGCTGCGCCGCGCCGTGGTGGACTGGTACGCGCGCGAGCGCGGCGTCAGCGGGCTGCGTCCCGAGGCCGTCCTGCCGACCATCGGCTCGAAGGAGCTCGTCGCCCTCCTGCCGAGCCAGCTCGGGCTGGGGCCGGGTGACGTCGTCGTCGTCCCGACGATGGCGTACCCGACGTACGAGGTGGGCGCGCGCCTCGCCGGTGCCGACGTGCTCGCCTCCGACGATCCGTCCGAGTGGGCCGGGGACCCGGCGGTCCGCCTCGTCTGGCTCAACTCCCCGGCGAACCCGACCGGCGAGGTCCTCCCGCGGGAGCTGATGGCGGCAACCGTGCGCGCGGCGCGCGCCGTCGGCGCCGTCGTGGCGAGCGACGAGTGCTACGCGATGCTGCCGTGGACCGAGCCGTGGTCGCTGCCGCGCTCGGCCGGCGGGGGAGTGCCGTGCGTGCTCGAGGACGCGGTCAGCTCCGGCGACCACACGGGGCTGCTGTCGGTCTACTCGCTCTCCAAGCAGTCGAACCTCGCGGGCTACCGCGCCGCGTTCGTCGCGGGCGACGCGGACCTGGTCGACCGGCTGCTCCAGCAGCGCCGGCACCTCGGGATGATGCCGCCGGCGCCCGTGCAGCGCGCGATGGAGGTCGCGCTCGGCGACCGGGAGCACGTGGTCGAGCAGGTCGCGCGGTACGCAGCGCGCCGCGAGCTGCTCGCCCCGGCGCTGGAGGCCGCCGGCTTCGTCATCGACCACTCCGAGGCCGGCCTGTACCTCTGGGTGCGCCCGGGGGCCGGGCTCGAGGAGCTGCTGGCCGCGCGCGGGACCGGCGGCGACGCGTCCCGTGGACCGCTGTGCTGGCCCGTCATGGAGCTGCTGGCCGACCTCGGGATCGTGGCGGGACCCGGGATCTTCTACGGTCCGGCGGCCGGCGACCACGTGCGCGTCTCGCTGACGGCATCGGACGCCGACGTCGCCGCGGCCGCTGAGCGGCTCTCGGCTCTCGCGGGTCCGCGCGCCTCGGCGTGAGACAATCGACACCTGATCTTTGCCCTTCCGTGGCATCGCGCCGCCCCGCCGGTGGTGCGCGCCTGGCAGGACCGGCACCACTGCGAACGGAGCTCCGATGACGGCGACCGACACCCCCGACACGATCCCGACGGCCACCCCGACGCTGACCGTCGACGAGACGAGCCTCGAGCTCTCGGTGGTGCCGGCGGTCGAGGGGGCCTCGGGTCTCTCGATCAACTCGCTCCTCGGCACGACCGGGATGGTGACGTACGACCCCGGGTTCATGAACACGGCGGCGTGCCGTTCGGCGATCACCTACATCGACGGCGACGCGGGCATCCTGCGCTACCGCGGCTACCCCATCGAGCAGCTCGCGGAGAGCTCGAGCTACCTCGAGACGGGCTACCTGCTGAGCCACGGCGAGCTGCCGACGGCCGAGGAGGCGCTCGAGTGGGAGGACCGGATCCTCCGGCACACCCACGTGCACGACGACTACCAGCGCCTCATCTCCTCGTTCCCGCGCGAGGCGCACCCGATGGCGATCCTCTCCTCGGCGGTCGCCGCCATGCCGGGGCACTACCACGAGGTCTTCGACATCACGAGCGCCGAGCAGATGGACCTCGCCACCGTGCTGCTGCTGGCAAAGGCGCCGACGCTCATGGCGTACGCCCTGCGGCACGCGCGGCACCAGGACAAGCCCGACGTCGCGCCCGAGATCGGCTACGTGGCGGACATGCTGCGCCTGTCCGTCGGACCGCACCGGCGCTGGGAGCCGGACCCCGCGATGGTCCGCGCGCTCGACGTCCTCCTGCTGCTGCACGCCGACCACGAGCAGAACTGCTCCACGTCGACGGTCCGCAACGTCGGGTCGGCCGGGGCGAACCTGTTCCTGTCCGTCTCCGCCGGGATCAGCGCGCTCGCCGGCCCCAAGCACGGCGGCGCGAACGAGGCCGTCCTCGCGATGCTCGAGGAGATCCGCGACTCCGGCGTCGCCGTCTCGGAGTTCATGACGAAGGTCAAGGACAAGTCGTCGGGCGCGCGACTCATGGGCTTCGGGCACCGCGTCTACAAGAACTACGACCCGCGCGCGGCGATCGTCAAGAAGCTGGCGGACGAGGTGCTCTCCTCGATGGGCAAGCGGGACGAGCTGCTCGACATCGCGATGGAGCTCGAGGGCATCGCCCTGGCGGACGACTACTTCGTCGAGCGCAAGCTCTACCCGAACGTCGACTTCTACACGGGCCTCATCTACCGCGCGATGGGCTTCCCGACGTCGATGTTCACCCCGCTGTTCGCGATCGGCCGGATGCCCGGCTGGATCGCCCAGTGGCGCGAGATGATGCAGGACCCGAGCACCAAGATCGCCCGGCCGCGCCAGGTCTACACGGGTCCGCTCGAGCGGGACTTCGTCCCGGTCCAGGACCGTCCCACCCGCTGAGTCAGGGGGCGACGACGACCATGCCCAGCTCGGGCACCGCCTCGTTCTCGCCCGCCGCCCGCCAGCGTCCCGTCTCGCGCTCCCACACGGAGGCGGCCACGCGCACCGTCCCGGCTCCCGTGTCGACGGCGCCGGCGACCGCGCCCTGGGCGATCGCCCAGGCGAGCCGCGTCGTGTCCTCGTCCGGACGGCCCAGCGAGCGGGCGTCGAGGATCGCGACGTCGGCCCAGCCGGCCTCGGCCCGCGCGGCGTCGCCGGCACCCCGGGACCCGGACGACGGCGTGCTCGCGGTGCTCAGCGTCGTCACGGTGCCGACCACGCCGTAGTCCCGCTCCAGACGCGTGACGACGGCCGGTGCCACCGCGGCCGGGTCGCCGTCGAACGGGTCGAGCACGCAGCGCAGGTCGGCCTCGGTCCACCCGGTGAGCGCCGAGGCGAACGCGCGCGCCAGCTCCTCGTGCTGGGCGTACGCGTCGGGGAAGCCGCTGCGCTGGACGGCCTGCGCCGCCTCGGTCACGGCCATCTCGGTGTAGCCGGGCACGGCGACGAGGTGGTCGTAGAAGATGTTGACGGCGTACACGGGGTCCATCACCTGCTCGGGCGTCCCCCAGCCCTGGGACGGACGCTGCTGGAACATCCCGAGCGAGTCCCGGTCGCCGTAGTCGATGTTGCGCATCCAGGACTCCTGCAGCGCCGTCGCGATGCCGATCGTCCCGGCGCGCGCCGGCAGCCCGCGGCGCACGGTCGTCCCGACGATGAGCGCCGCGTTGGCGGCCTGGTCCGGTGCCACCCGGTACTCGCCGGCGACGCACTCGGGGCTGACCTGCGCCGCCGGCTCGAGGCTGCGCAGCCCCAGCACGACGGCCCCGATGGCGAGGGCGAGGGCGACGGCGAGCGCCGTGAGGACGAGGATCCAGCGGACGAGCAGGCGACGCCGGGAGGCCCGGGGGCGCTGCGCGTTGACGCTCACGGGGCGTGCAGCGCCGCGTTGAGCTCGACGGTGCGAGCCTTCCGCGGGAGCGCCTCGACACCGCCCGTGAGCGAGTTGCGGCGGAACAGCACGCCGTCGACGCCGGACAGGACACGCGCCGCCACCACCGGGCGGCCGGCGTCGTCGCGGGCGACCCGGGTCGCGCCGGACGCGTCGTCCGACGTCTCCCCCGACGCCTCGCCGGTGAGACCGAGGTCGTCGGCGAGGGAGCCGATCACCGTGACCTTGGTGCCGGCGGTGACGTAGAGGCCGGCCTCGACCACGCAGTCGTCGCCGAGCGCGACGCCGAGCCCGGCGTTCGCGCCGAGCAGGCAGCGCTCGCCGAGGCCGACCCGCTCGCGACCGCCGCCCGACAGCGTGCCCATGATCGAGGCCCCGCCGCCGATGTCCGTGCCGTCGCCGAGCACGACGCCCTGCGAGACCCGACCCTCGATCATCGCGGTGCCGAGCGACCCGGCGTTGAAGTTGACGAAGCCCTCGTGCATCACGACCGTGCCCGGCGCGAGGTGCGCGCCGAGCCGGACGCGTGAGGCGTCGGCGATCCGGACGGACGGCGGCAGGACGTAGTCGGTCAGGCGCGGGAACCGGTCGACGCCGTGGACCGTGAGGCCCGGGTGCGCGAGGAGGAGGCGCAGGCGGGTGCTCTCGAAGTCGACGGGGCTGCACGGCCCGGCCGAGGTCCACACGACGTTGGCGAGCAGCCCGAAGACACCGTCGAGGTTGATCGTGTTCGGCGCGACGAGGCAGTGCGACAGCAGGTGGAGCCGGAGGTAGACGTCGGCGGCGTCGGTCGGCGCCGCGTCGAGGTCGACCACGGTCCGCACGACGCGCGAGCGCACCCGACGCGCCGGGTCCATCCGCTCGAGCGCGCCGAGCTCGGCCGGGGCGTCCCAGGGGCTCGCGGCCGGGGCGGCGCCGAGGCCGAGGTAGGGGTAGCGGACGTCGAGCGTCGCTCCGTCGAGCTCGCTCACGCTCGCGAGCCCGATGCCCCACGCGGTCCGCCCGGCCGCCTCGCTCCCACTGCCGGCGGTGGGCTCGGTTGGCTCGGCGGCTCGGCCCGTCGGCTCAGGGGTCGCCGCGTCGGGCGTCGGGGTGGTGGACATGCCGCCCAGCGTAGCCGCGCCGCCGTCTCGCGGGGTGGGACCAGGGGCGGGACCCGAGCAGCGTCGGAGCAGCGTCCGTGGTGGTCGCCGGGCCGAGCGGACCGCCTCAACCGGTGCCGGTGCGTCCCAACCCGGCGCACCCTTCCGACCCCTGTGATCTGGGTCTCCCCGGGCCATCCGGAAGCGCTCTCGGTTGTCGAGACGCGGGAGCCGTTCCAGCCTAGGATCGGTGACGCCTGCGCCGTCTGGCGTGGAGTGGGGGACTCGTTCCGCGTGGGGTGGAACGAACAGTGAGTGGGGAATCTTCGTGCTGCGCACCGTAGGGATGGACATTGTCGGCGCGACCCGGGGGGACGGGTCGGCCGGATCGAGTCGGCGGCGAGGGATCGTCGCGACCGTCGTGGCCGCGCTGGTCCTGGCGCTCGGCGTCGTGCTCCCCGGGGCGTTCGCCCCGGCGCTCGCGGACGCGCCGGGAACGCCGGCCGCCGCGCAGAACACCAACCCGCTGACCGTCACGGACTCGGGCACGGACGTCCTCGCGGGCGCGACCGGCACCGTCCGCGTCACCGCCGCCTATCCCGTCGACGGGCCGGGCGCCGACCTCTACAACGCGAGCATCGTCGTCGTCCTCCCGCCCGGCATCGCCTACGCCGGCGGCGCCTCGGGCATCCAGGGCCTCGGCGAGCCCCGCCAGGTGACGTACGTCGTCACCCCCGCCTCGCCGGGCGTCCCCGCCGTCACGGCCACGGCGCTCGTGTGGGACAACGTGACCGACGTGCCCAAGGGCTCCGAGCTGGAGATCTCGGTCCCGGTCACCGCCGACCCCGCCGCCTACCCGGCCGGCTCCAGCTTCACCGTGGACGCCGGCGTCTACGCCAACAGCAACGAGCGCGTCGTCCCGCGGATCACGGTCCCGCCGGTCGGTCCGCCGACGGTCGACGCGACGGACGGCTGGGGCGACGACGCCGTCGAGCTCGACGTCATCCCGCTCGAGCTGACCAAGACCAACGACGACGCCGAGAGCGAGGTGTACCGCGGGCCGGACAACGCCACGCGGTACACGCTCACCGTCCGCACGGCGCAGGTGGCCGGGACGAACGACGTCGTCGTCGTGGACCGGGTGCCGGCCGAGTACGTCGTGACCGGCTGCTCCGACGGCTGCACCCGCGAGATCGTCACCATCGACGGCGCGGTCTACACGCAGCTCACCTGGAACCTCGGCGACCTGCCCGGGGCCTCGGTCACGACGCTGACCTACGACGCCTACGTCGGGCTGCGGACCATCACCGCGCCGGACGGCACGCAGGACGGCGAGCCCACCCGCCCGGGCGGCTCCGGCGACGCGATCCGCAACACGGCGACCGCGACCGGAACCTACGGGGGCGACGTCGCCGCCGGCGCCTCGACCTCCGTGGAGACGAGCGACACCGCGACCGCGACGCTGCTCGACCTCGGCGCCGTGAAGACGAGCGCGGCGGGTGACTTCCACGCTGGTGAGCGCGCGACGTTCACCCTGCACGTCCGCTCCAGCCAGTACGTCGACGCCGCCGACGTCGTCGTGACGGACACCGTCCCGAACGGCATGTGCCCGATCGTGCCCGCCGGCGTCGACGTGACGGGGGCCGCGTGGCCGGCCGACTGCCCGCAGCCGGGCACCGCCGCGACCGACGGGAGCGTCACGGGCGGGACGATGACGGGCGTCGTCGTGGGCGCCAACGGCACGTTCACCGTGACGTTCGCGCTCGCCGACGGGGTCGAGCCCGAGGACCTCGAAGAGGCGATCTCCTACCAGGTGCACATGCGCGAGAGCTACCAGGACGGCTCGCTCACGTCGGTCGGCGACGGCTTCGTCAACACCGCGCAGGTCACCGGCGACCTCACGCCGACCGAGGAGAACACGGTCGACGACGACCTCGTCACGGGCACGAACGGCTCGGCGGCCGAGCTCAGCACGGGCGACGTCTCGATGGACAAGACCGTCTGGTCCAACCCCGAGCGCGTCCGGATCAGCGCCACCGCGCCCGCGACGCCGGGTCAGGCGATGACGAACCTGACCTGCGCCGACGGCACCGCGCCGGCGTCCGAGTGGGTGGGCGAGGGCGGCCCCAACCTTCAGCTCGGCGACCTCGTCTGCTTCACGATCAGCTCCGTCTTCCCGGCGGGTGTCGCGACGCGCGACGTCCGCCTCGTCGACTTCCTGCCCGAGGGCACCGAGCTGGTCGGCTGGGCCCCCGGCGCCGGTGCCCCGGAGTCGGGCACGTCGCCCGCGGTCCCGGCCAACACCGTGACGATCACCCAGCCCGACCCGGCCGTCGCGTCGTGGCTGCTGGGGGACCAGCTCGGCTCCTCCCGCGTGGTCGAGCGCGGCGAGGTGCTCACCCTCGTCGTCCTCGCCCGCGTCACCGAGGTCAGCCAGAACGTCCCCGACGTCACGGGCAACCTCGCGAAGATGCGCTACACGGACGGCCACGGCCGCGTCGTCGGTCTGCGCGACCAGGTGGACCTCACGCTCGCCCCGCCCGTGCCGCTCGCGACCGAGAAGCTCGCCGACGGCGTGAGCGTCCGGGACGTGAACGAGTCGAGCGTCGTGACCTTCACGGTCGACGTCGCGCACCGCGGGACCGCCGAGAACCGGACTGACTACCCGCTCGACTCCGTCGAGGTGTGGGACGTGCTGCCCACCGGCTTCTCCTGCGACGACCTCCTGGACGCCACGGTCTCCCCGGCCTTCGAGGTCTGCACGCCCGCCGTCGGCAGCATCCCGGCGACGATCGTCTGGAAGCTGACCGGCCCCTCGCTGCGCACGGCGCTCGAGGCGGGCACGGGCAGCGACGGCGACGAGCTCTGGGAGCCGGGCGAGACGCTCCGCATCACCTACGACCTCGACGTCCCGTCGCCGCTGTCGATCGGCACGGAGCACACGAACACGGCCGCGGTCACCCGCTACACCGCGCCCACGACCGACGGCATCGCGCCGACGACCGCTCCGTACTACCCGACCAACCCGGTCGGCGCCTACCCGGACGAGACGAAGAACGCCCCCGAGGCCAGCGACACCGCGACGCTCCGGCTTGCGAACGCCACGGTCGCCAAGACGGTCTACGCGACCCAGAACGGCGGCATCGGCGCCCCCGCGACCGCGACGATCGGGGAGTGGGCGGTGTACCACTACTCCGTCACCGTCCCGCCGTACACGTCCGTGTTCAACGGTGTGCTCGACGACGCCCTCCCGATGGACCGGTTCGAGCAGGTCGGCACGCCGTCGATCCAGGGCTTCCCGACCTTCGGAGCCTCGGCGCCGACGGACGCGAGCGCGGAGTGCGTCGCCAGCGCCGACGGGTCGCAGTTCGTCCTGTGCGAGGACGGGCGCCTGCTCTTCCCGACGACCTGGACCAACACGACCGGTGACCCCGTGACGTTCACGATCGGCTTCACGGCGAAGGTGCGCGACGTCCCGGCGAACCAGCACGGCGTCACGATCCCGAACACCGCGACGTTCACCAGCTCCTCGACCGTCGCCGGCTCGCCCGTCCTGCGCGACAGCGCGGTCGCGACGCTCGGCGTCGTCGAGCCGGCCCCGGCCGTCCGCAAGTACGTCTCGACCCCCCAGCCGACCACCTCGGTGCCCGGCAACGACGTGTCGATCACGACCACGGGCGGCGCGACCGCCTTCTTCACGATCCGCGTCACCAACCCGGCCGGCCGGTCCACGGCGCACGACACCGTCGTGACGGACTGCGTCCCGGCACGGCTGGGCGACGTCACGCAGGTGGGGACGGCGCCCCAGGGCAGCGTCGCCATCGGCGCCGCCGGCTCGTGCGCCAACGGCGGCAGCCAGATCACCTGGACGGTCGGTGACGTCCCCGCGAACGGCACGCTCGACCTGTTCCTCGCCACGACGGTCGACGAGACCGCCGCGGCCGGGAACGTCTTCGCCAACCGCGCCGACCTCACCGCGACGTCGATGCCCGGCGTCGTCGACGGCGAGCGGACCTACACGAGCTCCGACGGGGCCGAGGTCCGGATCGCCAACGTGACCGGCGCCAAGTCGGCCCAGGTCCTCGGTGCGCCCGGGAACCAGCCGGCGGGCAGCGCCGTCCCCGGCCAGACGATCCGGTGGACCGTGCGCGCCGACATCCCCGGTGAGACCTCGGTCTACGACTTCGCGCTCGTCGACCTGCTGCCGCGCGGCGTCGGCTCGCCGACGAACGTCACGGTGACGTGCTCGTGGACGACCGACCCGTCGCTCTGTGCGGTCACCCAGCTCGCGTCGACGACGTCGAACAACCGCGAGCGCGTGGCGTTCCTCCTCGGCGACGTCACCCAGGCGGGTGGCACCCGCACCGTCACGGTCACCTACGACACCGTGGTGAACACCGTCGCCAGCGGTGGGTACCCGGTCCACTCGCAGACCCTGACGAACGCGGCGCAGCCCCGGTGGAACGCGTCCTCCGACGGCACCCCGCCCACGAGCAGCGGCGGGACCTGGGACATCTCCGGCTCGGAGGTGGCCGCGTCGGTCACGGTCCGCGAGCCCACCGTCTCGACGCAGAAGTCGGTCACGAACACCCGGCCGGCCCAGGGTGACGTGTTCACCTACTCGGTCCAGGCCGCCGCGGTGACGACCGACACCGCCTCGAACCGGCGCAACGTGACGGCCTACGGCGTCACGGTCGTCGACACGGTCCCGGCCGGGGTCGTCCCCGTCGCCGACGCGTCGGGCACCCCCCTCGCCGACGGCGCGACGATCACGTCGGGCGCGCTCACCGGGACCTGGAACGCGGGTGCCCGCACCATCACGTGGACGATCGCCCAGCTCGTCCCGGGGACGCCGCAGACCTTCTCCTACTCCGCGAAGCTCGCGCCGGCGAGCAGCCTCACCGGCGCCGGGCTGGTCAACCGCGCGGGCGCCACGGGGTGGAGCTCCCTGCCGAGCGGCGGTCGCGACTACACGGCAACGGCCACCTCCACGACGACGGTCACCCCGCAGTTCCCGCTCGTCGACACGGTGAAGCGCCGCGTGACGGGCAACCCGGTCTACATCGGCCAGGAGGTCGAGTACACGATCACGCTGACCAACCGCGCGTCGGACGCGAACCGCACGGGCGCCGTCGCGGTCTCGCTCGACGCCGTCGACACGCTCCCGGCCGACTGGGCGTTCGTGCCCGGCTCCGCGACGGTCTCGGTGCGCGGCGCAGCCCCCGTGGCGCTCGCCGACCCGTCGATCGACGCGCGGGTGCTCACCTGGGCCGGTGTCGGTGGTTCCGGCGTCGACCTCGCGCCCGGTCAGTCGGTGGTGATCCGCTACCTCGCGACGCCGCTGACCACCGCGGCCGCCGGCATGTCCGTCGACCACACGAACGACGCGACGGCGGCCAACGTCACCGACCGCACGGGCGGCACGTCGTACAACGGCGGCTCCGGCTCGTACGTCGGCACGCGGGGGTCGGCGACGGCGAACATCGCGCTGGCCGACCTGCGGGTGACCAAGTCCGCGAACGACGACTTCGTCGCCGGCGCCACCGCGCCGGGCACCTGGCGGCTCACGGTGGACAACCTCGGCCCCGATGCCGCGGTGGGCGTCGCGATCCACGACGTCGTCACGCTGCCCGAGGGCGTGACGAATGTGACGACGCCGAACGCGGCCGCCGAGGGGTGGACCTGCGCCCCGGCCGTCGTGGCCGGCGGAACGGCCACGATCGACTGCGTCCGCAGCAACGCCAACGAGCAGCTCGCGGTCGGCCAGACCCGCACGCTGACGGTCGCGGCGTCGGTCGCGGCGTCCGTCCCGGCTGGCACGCAGGTGCCCAACACCGCGACGGTCTCGGCCACGACGCTCGACCGACAGCCGGACAACGACACCTCCAGCGACCCGGGCATCGTCCGGGGCGAGGCCGACCTCGGCGTCGTCAAGGCCGTGACCGACCCCGCCGCGCCGGCCACCGCCGTCGTCGCCGGTGAGCCGATCGGGTGGAGCGTCACGCTGACGAACCACGGACCGAGCGTCTCGCGGGGCAGCTCCGCCGCCCCGATCCTCCTGACGGACTCGCTCCCGGCGAACGTCACGGACGTCGTCGTCGACGAGGCGGCCCTCCCGGCCGGCGTCACCTGCGACGCGCCCGCCGGCGGATCGCTCGTCTGCCGCGTCACGCGGGACCTCGCCGTCGGGGAGTCGGTCGTCGTGCGGCTCGCCGCGCAGGTGCCGGCCGACGTCGCGGCCGGCGGGTCGGTCGTCAACTCGGCGACGGTCACGCCCGTGACGCCGGAGCCCGCTGGCTCCACGGGGAACAACACGAGCACGACGACGACCCCGACCGCGGTCCGCGAGGCCCTGACGATCCAGAAGTCGATCGCCGCGCCCGAGGGCACGCCGGTGGCGGGTGACGTCATCACCTACCGGGTCGCGGTCTCCAACGCCGGTCCCTCGGTGGCCCGCGGCGTGTTCGTGGTCGACGCCTCACCGGCGCACACGTCGTTCGTCCAGCTCACCGAGACCGACAGCGGGGCGTGGAGCACCACGGCGGCCGCGGGCCAGCGCGGGAACCTGCGCCTCGACCGCGGTCCCGTCCTCGGCGTCGGCCAGACGACGACCTTCGAGATCGCCGTGCGGATCGACGACGACTACGTCATGCCGGACCCGCCGGTGGACCTCGTCAACGTCGTGACCGTCAGCTCGGCGTGGCGTGAGGACCAGGACACCTCGCAGGTCGGCGTGAACACCCGGGAGGAGGCGGACCTGGCCATCGTCAAGACCGTCTCGGCCGACGTGGTGATCGCCGGCGGTGAGGGCGTGACCTACACGCTCGCCGTGACGAACAAGGGGCCGTCCCAGGCGACCGACCTCGTCGTGAGCGACACCCTGCCCGCCGGCGTCACGCTCGACGGCGACGTCCCGGCCGGGTGCACGACGAGCGAGCAGGACGGCCGGCAGACCGTCACCTGCACCCGGGAGACGCTCGGGACCGTCGCGTCCGGGGCCACCCCGTGGCTCATCGAGCTGCCCGTCCTGGTCGCCGCGGACGTCCAGGCCGCCGGCCTGGACAACACGGCCACCGTGACGAGCGCGACGCCGGAGGACCCGGCCACGCTCGAGGACAACACGAGCACCGTCCCGCTCGACGTCCTGCAGCGGGCGAGCCTCCGGGTGGAGAAGTCGGGCGCGCCCGACCCGGTGACGGCCGGCGAGGACGTGACGTGGACGATCGTGGTCCACAACGACGGCCCCTCCGACGCGCAGGCCGTGACCCTCGCGGACACGCTCGACCCGCGGCTGGCGTTCCGGTCGGTGATCGCCGAGCAGGGCTCCTGCTCGGGCGCGCCCGACCTCGCCTGCACGCTCGGGACGATCCCGGCCGGCGGCTCGGTCACGATCACGCTCGTCACCCGGGTGGCCTCCTCGGTCCCCGAGGGGACGGACGAGGCGCCGACGCTGATCGGGAACGAGGCCGTCGCGACGTCCTCGACCCTCGACGCGGAGACCGACGAGCCGGCGACGGCGCGGGACGACGACGACGTGCGCGTCGTCGCCAGGACCGCGCTCGGGATCGACAAGCGCACGACGACGCCGGTCGTCGACGCGGGTGCCGACGCGACGTTCGAGATCGACGTGACGAACGCCGGACCGTCCGACGCGGCGGCCCCGGTCGTCGTGACGGACACCCTGCCGGTCGGGATGACCTTCGTCTCGCACGGCACGGTGACGCCCGGCGGGTCCACCTGGGCCTGCGCCGCGCAGGAGCCGACGGACGCCGGCCAGGTCGTGACGTGCACGCTGCGCACGGCCGACGACTCGGCCGACGCGACGCTGCCGGCCGGGACGGTCGACGCCCCGGTCGTGGCGCCGACGCTGCGCCTCACCGCGCACGTCGACCAGGCGCTCGAGGCCTCGACGCTGACGAACGACGCGAGCGCGACGAGCCCGAGCTCGCCGACGTCGCCGGAGGACACCGCGGACGTCGAGGTGGTGACGCACGCCGACCTCACGGTCGAGAAGTCGCACGACCCGTCCGTCCAGGCGATCGCCGGGACGCCGTTCACCTGGACGGTCGTCGTGACGAACAAGGGCGCCTCGCGGTCGGTCGCGACCGCCGACGACCCGATCGTCGTCACCGACGTGCTGCCGCTGGGTGTCACGCTCTCGACCGACCCGGGGCTCGGCTCCGGCGGTGAGGGGACGACGTGCGCCGCGCTGCCCGACCTCGACGACGACGGCCACCAGGTCGTGGTCTGCGAGCTGACCGAGTCGCTCGACGCCGGTGCGTCCGTCACGCTCACGCTCAACGTCGACCTCGACGAGGCCCTGACGGGCAGCGTGACGAACCTGGTCAACGTCGCTCCCGGCCTGACGCCGCAGCCGGACCAGCAGGTCTGGCCCGACACGGACACGGACGAGGTGCCGATCGTCGAGATCGCGGACCTCGCGATCGCCAAGGAGGTGACGACGGACCCCGTCGTCGCCGGTCGCGCGGTGTCGTGGGACGTCACGGTGACGAACCTCGGGCCGTCCAACTCCGACGCCGACCCGGAGCACCCGATCACGGTGACGGAGACGCTGCCGCTCGGGGTGACCGGGGCCGTCGGCGCGGGCGAGGGCTGGGAGTGCGTCGCTGACGCCGGTGAGGGAGGCGCGGAGGGTCGCGAGGTCCTCACCTGCACGCGGGACGCCGACCTGGCCGTCGGCCAGGCGCCGGTCATCACCGTGACGGGGACGCTCGCCTCGGGCTGGCTCGAGCCGATCGTCAACGACGCCGCCGTCGCCCCCGGGCTGACCGATCAGCCGGACACGGAGGAGGCGCTGGAGAACGACACGACCCAGGTCACGACGCCGATCACCACGCTCGTCGATCTCGTCCTCGGCAAGGCCGTCTCGGCCGACCTCGTGGCCGGGGCGACGGGACGCTACGTGCTCACGGTGACGAACCTCGGTCCGTCGGACGCGCGCGACGTCACGCTCGTCGACACGCTGCCGGCCGGGGTCGAGCTGGTCGGGGTCGTGCCCGGCGCCGACGGGACCGACCCGGAGTGGACCTGCGAGGTCGCGACCGGTGAGCCGGGCGAGCCCGGTGAGCCGGACCCGTCGGCGGGCCAGGCGGTCGACTGCGCGCTCGTCGCCGACGGCGGTGTGCTCGCGGCCGGCGGCACGATCTCGTTCGAGATCGAGGTCTCGGTGGCCCAGCAGCTCCAGGGTGACATCGTCAACACGGCGACGGTCACGTCGACGACGCCGGAGGACCCCGCGACGCTCGAGGACAACACCGCGACCGCGACGGGGACCGTCGCGGAGGTGGCCGACCTGTCGATCGTGAAGTCGGCGCTCGGCAGCCCGGTGGTCGGGCAGGCGCTCGAGTACGAGCTGGTCGTCTCGAACGCCGGCCCGTCCACGGCCCGCGGGCTCGTGGTCTCAGACCTCGTGCCGCCGTCGCTCCAGGTGACCGGGGTGTCGGTCGACGACTCGGGCGAGGGCTCGACGGACGCGACGCTGGACTGCGCCGCGCTCGCGGCGGGCGAGACGGGGACCCCGGTGGTCTGCACGCTCCCGGAGCTCGCCGCTGGTGCCACGGCCCCGACGATCACCGTCACGGTGACCGTGCTCGCCGCCGCCTACCCGTCGGTCGTGAACACGGCGACGGTCGACGCGGCGACGCCGGAGGACCCCGCCACGCTGGAGGACAACACGTCGTCCGTCGTGCTCGAGGTCCCGGCCCTCACCGACCTGGTGATCGACAAGGAGCTGACGGCTCAGCTCGTCGCGGGTCGGACGGGGACGTACACGCTCACGGTGACGAACGAGGGCCCGACGCCCGAGCCCGGCCCCGTGACCGTGACGGACGAGCTGCCGGCGGGGCTGACGCTCCGCTCGGCCGCGGTGGCCGACGACGCCGGGCAGTGCTCGACCGGGTCGGGCACGGCCGGTCGCGACCTCGTGACGTGCACGCTCACGACCACCCTGGCGGTGGGTGAGTCGGCCGTCGTGACGCTCGTGGTCGACGTCTCGCGCGACGCGTCGGGGACGATCGTCAACACGGCGGGCGTCACGTCGCCGAACGACCCGACGCCGGGCACGGACTCCGCCTCCGGCGAGGTCGACCGGAGCAAGCTGCCGGCGACGGGGGCCCAGATCGGGGCCGCGGCGGCCGGGGCGGCACTCCTGCTCCTGCTCGGCGCCCTGCTCGTGGTCTGGCAGCGTCGTCGCCGGTCCGCGCTGACGGACTGAGCACGGAAGGCCGGGCTCCGGGGTCGACGACCTCGGAGCCCGGCCTTCGTCGTCCCCGGCGGGGTCAGGTTCGCTGAGCCCGCTCCCGGGCGTGCTGACCTCGGCCCGCGGACGGGCGGGGCTGGGTCGCGGTGCGCGCCGCGGGGGTTCGAACGGGCCGCGCTGGACGCACCGGTAGGCCGCGCGCCGGGCACGCCGAGGTCGTCACGCTGGGCGCGCGGGTGAGTCGACCCGATGCGCGGGTGGGCCGAGCTCGGCGTGGCCCGCCGGGCTCGGGGGAGGGGCTACGCCGGGTCGGTGATCTGGCAGAGGACCTCGCCGGCCGAGACACCCGTCCCGGGCGCGGCGGCGAGCGAGGTGACCACGCCCGCGCGGTGCGCGGTCAGCGGCTGCTCCATCTTCATCGCCTCGAGCACGACGACGAGGTCGCCCTCGGCGACCGTGTCGCCCTCGGTGACGGCGACCTTGACGATCGTGCCCTGCATGGGCGAGGTGAGCGCGTTCCCCGACGCGCCGGCGGCGCCGGCACCGCCGGAGGCGCCGGCCCGCGGCACGGGGCGCGAGCGGCCCGGACGGCTGCGGGCCTTCGCGGCCCCGCCGAGGATGCCGAGGCTCGCCGGGAGGACGACCTCGAGCCGCTTCCCGCCGACCTCGACGACGACGCGCTCGAGCGTGTCGTCCGCGTCGGGGCCGGTGCCGTTGGCGGGGGAAGGCGCGCCGGCCCCGGTCGGCTTCTCCAGCGTCGCGAGCCGCGGTCCCATCTCCGACTCGATCCAGGTCGTCCACACGCCGAGGGACTCCTGCGCCTCGCCGGGGACGCCGGCGAAGGCGGGCTCGCGCAGCACGGCGCGATGGAACGGCAGGACGGTCGGGAGCCCGACGATCTCGGCCTCGCCCAGTGCGCGCCGGGCCCGCTCGACCGCCTGCTGGCGGGTCGCGCCCGTGACGACGATCTTGGCCAGCATCGAGTCGAAGTTGCCGGTCACGGGCTGGCCGGCGACGATCCCGGCGTCGACCCGGACCCCCGGGCCGGACGGCCACGTGATGGCCGTCGGCGTGCCGGGCGCGGGGAGGAAGTTCGCGGTCGGGTCCTCGCCGTTGATGCGGAACTCGATGGAGTGCCCCCGCGTGACGACCTCGTCGTAGCCGAGCTCTTCGCCGGCGGCCAGCCGGAGCTGCTCGCGCACGAGGTCGATCCCGGAGATCTCCTCGCTCACGCAGTGCTCGACCTGGAGGCGGGTGTTGACCTCGAGGAAGGAGATGGTGCCGTCGACGCCGACGAGGAACTCGCAGGTGCCGGCCCCCTCGTAGGCGGCCTCGCGCAGGATCGCCTTCGACGCGGCGACGAGCTCGGCGTTCTGGGCGTCGGTGAGGAACGGCGCCGGCGCCTCCTCGACGAGCTTCTGGTGGCGGCGCTGCAGCGAGCAGTCGCGCGTCGAGACGACGACGACGTTGCCGTACGCATCGGCGAGGCACTGCGTCTCGACGTGGCGGGGCCGGTCGAGGAAGCGCTCGACGAAGCACTCGCCCCGGCCGAACGCCGCGACGGCCTCGCGGGTCGCCGACTCGAACAGCTCGGGGATCTCCTCCAGCGTCCGCGCGACCTTGAGGCCGCGGCCGCCGCCGCCGAACGCCGCCTTGATCGCGACGGGCAGCCCGTTCTCCCGCGCGAACGTGACGACCTCGTCGGCCGAGGCCACCGGGTCGGGCGTGCCCGCGACGAGCGGGGCGCCGGCGCGCTGGGCGATGTGGCGGGCGGAGACCTTGTCGCCGAGCGCGTCGATCGCCTCGGGGGAGGGACCGATCCAGGTGAGGCCGGCCGCGATGACGCGGCGGGCGAAGTCGGCGTTCTCGGAGAGGAACCCGTAGCCGGGGTGGAGGGCGTCGGCGCCCGCGCGGCGGGCGACGTCGAGCACCTTGGCCGTGTCGAGGTACGTCTCGGCCGCGCGCGCGCCGCCGAGGGCGAAGGCCTCGTCGGCGTAGCGGACGAACGGGGCGTCCCGGTCGGAGTCGGCGTAGACCGCGATCGAGACGAGCCCGGCGTCGCGAAGGGCGCGGACCACCCGGAGGGCGATCTCGCCACGGTTGGCGACGAGGACCCGGGTGACGGGACGGGAAACGGTGCCCGAAGCGGGCCGGTGCAGCACGGACGTCATGCACACTCCTTCGCGATCGGCTCACGGTAACGCTCGGGACCGGCCTGCCCCAAGGCCAGCGCGCCAGCGTCCGGAAGTCTGTCGAGGCGGGCAAGGACTTCCGTGCCCGCTTGTGGGAAACCTACAACAGGGTCGTTGTCGAGCCCGCCCTGATGCGCTGGGCGTCGTCGATTATCCCCAAACGGTCGAGCTCGACACGCGGGCGGGCCGCGCGCGGCGTCGGGAAGGGGGTCAGGTCCAGAGCGACGGGTAGTCGTGACCGAGGTCGCGGACCAGCCGGCGCAGCAGCGGAAGGCTCAGACCGACGACGGCGTGGTGGTCGCCGTCGACCCCCTCGACGAACGCGCCTCCGAGCCCGTCGATCGTGAAGGCGCCCGCGACGGCGAGCGGCTCCCCGGTCGCGACGTAGGCGTCGATCTCCGTGTCGGTGACGTCGGCGAACCGGACCAGCGTCGAGGCGACGCCGCTCGCCGAGCGGCCGGTCGCGAGGTCGAGGAGATGGTGGCCCGTGTGGAGCGTGCCCGTGCGCCCGCGCATCGCGCGCCACCGCTCGCGCGCGACCGCCGGCGTCCCCGGCTTGCCGTGCGCCGTCCCGTCCAGCTCCAGCAGCGAGTCGCCGCCGAGGACGAGCCCGGCGTCCCGAGAGCCGCCCGCGTCACCGGCGTCGCCGGCCGGTCGCAACCGGCCGGCGCGACGGCGCGCGACGACGGCGCTCGCCTTCGCCTCGGCCAGGACGGCGACCTGCTCCGGGACGGTGAGGACGTGCCCCCGCGCGAGCGACGCCCGCGCGAGCACGGCGTCCTCGTCCACGTCCGAGACGAGCACCTCCGGCTCGATGCCGGCGGCGCGCAGGGTCGCCAGCCGGGCGGGGGACGCCGAGGCCAGCACCAGGGGCAGGCGCGCCCCCGGTGCCGGCCGCGCGTCCGGCGTCGCGCCGTCCGTCGTCCCGTCGGCGCTCGTCGGCCTCATCGGTCGCCCGCGTCGCGACTCAGCGCATCGCCTCGGCGAGCGTGTCGAGCCCGACCGAGCCGATGTCGAGCGCGCGACGGTGGAACGCGCGCAGGTCGAACGCGTCGCCCTCGCGGGCCGCCGCCTCGTCGCGGATCTGCTCCCAGAGGCGCTGGCCGATCTTGTACGACGGCGCCTGGCCCGGCCAGCCGAGGTAGCGGTCGAGCTCGAACAGGACGAAGCCCTCGTTCATGTTGACGTTGGCGAAGAGGAACGTCTTGGCCTTCTCCGCGTCCCACGTCCCGCCGCCGAGGTGCTCGGGCGCGGGCTTGCCGAGGTGGACGCCGATGTCGAGGACGACGCGGGCCGCCCGCAGCCGCTGGCCGTCGAGCATGCCGAGGCGGTCGGCCGGGTCGTCGAGGAAGCCGAGATCGGCCATGAGGCGCTCGGCGTACAGGGCCCAGCCCTCGCCGTGGCCGCTCACCCAGGAGACGAGCCGGCGCCAGCGGTTGAGCAGCTCGCGGCGGTAGACGGTCTGCGCGACCTGCAGGTGGTGCCCCGGGACTCCCTCGTGGTAGACCGTCGTCTTCTCGCGCCAGGTGCCGAACTCCGTGACGCCCGGCGGGACGGACCACCACATGCGACCGGGACGGGAGAAGTCGTCGGTCGGGCCGGTGTAGTAGATGCCGCCGCTCTGGGTCGGGGCGATGCGGGCCTCGAGCGTGCGGACGGGGCCGGGGATGTCGAACTGGGCGCCCTCGAGCGCGGCGATGGCGGTGTCGGCCGTCTCCTGCATCCAGCGCTGGAGCGCGTCCGTCCCGTGGAGCTGGCGCTCGGGGTCGGCGTCGAGGCGAGCCATGGCGTCCTCGGGCGTCGTGCCGGGGCCGTACAGCTCGGCGGCGGCCTCCTCCTGCTCGGCGACGACGCGCGCGAGCTCCTGCAGGCCCCACTCGTAGGTCTCGTCGAGGTCGACGGTCGCGCCGAGGAACTGGCGGGAGTGGAGCTGGTACCGCTCGCGGCCGACGCCGTCGCGCTCCGGCGCGGCGTGGATGAGCTCGCCGCGCAGGTACTCGGCGAGCTCCGCGTAGCCGCGGCGGGCCTTCTCGGCGCCCTCCGTGAGGGCCGCCGCGAGCTCGGGGTGCGCCTCGGTGCCGCGGGTGGCGAGGCTCGACCAGAACGACGTGTCGATGTCCGCGAGCTCGTCGGCCTGCTTCGCGACGGCCTCGACCTGGCGCTGCGCCGGCACGATGCCGGTCCCGACGCCCTCGCGCAGCGACTCGATCCAGCCCTCCAGCGCGTGCGGGACGTTGCCCATGCGCGCGGCGACGACCTCCCAGTCCTGCGAGGTCTCGGTGGACATGAGGTCGAAGATGTCGCGCGTGCTCTGGGCGGGGGAGGCGATGACGTTGAGGTCGGCGAACTGCTCGCCGGCGTCGTAGAGCTCGGACTCCAGCCCGATCCGCTCGCGCATCGCGGCGATCGTCACGCGGTCGACGTCGTCGGCCGGGGTGGCCTTCGCGAGCCTGGCGAGGACGGCCGTGCGCTCGGCGTCGAGCTCGGCGAGGCCGGCGGGCGAGACGTCGTCCAGCTCGGTCTGGTCGCCGGGGAGGCCGAGGTAGGTGCGGATGCCGGGGGAGAGCCGGCCGAGGGTGTCGACCCACTCCTCGGCGATGGCATCGACGGCGGTCGGGGTGCGGGGGCTGGGCGAGTTCTCGGTCACGTCCACAACCCTACGTCGGACCCGCTCCGACGTCGGGGTGGACCGGGTCGCGTATGGCGATCGGACCCACCCCGATGTCGGAGGCGGGCGGCGGGATCAGGGGTGGAGCGACCAGCGCCAGGCGTTCGCGCCGCGCTCGGGGAGGCCGCGGTCCCCGCCGCGCAGGGCGTGCGACCGATCGGCCCAGCGGTGCCGCGTCGCCTCCTCCTCCGAGTCGTCGACGGAGGACGCAGCCGCCGTCAGCCCCGCGATGAGGGCCGCCAGCTCGAGGGCGTCGGGCTCGCCGCGCACGACGCGGACGACCGGCTCCGCGACGCCGGCCTGCCCGGCGGCCGTCCCGTCGGACGCCGCGGTCTCGGAGCGTGCCGGTGGCATCTCGCCGTACAGCTCGCCGAGGCGCGTCCGGTCCGAGGCGCCGGGAAGGTCCGCCCCGCTCGCGCCGCCGAGCTCGCCGTCGACACCGCCCGCGGTGCCGGACGCGATGCCCGCGTCACCCTCGTCCGCGCTCACAGCGGGATGTTCCCGTGCTTCTTGGGCGGCAGGGCCGCGCGCTTCGTCCGCAGGGCCCGCAGGGCCGACACCACCTGGACGCGCGTCTCGGACGGGGCGATGACCGCGTCGACGTAGCCGCGGTCGGCCGCCTCCCACGGGTTGACGATCGCCTCGTTGTACTCGACGACGAGGCGGGCTCGCTCGGCCTCGACGTCGCCGCCGTCGGCCGCCACCGCCGCGAGCGGCGCGCGCTGCAGGATGTTGACGGCCCCGGCGGCGCCCATGACGGCGATCTGCGCGGTCGGCCACGCCAGGTTGACGTCGGCCCCGAGCTGCTTGGACCCCATGACGATGTACGCGCCGCCGTACGCCTTGCGCGTGATGACGGTGACGAGCGGCACGGTTGCTTCGGCGTACGCGTAGATGAGCTTGGCGCCGCGGCGGATGATGCCGTTCCACTCCTGGTCGGTCCCGGGCAGGAAGCCGGGCACGTCCACGAACGTGAGGACGGGGATGTTGAACGCGTCGCACGTGCGGACGAACCGGGCGGCCTTCTCGGCGGCGTCGATGTCGAGCGTCCCGGCCATGACGAGCGGCTGGTTGGCGACGACGCCGACCGCGTGACCCTCGACGTGCCCGAAGCCGACGATCACGTTGCGCGCGAACAGCGGCTGCACCTCCAGCAGCACGTCGTCGTCGAGCACGCGGCCGATCACCGCGCGCATGTCGTAGGGCTGGTTGTCCGAGTCGGGGACGACGGTGTCGAGCGCCAGGTCCTCGTCGGTCACCTCGACCACGTCGTCCTCCGCGGCGTCGTCGTAGGCGGGCGGGTCGGCCAGGTTGTTCGACGGCAGGTAGGACAGGAGCGCGCGGACGTACTCGAACGCCTCCTCCTCGTCGGCCGCGAGGTAGTGCGCGACGCCCGACCGCTCGTTGTGCGTGCGTCCGCCGCCGAGCTCCTCGAAGCCGACGTCCTCGCCCGTCACCGCGCGGATGACGTCCGGCCCGGTGATGAACATGTTCGACGTCTGGTCGGCCATCACGATGAAGTCCGTCAGCGCGGGGGAGTAGACCGCGCCGCCGGCCGACGGGCCGAGGATGAGCGAGATCTGCGGTACGACGCCCGAGGCGGCGACGTTGCGCCGGAAGATCTCCGCGAACTGCGTGAGCGCCGCGACCCCCTCCTGGATGCGGGCGCCGCCGCCGTCGCTGATCCCGATGATGGGGACGCCCGTGCGCAGCGCGAAGTCCTGGATCTTGGCGATCTTCTCGCCGTGCACCTCGCCGAGCGAGCCCCCGAAGACGGAGAAGTCCTGGCTGTAGACGCAGACGCGGCGCCCGTCGATCGTGCCGTGGCCGATGACGACGCCGTCGCCGGCCGGGCGCCGCTTGTCCAGGCCGAAGGCGCGGGAACGGTGCCGGGCGAACGCATCGATCTCCGTGAAGGAGCCCGGGTCGAGCAGCGCGTCGATGCGGCCACGCGCCGAGCCCTTCCCGCGCGCGCCCTGCTTGGCCTCCGCCGCGGCCGCCGCGGCCTCGATGTCCTCGCGACGGCGTCGCCGCAGCTCCTCGAGCCGGTCGGCCGTCGTCGGCGCCGGAGTCGGCGCGGGGGCAGGCGTCTGGGTCACGTCGTCGCTCACGAACGCGAGGCTACCGTGGCACGCTGGCCCGCATGGCTGATGAGGTTGGACTCGCCCGGCTCGTGGTCGTCGAGGAGAGCCCGTCGACGAACGACGAGCTCACCGCCCTGCGCGCCGCCGATCCCGCGGCGTGGCCGCACCTGTCCGCGCTCGTGGCGCGCCACCAGAGCGCGGGCCACGGCCGGCTCGGCCGGGGGTGGACGACACCCCCCGGGCAGGCGCTCACGATCTCCGTCGTGGTCGAGCCGGGGCCGCTGCCGCGCGAGGAGTGGCCGACGCTGTCGCTCGTCGCCGGGCTCGCGGCCGTGCGAGCGTGCGAGCGCGTCGTCCCCGGCGTCGACCTCGGGCTGAAGTGGCCGAACGACGTCGTCGTGGTCGACCCGAGCGCGGCCGACGACGCGGTCGCCCCGGGGTGGGTCGGCATCCGGAAGGTCGGCGGGATCCTCGCCCAGGCGCAGCCGGACGCCGTCATCCTCGGCGTCGGGATCAACGTGTGCCAGCGCGAGCTGCCCGTGCCGTGGGCGACGTCCCTTGCGCTCGCGGCCGGGCCGGTGGACGACGACGCCGGCGCTCCCTCCGCCCCGGATCCCCTGGCGCTCGCCGGGGCGCTCGGGGCGGAGCTGGCGCCGCTCGTCGAGCGCTGGCGCGCGGGTGGGTTCGCCGTCCTGCGCGAGGAGGTCGCGGCCCGCCTCGACACGCTCGGCCGACGCGTGTCGGTCGAGCTCGGGGGCGGGCGCACCCTCACGGGGATCGCCGAGGCGCTGGGGGCCGACGGCCGGCTCGTCGTCCGGGACGGCGGGACCCTGCACGACGTGGCGGCCGGCGACGTCGCGCACCTCCGCGCGGGCTGACCGGCGGCCGTTCCCCTCAGCTCCGCGCGCCGACCAGCGGGTTGACCACGCGCAGCCGGGGGAACCAGGTGAGGTCGCGATCGGCCGACCACAGCTCGGAGACCCCGTTTGCCAGGCAGAGTGCGGCGATGCGCGCGTCGTGGATGCGCGGGCCGACCACGCCCGGCGCGTCCGCCAGCAGGGCGGCGAGCACGTCGAGGTGGTCCGGCGTCTCGTGCAGGAAGGTCGTCGCGGGGAGCCGCCCGATCGCCTCGACCGCCGCCATGGCCTGCGCCGCTGTCGACGGTGGCTGATAGAGCCGTGGCCGCGTCACGACGGCGAGGAACTCGTGGACGCAGGGCCACGGGACGGCCCAGGGGGCGCTGCCCGACGCGAGCGCGTCGAGGGCCGCGAGCGCCTCGGCGTGGTGCGGGCCGTACCGTGATCGATTCCGTCCCCGACCGCACCTCGTGGTGGGACGCCCGTGACTAGGGTTTGGTCCGTGGCACAGGTCCGGGACGACGACGCGCGACCGAGCGCGCCCGTCCCCGACGAGCGCCCGACCCTCGCGCGGCAGACCGAGGTCCTGCTCGGGACGCTGCCGACGATGGACGCGTACGACGTCGCGCGCGAGGTCGGGACGAGCGCTGCGCGGGTGCTGCAGTTCTGGCGCGCGCTCGGCTTCGCCGGCGTGCCGGCGAGCTCCCGCGTCTTCGCCGGCTCCGACGTCGAGGCGCTGCGGGCCGCGCTCACCCTCGTCGAGAGGCTCGGCCTGTCCGACGACGCCCTGCGCACCCTCGTCCGCGGCGCCGCGCACTCCGCCGACCGGCTCGCCGTGTGGCAGCTCGAGGCACTCGTCGCCGATGCGGAGGAACGCTTCGAGCTCGACGACGTGTCGGCCCGCCTCGTCGTCGTCGACACGATCGGCGACACGATCGAGCCGCTGGAGCTGCTCGTCACGCACGCGTGGCGACGCCACCTGCTCTCGCTGCTCGACCGCACCGAACGCTCCGTCGCCCACCTCGGCAACCAGGCGACGGGTGACGAGCTGCCGCTGGAGCGCGCCATCGGGTTCTGCGACGTCGTCTCCTACACCTCGCGCACGCTCGACCTCGGTGCGTCGGACCTGGCCGAGCTCGTCGTGGCGTTCGAGGAGCGTGCGCGGGACGTCATCACCGAGGTCGGCGGTCGCGTCGTCAAGACCATGGGCGACGGCGTGCTGTTCGTCGCCGACGACCTCGCGACGGGGCTGCGCGCCGCGCTCGGGCTGTCGGAGACCTACCGCGAGGCGCCGGTCCCGCTCGAGGTGCACGGCGCGGTGACGTGGGGCCGGATCCTCCCGCGCAGCGGCGACGTGTTCGGGCCGTCGGTCAACCTCGCGGCGCGGCTGGCCGATCTCGCCGAGCCCGGGCAGCTCCTCACCGACGTCGCGACGTGGCAGCTCGTCGAGGGCTCGGCGCTCGTCGACCTGGTCGACGGCACGCTGCTCCCGCCCGCCGTCGCCGCCGGGATCGGGACGGTCGAGCCGGTGCTGCTGCGCCGCCGGGGGATCGCGGGGGCCTAGGCCGGGAAGCTGGCGCCGCTCGGACGGGCGCCGGTCGCGGCTCCGTGCGTCCGCGTCGTGGCGGGGCGACCGACCCGCGCGCGTGGAGCGAACAGCGACGGACGACGCGCTGGCACGGTCGTGCCCGTTCGAGGAGAATCGGTGCTGTCGTGGGCGACGTGCCCCGGTAGCCCGAGGTGTCCCCTAGGAGAACCGATGAAGAACCTGCAGGTCTGGGTTGCCGTGGGCGGTCTCGTCCTGACCGGGGTCCTCAGCTTCGTCCTCGACTGGGAGTGGTGGGTGCTGGCGATCGTCGCGTTTCCCCTGATCCTCGTCGCGCTGTTGCTCGCCGCCAGGAGCGAGCGCCGGCGAGCGAGCATCGACTCTCGCCCGGTGCGGCGTCTCGGAGAGCGAAGGTCCTGAGCCGGGCCGCATCTATACCGAATCGATAACGGACCTTGCACCGGAACGGACCGCAGCGAGCCGTCTGGTTTACCATGCAGGTGTGACCAAGGTGCTGCTCGCTGAAGATGACCCCGCGATCGCCGAGCCGCTCGCGCGCGCCCTGGCCCGCGAAGGGTACGAGGTCTCCGTCCACGGGACCGGCCGCGGAGCGATCGACGACGCGCACACGGCCGACCTGTTCGTCCTCGACCTCGGGCTGCCGGACATGGACGGGCTCGACGTCGCGCGCTGGATCCGCTCGCAGGCGATGTCGACCCCGATCCTCGTGCTGACGGCGCGGGCCGACGAGGTCGACCTCGTCGTCGGGCTCGACGCCGGAGCCGACGACTACGTGACGAAGCCGTTCCGGCTCGCCGAGCTGCTCGCCCGCGTCCGGGCGCTGCTGCGCCGCGCGGGCGTCGAGGGCGAGGAGTCCGACGAGCTCGTCGCGCAGAACGTGCGGGTCGACGTGTCGGCGCACCGCGCGTTCCAGGGCGAGCGCGAGCTCCAGCTCACCGCGAAGGAGTTCGACCTCCTGCGGGTGCTCGTCCGCGACGCCGGCTCGGTCGTCTCGCGCGAGGCGCTCATGCGCGAGGTGTGGGCGTCCGACCCGACGGGCTCGACCAAGACCCTCGACATGCACGTCTCGTGGCTGCGCCGCAAGCTCGGCGACGACGCGGGCGCCCCCCGCTACATCTCGACGGTGCGCGGCATGGGCTTCCGCTTCGAGGCGACCCCCGCCTAGCGGCCGGGTCCTAGCGGCCGGGTGGTGCGGTGCAACGGAGGTTTCTCACCGCGACGATCGCCGCGGTGGTCGTCGCGGTGCTGCTCGTCGGCGTGCCCGCCGCGATCCTCTCGGCCCTGACGGTCCGCTCCGGCATCGAGGCGAGCCTCGAGGTGCGTGCCCAGCTCGTCGCCCGCCTCGTCGAGCGACGCGTGGCCGTGCGCGACGTCGTGACGGAGGACCTCGTCGCCCCGCTCGTCTCGGAGGGCAACCAGCTCCCCATCCGCATCGAGGTGACGGAGCCGCGCGGCAACGTCGTGATCGTCGGGCCCGACATGCCCGAGGGGCGCACCGTCACCCGTGAGATCAACACGACCTCCGGCGCCAACGTCCTCGTCTCGATCAGCGGGGACGAGCTCGCGTGGCGGATGGCCCAGGCGATCCTGCTGGTCACGGGCATGTCCGTCGTCGCGATCTTCGTCGCCGTCGGGCTCGCCCGCTGGCAGGCCCGACGGCTCGCCGCGCCGCTGCTCCTGCTCGCGGCCTCGGCCGAGCAGCTCGGCTCCGGCCAGGTTCGGCCGCGGATGGCCGACACCGGCATCGAGGAGATCGACCTCGTGGCGGCCGAGCTCGGCCGCACCTCCGACCGGCTCGCCGCGCGGCTGGCGGCCGAGCGCCAGTTCTCCTCCGACGCCTCCCACCAGCTCCGCACGCCGCTCACCGCGCTGTCGATGCGGCTCGAGGAGATCCAGCTCCTCTCCGAGCAGGAGGACGTGCGCGAGGAGGCCCGGATCAGCCTCGAGCAGGTGGAACGCCTCGTCGGCGTCGTCGACGACCTCCTGTCCCGCTCGCGCAAGGCAGCCGGCGGGACGACGGGGGTGGTGGCGCTCGCGGAGGTGTTCGCGCAGCAGGAGGAGGAGTGGGGGCCGAGCTACGGCAAGGCCGGCCGCTCGCTCGTGTTCTCCCCGGCCGGGTCGACGGCCGTCCTCGCGACGCCCGGCGCGCTGGCGCAGGTGCTCGCGACGCTGCTGGAGAACTCCCTCAAGTACGGCGACGGCACGACGCGGGTCTCCGTGCGACCGACGACCTCGCGCGAGTCCGTCGTCATCGAGGTGAGCGACGAGGGGGCTGGCGTCGCGCCGGAGCTGGCGCCGCGGATCTTCGAGCGGTCGGTGTCGGGCGGGAAGAGCACGGGGCTCGGCCTCGCGCTCGCGCGCGACCTCGTCGCGAGCGACGGCGGCAAGCTCGAGCTCGTCCAGGCCGTCCCGGCGGTCTTCCAGATCTTCCTCTCGGCCGCGCCCGGTGCGCTCGACCCGGCGCGCGTCCTTCCGCCCGGGGCGCTCGTGGCGGTCGGCCGCCGCCGGCGGCGGCCGTGAGCGTGGCGAACGGGTCGCGGACGACGCGACGGCAGCCGTGACGCGCCCGTAGTCTTGACCGCGATGTCGATGACAACCGATGCCGGCCCCGAGATCCCGCTCGAGCCGGTCGAGCCAGCGGGCTCCCCGCGGGCACCGCAGCGCCGGCGGCGCCGGATCGGGCTGCTGCTGCGTCAGGCGGTCATGTTCGGACTCGTCGGGGGCGCCGGCGTCGTCGTCAACATGGCGGTGGCGATCGGGCTCAACGCCCTCAACGGCGGGCCGGCGAACGCGCAGCAGATCCTGTTCCCGATCCCGGGGACGGACTTCAACGTCCGGTTCACCTCGCTCGTGTGGATCGTCGCGTTCCTCGTCGCGAACCTCTTCAACTTCCAGCTCAACCGGTCGTGGACGTTCCGCGAGATCGGACCGGACGCGCCGCTCGCCGGGGCGTGGTGGTCGGAGTTCTGGCGGTTCCTGCTCGTCGGCAGCGTCGCGGCGTTCGTCGGCCTGTTCATCAAGATCGCGCTGACGAACCCGTCCTCGCCGATCTACCTGCCCTCGCCCTGGTTCCACGAGGACATGGGGCTGCACTCGCGGGAGTACTGGGCGCAGCTCATCACCATCGTCGTGACGATGCCGATCAACTTCCTCGTGAACAAGTTCTGGACGTTCCGCCGCGGGGGGCCGGCGGCCTAGGCCGCGGCGCATCGGCGCGCCCCCGGCGCGTCGTCAGCCGGCGGAGAACCCCGTCGTCTGCCTGCGGGAGGCGCGCAGCGAGGCGCCCTTGGCGTGGGCGACGCGGCCCAGCTCGGCCTGGAACTCCTCCATCCGCCCGCGCAGCCGCGCGGCCTCGTCACCCGCGCCGGACGCGAGGATCCGGGCGGCCAGCAGCCCGGCGTTGCGCGCCCCGCCGATCGAGACGGTCGCGACGGGGACGCCGGCGGGCATCTGCACGATCGACAGGAGCGAGTCCATCCCGTCGAGGTAGCGCAGCGGGACGGGCACCCCGATGACGGGCAGCGGCGTGACCGACGCGAGCATGCCGGGCAGGTGGGCCGCGCCGCCGGCCCCGGCGATGATGACCCGCAGGCCGCGCGCGGCGGCACCGCGCCCGTACTCGATCATCTCGGTCGGCATGCGGTGGGCCGAGACGACGTCGACCTCGACGGGCACCCCGAACTCGGCGAGCGCGTCGGCGGCGGCCTCCATGGTGGGCCAGTCGGAGTCCGACCCCATGACGATCCCGACCAGCGGGGCGGTGTTCTCGGACGGTGCGCTCATGACTCGGCCTTCCCGGAGAGGATCTCGATCGCGCGTGCCGCCTGCGCGCGCAGGACGTCCAGGTCGTCCCCGACGACGGTGACGTGACCGAGCTTGCGCCCGGGCCGCACCTCCTTGCCGTACAGGTGGACCTTGGCGGCGGGCAGCTCGGCGAGCAGCGTCGCGTAGGACGACGACGGCTCGGCCAGCTCGGACCCCAGAAGGTTCGCCATGACTGCCCACGGCGCCCGCTGGGCGGTCTCGCCAAGGGGCAGGTCGAGCACGGCCCGCAGGTGCTGCTCGAACTGCGAGGTCACGTGGGCGTCGATCGTGACGTGGCCCGAGTTGTGCGGGCGCATGGCGAGCTCGTTGACGAGCAGGCGATCGGGCTCGCCCTCGGACTCGACGAGGAACATCTCGACCGCCAGCACGCCGGTGACGCCGAGCCCCTCCGCGACGAGCCGCGCGATCCCCTCGGCCTGGCGCGCGGTGGTGGGGTTGAGGTCCGGCGCGGGGGACAGGACCTCGGCGCACACGCCCCCGCGCTGGATGGTCTCCACGACGGGCCACGTGCGCAGCTCGCCGTTCGGACGCCGCGCGACGAGGGCCGCGAGCTCGCGCGTGAACGGCACGCGCTCCTCGAGGAGCAGGGGGTGGTCGGCGTCGAGCTCGAACGGGAGCCCCGCGCCGCCCGCCGGACCGCCCGCCGAGACGTCCGCGCGCTCGACGAGTGCGACGCCCTTGCCGTCGTAGCCACCCCGCGGCGTCTTGACGACGACGGGCCAGCCGACCTCGTCGCCGAACTCCGCGACGTCGCTCGCCGAGTGCGCGACCCGCCACCGGGGGCACGGCACGCCCAGCTCGGTGAGCCGACGGCGCATGACGAGCTTGTCCTGCGCGTGGACGAGCGCCTCCGGCCCGGGCTCGACCGGGTGACCGTCGGCGCGCAGCTCCGCGAGGGCAGCGTTGGGCACGTGCTCGTGCTCGAAGGTGAGGACGTCGGCCTCGTGCGCCAGCGCCGTCAGGGCCGCGACGTCGTCGGCCCGACCGACGCGCGCGTCGGGGACGACCTGCGCGGTCGAGGAGGTGGGCGACTCGACGAGGGCGACGAGCCGGACCTGGAGTCCGATCGCCGCCTGCTGCATCATCCGGGCGAGCTGACCGCCGCCGACGACGGCGACCGTGGGCTGGGGCATCCCACGAGCCTACCGACGCCTTCGGGTGCGGGCGCGTTCGTCCCGCCACCCGTCCTCCGTCGCGGCCGGCGGCTCGGTAGGGTCGAGGGATGCTCCTGCTCTCGCCCGCGACGATGCCCTACGACTGGGGCTCGCCGACCGCGATCCCCGACTTCCTGGGGCTGACGGCCGACGGGTCGCCCGTCGCGGAAGCATGGTTCGGAGCCCACCCCGTCGCGCCCTCGCTCGTCACGGGCATCGTCGACGACACGGATGCGACGGACCATGCCGCCGTCATCGTCGAGGGCACGCACCGACACCTCGGGGAGGTCATCGCGGCCGATCCGGTGCGCATGCTGGGGGAGGACGTCGCCGAGCGGTTCGGGAGCGGGCTGCCGTTCCTGCTCAAGGTGGTGGCGCCGGCGCGGCCGCTGTCGCTGCAGGTGCATCCCTCGGCTGAGCAGGCGGCGCTCGGGTTCGTGCGCGAGGAGCGCTCCGGCAAGCCGATCGACGCGCCCGACCGCACGTACCGGGATGCCAACCACAAGCCGGAGATGCTGCTCGCGCTGACCGAGTTCGAGGCCCTGAGCGGCTTCCGGACGGCCCGCCGCGCGCTCCAGGTCCTGGCCGGGCTGGACGTGCCGCTGGTGACCAAGGCCGTCGAGCGCGTGCGGCACGGCTCCTCGGCCGAGGGGATGCGCTCGGCGCTGGAGTACCTGCTGCTGGGAGCCCGCGACCGTGACCACGACGTCGACGCCGTCGTCGCGCTCCTGCGTCAGCGCCTGGCGGCGGGGGAGAGCCCCTCGGAGCACTCCGATCGTGTGGCGCTGGCCCTCGCCGAGGCCTTCCCGGGCGACCGCGGCGTCGTGGCCTCGCTGCTGCTCAACCCGGTCACGCTCAAGCCGGGCGAGGTCATGTTCGTGCCCGCCGGCTGCGTGCACGCCTACGTGTCCGGGTTCGGCGTCGAGGCGATGGCGAGCTCCGACAACGTGGTGCGGGCCGGTCTCACCCCCAAGCACGTGGACGCGCGCGCGCTCATGGGCATCGTCGACGTCCGCCCCGCCCCGCCGATGCGCGTGGCGCCCGAGCGGGTCGACGACGGCATCGAGATGTACTACGCCCCCGTCGAGGACTTCGAGCTGGCCGTCATCGAGACGGACGGCGCCCCGGTGCATCTCGGGCACCCCGGCCCGCGCATCCTGCTCGTGCTCGACGGGTCGCTCGAGGTCTCGACGCCGGACGAGCGGGTCTTGCTGGAGCGCGGCCGGGCCGTCTTCATCACGGCGGGGGAGGATGTGGTCCTCGGCGGCTCGGGTCGCGCCGTCGGCGTGTCCGTCCCCTGAGGCCGTCAGCCCTCGGCGTCCTTCGCCTTCGGGAGCGTCCCGTCGAGGATCTGCTGCCACATGAGGGCCGAGCCGTCCGGGTCGAGCAGGATCGTCGAGCCGATCCCGTCGCCGCGGTAGTCGTAGTCGGCGATCGGCGGGGTGCCCTGGTAGCCGTTCGGGCCGGTCGCGTCGCGGAAGGTCAGCGCCATCTTCCCCAGGTCGATGATGCCGGTCCCGGTGCTCGTGACGAGCGACCCGGTGACGGCGTTGACCAGCTTGACCTGCGTCCCCGGCACGAGGACGTCCGTGCCCTTGACCTCGCTCATGACCGCCTGGATCACCATGCGCTGGCGGAGCTGACGGCCGATGTCGCCCGTCGGGTCGGCCTTGCGCATCCGCGCGAAGGCGAGCGCCTGGGCGCCGTCGACGTCATGACAGCCGGGCGTCCACTCCATGCCGGACTCCGGGTCGTGCACCTCGGTGTCCCAGCACAGGTTGATGCCGCCGACGGCGTCGACGACGTTCTCCACGCCCAGCATCCCGATCTCCACGTAGTGGTCGACCGTGATCCCGGTCAGCCCCTCGACCGCCGAGACGAGCCCCTCCGGGCCGCCGTAGACGTAGGCCGCGTTGAGCTTCACCTTCCCCTGGCCGGGGTAGTCGATCGGGACGTCTCGGGGGAGCGAGATCAGCGAGGGCGTTCCGCTCGCGGGAGCCGTCAGCAGCATGATCGTGTCGGTCCGGGCGCCCGTGACGTCGGGCTGGTCGCCGACCGAGCCGTCGTCGCGGGAGTCGGACCCGGCGAGCAGGTAGGTCGTGCCCGGGGTCGGGGCGCGGTCCGTGAGCGCGTCGACGTGCTGGATCTTCCCGTTCGCCCACACCACGAGCCCGATCGGCCAGGCCAGGAGCAGCACGAGGACGACGAGGATGCCGACGACGATCCGGCGCCGCCGGTAGACGGCCCGGCTGCGCGACGGTGGACGGGCACTCGGTCGCGGGGCACCGCCCGGAGGGCGCCCGGGGCCGCCGGGGCCGCCGGGGCCGCCGGGCCTGCTGGAGCCTGCCGAACCACCGACGCGGACCGGGCGGGCGCCCGAGGCCGGCGGCGTCCCCATCGGCACCGCGCGGGTCGCGCCGAGTGCCGGGTCGGTCCGCGATCGGCCGGACGCTCCGCTGCCCCGCACGGGGATCGGCCGCGCCGCGGTCTCGTCGAGGCCGGCGCTCGGGTCGACGTCCGGCGCGGTCCGGGGCGGACGGGCGGCCGGACGACGCGCGGGTGCTCCGGGAGTCGCGCCGGAGCGCGGGGGTGCCGCCGCGCTCCGGGGAACGCGACGGGGGGCTGGCGACGCGCCGTCCGACGTCGTCCGTCCGGGGCTGGGCGCGGCAGCCGGGCGCGCGCGCTCGGTCCGCGGGGGGACGGGATCGATCCTGCGGCCGCTGCCGGGTTCGAACGACGGCGGGATCACGTCGTCGGGCATGGTGCTCCTTCGGCGGTCGGCGCTACGCGGCCCACGGTAGGTGCCGACGTGGGAGCGCGAGCGGTAGGCGCGCGGGTCAGCAGGCCGGTTCGGTGAGGCCCGTCTTGAGGTCCCACGGGTCGGTGGGCGTCTCGGTCGGCTCGGTCGTCGACGTGTCCGCGGTCTCGTCCGCGGTGGCGTCCTCGGCAGGGGCCGTTCCGTCGGGCGCGGCCGAAGTGGTGCCGTCCGTGGCCGTGGCAGCCGTCGCGCCGGTGCTGGCCGGCGGCTCGTAGGCGGAGTTGACGGGAATGCCGTTCCGGAGGCGGTCCCACAGGACCTCCGCCTCGGCGCTCGCGACGAGGCGGTTCTTGTTCTGCGAGTACTCCTCGGTCGGCATGGTCACGAACGTCACCCCCTCGGCGCCGATCGGTGCGAGGACGTTCGCGAGCCCGGCCAGCTGCATCGGGTTGCTGAGTCCCTGGCTCGTCGTCAGCGAGGAGGTGACGGCGTCGAGGAACTGGACCAGCTGGAACGAGTCCGTCACGAGGTTCTTCGACAGCACCTGGCGGACGATCGCGGCGAGCAGCTCCTGCTGGTGACCGATGCGCTTGATGTCCGAGCCGTCGTCGCGGCCCTTGCGCATCCGGGCGAAGCCGAGGGCCTGCTCGCCGTTGAGCGTCTGGTAGCCGGGCTGGAGGTCGATCACCGCGTCGGCGTTCTTGAGCGGCTCGGTGATGCACATCGGGACGCCACCGATCGTGTCGACCACGCGCTTGAAACCCGAGAAGTCGACCACGGCGTAGTCGTCGATCGTGAGACCCGTCATCTTCTCCACGGTGAGCAGCGTGCAGAGCGCTCCAAGCCCGAGGTCGCCCTCCCAGGCGCCGGTCATGAACGCCGCGTTGAACATCTCCATGTCCTGCTCGTAGCTCGTCTTCGAGCCGTCGGCATTCATCGGGCAGGAGGGGATGTCCGTGAGGAGGTCACGCGGGATCGAGACAGCCTCGACGCGCGAGCGGTCCGCCGGGATGTGCAGCAGGATCGTGGTGTCCGCGCGCGCCCCCTCGATGTCGGTGCCATCGGCGTTCTCACCCGCTCGCGTGTCCGTGCCCATGAGCAGGATGTTGATCTCCTGGCCGGCGCGCGGGTCGGTCGGGGTGGGGTCGGGTGTGTCCGTGTCCGACGGCGTGGGCGTCGGCGTCGTGGTGCGGAAGTCGTCCACCGAGTAGTCGGAGGAGATGTTGCCCATGAGCTCGGAGTAGAGCGCGTACGCACCGGTCCCGGCGAACAGGAGGGCACCCGCGACGACGCACGCGATCGCCCGCAGGACGTGGCGACGCGGCAGCCTCCGGGCGTGCCGGAAGGACTTGCGGGGGGCGGGTTGTCTGGCCATCCCGACGATCGTAGGTGGCGGGAGCGCGGGCGTGAGGGCGGTCGCGCGCTCGACCTGTGAAAGGTGTGTGCGCGTTGGCCGGCGAGGTCGGGGTGAGTCGAGGCGCCTACTCCACCGGCAGCGGGGGCATCGGCCGCCAGGTCGTGTCGGCGGCGACCTCGCGAGCGTCCCGCAGGCCCCGCCAGAGATTCTTCGCCCCGGCGATGGACCGGCGCTCCACCGCGACGAGCCGGATCAGCTCCTTGCAGAAGGTCGCGGCCGTGCCCGCGGCGAACAGGAGCGGGCTGTAGGCACCGTAGGCCCGATAGTACTGCTTGATGTAGCCGCGGTTACGCATGATGTAGTAGCGGTACGCGTCGCTCGACGCCCGCAGGTTGCGCACCCCGAGGTTGACCATCTTGATGTCGCGCGTGCGGCGCAGGATGAAGTCCTCGACGGCCACCGACCGCGTGATCCGCGACGCCAGCCAGCCGTACACCTGGTCGTCCCAGTAGATGAAGAACCGGGGGTCCGGCAGGCCGATCCGCTGGACGATGCTGCGATGGACGAACATTCCCTCGAAGCAGCCGGAGTTCATGGGCTTGTAGCCGCTGGCGTCGAACTTGCTCGGCGCGAACGGGATCGGGATGCCCATCCGCGGCGCGATGCGGTACTGCCAGTAGAACGGTGAGCCGTCGTAGTCGTAGCGACGCCCCTGGATGCTCCTGAACCGGGGGGTCCACCGTCCGAGCAGGGCGAGTGCGTCGGGGATGACCTCGACGTCGTCGTCCATGAGCCAGATCCACTCGGCGCCGAGGCCGTAGGCCGTCTCCATCCCGGCGCTGAAGCCGCCGGAGCCGCCGGTGTTGGTGTCGAGGCGGCGGTAGACCAGCTCGGTCCCGGCGGCGGCGAGGCGCTCGCGGTAGGACTCGACCACGTCCGTGGTGTCGTCGTCGGAGGCGTTGTCGATGACGACGATGCGTCCGGGCTTCGGCTCCATCGCGCAGATCGACGTCAGCAGCGTCGTGAGCAGGTGACTCCGGTTGTACGTGACGACGACGATCGCGACGCTCGCGGGGTCGAAGGGGTCGGGCTGCGTTCGAGGACCACGCGTGGCGGGGCTGTCGTCAGGCACGGATCGAGTATCCCACCGGCGGTGGTTCCACGGGTCGGGGTCGGGCCGCGCGGGGTCGGGACGTGTCAGGACGGGTCACGGGAGCGGGTCGGTGAGGTCGTTCTTGATCTGTGTCGTCGAGATCTCGGGCGTGCGGGGGAGGTAGACGATCTCGGCGAGGTGGCCGAAGTGGTCGAACTTGCCGGCCCAGTCGTCGCCCATGACGAGCTTGTCGGCCCGATAGCTCACGATGTCCTCGGCCTTCTGTTCCCAGGTGACCTCGGGAATCACCAGGTCGACGTAACGGATCGCCTCGAGCATCCCCCTGCGCTCCTCGTAGGAGAAGTAGGCCTTCTTGCCCTTGCCGGCGTTGAACTCGTCGGTCGACAGCGCCACGATGAGGTAGTCGCCCTCCGCCTTTGCCCGACGCAGCAGGTTGATGTGCCCGTAGTGCAGCAGATCGAACGTCCCGTAGGTGATGACCCTCTTCATGCCGTGCCCTCCGTCGCAGGGGTTCCGTCGCGTGGTTCCGCACGACGGAGCCACGGCCTCGACGGTACCCTTGACCGCTGACGGTCGTCGCTCCCAAGCCGAAGGAACATCGTGAACGCTGATCTCGTCGTGGTCGGTTCGGGCCTGTTCGGTCTCACCGTTGCCGAGCAGATGGCCCAGCGAGGTCGGAAGGTCCTGATCGTCGATCGGCGGCACCACATCGGAGGGAACGCATACTCCGAGGCAGAGCCGGAGACCGGCATCGAGGTCCACCGGTACGGGGCACACCTGTTCCACACGTCGAACGAGCGGGTCTGGGAGTACGTCAACCGGTTCACGGCGTTCACGCCGTACGTGCACCGCGTGTACACGACGCACCGCGGCGAGGTGTTCCCGATGCCGATCAACCTCGGCACGATCAACCAGTTCTTCCGGTCGGCGCACGGACCGGAGGCAGCGCGCGAGCTGATCCGCGAGCAGGCGGCCGAGCTGGGCGGCAGGACCCCGGAGAACCTCGACGAGCAGGGGGTCAACCTCATCGGTCGCCCGCTGTACGAGGCGTTCATCCGTGACTACACCGCCAAGCAGTGGCAGACCGACCCGCGAGAGCTCCCGGCGTCGATCATCTCCCGCCTCCCCGTGCGGTACACGTACGACAACCGCTACTTCAACGACACGCACGAGGGCCTGCCCGTCGACGGGTACACGGCCTGGCTCGAGCGCATGGCGGACCATCCGAACATCGAGGTGCGCCTCGACACGGACTTCTTCGACACGGCCCAGCCGGTCAACAAGGCGGCCGTCGTCGGCCAGGTGCCCGTGGTCTACACGGGCCCGGTCGACCGCTACTTCGACTACGCGGAGGGCGAGCTGTCCTGGCGCACGCTCGACTTCGAGGAGGAGGTCCTCCCGATCGGGGACTTCCAGGGCACGAGCGTGATGAACTACGCCGACTCCGACGTCCCCTACACGCGCATCCACGAGTTCCGGCACTTCCACCCCGAGCGGGACTACCCGACCGACAAGACGGTCATCATGCGCGAGTTCTCCCGCTTCGCCACGCGCACCGACGAGCCGTACTACCCGGTGAACACGCCGGCCGACCGCGCCGGTCTGCTGCGCTACCGCGAGCTGACCGAGGCCGAGCCGCAGGTCTACTTCGGCGGGCGGCTCGGCACGTACCAGTACCTCGACATGCACATGGCGATCGGTGCCGCGCTGTCGATGGTGGACAACAAGCTCACCGACTGAGCAGCGGGAGCGTCGTGCGCACGGCACTGGTCGGTCATACGGGATTCGTTGGCTCGAACATCGCCGCGGCGCACGATTTCGACGACCTCTACAACTCGAGGAACCTCGAGGAGATCGCCGGGCGTCGCTACGACCTCGTGGTCAGTGCCGCCGCCCGCGCGGACTCCCACCGGATCAACCAGAACGAGGATCTCGACCGCGCAGAGATCGAGGGCATCGCGGCCGCGATCTCGAGCGCGCGGATCGAGCGGTTGGTGCTGATCTCCAGCGTGTGCGTCTATCCCGGAGGTGGCAGTCCCGACGAGTCGACGCCGCTGGCCGGGGAAGCCCTCACCCCGTACGGCCGCAACCGGCTGCTCCTCGAGCGGCTTCTCGCATCGCGGTTCCCGGCGACCATCGTGCGGCTGCCCCAGCTCTTCGGTCGGAACATGAGGAAGGGGATCGTCAACGATCTCCTTCGCGATCACCGGGTCGAGCACATCGACCCGGACGGCGAGTTCCAGTACTACGACCTCGGCCGGCTGTGGTCGGACATCGAGCTCGCCCTCGCCAACGAGCTGGCCTCGCTCAACCTGGCCACGCCGCCCCTCCCGAGCTGGCGGGTCGCCGCCGAGGTGTTCGGTCGAGACATCCGCGGTCAGCGTCCGCCGGAGCCCCCGTCGCGCTACGCGACGATGTACACCCGGGACATGCGGACGCGGCACAGCGACCTCGTCGGCGGACCGACGGGCTACGTCGCCTCCGAACGGCAGGTCCTGGACGACCTCCGGCGTTTCGTGCGGTGCCGGACGGCCGACGCCTCGGACGCGGTGCGCCCGGGAGGTGTCTCGTGATCGGCACGCACCGCGTGTCCGCCATCGTCACGTGTGCCGGGAGGGCGACCCGGTTCGGCAGCAACAAGCTGCTGGTTCCGATCGACGGTGTGAGCGTCCTGGAGCGCACGGTCCGGCAGGTCGTGCACCCGCTCATCGACGAGGTGGTCGTCACGGTGAACGCCGACTTCCGGGGCGTCTACCGGAAGATCCTGGTCGAGGACGCCGGCCTCCCGGTGACGCTCGTCGACGGCGGTTCCGAGCGTTTCGTCTCCGCGTGGAACGGGCTGGCGGCGACCACCGGAGACATCGTCCTGGTGCACGACGGGGTACGGCCCTTCGTGCGCTCCGAGCACATCGAGAGGGTGCTCGAGGCCGGGGTGTCCGAGGGTGCCGCCATGCTCGGCATCCCCACCGTCGTCCAGCTCAAGCTCGTGGACGACGACGAGTACGTCACCGGCTCGCTCGACCGAGCGCACTCGTGGCTCGGGCAGACACCCCAGGTGTTCCGGCGCGACCTGCTGGAGCACGCGTACCGTGCGGCCCTGCGGTCCGAGTACCGCCGGGTCAGCGACGACGCCGACCTGGTCGCCGAGTTCACCGGTCACCGGGTGCGCATCGTCCTGGGGGACGACGACAACATCAAGATCACGACGCGCAACGACCTGGCCCTGGCCGAGGTGATCCAGCGTCGTCGCTCCGGCAGCGGCGCCGGGGCGGACGTCAGCTCCCAGCCGTGACCGCGGACCCGTCCTCGAGCCCGCGGACCACCGCGTACAGCTCGACGTAGCGGCGCTGGTCCCGGCGGAGCAGATCGAGGTCGTCCTGCTGACGCCCGAGCGAGGCCGACAGCTCGGTGACCTCCGTCCGCAGCGCGGCGAGCTCGGCCCGGAGCGTGACGATCTCCTCGGCCAGCCCTTCCAGCGCCTGCGCGTGCTGCGGCACGGTGTCCAGCGCCGCGACTGGACCGGGCGCGATGCGCCGGGCGATGCGGCGAAGCAGCTCTCTCATCGAACCCATCACTCCATCCTCCTGAGGTTTGTCGGCTCGGGCTCATCGAGGTCCGCCGAGGAGAGGCGGAGGATCATCGTGGCCTCCAGCCGGTGGCCCGAGGCGTGCGGGACACGGCGCGTGCCGGTGACCTCGACGCTGAGGCCGGCCGCTCCAGCCTCCTCCCGCACCCACTGCTCGCGCATGTGCCACGTCGACGGGTCCGGCCGGTCGAAGTTCTCGGCGAAGTCCGTGAACACCGTGAGCAGCGCGCACGTCTGCGGCCCGAGCAGGCCGGCGATCGTCGCGAAGGCGGTGATCCTGCCGTCCTTCGGGATCGTGTGCAAGGTCTCTCTGCTGAAGACCCACCAGGGCCCACGTCCGCGCATGCGCCGGACGAACCGTGCGGCGTCGTATCCGTCGTTGAGGTTGAGGTAGGCGAACGTGGCGTCGGTGCGCGAGGCACCTCGAGCGAGCGCGAGCGCCTCGATGCTGTAGTCGACCCCGACGACGTCGAGGCCGCTCTCCGCGAGTGCGTCGGTCAGGCGTCCGTCACCGCACCCGAGATCGACGACGGGTGCTCCGCGCGGTGCCATCCGACAGAGCTCGGCGACGGTCGCGAGACCGTCCTCGCTCTCGTCCCGGTCTCGTCGCGCGCCGTAGTGCAGCTCCCAGAAGAGGCGATTGGCGTTGTAGGTCCCGAACGTCATGCGGAAGAAGCGCTGGATGTGCCGCGGTGTCTCGAACCGGAACGACGGATCGGGAACCAGCCATCGCGGGCCGTACGCGAACTCGAGCCAGGCCTCGGGACGCGCGGGGGCGGGATACTCGTGACCCGACACGCTCAACGTCGTCGGCGGGAGGATGGCCTCGGGAGGAAGATCACCGGCGAGCGCGAAGGGCTGGTAGTAGACGCCGTCGCGGTGCCAGCCCGTGAAGATGTCGACGTGGTGGTCGCCACGTCGGTCGGGACCGAGGAACGTCACCTGGATGTGGGTCTGGCTGTGGCGCACGACGAAGTACCCCGCCTCCTCCAGCAGGTCCTGCATGCGGTAGCTGCCGAGCGCGAGACCGATCGGGTCGGAGACCGGGCTGAGCCACGCCAGGTCCACGTCGTCGTCGAACGGCAACAGCTCGCCGCTGCGCAGGGCGCCGAGAAGGGTTCCGCCCACGATGTAGGGCTGGTATCCCCACCGGAGGAGGTTCTCGACCAGACGGTCCGAGCTCGTGAGCAGGCGGTGCGTGAGCTCGGGATCCTGACCCTCGAACGAGACACCCAGCTGATCCCACTTGCTCACCTGGAGCCAGCGGCCCGCCGGGTCCACGACACGCACCCGACCTCCGCCGGGGAACGTGACGGTCCCCTCGGCGAGCAGCTCGCCGTCGGAGGATCGGCGTACGGTGACGTCCGCGGTCCCGCGCAGGTGGGGTTCGAGTGCTGGATGCCACGGGAGGAGGTGCGGGGCTCCGACCTCGTCGGGCAGCCTCGCCGACCAGACGCGGTGGCCCTCGAACCAGACGTCGACGACCTCGGTGCTCGAGCAGTCCCCGTCGATCGTGAGCCCCCGGTCGGTGATCGACACCCGGGGCAGGGAGGCGGAGAGGCTGGACACGGTCTTCTCTCCGATCGCGCTGGGGAGGAGGCCTTCCTGAGCTCGTCAGCGAGTGGGTCGGGGCCTCGTTCAGCGACAGTAGCCGAGTTCGCTGGTCCGTGCTCAGGCCACGCGCTCGGCCGCCGGGTTGAACCGGACGGCCGCGAGCAGCTGCCGGGTGATCCGGCGACGCAGCCGCCAGGAGACCCGCCCGCGGTGCATGAGGATCTCGACGCGGGCGCAGAACCGCAGGTACGCCAGGAGCGACCCGTGGTGCAGGTGGAACGAGGCCTCGTTGCGTGCTCCGTAGGCGAACTTCCAGACGTTCGACTCGTCGATCTTCGAGAAGTCGGGCGGCAGGTTGGTGGGGGTGTCGTGGAGGACCTTGCTGTCCAGGATGCACACGCCCGGTCCGACCCCGACGCTCGCGAGCCGCGCGTAGGCGGCGTCGTCGAACCAGATGAAGTACTCCCGGAAGGGGAGGCCGATGCGCTCGACGGTCTCGCGGGTGTACAGCGCCGACACGAACGAGCAGGTCTGCACCAGGGCGGAGCGCTGCCCCTTCGCCCACAGCGTCGCCCACTTCCAGTCCGGTGCGGCGATGTTCATCTCGGCGATCTCGTCGTCGCGGTAGAGGACGAGCGAGCAGGCGAAGGCGACGCCACCGGGCATGGTGCGCTGGGCCTCGGCGTGTCCGTCCACGAGCTTGTCCAGCGCCTCGGGCTCCGGGTAGCAGTCGTCGTCCATCAGCCAGAACAGGTCGGCCCCGAGCTCGTACGCGCGCTTCATGCCCGTCGCGAAGCCACCGGCACCGCCGGTGTTCTCCTCCAGCCGGATGATCTCCAGCGCCGAGGTCCCGAGCGCGTCCTCGGCGAGGCCGGCGAGGTACTCCTTCGTCCCGTCGTTCGACGCGTTGTCGACGACGACGACCCAGGCCGGTGGTGCGGTCTGGGAGCGTAGCCGGTCGAGGACGGTGATGAGCTTGTCGTGCCGGTTGTACGTCACGACGACGGCGGCGACTCGCTGGGTCACGGTGGAACCTTCCGTTGTAGGCGGCTGCGACGTCATCGACGACGGCCGAGGCGCAGGAGCGTTCGCCCTCGGTCGCGGACGCGATGGAGCACGCGGCGGACCGTCTCCTGGAGCGAGTAGTACCTGGCGGTCTCCTCGATGTAGCCGGCGAGGAACAGCAGGCCACCGATCCCGTTGCGCTCGATGTAGTCGCGCAGCTCGCGGTCGCGCACGTGCCGGTCGAAGAACAGATGGTGGTCGGCGCCGCCGAAGATGCTGTTCGACGCGGTCCCCTCGGCGCGCCGCCGCTGGTGCCAGAACGCGAGCGGCTTGCTCCCCACGAAGACGACCCGCCCGTGCTGGAGCAGCCGGAGGTTGAACTCCCAGTCGCCGACCGCCTTGAGCACCGGGTCGTAGAGCCCGATCTCGTCGTAGACGCGACGCCGCACGAGCAGGGAGATCGGGACGACACGGTTGGTCCTGAGCAGGTCGAAGAGCGAGACGACCTCGCCCGGCGGGACGAAGGGCTCACGCCTGATCTCCGTCGCCGACGTCCCGTCGAAGTCCTCGTGGACGATCTCGGTCCGGGCGGCCGCTGCGACGGCCTCCTCGTCCGCGTCCAGCGCGGCGACCATCTCCTCCAGGAAGGTGGGCGCCCACGTGTCGTCGTCGTCGTGCACGACGACGAAGTCGCCCCGGGCGCGCTCGACACCGAGGTTCGCGGCGGCCTCCATCGAGCCGCTGCCGCCGTCGACGTGGACGACCTCGACGCGCCCGTCGAAGGCCGTCTCGCGCTCGGTCAGGAGGACGTCGACCGGCTGCCGGGCCCCCCCGTCGTTCACGACGACCAGATGCCAGGCCGCGAGGGTCTGGGCCAGGACGTCGTCCAGCGCGCGCCGGAGCAGGGGAGCCCTGTCCTTCGTGCGCATGACGATCGTGACGCGTTCGGCGTCACGGCGTCGGGCGGGTGCAACGCGTTCACGAGGTTCCGGCACGGCGTCAGCCTAGTCCGGCCTCGGCCTCGACGATGGCCTCGTCCCACGGCAGACGGTCACGGACCTGTCGCGGCTGGGGGTTGAACGTCTTCCCCTCGGCGAGCGCCTCGCGCATGGTCTCCTGCAGGTGCTCCGGCAGGTTGGCCCGCGCCATCCGGTCCTGCACGCGCGTCGCGTACTCCTGGTAGCTCGGCTCACCCTCGTGGTGCCAGCGGTAGGAGGCCTGGTTGCGGGCGCCGTAGCGGAACTTCCACAGGTCCGAGTCCGTGATGCGGCCGTAGTCGACGCCGCGGTTGACGCCCATGTCGTGCACGACGCGCGAGTCGAGCACCTGCAGCCCCGGCCCGAACCGGCGCGTCGCCCGCTTGGTGTACTCCTTGTCGTCGAACCAGATGAAGTACTCCACCAGCGGCAGACCGATCGTCTCGACGACGTCGGCCGGGAAGAGGACCGAGACGAACGTGCACTCGCGGACGCGGACGGCGTTGAACCCCGCGAGCAGCGGTCGCGGCCAGTCCCAGGTGGTGACGGCCTCGTTCATCTCGCACAGCGCCCCGTCGACGGCCTGCACGAGCGAGCAGGAGAAGGGCACCCGCGCCCCGGTGTGCGCCTCGACCGCGCGATGCTCCTCGAGCAGCCGTCGAAGCGCTGGCGGCTCCGGGTAGCAGTCGTCGTCCATGATCCAGAACCAGTCGAACCCGAGCCGCCACCCCTCCTGGAGACCGGCCGCGAATCCTCCCGCGCCCCCCACGTTCTCCGGGAGCTCGAGCACGATCACGTCGCCGTCCTCGGCGATCGACGCGAGGAGCTCTGCCGTGTCGTCCGTCGACGCGTTGTTGACCACGATGATCGCGTCCGGTCGCACCTCGGAGGCGCGCAGCGCCGCGATCGTCCGCTCCAGCTTCCGACGCCTGTTGAAGGTGACGACGACGGCGGCGACCGAGCCGTGCTCCGGCGGGGCCTCGGGGGAGGGACTCACGGCTGCTCGGGGTTCGTGCCGCTCAGGCGCTGCTCGACGATGTCCGTGAGCTCGGCGATCCGCAGCGCGTCGCCGCGGCACTCGTTCAGCTCGGCGCGCAGCTCCGCGACCTCGGCGCGCAGCTCCGCGAGCGCCTCCACGAGCATGAACACGGTCTCGTTCTGGAGCGACTCCTCCAGCCGGCGGACTCGCTGGTGGCTCGCGGGCAGGTGACCGCGCAGCTCCACGGCGCGATCGAGGGCGCGGGGCGAGATGCTGCGCAGCGTTTCGACGATGGAGTGCTTCATCGTGCCGTCTCCTTCGGGAGGTGAGGGTTGGCCGGCTGTCGGCTCGTCATCGGGACCACCTCAAACATGACGGTTCCGCGAGCGCGATCTCTGGGTGTCTCGCGCAGCGGACGGATGCCACTGACAGTGAGGCCCAGGTCCGCGAGCTCCTTCTTGAGCGCACCGACTTCCAGGTGCCACGTCACCGCCTCGGTCCGGTCGAAGTCGGGGCCGATCTGCGTGTCGAGAGCGACCACCACCTGGGATCCGGAACGCACATAGGTCTGCAGAAGACGGAGCACTGTTCGGCGCAGGTGGCTCCCAGTGCGCTCCAGAAGATGGCTGACCAGGACGTGTCGTGGCTCAGCCGTCTCCCGGATCAGCAGCGACAGTTCCGCTGTATTGCGATGTTCGGCCAGGTTGAGACGTCGCCAGTCGACCTCGACGCCACGCTCGCGGGCGAGGGCCGTCGCTCGTTGCAGTGCGGCGGGAGAGTAGTCGACGGCCACGGTCGGGTGGCCCAGGTCCGCGAGGTGGACCGCGTTCGCCCCGGAGCCACAACCTATATCGAGGACCGGAGCTCCCGGCGGGATGACGCAGTGGAGCCGATCAGCTGCGCGTACGTCGTGGTCGGCCGGAGTTGGGCCGTCGCCGTAACGCCCTTCCCAGTAGTCGCGCAGGAAGTTGAACCACCCGAACCACGACATGAACCGCCGCTTCGTTGAGCCCGGCGTCCGCAGCACGTATCCAGGCAGCGGTGTGCGCCAGTTATGGTCGTAGTTCAGGGTCAGCCAGTCCTCGGGAACCGCCGGGGCGGGATAGGTCCGCCCCTCCAGCGTGACCGCGGAGAACGGCAGCATGCTGCTCTCGTCCATCGGGCCGCGCACGTGGAAGGGCTGGTTGATGATCCCCTCCGGCTTGAAAAAGGCCGTGAACAGGTCGACATAGGCGTCGACCGTCCCGTCCTCGTGGCGCCACGTCAGCTGAAGATGCGCGGCCGAATGGCGGACGACCTCAATGCCCATAGCGACCAGCTCGCGCTCGATCGCGAAGCTCTCGAGTGCGAGATCGCTCGGGTGGGTGTGGTGTGAGAGGTAGGCGAGATCCGCGTCGTCGTCGTGCCCGAGGATCTTCCCCTCGCGGACGGCGCCGAGCAGCGTCCCCCCGACGACGAACGGGCTCAGGTCACGTGCCTCGCAGAAGGCGACGAGCTCGTCCAGTCGGTCCAGCACCCGAGTCCGGAGCGTGTTCTCGCTGCCCTCGAACGACTTGCCGAGGCGTCCCCACTTGTTGATCGCCAGGTGCCGGTTACCGGAGTCGAGCACCTCGATCGGGTCGCTGCTTGTGCCGAGAGCCACGTCTGCGGACGCGAGGAGCTCGCCAGTGGCCGAGTCGCGCAGCTCGATCTGAGCGACGCCGTCGAGATAGGGCCTCAGTGGCGCCGGCCACGTCCAGCATCCATCGGCGTACCCCTCGGAGCTCACGAGGTCGATCGACCATGTTCGATGTCCGTTGATCATGACGTCGACCGATGCGCGACCCCGCAGGCACGTCGTATCGACGACGACTCGCTCGACTGTGACGTCCAGACTCTGAGGCATGGGGAAGCGCGGCTCCTTGGTGTGCGATCGGATCAGTCTATCGACACCTCGGCGTTGGCTAGCATTCGGTCGTGACCACCACGAGTCGGGAGCGTGAACGGGCGACGGCGATCCGGTGGTGTTCTGGCCGCGTGTTCCCTCCGCCGATGCTCGTCGGAAGGACCGTGATGAGACTTCGGGTCAGAGCCCGATCGTCCGGCGCCAGGTCGTCTCGCTCGTCAGCCCGCCCTCTGCTGCTCGGTACTCGGCCTGCAGCTCCGGCCACCGACGCCGCAGCTCGAGGCTGAGACGAGCCGCCTCCACCAGCTGCCTGATCATGAGCTTACGGCTGCGACGCAACCAGAAGTAGGCCTGGTTGTCGGCAGTGGGCACGAGGACGGAGTCGAAGTGCGGCGTACGCCACCACTCGCCGTACCGATGGGCGAAGCTCGCCTGGGGCGAAGTGCCCTTCGCAGCCCGGGCCGGCGTCAGCAGCGAGCGGACGAGTGTCCTGGCGGCGAAGGCAATGAAACCGAGTCCCCGTGGCTCGCCCTCCATCGTCGTCGCGGCACCGAGGGTGGTGCCCTCGATCGAAGGACTTGGGAGATCGGCGGGATCGTGGCGCACCATGTCCGCGTACGTTGCGGCCTCCGCGCGTATGTCGGCGATGACGGTGCCGATGCCCTCATGAAGAGTGTGCGGGCCGTGGAGGATCTCGCGGAGTGCCCGCAATCGGATAGCGGTCGTTCCATACTGCATCGCGAGCGTCCGGCGCACGAGCCAGCGGAACTCGAGTGCTGACAACGGGCTTCCGAGCCCCTGGCGGCCGTGCAGCAGCGCCACGACAAGGCGGTTCCGCGCGTGAAAGTAGGACTGCCAGTCGAGCGTGTCGTCCTTGTCGAGCCACGTGACGTGCCAGATCCACGCACCCGGCAGGCTCACGGTCGGCACACCGTGCTCAGCGGCTCGCAAGCCGTACTCGGTGTCGTCCCACTTGAGGAACAGCGGGAGCGAGTAGCCGATCTCCTTCAACGTCGACACCGGAATGAGGCACATCCACCAGCCGTTGAAGTCACCTTCGATGCGCTTGTGCAACCACGGGGTCTCCAGCAGTGACCGGCGGGAGAAGTCGTGCTTTCTGTGGCTCTGAGGCGCTGGCGCCCATACGAACGTCTGAGGATCGACCCACTCTGCGAACGCGTGCAGCACAGCGGGTCGGTTGAGGTCGAACATCTGACCTCCCACGATCACCGGCGTGCGCGCGAAGCGGGAGAACGTGATGGCACGCCGGATCCCCTCGGGATCGAGCCGAACATCATCGTCGAGGAGAAGGGCGTTCTCGGTGCCCTCGCGGTGCACAGCCTCGATCATTCCTCGGGTAAAACCGCCGGAGCCACCGAGGTTCCCCTGGCGCACGACCCTGAGTCTCTCGCCGAGGCCGGACGCCACCTCGTCGAATCCTGCGGCGTCCGTCAGGAGGTCGGTGCCCTGGTCCACGACGACGACCTGCGTCACAAGCTCGAGTAGGTCGGCTGAATCAGCCAGCCGCCGGAGCGAGGACATGCACCAGGTCGGCTTGTTGTGAGTCGTGATGCCGATGCTTGTCAGCCCGGTTCGGAGCGGCTCTGACGGGGTGGTCCAAGCGCCTGAACGCAGCGTTAGGCGCTCGGCGCCCGCCTGTAGCTCGAACCAGATCCAACCGCCATCTTGACATTGTCCGAGAGGGATCTCGATCTCGACCCGACCGCCTGTTGGTACCGGAACATAGCTGATCCCGAACCGCTGCCCCTCGTGATCCGAGCGGTAGACGGAGATCGTGCCGCTCCCTTCGAGGTCGAGCTCGAGGGTGACGTGCTCAACCACCGTGTAGGCGCGCCAGTAGGAAGCGGGGAAGGCGTTGACGTAGGTACCGAAGCCAGCCTCGATCCCGGGCTCGAGTGTGAGCAGGTGATCGGCCCCGAGGGTGATCGGCCGGCCGTCTCCCGCCGCGGGTTCGGTCTGGCCGTCGCCCCACGGGGACACCTTCGTCCACGGCGACTGGACGTAGAGGGGCAGCGCCTCGGAGTTGTCGGGGCTCGGCATGACGACACGCTGGAGGAGGGACATCGATTCCTTCTGGCGATGGGGGCGGAGCGCAGTGGGCGCGACTCCACAGGCTATCAACCCGGCAACGGCGATGGTTGCGTGCCGGGACGCGTGTGAGTCGGTGTTGTGTGCTTCCGCTCGGGTCCTGGGCCGCGACCCGGCCTGCTGCTAACACGCGGCTTCTCCCCGTCATTCCCCGCGCGACGGCGTGGCTGGCCGCCTACGATCGAGCGAAGAGATCCGCAGACATGCGGTCCTTCGGCCGGCGTTGCGTCAGCCGATCACCTCGACGGGAACGAGCGCGCCGATGAGCCCGATTCTTCGCTATTCACGCAGCGCCCTCTGGGCATTGTTGACGGGAGCGCTGGTGCTCTCGTCCGGTGTCGTCGCGCAGGCGGCACCCGCGGGCGAGGGCGTCGGTGCCACCTCATCGCTGAGCCGAGTCGAGCGAGGGACGGCACCGGGCAGTGCGATCGAGGCAGCCGCGCTGGCGTCTCCTCTGGGCGTCGTTCTCACGCTGGACCGCGCCGACGCGGTCGTCGGAGATGAGCTGACCGTCTCGTGGGACGCGCAGGGCGGGGAGGCTCCGGAGGTGTTCGCGATCGAGGCCTGGACCGAGATCGACGACGCGCCCGTGGAGTTCTTGACCGGATGGGAGGTGAGTGGGCCGTTTCCGGCCGAGCGGTCGGGCAGTGTGACGCTGACCGTCCCCGGCTCAGGCGACCGGCTCTCGGTCCTGGTGGGGGTCCGGGACGGCGGCGAGGAGCACTGGTTCAGCACGGACGCGCTGGGGGTCGTGGGGTTCGACCGCGGCTCGTACCGAGGCTTCGGGTACGTGCGCAACGTCGCAACGGGCGCGGAGGGCGTCGGCTACTTCGCCGGCGGCGGCGTCGTGCGCGGGTGGTTCCTGGTCGCCGGCGAATGGTCGTGGTCCGACTCCAGCGGCGTCATGCGGACGGGCTGGCTGCAGCAGGGTCGTAGCTGGTACTACCTCGACGACAGCGGCGTGATGCGCACGGGATGGACCCAGGTCGGGAGCTCCTGGTACTACCTCGGGACCGACGGCATCATGCGCACCGGCTGGACCAAGATCGGTTCGTCCTGGTACTTCATGAGTGGCGGCGGTCAGATGCAGACCGGCTGGCTGCAGCAGGGTCGTGACTGGTACTACCTCGACGACAGCGGCGTGATGCGCACGGGATGGACCCAGGTCGGGAGCTCCTGGTACTACCTCGGGACCGACGGCATCATGCGCACCGGCTGGACCAAGATCGGTTCGTCCTGGTACTTCATGAGTGGCGGCGGTCAGATGCAGACCGGCTGGCTGCAGCAGGGTCGTGACTGGTACTACCTCGACGACAGCGGCGTGATGCGCACGGGATGGACCCAGGTCGGGAGCTCCTGGTACTACCTCGGGACCGACGGCATCATGCGCACCGGCTGGCTGCAGCAGAGCGGCAGCTGGTACTACCTCGACGGCGGCGGCGTCATGCGCACGGGATGGACGAGGATCGGCTCCTCCTGGTACGTGATGAACGCGAGCGGACAGATGAGGACCGGCTGGTTCCAGCAGGGCGGAAGCTCCTACTACCTCAGCGCGAGCGGACCGATGGTGACGGGGACGGTCACGGTGGCCGGCCGCTCGGCCTACTTCCGCGGTGACGGTGTGTGGCGAGGCTACTGGGACGTCAGCTATCGCAACTGCACCGAGGCGCGGAACTCCGGTCTGGCCCCGATCTACCGGGGCGAGCCTGGATACGCCGCCCACCTCGATCGAGACGGTGACGGCGTCGCGTGCGAGTAGTCCCCCGAGCGACGCCATCACCCGGGTGACGGAGGTCTCGTCGGTGCGAGCCACCCCGAACGGGCCGTGTGACGTAGGCTCGGCGCCGCGGCGGGCCTTACGCCGTGCGCCCTGCTCGGCGCTGGCCGTGTGTACCTGAGAGGACTCCCGGGTCTGATGGACCAATCCTGGACTGTCATCGTCCTCCCCGCTCTGGTGGCGGTGGGACTACTCCTCGTCCCCGGGTGGCTGGTAGCACTCGCCGCTGGCGTGCGTGCCCCAGTCGCCCTGATGGTGGGGCCAGGCGTGAGCGTGGCCGCCGTCGGGATCGCGTCGATCGTCGCGAGCATGCTCGGAGTGCGGTGGGGGATCCTTCCCCTGCTCGTGGTCGTGGTGGTGCTCGCTCTCATCGCGGCGCTAGGCGGTCGGTTCACCCGACGCTGGCGGGTCGCGGTCCTCGATCGGGGTGAGCTGATCTCGGGGAACGCCTGGGTCGCTCTTCTCGCGGTCCCGGTCGCCGCTCTCGTCATCGGGTTCTGGACGCTCCATGGATTCGGTGCGCCCGACGCGTTCAACCAGACGTGGGACAACGTCTTCCATCTCAGCGCGATCCAGTACATCCTCGAGAACGGCGACGCCTCGTCGCTCACGATCCTGTCGATGACCTGGAACGAGGGGCCGTACGGCTTCTACCCGGCGACCTGGCACGCGCTGGCCTCACTCGTCGCGGAGGTCACCGGCGCGAGTCCGATGGTCGCGGCCAACGCGACCAACCTCGTGATCGCTTCGCTGGTGTGGCCGCTCAGCGCCACGGCGTTGACTCTGACGCTGCTCCGGCCCGGGGTCAAGACGGCACTCGTCGCCGGCCTCGTCTTTGCCGGCTTCTCCGGCTTCCCGTACCTGCTCCTCGAGTACGGCGTGCTCTACCCGAACTTCCTCTCGTACGCGCTCATCCCCGCGGTGCTCGCGCTGCTCGCCGCGTTCCTCGGTGTCGGGACGTACCGGCTGACGACGACGTTCCGTGGACTCGGGCTGGGTCTCATGGGCCTGGTCGGTGTGGCGCTGGCCCACCCGAACGGTGGGATGCTCGTCGCGGCGATCGCCCTAGTCCCGATCGGCTTCGTCGCCTTCCGGGTCGGCGTGCCGCTCTGGCGCGCGCGCCGGTGGGGACGGCTCGCTCTGCTCGGTGCCGCGGCCGTCTGTCTGCTCCTCGTCTACTGCGTCGCGTGGGGCAAGCTGCGGCCAGCCGAAGGATGGCCACCCGTCGAGCAGGTGCCTCAGGCAGTGGGAGAGCTGATCTTCCAGTCGGGGTACGCGCGTCCCGCGGCCTGGGGTATCTCGGTGCTCGCGGTCGTCGGTGCCGTGACGCTCGTGCGGCGTCGCTCACCCAGCTCCTGGCTGGTGGGAGGCTGGGCCCTCGTCGGGGTGCTCTTCGTCATCGTCGCGAGTGTCGACTCCGAGCGGCTCCGATGGTTCACCGGGGTCTGGTTCAACAACACGCCGCGGCTTGCGGCGGCGCTCCCTCTCGTGGTCGCGCCCGTGGCCGTCTACGGCGCGCAGGTCACCTGGCGATGGATCAGGACGAGGCTTCCGCGGGAGACCCCGCGCTCGCGGGTGCTCCTGGTCGGTGCGCTCTGTGCGGCGCTGCTGGTCGCCACCGTCGTTCGGACCGCCCAGTCGAGCTCGGGATGGATCGCTTCGCTCATGCGCGTCGTTGACGATGCCCGGGCCCTCAACCCCGACGAGTTCGCCCTCATCGAGCGACTGCCCGACACCGTCGGCGACGACGCGCTCCTTGCCGTGAACCCGTTCTACGGCGGCTCGTTCGCCTACCCGCTCGTCGGCGTCGATGTCACGTGGCACCACCTCGGTCACGGGCCGGACGCGGACGTCGACCTCATCGACTTCGGCTTGAGCACCGCGGAACCGGGCGACGAGGTGTGTCAGGCGGTCATCGACTCCGGCGTCACGCACGTGCTCGACTTCAGCGGCAACCCGATGGCGCCGAACAACCCGAACGCCGAGCTCCCCGGGCTGGAGAACCTTGCGGACTCCGACGTGGTCGAGCTCGTGGACAGCCAGGGCGACGCCAAGCTGTGGGCGATCACCGGCTGCGGATGAGGCGGTCGCACGCGTCCGTGAACTGCGCGGCACGCGCCGGCCAGGTCCAGGCGTCGACATAAGCGGGAGCCGCCGGCGCCGGTGGCTCCCGGAGGAGGTCCTCGAGCGCAGCCAGGAGGGCGGCGCCCGACCGCTCCGCCGTCACCACGACGGGTGCCCCGTCCGCGGCGAGCACCGGCGCTCCGGGAACCGGGTACGTGACGACGCGGCCACCCTCCGCGATCGCTTCGAGCAGCGTCGTCTGGAAACCCTCGGACAGCAGTGTCGGGTTCACCAGGGTGGCGCCGCGCAGGGCCTCGCGGACGGACCGCGAGTCGACGCGACCACGCACACGGATGTCCTCGCCAAGACCGGCCTCGGCCACGGCCGCGAGCAGTCGGGGCATGTCCGGCCCGTCGCCGAGCATCTCGGCCGTGACGGCGTGGCCGGTGCGCCGCAGCGTCGCCACCGTGTCGACGAACGTGTCCCAGCCCTTTCCGGGCACGATGCGACCGACGAACACGAGATGTCCCGGTCGGTCCGTCCGTGGCGAGTCCTGAGTCGACGATGGCTCGATGGCGTTGTAGAACAGCTCGCCCTCTCGCCCGCTCAGCCGGCCGACGAAGTCGAGCACGCTCTCGGAGACGCCGAGCACCGCGTCGGCGGCTCTCAACGACCAACGTCCGAGGGTCAGGTCGACCAGTCGACTCGCATGCGTGATGAGAGCGGAGCCGGAGGCGACATGATCGCTTCCGTGCTCGGTGTGGATGACGGGCAGGCCCATCCGGTGAGCCGCCCTGACCCCCAGCCACGTGAGCGGGAAGAACCGCGTGTGCACCGAGACCACGTCGATCCGGTGGCGACGCAGGATCCGCCGCAGCCGCCTCGATGTCCCCGGCGGAGGAAAGCCGAGCACGTCGCCGACCCGGACCAGCTCGCGGCCCCTGAGCACCCGAACGCCGTCGACCACGGACCGTCGAGGCAGCTCAGGGTCGTCCGAGATGGTGAACACCAGGACGTAGTGGCCCTCGGCCGCGAGCCGTCGGGCGAGGCTCGCCACGTGATTCTCCACCCCGCCCACGCGCGGGGGGTAGTTGTTCACGACGAAGGCGACCCTCATGCCGGCGTGCTCCCCGCGACGTCGCGACGAACGGCCAGGGCCAGGAGGATCCCGAAGCACAGGGCAAGCGTGAGCATCGCCCCAACATACGTGAGGCCGGCCCCCATGATCCCGAGGTGGGGCACGAGCAGCCAGCCGAGCGCGGTGACGACGACGGATGCCAGGACGTATCCGCCGAGGACCGCCCGGCGGAGGCGAAGCGTGACGAGCGCGTAGTAGAGGATGACCCCGAGGGCGTTCAGGGCGCCGCCGCCCACGAGCACGAGCAGCTCCGGCCGGTATGGCCCGAGGTCAGCGGCAGCGAGCGCGCCGAGGAGCGGGATGCCGATCGCCCAGGCCGCGACGAGGGTGACGACGAACGCTCCGAACGCCCCGGCGATCCCACCACGGATGACCCGGAGGAAGCCCGGCCGATCTCCGCTCTCCCAGAAGGTCGCCATCCGGGTGAGCAGCGGTCGGAAGATGAAGAGGCTGAGCACGTTGATGGCCAGTGCAGGCACGAACAGGATCGCGTAGATGCCCTGGTCCTCCTGGGAGAGGAAGCGCTCGATCCCGAACCGTGGAGCGTTGGAGAGGTAGAGCGCCAGGAAGGAGGCGACGAACAGCGGCAGGCACGCGAGCGCGAGCGTGCGCACCGTCGAGGTCCGGAACACCGGCCGCAGGGGAAACATGGCCCGGGCCGGGGGGACGACGAAGACGTACAGTGCGGCCGCCGACACCACGATGGTCACCGCGCATGTGATGACGAGGTCGCGACTGGCGACGAGGGACACGACGAAGGTCACCGTGGTGACGAGCGTTCGGAGGAAGAGGGCGCGGCCGGCGATGTCGAGCCGGCCGAGACGCTGGAACTCGCCGTAGAACACGTCCTCGAATGCGTCGAAGGCGCGCAGCACGCCCACGAGGACGATGACGACGGCCGTGCTGGTGGGGCCTCCGGCGACGATGGCGTAGCCGATGATGCTCACGAGCATGAGCGTCGTGGTGAGGATCCGCAGCGCGTAGTAGCTGCCGAAGGAGAAGCGCCCGGTGACGTCGGTCGCCTGGTAGGGACGGACCTCGAACGCGCCGATCATCTGGAACTGCTGGCCGAGGCTGAGCGCGAACGCGAAGATCCCGCCGAGGGCGAGTCCCAGGACGCGAGTGACGGCGAACTGCAGAAGGACGAGTGAGAGCGCTCCCATGACGCTGCTCGCCGTGTTCCAGATGTAGTCGCGCTTGAGCTGCGAGCCGGATCCCTTGGGCACGTGCTGGAACCGGGCTCAGGCCGGCCCGAAGTCGATGAGGTAGGGCTGGTGGTTCTTGCGCTTGTCCACCGGCGGGATCTCCATGTACTCGCCGTAGCCGCGTCGCAGGATCGTGTCGTAGGCGTGCGGGAGACGCACGGCGATGCCCTCGAAGGCGACCTCGACCGTCGGGAAGAGCTCGTCGTACGACACGGCCCAGGCCATGGGGTTCATGTCGGAGTAGTCCGCCATGAAGTGCGTCGTCGCGTGCTCGTACTGGCGCGCGGCGCTCTCCCACCGGCGCTGCAGCCAGCGGGGTGAGATCCTCAGCACCCGCATCACCGTGTGGGCCGTCCAGCTCGCCGCGAGGACGACGGAGCGCTTCCATCCCGCCAGCTCGAGGTAGGGGGTGCCGCTCGCGCGGAGGTAGACGAGGCGGCCCCACACCCACGTGCGCAGTCGCTGACGCTGGTACGCCCTCGGGTCGTCCGGGACGTTGTCGAACGGCATGAGATCGATGCTGAGTGGCATCCGGTAGCTCGCGTCCTTGATGAACTCGGGGATGAAGAGCGTCCCTCGCAGACCGAGCTTGGTGAACATGTTCGGGAAGTCGGCGTGCGTGCGTGAGTTCTCGATCGTGAACTCCTCCCCGAGCACGGCCGGTGCCTCCGTGAGGAAGCGCTCGTAGGATGCCCGGGGAAGACACACGTCCACGTCGTCGTCCCACGGGATGAACCCGCCGTGGCGCACGGCGCCGATCGCCGTGCCGGCGTAGATGGCGTAGGGGATGTCCAGGAGCCGGCACACCCGGTCGAGCTCACCGAGGATCCTGGTCGAGGCAAGCTGGACCTGGCGCAGGACGGCCGGATCCTCGTACTCCTTGAACGCCACGGTCTAGCCCTCCGACTCGCCGGCGGCACTGTTGACGAGGCGTTCGCCGGCCTGTTCGGCCGGCTCGGCGCGTTCGATCGCGACCGCGCGGGCCAGCTCCGTGAAGCGCCGGTCGTCGGCTGCGTGACGGGACTTGGACGCGATCGAGTGACTGATGAACACGAGGATGAGGCCGTACAGGAGCAGGTCGGCGCCCCGCCCGACCCCAACGGTCTCGGCGACCCACGTGAGCCACGCGGGATAGACGACGGCGGCCACGGCCGCTGCCAGCAGCGCGACGTAGGTGAGCCGTCGGATGGCGAGAGGCCGGGCACCGCGTCGTGGGACGACGAGGACGGCCATGAGGCCGACGAGCACGACGACGAGGATGGCCTTGGCGATGAACTGGTCGCCCATGTCGGTCACCGATCCAGGAACAGTTCGTTGAGGATGTTGACGGAGTTCCAGAGCGACTGGCCCTTGGCGCGGGAGTAGTCCGTGTAGATGATGTGGACCGGCTCCTCGCTGTACCGCAGACCTTTGCGCGAGATCTCCTGGAGGATCTCCGAGCCGTGCGCCATCCGGTTCTGCTGGATCCGGATCGCGCTGGCGCCCTGGCGGCTGAACGCGCGCAGGCCGTTGTGGGTGTCGGTGACCCGGAGCCCTGTGGTGATCCGCTCGAACAGCACCGCTGCCTTGAGGACGAGGCGCTTGAGCAGGCCGGCCTCGATCGGCGTGTCGAGGAACCGGGAGCCGAGGACGACGTCGAGGTCCTCGGTCCGCAGTCGCTGCACCATCCGCGCCGCGTCCTCGGTGCGGTGCTGGCCGTCGGAGTCGAAGGTGACGAAGTACGACGCCGCGGGATCGCCCAGCGCATAGGTGAGCCCCGTCTGGAGCGCAGCCCCCTGGCCGAGGTTCACCGGATGGTTGACGACGACGGCCCCGGCCGCGCGGGCGACGGCGGCGGAGTCGTCGCTCGAGCCGTCGTCGACGCAGACGATCTTGCTGAACGTCTCGCGGGCCCCGCGGATGACGTCACCGACGACGGTCGACTCGTTGAACAGCGGGACGATGAGCCAGGTGTCGTCGTTGCGGGTACCGCGGCCGGACTCGGGAGATGCGGACGTGCTCACGATGCGTCGGCCTCGGGTCGCGCCCAGGCCCGCCAGGCCGACTCGACGATCTCGCCCAGCCCCCTGCGGGCACGGAACCCGAGTCGTGACTCGATCAGGTCGGCGTTGGCGACGAGGCTGGGCGGATCACCGGGACGGCGCGGTTCGACGAGCGGCGCGATGTCGATGCCGGAGACCTGCTCGACCGCGTCGATCACCTCCGTGACGGAGGAACCGGCTCCGGTGCCGACGTTGAACACGGTGCTCGGCAGGCCGTCCCTGAGCGCTTCGAGCGCGGCCACGTGCGCGGCGGCGAGGTCGGCGACGTGGACGTAGTCGCGGATGCACGTGCCGTCCGGCGTCTCGTAGTCGTCGCCGAAGATGCGGGGTGCCTCGCCCGCCACCAGGCGCTCGAGGACCATGGGGATGAGGTTCATGACGGCGGTGTCGCTCAGCTCCGGCCACCCGGTGCCCGCGACGTTGAAGTACCTCAGGGCGACCCAGCGCAGACCCCAGGCGCGCTCGCAGTCGGACAGGAGCCACTCGCCGACGAGCTTCGTCGCGCCGTAGGGGTTGATCGGGTTGGTCGGGGCGGACTCGTCCACCACCGGGTCGAGGGACTCCCCGTAGACGGCCGCGGAGGAGGAGAAGATGATCGAGCTGACCCCCTCCTGCTCCATCGCCGCCAGCAGGTTGACCAGTCCGCCGACGTTCTGCTGGTAGTAGTACAGCGGTCGCGCGACCGACTCACCGACCTGCTTCTTCGCCGCGAAGTGGATCACCGCATCGACGTCGTGGTCGCGGATGACCTGCCCCAGCCGGGCGGTGGCGTCGAAGGCCGCCACGTCGAGCTCGACGAGCGGCACTCCCGCCACGCGCTCACGTGACGACGTGGACAGGTCATCGACGACGACGACGTCGGTCCCCGCCTCCGACAAGAGGCGGACCACGTGAGAGCCGATGTACCCAGCTCCCCCGACGACGAGGACACTCATCCGGACTCCCAGCGATGTGACGATGGCCCGGGTTGGGGGCCGCGTCTGTGATGGTATCGCGACACTGGACGCGGCGTATCAGCTCGTCGCCGCGACCACGTCGTCCTTGTCGGAATCGCCGCCGGACGGCGGTCCGCCCCGCCAGAAGCGGAGCTCGCGCCAGTTCGGCGAGGCGGCGAGGACGGTGCCGACCAGGATGACGAGGCAGCAGACGATCACGATGGGGCTGGGGATCGCGCCGAGCAGGATGACGCCGAACACGACCGCCCAGGCCGAGTACGAGATGTTCAGCGCCATGCTCCTGGCGGCACCGATGCGGTTGATCGCGGTGTAGTAGAACAGGTACGACGCCGTGCCGGCCACGGCCGCGATCGTGAGCACCCCCATCGCGGGCGTGGGGATCGCGTTGAACGAGAACCGGAACGCCCCGAAGACGGGCAGGAGCACCGCGGCGTACACCAGGGCCGAGGTCGTCTCACGGATCTGGAGCGCGGTCTCGTTGTCCACGATGTCGTCCTTCATCGCCCACGCGAGGATCACGGCCTCCGAACCCCAACCGACGACGCACATGAGTGCGGCGAGGATGCCGACGATCGCCAGGCCGGGGGTCTCCGAGTCGGTGGAGACCCAGCCGATCGTGATGACCCCGGCCAGGGCGACGAGCAGGGCGATGAACTGCCCGAGACGCATCCGCTCCTTGAGGAAGATGAACGCGAGGACGGCGCCGAACGCGGGGTAGAAGGACGAGATGATCGCGGTGAAACCGGGGCCGATGTTGTTGATGGCGATGAGGTACCCGGTCATCCCGACCGGGCCTCCGAGCAGCGCCGCTCCCATGACGGCACGGCCGCTGCGGGTCTTCGCGGCGGACATGGTGGCCCGCAGTCGCCCCTTGATCCCCATGTAGACGAAGAGGATGACGGCGCAGGCGAGGTCGTGGAGGAACGCGCTCGAGATCGCTGCCTCGGGCGCCCCGAAGAACGGGACCAGCACGAGCGCCATGCTGAGGATGACGGTGTCGAGGCCCCACGTCAGGCCGCTGAGGATTCCGAACTTCATGCGTGCGTCCCCGTCTCGATCATGGTCTCGGTGGTGGCGGCGTCGTTCTCGTACCAGTCGAGGACCTTGTCGAGGTAGTCGACCGCGTAGCGGTAGTACACGTACAGCCATTCGCCGACGTTGCCGCCCTGGGCCTCCTTCGCGAGGGCCCAGACGTACCAGCACCACCCGGCGAGCGCGGTGTAGGCGAAGAAGTGACGGGTCTCCTCGAACGTCGCCGGACGGCCGAGGTGGTACTCGAGGGCCCGGTGCATCTCGTCCTCGTCGAGCTGCCCCGAGACGGCGAAGGTCCCGAAGTCGTTCGCGGGGTCGGACATGCCGGCGTACTCCCAGTCGATGAGGTTGACCTCGCCGGAGTCGGAGATGAGGAAGTTTGCGCCGAAGAAGTCATTGTGCGACGGCACGAGGGGGTACCCGTCGGCGTCGGCGAGGGACTTCAGCCGGATCGCCTTCCGCTTGAGCTCCTCGTAGCCGGGCACGTCGATCGGCCCGTACTGCTCGAGCAGCTCCTCGTACGCGTGGCCCTCCTCGAGGTAGTCGAAGCGACGATCGAGCTGGGCTCCGCTCTCGTGGAGGCGCCGCCCCATCTCCATCGCGATCCTGACCTCGGCCGGGTCGTGGTCCTCGAGCGTGCGCGCGTTCGGCACGAAGTGGGAGATCTTCCACCCCTCGGCCGGGTCGCTCACGAGGAAGGTCGTGTCGAGGCCCAGCTCCTTCGCGAGCTCGAGGGCAGCCGTCTCGGCGACGCGGTCGATCATCTTCTCCGTCCCGATCCCCGGGTGCCGGTAGACGTACTCGGCCCCGCCGAACGAGAAGTGGCAGGACAGGTTCGTGATGCCCTGCTTGAGCGGGTAGAAGTCGGTGATGTCGCTCTTCTCGCACCCGAGCGTGCGGGCGATGTTGTCGAGGACCCGGGAGTTGACGTTCTCGATGAAGGCGGCGTCGAACCCCTGCACCTCGTCGAGGGAGTCGAACTCGTAGATCACGCCGTCCGGGTAGCGCCGGATCCGCATCGGGAGCTGGTCGACGTGGTCGAGATAGACGGTCTCCCACGGCTTCCGCTCGGTCTCCGCGTGGTGGTAGACCTCCTCGAGGATCTCGCGGAACCGGGTCGAGAACGCGCGGTCGAAGTAGACGTGGCCGAGCATGACCCAGGCGTCGGCACCGCCGATCGGGGCCGCGGTGATGACGTCGTCCTCGTCGGTGAGGATGCACCACTCCTCGGTCTCGCCCTCGACGTAGGTCGCGGCGTAGTAGGCGCCGTAGACGTATCGCTCGAACGGGTTCTCGGTGAAGTAGTCGTCGGAGGAGCAGACGAACGTGTTGCCGAGGCGCTCGCGGACCACCCAGAGCGACGAGCTGTTGTCCCTGGTCGCGTAGTCCGGGTTGACGACGATGTCGACGCCGTACTTGCTCGCGAGGTAGAAGTAGTACTCCGCCCGATAGCCGACGACGACGGTGATGTCCGTGATCCCGGCCTCGAGCAGCTGGCGGATCTGTCGTTCGATGAGGATCTCCCCGCGCACCTTGAGCACGCCCTTGGGCTTCTCGTAGGAGATCGGGGCGAATCGCTGGGAGAACCCGGCGGCCATGATGACCGCGTTGTCGACGCGGTAGGGCTCGAGGGCCGCGCACCCCAGGTCGGTGAGGCGTCCATCGCTCACGTAGCCGTGCTGCTCGCAGCGTGCGAGAACCTCGGTGACGTCCTCCTGCGGGAGGGAGAGGTGGTCACTGAGACCTGCATCGGTGTGGATCTCGCCACTGGTGGTCAACGCGACGAGCAGCCTGAACTCGTCGTGGGGGAGCGCCATGGGTCGTCCCTTCCTCGGGAGGCCGAACGAACCATGGACAACATGGCCGCCCTGGGAGAGTAGCGGACCTGTGAACCGGTCATGAACAGGCTTTGAACTGCTTGTGTCGGCGAGGGGTGCCGAACCGGTCGCATCGCCTGCTCGTGAGACGCCGCAGGCGCCGCAGCGACTGCGGCGCCTGCGGCGTGTCGGGGTGTGTCGTCGGTCGAGTGCGCTAGTCGGCCGTGGACGAGGTGACGCTCGGCGACGCCGTGGCGGACGGATCCGTCGCGGCCGGTCCCGAGGGGCTCGGGGACGGGCTGGCCTGCGGTGACGCCGGCTCGCTCGGGGACGCCGACTCCTCGGGAGTCGTCGCGCGATCCGACGGCGAGGTGGAGTCGGGGGCCCGCCCGGCCGACGGGGCGGAGAGCTGCGACGTCTTCCCGGCCCGGGGTTGGGTGGTGGTGCCGGTGGTGGCGGTCCAGGTGGCGATGACGTTGGTGTAGGTGATCTGGCAGGTGCCGTTGGTGCAGGTCTCCTGGGTCAGGGGCCAGCCCCAGGTGCCGTCCTGTGCGCCGGCGCGCTTCCATGCGGTGGTGATGCCGGTGCCGTGCTGGTGGTAGGCGCCCACGCCGGTGGCGGTGTGGGTGATGATGCCGTTGGTGAAGTTCTGGTACCAGCCCCCGCCGTTCGCGGTGGACCAGGTGATGGGGCCGGTGGACAGGCCGGGGCCTGCGAGGCCGCCGTACTTGTTCCACGTGCCGGCGATCCCGCCGCTGACCTCGTACGGGTGACGGGGTTGGGTGGTGGTGCCGGTGGTGGCGGTCCAGGTGGCGATGACGTTGGTGTAGGTGATCTGGCAGGTGCCGTTGGTGCAGGTCTCCTGGGTCAGGGGCCAGCCCCAGGTGCCGTCCTGTGCGCCGGCGCGCTTCCATGCGGTGGTGATGCCGGTGCCGTGCTGGTGGTAGGCGCCCACGCCGGTGGCGGTGTGGGTGATGATGCCGTTGGTGAAGTTCTGGTACCAGCCCCCGCCGTTCGCGGTGGACCAGGTGATGGGGCCGGTGGACAGGCCGGGGCCTGCGAGGCCGCCGTACTTGTTCCACGTGCCGGCGATCCCGCCGCTGACCTCGTACGGGTGACGGGGTTGGGTGGTGGTGCCGGTGGTGGCGGTCCAGGTGGCGATGACGTTGGTGTAGGTGATCTGGCAGGTGCCGTTGGTGCAGGTCTCCTGGGTCAGGGGCCAGCCCCAGGTGCCGTCCTGTGCGCCGGCGCGCTTCCATGCGGTGGTGATGCCGGTGCCGTGCTGGTGGTAGGCGCCCACGCCGGTGGCGGTGTGGGTGATGATGCCGTTGGTGAAGTTCTGGTACCAGCCCCCGCCGTTCGCGGTGGACCAGGTGATGGGGCCGGTGGACAGGCCGGGGCCTGCGAGGCCGCCGTACTTGTTCCACGTGCCGGCGATCCCGCCGCTGACCTCGTACGGGTGACGGGGTTGGGTGGTGGTGCCGGTGGTGGCGGTCCAGGTGGCGATGACGTTGGTGTAGGTGATCTGGCAGGTGCCGTTGGTGCAGGTCTCCTGGGTCAGGGGCCAGCCCCAGGTGCCGTCCTGTGCGCCGGCGCGCTTCCATGCGGTGGTGATGCCGGTGCCGTGCTGGTGGTAGGCGCCCACGCCGGTGGCGGTGTGGGTGATGATGCCGTTGGTGAAGTTCTGGTACCAGCCCCCGCCGTTCGCGGTGGACCAGGTGATGGGGCCGGTGGACACGCCCGGGCCGGCGACACCGCCGTGTGCCGTCCACGTGGACAGGATCCCGCCCTCGACCGGATAGGCGTGGGCGATGCCCGTCGGAGACCCGAACCAGTCGCTCCAGAACGTCCACGTGTTGATCTGGGCGAACGACGTGCACGAGTCGCCGTTGCCGTAGATGTTCTTGAGGATGGCCTCGTTGGCCTGGAACGGCGTGTAGATGTAGAGCGCCCGCGTCGCCTCGTTCTGGATGTAGACCGGGCCGCTGCCGCACGAGGCCTTGAAGTTGTACGGGATGGTGTTGACGCGGCCGGCTTGGAATCCGTACGAGGTCGGCCGCGACTTGTACACCTTGTACTGCCATGCCGCGCGGTACACCTGGTTGAAGAACCCGTAGTACTCGGCGTCGCACGGCTGTCCGTCCGGGCAGCCGTACCCGGTCGCGATCTGGTAGGCGCGATTGGTCGGCTTCGTCCGGGTGATGAGGCTCTGCTCCTTCTGCAGGAGCACGACGAGCGCCTTCTGGCTGATCCCGCACGACTTCCCGACCCCGGCGATGATCTCCGCCGCGGTCTGCGTGCCAGCCGCGTAGCCGTTGCAGTAGGAGTCCTTCGCCTTCGCGACCGTCGGTCCCTGCCAGCTCTTGATGCAGGGCTGCTCACCGGCGACGCAGCTCGTCCCCTTGGAGTTGAGGAAGGTCTGCACCTCCTGGGCCGTCATCGCGTTGCCGTCGTAGAAGTTCTCGTCCGAGATGATGTATCCCGGGTCGTAGTCCTTCCCGTCGGCGGCCTCGGCGGTCGCCGGACCGCCGGGCAGGACGGGGGCGACGAGGGCGGCCGCCGACACGAGGACGGCCGTGAGCAGCAGGGTCAGGGATCGACCGGCGCGGACGGTCATGGGGCTCCGATCGGGGCAGTGGCGCGACCGCTGGTGGTCGCGGAACGGTACTCGAGCGTGACCTCGTCGCCGACCTTGGCGTTCGGGGCGTCGACGGTGATGGGGTCGCACCACGTCACGGTGGCGTCGGCGAACGCGGCAGCCGAGGCCGACACGGTCTGACCGCCGGACGTCACGGTCGCCGTGCAGGTCCCGCCGTCCTCGAGGACCCCGGCGACGAAGCCGTTGACCTCCACGACGCCGTCGCGCAGCTCGGCGTAGCTGATGCTCACCGCGGCACCGCCCTGGCCGGACGAGGTGGGCTCCGGCGTCGCCGATGCCGTCGCGGACGGCGACGTCGACGGTGAGGGTGACGACGACGGCGTGGGGGAGCCGCTCGTCGAGCCGCTTGGCGACGGCGTCGAGGACGCGCTGGTCGACGGGCCGGTCGAGGGCGTCGAGGACGACCCGCTCGGCGAGGACGACGGTGACGGAGTCGTTCCCGGCTGCGGCGACGTGCACGCGGCGAGGAGAGCGACGCCCAGCAGGGCAGCACCCAGCCCGGCGCGTTGGCGGCTTGTCATCCCGTCATTGTGCCCATCGAGGCGTTCACATCCCTGCAGGCGCGCCCCGGTGTACAGGGATCGTCCGAGCCGCTCTACTGGTGGCGCGCCGCGTAGGACGCCTCGACCGCTGCCTTCGCCGGACGCCACCACTCCTCGTTCTCGCGGTACCAGTCGACCGTGCTGAGGAGCCCGTCGCGGAAGCTCGGGTGGCTCGGTCGCCATCCGAGCTCGTCGCGCAGGCGACTCGCGTCGATGGCGTACCGGAGATCGTGTCCCGGGCGGTCGGCGACCAGCTCGATGTCATCGGGATCCCGGCCGAACGCTTCGAGAAGAGCGCGCGCGACCTCGAGGTTCGACAGCTCGCAGTCGGCTCCGATCAGGTAGGTCTCCCCGATCCTTCCCCGCTCCAGCACGGACCAGACGGCGCGGTTGTGGTCGTCGACGTGGATCCAGTCACGGACGTTGGCGCCGGAGCCGTACACCCGTGGCCGCACACCGTCGATGAGACCGGTGATCTGGCGGGGGATGAACTTCTCGACGTGCTGATACGGCCCGTAGTTGTTCGAGCAGTTCGAGATCGTCGCCTCCAGGCCGAACGAGCGGACCCAGGCCCGGACGAGGAGGTCGGACCCCGCCTTCGTCGAGGAGTACGGACTCGAGGGGTTGTAGGGAGTCTCCGGGGTGAACCTGGCGGGATCGTCCAGCTGGAGGTCGCCGTAGACCTCGTCGGTCGAGATGTGGTGGAACCGGGTGCCGTGCCGCCGGGCGGCCTCGAGAAGCGTGAACGTCCCGACCAGGTTCGTGTGGACGAACGGCGACGGGTCGGCGATCGAGTTGTCGTTGTGGGACTCCGCCGCGAAGTGCACGACGGCGTCCGCCTCCCGCACGAGCTCCTCGACGAGGTCGCGGTCGGCGATGTCGCCCTCGACGAACCGGATCGGCAGCCCGTCGAGCGAGCGTCGATCGCCGGCATAGGTGAGGCGGTCGAGCACGGTCATGCTGACGTCGGGCCGCTCCGCGGTCGTGAGTCGGACGAAGTTGGATCCGATGAATCCAGCACCGCCCGTGACGAGAAGTCTCATGTCCACCCTTTCGTGGGTTCGGCTCCAGGAGTCAGCCGAGGAGCCGGAGCAGGTAGTCGCCGTAACCGGACTTCGCCAGTGAGTGCGCTCGCGCCCGGAGGTCGTCGTCCGTGAGGAACCCGCGCCGCCACGCGACCTCCTCGGGGCAACCGATCTTGAGATCGGTTCGCTTCTCGATCGTACGGACGTAGTTCGCGGCGTCCAGCAGGGAGTCGAACGTCCCGGTGTCGAGCCACGCGGTCCCGCGTGGGAGTGGGGAGACCAGCAGCTTGCCCGCCTCCAGGTAGGTGCGGTTGACGTCGGTGATCTCGTACTCCCCGCGCGCGGACGGCTCGATGTCCCGCGCGATCGCCACGACGTCGTTGTCGTAGAAGTACAGGCCGGGGACGGCGTAGGAGGAGCGGGGTCGCGCGGGCTTCTCCTCGAGCGAGAGCGCGACTCCATCGGTGTCGAACTCGACGACCCCGTAGGCCGTGGGGTCGGCGACCTTGTAGGCGAACACAGCGGCGCCGTCCACGTCGGAGAAGTTCATGAGCTGCGAGCCCAGACCGGGTCCGTAGAAGATGTTGTCACCGAGGACGAGCGCCACCTTCTCGCGCCCGATGAAGCTCGCGCCCAGCACGAATGCCTGGGCCAGGCCGTTCGGCTCCGCCTGCACCGCGTAGTCGATGGAGATGCCGAACTGGGCTCCGTCACCAAGGAGACGCTGGAAGGAGACGACGTCGTGCGGCGTCGTGATGACGAGGACGTCTCGTATCCCGGCGAGCATGAGCGTCGAGAGCGGGTAGTAGACCATGGGCTTGTCGTAGACCGGAGCGAGCTGTTTGCTGACCCCCATCGTGACGGGGTGCAGTCTGCTCCCCGTGCCGCCGGCCAGGATTATTCCGCGCATCAGTCGTCCTCGTGCTCGTGTGCCTCATGGGAGCGCAGAGCGGCGAGCGCATCCGCGAAGGAGGGAGCCGCCGCGTCCTTCTCCGAGATCTGGTCCCGGTCGCCCGGGTCGATCGGGATCGGCCAGGCGACGTCGAGGGAGGGGTCGAGCGGGGTGATCGCGACCCCGGCCATGCCGGGCCGCCACTCCTCGTCGAAACAGTAGAGGTACTGGCTCCCGCCCGGCGAGATCGACTGGAAACCGTTGCAGACGCCTCGCGGAACCAACACCTGGACACCGACGACGAGGGGCACCGTGACCACCTGCCCGAGTGTCGGCGACGTGGGTCGGGCATCGACGTAGACGCCGAACGCCTCCCCGCTCGCGACCGCCACCAGCTTGGTCATGTCCTCGCCGTGCAACCCTCGCACGGCGCCCTGGCGCGTTGCGGTGAGGTTGATCTGGCGCCACGGACCGATGTCGACTCCCGTCCGGCCGAACGTGCTCGAGCGGAAGAACTCGCGAATGGTCCCTCGGCCGTCCGATATCTCCTTGGTCCTCAGGACGAGGAGGCCGTCGATGGCGCTTTGCTCTGCCGCGAGCGAGTCGGTCGTGGGGGGCACGGAGTTCCTCTTCGAGAGTGCGTTTCGCCGAGCGCACGGCACGAGCGATCGTGGGAGAGGCGCTGACGCCGAGGTCGGTGGCGCGTTCGAGCCACGCTGGTAGCGTATCGCCGGTGACTTGCGAGGATCCAAGCAACGCGCCGCGTCGCTCGTCGCTCCCGCGGCCGGCTCACCCCCTGGACGGGATCGGTCCGGACGGGGCATGGCACGCCCCGCGCCCCCGGCCCTCGTCGTGCGAGTGACATCGTGACGGTGACACCCAGAGCTGCGCGCACGTGAGCTCGCAACCGCTCGTCGTCGCCTCGCAGTACGGCGCTGGCGGGAGCAGCACGCGCGTCAGGCTGTACGACTGGCTCAGCCACACCGGGATCGAGCCGGTGCAGCGGTTCGAGTACCGCGGAGCCTCGTCGAACTCCCCGGTGGCACTCGTGCGCGACCCCGTCGGCACGTGGCGGGGAGAGCGCGCGATCACGAGGCTCGTGACGTCCGCCCCCGGACACACGGTGCTGCTCTCACGAGAGCTCTCGCCGCTCGGAACGGGACGGTCGGAGGCACGTCTGCTGACCCGCGCCGCCCGCGGTGTCTACGACTTCGACGACGCTCTCTACGCCGACCTGCCGGGGGTGCCGTTCGGCAACCTGCTCTCCCGGCGCCGCACCTGGGCCCGCGCCGTCGAGGCGGCGGACGTCGTCATCGCCGGGAGCGACGAGCTGGCGGAGCACGCGGCCGAGCTCAGCGATCGCGTCGTCGTCATACCGAGCTGTGTCGAGCACGAGAGCTACGACGTCAAGACCGACTTCGAGATCGTCGACCGACCCGTCGCCGTGTGGATCGGCTCACCGGCGACCGAGCCCTACCTCCACCTCATCGGCGATCAGCTGCTGCGCGCCCATCGAGAGCTGGGGCTGCGGCTGCGGGTCATCAGCGCAGGCAGCCGCAGCCTTGGCGAGCTCGATCGCATGGTGGACCGCACGCCGTGGCGTCCGGACACCTTCGCGGACGAGCTCTCGGCCGCCGACCTCGGGATCATGCCCCTGCCGGACGACGAGTGGACGCGCGGCAAGTGCGCCTACAAGCTGCTCCAGTACGCGGCAGCCGGCCTGCCGCTCATCGGTAGCGCGGTGGGTGCGAACATCCCTGTCCTGGAACGCCTCGGTGGTGTCGCCGCCGCGACCGATACGGAGTGGTACGACGGTCTCGTCGGTCTCACCCGCGCCACGGCATCGGAGCGGGCCGCCTCGGGTCGCAGGGCGCGCGAGGGGGTTGTCGCCGACTTCAGCTTCTCCGCCTGGGAGGGACGATGGCGGGACGCGGTGGGGCTGGGGACGCAGCCGGCCGCATCTGGCAGCCCCGCGTGAGGGGGTCGCTGGGGCACGTGCCGTTCGGGGCGCTCTACTCCGCCCTCACGCCGGTCGTCGCTCTTCTCGTCCTCGCGCCGACGGAGTACGGCCAGTTCTCCGTCGTGTACCTGGTCGCGGCGTTCGGAATCTCCACGCAGTTCTCTCTGGTCAGTGAGGCCTGGCTGCGTGACGGCGGACTCCTGGACGACACGCGCGGAGCAGCCGATCGCTATCTCGGTGCGGCGACGAGCTGCGCGATCCTGTTCGGGGTCGCGGGCGCGGTCGCGACCCTCGTCGTTCTTGGGCCATCGCCCTTCCACCTGGTCAGCGGGTTCCTCGCCGTTGCGTTCACCACCTATCGGATGTCGACCCGCTACGCGGCCGTTGCCCGCGGCCAGCACAGGAGAGCGGTCGCCAGCGATCTGGTCGCGACGGGTGTCTTCGTCGCGGTGCTGGTCGGAGCGTGGGGGTCGGACCACCTCATCTGGACCGCGTGGGCCGCGAGCTCGGTCGGAGCCGGCATCGTCCTCGCGGTCCCGCGCATCCCGGCCGGGTGCGGACTCGTGGCGTGGGTCCGAGAGAAGAGGCGCCACATCGGCGTGCTGCTGGCGGACTCCGCTCTGCTCGACCTCGGGTCCATCGGAGTTCCGCTGATCCTCGCGGGGCTCATGCCGGCCGCCAGTTTCGGCGTCTACCGCGCCGTCTCCAGCGCGGCGATGCCGGCTGGTCTGCTTCTGGAGCCCATGCGTCCGACTCTCGCCCACCTCGGACCGCGGGGGCTGTTCACCGTCCGCGTGCTCGCCGGTCTGGCTGCGGCAGCTGCGGCGTGCGCGCTGGCGGTGTGGGGTGTGCTGGAGCTCGTGCTCCCCGCCATCGGCCGACCGGCCGGGACCCTGTCGGCGCTCGTCCCGTACGCGCTGCCGACGGCCCTGTTCGTCGGGAGCTTCCTGGTGGGCCAGGTCGCCTACATCGTGGCGCGCGGGACGACGGGCTGGCGGGGCCTGATGACGGGTCGGGTCGGGCAGACCGTCGCCGCCATCGTGCTCCCCATCGCCGGGTTCGCGCTGGGAGGACTGGGCGGTGCGATCTGGGGGTTCGTGGCATCGGCGGGTGCGGCGGCCGTGATCTGGATCCTCGTGTGCCGCCGGCACGCGGGTGACCCGCCCGGAGAGCCGTCGCCGAGCCGCTGAGGGTCACCGCCTCCGCCGCGCGACCGCCGGTGACGCGGGGGAGCTCAGCCGGCGCCCTCGAGGACGACGTCGGCGTCGGAGGACCACTCGCGCACCGCGACGGCTCCCCACCACGTCTCCCCGGTCCCGCCCGGCTCCTCGCGGCCGAAGAGGTCGGCGAACGTCCACGTCCGCCCGTCCAGCTCCAGCGCGGTCCGGGCCGCCTCCGTCGTCCGGACGGGCCCGAGGTCGTCCGGCTGCGCCGCGACGTCGGCCGCACCGTCGAGCGCCCCGGCCGGGAGCCCACCCACGACCCGGAGCGCGAACGACGCCATGGGCACGAGCACCACGAGCTCGACGCCGTCGCGCACGGCGTCCTTGGCCGCGGAGGCCGACGCGGTCACGAGCACGTCGGGCAGCTCGGAACCGCCGGGAGGGTGCTCAACGTCCGGCGCGTCGACGATCTCGGCCGCGACGACGGTCGCGCCGGTCAGCCACGCGCCCGTCGCCCAGGCGAGCGTGCGCCAGTGCAGGGGCAGGTCGAGCACGACGCGGGTGCCGGGTCCGGCGTCGATCTCCTCGACGAGCAGGTTCGCAACTTTGTTCGCCCACGTCGCGCTGACCCGGCCGGACAGCTCGAGTCGTTCGGGCGTGCCGTCGACGACGCCGGTCCAGCTGAGCCGGGGGAGCGGTCCGCTGGCCGCCAGCGAGGCGAGCGCGGAGGACACGCGCGGGGCGCCGTCGGAAGGGCTCGGGATCATGCCCCCAACCTAGGTCGAAACCCGCTCGACACGCCGATGTCCACACTTTCGTTACGCCCCAGCGGCTTGACGGGACGGGATTACACGCGTGTAATTCAGGTACGCCCTGTGGGGGCACACGGCGCACACGATCTGGAGGCATACGGATGTGGAACATCCTCGGCGAGGGACCGCTCTCGTCGCCGACCGCCTGGAACGCGATCAATCTTGGACCATTCACGGGCGAGGGGGCCCTCGAGTGGCAGGAGCGCGCCCTGTGCGCGCAGACGGACCCGGAGGCGTTCTTCCCTGAGAAGGGCGGATCCACGCGGGAGGCCAAGCGGGTCTGCGCCTCCTGCGAGGTCCGGGCGGAGTGCCTCGAGTACGCGCTGGCCAACGACGAGCGTTTCGGCATCTGGGGCGGGCTGTCGGAGCGGGAGCGTCGGCGCCTCAAGCGCCGCGCCGTCTAGCCGCCTCCGGAATCCGAGGCCATCGCCATCGTGACGTCAGCCGTGTCAGGGCGCGAGCATCCGAGCGTGCTCGCTCTCGTGGTGACCCGCGGCGTGAGTCCGTGGCTCCCCGACGCCCTGCGCGCCCTCGCCGCCTCGCGGCGGGCTCCCGAGCGGGTCGTCGTCGCCGTCGTCGACCCGGGCGCCGTCGTCGCCGTCTCGACCCTGTGCCAGGAGAGCGGGCTCGCGCACGCCGACGTCGTGCCGGCCGCCGGCGCGGCGACCTTCGGCGCCGCTGCCCGCGCCGTCCTCGACCGCTTCCCCGCCACTCGCAACCAGTGGCTCTGGCTGCTGCACGACGACGCCGCCCCGACGCCGACCGCGCTGACCGCGCAGCTCGCCGCCGTCGAGCAGGCGCAGTCCGTGGTGATCGTCGGCGCGAAGAACGTCGAGTGGAACGCCCCGGACGAGCTCATCTCCGTCGGCGTCGGCATGACCCCCTCCGGTCGGCGGTTCACCGCCATGGAGGAGAGCGAGATCGACCAGGGGCAGTACGACGACCGGTCCGACGTGCTCGCGGTCCCGCTCGCGGGCGCGCTCGTCCGCCGCGACGTCTGGGACGCGCTCGGCGGGCCCGACCCCGCGCTCGGGCCGTACGGCGACGGAGCCGATCTCACCCGGCGCGCCAGGCTCGCCGGGCACCGGGTCGTCGTCGCGCCGCGCGCCGTCGTGCGTCACGCCCGGGCCTCCTACCTCTCCCTGCGCTCTCCCGAGCACGGTCCGCCCGGCCCCTCGGCCGAACCCGACACCGAACGGTCCTGGGCGGCCCGCCGCCAGGCGGTGCTGCACTCGCGGCTGGCGGGCACGTCGGGCGTCGGGTTCGTCCTCGCCTTCCTCGGGATGTACCTGCTGGCGCCCGTCCGGGCCCTCGGCCGGGTCGCGACCAAGGAGTTCGGGCTCATCGGGGCCGAGCTGCGGTCGCCGTTCGTCGCGACGGCCCGGCTCGGCGCCGTGTTCCGCGCCCGGTCCCGCGCCCGGGCGACCGCCGTGCTGCCGCGCCGCGTGCTGCGCCCGCTCCAGGTCGGCCTCGGCGCCCGGCTCGCGGTGTGGCGCGACGCGCGGCTCCAGGCCGCGGCGAGCCGCCGGGCGGCCCGGGCGCGCAGCGAGCTCGAGATCGCCGAGGCGGCGGCGCTCGCCCGGAAGCGGCGCTGGGTGCTGCTCGGCGTCGCCGTGCTGACGGTCGGCGTCGCCGCGGTCGCGCTGGCCCCGCTGATCTTCGCCGGGCCGCTCACCGGCGGCGGCCTGCTCCCCGTCTCCTCGGACGTGCACCGGCTGTGGCAGGACGCCGTCTCGCCGTGGCTCGCCGTCGGCGACGGGCACGCGCTGCTCGCGCAGCCCTTCCTGCTGGTCCTGGCCGGGCTCACCGTCCTGCTCGGCGGCCTGTGGGGCACCCCGGTGTGGGTCGCCGTCACGGTCCTGCTCGTCGGCGCCGTGCCCCTCGCCGGCCTCGGTGCCTGGTTCGCGGCCGGCGCCGCCACCCGCAGCCGCGCCGCTCGCGCCTGGGCCGCGCTCGCCTGGGCGCTGATGCCCCCGCTGCTGCTCGGCGTCTCGCAGGGACGGATCGGCGCCGTCCTCGCGCACGTGACGCTGCCCTGGGTCGCCCTCGGGATCGCCCGAGCGCTGGGCGTCCAGGCTCGCGACGTCATCCTCTCCGGGATGGTCGGGGCGCGCCGCGTGCACGTCTCGGAGACGGACGACGCCGACGGCCGCGTCGACGGGGCGGTCGGCGACCCGGCTGGTGACCCGGCGGCGTCGAGCATCGAGCCCACCGCGCGCCGACGCCCCGCCGGGTCGATCGCGGCCGCGGCCGCCGCCGGTCTCGTCCTCGCCGTGGCGAGCGCCGGTGCCCCCGTGCTGTTGCCGCTGTCGATCGCCGTCGTCGTGGTGCTCCTCGTCCTCCTCCCGCGCCGTGTGCGCGGCCGGGCGCGCCTGCTCCTGGTGCCACTGCCGTCGATCATGCTGCTCGGTCCCTGGCTCGCCGCGCCGTTCACGGCGACCGAGGAGGCCGGGGCGCTGGACGTCGCGCTGCGTCGTCTCCTCGGCGAGGCCGGGGTCCCCGTCGCCTACACGCAGGCCGCGCCGTGGCAGTCGCTGCTGCTGTGGCCCTCCGACCCGACGGCGGAGAGCGTGACGGCGCCGCTCACCGGATCGCTGCTCGTGCTCGCCATCGCCACCGGGGCGAGCGTGCTCGTCGGCGCGCTCGTCGCGCTCCTGCGCTCGGGTCCCCGGGCGCCGGGGGTCCGGCTCGCCTGGCTCGTCGCCGTCCTGGGGCTCGCGGCGGCGCTCCTGCTCCCGCTCGTGCCGGTCGGGACCGTGAGCGGCGCCGACACCGCCGGGCTGGCGCAGCCCGTCGCCGACGCCTGGCCCGGTCCGGCGCTCTCGCTGCTGCTGCTCGGGCTCCTCGTCGCCGGGACGTGTGCGATCGACGGTGCCCGCGACCGGTTGGCGGAGGCGTCCTTCGGGTGGCGCCAGGCCTCCGGGGGCATCCTCGCGCTCGTCCTCGGCGCCGGCGTCGGTCTGGCGGGGGCCGGCTGGATCGCGCTGCTGCGCACCCCGGACGCCGTGCTCGTCGAGGCGCGCGGGGACCGACCGGTGCCCGCCCTCGGCCTGCAGGTCCAGGACTCGGCCGCGGCGAGCCGGGTGCTCTCCATCCTTCCGACGGCCGAGGGGCTCGACGTCCAGCTCTGGCGCGCCGACGGCCCGCAGCTCCTCGACGCCGCGCTGGCCTCGGACGCGCTGACCGGGTCGCTCCTCGACCCGACGACGACGGCGCCGGACGCAGCGACCCAGTCGCTCGCCGTCGCGGTGTCCCAGCTCACGGTCTCCGCCGACGAGGCCGTCCCGGGGCTCGTCGAGCACGCCATCGCCGCGGTCGTCGTGCCGCCCGCCGGCTCGGCCGTCCGGCCCGGCGTCGACGAGACGGCGGCCGCGACGCTCGCGGCCGCGCTCGACGGCACGGCGGGCCTCGAGCGCGTGACGACCAACGCGTCCGGAACGGTCTGGCGCGTCGTCGCGACCGACGGCGTCGCCCGCGTCCGGGTGCTGGACGCCGAGTCCGCCCTGCCGTCGGACACCGTCGAGAACGCCGGCCCGGACCTGCCCGTCGGAGCGCTGGCCTCGGAGGCGGTCACCGCGCGCGGCTCCCTCGCGCCGAGCCCGGACGAGCGCGTCGTCGTCCTCGCCGACCGCGCGGCACCGGGGTGGCGGGCCACGCTGGACGGGCGCGAGCTCGAGACGCGGACGTGGGGCTGGCAGCAGGCGTTCACGGTGCCGGCCGACGCGTCCGGCACGGTCCGCATCGAGTACGACGACCCGGCGCGCACGGCGTGGGGCTGGGCCCAGGGCATCGTCCTCGGTCTCGTGGCGCTCCTCGCGCTCCCGACGCGGCGGCGGGAGGACGCATGACCGACGACGACACGACACCGCGGCTGAGCTCGCCCTACTCGCTCGAGCCCGACCCGGAGCCGCCCGTCCGGCCAGAGGCCGCCGAGCCCGACGAGGTGACGGGGACGGCGGGGGAGACCGACGAGGCCGCGAGCGAGGCCGAGGTGACGGACGCGGACGTCGCGCCCGAGCCGAGCGCTCCGGAGCGCCCGGAGACGACCGCCGCCGGCGACGACTCCCGTCGCGAGACGACGACTGACGACGCGACCGAGGGCGACGTGACCGAGGGCGACGTGACGGAGCCGGCAGCAGCCGAGCGGGAGCCCGAGGCGCCAGAGCGCGAGCCGGAGCCCGCCGGTCCGGCGCCCTCCGGCGACGGCGGGTCCGCCGCGGCGACGGCCGTGAGCCCGACGGCCGCGGCGGCGGCCGAGCCCGCGAAGCGTCGGGCTCGGACCTCACGCGCCGAGAAGACGAAGGACGCGGCGCGTCCGGGACGGACAGCTCGCGCGGCGCGTCCGGACCGTGCTGCACGCCCGCGTCGTCCGCTCGTCACGACCCTGCGCGCGGTGACCGGCCTCGCCGTCGTCGCGCTGGCCGCCGGGGCGGTGGCCGCGGCGGGCACGCTGCCGGCCGGTCCGGAGCTGGCCGCGGCACCGCTCTCGGTCGACGTGCCGCCGACCGAGGTCGCCCTCGTCTGCCCGGCCCCCGCGACGGGCGCGGGCGGCGGCGGTTCCGACGCGGAGCTCGGGGGCGCGTCGGACGTCAGCTCGGCCCTGGTGGCCGGCGTCCTGACGCGCGACGACGGACTCGGCACAGCGACGCTCGGCGCCCTCCCGGACGGGAGCGTCACCGAGCTGGAGCCCGGCGACGCAGCGGCCGCCGGGTCGCTGGCCGCCGTCGAGACCGGCACGGTGCTCCGCGGCGAGCCGACCGGCGTCGCCGCGTTCGCGAGCGCGGGGCTCGCGCAGCGCGCGCTCTCCGGTGACCTGCGCGGCCTGGGCGCCCTGGCGTGCCCCGGCGGCGGGACGACGGCCTGGTTCGTCGCCGGTCGCACGACCGTCGGGTCGAGCACGGTGCTGCAGCTCGCCAACCCCGGCTCGACGCCCGCGACCGTGTCGGTGCGCGCCTGGAGCGAGACCGGCGAGGTGTCGATCGACCGCGGTGAGGTCGTCGTCGCGCCGGGCGAGACCATCGAGCAGGCGATCGAGGCGCTGGCGCCGGACGTGTCGCGGCTCGCCCTGCTCGTCAGCTCGCGCGGCGGCGTGATCGCCGCGTCGCTGCGCACGACCGACCTCGACGGGCTCACGGCCGCCGGGCTGGACCTCGTCGGCGCGACGGGCGGCCCGGGGACGGACCTGGTCGTGCCCGGCGTCGTGCTCGGGTCGAGCACCGTCGACGACGGCGACCCGTCCCTCGTGCGTCTCCTCAACCCGGGCTCCGAGCCGGCGGAGGTCGTGCTCGAGCTCGTCGGAGCCGACGGCGTCCACCTCCTCGGCGGCGACCAGCGCTTCGTCGTCGATCCCGGTGTCGTGGCGGAGGTCTCGCTCGCGGGGGCGCCCGCCGGGACGTACGCGCTGCGGGCCACCTCGGACGTGCCGATCGTGGCCGGCGTCTCGCTCGTCCGCGTCGGCGGGCCCGACCCGATCGATCCGGACGTGCCCCTGGTGGACCGGGCCTGGCTCGGCTCCGTGCCGCTCGCGGCGAGCTCGGTGGTCGCGGTGCCGGGGCTGGGCTCGCTGGCCGACCGCGCGGTGCTCGTCCTTGCCGGTGAGGACGGCGGCGCCGACGGCGAGTCCGACGAGGACGCGGCGGAGGCGGCCGACGTCGAGGTCGCGGTCACCGCGATCGGCGCGGACGGTTCCGTCGTGGGCGAGACGTCCGTGACCGTGCCGGCCGGCCGGTCGACGGCGGTCGACCTGACGGCGCTCTCACCGGCGACGGCGCTCGTCCGGCTCGACGCGACCGGCGGCGCGGGTGTCAGCTCCGCGGTCGTGCTGACCTACGCCGACGAGCTGGGCGAGCTCATCTCGGTGGTACCGGCGACGGAGGACCCGCAGGTCGAGCGCACCGTCCACGTGGCCGTCACGGCCGGCTGAGCGCCACCCCTTCAGCGGCCGGCTGCTCCCGGGCGGCGGTCACGCCAGGATCGCGGGCGCCGCGATCTCCCAGCGTTCCCGCCAGGGCCCGATCGGGGTGACGCCGATGTCGTGGAGCCGGTCGTGTCCGAGGACGGAGTAGGCCGGTCGAGGGGCCGGACGCACGAACGCATCGCTCGTGGTCGGTCGCACCATCGCCGGTTCGAGCCCCTGGGCGGCGACCACGGCCTGGGCGAACGTGAACCAGGTCGTCTCACCGGACGAGGTCGCGTGGTAGCAGCCTCCCGGCGCGTCCGACTCGACGAGTCGAGCCACCAGGTCGGCCACGTCGACGGTCCAGGTCGGCTGTCCGACCTGGTCGTCGACGACGTCGAGGTGATCACGCTCGCTCGCGGCGCGTCCGATCGTTCTGGGGAAGCTGCCGCCGCCGGCACCGTACAGCCAGGCCGTTCGCACGACGAGGTGTTCTGCTCCGGCGGCGCGGACGGCCCACTCGCCCGCGGCCTTCGTGCGGCCGTAGGCGGACCGCGGGCGCGCGGGATCGTCCTCGGCGTACGGCGAGTCGGCCGTTCCCGAGAAGACGTAGTCGGTCGAGATCTGGACCAGGCGTGCCCCGGCGGACGTCGCCGCGCGAGCCAGGAGCTGGGGCGCGACCGCGTTGAGCAGGAATGCCTCCGGCTCACGCTCCTCCGCGGCGTCGACGTTCGTCCACGCGGCACAGTTGACGACGACGTCGACGTCGCGAACCGCCAGGTCGACCTGGCTCGGGTCGGTGATGTCGACCTCGCCGCGGTCGGTCGCACGCACGTCGTGCTCGCTCGCGAACCGCTGGCAGAGGTCCTTGCCGAGCATTCCTTCGGCACCGGTCACGAGAACGCGCACCTGGAGGTCTCCTTCGTCGAGGTCGTTGGTTCGTTCGTCACGACCGGCTGAGCGCTCGGCGTCAGTCGGCGTGGTAGGTCGGGTCGATGTCCTCGGGGGAGCGGCCGAGCATCTCGGCCACCTGCTCGACGACGACGGCGCGCACGAGCGAGCGCATGTCGTCCGGACCGTCGGCGCGCGCCTCGACGACGCGGCGGTAGAGCACGACGCGCGCTGGCAGGCCGGCGACCGCGTCGCTCGCGAACGAGCGGCCGAGCGGCACGCCGCGCTCCCACGGCGAGGGGTCCGACGGCGGGACCTCCTCGATCCCGAACTCGACGTCGCGCAGCTGCTTCGCCCAGGAGCGCTCGAGCAGCTCGACGGTGTCCAGCACGGCGTCCTCGAACTCCTCGCGCCTGCTCTGCGCCGCTGGCATCCCGGGCGGAAGGAGCGGGCCGCGCAGGCCGCGGCCGCGTCGGTCGCGCCGTCGTCCGGAGCGGCGGGAGGGCAGCGCGAGCGTGTCGAGCGAGTGCGGGTCGTGCACGTGCCCGCCGGTGCGCTCGGGGTCGCGGGAGGCTGCCACACGTCGAGGGTACGCGTCCGCGCGGGCGAGGGTGCGACGGTGGGCGCGGTGCGCCGGTGAGGGCCGGGCCAGCGGGTACCGTTGGCGCGTGAGGATCCGTCAGTGCACCCGTGCCACGTGCACGGCATCGGCTGTCGCGACTCTGACGTACGTGTACGCGGACTCCACGGCCGTCCTCGGCCCCCTCGCGACCCACGCCGAGCCGCACTCCTACGACCTGTGCGCCGACCACGCCGAGCGCCTCACCGTGCCGCGGGGCTGGGAGGTCGTGCGGCTCCAGGTGGACCTCACGCCGGCGCCGCCGACGCCGGACGACCTCGTCGCGCTCGCCGAGGCCGTCCGCGAGGCGTCCCGCCCCCCGGCCGCCGTGACCGAGCCGGCGCCGTCAGCCCGCGCGGGATCCCGCCGCGGGCACCTGCGAGTCCTCGACGGAGGAGAGTGACCGTGACCTCGTTCCCCACGCCATCCGAGCCCGGTGAGACCGGGGTCGTGACCCCCGACGATCTCGGCTGGGTCCGCGACCACCTGCGCTGCCCGGTGACCGGGACGCGGCTGCGAGAGCGGACCGGGCCGGACGGCGAGCCCGAGCTCGTCAACGACTCCGACGAGCGGCCGCTCGCCTATCCCATCAGCGACGGGGTGCCCGTGCTGCTGCCGAGTGCCGGGCGTCCGGTCGAGTGAGGATCGGTAGGCTCCTCCTGGCCGTCGACCAGGAGGTGAGGTGACCCGTGTCGAGTGACACCACTCGAGTGACGCGCCGGACCAGCACGCTGGTCTCGCGTCCCGCGACCGTCTGGCAGAACCGGAAGATCCTCGGGCTGCTCGTCAAGCGCGACCTCTCGGTCCGCTACGCCAGCTCGGCGCTGGGCTACGTCTGGTCGGTGCTCGACCCGCTGCTCATGAGCGCGGTCTACTGGTTCGTCTTCACGAAGATCTTCAACGGCCGCCACGTCGGCCAGGAGCCCTACGTGATCTTCCTCATCGTCGCGCTCCTGCCCTGGACCTGGTTCCAGAACGGCGTCGTCGACTCCTCCCACGCGCTGCAGAGCGAGTCCCGGCTCGTCCGCTCGACGGCACTGCCGCGGGAGCTGTGGGCGATCCGCGTCGTCCTGTCGAAGGGCACCGAGTTCCTCTTCTCGATCCCGGTCCTCGTCGTCCTCATCCTGTTCTTCAAGCCGGCGGTCAACGCCAACCTGTGGATGTTCCCGGCCGCGATGATCACGCAGGTCATCTTCATGGTGGGCCTCGCGCTCCTGCTCGCCCCCGCCACGGTCCTCCTGCGCGACGTCGACCCGCTCATCAAGATCGCGATGCGGTTCCTCTTCTACGTCTCGCCGATCATCTACGGCGTCGAGGACATCCTCAAGATGGACACCCCGGGCTGGATGAAGGAGCTGTTCCTGCTCAACCCGATGACGGGGATCATCTCCGGCTACCGTGCGGGGTTCTTCGACCAGCCGGTCGACCCGAAGATCTACCTCACGGCCCTCGTCATCTCGGTGCTCACGCTCCTCGCCGGACAGATCGTCTTCTCGCGCCTCGAGCGCCAGGTCCTCAAGGAGATGTGATGAGCGAGACCATGGTCGGCACCGAGCCCGTCATCTCGGTCCGGGGCCTCGGCGTGAAGTTCACGCTCGGGCGCCGCAACCAGGGGCTGCGCGAGCTCATCCTGCGTCCCGGTCGCGCGAAGCAGTTCAAGGCGAAGTCCTTCTGGGGACTGCGCGACGTCAGCTTCGACGTCCACGCGGGCGAGGCGATCGGTGTCGTCGGGCGCAACGGCCAGGGCAAGTCGACGCTGCTCAAGATGGTGGCCGGCGTCATGATCCCCGACGAGGGGTCCGTGGCCGTCACCGGCGTCGTCGCCCCGCTCATCGAGCTGACGGGCGGCTTCGTCGACGACCTCACCGGTCGCGAGAACATCTATCTCGCCGCCGGTCTGCGGGGGATGTCCAAGGCGACGATCGACGAGCGGTTCGAGCGGATCGTGGACTTCGCCGAGGTGCGCGACTTCCTCGACACCCCGTTCCGGCACTACTCCTCCGGGATGAAGGTGCGCCTCGCGTTCGCGGTCATGTCGCAGCTCGACGGCAACATCCTGCTCGTCGACGAGGTGCTCGCCGTGGGCGACAAGGCCTTCCGGGAGAAGTGCTACCGCCGGATCCGGGAGCTGCTCGACGAGGGACGGACGCTGTTCCTCGTCTCCCACAACGACGGGGACCTGCGCCGCTTCTGCACGCGCGGGCTCTACCTGCGCGAGGGCCGGCTCGTCGCCGACGGTCCGCTTGAGGACATCCTCAAGCGGTACGCGGCGGAGGGCTGAGCCCGACCGGACCGGCGAGGCCGCGCGGCTCGTCGTCCTCCATCACGCACCACCGGCACACAAGGGGAACCGCATGTCCGCCCAGCACGGGACCAGGGCGATCCTCGCCGCACTCGCGGCGAACCTCGGGATCGCGATCACCAAGTTCATCGCGTTCCTCCTGACCGGGTCGAGCTCGATGCTCGCCGAGTCGGTGCACTCCATCGCGGACTCGGGCAACCAGGTGCTCCTGCTGTTCGGGGGCCGCCGCGCGACCCGCAAGGCCGACGCCTCGCACCCGTTCGGCTACGGCCGCGCGCGCTACTTCTACGCGTTCATCGTCTCGATCGTGCTGTTCACCCTCGGTGGCTGCTTCGCGATCTACGAGGCGGTCGAGAAGTTCCGCCACCCGCACCCGATCGAGGGGCAGTGGTGGTGGGTCCCGCTCGCGGTGCTCGGCGCGGCGATCCTCATGGAGAGCTACTCCTTCCGCACGGCGATCCACGAGGCGCGACCGCACAAGGGCTCGGGGTCGTGGTGGCAGTTCATCCAGCGCTCGAAGTCGCCGGAGCTGCCCGTCATCCTGCTCGAGGACTTCGGCGCGCTCATCGGCCTCGTCTTCGCGCTGTTCGGCGTCGGGATGACGCTCCTGACCCACGACGGACGCTGGGACGCCGTCGGCTCGGCCGCGATCGGCGTGCTGCTCGTGTGCATCGCGTTCGTGCTGGCGCGCGAGACCAAGTCGATGCTCCTGGGGGAGGGCGCCGAGGCCGGGGTGGTCGCCGCGCTCGAGGACGCGCTCGTGGGCGCCGCGGTCCCCGGTGGGTCCGGCGTCTCCTCGGTCATCCACCTGCGCACGCTCTACGTCGGCCCCGAGGACCTGCTCGTCGCGGCCAAGATCGAGGTGCCGGCCGCGTCGTCGGCCGCGCAGGTCGCGGCCGCGATCGACGGGGCCGAGGCCCGCGTCCGCCAGGCCGTCCCCGAGGCCACGCTCATCTATCTCGAGCCGGACCTGCGCCGGGCCGTCGCCGGCTGACGGACGGCGTGCGATGTCATCGAGTGGGTGCGACAGTCGCACCCGCCCGACGACATCGCACCCGCCAGCTGTCCACTGGCGCGCGAGATGCGCTCCGCCGCCGGTCTGGCCACACCCCCGTGGCGGAGAGCGCCCGAGCGCCGCGAGGGTGTGTCGTCATGACCTACCCCGATGCCTGGACCGGCCTGCGTGCCCCGACCCGCGGATCGAGAGTGGAGCCGCGCGGCTTCCCGCCGATCCTCCGCCTCGCCGAGCTGACCCCGGCCGAGCGCCGTGCGACCCTGCTCGACCCGGCCTGCTCTCGCGTCAGGCACGGGTACGTCGCGCGGGCCGCGTCCGCCGATCGTCCGTCCGCCGAGCGTCGTATCCACGACGTGCTCGTCGGTGCTCGCGCGGTCGTGACCACGGCCAGGACGCTCACCGCGGTCAGCCACGTCACGGCGGCGATGGCGCTCGGCTGCTGGGTGTTCCAACCACCGCTCGTCGTCCACGTCACGCAGACGGGCCATCGCAAGGGGGCCTCGGGCATGGTGCCCGTCCGGCGTCACGTGGCGGCGCTGCCCGACGCGGACCTGCGCCTCCTGGGTGACGTGATGGTGACCTCACCGGCGCGGACGGCGATCGACGTGGCACGCACCGAGCCGTTCCTCCGGGCGCTCCCCGTCGTGGACGTGCTCCTCAGGCTCGGCGTCGAGCCCGACGAGCTCACCGCGCGCGTCAGCGCGCTGGGGTCCGTCCGCGGCGCTCGCGCGGCGGCCGCGGTGGTCTCGTCCGCGACGGGACGGGTCCACGCCATCGGGGAGTCGATCGTCCGCGGGCACGCCATCCTCATGGGGCTCCCACCGGCTCACACGCTGTACGCCGTCGACACGCCACGCGGGCGGTGGGAGGCGGACCTCGCCTGGCCCGAGCTCAAGGTCGCCATCGAGATCGACGGAGCGACGAAGCTCGCCGGGCTCAGGGGTGAGGCACTGACCCGCGCGCTCAACGCGAGTGCGGCGCGGGAGGCGGCGCTCGTGGAACAGGGGTGGGTCATCCTGCACGTGACCTGGCGCGACCTGATGGAGACCGACTCGCTCCGCCGGGCGCTGGCGCGGCTCGTGCGGCACCGGGTGGTCTGAGCATGGGTGCGTTGTCGCCGAGTGGGTCCGACACTCGCACCCACTCGGTCCCAACGCACCCGCTCGGTGCACGCGAGAGGTCGCACTACCCTGGTGGACCGTGACCTCTCCTGAGAAGCAGACCAGCGGCTCGCTGGACCACCGCGTCCGCGACCTCTCGCTCGCCGAGGCCGGCCGGCACCAGATCCGGCTCGCGGAGCACGAGATGCCGGGCCTCATGGCGCTGCGCCGGGAGTACGCGGACACCCAGCCGCTGGCTGGCGCGAGGATCGCGGGCAGCCTCCACATGACCGTGCAGACCGCCGTGCTGATCGAGACCCTGGTCGCGCTCGGCGCCGAGGTCCGCTGGGCGAGCTGCAACATCTTCAGCACGCAGGACGAGGCGGCCGCGGCCGTCGTCGTCGGGCGGCCGGAGAGCGGCGGGACGCCCGAGGACCCGCGCGGGGTCCCGGTGTTCGCCTGGAAGGGCGAGACCCTCCCGGAGTACTGGGAGTGCACGGACGAGATCCTGCGCTGGATCGACCCGGCGACGGGGGAGGACGTCGGCCCCACGCTCATCCTCGACGACGGCGGCGACGCCACCATGCTCGTCCACGAGGGGGCCGCGGCCGAGCGCCGCGGCGGCGTCGAGGCGGACCCACAGCCCGGTGAGCGCGGCTACTCCGCGGAGAAGCTCGTGTTCCTCGAGACGCTGCGGCGCAGCCTCGCCCGGGACCCCGAGCGGTTCACGCGGCTGGCCCGCACCATCCGCGGCGTGAGCGAGGAGACGACGACGGGCGTCAACCGCCTCGCCCAGCTCGCGGCGCGCGGTGAGCTGCTGTTCCCCGCGATCAACGTCAACGACTCCGTCACCAAGTCCAAGTTCGACAACCGCTACGGCATCCGGCACTCGCTCCCCGACGGCCTCAACCGCGCGACCGACGTCCTGATCGGCGGCAAGACGGCCTTCGTCGTCGGGTACGGCGACGTCGGCAAGGGCGCGGCCGAGGCCCTGCGCGGCCAGGGCGCCCGCGTCATCGTCTCCGAGATCGACCCCATCTGCGCGCTCCAGGCCGCGATGGACGGCTACCAGGTGGCGAACCTCGACGACGTCGTCGGCAGCGTCGACTTCATCATCACGACGACGGGCAACGTCAACGTGGTGGGCCTCGACCACATCCTCCGGATGAAGGACAAGGCCGTGCTCGGCAACATCGGGCACTTCGACAACGAGATCGACATGGCGGCCCTCGAGGCCCTCCCCGGTGTCGTCAAGACCGAGATCAAGCCGCAGGTGCACGAGTGGACGCTGCCGGCGGTGTCGGCGCAGGACGCCCCGGACGGCCTCGAGCGGGGCGAGCGCAGCGTCATCGTCCTGTCGGAGGGGCGCCTGCTCAACCTGGGCAACGCGACGGGGCACCCGAGCTTCGTCATGAGCGCGTCGTTCGCCAACCAGGTCCTCGCGCAGATCGAGCTGCACCGTGGCGCCGAGGAGGACACCGAGGCACACGACGACGAGGAGAACGCCACGCCCGGCCTGTCCCGGCTGCCGAAGATCCTCGACGAGAAGGTCGCCCGCCTCCACCTCGAGGCGCTGGGTGCGCGGCTCACCGAGCTCACCAAGGACCAGGCGGAGTACATCGACGTGGACGTCGCCGGGCCGTACAAGCCGGAGCACTACCGCTACTGACGCGGGCGCGTCGACGGCTCGGAGAGCCGGTGCGCCGGTGTGACGGTCCCCGTCGCCCCGGTGCGTCCCCTCGCCGCGGCCACCCGCGCCCTCGCCCGTCTCATTGCGTGGACACCTCGACGATGCCGTGCGCTCCGTGACCGCGTCGCGGTTTGACGACGTCGGCGACGGGTCGCGGACCCCTGTCACCGTGTGACGCGGACCACGGTCGCGCCTGAAGCGCATCAGTGATCGTGGATGATCGGATGTGATTGAACGAGGATTATTCTAAGGGGTAGCAATAGGGCGCGCATCGGGCTAGCGTTCCGTCCACCGGTCGTGCGGTCCGCGTCGTGGCGGGGTGTGCCGATCGGTGATGATCACTTTGCTTCGCCCGATCAAAGAGGACCGCGATGCCTACCGCCCTGACCCGGACGCGCCGTGGCGCGCGCCGCATCGGTGCCAGCCTGACCGCTGCGCTCGTGCTCACGCTCGGCCTGTCGACCGCCGCCCCGGCCCTGGGAGCGACGGCCGACGAGGTCGCCGCAACCCCCTCGGCCACCGAGGACTCCGTCGCGACGTCGGGCGGGACCCCGGCGGAGGAGTCGGCGGAGTCCGCCGCCCCCGATGCGTCCGTCCCGTCCACGCCCGACGCAGCCGACGGCGACGACGCCGCCGCCCCGTCGACTCCCGCCGACCCCGACGCAGCCGCCCCGGCCCCCGCCGCCCGCGCGGCGGTCACCGCGCTCGCGGCGACGCAGGCCCAGCCCGTCACCGTCGCGACCACGGTTGGCGCCGCGCCCGCGCTCCCCGCGACGGTGCGCCTGTCGAGCGACGGGGGCGACGTGACCGTCCCCGCCGCGTGGGACGCCTCCGGTCTCGACCTCACGACCCCCTTCACGTCGGTGACGGTCCCGGGCACGGCGGACCTCGACGGCGAGGACGTGGCGCTGTCCGCCACGGTCTGGGTCGTCCCGGCCGACCTCGTCTACCTCATCGACACGGGCCGGGTCGCGCCGAACACCTCCGACCTCTACGACGCCGCCGCGGCGCTCGCGCCCGGCACGCTCCTCAACGACGTGCCCGACCGGCGCGTGACCGCGGACGCCGACACCTGGGGCTACATCGAGCGCAACCCCGCCAACGACCAGAAGGTGTCGGTGACCCCGGGCAACGCCGCCGACTTCGCGTCCTCCTTCACGGGCGATGAGAACGACGCCGACGAGGGCCTCGTCTACCGCCTCACGCTCGACCCCGGCACCTACCGCGTCCACGCAGCGCACGTGCCGCGGCGCACGCAGGACCACGGGAGCTGGCTCAACGTCGACGGCCAGAAGGTCGACCAGAGGACCGTCCAGGTCACGCAGTCCGCCGACGGCATCCACCCGCCCGTCTGGGTCACCCACGACCTCACGCTCACCCGGCGCACGACGATCAGCCTCGAGACGCAGAAGCTCCAGGCCTCCGGCGGCTACAACGCCCACCTCGGCCTCGTCGCCGTCGAGCGCCTCGCCGGTCCGCCGGCGCCGCAGGCGTGGGCCGGCACCGCCACCCTGTTCCGGCTCGAGGGCGAGAGTGCCGTCACGAACGCGACGGTCACCTGGCCCGCCCGGGCCGACGCCGACCGGTACGAGGTGCTCGTCGACGGCGAGGTCGTCGGCTCCGCCACGGGCGACACCCTCGACGTGCTCGGTCTCGAGCCGGACCGCGCGCACGTGCTCGAGGTCCGCGCCTACGCGGGCGAGTCGCTCGTCGCGTTCGACGAGCTCGCACCGCTGACGCCGTTCACGCCGTCGTCGTCCCCCATCGTGTGGGACAACACGGCCGCGGGGTCGAGCCTCACGCCGCCCGGCACGCCGACCGGCATCCTCGTCGGCGGCACCTACTACTCCTACGGCACCGACGCGTCGGGCTCCGGCGCCGAGCGCACGGTGACGATCTGGGAGCGCTCCTCGGCCGACGGCGTCGCCTTCGGCCCGAAGCGCGCGCTCGCGACGCTGACCGACGCGAAGCTCGAGGGCTTCGGCGCCCGCCTCAACCCGACGACGGGCCGCGTCGTGATCGACGGCCACTACGAGAACGGCTCGGACTACACCCTCGCGCAGCACTACTTCGCCGAGGTGACCCCGGGCGGGGCGCTCGTCGAGACGTACAACGCCCGGCCGCTCGGGCTCGACGCGCGCGATGCCTCGGTGTTCGTCGACGATGACGGCGCCGCCTACCTGCTGGCCGCGACGCGCACCAACAGCGACGTCTCGATCATCGCGCTCGACGAGCGCTGGACCGCACCGACGGAGCTGGTCGCGACGGCCTTCGTCGGCGAGCACCGCGAGACGCCGAGCATCACCCGGCGCGGCGACACCTACTACTTCTTCTCCTCGCGCGCCTCGGGCTGGTACCCGAGCCAGGCGATGTACGCGTCCGGCACGGACCTCGCGGGGGAGTGGACGTCGCTGCGCGAGATCGGCAACGCCGCGACCTTCGGGACCCAGTTCAACTCGGTCCGGACGCTGGACGGCGCCGACGCGATGGTCGGCTACCGATGGGGCGCGCAGTTCCACCACCCCGACGCCGGCGGCACGTACCCGCGGATGTTCCCGCTGACGCTCGACGGGGGCGTCGCGAGCGCCGAGTTCTACCCGACGCTCGAGTACTACCCGTCCGTCGGCCTCGTCGGCGTCCAGCCGGGGGAGAACCTCACCCGCGGCGCGGCGGTCTCGGCCTCCAGCCAGGCCGCCGGGTCGGCTCCGGCCGGCGTGGTGACCGACGGGGCGGATCTCGCCTCTTCCGGCTACTTCCAGGGCGGGAGCCACCCGTACACGCTCACCGTCGACCTCGCCGGGCGCGCCGTCGTCGACGCGGTCCGGCTGACGACGCGGCTCGTCACGGGTTCCGAGACGGCCTACCGCTACACGATCGACGGTTCCCTCGACGGCGCGGCGTGGACGACGCTCGTCGACCGCTCCGACAACTGGCAGGTCGGGTTCCTCGCCGACGACGTGACCGACGAGGGGGAGTACCGCTTCCTCCGGCTGTCCGTCACCGGCATCTACAACGTCACGAACGACAACGCGGCCACCTGGGCCGACGGCGTCATCGAGCTGGCCGCCTTCGGCGAGCGGGTCGAGGGCGAGCTGCCCGAGCCGAGGCCCGCGCGCCAGACCGAGACCATCCGGACCGCGACCTTCCAGGGCGAGGAGCCCGAGCTGCCCGAGCGGGTCGGCTTCGTCGACGTCGTCGGCAACGCCGTCCAGGTGCCCGTGACGTGGGACATGGCCGACTACGACTTCGACCGGCTGTACGCCGAGTACGTCGTGACGGGGACGACGCGGGACGGGGTGGTCGCCACCGCCGTCGTCGAGGTCCTGCCCGACGGCCTCGCGTACTACGTCGACTCCGGGACCGTCGGCCGGGCGTCGACGCCGTACGCCGCCGCCGCGGCGCTCGCGAGCTCCGCGGGCGCGGCGCTGCTGAACGACGCGTCCGACCGGCAGGCGAGCGGGACCGGCTGGGGCTACGTCGCCGACGCCGGCTACGACGGCACGCGCACCCCGAGCCCCGACACCCCGGGGGACCGGACGAGCCAGGGCCTGTACGGCAAGAACGCCCCGTCGACGGCTCCGCTGACCTACCAGCTCCCGGTGACCGAGGCGGGCACCTACACCGTGACCGTCGGCGCCCAGGAGTGGTGGAGCGGGCCGCGGACGTTCACGGCGAGCATCTCGGGCGGCGGGCTGACCGCTCCCGTGCAGATCGGCTCGCCCGTGACGGTCTCCTCGAGCAACCGCACCGGTCTCGTCACGGGCACGGTCGAGGTCCCGCAGGCCGGCGTCCTCACGCTGGCGCTCACCCGGACCGCCGGGACGGAGGCGCCGGCCGTGTCCTGGCTGGCGCTCGCGCGCGGCGAGCACGTCGTCGACACGACCCCGGTCGTGGTCGCGGCGCCGACCTCCTCGCTCCCGCCCGGCGTCCAGTCGGACCAGGCCGAGGTCGAGCTGGCCAGCGCCACCGCCGGCGCGGCGATCTACTACACGCTCGACGGGTCGACACCGTCCGTCACGAACGGGACGCGCTACACCGCGCCGATCCGGCTCACCGCGTCGGCGACGCTGCGCGCGGTCGCCCTGCGCAACGGGTTCTCCAGCGCGGTCAGCAGCTTCGAGTACATCGTGGAGCCCCTCCCCGTTGACGGGTACACCTCCGTCCCGATCGGCCGGCCCTGGTTCGACACCGACGGCGACACGATCCAGGCCCACGGCGGCGGCTTCCTGCAGCACGACGGCTGGTTCTACTGGGTCGGGGAGAACAAGAGCCACAACCGCGCCGTGCTGCACGCCGTGTCGCTCTACCGGTCCAAGGACCTGCTCAACTGGGAGTTCGTCCACGACCTGGTGACCACCGAGACCCCCGGGGTGTGCGAGACCGGCACCTACGCCGAGGCCGAGTGCAAGTGGGAGCGGCCGAAGCTGCTCTACAACGAGGAGACGGACACCTTCGTCCTGTGGGGTCACTGGGAGACCGCCGACTCCTACGCGGCCTCGCACCTCATCGTCGCGACGAGCCCGACGATCGACGGCGACTACACCGTCGTCCGCAACTTCCGGCCCGGCGTCGGCGAGATCGCGACGGACGCGGCCGACCCGACCTACCCCGGGACGGACGGGAACTGGGGCTACGGCTCACGCGACTTCACGGTCTTCAAGGATCCCGACTCCGACGCCGCGTACCTGTTCAGCGCGCAGGACCACCAGGACATGCGCGTGTACCGGCTCACGGACGACTACACCGACGTCGAGGTCGACACCTCCTACCCGCTGTTCGTCGGCGGGCACCGCGAGGCGCCGGCCGTCGTCAAGGTCGAGGGGCGCTACTACGTCGTCACCTCCGGGCAGTCCGGCTGGTACCCGAACCAGACCCGGGTGGCCTCGACGGACGACCTCGGCAGCCCCGACGGGTGGAGCGAGCTGTCGATGATCGGCAACAACACCTCGTTCTACAGCCAGCCGACGAACATCATCACGCTGGAGAACGAGGCGGGCGACCGCTCGTTCATCTACATGGGCGACCGGTGGAACTCCAAGATGCTCGGGGCCTCGACCTACGTGTGGCTCCCGCTCACCATCGGCGAGGACGGCGTCGAGCTGACCTACCAGCCGGGCTGGAGCTTCGACATGGCCTCCGCCAGCATCGACATCCCCGGCGCGGAGCTGCTCTCCCAGGGCAAGCCGGCGACGGCGAGCTCCGAGGCGTCCGCGACGGGGGAGAAGGGCCCGGCCGGCGCCGCGAACGACGGCGTCGTGACGAACACCGCGCTCTCCGGCGACTCGACCAACTTCTGGCAGCCGTCGACCGTCCCGGCCACGTGGACCGTCGACCTGGGGGAGCCGCGCGAGCTGAGCCGGATCGACCTGTCCTGGCGGCAGTGGAACGGCTCGGAGACGCGGTCGACGTACTCGGTGCTCGGCTCGCTCGACGGCGAGACGTGGACGACGCTCGCCGACCGAGAGAGCAACCGGCTCGTCGCGTTCACGACCGACGACCTCGCGGGCAGCTACCGCTACGTCCGGGTCGCGCTCTCGTCCGTCGTCAACGACCACAACGGCAACGCGGCCGCCTGGGCGGCCGGCCTCGTCGAGGTGCAGGTCTACGGGCCCCCGCCCGTCCCGTCGCCCACCGGCGTCTCGGTGACGCCGGCGACCGCGACGGTGGAGGTCGGGGCGAGCGTGACGCTGACGGCATCGGTCGAGCCGGCCGGTGCCGACCAGGACGTCAGGTGGACCTCGTCGGACGAGTCGGTCGCGACGGTGTCGCGGGACGGCGTCGTCACGGGAGTCTCGGCCGGTGAGGTCGAGGTCGTGGCCAGCTCCCTCGCCGATCCGGCGATCACCGGGACGGCGACCGTGACCGTGACGGCGACCCCCGCGGGCGACCCGGCGTTCCCGGGGCACGACGCGCTGACGCCCGACACCCGCGGCTCGGTCACGCTCGACCGTGACCGGGTCGAGGTGGGCGGCAGCGTCGTCATCCGAGGGCTGGGCGAGCGCGAGCGCGTCTACGTCTGGGTGGCGTCCGACCCGGTGCCGGCCGGCTGGCTGGACGTGCGCGACGGCGCGGCGACGCTGGTGCTGCCGGCGGCCGTCGAGATCGGCGACCACCAGGTCGTCGTGCTCGACGAGGACGCGGAGCTCGTGGGCTGGGCGCCGCTCGAGGTCGTCGCCGACGACGGCGGGACCGAGACGCCGACCGGCGGCGAGACGCCGACGGGTGGTGGCACGCCGACCGGTGGTGGCACGCCGACCGGCGGCAGCGGGTCGCCGACCGGCGGTCCGAGCGACGGTGGCCCGAGCGGGACGTCGAGCGGCGGCGCGTCGACCGGTGGCGCGTCCGGTACTCCGGGCGCATCGGACGGGCTGATCGACACGGGTGCCACCCCGGCGCCGGTCCTGGCCCTCGCGGCCGTGCTCCTGCTGCTGGGTGCCGGCGCGCTCGCCGTGCGCCGCCGTCGCGCCCTGGGCTGACGCCCCGCGTCGAGCCGGCCCTCCGGCCGTGAGGGCGGACCTCCGCGAGGTCTGCCCCACGCCCGGAGGGCCTCGCTCGGGACGGGAGCCGGATCTAGCCGCGCGGGCGCAGGTCGGCGTGGACCAGGGCGAGGACGAGTGCGCCGATCGGTGCCGTGACCGCCGCGGAGACCGCCCCGCCGACGACCCAGGCGACCGCCGTGCCCGCGCCGTCGCCCACGCCGGCGAGCCAGGTCGAGAGCCAGCCGAACGGGCCGGAGATCACGCCGCCGGCCAGGGCCAGCACGATGCTCGTGAGCAGCCAGACGCCGACGAGACGCCACCGCGCCCCGCGCGCGAGCCGCGAGCTCCGGGCGAGCGCACCGCCGGGGAGCGCGGCGGTGGGCGCGACGTGCTCGGGCAGCGCGAGCGCGAGCACGGGCAGCAGCCACAGCGCGAGCACGACGCCCCCGATCGCCACCGCGACCCCACCGCCGATCGCGACGCCCCACGCCCCGGCGGCCCCGAACGCGAGCAGCCAGACGACGGGCAGCGCCACCAGGGCGCCGATGGCGACGGCGAGCAGGAGCGCGAGGCCGACCGCGCCCGCGGCCCGCGGCCGGAGCGCGGCCCACACGGCGGCGACCGACGGCCGGGTGGGAGCGCGTCGCAGGTCGTCGTCCGTCGACAGCCCGCCGCCGGCGCGATCGACGACGACGGCGGCCGCGCCCGCGCACAGCGCCGTCGCGACGAGGCCGGTCACCCACGCGATGACCGAGACGACGGCGCTCGCGGCGAGCGCCGGGAGCTGGGCGTCCAGGTCGGTGAGGTCCTCGGTCCCGAGCGCCTCGACGTAGCCGCGCAGGCCGAGGGCCGCGGCGAGACCGCCCTCGACGAGCGCCAGGACGCCGACGATCGCGCCGCCGAAGGCCCAGGTGACGCCCGGCGCCCAGCGGATCGTGGCGATCGTCCGGTCCATCAGCTCGCCGAGACCCAGCAGGGGACGCGCGCTGTCCACCGGGACGTCGGACGTCGGTTCGGACGGTGTCTGTCCCCAGGTGGGCTCACCCCAGCCGCGCGGACCGCTCATGGATGCCACCATAGGGGCATGACCTGCACCATCCTCGTGGTCGACGACGACCCGGCAATCTCGGAGATGATCGGCATCGTGCTGGCCTCGGAGGGCTTCGAGGCCGCGTTCTGCCAGGACGGTGAGCACGCCATCGAGGTGTTCAACGAGGTCGGGCCCGATCTCGTGCTGCTCGACCTCATGCTCCCCGGCAAGGACGGGATCGAGGTGTGCCGCGACATCCGCCGCCTGGCCGACACGCCCGTCGTCATGCTGACCGCCCGGAGCGACACGATCGACGTCGTCCGCGGGCTGGAGGCGGGCGCCGACGACTACATGGTGAAGCCGTTCAAGCCGCAGGAGCTCGTGGCGCGCGTGCGCGCCCGGCTGCGCCGGCAGGACCACGACGCGTCGGAGCGCCTGCACATCGGCGACCTCGTCATCGACGTCGCCGGCCACCGCGTGATGCGCGGGAACGAGCAGATCCAGCTCACCCCGCTCGAGTTCGACCTCATGGTGGCGCTCGCGCGCAAGCCGTGGCAGGTGTTCAGCCGCGAGGCCCTGCTCGAGCAGGTGTGGGGGTACCGCCACCAGGCGGACACGCGCCTCGTCAACGTCCACGTGCAGCGGCTGCGCGCCAAGGTCGAGAGGGACCCGGAGCACCCGGAGGTCGTCGTGACCGTCCGCGGGGTCGGGTACCGGGCCGGTGCCGCGACCTCCTGAGCGACGCGCCGTCGTCGCCCGGCTCGGCTCGCTGGCCCGCCGGGCGCGGCTGGCGTGGGGATCGTCGCTGCGCCTGCGGGTGCTCGCCGTCACCACGCTCGTCGGCATCATCGCGCTGATGCTCGTGTCGGTGACGCTGTCGGACCGGGTGCGGGACACGCTGTACGACCAGCGCGTCGACGAGGCGCTCGCGGACGCGGCGAGCCGCACGTCGCTCATCCAGACGCAGCTCGATAACACGACGGCGGGGACGCCCGCGCAGATGCAGACGGTCGCGGCCGAGATCATCAAGGCGAACCAGTCGCCCGGCTCGGGTGCCGTCGGCACGCTCCTGCGCCGCAGCCCGTCCGAGGCGGCGGGCATCCCGATCGACTTCACGGTCGGCAGCAGCGTCGAGCTGTCCCCGGAGCTGCGCGAGGCCGTCCAGACGAACACGGTCCAGCAGTGGCAGCCGATCGCCGTCACCACCACGAGCGGTTCCGGCCCCGGCATCGTCGTCGGTGCCCAGGTGCAGATCCCCGACGTCGGGCCGTACGAGCTCTACTTCGTCTACAGCCTCGTGCCGGAGCAGGCCACGCTCCGGCTCATCCAGCAGACCCTCGTCGTCGCCGGCCTGGCGCTGCTCGGGCTGCTCGCCGCCATGGCGTTCTACCTCGCGCGGCAGGTGCTCGGCCCGGTGCAGCGCGCCGCGCACGCGGCCGAGCGGATCGCCGCGGGCCGGCTCGACGAGCGGATGAGCGTCGCCGGGCGGGACGAGCTCGCGACGCTGGGCCGCTCGTTCAACGAGATGGCCTCGAGCCTGCAGGACCAGTTCGAGCGGCTGAGCGGGCTGTCGAAGGTGCAGCAGCGCTTCGTCTCGGACGTCTCCCACGAGCTGCGGACGCCGCTCACCACGATCCGGATGGCCTCGGAGATGATCTTCGACGCGCGCGGGGCGTTCGACCCGGGCACGCGCCGCTCGGCCGAGCTGCTCCACACCCAGGTGGACCGGTTCGAGTCGCTGCTCGCGGACCTCCTCGAGATCTCCCGGTTCGACGCGGGCGCCGCCGTCCTCGACGTCGAGCACCTCGACGTGCGCGTCATCGTCCGCCGGGCGGTCGACCTCGCGGCGCCGCTCGCCGAGCGGATGGGCACGACGCTGGTCCACACCGAGCCGGACGAGGCGTGCCGCGCGGACGTCGACCCCCGACGGGTCGAGCGGATCCTGCGCAACCTCCTGGCGAACGCGGTCGAGCACGCGGACGGGAAGCCGATCGACATCGTGGTGAGCGCCGACGAGCGGGCGGTCGGGGTCAGCGTCATCGACCACGGCCTCGGCATGACCCAGCGGCAGACCGAGCAGGTCTTCGACCGGTTCTGGCGCGGCGACCCGTCCCGCGCGCGGACGATCGGCGGCACGGGCCTCGGCCTGGCGATCTCGTCGGAGGACGCGCGGCTGCACGGCGGCCTCCTCGAGGCCTGGGGCCGGCCGGGGGTCGGCGCGACCTTCCGGCTGACGCTGCCGCGCCGCGCCGGCGTCGTCATCACGGACCCGCCCGGCCAGCTCGAGCGGGCGCACGAGGACGTCGAGCCGGAGCCCGTGCGGCACGGGCCATCGCCGGCGGAGCTGCCCGACCTGGAGGAGCTGTGAGGCGGCCGGCGGGTCGCGTCGCGACCCTCGTCCTCGCGCTCGTCGCCTGCCTCGGCCTGGTCGCGTGCGCCCAGCTCCCGACGAGCGGCCCGGTCAAGACCGGGCGGACCGAGGCCCCGGCGGCGGGCACGATCCAGTACGACGCCTCCCGACCCTCGCCCGGCACGCAGCCGCGCGAGCTGGTCCAGGGCTTCCTCCAGGCCGGGGCAGCCGGCCTGTCGGGCGACGACTTCGAGGTGGCGCGCACCTTCCTCACGGCGCAGACCGCGGCCGCCTGGGCGCCGCTGTCCCAGGTGCTCGTGGCGGCGAACGACGAGCCGCAGACGCTCCGCGTGGTGCTGCCCGACGACGCAACCGTCGAGCCGGCGGCCGAGGAGCTGGCGGACGCGGACCGCGTCTCCGTCGTCGTCGAGGTGGTCGCCGTCGGGGGCCTCGACGCGGTCGGCGCGTACCTGCCGGAGATCGGCCGGGCGCCGTCCGAGCTGACGTTCGGTCTCGCGCGCGTCGACGGCGAGTGGCGGATCGAGTCCCTGCCGGACGGGCTGCTGCTGACCGAGGGCACGTTCGCGACGGTGTTCCGACCGGTGCCGGTGGCGTTCCTCAGCCCGGACCACGAGGTGCTCGTGCCCGACGTGCGCTACGTGCCGACGCGGCGGGCCGCGCGCTACGCCGTCGAGCAGCTCCTCGCCGGCCCCGTGCCGTGGCTGACCGACTCCGTCACGACGGCCGTCCCGGACGGTCTGCGCGTCGACACGGCGGGCGTCGTGCTCAACGAGGCGAACGGGAACGCCGAGGTCCACCTCGACGGGGCCGACGTGCCGCGGGACGTTGCCGACCTGCTCTACGCGCAGCTCCGCCAGACCCTGATGAGCCTGCCGAGCGTGTGGGGCGTCACCGTCTGGTTCGGCGACACCCCGTACGAGCCGGCCGCCGACGTCCAGCTCCCCGAGCTGCCCGGCGGGGTCGGCCAGACGATGATCGCGCTGTCCGGCGGGCGGCTCGTCATGCTGACGGGCGAGGAGCTCGTCCCGCACCCGGCCTTCGCCGCGACGGACGGGACGACCGACGGGTCCGGCGACGGCTCGGCCGGCGCCGAGGCCTCCGGGGCCCCCGAGGCGACCGATGCCGCGACCGCGCCGGAGGAGCCGGCGAACCCGGACGAGCCTGATGCCCAGCCGGAGGAGGCGACCGACACCGGTGCGACCCAGCCCCCGGACACCGGCTCCTGGCGGGCGCCGACGCTGGCCTACGGCACCGATCCGGACGTCGCGGTCGTCGCAGGCGAGGACCTGCTCCTGGTCAGGACGACCGGAGAGCAGCGCGTCCTCGCGCAGGGGGGCGACCTGCTGGCGCCGTCGTTCGACCGGTTCGGCTGGGTGTGGTCGGGGACGGCCGACGGCGTGTTCGCGGTGCGCGCCTCCGACGGGGAGCGAGTCGACGTCGCGGTCGGCCCCGACGAGGCGGACGAGGCGGACGGTTCCCTCGGCGCGGCTCTCGGGCCGGTGCTCGGCGTGCGCGTGTCTCGGGACGGCGCCCGCGTCCTCGTCACCCGGCGGGAGGGGGACGACGTCGTCGTCAGCGTCCACGGCATCGTCCGCGGCCGGGACGACGCGCCCGTCTCGATCGGCGACGGCGTCGCGCTCGCGGCGTTCGACGACGTGCTCGGGGCGGTCTGGGCCGACTCGACCGTCGCCGTGACGCTCGGGATCTCGGCCGGCGACGGACCGCTCCTCGCGCGCACGACGACGGTGAGCGGTCCGACCTCGTCGCTGTCGGCGACGGCGCAGCCCGTGTGGGTCGCGGCCGGCGACGGCGTCTCCCAGGTCTTCGTCGCGACGGGCGACGGGCGTCTCCTCGCCCGCGCCGCGACCCGCGGCTGGTCGCCCCTGGCCGAGGACATGGCCTACCCATCCTTCCCCGGCTGACCCAGCGGCCGGCGAGCGGGACGGGGCGGTGCGCGTCGGGAGCCGGGCGTGGCGGGAGGTCCGGGAGACCGTGTCGGCGCTCGCGGACCTCGTGGTCCCGCTCGAGTGCGCCGGGTGCGGCGAGCCGCGGGTCGTCGTGTGCCCCGCGTGCCGGGACGAGCTGCGGCCGGTGGGGCTCGACGCCGACGCACCGGCGCTCGACGGCAGCTTCCCGGTCTGGGGCCTCGGGCACTACGAGGGCGGGCTGCGGCGCCTGGTGCTCGGCTGGAAGACCGGTGGCCGCCGCGACGTCGAGCTGGTGCTCGCACCCCGCCTGGCGGAGGTCGGCGCGCTCGTGGCAGGCGAGCGCGGCGCCGGAGGTGCGGTCGGGAGCGAGCGCGGCGGGCGCGGTGCGGTCGGTGGCGAGCGCGGCGCGCCCGCGCGCCTCGTCCGGCGCGCGCTCCTCGTCGTCCCGGTGCCCTCGGGTCCGCGCCGACGCCTGCGCGGCCGGCCCGACGTCGCCCGGCTGGCGGCCCCGGTCGCCCGGGGAGCGTCGCTCGCGGGCCGGGACGCGCTCGTCGTCGCCGCGCTGGGCCAGCCGCTGCGCCGGCTGCTGCGTCCGGCCGCGTGGCGTGGTCAGCGCGGCCGGGGCCAGCGCGCCCGGATCGGGGCTGACGGGGCGGGTGGCACCGGCGGGCGCGCTGGCGGCCCGAGCGTGCGGGCCCGGCTCGACCTCGCCGGCCACGACGTCCTCCTCGTCGACGACGTCCTCACGACCGGTGCCACGCTCGCGCGCTGCGCCGAGGCGGTGCGGGCGGCCGGCGGGGTCGTGGTGGGCGGCGTCGTCGTCGCGGGCGCCCGGGTCCGGGGGCGCCGTCGTCAGGACGCGGGGCCAGCTCCGGCCGGGGCGCCCGGGCGGTCCCCGCGGTAGTCGAGCGCGTCGAGCGCTCCGTCGATCGGCCGGCGGCGCCGCTCCTTGACGGTCGCTTGACCGGGTCTTGTGCCGACCACAACGTGAGACGAACCCTCGACACGACCCGGCGAACTGTCTCCCGCCGGTGCTTTCGACTAACGTCGACGCATGGAGTACCGAGTGATCCAGCCGCACTGGCGCGGCAGGCCGACCAGGCCGGACCCGGTGCTCGGCGAGGGGGTGAGGCCGCAGTCGAGGCGCCCCTAGAGGGGCGTCGTCCCGTCAGCTCGTCCGGCGCAGGTGCGCCGGTGAACACATCGGAGGTCACGATGGAAATCGTCGTCGTCGGTCGTCACACCGAGGTCCCCACTCGCTTCCGCAGGCACGTCGAGGACAAGCTCTCGAAGGTCACCCAGCTCGCGCCCTACGCGCAACGGGTGGACGTCGAGGTCATCCACGAGGCGAACCCGCGTCAGGCCGCGGCCAGCGAGAGGATAGAGCTCACCGTTCGTGACCGTGGACCGGTCGTGCGGGCCGAGGCCAGCGCGTCCGACCCGTACGCGGCCCTCGACGTCGCGATGACGAAGCTGATGGAGCGACTGCGCCGCGCGCACGACCGCCGCAAGGCGAAGTCCGCGCGCCGCGAGGCGCGGGCGCTGGCGGCGATCGACCCGTCGACGCTGCCCGAGGGCACGGAGGAGGTCGCCGAGGAGGCGGCGCCGTCGCGCATCGAGGCTCCGACCGAGCACGACGTCGCCGTCGAGAGCCAGCTCGGCGACTCGCCGGTCATCGTGCGGCAGAAGGTCCACCGCACCACCCCGATGACGGTCGAGCAGGCCATCGACGAGATGGAGCTGGCCGGCCACCCGTTCTTCCTGTTCATCGAGGCCGAGACGATGCAGCCCGCCGTGGTCTACCACCGGCGCGGCTGGACGTTCGGCGTCATCCGGCTCGACGCGGAGGCCGCCGTCCGCGACTGACCGTCGCCGCGGCCCGCGCCGCGCGAGAGGCTCGACATCGGCCGCCCGGTCCATCCGGGCGGCCGATGCGCATGTCGGGCCGAGAATGTCGGTGGGGCGCGCAAGGATGCCCCCGTGGCTCACGCATCGACCGAGACGATCTCCCTCGCCCGCGCCCGGCGCATCGCCCTGGCCGCCCAGGGACTGGCCGGCCCGCGCCCCGCACCGACCCGCGCGGCCGTCGTCCGGACGGTCGAGCGGCTGGGACTGCTCCAGGTGGACAGTGTCAACATCCTCGCGCGGGCGCATCGGCTGCCGCTGCACTCCCGGCTCGGGGCGTACGACACGGCCGACCTCGACCGGTTGAGCTCGCCGCAGCGCCGAGGCCGGCGCCGGCTGGTGGAGTGCTGGGCACACGAGGCCTCGCTCGTGCCGCCCGAGGTGTACCACGACCTGGCCTGGTGGCGGGAGGCGTCGCGGACGCGCCCCTGGGCGGTGCACCGGTTCGACGCGGGGGAGACGCTCGCCGGGGAGATCCTGGCCGTCGTGCGCGACCGCGGACCGAGCACCTCCCGCGAGATCGAGGACGCGCTCGGCGTGGAGCGACCCGGCGGTGGCTGGTGGAACCACAGCGACGCGCGGCGGCTCATCGAGGCGCTGTTCATCCTCGGGGAGCTCGCCTGCTTCGAGCGGACGGCGTCGTTCGAGCGCCGCTACGACCTGCCGGAGCGGGTCATCCCGCCGGCCGACGGTCCGAGGTCGACCGAGGACGCGCAGCGCGACCTCGTCCTGCGCTCCGCCCGGGCCCACGGGATCGCCACGGTCCGCTGCCTGCGCGACTACTACCGCCTGCGCGCTGACGTGGTCCTCCCGGCCGTCGAACGGCTGCTCGAGGAGGGCGAGCTCGCCCCCGTCACCGTCCCGGGCTGGGGCCGCGCCTATCTCGCCGCGGGGGCGCGCGAGCCGCGGCGCGCGTCGGGTCGCGCGCTGCTCGCGCCGTTCGACCCCCTGGTGTTCGAGCGCTCCCGGCTCCTCGGCCTGTTCGGGATGCACTACCGCATCGGCATCTACACCCCGGCCGAGCAGCGCACGCACGGCTACTACGTCCTGCCGTTCCTCCTCGGGGACGAGCTCGTGGCGCGCGTCGACCTCAAGGCCGACCGTCGGGCCGGCGTGCTGGTCCTGCGCGAGGCCCACCTCGAGCCCGTGCCGGCGGGCCGGTCCCGGCGCGAGCTCGCGGCGTGGCCGTCGCCGGTCCGCGTCGCGGCCGAGCTGGTCGCCGAGCTCGCGACGATGGCCGAGTGGCTGGGGCTGGCCGACGTCGTCGTCGATCCCGACGCCCGCGGCGACTTGGTCTCGCACCTCTCCTGACCGGCACCCGACGGACCGGCGCACGGGTACCCCCACCGCCCACCGCTGGCCGCGGTGGTGGCAGGCCCGAGGGCCCAGTGCTCCGGAAGGCGTCCGTGCCATGCTGGCCGGTGTGGAGGCACCCAGGAGCGACGCCGCGGCAGGCCGGCGGCAGGTCGAGCGCCGGATCCAGCGCGAGATCGAGGAGGAGCTGGGCGCCGGCTACGACGACGAGCTCGACCTCGTGCACCGCTCGGGCCTCGTGCTGCGCGTCGGGCGGATGAGCCTCGCGTCTGGCACCGGGAGCTACCGCGTCAAGAACCACATGGCGAACGTCGCGGCCGCGCTGGGGATCGAGCGCCACCACGCGCTCGTCACGCTGACGGAGATCACCACGACGTCCCACCGCGGGCACTCCTTCCGCACCGAGGTCACCGAGCTGCGCGAGGTCGGCGTCAACGCCGACCGGCTGGTCCGGCTGCAGGACCTCGTGGGCTCGCTCGCCGGCCGGTCGATCGAGCCGGCCGAGCTGGAGCGGCGGCTCGACGCGATCGAGGCCCGCCAGCCGCTCTACTCCTGGTACCTGTCCGGCCTCTTCGCCGGGATCGCCTGCGGCGCGTTCGCGTTCCTGCTCGGCGAGGGCTGGGGCGAGCTCATCGCGGCGGCCGTCGGCGCGGCGCTCGGGCAGATGACCCGCCGGCTCATGCACCACGCCCGCGCCAACATCATCGGGACCACGATGGTCGCGGCTCTCGTCGCCTCGCTCAGCTACCTCGCGCTCACCTGGATCCTCGGCGCGACGCTGGGCGAGGCCTGGGGCGGCAGCAACGGCTACATCGCCGCCGTCCTCTTCCTCGTCCCCGGCTTCCCGCTGGTCACGGCCGCCCTCGACCTCGCCCGGCTCGACATCTCGGCCGGCGTCGCCCGGCTCACTTACGCGGTGATGATCGTGTCGGCGGCCGCCGTCGTCGTGTGGGGGATCGCGCACACGCTCGGCGGGGCGCCCGATCCCGCGGTCACGCCGGACCACGACCTGTGGGGGCGGCTCGCCCAGCTCGTCGCGAGCTTCGCCGGCGTGCTCGGGTTCGCCCTCATGTTCAACTCGCCGTGGCGGGTGGCGCTGACGGCGGCCGCGGTGGGCGCCGGACCGAACGTCGCGCGCATCCTCATGGTGGACTCGGGGACCCCGCCGGCGGTCGCGGCGGCGTCGGCGGCGCTCGTGGTGGGTGTCGTCGCCGCGTACGTCGCGCCGGCGATCGGCTCGCCGCGGGTCATCGTCTCCGTCCCCGCGGTCGTCATCATGGTGCCCGGCACCACGACCTACCTCGCCATGTCCGGCCTCGGGGACGGCGCCACCTCCTCCGCGATCGCCTACGGCGTGCAGGCGTGCGTCGTCATGCTCGGGATCGCGATCGGCCTCGCGGTGGCCCGGATGCTCACGGACCGCGAGTGGGGCTTCGAGGCGCGCCAGCCGAGGGCGCGCTGACCTCGGACCGGGCGGTGCGGCGAGCGGCGCGGTCCCCGTCGCCCCCTCCCGCCCGCGGCCTGGCCGCCCGGTGCGCCGTGCGGCGCGGCGACCGCCTACGATGGAACGCGCACCGCGGTAGCGGTGACGGTGACGCGTGCCCGGTCGGAGGAGTCCGAGCCGGGCGCAGGCGCAGCCGACGACGACCTGGGAGCTGAGCACGTGGCCTCGATCCTCGACCGAATCCTCCGCATGGGCGAAGGCCGTGTCCTGAAGAAGCTGCAGGGGATCGCCGCGCAGGTCGGCGCGCTGGAGTCCTCCTACCAGGACCTGACGGACGCGGAGCTGCGCGAGGAGACGGACACGTTCCGGGCGCGGCACAAGGACGGCGAGAGCCTCGACGCCATGATGCCCGAGGCGTTCGCGGTCGTTCGCGAGGCGGCGTGGCGCGTGCTCGGGCAGCGCCCGTTCGACGTCCAGCTCATGGGCGGGGCCGCCCTGCACCTCGGGAACATCGCCGAGATGAAGACCGGTGAGGGCAAGACCATCACCGCGACGCTGCCCGCGTACCTCAACGCGATCTCGGGCAAGGGCGTCCACGTCGTCACCGTCAACGACTACCTCGCGAGCTACCAGAGCGAGCTCATGGGGCGCGTGTACCGGTTCCTCGGCGTGTCCTCCGGGGTCATCCTCTCCGGCATGAAGCCGGCCGAGCGGCGCGCCGTCTACGCCGCCGACATCACCTACGGCACGAACAACGAGCTGGGCTTCGACTACCTGCGCGACAACATGGCGTGGACGACGGACGACCTGGTGCAGCGCGGCCACAACTTCGTCATCGTCGACGAGGTTGACTCGATCCTCATCGACGAGGCGCGCACGCCGCTCATCATCTCCGGGCCGGCCGGCGGCGACGCGAACAAGTGGTACTCCGAGTTCGCGCGGGTCGCGCGGCGGATGGAGCGCGACGTCGACTACGAGGTCGACGAGAAGAAGCGCACCGTCGGCGTGCTCGAGCCCGGCATCGAGAAGGTCGAGGACCACCTCGGCATCGAGAACCTCTACGAGTCGCTCAACACCTCCCTCATCGGGTTCCTCAACAACGCGATCAAGGCGAAGGAGCTCTTCAAGCGGGACAAGGACTACGTCGTCCTCAAGGGCGAGGTCCTCATCGTCGACGAGCACACGGGCCGCGTGCTGGCCGGGCGTCGGTACAACGACGGCATGCACCAGGCGATCGAGGCAAAGGAGGGCGTGGCGATCAAGGCCGAGAACCAGACGCTCGCCACGATCACGCTGCAGAACTACTTCCGTCTCTACGACAAGATCTCCGGCATGACCGGTACGGCCATGACCGAGGCCGCCGAGTTCCAGAGCACGTACGAGATGGGCGTCGTGCCCATCCCGACGAACCGCACGATGCAGCGCATCGACCAGCCCGACCTCGTCTACGTGAGCGAGGACGCGAAGCTCAACGCGATCGTCGAGGACATCGTCGAACGGCACGCGACGGGGCAGCCCGTCCTCGTCGGCACGACGTCGGTGGAGAAGTCCGAGGCGCTGTCGACGCGGCTCAAGCGGCAGGGCGTCCCGCACGAGGTGCTGAACGCGAAGAACCACGCGCGTGAGGCCTCGATCGTCGCGATGGCCGGGCGCAAGGGCGCCGTCACCGTCGCCACCAACATGGCCGGCCGCGGGACCGACATCATGCTCGGCGGCAACTCCGAGCACCTGGCGGTCGCGGCGCTCACCGACCAGGGGTACAGCCCGTCCGAGACGCCGGAGGAGTGGGACGCCCTGTGGCCGGCCGCGCTCAAGGAGGCGCAGGAGTCGGTCGCGGCGGAGCACGACGAGGTGGTCGAGCTCGGTGGCCTCTACGTGCTCGGCACCGAGCGCCACGAGTCGCGCCGGATCGACAACCAGCTCCGCGGCCGCTCCGGCCGTCAGGGCGACCCGGGCGAGTCCCGGTTCTACCTGTCGATGCAGGACGACCTCATGCGGCTGTTCAGCTCCGGCCTCGCCGAGCGGTTCATGAACTCCTCGGCCTACCCCGAGGAGCTGCCGCTCGAGTCCAAGATGGTCTCGCGCGGCATCGCCTCCGCGCAGGGGCAGGTCGAGGGGCGCAACTTCGAGATCCGCAAGAACGTCCTCAAGTACGACGACGTGCTCTCCCGCCAGCGCGAGGCCGTCTACGGCACGCGCCACCGCGTGCTCGAGGGCGAGAACCTGCAGGAGCAGGTCCAGACGTTCGTCACCGAGGTCCTCACCGCCGCCGTCACCAACGCGACGGCCGAGCCCGACCCGGCGCAGTGGGACCTCGAGGAGCTGTGGGACCTCCTCAAGCCGATCTACCCGATCGGGATCACCGTCGCGGAGGTCGACGAGGCCGTCGGCGGCCGGGTCCAGCTCACGCGGGAGCGCCTGCTCAGCGAGGTCCTGTCCGACGCGCAGCACGCCTACGGCCGCCGCGAGGAGCAGCTCGGCTCCGACCTCATGCGTCAGCTCGAGCGCCGCGTGGTGCTCGCCGTGATGGACCGCAAGTGGCGCGAGCACCTCTACGAGATGGACTACCTCAAGGAGGGCATCGGCCTGCGCGCGATGGCCCAGCGCGACCCGCTCGTCGAGTACCAGCGTGAGGGCTTCCTCATGTTCAACGCGATGAACGACGCGGTGCGCGAGGAGGTCGTCGGCTACCTGTTCAACTTCGAGGTCCCGGCCAGCGCCAGCGACTCCTCGGACGAGCGCGCGGCGGCCGCGGCCGGGGCGACCGGCGCGGGTGTCACCGTCGCCGTCGAGGCGGCCGCGGGCGATGCGACGGACTCGGCCGACGGTGCCGCCACGGCGGACTCGGCGGACGACGATGACGTCGCGACCGTCGAGGACGCCGTCGACGGCGGGGCGGATGAGGGCTCCGGCTCGGGCAAGCCGCCCGCCCCGGCGACTCCCGGGCAGGGCGACCGGGCCGCGGCGCTCGACCGCGCCCTCGGCATCGACGCCCCGGCGACGTCCGGCGCGCTGAGCTACTCGGCGCCCGACGAGAGCGGCTCGGCCTTCGTGGTGTCGAACCGTCCGGGTGGCAAGGGCGGTCCGCGGGCCGCCGGCTCGGGTGGCGCCGGTGGTGGTGCGGGTGCCGCGGGCGCCGGAGCCGGTGCTGCGGCGTCGTCGTCCGGCTCGGGTAACCGCGAGGAGCGCCGCCGCGCCCAGAAGCAGGCGCGCAAGCGCAAGTAGCCGACGCGCCGAGCGGCCGTGGCGTGGCGTGGCCGTGGGCGCCGCCGTGGCCACCGCTGAGCCGGATAGCCGGTGTCACCCGGACCGGGCGTGGCCACAGCCGACGCCATAGCCACCGCTGAGCCGGATAACCGGTGTCACCCGGTCCCGGCGTGGCCACAGCCGATGCCGTGGCCACCGCTGGACCGGCTGCTTGGGCCGATGCCGCCGTGGCCACCGCTGAGCCGGATGGCCGGTGTCACCCGGTCCCGGCGTGGCCACAGCCGACGCCATAGCCACCGCTGGACCCGCTGCTTGGGCCGATGCCGCCGTGGCCACCGCTGGACCGGATAGCCGGTGTCACCCGGTCCCGGCGTGACCGCAGCCGACGCCATAGCCACCGCTGGACGGGCTGGCCGGTGTCACCCGGTCCCGGCGTGGCCACAGCCGAACCCGTGGCCACCGCTGGACCGGCCACTCGGGCCGCCGCCGCCGTGGCCACCGCTGGACCGGATAGCCGGTGTCACCCGGTCCCGGCGTGACCGCAGCCGACGCCATAGCCACCGCTGGACGGGCTGGCCGGTGTCACCCGGCCCCGGCGTGGCCACAGCCGAACCCGTGGCCACCGCTGGACCGGCCACTCGGGCCGCCGCCGCCGTGGCCCCCGCTGGGCCGGCTGGTCGGCATTACCCGGTCCCGGCGTGACCACAGCCGATGCCGTGGCCCCCGCTGGACCGGCTGGCCGGTGTTACCCGGTCCCGGCGTGGCCACAGCCGATGCCGTGGCCGCCGCTGGACCGGCTGGCCGGTGTCACCCGGCCATGGCGTGGCCACAGCCGACACCGTGGCCACCGCTGGACCGGCCACTCGGGCCGCCGCCGCCGTGGCCACCGTTGGTCCGGATGGGCGGGTCAGCCGACCTCGGCGTCGACGACGTGCCAGCGGCCGCCGACCCGGCGCATGCGCAGGGCGACCGCGCGGACCCGCTCGCCGTCGTGCACGGCCGCGCTGACCTCGTGCTCATCCGGGACGGGCTCGCTCAGCCGGAGCCCGATGACGTGGGCGCGGGCCGGGTTCGTCGGTCGACCGCCCAGCCGGACCGCCAGTCCCGCCCGCCGCGCGACCCTCGCGTAGAGGTCGGGTTCCAGCCACCGGTTGAGCTGCTGGGCCGGCCGCGCCCCCATGAGCACCTCGGCGAGCGCGATCACGACCGCGCGCGCCCAGGTGTCGGGATCCACCGGCCGGGCGGCCCGCGGTCGCGGTCGCGTGTCCTCGCGATCGCGCGGCGACGCCTCGACGGGCACGGGGCGAGGCCGCATGAGCGGTGCGGGGCGGTACGGCGTGATCGGCGTTCCGCCGGGCTCCGGGGCGGGGAGGACGGTGATCGGCTCGGCGCTCACGACGGGGCTCCCGTCAGGTCGGCGGCCGGGACCCGGAGGATCTGGCCGGGCTGGATGAGATCGGGGTTGGCGCCGATGACGTCGCGGTTCAGCTCGTACCAGCGCGGCCAGGCGTCGGCGATCTCGGCGTCCGTCTCGGCGCCGTGCGCCCGCGCGATGTCCCACAGGCTGTCGCCCGACCGCACGGTGTACGCCGCGGGAACGCCCTCGGCCGAGGCGCCCTCGACGGCGGGGGCGGGGACCGTCTGCGACGCACTCACCGGTTCGGCCGTGGGCGATGCCGAGGCTGACGTGTCGAACGGCGGGGCCGGCGTCGGCATCGTCGGTGCACTCGTGGCCGTTGCGTGGCCGGTGCTCTCGGGGTCGCTCGGATCCGCGCCGGCGGATGCGGGCTGCGTCGTCGGGGTCGCGCTCGGCCTCACCTTGGCGCCGGTCACCGCCGGCGCGCCGGCCAACGCCCCCGGCCCTCCGCGATCGGCCGGGAGCCCCTCGCCGTCCGCCTCGGGTCCGTCGCCTGATGCCACCGCGCCCGAGCCGAGGTCCGAGCCGTCGTTCGTCGCGCCGTCGGTTGCGTCGCCTCGTCCGGCGCCCTCGCTCGACGAGACGGCCTCCGCGTCGAGACCCGTCCCGGAACCCGCCTCCGGGACGGCCTCAGCTCCGGCCGCCGGGGTGACCGTGCCGCCGTCACCCGGGGCGGTCGGGCGCACCTTCTGCCCCAGCATCCCCGGGGCGGTCGACCGCACGCCGAGGTCGATCTCCGCGGCCTCGTCGGCCGCGACCACCGTGCTCCCTCCCGCGGGCGAACCGGCCTCGGTCGCGCCGGACCCGACCCCCGGCAGGGCGAGCGCCCCCGATCCCACCGACAGCAGCGTCGCCGTGCCGAGCGAGGCCGCGGCGAGCCGGCGGACCCACCGCGGCCCCACGGCCGCGAGGAGACCGGCCGAGACCCGTCGCGAGGCCGAACCGCCGCGTCCCACCGCCAGGCCGGCGAGCGCCGCGAGGGCGTAGCGCAGGCAGGCGAGCGCACCGAGGAGGGCGAACCCGCGCCGCACCAGCCGGTCCGGCCCGATGCCGTCCTCGGCCGAGACGAGGAGCAGCAGGGCGGCGCCGGTGATCCCCAGTGCGAGCAGCAGGATCAGGGTCAGGCGTGCCCGCCATCGTGACCTCGACATGGCGACCTCCTAGAACGTGACGGCGAGTGATGCCGTCACAGCGTGAAGGAGATTGTTTGAGGCTGTCAAGCGCTCCGATATCCATGGGTAGCATCTGTGGACGGACTGCCCATTCGACGGTGGCTGAGGCGCTGTCCGAGACGGTGTGGCAGGGTCGAGCCATGCGATGGGACGAGCTGTTCGAGGATCTCGAGGCGCAGGCCGAGGCCCAGGTCGCGGTCGAGCGCGAGGACCTCGTCGCGGAGGTGGACGCCGCCGAGAGCGCGCGCCTCCTCCTGCTGGACCGGCTCGGCCGCGGCGACGTCGCCAAGGTTGCGCTCGCCTCGGGTCTGATCGTCGAGGGTGCGGTCGCCGACGTCGGTGTCGGCTGGTTCCTCCTGCGCGCGCGACCGCGCGAGCTCCTCGTCGCGCTGCGCGGGGTGGAGTGGCTCGAGGGTGCGACCCGGGCCGACCCGGACCGCGAGCGCACCGCCCGTCGGCTCGGCCTCGGTCATGTCCTGCGCGGGCTGGCGGCGCGCGAGGTCGAGGTGGTCGTCGAGACGCGAAACCACGACGTGGCCGGCACGGTCACGAGGACCGGTGCCGACCACGTCGATGTCGAGAGCGACCGCGGGCGAGTCGCGAGCGTCCCGTGGGACGCGATCGTGTCGGTCGCGATCTAGGGGCTGGTCAGTCGCGCGAGAGCGCCTCGCGGCGCGCGACGGCGGCCGCCTTCTCGCGCTCGACGTACGCGTCGAGCTCCTTGGACTCGACGCGCCACATGCCGCGGCCTCCGACCTGGAAGCCGAAGATCTCGCCCGAGCGGACGAGGGAGCGTGCGGTGGGAACCGTGACGTCGAGAATCTCCGCGACGTCGGCAAGGGTGAGCATTCGATCGGCCATGTCTCCATAGTGACACCGTTCGCCCAGGTTCGCACGGCGAAGATGGGTGCTTGTGGACATCTCGAAATGTCTAGGTGCGCCTGGCACGATGTCACATGGGTCGGGCCAACCTGGTCCACCACTCTCGAAAGGAGCGTCATGGCACCACACTCGGAGGGTTCGGCCTGGGAGGCAGCCCCCGCCGCGGCGACGATCGCCCGACCTCCGCTGTGGCGAAGCCCACGCCTGCTGCTCGGCGTCCTCCTCGTGGCGTCCGCCGTGGTGCTCGGCGGCTGGGCCGTCGACCGGGCATCGGGTGGGACCGAGACGCTGGTCGCGCGTAGTGACCTTACGCCGGGTCAGCGGATCTCGCTCGGCGACCTGGAACCGGTCCGGATGGGCTGGGACGGCGGGTCCGGCGTCTACCTCACCGAGCTGCCCCCGGACGCCGTGGTCGTGAGCGCCGTCGGCGCCGGGGAGCTCGTGCCGGCCTCGGCGATCGGGAGCGCCGCCGACGTCGACGGCCGGCCGATGGCGGTGCCGCTGCCGGTCGGCGCCCGAGCCGCGGCCGGGGAGGTGGTGGACCTGTGGGTGGTGACGGGTGGCAACCGGTCGCTCGGTGACGAGGCGACGGCCGAGCTCCTTGCCGCCGACGTGCTCGTGCTCGGGGTCGAGTCGGACACCGGCCCCTTCCGCAGCGGCTCCGGCAGGATCGCGCGGATCCTCGTCCCGGAGGACGTGGTGGATCGCGTGCTCGAGGCCCAGGCCGCGGGGGAGGAGCTCACCGTGGTGGAGCGTGCCGGTGGCTGAGGTGGCGGGCGTCCTCGTCCACGTCGAGGGACCGGCGGAGCCCCAGGTCGTCGCGCGACTCGGCACCGTCGACGGGCTGCGAGTGGAACGGCGCTGCGCCGATCTGGCCGAGCTGCTCGGGGCCGCCCGGGCGGGGATCGGCCGGGTCGCGGTGCTCTCGCTCGGGCGCGGTGTCGACCGGCCCCTGCTGGCGGAGCTGAGCCGGCTCGGTGTCGGCAGCGTCGTCCTCGCCGGGCCGGAGGACCTGCACCGGGCGGGCGCGCTCGGGGCGGGGCGGGTCGTCCCGGACGGCCGCGAGGTCGCCGAGGGCGTCGAGGCCGCCGTGCTCGCGCTGATCGCAGACATCGCCCCCGGCGCACCCGGCGCCCCCGGCGCGCCCGGCTCCGAGGGGACGGTCCGCGCCGGATCCGACCGTCACCGCATCGCGGGGCCGGTCGGGGATCGTGCGGCGTCACCACCGCCGGGGCCGCGTGGCCTCGTCGACCCCGCCGCCGCGACGGCCGCAGGCCCCGGCCGCCTCGTCGCGGTGTGGAGCGCGGTCGGCAGCACCGGACGGAGCACCGTCGCGGCGGCGCTCGCGGCGGAGGCCGCTGGCGCCGGGATCGCCTCGGTCCTGGTCGACGCCGACACCGTCGCGCCGGGCCTCGTCCAGCTCCTCGGCGTCCTGGCGGAGGGCGCGGCCCTCCCGGCGCTGTGTCGTGCCGCCGCAGGCGGCACGCTGGACGCCGACGGCCTGGTGCGGCGGCTGGTCCGCGTCGACCCGGGCCTCGAGCTGGTCAGCGGGCTCACCCGCTCGGACCGCTGGCGCGAGGTCGAGCCGGAGTCCCTGCGCGTCGTGCTCGAGTCGCTGCGGGCGCGCGCCCGGCTCGTCGTGGCCGACGTGGCGGGTGGGCTGGAGCCGCCGCCGTCCCGCGGCGCCGACCGCTCCGGCGCGGCGCGCACCGTGCTCGCCGAGGCGGACGACGTGCTCGTCCTCGTCCCGCCCGACCCGGTCGGCGTCCGCCGGGCCGCGGCGCTGCTGGCGGACGAGCCGGCCGTGGGTGCGCGGGGCCGCGTCGTCCTCGTCCACACGCGCCCGGTCGGCGCCCGTGAGGCGGCGGACGCGCGTGAGGCGATCCGCCGGTTCGGAGGCGTCGAGGTGCTCGTCGAGATCCCGTACGACGACGCCGTCCCGGGCGCTCTCCTGGCCGGTCGGGCGCTGCCCGTCCACGCGCCCCGCTCGGCCGCCCGGCAGGCGGTCCGGACGCTCGCCGAGGAGCTGCTGGGCGCACTGCCGGACCGACGGGTGCGCGTCCGTCCGCGCGACGCGTCGCGCCGGCTGACAGACTGGGTCCGTGCGCCTCTACGTGCCAGCGACCACCGCTGACCTCCTGCCCGCCGATGCCCCGATCGACGCCGCGGCCGGAGCCACGCCGTCGCTGCGCCGCCTCGCGTCCGCCGTGACGCCCCGGCTGCGGGCCGCCCTGCCGGACGAGGACGACGAGGGCCTCGAGCTCTCGGCCTTCCTGACCGCCGCCGACCTGTCGGTCCTCGAGATCGCCGCGACGGGCGCTCCGCCCCGCCGGGTGGTCCTCGCCGTCGAGGCCGACGCCGGCACCGTGCGCGACGGCGAGGTCCCCGCGGGGCTGGCGGACCTGCCGAGCATCGTCGGTGTCGTCGACCTCGCGTGGCGCGACGTCGTCGCGATCCACCTGGACGACGACGCGCCCGCGACCGCCGCCCTCGTGCGCCGGGCCGTCGACGAGGAGGCGGCTCTCGAGGAGCTGGGGGAGGTCGATCTCCAGTGGTTCGACCCGAGCGAGCTCGGCGACCTGCGGGTGCTGCTGAGCGACTCCTGACCGGAGGGTCGAGCTCGGCGGGTGAGGTCTCGGTGCCGTGGGGTCAGCGGAGCGCGGCCAGGGCCGCGTCGTGGAGCAGGCCGTTCGTGGCGAGCGCGTTGCCGCCCCACGGGCCCTCGACGCCGTCGACCGACGTGAACCGGCCCCCGGCCTCCCGGACGATCGGGACGAGCGCGGCCATGTCGTGCAGCGCGAGCTCGGGCTCGGCCGCCACGTCCACCGCCCCCTCGGCCAGCAGCACGTACGACCAGAAGTCGCCGTACCCGCGCGTGCGCCAGGCGGACGACAGCAGCGCGAGGAACGCCTCGTACCGCCCGATCTCGCGCCAGCCCTCGAGGCTCGCGTAGGACACGGACGCGTCCGCGAGCGCGCCGACGCCGGACACCGCGAGCCGGCGCGGCGCCCCGTCCCCGACGCGCGCCCAGGCTCCGTGGCCGGTCGCCGCGTACCAGCGTCGCCCGAGGGCCGGGGCCGACGCGACGCCGACGACGGGCTCGCCGTCCTCGACCAGCGCGACGAGGCTCGCCCAGACGGGCACGCCGCGGACGAAGTTCTTGGTCCCGTCGATCGGGTCGATCACCCACTGCCGGCCGGTGCGGGCGACCTCGCCGCCGTACTCCTCGCCGAGCAGGGCGTCACCCGGCCGCGCCCGCGCGATGATCTCGCGCGCGAGGGTCTCGGCCGCGGTGTCGGCGTCGGAGACCGGGGTGGCATCGGGCTTCGCGGTCACGACGAGGTCGACGGCACCGAACCGCTCGGTCGTGAGCGCGTCGAGCGCGTCGGCCACCTCGAGCGCCAGGGCCAGGTCGGCGGGCAGGTCAGCGTCCAGAACGGCGTCGGTCATCGGGGTCCCTCGAGGTCGTCGGATCGGGAGAGCAGGAGGCGGCGCAGCGAGTCGACCCGGGCGCCCAGCGCCGCGCGCTCGCCCTCGGGTGCCGCGGCCAGGGCGGCGTCGAGCGCGCAGCCGGGGGAGGCGGGCAGGTGCGTGCACAGGGGCAGGCAGGCCGTGGTGATCTCGGCGAGGTCGGGGAAGGCGCCGATGACGTCCTCGACCTCGACGTGCGCGAGCCCGAACGAGCGCACGCCCGGGGTGTCGATCACCCAGCCCCCGCCCGGCAGGGCGAGCGCCACCGCGTTGGTCGACGTGTGCCGGCCGCGCCCCGTCACGGCGTTGACGTGCCCGACGGCGCGCGCGGCGTCCGGGACGAGCGCGTTGACGAGCGTCGACTTGCCGACGCCGGAGTGCCCGACGAGCACGGAGACCCGGCCGGCCACCCGCTCGCGCAGCTCGTCGACGCCGACGACGTGCCCGTCCTCCCGCCGCGTCACGACGGCGGGCACCCCCAGCGGGTCGTAGAGCGCGAGGAACTCCTCCGGTGAGGCGAGGTCGGCCTTGGTGAGGCAGAGCAGCACGTCCATCCCGGCGTCGTAGGCGGCGACGAGGCACCGGTCCACCATCCGGGGGCGCGGCGCCGGGTCGGCCAGCGCCGTCACGACGACGAGCTGGTCAGCGTTCGCGACGAGGACGCGCTCGTGGCCGCCGGGGGAGTCCTCCGAGCTGCGGCGCAGCGTGCTGGTGCGGTCGACGACGCCGACGATCCGCGCCAGCGCGTCCCGCCCGCCCGACAGGTCCCCGACGACGCGCACCCGGTCGCCGACGACGACGCCACCGCGGCCGAGCTCCCGGGCCGTCACGGCCACGAGCGTCTCGCCCTCGCCGCGCTCCAGCGCGCGCTCGACGTCCCGGCGCCGACGCGACGGTGGCGGCACCAGCACGTCGTAGCGTCCGCGGCTCACCCCGGTGACGAACCCGTCGACGGCGTCGCTGTGCGCCGGTCGCTGCTTGGTGCGCGGGCGCGAGCCGCGTCGGCCGGGCCGGACGCGGACGTCCGACTCGTCGAGGTCGAGGTGGTCCGGCAGGTCCGTCACGGGGCCTCCGCGCCGCTCGCCACCATGGCCGTCCACATCGCGGGGAAGTCCGGCATCGTCTTCGCGGTCGTCGCGACGTCGACGACGCCCACCCCGTCGACGGCCAGGCCGACGATGGCGCCGAAGGTGGCCATCCGGTGGTCGTGGTAGCTCTCGACGTCGGCGCCGTGCAGGGCGCCGGGAGCGATCGCGACCCCGTCGGGCAGCTCGGCCGCGACCCCGCCCAGGCGGGTGATCTCGGTGACGAGCGCCGCCAGCCGGTCGGTCTCGTGCCCGCGCAGGTGCGCGATCCCGGTGAGCCGCGACGGGCCGTCGGCCACCGTCGCGAGGGCCGCGACCGTCGGCGCCAGCTCGCCGGCGCGGGTGAGGTCGAGATCGACGCCGGTGACGACGCCGGTGCCCGTGACGCGCAGCGTCCCGTCCGCCTCGTGGTCGACCTCGCCGCCCATGAGCCCGAGGATCTCGCGCAGGTCGTCGCCGGGCTGCGTCGTGGTCGCCGGCCAGTGCGGGACGCGCACGGTGCCCCCCGCGACGAGCGCCGCCGCCAGGAACGGCCCGGCGTTGGACAGGTCCGGCTCCACCCGCACCTCGCCGCCGGCGATCGGGCCGGGGGCGACGCGCCAGTGCCCGGGCGCCAGCTCGCGTGCGTCGACGCCGCGCTCGCGCAGCACGGTGATCGTCATGTCGATGTGCGGCTGGCTGGGCAGCCGGTCGCCGACGTGCCGGACCTCGAGCCCGTCGGGCAGGCGCGGCGCGACGAGCAGGAGGGCGGAGACGAACTGGCTGGAGGCCGAGGCGTCGACCTCGACCGAGCCGCCGCGGATCGCCGGCCCGCCCCCCGCGCCGTCGGTCCTGGTCACCCCGCCGGCGCCGTCCGCCGCTCCGCGCACGGTGAACGGCAGGGTGCCGCGTCCGTCGTCGTCGACCGCCAGGCCGAGCCGGCGCAGCGCGTCGATGATGCCGCCCATCGGGCGCTCGCGCGCCCGCGGGTCGCCGTCGAACGTCACGGGGCCGTCGGCGAGCGCGGCCAGCGGCGGGACGAAGCGCATGACGGTGCCGGCGAGCCCGCAGTCGACCTTCGTCTCGCCCTCGAGCACCGAGGCGCCGCCGGGCCGGGACGGCGGCGTGATCTCGAGGTCGCCGCCGGGCAGCTCGACGATGGTGACGCCGAGCGCGCGCAGCGCCTCGATCATGAGGAAGCTGTCCCGCGAGTGCAGCGGCGAGCGCAGCGTCGTGGGGGAGTCCGCGAGCGCCGCGAGGACGAGGTAGCGGTTGGTGAGCGACTTCGATCCGGGGACCGCGACGACGGCGTCGAGCTGGCGGTGGGCGCGGGGAGCCGGCCACACGCCGGATCTGGGGTCAGTCACCCCGCCAGCCTATCGAGCGGCGATCTTCTCCCTGGCGCCGTCGACCACGTCCCCGACGACCCCGCCGACGGTGTGCTCGACGTCCTTCACGGCCGCGCGCAGGTCGCGCTCGATCCGCTTCGCCGCCTTCCGCGCGTCCCGCGTCTTGCGTCGGGCCGTGCGCTCGATCGTCGCCTCGAGCTTCGCGACGTCCCGCTCCGCGCTCGTGATGACGGCCTTCGTCGCTCGCTTGGTCCGGTCGCGGGCCTCCCGCGTGGCGTGCTTCGCCGCTTTGGCCGTGTCATGCCGTGCGGCCTCCGCACGCCAGGCCAGCGACGGCTTCCCGGCGGTGTCGCCGGAGGCGAGCAGGAGCCCGCCGAGGATGGCGGCGTCGCGGACGAGGCCACCGATCGCCTCGCGGCGCGCGGCACCGGTCTCGGTCCAGAACGGGTTGCGCGCCAGCATCGTCGGCGTGTGGAGCACGGCGAGGAGGCTGGCGGCGGCGCGTGGCGCGACGCCGAGCCCGAGCGCGACGCCGGCGCCGGCCTTCGCGACGCCGAGCGCGCGGACGAGCAGGTCCGGTGAGACGGGCACGGGGATCTGCTCGGCGACGCGGCCGAGCGCCTCCTCGGCGCGCGGGAGGTTCTCGATCTCCTCCCGGGGGCGCAGGGCGGCCCGCAGACCGTCGACGACGAAGACCGAGGCGAGCAGGGGACGGGCGATGCGGCGCAGCATCCTCCATGCCTACCGCACGAACGGCCTCCTGGCGAGTGCCAGCTCCCGGATGGCGACGAACGGACGTGGAGGATGCGGGAATGGTCGTGGCGGGGGAGGTGTTGAACCGGTCGTGAGCACGCTCCTTCTGACCGACGCACCCGTAGGGTGGGGTGTGATGAGTGCTCCCGCGGACGGTGCCGACAACACCGACGGACTTGCCGTGCACAACGGCGCCGTGACCGACGCCGCCCTCGACCCGGGTGCCGCCGGTGCCGTCGACGTGCGGGAGACCGAGACCGAGGCCGAGCGGCTCCTGCGGTTCGAGTCCGAGGCGCTGCCGCTGCTGGACCAGCTCTACAGCGCGGGCCTGCGGATGACGCGCAACCCCTCCGACGCCGAGGACCTCGTGCAGGAGACCTTCGCGAAGGCGTACGGCTCGTTCCACCAGTACCGCCCGGGCACGAACCTCAAGGCGTGGCTCTACCGGATCCTCACGAACACCTACATCAACTCCTACCGCAAGAAGCAGCGCGAGCCGCTGCAGTCGGACGCGGGGGACGTCGAGGACTGGGAGATCGCGCGCGCCGCGTCCCACACGTCCGCCGGGCTGCGCTCGGCCGAGGTCGAGGCGCTCGACCGGCTCGGCGACTCCGTCGTGCGCGACGCCCTCGCCCAGCTCTCCGACGACTTCCGGCTCGTGGTGTACCTGGCCGACGTCGAGGGGTTCGCGTACAAGGAGATCGCCGAGATCATGGGGACGCCGATCGGCACCGTGATGTCGCGGCTGCACCGGGGCCGCGGGCAGCTCCGCGCCCTCCTCGCCGATCACGCGCGCGGGCTCGGCATGCAGGTGGAGTCATGACCGGCGTCTCGGCCGAGGACGGCTTGCCCCTCCCCGGCGCCGGCCTCTCCGCGGAGGGCGGGACGTGCGCCGAGACGCTCGCCCGGCTCGCTGCCCTGCTCGACCATGCGATGGCCGAGCCCGACGCCGACGCCCTGCGCGCCCACATCGAGGGGTGCGACCCGTGCACCGAGGCGGCCGACGCCGAGGAGGCGGTGCGCGCCCTCATCCGGCGTGCCTGCCTGGAGAGCGCGCCGGAGACCCTGCGGGTGCGGATCCTCTCCCAGCTCATCGTCCGTCGGCTCTGACCTCGCGGCGCCGGACCGGCGGCTCGTCTGCCCGCTGGCCGCGATGTGGGACGATAGGGCGTTCCCATCGATCATGAGGAGTACGCCCATGAGCAAGCGCGGTCGCAAGCGCAAGTCCCGCAAGGGCAACGCCGCCAACCACGGCAAGCGTCCCAACGCCTGAACCGGTGCCTCGCGGCACCGAGTCGACGTGACGAGACGGCCGTCCCCGATCCGGGGGCGGCCGTCTCTCGTCGTTCCGGCCTCCCCGCGCCGCCGGGTGCCTCGACTCGTTCGATCGTCAACGACGCTGGGCCCTCGGCCCCACCCCGCCCCGCCGGGACGGGGCTAGCGTGGCTGCATGAGTGAGTCCTCGAGGTCGAGCGCCGTCGTCGTCGAATCCTTCCGGCCGGACGACCCGGGGGTGGGAGCTCGGCTCGCGAGCGTCGAGCTGCACCGGCCCGAGCCGGGCTGGATCCCCGTCACGGTCGAGGCCGCGTCGCTCAACCACCACGACGTGTGGTCCTGTCGCGGGGTCGGGCTGCGTGAGTCGCAGCTCCCGATGGTGCTGGGAACCGACGCGACGGGGACGCTCGAGGACGGCACGCCCGTCATCGTCCACGGCGTCGTCACCTCGCCGACCTGGCGCGGGGACGAGACGCTCGACCCCACCCGCTCGCTGCTGAGCGAGCGCTACCCGGGCACGCTCGCGGAGCGCGTGTGGGTGCCGGAGGGCAACGTCGTCGCGCGACCCGCCGGCCTGTCGGCGCACGAGGCGGCGTGCCTGCCGACCGCCTACCTCACGGCGTACCGGCTGCTGTTCACCGCCGCCGGTCTGCGGCCCGGTCAGAGCGTCCTCGTCCAGGGTGCGGGCGGCGGCGTCGCGACGGCCTGCATCCTGCTCGCCCGGGCGGCTGGCCTGCGGGTCCTCGTCACGAGCCGGTCGGAGAGCCGGGCGGAGCGGGCGCGCGAGCTCGGCGCGCACGTCGTCGTGGAGTCCGGGGCGCGCCTGCCGCACCTCGTCGACGCCGTGATCGAGACGGTCGGCAAGGCGACCTGGTCGCACTCCCTGCGATCCCTGGTCCCGGGCGGCGTCGTGGCCGTGGCCGGCGCGACGACGGGACCGGACGCCGACGCCGACCTCAACCGCGTCTTCTTCAAGGGCCTGCGCGTCGTCGGCTCGACCATGGGCACCCGCGTCGAGCTCGAGCGGCTCGTGTCCCTCCTCGTCGCGACGGGTGTTCGCCCGCTCGTCGACCGCGTCGTGCCGCTCGACGGCGTGCCGGGCTCGGACGGGGCGCTCGCGGCGCTCGCGGCCGGCGAGGTGATCGGGAAGGTCGTCGTCGACGTCGCCTGACGTCGCCCGGTGCGGGTGCCGGTGAGGGGCGCGGGTCGCTCAGGCGGGCGCCGGCACCCCGAGCCAGGAGTACCAGCCGTGGTGCAGCACGAGCCACGCGAGCAGCCCGTAGCCGGCCTGCCCCGGGTGCACCCCGTCGCCGGCGGCGAGGTCCGCGGCCCACTGCTCGTGGTCGACGAGCGGCGCGAACGTCTCGACGTAGGGCACGCGGCGCCGGCCGCACACGTCGGCGAACGCCTCGGACAGCTCGCGCTGGGCCGCTCGCGGCAGGTCGGAGCGCGGCGGAGCGCCGACGACGAGGACGGGGAGCTGCGCCGAGGCGGCCGCGTCGAGGACGTTCGCGAGGTTGAGCCGGCTGCGTGCCATCGACGTCCCGGCCACGAGGTCCCCCGCCCCGGGAGCGACCACGAGCCACGTGCGCTCGCCGCGCCGCGAGGAGAGCTCGCGCTCCCATCGGGCGGCCAGCGCCGTCGTCGTCTCGCCGGGGACCGCCAGGGGGAGCGTGAGCAGCCCCTCGCCGTCGCCCTGCGACCGGGCGGCGACGCGGCCGACCCAGCCGAGCGCGCGGGGGTCGCCGAACCCGGCGACGAGCTCGTCGCCGACGACGACGAGGCGTCGCGCCTCCTCCAGCAGGTCGGTCACCGCACGATCTCCTTCCGGTCGACCGGGACGTCGCCCCGGCGTGTGGCCGATGGCACAGGCCGGCCGACGATCCCATCGTGCCACCTGGGCGGTAGGGTTCGGGGTGGGCTGACGCACGCGTGATCGTTTCGGGGGGACTCGGGGAGGCTCGCGGAACGCGGCGGAACGGGCTCGGGGGTGCCAGGTAGCACCGGTAGCCGACTGTCGTCGCACCCGTCCAGCCCACCTGACCGCATCGCTCCACTGCCCTGGAGGCCCCATGTCCACCATGTCACCCCTTCGTCGCACCCTGGCCGTCGCCGGGGCCGCAGCGCTCGCCCTCGGTCTCGCCGCCTGCAGCTCCGGCGGGGAGACCCGCGACGAGGCCGGCGAGATCGTCAGCGGCGGCGACACCGACGTCTTCACGATCAAGATCGGCGACTGCTTCAACGACGTCGACTCCGACAGCGAGGAGATCTCGAGCCTGCCGACCGTTCCGTGCGCCGAGGCGCACGACAACGAGGTCTACGCCGAGACGTCGCTGACGGGCGACGAGTACCCCGGTGACGACGTCGTCGCGCAGCAGGCCGACCAGTACTGCTACGAGCAGTTCTCGGCGTTCGTCGGTGTCGACTACGAGAGCTCCACGCTGGAGTACTACCCGATCACGCCGCTCCAGGGCGGTTGGGAGCAGCTCGGTGACCGGCTCGTGTCCTGCGTCGTCTACGACCCCGCGGAGTCGACGACGGGCAGCCTCGCCGGCGCCGCCCGGTGACCTCGCGCCACCACTAGCCCGCCCCGGTCCGTCGCCCCCGCGACGGTTCCCGGGTGAACGGCCCCGCCCCGATGGGCGGGGCCGTTCGTCGTCCCGGGGCGGTCGTCGCTCGCGGGGCCGTCGCGCTCCCTGCCACGGTCGGTGGCGCGTGGGACGTCGGGCCCGCGACGGCGGTAGGCTCGCGCCACCGAGCGCCGAGTGCAAGGAGCTAGCCGTGTCCAGTCCCGCGGGGTGGTACCCGGACCCGAACGACCCGAGCCAGAGCAGGTACTGGGACGGTGCCGCCTGGACGGAGCACACGCACGGCGCGCAGCCGGCCGCCCCGTCGACGCCGGCTCAACCCACGCAGGGCGACTACCAGCCCGGGACGACGCAGCCCCTCGGCTACCAGCCGGGTGGGTACCAGCAGCCCGGCGCCTACCAGCAGCCCGGCGGGTACGACGCGGGCGCGGCCCAGCCGACGGGTTACCAGCCCGGCGGGTACCAGCCGGGCACGACGCAGCCGGGCTACCAGCCCGGGGCGTACCAGCCCGGCGGGTACGCCCCCGGCTCGACCACGCCGGCCGGCTTCCTGCCCGCGACCGGGTACGGCGACCAGGCCGGGCAGCGGCGCCCGAACCGCGCGCCGCTGTTCGTCGGCCTCGGTCTCCTCGCGGTCGTCCTCGTCGTCGGCGGTGTCTTCCTCGCCATCAACCTCATGGGTCGGGGTGACGCCCCGATCGCCGACCCCGGCCCGTCCTCGACCGACACGGCGACGACGCAGGACGACCCGACGACCGACGAGCCGACCGATCCCGCGACCGACCAGCCGACCGACGGCACGGGAGCGACGGACGAACCGGTCGGCGGGGACGTCGACGTCTTCTCCATCGTCGTCGGCGACTGCTTCAACGACCAGTCGACCGACAGCAGCGAGATCTCGAGCGTGCCCGTCGTGCCGTGCAGCGGCCCGCACGACAACGAGATCTACGCCGAGACGGAGCTGACCGGGGACGCCTACCCCGGCGACGACGCGGTGGCGCAGCAGGCCGACCAGTACTGCTACGACCAGTTCGAGACCTTCGTCGGGGCGCCCTACGAGACCTCGGCGCTCGACTACTACCCGATCACCCCGCTGCAGTCGGGCTGGGAGGAGCTCGGCGACCGGCTCGTCTCCTGTGCCGTCTACGACATGGCGGGGCCCGTCACCGGAACGCTGCGCGGCTCCGGCCGCTGACCGGTCCGGTCGGGCGTTCGGACGCCGCGGCGACCGCATTGATGTCGGTGAGCGCTGCTAGCCTCGCTGGAGACGCCGCGACGGCGTCCGGTCCACGACGACGTCGTGCACCGTCCGAGACATGGAGGCAGCGATGGGCTTCTTCACCAAGTCGGCAACGGGCGGGGGCCTCGCGCCCCTGAGCAAGGAGCGCATCAAGGCGACTCTCGACGCCCGGGAGGCCAACTACGGCGAGGACAACGACGGGGACATCGGCGGCTACTGGGACGGCCACCTGTTCTACTTCTTCGTCACCGGCCGGGACGGCGAGTACTTCCAGGTGCGCGCCCGGTGGAACCGCGTCATCCCCATGTCCGAGTGGTGGAAGATGCTCGACCTCATCAACCAGTGGAACACCGAGAAGTTCTGGCCCAAGTGCTACGCGCGCCAGGAGAAGAACAACCCGGAGGACCCCGAGCCGACCGTCATCGGCGTCTACACCGAGCACAACGTCGACTACGAGCACGGCCTCACCGACGAGCAGCTCGACCAGCACCTCGCCTGCGCGATCGCCACCTCCGGCTCGTTCTTCGACTTCCTCGACGAGCACTACCCGGAGGAGGCCGCCCGGGCCAAGGCAGAGTACGAGAAGGAGTGACGATGGGTTTCTTCACCAAGAACGAGACGACCGGCGGCGACGGACTGCTCCCGCTGACCGAGGACCGGATCGCGGCCCAGTTCGACCGTCGGGGCGAGCACTACGGCCGCAACGACAACGGACAGATCGGCGGCTTCTGGGACGGTCACCTGTACTTCTTCTACGTGCTCTCGGACGGGCTCAAGGCCCTCCAGGTCCGCGCGCGGTGGAACCGGGACCTCCCGATCGACCAGTACGGCCGGCTGCTGGAGATCCTCAACGCCTGGTCGCGGGACAAGATCTGGCCCAAGGTCTACCTCGTGCTCGACCGGACGGACAACCAGGCGGGCGACCCGGACAACTGCAGCGTCTTCGCCGAGTTCGCGGTCAACTACCCGCACGGGCTCACGGACTCCCAGCTCGACGAGCACCTGTCGTGCGCGCTCGGGACGATCGGGCAGTTCTTCGACCACCTCGACGAGCACTACCCGGAGGCCGCGGCCGCCGCGAAGGCCAAGCAGGAGCGCGAGCGCGAGAGCGGAGCCTGAGCGACACCGCATGACCCAGACCTTCCAGGTCGACCTGCGCGGCATGGTCGACCTCCTCGCTCGTCACCTCTACTCCGGGCCTCGCGTCTACGTGCGCGAGCTGCTGCAGAACGCCGTCGACGCGGTGACCGCGCGGCGGGAGCTCGATCCGGACGCGCCCGCGCGCGTCCGGATCACGGCCCTGCCGGGCGGCCCGCAGGTGCCCGGGAGTCCTGTCGCGCCGGGCGGCGCGGGCGGACCCGACCTCGTCGGCGCACCCGGCTCCGGTGGGCCGATGCTCGAGGTCACGGACACGGGCGTCGGCCTCACCTTTGCCGAGGCCACCGAGCTGCTCGCGACGATCGGCCGCTCGTCCAAGCGGGACGCCGACCTGGGCCTCGGCCGGGCGGAGTACATCGGGCAGTTCGGCATCGGCATGCTCGCGGCCTTCATGGTCGCGGACACGATCGAGGTGGTCTCGCGCTCGGCGCGGCCCGGCGCGAGCGTCGTGCGGTGGACCGGCCACGACGACGGGACGTTCGAGATCGAGGAGGTCACCGACCCGGTCGACGACCTCGACCCGGCCGACGTCCCCGTCGGCAGCCGGGTCCGGCTGCGGGCCCGGCGGGACGCCGAGCACTGGCTGTCGGTGGAGACGGTCACGGCGCTCGCGACCGAGTTCGGCGAGCTGCTCCCGATCGACGTCGCGGTCCTCCAGCCCGCGGGCGGGGAGCTCCTCACCCGCCGGATCACGCACGAGGCGCCGTGGCGCGCGACCCACGAGACGCAGTCGGCCCGGACGCAGGCGCTCGTGCGCTACTGCGAGGAGACCTTCGGCTTCACGCCGATCGGCCACATCGACCTCGCGGTGCCGCTCGCCGGCGTCACGGGCGTCGCCTTCATCCTTCCCTCGGCCGTCGCCCCCGGCAGCGGCCGGCACCGGGTCTACGTCAAGCGGATGCTGCTCGGCACCCGCGTCGACTCCCTGCTGCCGGACTGGGCGTTCTTCGTCCGCGCCGTCGTGGACGCCGACGGCCTCAGCCCGACGGCCTCGCGCGAGGACCTGCACACCGACGAGGTGCTGCTGGCGACGCAGGAGGCGCTGGCGGCCCAGCTCAAGACCTGGGCGACCGAGACGCTCGCGAGCGGCAGCAACCTCGCGCGTCGCTTCATCGAGACCCACCACCTCGCGCTGCGCTCGCTCGCGCTGTCCGACGACGACATGCTCGACCTGGCGGCCCGCGTCCTGCCGTTCGAGACGACGGACGGTCCGACGACGCTGGCCGATCTCGCCGAGCACGGGGACGTCGTCTACACCTCGACGCGGGAGGCCTACCAGCGGGTCGCGGCGGTCGCGCGGGCGCAGGGCCTCGTCGTCGCCAACGCCGGCTACGTCTACGACGCCGACCTCCTCGCCCGGCTGGCCCGCCGGCCCGGCTGGAGCGTGCGCGAGCTCGCGACCGACGACCTGGTCCAGGTGCTGCGCCCCCTCGTGCCGCAGCGCGAGCTCGAGGTGATCGACGCGATCGAGGCCGCGCGGGAGCTCCTGGCGCAGGAGGACTGCGACGTCCTGGTCCGCGAGTTCGCCCCGGACGACGTGCCGGCGATGCTGCTGCGGGACCGCGAGGGCGAGCACCAGCGCGCGCTCGCGCGGGAGAAAGCGGAGGCGGACACCGTCTGGGGTGGCGTGCTCGCGGCGTTCGAGCGCCCGGCGCGCAGCCGGCGGCTCGTGCTCAACGACACCTCGCAGCTCGTCCGGCGCCTGCTCGCCGCCCCGCGCGGGGAGGTCTTCGCCGCCGGGGTCCGCGCGCTCTACCTCACGGCACTCATGCTCGCGGGCGACGGCCTGCGCGGGCGCGAGGTGAGTCATCTGAACGGGGCGCTCGGCGTCCTGCTGTCGGCCGGACTGACCGCCCAGAGCGGTCCGCGTGGAGAGGACGTGGCATGAGCCTGAGCACCGGGGAGGCCGTGGCGGCCGTCGGCGAGATCCGACAGATGCCCTACGGGCTCGCGCGCACCCAGCTTGCCGAGACGCTGGCGCGCCGGATCGACGCCGAGGGCCCGATCGAGGTGCTCGCCTACGCGCTGTTCGCGCAGGTCGAGTCCTACGTCTGGAGCGAGGAGCCCGACAAGGCGCACGTCCCGTTCCAGCGACTGCTGCGGCTGTGGGACTCCTCACCCGAGGTGTTCGACGAGACGGACCGGCAGAACTTCTTCTGGGCGTTCAAGTGGATGGTCGGCGGCCTCAAGAGCTACCCGGAGATCCCCGCCAGCCAGATCGAGGCGACGCTGGCCGACATGGAGCGGCGCTACGCCCTCGCCGGGAACGGCATGGACGCCGTCGCCTACTGCACGTTCGCCTGGGCGAACCACCGGCGCGATCCCGACGTCGAGCTCGCGTTCGACGCCTGGGTCGCGACGCCCCGGGACGACTTCTCCCAGTGCGAGGCGTGCTCGCTCGGCGACGAGGCCGAGTACCTGTGGAGCACCGGACGCGCCGAGCAGGCCGTCCGGCACATCCTCGACGTCCCGCCGACGACGCGCTGGTGCGCCACCGAGCCCGGCGACATGCTGGCCGTGCTCGCGCTCGCGCAGGCCGAGCTGGGCCGGCTTCGCGAGGCGGCAACCGCGCACCGCCGCGCGGCGGCCGCGCTGCAGACCAGTGAGTCCGACATGGCGGAGGCGCGCGGCCGGGGCTTCCAGCTCCTGGCCCGCGGCGGTCAGGTCGAGCGCGCGCTGGAGTGGCTGGCGCGGGACGGTCACCTGCTCGTCGGCGCGGAGACCCCGCTGTCCCGGCTCCACTACCAGCTCGCCGTCCTCGCGGGGCTCGCCGATCTTCCGGAGCCAGACTTCCAGCGCACCGTGTCCCTGCCGGACGTGCCGGCCCGGACGCTCGGGGAGCTGCGGGCGTGGCTCGAGCCGCGGGCGCGCGACCTCGCGGCCCGGTTCGACGCGCGCAATGGCACGGACCGCTGGGCCGGCGAGCTGGAGCGCGCGCTCGGGCGGCGGCGGTTCGCCGAACCCCTCGACCTCGCCGTCATCCGGCTCGACGCAGACGACGACGCGGTCCTGCTCGGGGGCGTCGCCGCCGGGTCGGATGACGCCGACGGGCTGGCCGGTCCGCTCGGAGCGGCCGGCGTCGTCGACGGAACGAACGGCGGCGCGACCGGCGAGGTGAGCGGTGGTGCGGCCGGCGCCGTCGACGCCTCCGGTGCGGGCGCCGCGGACCCGGACGGTGCGACCGAGCCCGCCGGCTACGTCGACCGGCTCGCCCGGGCCGAGGCGGCCAGCGGCGAGGGCGACCTCGCGGCGGCCGCGGCGGCCTACCTGGCCGGGGCGCGCGGCGCGCAGGAGGCGGGGGAGCTGCTCGACTCGGGCTTCGCCTACGCCGAGGCGGCGCGGTGCGCCCAGGAGCTCGGCGACGAGGACGGCGCGCACCAGGCGTACGAGGCCGCGATGGTGCGACTGCGGGCGGCCGGTGCCGACCCGGAGCTCATGGTGCAGGTGATCGTGGCGTGGGCGCCGGCGGCCGCCCGCCCGGACCGCGCCGAGGTCTACCTCGATGCGGCGAACGCGCTGCTGGAGCGGCTCGCCGGCGTCGATCTCGGCGAGATCCCGGACGAGCGGCTGCGCGAGCGGCGGACGAGGGAGCTGAGCCTGCGCCGCGCCGAGCTGGACGACGCGCTCGCGCGGGTCATCGCCTCGGTCGGTCAGATCGGCGTGTGGGGGACGAAGGACGCCGTCGACCTCGCCGTCCGGGCCGCCGAGCTGTTCGCCGAGTGCGGCGACGTCCCCAGCGCCGCCCACGCGTTCTGGGCCGCGGGCCGGATGCTGCGCGACGCGACCGGCGACGAGGAGCTCGAGCGCGCGGTGTTCTGCCTGGAGTCGGCGGTCGAGGGCTTCGGGCTCGTCAAGGACCGCACGAACCGGGGTGAGGCGGCCAACGAGCTGGTCGCGCTCCTGCGGGCGACGGGCCAGGACGCGCGCGCCGAGGAGATCCTCGGCACGCTCTGACCCGGGCCCGTGCCCTGGGCGCGATGCCGGTTCGCGGCCGGCGCGGGTCCCGCACGGCCGGGGCGTCGTCGCGTCCCGCGTACCGCCCACGCGTGCCACCCGCCCGTGCACGTGCCGTCGACCGCGTCGACCCGCACCGATCGGCACGCCGCAGGCGTCCGGCCACCGTGCGTCAGCAGCACCCCTTCGGGGTCGCCTCGTCCTGCCGCCGACGCCAGAACTCCCGCTCGGACAGCGGCGCGTGGTCGGGGTGGTCGATCCGGTGCCGCGCGACGTAGGTGTCGTAGGCCGAGGCCCCGAGCACGCCCCTGACCCACCACCGCAGCGCGCGCCACGCCCCGCGCACCCCGGTGAGGGTGCGCGGGACGCGGCGCGGCGAGCCGCCCGCGGCGGCCGCGGTCGGGTCGGTGCTCAGTGGTGGCCTCCCGCCATGAGCCGGGGATCGCCGACGATGGCGTGCTCGGCCTCGATCTTCTTCTCCAGGGGCGTCGTGTAGGTGAGCGTCTCGGGGGCGTAGAAGTTGGACTCGACGAACGGGTCCTCGCTCGAGTGGTCCTCGCCCGTTGCGCCCGTCCGGATCGCCTTGACCACGACGATGACGGCCGTCGCCATGAGGCACGCGACCAGCACGACGAACAGGATCGACAGCGTCCCCTGGATGGCCGTGTTGCGGACGGTGGCCTGGGCGTTGGCCAGGGCCACGTCGTCCAGCCCGCCGGCCGCAATCTTCGCCTTGGTCGCGTTGTGCAGCGCCCAGTAGCCGAGGTTGAGGTCCGTGGAGAAGATCTTCTGGAACGACGCCGTGAACGTCGTCGCCGTGTCCCAGACGAGCGGCACGAGCGGGATCCAGACCCACTTGAGATAGCCCTTCTTCACCACCATGACCGTGACGATGGTGAGGGCGCACGCTGCGATGAGCTGGTTGGCGATGCCGAACAGCGGGAACAGCATCCGGATGCCGCCGTTCGGGTCGGTCACGCCCATGAGCAGCAGCGAGCCCCAGGACGCGACCACGACCGCCGTCGTGAGCCAGCCGCCGATCCGCCAGGAGGGGTCGCGGAACTTCGGGGCGAAGTTCCCGATCGCGTCGCCGAGCTGGAACCGGGCGACGCGGGTCACGGCGTCGACCGCCGAGAGGATGAACAGCGCCTCGAACATGATCGCGAAGTGGTACCAGAAGGACATCATCCCGGTCCCGCCGAACACCCGGTGGAGGATGTTCGCCATGCCGACGGCGAGCGTGGGCGCCCCGCCGGTCCGCGAGACGATGCTCGGCTCGCCGACGTCCTGCGCCACGGCTTCGAGCGCGTCGGCGCCCGTGAACGTGACGGTCTCGCCGTCGCGCTCGGTCTCCCACTCGACCTCGACCAGCCGGCCGTCCGGGTTGACGTCGAGGTTCCCGACGGCCGCCGCCGCGTTCTCCTCGGGCGTGGCGTCGGCGGAGTAGGAGTCGCCGGCGGTCGTGGCGATCGACGCGCTCGACATGTTCATCGAGAAGTAGACGCCCTGGTTGAGCGAGACGGCCGCGGCGAGCGCCATGATCGCGACGAAGCTCTCCATGAGCATGCCGCCGTAGCCGATCATCCGGACCTGGGACTCCTTCTGGACCATCTTCGGGGTGGTGCCGGAGGCGACCATCGCGTGCATGCCGGAGAGCGCGCCACAGGCGATCGTGATGAACAGGAAGGGGAACAGCGCGCCGGCGAAGACCGGGCCGTCGGTGTTGAACGCGAACTTCGTGAAGTCGGGCATCTGGGCGAGCGGGCGGGCGACGATGATGCCGATCGCGAGGATGACGATCGTGCCGACCTTCATGAACGTCGACAGGTAGTCGCGCGGGGTGAGGAGCAGCCACACGGGCAGCACCGCGGCGAAGAAGCCGTAGATCACCATGCAGATGACCAGCGTCGTCGGCGTGAGGTGGAGGAAGTCCCCCCAGGAGGACTCGGCGACGTAGCGACCGCCGATGATCGCGGCGATGAGGGCGAGGAAGCCGATGATCGAGACCTCGGTGACCTTGCCGGGGCGCAGGAAGCGCAGGTAGAGCCCCATGAGGAGCGCGATCGGGATCGTCATGCCGACGGAGAAGACGCCCCACGGGCTCTCGGCGAGCGCGTTGACGCAGACGAGCGCGAGCACCGCGAGCACGATCATGAGCATGACGAAGACGACGACGATGGCCACCGTGCCGCCGAACCGCCCCATCTCGTCCTTGGCCATCTGGCCGAGCGAGCGGCCGCCGCGGCGCATCGAGTAGAACAGCACGAGCATGTCCTGGACGCCGCCGGCCACGACGACGCCGAGGATGATCCACAGCGTCCCGGGCAGGTAGCCCATCTGGGCCGCGAGGATCGGTCCGACCAGCGGTCCGGCGCCGGCGATCGCGGCGAAGTGGTGGCCGTACAGGACGCGGCGGTCCGTCGGGTCGAAGTCGCGGCCGTTGTTGATCCGCTCGGCCGGCGTCGCCCGACGGTCGTCCGGGCGCATGATCCGCTTCTGGATGTAGAGCGCGTAGAACCGGTAGGCGATCGCGTACGTGCAGATCGCGGCGACGACGAACCAGACCGTGTTGACGTGCTCGCCGCGGATGATCGCGAGCATCGTCCAGCCGACGCCGCCCGCCAGGGCGATCGCGACCCAGATCGCGATGCGCAGCGGCGTCCATCGGCGATGCTCGCGTGCGCCGACCGGGGTGCCGCGGGAGTTGCGGATGACGTCCGCCTCCTCCTCCGGCGTGTACGTGGGGAGTTCCTGCGTTGCGGTCATCTCAGCTCCGAGGTGGCGGGCGGACGCGCCACGTCGACGTGGCACGTCCCCACACCGTAGGAGGTGCGGACGCGGTGGGTGTGGGACCAAAGGCACCCGCGCGGGACGACCCCCGTCGCGCAGCCGGGTGGCTGCGCGACGGGGGTCGTCCCGTGTCCGGCTGGTCCGGGCGTCGTCGGCTAGCGGGCGAACGCCTCGCGGATGATGTCCTGCTGCTCGGCGGTGCTGACCTTGGCCGATCCGGTCGAGGGGGCGGCCGACGACGGACGGGAGACCCGCCGGATCGGCACGCCGTCGAGCTTGCGGGCGGTGATCCCGGCCAGGTAGAGCCACGGGCCCTGGTTGGCCGGCTCGTCCTGGACCCAGATGAGCTCGGCGCCCTGGTACGGCGCGAGCACCGCCCGGAACTCCTCCTCCGGCAGCGGGTAGAGCTGCTCGAGACGCACGATGGCGGTCCGCTCGTCGGCACCGTGCTCGCCCTTCGTGCGCGCGGCCAGCAGGTCGTAGTAGACCCGGCCGGAGCAGATGAGCACGCGGTCGACGCCGCTCGGGTCGACCGTGTCGCCGATCGCGCCCTTGAACGTTCCCGTCGTGAAGTCCTCGACCGAGGAGGTCGCGGCCCGCAGGCGCAGGAGCTGCTTCGGCGTGAAGACGACGAGCGGCTTGCGCGGGCGGGCGTAGGCCTGACGGCGCAGCAGGTGGAAGTAGTTCGCGGGCGTCGAGGGCTGGGCCACGATCATGTTGTCCTCGGCGCACAGCTGGAGGAAGCGCTCGATCCGGCCCGAGGTGTGGTCGGGGCCCTGGTGCTCGTACCCGTGCGGGAGCAGCATGACGACCGACGAGCGCTGGCCCCACTTCTGCTCGGCCGAGGAGATGAACTCGTCGACGATGGTCTGGGCGCCGTTGACGAAGTCGCCGAACTGCGCCTCCCACAGGACGAGCGCGTCCGGCCGCTCGACGGAGTAGCCGTACTCGAAGCCGAGCGCGGCGAACTCCGACAGGGAGGAGTCGTAGACCCAGAACTTGCCCTGGTCCTGGGAGAGGTACCACAGCGGCGTCCACTCGGCGCCCGTGCGGTGGTCGTGGAGCACCGAGTGACGCTGGACGAACGTGCCGCGGCGCGAGTCCTGGCCGGTGAGCCGGACCGGCGTGCCCTCGAGCAGGAGGGAGCCGAACGCGATGAGCTCGCCGAAGCCCCAGTCGATGCCGCCCTCGCGCGACGCCGTCGCGCGGCGGTCGAGGAGCTGACGCAGCTTCGGGTGGACCTCGAAGCCCTCGGGCGGCGCCAGGTGCGCGTCGCCGATCCGCGCGACGACGGACGCGGGGACGGCCGTCGTCCAGCCGACCATCGTGCCGGCGTCCTCGCGCTGGGACTCGGGGACCTCGAGGCCGGCGTTCGACTCCTCCCGCGGGGTCTGCCGGCCCTCCTTGGTCTCGCGGAAGGCGCGCTCGAGCTCCGCCTGGTAGTCGGCGAGGGCCTGCTCGGCCTCCTCGGCGGTGAGGTCGCCGCGACCGATGAGGGAGGAGGTGTAGATCGTGCGGACCGACTCCTTGCCCTCGATGAGCGAGTACATGACGGGCTGCGTCATCGACGGGTCGTCGCCCTCGTTGTGCCCGCGGCGGCGGTAGCAGACGAGGTCGATCACGACGTCCTTGTGGAACTCCTCGCGGAACTCGAACGCGAGCTGCGCCACCTGCGCGACGGCCTCGGGGTCGTCGCCGTTGACGTGGAAGACCGGGATCTGCAGGCCCTTGGCGACGTCAGTTGGGTAGAGCGTCGAGCGCGAGCTGGAGGAGCCCGTGGTGAACCCGACCTGGTTGTTGATGATGATGTGGACCGTGCCGCCCGTGCGGTAGCCGCGCAGCTGGGACAGGTTGAGTGTCTCCGTCACGACGCCCTGGCCGGCGAAGGCCGAGTCGCCGTGGATGAGCACCGGAAGCCAGGAGAAGCCGTCGCCGCCGAGGTCGATCCGGTCCTGCTTGGCGCGCACGATGCCCTCGAGCACGCCGTCGACCGCCTCGAGGTGGGAGGGGTTGGCGGCGAGGTAGACCTGCGTCGTGTTGCCGTCGACGCCCGTGTAGGTGCCGACCGTCCCGAGGTGGTACTTCACGTCGCCCGAGCCCTGGACGGTCTTGGGGTCGACGTTGCCCTCGAACTCGTTGAAGATCTGGCCGTAGGACTTGCCGGCGATGTTGGCGAGCACGTTCAGCCGGCCGCGGTGGGCCATGCCGATCCCGACGCCCTCGAGCCCCGCGTCGGCCGCGGCGCCGAGGAGCGTGTCCAGCAGCGGGATGACGGACTCCCCGCCCTCGAGGCTGAACCGCTTCTGCCCGACGAACTTCGTCTGCAGGAACGTCTCGAACGCCTCGGCCTGGTTGAGCTTGTGCAGCACCCGGCCGATCTGCTCCCGGGTCGGGCGCGGCCAGCCGCCCTCGATCTTCTGCTGGAGCCAGCGGCGCTGCGCCGGGTCGTGCAGGTGCATGTACTCCGAGCCGATGGTCCGGCAGTACGCGTCGCGCAGCCGGGCGAGGATGTCGCGCAGCGTCGCCTGCGGCTTGCCGCCGAAGCCGCCGGTGGGGAACGTGCGGTCCAGGTCCCACAGCGACAGCGCGTGGTTCGCGACGTCGAGGTCCGGATGGCGGCGCTGGCGGTAGGCGAGCGGGTCGGTGTCCGCCATGAGGTGGCCGCGCGAGCGGTAGGCGTGGATCAGCTCGGCGATCCGGGCGGGCTTGCCGAGCGCGGTGGCGGCGTCCTCGACGATGTCGGTCTGCCAGCGCACCGGCTCGTACGGCACGCGCAGCGCGGCGAAGACGCGGTCGTAGAAGCCGTCCTCGCCGATGAGCTTGGTGTGGATGATCCGCAGGAAGTCGCCCGACTGCGCGCCCTGGATGATCCGGTGGTCGTAGGTCGAGGTGAGCGTCAGCACCTTGGAGATGCCGAGGTTGGCGAGCGTCTCGGGCGAGGCGCCCTGGAACTCGGCCGGGTAGTCCATCGCGCCGACGCCGATGATCGTCCCCTGCCCCTGCATGAGGCGCGGGACGGAGTGCACCGTGCCGATCGTGCCGGGGTTGGTGAGGGAGATCGTCGTCCCGGCGAAGTCGTCGGCACCGAGCTTGCCGCCGCGCGCCTTCTTCACCAGGTCCTCGTAGGAGGCCCAGAACTGCTGGAAGTCGAGCGTCTCGGCGTTCTTGATCGACGGGACGAGGAGCTGGCGGGTGCCGTCCGGCTTCGCCAGGTCGATCGCGAGGCCGAAGCCGACGTGCTCGGGCCGGTCGACGGCCGGCTTGCCGTCGACCTCCGCGTAGCGCGCGTTCATCTCCGGCATCTCGGTGAGCGCCTCGACGACCGCGTACCCGATGAGGTGCGTGAACGAGACCTTCCCGCCGCGGGTGCGGGCGAGGTGGTTGTTGATGACGATCCGGTTGTCCCACAGCAGCTTCGCCGGCACCGCGCGCACGCTCGTGGCGGTCGGTACGCCGAGCGAGGTCTCCATGTTCTGGACGACGCGGGCGGCCGGACCGCGCAGCTTCGTGGTCCCGGCGTCGGGAAGGGCGACGCCGCGCTGCGTCGCGACCTCACCGACGTAGACCGCCGTCGCGGGCTGCGGGACCGCGGGCGGAAGGTCGGCGCGCACGTTGTCCTGGGGGGCGAGCTGGCCGCGCGGGTCAGCGTGCGGCGAGGTGGGGACGGCGCGGGGCGCGGGGGTCGGTGCCGGGGCGGCGGCGGGTGCGGGCGCCGGACGCGCCGCTGGCGCCGGACGTGCGGGCGCCGACGACGCGGGTGCCGGGGTCGCGGCCCCTCCCGACGCGGGGGTCTCGTCCGGGGCCGGGGAGCCGGCGAAGAAGGCCTGCCACTCGGACGTCACGGAGGCGGGATCGGCGAGCCACTGCTCGCGCATCTCGTCGATGAGCCACTCGTTCGCACCGAACGCCGTCGTTCGGGCTGACCCCTGAGAATCGTGCTCCACGCTCGCTCACTCCATCGCCATCGTCTGCCTGAGCCGTTCCAGCCTAGGCCCAACGTCCCGGTGCAGAGACCGCCGGGGACCGGCGTTTCGACGCCCCGTCAGGTCGCTCACCATCGCATGGCAAAGCGCCGAACAAGAGGGGGTGTGTCGCCGGTGTGGGGCCGGCAACGAAGGTCACGACTCCCGCGTCCCGGGGGAGGATCGGCCGGTGTGACGCCGGTGCACCTGTCCGCGATGCGGCCTGCCCGCCCCTGGTTGAATCGCGTCGAGGAGGTCGTCCGACGGGGACGGTCGTGTGCGGCGGAGGATGGACGATGAGCGATCACGGTGGACCGGGCGGCGGGTCCGGCACGGCTCCAGGGGTGCGCGACCTGGAACCTCGCATCGCGGCGCTGCGCGAGGCGTGCGCGAGCACGCCGGGCGTGACGAGCCTGCTGGTGTTCGGCTCGACGACGCGCGCGGCCGCCCACCGCCGGGACGCGTGGTCCGACCTCGACTTCAACGTCTTCCTCGCGCCGGAGGCGGCCGCGGACCTCGCCCGGACGTGGGCCTTCCTGCCCGAGCGGGACCGGATCGTGCTGACGGCGCGCGAGGGGGAGAACGGCGGCGTCGCCCTGTACGAGGACGGGCTCGTGGCCGAGTTCGGCGCGGGGCCGGCCTGGGTCGTCCGCGACCCCGACCGGGAGGTGCTGCTCGACGGCGGTGACGTGGTCACCCAGCCGCCGCCAGCCCTCCCGGACCCCCGCGACCAGATTGGGCTGTTCCTGGTCAAGCTGGTGATCGGCGTCGGCCGGATCCGGCGCGGCGAGCGGATCGTCGGCGGCGCGCTCGTGCGCACGTACGCGCTGACGCCGCTGTGCGAGGCGCTGCGCCAGCGTCTCGCGCCGGACCTCCCGCGCAACCCGTTCGACCCGCTGCGCCGGATCGAGACGGCCCTGCCGCGGGTGGCCGCGCGGATCGGCGACCTGCTCGACGGCGAGGTCGAGGCGTGCGCACGGGGACTGCTCGTCCTCGCGCGCGAGGAGCTGGAGCCGGGGTGGGAGGACTTCCCGTCCCGCGCGTTCGACGTCGCCGCCCGCGCGCTCGGCTGGGCGGACTGACGGCCGGGCGCCCGCCGACGCGGGTCAGGGGGTCGGCGGCTGGTCGGGGAGCGTGAGACGGAGCGTCGCGCCGTCGCGCTCGCCCGGGTCGATCGCGGCGAGCGAGCCCCCGTGCAGGCCGGCGGCCCAGCGCGCGATGGCGAGCCCGAGGCCGGTGCCGCCGGTCGAGCGGCCGGCGGCGTTCGGCGCCCCCGTGCCGCGCTCGAAGCGCTCGAAGATGCGGTCGCGCTCGTGCTGCGGGATGCCCGGCCCGTCGTCGACCACGTCGAGCACCACGCCGCCGTGCTGGCCCCCGCGGCCGACGACGCGGACCGTCCCGCCCTCGGGTGAGTGGCGCGAGGCGTTGGAGAGCAGGTTGAGCAGCACCTGGTGGATGCGCTCGGTGTCGAGCGTCGCGTCGAGGTCCTCCGGCACGTCCACCACCCACTCGACCGTCCGTCCGCTCGCCCGCGCCGCGTGCGCGGCCGCCGCGACGACCTCCTCGACGACGTCGCGCAGCCGCACCCGCTGCAGGTGCAGGCCGGCTGCGCCGGCCTCGAGCCGGGACAGGTCCAGGAGGTAGGTGACGAGGCGGGTGAGCCGCTCGGTCTGCGCGAGGGCGGCCTCCAGCGCCTCCTCGTCGGGCTCGGTGACGCCGTCGACCATGTTCTCGAGCTGGGCCCGCAGCGCGGCGATCGGGGTGCGCAGCTCGTGCGACACGTTCGCGACGATGGCCCGCTGCGCCTCGGCGAGCTGCGCGAGGTCGGCGGCCATGGCGTTGAACGCGTGCCCGAGCTGACCGACCTCGTCGCGGCTCGTCGTGCGGACGCGGATCGAGTAGTCGCCGGCCGACATCGCGCGGGCCGCGGCCGTCATCTCGCGCAGCGGCGACGTCATGCCGCGGGCCAGGACCTGGGTCACGAGGAGCGAGAGGAGGATGGCGACCGGGAACGTCATGTACCAGCGGCCGTTGTAGCTGCGCCCGGCCCAGACGAGGATCGAGGAGACCGTCACGGACGCGAGGACGAGGACGCCGAGCTTCGTCCGGATCGTCGTGAGGCGATCGAGCGGGCGGACGTCGACGGCGTAGCGCAGCGTCGCCGACGGCGTCACGCGGGCGTGGCGGGCGGGTTCGCCCCTGCGGCTCATGAGCGCACCTGCCGGCTCACTCCTCGGGCGGCTCGAGCGAGTACCCGACCCCGTGGACCGTGCGGATGAGGTCCGACCCGAGCTTGCGCCGCAGCGCCTTGATGTGGGAGTCGACCGTCCGGGTGCCGCTCGCGTCGATCCAGTCCCAGACCTCCTCGAGCAGGCGCTCGCGGGTGAGCACGGTGCGCGGGGAGCGGGCGAGGCAGACGAGCAGGTCGAACTCGGTCGGCGTCAGGTGCGCCTCGGTGCCGCCGCGGCTCACGCGGCGCTGCGCGCGGTCGATGACGAGGTCGCCCAGCTCGATCGGGGGAGGGCCGGCCGGCGTCGCGACGTCGGCGACCGCCACGCGGGAGGTCCGCTCGTGCCGGCGCAGCAGCGCCTTGACCCGGGCGACGAGCTCGCGCATGGAGAACGGCTTCGTCATGTAGTCGTCCGCGCCGACCCCGAGGCCGACGAGCAGGTCGGTCTCGTCGTCGCGCGCGGTCAGCATGAGGATCGGGATCGCGCGCGGGTCGTCGGCCTGGATCCGTCGGCACACCTCGAGGCCGTCGAACCCGGGCAGCATGACGTCGAGCACGATGACGTGGGGCGCGAAGCTGCGCGCCGCGGCGACACCGCCGGGCCCGTCGGTCGCGACCTCGACCTCCCAGCCCTCGGCCGCGAACCGCCGCGAGACCTGGGTGGCGATCTCGGGGGAGTCCTCGACGACGAGCACACGGGTGACCTGCTCGTCGCCGGTCGCGGGGGCGGGCGACGACGCGGGACGCACGGGGTTTCCTACCATGGCCCAAGGGTGGCACACGAGGTCGGCGAGGCGTGTGAGGTGAACCGCATTCCCGCGACGCGGCGCGGCGGCGGTGTTATGGTTCTGTGATCTAGCGGAGGCCCCCGACCCTGACGGTGGACCCCTGCTGCCCCTGTAGTCGACTCCCCGGAGGACGCGTGAGCGTGCTGTCCACGGACGTCGCTGTGCCCGAACCGGGCACGCGGCGGGCCCGGAGACTCGCCGCGCAGGCGACCCCGGCGGTTACTCACGACGCACCCGCGGCTCCGGTTCCCCCCGTCGAGCCCGTCGCCTCCGACACCGTCCGCGCCGCCCTCACCCGCCGCGAGCTGCGGCTTGCCCGCGAGGCCGAGCTGGCCGCCGCCAGCGCGCGGCCGACCTACGACGTCGTGACGGCCGCCCAGGTCGTCGCCGCCGCCTCGGCGCCGGCCCGCGAGGTCGTCGAGGCCGCCCCGGTCCGCCAGCTCACGCGTCGCGAGCTGCGCGAGGCCCGCCTGGCCGCGACCGCCGAGCAGGCTGTCGTGGCGGAGCCGAGCGTCGTCGAGCAGGCCGGGACCGGTTTCTGCTCCGACGCTCCCGAGCCCGAGGATCTGGCGCACCCCGTCGCGGAGCGCCGGGAGGCGGCCGAGGACCTCGAGCTCGCCTCCGTCGCCCTCACGATCAGCCGGCTGGCCGTCGCCGCCACGGCGTTCTCCGCCGGCGTCGAGCCCGCGCGACCCGTGACGCCGGCGGTCCCCGTCCTTCCCGTGCTCACGATCGAGGAGTACCCGGCCGCCGCCGACATCGTCGAGCAGCGCCGCGCCGCCGCGGTCGCGTCGACGGGTGATGCCGGCTCCGTGCCGTCGGCGCGGGTGCGTCGCCGGGACCTGCGCCCCGCCACGGCGTCGACCGACGACGCGGCCACCGCCGGGATGCCCCCGATCCCCCCGGGCGACGGGGTCGGCGAGACGTTCCCCCAGCCCGAGCCCGCCGCCTCGTCGGCCGGCGCCTCCGCGCGGCACTGGGTCCCGCGCCTCGCGGTGCTCACCGCGCTCGGCGCGGCCACCGTCGTGACCCCCGTGGTCGCGTCGTCCTCCGCCGCCTCGACCGAGGCCGAGGCCGCCGACCCGGTCGCCCTGGCGTCGGAGAGCGCGCTCGAGACGCTCGTCGCGACGACGACGACGGTCGCCGAGGCCTCCGCCCAGGCCGCCGACGGGGCCCAGGCCGCCGAGGGCGGCGTGGGTGACACCGCCTCGCTCCTCGCCTCGGACCAGCTCGCGCAGGTGCGGGACACCGTCGTCGCCAGCCGCTCGACCGAGCGCTCCGAGCTCCCGCAGTGCGGCGCCCCCGACGCCGCCGTGCCGAACGGCGCGCTCGCCGCGCTCGACTCGGCCGAGTACGTCAGCCTCTCGATGCCGATCGAGGAGGGCGTCTACCGTCTCACCTCACAGTTCGGTCCGCGCTGGGGCAGCATCCACGCCGGGACCGACTTCGCGGCTCCCGCGGGGACCCCGATCCACGCGATCGCCGACGGCAAGGTCATCTACGCCGGCACCGGCAAGGCGGGCCGCTCCGGGATGCTCGTCATCATCGAGCACACGATCGACGGCAAGAAGGTCGAGTCCTGGTACATCCACATGTACCCGGACGGCGTGTTCGTCGAGGCCGGGGACACCGTCAAGGTCGGCGACGTCATCGGCGAGGTCGGCTCGTACGGCAACTCGACCGGGCCGCACCTGCACCTCGAGATCCACACGGGCAACCTCGAGGACACGATGGCCTCGGCCATCGACCCGCTGCCGTGGCTGCGCACCAACGGCGCGACGCCGATCACGTCCTCCCAGGTCTGCGCCTGACGATCTGCACCTGACCGACACGAACGCCCGACCGGAGAGTCTCCGGCCGGGCGTCCTGCTGTCCGGGTCGCCCCGGCCGCGTCGCGTCGGTCTCAGGGGGTGTCGTCGCCCCGCTCGCGCTCGGCCCGCAGCCGCGCGGCCAGCTCGTCGGTCGACCGGTTCGCCTCGTTGCGGCGGATGAGCCACGGGATGCCGGCGCCCGCGATCCCGACCAGCATGACGATGATCGGCGGGACGATGACGTCACCGGGGGTGGCGTACCAGAAGACGATGCCGATGATGAACACGACGGCGCCGACGATCTCCACGACGCGCAGCTTTCCCTTGTCCACGGCTCAGCCGTCCTCTCGCTCGATGACGGTGCAGCGCGCCGACGGGTCGGCGGCCTCGACGACCTGCTTGAGCGCGCTCACGTAGCGGCGGTACTCCCCGTAGCCCTCGATCAGCTTGGGGCCGACCGGGATGAAGAACACCGTCGACTGGCTCGTCTGGTAGCTGAGCAGCTCGGTCGTCCCGTGCGTGCGCCCGGAGGCCTCCCGCGCGTGCACGGCGAAGGTCAGCAGCTTCACCCCGAACACGTTCTTGAAGACGAACACGACCGACTCCGCGTCCGCGCCGAGGACCGTCACGCTGCGCTGGGACTCGCCCGTCTGGCGCGCGAGGTCGAGGAGGCGGGCGACGGGGAGTGCGGTGTCGATCTCGATCCGGGAGCGGTGGTACTTGTGTTCCTTGGCCACGAGGCGGCAGCCCTTCTGTCGTGTGGTCGGGGGTGGGCGTCGGCGCACGGTGCGCGCGTCGGGCGGCCAGGCGGCGATCGGTCGTCGCCGGTCGGCCCGTGCCGAGCCGTTGGCAGTCTCGCAGCGCCGCGGGTGCCGGCCCGGCCCGTTCGGCACGGACCAGGAATCTCCGGAAAACCCGGAGGGCGGCCGTCGGTGCCACCGCCGCGGCGGGCGCCACGCCGGGGCGCGGGCGCCACGTCGTCGCCGCTAGCGCGCGGCGTCGGCGGGAACGGGGTGGCAGACGTCGTCGTCGTACGTGCGGGTGGTGAGCGTCCGCCCGCTCGCCACCGCGAACTCCTCGACGCTCTCGACGCAGGCGTCCCGCGCGGCGGCGACGTAGCGGGTGGCCTCCTGCTCGCCGTAGGCGACGTAGCCACCGTCCTTCCACCACACCTGCGTGCCGCGCGCGACGTCGACGCCGATCGTGCGGGTCGTGGCCGGCTCGCCGGGCTGGAGCTCGCCCTCGACGAGGACGGCGACCACGCCGAGGTCCGACACGGCGGCGAGCTCGCTCGTGTGGGCTGGGCCCGCGAACAGCGTCGTCCGGGTGAGCACGCGCGGGCTCGGCTCGGCGCCGATGCCGAGCGCGACGGTGACGAGCGTGGCGTCGCCCTCGGCGTCGTCCGGTCCGATGACCTGGACGATCCCGGCGAGCATCGGCACCTGCTCGTTCAGGGTGACGGCGTACACCTCGGAGACGACCGTCTCGCCCGGGAGGAGGGTCGCAGCGTCCAGCCGCGCCGTCCCCGCGCCGGGGATGCGGACGGTGGCCGGACCGGGCAGGCCGGGCTCGTCGCGCAGCTCGGCCGGCTTCTCGAACGGGCCGAAGGCGACCCACTCCCCGGACCGGCCGGACGGCGTCGATCCGGGGCCGGCGCAGGAGGCGAGGGCGGCGGAGGCCAGGACCGCGACGAGCGCGGCGACGACCCTCCCGTCGCGGCGCGCGGGTCGGGCGCGCCGCCCCGAGGTGCACCGCGGCGAGGTCGTCGGAGACGCGGGCCTCAGCCGCACAGCGCGGGTCCGAGGTCGACGATCTCGCCGTCGATCGTCAGGGTCGCGACCCCGCAGATCCGGGCGTCGACGTCGGGCTCGACGATCATCGGCGTGTAGATCGACTGGAGGTCGCCGGCGCTGCGCTCCTGGCTCCGGGCGCCGTCGGGATCGTCGGCCGGGTAGACCCGCATGGTGAGCGTGTTGCCGGAGCTCGCGCCGTCGTACCGCGTGACCCGCCCCCACATCGCCATGCAGTCGTTGGAGTAGAGGAGCTGCACCTGGACCTGCCGGTCGAACCGCGGCTCGCTCGCGGCGATGATCGCGTCCTCCTTGCACGCCGTGCGCATGGGGTCGACGCCGTTGGCGGCCGCGAGGTAGGGGCCGCTCGCGTTCTCGCCCGGCGGCAGGGACGCCTGCGCGTGCGAGCCGCCGAGGAAGAACGCGCTCGTCCCGACGGCCGCGAGGGCCGCCGATGCCGCCGCGATCGCCAGCGTCTGCCAGAGCGCGAGGCGACGCGAGCGCCACCCGGGACGCGCGCCGTCGTCCGCCGCGTCGGCGGTCTCCTGCGTCGCCGACGACGCGACCGCGCGGGAGCCGAGCGAGCCCCGGCGCGCGATCCACGGGCCGGGGTCGGCCGTGAACGCCTCGACGAGCTTCACGACGGTGCGCTCGGTCGGCAGGCGCCGCCCGGTCAGCGCCTCGGACAGCACGCTCTTCGAGATGCCCGTCCGGGCGCTGAGCGCCGCGAGCGTCGGGTCGCCGGCCGCCCGACGCAGGGCGCGCAGGTCGGCCGCGAACGCCTCGGGGGAGTCGACGGCAGGTGACGGGGCCGCGGTCGTCATGGGGCCATGGATAGCACGAGGTCGACCGGCCGTGGAAGCACCGACCGAGTCCCGGGCGCCCTCACGGCTCAGAGCAGGCTGATCCCCCAGCGCACGCTGGCGGTCTCGCCCGGCGCGAGGGAGACGAGCCGGTCGCCGGAGTTGAACGCGTCGGCGACGCAGCTCATCGGCTCGGCGGCCAGCCCCGCGCGTCGGTAGTCGACCGCGCCGATGTGGTCGCCCGAGCAGACCTGGAACGTGTCCATGGAGTCGTCCATCCAGACGGCGGCCGTGCGGCCGTCGGTGCCCGTGAGGCGGATCCAGGCGAGGCCGTCCTCGTCGCGGACGACGTCGACGAACGCGTCGTCCAGGTCCGTGTCGCCGAGCACGCGCTCGACGCGGAAGTCGAACTTCTCGGGGATCGGCACGACTCCGGTCGGCAGGAGGCGGTCGTCGGTCGTCACCCAGCCGGCGGCGTCGAGCCGGAGGGTGGCGTCGTCGAGCGAGCCGGGGCCGGGGGAGAGCCAGGGGTGGAAGCCGACGCCGTAGGGCGCCGTCGTGTCGGAGACGTTGGTCGCGTCGACCTCGATCGTCAGCGTCGTGCCCTCGAGCGCGTAGGCGGCGACCAGCTCGAGCTGCCACGGGTAGCCGCCGACCGGGATGGTGTCCAGCCCGAGCACGACCTGGTTCGTCGTGGAGTCCAGGAGCGACCAGCGCTGCCACATCGCGAGGCCGTGCAGCGCGGTCCCGCGCGCGACCTCGGTCACCGGGAGCTGGTAGTCCTGGCCCTCGAAGGTGTAGTGGCCGTCGCGGAGACGGTTGGGCCAGGGCGCGAGGATGGCGCCGTGGCCGGCGGGTGCGATCGCATCCTCGGGGAAGGGGACGACGACGTCGCGGCCCGCCACCTCGAAGACGCGGAGCATCGCGCCGACCTCGGTGACGACGGCGGTGGCGTTCGAGGAGCTGTCGTGCAGGACGTACTGGGAACCGGAGGGTGCGGGCATGCGTCCAGCCTAGTGAGCGCGCGGGTGATCACGTGGCGGCGCGGTCGGGGCGCGCCGATGTCGTCAGGGCCAGGGCGAGCCCGGCGGCGACGCCGCGTCCGGCGGGTCCGGGTCGGCCGGGTCCGCGTCGGGTGCGGGCGGCGCGTCCCGCTCGACGCGGTAGCCGGCCTCGATCGCCGCGTCGAGGAAGGACCCGAGGTCGGGAGCCCCCCGCAGCATGGCGCCGAGGGCGCCCTCGGTGGCGGCGGTGCGGAAGGTCGCCGTCGCGAAGGGGTGGGTGACGGGGCCCTGGCCCGGGCGGGGCGGCGGGGCGGACGTGCTCACGAGGATGCCGGGTTCGTCGCGCAGGTCGAGGACGGGCTCGTCGCCGAGGTAGAGGTGGTAGGTCGTCGTCATGGCGTGCCTCCCGATCGGGCGTAGATCTCCTGGAGGAAGTTGTACATCGGCGCGTCGTTGGCGGACAGCCAGTCGGGCGTGTAGATCTCCCGGTCGTGCTCCGAGGTGGAGTACGGGTGAGCGTGGTAGGCCGCGACGGAGTTGGCGAAGTACTCCTCCTTGTTCGCGGCCGAGTACCAGGCGGGACTGAGCCAGCCGGCCGTCGCGGGGCCCTCCGGGGTGCTCGCCGTCGGCTGGCCGTGCGTGGCGAGCCGCGCCGTGTACAGGGCGGTGAGCTGGGTGACCTGGGCGGGCGTGAGACCCGAGAACTGGAGGCCGTGGCCGCCCTCGTGCGCCTCGAGGAAGCCGGGTCCGTAGCTCGCCGCCTTCCCCGGGACCGCGACGAGGTCCTCCTCGGCGACGGCGACGCGGGAGCGACCGTCCACCGTCGAGCGGATGCCGCGGACGTCGTCCCAGATCCGCCCGTCGAACGTGGTCTGACCGGTCAGGTTGGCGTAGGGCGGGAGGTCGGTGAGCTTCTTGTCGTGCGGGATGACGTCGACGGTGACCGGGTCCGCCTCCATCCGGGCCCGGTTGGCGGGCGCGATGCCGCCGTAGAGCTCGACCGCCTGCTCGCGCGCCCGCGCCACGGCGGCGGCCGAGGAGCCGTGGCCCTCGATCGTGCAGATCCCGAGCAGCGGGTCGGTGGCGGGGACGGGCGGCTCGACACCAGGCGGTTCCACACCGGGCGGTTCGACGCCCGGCGGCTCCACGCCCGGCGGTTCGACGCCGGGCGGCTCCACGCCTGGAGGCTCGGTCCCGCCGCCTCCGCCGCCGGGCTCGGCGTCCAGCCGCTCCCGCGTCATCGGGCCGACGACGCCGTCCGCCGCGAGGGGCGGGTGCTCGCGCTGGAAGCTGAGCACGGCGTTCTGGGTCAGCCCGCCGAAGATCCCGTCGGGGTCGAGGGGGACGGGAGCCGCGCCCACCTCGTTGAGCCGGGTCTGGAGCTGGGCGACGTCCGGCCCCTGCGATCCGCGGCGCAGGAGACGCTGCGCCGGGGCGGCCGGCGGCGTGTTCGGGGCGGGCGTCGCCTCCGCGACCTGGGCGGGCGCTGCGGTGGCGCCGGTGGCGCCGGCGTCGAGCACGGGCAGCTGCAGCCCGACACCGGAGCCCGCCTGCTGGCCGCCGGCCGCCGTCGCGGGATCGATGGTCTGCCGGCTCACGACGAGCGCGCTGGTCGCCTCGTTCCCCGCGAGCCGCTGCAACCGGTGCAGCGGGGCGACGCCCGGACCGGTCGAGGACGCGGGAGCGACGGCGCCCCCGCGCTGGACGCGGCGGTCTCGCCGCGCCGCGGTCGGCGTCGACTCGTGCGCGCGATCCATGGCCCACCTCCTGGCGCAGGGCACCAGCGTGCGCGCCGCGCGCCGCGCGGGATCCGTCCGCCCGTGCGCCCGAAGGGGCCGGTCCGGTGACGCGTTCGGGCAGCGGCGCCCGCGAGCTCCGACACGACGAAGGCCCCCACCGGTGCATCCACCGGCGGGGGCCTTCGCTCTGGTACACCCGACTGGATTCGAACCAGCGACCTTCTGCTCCGGAGGCAGACGCTCTATCCACTGAGCTACGGGTGCCCGGGTCGGGGACCGTGGTGACACGCGCCGTCCGACCGACGTACAAGACTACCAGCCCCGCCGCCGCCCTCGTGCGCGGCCGCGGGCGTCGCAGTGGACCCGACGCCCCACGATCGTGCCGAGAAGCCGATCTCACTTAAGGTTGACCCCTAGCGTGGCCGGAAGGCCGCCAGCAGTCCGTGATCTGGAACCGATGTCCCGAGGAGGCACGATGTCCGACCCGCGCGGTTCCGGCTTCGATCCGTACGCCTACCTCCACGACACCGACGAGCACATCGCCTCCTACCTCCCGCCCGAGGCGGCCGAGGCCGCCGAGGAGTCGGCCGGCTCGAAGCCCGCCGCACCCCCGACCCCGGCGCGGCGCCCCGTCGTCGCCCGGCGCGAGCCCGGTGTGCGCCCCGGTGGCGAGGCGGCCGCCGGGCCGACCGTCCCGGCGCCCGCGGCGCCGGAGCCGACCTCGACGGTCGATCTCGACGGGCAGCTTCCAGCGACGATGACCCGACGCCAGCTCCGCGAGGCGCGCGCCCGAGCCTCGGCCCAGCCGGGCGGGGCGCAGCAGTCGGCCGAGCGGTCCGGGTCGACCGTGGCCATCGCGGCGGCCGCGACCGACGCCACCGTCACCCTCGACCGGGTGACCGACGCCACGACCGGCGACGCGACGGCCACCGGCTCCGTGCCGGCGACACCGAGCACGACGGGCCGGGTCACCGCCCGCAGCATCCCGGTCGACGTGTTCGCGCCGGTCCCCTCGGGCGACGACGCCGACGGGGCGACGCCGGCCAGCCCGCGCCGGAGGCTCCTCGTCCTCCTCGGGATCGTCGTGGGGATCGCGGCGCTCGCGGCCCTCGTCGTGCTGGTCGTCCTGCCGCTGTTCCGCGGCGACACCACCGAGGCGCCGACGGCGCCCCCGACGGCCAGCGGCGGGACGAGCGACGGACGCACCAGCGCCCTGCTCGAGCTGCTGCCGACCACCGTGATCGGCGGGGAGTTCGCGGCCCCCACCGACGAGCCGACCGACGCACCGACCGACGAGTCGACGCCCACCGAGGCGACGGACGAGCCGACGGACGGGGCCAGCGACGCCGAGGTCCCCGCGGGCCGGACGTACACGATCCTCCAGGGCGGCTACGTCGCGAACCCGGCACCGCCGGACGGTGCGCTGGAGTCCGTCGTCGGCCAGTTCGGCGGCGGCGTTGAGCCCGTCACGCTCACCGCCTCCCGGTTCGGCACCCCGGACGAGGCGCTCGCGGTCGCCACGGCCAAGGCCAGCGGGCTCGGCACGGCGGTCGAGGAGGGCGTCGTCTTCCCCGACGAGAACCGCGGCTACTACTGGATCTTCAACACCGACGGGCTCGTCACCATCGTCTGGACGGACGGCGACCTCGGTGCCTACTGGGTCGTGTCCGAGGACGCGGCCAGCGCCCTCGACTTCTACACCGGCCTGGAGTTCTGACCCCGATGACCGCCACCTCCGGACACGACGCCGGACCAGCCGACGACTCGCGCGACCTGCCCGGAGGTCTCCCCGACGGCCCGCTCGGGCTCCCGTGGCCGCGCACGGCCGTGCGCCGAGCGGACGGCTCGGTCGCCGTCGGCGACGTCGGGCTGCCCGAGCTCGCCGCGGCGCAGGGCACGCCGCTCTACGTCGTGGACGAGCGCGACATGCGCGAGCGCGCCGCCGCGCTGCGCGACGCGATGACGACGGCGTTCGCCGAGCACGGCGCCGAGGTCGAGCTGTTCTACGCCGGCAAGGCGTTCCTGTGCCGCGCCGTGGCCCGCTGGATGAGCCAGGAGGGGCTCGGCATCGACACGGCCAGTCTCGGCGAGCTGACGACGGCGCTGTCGGCCGGGGTCGACGCGGCCCGCGTCGGCCTGCACGGCAACAACAAGTCCGACGAGGAGCTGGAGCTGGCGCTCACCGCCGGCGACAAGGGGATCGGCCGCGTCGTGCTCGACTCGCTCGTCGAGGTCGACCGCGTGGCCGACGTCGCGGCGGGGCTCGGCGTGCGCGCCCGCGTCATGCTCCGCGTCACCACCGGTGTGCACGCGGGCGGCCACGAGTACATCTCGACGGGGCACGAGGACCAGAAGTTCGGGCTCTCGGTCCACCCGGCCAGGCCGGGGGAGGACTCCCCGGCGCTCACGGCCCTGCTCGCGATCCTGGCCCGGCCCGAGCTGGACCTGCTCGGGCTGCACTCCCACATCGGCAGCCAGATCCTCGACCCGGCCGGGTTCGACGCCGCCGCGCGCGAGGTCCTGCGGGTGCGCGCCGAGCTGGCCGAGCGCACCGGCGTCCTGGTGCCGGAGGTCGACCTCGGCGGCGGGTTCGGCGTCGCCTACCTGCCCGGCGAGGTCGAGCTGGACCCCGAGCGGATCGCGAAGGAGACGGCGGCCGCCGTCGTCGAGGCCGCGGCCGAGACGGGCACCGCCGTCCCGCGCGTCTCCTTCGAGCCGGGACGCTCCATCGCCGGGCCGGCCGGCCTCACGCTCTACACGGTCGGGACGGTCAAGCCGGTCCGGCTGCCGGAGGGGTCGGAGCTGGCCGAGCGGCTCTACGTGAGCATCGACGGCGGGATGGGCGACAACATCCGGCCCGCGCTGTACGGCGCCGCGTACCACGCGGAGCTGGTCGGCCGGACCTCCAGCGCCCCGCCCGTGCGCGCGCGGGTGGTCGGCAAGCACTGCGAGAGCGGGGACATCGTGGTGCACGACGTCGACCTGCCCGCCGACGTCCACGCCGGCGACCTGCTCGCCGTCGCCGTCACGGGCGCCTACGGCCGCTCCATGGCGAGCACCTACAACCTGCTCCCGCGCCCCGGCGTGGTCGCGGTCCGCGACGGCGAGGTGACGCCGCTCGTGCGCCGCGAGAGCGTCGCGGACCTGCTCGCCCTCGACCTCGGCTGAGCCCGAGCACCGCCGGGTCGTCCCGCTGAGACGCCCCGGCGTCGGGCGGCGGGCCTCGTCTAGGGTTGGCCGGGTGACCGCGCAGCCACCACCGTCGCCCCACGAGACCGCGTCAGCGCCCGCCACCGTCAGGGTCGCCCTGCTCGGCTGCGGCACGGTCGGGACGCAGGTCGTGCGCCTCCTGCGCCGGCACTCCGCCGAGATCGCCGCCCGCGTCGGCGCCCCCGTCGAGCTCGTCGGCATCGCCGTGCGCTCGCTCGACGCCGACCGCGGCCCCGACGTGCCGGCCGACCTCCTCACCACCGACGCCGAGGCGCTCGTCCGCCGGGCCGACGTCGTCGTCGAGCTCATCGGCGGGACCACGACGGCGCGGGACCTCGTGCTGGAGGCGATCGCCGGCGGCGCGGGCGTCGTCACGGCGAACAAGGCGCTGCTCGCGACGCACGGTCCCCAGCTCTACGCCGCGGCCGACGCGGCCGGCGTCGACCTCCTCTACGAGGCCGCCGTCGCCGGCGCCGTCCCGGTCGTGCGCGGGGTGCGGGAGTCGCTGGCCGGCGACCGCGTCATGCGCGTGCTCGGCATCGTCAACGGCACGACCAACTTCATCCTCGACGAGATGACGACCGGGGGCCACGACTTCGACGTCGTGCTGGCCCGGGCCCAGGAGCTGGGCTACGCCGAGGCCGACCCGACGGCCGACGTCGAGGGCCACGACGCCGCGGCCAAGGCCGCCATCCTCGCCTCGCTCGCCTTCCACACGCGGGTCTCGCTCGGCGACGTCGACTGCGAGGGCATCACCGGCGTCACGGCCGCGGACATCGAGGCCGCGCGCGAGGCCGGCGGCGTCATCAAGCTGCTCGCGATCGCTGAGCGCGTCGAGGCCGGCTCCCGCGAGTCCGTCGCCGTCCGGGTGAACCCGGTGATCCTCCCCGACGGGCACCCGCTCGCCGGTGTCCGCGGGGCGTACAACGCCGTGGTCGTCGAGGCCGAGGCGGCCGGGCGGCTCATGTTCTACGGCGCGGGCGCCGGCGGCGCCCCGACGGCCAGCGCCGTCCTCGGCGACCTCGTCGCCGCGGCGCGCCACCGCGGGCAGGGCGGGCGGGCCCCGGCCGAGTCCGCCTACGCCGAGCTGCCCATCGCCGGACCGGAGCACGTCACGTCCCGCCGCCAGATCCGGCTCGCCGTCGAGGACCGTCCCGGCGTGCTCGCCCACCTCGCGACCACGTTCGCCGAGCACGGCGTCTCGATCGAGACGGTCCGCCAGCAGGCCGGCGACGACGAGGCGGCTACGCTCGCTGTCGTCACCCACGACGCGCCGGAGTCGGCGCTGCGGGCCACGATCTCCGCCCTGCGCGAGACGCCGGGGGTGCGCGAGCTCCTCTCGGCCTACCGCGTCGAGCGCGCCTGACGGCACCGGCCAGCGGCAGCCGGCCGGAGCGCCGGCTCCACCCGTTCGACCCAGCACCGAGCACCACACGACGAGGAAGGCAGCCATGGCCCACCAGTGGCGAGGCGTCATCAACGAGTACGCGCAGTACCTGCCCATCGAGCCGGGCGACCCCGTCGTCACGCTCGGGGAGGGCGGGACGCCCCTGGTGGAGGCGCCGGCGCTCTCGGAGCGCACGGGCGCGACGGTCTACCTCAAGGTCGAGGGCGCCAACCCCACGGGGTCCTTCAAGGACCGGGGCATGACGATGGCGGTGTCGAAGGTCGCGGCCGGGGGCCGGGCGCTCGTCCTGTGCGCCTCGACCGGCAACACCTCCGCCAGCGCCGCCGCCTACGCCGCCCGGGCCGGGCTGCCGTGCGCGGTCGTGCTGCCCGCCGGGAAGATCGCCGCGGGCAAGCTCGCCCAGGCGATCGTCCACGGCGCCACGCTCGTCTCGCTCGAGGGCAACTTCGACGACGGCCTGCGCGTGGTCCGCGAGCTCGGCCGGCGGGAGGACGTCGCGCTGGTGAACAGCGTCAACCCGTACCGTCTCCAGGGGCAGAAGACCGCGGCGTTCGAGATCGTCGACGCGCTCGGTGACGCCCCGACGATCCACGTGCTGCCGGTCGGCAACGCCGGCAACATCTCGGCCTACTGGATGGGCTACCGCGAGTACCTCGCGGCCGGCCGGTCCTCGCGCACCCCGGTCATGTGGGGCGTCCAGGCCGACGGCTCGGCGCCGTTCGTCAAGGGCGAGCCGGTCGAGAACCCCGAGACCATCGCGACCGCGATCCGGATCGGCAACCCCGCCTCCTGGGACCTCGCCGTCGCCGCGCGGGAGGAGTCGGGCGGTCGGATCGACGCGGTCTCGGACGCCGAGATCCTCGACGCCCAGGCGCTCGTCTCGCGCGAGGTCGGCGTCTTCGTCGAGCCGGCGTCGGCCGCGTCGGTCGCCGGGCTGCTGGCCCGCGCCGCCGCCGGCGACGTCCCGGCCGGCGCGACGATCGTCTGCACCGTCACGGGCAACGGCCTCAAGGACACCGCCACCGCGCTCGGTTCGACCCCCATCGACCCGGTCGTCGTGCCAGCGACGACCGTCGCCGTCGCCGAGGCGCTCGGGCTCGCCTGAGCCGTCGCGCGCGAGGAGGGCAGCGATGCGCATCGTCACCGACGCGGTCACCGTCAGGGTGCCCGCGACCTCGGCCAACCTCGGTCCCGGCTTCGACGCCTTCGGGCTCGCGCTCGGGCTCCACGACGAGGTGCGCGTGCGCGCCACGACGGGCGGCACGACGACGCGGGTCACGGGGGAGGGCGCCGGCAGCGTGCCCGAGGGCGAGCGTCACCTCGTCGTCCAGGCGATCCGCGCCGGCCTCGAGATCGCGCGCGCCCCGCAGGTCGGGCTCGACCTCGAGGCGTTCAACGCCATCCCGCACGGCCGGGGTCTCGGGTCCTCGGCCGCGGCCGTCGTCGCCGGTCTCGTCGCGGCGCGCGGCTTCCTGTCCGAGCCCGAGGCCCTGTCGAACGAGGTGATCCTCGACCTCGCGACCGAGTGGGAGGGGCACCCGGACAACGCCGCCGCCGCGATCTACGGCGGGGCGACGATCGCGTGGCGCACGCCGGTGCCGGGTGCGGCCGCCTCGGCGGAGGACGACGGGGGGCGCTCCGACCAGGTCGATGCGGTGCGCGTCGAGGTGGACCCGACGCTCGTCGTGACGGCCCTCGTGCCGGACACGGAGCTCGCCACCAAGGTCGCGCGCTCGGTGCTGCCGCCGACCGTCCCGCACGCCGACGCCGCGTTCGCCGCCGGGCGGGCCGCGCTGCTCACGCTCGCCCTGCAGGGCCACCCCGAGCTGCGGATGGCCGCGACGGAGGACCGGCTGCACCAGCCCTATCGCGGCCAGGTGCTCGGCGCGTCGATGGCGCTCGTCGGCTGGCTGCGCTCGGCCGGGCAGCCCGCCGTGATCTCCGGGGCCGGGCCGACGGTGCTGGTGCTCGGCGAGGTCCCGGCCGCCATGCGCGAGACGCTGGCGGCGCAGGGCTGGCGCCCGCTCGTCCTGCCCGTCGACCGGGAGGGCGCTCGGCTCGTCTGACCCTCGCGACCCGTCCCGGCGACCCGAGGACGACCCGGTCCCGAGCGCTGCCCGCGGCGCGTCGCGCTGGGCGTGAGGGCCGTCACGAGGCGGGTGGACGGCGCCGTCGCCGCTCACGTGTAGACTGCCGGAGTACGCCAAGGCGCCCCGACCCCAGTGGTGAGGCTGCGCGCGAGCGGGAGCGAACTCCGCAGCGCTGCAGGGACGGCCGACAGACAACGTTTCCACGGTCTTTCCGCCCGGGTCGCCTGCGTGTCGTCGGGACTGGACCGAGACTGTGCCCCCGACGGGATGACACCTCTTGTCAGCGCCACTCTCGGCGCACCACCCAGTGAGGAATCCGTGACAGAAACCACAGACACCACCGCGTCGCGCGGTGGGTCCCTGACCTCCCTCAAGCTCGCCGAGCTCCAGCAGCTCGCGGGCTCGCTCGGCATCACCGGCACCTCGCGCATGCGCAAGGGCGACCTGGTGACCGCGATCCAGGAGGCTCGGGGCGGCGCCCGCGGCTCGCAGCGCGCGAAGGCCGCGGCGCCCTCCACCCAGGAGAAGGCGCCCGTCCAGCAGACGGCCGCCGAGAGCGCGCCCGCCGCGGAGCGGTCGGGCGGCGCCGAGGCGCCCCGCGCCCGTCGCGCCGCCGGTCGCGCCGCCGGCCCGGCCGAGTCCGCCTCGGCTCCGGAGCGCGGCGAGCGCTCCGAGCGCGCGGACCGCGCCCCCGCCGCCGAGGCGGCCTCGTCCGAGGCGGCCTCCGGCCAGGCCGACGGTTCCGGGGAGGAGCGGCAGGGCCGCTCGCGCCGGCAGCGTCAGCGCGAGGGGCAGCGGGACGGCCAGCGCCAGAACCAGGGCGGTCAGCAGAACGACGGCCAGCGCCAGAACCAGGGCGGTCAGCAGGGCCGCCGGCCCGCGCTGGAGGACATCAAGCTCCCCGAGCCGCGCAGCGAGGACGTCGCACCGGCCCGCGGCGCGCAGCAGAACCAGGGCGGCGGCCAGAACCAGGGCCAGGGCCAGGGGCGCGGCTCGCGCCAGAACGACTTCGACGACGACGGGGGCTCCCGGCGCCGTCGCGGCCGGGACCGGTTCCGCGACCGCAAGCGTCGCGGTCGCGGCAACGACCCGCAGATCTCCGACTCCGACTTCGAGGTCACCGAGGACGACGTCCTCGTGCCCGTCGCCGGCGTCCTCGACATCATGGACAACTACGCGTTCGTCCGCACCAGCGGCTACCTGCCGGGGTCGGACGACGTGTACGTGACGCTCGGCCAGGTCAAGAAGCACGGCCTGCGTCGCGGCGACGCGATCAAGGGCGCCGTCCGCGCGCCGCGCGAGGGCGAGAACCAGGGCGGCAGCCAGCGCCAGAAGTTCAACGCGCTCGTCCGGATCGACTCGGTCAACGGCGGCCCGGTCGAGCAGGCCCAGGGACGGCCCGACTTCAGCAAGCTGACGCCGCTCTACCCGCAGCAGCGGCTGCGGCTGGAGACCGAGCCGCGCGCCGTCACGGCCCGCATCATCGACCTGGTCTCCCCGATCGGGAAGGGTCAGCGCGGCCTCATCGTCGCGCCGCCCAAGGCCGGCAAGACGATCGTCATGCAGCAGATCGCGAACGCGATCACGACGAACAACCCCGAGGTCCACCTCATGATCGTCCTCGCGGACGAGCGTCCCGAGGAGGTCACCGACTGGGAGCGCACGGTCAAGGGCGAGGTCATCGCCTCGACGTTCGACCGTCCGCCGAGCGACCACACGATCGTCGCGGAGCTCGCCATCGAGCGGGCCAAGCGGCTCGTCGAGCTGGGCCGGGACGTCGTGGTGCTGCTGGACTCGCTGACGCGCCTGTCCCGCGCCTACAACCTCGCGGCGCCCGCGTCGGGTCGCATCCTCTCCGGTGGTGTCGACGCGGCCGCGCTCTACCCGCCGAAGAAGTTCTTCGGCGCCGCCCGCAACATCGAGAAGGGCGGCTCGCTCACGATCCTCGCCTCGGCGCTCGTCGAGACCGGGTCGAAGATGGACGAGGTCATCTTCGAGGAGTTCAAGGGCACGGGGAACATGGAGCTGCGCCTGTCCCGGCAGCTCGCGGACAAGCGCATCTTCCCGGCGATCGACGTCAACGCCTCGGGCACGCGGCGCGAGGAGATCCTCGTCTCGCCCGACGAGCTCAAGATCCTCTGGAAGCTGCGTCGCCTCATGGGCGGCCTCGAGCAGCAGCCGGCGCTCGAGCTCCTGCTCGGCCGCGTCCGGGAGCTCCCGACCAACGCGGAGTTCCTCATGACCGTCCAGAAGACGACGCCGACCGTTCCCACCCAGGAGAACGAGCTCGTCGGCTGACCCGAGCGGGTCCGAAGATCTGGCAGAATAGAACGCTGGCCCCCGGTTCACGCCTCTGGGCTCCGCACGGAGCCGACACAGTGAGCGACCCGGCGGCTCCCCGAAACAGGAGGACACCATGAAGAGCGGGATCCACCCCGAGTACGTCACCACCGAGGTGACGTGCACCTGCGGCAACACCTTCACGACCCGCAGCACCGCGACCTCGGGCGCCATCAGCGCCGACGTCTGCAGCGCCTGCCACCCGTTCTACACGGGCAAGCAGAAGATCCTCGACACCGGTGGCCGCGTGGCCGCCTTCGAGCGTCGGTTCGGCAAGAAGGCCGCCAAGTAGCGACTCGAGCGAGCGCCGGCATCCCAGCACTGGGACGCCGGCGCTCGCTTCGTCTTTCCACCGGTCCTCACCCCGCGTCGCCCCCGGGCCGACGCCGACCCGACAGGAGACCCTCGTGGCCGAGGACTTCGCCGTCGCCCGCCCGCTGCTCGCCGAGCACGCCGAGCTCGAGCGCGAGCTCGCCGACCCGGACCTGCACGGCGACCCGGCCCGTGCGCGCCGGGTCGGCCGCCGGTACGCGGAGCTGGGCCGCGTCGTGCGTGCCTACCGCGCGTGGGAGACCCTGACCGCGGACGTCGCGGCGGCCGCCGAGCTCGCCGCCGAGGATCCGTCCTTCGCCGCCGAGCACGCCGAGCTGGTCGCCGAGGTCGCCGATGCGGCCGAGACCCTGCGCCGCGTCCTGGTGCCGCGCGACCCGGACGACGGCCGCGACGTCATCCTCGAGATCAAGGCGGGCGAGGGCGGCGAGGAGTCGGCCCTGTTCGCCGGCGACCTGCTGCGGATGTACACGCGCTACGCCGAGCGCAAGGGCTGGGCGACGCAGGTCCTCGAGGCGACCGAGTCCGCGCTGGGCGGCTACAAGGACGTCCAGCTCGCCGTCAAGGCGCGCTCGGTCGACCCCGACGACCCGGTCGGCGGCGTGTGGGCGCACCTGAAGTACGAGGGCGGCGTGCACCGCGTCCAGCGCGTCCCCGTCACCGAGTCCCAGGGCCGCATCCACACCTCGGCGGCCGGCGTGCTCGTGCTGCCGGAGGTGGAGGACGAGGGCGAGATCGAGATCGACGCGAACGACCTGCGGATCGACGTGTTCCGCTCCTCCGGCCCCGGCGGGCAGAGCGTCAACACGACGGACTCGGCCGTGCGGATCACGCACGTGCCGACGGGCATCGTCGTGTCGATGCAGAACGAGAAGTCCCAGCTCCAGAACCGCGAGGCCGGCATGCGCGTGCTCCGGGCGCGACTGCTCGCCGCGCGCCAGGAGGAGGCGGCGGCCGCGGCCAGCGAGGCGCGGCGCTCGCAGGTGCGCACGGTCGACCGGTCCGAGCGCATCCGCACCTACAACTTCCCGGAGAACCGGATCGCCGACCACCGCACCGGGTACAAGTCGTACAACCTCGACGCGGTGCTCGACGGGGACCTGGACGCCGTCATCACCTCGGCGATCGACATGGACGAGGCGGCGAAGCTCGCCGCCGCGGGGGAGCAGTGAGGTCCCGGTCCTGTTCTGGTCGGGGCACACCGCTTCGCTCGTGCGCGGGGGTGCTCCCGTGAGCGGTGAGCCTCGTGGGGGAGGAGCTGGGCGCGGTGGGTCCGGGGCAGGGGGGCCTTCCGTGCGGGAGTACGTGCGGGGGGCCGCGGCCGTGCTGGCCGAGGCCGGGGTGCCCTCGCCCGAGGTGGATGCGCGGGCGCTGGCCGAGCACGTGCTGGGGGTGTCGTCGCTGGTGATGGCGCCGAGCGTGGCGCCGGACGGTTTCGCCGCGCGGTACGCGGAGCTGGTGGAGCGCCGACGGCTCCGCGAGCCGCTGCAGCACCTGACCGGTCGTGCCGCCTTCCGCTACCTCGACCTCGAGGTGCGTCCCGGGGTGTTCGTGCCCCGGCCGGAGACCGAGGTCGTGGCGCAGCACGCCGTCGACGCGGCACGCGCGGCCGGCCGGGAACCCCTCGTCGTCGACCTGTGCTGCGGCGCCGGGGGCATCGCGCTGGCCGTCGCGACCGAGGTGCCGGACGGCCGGGTCGTGGCGGTCGACGCCGCGCCGGAGGCCGTGGTGCTGACCCGGGACAACGCCGAGCGGGTCGGGGCGCCGGCGGTCGAGGTGTCGCTCGGCGACGTGCGGGACGCCGGTCTCCTGGCCGAGCTGACCGGGCTCGTCGACGTCGTCGTGAGCAACCCGCCCTACATCCCGCCCGACGCCGTGCCGATCGACCCCGAGGTGCGCGACCACGACCCGGACCTCGCGCTCTACGGCGGTGGCGGCGACGGGCTGGCGGTCCCGCGGGACGTGGTCGTGGCGGCGTGGCGGCTGCTGCGTCCGGGCGGCTGGTTCGTGATGGAGCACGCCGAGGTCCAGGCCGGGGCCGTGCGCGCGATCGTGGGCTCCGCCGGGTTCGAGGACGTGGCGACCTTTCCCGACCTCACCGGTCGCGATCGGGGCGTCCGCGCGCGGCGTCCCGCCTGAGCCCGCGCCGGCGGACGAGCCGCCAGGCGAGCCAGCCGAGCGCAAGCCCGACGAGGTCCGCCGCGACGTCCGTCACGTCGCCGGTCCGCCGGGGCAGGAACCAGTGCTGCACGGCCTCGCTGACGACGGCGTTGGCCGCCACCAGCCCGAGCACGAGGCGCGGGGGCACCCGCGCCATGAGGGCCGTGAACGTCAGGACCGCGAACGTGAGGGCGTGACCGACCCAGTCCAGCCGCACGCCCGGCACGGACGGCCCGTCCACCCGCGGCGCGTAGAGCGCGTAGAGGTTGACGGCGAGCGCGACCACCGCGGCGAGCTGCCACGCGCGGTCGCGGGAGGTCGGTCGGGGTGCGGACATCGCTCGATCGTGCCAGAGGCCCGTCGTCGGCGTGCGCCGCGGGTCGGCGTGGGAAGATCGGGGACGTGACCGTCCTGCCCTGCGACCCCGACCAGCTCGACGCCAGCCTCGAGGTGGCCGCCGCGACGGTCCGCGGCGGCGGCCTCGTGGTCCTGCCGACCGACACCGTCTACGGGATCGGGGCCGACGCCTTCGACGCCTCGGCCGTCGCCGCGCTCCTCGCGGCCAAGGGACGCGGCCGGCAGATGCCGCCGCCCGTCCTGGTCGGCGGGCCGGAGATGCTCGACGTGCTCGGGCTGGACGTCCCGCAGCCCGCCCGCGCGCTCGCCGAGCGGTTCTGGCCCGGCGCGCTCACGCTCATCGTCCGCTGCCAGCCGACGCTCGACTGGGACCTCGGCGACACCGGCGGGACCGTCGCGCTGCGGATGCCCGACGACGAGGTGGCGCTCGCGCTCCTGCGCCGCACGGGCCCCCTCGCCGTCTCCTCGGCCAACCGGACGGGACAGCCGGCGGCGACCAGCGCGACGGACGCGCGCGACCAGCTCGGCGCCCGCGTCGCGGTCTACCTCGACGCCGGTGACTCGGCCGGCGGCGTGCCCTCCACGATCGTCGACGCCCGGACCTCCCGGCTCGCGATCGTCCGGTCCGGCGCCATCGACGCGGCCACGCTCGCGACCGTCGTGCCGCACCTCGCGGCGGAGGTCGACGACGCCGGGCCGTCCGCCGAGACGGAGGCCGAGCCCGCGTGAGGGTCTACCTCCTGGTGATGGCCCTCGCCGCCGTCATCACCTACCTGCTCATCCCCTCGGTGCGCGCCGTCGCCCGACGCACGAACGCGCTCACCCCGCTGCGCGACCGGGACGTCCACACCGAGCCGACGCCGCGGCTCGGCGGCATCGCGATGTTCCTCGGCTTCGCCGCCGCGCTCCTCATCGCCTCGCGGACCACGTTCCTCGGCGAGGTCTTCGAGATCTCCAACCAGGCCTGGGGGATCCTCGCGGCGGCCGGCTTCATCGTCGCGCTGGGCGTGGTGGACGACATCTGGGACCTGGACTGGATCACCAAGTTCGTCGGCCAGGTCCTCGCCGCCGGGATCCTCGTCTGGCAGGGCGTGCAGCTCGTGACGCTGCCGGTGTTCGGGCTGACGATCATCTCCTCGCGGATGTCGCTGCTCATCACGCTCTTCGTCGTGCTGGTCGCCATCAACGCCGTCAACTTCGTCGACGGGCTCGACGGGCTCGCCTCGGGGATGGTGGCGATCGGCGGCTCGGCGTTCTTCGTCTACAGCTACCTGCTCACCCGGTCGACGGAGACGGACTACTCCGACCTCTCGACCATGGTGGTCGCGGCCCTCGTCGGCTCCTGCCTCGGCTTCCTGCCGCACAACTTCAGCCCGGCCTCGATCTTCATGGGCGACTCCGGGGCCATGTTCCTCGGGCTCACGGTGTCGGCGGCCGGCATCGTCGTGACGGGCAACATCGACCCCGGCTCGAGCGTCGAGGGCCTGTCGACGCTCACCCTCCCGGCCTACCTGCCGATCCTGCTGCCGGTCGCGGTCATGCTGCTCCCGCTGCTCGACCTCGCGTTCGCCGTCGTCCGGCGGGTCAGCGCCGGGAAGTCGCCGTTCACCGCCGACGGCGGGCACATCCACCACCGGCTGCTGGCGCTCGGGCACTCCCGGCGGCACGCCGTCGTCGTCATGTACCTGTGGACGGCGCTGTTCGCCTTCGGAACGGTCGGCTTCGCGTTCCTGCCGGTCGAGATGATGGTGCCGCTGCTGGCCGTCGCCGTCGTCGTCGCGCTCGTCTCGACCCTGCTGCCGCGGCTCGTCGGGCGACGCCGCCACGCGCGCTGACGCGGGTCCACGCACCCGCCCGGGACCGGCGGCGGCCGACGGCGGGGGAGCGCGTGGGAGAGTAGGGCCCGTGAGCGACACCACCCCCACGACCTCCGAGGCCCCCGCGCCGCCGGCCGCCCCCGTGACGCTGCGCGAGCTCTTCGCCCAGATCCTGCGCCGGATGCTCGTGGCGACCGTCGCGATCACGCTGGTCGGCGCCGTCGTCGGCCGGTTCCTCAGCGACCCGGGCAGCTCCGGCGTGTGGGGTGCGCTCATCGGCGGCGGCATCGGGCTGCTGTTCTGCGGCGCGACCGTCGTCTCGATGGCCCTGGGGGAGGGGCGGAGCCCGCAGTTCCTCGCCGTCGTCGTGCTGGGCGGCTGGCTCGCGAAGATGGTCGTCATCATCGTCGTGCTCGTGATCCTGCGGGACCTCACGTTCTACGACAAGTACGTGCTCGCCGGGACGCTCGGCGCGATCGTGGTCGCCTCGCTGGCGATCGAGGTCCTGGCCATCCGCTCGGCGCGGATCCCGATCGTCGACGTGCCCGAGGGCGGCGCGCCGAGGGACTGACGACGGCCGCCGACCGGTCGCGTCAGGCCGCCGGAGCCGCCTCGACCGAGGGTCGACTCGCCGCCGGCCGCGGGAGGAGACGTGTCCGGGATGTGACGAAGCCGTGTGCCGTGCACTCCGGTCCATCCGGTAGGCTTCCCGCTAGACCCATGCCGAGCCAGCACACTACGACGTGCGCGTCGTTGCTGGGCCTTGCGCGACCACCACAAGACCCGGGGAGAGCATGAACGCGGCTGGACTTCTCATGGCCGAGAGCGAGCACGGCGGTGGCTTCCACATCCCGTCGATCGGCGAGTTCTTCCCGCCCGCGATCTGGTTCGAGGGGACGCCCTTCGAGATCAACCGGATCATGCTGGTGCGCATCGTCATCACGATCGCGCTGATCCTGTGGCTGTGGCTGTCGACCCGGCACGCGAAGCTGGTCCCCGGTCGCGCGCAGAGCGTCGTCGAGCTGGCGCTGGACTTCGTCCGCGTGCAGATCGTCGAGTCGGTGCTGGGCAAGGAGGTCGGCCGCAGGTACCTGCCGATGCTGACCTCGCTGTTCTTCATCATCATGGCGATGAACGTCGCCGGGGTGATCCCGTTCCTCAACATCGCCGGGACGTCGGTCGTCGGCCTTCCGGTCGTCCTCGCCGTGTGGGTGTACGTCGTCTACCTGTACTCCGGCTTCAAGAAGCAGGGGATCGGCTACCTCAAGAACTCGCTGTTCCCCAGCGGCGTGCCCCCGTTCATGTACGTGCTCATCACGCCGATCGAGATCCTGCAGGTGTTCGTGCTGCGGCCGTTCACGCTGGCGCTGCGACTGCTCGCCAACATGATGGCCGGCCACCTCATGCTCGTGCTGTGCTTCGCCGCGACGCACTTCCTGCTGTTCGAGGGCGGCGGTCTCATCAAGACGACGGGCGTGCTCACGTTCGTCGGCGGTCTCGGCATCACGCTGTTCGAGCTGTTCGTCGCGTTCCTCCAGGCCTTCATCTTCACGCTCCTCGCCTCCGTGTACATCCAGATGTCGCTGGAGGAGGAGCACTGACCGTCGGGGCAGCCCGGCGCCGCCGGCGCTGACGGCCCCCTCGTCACTTACTCGTCACCCCCACCACCGGACCACCCACGACGACGGGCAAGGAGCTCGTCGCCTCAGGAAGGAAAACAATGAACGAGATCGTCGGCGTCACCGGCAACATCGCCACCATCGGCTACGGCCTGGCGACCCTCGGCCCCGGTATCGGCCTCGGCATCCTCATCGGCAAGGCGCTGGAGGGCATGGCCCGTCAGCCCGAGGTCGCCAACACGCTGCGCACCAACATGTTCATCGGTGTCGCCTTCGTCGAGGTGCTGGCCCTCCTCGGCCTGATCGCGGGCTTCCTGTTCTGATGGAGGGACAGATCCTCGCGGCGGACCCGCCCAGCGGGATCGAAGTCTTCATCCCCGCCGACTACGACATCATCTGGTCGCTCGTCGTCTCGGGCGTCATCGCGTTCTTCTTCATCAAGTACCTGATGCCGAAGATGACCGCGATCCTCGACGAGCGCACGGCGAAGATCGAGGGCGGTCTCGAGCACGCGGCGAAGGTCCAGGCCGAGGCGGACGCCGCCAAGGCGACGCAGGAGGCGGAGCTCGTGGCCGCGCGCCAGGAGGCGGCTCGCATCCGCGAGGGCGCCAACGGCGACGGGGCCCAGATCGTCGCCGAGGCGCGGTCCAAGGCCCAGGCCGAGGCACAGCGCATCCTCGAGGCGGCGCAGCGGCAGATCGACGCCGAGCGCACCGCCGCGGTCGTCTCGCTGCGCACGGACATCGGCTCGCTCGCCACCGAGCTCGCCGGCCGGATCGTCGGCGAGTCCCTGAGCGACGACGCCCGTCAGTCGCGGATCATCGACCGCTTCCTCGACGAGCTCGACGCGTCGTCCGGCGAGGCCGTCGCGACCGTCTCGTCGGCGACCGACACCCTGGAGAAGTGATGCGAGCGACCAGCGAGGCATCGATGAGGGCGGCGGCCGACCGGTTCTCCCCGGTCGTCACGGCCGCGGGGACGGACGCGGGCCGGCTCGGCGAGGAGATCTTCGCCGTCGTCGACGCCCTCGACGGCTCCGCCGGCCTGCGCCGCGCCCTCACCGACCCGACCCGGGCAGCCCAGGACAAGGCCGCGCTGGCCGAGCGCGCGCTCGGTTCCGCGGTCTCGCCCGAGGTGGTCGCGCTGGTCGCCGGCATGGCGCGGGACCGCTGGTCGGCCGACCGGGACCTCGCCGACGCCCTCGAGCAGGTCGGGACGGACACGTACCTCAGCGCGGCGCAGGCCGGTGGCACGCTGCTCGACGTCGAGGACGAGATCTTCCGGCTCGGCCGCACGCTGGCCGAGCAGCGGGAGCTGCGCGTCGCCCTCGGCAACGCGGACCTGCCGGCCGAGAACCGGGTCGGTCTCATCGGGGCGCTGCTCCCGACGGCGTCGCCGATCACCCGCGCGCTCGTCTCGCGGACGGTGGGGGCGCTGCGCCGCCGCTCCGTCACGGGGCAGCTCGCCGCCATCGGCGAGCTGGCGGCCGCGCGTCGTCGTCGGCTCGTCGCGACCGTCCTCGCGGCGCGTCCGCTCACGCAGGCTCAGCGCACCCGGCTCGGGGAGATCCTCTCCCGCGTCTACGACCAGCCGGTGCACCTCAACGTCGGCGTCGACCCCACGGTCGTGGGGGGCCTGCGGATCCAGGTCGGGTCCGAGGTCCTCGACGCCACCATCCTGTCCAAGCTCGAGGAAGCTCGGCGTCGCATCGCCGGCTGACCCACACCCGACCCACACCACGCCCGCGCACCGGCACCAGCCCGGGGACGCGAGAACGAGAGAAGGAACCGATGGCTGAGCTCACGATCCGGCCCGAGGACATCAGGGCTGCGCTCGACACGTTCGTCAGCTCCTACACCCCCTCCGCAGACGTCCGCGAGGAGGTGGGCCGCGTCACCCTGGCCGCCGACGGCATCGCCGAGGTCGAGGGACTGCCGGGCGCCATGGCGAACGAGCTGCTGACCTTCGAGGACGGCACGCTCGGGCTCGCGCTCAACCTCGACGTGCGCCACATCGGTGTCGTGGTCCTCGGTGAGTTCGCCGGCATCCAGGAGGGCCAGGAGGTCCGCCGCACGGGCGAGGTGCTCTCCGTGCCGGTCGGCGACGGGTACCTGGGTCGCGTCGTCGACCCGCTCGGCAACCCGATCGACGGCCTCGGCGAGATCGAGACCACGGGCCGCCGCGCCCTCGAGCTCCAGGCCCCCGGCGTCATGGCCCGCAAGTCGGTGCACGAGCCGCTGCAGACCGGCATCAAGGCGATCGACTCGATGATCCCGATCGGCCGCGGCCAGCGCCAGCTCATCATCGGCGACCGCAAGACCGGCAAGACGGCCATCGCGATCGACACGATCCTCAACCAGAAGGCGAACTGGGACTCCGGCGACCCGGAGAAGCAGGTCCGCTGCATCTACGTCGCCATCGGCCAGAAGGGCTCGACGATCGCGTCGGTCCGCGGGGCGCTGGAGGAGGCCGGGGCGCTGGAGTACACGACGATCGTCGCGGCGCCCGCCTCGGACCCGGCCGGGTTCAAGTACCTCGCCCCGTACACCGGCTCGGCCATCGGTCAGCACTGGATGTACGACGGCAAGCACGTCCTCATCGTGTTCGACGACCTGTCCAAGCAGGCCGAGGCCTACCGCGCCGTGTCGCTCCTGCTGCGCCGCCCGCCGGGCCGCGAGGCGTACCCCGGTGACGTCTTCTACCTGCACAGCCGTCTCCTCGAGCGCTGCGCCAAGCTCTCGGACGAGCTCGGCGCCGGCTCGATGACGGGCCTGCCGGTCATCGAGACGAAGGCGAACGACGTCTCGGCGTACATCCCGACGAACGTCATCTCCATCACCGACGGCCAGATCTTCCTCCAGTCGGACCTGTTCAACGCCAACCAGCGCCCCGCCGTCGACGTCGGCATCTCGGTGTCCCGCGTCGGTGGTGCCGCGCAGGTCAAGGCCATGAAGCAGGTCTCGGGCACGCTCAAGCTGACGCTCGCGCAGTACCGCTCCCTCGCGGCCTTCGCGATGTTCGCCTCCGACCTCGACCCGGCAACGCGTCAGCAGCTCGCCCGCGGCGAGCGCCTGACGGAGCTGCTCAAGCAGCCGCAGTACTCCCCGTACCCGGTCTCGGAGCAGGTCATCTCGATCTGGGCCGGCACGAGCGGGCACCTCGACAACGTCCCGGTCCCCGACGTCCTGCGGTTCGAGGCCGAGCTCATCGACCACGTCCGTCGCACCACCGACGTGCTGTCGGCGATCGAGTCGACGGGCAAGCTCGACGACACGACCGTCGCGGCGCTCGAGGCCGCGACGGAGGAGTTCCTCACCGGCTTCACCACGAGCGACGGCTCGCTCCTGGTCGAGGCCGAGGACGACGGCGAGGAGCTGCACGTCGAGCAGGAGCAGATCGTCCGCCAGAAGCGAGGCTGAGCGTGGGAGGTCAGCAGCGCGTCTACAAGCAGCGGATCCGATCGACCCAGACCCTCAAGAAGGTGTTCCGGGCGATGGAGCTCATCGCCGCCTCGCGGATCGGCAGGGCCCGCCGGCTCGCGGAGCAGGCGGCGCCCTACACGCGTGCGCTCACCCGGTCCGTCTCGGCCGTCGCGACCCACGCGACGATCGAGCACCCGCTCACGTCCGAGCGCACGGACACGAACCGGGCGGCGATCCTCGTCATCACCGCCGACCGCGGGATGGCCGGCTCGTACAACGCGTCCGTGCTCCGCGAGGCCGAGAGGCTCCAGGCGCGGCTCACGGAGGAGGGCAAGGACCCCCAGCTCTACGTGAGCGGACGTCGCGGGATCGGCTTCTACCAGTTCCGCGGCCGCCCGATGGTGCGGACCTGGTCCGGCACCTCGGACGCCCCGGAGTTCACCACGGCCGACGAGATGGCCACGGCGCTCCTCGAGGCGTTCCAGGCCGACGTCGAGGACGGCGGGGTGAGCGAGATCCACGTGGTCTACACCCGCTTCCTCTCGATGGTCCGGCAGGAGCCGCGCGTCGTGCGGATCCTTCCGCTCGAGGTGGTCGACGGCGTGACCCCCGTGGGGGAGGACCCGCTGCCGCTCTACGACTTCGAGCCCTCGCCGGAGAAGGTCCTCGACGGCCTGCTCCCGCGCTACATCGAGGCCCGGATCTACACGGCGCTCCTGCAGGCCGCTGCGTCCGAGCTCGCCTCGCGCCAGCGCGCGATGCACACGGCGACGGACAACGCCGAAGACCTCATCCGTACCTACACCCGCCTGGCCAACACGGCCCGGCAGGCCGAGATCACCCAGGAGATCAGTGAGATCGTCTCGGGTGCCGACGCCCTCGCCAGCTGACAGCTCGCAGACGACCGCCTGCCGATCGAAGAGAAGGACCAACAATGACTGAGGAAGCCGTCGAGCTTGCCACCCCGGCCGGCGTGGGTGCCGGGCGGATCGCCCGGGTGATCGGGCCCGTCGTCGACATCGAGTTCGCCTCGGGCGTGCTCCCCGACATCTACAACGCGCTCGAGACGACCCTCCGCCTCGAGGGGCAGGGCGAGGGCGAGCCGAGCGAGCAGACCCTCACGCTCGAGGTCGAGCAGCACCTCGGTGACAACCTCGTGCGTGCCATCGCCCTCAAGCCGACGGACGGCCTCGTCCGCGGCCAGGAGGTGCGCGACACCGGCGGCCCGATCATGGTGCCGGTCGGCGACGTCACCAAGGGCAAGGTGTTCAACGTCATCGGCGAGGTGCTCAACGTCCCCGCCGACTCCTTCGAGGTCACCGAGCGCTGGTCCATCCACCGCAAGGCCCCGGCCTTCGACCAGCTCGAGTCCAAGACCCAGATGTTCGAGACGGGCATCAAGGTCATCGACCTGCTGACCCCGTACGTCCAGGGCGGGAAGATCGGCCTGTTCGGCGGTGCCGGCGTCGGCAAGACGGTGCTCATCCAGGAGATGATCCAGCGCGTCGCGCAGGACCACGGCGGCGTGTCCGTGTTCGCCGGGGTCGGCGAGCGCACGCGTGAGGGCAACGACCTCATCGTCGAGATGGAGGAGGCCGGCGTCTTCGACAAGACCGCCCTGGTCTTCGGCCAGATGGACGAGCCGCCGGGCACGCGTCTGCGCGTCGCCCTCTCGGCGCTCACGATGGCCGAGTACTTCCGCGACGTCCAGAAGCAGGACGTGCTCCTGTTCATCGACAACATCTTCCGGTTCACGCAGGCCGGCTCCGAGGTGTCGACGCTGCTGGGCCGCATGCCCTCCGCGGTCGGATACCAGCCGAACCTCGCCGACGAGATGGGCCAGCTCCAGGAGCGGATCACCTCGACGCGCGGTCACTCGATCACGTCGCTCCAGGCCATCTACGTCCCGGCCGACGACTACACCGACCCGGCCCCGGCCACGACGTTCGCGCACCTCGACGCGACGACGGAGCTCTCCCGCGAGATCGCCTCGCGTGGTCTCTACCCGGCCGTCGACCCGCTCGCGTCCTCCAGCCGCATCCTCGACCCGCAGTTCGTCGGCGAGGACCACTACCGCGTGGCGACGCTGGTCAAGGCGATCCTGCAGAAGAACAAGGAGCTGCAGGACATCATCGCCATCCTCGGTGTCGACGAGCTCTCCGAGGAGGACAAGGTCACGGTCGCCCGCGCGCGCCGGATCGAGCAGTTCCTCTCGCAGAACACGTACATGGCCGAGAAGTTCACCGGTGTCGCCGGCTCGACCGTGCCGCTGACGGAGACGATCGAGGCGTTCGACAAGATCGCGAGCGGCGAGTTCGACCACCTGCCCGAGTCCGCGTTCTTCAACATCGGTGGCCTCGAGGACCTCGAGAAGAACTGGGCGCGCATCCAGGCGGAGCTGCGCTGATGGCCGCCGGCGGAAAGCTGACCGTCGAGGTCGTCGCCCCGGACCGCGTGCTGTGGTCCGGGGAGGCGAGCGGCGTCAGCGTGCCGGCCGCCGAGGGCGAGATGGGCCTCCTGCCGGGTCACGAGTCGGTCCTGGCGCTCCTGCGCCCCGGGACGGTGCGCGTGCACGCGAACGGCGAGTCGTCCAGGTTCGACGTCCCCGGCGGGTTCGTGTCCTTCGACAGCGACCGGGTCACGGTCGTCGTCGACTGAGGTCGACCTCGTCAGCGCGGGCACCGTCGGGGGTAGGGTCCAGGAATGAGCGCACGTGACGTGAAGGGCCGCCCGTGGTCGTCGCGGTGATCGTCGCGCTCCTCGTCCTCGTCGCGGCTGCCGGCTGGTTCTGGTTTCGGCTGCGCACCCTCGGCCGACGCGTCGGCTCGTTCCCGTGCGCGATCCGCGACGAGACCGGCTGGGCCTCTGGCATCGCCTGCTACACGGCGCTCGAGCTGCGCTGGTACCGGGTGATCTCGCTCTCCCCGCGTCCCCGGCACGTCTGGGCGCGGGGGAGGTTCGCGATCCTCGGCCCGGCCCGGCCGATCGACGCGGGCGACGGACCCTCGCGCGGCCCGCTGCGCAGCGGCTCCCTCGTCGAGGTTGAGTGCCGCGTCCGCGACGCCGCCGGGGCCGAGTCGACCATGTCGCTCGGCATCTCCCGCGGCGCCTACGCCGGCCTCGCCTCCTGGCTGGAGTCGGCTCCGCCCGGGGCCGGGCTGCGCCGCGCCATCCTCTAGGCCGTCCTCCCACGGGCGGCACCGGGCTCCAGCCGCGTCAGAGGTCGCGGGCCATCTCGATCTCGGCCCCGACGCCGCCGGTGAGCGTGACGCCCGTCGGCCGGAACCCCGCCGTGGCGTACGCCCTCTGCGCGCGGACGTTGTCGGCGTGGACGTACAGCCGCGCGCGGTCGAGGCCGCGCTCGCGCACCCAGTCGACCGCCGCGTCGAGCAGACGCTGGACGAGACCCTGCCCCCGGTGGGCCGGCTCGACGTAGACGCCGACGATCCCGCCGCCGGACCGAGGGATCGCCACGCCCTCGACGTCGGGCTCGCCGGCGCGCTCGAGCCAGACCGTGACGGAGCCAACCCACCGTCCGTCGGGTGTGACGGCGACGACCTGCCGGACGCCCGCGTCGGGGCCGGCCTCCGGCGATGCCAGGGCCGCGCGCTCGACCCAGAACTGCTCCGGCCGAGCCGACGCCACCGCGAGGGTCTCGCCGAACGCCATCCCCGCGACCTCGTCGCTCAGCGCCCGCAGCCGCAGCTCGCGGACCTCGCGCCACTCGTGGGCGCGGACCGGTCGCACGACGATTCCGTCCATCGGTCCATCATCCCGGTCCGCGGCATCGCCTCCCGCCCACCGCCCGCCGCCCACCGCTCGCCGCCCACCGCTCGTCGCTCGCTGTCGGCCGCCCGGTGGCCACGGCCGGCTGGGTAGGATCACCGGGTGCGTCTCGTCATCGCCCGCTGCTCGGTCGACTACTCCGGGCGTCTCGACGCCCACCTGCCCGCCGCGACCCGCGTCCTCATGGTCAAGGCCGACGGCAGCGTCCTCGTCCACTCCGACGGTGGCTCGTACAAGCCGCTCAACTGGATGAGCCCGCCCTGCTCCCTCCGGGTGGCGCAGCCCTCGGCCGAGCAGGCCGCCGACGGCGTGAGCGAGGTCTGGACGGTCTCCGCCGCCAAGTCGGACGACCAGCTCGTCGTCACGCTCTACGACGTGGCGCACGACCTGTCCGAGGACCTCGGCGTCGACCCCGGGCTGGTCAAGGACGGCGTGGAGGCCCACCTGCAGAAGCTCCTGGCCGAGCAGGTCACGCTGCTCGGCGACGGCCACGTCCTCGTGCGCCGGGAGTTCCCGACCGCGATCGGCCCGGTCGACCTCATGGTCCGGGCGCCCGGCGCCCCCGCGCTCGTCGTCGAGATCGGCGACGGCGCGGACGACCCGGCCGAGGCGCCACCGGGCGGGTCGCACCGCCACGTCGCCGTCGAGATCAAGCGACGCGCGACGATCGACGCCGTCGAGCAGCTCACCCGCTACCTGGAGCTGCTCAACCGCGACCCGCTGCTCGCGCCGGTGCGCGGTGTGCTGGCGGCGCAGTCGATCGCGCCGCAGGCGCGCACCCTCGCCACCGACCGCGGGATCGACTGCCTCCTGCTCGACTACGACGCCATGCGCGGCATCGACGACCCGGACTCCCGCCTCTTCTGACGCCGGGGCGCCCCGCCCGCTCGCCGAGGACTCGCGTCTACCCTGGTCGGGTGGCCCGACGATCCTCCAAGCGCAACTACGCGGCCGACCACGTCCCGCTGGACGTCGACCGGCTGACGCAGGGATGGGAGCGCGGCGAGACGTCGGTCGACGGGCGCGAGTGGCGGGTGCGGTCCGTCGGCGGCAGCGACAGGGACTACCGCTGCCCGGGCTGCGACCAGCTCGTCCTCGCGGGGACGCCGCACGTCGTGGCGTGGCCGGCCGACCACCTGCTCGGCGCCGAGGCCGGCCTCGCTGACCGGCGGCACTGGCACACGTCCTGCTGGCGCTCGGGGCGGCGACCCACTCGGCGGCGCTGAGCCGGTCCTCGTCGGCACCGCGCCCGGTCGTCCTCGGCGAAATGGACTGGCCGGGGCCGGACCGCTTGCGGCAGGGTGAGGGCATGGGCCACCTCGACCTCGCCGGCATCACGTACTCCCTGCCGGACGGTCGTCCGCTCCTCGGCGGCGTCGACCTCCGGGTCGGCGAGGGGCACCGGATGGCGCTCGTCGGACCGAACGGGACCGGCAAGACCACGCTCCTGCGGATCGTCGCCGGCGACCTGCCGGCCGACGCCGGCGCGGTCACCCGCAGCGGCGGCCTCGGCGTCATGCGCCAGTTCATCGGCTCCGTCCGCGACGACACGACGGTGCGCGACCTGCTCCTGTCCGTCGCGCCCGACCCGGTCCGCCGCGCCGGCCGGGCCGTCGACGCGACGGAGGAGGCGATGCTCGTCGCCGACGACGAGCGGACCCAGCTCGCGTACGCGCAGGCCCTCGCGGACTGGGCCGACGTCGGCGGGTACGAGATCGAGACGACGTGGGACCGCTGCACGACGTCCGCGATGGCGCTGCCGTTCGAGCGCGCCGCCTACCGCCGGGTCTCGACGCTCAGCGGCGGGGAGCAGAAGCGGATCGTGCTGGAGGCGCTCCTGCGCGGCACCGACGAGGTGCTCCTGCTCGACGAGCCGGACAACTACCTCGACGTGCCCGGCAAGCGCTGGCTGGAGGACGCCCTGGTCGCCAGCGGCAAGACGATCCTCCTCGTCTCGCACGACCGCGAGCTGCTGGGCCGTGTCGCGACCCGCGTCGCGACGCTGGAGCCGGGGGCCGCCGGCGCCACCGCGTGGGTGCACCCGGGCCCGTTCGCGACCTACGGCCAGGCGCGCCTGGACCGCAACTCCCGGCTCGAGGAGCTGCGCCGGCGGTGGGACGAGGAGCACGCCAAGCTCAAGGCGCTCGTCCTCATGTACAAGACGAAGTCCGCGTACAACGACGGGCTCGCGGCCCGCTACCACGCGGCGCAGACCCGCCTGGCGAAGTTCGAGGCGGCCGGACCGCCCGAGGCCGTCCCGCAGGACCAGCGGGTGTCGATGCGCCTGCGCGGCGGACGGACCGCGAAGCGCGCCGTCGTCGTCGAGGGTCTCGCGCTCGACGACCTGACCGAGCCGTTCGACGCCGAGATCTGGTTCGGCGAGCGGATCGGGGTGCTCGGCGCGAACGGGACGGGCAAGTCGCACTTCCTCCGGCTGCTCGCGGCCGGCGGCACGGACCCCGAGGTCGAGCACGAGCCCGTCGGCGACGTCCGGCCCGATCCCGTGCGCGCGACCGGCCGGGCGCGGCTCGGGTCGCGCGTCCGGCCCGGCTGGTTCGCGCAGACCCACGACCACCCGACGCTGGCCGGGCGCACGCTGCTGGAGATCCTCCACCGCGGCGACGCGCACCGGCCCGGTCGGACGCGGGACGAGGCGGCGCGCGTGCTCGACCGGTACGGTCTCGCACGGAGCGCCGAGCAGACCTTCGAGACGCTGTCGGGCGGCCAGCAGGCGCGGTTCCAGATACTCCTGCTCGAGCTGTCCGGCGCGACGCTGCTCCTGCTCGACGAGCCGACCGACAACCTGGACCTCGACTCGGTCGAGGCGCTGGAGGCCGGCCTCGAGGCGTTCGAGGGCACCGTGGTCGCCGTGACGCACGACCGCTGGTTCGCGAGGTCGCTCGACCGGTTCGTCGTGTTCGACGGCGACGGGCGGGTGACGCTGAACGACGAGCCGGTCTGGGACGTCGTGCGCAGCGGGCGCTGACCCGCCGTCCCGGTGCCCCGCCCTCCCGCCGGCCCGCCGTCCTACGCTGGGGCGATGCTGGAGAACATCGTCCTGCAGGCGCGCGACCCGGTGACGACCGGGGCGTTCTGGTCGGCGGCGCTCGGTCTGGCCGACCTCACGCTGGAGGCGGACCTGTACGAGGGCCGGCTGACCGTCGGCGAGATGTGGCTCGACCTGTGCATCGAGCGGGTCGACGAGGCACCGCCGCCGGGCTGGCGGCTGCACCTCGACCTGGCGGGCGGGCAGCGGCAGGAGGAGGTCGTCGAGCGGCTGGTCGGGCTGGGCGCCCGGCGCCTCGACATCGGTCAGGGCGACGTGCCGTGGGTGGTGCTCGCCGACCCGGACGGCAACGCCTTCTGCGTCATGGAGGAGCGGCCGGCCTACCGGGACACCGGGCCGATCGCCGCGCTGCCCCTCGACAGCTCCGACCCCGAGCGGGACGCCGCGCTGTACCAGGCAGTCACCGGCTGGGTGCGCGCCGAGGGCGTCGGGCCGGTGACGCTGCGCCACCCGAGCCTGCGCGGTCCCCTGCTCGAGCTGTGCCCGGAGCCGGGGCCCAAGCTGCGCCAGAACCGCATGCACCTGGACGTCCGCCCGGAGCCCGGTGGGCAGGCGGAGCTCGTCGAGCTGGCCCTCGCGAACGGAGCCGTGCGGGCGGCCGAGCCGTGGGCGCTCGGGCACCCCTGGGTGGTGCTGCGCGACACGTCGGGCAACGAGCTCTGCGTGCTGCCCTGACCGGTCAGCGCAGGCCGACCCGCTCGAGGAACGGTCCCGAGAACACCCCGCGCGGGTCGTAGGAGGCGATGAGCTCCCGCGCGTCGTCCCAGCGCGGGTAGAGCGACCCGACGTCCCGCCGGACGAAGAGCTTGCCCCAGTGCGGCCGTGCGTCGTAGGGGGCGAGCACCTCCTCGAGGCGGGCGAGCACCGCCGTGACCGCTGGCACGTCCTGCCGCCAGGTCGTGTGCAGGCCGATCGTGTCGCGTCCCTGCTCCCCGGACAGCCACAGGTCGTCGGCCGCCACCGAGCGGATCTCGCTCACCAGGACGAGGTCGCGCACGTCGGCGAGCACCGGCGCGGCCGCGGCGATCGCCTCGGCCGCGACCTCGCGCGGGAGCAGGTACTCGCTCTGCAGCTCGGCCCCGGCCGACGGGGTGAACTCCAGCCGGAAGTGCGGCAGCCGGTCGAACCACGGCCCGGGGACGCCGCCCTGCTCGGTGCAGGCCGCGGCGTCGACGCCGGCGATCGGGTGGCGCGGGCCGTCGGCGGGCCGACCGCCGAGCCCCGACAGGTCCCGGACCGGGCCCGCGTCGACGCGGTGCTTGCGCCACAGCGCGCACGCGCCGTCCCACCGGGTGAAGGCGCTCACCGACGTCGCGCTCGACCAGACGGCGTCGAGATCGGCCAGCACGCCGCCCAGCGGCACGTCGTCGACGACCGTCTGCGCGACGTCGTAGGTCGGGCGAACGGCGAGATCGAGGTCGACGACGACGCCGAGCGCGCCGAGGGCGACGACGGCCCCCGGGAAGTCGGCGTCGCCGCGGCGCAGCGTCGCCAGGTTCCCGTCGGCCGTCATGAGCCGGACGCCCGTGACGCAGCTCGCGAGCGAGCCGATGGCGTCGCCCGAGCCGTGCGTCCCGGTCGCGACGGCGCCGGCGACGCTGATGTGCGGGAGCGAGGCAAGGGCGTCGAGCCCGGCGCCGCGCTCGTGCAGCCACGGGCCGAGCGTGCCGTACCGCGTCGCGCCGCTCACCGTGACGGTCGCGCCGTCCGGCGCGAGGACGGGCTCGGACGCGAGCGCCTCGAGCGAGACGAGCAGCCCGGGGGAGTCGGCGAGGTCGTTGAAGGAGTGGCGCGACCCGAGCGCGCGCACGGGGGCGCCGCTCGTCACGACGGCGCGCAGCTCCTCCAGGGTGCGGGGGATCACGAGCCCGCGGCCGCCGTAGGAGCGGTGACCGGCCCAGGTGCGCGGGGAGGGGAGGACGTCGGCGTCGTTCATGACCCAACCCTGCCACCCCCGACCGGGCGCGGCTACGCTGGAACGGATGCCTACCGAGATCGGCGCCCTGACCGTCCTGCCGGCCCGGCGCGAGAACATCGAGCTGCACACGGCCGACGGCCTCACCCTCGTCGGCGAGGTCGCGCTGCCCCTCGACCGCGACCCCGTGGCGACGCTCCTCACGCTCCACCCCCTGCCGACGCACGGCGGCTACATGGACTCGCACGTCTTCCGCAAGGCCGCCTGGCGCCTCCCGGCGCTCGCCGACCTCGCGGTCGTCCGGTTCAACACGCGCGGCACGACGTCGCCGCGCGGGACGAGCGACGGGGCGTTCGACGGCGGCCGGGCCGAGCGGCACGACGTCCACGCGCTGCTGGAGTACGGGGAGTTCGAGGAGCTGCCGCGCCGCTGGCTCCTCGGCTGGTCCTTCGGCACCGAGCTCACGCTCATGCACGGCGACGACCCGAGCATCGAGGGCGCGATCCTCCTCTCGCCGCCGCTGCACCGGGCGACGGACGACGACCTCGACCGCTGGGCCGCGTTCGGCAAGCCGGTGCGGATCCTCGTCCCGGAGCACGACGACTTCCTCCAGCCGGCGCAGGCGCGCGAGCGGTTCGCGCGGATCCCGCAGGCCGAGCTGATCGACGGCCCCGGGATGAAGCACCTGTGGGTCGGGGAGAACGCCGTCCGCTGGGTGCTCACGAAGATCGTCGAGGTGGTCAACCCGGCGGCGCTGCCGCTGCCGACGCAGTGGGACGGCCCGGTCGGCGAGGCGGCCCCCGAGCCGGCGGCCACCACCAGCGCGTCCGAGCCCGAGTCCTGAGGAGAGGAGCCGCCATGTCCGATGTCACGCACGAGGGAGCCGAGGCGGCCGACGCCGTGGGCGCCGGTCCGCTCGTCCTGCTCCACGGCTTCCCGTTCGACGCCTCGATGTGGGACGACGTGGTCGAGCTGCTCGGCGAGCGCGACGTCCCGACGCTCGCGGCCGACGCCCCCGGGTTCGGCGCCTCCGACGTCCCGGACGGGGAGCCGTCGCTCGACGTCGCGGCCGACGCCCTGCTCGCGGTGCTGGACGACCTCGGCCTCGAGCGCGTCGTGCTCGCCGGCCTGTCGATGGGCGGCTACATCGCGATGGCGTTCGCGGCGCGTCACGGCAGTCGTCTCGCCGGTCTCGCGCTGCTCGACACCAAGGCGGGGACCGACACCGAGGCGGCGCTCGCGAACCGGTACCGCGTCGCCGAGGCCGCCGAGCGCGGCGAGGGGGCCGAAGCCGTCGCGGGCATGATCGACGTCCTGCTGGGCGAGACCACGAGGGCGAACGAGCCCGACGTCGTCGAGCGGCACCGGAGCTGGCTCGCCGAGGCGCCCGACGCCGGGATCGCCTGGGGCCAGCTGGCGATGGCGGCGCGGCCGTCCCGGTTCGAGGTGCTCGAGGACCTCGAGGTCCCGGCGCTCGTGGTCCGCGGGAGCGAGGACGCGCTGTCGACCCAGGCGGACGCCGAGGCGATGGTGCACGCGCTCCTGGCGCACGACGGCGACGCCGAGCTGGTCGTGATACCCGGCGCCGGCCACATGACGGCGACCGAGGACCCGGAGGCCGTGGCCGACGCACTCGAGACCTTCTGGCGCCGGTGCACCGGGACATGACGGTCCTGGGGACGGATCCCGTCCCGCGGCTGCCGGCCCTCGCCCGGCGCGCGGTCGAGGCGGCCGGTCGGGCCCGGCTCGCCGAGGCGCTGGAGTGCGCGACGCGGTGGCTCGACCTCGTCGGCCGGCTGTGCGCCGATCGGCTCGAGGCCGTCCGGCCCGACGACGCGCTGCGCGTCCTCGGCGTTCTCGTCCAGGTCGACCGGCACCGGGAGGCTCGGACGCTGTCGGAGCTGGCGAGGCGCGCGCCGGGCGCACCCGACGCGGTCCGCGCGAGCCTCGACCTGTTCGAGGACGCGACGGACGTCTTCAACGGCGTCCGGCCGTGGCAGCAGGTGCCGTCGACCCGGCTGGCCCTCGACCCGCCCGTGACCACGGGGACCGAGCTCGACGTGGTGCACGCCGCCGTCCGCTCGGCGTGGACGAGCCTCGACGACGATGATCCGGAGCGCGCCCTCGCGCACACGACGGCGGCGGCCGAGGTCGTGCCCCGGCCGGCGTCGTGGCCGATCCTGGTCCTCCCGCACGTCGTCGCACTGGTGACGTGCGGGGAGCTGGCCGAGCTGGCCCGGCTGCGCGCGACGCTCCTTGACGGCGAGCACTGGACCTCGCGGGTGCGCACCCACCCGGCGTTCCTGTCGGCGCGGGTCGCCGTGGCCGAGATGACGATGCGGACCTGGCTCGAGGAGGAGCCGTCGGTCCGGACGAAGGGGGCGCCGCCGGAGGCGCGCGACCGCGTCCGCGCCGTGCGCGTGGCGACGACCGGCGGGGCGCGCTCCCGCCGTCCGCTCGACCTCGACCGGATGCCGGCCCAGTCGCGCCGGGCGCGGCACGGCACGCTGCTCGCGGAGGCGATGCGGCGCGCGCGCGAGGGCGACGACGCGGGGGCGCTGGAGACGCTCCGGGCGGCGTGCGGCGAGGAGGGGTGCGCGTCGCTGTTCCCGGTCGCGCTCGCCGTGGCGCCCTGGCGCAACGTCGAGCGGCTGCTCGCCCTGGCCGAGACCCTGCCGCCGGACGACCCGGGCCGTCGCGTCCTGGCCGTCACCGGTTACCCGCTGCACCGCCGACACGCGGGCTGAGCGCCGAGCCCGGGGTGGCCGACCGGTCACTCCGTCGCGAACAGCTCGGTGAGGTAGGCGATGTCGTCCTCGCGATCCGCGACGAACGCGGACTCGTGCTCGTCCCGGACGGTTCGGTGCGCCGCGACGTAGTCGAGGTCGGCCTGGCAGGTCGCGTCCGCGACGGCGAGCGAGACCTCCCAGTCGACCAGCTCCTGGAGCTCGGCCGCCCCCGCCGCCGGGGCCGACCCGTGCGCGCGCCGCCACTCCTCCCAGCGCTCGGAGACCAGGTTGATCGTCTCGTAGGGCTGGGCGAGCCCGGGGAAGCCGGCGTCCGCGACGCAGCCCGCCCACGCGCGGTCGAGCGCGACCACCCGCGGGTCCTGCCAGATCGCGACCTCGACCCGCGCCGTGTCCTCCTGGAGCTCGACGTAGACCGGGTCCTGGAACCGGGCGACCTCCTCGGGCGTCGATTCGCCCCGGCTGCACCCGGCTGCGGCCTCGCCGTACATCCGGCGGCCCTCGTCGCTCAGCGCCTCGCGGATCTCGAGGTTGGGGTCGACCCCGATGTCGACCGGGTCCTCCAGGTCCGCCCGCCGGTCCATGATGAACCCGTAGCCGATCTGCCGCGCCCGCTCGACGGGGTCGAGCCCCGCGTACTCGGGCAGCGTCGCGATCCCCGGGCCACCGCTGATCGGCCCCTCGGGCAGCCACGGGACGTACTCGAACCCCTCGGCGGCCATGCACGCCGCCATCGCGTCCTGGGCGGCGATCGCCAGTGCCCGCCCCTCGGCGACCTCGTCCTCGAGCGTGAGGCCGGCGCGTCCCTCGATCCGAGCCCAGGCCGCCTCCAGCGGGGACGGGGCGGTGGGGTCGACGACGCCGGCGTCCGCGCCGGCCGACGCGTCGGGGCCCATGGTGGCGGCGGACTCCTCGGCGCTCGCCGCGCTCCCGGACGCGGCGGGGTCGGCGGGACCGGAGCCGCCGCCCGAGCAGGCCGCCAGCGTCGTGGCGAGCGCTGCCGTCGCGAGCACGACGCCGCGGGTCGCGCGGCACCTCCGGACGCGGGGGAGCTGGGGCGTGGGCCGGGCCGTTCGTCGTGGCAGGGACATGCCCCCAGCCAACCGCCGGGCGCGGTGAGCGGCATCGGCCCGACGGTCAGCCCGTCCGTCCGCCCGGCGGAACCCCGGTCCGGGGATGCTCAGCCCCAGGGCTGAGCCGGGACGGTCGCGACCGCGCGGACGGCACCGGGACGGCGGCGCATTCCCGCCGTAGGGCTGAGGTGCGCCGCGTTGCGCTCGGTTAGCGTGAGAGCCATGTCGACCACCGGGTCCTCCTGGCGCCCACGCCTCGGCGTCGGGACGGTGGACGCCCTCGTCGGCCTCGGTGTCCTCCTGCTCTGGGCGCTCGCCATCGTGGTGCTCCACGAGGCCGGCTGGCGTCCCTTCCGCTCCTCCATCTACTGGTGGAGCGGCGGCCTGCTCGCCCTGGCGATCGCGCTGCGCCGCGCGCGCCCGGTGCTCGGGTTCTGGCTCGTCGCCGTCGCGACGGTCGTCGTGTTCCGCACCGGCCTGCTCACCATCCTCCAGCTCGGGCCGCTCGCCCTCGCCACGTTCTCCGTCATCCGGAGCGGCCGGATGACGTGGCTGACGGCCGGTCTGCCCGCGGTCCTGGCGGCCGCGAGCCACCAGTACATCGGGACGATGACGGGCGAGGTCGGGACCTGGGTCTGGCGGATGGTCGAGGCGGACGGCAGCCCGACCGGCTGGTACTGGCACCTGCTCAACGTGTGGCCGGGGCTGGACGGAACCCTCGTCCTCCTCTCCGACCCGTCCCGGCTGGTCCAGGCCGAGGCCATCGTGCTGGTCGCCGTCGCCCTCGGCCACGTGGTCCGCCGCCTCGACCAGACCCGCGCCGAGCTGGAGGACCGCAACGCCGCGCTGGTCGCGCTCCAGCGGGCGGAGTCCGAGCGGGCCGTCACGGCCGAGCGGAACCGGATCGCGCGGGACCTGCACGACGTCGTCGCCCACCACGTGACGGCGATCGTCGTGCGCTCGCAGGCCGCCGTCCACGTCGACGAGCCGGGCCTCGCCCGCGAGACGCTCGGCTGGATCGCCGGCGAGGGCAAGGAGGCGCTCGCGGCCACCCGCTCGCTCGTCCAGGTCCTGCGGGAGGACTCCGGCGCCATGTCGACGACGACGGCCTCGCTGGACGCGGTCCTCGAGCGCACGGCCGACCGCGTGACGAGCTCCGAGCTCGCGGTCCGGCTGGAGCTGCCGCCCGAGCTGGACCCGCTCGGGCAGGAGCTGGAGACCGCGATCGCCCTCATCGCCCAGGAGGCGCTGACCAACGTCGCCCTCCACTCGCGCGCGGACGAGGCCGTCGTCGCCCTCACGGTCGAGCGGGCCGACCGCGCGCGACTCGTCGTGAGCGACGCGGGGCCGGCGGCCGGTTCGGGCGTGCGGCGCGCGGGCGGGAACGGCCTGCGCCACATGACCGAGCGGGCCGAGGCGCTGGGCGGCTCGCTCACCGCGGGCCCCGCGGGAGCGGGCTGGCGGGTCGTCGCGGACCTGCCCGTGACGACGAGGCGCGCCCCGTGAGCGCGCCCGGAGCCGACCCGACGCGACCCGGCGGCGCGGCGGAGGAGGGGACGCGACCCGTCCGCGTCGTCGTCGTCGACGACCAGGCGACCATCCGGCTGGGGCTGCGGCTCATCCTCGACCACGACCCCGGCATCGACGTGGTGGGGGAGGCCGGCGACGGCCGGGCGGCCGTCGATGTGGTGCGGCGCGAGCGGCCCGACGTCGTGCTGATGGACGTGCGGATGCCGCGGATGAGCGGCATCGAGGCGATCGAGGTGCTCACGGCCGACGCCGAGCTGGCGCGCGTCCGGGCGCTCGTGCTCACGACGTTCGACGACGAGGACTACCTCGCGGGGGCGCTGGCCGCGGGTGCGAGCGGGTTCCTGCTCAAGGACGCCGAGCCGGCCGAGCTGCTCACGGCGGTGCGGCGGGTGGCCGCCGGCGACAGCGTGCTCGACCCGGCCGTCACGCACCGGGTCGTCACGGGGTACGTCGCGGCACGACGGGCGTGCCCGGCGGTGGACCCGCGGCTCGCGCTGCTCTCGCCGCGCGAGCTGGAGGTGCTGGACGCCGTGACGCGGGGCCTGTCCAACCTCGAGATCGGGCGGGAGTTGTTCTGCTCCGAGGCGACGGTGAAGAGCCACGTCCGCTCGCTGCTCACCAAGCTGGACCTGGTCAACCGCGTCCAGCTCGTCGTGTTCGCCTACTCCTCGGGTCTCGTGACGCCGTGACGCCGCGGCACCGGGCGCGCCCGGCGGCCATCCGTCAGGACTTGAGGTGGCGGGCCAGGGCGGCGTCCATGTCGATCGTCTCGCCGTCGCCGCCGCCCTCGCCGACGATGAGCGGCGGGTCCGTCGGCGGCGGCGTGTAGCCGCGCATCCGCTCCAGGAACGAGAGGTCCTGGATGAGGACGTAGAAGCCGCCCTGGGTCGAGACGGCGACCGAGCCGTCCGTCTTGAGGTACCAGCCGGTCAGCGACGTCCGGGCCTGACCGCCGCGCCGGCCGCGCACCACGAGCGGGACCGGGGGTACGGCGTCGGTCGCGGCGCGGGCGAGGAAGGCGTCGATGATCGCCTGCGCCCTGGCCGACTCGACCCGCTTGCGCTCCTGCAGGCGGCGCTCCTGCTCGGCGGCCGCCTCGCGGCGCCGCGCCGTCCAGTCCTCGCCGGTCTCCGCGCCAGCGCCCGACACGTCGCCGACCTCAGCCGCGCGAGCGGGTGTCGGCGGCGACCGGGGCGTCGACGGCGTCGATGACCGCGGTGTCGTCGGGCTCGCCGGCGTCCGTCGCCTCGGTGTCGGTCGGCTCGTCGTCCGGGCCGTCGTCCGCGGCCGACGACGCCTCCGTCGTCGCCTTCCGCAGCGTCTTCTCGGCGTCGGCTGCCTTGGCCAGGAGCTGGCTGCTCGCGACGCCGGTCCCGCCGAGCAGGCCGCGCAGCTCGTCGAGGTAGGCCGTGATGGCGTCGCGCTGCCGCTCGAGGTCGGCCAGGTCGCCGGAGATCGCGTCGAGCCGGCGCTGCGCCTCGACCGCGGCGCGGCCGACCGTCGCCTCGGCGTGCTCGTTCGCCTCGACGACGATCCGGTCGGCGCGCTCGCGCGCGGTGGCGAGCGTGCGGGCCGCGTTCTCCTCGGAGGAGGTCGCGATGGACTCGGCCCGCGCGATGGCGTCGACGACGCGCTGCTCGGCCTGCGTCACCTGCGCGTCGGCGTCGGCGAGGAGCTGCTCGACGTTGGCCTTGGCCGCGTCGTACAGCTCGGCCTGCTCCTTCTCCGCGGCCTCGCGGCGTCGTGCGATCTCCAGGTCGCCCTCGTCCTTGGCGCGCGCGGACTCCTCCAGCAGGGCCGCGGCGCTCGCCTCGGCCTCGGCCGTGAGCGTCGCCGCGGCGGCGCGCGCCTCCCGCAGCACCTTCTCCGCCTCGGCGGCCGTGGTCTCGCGCAGCGACGTCGCGTACTCCTCCGCCGACCGGCGCGCGGCCTCGGCGTCCGCGTCGGCCAGCCGCCGGACCTCGGCCGCGTACGCGTCGGCCTCGCCCCGCGTGGCCGACGCCTGCGCCGTCGCCGTGGCGATCAGCTCGCGCGCCTGCGTCTCCGTCGCGACGCGCAGCTCGGTCGTCTCGCGCTCGACCTCGGCCCGGCGCGTCCCGATCTCGCGCTCCAGACCGGCCCGCTTCTCCGTCACCTCGGTCGTCAGGGCGGCGCGGATGCCGCGCGCCTCGCGCTCGGCCGAGTCGACGAGCTCACTGGCGGTGAGCGTCGCGGCGGAGCGGACGCTGTCGGACTCGGCGTGGGCCGCTGTCGTCGCCTCCTCGGCCTCGCGGCGGGCGGCGGCGAGCCGGTCGGCCGCCTCGCGCTCGGCGCGGGCGAGCACGCGCTCGGCCTCGCCCTCGGCGCTCGACCGGATGCTGGTGGCGCGCTCGGTCGCCTGCGTGACGACGTCGGTGCTCTGCTCCTCGGCGGAGCGCAGGAGCTGCTCGATCCGGGAGCCGAGGCCGGCGTAGGTCGGCGTCTCGGTCTCGCTCAGCGCGCGCTGCGCCTCGGTGAGCTGGCCGGTGAGGCGCATGGCCTCGGCGTCCGACGCCTCGAGCTGGCGGCGGGTCTCGGCGAGCACACGCTGGAGGTCGGCGATGTGCTGGTCCACCTGGGCGCGGTCGTACCCGCGCAGGGCCGTGGGGAATGCGGTCTGCTCGTCAGCCATGGGGTCGATGCCTTCCGTCGCGCGGGGATCGACCCGGCATGGGTGGGTTGAGGGCGATCCCGACCTGACCAGCCTAGACCGGGAAGGGTACCCTGGTGCGCGGTCAGGGAACCGGTCATCGCGCCACGCCCTCGACGCTCACAGTCCGTACTGGAGGAGGTCACGTGGTCCGTCGCGTGCTCGGAGTCCTGCTTGTCGTCCTCGGCGCAGCGTCGATCGTGCTCGGTGTCCTCTCCGCCACGTCCTGGCGCACGTCCGACACCGTGACCGTGACCACACCGTCCGCCGACGTCCCGGTGGTCGTGGTCGAGCCCGGGGTCGCCGGGATCGTCGACCGGGTGGTCGACCTCACCGTCACGGCCGCCGACCCGACGCAGACGGTCACGATCGTGACCGCGCGCGACGTCGACGCCGACGGCTGGATCGGCGACGCGGGCGTCCAGCGGGTCGAGGACCTGGCCGACTGGACGGAGCTCGTCACGACGACGACCGAGGGCGAGCAGGAGGTCCCGGACCCGGCCGTGAGCGACATGTGGCTCAAGGTGCAGCAGGCCGAGGGCTCGATCGAGCTCGAGGACTTCCGCGCCCCCGAGGACCGCACCGTCCTCATGGTGGTGCGCGACGGGACGGACGGCCCCGCGCCGACCGTCTCCTTCACCTGGCACCGCGACGTGGCCACGCCGTACCTCATGCCGCTGGTCGGCGCGGGCATCGCCGCCGTCGTGCTCGGGATCGGGCTCGTGGTCTCCTCCTTCGTCGGCCGGCCCTCGCGGGCCGCGCGTGCCGCGGAGAAGGAGCGCCGCCGTCAGGGCGCCGCCGGCGTGGCCGTCGACGAGGACCGCGACACCGTCATCCTGTCCCGGGTCACGGACGGCGACGCCGACGCGCCCGTCCGGACGAGCATCGCCGAGGGAGCAGCGGCCGCCGAGGCCGCCGGCGAGCCCGGCGACCCGACCCCCTCGACCCTCACCCGGCGCGAGCTGCGCGCGCTGCGGGCCCAGAGCCAGGCGGCCGACCTGGAGGTCATCGCCGCCGGGATCGGCCCGGCCTCCGACGACCTCGCGTCGCCCGACGCGCCCGAGGCCTACGCCGACTGGCTGCGCTCCGAGGAGGGCGGTGAGGCCGGGGCAGCGGCGGCTGGGGCCGCCGGAGCCGCGTCCGACGTCTCGCGCGGCGAGGCCTGGCGGCGCCGCTGGGGCGTCGGCCCGGCCGAGGAGACCGACGGCGACGCCGGTGCCGACGATGGCGACGATGCCGCCGGGGACGACACCGACGTCGAGGAGCGCGCGGCGGTCGAGGCGAGCGAGGCGAGCGAGGCCTTCGACGACGCCGAGGCCGAGGTCGAGGCGGACGAGGTCGAGGCGGACGACGCCGGGACGGACGACGCCGAGGCCGAGGTCTCGGAGACCGAGGACGCGCCGGAGCCGCCCGATGGCGACTCCCAGGAGGCGTCCAGCGACGTCGACGAGGCTGGCGACGCCGAGCGCGACGGCGACGAGCACGAGCAGCACGGCGACGAGCACGGCGACGAAGCGCACCACGAGGGAGGGGAGGAACGATGAGGCGGACACGGATGGCCGCCGTCGGCGCGATGCTGGCGGCCGCGCTGCTCGCGGGCTGCTCGGAGGAGCCGGCCCCCACGCTGACGCCGCCCCCCGTCCCCGAGTACGCCCCGCCGGCGGTCACGGAGGAGCACGCGCAGGAGATCCTCGACGACGTCGAGCTGACGATCCTCGAGGCGGACGCGGCCGGCGACGCCGAGCTGCTCGCGCCGCGCGTCACGGGGGCGGCGCAGGAGTTCCGCCGGGCCGAGTACAACCTCGCCAGCGTCTCCGGGGGCGAGAGCGGTCCGAAGAAGCTGTGGACCGACTCGGCGCTCACGGTCGTGACCGCGACCGACGGCTGGCCGCGCAGCATCCTCGCGGTGTCGCAGCCGACGGCCGGCGACACCCGCCGCCTGCTCCTCGGGCTGGTCCAGGACGGTCCGCGGGACCCGTACCGACTCGTCGCGTGGTCGAGCATGCTGCCGAGCGCCACCACCCCGACGTTCCCCGCCGCGAGCGTCGGGACCGCCCCCGTGACGGCCGACCAGGCCGGTCTCAGCGCGACGCCGACCGAGGCCCTCACGTGGCTCGCCGCGTCGGCGACGGACATCGAGAGCGAGGGCAGCGCCCACTTCGCGGACGACCCCTACCGCGAGCGCGTGCGGCAGGAGCTCGCCGACCTCAAGCAGGCGGCCGAGGCCGCCGGCGAGGTGAGCTGGGAGTGGACGCCGGGCGAGATCGTCTTCGGCGTCGGGACGGCCGACGGCGGGGCGCTCGTCATGGGCACGCTCGACACGGTCATGACGATGCGCAAGACGATCGACGGCGCCAAGCTCAACCTCGGCGGCGAGTGGGCGTGGTTCGTCGGGGGAGACCCCGTCGACGCCGCCGTCACCGGGACCTACAAGACGATGGTCACGCTCTACATCCCGCCGGCCGGCAGCGAGGACCTCATTCAGCTCGTCGGCGCCGAGCGCGTCATGACGGGGGCCGAGCGGGTCGAGTAGACCCGGGCCACCGTCGCCGGCTCGTCACCAGTTCGTTCGTTTGGAGTCACCATGAACCAGCCCAACCCGTCCGGTCTCGACATCCGCGGGGCGGTCGACCTCTCGATGCTCCAGAAGCCGACCCCGGCGCAGGAGCGGGCGGCGGCGGCCTCGGCCGCCGCGGCGTCCCAGGCGGCGCCCGGCGTCATCGTCGACCTCACGCCGGAGAACTTCCAGGAGGTCATCGAGTCCTCGGCGCAGGTCCCGGTCATCGTGGCGATCGGGGCGTCCCGATCGGCGACCGGCGAGCAGATGACGCCCGTCCTCGAACGGGCAGCGATCGCCTACCAGGGCCGGTTCCGGCTCGCCCGCGTCGACGCCGACGCCCAGCCGCAGATCGCCCAGGCGTTCGGCATCCAGGCGGTGCCGTGCGCGGTGGCCGTCATCCAGGGGCAGCCGCTCCCGCTGTTCCAGGGCTCGCCGTCGCCCGAGCAGGTGGCGCAGGTGCTCGAGCAGCTCCTCGCGGCCGCCGCCGAGGCCGGGGTGACCGGCAACGCCGCGACGGGCGAGGCCCCCGCCGCCCCGGCGCCGGGGGAGGACGAGGAGGATCTTCCCGAGCTGCCCCCGCTGCACCAGGCGGCGTACGAGGCCATCGAGGCCGGTGACTGGGACGCCGCGACGGCCGCCTACCAGAAGGCTCTCAACGAGAACCCGGCCGATCTCGACGCCAAGGCCGGCATCGCCCAGGTCGCGCTCATGAGCCGGATCGACGGGGTCGAGGACGCCCTCGCCGTGCTGACCGCCGCCGACGCGGCCGGGCCGGGCGACGTCCCGGCCAACCTGCTGGCCGCCGACGTCGAGCTGGCCGCCCGCCGCCCCGGTGCCGCCTTCGCCCGGCTCATCGCCGTCATCAGGGCGACCTCGGGGGAGGACCGCGAGACCGCGCGCAAGCGCCTGGTCGAGCTGTTCGAGCTCGAGGACCCCGCGTCGGAGGACGTGAAGCGCGCCCGCCGCGAGCTGGCGCTCGCCCTGTTCTGACCCGCCGCCGGTCTCCTCGCTCGCTCAGTCGAGAAGGTAGTCGACGATCCACCCGCGGACGGCGGACAGGTCAGCTGGACCGATGACGCCGATCCGCGTGAGCAGTCGGCCGCGGCTGATCGTGCGAACCTGCTCCGTCATCGCGAAGGTCGGGTGGTGGAGCGCGTCGAGACCGTCGAGCCGCACGTGATTCGGCCACTGTCGATCGGTCGAGGTGAGCGGGACGGCCAGTGCCAGCGTCGTCACGGTGTCGAGGTAGAGCCCCCCGGAGACGATGAGGACCGGACGTCGCCCTGCCTGTTCCCGGCCGACGGCGGGATCCGGGCGTGCCCACCACACCTCGCCGGGACTCAGCTCCACGCGTCGTTCAGCCACGAGCGCGTCTCGGCCTCGTACGCCGCGTCGGCGGGATGCGCGAGCATCGCTCGCCTGACCGACGCGAAGCGGTCCCGACGCTCCTCGTCCTCGGCGAGCGTGACGAGATGCTCACCCAGCGTCCGGCCGTGCCGCTGGGCCTGAGCCTTGAGCCGGTCGCGGAGCTGGACGTCCACCTTGATCGTCGTCACAGTCATACCAAGAGTATGACTCTCGTCGGTCCTGACGGCAAGCATCGGTACCTCACCCGTGCTCGACGCCCGGCGCGGGTGCCCCACCCACGCTCGACGGAGGCGGCCTACCGCTCGGGCGTCAGCCAGATCGCGCCGAGGGCGGGGACCCGGATGACCGCCGAGTGCGAGCGCCCGTGGTACGGCTCGTCCCGTGCCTCGACCATCCCGAGGTTGCCGACGTCGTAGCCGCCGTACTCGGACGCGTCCGTGTTCAGCACCTCGCGCCACCGGCCGCCGAACGGCAGCGCGACGCGGTAGTCCTCGTGCGTCATGCCCGAGAAGCTCTGGACGCACACCACGACGTCCGCCTCGGACAGCGGCACCCCGGCCACGGCCGCGTCCGTGCGGAAGTAGGCGAGCACGTTGCGGTCGCCGTCGTTCGCGTCGAGCCACTGGAACCCGCCCGGCGTGAAGTCGTCGGCCCACAGCGCCGGGTGCTCCCGGTACAGCGTGTTGAGCCGGCGCAGCAGCTCGGCGACGCCGCGGTGCCCCGGGTCGTCGAGGTGCCACCAGTCGAGGCCGCGCTCCTCGTTCCACTCGGCGCCCTGGGCGAACTCCTGACCCATGAACAGCAGCTTCTTGCCCGGGTGCGACCACTGGTACGCGAGCAGCCCGCGCACGCCGGCGAGCTTCGTCCGGTGGTCGCCCGGCATCTTCGCCAGCAGCGAGCCCTTCCCGTGCACGACCTCGTCGTGCGAGAGCGGCAGGAGGAACTGCTCGGAGAACGCGTAGACGAGCGAGAACGTCAGCTCGCCGTGGTGGTAGCGCCGGTTGACCGGGTCCTCCCCGAGGTAGCGGAGGGTGTCGTTCATCCAGCCCATGTTCCACTTGAGGCCGAACCCGAGGCCGCCGGCGTCGGTCGGCGTCGTGACGCCGGGGAAGGAGGTCGACTCCTCGGCGATCATGACGGCACCCGGCGCCACGCGGTAGGCGACGGCGTTCGCCTCCTGCAGGAGCGCGATCGCCTCGAGGTTCTCCCGGCCGCCGTACTGGTTCGGCTCCCACTCGCCGGGGTTGCGCGAGTAGTCGAGGTAGAGCATCGAGGCGACGGCGTCGACGCGCAGGCCGTCGACGTGGAACTCCTCGAGCCAGTACGCGGCGTTCGCGACGAGGAAGTTGCGCACCTCGGTCCGGCCGAAGTTGAAGACGTACGTCCCCCAGTCCTTCTGCTCCCCGCGCCGCGGGTCCGGGTGCTCGTACAGGTGCGTCCCGTCGAACTCGGCGAGCGCGAACGAGTCCTTCGGGAAGTGCGCCGGCACCCAGTCGAGGATGACGCCGATCCCGGCCTGGTGGAGCCGGTCGATCAGGTAGCGCAGGTCGTCCGGCACGCCGAACCGCGCGGACGGCGCGTAGTAGGAGGTGACCTGGTAGCCCCACGACCCGCCGAACGGGTGCTCGGCGAGCGGCATGAGCTCCACGTGGGTGAACCCGAGCCAGGTGACGTACTCGACGAGCTGCTCGGCCGCCTCGCGGTAGGACAGCCCCTTCTTCCACGACCCGAGGTGCACCTCGTAGATCGACATCGACGAGGTGTGCGGGTCGGTCGCCGCGCGCCGGTCGAGCCACGCCTCGTCGTGCCACTCGTAGTGCGTGTCGGTCACGACGGAGGCCGTCAGCGGCGGAACCTCGCTGGCCCGCGCCATCGGGTCGGCCTTCTCGATCCAGCGCCCGTCGCGCGTGTTGATCTCGTACTTGTAGCGGGCGCCGATCTCGACGCCGGGGACGAACAGCTCCCACACGCCGCTGGACCCGAGGGAGCGCATGGCGTACCCGCGCCCGTCCCAGTCGTTGAAGTCGCCCTTGACGCGCACGGACACCGCGTTCGGCGCCCACACGGCGAAGGAGGCGCCGTGCACCTCGCCGAGCACGGACGGGTAGGTGCGCAGGTGCGACCCGAGCACGTCCCAGAGCCGCTCGTGCCGACCCTCGCCGATGAGGTGGAGGTCGACCTCGCCGAGCGTCGGCAGGAACCGGTAGGGGTCGTCGACCGTGATCGTCTCGGGGCCGTACCGGGCCTCGACGCGGTAGTCGGGCGCGCCCCCGGCGGTCGCGGGGATGGCGGCGACCCAGATGCCGTCCACCTCGTGCTCCGCCGGGACCCGGGTCGGCTCGGCGTCCTGGCCCGCGACGACGAAGGTCACGGCGTCGGCGAGCGGCCGTCGCGTGCGGATGGTCACCGTGTCACCGGAGACGTGGGCGCCGAGCACGTCGTGGGGGAGCGCGTACTCGCCGCGGGCGACGGGGCCGAGGATCGAGTGGTCGATGGGGGCCGGGGTTGCCATGTCAGCTCCGCTCGTCGGTGGTGGGGACGTCGTCGTCCGTGTCCCCATTGTGGTGGGTCTCGCCCCCGCGGTCGGGCCCGTCCAGCAGGTGGTCGATCGCCGTCAGCGGGATGGACAGCCAGTCGGGTCGGTTGCGTGACTCGTACACCGCCTCGTACAGCGCCTTGTCCAGCAGGAGGGCGCGCAGCAGCTCGCCGCCGTCGTCGGCATCGTGATCGGCGACGTCACCCGCGCCCGCGCCGGGGTCGGTCCGCAGGCCCTCGGCGTACCCGGCGAGGAAGGCCTCCTGCGCCTCGGCGACCCACGTGCGCACCGCCTCGGGATCGGCGCCGTCGACCCGGGCCGAGCCGCCCGCGTAGTCGAACGAGCGCAGCATCCCGGCCACGTCCCGCAGCGGGAGGTCGGGCAGCACGCGCTCGCTCAGCGGCCGCAGCGGCTCGCCCTCGAAGTCGATGACGGCCCACGTGCCGGAGGCGGAGCGGAGCACCTGGCCCAGGTGGTAGTCGCCGTGGATGCGCTGCAGGTCGGGCCAGCGCTCGGCCGGCAGGGCAGCGACCGCGTCGAGCGTCGAGGACACCTCGGCCGCGACGTCCTCCCGGTCGCCGAGCCCCGGCACCTCCGCCAGGGCGGTGGCGGCGCGGGAGCGAAGCTCGGCGACGATCCGGAACCGGTCGTCGGCCGACGGCGGCCGGGTGCCCGTGGTCGCCGCGAGCGTGCGGTGGATCCCCGCCGTCGCGAGGCCGAGCTCGCCGGCCTCCTCGGCGAAGGAGACGCCAGCGGCCGCGAGCCGGACGGCCACCCGGCGTGCGTCCTCGGCCGGCGTGAGCAGCTCCTGGGCGAACGCGAGGTGGTAGACGGGCTCGTCCGTCGCGCCTCCGCCGGCGGGCCCCGCGTCGTCGCCGGTCCCGTCGTCGACCGGCTCGGCGGCCTCCTCGATCACCCCCGGCAGCCCCGTCGATGCGACGTAGCCGAACACGAGCGGCACGTTCGGGCTGCCCGCGGCGGACAGCGCCGCCGGCAGCACGACGTCGGGGTTCTCCCCCGGCGAGAGGACGCGGAAGACCTTGACCATGATCGGAGCCAGCTCGGTGCCGTCGGAGTCGACGAGGCGGCACAGCAGCGAGGTGTTCGACTGCTCGCCCGTCAGCACCTCGTGCGACGCGAGGTGGATGTGCCGCGCCGGGCCGAGGGCCGTCGCCGTGACGTGCGGCTCCTCGGTGTCGCTCAGCCGACGGTGCTGCGCCCGCGCGCGACCGACGAGCAGGTCGACGAACGCACCGGCGAACGCCGGGTCGGCGGTGCCGTCGTAGACCCAGCGCGTGCCGAGCACGCCGTGCTGGGTCGTCCCGACCAGGTCGGCCGCCTCGCCCTCGAGGGCCGAGCCCCGATAGGTGAGCGGCACCTGGTAGAGCACCGGCGCCGGTCCCGAGGAGTCCTCGACGAGCAGCACCTCGATGCCGACCTCGCCGGACGGGTCGTCGAGCCGGTACCCGCCGACGTGGCGCAGCTCGGGGGTGACGGGCTCACCCGACCCGCTCTTGCCGGCGTACCACCGGCGGGTCGGCAGCCAGCCGGTGAGCAGCTCGAGCTTGGTCGGCTCGAGGGTGGTGCGGTGGATCTCGGCCATCGACGTCTCCTGATCGCCTCGTGCGTCGGGTCCGGCTCAGTCGCGCTCGACGACGAGCACGTGCGCGACGGCGTGCCGCGGGTCCAGCCGCACGTAGTTCTCCCGGCCCCACACGAACGACTCGCCGGAGAGCTCGTCCCGCACGCGGAACGTGCCGGACGCCTCGTCCCGGCCGGTGAGGCCGAGCGCGGCGAGGTCGAGGTGCACCGTGCCCTCGCGGGTCGCCCACGGGTCGAGCGTGAGGACGACGAGGACGGTGTCCGGCCGGCCGTCGGGCGTGTACCGGCCGTCGAGGTGGCGGGAGAAGCAGATCGTCTGGTCGTCGCTCGTCCCGTGGACCGTGAGGTTGCGCAGCTGCTGGAGCGCCGGGTGGCGGTGACGGACGTCGTTGAGGATCCCGAGGAGCCGGGCGATCCCCAGGCTGTCTCCCCGGCGCCAGTCGCGCGCGACGTACTGGTACTTCTCGTTGTCGATCTGCTCCTCGACGCCCGGTCGCGGCACGTTCTCGACCAGCTCGTAGCCGGAGTAGATGCCGTACGTCGGGGCGCCGAGCGCGGCGAGGACGGCGCGGATCGCGAAGATCGCGACGCCCCCCTGCTGCATGTTCGGCGTGAGGATGTCGTGGGTCGTCGGCCAGAAGCTCGGGCGCATGTAGCTCGCGGAGTCTCCCGCCACCTCGCGGAGGTAGTCGAGGACGTCGTGCTTGGCGATGCGCCAGGTGAAGTAGGTGTAGGACTGGTGGAACCCGACCGCGCCCAGCATGCGCATCATCGCCGGCTTGGTGAAGGCCTCCGACAGGAAGATGACCTCGGGGTGGGACGCGCGGATCTCCGTGAGCAGCCGCTCCCAGAAGCTCAGCGGCTTCGTGTGCGGGTTGTCGACGCGGAAGGCCGTGACGCCGTGGTCGATCCACTTCTGGAGCATGTCCCGGATCGCGACGTAGATCCCCTCGGGGTCGTTGTCGAAGTTGAGCGGGTAGATGTCCTGGTACTTCTTCGGCGGGTTCTCGGCGTAGGCGATCGTCCCGTCGGCCCGCGTCGTGAACCACTCGGGGTGCTCGGTGACCCAGGGGTGGTCGGGGGAGGCCTGGAGCGCGATGTCGATCGCCACCTCGAGGTCGAGCTCGCGGGCCCGCGCGACGAACGCGTCGAAGTCGTCGAAGTCGCCGAGGTCGGGGTGGATCGCGTCGTGACCGCCGTCGGGGGAGCCGATGCCGTAGGGCGAGCCGGGGTCGTGCGGGCCGGCCGTGAGGGAGTTGTTCGGCCCCTTGCGGTTGGTCGTGCCGATCGGGTGGATCGGGGTGAGGTAGACGACGTCGAAGCCCATCGAGGCGATCCGGTCGAGCTCCTGGGTCGCCGTCCGGAGCGTGCCCGAGCGCCACCGGCCGGACGTGGGGTCCTGCCACGCCCCGGCGCTGCGCGGGAAGAACTCGTACCAGGCGCCGGCGAGCGCGAGCGTGCGGTCCACGCGCAGCGGGTAGGCGGCCGAGGGGGACACGGCGTCGCGCAGCGGGTCCCGCGCGAGCAGCCGGGTCACCTGCGGGGCGAGGGCGGCACCGAGTCGCGTGAGCGGGGGCCGCTCGGTGTCGCGCAGCGTCGCGGCGGTCGCGGTGAAGACGTCCACGGCCTCGGCGCGGTCGGCGGCGCCCGCCTCGGCCGCGGCGCGGTCGAGCAGGAGGGCGCCCTCGAGCAGCATGAGCTCGGCGTCGATGCCGGCGGACACCTTGATCTCGGCGTCGTGCCGCCAGGTGCCCCAGGGGTCGGACCAGCCCTCGACGTGGAACGTCCACTCGCCCTCGGCATCCGGCACGAGCTCGCCGACCCACGCGTTGAGGCCGGGGTTGACGCAGGTCATCGTGGTCCGGGAGGCGGTCGTCCCGTCGGGCCGGGTGAGGACGAGCGAGGCATTGACCGCGTCGTGGCCCTCCCGGAAGACGGTCGCCCGGATCGGCACGACCTCGCCGACCACGGCCTTCGTCGCCCACCGGCCGTTCTCGATCGTCGGTGCGACGTCGACGACGGGGATCCGGCCGATCGGGACGGGCGGCGTCGGCAGCGGGACCGGCTGCGCGGCGCTCGCCGGAACCGCATCGCTCGGCGCGGGAGCCGCCGGCGGTGCGCCGGCCGTGACGGCCGCGCTCGGCACGGCGGCCGGCACGGCGGCCGGGGCTGCCGGCTCGGCGGTGGCCGGCGGTGCGCCGGCCGGGCGAGGGGTGGCGGGACGCGGGGGGGCGGGCTTCTTCGTCACGGGACGAACCTAGCCGCAGGTGAGGCCCAGGTCACACTTCGTCCGGGTAGCGTCCTGGTCATGACCACGATCCGATGGGACACCCCCGCCGAGACCGATGCCGCCTGGGGCTGGCTCGAGCCGCTGCTCGGCGAGTTCGGGACGGTCGGCTGTCTCGTGCCGGCGGGGTTCGAGGCCCACGTCAGCGTCCCGAACTCGCGCGACCCGGAGAACAACGGCTGCTCGCTCGTCCAGACGCACGACGACGCCCGCCCCGACGGCCGCGACCAGCTCGACCGGCTGCTGGCCGTGCTCGGGCTCACGGGTCCGGGCACCGACCGCGTGCTGCACTGCGCGATCTGGGAGGGGTTCGGCGGGATGTTCCGCGAGCCGGACGGGACGGTGGGCGGCGCCAGCCTCGGCATCTCCTTCGGCGCCGGGGACGAGCTCACGCCGCAGCAGCTGGAGGCCGAGCGGCGCCGGATCGAGGCGGAGTGGGCGGCGAGCAGGCCGCCGCGCCCACCGGCGACGACGCTGCACCTGCCGCACCGCGACCACTACACCTGGACGACGACGGCGGGCCGCCTGCGCGCCGATGTCGGGACGCTCGACGGCTTCAGCCCGACGATCGTGTTCCCCGCCGACCCTGCTGGTGGGTCCGGGCCGGCCGCCGGGGGCTGGCTGTGGCACAGCGAGATCGACGGTCGGCGCACGGAGATCGGCGGTCCCGCAGCCCTCCTCGCCCCGCTCCTGACGCCGGAGTGGGGTGGGATCGCCGTCGAGCGAGCTGACCTGCTGGGAGAGATTCCCGGCTGGCCCGCCTGAGGCCGTCAGTACGTCATCCCGAGCGCCCGGTGGACCCGGGCGAGCGTGGCGGCGGCGACCGCGCGGGCCCGATCCGTCCCGGCTCGCAGCGCCGCCAGCACGGCGCCCGGGTCGCGCGTCAGCTCGGCACGCCGCGCGCGCAGCCCGGCCAGCTCGGCGTTGACCGCGTCCGTGACGTAGGCCTTGAGCGCGCCGGCGCCGCCGTCGCCGATCTCCTCCGCCAGGTCCGCCGGCGTCCGACCCGAGCACATCGCGCCGACGAGCAGGAGGTTCGCGACCTCGGGTCGGCGCTCGGGCTCGTAGGTGATCCGCCGCTCGGAGTCCGTGACGGCGCGGCGCAGGACGCGAGCGGTCTCGTCGGCCGTCATCGCGAGATCGATCGTGTTCCCGCGTGACTTGCTCATCTTCTGCCCGTCGGTGCCGAGGACCGTCACGGCGTCGGTGAGCAGGGCGTCCGGCGGCACCAGGCCGGCGTCGCCGTAGCGCTCGGTGAAGCGCCGCACGATGAGCCGGGCGACCTCCAGGTGCGGGAGCTGGTCCTTGCCGACGGGCACGACGTTGGCCCCGCAGAACACGATGTCCGCCGCCTGGTGGACCGGGTAGGTGAGCAGCAGCCCCGAGAGCTGGCGGCCACCGGAGGCCGCGTGCTCCGCCTTGACGGTCGGGTTGCGGCGCAGCTCGGCGTCGGTGACGAGGGAGAGGAACGGCACGACGAGCTCGTTGAGCTCTGGCACCTGGGAGTGGGCGAAGAAGGTCGTCCGCTCGGGGTCGAGGCCGAGCGCGAGCTGGTCGGTCACGACGTCGAGCACGCGCTCGCGCAGCGGACCCGGCGCGTCACGGTCGGTGATGACCTGGTAGTCGGCGACGACGACGAACGTCTCGACGCCGGCCTCCTGCAGCGCGAGGCGGCCGCGCAGCGTCGCGAGGTGGTGGCCGAGGTGGAGGCGTCCCGTCGGGCGGTCGCCGGTGAGCATGCGCAGCCGGTGCGGGGCCGTGCGGACGAGATCGGCCAGCTCGGCGGAGCGCTCGCGGGCGCGGTCGAGCGAGCGCGCATCGTCGGGCGTCTCGCCGGGAACGCCGCCCGGAACGTCGCCCGAGGCGGGGGTGGTCGTGCTGGTCGCGGTGGTGCTGGTCATGCCGGGCTCCTTCGTGCGGCCGCGCTCGCGGTCGGACGTCGCCGGGAAATGACGAGGGCCGCCACGAGGGCGGCCCGGGTGATGGGTGTGGGGTGGCCGCCGTCAGGGCAGCCACCAGCCGCGGGACTGGAACGTCGCGCTGGTCACGGTGGGAGCATACGCCGATCGCCGGATCAGGCGCGCGGCTCGGGCGCGGGCTCGGGCGAGGGCAGCGCGAGGTAGCGCGCCCGGACCTCGAGCACGCGCCGCAGCCGGTCGCTGAGGTCCTCGACCAGCTCGGTCCGGTAGACGGCGTCGACCTGGACGTTCATCGCGTAGTAGAGCCCGCTGAACGTCGCGAGCGCGACGGAGACCCGCAGGAGCGTCTGGTCGATCACGAGGTCGGCGCCGAGGAACGCGAGCGGCTCCCAGAGGTTCCCGCCGCCCACCTGCCAGACCTCGCGCACCTCGGGCGTGATCGCGAGCGTCCCGACGACGACGAAGAACGCGCCCGTGAGGACGCTGACGAGCAGCACCTGGAGGAGCTGGGACATCGCGACGGTCGCGACGACGTTGCGCAGCTGTCGCGGGCTGAACGTCGTGGCCTCCTCGGGCAGGCCGCGACCCGCCTCCGCGAGGATGACCCGGGTCTCGCGCCGCGCCCCGGCCGTCGTGAGCACGGTGATGACGAGGAGGAAGAAAGCGCCGAGCGCGTAGTTCGCCTGCGGCGCCACGGCGTCGAACACCTGCCACACGTCGGCGTTGAAGAACAGCACGATCGAGAAGATGACGACGAGCGGGAGCAGCCGGACGAGCCGGCGCAGCGAGTCGCCGAGCTCGGCGCCGACCCGCGCGGTTCCCCACCACAGCGTCGTCGCGATGCCGAGGCCGACGACGACGCGCACGATCCCGAGGAGCAGCAGGTTGACCACGACGACGCCGATCGACTCCCGCCACGCCACGCCCATGACGATCGGCACGAGCGCCGGCGCGAGCACGAAGAAGGCGAGCTCCGGCACGCCGACCCGCTGCGGCAGCGTGCTCCACGGTCGACCGCGCAGGCGGTTGAGCCCGACCCAGGCCGCCCCGACGATCGCGAACGGCGCCACGAGCGCGAGCAGGTTCTGCCACCACGCCCACTCGGTGTCGAACCAGGTGAGCAGCTCGAGGATGAGGACGCCGAGCAGGAACGGCGAGGAGCGTCCCCACACGTCGCGGCCGACGGAGTGCTCCTCGACGAGCGACGGCAGCCCCTGCCGCCGCAGGTAGCGCTCGCAGTCGCGGCGCTCGCGGGCCACGTCCCGGGCGAGGTCGCGCGCGGTGCCCGCGGTGGTGCCCCGGACGGCGGCCGCCTCGTCGTCGCCCATCGGTCCCTCGTCCCCGACCTCAGCTCGACAGGTACAGCCGCAGGCTGAGCGGCTCCACCGTCGCGATGTCGCCCGGCTCGGCGCGCGCGCCGCCGTTGATCTGCTCGCGCTCGTCCGGGGACTCCCACACCGAGTCCCAGACCAGCTCCCAGCGCGGCGTGCGGCCGGGGGCGAGCGTGACGTCGACCTCGTTGAGCGCACCGTTGACGACGACGAGCAGGTCGCGCGCGTCGGCCGCCTCGTGGCGCATCATCGACCGCGGGTGCGCCGACGCGCCGCCGGCCCGCCGCATCTGCAGGACGCGCCGGTAGGGGTTGTGCCAGGCGCCGCCCTCCATCGGCTCGCCGTCGTCCGAGAACCAGGCGAGGTCGACGAACGGGTCGTTCGAGCGCGGCCGGCCGTAGGCGAACCGGCCCGGTCGCATCGCCGGGTTCTCCCGGCGCAGCCGCAGCAGGTAGCTGCTCGTGGCGAGCAGGTCGAGCTGCGCCGGCTCCAGGTCCCAGTCGACCCAGGAGATCGGGGAGTCCTGGCAGTAGGCGTTGTTGTTGCCCCGCTGCGTCCGGCCGAACTCGTCCCCGGCCGTGAGGAGCGGCGTGCCGGAGGAGACGAGCAGCGTCCCGAGCACGTTGCGCATCGAGCGGCGCCGGATCGGGCGGATGTCCGCCGCGGGCGAGCCCGCCTCGATCTCGCCCTCGACGCCGTGGTTCCACGAGAGGTTGTTGTCGGAGCCGTCGCGGCTGTCCTCGAGGTTGGCCTCGTTGTGCTTGTGGTCGTAGCGCGTGAGGTCGGCGAGCGTGAACCCGTCGTGCGCCGTGACGTAGTTGACGCTCGCGGTCGGGCCGCGGTCGAACCGCTGGAACATGTCGGCCGATCCGGACAGCCGGGTCGCCAGGTCGCGGCAGTCGTGCGGGGCGCCGTGCTCGCCGGCGGCCTGCGCGCGCGCGTCGGCGAGCCAGAACCGGCGTACCGCGTCGCGGAAGCGGTCGTTCCACTCGTGGACGGGCGGCGCGAACTGGCCGGTCCGCCACCCGGAGGGGCCGACGTCCCACGGCTCGACCGCGAGCTTGACGTCGGCGAGCACGGGGTCGGAGGCGAGCGCCACGAGGAACGGGTGGTCGGGCTCGAACTCGCCGGCGCGGCGGCCGAGCGTCACGGCCAGGTCGAACCGGAACCCGTCGACGCCGATCTCGCCCGCCCAGTGCCGCAGCGAGTCCAGCGTGAGCTGCACGACGCGCTGGCGCCGGAAGTCGAGCGAGTTGCCGGTGCCGGTGACGTCGGCGTAGCGCGCCTGGTGGCCGCCGTCGTGCAGGTAGTAACCGGTGTTGTCGAGTCCCCGCAGCGACAGCAGTGGCCCGTCCATCCCGCCCTCGCACGTGTGGTTGTAGACGACGTCGAGGACGACCTCGATGCCCGCCTCGTGCAGCGCGTCGACCATGGCCTTGACCTCGGCCTCGACGGCGGCCGGACCGGCCTCGCGGGACGCGCGCGTCGCGTACCGGGGCTCGGGGGCGAAGAAACCGAGCGTCGAGTAGCCCCAGTAGTTCGGCAGGCCGCGGGCGGCGATCGCGTGCTCCGTCGCCGCCACGTGGATCGGCAGCAGCTCGACGGCCGTGACGCCGAGCCCGCGCAGGTGCTCGATGACGTTCGGGTGCGCGAGGCCGGCGTAGGTCCCGCGCAGCTCCTCCGGGAGGTCCTCGCGCAGGAGGGTGAAGCCGCGCACGTGCAGCTCGTAGAGGACGGTGTGGATCCACGGCGTGCGCGGACGCAGCTCGAGGCGTCGCGCGGTCGTCGCGGGGTCGGCGGGCGGCAGCACCGTGCCCCAGGCGACGAACGGCGAGGAGTCGCGCGGGTCGGCCGTCTCGAGGCCGTGGTGCGTCGAGCGGATGTCGGTCACGTGGTGACCGAACGTCTCCGGGGCGAGCTCGACGGCGCCGTCGACGCCCCGCGCGTAGGGGTCGAGCAGGAGCTTGGCCGGGTTGTGGAACAGGCCGTCGGACGGCTGCCAGGCGCCGTGGACGCGGAACCCGTAGCGCTGGCCCGCCCCGACGCCGGGCACGTGCGCGTGCCATAGCCCGTGTCGCGCCTTCTGCAGGCCGATCCGGCGCTCCGCCGGGTGCTCCCGCGTGCCGTCGATCAGGCACAGGTCGACCGCGACCGCCTGGGCCGCGGCCACGACGACGTCGATGCCGTCGCCGAGGACGTGCACGCCGAGGCGACCGAGCGAGCGCGCGGGCAGGTCGGCGAGCTGGGCCGGCGTCACCGCGGCCACCGAGCCGTCGGGAGCACCGGCGTCGTGCGGGGTCGTCGGGTCGTCGTGGTCGGCGTCCTCGACGACGCCGACCGGGGAGCTCGTGGGATGGGCTGAGACAGTCATGGCAGCGTCATTGTTCCACCACGCGGCGCCCAAGCGTTGAACGTTCCACGTGGCAGGCTAGGGGGATGCGTGTCATCGTCCTTCTGAAGCAGGTGCCGGACATCGTCTCGGACCGTCGGCTGCGGCCCGACGGCCTCCTCGAACGCGTGCCGGCCGCCGCCGTGCTGAGCGAGATCGACGAGGCGGCGCTCGAGGTCGCCCTGCGCGCGGCCGACGCGCTCGGTGGGAGCGTCACGGCCGTGACGATGGGGCCGGCGAGCGCCGAGGCCGTGGTGCGCAAGGCGCTCCAGGTCGGCGCGGCGCAGGCCGTCCACCTGCACGACGACGCCCTGGCCGGCTCCGACGTGCGCGGCACGGCCCGCGCCCTGGCCGCGGCCGTCCGGCTGCTCGACGCGGAGGGCGCGGAGTCCGGCGACGGCGTCGGTCTGGTCGTCGCCGGCATGACGGCGCTCGACGGGCTCGGGGCGGTCGTCCCCACGCTGGTCGCCGCCGAGCTCGGCTGGCCGGCGCTCGCGTTCGCCGAGTCGGTCGAGGTGACCCCGGGGGAGGAGGCGTCGGCCGCCCGTGTCGTCGTCGTCCGCGAGACCGAGGTCGGACACGAGACGATCGCCGCCGACCTGCCGGCGGTCGTGTCCGTCGAGGACACGGTCGCGAGCCTGCGCGTGCCGAGCTTCCAGACGATGCTCGCGGCGCGCAAGGCGCAGGTGCGGGTCCTGGCCGCCGCCGACCTGGGGCTGGCCCCCGGCGAGGTGGGCCTCGCGGGGGCCCGCGCCGTCGTCGTCACCGCCGCACCGCGGCCCGAGCGGCCGGCGCCGGTCGTCGTCACCAGCGACGGGGCGCGCGCCATCGTCGACTTCCTTGCCGATCGTGGACTCCTGGAGGTGGGCTCGTGAGCTCTCCCGTTCTGCTCGTCGCCTCCCGCGGGGGCAGCGACGACCTCGTGCACCTGGCCGCCGATGCCGCCGGGGGGGCCGAGCTGCGCGGTGTCGCGGCCTTCGGCGGCACCCCGCGCGCCCTGGCGCGGCTCCTGGTCGCCTGCGCGCGGCGCGTCGGCGCCACCCGCATCGTGCTCGAGTCCTCGCGCCGGGCCGCGGAGGTCGCCGCCTACGTCGCCCACGACCTCGACGCCGGCATCCTCGCCGACGTCCTGCGCGTCCGCCGGGACGGGGACGTCCTCGTCGGCGAGAAGCGCGAGCTCGGCGGCACGTGGGACGTCACGTGCTCCGTCGCCGGGCCGGTCGTCGTCCTCGCGCGTCCCGCGGCGTGGGACGGCCCCGTGCCCGACGTCGGGTGGCTCACGGTCGAGGAGTTCGAGGCGGCGGAGGCCGACGTGCGCGCCGCGGCCGGCGAGGGTGCGGCGATCGGCCGGGACGTCGAGCCGGTCTCGATCGACGCCCACGACGTCGAGGGCGTCGCGCTGGCCAGCGCGGCCGTCGTCGTGGCGGGCGGACGCGGGCTGGAGGGCGACCTGACGCCCGTGCGCGCGCTCGCCGACGCGCTCGGCGGAGCGGTGGGGGCGACCCGCGACATCGTCGAGGAGGAGTGGATCGGACCCGAGGCCATGGTGGGCCAGACCGGGACGATGATCGCCCCGCGGCTCTACGTCGGGGCCGGCCTCTCCGGCGCGCCGCACCACATGCTGGGGATGCGCGCGGCCGAGACGATCGTCGCGGTCAACCTCGACCCGGAGGCGCCGATCATGGAGGTCGCGGATCTCGCGGTGGTCGGTGACGCCGCCGCGATCCTGACGGAGGCAGCCGAGCTGGTCCGCGAGCGCCGCGGGCGCTGACCCGGGCGCGCCGGCTCGATCGCACGTCGGCTCGCGCCGCCGCGCGTGGATGTCGGTGCTCGTTCGTACGCTCGTGGAACGAGTCGGACACCCCGGCTCCCGGCGAGAGGACACCCCATGAGCACCTTCGAGAACCGGGACGGGACGGCGCTGCTCGTCGTCGACGTCCAGAACGACGTGGTCGGTGGCGCCCACCGGCGCGACGAGGTCGTGGCGCGGATCGGCGACCTGGTGGACCGGGCGCGCGCCGCGGGGACGCCCGTCGTCTGGGTGCAGCACTCCGACGAGGGGATGGCCGAGGGCAGCGAGGAGTGGCGGATCGTTCCCGAGCTCGTTCCCGGCGAGGGCGAGCCCGTCGTGCAGAAGCACTACGGCGACTCCTTCGAGGCCACGGACCTGGAGGACGTGCTCGCGGCCGCCGGCGTCGACCACCTCGTCGTGACCGGCGCGGAGACCGACGCCTGCATCCGGTCGACCATCCACGGCGCGTTCACGCGCGGGTACGACGTGACGCTGGTCGGCGACGCGCACACGGCGGGGGACAAGTCGGCCTGGGGCGCCCCGCCCGTCGCCGACGTCATCGCGCACACCAACCTGTACTGGCAGTTCCAGGGCGCGCCCGGTCGCCGGGCCGCGGTGGTGGAGGCCGGCGAGGTCGTGTTCGATGGCTGAGTGACCTACCTCGACCACGCGGCGACGACCGCCCCGCTGCCGGAGGCGGTCGAGGCGTTCGCGCGCGAGGCGGGCCGCCTCGGCAACCCGAGCTCGCTGCACGCGGCCGGCCGCGCGGCGCGGGCCAGCCTCGAGACGTCGCGCGAGCGGATCGCGGCCGCGCTCGGGGCCGAGCCGACGGAGGTCGTCCTCACCTCGGGCGGCTGCGAGGCGGACACGCTCGCCGTCGTGGGCGGGTTCCTCGCGGCGCGCGAGGCGGACCCGGCGCGCGACGTCGTTGCCCTGTCCGCGATCGAGCACCCGGCGGTGCGCGACGCGGCGGACGGGCTGGCCTCCCGGCACGGCGCCCGCCGACGCGTCCTGCCCGTCACCGGCGACGGCGTGCTCGACCTCGACGCGCTCGCGGGCCTGCTGGCCGCCGAGGCGGACGGGCTCGCGGTCGTCAGCGTCATGGCGGCCAACAACGAGACGGGGGTGGTGCAACCGGTCGAGGACGTCGTCCGGCTCGTCCGCGAGGCGGCGGGCACGCGGGTGCTCGTCCACTCCGACGCGGTCCAGGCGCTCGCCAGCGCCCCGGTCGACTTCGCCGCGAGCGACCTCGACGCGCTCTCGCTGTCCGGCCACAAGCTCGGCGCCCCGGTCGGGATCGGAGCCCTGCTCGCGCAGCGAACCACGCCGCTCGCCCGGGTGCAGCACGGCGGGGGACAGGAGCGCGGCGTGCGGTCGGGCACCGTCCCCGTCGCGCTCGCGGCGGCGCTCGCGGTCGCCGTCGAGCACGCCGTCGCGTCCCGGGTGGCCGAGGGAGCGCGCCTGGCGGCGCTGCGCGAGGAGCTGGAGGCCGAGGTGCGCGCGCGGATCCCCGACGTTCGGGTGAGCGGCGCCGCCGTTCCCCGGCTGCCCGGGTTCACCCACCTCGTGCTGCCCGGTGCCGACGTCGACGCCCTGCTGTTCCTCCTCGACGCCGCCGGCGTCCAGGCCTCGGCGGGATCCGCGTGCGAGGCCGGCGTCACGCAGCCGAGCGAGGTCATGCTCGCGATGGGGGAGGACGAGCGCACGGCCCGGTCGGTGCTGCGGCTCACCCTCGGCCGCACGACGACGCGCGACGACGTCGCGGAGCTGCTCGCGGTGCTCCCCGAGGCGGTCGAGCGCGCCCGCGTGGTCGGCCGCGGTCGCTGAGACCCGAGGCGGGCGTTCGGCGGGCCGTCGTCGTCCGCCCGATGAGAGGATCGAGCGCATGAGCGCCGCCGAGACCGTCGTCTTCCTCCACGGCCTCGGCGACCGGCCGGACGACTGGTCCCACCAGATCACCGCGCTGCCGGGAGGCCTCGTCGGCGTGCCGCTCGGCATCCCGGGCCTCACGGCCGATGACGAGTCCGCCGGCGGCGGGGAGGCCGGTGCCCCCGCCGCGTTCGACCTCGCCCGCGCGGCCGACCTGGTCGCGGACGACCTCGACCGCCGCGGCCTCGACCGGGTCCACCTGTGCGGCCTGTCGCTCGGCGCGATGATCGCCCTGCGGCTCGCGGCCTCCGCCCCGGGGCGGGTCCGTTCCCTCACGCTGGTGGCCGGACAGGTGCGGCCGCCCCGCCGCCTCATGGCCGCCCAGCTCGCCGTCGTGCGGGTGCTGCCCGAGCGGCTGGTGACCTCGGGCGGTGCGAGCAAGGCGCGGATGCTCGCGGTCCTGCGCGGCGTGCGGGACGTCGACCTCACCCCCGAGCTGCGCGCGATCGCGGCGCCGACCCTGGTGGTGTGCGGATCGAGGGACCGGGCCAACCTCGCCGCCGCGCGGCTGATCGCGGAGTCGATCCCGTCGGCGACGCTCGGCATCGTCGCGGGCGCCGGTCATCGGGTGCACGTCGAGCGGCCGGCCGCGCTGTCGGCGGTGCTCAACCCGTTCCTCTCCCGACACCTCGCGCGCGAGGACGGGCCGCGCTAGCGGGACAGCGGCGGCGTCCAGCCCTCGCGGCGCTGGGCCACGCCCCGGGCCGCGGCCCGCAGCACGTCGGCACCGTCCCAGACGGGGACGACGCCGAGCAGGTCGCGGGCTCGCGAGCAGTCGAGCACCGGCTGCGCGAGCAGGGTCCCGAGCCACTCCGGGCGAGCGCGGACGGCGTGCGCCCACCACGCGGCCGTGTGCACGCCACCGGCGACGTTCCGCGGGACCTCGACGAGCCGCGTCGCCCCGAGCGCCTCGGCGACCGCCGCGCCGTCCAGCACCTGCGGGCTCGCGACGTTGTACGGGCCGGGTGCCCGGCGCTCGATCACGGCGAGCAGGGCGGCGGCCACGTCGTCCGCGTGCGCGACCTGCAGCCGCAGACCCTCGGGCCACAGCAGGAGCGGGTAGGACCGTCCCAGCCCGACGCGCGGCAGCAGCGGCCCGACGTACCGGCGCACGAGCTCGGCCCCGGCCGACTCCTGGAGCGTGATCGTCGGGCGGACGACGCTGGCGACGACGTCGGGGTGTGCCGCGGCGAACCGCTCGACCATCGACTCGAGGCCGACGCGGTCGGCGGAGACCGAGGAGTCGGGCACGCCCGTGGTCGGCCAGTCCTCGGCGCGCGGTGCGAGGCCGTAGGAGGGGGCGTAGACGCTCGCGCACGAGACCACCACGAGCTGCGCCGCCCCGACCGCGCCGTGCAGCACGGCCGAGGAGAGCAGGGCGTTGGCCTCGGTCTCCCGTGCCGCCGAGCGCTCGTGCGCCCACGCGAGGTGCACGACGGCGTCGGCCCCGGCGGCGAGGGCGGCGAACGCCTGCCGGTCCGACGACCCCTCGGGCGTCGCGAGGTCGAGCTGGTGCTGCCGCACGGGGACGCCCTCGACGATCAGCCGCCCGGCGCCCCGGCGCGAGACCGCGTCGACGCTCGTGACGGTGTGACGTGCGGTGACCGCGCGCAGCAGCGCGGTCCCGATGTTCCCGGTGGCTCCCACCACGACGATGCGCATGGCTCAAGCCTCGCAGACGTCGGTCGCTCTCGGTGCGCGGACGGTCGTCCTCGTCGCGGGACGACGGGCCCGGTCCCCGCGACGGCGGGCTCAGCCGTCGGTCACGACCGGCAGCCGCACGTCCCGGCCGCGGACCTCCTCGGCGATCCGCAGCGGAGCGATCGTCCCCGCCTCCCGCAGCTCGTGCAGCGCCGCGACCACGCGCTCGCGGACGGTCCACGGGTCGATGGTGTTGACGTAGATCTTGGTCCCGCCCTCGAACCCGGCCGGCACGTGGAGGCGCCACTTGAGCACGATCCGCCAGGGCATCGGCGCCTGGACGTCCGGCGGGCGGTGGTGCCACTCCTCGTTCGTCGGCACCGCGGTGCCCGTCGCGGCGTGCATGGCGTGGAGCAGGTCGGACATGCCGCGCACCTCCTCCGGCGTCTGGGCCCACGGCCGGTGCCGCGGCGACGTCGAGTACAGCTCGATGCTCGGGTAGCGGTGCCCGATGCCCGCGATCGCGACGGCGTGGTCGTTCGCCGCGACGATCAGCCCCTCCCGGCGCGCGAGGTCGAGCACGGCGTGCTGGTACAGCTCGGGATCGGCCAGGGCGAGCGAGGCCTCGCGCTGCACCTGCGGGCCGTAGGAGTCGATCGCGACGAGCTGCTTGTGCAGGTGCTCGACGCTGGCCCCGGCCGGCGCCAGCCAGTTCTGGAACACGGCGACGTACCGTGCCGCCGGCTGGCTGCGGTACAGGTCGGCGAGCGCGTCGATCGTGCACCGGATGAAGTCCGCGTGCTCGTCCGGCGTCATCGATCCCGACGACGCGAGCTGGTCCGAGGTGGTGGCCCCCGCCACGACGTGGCGTCGCGGGACGACGACGTCGTGCGACCCGGCGAGCAGGTCGACGGTCGCCTCCAGCAGCGCGCGCTCGTCGCCCGCGACGGGCGCGACCGGTCCGCCGGACGCCTCCCGGTAGGCCAGCAGCCCGATCACGTGCCCGCGCCCGACCGGGTCGGCGAGGTAGTCGGCGGCCCAGGCGACGACGTCGGCCGGCGGGATGAACCCGTGGTTGACCCGCCACGAGGCCGTGGAGACGATCTCGAAGAGGTTGCCGAAGCGGCGCACGGCCGCCTCGTCGTCGTGCAGGGACGAGGCGAGCCGGTGACGCTCGATCCGGGCGCCGGCCGAGGGGGCGGCGCCGTCGGGACGGTGGTCGTCGACGACGAGCCGGGTCTTCTCGGGCGTGGTCTCCAGGTAGCGGTCGGGGCAGAACTGGCAGAGCCGGTTCTCCTCGCCGGGCTCCAGCTCGCGCCCGGCCCGCACCTCGCGGGGCAGGGGGCGGTGGGAGCGGCCGGGGATGGTCCAGACCTGGGTTCCGGTGAGGGGGCCAACCTGGAGAACGGTGCCGTCGGAGAGGCGGACGAGTGGTTGGGCCATGGTTTCCATCGTCTCAGCGACCGCGGGATGCCTCCGGCCACGAGGGGGTGCCACGGGGGTCACAACCTCGCAACGATTTGCTAGGCTGCATTTTAGTAAGGTTTCTTTCTAGAGAACTCGATCCCTCGGAGTGCCAGTGCTGCCGCTCGTCCCAGCCCCCCGTCATCTCACGCGCGTCGCGGACGCCCCGGGTGCCCCCGTCGCCGGCGACGTCGTCGTCGAGCTCGACCCCGCCATCGGGGCCGAGTGCTACGAGCTCACCACCGCGGCGGACGCCGTCCTCGTCCGCGCGGGCGACGACGCGGGCATGCTCCGAGCCCGCGCCACGCTCGCGCAGCTCGCGCTCGCCGCGGACGACGGGCGCTACCCCGCCGTCCGGATCGTCGACGGACCCCGGTTCGCCTATCGCGGGTTCATGCTCGACGTCGCGCGGCACTTCCACCCGCCCCGGACGATCTGCGAGATCCTCGACCTCATGGCGGAGCTCAAGCTCAACCACCTCCACCTCCACCTCAGCGACGACCAGGGCTGGCGCCTGGCCATCGACGGTCGGCCGGAGCTCACGGGCATCGGCGCGTCGACGCAGTGCCAGGGCGGCGCCGGCCCGGACGGCGGCGGCTACCTCACGCGCGAGGACTACCGGCGGATCCAGGACCACGCGGCCTCGCTCGCGATCACGGTCGTTCCGGAGATCGACGTCCCCGGTCACACGAACGCCGTGCTCGTCTCCTACCCCGAGCTGGCCGTCGACGGGGTGACCCCGGTCCCGTACGAGGGCGCCGAGGTCGGGTTCTCCCAGCTCGACGCCGCCAACGAGGAGACCTACCGGTTCTGGACCGAGGTGGTGTCCCAGCTCGCGGCCGACACCGACGGGCCCTACCTCCACCTCGGCGGCGACGAGGCGCTCGAGATGACCGAGCGGGACTTCCTCACGTTCCTCGAGCGCGCGTTCGCGATCGTCGCGGCGACGGGCAAGACACCCGTCGCCTGGCACGAGGCGGGCCGCAGCGATGCCATCCCGGCCGGGGCCGTCGGCCAGTACTGGAACTTCGTCCGGCCGCGCACGGCGAGCGAGGACCGGTTCGGGATCGACCACGCCGACTGCGCCGGCGGGTTCCCGCGCCAGGGCGGCCGGCTCATCCTCTCGCCGTCCGACGCCGTGTACCTCGACCACCGCGAGGCCGAGGGGCTGCCGGGCGTGGCCTGGGCCGCCGGTCCGACGCCGCTGCGCGCGTCCTACGAGTGGGAGCCGTCCGCCGTCCTGCCCGACGTGCCCGACGACGCGATCCTCGGCGTCGAGGCCGCACTGTGGACGGAGTACCTCGGGACGCGGGAGGAGCTGCTCGAGCTCATGCTGCCCCGGCTGGCCGCCGTCGCCGAGCTGGCCTGGTCGCCGGCGCCGCACACGCCCCGCCGGATCGAGGACATCGCCCCGCGGCTGGCGGAGCTCGGGCGCGACTGGCAACGCCGCGGCCTGCCGTTCACGCGTTCGACCGAGGTCGACTGGTAGTCCTAGACCATGGCGACGAGCAGGGCGACCGGCACGGCAGGCGCGACCACCACCTTCACCGACGCGCGCCTGGTCGACGCGACGGGCGAGCGGCGCGGCTGGCTGCGCCTGCGGGGCGATCGGATCGAGGCCGTCGGACAGGGCGCCGCCCCCGCCCCGACCCCGCGGGCCGGTGACGGCGGCGGGTCCGACGCGGCGGGCGCCGACGTCGTCGTCGACTGCGGTGGCGCCTACCTGACGCCGGGCTTCATCGACATCCACAGCCACGGCGGCGGCGGGGTGAGCGCCGAGGACGGCGCGGACGCCCTCGCCGCGGCGCTCGCGGTCCACCGCGCGCACGGCACGACGCGGATGGTGCTCTCGGCGGTCTCCGCCCCGATCCCGGAGCTGGCCCGGACGCTCGCGGGCCTCGCCGACCTCACCGAGCGGGACCAGCTCGTGCTGGGCTCGCACGCCGAGGGTCCCTTCCTCGCGCACGGGCGCAAGGGCGCGCACGACCCGGCGGCCCTGCGCGCGCCGACCCCCGCCGACGTCGACGCCCTCGTCGAGGCGGCCCGCGGCACGATGCGCCAGGTGACGCTCGCCCCCGAGCTGCCCGGCGGCCTCGACGCGGTGCGCCGGTTCGTCGCGGCCGGCGTCCGGGTCGCCGTCGGGCACACCGAGGTCGACTACGCCGGCGCGCGGGCCGCCTTCGACGCCGGCGCCACCCTGCTCACCCACGCGTTCAACGCGATGAGCCCGCTGCTGCACCGAGCTCCCGGCCCGGTCGCCGCCGCGCTGGAGGATCCGCGCGTCACGCTCGAGCTCGTGCTCGACGGCGTCCACGTCCACCCCGCCGCCGCCCTCGTCCTCCTGCGCGCGGCGCCGGGCCGCGTCGCGCTCATCACGGACGCGATGGCCGCCACCGGGATGGGCGACGGCTCCTACCGGCTCGGCGCGCTCGACGTCGAGGTGCGCGACGGCGTCGCGCTCGTCGCCGGGACGGAGACGATCGCGGGGTCGACGCTCACGCTCGACGTCGCGCTGCGCGGCGCGGTGGCCGACGGACTCTCCCTCGTCGAGGCCGTGACCGCCCTCACCAGCGCGCCGGCCGACGCTCTGGGGGAGGGGTCGTGGCTCGGCCGGCTCGCCCCCGGACACGCCGGCGACCTCGTGCTCCTCGACGACGCGCTCACCGTCACCCAGGTCTGGGCGGCGGGGCGGCGCCTCGACTAGCCGGCCGACGCCCCGGGCGCCGCCGGCCGTCCACGACCTCCGTTCACCGCCTCCCACCCAGCTCGCCAGCCCCACTCGGAAGGAAGCCCCATGGCCGAGATCGCCATCGTCCCCGACGCCGTCGCCGGCGGTGCCGTCGCCGCCCGCGACATCGCCGCCATCGTCACCCGCAACCCCGAGGCGGTGCTGGGACTCGCGACCGGGTCGACGCCGCTGACGACCTGGGACGCGCTCGCCGCCATGCGCGAGGAGGGCCTCGACCTCTCCCGCACGACGGGCTTCGCGCTGGACGAGTACGTCGGCATCGCCCCCGGGCACCCCGAGTCCTACCGCTGCGTCATCGACCGGGAGGTCGTCGACCGCCTGGGCATGGACCGCGCCCGCGTCCACGTGCCGCTCGAGGCGGGGCAGGACCCGACGACGGCCGGCGCCGCGTACGAGCGGGCGATCCTCGCCGCCGGCGGCGTCGACGTCCAGGTGCTCGGGATCGGTCGCAACGGCCACGTCGGGTTCAACGAGCCGGGCTCGTCGCTCGCCTCGCTCACCCGGATCAAGACGCTCCACCCGCACACCCGCGAGGACAACGCGCGGTTCTTCGGCGGCTCGATCGACGACGTCCCCGTCCACTGCGTGACGCAGGGCCTCGGCACGATCCTGCGCGCGCGCCGCCTCGTGCTGCTCGCCTGGGGCGAGGCCAAGGCCGAGGCGCTCGCCGGCGCCGTCGAGGGCCCGGTCTCGGCGGTGCTGCCGGGCTCGATCATCCAGCTCCACCCGAGCGTGCTCGTCGTCGCCGACGAGGCGGCGGCCAGCCGGCTGACGGGCTCCGAGTACTACCGGTTCGCCTGGGACCACCGAGACGACCTCGCCGCGTCGTCCAGGTAGCCGCCGGCGATAAGCGCTGGACGTCTGCCGTGTCCCGGAGGGTAGCCTCGGTCAACGTGCCGACCCCCGTGATCACCGCCAGCTCCCTGACGAAGCGCTACGGCGACTTCACGGCCGTCGATGGCATCGACTTCGAGGTCACCGCTGGCGAGGCCTTCGGCCTGCTCGGCCCCAACGGCGCGGGCAAGTCGACGACCATGCGGATGATCAGCGCGGTCTCCCGGCGCACGAGCGGTGAGCTCAGCGTCCTCGGGCTCGACCCCGAGGACTACGGACCCGAGATCCGCTCGCAGCTCGGCGTCGTGCCGCAGGAGGACAACCTCGACACCGAGCTGACCGCGCGCGACAACCTCGTCATCTACGGCCGCTTCTTCGGGCTGCCCCGGGCCGTGTGTCGCCAGCGGGCCGACGAGCTGCTCGCGTTCGCGCAGCTCGAGGAGAAGGCCGGCGCCAAGGCCGACGACCTGTCCGGCGGCATGAAGCGCCGCCTCACGATCGCCCGCGGTCTCATGAACACCCCGCAGATCTTCATGCTCGACGAGCCGACGACGGGCCTCGACCCGCAGGCGCGGCACGTGCTGTGGGACCGCCTGTTCCGGCTCAAGGAGCAGGGGACGACGCTCGTCATCACGACGCACTACATGGACGAGGCCGAGCAGCTCTGCGACCGCCTCATCGTCGTCGACCACGGCACGATCATGGCCGAGGGGTCGCCCGCCGAGCTGATCCGCCGCTACTCCTCGCGCGAGGTGCTCGAGGTCCGGTTCGGCTCCGACCGCAACGCCGCCGTCGCCGACGACGTGGCGGCGATCGGGGCGCTCGCCGAGCGCGTCGAGGTGCTGCCCGACCGCCTGCTCGTCTACACGGCCGACGGCGAGAGCGCGCTGGAGCGCGTCATCGAGCGCGGGCTGCGTCCGACGACGTCGCTCGTGCGCCGCTCCAGCCTCGAGGACGTGTTCCTGCGCCTGACGGGGAGGTCCCTCGTTGAGTGAGTCGGCCCCCGCCGACGGCGTCGCCACCGTCAACACCTCCCGCTACGCCGACGCGGCGGCGATCCGCGTCAACGCCATCCCGGTCGGCGCCAGCCTCGACGAGCGCCGCGAGGCGGCGCTCGCTGGCGCCCGCAAGCCCCGCCGGCTCGGCGGCTGGTACAACGCCGAGGCCTTCCTGCTCTCGATGAAGGCGTACGGCTGGACGATCATCGTCGGCGGCGTCGGCTCACCCCTGCTCTACCTGCTCGGGCTCGGGCTCGGGCTGGCGGCGGTCATCCCCGTCTCCGTCGCCGACGGCGCGGCCGGTCCCGTGAGCTACGTGACGTTCGTCGCGCCGGCGCTCCTCGTCACGGCGACGATCGGGGTGGCGTCCGAGGAGTTCACCTACCCCGTCATGGGCGGGTTCAAGTGGCGCAAGACGTTCTTCGGCATCGCCGCGACGCCGGTGTCCCCGCCGCAGATCGTGAGCGGCCTCGTCATCGCCGTGGTCGGCCGGATGCTGTTCGTCTCGGTGGCCTACTACGCGCTCATGGTCGTCTTCGGCGCGGTCCCGCAGCCCGGGCTCGGCATGCTCTCGATCCTCGCCGGGCTGCTCGCCGGTCTCGCCTTCGGGCTGCCGCTGCTCGCGTACGCGTCGAGCATCCGCGAGGACAAGGGCCAGTTCGCGCTCGTCCAGCGGTTCATCTTCACGCCGCTGTTCCTGTTCTCCGGCACGTTCTACCCCCTCGACACGCTGCCCGTCTGGCTGCACCCGATCGGCTGGCTCTCGCCGGTGTGGCACGGGGCGCAGCTCGGTCGGTGGGCGACGTACGGGGCCCCGACGCCGGGCTGGCTGCTCGCGGTGCACGCGCTCGCGCTGGTGGCCATCGCCGCCGTCGCCGGCTACGTCGCCGGGCGTGTGTTCACGAGGCGGCTGCGATGAGCGACCCGACGACGCGGACGACGGCGCCGACCGTCGTGACCGCCCCGGTCGCGCCCGCCGGCGCCACGCCGCCGCCGATGCGCGGCGGCCCGCGCTGGCTCCGCGCGATCTACTCCGGCAACGCCCGGATCGTCCTGCTGCGCGGGCTGCTCGCCACCAAGACGTCGAACTGGGCCGTCGTGGTCTCGGGCTTCTTCGAGCCGGTGTTCTACCTGCTCGCGATGGGGCTCGGGCTCGGCACGTTCATCGGCGACGTCACGCTCCCCAACGGCCAGTCCGTCCCGTACGCCGCGTTCATCGCGCCGGCGCTCCTGGCGGTCTCGGCGATGAACGGCGCGGTCTACGACTCGACCTGGAACGTGTTCTTCAAGCTCCGGTTCGCGAAGCTCTACCAGACGATGCTGACGACGCGGCTCGGTCCGCTCGACGTCGCGCTGGGCGAGATCTCCTACGCGCTGCTGCGCGGCGTCGCGTACGCGGGCGGCTTCCTCATCGTCATGCAGGTGATGGGTCTCAACGGGTCGTGGACCGCCGTGCTGGCGCTGCCGGCGGTCGTGCTCATCGCGTTCGGCTTCGCCAGCGTCGGCATGGCGATCACGAGCTACATGAAGACGTTCCAGCAGATGGACTGGATCACGTTCGTCATGCTGCCGATGTTCCTGTTCTCGGCGACGTTCTACCCGATCACGGTGTACCCCGAGGCGATCCAGTGGCTCATCAAGGTGCTGCCGCTGTGGCACGCCGTCGAGCTGGTCAGGGGGCTGACGCTCGGCGTGCCCGACTCGATGACGCTCGTCCACGTCGGCTACTACGTCGTGATGATCGCGGTCGGGCTGCTCTTCACCACCAAGCGGCTGCGCGCGCTCTTCCAGGACTGACCGGGCTCCGCCCGGCGCGGGGGTCCCGTCACTCGTCCGCGTCCGCGTCCGCCTCCGTCGGCGGCCGCCCGTCCGCCTGCGGCCACCAGCCTCCGTCCGCCTGCCCGCGGGTCGGGCACGCCCGGGCGGCCGACGGAAACCACCCAGGTCGCCCCAGACCGAACTTGACCCGGATCAAGCCTCTCCTTCGGGCCCAATGCGTCTCATGGGTACCGTCGAAGCGTCTGGGGGACGTCTGTGTGCTGTGCCGTGAGGGCACCCGCCCCCGGGCTTCTCACGCCGCAGGAGGCACCCCATGTCCCACTCGTCCCTGGCCGCCGACCCGGCCGATCCGGGAGCCGTCGCTCCCCGCCGCCGCGCCGTCGTCGCGGTGCTGCTGACCCTCGCCCTCGCCCTGGCCATGATGGTCGTCGGCCCCCTCGCGCCGGTCGCGCAGGCCGCCCCCGACGGCTGTGTCGGCGGCGTCATCTCGGCCGACGACGTCGAGGTCACCTACACCACGTCGAGCGGCGGCAGCACGGTCACCGCGTGGGAGACCTTCCAGTTCGACGTCGCGCTCACCGACCTCGACGGCATGGCGGAGGGCTGCCAGGCCGTCGTCGCGCTCGACCCGACGAGGTTCGACGGGCTGCAGGACGTCACCCGCTACCTCAACGCCGACGGCAGCGCGTCGGAGACCCGCCGGGCGGACACGGTCGCCGTCATGGTCGTCGACAGGGACGCCAGGACGCTGACGTTCACGCTCACCGACTACGCCGAGACGCACGCGGACGTCACGGCGAACGGCTGGGTCCGGGCGCAGATCAACTCCTCGTTCGACCGCGGTGAGCAGGTGCCGATCCGCGTGACCGTCAACGGCACGACGGTGCCGCAGCCCCCGGTGACGGGCCAGGAGTGCCCCGACGTGTGCGGGCAGCCGGACACCGGGGCGAGCAAGTGGGGCGGCGACTACGGCGACGGGACGGGGAGCGTCACCATCGGGACGCCGGTCCTCGAGGTCGAGCGGTACGCGGATCTCGTCATCGAGGACGTGCTCATCAGCCCGAACCAGTCGATCGTCGGCGTCGCCGACGTCTTCGCCTACAACTGCGTCAACACGTGGGGCGAGCCGGGCACCCTGCCGGCCGGCGGCGGCGAGTGCCAGACCGGTCAGCACATCCCCGCGACGGCAACCCCCGTCGACGGCGCCGAGCACGCGTGGCGCGTCACCACCCAGGGCGACCCCGCGGAGATCGGCAGCGTCTTCTTCCTGCTCCGGCTCGACATGACCTTCACCGGCGAGGGCCCGTGGGAGGACCGCGCGACGATCACGTCCTCCTTCCCCGAGGAGTCATGGGAGACCGGGGTCGAGGTCACGAAGTTCGCGGTCGGCGGCGGCGCCTCCGGCTCCGAGCGGGGCACCTTCTCCGTGACCAAGGCGATCGACTGGAACGGCGCCGACGCGTACCCGGTCGGTGACTTCTCCGGCACCTGGTCCGCGACCCTGCCCGACAACTCCACGCGCAGCGGCGCCTGGACGGTCGCGGCCGGCCAGACCTGGACGAGCGAGGCGCTGCCGACCGGCAGCGTCGTGACGCTCGCCGAGGAGGCGAACACGAACCTGTGGACGCCGACCTGGGATCGCTCCACCCTCACGATCGAGGGCGGCGGGAACGTCGCCGCCACGGTGACGAACACGCTCAGGGTCGGCTGGTTCGAGGTGAAGAAGGTCGTCGACTGGAGCGGTGTCACGCCGTGGGACATCACGTTCACCGGGACCTGGGTCGCCGAGCTCGACGGGACGTCGATCGCGAGCGGGACCTGGTCGGTCGATGCGGAGAACGGCTGGCGCTGGGTGAGCCCGACGAAGCTCCCGGCGGGGGCCAGGGTGACGCTGAGCGAGGACGCGACGCCCGGCTGGACGTCGTCCTGGAACGACGAGCAGGTGATCTACGTCCCGCAGGGCCGCCGCACCTGCCCCGAGGTGACGAACACGCTCCAGCTCGGGCGGTTCTCCATCGCCAAGCAGGTCGAGTGGAACGGGCTGGACCCGGCCGAGACCGGAGCGTTCACCGGCACGTGGCGGGCGACGGTCGGTGAGGACGTCGTCGGCTCCGGGGACTGGTCGGCCGAGGCCGGCTCGACCTGGACGAGCCCGGACCTCCCGGTCGGTTCCGTCGTGACCTACACCGAGGACCAGGCCACCGGCTGGACGGCCGCCTGGTCCGCGGACAGCGTGACCGTCGCGCCGGGGGAGGCCGTCGTCGCCACCGTGACCAACTCCCGCGACGCCGGTCGGTTCTCGGTCACGAAGAAGATCGACTGGAAGGGGCAGCAGCAGCTCCGGGCCAGCACCTACGCCGGGACCTGGGTCGCCACGCTGGGCGGCGAGCGGATCGCGTCCGGCCAGTGGTCCGCCGAGGCGGACGGGACCTGGACGAGCCCGATGCTGCCCGCCGGCGCCGAGGTGGTGCTCACGGAGAACGAGAGCCGCACCTGGACGCCGGTCTGGACGAGCGACCGGGTGACGATCGTCAACGGCCGGACGGCCGCGTCGACCGTGACGAACGACCTCAACCTCGGCCAGTTCTCGATCACCAAGGCGGTGGAGTGGAACGACGTCGCGACGTACGACGTCGGCCCGTTCACCGGGACCTGGACGGCCGTGCTGCCGGACGACTCCACACAGGAGGGCACCTGGCAGGCGGCCGACGGCGAGACGTGGTCGAGCCCGGTCCTGCCCGCCGGCTCGACGGTGACGTACACGGAGGACGCGCCGGCCGACCAGCCGGCGGTGGGCTGGACGAACGCGTGGTCGAGCGAGGACGTGACGATCGCGACGGGCGAGGTCGTCCCGGTCACGGTGACCAACTCGGCGGAGCTCCTCACGGCGCCGTTCTCGGCGTCGAAGGTGATCGAGGGCTCGGGCAGGGCGCTCGTCCCGGCGACGGCGACCTTCACGCTCGCCTACCGCTACCCGGCCGGTGTCGGCTACGCGGCGGGCGAGGGCACCCTGGTGCTCCCGGGTGACGGCACGGTCGTCGTGAGCGGTCAGCTCCCCGTCGGGGCCCGGCTCACGCTGGAGGAGCTCGCTCCCGTGGCCGTGAGCGGTGGCACCTGGCAGACCCCGGAGCTGTCGGCCGAGACCGTGACGATCGCTGGCGGTGGGGAGCCGGTCGGCGTCACCGTGACCAACACGATCACGGAGACCCCGGCGTCGACGACGCCGGCGTCCGCGACGCCGCGGCACCCCGACACGGGCGCCGGTCCGGTCCTGCCCGTCGGGATCGTCGCGGTCGTGCTCCTGACGGCGGGCGGGATCGCCCTGGTGGCGCGCCGACGGTCGGCCTGACCCGAGCGGGGCGACGGGGTGGGGATGCCCGCATCCCCACCCCGTCGCCGAGCTCGCGCCGCGATCGCCGACGCCGGCCGCGGGGGTCAGCCGACGGTGACCTCGACCCGCACGGCCGACCCGGCCGGTGCCGCGGGGATCGGCTCGTCCGCCGGGTGCTCGACGCCGTCGAGCAGCACCGAGCGCACCCCGTGCCCGGAGCCGACGTTGGTCACCGCGATGTCGTAGACGGCGCCCCGCCACTCCCGGCGCATCGAGAAGCCGGGCCACGCCGCGGGGATGGCCGGGTCGACGGTCAGCCCGTCGAGCCCCGGGCGCACGCCGAGGACGTACTTCGTGACGGCCGTGTACATCCATCCGGCCGTCCCGGTCAGCCAGGGGTTCTGCCCCCGCCCGTGGAGCGCGTGGTCTCGTCCGTAGACGAACTGCGTGTAGGCGTACGGCTCGACGTACCGGGTCTCGATCCGGTCGTTCTGCCGGTAGGGGAGGATCGCGTCGTAGAGCTCGACGGCGCGGTCCCCGCGCCCGAGCAGCGCCTCGGCGACGATCGGCCAGGCGTTCGGGTGGGAGAAGATCGCCGCGTTCTCCTTGACGCCGGGGTAGACCCGGGTGATGAAGCCGACCGTGTCGTCGACGGTCCGGAACGCCGGCCAGCTCAGGTGCGAGCCCCACTCCGAGCCGAGCAGCTCGGCCACGGCGTCCATCGCCTCCTCGCCCCGCTCGCGCGAGGCGATCCCGGCGATGATCGGCCACGCCTGGTGCTCGAGGAAGATCTTCCCCTCCGCGTTCGCGGCCGAGCCGATGGTGACGCCGTCGCGGGTGAACCCGCGCAGCCACCAGCGTCCGTCCCACAGCTCCTCGGTGACGCGTGCGATCCGGTCGCGCTCGGCCGACCAGCGGGCCACGTCGTCCTCCCGCCCGAGGAACCGGGCCACTTCGAGGAACGCGCCGATCGCCCACGCGTGCAGGAACGTGACGAGCGAGCTCTCCCCGCCCCCGAGGTTGAGGCAGTCGTTCCAGTCGGCCCGCAGCCCGAGCGCCACCCCGTTCGCCCCCACGTGCTCCGCGGAGAACTCCAGTGCGCGACGCAGGTGCTCGTACACCGTCGCTGGTGTCCCCTCGGCGAACGGCACCTCGAGCCCGAGGAGGTCGACGTCACCCGTCTCCGCCACGTAGGCGACGACGGACGGGACGAGCCACAGGTGGTCGTCCGAGCACGTGTCCTCGAGCCCGTGGATGAGCGAGGCCGGGTCGGGGCGCGGAACGATCGTCGGCGACGGCACGTCCGGCAGCGGCACGTGGTCGGGGTCGAAGACGGCCGGCTCGAACAGGTGCAGCCCGTAGCCCGCCTCGGTCTGGGCGCGCAGCAGCTCGAGGATCCGCGAGCGGGTCTTCACCGGGTTGGAGTGGGGGACGCTCATGACGTCCTGCGCCGTGTCCCGGTAGCCGAGCCCGACCCGCCCGCCGACCTCGACGAACGAGGCGAACCGCGACCACTGGACGCACGTCTCGGCCTGGAGCAGCGTCCAGGTGTTGATCATCGTGTCCATGCCCTCGTGCGGCGTCGTGATCCGCAGCCGGGACTGCTTGTCCGCCCAGTGGGCACGCAGCGCGGCGAGCTCGGCGTCGACCGTTGCCGGGTCCGCGTACTTCGCGCGCATCGCGCGACCGGCTCCGTCGCGCGAGCCGTAGCCGAGCACGAACGCGAGGCGCACGCTCTCGCCGGGGGCCAGCACGAGCTCGTGGAACAGCGAGCCGCAGGAGTTCTGCGTCGTCCCGGAGGAGCCCGAGCCGTGCCCGCGCTCGATCGCGAGGGGGTTGCGCTCGGTGCGGTAGGGGCCGATGAAGGCGTCGCGGGAGCAGTCGTAGCTCGACGGCTCGCGCGAGGACGTGAAGAAGTGGAACGTCCACGGCTCGTAGTGGAAGTCGTACTCGATGATGCCGTCGGCGTAGTCCGACCCCGACGCGTACAGCGACATCTGGAGGTTCTGGTTGTCGATCGTGATCGTGTGGAAGGAGAACTCGAGGTAGGTGCCGAGCGTGAGGCGGCGCTCGACGTCGCTCGTGTTCCGGACGTGGACGTCCCACACCTCGACGTCGTCCTCCAGCGGGACGAACACGGTCTGCGACGCCTCGATGCCGCGGTAGTCGCAGGAGAACCGCGTGTAGCCGAGGCCGTGCGCCGCGGTGTAGCGCGCTCGTGCATCCGTCGGGTCGGTCGCGCCCGTCGGGTCGGAGGGGCCGTCCTCGTCGTCGACGACGAACGGCTTGCCGACCGGCTGCCAGGACACCGACCAGAAGTCGCCGTCGGCGTCGTCGCGCAGGTAGACGTAGTGGCCCGGTCCGTCCATCGGGACGCCGTTGGGCCGGAACCGCGTGATCCGGCCCGTCTGCGGCGAGCGGTAGTAGGAGTACGCGCCGCCGTGGTGGGCGATGACGGTCGCGAAGTCCTTCGTGCCCAGGTAGTTCGTCCACGACGCGGGGACGTCGGGGCGGGTGACGACGTACTCGTCGGCGGCCGTGTCGAAGTAGCCGTACTTCATGCGGGTCTCCTGCGGTGGGGACGGGTCGAGCGAGAGCGGGGGAAGCGGGGGAGAGCGGGGTCAGGCGGTGACGAAGCCGCGCAGCCAGTCGAGCAGCTCGGCGGCCTTCTCGGGCGAGTCGGCCTCGACGAACAGGCGCAGCAGCGGCTCGGTGCCGGAGAAGCGCAGGAGCGCCCAGTTGTCGTGCTCCAGCAGGATCTTGACGCCGTCCGTCCGGTCGACCCCGAGCACCCGGTACCCGCCGACGCGCGTCAGCGGGTCGGCCGCGAGGCGCCGCGGGACGGCCACGCGCATGTCGGGCGTCGCGGGGACGCTGGCCTCGAGCGTGTGGAGCCGGCCGGTGATCGCGTGGACGTCGGCGAGCAGCTCGGCGAACCCCTTGCCGGTCCGGGCGAGCATCTCCGCCACGAGCGCGCACGCGAAGATGCCGTCCTTGCCCTTGAGCCAGCCGCGCACCGTGAGGCCGCCCGAGGACTCGCCGCCGAGCACGGCGTCGATCTCCTCCATCGCGGCGGTCACGTACTTGAAGCCGACCCGGCACTCGCGCGACCGCTCGCCGAAGTGGGCCGCCAGCCGGTCGAGCAGGTGCGTCGTCGCGATGTTGCGCACGACCCCGCCCCGCTCGCCGCGGACCTCGTGGAGGTACCAGTACAGGACGAGCAGGAGGTCGTTGGTCTCGACGTAGCGCCCGCTCGCGTCGACGATCCCGATCCGGTCGGAGTCGCCGTCCGTCGCCATCCCGAGGTCGTACCCGCCGGACGCCACCATCGACTTGAGCGTCGCGAGCCGCTCCTCGTCCGGCGCGGGCGCGACGCCGCCGAACAGCGGGTTGTGCGCCGCGTGGATGAACTCGGCGCGCACCCGCATGTCGCCGAGGATCGTGCCGAGCGTGAGCTGCGACGTGCCGAACATCGGGTCGACGACGACGCGCAGCCCCGAGCCGCGCACCGCGTCGACGTCGATGATCTCCTCGATCGCGTCGACGTACGGGTCGGTGAGCGACCGGTCGACGACGAGCCCCGTCGCGCGCGCCTTGGCGAGGGGGAGGGTGACGACGTCACCCGGGGCGAGCGCGTTCGCCTCGTCCTGGAACCGGTCGGTCTCCGGGTCCAGCGGCAGCGACCCGTCGGCGCGGAACACCTTCATCCCGTTCCAGTCCGGCGGGTTGTGCGAGGAGGTGATGACGATCGAGTAGGCGGCGCCCGTGTGCGGGGCGGCGAACGTGACGAGCGGCGTCGGGACGTCGTCGGGCAGCAGGACGACGGGGATGCCGTTGCCGGCGAACACCTCGGCCGCGGCCTCCGCCGACTCCCGGGACAGGAAGCGCCGGTCGCCGCCGATGACGACGCCGCGGGCGTCGATGCCGGTGCGGATCGCCTCGTTCGCGATCGCCTGGCACAGCCGGCGGACGTTGCCGAGCGTGAAGCCCTCGCCGATGACGGCCCGCCAGCCGCCCGTGCCGAAGACGACGTGGGTGTCGGTGTTGCGGCGCGGCTCGAACAGGCGGCGCAGCACGATGTCGCCGGCGAGCGCGAGCTCGGCCGCCGTGTTGATGCCCTGGACCTCGTCGGTGTCGTAGATCCGGTAGGTGGCCACGCTCGCGCCCGAGTCGATGAACCGTCGCACGACGGGGGTGAGCCGGTGCTCGCCCTCGGCCGCCAGCTCGTCGATCCGGGCGAGCAGCGCGCGGGGGTCGGCGACGCAGGTGCCGACGTTGATCTCCAGGCGGCCGTCGTCGTCCGGTGCGGTGGCGCCCGCGACGTCGGTCGCCTCGGTGATGGCACGCAGGACGCCGTCGGCATCGCGCTCGATGCGGCCGTAGGGGAGCTGCTCGTCGACGACGGCGGTGAGCAGCCCGAGGTCGGCGCCCGTGAGCGCGTAGCGGTTGAGCAGTCCGCGCAGCGAGTCGGGGCGCAGGAGGGGGGTGTCGCCGTACGCGACGAGGACGACGTCGGCGTGGGCGATCCGCTCGCGCGCCGCCGACACGGCGTGGCCGGTGCCGAGCAGCTCCGCCTGCTCGACGTACGCGAGGTGCTCGCCGAGCGCCTCCCGCACCGTCGTGTCACCGGGGGCGACCACGACGGTGATGTCCTCGTCCGCGACGACCGTCCGGACCGTGGCGAGCGCCGCCTCGACGACGGTGGTGTCCCCGAGCCGGCTCGTCAGGAGGGCGCGGGAGGACTCGTCCGCCCCGGCGGCGAGAAGGACGGCGGAGGTGGTCGGGCGCGTCGTTGCTGCGTTCATGCGTGTGCTCCAGGGTCGGGGCCGCCATGGCCCCCAGGCGCCGGACCGAGCGTCCGACCTTGTTAGTTAAGAACCTTACCAGTGACGGCGACGCCGCGCCCGCGGGATGTCGAGCTCGTGTCCGGGGGCCGGGACCGGGCCCCGGCGGGGGCTTCGTAGACTGGTCCAGCCCCGATCCCCGACGCCAGGAGCGAACCAGTGCGCGTGCTCGCGGCCCTCTCGGGCGGTGTCGACTCCGCCGTCGCCGCCGCGCGCGCCGTCGACGCCGGTCACGACGTCGTCGGCGTCCACATGGCCCTGTCGCGCAGCCGCGCGCAGCACCGCACGGGGTCGCGCGGGTGCTGCTCGATCGAGGACGCCTCCGACGCGCGGCGGGCGGCCGACGTGCTCGGCATCCCGTACTACGTGTGGGACCTGTCGGAGGAGTTCACCGAGACGGTCGTGGCGGACTTCGTCGCCGAGTACGCGGCCGGCCGCACGCCCAACCCGTGCGTGCGGTGCAACGAGCACATCAAGTTCGCCGCGCTGCTCGACCGGGCGCTCGCGCTCGGGTTCGACGCGGTCGCCACGGGGCACTACGCGCGGATCACCACCGGGCCCGGCGGCGGGCTCGAGCTGCGCCGCGCCCGGGACGCCGCGAAGGACCAGTCGTACGTGCTCGCGGTCATGGGGCCCGAGCGGCTCGCGCGCTCGCTGTTCCCGCTCGGCGATGCCGCCTCCAAGGACGCCGTGCGCGCCGAGGCGGCCGCGCGCGGGCTCGCGGTGAGCGAGAAGCCGGACTCCTACGACATCTGCTTCGTCGCCGACGGCGACACCCAGGGCTTCCTCCGCTCCCACCTCGGCTCGCGGCCGGGCGAGGTGGTCGACGTCGCGGGCACCGTGGTCGGGGAGCACGACGGGGCGTACGCGTTCACGGTCGGCCAGCGCAAGGGGCTCGGGCTCGGGCGGCCGGCGGCCGACGGCCGCCCCCGCTACGTGCTCGAGGTGGACACGGCGGCGAACCGCGTCGTCGTGGGGCCGAGCGAGCTGCTCTCGGTGCGCGACGTGGTCGCGACGGATCCGGTGTGGCTCGCCGGGGACCGGTGGCCGGGGGAGTGGACCGACGTGCTCGTCCAGGTCCGGGCGCACGGCGAGCCCGTGCCGGCGCTGGCGCGGCTCGGGGAGCGACGGGGCGGCCACGACGCGGGTGTCGACGGGGGCGGCGGTGCGGCCGGGCCCGACGCGGGGGAGCAGGGCCGCGGGTCGGGTCCGGGTGCCGGCTCGGGTGCGGACTCCTGGCTGGGCTCGGGGCCGCGCTCCGGGGCCGGCGCGGGGTCGGGCTCGGGCGAGATCCAGGTCCTGCTGGGTGAGTCGCTGCGGGGGCTCGCCGCCGGACAGTCGCTCGTCGTCTACGGCGCCGGGCCGGTCGGTGCGCGCGACGGGCGTGACCGGGTGCTCGGGCAGGGGACGATCGCGGTGGCGGGTCGCGCGGCCCGCGAGCTGATCGACGCCGACGCGCTGGACGGCGGCCGCGACCTCGCGGGTGCCGGAGCCGGTGTCCGAGCCGGCGACATGACGGGCCCGGCGGGGGCGTCGTGAGCGCGCGGATCGAGATCCTCGCGCCGTCGATCTGGCCCGGCGCCGACCCGGTGGCGGCGAACCGCGCCGTCCTCGACGTCGTGGCCGACCCGCCCTCCGGGGTCAGCGGCACGCCGGGCCTCCTCGTTCTCCCGCACCGCGGACCGGCGGCGGCCCCGATCGGACGCACGCTGGCGATCGCCGAGTCGATGCCGGCCTCGCTCGAACCGCACGGCTGGCGGCTGGCGGGCCGCCCGAGCACGGAGCAGCGCCGCGCCCACCGGCTCGTCGAGTCCGACGTCGAGCAGCTCGCGCTCGGCCTCGCGGGGTACGACGGGGTCGTCCAGCTCCCGGTGCTCGGGCCGTTCTCGCTCGCCGCGGCCACGTGGCTCCCGGTCGGGGAGCGGGTGATCGTCGACGGCGTCGCTCGGCGCGACCTCGTCGACTCGCTCGCGCTGGGCGTCGGGCGACACCTGGAGGCGGTGGCCGCGGCGCGGGAGCTCCCCGTCCTCCTCGGCGAGCCCGCGTCCGACCCGGCCGGACCTCGCGAGGCGGCGCCCCGGGCGCAGGTGCTCCTCCAGGAGCCGTGGCTCCCGCAGATCCTCGCCGGGTCGCTGCCGACGTTCTCCGGACGACGCACGCTGCCGGCGCTTCCCGCCGAGGTGCTGGCGCAGGGGCTGCGCGACCTCGTCGCGGCGTGGCACCCGCACGAGGTGATCCTGCAGCTCCCCGGGGGCGTCGACGCCGAGGTGCTCGACGTCGTCCGCCTGGCGCGGCCGGGTGCCGTCCAGCTGGACGCGACGACGCTGGGGCGCCCGGCCTGGGAGGCGCTGGCGGAGATCATCGAGGCGGGCGTCGGACTGCGCTGGCGCAGCGTGCCCGTGGTGGGCCCGGGCCGCGAGCGCGTGGAGCCGCGCGAGGTCGCGCTCAGCATCCTGCGGCCGCTGCGCGACGTCGGCCTGCGCCCGGTCGACCTGCCGCTCGCGATCACGTCGGGCCTCGCCGAGGTGAGTCCCGTCGCCGCGCAGGCGACGCTGGCGCTCCTCACCCGCAGCGCGCTGGCGCTCGGGGACCTGACCAGCGAGCGCGACTGACGCGTCCCGCGCCCGGCGGGTGGCCGTCGGCCGTCGGTCGTCGGAGCCGTGCTACCAACACGTAGCATTCCTTGAGGCTTGCCCGACGGTTCCGGCTCGATCGAGGTGCGCCTGACGTGGAACTCGACGACATCGGCACGACGCCGACGGTGGCCGGCCGCTCGACGCTGTGGACAACCGGACGTCGATGTCGGTGCCGTCGTCGAGAGTTGGCGCAAGACCTCGAGCAGGGGAGGGTGACATGGGACGAGTGGACGCGGGGGCCGAGCGGCATCCGGCCTGGTGCGTGGTCGACCACGCCCGGCCGGGCGCGCCGTCCGAGCATCAGGCCGACGGGGTGGCCGTCCCGGTCGTGGCGCTCGCGGCGATCCGCGGTCAGCCCTCGACCGCGGAGGCGCGCGAGCTCGTCGTCGTGCTCCACGGGGACGAGGAGCACCGCTGGCTGTACGTGGGAGACGGTGAGGACCAGCTCCTCGACCTCGACCCCGAGGGGTGGCGCCGCGTCGTGGCGGCGGTGGAGGTGGTGCTGGCGCGTGCGGAGTGAGGCGCGCCGGACGGCGTGAGCACGGGTAGCCGGCGCGCGTCGGCCCGATGCTACTGATGAGTCTGTAGATTCATCAGTAGCGGACCGGCAACGTGGTCCGTGTGGAAGGTGAGCTGCAGCGACGGGTCGGAGAGAACCTGCGCCTGATCAGGATGAAGCGCGGGTTGAGCCAGGAGCAGTTCGCCGACGTGCTCGGCGTCCATCGGACCTACATGGGCGGTGTCGAGCGCGGCGAGCGGAACCTGACGCTGAAGTCGCTCGAGCGGATCGCCGGTCATCTGGGCGTCGATCCGCGCTCGCTCCTGCGCTGATCGCGGGGACGGCCGAGCAGCCACGGCGTCGTTCGGCGGTAGTCCTCGTACGCGCCCCCGAAGCGCTCGACCAGCCGGACCTCCTCGCGCGCGGTCTTGAGTCGCAGCACCGCGGCGAGCCCGACCAGGGCTGCCAGCGGCACGGCGCGTCGCTGGAGCACCGCGACCCCCGCGCAGGCCAGCACCAGTCCCGCGTACAGCGGGTGGCGGCTGATCCGGTACGGGCCCTCGCGCAGGAGCGTCGCCCCGGCCGGCGGTCGGACGCGGGGCGTGAGCAGTCGGCCGTGGCTGCTGGCCGCCGTCCCGGCGAGCGCGCCGCCGGCGACCACGGCGCCGCACGCGGCGAGCGTGACCGTCGCCGGCAGGCGCCAGCGCGGCCGTCCCGGCGCGAGGACGCCGACCAGTCCCGCGGCCTGTCCCAGGACCAGGAGGTCGTCGCGATCCATGGACCAACGGTGCCCGCCGCCCGCCCGGTCGTCCAGCGGCGGCCCGATCGTCGAGCGGTTCCGTCCGGCGCGGCGGGGGTGTGGCGCGATCGTCCAGCGGCGTGCGGTGCCCGCGAGTGCGTCGTCCGTGCCGTCGCCCGCCGCGGTCGCTCGCCCCGTCGTCGATGTCGGACCTACCCCTCACAATGGAGCCCATGACCACCGAGCCGTCCGACGCGTCCGACGCAGCGACCGCGGCCACGCCGCACGCGACCGCCGCCACGCCCGTGCCGCCCGAGGCGCGCCGGCGCTGGGACGAGCTGGTCGACCTCGTCCGGCAGGCGCGCGCCGCGTACTACGAGCGGGACGCTCCGACCATGAGCGACGCGGAGTTCGACGTCCTCATGCGCGAGCTGGAGACGCTGGAGGCGCGCCACCCGGAGCTGCAGACGCAGGACTCGCCCACCCGCGTCGTCGGCGGTGCCCCGTCCTCGACGTTCTCCCCGGTCCGGCACCTGGAGCCGATGTACTCGCTGGAGAACGCGTTCTCCCTCGAGGAGGTCACGGCCTGGTACGAGCGCGTGCTCAGGACGCTCGGTGAGCCCCCCGCGATGATCACCGAGCTCAAGATCGACGGGCTCGCGATCGCGCTCACCTACGAGGCCGGTCGGCTCGTCCGGGCCGCCACGCGGGGCGACGGCGTGACGGGCGAGGACGTCACGGCCAACGTCCGCACGATCGCCGCCATCCCGCACGTCCTCGGCGGCGACCGGCTGACCCACCCGGACGTGGTCGAGGTCCGGGGCGAGGTGTTCTTCCCCGTCGCCGGGTTCGCCGAGGTGAACGAGGCGCAGGTCGCGGCGGGCAAGGCGCCGTTCGCCAACCCGCGCAACGCCGCCGCCGGCTCGCTGCGGCAGAAGGACCCGGGCGTCACGGCGTCGCGCCCGCTCGCGATGTACGTCCACGGCCTCGGCGCGGTCCACTGGGGGGCGGCCGGGCTCGCCGGCACGGCCCCGGAGTCGCTGTCGGCGATGTACGACCTCCTCGCCTCCTGGGGTCTGCCGGTCTCCCCGTACACCGAGCCGGCGCTCGACCTCGACGACGTCCGCCGCCGCATCGAGTCCGTCGGCGAGGACCGCCACGCGTTCCAGCACGAGATCGACGGCCTGGTCGTCAAGGTCGACGCCTTCGAGGCCCAGCGGCGCCTCGGGTTCACCTCGCGGACCCCGCGCTGGGCCGTCGCGTTCAAGTACCCGCCGGAGGAGGTCTACACCCGGCTCCTCGGGATCCAGGTCGCGATCGGCCGGACCGGCCGCGCGACGCCGTACGCCGTGATGGAGCCGGTGCTCGTGTCGGGCTCGACGGTCCGCCAGGCGACGCTGCACAACCAGGACGTCGTGCGGCTCAAGGGCGTGCGTCCCGGGGACATGGTGGTGCTGCGCAAGGCCGGCGACGTGATCCCCGAGGTCCTCGGCCCCGCGCCGGTCGCGGCCGACGACGACTACCCGCGCTCCGACTGGACGATGCCGACGACCTGTCCCGTGTGCGGGACGCCGCTGCGCGCCATGAAGGAGGGCGACGTCGACCTGCGCTGCCCCAACGCCGAGACCTGCCCGGCCCAGGTGCGTGGCCGGCTGGAGCACATCGGCTCCCGCGGCGGCCTGGACGTCGAGGCCCTCGGCGAGGTCACGGCCGCCGCGCTGACCCAGCCCGAGTCGCCGGCCGAGCCGCCGCTGCGCAACGAGGCCGACCTGTTCTCCCTGGTCGGGTACCCGCTCGACGCGACGCCGCAGGAGAGGGAGCGCGTCCGTCGGCGCAGCTACGAGCTGCTCATGCCGGTCACGGTCGTCGTGCGCGACCCCGAGACGGGTCTCCCGCGCCAGGAGGAGGACGGGACGCTCCGCCGCCGGACCCCGTTCCGCAAGAAGCTGACCTACACCAAGGCCCAGCGCGTCGAGGCCGAGCGGGACGGCATCGACCTGCCGGCCGCCGAGCCGTCGGCCGCCGTGCAGACCCTGCTGGACGAGCTCGACCTCGCCAAGACCAAGGACCTGTGGCGGATCATCGTCTCGCTCAGCATCCGGCACGTCGGCCCCGTCGCGGCCCGCGCGCTCGCCGCCCACTTCGGCTCGCTCGCGGCGATCCGGGAGGCGAGCGAGGCCGATCTCGCGGCGGTCGACGGCGTCGGGCCGATCATCGCGGCCTCGCTGACCGAGTGGTTCGCGGTCGAGTGGCACCAGGCGATCGTCGACGCCTGGGAGCGCGACGGCGTGCGGACCTTCATCCCCGACCACCCCGGGCCGGGTGCGGCGGACGACGCGCCGGCCGGCCCGTTCGACGGTCGGACCATCGTCGTGACCGGCGCCATCGACGGCTTCTCCCGTGACGAGGCGAAGGAGGCGATCCTCGAGCGCGGCGGCAAGGCCGCCGGGAGCGTGTCGAAGCGGACCGACCTCGTCGTCCTCGGCCCCGGCGCCGGCTCGAAGGAGGCCAAGGCGCGGGAGCTCGGGCTGAGGATCCTCGACCAGTCCAGGTTCCCCGACCTGCTGGCGCTGGCGAGCTGGGACGGGGTCGAGGACCTGCTGGGGGAGGGCCCCGCGCCCGTGCCCGCGTCCGAGGCGTGACGTTTCCCACACTTCTGCATTGACTGCAACATTGCAGGGCGTGTAAGAATCTCCGGGTGTCATTCACCACGAGTCCCCGGGCCCCCGGCCTGCGCGAGCGGAAGAAGGCGGCGCGGCACGCCGCCTTCGTCGACGCGGCACGCGAGCTCGTCAGGTCCCACGGCCTCGACGGCGTCACGATCGAGGACATCTGCCAGCGTGTCGGCGTCTCGCCCCGGACCTTCTTCAACTACTTCGCCTCGAAGGAGGACGTCGTCCTGGGGATCGGCGTCGAGGACGGCGCCCGCAGCCCGATCCCGGTCGAGCTCGTCGAGGCCTTCGCGGCCGGTGGGCCGAGCGGTGTCCTCGTCGACGACCTGGCCGCTCTCGTCGCGTCGATCCTCGACGACCCGGTCACCGGTCCCCAGCGCGTCGAGTGCGTCATGGGGATCATCGAGGCGGAGCCCCGCCTCATCGGCCGCGAGCTCCGCATGATGGAGGAGCGGCGGATCGCGCTCCAGTCGCTCCTCGAGCGGCGCGAGCTGACGGCGCCGACCGGCATCGCGCCCGCGGTGACGGCCTCGCTCCTCATGGCCTTCGTCCGCGCGGCGGTCGAGCTCTGGAACGAGTCCGGTCAGGCCGGCCGGGCAGCCGACTACCTCCCCACGACCAGGGACCAGCTCCGGCGGCTGGTCCTTCTCGGCGAGGCGACGCCCGCGTCGTCCCCGTCACCGAACGAACCAAAGGAAGAACCGCAGTGACTCACACCCTCGAGGCGAGTGCGGCGAACGAGAAGGCCCCCGTGGTCCTCACGAAGCGCACCGTCTGGCTCATCTTCGGCGCCCTCATGGCGTCGATGTTCCTGTCCTCGCTCGACCAGTCGATCGTCGGGACGGCGATGCCGACGATCGTCGGCGAGCTCCACGGCGTCGAGCACCAGGGCTGGGTCATCACGGCCTACATCCTGGCGATCGCCATCGTCATGCCGCTGTACGGGAAGGTCGGCGACGTCGTCGGGCGGCGCTGGCCGTTCATCGTCGCGATCGCGCTGTTCACGATCGGGTCAGCGGGTGCCGGCTTCGCCGGCTCGTTCGTCGACCTGGTCGCGTGGCGCGCCGTCCAGGGCCTCGGCGGCGGTGGCCTCATGATCCTGTCGCAGGCGATCATCGCCGACATCGTCCCGGCCCGCGAGCGCGGGAAGTACATGGGCCCGATGGGTGCGCTGTTCGGCATCGCGGCCGTGATCGGCCCGCTGCTCGGTGGCTGGTTCACCGAGGGTCCGGGCTGGCGCTGGGCGTTCTGGATCAACGTGCCCGTCGGCATCCTCGCGATCGTCGTCGCGTGGTTCGCGCTCCGGCTGCCCTCGCACAAGGACCCGAACCCGTTCGACGTCCTCGGCGCCCTGTTCATCGTGCTCGGCACGTCGGGCATCGTCCTGCTGACGAGCTGGGAGTCGCTCAGCGGCACCCGCGGCTACGACTGGAGCAACGGCCGGCTGGTCGCGCTCGCCGTCGGCACGCTCGCCGCGATCGCGGCGTTCATCGTCGTCGAGCTGCGCGCCAAGGACCCGATCATCCCGCTGCGCCTGTTCCGCAACTCGACCTTCACGATCGCGACGCTCATCGGCCTCGTGCTCGGCATGGGCATGTTCTCGGCGCTCGGCTTCCTGCCGACGTTCCTGCAGATGTCGACGGGCGCCGGCGTGACCGAGTCCGGCTGGCTCATGCTGCCGATGATGGTCGGCGTCATGCTGACGGCGATCTCCTCCGGGTTCGCGATCACGAAGACGGGCAAGTACAAGATCTACCCGGTCCTCGGTCTCCTCATCACCGCGGGGGGCATGGTCTGGCTCACGACCATCACCGGCGACATGTCGATGGTGACGTTCGGTGCCATGATCTTCACGCTCGGCGTCGGCATGGGCCTCGTCATGCAGACGATCGTCCTCGCGGTGCAGAACTCGGTCGACCCGCACGAGATCGGCGTCGCGACCAGCTCGAACAACTTCTTCCGGGAGATCGGCGCGGCCGTCGGCATCGCGCTCTTCTCGACGATCTTCACGACGCGGCTCACCGACAACCTCGAGCCGATCTTCGCGGCCGCCGGTGGCGGCGCCGAGGGCGGCGGCCCGGAGTCGCTCACCCCGTCCGCGGTTGCCGCGCTCCCGGAGCCGCTGCACACCCAGGTCATCGACGCCTACACCAACTCGCTGGCGCCGTCGTTCTGGTACTTCATCCCGCTCGTGCTCGTCGGCTTCGTCCTCGCGCTGTTCCTCAAGGAGGTCAAGCTCTCCACGACCGCCGGCATGGTGGCGCGGGGCGAGGCCATCGCCGAGGGCGACGTGATGATCGAGGACGCCGCTCCCGTCGGCGTCACCGGCGTCACCGACGCGGCGGACGACGCTGCCGCGGCGTACGAGGCGGCGGTGGCCGGCGAGGTCGCGATCGGCGCGGACAACGACGGGAACGGTCGCCCCGGGGACTGACCGGCGGCGGTACGACGAGGTCCGGGCGCGATACTAGATCGATGATCGCCCCGGACCTCGCCCGTCTCCTCGCCGCCGCCGGGCTCGTCTGGACGCCCCGGTCCGGCGACGTCTTCACGATCCCCGGTGCCACGCCCGATGCCTCGCCCGACCCGGACGCGGAGCACTACGTCGTCTCAGAGCTGACGATCGAGCCGCGCACCTACCCGACCGGCACGATCCTCGCCTTCAACGGCACCACCGAGTGGGCGCTGGACTCGGTCGCGGCCGAGGACGCGCTCTGGCTGCCGCGCGAGGACCAGCTCCGCGAGGCGCTGGGACCCGGGTTCGTCGCGCTGCGGCGGACCGCGACCGGCTACGCCGTGGAGGACGACGCGGGGGAGAGCCACCTCGGTTCCAGCGCCGCCGACGCCCTCGGCGAGGCGCTCCTCGCCCGCCTGCGGGGATCGTCGTGACCGCTCGCCCGATCGGCCTCAACGCCGACCTCGGCGAGGGGGCCGGCAGCGACGACGACCTGCTCGCGCTCGTCACGGCGGCGTCGATCGCCTGCGGCGGCCACGCGGGCGACCCGGCCTCGATGCGGACGGCCGTGCGGGCCGCGGCCGACCGCGGCGTGGCGGTCGGTGCGCACCCCTCCTACCTCGACCGCGACGGCTTCGGACGGCGCGACCTCGCCGTTCCGCTCGTCGAGCTGCGCCGTCAGGTGCTCGCGCAGGTCCGCGACCTCGGCCGGGTCGCCGACGACGCCGGCGTCGCCGTCACGCACCTCAAGGCGCACGGCGCTCTCTACAACGCCGCGATGGTGCGCGCCGACCTCGCCCTCCTGCTGACCGAGGTCGCCGCGACGGCCCTCGCCACGCCGCTGCCGGTCTACGCGCTCCCGGGCTCGGCGCTCGCGACGACCGCGGACGAGGCGGGCCTTCCCGTCGTCCGCGAGGGGTTCGCCGACCGGGCCGTGCGCCCGGACGGCACGTTGGTGCCCCGCTCCGAGCCCGGCGCCGTCCTGCGCGACGCCGCCGAGGTGCGCGGACGCATGGCGATCCTCGCCCCGCTCGTCGACACGGTCTGCGTCCACGGCGACACCCCGGGCGCGCTGCTCATCGCGCGCGCCGCCCGGGACGGGCTGGTGGACGCCGGTTACGGCCTCGTCGGGGCCGGACCTCGATGAGCGCGGGTCGGCCCGAGGACGCCCAGGCGGTCGCGCTCCGCCCGTACGGCGAGGATGCCCTCCTCGTCGACGTCCCCGACGCCGAGCGGGCCCGCGCCCTCGGGCGCCGGCTCGTCGCCGAGCTGCCGGGTCTCGTGGTGGACGCCGTGCCCTCGGCCGTCTCCGTCCTCGTCCGGCTGGCGCCGGGCTGGCCGACGGAGCACGCCCGGGACGTGGTCGCGGGGCTCGTCGCCGGTCCGGCCGCCGACGTCGCCGGTCCGGCCGCCGACCCGGCCGGCGCCGTCGTCGAGATCCCCGTCGCCTACGACGGGGCCGACCTGGCCGAGGTCGCCGCCCGGTGCGGGCTGACGCCGGCCGAGGTGGTCCAGCGGCACACGGCCCGCACCTACACCGCGGCCTTCGCCGGTTTCGCGCCCGGCTTCGTCTACCTCGAGGGGCTCGACCCCCTCCTGGTGCTCCCGCGTCGTGACGACCCGCGCACGCGGGTCCCGGCCGGGTCGGTCGCGATCGCCGCGGACCACACCGCCGTCTACCCGCGCGAGAGCCCGGGTGGCTGGCACCTGCTCGGGCGCACCGACGTCGCCATGTTCGACGCGGCCGCGGACCCGCCCGCCCGCGTCCGGCCGGGCGACCGGGTGAGGTTCGTCGCCGTGAACCTCGACGTCGACGCGGCGGTGGACGCAGCCGTGGACGCTGGCGCGGGAGCCGGGCGATGAGCCGATGACCCGGGGCCGGCTGCGCGTCGTCGATCCCGGTCCGCTCACCCTGACGGTCGATGCCGGACGCCGGGGCATGGCTCGCTGGGGCGTGGCGCCCGGCGGACCCTTCGACCGCGCCGCGAGCGACCGGGCGAACGCGCTGGTCGGGAACGACCCGGCGGCCGCGACGCTCGAGGTGCTGCTCGGCCCGCTCGTGCTCGAGGCGACCAGGGCCGCCGTCGTCGCCGTGACCGGGCCGGCCGCCGTGCGGGTCGGCGACCTCCCCGTCGAGGTCGAGCGTCCCTTCGCGGTGCCGGCCGGCGCGCGGCTCACCGTGCGCGCGGTCGGCGGCGCGCGGGTCTGGCTGGCCGTGGCCGGGGGTGTCGACGTGCCACCCGTCCTCGGCTCGCGCTCGCGGGACACGCTCGCCGGCCTCGGACCGTCCCCGCTGGCGGCCGGCGACGTCCTGCCGGTGGGCGACGCGATCTCGCCCGACCGGTACGCCGCGGCCGGGCAGCCGTCCGCCGTCGCCGTCCAGCACCGCGTGGGAGCCTCCGGTTCGCTGGCCGTCGAGCTCCCGGTCCTGCCGCCGCCGCGCCCCGAGACGCTCGCCCCGACGGCGTGGGACGACCTGCTGCGCTGCGCCTGGACGGTGGCGGCCGAGTGCGACCGCGTGGCGATCCGGCTGCGCGGCGAGCCGGCGCTCGCGGCACCCGAGGCGAGCGCCGCGTCCGAGGGCCTCGTCGCGGGGGCCGTCCAGCTCCCGCCGAGCGGCCTGCCGCTCGTCTTCGGCCCCGACCACCCGCTCACCGGTGGCTACCCGGTGATCGGCGTCGTGACGGCCTCCGGGCTCGGCGAGCTGGCGCAGCTTCGTCCTGGTGACGGGGTGCGGTTCGTGCCACGATGAGCGCATGAGCACATCGACGAGCTCCACCCGCGCCGCCGGCGACGATGCCACCGTCGGCACCTACGTGAAGAAGTACTGGTTCCCGGCGCTCCTGACGGTCCTCGCGATCGTCTTCATCGTCGTGAACAGCGACGACATCCGGGTCAACCTGATCGCGGTCCAGGTGACGGCCCCGGCCTGGCTCGTCTACGCGATCCTCGTCGTCGTCGGCTGGATCATCGGCTGGTTCGGCCACCAGCGCAGCGTCAAGCGTCGCGCCCGTCGGTAGCTGCCGCGCGGATCGTCCGGACGCGGGCGTCGCGGGCGAGCCGCACTAGACTCGCCACCATGCCCACGTTCTCCACCGACGAGGTCGCGCGCCTGGCCGCCCTCGCCCGGATCGACCTCACCGACGCCGAGCTGACCAGGCTCGCCGCCGAGCTCGAGGTGATCGCGCACGCCGTCGAGAAGGTCAGCGAGATCGCCTCGGCCGACGTCCCCGCCACGAGCCACCCCATCCCGCTCGTGAACGTCTGGCGCGAGGACGTCCCCGTCGCGACGCTCGACCGGGACGAGGTCCTCGCGCAGGCCCCGGCCGCCGAGGACGGCCGCTTCGCCGTCCCGCAGATCCTCGGCGAGGAGTGAGCATGAGCGCCACCGAGCTGACCAGCTCCCTCACCCGTCGCACCGCCGCCGACCTCGCCGCGCTGCTGCGTGCCGGCGACGTCAGCGCCGTCGAGGTCGCGACCGCCCACCTGGACCGGATCGAGGCCGTCGAGCCCGCCGTCCACGCCTTCCTCCACGTCGACCGCGAGGACACGCTCGCGCAGGCGCGCGCCGTCGACGCCGAGCGTGCCGCTGGCGGGGAGCTCCACGAGCTGGCGGGGGTGCCCGTCGCCGTCAAGGACGTCGTCGTCACCCGCGGCACCCCGACGACCGCCGGCTCCCGCATCCTCGAGGGCTGGGTGCCGCCGTACGACGCCACGCTCGTGACGCGGCTGCGCGCGGCCGGGATGCCGATGCTCGGCAAGACCAACATGGACGAGTTCGCGATGGGCTCCTCCACCGAGCACTCCGGGTACGGCCCCACCCACAACCCGTGGGACCTCGACCGCATCCCCGGCGGCTCCGGCGGCGGCAGCGCCGCGGCGCTCGCGGCCTTCGAGGCGCCCCTCGCGATCGGGACGGACACGGGCGGCTCGATCCGCCAGCCCGCGTCGGTCACGGGAACGGTGGGCGTCAAGCCGACCTACGGGTCGGTCTCGCGCTACGGGCTCGTCGCGCTGGCCTCCAGCCTCGACCAGGCCGGCCCGTGCGCCCGCACCGTGCTGGACGCCGCGCTGCTGCACGAGGTGATCGGCGGCCACGACCCGCTCGACGCCACGAGCCTCACCGGTCCGGCCGCGGGGTACGCGGACGCGGCCCGCCAGGGCGCGAGCGGCGACCTGCGCGGCGTCCGGGTCGGCGTCGTGCGCGAGCTCGGTGGCAGCGGCCACGAGGCGGGCTTCCAGCGCGAGGTCTCGGCGGCGTTCCGGCGCACGGTCGAGCTCCTCGAGGGCGCCGGCGCCGAGGTGGTCGAGGTGTCCTGCCCGTCCTTCACGGCCGCGCTCGCCGCGTACTACCTCATCCTTCCCGCCGAGGCGTCCAGCAACCTCGCCAAGTTCGACGGCATGCGCTTCGGCCTGCGCGTCGAGCCGGTCGAGGGGCCCGTGACCGCCGAGCGCGTCATGGCCGCCACGCGCGGCGCCGGCTTCGGCAGCGAGGTGAAGCGCCGGATCATCCTCGGTACCTACGCCCTCTCGGCGGGGTACTACGACGCGTACTACGGCAGCGCGCAGAAGGTCCGCACGCTCATCCAGCGCGACTTCGCCGCGGCGTTCGACGCCGTCGACGTGCTCGTCTCCCCGACGGCGCCGACCACGGCGTTCAAGCTCGGCGAGAAGCTGGACGACCCGCTGGCGATGTACCTCAACGACGTCGCGACGATCCCCGCCAACCTCGCGGGCGTCCCGGGCATCTCGGTGCCCAACGGCCTCGACGACGCCGGCCTCCCGATCGGGCTGCAGATCCTCGCGCCGGCCCGCGCCGACGCGCGCCTGTACCGGGTGGGTGCCGCCGTGGAGCACCTCGTGACGGCGGATCGACCGGGCTCCGCCCCGATCATCGACTCGATCCCCGCGATCCCCACGGAGGTGGCCCCGTGACCACGACCCCCACGCCGTCCCTGGTCGAGTACGAGGACGCCGTCGCGCGCTTCGACCCCGTGCTCGGGATCGAGGTGCACGTCGAGCTCGGCACCGCGACGAAGATGTTCGACGGTGCGCCCGTCACCTTCGGCGCCGAGCCGAACACGCAGGTGACGCCCGTCTCGCTCGGCCTGCCGGGCGCGCTGCCGAGCCTCAACCGCGCCGCGGTCGAGTCGGCGATCCGGATCGGGCTCGCGCTCAACTGCGAGATCGCGGCGTCGTGCCGGTTCGCGCGGAAGAACTACTTCTACCCGGACATCCCGAAGAACTTCCAGACGTCGCAGTACGACGAGCCGATCGCCCACGACGGGTGGATCGACGTCGAGCTCGAGGACGGCACGGTCGTCCGCGTCGAGATCGAGCGGGCGCACATGGAGGAGGACGCGGGCAAGAACACCCACGTCGGGGGCCACGACGGCCGCCTCCAGGGCGCCGAGTACTCCCTCGTCGACTACAACCGCGCCGGCATCCCGCTCGTCGAGATCGTGACGCGGCCCATCCTCGGCACCGGCGAGCGCGCACCCGAGGTCGCCGCGGCCTACGTCCGCACGCTGCGCGACATCTTCCGCACGCTCGGCGTGTCCGAGGCCCGGATGGAGCGCGGCAATGTCCGCGCCGACGTCAACGTTTCCCTTCGCCCCTCGCCCGAGTCCCCGCTCGGGACGCGCACCGAGACGAAGAACGTCAACTCCTTCCGCTCCGTCGACCGCGCGGTCCGGTTCGAGATCTCGCGGCAGGCCGCCGTGCTCGACGCGGGCCTGTCCGTGATCCAGGAGACGCGTCACTTCCACGAGACCGACGGCACGACGTCGCCCGGCCGGGTCAAGTCCGACGCCGAGGACTACCGCTACTTCCCGGAGCCCGACCTCGTCCCGATCGAGCCCGACCGGGCGTGGGTCGAGGAGCTGCGCTCGGGACTGCCCGAGCTCCCGGCGGCCCGTCGCCGGCGGCTGCACACCGAGTGGGGCTTCGCCGACGCCGAGATGCGCGACGTGGTCAACGCCGGTGCGCTCGACCTCATCGAGGCCAGCGTCGCCGCCGGCACGACGCCCGCCGCCGCGCGCAAGTGGTGGATGGGTGAGCTGGCGCGCATCGCGTCCTCGAGCGAGACCGCGCTCGAGGACCTCCCGATCACGCCGGCCCAGGTCGCGCAGCTCCAGCAGCTCGTCGACGCCGGCCGGATCAACGACAAGCTGGCCCGCCAGGTGCTCGCGGGCGTGCTCGCCGGCGAGGGGTCGCCCGAGGACGTCGTGGCCGCGCGCGGGCTCGAGGTCGTCTCGGACGACGGGCAGCTGCTCGAGGCGATCGACGCGGCGCTGGCCGCGCAGCCCGACATCGCGGAGAAGATCCGCGGCGGCAACCTCGGCCCGATCGGCGCCGTCATCGGTGCCGTGATGAAGGCGACGCGCGGTCAGGCCGACGCCGGCCGCGTGCGCGAGCTGGTCCTGGAGAGGGTGCAGGCCTGAGCGCGACACCCGGCCCCGACGTCCTGCCCCCCCTCTCCTCGGTGGCTCAGGACTACCTCAAGGCGGTCTGGAACGCCGGGGAGTGGTCGAGCCAGGCGCTCACGGTCAAGCAGCTCGCGCGGCGGCTCGGGGTGACCCAGGGCACCGCGTCCGAGGGTGTGCGGCGCCTCGCGGAGTCGGGCTACATCGCGCACGAGCGCTACGGGCGCGTCGAGCTCACCGAGGCCGGCCGGCTCGCCGCGCTGGCCGTCGTCCGTCGCCACCGGCTGGTGGAGACGCTGCTCGTCGACACCTTCGGCTACGCCTGGGACGAGGTGCACGAGGAGGCCGAGATCCTCGAGCACGCCATCTCCGACGAGCTGCTGCGCCGGATCGACGCCCACCTCGGTCACCCGACGCACGACCCGCACGGCGACCCGATCCCGAGCGCCGACGGCGTCATCACGATCCCGGAGGCCCGCACGCTCGGCGAGCTCGAGGCGGGGGAGTGCGGCGTCGTCAGCCGGGTGTCCGACGCCGATCCCGAGCTGCTCCAGCGCCTCGCCGTCGGCGGGGTGGTGCCCGGCCGGCACGTCGTCGTCGTCGATCGCGACGAGGCGTCGGCGCTGGCGATGCTCGCCGCGTCCCCGCACGTCGACCGCGTCGACGGGACGGACGACGCTGGTGCGGACGGCGACGCTGATGCGGACGGCACACGCGCAACCGGCGCTCAGGGCGCCGCGGGCACCTCGGTCGTCCCCGCGGGGACGAAGCTGCAGCCCTACGGCCTACCGGCGCTCCGCGCGGTCTGGGTGACCCCGGGCTGAGACGCCCCTGAGACGATGGTCCCGGGTGGTGGACAATGGACCCGACGTCGTCGAAGTGAAGGAGAACGCCATGAGCCGGCCGCTGCGCTCACGGACCTCGACCCACGGTCGCAACATGGCGGGCGCGCGCTCGCTGTGGCGGGCCACGGGCATGACCACCGAGGACTTCGGCAAGCCGATCATCGCGATTGCCAACAGCTACACCCAGTTCGTGCCCGGGCACGTCCACCTCAAGGACATGGGCGACCTCGTCGCCTCCGCGATCCGCGAGGCGGGCGGCGTCGCCAAGGAGTTCAACACGATCGCCGTGGACGACGGCATCGCCATGGGCCACGGCGGCATGCTCTACTCGCTGCCCTCGCGCGACCTCATCGCCGACTCGGTCGAGTACATGGTGAACGCGCACTGCGCGGACGCGCTCGTGTGCATCTCGAACTGCGACAAGATCACGCCCGGCATGCTCAACGCGTCGCTGCGGCTAAACATCCCGACGATCTTCGTCTCGGGCGGCCCGATGGAGGCCGGCAAGGCGGTCGTCGCCGACGGCATCGCCTCGACGCACCTCAACCTCATCAACGCCATCAACTACTCGGCGGACGACGCGGTGAGCGACGAGGCGCTGAGCCAGGTCGAGGCGAGCGCGTGCCCCACGTGCGGGTCGTGCTCCGGGATGTTCACGGCGAACTCCATGAACTGCCTCACCGAGGCCCTCGGGCTGTCCCTGCCCGGCAACGGTTCGACGCTGGCGACCCAGGTGGCGCGGCGCGAGCTGTTCCTCGAGGCGGGGCGCACCATCGTCGACCTGGCCCGTCGGTACTACGACGACGAGGACGACTCGGCCACCCCGCGCGGCATCGCCACGCGGGCTGCGTTCAGCAACGCGATGACGCTCGACGTCGCGATGGGCGGCTCCTCCAACACGGTGCTGCACATCCTCGCGGCGGCGCAGGAGGCGGAGGTCGACTTCACGCTCCACGACATCGAGGACATCTCGAAGCGGGTGCCGACGCTCTCCAAGGTGGCGCCGAACCACCCGAACTACCACATGGAGGACGTCCACCGGGCGGGCGGCATCCCCGCGCTGCTCGGCGAGCTCGACCGCGGTGGCCTGCTCGACCACGACGTGACGTCGGTCCACACGCCGACGCTGCGCGCGTGGCTCGACGACTGGGACATCCGCGGCGGGAAGGCGACGGAGGCCGCGATCGACCTGTTCCACGCGGCGCCCGGCGGGGTCCGCACGACGCAGGCGTTCTCGACGAGCGCGCGGTGGGAGTCGCTCGACACCGACGGCGCCGGGGGCTGCATCCGCGACGTCGAGCACGCCTACACGGTCGAGGGTGGCCTCGCCGTGCTGCGCGGCAACCTCGCCGAGGACGGCGCCGTCCTCAAGACGGCCGGCATCGACCCCGACGTGTTCCACTTCGTCGGCACCGCGATCGTGTGCGAGTCGCAGGAGGAGGCGGTCGACAAGATCCTGCGCAAGGAGGTCAAGCCGGGACACGTCGTGGTCGTGCGCTACGAGGGCCCGGCCGGCGGCCCAGGCATGCAGGAGATGCTGTACCCGACGTCGTTCATCAAGGGACGCGGGCTCGGCAAGGTCTGCGCGCTCATCACGGACGGCCGGTTCTCCGGCGGGTCCTCGGGCATCTCGGTCGGCCACATCTCGCCCGAGGCGGCCGCCGGCGGCACGATCGCCCTGGTGGAGGACGGCGACGAGATCGAGATCGACGTCGAGACCCGGCTCATCCGGCTCAACGTCCCCGACGCCGTCATCGCCGAGCGACGCGCCAAGATGGAGGCGTCCGAGCGGCCGTGGCAGCCCGCCTCCCGCGAGCGCGTGGTGTCGAAGGCGCTGCAGGCGTACGCGGCGATGGCGACGTCCGCCGACCGCGGTGCCGTGCGCGACCTGTCGCTCATCCGTCGGGCCTGAGCTCTCGGCGTCGGCCGTGCCCGCGCCGGCGCCGCCCGCGGCGGTCGATCCTGCTGGTCGGCGGGCGGGGGCTCAGGGGTGGTGCCGGTCTCGGCGGTCGGCTCCGCCGCACCCGCGACGGCGGGGGTCGTCGACGCGCTGGGGGTGCGGCGGGAGCTGCGGCGCGCGAGACCCGACGTGGCGCGAGCGCTGAGAGGCCCGTACCGATCCCGGCCGTCGGTGCCGACGACGGCATGGTCGTCGATGTGGTGGGGCCGAGGAGGTGGGACGCGCTGCGGCCCGACGTGGCGCGAGCGCCCGAACCCCGTGAGAGGGGTTCGGGCGCTCGCCGCATGACGGACGGGTCCGCGGGCACGAGGCCCGGGATCGGCCGTCCGAGGGGAGCCGGGACGGTCGACACCGGCGGTATCCCCGGGATGGTGAGCCCAGCCGGACGGCGGCCATGCGGCCGATCGGAGCCGTTTGTCTCGGTCTGTCCGGGTAGGCGCGCGTGACACGCCCGAGATCCCGCGGATTTGCGCCCCGGCGGCGGCCGACGTAACGTTCTTCTCACGCCACGGAGCACCGGACAGCAGCGCTGACGGGAGGCCGGGCGAGGGATGGAACTGACCGGCTCTCGAGCCGGGCGGGATCCCCACCTATCGACACTCACCGAGATCGAGCCGATTTGACTGGCTCCGAGCGAGATGAGTAAGGTAGAGAAGTTGCGCCGAACGGACTGGCTGAGCCAGGACGGAGCGCGAGACTTCGATCCGGAACGGGCGGCGAGAGCCGAACGGAGGATCACCCCCCTCTCTGAGACACGGATCACAGCGAGACGGTTTGACCGGCTGGCTAAGAGTGTGTAGGGTGGAGAGGTTGCCCCGGGTGGGTCTGGCTGGCTTTGGTTGGTTGGGTTTGTCTGTGTGGGGTGTGTTGTTTGAGAACTCAACAGTGTGTTTGTGACGAATGATGCCATTTGATCATGCTCATGTTTTGTCGTGGGTGTGGTTGTTTGTTGTTTTGCTTGTCTGCCTGGTTCCTCGTTTCTGGGTGGATGGGTTTGGAGCTTGTTTTCTTGCTCTCTTTTGTTGAATGTTTTTGACGGAGAGTTTGATCCTGGCTCAGGACGAACGCTGGCGGCGTGCTTTACACATGCAAGTCGAACGGACTGGCTCAGCTTGCTGGGTTGGTTAGTGGCGAACGGGTGAGTAACACGTGAGTAACCTGCCCCAGACTCTGGGATAACTACCGGAAACGGTGGCTAATACTGGATATGACACATTATCGCATGGTGGTGTGTGGAAAGGCTTGTCTGGTTTGGGATGGACTCGCGGCCTATCAGCTTGTTGGTGGGGTAGTGGCCTACCAAGGCTTTGACGGGTAGCCGGCCTGAGAGGGTGACCGGCCACACTGGGACTGAGACACGGCCCAGACTCCTACGGGAGGCAGCAGTGGGGAATATTGCACAATGGGCGAAAGCCTGATGCAGCGACGCCGCGTGAGGGATGACGGCCTTCGGGTTGTAAACCTCTTTCAGTAGGGAAGAAGCCTTTGGGTGACGGTACCTGCAGAAGAAGCGCCGGCTAACTACGTGCCAGCAGCCGCGGTAATACGTAGGGCGCGAGCGTTGTCCGGAATTATTGGGCGTAAAGAGCTCGTAGGCGGTTTGTCGCGTCTGCTGTGAAATCCTCAGGCTCAACTTGAGGCGTGCAGTGGGTACGGGCAGACTAGAGTGCGGTAGGGGAGACTGGAATTCCTGGTGTAGCGGTGGAATGCGCAGATATCAGGAGGAACACCGATGGCGAAGGCAGGTCTCTGGGCCGTTACTGACGCTGAGGAGCGAAAGCATGGGGAGCGAACAGGATTAGATACCCTGGTAGTCCATGCCGTAAACGTTGGGCACTAGGTGTGGGGTCCATTCCACGGGTTCCGCGCCGTAGCTAACGCATTAAGTGCCCCGCCTGGGGAGTACGGCCGCAAGGCTAAAACTCAAAGGAATTGACGGGGGCCCGCACAAGCGGCGGAGCATGCGGATTAATTCGATGCAACGCGAAGAACCTTACCAAGCTTTGACATGCACGGGAAGCCACCAGAGATGGTGGTCTCTTTGGACACTCGTGCACAGGTGGTGCATGGTTGTCGTCAGCTCGTGTCGTGAGATGTTGGGTTAAGTCCCGCAACGAGCGCAACCCTCGTCCCATGTTGCCAGCACGTAGTGGTGGGGACTCATGGGAGACTGCCGGGGTCAACTCGGAGGAAGGTGGGGATGACGTCAAATCATCATGCCCCTTATGGCTTGGGCTTCACGCATGCTACAATGGCCGGTACAAAGGGCTGCGATACCGTAAGGTGGAGCGAATCCCATAAAGCCGGTCTCAGTTCGGATTGGGGTCTGCAACTCGACCCCATGAAGTCGGAGTCGCTAGTAATCGCAGATCAGCAATGCTGCGGTGAATACGTTCTCGGGCCTTGTACACACCGCCCGTCAAGTCATGAAAGTCGGTAACACCCGAAGCCAGTGGCCCAACCCTTGTGGGGGGAGCTGTCGAAGGTGGGATTGGCGATTAGGACTAAGTCGTAACAAGGTAGCCGTACCGGAAGGTGCGGCTGGATCACCTCCTTTCTAAGGAGCCATCATGTCGCATCCATGCGTTCTGGGTCCTGCTGTTGCGGGGGTCGGGGTGGTGGGTGTGTCGACCGAAGCATGACGCGTTGTGTGTTGTGTGGGGTGTCGTGGCTTTCCTCTTTGGGTGGAACATGGTTCGTCATGAGCATGCTGTTGGGTCCTGAGGCAACACGCCTCTGGGTGTGCCCCGGCCGCTTCCAGGCTGTTGTGTCTGGTGGTGTGTTGGTGGGGTGGTTGTTTGAGAACTGCACAGTGGACGCGAGCATCTTTGATCTTTTGTGGTCAAGTGTTTAAGAGCAGTCGGTGGATGCCTTGGCATCAGGAGCCGAAGAAGGACGTGGTAGCCTGCGATAAGCCTCGGGGAGTTGGCAAACAAGCTGTGATCCGAGGGTGTCCGAATGGGGAAACCCCGCACAAGTCATGTTGTGTGACCCGCACCTGAATATATAGGGTGTGTGGAGGGAACGCCGGGAAGTGAAACATCTCAGTACCGGCAGGAAGAGATATTCCGTGAGTAGTGGCGAGCGAAAGCGGATGAGGCTAAACCGTGCGCATGTTCAAGCCGGCAGGCGTTGTGTGTGCGGTGTTGTGGGACCTTCTGACAGTCGCTGCCGTGACTGTAGGGAGTGAGAAAATCGTGTCGTAGTCGAACGGTCTTGAATGGCCGACCGTAGAGGGTGGTAGTCCTGTAGACGAAACGGCATGGTCTCCTTGGAGTGTTCCCGAGTAGCACGGGGCCCGTGAAATCCCGTGTGAATCTGGCAAGACCACTTGCTAAGCCTAAATACTACCTGATGACCGATAGCGGACAAGTACCGTGAGGGAAAGGTGAAAAGTACCCCGGGAGGGGAGTGAAATAGTACCTGAAACCGGCTGCTTACAATCCGTCGGAGCCTCCTTAGCAGGGGTGACGGCGTGCCTTTTGAAGAATGAGCCTGCGAGTTAGTGGTACGTGGCGAGGTTAACCCGTGTGGGGAAGCCGTAGCGAAAGCGAGTCCGAATAGGGCGTTTCAGTCGCGTGCTCTAGACCCGAAGCGGAGTGATCTACCCATGGGCAGGTTGAAGCACTGGTAAGACAGTGTGGAGGACCGAACCCACCAGGGTTGAAAACCTGGGGGATGACCTGTGGGTAGGGGTGAAAGGCCAATCAAACTCCGTGATAGCTGGTTCTCCCCGAAATGCATATAGGTGCAGCGTTGCGTGTTCCTTGCCGGAGGTAGAGCTACTGGATGGCCGATGGGCCCTACCAGGTTACTGACGTCAGCCAAACTCCGAATGCCGGTAAGCCAAGCGCAGCAGTGAGACTGTGGGGGATAAGCTTCATAGTCGAGAGGGAAACAGCCCAGAACACCAGCTAAGGCCCCTAAGCGTGTGCTAAGTGGGAAAGGATGTGGAGTTGCCCAGACAACCAGGAGGTTGGCTTAGAAGCAGCCACCCTTGAAAGAGTGCGTAATAGCTCACTGGTCAAGTGATTCCGCGCCGATAATGTAGCGGGGCTCAAGCACACCGCCGAAGCTGTGTCATGCGAACTTTGCTAAGCCTTCGTGGTTCAGGCGTTCGCATGGGTAGGGGAGCGTCGTGTGGGCAGTGAAGCCGCGGAGTGATCCAGTGGTGGAGCCTACACGAGTGAGAATGCAGGCATGAGTAGCGAAAGACGGGTGAGAAACCCGTCCGCCGAATGACCAAGGGTTCCAGGGCCAGGTTAATCCGCCCTGGGTAAGTCGGGACCTAAGGCGAGGCCGACAGGCGTAGTCGATGGACAACGGGTTGATATTCCCGTACCGGCGAAGGACCGCCCATACCGAGCTCAGGTGTACTAACCACCCAAACCGTGCCCATAGGGTTCCTTCGGGAGCCCACCGGGCACGGGGCGCGTGGGACCTCGCCTGGTAGTAGGTAAGCGTATTAACAGGGGTGACGCATGAAGGTAGCCAGTTGGAGCGATGGTTGTCTCCTTCCAAGCCCGTAGGAGGTTTCCCAGGCAAATCCGGGAAACATGTACTCCGAGAGGTGATGGTGACCACGTATGTGGGAATATGGTGATCCTATGGTGCCAAGAAAAACCTCGACGCGAGGGACTAGCCGCCCGTACCCTAAACCGACTCAGGTGGTCAGGTAGAGAATACTAAGGCGATCGAGTGAATCGTGGTTAAGGAACTCGGCAAAATGCCCCCGTAACTTCGGGAGAAGGGGGGCCCGGACCGTGACACCCACTTGCTGGGTAGAGCGGGCAAGGGCCGCAGAGACCAGGGAGAAGCGACTGTTTACTAAAAACACAGGTCCGTGCGAAGTCGCAAGACGATGTATACGGACTGACGCCTGCCCGGTGCTGGAAGGTTAAGAGGACCGGTTAGAGCCTTCGGGTTCGAAGCTGAGAATTTAAGCCCCAGTAAACGGCGGTGGTAACTATAACCATCCTAAGGTAGCGAAATTCCTTGTCGGGTAAGTTCCGACCTGCACGAATGGCGTAACGACTTCTCCGCTGTCTCAACCGCGAACTCGGCGAAATTGCACTACGAGTAAAGATGCTCGTTACGCGCAGCAGGACGGAAAGACCCCGGGACCTTTACTATAGCTTGGTATTGGTGTTCGGAGCGGCTTGTGTAGGATAGGTGGGAGACTGTGAAGCAGCCACGCCAGTGGTTGTGGAGTCGTCCTTGAAATACCACTCTGGTCGCTTTGGACATCTAACTTCGGACCGTAATCCGGTTCAGGGACAGTGCCTGGTGGGTAGTTTAACTGGGGCGGTTGCCTCCCAAAATGTAACGGAGGCGCCCAAAGGTTCCCTCAGCCTGGTTGGCAATCAGGTGTTGAGTGTAAGTGCACAAGGGAGCTTGACTGTGAGACCGACAGGTCGAACAGGGACGAAAGTCGGGACTAGTGATCCGGCGGTGGCTTGTGGAAGCGCCGTCGCTCATCGGATAAAAGGTACCCCGGGGATAACAGGCTGATCTTGCCCAAGAGTCCATATCGACGGCATGGTTTGGCACCTCGATGTCGGCTCGTCGCATCCTGGGGCTGGAGTCGGTCCCAAGGGTTGGGCTGTTCGCCCATTAAAGCGGCACGCGAGCTGGGTTTAGAACGTCGTGAGACAGTTCGGTCCCTATCCGCTGCGCGCGCAGGAAACTTGAGAAGTGCTGTCCTTAGTACGAGAGGACCGGGACGGACTAACCTCTGGTGTGCCAGTTGTTCCGCCAGGAGCACTGCTGGTTAGCTACGTTGGGAAGGGATAACCGCTGAAAGCATCTAAGCGGGAAGCCTACTTCAAGATGAGGTTTCCATCACCCCTTTGAGGGTGGAGAGGCCCCCAGTAGACCACTGGGTTGATAGGCCGGAAGTGGAAGCAGGGACTAAAGACCTGTGGAGCTGACCGGTACTAATAGGCCGACCACTTACCCACAACCAAAGATCAAGAGTTGTGCTACGCGTCCACTGTGCGGTTCCCGAACCACCAACCCACCCCCACATCGGGGTGCACGGGTTGAGAAGTTCATACAGTCGTGGCGGCGGCCACAGCGAGGCGGGAAACGCCCGGTCCCATTCCGAACCCGGAAGCTAAGCCCCTCAGCGCCGATGGTACTGCACCCGCCAGGGTGTGGGAGAGTAGGACACCGCCGCCACCCCAACCACGAAGAGCCCCGGAGAGGGATGACCAACGGTCATTCTCCTCCGGGGCTCTTCGCTATTCCCAGGCGGGTCGGGAGCCTGGGGCTGACCCCGCACGACGTGCTCTGCGAACGGCGATGAGGCCTGGACATGACGGCGGACGCGACGCCGGGAGAGCTGACCGTAGAGGGGTCGCCGGGGCGGTGCTTCTCGTCAGTGACGGCCCGGAGGTCGTCGGCACGCATCTCGTCAGCGGGCATGTCGTCAGCGAGGCAGGTCGCCGGCAGGCATCCGGAGGGCCGGGCTCGTCCGCGAGACCGGCCGGCCTCTCCGACCCGGCCCGCCGTCCGTCGGCTCGTGGTCCCTCGGCCCGAGCGTGCGGCGGTCGGGCGCACAGCGACTCGGCCGTCAGGACGCGTCGATCGAGGCGAGCTTCTCCGGGTTGCGGACGAAGTACAGCGCGTGAACGCCCTCGTCGGTGGTGTGCAGCGTGATCGTCGTCGTGAGAGTCCCGAGCTCCTGCACCAGGACGCCGGCGCCGCCGTTGACGAGCGCCGGCGTGATGCGCAGTCCTGCGTTCCGGGCCAGCCCGAGCAGCGTTCGGGCGATCTTCTCGGCGCCCAGGATGGGGCGCAGCGCGGCGGTCCTGCGTCCGCCGCCGTCGGAGTAGAGCGTCGCGTCGGGGGAGAGGAGGGCGACGATCGCCTCGACGTCGCCCTCCGCGACCGCGGCCCCCAGCCGCTCGAGCGCTCGGGCGTCCCGCTCGAGCTGGCCACCCCCGAGCGCGCCCAGGTCGGCGGCGATCGCGCGCTGGGCGCGCGAGACGAGCTGGCGCGCCGCCGCCGGCGAGGTCTCGAGCACCCCGGCGATCTCGTCGTACGCCACGTCGAGCACCTTGCGCAGGACGTAGGCGGTCGCCTGCTCCGGCGTGAGCGTGGTGAGGACGAAGTCCAGCGCCTGGCCGAGCCCGTCGCTGTGCAGCACGGCCCACTCGGGCGACCCGTCCTCGACCACGGGCTCCGGCAGCCACGGCCCCGGATAGCTCTCCCGCCGTCGCCGCTGCGTGCGGACGGCGTTGAGCGCCAGCCGCGATGCCATGACGCCGAGGAACGCCCCGGGTTCCCGCACCGATGCGCCGTCGACGCGGGCCCACGCGAGCCACGCGTCCTGGACGACGTCCTCGGCGTCGTGCCGCGACCCCGTGATGTGGAAGGCGGCGGCCAGCATCCGCGGCCTGTGCTCGGCGAAGACGGCGGCGTGGTCCATCGCGGTCATCCTAGGCCGCGCCCGACCGGCTCCGCGGGGGCGCCGCCCACCGGTAGGACCCCGGTCGCCGCCCCTCCTGGGTCAGCCAGCGCAGCGTCATCCGGCACACGGCCTCCTTGACCATCCCACCGGCCCGACCCGTGACGGCGAGCTGGCGCTCCGTGTCGTCGGAGTGCACGAGCTGGATGTGGCCCCGTCCGTCGCCGAGGTCGACGCACTGGAGCACGTAGCCCAGGCCGAAGACGGGCACGGGCCGACCCTGCGCCCGGGCGAGGATCACGTCGGCCGCGTGCGCGCCCATCGGCAGGGCGGTGGCGCACGCCGGGCGGAGGTGCCCGTACCCCGGGGCGTCGATGCGGACCGCATCGCCCGCCCCGAGGATCCGCGGCCGGCCCGGCACGGTGAGCGAGGCGTCGACGAGCAGCCGGCCGAGCGCGTCCGTCGGCAGCCCGGAGTCGGCCGCCAGCGTCGGGTAGGCGAAGCCGGTGGCGTCGACGACGATGGCGTCCGGGTCGGCGGGTTCCACCCGATCCTCGCCCGAGCGGGCGGTGCGAGCCGTCGGGGCCGGGGCGTCTCCGCGGTCCGTCGGGGGAGTCGCCGCGCCGACGCGGTCGACGACAGGCCCCGGCCGCGCGCCGCCCCGGGACCGTTCCGCGTGGTCCGTCGACGCCGACTCCCCGCCGGCCGACCATCGCCGCACCTCGACGTCGACGCCGGCGCGCACGAGCGAGGCGAGCTGCGCCCGGGGTCCCCGTCGCACCGGCTCGCTCGCCGTGACGAGCCGGACGCGCCGGCCGGAGGCGCGCAGCGTGCCCGCCAGCTCCACGCCCGTGAGGCCGGCACCGACCACGGTGACCGGCGCCTCCGGGCGGTGCGCCAACGACGCGCGCAGCGCCAGCGCGCTCGCCTCGTCGCTCACCGAGTGAACGGTCGTCCCGGTGCCGGGCCTCCCGGCGTCGGCCGCGGCCCCGCTCGTCCCGGCACCGGGCCCACCGGTCGTGTCCCGTTCGGCCTCGTCCCCACCGGTCCCGTCCGGCGCGTCCGGTCCGACCCCGTGTTCTCCGGTCGCGTCCCAGTCGTCGTCACCCCCTGTCGCCGCACCCCGCCGTCCGCCGGAACCGACGGCGTAGATCGCCGTGTCGTAGGTCAGCGTGGCGCCGGAGGCGAGCTCGAGCACGTCCCCGATCCGCGCGACGGTGTCCGTGACGAGGGTGACGTCCGGGTGCAGGAGCTCGCTCAGCGCCACCCGCGCGGTCGGCCGGGTCCCGCCCGCCACGGCGTGCAGCCGGATCCGCTCGACGAACCAGGGCGCCGGGGTCACCACCGTCACGCCCTCCCCGCTCGCGGCGAGCCGGTTCGCCGCCATCACCCCGGCGTAGCCGGCACCGATCACCGTCGTCGTCATGCGTCCTCCATCCGTTCGTTGGCCCGTCCGCCCCGGTGCTCACCGCTCCGGGGCCGGGCCGCGGCGCGACGGCCCTCGTGGCTGGACCGTCACCAGAAGGACACCGCTCGCACCGTCGCTGTGACGCCCGTCCATCATTTGAGACCGTGATTCCACGGAATGGTACGTACGGGATGTCGTGCGCTACAGTCGACCCATGTTCACCGCGCTTCTCGTCGTCGTACCCCCCGTGGGCGACTGACGCGTACGCTGCGACTGCCTCGCCCCTGGAGCTGCCGATCGGCTCGAGGGGCTTTTGTGTGTCAGCACGCCGCATCGAGCGGCTGCCGATCCGATGAGTTCGAGAAGGAGTGAGGAGATGTCGACCACTGTGAACCGGTCGAGCACGGCCGCCGTCCGCGGCCCTGCCGCGCCGACCAGGTCGCCCATCCCGGCGCGTCCGCGTGCCCAGGCCTCGTCCGCCGTCGAGGGCGAGGGCGAGCGCATGACGGGAGCGAGCGCGATCGTACGGTCGCTCGAGGCCGCGGGCACGGACGTCGTCTTCGGCCTTCCCGGCGGTGCGATCCTCCCGACCTACGACCCGCTGCTCGACTCGACCAAGCTGCGGCACATCCTCGTCCGGCACGAGCAGGGCGCCGGCCACGCCGCGTCCGGCTACGCGCACGCGACGGGCCGCGTCGGCGTCTGCATCGCCACGTCGGGCCCGGGGGCGACCAACCTCGTGACGCCGCTCGCGGACGCGAACATGGACTCGGTCCCGATGGTCGCGATCACGGGTCAGGTCGGCGCGAGCCTCATCGGGACGGACGCCTTCCAGGAGGCCGACATCGTCGGGGTCACCATGCCGGTGACGAAGCACTCGTTCCTCGTGACGGACGCCGCCGAGATCCCGGCGCGCATCGCGGAGGCGTTCCACATCGCCGCCACGGGACGTCCGGGGCCCGTCCTCGTCGACATCGCGAAGTCGGCGCAGACGTCCGAGATGACGTTCCACTGGCCCGACGAGCTCGAGCTGCCCGGCTACCACCCGACCGTGAAGCCGCACCTCAAGCAGGTGCGCGAGGCCGCCCGGCTGCTGGCGACGGCGAAGCGCCCGGTGCTGTACGTCGGCGGTGGCGTCATCCGCGGCAACGCGAGCGAGGCCCTGCGCGCCCTCACGGACCTGTCCGGGGCCCCCGTCGTCACGACGCTCATGGCACGCGGTGCCCTGCCGGACACCCACCCGCAGCACCTCGGCATGCCCGGGATGCACGGGACGGTGCCCGCCGTCGCCGCGCTCCAGCGGGCCGACCTCATCGTCGCGCTCGGCACCCGGTTCGACGACCGCGTGACGGGTCTCCTGTCGAGCTTCGCGCCGCTCGCGACGGTGGTCCACGCGGACATCGACCCCGCCGAGATCTCGAAGAACCGGCGCGCCGACGTGCCGATCGTGGGGGAGATCAACGACGTCATCACCGAGATGACGCGCGAGCTGGTCAAGGAGCACGAGCAGCACGGCCTGCCCGACCTCGAGGGCTGGTGGGCGCAGCTCGGCAAGCTGCGCGAGACCTACCCGCGCGGCTGGCACGCGACGGAGGACGGGCTGCTCGCCCCGCAGCACGTGATCGAGCGGCTCGGGAAGATCACCGGCCCGGAGGCGGTCTACGTCGCCGGCGTCGGCCAGCACCAGATGTGGGCCGCGCAGTTCATCGACTACGAGCGCCCCCGCTCGTGGCTCAACTCCGGCGGCCTCGGCACGATGGGCTACGCCGTCCCCGCCGCGATGGGCGCGAAGGTCGGCCAGCCCGACCGGACCGTGTGGGCGATCGACGGCGACGGCTGCTTCCAGATGACGAACCAGGAGCTGGCCACCTGCGCCATCGAGGGCATCCCGATCAAGGTCGCCCTCATCAACAACTCCTCGCTCGGCATGGTCCGGCAGTGGCAGACGCTGTTCTACGACGGCCGCTACTCCCACACGGAGCTCTCCACCGGGCACGGCAGCCGGCGGATCCCCGACTTCGTCAAGCTCGCCGAGGCCTACGGCTGCGTCGGGCTGCGGTGCGAGTCGGAGAAGGACGTCGACGCGACCATCAAGCGGGCGAACGAGATCGACGACGTGCCCGTGGTCGTCGACTTCACCGTGAGCCGCGACGCCATGGTGTGGCCGATGGTGGCCTCCGGCGTCTCCAACGACGCCATCCAGTACGCCCGGGGGATCACCCCGGACTTCGAGCGGGAGGACTGACCATGAGCCGTCACACCCTGTCGGTACTCGTCGAGAACAAGCCCGGTGTCCTCACCCGGGTCGCGGCGCTGTTCGCGCGCCGCGCGTTCAACATCCACTCCCTGGCGGTCGGCCCGACGGAGCACGACGACGTGTCGCGCATCACCGTCGTCGTCGACGTCGAGGAGCTGCCGCTCGAGCAGGTGACGAAGCAGCTGAACAAGCTCGTCAACGTCATCAAGATCGTCGAGCTCGAGGACCGCGCGTCGGTCCAGCGCGAGCTCCTGCTCGTCAAGGTCAAGGCCGACGACGCCTCGCGGACCGCGGTCCTCCAGGTCGTCGAGCTGTTCCGGGCGCACGTCGTCGACGTCGCCCCGGAGGCCGTGACGATCGAGGCGACGGGCGGCCCGGACAAGCTGGGCGCGCTGCTCACCGCCCTCGAGCCCTACGGGGTCCGGGAGATGGTGAAGTCCGGTACCGTCGCCATCGGCCGCGGTGCCCGCTCCATGAGCGACCGCGCCCTCGAGCGCCTGTCGCGCTCCGCCTGAACTCTGCTTCCATCCCACCACTACAAGGAGATACTCATCGTGGCTGAGCTGTTCTACGACGACGACGCCGACCTGTCCGTCATCCAGGGGAAGAAGGTCGCGATCGTCGGCTACGGCTCCCAGGGGCACGCGCACGCGCAGAACCTGCGGGACTCCGGCGTCGAGGTCGTCATCGCCCTCAAGGAGGGCTCGAAGTCCAAGGCGAAGGCCGAGGAGGAGGGCTTCACCGTGATGTCGGTCGCCGACGCCACGGCGTGGGCCGACCTCATCATGATCCTGGCGCCCGACCAGCACCAGCGCTCGATCTACAGCGAGCAGATCAAGCCGAACCTCGCCGCGGGCAAGACCCTCGCGTTCGCGCACGGCTTCAACATCCGGTTCGGCTACATCGAGGCGCCCGACGGCGTCGACGTCATCCTCGTCGCGCCCAAGGCCCCGGGCCACACGGTGCGTCGCGAGTACGTCGCCGGCCGCGGCATCCCGGACATCATCGCGGTCGAGGTCGACGCCTCGGGCACGGCGTGGGAGACGGCCCTGTCCTACGCGAAGGCGATCGGCGGCACGCGCGCCGGCGTCATCCGGACGACGTTCACGGAGGAGACCGAGACCGACCTGTTCGGTGAGCAGGCCGTCCTCTGCGGCGGCGTGTCGCACCTCGTCCAGTACGGGTTCGAGACGCTGGTCGAGGCCGGCTACCAGCCGGAGATCGCCTACTTCGAGGTGCTGCACGAGCTCAAGCTCATCGTCGACCTCATGTGGGAGGGCGGCATCGCCAAGCAGCGCTGGTCCATCTCGGACACGGCGGAGTACGGCGACTACGTCTCCGGCCCGCGCGTCATCGACCCGAGCGTCAAGGCCAACATGGCCGCGGTCCTCGCCGACATCCAGTCGGGCGCGTTCGCCTCGCGGTTCATCGCCGACCAGGACGCCGGCGCGCCGGAGTTCCTCGAGCTGCGCGCCAAGGAGGCCCAGCACCCGATCGAGACGACGGGCAAGCAGCTGCGGTCGCTGTTCGCGTGGAAGCAGCAGGACGCCGACTACACCGAGGGCAGCGCCGCGCGCTGACCCGTCACCGAACGCGGGGTCGCGGCACCTGACCGGGTGCCGGGCCCCGCGTTCGTCGTCTGCGGCTGCGTGTCGGTCGGGCCTGGTTCAATGGGCGAATGACGAACGACGAGGAGAACCGCGCGCCGGAGGCCTTCGACCTCGCCGCGCGTGACGCGGACGACGCACTCGTGCGCTACTGGGAGTCGGTGCGCGCCAAGGTCAAGGTGAGTCGGGCCCACGTCGTGACGGGTCCGGGCGTCCAGGGGACCGTCCCGCCGCCCGCCTTCTCCTTCGGCGACTCCCCGGAGCTCGCGGACGAGCTCCTCGGGCTGGTGCTCACGGGCCGCAAGACGGCGACGTCGACGGCGATGGCCGAGCTCTCGGACGACGAGCCGGCGCCGCGCGTCGGCGACCTGTGGATCGTGCTCGACGGGCGGGAGCGCCCGCGGGCGCTCATCCGCACGACGAGCGTCACCCAGGTCGCGTTCCGCGACGTGACGCCGGCCTTCGCGGCGGCCGAGGGCGAGGGCGACGGATCGCTCGAGCACTGGCGCCGCGAGCACGAGCGCTCCTGGCGCCGCGTCCTCGGCGACGACGCGTTCGGCCCGGACATGCTCGTGCTGTGCGAGACGTTCGAGCTCGTCGACCCCTCGCCCGCCCCGACCGCGACCCCGACGCCCGCGCCGGGGGACGGGGCGTGACGACCCCCGCCGACGCCACCTGGTGGACCGACCAGGCGCAGGATCCGAGCGCCCCCGAGGTCGTCGCCCGCACCACCCAGCTCGAGACCGTCGTCGCCCGGATCGGCCGCGTCCTGCGCTGGCTCGTCCTGCCGGCGTGGGCCCTCGCCATCGCGACAGCTCTCCCGGCCCTCGTCCTGATCGGGCTCGGGCTCACCGTCCCGGGCTGGTGGAAGCTCGTCCCGGTCGTCGTCGGCGCCGTCGGCGTCTGGGTCGCCGTCGCCTTCCTGCGCGCGGCCGTCGCGACGACGCGCGCGGCGAGCGACCCCAAGGCCGTCGGGCGCGACGCCCTCGCCTTCTCCCGGCACGTCGTCGGGACGGTCGGCATCCTCGGCGAGCTCGACGCCGTGGTGCGGGGGAGCAGGATCGGGCTGCTGCGGCGGCTGGTCGCGCTGTGGAAGGTCGTGAAGCTCCCGCACGAGGTGCTCGAGTTCCTCGACGACCTGCCGGCGCTGTCCTGGCTGGTCCCGCCGAAGGTCACCGAGACCTGGACGCGCCTCCTGACCTGTCTGTGGTGGGCCGTCGGCGGCTGGTTCGGTCTCGTCGTGCTCATCGGCCTCAAGATCTCGCCCGTCGCCTGAACCGTCGGACGGCTGTCCCCGACTCGCCCCTGACCACACTCCGAGACGGCGAGTCCGCAACGTGGGACGCGGAGTAGCATCCCGGCCATGACGCGCACGCTTGATCTCGCAGTGATCGCCGGGGACGGAATCGGCCCCGAGGTGGTGGCGGAGGGCCTCAAGGTCCTCGACGCCGTGCTGGAGGGCTCCGGCATCGGGGTCCACACCACCGAGTACGCCCTCGGTGCCGAGCGCTGGCACGCCACCGGCGAGACGCTCACCGACGCCGACCTCGAGGGCCTCGCCCAGCACGAGGCGATCCTGCTCGGTGCCATCGGGGACCCGCGCGTGCCGAGCGGCGTGCTCGAGCGCGGTCTCCTGCTCAAGCTCCGCTTCGCCTTCGACCACTACGTGAACCTGCGTCCCTCGCGCCTCTACCCGGGCGTCCCGACGCCGCTGGGCAACCCGGGCGAGGTCGACTTCGTCGTCGTGCGCGAGGGGACCGAGGGTCCCTACGTCGGCAACGGCGGCGCGATCCGCGTCGGCACGCCGCACGAGGTCGCGAACGAGGTCAGCGTCAACACCGCCTATGGCGTGGAGCGCGTGGTGCGCGACGCCTTCGAGCGCGCCCAGGCGCGCCCGCGCAAGAAGCTCACCCTCGTCCACAAGCACAACGTGCTCGTCCACGCCGGCCACCTGTGGCGCCGCACGGTCGAGCAGGTCGCGGCGGAGTTCCCCGACGTCACCGTCGACTACGCCCACGTCGACGCCGCGACGATCTACCTCGTGACCGACCCGGCCCGGTTCGACGTCATCGTGACGGACAACCTGTTCGGTGACATCCTCACCGACCTCGCCGCGGCCATCACGGGCGGCATCGGCCTGGCCGCGTCCGGCAACATCAACCCGACGGGCGAGTTCCCGTCGATGTTCGAGCCCGTCCACGGCTCGGCCCCCGACATCGCGGGCCAGGGCAAGGCGGACCCGACGGCGACGATCCTCTCCGTCGCGCTGCTCCTGCGCCACCTCGGCCTCGACGAGCAGGCCGCCGGCATCGAGGCTGCCGTCGAGCAGGACATCGCCGACCGGGCGGGGAACCCCGCCCCGCGCAGCACGACCGAGGTCGGTGACTCGATCGTCGCGCGAGTACGCGGCTGACATCGAGCTCTCCCGTCCTCCGTCGGTGACCAGGGTCGCCGGAGGAGCCGTAGCGGCACGCGTCGTCGTGCGCTCTCCCGCCCGTCAGAGGGCGTAGGTTCTACCCAACGCGAACCACGGAGGTTTCTGCTGTGTCCGAGTCCACCCTGACGTCTCCCGCGACCGTGTCGTCGTTCGAGGTGCGTCCCTCCTCCAGCCCGCGCACGGTCACCGAGCGCGCCGCCGTCCTCGCCGACCTCCGGTTCGGCACCGCCTTCACCGACCACATGGCCCGCGCCGTCTGGACCGTCGACGAGGGCTGGCACGACCGCCGCGTCGAGGCCTACGGGCCGCTCCAGATGGACCCCGCAGCCGCCGTCCTGCACTACGCGCAGGAGGTCTTCGAGGGCCTCAAGGCGTACGCCCACCCGGACGGCTCCGTCTGGTCCTTCCGCCCGGAGGCCAACGCCGCGCGGTTCGCCCGCAGCGCCGAGCGTCTCGCGCTGCCCGTCCTGCCCGAGCAGGACTTCCTCGACTCGCTGCGCACGCTCGTCCACACGGACGTCGAGTGGGTGCCGACGACGCCGGGCTCCTCGCTCTACCTGCGTCCGTTCATGTTCGCGTCCGAGGCGTTCCTCGGCGTGCGTGCGGCGAACCGGGTGGACTACCTCGTCATCGCCTCGCCCGTCGGGCCCTACTTCGCGAAGGGCCTCAAGCCCGTCGCGATCTGGGTGAGCCGCGACTACAAGCGCGCGGCCCCCGGCGGCACGGGCGCGGCCAAGTGCGGCGGCAACTACGCCGCGAGCCTGCGGCCGCAGGCCGAGGCCGCCGCCAAGGGCTTCGACCAGATCCTGTTCACCGACGCGAGCGACACCTACGTCGAGGAGCTCGGCGGCATGAACGTCGTGGTCGTCGGGAAGGACGGCGTCGCGTCGACCCCGCGCCTGTCCGGCTCGATCCTCGAGGGCGTCACGCGCTCCTCGATCCTCACGCTGCTGACCGAGCGCGGCCTCGAGGTGCGCGAGCGGGACATCCCGGTCGCCGAGCTCATCGACGGCGTCCGCTCGGGGGAGGTGGCCGAGGTGTTCGCGTGCGGGACGGCCGCCGTCGTCTCCCCGATCGGACGGCTGGCCGGCGAGGGCTTCGACCTCGAGGTCGGGGGCGGCGAGGCCGGTCCCGTGACCGAGTGGGTCCACCGCACGCTCACGGACATCCAGTACGGGCGCGCCGAGGACTCCCACGGCTGGCTGACCCGCCTCGTCTGATCGACGCGGTGTCCGGCGGCCGGCACCGGCCAGCGGCGCCGGGCGGACACGTGGACACGTCCGACGCATCGGACGCATCCACGCGGTGACACCAACGGAGGAGGTTGCGTGAGACTGCTCGTCCTCGGCGGGACCGGCTACCTGTCCGCGCTCGTCGCGCGGGAGGCGCTCGCGCGCGGCCACTCGGTCGCGTGCGTGACGCGCGGCCGGGGCGGTCGCCTGCCGGACGGCGTCGACGCGCTCGTCTGGGACCGGCTCGTCCCGGCTCCCGACGACGTGCGGGCCGCGCTCGCCGACCTCGCGCCGGAGATCGTCATCGACGTCGTCACGACGCCGCTGGCCGTCCGGAACGCGCTCGACGCGCTCGCGTCGAGCGCCCCCGGCGCGCACTGGACCTACGTCTCCTCCGTGAGCGTCTACGCCGACCACTCCGCGCCGACCGGCACGGCCACCCCGCGTCACGCGCCGCTGCCCGACGCTCTCGCGCCGCCGGCCACCGCGGCCGAGTACGGCGGGATGAAGGCGGCGTCCGAGGACGCCGTGCGGGAGCGCCCCGGCGCCGAGCCGGCCGGCACCCTCGTCGTGCGGCCGGGTCTGCTCGGCGGACCCGGCGACGAGACGGGGCGCCTGGCGTACTGGCCGGCCCACGCCCTCGCCGCGGCCACCGACGGCGACCCGCGCCTGCTCGTCCCCGGCGATCCCGAGGCCCGCGCGCAGGTCCTGGACGCCCGCGACCTGGCGACCTTCCTCGTCGACTCGGCCGAGGCGCGGCGCACGGGCACGCTCGACGCGGTCGGCACGCCGACCGCGTGGGCGGACGTCGTCGCCGCCCTCGAGCACGCCGTCGGCACCCGCCTCGATGCTCGCCGGCGCAGCGACTCCGAGCTGCTCGCGGCCGACGTGCGGCCGTGGGCCGGCCCCCGGTCGCTCCCGATGTGGCTCGGCGGCGACGCGGACCTCGCCGGCATGCAGCGCTGGCCGGGTGAGGAGGCGATCGCCGCCGGGCTCGCGCCGCGCCCGCTCGCCGCGACGCTCGCCGACGTCGCCGCGTGGCTCCGGGCGGCTCCGGGAGCCGCCGTGACCGGCCTGACGCGCGCCGAGGAGCTCGCGGTGCTCGACGCCGGCACCGGCTGAGGAGACACGGCGTCGCGAACCGGGCGGGGCGGGGGCGTGACCTGTGGCACACTGGATGCGTGGCACACAAGGCCCTTCTCATTACCTAGCGCGTCCGGCCCACCCGGACGCGCCGCCTCCCCTACCCGGGAGGCTTTTGTGTGTCCGGACGACCCCGCTGGACGCACGAGTCGGCACAGCGGACGGGCGATGAGCTCACGGACGGGCCACCGGCACCACCCCAGCCGGTCGATCCGTGAGCATGCAAGCAGAGAGCAGGACTACACGATGACGACGCCCCGCGCGCTCGACGGCGTGACCGTCGAGATCTACGACACCACCCTGCGCGACGGCGCCCAGCAGGAGGGCATGAACCTCACGGTCGCGGACAAGCTGATCATCGCGCCGCTGCTGGACGAGCTCGGCGTCGGCGTCATCGAGGGCGGCTGGCCGGGCGCGATCCCGAAGGACACCGAGTTCTTCGGCCTCGTCGACAAGGAGATCGAGTTCGAGCACGCGACGTTCGCGGCGTTCGGCTCGACCCGCAAGCCCGGGGCCCGCGCGCACGACGACGTGCAGGTCCGCGCGCTGCTGGACTCCGCCGCCGACGTCGTGACGCTGGTGGCCAAGAGCGACATCCGGCACGTCGAGCGCGCCCTGCGCACGACCGGCGAGGAGAACCTCGCGATGATCGCGGACACCGTCGCGTATCTCGTGGGGGAGGGGCGACGCGTCATCGTCGACGCCGAGCACTTCTTCGACGGCTACCGGTTCGACCCCGCCTACGCGCTGAGCGCCCTGGAGACGGCGTTCGCGGCCGGGGCCAGCGACGTGGTGCTGTGCGACACCAACGGCGGGATGCTGCCCGACTGGGTGCACGAGATCGTCTCTGCGGTCCGGCTGCGCAGCGACGGTGCGCTCGGCATCCACGCGCACAACGACTCCGGCTGCGCCGTCGCGAACTCGATCGCGGCCGTTCTCGCGGGTGCCCGGCAGGTGCAGGGCTGCATCAACGGCTACGGCGAGCGGACGGGCAACGCCGACCTGCTCACCATCGTCGCGAACCTCGAGCTCAAGCTCGGGGCGACCTGCCTGCCCGAGGGCCGGCTCGCCGAGGCGACCCGGATCGCGCACGCGGTCAGCGAGGTCACGAACATCCCGCCGTACGGACGCCAGCCCTACATCGGCGCGAGCGCGTTCGCGCACAAGGCCGGTCTGCACGCGAGCGCGATCCGCGTCGACCCCGACCTCTACCAGCACATCGACCCGACGCTCGTCGGCAACGACATGCGGATGCTCGTCTCGGAGATGGCCGGCCGGGCGTCCGTCGAGCTCAAGGGCCGCGAGCTGGGGATCGACCTCACGGGGCGCCCGGAGGTGCTCGGCCGCGTGGTCGACCGGGTGAAGAACGCCGAGGCCGCCGGCTACACCTACGACGCGGCCGATGCCTCGTTCGCCCTCATGCTCCGCGAGGAGCTCGACGGACAGCGACCGACCTACTTCCGCGTGCAGTCCTGGCGGGCCTCGGTCGCCTACTCCGAGAAGGTCGGGGGCGACGGGGAGAGCGAGGCGACCGTCAAGGTCCACGCCGGGGGCCAGCGGTTCGTCCGCACGGGCGAGGGGAACGGGCCGGTCAACGCGCTCGACCACGCCCTGCGCCTCGGGCTGTGCGAGGTCTACCCCGAGATCGAGGCGTTCGACCTCGTCGACTTCCGCGTCCGCCTGCTCGACACCTCGCACGGCACCGACGCCGTGACGCGGGTGCTCATCCAGACGACGGACGGCGAGCGCGTGTGGAGCACCGTCGGCGTCGGGCCGAACATCCTCGAGGCGTCCTACGAGGCGCTCGTCGACGCGCTCGTGTTCGGGCTCATGCAGGCGGGCATCGAGCCGCGCTGAGCGGCTCGACCGTGCCGGGCTCAGAGCTCGGCGCGCGGGACCTGGTCGACGACGAGACGGACCCGCTCGGCCTTGCGGGCGAGCTGCTTGCGCATCGCGGCGATGGTGGCGTCGACCTCGGCGTCCACGATCTCCTCCGCGATCGTGACCTGGAGGACGATCGGGTGGTCGTCCGGCGCGTCCGCCGGCGCGGGCGAGTCCGGGCCCACGGCCGCGGCCAGCGCGGTCTCGACGGCCGAGCGCAGGTCGGTCGCCGCCCCGGCGTCGCTCGCGTCCGCGAGCTCCAGCCGCGCGACGACGCCGCGCAGGTTCGGGTTCCAGGCCGGAGCACCGGGCGACGACGGGGACGTCGCCGGAGCGGGAGCCTGGGAGGGCTGGGGCGCTGGTGACGCCTCGACCGGCGCCGACGTCGGCGTCGTGGTCTGGGTCTGGGTCTGGGGCGCCGCGGGCTGCTCGACCGGCGCGGGTGCCGCCTCGACGGGGGCGGCGACGGTCGGCGCGGGGGCCTCGGCGGGGACAGCCGGCTCGCTCGGCGCGACGGGCTCGACGTCCGCGGGCTCGGGCTTCGCGGGCTCCGCGGGCTCCGGCGTCGTCGGTTCCGCCTGCCCGGGCAGGACGCCGCTCTCGACGGGGGCGACCTCGTCCGGCGCCTCGTCCTCGGACCGCTTCTTCCGCCACGGGAACCATGCCATGCGCCAAGCCTGACACAGCCGCGGGCACGTTCGGCGCACGGCGGACGTACCGCCGAGCGCGGCGTGTGGGGTTGGATGGACCCATGCACGGTGAGTACAAGGTTCCGGGCGGGAAGCTCGTCGTCGTCGACCTCGAGACCGACGGCGACGGCGAGGACGCGACGATCCGCGACGTCGTCATCTCCGGTGACTTCTTCCTCGAGCCGGACGAGGCGCTCGGTGACATCGTCGGCGCGATCACCGGCCTCCCGGCCGCCACGTCGGTCGAGGCGATGGCGCGCCTGGTCGCGCGCGCCGTCGGCGACGAGGCGGTCATGGTCGGGTTCACGCCCGAGGCCGTCGCGATCGCGGTGCGCCGCGCGCTGGGGCACGCGACGAGCTGGCAGGACCACACGTTCGAGGTCATCCGGGGCGGTGCCGAGGCGCCGTTCGTGCAGATGGCGCTGGACGAGGTGCTGGCCCAGGCGGTCGGCGCCGGGACGCGCGGGCCGACGCTGCGGTTCTGGGAGTGGGAGCGCAACGTCGTCGTCATCGGCTCGTTCCAGTCGATGCGCAACGAGATCGACCCCGAGGGTCGCGACCGGCAGGACGTGACGGTGACCCGTCGGGTCTCCGGCGGGGGCGCCATGTTCATCCAGCCCGGCAACACGATCACCTACTCCCTGTACGTGCCGGCGTCGCTGGTCGAGGGCCTCAGCTTCGAGCAGTCGTACGCGTTCCTCGACGACTGGGTGCTCGGCGCGCTGCGCGAGATCGGGATCGAGGCGACCTACGTCCCGCTCAACGACATCGCCTCGCCGGCCGGCAAGATCGCGGGTGCCGCGCAGAAGCGCTACGCGTCGGGCGCGGTGCTGCACCACGTCACGATGGCGTACGACATCGACGCCGACGCGATGCTCGACGTGCTCCGGATCGGCCGCGAGAAGCTGTCCGACAAGGGGACGAAGAGCGCGAACAAGCGAGTCGACCCGCTGCGCAGCCAGACCGGGATGAGCCGCGAGTCGATCATGGACTCGTTCGCCGCGTCCTTCTCGGCGCGGTACGCGACGGTGCCGGGGGAGATCACGGCGGCCGAGCGCGCCGAGGCCGAGCGGCTCGCGGCGGAGAAGTTCTCCACGCCCGAGTGGCTGAACCGCGTGCCGTGACGAAGGAGGAGACATGACCACCGACCACCTGTGGCTCTCGGGCAACGACGAGGCGGACGAGCTGCTGACGCGCGACGACTTCGCGCTGCTCGTCGGCATGCTGCTCGACCAGCAGGTCCCGATGGAGACGGCGTTCGCCGGCCCGTGGAAGATCGAGCAGCGCCTCGGCGCGTTCTCGCCGGCGGCGATCGCCACGGTCCCGGCGGAGGAGTTCGTCGAGCTGTGCCGCACGCCGCCGGCCGTCCACCGCTACCCGGGCTCGATGGCGGGCCGGATCCAGGACCTCGCGCGCGCCGTCGTCGAGCAGTACGGCGGCGAGACGTCGGGACTGTGGCGCGGGACGGACGGCACGACGGTCACGGGTGCCGAGCTGCTCGCGCGGCTCCGCGCCCTGCCGGGCTTCGGCGACCAGAAGGCCCGCATCATGCTCGCTCTCCTTGGCAAGCAGCGGGGCGTCGACGCGACCGGATGGCGCGAGGCGGCGGGCGACTACGGGCTGGACGGTTTCCGCTCCATCGCCGACGTGCGCGACGCCGAGAGCCTGCACCGCGTGCGCGAGACGAAGCAGGCGGCCAAGGCCACGGCGCGCGCGGCCAAGGGCTGAGCCCGGGTCGTCAGGGGGCGGGGCTCACCGTGATGGTGACGTCGGCCTCGAGCCAGGAGTACTCGGTGAGCAGCAGGAACGACGAGCCGGCCGGGAAGGTCGCGTCGACGTAGGGGTCCCACTCGCTTCCGCCGAGGTCGGACGCCTTCTGCGCGCCGCGGTCGCCGGACAGCGTCGGCACGCCGCGGGGGAAGAACGCGATCTGCGGGTCGTCCCAGTCGCCGTCGCCGCGCACGTCCACCACGAGGTCGGTCTCCGCGTCGAGCGTGAGACGCAGCACGACGTACTGGTCCTCAGGGATGGTGACCGTCACGGGGGCGTCGGGCGAGATGTCGACGGTCTCGACGGGGTAGAGGAGCACCTGCGCCGAGGTGGCCAGCGCGTCGTGCTCGGTCACCTCGAAGGCGTAGTCGCCGGTCTCGAGCTCGACGAACACCGCGGGGTCGGACCACTCGCCACCGATGACGTCGGCGAGGACGTTGCCGCGGTCGTCGCCGCGCCACAGCTCCTGGTCGCCCTGGAGCAGGCGACCGGCGATGTCGCCCTGCTCGCCGACGGCCTCGATGAGGTAGGACCCCGGCTCGCTCACGTGGATGGGCACGACACCGGTGCCCTGCGCCGGGACGTCGACCGTCACGGCCTGGCCGACCTCGACGGCGGAGGACGCCGTCACGGTCGACGACGGCGACGGGTCGACCAGCGGGGACGTCGTGTCCGGTCGCAGCGCCGTCACGACGCCCACGACGACGAGCACGAGCGCGACGGCGCCCGCGACGATCCACCAGCGCAGCGCCGAGCCCTGCCGGCGCGGGCGACCGGGACCGCCGCCGATCGGCGTCACGACCTCCGGCGTCCACGTCTCGACGAGCCGCGGCTCGCGCGCCGGCCCGATGTTCGCGTCGGCGAGGTAGGGGTAGTCCGCCTGGGCGGTCTCCGGCCCGTGGGAGAGCACGGCGACCGGGGTGAGCGGCTGGACGTAGTCCGTCCACTCCTCACCGTCCCAGAAGCGCACCTGCCGACCCCCGTCGGGGTCGGGGTGCCAGCCCGGTTCCTTCGTCAGCACGGGGGAAAGACTACGCTGTCGGGCTCGCCGGCCCCAGGCGCACCGGACGCACGACGAGCTCCCCGGCGGCGTCGGAGGCGTCGAGGTCGACCTCGAGGACCAGCCGCCAGTCCCGGTCGCCCTCGGGGTCGTCGAGGATCTGCGCGAGCCGCCAGGTCCGCCCCGTCTCGTCGAGGATCGTGAGCGACGGTGCCCGCGCGGCGCCGGAGACGCCGATGTCGTCGTACTCCTCCCAGTACGGGGCGAGCTCGTCCCGCCAGCGCTGCGCGTCCCAGCCGGCGGTCGCATCGAGCTCGCCGAGCGCGCCGTAGTCCTCGCGAGCGAGCAGCTCGACCCGGCGGAACGCCGCGCCGCGGGCGGCCACGCGCACGGCGCGCGTGTTGACGGAGAACGGGGGCGGGGTCTCGGCGTCGCCGAAGCGGCGCTCGGCGCGCTCGACCTCCTCGTCCGTGAGGCCGTCCGCCGCGTCGGAGGCGGCTCCGGCGAGCGCCTCCCACTCGTCGAGGAGCGAGGAGTCGACCTGCCGCACGACCTCGCCGAGCCACGTGAGCACGTCCTCGGCCTCGGGTGTGCGCAGCGCGTCGGGGAGGATCTGGCGCAGTGCGCGGTAGACGTCCGTCAGGTAGCGCAGGACCAGACCCTCGCTGCGCTGCACCGAGTAGCGCGAGACCAGCTCGGAGAAGGTCATGCCGGTCTCGACCATCTCGCGCACGATCGACTTCGGCTGGAGCTCGTGCTCGGCGGCCCACGGGTTCGCCCTGGCGTAGGCCGTCCAGCCCGCGCCCAGCAGCTCGGCGAGCGGCTGCGGGTAGGTCACGTCGTCGAGCAGCTCCATCCGCTCCTCGTACTCGAGGCCGTCGGCCTTCATCGCCCCGATCGCCTCGCCGCGGGCGGCGTGCTGCTGTGCCATGAGGACGGGACGCGGGCCGGGTGTGACGGCCTCGACGACGGAGAGCACGTCGAGCGCGCGGGTGAACGGGTCGGCCTCGGGGTCGAGCAGCTCGAACGCCGCGAGGGCGAAGGGGGCGAGCGGGGAGTTGAGCGCGAAGTCGTCCGGCATCTCGGCGACGAGGCGGACGGTCGGCTCGCCGGGCGCCGTGCGTGAGCGCTGGACGTGCTCGACGAGACCGGCCTGACGCAGGGAGCGGTAGATCGCGACGGCGCGGCGCAGGTGCGGGTTGGCCGGGTTCGGGTGCGGCCCGAGGGAGTCGTGGGTCGAGGTGAGCAGCCGGTACAGGCGGGTCACCGGGTCGCCGGGGCGTTCGAGCGCCGCGAGGACCATGGCGTGCGTGACGGTGAACCGGGAGGTGAGCTGCTCCGGGTCGGCGTCGCGCAGCCGCTCGAAGGTCTTGTCGGTCCAGTTCACCTGGCCCTCGGGCGCCTTCTTCCGGACGATCTTGCGGCGCTTGCGCTCGTCGTCGCCGGCCTTGGCGAGCGCCTTGGCGTTCTCGATGACGTGCTCGGGCGCCTGGACCACGACGTCGCCGACGGTGTCGAAGCCGGCCCGGCCCGCGCGGCCGGCGATCTGGTGGAACTCACGCGCCGTGAGGTGGCGCTGGCGCTCGCCGTCGAACTTGACGAGCGAGGTGAGCACGACCGTGCGGATCGGCATGTTGACACCGACGCCGAGCGTGTCGGTGCCACAGACGACGCGCAGGTGGCCGGCCTGGACCAGTCGCTCGACGAGCCGGCGGTAGCGGGGGAGCATCCCGGCGTGGTGGACGCCGATGCCGAGCCGGAGGAGGCGGGACAGCGTGCTGCCGAAGCCGCCGGCGAAGCGCTCGCCCGCCAGCGCCGCGGCGATGGCGGCGCGCTGCTCCCGGGTCGTGACCGGGATCGAGGTGAGCGCCTGCGCGCGCTCCAGGGCGGCCGCCTGGGTGAAGTGGACGAGGTAGACGGGGGCGCGGTGGGTCGTGAGCAGCTCCTCGACCAGCTCGGTCAGCGGCTCGAGGGAGTAGGTGAAGCTGAGCGGGACGGGCCGCTCGGTGTGCGTGATGACCTGGGCGGTGCGGCCGGTCCGGCGCTCCAGGTCGGCGACGATGCCCGTCATGTCGCCGAGCGTCGCGGACATGAGGACGAACTGGGCGCCCGGCAGGTCGAGCAGGGGGATCTGCCAGGCCGCGCCGCGCTGCGGGTCGGCGTAGAAGTGGAACTCGTCGGCGACGACGACCACGTCGGCGTCGTTCTCGCCGTCGCCGGCGTCGTGGCCCGACGGCGCGGCGCCGGACGCGAGCTGGCCGCGCAGCGTCTGGGCGGCGAGGATCTCGGCGGTGCAGCAGATGATCGGGGCGGTCGGGTTGATCGCGACGTCGCCCGTGATCATCCCGACGTTGGCCGCCCCGAACACGGCGGCGAGGTCGAAGAACTTCTCGCTGACCAGCGCCTTGACCGGTGCCGTGTAGAAGGTGCGCGCCCCGCGCGCCAGCGCCGCCGCGTGCGCCGCGACCGCGACGAGCGACTTCCCGCTGCCGGTCGGCGTCGCGAGGACGACGTGCTCGCCGCCGACGATGGCGAGGGCGGCCTCGGTCTGGTGGTCGTAGAGCGTGAGGCCGCGCTCGCTGGCGTACCCCTCGAAGGCCTCGAACGCCTCGTCCGGTGAGGTACCCGCGGCGAGAGCGAGCGGGTGGGCGGGGCTGAGCACGGTCACCCCTCGACCGTAGTTCACGTCGATGGAGCGGGAGGGGCTCGATGCCGGCGCGCGCCGGGCGGAGCGACGGTGCCGGGCACGGCACCGTCGCAGGGCGGTCACCTAGGACGCCGCGCCCTCCACGACGATGGTGAAGGTGGTCACTTCGCCGTCCGGGCTGGTGACCTCGGCGGCCGTCGTCCCCTCGGAGCGGCCCTCGAAGCCCGCGTTGAAGACCGCGCCGTCCTGCTGGGGGTGGGAGAAGACGGCGATCGAGTCGTCGTCGGTGCGGCCCGACCACGCCTCGTCGCCGGTGTCCTCGATCACCAGCGGCCTGGTGGTGGCGATCGTCACCGTGCTGCCGGCGAGGTCGTCGAGCGAGACCATCACGGGTGCCGGGAGCTGCTGGTCCCCGCCGTCGGTGCTTCGGGCGCAGCCGGCGGCGGTCGCGCCGCTGATCAGGACGAGTGCTGACAGGACTCCTGCCGTGTGGCGGCGTACCGCCGTGACGCGGCTGTGCGGACGTGTCTCCGACATCGTTGGCCTCTCGTCATGGGCCCGTCTCCGGAGAGGCGCGAGTCGTCGGGCGACCGACGCGAGCCTCGTCCAGAGGGCCGGTACGTCACTCGACTCTACTCGTCACGGTCGACCGACGGTCCGGGTGCGCGGACCGCGTGCGGCGCGACCCGCCCAACGGTCGGCGGTGCGTCGACCGAGATCGGCTCCGGATGCCGGTCGGCGATGTGCGATAGTCCAGGCTATGACGCGCCAGACCCGTCCCGATCACCGGATTCGCACGGATCGACTTGTCCTGCGGGCGTTCCGGCCGGACGACGGTGCCGGGCTGCTGGCGATGCTCGGCGACCCGGAGGTCGTCCGGTTCGAGCCGTACGGGCAGCAGACGGCAGCTGACTGCGACCGCATGGCGCTCGAGCGCGCGGCGGACGAGCGGTTCCTCGCGGTGACCGACGCCGACGGTGAGCTGGTCGGGAACCTCTGGGTGGCCCCGGAGGGGACGCCACGACTTCGGACGTGGCTCATCGGATACGTGTTCCGTCGCGACCGCTGGGGACGAGGGCTCGCCGGGGAGGCCGTCGAGGCGGTGCTGACCGATCTGTTCGTCCAGCGCCGGGCGCACCGCGTCGTGGCCCGCTGCAACCCGCTCAACGAGAGGTCGTGGCGGCTGCTCGAGCGCGTGCCGATGCGCCGCGAGGCGCACGTGAGGCAGGGGGCGAGCTTCAGTGACGATGAGGAGGGCGAGCCGATCTGGCACGACTCGTTCCACTACGCGATCCTGGCCGAGGAGTGGCGCGCGCTGAGGCTCCCCGAGGTGCGTCCAGTCGGCTGACGGCTGTCCGGCGTGCCGGGCCCGTCCGGCGAAAGCGGCCTGCCCGGCCCGGGCCACCCCCGTGCTGACCAGGTGTAGGTCCGCCGGAGCGCGCGCCGCGGCCCGGCCCTACTGCGCCGACCCGATGTTGACCATCCAGAACGTGCCGTACCGGTCGAGGAGCATGCCGAACTCGTCCCCCCAGGGAGCCTTCGTCAGGTCCTCGAGGATCGCCTGGGCGCCGTCGCTCAGGAGCGCCCACTGGCGGTGCATCTCCTCGGCGTCCTCGGCCCCGCCGAACAGGGACACCGCGATGGACGACCGCTCGGGCAGCTCCATCGACGCCGGGGTGTCGGCGCCCATGAGGACGGCGACGCCGTCCTTGACGATCTGGCTGTGCATCACCTGGTCGGCCTCTGCCGGGTCCTCGGTCATGCCGAACTCGCCGAAGGTGGAGAACCCGACCTCCCCGCCGAGCACGCTCCGGTAGTAGGTCATCGCCTCGCGGGCGTTCGAACGGAACTGAAGGTAGGGCGCGACTGCGATCGTCATGGGAAGCTCCTTCGCCGGTGGCCCCGCGGTCGGAGCCGATGTCGAGACGGTAGACCCGGCTACCGACAAGAACTCATCGGTCACCGCTCTCGCCGCCGCAGGAGGGTCAGCACCTCCGAGTGCGGGGTGTTCGGGAACATGTCGAGGAGCTGTGCGCGCTCCAGCCGCAGCGAGGGCATGGCGGCGAGGTCGCGCGCCAGCGTCGTCGGGTTGCAGGAGGAGTACAGGACGGCCTCGGCCCGGCCGCGCTCCAGCCACGCCGCCAGGTCGGGTCCGATGCCGCGTCGGGGAGGGTTGACCACGACGACGTCCGGGGTGGGCGCGACGTCCGGACCCGACGAGTCCGCGTCGCCGGCCGGTGCGCCGCTCGTCGTGCGGCCCGCCGCGCCACCCGTCGTGTCGGCCTCGCCGCGGCCGACCTCGCCGCGGCGGGTCCCGCTGCCGTCGACCGTCGTGGCGTCGCCGACCTCGAACCGCGCGTTGTCGAGCCCGAGGTCGGCGGCGCTGCGTCGCGCGCTCGCGATCGCCTCGTCGGAGATCTCCACCCCGAGCACGTCGAGCCCGGGGACGGCCCGCGCGGCACTGAGCGCGAAGCCGCCCACCCCGCAGTACAGGTCCCACAGGGAATGCGGCGCGAGCTCCCCGACCCACGCGGCCGCCCGTCGGTAGAGCGCCGCCGCGACACCCGTGTTCGTCTGGAAGAAGGACCGCGGGCGCAGATGGAGGTCGAGGTCGTCGACCGGCATGGTGAGCGTGTCGCCGACGAGCACGATCTCCTGCGCCCCCTCGGTCAGCGCCGCATGCTCCGGCAGCAGGTTGAGCGAGACGACACGCAGACCGGGCAGCTCCGCGAGCAGGTCGGGCAGGTGCTTGCGGATGCGGGTCTCGGCCTCGCGCGAGCGCAGGACGAACCGCACCATGAGCTCTCCGCGCGGGTTGGCCGTGACCAGCAGGTGCTTGAGCTCCCCGCGCCGGGTCGCGACGTCGTAGGGGACCAGCGTCGCGCGCGTGACGAACGACCGCAGCGTCCCGAGCGCCGCCTCGATCGGCTCGACGTGCAGGGGGCAGGCCGCGAGATCCGTCACGGCGCCGACCGGGCCCGCGAGTGAGGGGATGCCGAGCAGCGGCGCGTCGACCGTCCCGCCGACGCTCACCTTGGCCTTGTTGCGGAACCGCTCGCGCGGGCTGCGGACCGGAGCGAGCCAGCCCTCCCTCGGCTCCGGGAGGAGGGCTCGCGCGGCCGCGAGCTTGTCGTCGAGCTGGTCGTCGTAGGACAGCGGCAACCAGGAGCAGGAGCGACACACGTCCCGCTCGAAGTAGTCGCACCGCACGCCCGTCAGCGTACGGGCCGGCGCGGGGCCGTCTTTCGTCGCCTCTGTCCACAGCGGCTGCGTTCCGGTGGCGGACTCGGCGGATGCGAGGCACCCTAGAGGGTACGAGAAGGAATGCGACGGTTCGGGTCCGGATGGGGGCCTGGCCGTCGACGAGCGAGGGGGTGGGTTCATTGGCAGCCAATCGGGGGGCGAGTGATCGGTGACGCCGGCTCATCACTCGGTGCTGCTCATGCTGCGCCAGCTCGGCCGGCGCTACACCTCCGGCCCGCTGCCGGAGTGGGACACGTTCGCCGCCTCGACCCGACTGCTCGCGTTCAACCCGCGCGAGGTCATCCCCTCCACCGAGCGCGACGTGTTCATCGTGGTGCGTGGCCTCGTCAAGATCGTCAACGCCGACCCGGAGGTCGTCGAGCCCTACGTCGAGGAGTTCATCGAGGCGCCGGGCGTCATGGCACCGCGCGCTCGCCCGTCGTGGGCCTCCTCGACCGGGGCCCCGCTCAGCTTCACGCGCGCCCGGTCACGGGCCTGGGGCATCTCGCCCACCGACCTCGTCGCGATCGAGCGCTCGCACCTGTTACGTGCCGACTATCGGGTGCTGGAGGGTCTGGCGGCACGCCACCCGCAGTGGGGACAGGTCCACGCCGCCTTCCTGTGGACCGGCATCGAGTCCGTGTACTCCGCGGCGCGCACGATCCGGCTCAAGGACGCCGAGCAGCGCTACCGGGACCTGCTCAAGCACCGCTCGTCGCTGGCCGCGCGGGTCAGCCAGCGCGACCTGGCCTCCTACCTCAACGTCACGGAGTCGGCCCTCAGTCGGATCGCGCGCCGGGTGCGGGAGGCGCCAACGCCGCCGGCGGCTCCGGCCCGGTCCGCGCGGGCGACGCGGCCTCCTTCGCCGGGTGAGCCCGCGTCGGGCGTCCGGAGGAGTGCGGACCCGAACGGGTCCGCCGCGGCACCGGGCGGGACGCGGCCGGCGCCGACCGAACGGCCCGCGGTACCGAAGGGGCCCGAGCCGGGGGGCTCGGCCGCCGGACCGATCGAGCGATCCTCGACCTCGGACGAGCGCCCCGCGGCGTCGAGTGGGCAGCCCCGGTCAACCGGTCGCGTTCCGACGACGAGACGGTCCGCGGCGCCGACCGGCCGGCCGACGACCATCGGACGACCCGCGCCCGAGGGGCCGACATCGGGGGACGCAGCGGCGACGTGACCGAACCGTGACCTGGACCGGTGCAAGCCGGCCCCGGCCGCGGCACACAGCCAGGACATCACCAGGTTCCACCCCCGAGGAGTCCCGATGTCCCTGACCACGACCGTCCCAGCCCGCACGTCCGCAGGCGCCGCCCCGGCGCGCGGCCGTCCACGTCGCCGCATCCTCGTCGGCCTCTCGCTCGCGGTCTCGGCCGCGCTCGTCGGCGCCTGCTCGAGCGGCGGGACCGACAGCGGTGGCGCCGCCTACGACTCGGCCGCGGACGGTGGCGAGTACTACGCCCCCGAGGCCGGCGACATGCCGGTCGACCCCGGCCTCCCCGGCGGGGTGAGCGGCGCCGAGCGCAGCGTCATCCAGACCGGCTACGTGTACGCCACGTCCGACGACCCGGTCGCCGCGGCCACGAAGCTGGTCGGGATCATCGACGCCGTGGGCGGGCGGATCGAGTCCCAGCAGATCGTCACGGCGTCCGAGTACCGCCACCCCTCGGCCGACCTCACGACGCGGATCCCGAGCGACCACCTGACCGAGATCCTCGCGCAGGTGGGCGACGCCGTCGACGTCGTGGAGAGCCAGCTCACGTCCGAGGACGTGACGGCCCAGGTGGTCGACCTCGACGCCCGGATCACGGCCAAGGAGCTCTCCATCGAGCGCCTCGAGGAGCTGCTCGCCGGGGCGACCACGACCGCCGACATCATCAGCGCCGAGGAGACCCTGACCCAGCGTCAGACGGAGCTCGAGCAGCTCCTCACGATGCGCAAGGGCTACAGCGACGCCGTCGAGATGGCCACGATCACGCTCCACGTCTCGATGCCGGACCAGATCCCGGTCTCCCCGCCACCGGGCTTCACCGGCGGGGTCGCGTCCGGCTGGACCAGCCTCGTCGCGACCGTCACGGGCGTGCTCGTCGTGGTCGGGTTCATCATCCCGTGGCTGCTCGTGGTCGCCGTGATCGGCGGCGCGTGGATCCTCGGCCGGCGCTGGCTCCGCGCGCGCCGCCCGGCCACGCCCGTCACCATCACGACGGTCGCGTCGCCGGCCCCCGCGTCGCCGTCCACCCCGGCGGAGCCGTCCGCGCGGGTGTCGGAGCCGACGGCCCCGGCCGCCACCCCGCCCCGTGGGAGCGAGCTGCCGACCCCGGCACGGCTGTCCGACCCCGTCGCCCCAGCCGGGACGACGGCGGCGGCGACGGCAGCGCCCTCCGCGCCCGCGTCGGAGGCCTCGCCCACCCCGGCCGACGAGTCGGCGCACCCGGAGGCATCCCCCGAGCCCTCGCCGACCGAGCAGGCGCCCGAGCCGCCGGCCTCGACGCGGGACTAGCGGATCGACGCGGGGACCGGTCCGCCCTCAGGGGAGCGCGGGCGCTGCCGCGAGCAGCGCCCGCGTCACCGGGTGCTCGGGCCGGGCCCAGACCCGCTCGACCGGTCCGCGCTCCACGATCTCCCCGCCGCTCATGACCGCGACGGTGTCGCACGTGCGACGGACCACCGCGAGGTCGTGCGAGACCAGCACGAGCGCCAGCCCTCGCTCGCGCTGCAGCGTCGCCAGGAGGTCGAGGATGCCGGCCTGCACCTGGACGTCGAGCGCCGAGACCGGTTCGTCGAGCACGAGCACGCCGGGATCCGTCGCCAGGGCGCGCGCGATCGCGACGCGTTGACGCTGTCCACCGGAGAGGCTGCGGGGCATCCGTCCGGCCGTCGCCGGCTCCAGCCGCACGGACGCGAGCAGCCGGACGACGGCCGCGTCGTCCGCCGCACCCGCGTCCCGCAGGATGCGGCCGACGCTGCGTCGCGGATCCATCGCCCCCAGCGGGTCCTGCGGGACGAGCCGGACGAAGGCGCGTCGGCCCCGCCGCTGCCGCTCGGGCGCCGGGCTCCACGGGGCGCCCGCGAGGGTGACCTCGCCCGCGTCGGGTCGCTCGGCCGCGAGGAGCAGCCGGGCCAGCGTCGACTTGCCCGACCCCGACTCGCCCACGACGCCGAGCGACTCACCGGCGTGCAGCGTCAGGTCGACGTCACGCACGGCGTCGATCGGTCCGGCCGGCGTCGGGTAGACGCGCCGGAGGCCGCGGCCCTCCAGCAGCGGCGGTCCGGTCGGCTCGTCGCGCGCGACGGGCTTCGGGCCGCGGGGGAGCGCGGCGAGCAGGCCGCGCGCGGCGTCGCTCGCCGGGGAGGTCAGGACGCTCACGGCCGGACCCTGCTCGACGACGCGGCCGGCGTCGAGCACGACGACGCGGTCGGCCACCCGCGCCACCGCGCCGAGGTCGTGCGTGATGAGCAGCAGCCCGTGGCCCGCGTCCCGCAGCCGCGCGAGCAGGTCGAGCACGCCGACGGCGACCGTGGCGTCGAGCGCCGTCGTCGGCTCGTCGAGCACGAGGAGGGGCGGCGCCGTCACGATCGCCGACGCGACGAGCGCGCGCTGGCGCATCCCGCCCGACAGCTCCTCCGAGCGCTGACGTCGCCGGACCGGCGGCCGGTCGAGCCCGGCGTCCGCGAGGGCCGTCTCGACGCGCGCGGTCCGCTCGGCTCCGGCCGCGAGGCGGTGCACCGCGAGCGGTTCGGCGACCTCGGCGCCGACCGTCCGGAGCGGATCGAGCGAGCCGAGCGCGTCCTGGAGCACGAGCCCGACCGCGCGCCCCCGCACCTGGCGCCACGCCCGCTGGGACGCGCGCGCGAGGTCGCGCCCGGCGAGGGCGAGCCGCTCGGCCGTCACGTGTGCGCGCGCCCCGCCCTCGCCGGCGAGGCCGAGCAGACTTCGCGCGAGCACCGACTTCCCGGCGCCGGACGCACCGACCACGGCGACGCACTCGCCGGCCGCCACCGTGAGGTCGACGCCGTGCAGGACGTCCGTCCGGCGACCGCGGCCGGCGTCGAACGCGACTCGCAGCCCGCGCACGTCGAGCACCGGAGACGGCTGCCCCGTCGTCATGTCGATGCCCGTGAACCGTCCCGGCGTCCTCATGACGGGCTCACCCGCCCGAGCGCACGCCCCAGCACCGTGAGCGCGGCTGCCGTGACCGTGATCGCGAGACCGGGCCCGACGCTGAGCCACCACGCCGTCGTGAGGTAGACGCGACCCGCGTTGAGCATGGCCCCCCACTCCGCCGCGGGCGGGAGCGCGCCGAGGCCGAGGAAGCCGAGACCGGCGACCCAGACGACGGCCTGCCCGATCCCGAGCGTCACGACGACGACCAGCGGCCACAGCGTGTTCGGCAGGACGTGCCGGGTCAGGCGGCGCCACCACCCCGCGCCCTCGAGCCGCGCGGCCGTGACGTAGCCGGAGACGGCGACGCCCCGCACCCGTGCCCGGAGGATCCGTGCGTACCCGGGCGCCGTGGCGATCCCGACGGCGAGGACGGACGCCGCGAGCCCCGGGCCGCGCACGGCGACGAGCAGCAGCGCGAGGACCAGCGTCGGGAAGGCGTAGAGGATCTCGACGATGCGCGCGACGACCGTCGACAGCCAGCGCGGGCCGAGGCCGGCCGCGAGACCGAGCACGAGGGCGATCGCGACGCCGATCGTCGTCGCGACGAGGCCGACGCCGAGGGAGGACCGCGCCCCGTGCACGACGCGGGTCCACACGTCGCGGCCGAGCTCGTCCGTGCCGAGCGGGTGCCCCCAGCCGGGCGGGTGGAGCGAGGTGGTGACGTCGGTGGCGTCCGGGTCGCCCGGGGCGAGGAGGTCGGGTGCGGCGACGGCGAGGAGCAGGAGGACGACGACGGCGAGGGCCGCCCACCCCGCGACGCCGAGCAGCCGGGCCCTCATCGGTCCTCTCCGGTCGTGGCCGCGCGCGGGTCGAGCAGCCCCTCGACGGCCTCCGTCACGACCGTGAGCAGCACGTAGACGAGCGCGATGACGACGATGGCGCCCATGACGACCGGCACGTCCCGCTGGAGGGTCGAGTCGACCAGCAGCCGGCCGAGCCCTGGCCGGCCGAACAGCGTCTCGACCACGACGGCCCCCGAGACAAGGAAGCCGAACGCCCACCCGGTCAGCGCGACCGTCGGGATGGCGGCGTGCCGCAGCGTGTGCCGCGCGAACACCCGCGTGGGGCCGGCGCCGCGGGCTCGCGCGGTCGTCGCGAACGGGCGCGACTCCGCGTCACCCACGCCCTCGCCGAGCAGCTGGCCGAGGAACCCGGCCAGCGGGATCGCGAGCGTGACGGTCGGCAGGACGAGCCCGGCCAGCGAGCCGGGCGTCGAGGTCGCGGGGAACCAGCGCAGGCCGACGGCGAACAGCGCGACGAGCACCGCCCCCAGCCAGAAGTGCGGCAGGACGGAGGCGAGCACCTCCCAGCCGCGGACCACGGCGACGACGGCGCGGCCCACCGGCGCCAGCCTGCCGGAGACGGCGCGCGCCCACGAGACGAGCCAGGCGGCGCCCAGCGCGAGGAGCCAGCCGAGGACCAGGGCGGACACCGCGAGCGCGGCCGTCGGCCCGAGCGCCGAGAGCACGAGGTCGAGCACCGGCGTGCGCCGGGCGTAGGAGTCGCCGAGGTCGAGCGTCAGGACACGCCACAGCTGGAGCAGGTACTGCTGCCAGATCGGGAGGTCGAGACCGTACTGCGCCCGCGCGGCGGCCACGGCCTCGGGGCCGGCCTGCGATCCCGGCCCGCCGAGCACGGCCTCGACCGGGTCGCCGCCCGCGGCGCGCAGCGCGAGGAAGACGACCGTCGCCGTCACCCAGACGACGAGCAGCGCCCGGCCCGCCAGCGCCGCCACCCGGAGGAGGGCGCGGCGCGACGGGCCGGGCGTCGTCGTCATCGATCGTGCGGTGGGGCGGGTGGGACGCGCGTCAGTCGGTGAGCGACGCGGTCTGGAAGGAGAGCGTCGCGACCGGGTTCGACGTGTCGATGCCCGTGACACCGCGGACCAGGAAGTGGTTCTGCTGGTCGTACAGCGGGAGGATGTAGTAGCCCTCGAGGATGCGGACCTGCGCCTGCTCGAGCAGGTCGGCCCGCTGGGCCGCGTCCTGCGTGGCGGAGGCCTCGTCGAGGAGCGCGTCGAGCTCGGCGTCCCGGACGTAGGCGTGGTTCGCGAAGTAGCCGGACGGCGCCGGCTCGGTGCCGCTGGAGTGGTACAGGATCCGCAGGACGTCCGGCCCCACCTTCGTGTACGGCGCCGACACCGCCTCGTACTCGTGCGCGCCGAGGGCCGCGTACCAGGCCCCGAGGTCGAGCGGGGTGAGGACGACCTCGAAGCCGGCCTCCTTGACGTTCGCCTGGATCTGCTGGAACAGCGCCTGCTCGGCCGGGACCGACTGGTTCGTGCTCACGGGGAACCGGACGCTCAGGCGGGCGCCGTCCTTCGTGCGGTAGCCGTCGGCGTCGCGCTCGGTCCAGCCGGCCTCGTCGAGGAGGGTGTTCGCCGCGTCGAGGTCGTAGGTGAACTGCTCCTCGCGGGAGACCGCCACCGGCTCGACGCTGGAGAGGGGGGAGAACGACGGGACGGCGGTGCTGGAGAACAGCGCCTCGATGCCCGGGCCGGGGTTGGCCGAGCGGATGAACGCCTCGCGCACGCGGATGTCGTCGAACGGCGTCTGCCCGGAGTTCAGCTCGATCCGGTTGACGCTGCCGGGCCGCGGGTTGTCGATGTGCTCGATGCCGAGCGACGCGTCGGCCTCGGCGGCCGTGATCGTGTCCGGCTGCGGGTTGTCGATGACGTCGACCTCGCCCGAGACCAGCGCGGCGTACCGGGTCGCGGCGTCCGGGACGAACCGCCACGTGATCCCGTCCAGCAGCGGCGGGGCCGCCTCGCCCGTCGCGTCGACGTAGTCCGGGTTGGCGACGAGGTCGACCTGCTGCTGCGGCGTCCATCCCGTGACGACGAACGGGCCCGTGCCCGCGGGGGCGAGGCAGTTCTCCTCCATGCCGCGCGCCAGCCCGGTCGGGGACTGGATGGCCGTCCACTGCTGGGCGAGCGACTCCAGGAGCGCCGCGTCCGGCTCGGAGAGGTGGAAGCGCGCGTGACGGTCGTCGACGACCTCCACCTCGGTGACCTTCTCGACGGCGAGGTAACCCGTCGACGAGCCCGTGTCGGGGTCCTGCAGGTGCTCGATGTTGGCCTTGACGGCCGCCGCGTCGAACGGCGTGCCGTCGGTGAAGGTGCGCTCGGCGAGCGTGAAGTCCCAGGTGAGGCCGTCCTCGCTGACCGTCCACTCGGTCGCGAGCCACGGCGTCGTCGTGCCGTCGGCTGCCCGGCCGACGAGGGGCTCGAGGTACTGGGTCGAGATGAGCGCCTGCGGGTAGTTGCCGCCGACGTGCGGGTCGAGGCAGGTCGGCTCGGCGTCACCGCTGGCGTAGACGAGCGTCCCGCCCGCCTGCGTGGGGGCGTCCGTGCCGTCGGACGCGGTCGAGCCGCCGCTCGCCGCGTCCGAGGGCGACGACGGGTCGGGCGCGGGCGAGCCGGAGCACGCGGCGAGGACGAGGGCTGTCGCGGCCGACGCGACGGCGAGGAGCGGGAGACGGCGCACGGGTGGCCTTCCGGAGAGGGTTGTTGATCGCAGTCCAACAATAGGCGTCGCGGATCGTCGACGTCGTAGCCTTGAGCCATGGACACCCCGCGCCGCGCCGGTCGACCGCGCGCCGCGTCCCGGGAGATCCTGGAGGAGGCGGCGTGCGAGCTGTTCCTCGAACAGGGGTACGACGCGACGTCCGTGGCGGACATCACGTCCCGCGCGGGGGTGAGCCGGTCGACGTTCTTCAACTACGTCGAGTCCAAGTCCGACCTGCTCTGGGCGCGGTTCGACGACGGCGTCGAGCGGCTGCGCGCGACGCTCGCCCGGTTGCGGGAGGAGGTGGCGGACGGCGGGGTCGGTCACGATGTCGGGATCGGTGGCGATGTAGCGACGGGTGGCGACGTGGAGAGTCGCGAGGCGCAGGCGCGCGCCGCCCTGGCCACGCTCGCGGCCGACCTGCCGCCCGAGAACGTCGCGCTCGCGTACACCCAGGCCGGCGCGATGGGCCTGGGGGAGGACCTGCGCCTCGCCGAGGCCCGCCGGCTCGTGGCCGTCCGCGACGCGCTGGCCGTCCACCTGCGCACCGCGGTGTCGGACCAGCTCGCGGCCCAGGTGCGGGCAACGGCGCTCGCGGGCGCCCTGCTCGCCGCCGTGCGCGAGTGGTCGCTCGCCGGTGTCGGGCGTCCCGCGCTGCCGGCGGTCCTGGCGCGAGCGCTCGACTGCCTCGGCCCAGGCGCCGCGACGGGTCTCGACGCGGGGACCCGCTGCTAGCTGGCCGGTTCCGGTGTGGACGCCGGGCAACCCGTGTCCACCGCTGGGCCGGATGGGTTCCGCGATCCGGCTCAGGTGTGGCCACGGCGCAGTCCGTGTCCGCCGTTGGGCCGGCTGCGGCGGTCATCCGGCTCAGGTGTGGCCACGGCGCAGTCCGTGTCCACCGTTGGGCCGGCCGCGGCGGTCATCCGGCTCAGGCGTGGCCACCGCGCAGTCTGTGTCCACCGCTGGGCCGGACAGGTTCGGTCATCCGGCTCTCCGGTGGCCACCGCGCGTCCGGCGCCACCACGGGGTCCCGCTCGGCCTCCCCGCCGCACGGCCCCGCCGCTAGCGTGGGGCCGTGCCCCTCAGCTCGCTGTTCCTCGTCGCGGTCGCCGCCGTCGTCGCACCGCTGCTGTCCGTCGCGACGCGACGCGTCGTGCCCGGCGTCATCTTCGAGATGCTGCTGGGTCTGCTCATCGGTCCCGCGCTGCTCGGCCTCGCCCAACCCGTCGGGCTCGTCGACGAGCTCGCGAGCGTCGGCATCGCCCTGCTCATGTTCGTCGCGGGCACCGAGGTCAACCTGGCCGACTTCCGCGGACCGGCGCTGCGCCGCTCGGGCGGCTCGTGGCTCGCCTCGCTGGTGCTCGCTGGGATCGTCGGCGTCGTCGTCGCCCTCGTCAGCAGCGTCGACACGGCGGTCCTCATCGCGATCGGGCTGAGCACGACGGCGCTCGGCACCCTCGTGCCGATCCTGCGCGACCGCCGCGTCCTCGAGCTCCCGCTCGGCCGGGCCACCATGTCGGTCGGCACGCTCGGGGAGTTCGGCCCGATCGTGCTCATCTCGGTGTTCCTCACCGACTCGGCTGGGCCGCTGCCGACGCTCGGCTTCCTCGCGGTGTTCGCGCTGCTCGTCCTCGGCTGGATGTGGGCGGTGCGCCGGTTCCCCTGGCCGCGACTGCGCCGGGCGCTCGCGGCCGGGCTGCACAACCCGTCCCAGCTCCCGGTCCGCGTCGCGATCCTCGCCGTCGTGTTCTTCGTCATCGTCGCCGACGACCTCGGCATCGACGCGCTGCTCGGAGCCTTCTGTGCCGGGCTCGTCGTGCGCCAGGCGGTCGGGATCGATCGCGAGGCCGGCGACGTCCGGCTGTTCGAGGGCAAGATCGAGGCCGTCGGGTTCGGCTTCTTCGTCCCGATCTTCTTCATCGTCTGCGGCATGAAGATCGACATCCACGCGATGGTCGCGAGCCCGTGGACCTTCACCCTCGTCCCCGCCTTCGCGCTGGCGTTCCTCGTGTGCCGGGGACTGCCGTCGTTCGTCGCCTACCGTGGGGTCCTCGGCGACGACCAGGCGCGCCGGCTCGGGCTGCTGGCCGCCTCGGCGATCTCGCTCGTCACGGTGCTCGCGACGATGGGGCAGGAGTCGGGCGCGCTGAGCCCGGCCGTGGCCGCGGCGTTCGTCGGGGGCGGGCTGCTCACGGTCTCGCTCTACCCGGTGCTTGCCCTGCGCGGCATCCGCGGTCCCGCCGCCAGGGACGCGGCCGTCGGCGCGACGGCGGCCTGACCCGGCGGCCCGCCGTGCGGCCCGGGTCGCACGGCTGTCGGGCCGACCAGCGCGTGAGCGCGACCGTCCAGCCGGGGCGACCAGCGGGCCGGGGCCGCTAGATCGCGCAGCCGTCCGGGCCGCAGGCGTCGCCGTCGGCGAGCTGCTGGAGCCGGGGCCGCGACGCGGCCCACGCCTGCTCCAGCGCGGTCGCGAAGACCTCGCTCGGCTGCGCGCCCGAGACCGCGTAGGTCATGTCGAGGACGAACGTCGGCACGGCCTGGATGCCGAGCGCCGCGGCCTCGGCGACGTCCGCGCGCACCGCGGGGATCCGCGAGCCGGAGGCCAGCTCGTCGCGGACGTCCTGCTCCGCCAGGCCCGCGGCGACGCCGATCCGCACGAGCACCTCCTCGTCGCCGATGTCGCCGCCCTCGACGAAGTGCGTCCGCAGCAGCGCCTCCTTGACCTGGTCGGCGACGCCGCTCTCCCGGGCGAGGTGGAGGAGCTGGTGGCCGCGCATCGAGTTGGCGACGACGAGTGCGTCGAAGTCGTAGTCCAGGCCCTCGCCGGCCGCCTGCTGCGCGACGTGCGCGAACATCTGGTGGACCTGCTCCTCCGGCAGCCCCTTGCGCGTGGCGAGGTAGGCGGCCTCGGTGCCGTCGTAGTGCTCGGGCAGCGTCGGGTCGAGCTGGTAGGAGTGCCAGACGACCTCGACCTCGTCGCGGTGCTCGAACGCGGCGAGCGCGCGCTCGAACCGGCGCTTGCCGATGTAGCACCAGGGGCAGGCGATGTCGGACCAGATGTCGATCTTCACGCTCGACGCAACCGCGCGTGCCGCCGTTCCATTCCGCCGTCGCCCCGGCGCCCGGCGACGACGCGCGTCGGCACCGGGCGCCGCGACCGCGGCCGCGACCCGCGGCCGCGACCCGCGACCCGCGATCGTGCCCGCGACCGCCCGCGGGTCGAGGGGCGAGACGACGCGGCCGGACGCCTTGACCACAGAGGGAAGTCATGCCTAACCTCAGTTACATCAGATGTGTCGGAGTCGGATGCATCGACACCCACATCCCTCAGGAGCCTTCGACCCATGCAGTTCTCCGTGCGCGCTCGGGCGAGCCTGGGGGCGCTCGTCCTCGGCGCCCTGCTCGCCCTCACCGGCTGCGGCGTCCCCGGGACCACGCCCGGCAACGACGGCGGCGCCTCGGCCGCCGCCGGCTCGCCGGCCGCCGGCGCCTCTGCGTCCGCCGCCGGGATCGGCCCGGAGGAGACCGAGATCGGGGCTGAGGGACCCGCAGCGGGGGTCCCCGGCGTCGCGGACGGCACCCCCGTCCGCGTCGTCGAGGACGTCCGGCACGACCCGGTCGTCGTCCCGGCGGAGCCGCTGCGCGTCGTGACGCTCTCCGAGCCGACCCTCGACGGTGCGCTCGCGCTCGGCGTGACACCCGTCGGCTCGGTCAACGGGCGCGGCCAGAGCACGATGCCGAACTACCTGCTCGACCGAGCGGAGGGCATCCCGGCCGTCGGCACGGTCGCGCAGTTCAACTTCGAGGCGATCGCCGCGCTGAAGCCGGACCTGATCCTCACCTATGCCTCGGGCGGCAACAACCCCGAGTCGATCGCCATCATGGAGAAGATCGCCCCGGTCTACTTCGTCGGCTACGCCGGCGCGGAGTGGCGCACCACCTTCCGCAACGTCGCGAACGCGCTCAACCGCTCCGACGAGGCCGAGCGGGTCCTCGGCGACTTCGACACCCTCGTCGCCGACGTCGGCGGGCGGCTGCGGGAGGCCGGCTACGACGACAAGACGTTCTCGATCGTGCGCTGGCAGGGCTCCAACGCCTCGCTCATCCTCAAGGAGCTGCCGCCCGGGATGGCGCTGGACGAGCTCGGGCTGGCGCGTCCGCCCGCGCAGGACCGCGAGGGCCGGGGCCACTCCGAGCCGATCTCGCTGGAGAACCTCGCCGACGCCGACGCCGACTACATGTTCTTCGGCACGCTCGGCGGCTCGAGCGTCGACAACCCCGTCGCGGGCGGCACGGCCGACATCACCGGCGCCCAGCAGGCGTACGACGAGGCCGTCGGGACCCCGGGCTTCACGGATCTCAAGGCCTACCGCGACGGCCACGTCATCCTCGTCGACGGCTCGCTGTGGACGTCGACGGGCGGTCCGATCCTCATGACGGGGATCGTCGAGTTCATCGAGGAGACGCTCCTGTGACCCCGCACCCCGGCCAGCCCGCCACCCGTCCGTTCGCGAAGCTCCCGACGACCCGCTCCGCGACCGCGCTGCGCTCGACGATCGGGATGCTGCTCGCGCTCGTGGTCCTCGTCGCCGGCGCCCCGGTCGCGCTCGCCGCGCCCGACGGCGTCGCGATTACCCGCCAGCCGCTGGCCGTGACGGTCACCGCGGGCGACGACGCCGTGCTCGACGTCGTGGCCGCCGACGCCGCCGGCTACCGCTGGCAGGTGCTCGCGGACGGCGAGGACGTCGCCGCAGCCGACGAGACCGCCTGGCACGACGTCGACGCGGCGGCGAACCCGAGCGCGCTCACCGCCGAGCTGACGCTGCCCGCGGCCGACGCCGCGGCGCAGGGGACCTACCGCGTCCAGGTGGCCGGCGCCGACGGCACCGTCGTCACCTCCGAGCCCGCGCTGCTCACCGTGACCCCGGCCGAGGAGACGCCAGCCGAGCTGGTGCCCGCCGAGGAGGTCGCAGCCGAGGACCCCGGGACCGCCGCGCCCCCGGCACCCGCGGAGTCCGCCGAGACCGACGAGGCCGCGCCCACCCCCGCCGCCGCGCCGGCCCCGTCCTCCGGCGAGGGTCGGGTCTCGACGCTCGCCGCCGGCCTCGTCGTGACCAGCCACCCGTCCGACGTCAGCGTCGCCACCGGTGCCCAGGCCCAGTTCCGGGCCGCCGCCACCGGCGGCGTCGGCCAGGCGAGGATCCAGTGGCAGCGCAGCGCGAGCCTGTCGGCGTCCGGCCCGCCGGCGGGCGACCGGTGGGTCGACCTCGCCGGTGAGAACAGGGCGACGCTCACCGTGACCGCCGGCGCCACCCCGCACCAGGGCAACCGCTGGTACCGCGCGGTGTTCACCGACGACGCCGGGGCGACGGTCGCGACCGACCCCGCGAAGCTCACCATCGCGGCGAAGCCGACCATCACCGCGCACCCGGTCGGCCAGACCGTGCGCGTCGGCGAGGACGCCACGTTCACCGTGACCGCGACCAGCGAGACGCCCGCCGTCACGCGGTGGGAGTCCACCCGGACCGCGCTCCCGAACGGCGAGCCCGACGACAGCACGTGGGCCGCGGTCGACGGCGCGACGCAGGCGACGCTCGTGGTCCCGGACGTCCGACCCGGCGACCACGGCACGTTCTACCGCGTCGTCGTCACCAGCGACGCCGGCTCCACCACCTCCTACCCCGCGCAGCTGCGGGTGACCGAGCGTCTGGACACCCGCGGTTCGGTGACGGTGACGGGCGAGTCGTACGGGCCGGAGGGGACGACCCCGACGCCGTTCAGCGTGAGTGCGCCGAACGCCGTCGTGGCCGGCCAGCCGATCGTCATCGAGGGGCGCAGCTACGTCCACCCGGACGGCGCGCAGGGCTCGGTCGCGATGTTCATGATCGACGCCTCGTACTCGGGCGACCCGAGCACGCTGCTCTCGACGCGCGACATCGTCCACCCGGTGACGGGGGAGGTGTTCGCCGACAAGCGCTCGCACGCGCTCGTCCAGGCGAACGCCGACGGCACGTTCCGGGTCGAGATCCCGTGGCCGGACGAGACGAACACCACGAGGGACGCGGAGTTCTTCGCGACGAGCTGGGCGCCGGGGACGCAGCACATGGTGCGCATCCTGACGGGGTCCCAGCTTGCCGGCGACTACCAGCGCGGCATCACGGTGCGCTTCACCGTCGTCGGGAGCGCGACGGACCCGGCCACCGCCCCCGTCGTCACGGTGCAGCCGGCCGATGCCTCCGTGACCGCGGGGGAGACCGCGACGTTCACCGCCGCCGCGTCCGGCACGCCCGCGCCGTCCGTGCGCTGGGAGTCCAGCCAGCCCGGCGGCCCGTGGGTCGAGCTCGCCGGTGCCACCACCGAGACGCTGACCCTGACCGACCTCACCACGGCCCGGTCGGGCACGCGGTACCGAGCCGTGTTCACGAACAGCGCGGGCACGGCGACGAGCGAGGCCGCCACCCTGAGGGTCGCGGCCAGCGGCATCGCGATCACGACGCAGCCGACCGACCAGAGCGTCGAGGCGGGGGAGACGGCGCGGTTCACCGCGACGGCGGCCGGTGCCGAGATCACGACCCAGTGGGAGCGCAGCCGGGACGGCGTCACGTGGGAGACGATCCGCGGCGCCACCGCGTCGGTCTACCCGCTCGGACCCGTCGTGGCCGACGACGCCGAGTGGCGCTACCGCGCGCGGTTCACCAACCCCGGCACCACCGAGGGCGTCGTGACCGACCCCGCCTCGCTGACGGTGACCGCGCGGGCGAACGTCCGCGAGTACTGCGGGCTCTCCTACGGTCCCGCCGGCCACGCGGGCGAGCCGTTCTGCTTCACCGGACCCGAGCGGGTCGTCGTCGGCGAGGACATCGTGATCCGTGGCACCCGCGGTTACCTCGCGACGGACGGGCGCACCGGCTCGGTCGTCAACTTCTTCCTCGACGCGCTCTACTCGGGCGACCCGAGCACCGTCTACGTCAAGCGGCCCGTGACGAACCCGATCACGGGCAAGCCGGTCGACGACCGCCGGACGCACGCGATGGTCCAGGCGGCGAGCGACGGCACGTGGACCGCGACCATCCCGTGGCCGACGCTCGCCACCGTCTCGCCCGCCTCGGACGGCGGCGCGAGCTTCACCCGGGCCGAGCTCGACGCGCGCTTCGCGCCCGGCACGACCCACGCCGTCCGCATGCTGTCGGGGTCGCTGCTGAGCTCGCCGGCTGACGTCCAGCGCGGCTCGACGCTGCTCTTCACGGTCGTCGAGGACCTCGCCGACCCGATCCCGGTGACCGAGCCCGTGTACCCGCACGAGACGTACCACTCCGCCGTCGCCGGCGACCACGCGACCGCCTGGGTGCCGTCCACCGCGGACTCGGGGCTGCCCGTCCAGCTCACCGGGACGGGCTGGCTGACGAAGGACCGCGCGGCGGGCTCCGTCGTCGACGTCCGGCTCCTGGACTCCGACGGCACGCCGTACCGGCGCGCCGGCACCGCGGACGACCCGCACGACGATCCGGCCGACCCGACGATCTGGCAGCGCGTCCACGTGCGCGCCGACGGCGTGCTCGACGCGAGCCTCGACCTGCCGGCGGAGGTGACGGCGGGCTCCTACGTCGCGGTCCGGCTCACGACGCGCGACGACGGCACCGCGCTCGGCGACGTGGCGCGCGAGTGGACCTCCCGGCCGCTGACGGTGGACGGGACGCCGTGGACCGCGCCCGTCACCGAGGGCTGCACGGCCACGCCAGCCGAGGCGACCTACCAGCTCGCGCCCGGCATGGCCGTGCCAGCGGCGAACGTCGGCGGGACCATCCGGCTCACCGGCGAGAAGTGGTGCAACACCGTCACCGGCAAGGGCTCCTACATCGCCATCAAGATCAACGACGGTGCGTTCTCGCACAAGGGCAGCGGCTCCGCCAGGGTCTTCAACGCCGAGCTCGGCGAGGAGACGGGGCTGTGCGCCGCCGGCATCTGCCGGACGAACAAGACCATCTGGTACGTCATCGAGGCGGCCGACGACGGCAGCTTCGACGTCCAGGTCCCCCTGCCGGACCGGACCAGCTCGACGCCGGCGTTCGGGGAGGGGGCGTACACGCTGCGCATCATGACCGCGACGCTGGCCGGCGACCCGTACTACGGCGGCGTCCGCGAGGCCTCGCGCACCATGCAGACGCCCGAGTTCACGGTGGTCTGCGAGACGTGCGACACGTCCAACGCGACGCCGGGCGAGCCGACGCTCGCGCCCGACCCGCCGCACGCGACGCAGGACCTCACCCAGGCGACGCGGGGCGGGGTGAGCGTGACGCAGGAGGCGACGCGCTGGCTCGTCACCGTGCCCGCCGCGGCCCCGGGGGACTGGGTGTACGCGAACGTCTACGACGAGATGTCGCCGCGCTTCCCGTGGGGCGCGCGCTGGTTCCAGGTGGACGCGACGGGCCGGATCGCCCTGCCGCTCGCCGGGGTGACGCTCCCGGTCGGGACGAACAGGCTGTCCGTCCAGGACCGCACGGGCGCGCTGCTCGGCTGGACGACGGTGACGGTGCTCGCCCCCGAGACCGCCCCGCCGCCGGTCACGCAGCAGCCGGTCGACGGCGCCGGGAAGGCGTCGTCGGGCGCCCTCACCCGCCCCCGCACGACCATCCGGACGGCCCCTCAGGTCCTCGGCGCGGCCCAGCCGCGACCGGCCGACCCGGCCCCGGCCCCGGTCGGGGCGTACACGGACCTCGACGACACGAACGTCGGCGACGTCACCGCCGTCGAGACCGAGGACGGCCTGGTCGTCACGCTCCCCGGCGTGCCGGGCGGGGCGTGGGTCTTCCTCCACCTGTACACGGAGGACGGCCGGGTGATCCCGGTCGACTGGGTCCAGGTCGGGGCCGACCACACGTTCACCGTGCGGCTCGGCACCCTCCCCGACGGCCTGCACCGCCTCACCATCACCGACGCCACCGGGACGCTCGTCGGCTGGCTCGCCGTCAACGGTCCGCAGCCGCTCGCAGCCGCGGCCGAGGCGGAGAGGACCGACGACCAGGCGGACCCGGACCCGGTGGCCGCCCTGACCGCTGGCACGCCCGGCGCCGTCGCGGGCGCGCAGGACCCGACGCCGACCCTGATCCTCGTCGGTCTCGCGCTCCTCGTGCTGGCCGGCGCCGGCGCCGCGGCGATCACGCTGCGCGGTCCCGCACCGACGACGAAGCCCGCCTGAGGAGGCCGGACGACATGATCCACCACACGACCGATGGCACGACGACCACGCGCGCGACGACCGCCGCGCGGACCCGCGGGGGGCGCCGCGTCGCCAGACGCGGGCCGGGGCGACTGCTCGCCCTGCTCCTCGCGGTCCTGGTCGGGGCGGCGGGCGCCGTGCTCGGCCTCGGCGGTGCGGCGCTCGCGCTCCCGCCGGACGGTCCGGGACCGGAGACGCCGGGCACCTCCTCCCGCGTCTGGCCGACCGAGGTCCGGCCAGGCGACCGGCTGTACTTCGAGGTGTCCGGGTACCCGGCGAACGAGACGGTCTACATCAAGATCGACGACGGACAGATGTGCTCCGACACCTCCCACGGCGCCTGCGTCTACGCGACCCAGGCGCTCGACGCCACCGGTTACGCGAGCGGGTCGATCATCGTGCCCGACCTCGCCGAGGGTGCCCACTGGCTGCGCATGCTCGCCACGGGGGACGTCTTCGACTCCGTGACCGGCGAGAAGCTCGGCTACGAGGGCTACACGCGCCGCGGTGGCAACGACTTCACGGTCGTCGCCGGCGCGAGCGGGGGAGCCGACGGGACGGGCGGTGGCGGTGACACCGGCGCGGCCGGGGCCGCCGGCGGGTCCGGCGCCGCGGGCGGAGCAGCGGACGGGGCGTCCGGCGGTGCCGGTGCCGCGTCCGGTGAGGACGCGGCCGGCGGATCGGTCACCCTCGACCTGGGCGAGGAGGCCGCCCCGAGCGCGGAGCCGACGGTGACCTCGACCGAGGACACCCCGGCGGAGACGGCCGAGGAGCTCGCGGCGACGCAGGACGCGTCGGCCGACGGCTCCGTCGCCCCGGTCGTCGTCGCCGAGCAGCCGCCGGCCTCGAGCGTCCCCGTCGTCGGGATCGTCGTGCTCGGCGGAGCCGTCCTCGTGGCGGCGGCGCTGCTCGGCTGGGCGCTGGCCAAGCGGCGCCGGAGCGCGCCCGCGGCTGGCAGCGGGGAATGATCGGGCCGAGCGAGGAGGCGACCGGGGAGACCGTCCTCGTCGTCACGCCGGGGGCGAGCGACGCGGCGCCCGGGGCGTCCGTGCCACCACCCGTGCGCCCTGGCCCGCCGACGATCACCCGTCCCGGTGCGGTCAAGGCCGGCGTCCTCGTCCTCACGCTGGCGGCGCTGGCCGTCGCGGTCCTGCTCTCGCTCTCGGTCGGCTCGAACCCGATCCCGGTGGGCCGGGCGTGGGAGCTGCTGCGGCACCCGGACGGATCGATGGACGCGACGGTCGTCCACGGCCTGCGTGTCCCGCGGACGCTGCTCGGCATCGTGGTCGGCGCCGCGCTCGGGGTGGCCGGCGGCCTCATGCAGTCCCTCACCCGGAACCCGCTGGCCGACCCCGGCATCCTCGGCGTCAACGCGGGTGCGTCGATCGCCGTCGTGCTCGTCGTCGCGCTCACCGGCGTGAGCGGCATCGGGTTCTACCTGTGGTTCGCGTTCGCTGGCGCCGCGCTGGCGTCCGTGGCCGTCTACGCCCTCGGCACGTCGCACCGCAACGCCGCGACCCCGGTCCGGCTGGCGCTGGCCGGTGTCGCGATCAGCGCGGCGCTGCAGGCCCTCACGCAGACGATCATCCTGGGCGACCAGACCGCGTACAACGAGTTCCGCTACTGGGTCTCCGGATCGCTCGAGGGCCGGCTCTACCCGATCCTGTCGATGATCACGCCGTTCGTGCTGGCCGGTCTGGTCGTCGCGCTGCTGCTCGCGCCCGCGCTCAACGCGCTCGCCCTGGGGGAGGAGACCGGGCGGGCGCTCGGCGTCCGCGTCGGCCTGACGCGGGCCGGGACGATGGCGGCGATCACGCTGCTGTGCGGCGCCGCCACGGCCGCGGTCGGCCCGATCGCGTTCGTCGGCCTGGCCGTTCCGTTCCTCGCCCGGCGGCTGGTCGGCTCCGACCAGCGCTGGGTGATCGCGTTCAGCGTGTTGCTCGGCCCCGTCTGGCTGCTCGCCGCCGACGTCCTCGCCCGGGTCCTGGTCCGCCCCGAGGAGCTGCCGGCCGGCATCATCGCCGCGCTCATCGGGGCCCCGGTGTTCGTCCTCATCGTGCGGCGACGCACGATCGCGGCGCTGTGAGCGTCGCGTCCGTCCCGGACCGGGACGTGCTCGCTCGGGGCGTCGCGGCCAGCCTCCGCCGCCGGCACACGACCGTGCGGCTGGGCCGGACCGGGATCCGGTTCGCCACCCGGGCGGCGCAGGTCAACGCGGCGCTCGTCGCGGCCGCCGTCGTCGCGGCCGTCGTCGGCATCATGATCGGCGACTACGGCATCGGCCTCGACCAGGTGGGCGCCTCGATCCTCGGGGTGGCGGACGACCAGCTCGCCCAGTACTTCGTGCGGGAGGTGCGGCTGCCTCGCGCGGTGTGCGCGCTGCTGGTCGGTGCCGCGCTCGGGATGAGCGGCGCGATCTTCCAGACCGTGTCCGGCAACCCCCTCGGCAGCCCGGACATCATCGGCTTCACCACCGGTGCGGCGACCGGGGCGCTCGTCCAGATCATCCTGCTCGACGGCGGAACGCTCGCGGTCGCGATCGCCGCGCTGCTCGGCGGTCTCGTCACGGCCGCGATCGTCTACGGGCTGTCCTGGCGGGCCGGCGTCGCCGGGTTCCGGCTCGTGCTGGTCGGCATCGGCGTCGGTGCCGCGCTCGGGGCCGTCAACGCGCTGCTCGTCGTGAAGGCCTCGCTCGAGGCGGCCCAGACGGCCGCGCAGTGGCTCGCCGGGTCGCTCAACGCCACCCTGTGGCCCGAGGCGCGGGCGGTGGCGATCGCGCTCGCGGTCCTCACCCCCGTCGCGATCGGGTGCTCGCGCGCGCTCGCCCAGCTCCCGCTCGGTGACGAGACGGCCACCGGCCTGGGCGTGCGCGTCGAGCGGTCGCGGCTCGTGCTCGTGCTCGTCGGCGTCGGGCTCATGGGCGTCGCGACGGCCTCGACCGGGCCGATCGCCTTCGTGGCGCTCGCCGCTCCCCACCTCGTCCGGCGACTGGCGCGGACGCCCGGCACCGGGCTGATCGGCTCCGCGCTCATGGGCGCCGTGCTGGTGCTCGTCTCGGACATCGTCGCGCGCCGGCTGTTCGCGCCGACCGAGCTCGCGGTCGGCGTCATCACCGGGTCGCTCGGCGGTCTCTACCTGATCTGGCTGCTCGCGATCGAGAGGAAGCGGCTGTGACCGATGCGCGGATGGGCCCCACGACGTCGGTGCCTCCCGGGACGCCGACGGCGGCCGGGACGGCGTGGCACGGGGCGGCGAGCCGCCTGCGTGCCGAGCGGCTGCGGGTCGGGTACGGCCAGTCCGACGACATCCTGCACGACGTCGACGTCGCCGTGCCCGAGGGCGAGCTGACGGTCATCGTCGGCCCGAACGCGTGCGGCAAGTCGACGCTGCTCAAGGCGCTGGCGCGGATGCTCGCGGCCCGCCAGGGGCAGGTGCTGCTCGACGGGCAGCCGATCGGGACGCTGGCGCCCAAGGCGGTCGCCCGCCGGCTCGGGCTGCTGCCGCAGGGCCCGACCGCGCCCGACGGGATCACCGTGTCCGACCTCGTGGCGCGCGGCCGCTACCCGCACCAGAACCTGCTGCGGCAGTGGTCGGCCCGCGACGAGCAGGCCGTCGTCGAGGCGCTCCTGGCCGCGAACGTCGCCGACCTCGCCGACCGCAACGTCGACGAGCTCTCCGGCGGTCAGCGCCAGCGGGTGTGGATCGCGATGGCGCTCGCCCAGGAGACCCAGCTGCTCCTGCTCGACGAGCCGACGACCTACCTCGACATCGCGCACCAGGTCGAGGTGCTCTCGCTCACCCGGCGGCTGCACCGGTCCGGTCGCACCGTCGTGCTCGTCCTGCACGAGCTGCACCTCGCCTTCCGGTACGCGACGCACCTCATCGTCATGCGCGAGGGTCGGATCGTCGCCGAGGGTCGGCCGGAGGAGATCGTCACGGCCGACCTCATCGAGCGCGTCTACGACCTGCCCTGCCGGGTCGTGCCGGACCCGGTGACGGGCCGGCCGCTCGTGCTGCCGCTGGACCAGGACGCCGCGTGGGTCGCCGGGCGTCCGTGACGGGGCGTCGTCGCCGCGCCGGACCGGTGACGGTCGGGGCGCTCGCCCTCGTCGGCGCGGTGCTGGTCGCCGGGTCCGCCGCCGGGTGGTTCCGGCCGGGGGCTGCGGTCGGCGGGGCCTCGGGGAGCGACGGGTCGAGCGCGGCGCCGGCGGCGACGCCGAGCGAGGCGTCGACGCGGGACCCGATCGGGGGCGCCGACCCCGTGGAGACGGCCCGGACGCCCGAGCCCCGCGAGGTCCCCGAGACCCGCGCGCCCGGTCTCGCGGACGCGGTGGACGCGACGTGGGTCGCCGCGGTCGCTGCGGCCACGGGCATCCCGGAGCGCGCGGTCGCGTCGTACGCCGGCGCCGAGCTGCGGCTGCGCGCCGAGCTCCCGGGCTGCGGCGTCGACTGGGCGACGCTGGCCGGGATCGGCTGGGTCGAGTCGCACCACGGCGAGATCGACGGTCGCGTGCTCGGCGCCGACGGGCGCCCGGTGCCCGAGGTGATCGGCATCGCGCTCGACGGCACGTCGACGGCGCTCATCCGGGACACCGACGGGGGAGCGCTCGACGGCGACGCGACCTGGGACCGGGCGGTCGGGCCGATGCAGTTCATCCCGGGCACGTGGGAGCGCTACGCGGCGGACGGCGACGGGGACGGCGAGACCGACCCGCACCAGCTCGACGACGCCGTGCTCGCCGCGGCGCGCTACCTGTGCGCGGCCGGCGGCGACCTGACGCGGGGCGAGGGCTGGATCGCCGCGGTGGCCGCGTACAACGACAGCGACGCGTACAACGCGCGGGTCGCCGAGGCCACGTCGTCCTACCGGGCGACGGCCTCGGGGATCGGCTGAGGCGTCCCGTCTCGGCCGTCAAGACGCCACCGTTCCCCACTTCCGATCTGAAGAAGGTAAGCCTAAGGTTACCTACAGCAGATGTCGCACGTCGCGGGTTCGTGTCCCCGTGCGCGTCCGCACCACGACCTGTCGAGAGAGAAGCACCATGTCCGGATCACCCTCACCGACCGTCGCGCCCCCGTGGAAGCGACGGATCAGCCTGCTCGCCGCGGCCGCGCTCGCCCTCGGGGTCGGCGTCGTCGCCTCCGGCGCGCCCGCGCTGGCCGCCGAGCAGACGTACACCCACGCGACCGGCGCGACGATCACCTACGACAACGAGGTCGTCGCGGGTGAGCCGATCGCGCTGTCGGGAACGAACTGGTTGGCGAAGGAGGGCTACAGCGGCGACAACGACCCCAACGACTTCCTCGGCCAGGGTGACGAGGGCTCGATCATCGGCGTCAAGTTCTTCGGGCCGGACGGCACGATCGTGCGCAACCCGAAGCCCGTCAACCCCTACACGGGGGATGCCGGCTACTCCAGCCCCGACGTCTGGGAGATCATCCAGGCCGCGGGCAGCGCCGAGTGGTACGACGGCGCCACCCCGGGCTCGTGGGCTGTCGAGCTGCCGTGGCCGAGCGCCGCGAACGGCGCGACGACCCCCGTCGAGCTCGAGCCCGGCGACACCTTCAGCCTTCAGCTCCTCACCGGCACGCTGTTCGGCGGCGACCTGGTCGGGATCGACCCGAACACCAGGCCCGACGTCTCGCGGACGATCAACCTGACGTTCACCGTCGTCACCGACGAGCCGGCGGGCACCGCGCCCACGATCGCCGACACCCCGGCGCCGGCGGACGGCACGGTCGGCGTCGCGTACGAGGCGTTCACCGTCCCCGCGACGGGCGACCCGACACCGGACGCCTTCGCCATCACCTCGGGTGCGTTGCCCGCCGGGCTGGAGCTCGACGCCACCACCGGCGTCATCTCCGGCACGCCGAGCGCGGCCGGCTCGTCCACGTTCACGGTCCGGGCGGCCAACGGCGTCGACCCGGCCGCGACGCGCGAGTACACGATCACGGTCGTCGAGGCGGCGAGCCCGCTCGCGGTCGCGACGCAGCCGCAGCCGGTGGCCGTGGCGAACGGCGCCGAGGCGAGCTTCACGGCCGCGGCCAGCGGCGGTGCGCAGCCCGTGACGGTGCAGTGGCAGCGCAGCACCTCCGCGAGCGCGAGCACGGCTCCGGCGAGCTACGTCAACCTCACCGCGGCGAACACGCTCGACGGCAGCTTTGCCGCCGGGACGCTCCGGTTCACCGCCGGCTCGAACACCAACACGACCAACCGCTGGTACCGCGCGGTCTTCACCGACGCGGACGGCGCGACGGTCACCACCGCACCGGCGAGGCTCAGCATCGTCGCGGTGCCGACCGTGACGCAGCACCCGACGGGTCAGACCATCGCCGAGGGCGGGACGGCCACGTTCACCGCCGCGGGCAGCAGCACGGTCGACCTGACCGTGACCTGGCAGTCGACCAGCACGGCGCTCGCCAACGGCGAGCCCGACGCGAGCACCTGGACCGCGGTCGCCGGTGCGGAGGGGGACACCCTCACGGTCGCGGGCACGGACGCGGCGACCCAGGACGGCACGTTCTACCGCGCGGTGCTCACGAACGTCTCGGGGTCGGCCTACAGCCAGCCGGCGCAGCTGCGCTTCTACGAGCAGCTCGACACGACCGCCTCGGTCACCGTCACCGGCACGACGTACGGCCCGGCCGGCACGACGCCCAAGGAGTTCAGCGTCAGCGCGCCGAACGCGGTCGTGCAGGGCGAGGACATCGTCATCGAGGGCTTCGACTACCTCGCCGTCGACGGCGTGACCGGCTCGGTGTCGAACGCGCTGGTCGACGCCGAGTTCTCCGGCGACCCCCGCACGCTGAGCACGACCCGCACGGTCTACAACCCGCAGACCGGCGGGACCTACTCCGACAAGCGCGGCCACAACGTCGTCCAGGCCGGCGGCGCCGGCGAGAACGCGGGCGGGCAGACCATCGTCGCGCAGGACGGCACGGCCCAGCTCGTGCACTACCCCGAGTGGGAGCCCGGCTACTTCCGGGTCGTCATCCCGTGGCCCGACGAGACGAACACGACGCAGACCGCCGAGTTCTTCGCGGAGAACTGGAAGGTCGGCACCCAGCACACCGTTCGCTTCCTCACCGGCAGCCTGTTCACGCCGGCCGGCGGGGACTACCAGGGCGGCATCTCCGTCCGGTTCACGATCGTCGACGAGCCCACCGGTCCGGTCGCCGTCGCCCCCGTGGTGACGACGCAGCCGACCGCGCGGACGGTCGTCGCGGGCGAGAGCGTCTCGTTCACCGCGGCAGCCACGGGTGACCCCGAGCCGACCGTGCGGTGGGAGTCCTCGACCGACGGCACCACCTGGGCGCCGGTCGCGGGGGCGACCTCCGCGACGCTGTCGCTGTCGAGCACGACGACGGCCCAGTCGGGCACGCGGTACCGGGCCGTCTTCACGAACGGTGCGGGCTCGGCGACGTCCGACGCGGCGACCCTCACGGTGCGCCCGGTCGCGAGCGTGACGGTGGAGCAGACCGCCGAGCTCGGTGGCACGATCCACGTCACGGGCGAGGGCTTCTTCCACCCGTCGAGCACCGAGCAGGGCTCGCGCATCGGCATCAAGATCGACGAGGGCGCCTACTCCCACCTCGACGCCTCGGTGCACGCGAACCGCACCATCTGGGCCGTCGTCGACGCGGACGTCGACGGCACCTTCGCCATCGACCTGCAGCTGCCCGACGGTACGACCGAGGGTGGCAACGGCTCGACCCCCGCCTTCACGACGGGCACGCACTCGCTGCGCCTCCTGACGGGCAGCCTGCTCGCGGGCGACACGAGCCGCACGGTGAGGTCGGCCGACTTCACCGTCACCGCGCCGTCCGACCTGGTCGAGACCACGGCCCCGGCTGGCGGCACGCTCATCACGCCGCGCACCGTTGTGATCGGTGAGCCGATCACCATCTCGGGCAAGGACTTCTTCCTGTCCGACGGTTCGGGTGGCTCGGGCGGGCCGGTCTTCATCAACCAGCCCTCTGGTGGCACCGGCCCGGTGAACGTGGCGAACCGCACGATCGAGAACCAGATCCCCGGCTCGAGCTACGCCGATGCTCGCGCCCACGGTGTGTTCCACTCCGACGACGAGGGCAACTGGACCCTCACGATCCCGTTCCCGACGCCGGAGAACTCGACGCTCACCGAGGAGACGGCCTGGCAGGTCGGCCAGATCCAGAGCATCCGCATCCTGACCGGCTCGCTCGTGGCCGATGACCGGGTGCGCTCCCTGGCCGCCGAGTTCACGATCGTCGGTGAGGACGGTCCGGCGCCGGTCGCACCGGTGGTGACCGCTCAGCCGAGCGACGTGTCGGTCGAGGCCGGCCAGGACGCGACCTTCACCGCCGCGGCCGCGGGCGAGCCTGCGCCGAGCGTGCAGTGGGAGTCGTCGGTCGACGGCGCCACGTGGGCACCGGTCGCGGGCGCGACCGAGACGACGCTGACGCTCTCGGGTGTCGGGGTCGGTCAGGACGGCACGCAGCTCCGCGCGGTGTTCACCAACAGCGCGGGCACGGTCACGACCGACCCGGCGACGCTCACCGTGACCGAGGGTTCGGGGGCAGCCCCGGTGGTCCACAAGCACGGCAGCATCCTGGACAGGGGCGGGTCCACGCTGCTGCGTGACGTCGACGCCGTGGAGAGCGGTGATGCCTCGTACCGCATCTACGCCTGCCTCTCGGCGGCCGAGTCGGCGACCTGGCAGTGGCTGAAGCCCGGCGAGACCGAGTGGTCGCCGGTCCCGATCGGGGCCACGTCGAGTGAGCGCTACCGCGCCCAGTTCGTGACCAACCCGAACGTCGTCTCCCCGGGGGCCCCGTGTGAGGCGACGGGAGCGCAGACCCAGGCGGCGCTCGTGCTCAGGCCGCAGCGTGACGGTATCGACTTCCCGTCGGGTACGCAGTTCCGCGTGGTGGTCGAGGGTGCCGGCGGGACCTCGGTCGTCGTCGGGCCGCGCACGGTGACCCACGACCTCGCGGTCGCGGACCCGGCGGTGGCGGTGACCGCCACCGAGGTCGAGCAGTACGGCGACGTGTGGTTCGACCTGAGCGGCTTCGTGCCCGGCACGGCCGTGTCGGTCGAGCTGGCGGACGCGGCCGGCGCCGCCGTGGTCTCGCGGCCCTTCACGATCGGCGACGACGGCAACACCGCGAACCCCGACGGGCAGACGTACCGGAAGGTGACGGTGCCGCGCGACGCGGCCACGGGCCCCTACATCGTCCGGGTCCGGGACACCGCCTCCGGCGACGTGGTCGCCACCAGCGAGCCGGTGACGGTCGTCGCGGCGACGACGCGCGTCTTCAACCCCGGCGACCACGCCGGCGGCGAGGAGGACATGCTCGTCCAGCGGGGCGGCACGTGGACGTTCCACGCCGTTGGCTTCGCGCCGGACGGCAGGCTCACCGCGACCGCCGAGGTCGGCGGCGAGACCGTGGTCCTGAGCGGCCTCGGTCAGGTCAGCGCCTCCGAGCTCGCCTGGCAGCTCGACGCGAACGGCGACACCGAGCGCGAGCCGGTCTTCACCCGGGTGCAGATCCCGGCGAACGTGCCCCCCGGGCCGTTCGAGGTGACCTTCGGCGACGGAAGCACGACGGTGACCCGCACGGTCGTCGTCGAGGCGCCGACGCAGGCCGCGGTCACCGTCGGCGAGACCGCGGAGCTCGGCGGCACGATCCGCGTCACGGGCGAGGGCTTCGTGCACCCGAACGGCGAGGAGGGCTCGACGATCGCGATCAAGATCAACGACGGCGCCTACTCGCGGCTCGACGGCTCGACGCACGCCAACCGCACCATCTGGTGGATCGTCGAGGCCGACGAGCACGGCGACTTCGCGATCGACCTGCCGCTCCCGAACGGTACCGAGGCCGACTCGGACGACAGCTACGGCTCCGTCCCGGCCGCGACGCCGGGCCAGTACACGCTGCGGTTCCTCACCGGCAGCCTCAAGCCGGGCGACCAGTCGCGCACGCTCCAGTCGGCCGCCTTCACGGTGACCGACGAGGGGGGCGAGGTCCCGACGAACCCGAAGCCGGTCGGCGTCCCGAACCCGCCCGGTGACTGGGAGCTGGTCGAGGGGAACACGGGCGGCGCGAGCGTCGTGCAGGAGGGCGTCGACCAGATCGTCACCCTGCCGGACGTGCCGGTCGGCACCTGGGTCTACCCGATCCTCTTCCTCGAGTCGGACAGCCCCTTCGAGCCGGGCGAGACGATGGTCTCGAACCGCTTCCTCGGCGACTGGTTCCAGGTGGACGAGAACCATCGGGTGCGTACGTCCTGGTCCGCCCTCACGTTCAACGACGCGAGCCCCGTCTCGATGGTGTTCATGACCGGTGTCATGCGCGAGTCGGAGATCGCGGCGTGGGTGCCGGTCGAGCCGGTGCTCCGCAGCCGGACCGGCTCCGTGGCGGTCACCGGGACGGGGGTCGCCGGCGAGCAGCTCACTGTCGACCTCACGGGCACGTGGGACCCCGAGGTCACCCGGGCGCTCTACCGCTGGTACGTCGACGGCGAGGAGGCCGGCAGCCTGAGCAGGACGTTCACGCCGTCGGTCGACCAGGTCGGGCAGCAGGCGTGGGTCGACGTGACGCCCGTCGGGCCGAACGGGTACACCACGCCCGTGATCTCGAGCGAGCCCGTCACCATCACGGCACCGCAGCAGCCCGGCGTCGCGCCGACCGTGTCGGGGCACCCATCGGACGTGGCCGTCGAGGAGGGGGAGGACGCGGCGTTCACTGCGTCCGCCTCCGGCACCCCCGAGCCGGCCGTGCAGTGGGAGTCGTCGACCGACGGCACCGCCTGGACCCCCGTGGCCGGCGCCACCGGCGCGACGCTCACGGTGCCCGCGGCGACGCTCGCGCAGGACGGCACGCGGTACCGCGCGGTGTTCACGAACACCGCCGGCACGGCGACGACGGACGCCGCGACGCTCACGGTGAGCGCGGCTCCCGTCGAGAACCCGGAGCCCGACGGCACGCCCGAGCCGCCCGTCGAGGACGGCGACGACCTGCCGGCGGACCTCCAGGGCGGGGTGGTCATCGTCCAGGACGGGACGACGGCGCTCGTCACGGTGCCGGGGGCCGAGGCGGGCGAGTGGTTCTTCGTCTACGGCTACTCGACCCCGACGCCGCTCGGCTGGCACCAGGCGGACGCCGAGGCCGGCTTCGCGGTCGACCTGACCCCGCTCGGCCCGGGTGAGCACCGGCTGGCGGTGCTCGACGTCGACGGCGAGCTGCTCGGCTGGGGGATCGTCGTCCTCGCCTCGGACGAGCCGTCCCCGACGCCCAGCGAGCCGTCCCCGACCGAGCCGTCCCCGACCGACCCGTCGTCGGCCGGCCCGACGGGCGTGACGCCCAGCGGCACGACGTCGCCGACGGCCTCCGCGTCGCCGAGCGGGACGCCGATGCCGGGCACGGGTCTCGGGCTGTCCCCGGCCGTGCCGGCCGCGGCGGTCGCGCTGCTGCTGATCGGCGGGCTGAGCCTGGCCCTGCGCCGCCGCTCGACGCACGTGGACTCGTGACGCGGGTCCTCACGCGCGCGGCCGGGAGCTCCGCCCTCGTGGCGGTGCTCCTGGCCGGCCTGCTGGTGATCGTCCCGCCGGCGTCGGCCGCCGGGCCCAGCCCGTCGCCCCCGGCGCGGGCGGGGCTCACGGCCGAGCTGGCCGGCGACGTCACGGTGGAGCTGGACGGCTCGCTCGCCACGATCACCGTGGACGCCGAGCGGGTCCGCCCCGTCGTCTACGCCGGTGACGCCGAGCCGGTGAGCGTCGGCTGGGTCGACGTCGTGGACGGCGCGGCCCGGATCGACCTGGCCCTCATGCCGGCGGGGGACGTCACGATCGCCGTCCTTGGCGCCGACGGCGAGCTCATCGGCTGGGCGAGTGCCGAGCTCGCGGCTGACGACTCCCACGCGCCCCCGGCCGCCGAGACCACGCCGCGCCGCGCGACGCCCTGGCCGGCCGTCGCGGCCGTCGCCGGGGCGGTGCTGCTCGCCGTCGTCGTCCTCGTCCTGCTTCGGCGTCGTCCGTCCCGTCCGGCGCCCGCGGCCGAGGAGGCGGACGAGGACGGGCCGATCGCGTCGGACGAGTCGGCCGCCGAGCCCGGCGACGAGGGCCCGGCCGCGTGACGCCGGGCGCGCGGCTGCCCCCCGCGTCGCCGCGGGCGACGCCGGCTCCCGTCGTGCCGAGCCCCGCGATCGAGCGGTTCGAGCGCGAGGTGCGCGACCTGCCCCGCGAGCGGCGCGACGCCCGCGTCGATGACTTCTGGCGCGCGCACCCCGCCGCCCCGCTGATCGAGACGCCATCGGCGGACGGGGACGGGGGAGCCGCGGACCCGCTCGTCACCTTCCTGTGGCGCGACGCGGGCGCGGACGAGGTGCTGCTGTTCGTCAACCGGCTCACCGACCCGCACCGGCCCGACGACAGCCTCATGCGTCGCGTCCCGGGCACGGACGTCTGGCACCTCACCTACCGGATGGCCCCGGACTGGCGCGCCTCCTACGCCTTCCTCCCGCGTCCCAGCGGGGAGCGACGGACGTGGGTCGCGGGGGACCGGGTGGGGTTCCGGCGCGCGCTCGGCGACGCGCGCGTCGACCCGCGGGGACGCGAGAGCGTCCGCGACGCTGCGGGACGCGAACGCTCGGTCGTGTCGCTGCCGCGGGCTCCGGCGCAGCCGTGGCTCGCCCGTCGCGACGGCGTCGCCCGCGGCGTGACGACCCGTCTCGACGGCCCGGACGGCCGTCGCGTGTGGGTGCACGAACCAGCGGCGCCCGAGGGACGGCTCCCTATCGTCGTCGCGCTCGACGGCGACGTGTGGACGGGCGCCCACGACCTCGCCACCACGGTCGACAACCTCGTCGACGACGCGGTGGTGCGGCCCCCGCTCCTCGTCATGCTCGACTCCGGTGGCCGGGAGCGACGTCGCGACCTCGACGCGGCCGGTCTCGCGGACTGGCTGGCCGACCGCCTGCTCCCGTGGGTCCGCGACCGGTGGAGCTCCGGCGAGTCCGCCGCGGAGGTGGTCGTCGTCGGCCAGAGCCTGGGCGGCCTGGCCGCGCTGGAGGCCGCGCTGCGCCGCCCGGACGCGATCGGCGGGGTGCTCAGCCAGTCGGCGTCGCTGTGGCGAGCCGACCTCGCCGAGCTCGCGGGCCTCGCTGCCGCGACGGCTCCGGCTCGGTTGCGCTGCTACGTCGAGGTCGGCACGCAGGAGTGGCTGCTGCGCGAGCCGAACGAGCGCCTGGCCCGTGCGCTCGCGGCGGCGGGAGCCGACGTGCGGTACGTCGAGTACAACGGCGGGCACGACTACGCGTGCTGGCGCGGGGGCGTCGCGGACGGCCTGCGTCACCTGCTCCCGGCGGGGGAGCGACCGGAGGGTCGCGGGTCCGACCGAGCGGCTGCGTCTGCGCGTGACTAGCTCAGCAGGTCCGCCTGCTCGGCCGCGTGCTCCTCGAGGAGCCGGGCGCGCAGGCTCAGCGTGAGCGACTCGGCGTCCCCGTCGTCGGGCACGAGGTCGCGCTCGACGTGCAGCGCCATGGCGTGGGCGGCACGCGTGACGTCCTGCGCCTCGATCGCGCCGAGCAGCGCGGCGTGGTCCCGACGACGCAGGTCCTGCCCGGTGGCGAACACGATCTGTCGCTCGTTCATCGCGCGGCGGACGGCCGCCATGACCCCGGAGTACAGCGCGCCGAGCAGCGGGCTCTCGGCCGCATCGAACACGAGGTGGTGGAACTGGCCCGGCGTGGTGCCGCGCTCGATCTCGTCCGGCACGTCCGGGTCGGCCCGCAGGTCGGAGTCCAGCGAGGCGCGCAGGGCGGCCAGGTGCGCCTCCGACCGGTTCAGCGCCGCGAGCTGAGCCGCCTCGATCTCCAGGGCGCGGCGGAAGACGAGCACCTCCTCGAGCCCGTAGTCGAGCATGTACTCGGTCAGGACGAGGCTGATCGGCGACGTCGAGCGCACGAACGTCCCGACCCCCCGGATCGTCTCCAGCATCCCGAGGTTCGCCAGCGAGCGCACCGCCTCGCGCACGGTCGACTTCCCGACGCCGATCAGCTCCATGAGCTCCGGCTCCTTCGGGATGCGGCTGTTGATGGGCCACTCGCCGGAGACGATCTTGGTGCGCAGGAACGCGAGGGTGCTGCGCGCCATGGTCGAACCGCTGCGGTCATCGGCCACGCCGCATCTCCTCCTCGGAGCTGGGGGACGGGGGTCCGGGGAGTCTATCGACCCACCGCGTCCCGAGGCGCACCGGCTCGGCCTCGCCGGCGGTGAGCGCGGCGACCCGCGCGGTCGCCTCGGCCAGCTCCGCCGGCGGGACGCCGAGCAGGACGTCGACCGCGGCGCCGTAGGTGTGCTCGACGCTCCACCCGCGGCGCGCGGCCTCGGCGTCGAGCGTGTTGGCCCGCGGGTAGTCGAGCGTGACGCCGAGCAGCTCCAGCTCGCTGCGCCGGACCAGGGGCGCGGTCGCGAGCGTGTCGGCGACGGCCGCGCGGTAGGCCCGGGTGAGACCGCCGGCGCCGAGCAGGACGCCGCCGAAGTAGCGGACGACGACGGCGAGCGCGTCACCGACGCCGTGCTGGCCGTCGCCTCCGGTCGCACCGAAGGACTGCAGCGCCTCGAGCATCGGGGCGCCGGCCGTCCCGGACGGCTCGCCGTCGTCGTTCGACCGGGCGACGGCCGGGTGACCGGGCCCCCGCGACGCGAGGACGAACGCCGTGCAGTGGTGCCGTGCCATCGGGTGCGCGGCCCGCGCGGCGGCGATGGCGGCGCGCGCCTCGTCCTCGGTCGTCACCGGCGTGAGGAACGTGAGGAACCGGGACCGCTTCACCTCGAGCTCGCCCTCGTGCGGGCGCGCGAGGGCGACGAAGCCGTCGGGGCGGCTCACGTGAGGCGGCCGAGCCGCGCCCTTGCCACCCGCAGCTCGCGCTCGGCCGCGACCGCCGTGCGCCGCCAGGTCTCGAGCCGCGCGCGGGTGCTGTCCCGGTCGCGCGTCAGCTCGGCGAGCTCCTGCTCGAGGCCGTCGAGCATGCCGGTGAGCGAGGCGACCGTGTCCGTCGCGGCCGCGAGCCGGTTCTCGGCGTCGACGACGGCGGCCGTCGCGACCGCCAGGACGTCCTGACCGGCCTCGCGCCGCCGTGGCACGGTGACGGGGACGGACTCCTCGCCGTCGCCGGCCGTGCCGCGCAGCAGGTCGAGGTCGGGTGCCTCGACGGTCCGGGCCAGGCAGCCGGCCCGGACCAGCTCGGCCACCTCGTCGTCGAGGACGGCAGCCGTCACCGTCTCCAGGACGAGCGCGAGGTCCTCGGGCGTCGGGTGGATGCGGTGGGTCGAGTCGACGGTCGGGGTGTCGTCGTCGGGCTCCTCCTCGGCGCCGTGGTGCCACAGGAGCGAGAGCAGCGCGTCCGTCCGGACGCGTCGCGTGCGGTCCAGCTCCGTGAGCCGGGCCAGGTTGCGCTCCTCGGACGCGGCGCGCAGCCGCGCACCGAGGTCGAGCAGGGCCGTCAGCTCGTCCGGCCAGCGCAGCGCGAGCTGGTTGATCCACCACGCCGCCGTCGTCGGGACGGGCAGGCGACGGATCCGCGCCGCCCCCAGCTCGTCGCCGGAGGCCTGGAGCTGCGCGGCGACGGCCTCGCGGTGCCGCGCGAACGTGGCCGGGCTGTGCCGGTACAGGTCGCTAGCGGCCTCCTCGGTCGACGCGCCGTTGGCAGTGGACGCGCGCGGCTCGGACGGAGACATGGGAGCAAGCGTCTCGCGATTCGGCCACCGTGTCGAGACGGCCCGCGGCGGGCTATCCGGCTCGCGCGTCGTCCCGCTGGGCGAGCGCCTCGTCCAGCTCCGCCATGATCCGCCGGCACTCCGTGACGTCCCAGCTCTCGCCGGACAGCTCGAACTCGAACAGGATCGGGCGGCCCGACGCCGCCGCGATCTCGCGCGCGGCCTTCTGGTAGAACGCACCGAAGTTCCGGTTGCCCGAGCCCATGACGCCGACGAGGTGACGGCGGTTGTGCGGCGAGCGCAGGAAGCGCTTGATCGCCTCGGGGATCGTGTCGTTCGCGACGTTGCCCGTCTTGTACGACGGCGTCAGGAGCACCCAGGCGCCGTCGACCTCGGAGAGCCGGTTCTCCCGCTCGGCGAGGTTGAACACGGGCCGCCCCAACCGCTCCGCGAACGTGCGCACGAGGCCGCTCGTCGAGGAGTAGTAGTAGATCGGGGTCTGCCGCACCATGCCGTCCAGCATGCGCCCGGACGGTTCGGCCGCCCGGGACGTTGGTCCCGGGTCCGGCCCCCGGGTCCGGCCCCCGGGTCCGGCCCCCGGGTCGGCCCCCGGGTCGGCCCCCGGGTCGGCCCCGGAGGCCGCGGGCCGTCAGGCGGCCGACGCCAGCAGGTCGCGGCAGACCGCGAGCAGCGCGGAGCGCAGCGGCTCCGCCCGCGCCGCGAACGCCCGCTGGGCCGCGACGTACTGCGCCTTGCCCGCGGCCGTCTCGATGGCGACGGGGGCCAGCCCGAACCCCGAGACGTCGTACGGCGACGCCCGCATGTCGAGCTCCCGGACGTCCCGGGCCAGCTCGACGACGTCGAGCGCCAGCTCACCCGGCACCGCCGGCCCGAGGTGCACGACGACCTTGACGAGGTCCATGCTGATTCGCCTACGATGCACCCGTGGACGTGGCCCTGTACGTGAGAATCTCGCTCGACCGTTACGGCAACCAGGAGGGCGTCGAGAACCAGCGCGAGGCGCTCGTTGAGTGGTGTTCTCGGCAGGGGTGGCGGATCGTAGGGATCTACGAGGACAACGACATCTCGGCAACGACCGGAGCCCGCCGACCGGGGTTCGAGGCCCTACTGCGCTCGGGCGCCGAGGCGATCGCGGTCTGGCACACCGATCGCCTCGTGCGCACCAACCGTGACCTGGAGCGCGTCATCGAGCTCGGCATCAACGTGTACGCCAAGGAGGCCGGACACCTCGACCTGTCGACACCAGCGGGGCGTGCAGTGGCGCGCACGGTTACCGCCTGGGCCCAGTACGAGGGGGAGCAGAAGGCGATCCGCCAGCGGCTCAGCAACGCGGCGCGGGCACGAAAGGGCAAGCGCTGGTGGGCAACCCGTCCCTACGGCAACGAAATGGATGGCAGCCTGAACCAGGCCGAGGCGGCCGTGATCCAGCGCGCCGCGGGAGAGCTCATCGGCGGGGCCAGCCTCTACGGAATCGCGAAGCGGCTCAACGAAGAGGGGCACCCGACTGCGCGCGGCGGGAAGTGGACCGGCGCGCTCTTGCGTCAGGTGCTACAGAACCCGCGGATCGCCGGCGTTCGTGTGTACGACGGGGTGGAGGTGGGCACGGGCGACTGGGAAGCCCCGCTCGACATGACGACCTGGCGCACCATGAAAGCCATCCTCGACCGGCCCGAACGGAACACGAACCCCGTGCGCAAGGTGCGTAAGCACCTGCTCGTGTCGCTCGCGACCTGCGGAGTCTGTGGGAGCACCCTCAAGTCAGGCCGGCGCCGTTCGACACCGCCTCGGCGAGCGATAGGGGCGGAGCGCGTCACGCCCCTGGGGTACTACCTCACCTGCTCCTCGGGCTACCACGTCATGATTCCCGAGCCTCTCGTCGACGACACGGTAGAAGGGTTCATCTTCACCCTCGTCGACATGGCTGAGATTGAAGACCCAGACACCTCCACCCCGGAGCATGGCGCGACCCTGGTGGGCGAGGCCGCCGCGCTGCGGGAGCGGCTCACCGAAGCCGCAGCGAGCTTTGCTGAGGGCGTGCTCACCATCGAGCAACTTGGCACCATCACGACTGGTCTTAGGGGGAGGCTTGAGGAGATCGAGCGTTCGATAGCCGAAACAGAAAAAGCCCCCACCCTCGCTCGCTTCCTCGCGGCGGAGGATGCGAAGCGGGAGTGGGGGCGGATGTCTCTGGATGAGAAGCGTCAGATCATCGACAGGCTGGTGCAGGTCTCCGTGCACCCTGCGGGGAAGGGGCGTCGGTACGGCCGCGAGCACGTGATCGTGACCCTGCGAAGGTCTGAACCAGGAAGTCGCGTTGCCACGGCAGGAGTTTGAAGTCGGGCCCGAGGGCTCGGGCCGTCCACTCCTCGACGGTCACTCCGCCACCGTCACGCGGGCGCGGGGGTCAACCTGGACCACCACGTCGCCCGCGAACCAGAGCTCGATGGCGGGCTGGGCCGTGGGGTTGTGGGCCAAGCCGGGGAAGTCGGACGGAGCCACGAGCTGGGCGTCGATCCGCTGGAGCACGCCTCGCAGCTTGACGCCGGCGCGTGAGTTCACCTCGATCACCGCACCAAGGTCGGTTGCGGACAGGTCGGCGGCGCGCAGAGCGGCGTCAACGAGGGGGATGGGGTCGATGTCAGTCGCAGTCAAGGTGGCTGTTCTCCTCTCGCGGGGCGCCGTTCAGGTCGTCCCTCATGTGTTCGATGGCGGCCATGTAGCGCCGCTGTGCTGTGTCCTTGGAGCACCCCTCCAGGGCGCCGATCGTTCGGAAGTCGAGGTCTTGGGCGTGCCGTCGGAACACCGCGCGCCGCCAGTCGTCGAGCGGGAGTCGTCGCCACGCGCTCGACATGTCTGCCCACACCGCCCAGGCCGTGCCGGACCTCGTCGGGTCAGAGCTCGGGTTACGGGGCATGTCGGGATCGGGCGACCCCTCCCGCTCCTGGGACTGCTGGAAGCGGCTCTCGTCCCACAGGGTCGACAGGGCCTCCTCGATCGTCTTCGTGTCGTACTGCCCCACTAGCCCTCCTCAGCCTCGGCCATCTCGTCGTAGGCGTCGGACAGCGGTCGGCGGTGCCACGACGCCCAGGGGCTCTTTCGGACCCGGTCCCGAAACGTCTGCGAGACCAGCTTGCGGACGTTGTCGCTACCGCCCCGACGGGCGAGCGCGGCGAGGACGCGAGACTCGTTCTCCAGGAGGAACAGGTACGCCTCCTGGGTGGCGTCGTCGGGTTCCAGGTCGTTCGGGTAGCGCCTCGCCGCCTGCCTGGCGCCGCGCACCGCCGCCGCGACGGTCTTCTCGTCGGGGTAGCTCCGGCTCACTCGCCGCCTCGCAGCGCCTGCTCGACGGACGCACGGAAGTGCTGGTGGCGATCGACGCGACCCGCCTGGCCGGGGTGAGCCCGCGACCACTCGATCTCCATGCGGTCGGCGACGTGGGCGTCGAGATCCTTGAGGTGGGCGATCTTGGTCGTGTCGTTGAGCCGGGTGTCCTCGAACGGCGTCGGGCACGAGCACCCTGAGTCGTCCGCGACGAGCACGTCGCCCGTCTCCGTGTCGAGCCAGGCGTCCGTCATGTTGAACTGGTACGACTCTTCGTCCCAGTCGATGCTGTCGATCCAGCGAAAGCGATCGCTTCGGATGTGGGGATTCTCTTCGGTCACGGTCGACCTCCTCTCCGGCCCCACCGCAGTGGGGCTCCTCTATTCAGTTGTCAAGGCGCAGTACACGCCACGTTATACAGTCGGCCCTAGCACACCGCGAGGTCGCGCCAGCCATCCTCGTCGACCACGAAGGTCAGGACACCAGGAGCCGAGTCCGCCCCGGACAGGTTGCGGAACCAGTCAGAGCCGTTGTCCGACGTCGGCGCCACGAACAGCCATCGGTCGTCGCCGACGGTCTGGATGCGCAGGTTGTGGAAGTGCCCGAACACCGCGATGTCTGCTCGCCCGACCGGCGTGCGGCCGAGCGCCTGCCCCGCGAGCCACTTGGCGAGCCCGTCGGCAGTGCCGGCCTGGTGGCCGTGCGCGACCCCGAGAACCTTGCCCCCAGCGAGCTCGATGGCGACCGACTCCTCGTGCGTCCCCGGCGTGAAGAACTCGACGTGACCGTAGAGGTCGTTGTTGACCGCCGCCATGTCTGCGACCTGGGCGATGACCTCGATCCCGTAGTCGTCGGACGCGGGCCCCATCTTCGCCTTGCCGCGCCTGACGGCGCCGTGGTTCGACGGAACGCCGATGACCTTCACGCTCGCGGACAGCCGAGCGGCCGTGGCAACCCAAGTCCAGAGGACTCGACGCCACACCCGGATCTGCTCGGTGAGCTGGAGGTCGTTCGTCCGGTCCTGCTGGGGTGCGGACTCGAAGTTCTCCACGGCATCGCCTGCGTCGACGAGGATGATCTCCGAAGCCGCGACCGTCCGAGCGCGATGCTCGAACCGCTCGCGCGAAGCCTCCAGGCGGCCGAGCACCTCCTCGGCGCCGCCCCGGCTCCCGACCTTGCCGATCTGCGGGTCTGCGATGATCGTGACCAGCGACGCTCGCCCACCCAGCGGGACCACCTGCGGGGTCAGCTCGGCACGAGCGCGCTCGATGGCTGCGTGCAGGTCGTCGAGGTCTGGAAGGGTCGAGCCGGCCGCGCCACCCGCACGGCGAACGAAGCTGAACCTCTTCGACTCGCCGACGGCGCCGTTGGGCATGGTCCACTCCGACGAGCGGAACCCGCTGGCCTCCCACTCGTGTGGATCGAGCCCCTTCGTCGTGAGGAACTCCGCGACGGTCTCGTCCGTGATCGTGCCCTCGGGGGCGTTGATCTCGGCCTCGGCCCGGTCGCCACTCACCTCAAGCTTGCGCGTGAACGCTCGCTCTGCGGTCCGCGCGCTCTGCGGCGGTGCTGGCGGTGGCGCCAGCAGGTCGTCCTTGAGACTCAAGCGAGTCCTCCTTGATGTTGAAGTTGACGAACCAGTCGTCGTAGTCGAAGGGGTCGCGGCCGCTCGCGCAGCCCATCACCTGGCCCGCCGTCGTCGTCGGGCGTTGTACTTCGTGTGGAGCTGGCGCCGACGAGCCCGGCTGAGCGGGTCGAGCCATCGGAGGAGGTGCATGCGCTTGAGCAGTTCATCCGCGGAGATCGTGAATGACATGCTCACGTCACCGAGGTGGCGGAATGACTCGGCCACATCGTCGAGTGGCCGAGTCGGCGATGTGAGCGGGCCGGTGATCTTGCCGACCTCGGTCCACTCCCCGCCGTCGGTGTCGGCGATCCACACCCCAGAGGCCGGCGCCAGTGAGTCAGCCGGCCCCATTGCGGGCCTCCCTGGCGATGCGCAGTCGCTCAACCGCAGCCTCGCGCTGGTCATCCGTCAGCGGCTTGCGCCTGCGCTTGATCCCGTGAACCGGGCTCCACTCCGCCGCCGGGAGGATGGCCTCGACCCAGGGCGTGCCGTCGTGGACCCCCTCAGAAACGATGGTAACGCGTGAGTGATTCCTGAGCTTGGTGATGTCACGCCTGCGGTTGGACCAGACGCGCACGTGCGCATCGGAGTCACACACTGTGACAGTGGTTTCTCGCTCGTCAGCCGTCGCCACGGTCCACCTCCTGGGCCAGCTCGTCGACGCGACCGGGCCAGAACCCGGACCAGTGTCGGTCCTCGTTCACGTACACGACCGGGGCCGCGTTGTGGCCAAGCCCCTTGGCGAAGCGCAGCGCCTCGGCGTCGAGGTCGAGGTACCGGACGTCGTAGTGCTGACCCTCGCGAAGGCCGTGCCGATCGAGCACTCGCTGAGTCGCGACGCACGGCTGGCAGCCCTGGGACTTCTTGAAGAGGGTGAACCTCATTCGCAGTCACGCTCCCGGAGCATTCGGTGTGAAGCCGTCTTCACACCGCGCAGCGCCCGGTGGGCGTCGACAATCTGACGGAGCCGGTCCAGCGCGACGATCTCCTCATGAAGCGGCGTCGGCTCGCCCAGGTCGTGAACGATCGTGCGGTCGAGCGGGAGCCAGTTCCGGATGCGGTCTCCCGCGTCGGTGATCCACTCCACGTCCAGCCCGTCCGGGCAGTCGACCTCCCAGTGGAGGCCGGAGAGGCGCCCGCCCGGAATGCCATGCAGCGTGAGCAGGTCGATCAGGTCATCCCGAAGGGTGCGCAGCCTCACGGTCGCAGCCCCTCTCGTCGGGCCCAGCGGCGCACGGCCGCCTCTCCGACCTGGTGGCCATGCTTCGTCAGGATCAAGGCCACGTGCGCGGCCGGCTGCCCCTCCCGCAACGCCGACCTCACAGCGTCACCCTCGGCCTCGGTCAGGCTCCCCAGTACGGCGTCCATCAGCATCGGCCGCGGTCGTGCGGCGGGTGCCCTCAGCTCGTCTTCAAGTCCCACTCATTCCTCCATCAGGTCGTAGATCGCCTCAGCGCCTTCGGCGAGGTACAGGTCCGTCACGTCCATCTCGGACGGCATCCGGACCCGCTTCGCCGTCGACAGCGAGGCGGTGATCTTGTTCGCGAGCTTGGCGCCCGCCTCGTCGCCATCCGCCCATACCCACACCCGGGAGTAGCCCGCGAACAGGTGACGATGACGCCGCCCCCACATCGCGGCACCGGGAAGGGCGACCGCGGGGAGTTCGAGCTGGTTCAGCACCAGGGCGTCCAGCTCCCCCTCGCAGACGTGTACGACGTCCGCTGCGTCATGCAGCGCCTTCACGTTGAACGTGCGGGCAGCCTCGCCCGCCACCGTCGCGTACTTGCCGTGGCCCGCCTCGCGATGGTCGTGGTCGTCCATGCACCGGAACCGCACCTGGAGCACCCCGCCGTCGTGACGGAGATACGGGATCGCTAGCCAGCCCTCGAAGCGAGCGTGCTCGGGGAGAGGGTCAGTGACGCAACCAAGGCGGAAGCGCTGTGCGGTCTCGCGGCTTACGCCCCGCTCCCGGAGATACTGAGCGACCTCGCGTGTAACCCCCGCCTGATACTTGGCGACGGCCTCCCCGAGGATCGCCCGCTGCTCCGACGAGCTGGGCCTCAACACTTCTTGCTCGTCCGTAATCCCCAGCCTCCATTCGTAGAACCATCTGCCACGCGTTCCCGCCCTCGCCACACGAGTGGCAGTTCCAGACGTCCTTGTTCAGGTCGACGGACAGCGAGGGTGTGGAATCGCCGTGGAACGGGCAGCGCACCATCTGGCTAGAGCGCCCGCTGTGGATCGGGATGGAGTAGTGCTCGAACACCGTGACGATGTCCAGGCCCTCCCCATCCCGATCCCGCCTCGCGCTAAGCCGCGCGAGCACCGCTCGTCCTTCGGGCGCGACGTCGCAGCGCTCCAGTGACGCTCTCGCGCTGAGACCGTGACCCAACGAGCCATCGCTCGCGCCGGCGAACGTCGTCTGACCAGCCCAGCCCTGGGCGCGAGCCCGAGAGTGAGACCTGCTGCCCACCTGCGCCCGCCACCTCGACGCCGCCGCCCCCACTCGCGGACTCGATCCGACGCCTCTCGTAGTCGGTGAGCGCCTGGAGCGCAGGATTCGCGGCAGGGGAGGCCCCCTCCCACGACCCGTCCCACCCGTCGAGCGACATCCCGCGCGAACCACGCCACTGGGACGCACCCGGCGGGAGACCCCAGTTCTGGTCGCCACGCTCCGACAGGGGGTCGCCCATCTGCGCGAGGCGGTCGATGAAGACGGCGAACTCTCGTCGCGTGAGGCGCTCGATGACGGGCCAGTCGAAGTCGAGCGCACGGGCGATCGCGACGAGATCGATGATCCCGTCGCTCCGTGGGCGGGTCACGTCGCCGCCTCGACGGCGGGGAGCGTGAGGTACTCACTGAGGCGCATCACGACGATCGCTCGCTCGATCGGCTCCTCGCGGTCCTTCACGATCACCACCGCCTGGACGTCCTCGCGCCGGACGCCGGGACGGACTGCGACGTAGTTCGCCGCCTCCTCCTCGGCTTCCGCGAGCCACGAGCGCAGGCTCATCGCCTTCGCGTCCTTGGCCTCGATCAGGATGGTCCCGTAGGTGTCCTGGACGGCGATGTCGCCCTGGTCGAGGCGGCCCATCTTCGGCAGCCGCTCGGCGGCGTGCCCTCGGTTCCGGAAGAAGTCGGTGAGCGAGATCTCCCAGGTCGCCCCACGCCGCTTGTTGGCGCGGTTGCGACGCTGAATCGTCGGGTCAGCCAACGGGCGCCTCCCCCTTGGGCTGGGCGTCGTTCTCCAGGAGCACCTTGAAGGTGGAGCGCGACGCCGCATGAAAGACGACCACGCCCTCGGGCCGGTCGAAGCCGGGGGCGGCGGACGAACCAGAGAGGGTCAGGCTCGTCAGCGCGCCGTTCACGAGCCCGTCACCGAACGTGCCGACCTCCAGGATGGGCACCGTGAACAGCTCGCCCCGCAGAGGGTTGTGCTCGTTGAGCTTCGACTCGTAGCGGGCGGTGTTGAAGAGCGAGAACCGGCGGTGGTCGAGACCGTAGTTGCGCGCGATGCCCTTACCCCACCACTCGCCAAAGTGCCGACCGGGCCCAAGGGTGAGGGCTAGCGCCTCGGCGTTCTCGGCGACCCACCCCGCGAACCCGTAGTTGTCCGTACTCTTCCCGGGCGTGATGATCCGGTTGCGCGACTGGGCGCCCACCTTGTAGAAGGTGTCGCTGACATGCACGCCGGCCACGTAGCCCTGCTGGTCCTCGGACGGGTCACCGAGGTCGATGATGACGGCGGAGTTGGTGCCGTCGATCTTCTCGGTCACGACCGCGTCGCGGTAGAGGCGCGGAGTCTTCGGCCACGCCTCGAAGGTCACGGCGCTCATCGAGCGCCCGCCCGCGTCGAGAACTTCTTCGCCGTGCGGCGGATCGTCGCCTCCCGAACGGCCCCCACCACAAGGGCGAGGGCGACCAGGAGCGCCGCCCAGATGAGGGCGAGCGCGACGGGCGCAAGGAGCGGGAACAGGATCACCAGCCACCACGGCCAGGCGATGACGCCGCCGAACTTGAGGGCGACGAACACGATGAGTAGGGCGCCCCAGAACCCGAGCCCCCCGCGCACGTTCCTCGTGGGAACGTCGGCGGTGGCGGTCACGCTGCACCCCCGGCCGTCGAGGCCACCACCGACGGCTTGACCGGCTCGACCGGGTGGATCAGAGTCCAGCCCTCGTACCGGTCAAGCTCGGCGACGGTCTTGAGTCGGTCGATCGCAGCGGAGGCCCCGATGACGATGAGCGCCATGCCGAGCGCGGCAAGAGCCGCCGCCCACCCGTAGGTGGTGCCCAGCATGACCGTCCCCATGACGAGCGTGAACATCACCGCCACTCGCAGGGGCCAGGGCGTCTGATCCGCCCACGTCTTGAATCGCTGATACACGACGATTCCTCCTTCTCCATATTCAGTTGTGACGCGCTCTACAGCGCGTGAAAGCGGGACAGCTCCGGCTCCGTGCCGATCTCGATGAAGTGTCGAGCGGTCGGGTCCGAGCGTCCGTTGCGGTTCTTGATGACCGCCACGTTGGCCGTACCCCGCCGCGGGTCCAGGGCGATGCTGAGGGAGATCTCCGGCTTCTCGGAGAGGCCCCCCTTCACGTCTGCCCGGTTCGGCGGGTCGTACGGAGCGTTCTTCGCGTCCATCGTCTTGTCGCTCGCGTGGTGCAGGATGAACACCGTCGCCCCCGTCTCCCGTGCGAGCTCGGTCACGATCGACATGGCCTCCATCTGCACCGAGTAGTCCGACTCGGCGCCGTCGAGGTCCATGAGGTTGTCGATCACGAGCACCTCGGGGTAGGCGTCCCAGAGCTCTACGTACGCCTCAAGGGCATCCGTGACGCGCTGCCAGGTGATCGGTGCCCCAAAGACGAACGTCACCTTCGACTCGGCGAGCGCGTCGACGTACTCGGTCTGGGTCCCGGCGTCGAAAGCGGCCTCGATCATCGGTACCGTCTCGCCGGACACCATCGACGCGAGTCGCGTCGATGCGTCGAACGCCGACATGTCGCCCGAGAAGTACAGGGTGGGGAGGCCCATGTCCTGGACCCAGGCCATCGTGAGGGCCGACTTGCCAGAGCCGGACCTCCCCACCACCATCACTACCTGGCCGTGTCGTGGCGTACAGCCGTAGCGGTACAGGTCCCGAAGCCAGGGGACGCGAGGAAGCTCCTTGCCGTCGCTGATGTTGCGACTGAGCGCCCTCGATGCGGTGAACACCTAGTCGCCGGCGCCGATCTGGGTGAGCCGGAGTGGAGCGTAGACGCCCCGCAGTCCGTCATCCCATCGGTCGTCGTATCGGAGGCGGCACGCCTCTCGGTCGTCGGGCTCGCTACGCCACCGAACGAGGGTGATGCCAGCCCCGTCGAACTCGTACTGGTCGCCCTGGCGGTCCGCTACGCGACTTCCCGCCGGCAGCGCCCGGAACTCGTCAACGGTGACGACGTCCCCGACCTTCGGACCCGCAGCCTCAGCCGCGGGCGGGCGGTTGATGAAGTACCGAACCTGATCCAGCGGCGCGAGGAACAGCACGAGACCTTGGGCGTCCTTGACGGTGACTACGCCAGTCCCGTCGCCGTAGTCGACCCTCTTCGCCCCTTCCAGGCGGATGCACTCACCGTTGTCGAGGACGACCTCGGTCACCTGGGTCACTCGTCGTCTCCGAAGAGGTCGTCCTCCACGCCGGCGGAGGCCGCCTCGCGCGACTCGTAGTAGGCGAGGACCGCCTGCTGCGCGTCCGGCTCGGGGTCCAGCCAGTCGTAGTAGTTCTTGCCGCGGGGCTTGCCGACGGTCTGGATCACGGCGTCGCCGGTGCCCACCAGGTGCTCGATCGTCGAGACGAGCACCTTCGAGGCGATCACCATGTTCTGGTACACCTCGGGCTTGCCGTTCGGCTTGAGGGAGGACGAGTTCGGGAACACCGTCACGTCCGCAGTCAGCTCGTCGCGGTAGGTGATCTGGCCGTTGTACTCGTTCTTCTGGTCGCGCTTGATCGACTTCGGCTCGACCAGGATCGCCAGGTCGTTCGTGTGATCCGCGGGCTTGAAGAACCCTCCGCCGCCCTGCTTCTTACCAATCGCCACTGTTGGGGCCTCCTCTGTTCAGTTGTGTTGTGGGGTACTACTTGCCGGCGATGACCGCGCGGCGGTCCTTCACGCGCTTCTGGAGCGCGGGGGTGGCCGTGATCTCGGCCTTGTGCTCGGCGAAGATCGCCTTGAGGCTGTCCACCGACTCGGCCACGTCGATCAGCGCGCCGACGTCGACCTTGGGCTCCGGCTCCGGCTCCTTGGCGGGGGCCTTGCGCGTCCGGGTGGTCGGCTTCTTCGCGGCGGGGTCCTCCTGGGGTTCGTCGCCCCACGGGTCGCCGTCCGCAGCGGGCTTCGCGGGCTCGTCCCACGGCGCGACCGGGCCGTCGGCCGGCACGGCGCCCAGGACCACGTTCAGGTTGCGGGCGACCTGGAGAGCCTTGTTCGCGTAGATCACGAGTTCGTAGAGCTTGAGCTCCTTGTGCTGCTCCTCGGCCAGGCCGAACATGTCGGCGATCTTCTGTCGCACCTCGCTGGCGTCGTTGCCATGAATGACGATCCAGGTGTCCGAGAAGTCCTTGCCGCCCTTGAGCGTGACGACGATCTCGGACCCATCGGGGGTGATGTCCACGTCGGACACTAGCCCTCCTCTCCTGCCGCCCCTGGGGCGGCCCTCTATGAAGTTGTGATTGACACGCTACACGGTACGTTATCCAAACGTCAAGCGCAAGCGAGCACCATCTCGCGCTTGGGCTCCCGGTAGGGGACCTCCTCCGCGCGGGCGCCGCCCTGGAGGCGGCAGAAGTCGCGAACCGAGCACCCGCCGCAGAGGTTGCTCGGGTTGGCGAGGTAGACGCCGGCGTCGATACCGTCGCGCGCCATGCCGAAGCGGGCGTCGAAGTAGTCCGGCGTGTACCGGACCAGCGACTCCCACTGGATCTTCGGGGCGGGAGCCTCCGGGTCACGAGGGTCAGGAAGGAACTCCTGGGCCATCCAGTAGGCGCCCTGGGTCGCCTTGGCGTCGAACATCTGACGGATAGCCTCGCTGTAGACGCCGAGCTGCTCGGTCGTCATCGGCCGGTTGCCGCCCTTGAGGTCCACGATCCGGAGGAAGCCCCCCGCATACTCGCGCACCATGTCGATGTAGCCGCGGACGGGGACACCCGCGATCTCGATGTCGAACAGGAGCTCGATGGCGGGCTCGCCCGTCGGGGCGATCCACACCTTGCCCGGGTCCTCGTCGAGCCAGCGGGCAAGCCCGCTGACCATCTGCGGGCCGTAGTGCAGCCACCAGTCGCGGTTCTTCTTGTTGGGTCCGCCGCCGGGCGTGAGCCCGCCCTTCACGACTCGACCCGACGCGATGATCTGGTCCTCCGTGATGCCATTGCGCTGGAGAACCTTCTCCAGCTCGGCGCCGAAGGCGTCCTCGAACGACGGCTGCTCCACGTCGATCCCCAGACTGCGAAGCGCCATCGCCTCGCCGATCACGTGGAAGGCAGACCCTCCGATCGTGGACCAGTAGGTTCCGCCGCGGACGCCGTAGAGGCGCTCTAGGCGGAACTGCTCCCCGCAGTTCGCGTAGGTGCTCAGCGCGCTGTAGGACAGCCTTGTCGGGTGTCGGGCCTCAAGCAATGATGGCAAGGGCCACCTCCTCCTCTGCCGCCTCGATGGCGACCTCGTGGTTGATGTACTCGTAGAACAGCTCGTTGTCGACGGGGGCCAGGTGGATGCGCGTCAGTCCCGACTCCAGCATCCGGGGGAGCATCACGTCCTGGGGCACGGGGGCGAGGCCGATGAACTGCGCCTCAGTGAGTCGCGTCAGCATGTCGGCGAGGCCGCGGGGGTGGGACAAGTCCGCGTCGACGTGTCCGTAGCCCTCCCCGTCAAGCACAAGCTCCGCTTGCCATGCGAGTCCGATCGTCACAGCGCTGGACCCCCTCTCTGGCGACCCGTGTCGCCCTACCGGGTGCGGACCTCGCACCTCGCTGATGATTGAAGCATCGTCCCCCGACATCTTGGCTAACTCGAACATTCGTACGATCGTCAGCGGTGCCGCCTCACGGCGAGACGCCCTCCCGTCGCGCCGTTACGACCTTCGGCCATCGGACGATGTCGTCGTCCTCGGGGCGGCGGGGCACGTAGAAGAAGCCCTGCTCTGTCGCCGGCTCGTATCGCACGACGCGGTCTGCCTCGCGAAGTCGCGACTCCCACTCCCGCACCTGCTGAGCCAGCGCCTCCGGGACGCTCTCGTCGCCCGAGCGGACCCGGTCGAGGCCGCGGAGCATGTTGACGGGGGTGAGGTGGCGATGGCGGGGGTCCAGCTTCCAGGGGATGAGCGAGAGATGGCGGCCCACCCTGGTGGGCAGGCCCAGCTTGGAGCGCCACTTCGCCCACATCTGGATGGACGTCTCGATGTTGTACTTTGCGCGGTAGAGGTCCACCATGCCCTGGTAGGTTGCCCCTTCACGTAGGAGTCGCTCAACCTCCGCGACGTCCTGCACCTTCTCGCGCTTCTGCCTCTGGCGTCCCATGTCTCCCTCTCCACTCTCGACAGCGGCGACTATAGAGGTGTACTGTGTAATGTGTCAATGCTGAGAGAGGAAGAACATGAGCGCACCACCCGAGGTTGAGACGTGCAGTGTCCTGGGGTGTGAGGAGACCGAAGGTCTGGAGGTGCGCGCCACCCCAACTCCCTACGGGCGCATGGAGGCCCTGCTGTGCGCGCGGCACCGGCCAGCCCCCGCCGGGGCGCCGCGCCGCAGGTTCGAGGACTGGTTCGCCACCGATGAGGAAGTGGATCGCCTAGTCCAAGAGGCCGACAACTAGCCCCGCCCCGCTGGCCTCGATCCGGGCGGCATCGGGACGCGGGTACGGACGTCGTCGCGCGCGAGCCAGGTCCGCCTCTTGTGCTCGCGGTCGCCCCACTCGACGAGAATCGCCTCGCGAGCGACGGCAAGTACGAGCGCGGGGCGGACCTCGCCGCGGTGGGGCGTCCACCAGAGGCGGACGACGACGAGCCGGGGACGGCCGGGCAGCTCCTCGGTCACGCGCGTCTTGAGGGGCGGGCGGACGGCGTTGAGCGGCGAGCGCGGCAGGTGCGCCTCCCGTGGCATGGTGCCTCCTCGTCCAGAGCTGGTGCCGATGGGGTCGATGATGCATCTGAGGTCTGACGTTCTCGCCCACCCGCGGCACCCTCACGTGTGCGGGACGAGTCCGCGCAGATCACCGCGACGGGGCCCCTTGGCTCCACCCTGCGTACGCGCGGGATACGACGAAAGACCCCCACCCGAGCCGCAAAGGTCCAGGTGGGGGTCTTGTCGTTGGGTCAGGCGTCGCCGACCTCAAGGGCCGACGCCGGGGCGTCGGCGAGCCAGGGGGCGTACTTCCGAAGGAACACGTTGACCTGGGGGAGAGCCATCACCCGGGTGATGGCTGCGGTCACGGCGAGGAAGCCAGCGACGGCGGGGCCGGTGATGCCGGCGGCGCCGATGACGAGCGGAGCGATGACCGCCGCTGCGATGGCGACCTCGAACACCGTGCGGACCACGGCCCGCCAGGGGTACTTGCCCTGGGTCGAGGTCGCCGCGTGGCGAGGGGAGTTGGGGTTGGTCACAGGTACGTCCTCTGCTGGTTGAGGTAGGTCTGGAAGGCCTTCACCGTCAGGGGCCCGAGCCGGCCGTCGATACGGCCGGCGTAGAGACCCTTCCTGGCGAGGAAGCGCTGGAGCGCCTTCACGGTCATGGAGCCGACGACGCCATCGATGAGGCCGGTGTAGTAGCCGAGGTTCGTGAGCCACGACTGGAGGGCCTTGCGGGTGAGTACCCCGTTGTCGCCGTCGATCCAGCCCGAGTAGCGGTCGATCGAAGCCATGAGGATCTGGAACGCCTCGGTTGTGAGGGCACCCCAGTTGCCGTCGACACGGAGGACCGCGTAGGTCTTCTTCGCGACCTCACCCGCGCTCACCTTCTCCTCGACGGTGACCGTCGGAGGCGGCGTGGGAAGGGGCTTGGTGATGGGCTCGGTGGTTCCCGTGCGGCACAGGTCGAGGAACTGGGCCCAGGAGTACGGCGCACGGCCGTCGCGCATCAGGTCGGGGCAGTCCTTCCCGGACCAGCGGTTGTGCTGCACGACGGACGAGAGCGGGACGCCCTCCTCGGCCATGATCTTCCGCACCAGCTCGGCGGCGTTCCGCTGCGCCAGGCGCAGGTCGCCGTCGGCGTTGATGCAGATCTCCACCGCGATCGAGCTCTGGTTGCCGTGGCCGACGCCGTCACCCGCGTGCTGGCAGCGATCGGTGTGGAGGTAGGACTGCACCGCCTCGTCGGAGTCGACGGTCCAGTGCCAGGACGCCTGACGGCTGTTGCCGTTGGCCTGGAGGTTGCCATGAGCGGTGGCGTCGGCGCCCTTGTTGGTGTTGCCGGTCTCGTGGATGGTGATGTAGGTGCGAGGGTTGACGCCGCGGTTCACCTTGCGGTGCGCGGCGGGAACGAGCTGCTTGCGGATCAGCATTCGGTCTCCCGGAATGACGAAGAGCCCCAGTCATCACGACTGGGGCTCTTCTCTGTTGTTCAGAAGGTGGAGGCTGCGTGGCGCGCCGGCCGAGGCGGGGGCGGAGGAGGCTGACCCTCGTTGATCCAGACCTCCAGTAGGCCGACGTGACGCTCAAGGGTCTTGACGTACTCGTCGGCGATTCGGAGCGTGATGCGGAGCTCGGCGATCTGCGTCGTGGCTGCCAGGTGCTCGGTTCGCGCCTCGCGGAGCTGTTGCGTGGCCTCCGCGAGCTCCTTCCGGGCCGCCGCGAGCTCAGCGGACTGCGCCTCCGTGAGGGCCTTCCACTCGTCGAGATCGACCCTGCGCTCCTCGACGTCGACCTTCGACGCCTCGACGGTGACGCGCTCGCCCTCGACGCGGACCGTGTCGCGCGAGGTGCGTCGACCGACCCAGTAGCCGACGAGGCCGACGACGATCGCACCGAGGGCTGTGATGCCGTCGATCACGATGGCCCAGACGTTGGGGTCGGTCATGCGTCGGGTCCCTCGTGGTTCTCGGGCTCGGCGGCGCCGGCCTCGAAGACGGCCTCCAGGAGTCGTCCGCGGATGGGTGCGAGGGCGACTTCGGCCGCAGTCCTTTCGAGGTCGGCCGTCGCGACCTGCTGCCTGGCTGCCGTGAGGGCGGCCTCAGCCCGGATGGCGCGCCGCTCAGCAGCGATGACCTCTTCGAGGAGGTCGGTGAGGTTCTTGTTCATTGGTTCCTATCCGGTGCTGGCGGTCGGAGTCATCTGGACCGCGAGCCAGTGGAAGTTGGTCGTGACGGCGTTGCTACGGCGCATGTAGGCGGTGAAGCCGCCCGAGGTCTGGCCGGAATGCCCCCAGCCGGAGATGGCCTCGGGCGCGCCGGTGTGCGGCGTCATCGTGATGACCGGGACCTCCGTGAAGCGTCCGGCGGGGAAGGTCACCGCAGTGCTGGTGGTGGTCCCGGAGCCGCCCGCGATGGCGACCATGCCGGCGGCCATCGCGAAGGGGAGGGGCCGGGCCGCGGCCGGGGCGGAGGACCCGGCGTAGGTCTGCATCGTGACCTGCCCGCGACCGTCGATGTAGAGCCGGGACGTGATGACGCCATCGGCCCGGAGCTGGATGCCGACCTCGCCGAGCTTGTCGGCCGTCGCGGCGGACACGTACATGTGGGCTTCGCGGTCCTGGCCGGCGTATCGCCGGCGGAGGGCAAGGCTTGGCTCGCCCTCACTTCCGGCGCCCAGCGTGCCGATCGCGACCCGCCGCCCAGCCTCTCCGTCCACGAGCTCCCAGGGCACCATCGCGCCCTGGCCGCCGTGGACGATGATTCGGGCGCTGGTGATCTGCACCCACACCTTCTGCCCGACCGCCAGCGGGCCGGCAAGGTTCTGGGCCCTCGCGAGGAGGGGGGCGGTCTCGCCCTCCAGCCGGACGTGGAGGGGGTTGGTCGAGGTGACGTAGGCCCACCCCCAGTAGTCCGACGACGACTGGGGGTGGGCGGCCATGAGGTCGAGGAAGGGGTTCTGGCTCATATGCGGATCGCCTCCCTCCACTCAGCCTCGACGAGGTCGGTGCTGCCGCAGGTCATGACCTGGCGACGGATCGTTGCGGTGGTGTCGGTGCCCTGCGAGACGAAGCGGACGCGGGCGTGCGGCAGGCACTCGGGTCGGAACGCGTGCTGCACGAGCAGCGCGGCCGTCGGGCTGAGGAAGCCCTGGAGGCGGCGGGCCGCGATGGCGTCGATGGTCGTCTGGTCGGGTGCCTCGACGGCGGTGTCGCGTTCGGTGATCCACCGGTTCCCGCGCCCCTGGTAGGAGAAGGGGGAGTTGGGGTTCTCGTTCGTGGCGACGCCGACGAGGGCCGGCTCTTCGTCGGTCCCGGGGGAGACGGCGATGAACTTGTTCGGCACGGTGGAGAGGTCGGCCTCGCGCTGCCAGGTCGGCAGGTGGATGGAGGTCTCGCCCTCGCGGAACTCGTAGGCGATGGGCCGGTCGGCCGGTGCGATCCAGGGGGCGATGATGTAGCGCCCCTGCCGGTCGCAGTGGATCGACATGTAGTTGATGCTCTGGAGGAGGTCGTTGATGATCTCCCGCCTGGACGTGGCCGGCGGCCAGACCATCCCCTCGCGGAGCGTCTTCGGGGAGGGGGTGACGGCCATCGCGGTCTCGCCGGTCGAGGCGATGAGTGCCTTGACGGCGTCGACGACGTTGGCGCCGGCCGCCAGCGAGTAGGCGGTGTCGACCTTGTCCCGCTCCAGGACGGCGACCTTCCCGACCAGGCCGATGGTGACCTCGACCCCGGTGGGGCGCTGGTACTCGGTGGGCCAGGTGGTCATCAGGGTCCCGATGAGGAACTCCTGGTCCTCAACGGTCTTGTAGATGCGCACCCGGTCGTCGATCCAGTCGATCGGGAAACCGCTGTCGACGGCGCGGATCTTGAGCTGTCCGACGTGCTGGTTCTCGGCGTCGATGTTCTCCTCGACGCGGGCCGAGAGAAGCCCGCGCAGGTCACCGCGCAGCTCCTCTCGGCCGTTCAGAACCTCGACCCGGAAGTCGGCGATGTGGGACCGGTTCAGGGCGTCCGTCATGCGCTCACCTCCGTGGCGGTCAGGGTCATCGAGTACGTGCCGTCAGCGAGACGGCGACCGGTCAGGTCGCCCAGGGATGCGTAGAAGCGGCGCCCCTGGCAGTCGCGGACCAGGTGTGGGCCGGGCAGCTCGACCAGCCGCTCCCACTCCTCGCGGCTTGCGGAGCGTCCGCCGTCGGACTCCCACTCAGGCAGTACGCGCCAGGTCAGGGTGAGCGTGCGCTCCAGCCCCGGGCCGGCGTGCTCCACCGGCAGACTTCGCCCGGCAAACCAGTAGAGAGTCCGGTCGCGACGACCCCGACTGAACGACAGCTCGGGGTTGTAGAGGGCTCGGCAGGTGATGCCGTACCCGGGCCCGCCGGAGACGTAGGTGGCGCACTCGGCGTGGCCGCGGTGGTCGATGGCGGGCACGTCCAGGGGGACGGGCTCAGACTCGGACGAGGCGAGCAGGGCCGTGAGCGCGACGGCCCGGTAGCGGATCTCGCCGGCGGCCGGGGCCGTCGGGTCGGTCACCGCGCCCTGGGGTGGCAGGGTGTCGGCGATGAGAGTCCAGACCCCGCCGTCGATCGAGCGCCACAGCTCGTTGTGCGTCGGTGTCGCCTGGCCGGAGGTCGGCGTCGGGTTGTGGACCGACACCTGCGCGACGCCGTTGATGACGTCCCATAGCGCCTGGACCTGCGGCTCGGGCGGCGTCGGGTACTCGACCCAGAAGAGGGCCCCAGTCCAGTCGCTCCACTGGGCGGCCGAAGAGCGGACCCGCACGTCGACCGACCAGCTCGATCCGTTGGGCAGAATCGTCGGGAGCGTGACCGAGGAGGTCGCACCGGTCACCGGGGTCGTCACGTACTGGCCGGAGCTCATGTCGTACAGGCGCACCTCGGCGCCCGCCTGCGCGAGCCCGTTGGCCTGGTAGTAGGCCCACGCGACCGTGAGCCTCGCCCCGGGCCAGGCTCCGAGGGGTGGGGAGGAGATCGTGGCCGTCGGCGGCGCCGAGAGGGCGACGACGAACGTGTCGGACCAGTCCGAACCGGTCGCGCTCGCGCCCCAGGTGCAGACCTGGAACTCGACCGACGTGCCGTTGGAGAACAGGCCCGCCGTCAGCGTCCGCGAGCTCGTGGATGACGTGGTCTTCGCGAGCGTGGTCCAGGTCGAGGTCCCGACGGCGCGGTAGCGCATCTGGTACGCCGACTGTGGGGTCGTGTCGATCGAGTTGTGGACCCACTCGATCGTGAGCGCCTTCGTCGCATCCTGCGCTGCCTGTGGGCCGACGATCATCGGCTGGCCCGGCTTGGTGATGAGCTGGACGACGTTCGACTGCACCCAGGCCGAGGGCAGGTCCGCGCCGCCGACACCGCCGCTCGCGGTCGTCGCGCGAGCGCGGACCCGGTAGAGGTGGGGCAGGCTCGCGTTGGGCGAGGCGTGCGTCCACTGGCGCTCCGTCAGAGCCAGGCCGGTAGCGAGCGAGGCCCAGGTCGTGCCACCGTTGGTGGACTCCTGGACGTCCAGGACGCACCAGCCGGCCGGGTAGGCGGTGCCCCAGGCGCCGGACCAGGACACGACGATGCTCCCGGCACCGTCCTTCGCCGCCGCGACAGCGGTCGGCGCCAGCGGAGTGGTCGAGACATCCGAGGCGCCGGTCGAGGCTCGCGCGTAGTCGGAGCCATCGGTCGGCGCTGCGGAGTTCCGGCCGCGGACGCGGTAGTCGTAGCGGGTGCCAGCACTGAGTGTCTTGTCCGACCAAGATGTCGTCGTGCCGGCGAGCCCCAGTGCAACCGTGACCCACGAGCCCCCGTACGCGCGGCGCTGGACGTCGATCGCGGAGTAGGGACGCTCGGCGGTTGGGTTGTTCGTCCACGAGAGGTTCGCCTGCGTGTCCGAGACGTAGGTGGCGATCAGGTTCGTTGGCTTGTTCGCTGGCAGTGGAGGGGTGGTGAACTTGGTGCCGCTCGACCAGCCAGACCAGAGGCCGGCCGAGTTGCGGACCCGGCCCCTGACCCAGTAGTCACGGTTCCCGCTCCAGTCGGCGATGGTCTGCGTGCCCGAGGTGTACTCGGAGGAGCTCCACAGGCCGGTGCTGAACGACGAGTCCCACGCGGTCTGGAACTGCCACCGGTCGATGCCAGCCCCACCGTTGTTCGACGTGGCACCCGAAGTGATCTTGACGCTCGCCGTCGACACGTTCGAGACCGACGGTGCGGCAGGCGCAGCCGGGGTCTCGTACGGCCTAGGCGAGTCGCCCCAGGTGCCCGACACGGAGAACGTCGTCGAGCCCCACGGGGCGAGGCCGGTGATCGAGAAGCTGAAGTTGCCCGACGGGCCAGTCCCGAAACCGCGCGAGAAGTCGCGCGTCTCGTCATAGATCGCCGTCGTGCCACCCGAGCCGCCGTGGGACACGTTCCGCGACCCGCCCGCCCCCGGGAACCCGTCGGCCCAGCCGGAGACCGAGTTCGAGGAGTCCGAGACGGAGTAGTTCGAGGTGAAGTAGGTGTAGATCCGAACCCTGGACGTCCAGGGGTTCGGGTTCGTGATGTTGACGTACGTGTGGAGGCGGCCGACGTTGCCGCCGCTGCTCGTAGCGGTGTTACCGGACCATGTGCCTTCGCCGGCCATTACCCCTCCTTTGGGGAAAGTCAGAAACGCCGAAAGGCCCCCTCGATCCGTGAAGATCAAGGGGGCCTTTCGTGCTAGTGGTTAGGCGCGGACGCCCTGGGCTCGCCAGACGTTTGCCATCTGGACCCACTCCTCAAGAGAGCGAATTCCCGCGAGGTCATCCACGTCGACCTGGACGGTGATGTGGGTTGCCCCTGCGGCGCCACTCGCAGCTTCGACGTCAGGGCTCTCTGCCGTCAGGTCGACCGCCCGCATCATTCGATCCGAAGCGGCGGCGACGTTCGGCGTGCGACGCACCATCCCCGCGACCAGCTCGTCGGCGATCGACTCACCCCAGCCGCCATAGCCAGAGCCGCTGAACGGCCCGACCCGGGCAGGGCTGCGGGGCAGGTAGTCGCGAGCCGAGGCGACGAGCGCGTTGGCCGCGCTGCGTACCGCAGCGATCTGCGAGCGGATGCCCGAAGCGAAGGTCGCTCCGATAGCCGCCCCGGACGAGTAGGCGGAGTAGCCCGCAGTGGCCGACATCGCAGAACTGGCGACAGCCGCTCCCGCGGAGCGAGCCGCACCAGATCCGCCCGCAACACCAGAGGCGAAAGCCCGGGCGAGCGAGCCTCCGGCGGAGGACATCGCCCCCGCGCCGCCCGCGGCCCCGGCAGCGAGGTACGAAGACATCGCCTCGCCGGCCTGGCGCGACAGGTGGACCAGGCCCGTGAGGGCCGCAACCCACCGCTGAACGAGGATCGTGGCCGCGCCGGCCATGTTGGCCGTGAGCGTCCCGTCGACCACCTTCCTGCCCAGCGTCACGCCAGCGCTGTTGGCCGGCTGGCCGCTCGACAGGAGCCCGTCGACCATCCGCCCGGAGGACTGCGCCCCGGGGGTGAAGAAGTCGACGCCAGCGGCGCCCTTCACGTACCGCCTGGCGAACTCTGCACCAGAGGACTCCCCATCGCCGGAGCGCGAGAGGATGCCCGAGAGCAGGTTCCCGACGATTCCCTGGCCGGCGGGGAACAGGAGCGAACCGGCGCCCGTGGCGCCGCTGAGGATCGCGTCGACGACGCCGGCCATCGCCTCAGCGATGCCGGTCGGCGTTAGGCCCTGGATCAGCCCCGCGATCACGTCGCGACCGATCTGGATGAACACGGTCGAGGGAGAGTGAATCCCAAGGAGTTCCTTGGCCTTGTCGACGAGCCATCCGACGGCGGTGCCGATCGCGTTCCAGACCATCGCTGGGCCCTGGGTGATGCCCCGGGCCAGGCCGGCCATGATCTGTCGACCGACGTCCATCATCGAAGGGAGCCCCGCGGCGATGAACTTGTTCGCGATGCCGTTGACGATGGCAATGGGGCTCCACGCGGCAACGTTCCGGGCGATCTGCGCGAACAGGTTGTCGCCGTTCAGGAAGCTCGTGACGTTGGCCCAAGCGGAGCTCCAGTCGCCGCGAAGGACGGCCGAGAGGGTGTCGAGTGACGCCGTGACGGCGTCGAGACCGTCGGCGAACCCGATCGCGGCGGCGACGTCCATGCCCTTCCAGAGGCGCCCCCAGTCGAGGTTGGAGAAGTCGACGCCAGTGATGTCCTCCAGGATCTCCAGGAGGCCATTCAGGATCTTGACCGTGTAGTCGTGCTCCCTCGCTGCCGCCGCGAAGTTGCCCCACGAGGCGGTCATCCCGTCGAACGCCTCCTGAACGAACGGGTACTCGTCGTAGAGGTGCTTCATGTAGAGCGCCAGGACGGCGATCCCCGCGGCTGCGCCGCCGAGTGCCCCGATCGTGCCGGGGGACAGGAGCGCTAGCGCTCGACTCACCCCGGTGAGGCCGGTGGCCGTCTGGCCGAGGCCGGCGCCACCGCCACTGAGCGTCTTGAGGCCGGCCGACAGCTTGCTCAGCACGCCAGCCACCGAGCCGAGCGCGCCGAAGAGCTTGAAGGCCCCCCACAGCCCGATGAGGGTTCCCGTGATTCGCCCGAGCGAGCCCTCCTGGGCGGAGAGATCTTCAACCCAGTCGACGAAGGTCCCGATCCACTCCTTCACGGTCGGGCCGTACTTGTCGATCATCTGGCTGAACTGTGTCGAGAAGTTCGTGATGATCGCTTCGATCTTCGGCCCGTTCTCCTCCAGGACGCCGCTGAGCCACTCGAATGCCTGACCGAGGACGGGGAGGAACTGACGCGACAGCGTGCCGAGGATCGACATGAGCGCACCGAGGCCGCCCTCCATCCCTGGGAGGTGGTCCGAGAAGCCCGAGAGCCCGTCAGCCAGGCCGCTGAGTAGGTCGGACCAGCCCTGGTCGACGGCCGGGGACGAGAGCAGGTCGAAGAACTGGCCGAGGAAGCTGCCGATGGCGGGGGAGAGGGTGGTGCTCATCTCCATCAGCCCCGTGCGCAGCTTCTCCAGCCACCTCGTGAACGCTGGACCCGTCCGGTGCCCGACGACATCGAGGCCCCAGTGGAACGCCTTGAAGAAGCCGGTCATCTTGGACTGGAACTCGTCGGACTTGACGATCTCCTTCCACCGCTCCAGGGCGTCCGCAGCACCTTCGAGCGTTGCGGCTCCACCCTCTTCGGCGGCGTGGCCGAGCCAGTAGAAGATCGAGCCGGTGTCCCGGACGATGCTGCCGAGCGATGAGAGCTTGGCGATCGCCCGGTCGACCCAGAGGTCGATGTTGCCGTTCGCCTCGTTGATGTTCAGCCACTCGGCGAAGGAGTCGGCGATCTCGCCGCCCCAGGCCGCGAGGCGTGGAAGTTGACGGGCCCCGATGCGACCGAGGTCCCAGATGATGTCGACGAGTGACTGCGCGTGCCCGCTGGAGATCTCGATGGACTCCGAGAGGCTGCCGAACATGTCCTCGATCGAGCCGTCCCCGAGTCGCGACTCGAACGCCTTGCTGAGCTCGGCGAACCAACCCCCGATGCTGGTGGCGGTTCGGTCGAACCCGTCGCGGAGTCGGGGCAGGATCGAGTTGGCAAGCGACTCCATCGGCGCCTTCGCTCGGTCCCAGAACTTGGCTGAGATCGAGTCCTGCATCTCGCCCATCGCGCGCTTGACCAGGGGGAGTTCAGTGTTGAAATCGCGAAGGGCCGCGACCATGACGCCGACCCCGATCGCAAAGCCGGCAGCGATGCCCGGCAGGGTGAGGGCCAGCGGAGCGACCTGCGCGAGCGAGGTGACGAGCGACAGGATGTTGGAGACGGACGTCGTCGCGACCTGGCCCAGGAGGGCGATCGCGGACGACGCGGCCGAGATGAGCGGGATCGACTTGTCGAGGTTCTTCGCCCAGTCCCACATTCGCTCGAAGGTGTTCGACACCATGCGGGCGCCCGACAGGGCGGCGAGTGTGGTCGACGCCGCGCGAAGCGACTTCTCCGACACTCGTGCGTGGAGCGTGACGAACCGGTCGCGCGCAAGGACGGCGAGCTGAGCGCGCGCGGAGAGCACCTGCGCCTCGGCCTCGATCTTCGCCTTGCGGTGCTTCTCCGTGATGTCGTCGAGCTGCTCCTTGATCCGATGGGCCGACTCGCGATGGAGCTCGGCTCGGACCTCGATCGCCTGCGTCGCCTCGTCGTGACGACGCCGGAGCTCGCTGAGCTGACGCTCAAGGTGGTCTGGGTCGACCCACAGGTCCATCCGGATCGGCCGGCCCGCCTGGACGTCCTCAAGGCGCTTCTGGATCGACCGGATCTGGCGCCCGAGGCGGTCGGCCGCGTCTCCGTCGAAGTCGACGCCGACGCGAATGGTCTCGCCTCGCGCCATCGCCTCGTCAGCCGCGCGCTTGATCTTGGGGTAGATCGGCGCGACGTCGACATCGAGATCCTTGCCCCCGATGTTGCGCCAGTGGACTGAGCGGGCGAAGCGCTCGAACCGGTCACGCAGCGCGTCCGTGTCCGCGTCGACGTCGAGAGTGACGTGACGTCGGGCGGCGAGGTCGCCGAGGTTGCGCTCAAGGTTCTTGAGGCCGCGGCGGTCGAGATCCACGCCGACCTCGATGTCCTGAACGCGCTCCTGTGCGGCCTGGACTGCGCGACGCGCGTCGCGCGTCAGGCCGTGCTCGTCGAGCTCAAGGTTGATCTTGAGCTCGTGCCGGCCCTCTTCCTTTTCCAGGAAGATCTTGAGCTTCTTGTGAAAGCCCTTGGTGTTGGGAAGTACCCGGACGCCAACGCGACCAACCTCATGCATTGACTACCTCAATCCTGCTGGCTGGTGATCTCCTCGCGTCGCCTGTTGAAGGCGGAGTAGAGATCCTCAAGGCCCATCGGCTTCGTCGGCGCCTTGGCGAGCGTTCGCTTCTTGGCGCGCCTCTTCCTGCCCGCGTCCTTCGGACGGGGGAGTGGCTTGAACTTGGGGGGCTTCTTGTACGTGCCCGTTGCGATCGTGTTGATCTGGATGGCGTCAACGATCGTCGCCAGAAGGTGACGATTTCCGCCCCAGCCGTAGTGCTCGGGTCCGCCGCTCATGAGTGCCACCGTGAGCGATTCGTCGGGGAGCCCCGCGATGAGCGAAATGACAAAACGGGGAGGGACTCCCCCCTCCCGCGCCCACGCCCTCAGATCGAAGGAGTAGTAGCGCAGGAGGTCTGGGTAGAGTCCCTCCCCGTACTTGTCAATCAGCTCTGCGAGGCCGAGGCTTCCCCCGGGTTCACCGTCTCGACGTAGAAGTTCACGATCGCAGCGAGGACGGTGGTCCGGCGGCCCACGAGCGAGCGAAGGTGATCGACCTGCGCCTCGTCCTCGGTCGCTGCCTTGATGAAGGCGTAGAAGAGCTCGACCTCGTCCTGGTCGGCGGCGTCCCCCTCCGCCTCGTCGCTGTCGTCGTCGGCGGCCTCGCCCGGGAGGAGCGCGGAGAGCGCGGCCGACAGGGTCGCCCGACCCTCGTCGTCGAGGGCAAGCGGGTGCTCAAGGCGCAGCGCGCCGAGCCCCTCCAGCTCGATCTCCAGCGGCGGGAATGCCTCGTCGGCCTTCTTCGTCAGGTCGTCAAAGGTGATCTTCACGGCGGACCTCCATGTTGGTGTGAAGTTGGGGCGGCGGACTCGGAGGTAGAGCGCCACCCCCTGGGCGAGGTCCGCCAGGAAGCCCAGGGGGTGGCCGAAGGGTGAGGGGGATCAGGGGCCCTCGGGGTCCTCGACCGACTCGATCGGGGTGATCGCGTACGCCCAGGTGTTCGAGCCGTGCTGGAGCGGCGTCACGCTGATCGGCAGGATCGCGAGGTTCTCCGTGTCGGAGATGTCGAGGTCATCGCCTCGGCCGATGGAGACCTTCGGCGCGTAGATGGCGAAGACGCGACCCTCGTCCGTGAAGACCGCGAGGAAGGCGACGGTCGTCGGCGTCGGCGATGCCGGCACGCCAAGGAACTTGCCGCCCTCCACCGGGATCATGTTCTGGCCGAAGTGGAGCTTGAGGGCGTCGCTGTTGAACTGGTGCAGGTTCAGAGCGAAGGACTCCGTGCGCGGCGAGGTCACCGTCCGCAGAGCCTTGTTCTGGAGCGAGCCGAGCGTGGTCTTCTCGCCCCCCTCCGAGGAGATCGAGAGGATGTCCTCCTGCGAGGAGTGGCCGAGGTTCACCCAGTCGCCGGCGATGGCACTGAGGTCCGCGGGGACCGCCGTGCCAACGGGGGCGGTGAAGTAGTTGCCGGCACCAACAACAAGGGTGCTGTCGTCATTGAGAGTCAAGAGAGCCTCCGAAGGAATGCGAAGAGCCCCGCGGCGTCCTGCCAGCGGGGCTCTGATTGATGGGGCGCCGAGCGCCTAGGCGACCTACTCGGAGGTCGGCTTCTTGCGGAATGTGATCCGGTAGATCGACTCGTACCGCCAGGCGGCGACTGGCAGGTCGGCGAACTGCACAGGCCCGGTGGCGGTCGCCCAGTCGGGCACGCGCTTGGGCCGCGAGACCAGCGTCACCTTCACGACGGAGACGTCATCGTTGATCCGGTAGTGCTGGGCGCTCAGTCGCCGAAGGGCTCGGCGGATGGCGAGCTGAACAAGGGCGCCGTCCTGGTCGCCGTCGTCGCCAGTCGTGAACGACTGCACGCTGACGAGCCCTGAGTCCAGATACCTGTCGTCGTCGAGCCCGTACTCGCGGGAGTAGCCCTGGACGAGCACGAACGGGAACAGATCGTCCACCTCCTTCATCGGAATGAAGGTGTGGACGCTGATGTCGGGGACGGCAGCCTGGAGGAGCGGCTTTGCCACGTCCTCCAGCGGCAGAGAGTCGATCTCGTCTAGGACCGACTGGGGGAGGGTGCCCACGGGACTCCCTTCGATCGACCACTTCGGCGAGACCGAAGGTTGCGTCGACGCAGTCGAACCTTGGCGCGGTCCTTGATGTTGACGGGCTTGTCGCCGACCGCCCGCCGCAGCGGGGCGTTGGACTTCGCGCCGGCATAGAGGAACTCGCCATCGTCGCCGCGACCAAACCCGTACTCGATCGAGTAGGCCGCGGGGTCGACGAGGAGCACCCAGGCGTCCTGAGTAAAGTCCCTGCCGGGGGTGAGGTCCGGTGAGTCCCACTGAACCTTGATCTCGGAGTTGCCCTCGCTGTACGGGCCGGAGCGCAGGTACGCCTCAGCCTTGACGCCCAGAGCCGTCGCCGCCTCCCAGACTTCGGACTTGACGCCCGGAAGTGTGGAGACGAGATGGTTGAGGCGGTGGGGGGAGACGACGCTAGCCACTGCCGACCTCCCGAGGGCGCTGCCGGATCTCGGCACTCCAGTGCCTCACGTGACGCGTGGCACCGTGGTGATAGAGCGGTGGCGCAGCGACGTCGTAGTCGACGTCGCGCCAGCGCACCCTCGACCAGGTGTCCAGCCCCAGCGCGCGGAGGTCTTCATCGCAGATGAGGGAGTAGGTGGCAATCTCGATCTGCCCCTTCACCTCTCCTCGGCTGGATCGGACCGGGACTACCGCAGCCCGTATGGGGATCGGGTTGTCGAGATCGGGCCCGTGGATCGTCTCCCCGCGGCGATTGGTCCGGGTGACCGTCGGATACAGCGTGACCGGCTGACGCAGCCGTCCGTATCGACGCTGAACGCTCACCAGGGACCATCCCCGCGGTAGTACCGGAAGATGCCACCGCCCGCCGTCGGCACATAACCGACCGGAAGGCCGTTTCGCTGTGCCACCTCTCGGGAGGTGGGCGCCCAGGCAACCAGGTCGACGGGCGTCAGTCCGTTGGGTCGCACCAGCTTGGTGAGGATGCGCTCCTCGGCGGTCGTGAGGTAGACGCCGCCAGCCTTGTCGCCGATCCCATCCCACATGACCGTCTCGTCGCCGGCGCGTGACGTGGTCACCCCGTCGGGGTTGCGAAGGTAGCGGACCACCGCGCCCAGCGCGATCTTGCGCACGACGGCGGGGCACGCCCCAGGCTGCCAGTCGCGTCGGCCCGCTCGGACCAGGTCCGAGATGTCCTCAAGGGCGGCGGCTGCGATCCGCTCCTCGTCCTCGGACAGTTCCCACTCGACCCGCTCCTTGAGCTCGTCGAGGGTTGCGAGTGCAGTCACTCATGCCTCCCGGGGCGAGGGGTGGCGCCCCGAGCCGAAGCCCGGGGCGCCACGTCCGATCAGACCGCGTTGTAGGCAGCGCGCGTGTCGAGGCCGGTGGCCTTCGCCAGCTCGCGCTCCTTCTTGATCGCGTCGGTCGAGCCCGTCTTGTCGGCATCCGGGTAGGACGAGCCGGAGACGGCCAGGGCCTCGGTGGTGAACAGCTTGACCTTGAGGCCGCGCACGAAGTGGTTGTACTCCGACGCCTTCCAGGTCGGGTTGCCACCCACGGTGCCGTTCTCGTAGATGAGCGGGTCGTCGACGTACTGGAAGCCGCGGTACAGGTTGAAGACGCTCTGGTCCTGGAACTTCCGGACGTCGTACTGGCGGAGCCAGCGAACGGCCCAGTCGCCAGCGCTGGCGGTCGCGCCGAACTCGATCGAGGCCGGGACGACGGGCGCCGCGGTCGCGATGGCGACGGCGTTGCTCGTGATGAGGTACGCCTCGTCGGTGGCCAGCTCCGGCGTCTTGACGATGTCCATGTTGAACAGCGTCCCCACCGTCGCGCGCTCCAGGGCCGCGACCGCGCGACGCTCGCCGGCCTCGGAGGCCGAAGAGATCAGCTTGTCGCGCAGGAGGGCCGCGTAGATGCCGGCACCCACGAGGAGCTGCGGGCGCTGCGCCTGACCGAAGTTCAGCGCCGACGCCACGCGGTCGATCTCGATGAGACCGTTGCGCAGCGAGTCGCTGTTCTCCGCCGAGATGCCGACCGTGACCGACCACGGGACGGACGCCTGGAGGTAGTTCGCCGCCTCTCGGTTGAGGCGACGGGCGATGGCGTCGGTCTGGGCCACGGCCAGCTTGCCGCCGGGCGTGAGGCCGTCCATCTCGACCTGCTCGTCGATGAGCTTGACCGCGGAGTAGACGTCGCCACCGAACTTGACGGCGACCTTCCGCTCGGCGTACTCGTCGAAGAGGATCTCGGTCGAGCGGTCGTTGCGCCACCCGTAGGACCGGGCCGTCTCGACGATGCCGGGAACCGTGATGTTGACGGTGTCGTCGTCCGACCCACGGAACTCGTCGATGCCCTTGTGGGCGAAGAGCTTGGGAAGCGTGAGCTGCTTCTCCAGGTTGGTCGCAGCGATGGCAGCCATCTTCTGCGGCTTAATGACGGTGTGCGCCATGTTGGCTTGCCTCCAAAGGGCATAGAGAAAGCCGCCAGCGGATAGCTGACGGCTCGGACGTTGGGGCGGGGAGTCTTCCTAGAAGACGCCTCCGCTGGCGCGGATCTTCTCCACCTCGGCGGCGGGGTCGAAGCGGACCGCATCGCTGCCCGGGCTGATGCCCCCTCGGGGCTCCAGGGGGGTCCGCGCGGACGGGACGTACCGGGCGAGGGCCTTGGCGGCAGCCTCGACCTGGGCCTTGTCCGCGCCCTTGGGGAGCAGGTCGGCGAGGTCGGCCGGAAGGCCATGCTCGTCCGCCACCGACCGGCGGAGGATCGCGTCCTCCAGATCGGCGATCTGGGCAGCGAGCTCGCTCGTGGCGGCCTCGAACTCCTCGGGAGTCTTGGCCTTCGAGAGCGCCTCCTGCGCCTCGCGCAGCTTGGTGCGACGACTCGCAGCCTCAGTCCGGAGATCCTTGATCTCCTTCTGCGCCCACTCGGGGAGCTCGCTGAGGGGGTCGGGCTCCTGTCCGCCCTGCGGGTCCGTCTCGGTCTTCTCCGGCGGGAGCTCCTGGCCCTCGTCGTCGACCTGCTGCTGCTGTTCCTGCTCGACAGTCACCTATGCCTCCTGGGCATCAAGTTGTGGCGGTTGACCTGACGACATCAGGTCTTGCCGGTTGATCCAGCCGCCTGGGCTGGCGAGTCCCCCGAGCAGGATTTGAACCTGCGACTCGCGGATTAAGAGTCCGCTACTCTGACCAGACTGAGTTATCGGGGGGTGCCGGCTGTGACCCACAACTACCGGCGGAGTCTGACCTCCATGCCGCCGGCGTCCCGGCGAGGAATTGTCAATCCGTGTACGGCTAGCAGCCGAATGGATGTGGCAACATGTGTGGTGAACCGGACTCGAACCGGCAACCTCCCAAGCTATGGGTGCTCTGCCATTTGAGCTACCACCGCCGTCGCCGGGTGCGCACCCCGACCGCTGAGCTAGTGGGGACCGGCGACTTGCTCTGGGCGCAGGGCTCGAACCTGCATACACGGATTAACAGTCCGCCGCTCTGCCTATTGAGCTAGCCCAGAATGTGCCTATCGCGGCGGGGGAGAGGAGGAGAGGCCCACCCATAGGCGCTGTCGGTCACCGACAGCCATCCGCGGCAGTCCCTAAGCGGCACGAGACGCGGGAGTCTTCGCACTCTGCTGCGATCGAATATGTGCCCGCCAAACGCTCAGCGCTTCCTTACCGTAGAAGCCCTTCGTAATGCGCGGCCACTCCATCGCGTAGCGGCGATTGAGGTCGAAGATGTTGGACGTGAAGTATTGCTCGCGCGAGTAGACGGGCTCCGCCACGCACTGACAGTGATCGTGATACCTCTCGCCGTCGCCGCGCGAACCGCGGCGGCCAGAGGCCCGGGAGGCTGCCCTCTTCGAGGTGTAGAAGATCAGCCCGCGCGAGATGAGCATTGCGCACCACCCGCAGGGCGTCCCGGTCAGCGACCGGCGAACCCAGCCGATGGCACGCGGGTCGCGCTCGGCGATCCTTGCGACCGCCTGTCGCGCGCCGTTCTTGGCGAGGCGCTCGGCTTGGCCCGCCGTGCCGGCCGCCACAGCGTCCTCGTCTTCCTTCGCCATCTTCCGAAGCTGCTGGGGCGTGTAGTGCTTGCCCTTGCGCGACTCCGCAGACTGGCTCTGCTCGCGCTCCTTGCGCTTCTTCTCCAGGCGATCTGGTCCGACGACCTTGAGGATCTCCTCCGTCTCGCGGTCGACCTCTCGGTCCAGTCCCGCGAGCACCTCGTCGAGGTCGGGGAGCTCCTCGACCTCGATCAGGCCGGGACTGACGTCGAGGTCGGGGTCGTCCCGTCCGAGCGATGACTTCGGCTCGGTCGTGGACGGCTCCACCTCGCGGCCCGCCTTACCCCGAGCGGCGATGACCTCATCGCCGTCGAGTGCGGCCCCGGGGGAGCCCGCGACCGCCCGCTCGAACTCCCTACGGAGCTGCGCGAGGGTGACGACCTTCCCGACGGGGCCGGGCGCGAACGGGTCCCCGATCGTTCGCCCCGTGCGAAGCGCACGGGACAGCCGGTAGTAGGCGATGGCAAGACGCTGGCCCTGCACTCGATCACGACGGATGAGCGCCGTGACCTCCTTGAGCCACCCGGCCTTGGTGGCCGCCACCTGCGAGGGGTTCAGACGCGAGAAGGCCCTGATGGCGCCGAGCATCGTCGAGGCCCCGAGCTTGGCAAGCGCCACCTGGTAGGCGACGGCAGCCTGGTCGGCTTCCTCGACCAGCTCCCGCGTGCTCACGCCGCCTCCGGAACCGGCTCCGCGTCATCCTCGGCCCCGGGCATCACACCGCGCAGCGCCCGAATGACAGCCTCGGTGTCGGAGTCTTCCTCGAAGAGGATGTCCCACTCTCGGAGCTCCTCCTGGGTGACTCCCGGCACTCGCGCCCAGAGGCCGCGAGCCGGGACGCCCAGATCCTTGAGCTTGGAGAGGCCGTCAGCGGTCTGGGAGAAGGCAGTCGCCTCCATGTCCCGCCAGAGCACCTCGGCGTGATAGTCCGCGGCGCCCTTGGCGTCGCCCTCGACCTCGGCGGCGAGCCGGAAGACGCGCTCCCAAGACTCGCCGAATGACTTGCGGAACTCCTCAACCTTGCGGGAGAGCGAAGTCTCCGCTGCGTTCAGCGCCTCGGCGGAGAGGTTGGCGATCTGTCCAAGGAGGTGGTGCGGCGGGATCTGCGCGAGCGCCGACAGGTGACGGATGCTCATGTCGATCGAGTCGATGTAGCCGTTGAGCGGCGTCTCGTCGAGCGTGCCGAACTTCGAGTCGGGGTCGTCGGCGAACAGCATCTTCTTCTGGTTGAGGTTCACCGGCAGGGGGATGTACTGGCCGTTCTCGTCCAGGACGGGGTCGCCCGTCTCAGGGTCGATCTTGACCGGTGGTGCCATGCCGGCAACCCAGCGGACCTTGAACGAGGAAGAGGTCTGGGTGATGAGGAGGTCGAAGATCGACTGGTTGATGCGGTCCTGGAGGGTGATCGCCGGCTCGATCACCCCGAGCGTTCGCCCCTCCAGGTCGACGTGCGGCGCGAACCGGACCACGGGCGGCGCAGCGGCGCCGTGCCGGCCGATGAGACGGACGCGAAGCTCGACGTCGCTGCCGTCACCGCTGGCGCCCTCCTCAACCTCGTACTCGTTCACGCCGAACCAGAGTCGCCACAGGGCTCGCCGCTTCGGCGTGGCCGGACGCTCCAGGGTGATGGCCGCGTACGGGTCCTCATCGTTGACGGGGTCGATATACGTCGCCGCGGTGCGAAGCGGGCTCAGGAGACGTGCGATCGCCTTGCCCTCAGAGTTGCGCTCCACGGCGACGAACGAGTGTCCGTACCCGATCGAGCCCCGGTAGACCGAGCCCTGCCTCGCGTCGAGACGAGAGCGCTGCCAGAAGTCCCACTGGGGTGTCTCTGTCGAGCCGCCGCGGAAGAACGTCACGTCAGCACCGCCGGGCCGGTGGCCGTCGACGTACATCGCCTGCGCCGGCGTCCCAATGAGGAGCGGTCCCCAGTTCGTGGTCGACCGATCCGCCAGAAGGCGATACTCGGCGTCGGCCTGCGGGGGGAGGTACGGGCCACGATGGCGGCCGTGAATGTAGTCGTCGATCAGTAGAAGCCCGACCCGGCCGTCGGCCCCATCGAGGTCGCGGCGGAGGATGTTGATGAGTTGCTCGGCGACCTCACCAGCCCGTGTGAGGAGGTCGACATCTCGGGCGACGGTGGCGTCCGAGGTGATCGGAGTGATGACGGTCAAGGCTGCCCTCCGGGGCTAGATGAAGACGCCTCGACCGGTGCGCTTTCGTTCCTCGCGACCACGCTGGTGGTACTGATGGAACGCCTCGTGCGCGAGCATCGCTGCTGCGTAGGCGTCCACCTTGCGCTGGGACTCGCGCGACTCCTTGCCGAAGCTGACGCCAAAGTTGTTCTCGCGACGCCTGGCGTTCATGGCGTGGCGTCGGAGGATGGGATCACCGTCGTGGGTGACCTTTCGCTCGGTGATGGCCGAGAGGAAGCGCTCGTGCGCGTGCGTGAGCGCCTTGAGCGACTCACGCATGTCCCAGCCGATCGGCTCAGCGCCACGCGCCTTGACCGCCAGCTTGTGACCGTAGAGCCGACCCCACTCGGCGATGTTGGACTCCCAGAGCGCCACGTCGGCGAAGAACGCCTTGACGTTGTAGACGCGGAAGCACTCGTGAACAGCGGACTCGACGAGCTCGCGGTTGATCTTCCAGCCGTCACCCTTCGGCCCGTCGGGCTTCTCCCACACCTCGATCGGCTGGATGAAGCCGTCGGATAGCCGGATCGCCACGAGCGCCGTGGCGTCGTCGCTCTTCCCGCCGTCGAACCCGAGGGCGATCGCCTCGCCGGCCTGGAGCATGTCGTCCGGCCGGCGGAGAACGTCCCACATCTGCGGGGAGATCAGTGCGTCGTCGTCGGCGAGGATCTGGTTGAGCCACTTCCGTCGAGAGTTCGACGGCGGGTTCATCGGGTTGACGATCGACGCGATGATGTTGTCGATGTTCAGCCAGATCGAGTCGCCCCGCAGCCGCTCCAGAATGCGCCGGAGGAACCTGGGGTCGAGCGGTGCTCGCTCGTTGGCCTCGACGGAGTCGTAGAGGGTGTCGTTCCAGGCGCGCGCACCCTTGGCGACCTGCTCCTCGACGAGCTCCCAGGCGCGGCGCACCTGCTCCGCGATGGAGTCCTCGCCAGCCTCGGGGGCGTTGGTGATCGCGAGGTACCGCGCACCGTCGACCTTCGTGATGTTGTCGTCCACCTGCTGGTGCATCTCGTGGCCGGAGTTGCTCTTGACCCAGTGCTGGGTCTCGTTCTCCAGGACGAAGGTCGGGCGCTTGCCCTCGAAGGGGCGCGGGTTGCTCGTGAGCGGCTCAAGGATCGCCTGCGTGCCATTGGGCAGCGTGGCGTAGAGGATCTCCTTCCCGAGCTTCCTCGGGATCTGGTAGGTCTTCCTGAACAGATCCGTCATGAGGTTCGGGATCAGGAGCGTGGTGTTGCGGGTCTGCGAGATCGATGTCGCCGTCAGCAGGACCCAAGGGTCGTCGGCCGGCCCCCCGACCGGGCCGTGTTCGGCCCAGCCGACAACGCGACTCGGGCCGACCCACTCGACGATCGAGATGACGGCAAGGAGGGGGTCCTTGCCCCACCCCTTGAGGCGCTGGAGAACGCCTCGGTTGTAGAGCCAGTTCCCGTACTCGTCGACCGCGTACCACCAGAGGACGAAGCGGAGCTGCTCGTCAGAGAAGTTCCAGGGCTTGCCGCCCTTGCCCTTGAGGTACTTTGCGCACCAGCCGGCGATCTGCCAGCCGAGCGTGAACTCGGGCAGGTGCCATGACCCGTCGGGGTTCTTCTTCCAGCTCGGGCCGAGGTAGTTCGGCTCCAGGATCTCTGGATAGATGTCGCCCGTCTCGGGGTCGACATAGTCGGGGAGGTTGTCCGCCTCGGCGATGACGAACACCCCCTCGGGACTACCTCAATCCGAGGTCGATCAGGCTGAGGCGTTGCGCCTCAGAGGCGACGCCAGCGGTTGTGGTTCCTGCGATCTCGGTGATGCTGCGGGCCTGCGCCGGCGTGAGCGTCGGGTCGAAGCGGCCGCACGTCAGCACCTCGTTGAGGTTCAGCACCAGACGCAGGGCGTGGCGGTTGCGCTTGAAGTCGGCCCTGCTACCGATGGGGTAGCGATCGCTGAGGATGAAGTTCCTGATCGTGCGGCGATAGCGGTCTGCCGTCGCACCGATGGCGGCCCTGTAGCCCGAGCGGTACGGGTCGAGGGGGGACGGATCGGCCTGACGCGAGAACATGGCCTCAAGGGCCTGGTGCGCTCCGATGTCGCACAGATGAAGCCAGCGGCTCAGCGGGATCACGGTGGCGTCGAGGCCATCGCAGATCGACTGACTACCGCGGTGCCCGTCGGCGATGACGGTGTAGGTGTCGAGATCAGACTCGGCGTCCGCGAGGCCGTACAGGTGCGACCCATGCGGGGTGCGAAGAAGCGCTTCCATCGCACCCCCTTTGCGGCTAGCGCAGGGGCGCCAGTCGGTCGTAGGTGTAGGCCAGGCGTCGTCCGCCGTGATCGACGAGCCAAGCGCTCAGATGCTTGTGATGGGAGATCACCCGGCCCCAGCCGCGCTTTCCCTTGATGCGGACCTTGTCGCCCGCCACTACCTCGATGTCGCTCACGCGGCCTCCTCCACCATGTCCAGTCGTGCCCTGTAGTCCGCGATCGAGATGACCTCGACGTCCTGCGCCTCCGGCCCCTCTGGGGCGTGCAGCTCGATCGCGAGACGCCGGCGATCGGCCTCCGTTGCCATGAGGCGCGCCAGACCGTCGTAGGCGGTCTGGAGCTTCACCGCCGAGCCGCCGCGCGGCACGCTCGGGCGCGGGTGGTTCTGCGCGTACTCCTTGCGCTCGTCCGCCGGCACCCCTGCGTAGGTCGCGTCCCAGGCGCGGAGCTTCTCGATCTGCTCGGCGCGGTAGTCCTCGTCGCGCTTGTAGGCGCTGAGGTCGTCGCACAGGAGGTAGGCGAAGTTCCAGTCCGAGTTCTGGTAAAAGTCGCTCTGACCAGACTCCTTGAGCGAGCGGTAGAGGTTCTGCACCACTGGGTGCCACGCCTGGTTCACTCGCGGGACGGTGACCTTCTTGTGGGTCCCGCGAGTCGTCAGCGTGACGTCGCTTCCCTTGCGGGAGCGGTCGCGCTGGAGCTCGGAGTCCCGGCTGCGGAGCGGGCCTCGTGTGCCCATGTGAGCCTCCCTGGCTACATCAGGCCAGGGTGGATCTCCTGGCGGCGGAACCTCGCACCGATCTCTCGGCGCAGCCTCGCCTTCGCTCGGTTGCCCTCCAGCGCGCTCTTCTTGGCGTGGTGCCAAGAGCAGAGGGCTCGAAGATTCTCGGCGGAGTGATCGTCTCCGGGGCGAATGTGGTCGACTTCCGTGGCAGGCTCTCCGCAAGGCTGACCGTTCTGGTCGAGCCAGACGCATCTGTGGTTGTCACGGCGGAGAATGGTTCGCCTGAGCGAATCCCACCCAGCGGGCAGGCGGGATCGACGGTCGGAAGTGGACCAAGGCACAGCATCACCCCGGAGAGAGAATCCGCGGAGGGAACGCGGAGGAATGACTCCCACGCCATTGTGGGAGAAGTTGACCCTCCGCCATGTACTAAGCACTGAGCTTAGGGCCGTAGGCTCGATGGACCGGAGGGGAGATCTTGAAGGAGTAGATCAGAAGGCCCGTAAGGGCCTCCACGCTAGAGCGTTATGATGAAGGGGATAAGACTAGGAAGTAAGGTCTTTGCCGTAAAGCCCCTTACGGGGCTACCGATACGGTAGAGCGTTTCGGTAAAGCGAAAGCGTTGAGCTTTAGCGTAGAGCTTTACTCCTCACCCCCTACCCCCTCTCCTCAGCGCCCCTCTACTATACTTAGGGACCGGGTTGGCCCCCGGCGTCTCACGTGAGGTCGTCCGCTTTCGATCGGCTGGCGGTGTCGACCCCCGCTTTTCGTTGGTACCACAGGCATCTCTCTCTGATTGTGACGTCCCACACATTAGGACGTTAGGCGTCGTTTGTCGTGAGACCTCTGGCGGCCGGCGGCAGTTCTGCATGGGGTCGAAACTGATGCTTCGCGGCACATTCTGAGATCTCGAAAGTTCCCCAACCGTGGCGGATGTCTGATTGCTATACCCCGCGGTCAGGAGGTTCCAGCGGCGGGGGGTCATCCCCCCTTCCCCCTTTCTGGCATTGACGGCTCGCTTGGGCCGTGCTATTCGCGCGCCGGCGATCGTCTCTATGCCCGGCGCCTTTCTCGCGCCGTTATCAAACCGTTACATTCTCTGGCCGCTTCCGGTGGCACGTGGGTAACGTGTGGTGTAACGTGTGTTGCGTGAGGTCGTCGGCCCGGCGATCGTCGCGACAACCCGAAGGGGATGGATCAATGGTCAAGGTCAATGCGGGGGCCGTGGTGCTGGCCGGTGCCGCCGGCGCGGCCCGCGTCGCGCGGGAGGGCGAGCGGTGGGGCGTCGGGGGTGACAACATCAGCGACGACGTGGCGCGTACGGTCGCCGCTTGGTGGCAGTCGTCCGGAAGTGTCGGCAGTGCGCTCGCGGCGCTCGCGTCTGGCGCTGACGTGAGCGTCGACGACGTTGCCGCCGACTGTGCGGCACTGTTGCGCGGAACGGTCACGGTGGCTGAGGCGAACACGCTTAGCGCTCTGCGCGCTTGGGCGATCGCTCGCGACGCTGAGTGTGTGCTGTGGGTATGTGTCGACTGCATGCTGGCGCACCACTACCCGGGCGAGGGCGAGGCGTCGGGCGAGTGCGAGCCGTGGGCCCTGCTCGACGAGGGCGTCGTCACCGCCGGGCTGGACTGCGGCACCCCGGACCACCACGCCGCGGACCCGAACGCTCACTATGAGGGGTGCGATCGTCGTGACTTCGACGCGGGTGACTGCGAGGGGTGCGGCAGTGCCCTCGCGGGCGAGCGCTACGCCTTTACGTGGTGGCCGGACACCTCCCCCGCCGGTATGGGATGACACTCGGTCATCAGTGGAACGTGCCGCGTAGCGTGCGCTGCACCGTCCCGGCCCTGGTGGGTTTGGTGAGGTTCGATCCCTCGCCCGGGAGCTCCGGTCACCCAATGGGGGTGACCACGACCGGCGGGAGTCGGGATCATGGGACGGAACACGCGAGTGAGCACGCGGGGCAAGCGGACGGACGCGGCGCGGGCGGAGACGTTGCGTCGCCGCGAGGCGCGTCGGGTCAAGTACATGGGCGGGACGGCGCTGTGATGGGTACACGCGCCACCGTCGAGGAGCGGGCACTCTCGACCGCCTGCTACTACTGCCGCGCCGCCACCGACGCGCCGTGCGAGACGCCGTCGGGCCGGGTGACGACGCCGCACAAGCCGCGTCGAGAGGCCGCCTGCGTCGTCGAGTGCTGGGCTGACGGTCGTGACCGCTGGCGCGTCACCGTCGAAAGCATCGGCGATGACCGGCGCGATCGCCGGGTGGCGATCGCGCGCCTGCTCGACGAGCTGACGGTGCGCGAGCAGAAGGCGGGTGAGTCGCGCGACGGTGCGCGACGGCGCATCGGCTCCCACCTGCACCGGAACGTCGAGTTGCTGGATCGGCCCCGCTCGGGGCTCGCGACCTACGGGGAGGTGGGGTGGTGATGGGTGCGACCGATCGGGAGCGGGCTGTTGAGTACCTTCGCGGGCTCTATCCGCTCGGTGCCACCGTCACCACCGCGCTGCATCACGTCAGCCGTTCGGGCATGACGCGCAGCATCGCCGTGATCGCCGTGGTCGACGGAGGGCCGGTCGACGTGTCATGGGCGGTCGCACACGCCGTCGGTCGCCGACTCGACCCCGAGCACGGCGGCGTCAAGGTCGGCGGCATCGGGATGGATATGGGCTTCCACCTCGCATATTCGCTCGCCCGCGCCCTGTACCCCGATGGGCACCACTGCACCGGCCATGAGGTGAGCGAGGTGCGAAGGAACGGGCGCACGGTGACGCGCTGCCCGTCGAACGACCACGTCAACGACTGGACCATGCTCGCAGCCCAGTACGGACACGATCACCCCGACGAGCGCGACGCTGAGTGGGACCCTGGCCTCACCGCCCCGGAGGCGCGCGCGGCGCGCCTGGCGTTCTGCGCCGCGCGCGCTGAGTGGATCGCCGCTCAGCGGCCGCGACTGTGGTCCCGCCGACGGCACCACAGCGACGGCGGATACGCGCTCAAGCATCGGTGGCTGTGATGGGCGCGCTGGACTCGCGAGACGGGCTGCTTCAGGTGGTTGACGTGATGCCGCAGGGCGATGGAAGCGCCCGCGTGACGGTGGTCGAGATGATCGGGGAGCGCGGGTACATCAAACGCCGGGTGGAGACCGTGCGGCGGCTGGCGCGGCGCGCAACCCGCCTCAACGGGCGCACGCGCGCTGACGGTGAGCACTTCTGCTCTGGTCAGGGTCGGATGACGGTCCAGGTGTGGCCGACCGGGGAGGGGGAGTGATGGGGGCGACGACCTTCTGCACCAATCATGAGGAGTGGTGCCCGCTGCCTTGCTCCGGATGCGAGCACGACTGTCCGGAGGGCTTCAAGAGGGAGCTACACGACGGCGAGATGGTGACGGCGGACGGGCGCGCGATGGGCGAAGGGCGATGACGCGAGCTGGGATCGGCGACAGGCGGCCCGGGCGCGAGAGGTTCGCGCGCGAGGTCCAGCTCACGGTCCAGGCGTTCGTCGCGGGCGCCCTGCTGGCGATCTACCTGCTGATCCTGTGGGCCCTGTTCGCCGCGCTCGACCGGCTGATCGGATAACGTGCGGTGTAGTGCTTGCTACGGGATAACGTGTCATGTAACGTGGTGCCACCAGGCGCCGAGGGAGAGGAGAGGGAGAGATGGATGGAACGATCAGGGCTCACGAGATGGGGCGCCGGCGCTTGTTGGCGTTGCCCCGGCGGGCCGGGGTGGTGGTCGGTGCGATCGTCGGTGCGACGCTGACGCTCACGCTCGCCATGTCGGCGCCGAGCGGAGACGAGTCGGGCGTGGACGGGCCCGCCGGGGCGCCCGTCGAGGCATCGGAGGCGATGCCCGTCCCGGACGCGCCGACAGGCGTTGTCGACGCCCGTGATGCTGGCGCCGCGCCCCATGCGGGCGAGGGTGGCGAGGTCGAGCCGGAGGAAGGGGCGGCCCCTTCGCCCCAGGTGGCTGACGCTCCCGCAGGGCAGGGCGAGACGCCGACGGTCGATCCCGCGCCATCCGCGCCGGTCGTCGTCGAGTGCTTCGAGGAGGAGCCGTGCTGGAACTGGCGGACGATGGGCAACGGCACTGCCGGTGGGACGCTCCTGCTGCCCGACGGCGAGGTGCTTGACGTCCTGGTGACGGCGAACGGCGATGGTACGTACTTCGTGCGGGAGCGCTGACCGGTGAGCGAGGCAACCGCGAGTGCGCTTCTCGGCGCCCGCCCCGTCCGCTTCGTGCCCTTCGCGTCGATGACGAGGGCCGAGATGGTGGAGCACCTGACGGCCGTCCACCTCCTTGAGGGGGACCTATTCCTGGGAACGCCGACCGGGGGTCTGATCCGCGAGCACGCGTTGGACCACCACGAGTGGGACGGGACGCCCGAGCAGGTCTACGAGCACCGCCACGACAAGGCGGCTCGCCCGGGGCGAGAGGTGCGGCCAGGCGTGGGGCGAGGGCTATGACCAGGGTCTATGAGCTGACGATCATCACCGACAACCCGGACGTGGTGGAGCGCATCAAACTCGCCTTCGAGCAGACGGGGATCGACCTCGACAACGACGGCAGGCCGCGCGACCTTGAGGCATCGCTGTTCGAGGTCGACGCCGACGGACGGGCCGGCGATCTGCTCTGGGGAACGGTCTACGAACCCGACCCCGACGGGGATGCGCCCGACCCGCGCGAGCGACCCGTCTCCTCGCTGTGGTGCGCGGAGTGCGGCGCGCCTGCCGGTCCGTTCGTTGTCGGCGACGAGACAGAGGTGTGCCTGTCGTGCTATCGGGTGTTGACCGACGGCTAGATCGCGAGCGAAAGGATAACGTACCGTGGAATGTGATCTGCGCACGCGCCTCGAATGGGCATCAACGCTGACCGTGGGGGATCGGGTGCGCATCGCCCCTGACGTGGAGGGGCTCGACGCCTTCGTCGGCGCGGAGGGTCGCGTGGTTGAGCTCGGGGACGCCTCGGGGAGCGGCCATGACGCCTGGGTAGAGGTGCCCGAGAGCGAAGTCAACGAGGTGCCGGGGCTCGTCCGAATGGGCAAGCCGTGGGTACTCCCGGTCACCTGGCGCGAGATGGAACCGATCGACGACGGGGGCGCAACGCAGGGGGAGGCGCCCCCGTCGAACAGCAGCACCGCAGGCGGTTTGCCTGGCGGACCAACGAGTCACAGGAGGAACAACACGTGAACCAGATCATCGTCACCAACCAGGCCGAGTGGGATGCCGCCATCGAGCGGCACCGCAACGACTACGTGAGCATCTACGTCGACGCGCCGGCTGGCGTGGTGCTCCGCATCGACGAAACGGGCTCGTCCCGCGCCGTGCTGCGGGGCTCGTCCCGCGCCGTGCTGTGGGGCTCGTCCAGCGCCGAGCTGCGGGACTCGTCCCGCGCCGTGCTGCGGGGCTCGTCCCGCGCCGTGCTGTGGGGCTCGTCCAGCGCCGAGCTGCGGGACTCGTCCAGCGCCGAGCTGTGGGGCTCGTCCCGCGCCGTGCTGTGGGGCTCGTCCAGCGCCGTGCTGCGGGGCTCGTCCCGCGCCGTGCTGCGGGGCTCGTCCCGCGCCGTGCTGTGGGGCTCGTCCAGCGCCGAGCTGCGGGACTCGTCCAGCGCCGAGCTGTGGGGCTCGTCCAGCGCCGTGCTGCGGGGCTCGTCCCGCGCCGTGCTGTGGGGCTCGTCCAGCGCCGTGCTGCGGGGCTCGTCCAGCGCCGAGCTGCGGGACTCGTCCAGCGCCGAGCTGTGGGGCTCGTCCAGCGCCGTGCTGCGGGGCTCGTCCAGCGCCGAGCTGTGGGGCTCGTCCAGCGCCGAGCTGTGGGGCTTCTCGACCGCGCACGCCCACGACCGCTCGACCGTGAAGGGCGGCACCTACACCGCCGTCTTCATCCACTGCGCGCGCGTCACGGTCGACGGCGGCGTCATCATCGATCTGACGTCCATCAACCAGCTCGACCCCGCGACCTGGGTGGAGCTCCACGCGGACGTCGACGACGACGGCATGGTCCACCCGTTCAAGGCGGTCGACGGGGACCTCTACGCCGGCCACGCGTACTACCTGACGCAGTACCCGATCGGTGAGACGATCACCGACCCGCGGTGGCGTGACGACAACGCCTGCGGTGGTGGGCTGCACGTCTCCCCGACGCCGCGTCACGCTCGGGACCACTACTGGGAGGCGGAGCGCTTCCTGGAGGTCGTGGTGCCCCTCGCCGACATCCGGCCGATCGACGAGACCAAGATCAAGGCCGAGTCGCTCACGATCCTGCGCGAGGTCGACATCGACGGCAACCCGATCGAGGTGGCGAAGTGAGCGCCACGACGAAGTTTCGCGTCGGCGACAAGATCCGCGTCACCTACGGCGGGGTCACCTCGGAGGGCGTCGTCGGCAGCGTCGACGCGGATGGCGACCCGCGCAGCGTCGACGGGGAGCCGATCGGCCCCTACTTCCTGCGAGCGAAGGAGGTCGAAGGGTCGGCCATGGTCGAGCGCCTCGACCGTCCGCTGCCGACCGAGCCGGGGGTCTACATCAGCGCGGCCATGAGGGAGACGCCCTGGCTCGCTCGCGTACTCCAGCTCTCGCCGACCGGCGGCTGGCGCGGCGAGTCGGGTGGCCCAGGCGACGTCTCCTCCACGGCGAAGCTGCTGCACGACGAGGACGGTCTCGTCCGCCTCGCGCCGCTCGGCGCGAGCTGAGGGGGTGGTAGTCGTGGTGGTTCCGCAGATCACCACCCCCGCCGAGCTGGACGCACTGCCCTACGGGGCCATCGTCGTCTGCTCGGACGGTGTCGCCGGACAGATCGGGGTGGACCAGTCGTCGATCGCCAGCGTCCGGAGAGTGCTGCGTCGGGCGAACGGCAACATGCAGGACCTCTCGTACTCGGGCATGTTCCTCCCCGCGACCCTGGTCTACCACCCGACCCGGGACCTGGTCGCCGAGGCGTACGCGGAGGGTGATGCTCAGGCTCAACAGCGCTTCACAGACGTGATCGACGCGTCGCTGGTGCGTGTAGCGGACGGGACGTGGGACGCGGCACGTTTCGTCGAAGCCATGTCGGACCTGGTGTCAACGGCTCGATCTATGCGCGGGGAGGTGTCGTGATGGAGGTCTGGCGCGAGCACCCCAACTACTCGACCGGGGCGGGGGGTCCGTACTGCCAGGGCTGTGAGGCTCCGATCAAAGCGTTCGAGGGGAACTACTCGCTCGGCTGGGTGAAGCATGTGGCGGAAGTCGCGGCCTCGGCTGAGCGGGAGCGGATCGCGCGGGAGATCGAGGCGGACCTGCTCTACGACGACGCCGGCCGGCTGAACGCCTTCAACGCGGGTCAGGAGTACGCCGCCCGACTCGTGCGCGGGGAGGTGCGGTCCGCCGCTCTGGTGTCAGTGAAGCGCGAGCAGCACGGCAACACGGACGACGAGGCCGAGCGCTGCGAGGACTGCCTGGGATGTGCGGCGGACCGGCTGATCGCGGCCGGATACACGGTCACCCGCGAGCCCCACCGTGCCCGCGCTGACCGGCCGCACCTCCGCTCCGAGGCGGCCAGCAAGAGGATCGCGGAACTGGAGGCCGAGGTCGCGCACCTCCGCCGCGAGAACAAGTACCTCGTGACGGGAGAGGAGGAGGACTGATGTGGTGGATCTGGCTCCTGTTGGGGCTTGTAGTCGGCGGGACCCTCGGCTTCGTCGCGTTCGCGCTGTGGCTGCTGAGGGAGTGGGACTGGTGAGCGTCAACCTGGTCTCGCCGAACCGGATCGAGTGCAACGGTGACGGCCGCTGGCCGTGTCGGGCGTTCTTCGAGGCGCCGGCGGGGTCGTACGCCCACGAGGCTCGGCGGGACGCGCGGCGGGAGGGGTGGACGGTCAACATGCCGAACCCGTACGGCGGGCGACGGCGCCTCGACTACTGCCCCGAGCACGGCTGGAAGATGGTGGAGCGATGAGCGCGCAGATCCGTCGCTGCGACATGTGGATCGCAGAGTGCCGCAAGTGCGGATGGACCAGCCGGGTCACCAACCGGCGCGGTGCCGAAGACCTGGCCGACGAACACGACGAGGAGGGCTGTGATGGCTGAGGACATGGTCGAGCAGGCTGCGCGGGTCATGCACGAGGAGGTCTGCTGCCCGCTCGATCCGGATGGGTGCGACGAGCCGACCGGGCGGCAGCGTACGTACGCTCGGGCCCTCTACGACGCCGGGCGTCTGCGCCCCGAGGTCACCGACGAGATGGTCGAGCGAGCGGCCCGCGCTGCTTTCGATCGTCCCGGCGCGTTTCGGGGGTGCCTGTGGTCCGATCCCCGAGGGCGAGACCAGACGACGGAGGCGACTCGGGTTGAGTACCGCGAGAACGCGCGCGCCACCCTCGAAGCCGTGCTGGGGGTGAAGTGATGGACGCGGCGTTCATCCTGGGCGCGATCCGGCGCGCGCACTCGGGGGCGGCGATCGTTCCGGAGCTGTCGATCGAGGACTTCGACCTGCCCGACTCCGGGCGCGAGGTGGAGTACGCGTACATCCCCGGTGATGCGCCGCCCGCGGGGCACGCGCCCATGCGCCGGATCGACGCCCTGATGTTCGAGTCGCTCGTGCGGACGGCGATCGAGGTCAAGGTGACCGTGGCGGACTTCCGGCGCGACACGTACTGGAAGCGGCGCATGTGGCAGCGGCACGTCCACCGGTTCGTCTACGCCGTGCCGGCCGACCTGGACGTGATGAGCCCGCACGGCTGCGGCCTGTGGCGAGTCCACGAGGACGGGCGTATCGAGGTCGCCAAGAAAGCCATCGTCAGCAAGACCCCCGACCCGCTACCGCAGACCGTCGTCCAGCGCATCGCCTACCGCGCCGCGGGGGTGACCTCGTGACTCGGGTCAAGCCTTGCGCGGTGTGTCACCACCCCAAGAGTCGTCACCGCGCCCACGAGTGCCGCCACACCGGGCAGGCGTTCGGGGTGATGTTCATGGGCGTCAACACCATCACGACGTGGTGCCCGTGCGCCGGGTACGTAGAAGAAGGAGGGGATCGTGGCTGACCCACGAGAGAAGGGCCTCACCCCGGCCCAGCGACAGCTCCTGTCGGAGTTCCGCGAGTCGAGTACAGGCGGCCTGTGGATTCGCTCCTACTCCCGATGGTCTCGCACGACCCGCGTCCTCGTGGAGCGCGGCCTGATACGTCGAACCGATTGCGCCCGCGACTCCGCGTTCTACGAGCCCGTCACACGGCAGGAGGAGGACACACCATGACCGACCGCATCAACCACGCCACCGAGGCGCGGCATCTGCTACAGAGCGCGGCGAAATACCGCCGGGACGGCTTTCAACACATTGCGAGCACACTCGCGCAGGAGGCCCAGACCGAGGCGACCCTGGCCCTCGTGGAGCAGCAGCGCATCGCCAACCTGATCCGCCTGCACGCGGAGTGCGGTCACACCGGAATGGCCTTGTTTGTTCCGGTCGGGTCGGTGTCAGAGGCCATCCACCCCGACGTCGCCGCAGCGCTCGGGATCGAGGTGACTCCCGATGACTGAGCCGATGGCGCCGGAGCGGCTGGCCGCTATCCGGGAGAGCCTCGACGGGGCCACCCTGTCCAGCTTCCGCGTTGGAGGTCAGGCGCGGGAAGACATGCTCGCGCTCCTGGATCACATCGAGAAGCTGACCGGCAGGCTGGACCACGCCGAGTTCCGTGCAACGGAGGCCGAGTGGCAGTTGGCGGCCGAGAGTACGCACCAGGATGACGGACCGTGCGCCGTCTGTGACCACCTCGCGAACGTGGATATCGCGAAGATCTACGACGAGAACGAAATCCTGCGGCGCGACCTGCACACCGCCAAGGCTGAGCGCGAGCACGCCCTCGGTATTGCTCGGCTCCTGCGTCAGGAGCGGAACGTGCTGCGGCGCGAGGTGGACGACGCCGGACGGGCTCGTGCCGCCCTCGACCGGGTGCGAGCGGAGCACGGTGCGACGCCCTGGCCGGACGGCTCGCTGGTCTGCTCGGGGTGCGGCAGATTGTGGCCGTGCCCGACGCTCCGCGCGCTGGAGGGGGACGCGTCATGACGAGGGCCGCGATGATGGCGACGACGCGCTACGGTCGGGCCATGAGCCAGTACCCGCCGCAGCGTCGCGCCGTCCCGCCCATGCCAGCTCAGCACCAACCCCAACCTCACGCGTGGGCGCCCCCGGCGCCGCTACCCGGCGGAGGCGTTTCGCGACCGTCGCGTCGACGCAGTCTCGGATGGGTGTGGGGTGTGGTTGCGGGAGTGGGTGCGATCGTCCTGGTGGCGGTCATCACCCAGGGCAATCCGGAGGTCGCTCGCGCGACGGCCGACCTTCGCGCGAGCTGGTCCGGGCTGGTTGATGCCTTCCTGGCCTCGCCACTCACGGGGCTCATCCCGAGCCTGGCCCGCGCCTAGTCGTAACCCAACTCTGCCTCGCACATGCGAGAGCAATAGGATAACGTGTCGTGTAGTGTGTTGAGCACGGCAGGCGAGAGAACTGGAGAGAGAAGTGACCATCATCATCGGACTGGCTGGGGCGAAGCGCTCGGGCAAGACCAGCGCGGCGAACTACCTCGCTGCGCGCCACGGGTTCCGCATCATGTGCTTCGCGGACCCCCTGCGCGACATCCTCGGAGGGCTCGACCCGATCATCCCGGGCGGCGCGACCCAGGGCGGCTACCAGCGCCTCAGCGAGGCGTTGAGGGAGGCGGGGGGCTGGGAGGGCATCAAGGGCAGCCCCTTCTACTGGGAGGTCCGCGGCCTGTTGCAGCGCCTCGGCACCGAGGCCGGCCGCATGGTTCTCGGCCAGGACATCTGGGTCGACGCCCTGGAGTCTCGGATCGCCGGCGCGGTCGAGATGGGCGAGGACCGCTTCGTCATCCCGGACGTCCGCTTCCCGAACGAGATGGACCGACTCCTCGACATGGGTGGCTCCGTGTACCGACTCGTCGGCCGAGGGGTCGGCAACGATCCCCACCCCTCGGAGCGGGCGCTCGACGGCATCGCCCTCACGGAGATCGAGAACGACATGGAGGTCATCGACCTGCATCGCCACCTCGACTCGATCGTCGAGATGGAGCGCGACTACGAGGACATGCGGGCCGACCTCGCGGGGGTGACCGCATGAAGCTGCCCACCGCGGACGACATCTCGGGATGGTGGACCGGCCTAGCGGGTCGCCCCGAGGCCCCCGCCGATCGCACGGTGCCGAGCGCCCCCGCGCGCCTGGAGGCCGAAGTCGCGTGCACTGAGGATCGGCCGGCTTCGGCGGCCGACGCCCCGCTGCCCCCCTCGGGCTACCGATGGGCTGCGGACGTTGCGGAGGTGTCGTCCGTCTATCGCGGTTCGCCCTCTCGCGGAGGGCCGCTCCTGGGGTTGCAGCTTCTGTTGCTCCGGGAGTCGGACGGGAAGGCCGTTGGTCGGCGTCGCGTCTTCGGGGACCATGGCGAGATCCCGTCGATGGACGATGTCATCGAGGCGATGGAGAGCATCCTTAAGGATCGCCATGCCCTGGAAGCGGAGGCGGCTGCGCGGCAGGCTCGGTGGGACGAGCGCGTGGCGAGACTAGCGCGCCTTGAGCGCCTCGCCGAGAGCCTCGGGGGTGGTCGCTGATGGGGGCCGGCTACGCGGAGGTGTCCTACAACCTCGACGAGAAGTACGTGACCGGCGACCGGATCTGCCGTGCCGCCGGGGGAGGCGTCGCGGTTCTCATCGACCTGGCGACCGCAGACTATGCCCGCCCGCTTGCGTGCATCGACGTGCGGGCGATGATCGTCCTCGCGTCCGTCTGGCCGGAGCTGAGCGAGCCCGACACGATCCCCGAGCCGTACCTCGTCCAGCTCATCCACCCGGGGGTCATGCCATGACCGAGCGAAAGGGGCAGGGGTCGTGACCAAGCACTGTGTCGTCGCTCATCGCATCTGCCGAACGACCGGCAAGCGCAGCTTCTTCTCGGACCGCGACGCCCGGAAGGCCCTGGGCCGCGCCCAGGCGAAGCGCGAGAAGTGGCAGCGGACCGAGACGCGGTACTACCACTGTCGCGACTGCGATGGCTACCACCTGACCTCGCAGTCGCGACAGGAGCACGACGCCGCCGCAGTGCTCTGGCAGGAGTTGCGCAAGATCGCCGAGGAGAGTGTTGCCTGATGCAATGGTGTAACGTGGGGTTGAACGTGCCTGACGATGGTGCCGTCGTAGAGGGGCGGCACTCGACCAACTGCGCGGTGAGCGTCGGGCGCGATGGCTGCGTTGTCCTCACCACCTGGCGCGGGTACCCGGCAGACCGCCAGATGACCACCTTCCTCGACCGACAGGCGTTCCTCGACGCCGTCTCCGACGCCCTTGGCGTCGACATCACCGACCACAACGAAGGGAGCACACTGTGAAGCTCAGCGAGATCCTCGACCCGACCCTGCTGGCGGCCGATGTCGACGCCGGCTACATCACCTCGCGCCACCACCCCGACGACCAGTCGCTCGTCATCTACAACTACACCCCGGCGGCGCAGTATGACCGGCACTGGACGGACGCGACGCGCCTCTGTCGCGGTCTGATCGTGCGGCTCGACGGCAGCGGCGACGCCGACATCGTCGCTCGTCCGTTCGCCAAGTTCTTCAACTATGGCGAGCACCCGGACGGGAGCCTCAACCTCAGCCAGTGGGCCGTCGCCTACGACAAGCTCGACGGCTCTCTCGGGGTCATCTACCCCGCGCCGGACGGACGCCCCGCCGTCGCGACGAGGGGGTCGTTCACCAGCGACCAGGCGGTCCACGCGACGACCGTCCTGCGCGAGCGGTACTCCAAGGTCGACACCCAGGCCGGGTGGACGGATCTCGTGGAGATCATCTACCCCTCGAACCGGATCGTCGTCGACTACGGCGATATGGACGACCTGGTCCAGATCGGGATGGTTAACCACGCGACGGGGCATTCCACCCCGTCTGCCTGGTGGTCCAAGTACGGGATGCCCGCCGCCTCGCGAGTGGCCGAGGGCTCCCTCGCTGAGGTGCTTGCGCTGCCCCCGCGAGAGGGCAAGGAGGGGGTCGTGGTCCACCTCGCCGACGGGACGATGGTGAAGATCAAGCAGGACGACTACGTGCGCCTGCACCGCATCGTCACCGGCCTCAACGAGACCACCGTGTGGGAGGCGCTGCGCACCGGCACCTACTGGCGGCTGGAGCGGGAGATGCCCGAGGAGTTCCGCGACTGGGCCTGGAGGATCGCGAGGCCGCTCCTCGCAGACCACGGGCTGCTCGTTCAGGGGGCGCGACAGGCGCACGCCTCCGCCGCGCTCGCGGCGCCCAGCAAGCACTACACCGAGCGCCGTACGTGGCGGAAGGAGTTCGCCCGACTGGCGAACCGCAGCGCCTACGCGCCCTACATCTTCGCGATCGAGGACGGGCGGGACTTCTACGACATGGCCTGGAAGGCGGTTCGCCCCAAGGGTCCCAAGCCGACCGGGCGAACGGAGTGTGCGGCGTGACCGGTCAGGAGCTCGTGATCTTGCGGGGCTACCCCGGCAGCGGCAAGACGACATGGGCGACCGAGTGGGTCGCCGAGGACCCGGAGGGTCGTGCGCGCCTGTCGCGAGATGATCTTCGCGACGCCTTCTATGACCGGCGTTCAGGCCTCTCGTCCTCGCAGGAGGGCGCGATCACCAAGGCGCATCGCGCCGCGGTGAAGGCTCTTCTCGCGGGCGGCAAGAGCGTCGCCGTCGACGACACCAACCTCCGCCTCCGGACGGCCCGTGAGTGGGTCGACCTCGCCATCTCCGGGGGAGCCTCCTGGCGCGTCGTGAACGTCGAGACGCCCGTCGGGGAGTGTCACGAGCGAAACGTCGCCCGAGCTCTGCATGGCGAGGCGGCGGTTCCTGGGGGAGTCATCAACAGCTTCGCCCAGCGCTACCCGATGCCGTGGCCCGAGGTGAAGCCGAGCGAGCGCAAGAGGGCGAGCGACCCGATGCCCTACACGCGCGAGGACGGAGCCGGCTTGCCGCTCGCGATCATCGTCGACATCGACGGCACCCTGGCCCACATGAACGGGCGAGGGCCCTACGACCTTGATCGCGTCCATGAGGACACCGTCGATCCGGTGGTCGACATGCTGATCGAGAAGATGTGGCTCGACGAGGTCTCCGTCATCTTCCTGAGCGGTCGCGAGGACTCCTGCGCTGCCGTGACCAACTCGTGGCTCGCCGACGCCGGCTGGGACTCGCGCGAGACGGAGGGCGTGGTGGGTCCGCTCATGCGCAAGACCGGCGACCGTCGTCCCGACTTCGAGGTGAAGTACGACCTGTTCAACGAGCACGTGCGCGGTCGTTACGACGTCATCTTCGCGCTCGACGACCGGAATCAGGTGGTTCGCCTCTGGCGTGACATGGGCATCAAGTGCCTCCAGGTTCAGGACGGCGACTTCTGATGGCGACCACGAGTCAGCGCGAGGCGACCATCGAGCGATGGTGCCGCTGTGGGACCGAGTGGGGCGCGAAGGCGGATGTCCGCTGGTGCCCGCACTGCGACGGGGGCGAGGGGTGCACCGCCTACCCGATGATCCCCGCCACGGCCAAGGACGGCCAGGGGGAGACGGTGCTCACGGGGCTCGGGGGTATCGGCGGGGCGTGCACGAAGTGCGAGGTCTCGCGGCGCATCTGCTGCACCTGCGGGCAGCCCGCAGGGAGCTACGTGGCTGCGCTCGAATGCACGAAGAAGGACATCGAGGAGAGGGGTTACGAGTGAGTGAGAGCAAGTTCAAGGTCGGGGACCGCGTGGTCCGAACCGGCGCGCACCACTACCGCCTGGGGGGCGCCGGGGTGGTCGCTGTCGACCCCAACGAGTGGGAGCTCGGGACCGCTGGAACCGTGCGGTGGGTCTACGGCGATGGTGACCTCGGCGTCAAGGTCGATGGAGCGCCCGTGACTGCGATCGTCCCGGAGTCGGTGACCCTGGAGTCGGAGTACCTCAAGCGCCTCCCGCGCGTCATCTCGTTCGGCGAGATCCAGGTCGGCGACACGATCCGCGTGGAGCTGGTGCGGGACGACGGCATGAGCGACACGCGCCAGGGGTTGGTCACCGAGGTCTCGCTCGCCGGCTACGCCCAGTCGAACGGGTACATCCTCGCCTTCGTGGACCGAGTTTCAGGGATGGCCCAGACGATCACGCTCCTGGACCGGCCCAAGCCCGAGCAGGAGCTCCCGTCCACCATCGGCGCGACCATCGTCAACGTCCGGGTCTCGATCCCGCGGGGCTGGTCATCGGACCCCTTCGAGCGCGTCTACGCATTCGGCGTTCGTCGGCTCTTCGGCGCCGACGAACGGCCGTGGCTGCTGTTCAACCCCGACCAGGGGTGGCAGGACGCCGCCGACGAGCACATCGTCGACTGGGCCCCCGGCGAGGTCGTCGCGGCGGCGGGCGCCCCGTGATCGTTCTGCTCCTGCTCGCGACCTTCCTCGCCGGAGTGGTGTGCGGCCTCGCACTCGCCTCCACCACGGGGCGCCGGAGTCGCGCCTCCAGCCCGACAGCACACCCGGCGGGGCCGACCGGCCTCGAAGCCATCACCAGCGATGCCGTCTACGGCACGCCGATCAACAAGACCACCTACTGAGAGGAGCAACAGTGTTCATCGTTGCCATCATCCTTGCCGTCATCGCGCTCATCGCGACGGCCGTGTTCTTCATCGTCAAGCCCAGGGGGAACAACTACGACTTCCCGACGAAGCGGGCGGCCGGCATTGCCGCCGCTGTCGCGCTCGTGGGATCGCTCCTGTTCGTCGGGTTCAGCACCATCTACTCGCAGTCGGTTGGTCAGGCGTCGGTCCTCGTGAACGCTGGTGGGACCGTCGCCGGCCAGAACAGCGAGCCCGGCTTCGCAACCAAGGCGCCCTGGCAGACCCGCAGCGAGTGGGATCTGTTCTCCCAGTCCGTGACCTACGCCGGCGACGACAAGGGTGCGCCGTCCTACACGGGTGGGCAGGTCTCGGGCCAGCAGGTCACCGCCAGCGTCTCTGGCGGCGCCCAGAGCAACTTCGACTTCTCCGCCGTCTATTCGCTCGACGGGGACCACGTCGAGGAGCTCTACGAGTCCTACCGCTCGCAGGAGCGCTTCACGAAGCAGGTCATCGAGCCGACCATCCTCGCCGTCGTGCGCGACGTCCCCTCCGCGTACTCGCCGGTCCAGTTCCGGGGCGAGAAGCGCGGCGAGGCCCAGGACACCATGCTGGAGCGGCTCAACAGCCGGCTGTCGCAGTACGGCGTGACCGTCTCCCTGGTGAACCTCCAGAACATCACCTTCTCCGACGACGTCGAGGCGTCGATCAAGAGCGTCGAGGTCGCCCAGCAGAAGGAGGCCGAGGCTGAGGCCAACCTCCGCGCGACCGAGGTGTCCGCCCAGGCTCAGGTGGTCGAGGCCGAGGCGCAGGCCGAGGCCAACCGCGTTCTGACCGAGTCGCTCACCCCCGAGCTGCTCCGACTTCGCGAGATCGAAGCGTACGGGTCGGGCACGGTGTTCGTGGTGCCGGAGGGCTCGACTCCGTTCGTCCAGGTCGCGCCGTGAAGCGTCGGATCGCAGCGGTTGCCGTCGCGGCCGGCCTCGCGCTCGGCCTCTCGGCGTGCGGGGTCGAGGCTGAGAGCTCCACCCAGACACGAGCGGGAACGGTGAACGTGTTCACCGTCGACCTGCCGGACGGTGGTCGGATGCTCTGCGCAACGCTCACCCGCGGTGAGGACGGCGTCGCGCTCGACTGCTCATGGTGAGCGTCGCCCCGCGCTGGCGGCGGTACCGCGCGTACTGCGACGACTGTCGCTGGGTCGGTCCCGGATACTGGCGGACGGGCCACGGCGCGCAGAGCGATCTTCGGGAGCATCTCGCGAAGAACCACGAGCGGTCCGCCCACGGGGTGGAGTTGGTGCCGTTCGGTGATCTCGATGGCGACTGAGTACCAGCGGAAGCTGTGGGACCAGTTCTACGAAGCGGGGCGGAACCACAGGGTGATGCAGGCGCTAGAGCGCGAGCTCGACGCCCCTCTTCCCCCGCCGCCGCCGCTGCGGAGCGAGTTCGTGCCGGAGGATGCCTGGCCCTCGCTCCCCGCCTCGCCAAAGCTGTTCATCAAGAAGGCGACGGCGAACGGCTGGGCCGTCAGGGTGCTGGACTCGGTTGGTCCTCGACTCGGCGGACTCGGGCTCCGCAACGTTCTGGAGCCCGAGTGCCACACGCTTGGCGTCTCGGCCCGCAGGGGGCCGGTCGCCATGTGCGCCTGGTGGCGCGAGACCGACAGCGTCAACAAGGACGGCAGCTACAAGTGGGTGGCCGACTCCGCGATCGGGTTCCAGCCCACGCTCAAGGTCATCTCCCACACGGACGCCACGAAGTACCTGCAAGCCTGAACATCGAAGGGCCCCAGCTCAAGGATCACACCCTAGGCTGGGGCCCTTCGGCGTGCCAGGTGCATCCTAGGCGGATGACCAGGTCCATGCTGATTCGCCTACGATGCACCCGTGGACGTGGCCCTGTACGTGAGAATCTCGCTCGACCGTTACGGCAACCAGGAGGGCGTCGAGAACCAGCGCGAGGCGCTCGTTGAGTGGTGTTCTCGGCAGGGGTGGCGGATCGTAGGGATCTACGAGGACAACGACATCTCGGCAACGACCGGAGCCCGCCGACCGGGGTTCGAGGCCCTACTGCGCTCGGGCGCCGAGGCGATCGCGGTCTGGCACACCGATCGCCTCGTGCGCACCAACCGTGACCTGGAGCGCGTCATCGAGCTCGGCATCAACGTGTACGCCAAGGAGGCCGGACACCTCGACCTGTCGACACCAGCGGGGCGTGCAGTGGCGCGCACGGTTACCGCCTGGGCCCAGTACGAGGGGGAGCAGAAGGCGATCCGCCAGCGGCTCAGCAACGCGGCGCGGGCACGAAAGGGCAAGCGCTGGTGGGCAACCCGTCCCTACGGCAACGAAATGGATGGCAGCCTGAACCAGGCCGAGGCGGCCGTGATCCAGCGCGCCGCGGGAGAGCTCATCGGCGGGGCCAGCCTCTACGGAATCGCGAAGCGGCTCAACGAAGAGGGGCACCCGACTGCGCGCGGCGGGAAGTGGACCGGCGCGCTCTTGCGTCAGGTGCTACAGAACCCGCGGATCGCCGGCGTTCGTGTGTACGACGGGGTGGAGGTGGGCACGGGCGACTGGGAAGCCCCGCTCGACATGACGACCTGGCGCACCATGAAAGCCATCCTCGACCGGCCCGAACGGAACACGAACCCCGTGCGCAAGGTGCGTAAGCACCTGCTCGTGTCGCTCGCGACCTGCGGAGTCTGTGGGAGCACCCTCAAGTCAGGCCGGCGCCGTTCGACACCGCCTCGGCGAGCGATAGGGGCGGAGCGCGTCACGCCCCTGGGGTACTACCTCACCTGCTCCTCGGGCTACCACGTCATGATTCCCGAGCCTCTCGTCGACGACACGGTAGAAGGGTTCATCTTCACCCTCGTCGACATGGCTGAGATTGAAGACCCAGACACCTCCACCCCGGAGCATGGCGCGACCCTGGTGGGCGAGGCCGCCGCGCTGCGGGAGCGGCTCACCGAAGCCGCAGCGAGCTTTGCTGAGGGCGTGCTCACCATCGAGCAACTTGGCACCATCACGACTGGTCTTAGGGGGAGGCTTGAGGAGATCGAGCGTTCGATAGCCGAAACAGAAAAAGCCCCCACCCTCGCTCGCTTCCTCGCGGCGGAGGATGCGAAGCGGGAGTGGGGGCGGATGTCTCTGGATGAGAAGCGTCAGATCATCGACAGGCTGGTGCAGGTCTCCGTGCACCCTGCGGGGAAGGGGCGTCGGTACGGCCGCGAGCACGTGATCGTGACCCTGCGAAGGTCTGAACCAGGAAGTCGCGTTGCCACGGCAGGAGTTTGAAGTCGGGCCCGAGGGCTCGGGCCGTCCACTCCTCGACGGTCACTCCGCCACCGTCACGCGGGCGCGGGGGTCAACCTGGACCACCACGTCGCCCGCGAACCAGAGCTCGATGGCGGGCTGGGCCGTGGGGTTGTGGGCCAAGCCGGGGAAGTCGGACGGAGCCACGAGCTGGGCGTCGATCCGCTGGAGCACGCCTCGCAGCTTGACGCCGGCGCGTGAGTTCACCTCGATCACCGCACCAAGGTCGGTTGCGGACAGGTCGGCGGCGCGCAGAGCGGCGTCAACGAGGGGGATGGGGTCGATGTCAGTCGCAGTCAAGGTGGCTGTTCTCCTCTCGCGGGGCGCCGTTCAGGTCGTCCCTCATGTGTTCGATGGCGGCCATGTAGCGCCGCTGTGCTGTGTCCTTGGAGCACCCCTCCAGGGCGCCGATCGTTCGGAAGTCGAGGTCTTGGGCGTGCCGTCGGAACACCGCGCGCCGCCAGTCGTCGAGCGGGAGTCGTCGCCACGCGCTCGACATGTCTGCCCACACCGCCCAGGCCGTGCCGGACCTCGTCGGGTCAGAGCTCGGGTTACGGGGCATGTCGGGATCGGGCGACCCCTCCCGCTCCTGGGACTGCTGGAAGCGGCTCTCGTCCCACAGGGTCGACAGGGCCTCCTCGATCGTCTTCGTGTCGTACTGCCCCACTAGCCCTCCTCAGCCTCGGCCATCTCGTCGTAGGCGTCGGACAGCGGTCGGCGGTGCCACGACGCCCAGGGGCTCTTTCGGACCCGGTCCCGAAACGTCTGCGAGACCAGCTTGCGGACGTTGTCGCTACCGCCCCGACGGGCGAGCGCGGCGAGGACGCGAGACTCGTTCTCCAGGAGGAACAGGTACGCCTCCTGGGTGGCGTCGTCGGGTTCCAGGTCGTTCGGGTAGCGCCTCGCCGCCTGCCTGGCGCCGCGCACCGCCGCCGCGACGGTCTTCTCGTCGGGGTAGCTCCGGCTCACTCGCCGCCTCGCAGCGCCTGCTCGACGGACGCACGGAAGTGCTGGTGGCGATCGACGCGACCCGCCTGGCCGGGGTGAGCCCGCGACCACTCGATCTCCATGCGGTCGGCGACGTGGGCGTCGAGATCCTTGAGGTGGGCGATCTTGGTCGTGTCGTTGAGCCGGGTGTCCTCGAACGGCGTCGGGCACGAGCACCCTGAGTCGTCCGCGACGAGCACGTCGCCCGTCTCCGTGTCGAGCCAGGCGTCCGTCATGTTGAACTGGTACGACTCTTCGTCCCAGTCGATGCTGTCGATCCAGCGAAAGCGATCGCTTCGGATGTGGGGATTCTCTTCGGTCACGGTCGACCTCCTCTCCGGCCCCACCGCAGTGGGGCTCCTCTATTCAGTTGTCAAGGCGCAGTACACGCCACGTTATACAGTCGGCCCTAGCACACCGCGAGGTCGCGCCAGCCATCCTCGTCGACCACGAAGGTCAGGACACCAGGAGCCGAGTCCGCCCCGGACAGGTTGCGGAACCAGTCAGAGCCGTTGTCCGACGTCGGCGCCACGAACAGCCATCGGTCGTCGCCGACGGTCTGGATGCGCAGGTTGTGGAAGTGCCCGAACACCGCGATGTCTGCTCGCCCGACCGGCGTGCGGCCGAGCGCCTGCCCCGCGAGCCACTTGGCGAGCCCGTCGGCAGTGCCGGCCTGGTGGCCGTGCGCGACCCCGAGAACCTTGCCCCCAGCGAGCTCGATGGCGACCGACTCCTCGTGCGTCCCCGGCGTGAAGAACTCGACGTGACCGTAGAGGTCGTTGTTGACCGCCGCCATGTCTGCGACCTGGGCGATGACCTCGATCCCGTAGTCGTCGGACGCGGGCCCCATCTTCGCCTTGCCGCGCCTGACGGCGCCGTGGTTCGACGGAACGCCGATGACCTTCACGCTCGCGGACAGCCGAGCGGCCGTGGCAACCCAAGTCCAGAGGACTCGACGCCACACCCGGATCTGCTCGGTGAGCTGGAGGTCGTTCGTCCGGTCCTGCTGGGGTGCGGACTCGAAGTTCTCCACGGCATCGCCTGCGTCGACGAGGATGATCTCCGAAGCCGCGACCGTCCGAGCGCGATGCTCGAACCGCTCGCGCGAAGCCTCCAGGCGGCCGAGCACCTCCTCGGCGCCGCCCCGGCTCCCGACCTTGCCGATCTGCGGGTCTGCGATGATCGTGACCAGCGACGCTCGCCCACCCAGCGGGACCACCTGCGGGGTCAGCTCGGCACGAGCGCGCTCGATGGCTGCGTGCAGGTCGTCGAGGTCTGGAAGGGTCGAGCCGGCCGCGCCACCCGCACGGCGAACGAAGCTGAACCTCTTCGACTCGCCGACGGCGCCGTTGGGCATGGTCCACTCCGACGAGCGGAACCCGCTGGCCTCCCACTCGTGTGGATCGAGCCCCTTCGTCGTGAGGAACTCCGCGACGGTCTCGTCCGTGATCGTGCCCTCGGGGGCGTTGATCTCGGCCTCGGCCCGGTCGCCACTCACCTCAAGCTTGCGCGTGAACGCTCGCTCTGCGGTCCGCGCGCTCTGCGGCGGTGCTGGCGGTGGCGCCAGCAGGTCGTCCTTGAGACTCAAGCGAGTCCTCCTTGATGTTGAAGTTGACGAACCAGTCGTCGTAGTCGAAGGGGTCGCGGCCGCTCGCGCAGCCCATCACCTGGCCCGCCGTCGTCGTCGGGCGTTGTACTTCGTGTGGAGCTGGCGCCGACGAGCCCGGCTGAGCGGGTCGAGCCATCGGAGGAGGTGCATGCGCTTGAGCAGTTCATCCGCGGAGATCGTGAATGACATGCTCACGTCACCGAGGTGGCGGAATGACTCGGCCACATCGTCGAGTGGCCGAGTCGGCGATGTGAGCGGGCCGGTGATCTTGCCGACCTCGGTCCACTCCCCGCCGTCGGTGTCGGCGATCCACACCCCAGAGGCCGGCGCCAGTGAGTCAGCCGGCCCCATTGCGGGCCTCCCTGGCGATGCGCAGTCGCTCAACCGCAGCCTCGCGCTGGTCATCCGTCAGCGGCTTGCGCCTGCGCTTGATCCCGTGAACCGGGCTCCACTCCGCCGCCGGGAGGATGGCCTCGACCCAGGGCGTGCCGTCGTGGACCCCCTCAGAAACGATGGTAACGCGTGAGTGATTCCTGAGCTTGGTGATGTCACGCCTGCGGTTGGACCAGACGCGCACGTGCGCATCGGAGTCACACACTGTGACAGTGGTTTCTCGCTCGTCAGCCGTCGCCACGGTCCACCTCCTGGGCCAGCTCGTCGACGCGACCGGGCCAGAACCCGGACCAGTGTCGGTCCTCGTTCACGTACACGACCGGGGCCGCGTTGTGGCCAAGCCCCTTGGCGAAGCGCAGCGCCTCGGCGTCGAGGTCGAGGTACCGGACGTCGTAGTGCTGACCCTCGCGAAGGCCGTGCCGATCGAGCACTCGCTGAGTCGCGACGCACGGCTGGCAGCCCTGGGACTTCTTGAAGAGGGTGAACCTCATTCGCAGTCACGCTCCCGGAGCATTCGGTGTGAAGCCGTCTTCACACCGCGCAGCGCCCGGTGGGCGTCGACAATCTGACGGAGCCGGTCCAGCGCGACGATCTCCTCATGAAGCGGCGTCGGCTCGCCCAGGTCGTGAACGATCGTGCGGTCGAGCGGGAGCCAGTTCCGGATGCGGTCTCCCGCGTCGGTGATCCACTCCACGTCCAGCCCGTCCGGGCAGTCGACCTCCCAGTGGAGGCCGGAGAGGCGCCCGCCCGGAATGCCATGCAGCGTGAGCAGGTCGATCAGGTCATCCCGAAGGGTGCGCAGCCTCACGGTCGCAGCCCCTCTCGTCGGGCCCAGCGGCGCACGGCCGCCTCTCCGACCTGGTGGCCATGCTTCGTCAGGATCAAGGCCACGTGCGCGGCCGGCTGCCCCTCCCGCAACGCCGACCTCACAGCGTCACCCTCGGCCTCGGTCAGGCTCCCCAGTACGGCGTCCATCAGCATCGGCCGCGGTCGTGCGGCGGGTGCCCTCAGCTCGTCTTCAAGTCCCACTCATTCCTCCATCAGGTCGTAGATCGCCTCAGCGCCTTCGGCGAGGTACAGGTCCGTCACGTCCATCTCGGACGGCATCCGGACCCGCTTCGCCGTCGACAGCGAGGCGGTGATCTTGTTCGCGAGCTTGGCGCCCGCCTCGTCGCCATCCGCCCATACCCACACCCGGGAGTAGCCCGCGAACAGGTGACGATGACGCCGCCCCACATCGCGGCACCGGGAAGGGCGACCGCGGGGAGTTCGAGCTGGTTCAGCACCAGGGCGTCCAGCTCCCCCTCGCAGACGTGTACGACGTCCGCTGCGTCATGCAGCGCCTTCACGTTGAACGTGCGGGCAGCCTCGCCCGCCACCGTCGCGTACTTGCCGTGGCCCGCCTCGCGATGGTCGTGGTCGTCCATGCACCGGAACCGCACCTGGAGCACCCCGCCGTCGTGACGGAGATACGGGATCGCTAGCCAGCCCTCGAAGCGAGCGTGCTCGGGGAGAGGGTCAGTGACGCAACCAAGGCGGAAGCGCTGTGCGGTCTCGCGGCTTACGCCCCGCTCCCGGAGATACTGAGCGACCTCGCGTGTAACCCCCGCCTGATACTTGGCGACGGCCTCCCCGAGGATCGCCCGCTGCTCCGACGAGCTGGGCCTCAACACTTCTTGCTCGTCCGTAATCCCCAGCCTCCATTCGTAGAACCATCTGCCACGCGTTCCCGCCCTCGCCACACGAGTGGCAGTTCCAGACGTCCTTGTTCAGGTCGACGGACAGCGAGGGTGTGGAATCGCCGTGGAACGGGCAGCGCACCATCTGGCTAGAGCGCCCGCTGTGGATCGGGATGGAGTAGTGCTCGAACACCGTGACGATGTCCAGGCCCTCCCCATCCCGATCCCGCCTCGCGCTAAGCCGCGCGAGCACCGCTCGTCCTTCGGGCGCGACGTCGCAGCGCTCCAGTGACGCTCTCGCGCTGAGACCGTGACCCAACGAGCCATCGCTCGCGCCGGCGAACGTCGTCTGACCAGCCCAGCCCTGGGCGCGAGCCCGAGAGTGAGACCTGCTGCCCACCTGCGCCCGCCACCTCGACGCCGCCGCCCCCACTCGCGGACTCGATCCGACGCCTCTCGTAGTCGGTGAGCGCCTGGAGCGCAGGATTCGCGGCAGGGGAGGCCCCTCCCACGACCCGTCCCACCCGTCGAGCGACATCCCGCGCGAACCACGCCACTGGGACGCACCCGGCGGGAGACCCCAGTTCTGGTCGCCACGCTCCGACAGGGGGTCGCCCATCTGCGCGAGGCGGTCGATGAAGACGGCGAACTCTCGTCGCGTGAGGCGCTCGATGACGGGCCAGTCGAAGTCGAGCGCACGGGCGATCGCGACGAGATCGATGATCCCGTCGCTCCGTGGGCGGGTCACGTCGCCGCCTCGACGGCGGGGAGCGTGAGGTACTCACTGAGGCGCATCACGACGATCGCTCGCTCGATCGGCTCCTCGCGGTCCTTCACGATCACCACCGCCTGGACGTCCTCGCGCCGGACGCCGGGACGGACTGCGACGTAGTTCGCCGCCTCCTCCTCGGCTTCCGCGAGCCACGAGCGCAGGCTCATCGCCTTCGCGTCCTTGGCCTCGATCAGGATGGTCCCGTAGGTGTCCTGGACGGCGATGTCGCCCTGGTCGAGGCGGCCCATCTTCGGCAGCCGCTCGGCGGCGTGCCCTCGGTTCCGGAAGAAGTCGGTGAGCGAGATCTCCCAGGTCGCCCCACGCCGCTTGTTGGCGCGGTTGCGACGCTGAATCGTCGGGTCAGCCAACGGGCGCCTCCCCTTGGGCTGGGCGTCGTTCTCCAGGAGCACCTTGAAGGTGGAGCGCGACGCCGCATGAAAGACGACCACGCCCTCGGGCCGGTCGAAGCCGGGGCGGCGGACGAACCAGAGAGGGTCAGGCTCGTCAGCGCGCCGTTCACGAGCCCGTCACCGAACGTGCCGACCTCCAGGATGGGCACCGTGAACAGCTCGCCCCGCAGAGGGTTGTGCTCGTTGAGCTTCGACTCGTAGCGGGCGGTGTTGAAGAGCGAGAACCGGCGGTGGTCGAGACCGTAGTTGCGCGCGATGCCCTTACCCCACCACTCGCCAAAGTGCCGACCGGGCCCAAGGGTGAGGGCTAGCGCCTCGGCGTTCTCGGCGACCCACCCCGCGAACCCGTAGTTGTCCGTACTCTTCCCGGGCGTGATGATCCGGTTGCGCGACTGGGCGCCCACCTTGTAGAAGGTGTCGCTGACATGCACGCCGGCCACGTAGCCCTGCTGGTCCTCGGACGGGTCACCGAGGTCGATGATGACGGCGGAGTTGGTGCCGTCGATCTTCTCGGTCACGACCGCGTCGCGGTAGAGGCGCGGAGTCTTCGGCCACGCCTCGAAGGTCACGGCGCTCATCGAGCGCCCGCCCGCGTCGAGAACTTCTTCGCCGTGCGGCGGATCGTCGCCTCCCGAACGGCCCCCACCACAAGGGCGAGGGCGACCAGGAGCGCCGCCCAGATGAGGGCGAGCGCGACGGGCGCAAGGAGCGGGAACAGGATCACCAGCCACCACGGCCAGGCGATGACGCCGCCGAACTTGAGGGCGACGAACACGATGAGTAGGGCGCCCCAGAACCCGAGCCCCCGCGCACGTTCCTCGTGGGAACGTCGGCGGTGGCGGTCACGCTGCACCCCCGGCCGTCGAGGCCACCACCGACGGCTTGACCGGCTCGACCGGGTGGATCAGAGTCCAGCCCTCGTACCGGTCAAGCTCGGCGACGGTCTTGAGTCGGTCGATCGCAGCGGAGGCCCCGATGACGATGAGCGCCATGCCGAGCGCGGCAAGAGCCGCCGCCCACCCGTAGGTGGTGCCCAGCATGACCGTCCCCATGACGAGCGTGAACATCACCGCCACTCGCAGGGGCCAGGGCGTCTGATCCGCCCACGTCTTGAATCGCTGATACACGACGATTCCTCCTTCTCCATATTCAGTTGTGACGCGCTCTACAGCGCGTGAAAGCGGGACAGCTCCGGCTCCGTGCCGATCTCGATGAAGTGTCGAGCGGTCGGGTCCGAGCGTCCGTTGCGGTTCTTGATGACCGCCACGTTGGCCGTACCCCGCCGCGGGTCCAGGGCGATGCTGAGGGAGATCTCCGGCTTCTCGGAGAGGCCCCCTTCACGTCTGCCCGGTTCGGCGGGTCGTACGGAGCGTTCTTCGCGTCCATCGTCTTGTCGCTCGCGTGGTGGCAGGATGAACACCGTCGCCCCCGTCTCCCGTGCGAGCTCGGTCACGATCGACATGGCCTCCATCTGCACCGAGTAGTCCGACTCGGCGCCGTCGAGGTCCATGAGGTTGTCGATCACGAGCACCTCGGGGTAGGCGTCCCAGAGCTCTACGTACGCCTCAAGGGCATCCGTGACGCGCTGCCAGGTGATCGGTGCCCCAAAGACGAACGTCACCTTCGACTCGGCGAGCGCGTCGACGTACTCGGTCTGGGTCCCGGCGTCGAAAGCGGCCTCGATCATCGGTACTCGTCTCGCCGGACACCATCGACGCGAGTCGCGTCGATGCGTCGAACGCCGACATGTCGCCCGAGAAGTACAGGGTGGGGAGGCCCATGTCCTGGACCCAGGCCATCGTGAGGGCCGACTTGCCAGAGCCGGACCTCCCCACCACCATCACTACCTGGCCGTGTCGTGGCGTACAGCCGTAGCGGTACAGGTCCCGAAGCCAGGGACGCGAGGAAGCTCCTTGCCGTCGCTGATGTTGCGACTGAGCGCCTCATGCGTGAACACTAGTCGCCGGCGCCGATCTGGGTGACCGGAGTGGAGCGTAGACGCCCGCAGTCCGTCATCCATCGGTCTCGTATCGGAGGCGGCACGCCTCTCGGTCGTCGGCTCGCTACGCCACCGAACGAGGGTGATGCCAGCCCCGTCGAACTCGTACTGTCGCCCTGGCGGTCCGCTACGCGACTTCCCGCCGGCAGCGCCCGGAACTCGTCAACGGTGACGACGTCCCCACCTCGGACCGCACCTCAGCCGCGGGCGGGCGGTTGATAAGTACCGAACCTGATCCAGCGGCGCGAGGAACAGCACGAGACCTTGGGGTCCTTGACGGTGACTACGCCAGTCCCGTCGCCGTAGTCGACCCTCTTCGCCCTTCCAGGCGGATGCACTCACCGTTGTCGAGGACGACCTCGGTCACCTGGGTCACTCGTCTCTCCGAAGAGGTCGTCCTCCACGCCGGCGGAGGCCGCCTCGCGCGACTCGTAGTAGGCGAGGACCGCCTGCTGCGCGTCCGGCTCGGGGTCCAGCCAGTCGTAGTAGTTCTTGCCGCGGGGCTTGCCGACGGTCTGGATCACGGCGTCGCCGGTGCCCACCAGGTGCTCGATCGTCGAGACGAGCACCTTCGAGGCGATCACCATGTTCTGGTACACCTCGGGCTTGCCGTTCGGCTTGAGGGACGAGTTCGGGAACACCGTCACGTCCGCAGTCAGCTCGTCGCGGTAGGTGATCTGGCCGTTGTACTCGTTCTTCTGGTCGCGCTTGATCGACTTCGGCTCGACCAGGATCGCCAGGTCGTTCGTGTGATCCGCGGGCTTGAAGAACCCTCCGCCGCCCTGCTTCTTACCAATCGCCACTGTTGGGGCCTCCTCTGTTCAGTTGTGTTGTGGGGTACTACTTGCCGGCGATGACCGCGCGGCGGTCCTTCACGCGCTTCTGGAGCGCGGGGTGGCCGTGATCTCGGCCTTGTGCTCGGCGAAGATCGCCTTGAGGCTGTCCACCGACTCGGCCACGTCGATCAGCGCGCCGACGTCGACCTTGGGCTCCGGCTCCGGCTCCTTGGCGGGGGCCTTGCGCGTCCGGGTGGTCGGCTTCTTCGCGGCGGGGTCCTCCTGGGGTTCGTCGCCCCACGGGTCGCCGTCCGCAGCGGGCTTCGCGGGCTCGTCCCACGGCGCGACGGGCCGTCGGCCGGCACGGCGCCCAGGACCACGTTCAGGTTGCGGGCGACCTGGAGAGCCTTGTTCGCGTAGATCACGAGTTCGTAGAGCTTGAGCTCCTTGTGCTGCTCCTCGGCCAGGCCGAACATGTCGGCGATCTTCTGTCGCACCTCGCTGGCGTCGTTGCCATGAATGACGATCCAGGTGTCCGAGAAGTCCTTGCCGCCCTTGAGCGTGACGACGATCTCGGACCCATCGGGGGTGATGTCCACGTCGGACACTAGCCCTCCTCTCCTGCCGCCCCTGGGGCGGCCCTCTATGAAGTTGTGATTGACACGCTACACGGTACGTTATCCAAACGTCAAGCGCAAGCGAGCACCATCTCGCGCTTGGGCTCCCGGTAGGGACCTCCTCCGCGCGGGCGCCGCCCTGGAGGCGGCAGAAGTCGCGAACCGAGCACCCGCCGCAGAGGTTGCTCGGGTTGGCGAGGTAGACGCCGGCGTCGATACCGTCGCGCGCCATGCCGAAGCGGGCGTCGAAGTAGTCCGGCGTGTACCGGACCAGCGACTCCCACTGGATCTTCGGGGGGAGCCTCCGGTCACGAGGGTCAGGAAGGAACTCCTGGGCCATCCAGTAGGCGCCCTGGGTCGCCTTGGCGTCGAACATCTGACGGATAGCCTCGCTGTAGACGCCGAGCTGCTCGTCGTCATCGGCCGGTTGCCGCC